>CBDBDC010000003.1:1480000-3539626 GCA_965203585.1 Actomonas sp.
TGTGTTCGGGGGCTCCATGGGCGACGAGAGTTCGGTAAATTTCGGAAACAGGACCTCTCTTAGTCGCTCTTGTATAGAGCTTACCGTCAGAAAAAGTTCCCGCGCCTCCTTCGCCGAAACAATAATTTGAGTCCTCTATAACTCGACCTTGTCGTAGGATTGGCGCGAGGTCGAACCGTCGACTGGATGCATCTTTCCCTCGTTCCAGAACGATGGGCTTCACCCCCAGTTCGATGAGCCGAAGAGCTGCAAAAATACCGGCTGGTCCGGCTCCAACGATAATGACCCGTTTGGCATTTGAAGGAACCCTCAGGTAGTCTCGATTGGGACTTGGAAGTGGCTCCAAATGCTCTCCAAGACCGACTTCAAAACGAAGATTTACCCGAATTTCCCGCTTCCGGGCATCGATAGAGTTTTTTTGGAGGCGAATTTCAGTGACTTCTTCCGATCGACAGCGAATTTTTCGCATAATTGCGCGTTTCCATGCCGATTTGTCCTCCGACAATTCTGGGGGAAGCCTGACATCAACCGTAATTACACGAGGGTTAATCACGGGTTCGAGCATCCTTTGGAAACCGAGTTGGGGGCAAGCTCCTCAATGGAAGAAGATTTTTTCAAATTAAATGAAATATCGTCTCAAGTTTCCCTGTTACATTTACGACTGCCTCTATCGATGAATTTTAAAACTGAGAATCGAACCCCTATGTCAGGTATATTGGTTGAGCTTTTTGAGGCCGATCAAATTATCCGCCCTATCCTGATTGAAGAGATAAAAGCGCGTCATCCTACTTTGGATACACAGATCCATGCTCTTTGGACGCGAATGCGGACCCCGAACGAATCTGTGGACGAAAGAGAACTCGCTCCGAGCCGAGGTCCTTCGATCGGATCGCGGTTGCAAGTCTCGCCCAATACTCTCTTACGAGAGTGTGGCTGACCCGCGTGACGTAGATCGTTATACTTTTTTCAGCAACGGTCATTGGACCGTGTGGAGTGGTGTGATTGGAGAAAAGAGTCCCTTGAGCTCGCTCGTGAATTGGATCGCCCGATTTATCTATTTGTCGGCCAAGTAACGGATTCCCGCACGCAGCGCGCAGCGGACTTATTGTTTAAGGATCCATTTATCGCAGACCTCCTTAGGGAAAAGATGATTCCGATCGCGGTCGATTGGGACGAGCGCCCCGACTTGCGGGAAGTTTACCGCCACTACCTTACCGCTGCGATTGGGCAAAGTGCCCCGCCACTATCGATATGGTTGAACACCTCCCTCCTGCCCATTTTGGGTAAGGGTATATTCTTTGCTGGGAATCAGTCGGTGAAGTCGGCCTTCCTCGATACGCTGGAGTCCGTGCTTCGGGGATGGCGAGAAGATCGGGAGCTGGTCGACGCGGATGCCAGCCGGGTGATGCGCAATTTATCGGCCTCGCTTCAATCCTCGCCGGTGGGAACCGCGCAGTCCGATTTGGTGGAGCCTGCGGAAGACGCTTTCGATAGAGCTTACACCTATTTTTTGAGAACTTTGACGAACAATTGGGTGGGTTTAGCGGAACGCCAAAATTTGTGCCGACGCAGCCCTTGGGCTTCCTTCTTCGTTGCGTGATTTTACAACGCCGCGACGAGTCTTTGCGCCGGGAGGCGATCGGGTTCGCTGCGAAAACGCTCTCTTCAATCGCCGCCAGCGGAATCTACGATGTAGTCGGTGGAGGTGTGCACCGCTACGCGATCGATGCTGCTTGGCAGGTCCCTGATTTTGAAAAACGCCTCCTCGCTCAAGCTCTGATGGCCAGGGCTCTTTTGGAGGTAACGAGTGTCTCGCGTGACGGACGGTTCGCTGCTATCGCGGAGCACATATTTGGCTTCGTGTAACCTGAGCTCACCGCCGACGGTGGAGCGTTCATGCTTGGCCAAGCTGCTTGGTCCGGAGAATCGGGTGGTCGGGGGGGATCATTTTTATCTCTGGTTGCATGACGAGCTGGCGACGGAATTGGCCGGAGACTTTGAGTGGTTTGCTGTTCTATACGGGATTCAACCATCTGGGAACATCTCGCCCAAATTAGACCCGAGAGGTGAGTTCACCGGTTTGAACGTATTGCAGCAGGCTGTGCCACTAGGTGAAATCGCAGATCGCTTCGGTCGATCAATTGAATCCTTGGCCGAAAACCTTGACCGGTGTTTGGCCAAGCTGGACTCGAAGCGGTCAGAAAGACCCTTCAGGCCAGTCGATGGCAAACTCGTCATTCCCGCCAATGCCGCGATGATCGCATCGCTCGCCAAGGCCTCCATCATGACGGACTTTTTTTCGGAGCGAGATCGTGACGGATATTTGCAGCGTGCCCTTCGTGCCGCAGAGTTCTGTTGGAGCGAGGCTTGGTCTCCGAATCAGCGTAGACTTCGACATTGTAGGGCGGGGGACCATTGGATCTAAGTCGATGGAGCGGAGGATTATGTTTCTTTTATAGCTGCGGCCCTTGATCTCTTTGAAGCGACTTTTGACCCGATTTGGTTGCGCAGATCCCTCGAGATGCAGGGAACGCTGGATCGGCGGTTTGGCGATCCGGAGAGCGGCGGATACTTTAATTCCGCTCTCGGCTCCAATGATGTTTTGCTGCGACTGAAAGCGTTTACGGAAGACAGCACCGGTTCGGTGAACTCGCTCGCGGCATTGAACCTGTTCCGACTATCCGTGCTATTGGGAGATACCTCTTTTCGAACCAAAGGATTCGCGATTCTCCAAGCTTCCCGTGAAAAGTGGACCGAAGCCCCGTGGAGAATGCCGCATATGCTTCAATCCTTGGAGTGGGCGATTACTGCACCCACCCTGATTTGGCTGGTCGGCAATGCTTCCGATACCGAATTCCGGAAGCTTTTGGGTGTTGCTTGAGACCCTGGAGTGAGGGGGCGAAGGGTTGTAATTCATCTCCGGGAAAATACTGAGGCGCGTTGGTGGCGGACCAAGTTGAAGGGGGAAGTTCCTCCTCCTGGGGGTGGTCCTGCCGCCTATGTTGTTCGAGACGGGCAACGATCCCATGCGCTTTTGACCATGGAAGAAATGCGCGCCGCCTTGGGGGACGGATCGGACCCCCTTAAAAAGTGGGTTTCTCCGACGGTGGGATTGACCATCCCGCGATTTAATGGGTTATATTTTGAATCGGCGAAAATGCTGAGACCAGAAATTCTCCCCGCTTACAGTGCAAATTTTAGCTGTCGAAGATGATCCCGTTGCCCGTCGCGTATTGCGACAGGCCTTGACTAAACTTGGGCACGAGGTCGTCGAGGCGGAGGACGGCGAGGCAGGTCTGGATCTGATGGCTCGCGATAATGTGCGCGTCATCGTCAGTGATTGGATCATGCCGAACATGGATGGGTTGGAGTTTTGTCGACGGGTGAGGGAACGTCCGGCTGAGGACTACGTTTATTTTATCCTGCTGACGGGAAGAACCGCATCGACCGAAATGAGCGCGAAGCCGCCGTCGATGATTTCCTTAGCAAGCCGCTCGACGTTAATGAGCTTTGGATGCGTTTGCGGGTGGCGGAACGCATTCTTCAATTCGCCACCCAAGTCCGAACGCTGGAGGCCTTCCTCCCTATTTGTTCCTACTGCAAGAAGGTGCGTGAGGATTCGAACTATTGGCCGCAGATTGAAAGTTACATCAATACGCGCACCGGCACCGATTTTAGTCACTCTGTCTGTCCTGACTGCTACCAACGGGTAGTGGTGCCGGAGCTGGAGAAACTGAAGGCTGAATCCGCTGCAGAAAAAGCAGGATAATCCCCTAATCTCGTCTCTTAATTTACAGATGTCGGATAATGTGATTGAACGATTGGAGGAGCGTTTGGCTTGGCTCGAGAAACACGTCCTCGAACAGGATAAGGTCATGATGAGTCAGGGCGACGAGCTCGTGAAGTTACGTGAAGCACTTATCTCTCTTCGGGAACGAATGTCATCTCGCGAGACTCCGCTCGATCCCAATGAGCGCCCTCCCCATTACTAAGAATTCGTCGTAGATGGATACGAACCTCCGTTGGCAGGGTGCTGGGAAATGATTCCAGTATTGAGCTGGGCTCAAAGCTGAATTGCCTTCGGAGCTGATGAATAAGGCTCAGCCGATCACCTACTACAATCGCTACACCTCCGCCATCGAGACGGAGCAAGTTTACGGGGAGGGTTGGTTAAGGTGGGCGTATGAGTCCGGGCTAGGCCAAGCGACCACCTCGATCCTCCTCAAGCGAAAGTTATTTTCTTGGTATTATGGCCGACGGATGAATCACGTTTACAGCGGCAACAAGGTTCTGCCGTTTGTGGTCGATTACAATTTGGATGCCGACGAATTCGGGAAACAGGCTTGGGAGTATAAGACGTTTAATGAGTTCTTCAGTCGAAGTCTGAAACCCGAAGCGCGCCCGATTAGTCAGGATAAGAATGATGCGATATTTCCAGCCGATGGTCGTCATCTGGCATTCCAGCAGCTCGAGAATACGGATGGATTTTATGTGAAGGGGCAGAAATTTGGACTGCCGGAACTGTTCGGTTCCGTTAAACGTGCTGAACCTTTTGCCGGTGGCTCGATGCTGATTTCGCGACTCTGCCCGGTGGACTATCACCGCTTTCATTTCCCCGTAACCGGCACCCCCAGGAACGCCAAAACGATCAACGGATCCCTGTATTCTGTCAGTCCCATCGCATTGCGGCGGCAAGTGAGCTACCTCGTCCAGAACAAACGTATGCTCACTTTGATTGAATCCGAAAAGTTCGGATTGGTCGCCATGTTTGAGGTTGGGGCGACCTGTGTGGGTTCGATAAAGCAATTATTCGTCGACGGACGTCTGAACGAAAAGGGAGAAGAGAAGGGATTATTCAAGTTTGGTGGCTCCTGTGTAATCACGCTGTTTCAGCGCGGCCGGATAAAACTTGCCGACGATTTGGTGGAGAATAGCCGCGAATACCGTGAGGTTTTCGCGAAGATGGGAGATGTGCTCGGGACGGTGCCTCCGCAGCACTGAGACTTGCGGACCGCGTAACTTCTTACTTTTCGTCGTCCAGTGAAGTGGTTCACTAAGGTTTAGCTGCCTGCTCGGGTGGTGGAATGGTAGACACGAGGGTCTTAGAAGCCCTTGCCGTAAGGCGTGAAGGTTCGAGTCCTTTTCCGAGCACCAGACTTCGCCAAGACCTTATCTCGCAGGCCAGACTTTGGTAGAGAGGAGAAAGGACGAGAACCTTGGTCCGATGACGCGTCGTGCAACGAGACCAAGATGGGACGACGCGAAGCGACTGTCCTCGGGAGTTACCCCAAAATTTGGGGACAAGGGACTAAAACAGGTTAATTAGTTTCTGGTCGCTGATCTTGACCACTTTCCTAGGTAAAAAATTCGTAAAGACATGTCTGGGAGCCCTTAGGGCGTGTTTAACAAATACAGCGTTAGTGTTTGATCCATATTATGATGCATACCAATGCGAGCATTGCGGCGTAAGAATGAAGCAGTTTTTCGTAGCGAGTGGCAATGCGTCGGAAGTGCTTGAGCTTGGCGAAGAGGTTTTCGATGCGATGACGATCGCGAGAGAGGTGCTCGTCAAAGTCGGGTTTTTGCGACCTGTTGGGATGCACGGCTATGACGGCGGTGTCACCAATCTGATTCACACTCTGCCGGATGGCATCGCTGTCGTAGCCTTTATCCATGATGGCTGCGCCACCGGGCTTTAAGTAGGATTTGAGCAGGGGTTTACATTGGTCAAAGTCTGAGACATTTGCGCCGGTGAGGATGAAACCCAAAGGGTATCCCAAGGCGTCACAGGCGAAGTGAGCCTGCGTTGATAGACCTGCTTTGGCGCGAGCCATTGCTTGAGCAAGCTGGCCTCCCACTGGACCCGCAGCATGCTGATGGACCCGTGAGCTGGTGCGATCAATCATCAGATACTCATGGTCGCCTTGGAGGGTGCCCAGCCGTGCGAGCAATCCACAGTCCACTTTTGGTCCACCGTTTAAATGAGGCGTAGGCGTTCTGCCAAACCAAGTGGGCAGATCCCGCCATGGTGAGCCCGTGCGAGCAATCCACAGCACCGCTGCAATACGGCGTCGCAGGTTGCGACACTTGCGTCCACGCCGATGAGGGCCAGTCAGACTGAGCTGATGAGCGTTAATTTTTTTAGCTCGGCCCAGTGGTGATCACCCAACACGAGTCTTACGTTCCGATTCACAGGGTGATACGATCTTAAAATAATCTCAATGTCAATAAAACGTATCCTATTAATGAACATTATTTACGCCGATTTATTTGTTAAACACACCCTAGGGTGTGTTTAACAATTGGTATGTTAGTGCTTAATCCATATGATGATACATACTAAAGCGAGCATGCTGGCAAAGGTTCGATGTAGTTTTTCATAGCGCGTAGCGATCCGGCGGTAGTGCTTGAGTTTTGCGAAGAGGTTCTCGATGCGGTGACGATCACAGTAGATGTGCTCGTCAAACTCGGGTTTTTGGGACCTGTTGGGGTGCACAGCTATGACGGCGTTGCCGCCTCGTTGTTTCACACCTGCCCTGATGGCATCGCTGTCATAGCCCTTGTCCATGATCGCCGCAGCCCCTGGCCGCAGATAAGATTCCAAGAGGGGTTTACACTGATCGCAGTCGGCTACATTGGCACCCGTGAGGATAAAGCCCAGAGGGTAGCCCAAGGCGTCACAGGCAAAGTGGGCCTTGGTGGAGAGGCCCGCTTTGGAGCGCCCCATGGCTTGGGCTTGCTGTCCACCACCGGGTCCGGCCGCGTGCTGATGGACCCGCGAACTGGTGCTATCAATCATGAGATACGCGTGATCGCCTTGGAGAGAACCGAGGTAAGCGAGCACATACTCCCAGAGACCGTTCTGAGACCAGCGCCGGAACGAGGCATAGGCGTTTTGCCAGGGACCAAACCAAGTAGGCAGATCGCGCCACGGGCACCCGGCACGCGCGATCCAGAGCACGGCTTCAACCCGACGGCGCAGGTTGGTGCATTTGCGTCCACGACGATGTGGGCCACTCAGACTGAGACGATGGCCGTTAATTTTTTTAGCTCGCCCCAGTGGTGATCACGCAGGACGAGTCTTACTCGTTGTTTCACAATGTGATGAAGTCATTCTGGAGCCACGAGGTCAATGAAAAGTATCCTATTAATGGGTACTTTTTGCCTCCAATTTATTTGTTGAACACACCCTAGGGAGTGTCTGGGAAATAAAAAGGGAAATAATATCCATATAATGGATATATTTATCTTGCATATCACCCGTTTGTGTATTCTTATCTCGTTGTGATTCAGCAACCAAGGTTCGTTCTCGCTGATCACGACTGGGACGAACTTAAAAAATTAACGCCCATCGGAAGTCTCTGACTGGGCCCCAAAGGCGTGGGCGCACGTGTCAAAATATGCGCAAACGCATCGAAGCGATCCTGTGGATCTTACGCCCGGGTGCGCCTTGGCACGATTTACCCGTTTACTTCGGGAGTTGGCAGAGCGTTTATGACCGTTTCCGAGCGTGGACCAAAAACGGACTATGGACTGGCATTCTCAGAGGACTCAGTAAGGCTGGCCGCGACGACGAATACCTCATGATCGATAGTTCTGCGATGCGTGTGCACGCGCATGGATCGAATCCGGTCGGTGGTCAAATGACTCAGGCCATGGGGCGCTCGAAAGCCGGTCTGTCGATCCAAAGTGCATATGGCCTGTGATGCACTGGGGTATGCGTTGGGCTTCATCCTCACGGGGGCCAATGTATCAGACTTCGATCAGGCCAAGCCGCTGCTACGTCGCCACCTGCGGCCCAACGCTCACGCCATGATGGATAAGGGCTACGACAGCGATGCCATCCGGGAGTATGTGATTGAACTGGGCGGCACCGCCAGCATAGCCGTAAAACAGAATCGATCTGAAAAACCCGCCTTTGACGAGCATCTCTCTCGTCAACCTCATCGCATCGAAAACCTCTTCGGACGACTCAAGCAGTTCCGCCGCATCGCCACGCGATACGAAAAACTTCACCACTCATTCGCTGCCACGCTCTCACTCGCATGCATCTTGATTTGGCTTCAAGCATAACTCTTTATTCCCAGACACTCCCTAATTGGGGGATCCTCCATCGGGCCAATTTTGCGTTGCAGCCGCCGGAAGGAAAAAAGGCGTTGGCTGAAGAATTCGCGGAAGCGAACGGTCGGGTCATGCCACCCGTCTTCTCGGCCGATAACGGCACCACGAACGTGTTGTTGCAGTGGACGGGAGAAACCACGCCTCGCTATGAATTGGACTTGGCCAATAGCACGATTCAGGTTCTGTTCCCCGGTATCATTGACAACGCCGACGCCCCCATGGCGATTTTGTCGGACGTAAATATCGAACGGATCCGTTCTCTCGTAGACGAAGACCGCAAATTCACCCAACTGGAATTGCGGTTGAGAAAACGCACCAGCGGATACCCAGCGGATTTTGTGCAGGTCGCGGAAGATTCGGCTCCCGGCACGATGGAGGTGATTATTGGGGGCGCAGATGTGCCGGATAATGATCTCGCCGCCGCGCAGACTGCTGCCGCGGAAATTGCGACCTATGATGAAAACTCATCGGTTGAAGTATTGCCTGAGCTCGTCGGCCCGGTGATTTATGAACCAGCCGATGGCGCGGTCTACAGTGGTCGCGACAAAATCACGGTGCGGGTGAGTGCTCATCTGGCGGCTGGATTCGACCTTTGCGTCGGAGAGGAACTTGTGGCCAAGGATCTGATCGGGGAGAAGAGCATCCACATCAGGGATCGCCGAACATTCTACGAGTATGTGAGTGTTCCTCTTCAGCCGGGGGTCAATGTGATGCGGTTCGAGTCCAACGGCCCGGGAGCCGCCGAGGCCGGTTCCACCGAAATAACCATTTTGAGGGCGTCGACACCGAAGAAGATTGAGATCAAGCCGGTCGGTGGAGAACTGGTGGTGGATGGTATTACCGAACCGGTTGTGGCGGTGGTATTGCGGGATGAAAACGGAGCTGCCACTGGCGAGGCCTCGGTGATCTCCGTGGAAGTTGATTCGGGCGAAATTCTGTCTCCGGATTTTCGTCCACTGGAACCGGGTTACCAGGTGCAAATTTGCGATGGTCGGGCGCTCCTCCGGCTTAGTCCGGCGACGTCTGCGGAGACGCGGGAATTATCCGTGCGTTTCGGCGATATTGTCCGCCGCGAACGCATCAAGTTACGCCCGTCGCTGCGGGATTGGATTGTGGCCGGAACGGCCAGCACCTCGACGTCGTTGAATGACGTGTGGGAAATTGATGGCACCAAGACCGACGATGTCACGACCGACACGGATATCCATGTTTTCGCGCAGGGGCGGATCACTGAAGATACCCAGTTGACGGTATCCTATGACTCGCAACGCGAATACGATGACCAACCCATTTTCCGCCAATACCAAGCGGATGATTTTTACCCGGTTTACGGTGACACCAGCACGATTTTTGCCGAGGCGCCGGCGCGTGACAAACTCTATACCAAGGTCGAGCGCGAGCAATCCTACGTCATGTATGGCGATATGGATACAGAGATGGGAGAGATCGACCTTGCGGGAACGTCCCGTCGTTTGACGGGAGGCAAAGCTGACGTGCAAACCGACTATGCCGACTTCAAGGGCTTTGTATCCCACACGGAACAAGCTGTTGTGTGGAAGGAAATTCCGGGTGGGGGCGTGAGTTTTTATCAACTCGAACAACAAGGCATCATCTCAGGAAGCGAAGAGATCTATTTGGAGACTTGCGATCGGGTTCGTCCGGAGGAAGTGCTGGAACAACAGACTTTGAGTCGGGGCCGGGACTATTCGATCGATTACAGTTTTGGTCGTATTTTGTTTAAGCGTCCCATCCCGTCCCGTGATGCGGAATTTAATCCCATGGTTATCGTGATCTTTTATGAAAAAGACGGGCGGTTGGGTGAGAAGCAGTATGTGTATGGCGGACGGGCATCCATTCACGATAAAGACCGACGGTTCACGAACGGTGTCCGTGAAGTGACTCACAAGTAAGATTCGATGCGTTGTTTAAAGAGAGGATAAGCCTGTTCCCAAGGGACTTTATAGCGGATGGCGTGGCGCCCGGTACGGATAAATTGTCAGGTCATCGTGAAGGCGTGGCGCCCGTTGTATTGAGCGGGCAGGTGTTGATCCGAGGGGATTTTTTCGCGTCGTTGTTGCGGTGGTTTGGTGACCTTGGTTTCGCCGATACCGGTCTGTTCAAGTCGGGCTAAAAGGAGCGTGAGTAGATTGTGCAACAGGGCCACGAAGTGGGCCTGCATGAGCGCTGCCGTCGCGCTGGGAGTGGGTCGCGGGAGTAATCTGATGACCATCGACGGCCCACACCGGGTGCTCTGCGAGTTCCGGGTAGTCTGCCCACCCGTCTCGCTCGCCCCACTCTCGATCAAAGCTCGCGTAACTCTGGGGGGCGACCGTGGTGAGCATAGCCAAGCGTCGCGGCGACTTGAACGCATCAAACCACGTGCGGCGCGGCCGCGATTCGGCTTGATCGGCCCGAGTCTGCCAAAAGGCTCGGCCGGACTCTTCGCTCTCCAGCGCGCGCCAAACACCCCACTCTCAAACCGGTTCGTCACTCAGGCCGATTGCTTGCTTGCGCACAGCGTGAGTGAGCAGATGATGGGCCGGTTCCATGAACGTTTTATCACCTTGCGGACGGGAGGAAAATGACCTCTCAAGAGCGTTATACATCAGGGCCAAATTGCGATACTTTAAATGGTTATAATTAATTAATTACATTGATTATGAGAGGATGGAATTGCCTATGCATGCGGTTTGATAAACCGGACTGAAAACTCTCCGTATCGAGAGATTAAATGCCACTACGCATTGCTTTAGAAGTCCGCGTTGCGGCCGCCAAACCTGGCTGCAATCCACAATCCCCCCTGAGCCACCCCTGACTCCAGACGACAAAAACCATTCCCTGAGTATTATCTCTAGATCCGGCTCAACCCAGCATGCCCAACCCTCTGATCCTCAACACTCATGACTCTCTTCTCGGACACCGTTGGTCGAGGAGGTCGAATTGCGAGCCGGGTGCTTCGCCTCTCGGGGTCAGGCAGGCGGGGCCTTCGTTGCGGGAGGAGTTTACGAATGTATCCAGTGCAGTTTCCGACAATCGCTCGGAGGGGAATGCGCTGACCAGTTCGGTGGGGTTGGCCAAATCTGGATTCAACCAATCCGCGGCCGTCGATTCATCCAACAGCATCGGCATGCGATCATGAATTCGTGCGAGCATGGAGTTGGGCGTTGTTGTGACTACCGCGCAGCTTACGATCGTGGTATGGTCCGTCGCGTCGGTCCATAAGTCCCACAAGCCGGCAAACAAGAGAGGTTCTCCGTCGTTGCGTTTGAAGAGCCAGGGAAGTCTCTCCCGACCCTGTTTTTCCCATTCATAGAATCCCGTCATGGGAATGGCGCAGCGTTGCCCCTTTTTCCAAGCGGTCCGAAACGATGGTTTATCGGCGATGGTCTCGCTGCGGGCATTGATCAAGGGAGCGCTCGGACCTTGCCCCGGCTTGGACCAGTGCGGAATCAGTCCCCATCGCATGGTGGTGGCTTCGCCTTGCCGAAACGTTACGACATCCGTGGCGGGTGCGATATTGTAGCGGTCCGGTCCCGCGGCCATAGCCTCATCGATCGGAATACCGAGCCGTTTGCTCAGATTGATCGCATCGCCGAGATTGAGAGTAAACCGGGAACACATAGGCGTCAGAGCGAAGTATCAAGTAGCAGGAATCAAGTATCAAGAACGACTCGGCGAGGCGTGCTACAACAGGTCCAATTGCGTCCCACCGGGGCGCCGAAAAGAGGTGCAGTTGAGGTCGGATTCTAGCCCGGCCCGGCGACGGGCGGCGACGAAGAGATTACGAATGTTTTCCGCACGGAGACCTTTACCCCGCATGCGCTTTTTCCATTCCGTGACGTTGAGTTCTCCGCCACGCATATCCCTTAGGCGGTCGAGCACACGGGCTTTTTTGGCGGGAACATGAGTATCAAGCCAGTCGGCGAAAAGTTCCCTAACCTGCCACGGTAGCCGCAACACGATCATGGCGGCAGACTTTGCTCCGGCTTCGGCGGCAGCGTTGAGAATCGCGGGCATTTCGTGATCAGTCAGGCCGGGAATGATCGGTGCTACCATAATGCCTACCGGCACTCCGGCATCGGTGAGTCGCCGAATCGTCTCCAATCGCGCGGAGGGTCGCGCCGCCCGGGGCTCGAGTTTGCCGGCAAGATCGGAGTCGAGACTGGTCAATGTTATGAGCACAGCGACGCCGTTCTAGGCGGCGAGCTCGCCCAACAGATCCAAGTCCCGAGTGGATGAGACGGTTTTTGGTGACGATGCTAACCGGGTTTCGTAGATCGAGTGCGACCTTGAGGCAACGTCGAGTGATTTTGAAGTGTCGTTCAGCAGATTGGTAGGCGTCGGTCGCACCGCTGAACGCGATCGGTTCGGGTTGCCAGGAAGGTTTGGAAAGCTCGGCCCGCAGCAATTCTGGGGCGCGGCGTTTGACCATGATCTTAGTTTCAAAATCCAAACCGCTGCTCCAGCCGAGGTATTCGTGATACATGCGAGCGTAGCAATAGGCGCATCCGTGCTCACAACCGCGGTAGGGGTTTACCCCGTAAGTGAAGGGCACATCCGGGCTGTCGTTGCGCGAAAGGATCGACTGCGAGTCGTCGTCGAAAAACTGAGTTGTTGGGTTGGGTCGCTCGACGTCCTCAGGATCAAGATCAGCCAGCGCCGCTTCATCGATCTCTTTTCGAAACGGTTGGGCGTATTGATTAGTGTGCCGCGACCCCGCGTCCGGTGACGAGGCAGGTGTTCAGACGAAGGATCAGGTGAAGATGGCACATTTTTACCCAACAACGATTCGCCCGAAATTGCGAACATAGGAGCGACAGACTTTAACCAATATGGTTAAGGTTAGTGGAGAGCCGGGGTCCGCGAGGGTCGGGGTTTGCTTGGGGAAGTCCGGGCGAGTGCAGTTTGGGTTGAGGAAGTTTTGAGATAGGTTGGATCCTGGGGCGAGAGGGTGGAAGAGGGGTTGCGGTGGCACTTTTGGTGAGGCAGGGTGTCGGGCTTCTTTCGCATGATTTTTCGCAATCTCTATTCTTTGTATCTCTTTGGCGCTCTCACGGTTTTTTCGGGGGCGCAGACATCGACCACGCGAGCGGATGAGCAGTTGGAGGATTTACTTAAAACCCAGAGGGAGTTATTGATCCGGGCTGAGGCGGCGCAGGTGCAGGAGGATATCGAGGCTCTCAGGCCTCGTTTGCAGGATCTGGTTTTCGATTGGGAGGATTACTTGCGCACTTACGAAAACAAGGTCGAGGGTTACATCGCCTATTCAATCCTGCTGGGGAATCCGCTCATCGATGAGCGCAAGCGGGCTAAGGCGCTCCTCCTCAAGGCCAACACGCTCGATCCGAATCTCCCGATCGTGAAAAACCAATTGGGCAAGTATCTGGCGGAGGAAGGTCTGCCTCGTCAGGCCCTGCCTTATTTTATCGCCGCAGCGGACTTGGTGCCGGAGGAACCACTCTATCATTATCAGATCGGTCAGTTACTGGCGGGAGCTCGGGAAACGTTTTTGGAGAGTGGTCAATGGACCACGGATACGATCGACAAGGCCATGCAGAACGCCTTGGCCCAGGCCGTGCGACTTGACCCCGAAAGTATCCCCTACGCTTACCGCTTTGCGGAATCTTACTACGACTTGGAGACGCCGCCGTGGGATGACGCGTTGGCCGCATGGCGCAAACTCGAGAGTAGGTCGGAGTCGCCGGTTGAGCAGCAGATGATGCGTTTGCATCAGGCGAACGTTCGTCTTTTCCAGGGAGAACTCGATTCAGCGGAGTCGTTGTTGGAGGAGTCGTTCGACGAGGTTTTGGTTAGACAACAAGAGAGTTTACGCGCGCGGCTTGAGCGTCTGCGCAACCCGCCTGAACCCGATGCCTCGGATTCACAGCTTTCTCGTTCCACTTCGCTCGCTGGTCCGACTGAGCAGGCCGCCGAGTTACCTCCGCTCGAGATCCCGGGATTTACTCCGCTGGCGGCTCCGAGTGTCGTCCCCTTGAACAGTCGTGAGTTGGTTGAACTCAGCGAAGATTCGACGATCGGAGAGGTCTCCGGGATCAGAACCGAACCACCAGCTGGCAATTCGGAATGCGACGATTGATGTTCCCCCCGACTCCTCCACCTGCTTAGCCTCACCTCTTCATGTCGTCATTGATGAACAAAATGGAACGCTGGTTCGCGCCGATCGCGATCAATAACATCACGTTGTATATTGTGATCGCGCAGGTGTTTGTGCTGCTCTCGCAAAAACTGGGCATGATCGACATGCGCCAACTCGACCTGGTGCCCGCTTTAGTGTTGGAAGGCCAGATTTGGCTGCTGTTCACGTTTGTCGCGATTCCCCCTCCGTCTGATGGCACTCTCGGCCCGGTCTTCGTCGCTTTTGCGCTGTATCTCTTCTATCTCTACGGCGGTGCGCTGGAACAGTATCTCGGCATGGTGCGTTACAACCTGTTCCTGTTCGTGGGTTACGTGCTCACGGTGGTGATCGCGTTTGTTTCGCCGCTGACACCGGCAACCAATATGTTCTTAGGCGGAGCGGTCTTTCTGGCGTTTGCGTTCATCAACCCTGATTTCACCTTGCAGCTGTTTTTCATTCTGCCGGTGAAGATTAAGTGGTTGGCCATGATTACATGGTTCTTTTATGCGCTCACCTTCATCACAGGTGGAACGAGTGCCTGCCTCGGGGTTTTAGCCGCCACCGGCAATTTCTTCATCTTCTTCGGCCAGGATATTCTCCAACGCATCCGCACCGGCCGCCACCGCGTGAAGGCGCAGGCAAAGCGCGAGAAATTGCGTCAGGAACTCTCCGGACCCATGCACCAATGCTCTGTCTGCCAGCGCGACAGCGATTCGAATCCCGAACTCGATTTCCGGCTCCGGACCGAAGCCGAACACGAAGTGTGTTACTGCGAAGAACACCTCCCGCCCAAGCAATCGTGAGGATTTTGTGGTGAAGAAAAAACGCCCGCAGCCCTCGCGTCCTGTCGCGCTGAACACTCCCGGCGATTGGCTCCATTGGGCCGTCGGTGAATACGAACGTCACGATCTCGCGCTGGGGCAGATTTCGGACAACGCCCATGACGAGGCGCTCTACCTCATCCTGCCGGTCGCTCGATCTGCCGCTCGACAGCGAACCGGACGTCTTGGAGCGGCCGCGCAGCGACGCGTATTCGGCCACCTGGCGAGACAATTTTTTGCGCCGGATTGCCGATAAAATTCCCGCGAGCTATCTCACCAAGGAAGCCTGGTTGGGAGAGCATCGATTCTATTGTGACGAACGTGTGCTCACTCCGCGTAGTTATTTTCTGGAGCTCATTCCCACGCTTAAATCCTACCTGCCAAAAGGCACCAAAGTGCGCGACGTGGTCGATGTCTGCACGGGGTCCGGTTGTCTGGCGATCTTGCTGGGTTATGAGTATTCGCAAGCGAGCGTTGATGCCGTGGAGCTCTCGCCCGACGCGTTGGAGGTGGCTCAGATCAATGTCACTGATCACCGCATGTCGGATCGAATCACACTCCACCAAAGTGACGTTTTTGATGACGTGCCGGAGCGGGTTTACGACATCATTTTAAGCAACCCGCTCTACGAACCGAGCGCGGTCTGTGATGCCTTGCCGCTGGAGTTCAAACGAGAGCCGCGGATGGCGCTGGATGGCGGGGCGGACGGACTGATTATCGTGCGCAAACTGCTGCAACAGGCGGTGACGCGTTTGCAGCCGCATGGAATCGTGGTGCTCGAAGTCGGCGCGCAACGCCAAGCCATGCAACAGGCCTGGCCGAATCTCCCGATGCGCTGGCTGAAGACCTTCGACGGCATGAACTGCGTGTGCCTCATCCGCGCCCAGGATCTGGGTAAGCATTTTGGAAACTGAGGTGCTTTGTATCGATCGCCAGGGTCGTAGGGTGTTTTTCAACCACGAATGGACACGAATCCACTCCGCCGTTTTCAACAATTTATATACAGCCCCTGCAGTGCGTAAGGGTAGTGAAGCTTATTCGTGTCCATTCGTGGTTGAAAAATAGCGTTGGACTGACCGTCGTTCCCGTTTGCTGACCGCCTAACCATTCGTGATCGGGCCTGAGTTTGTGGGACACGGTCGTATCTTATTTGGTAGGTTATGGGTTTAATTGCGGGTTAAGCAATCGGGGACTTCATTGCCCCCCATGGGGGGCAAAAATATTACCTCGGCTTGCATCGGGCTGAGGTAGCCCAGCGAGGCGTGTTTGCGGTATCGGTTGTAGCAGACTTCGATGGAGTTGCAGACGTTGGCGCGCACCTGAGCTTCGTTGGCGAAAACGTGATCGCGCCCCGCGGCGGTTTTATAGCGTCCGAAGAACGATTCCATCGCCGTGCCGCATGTGCCGGGATAGCAGTTGCCCTTGGCGCTCATGCTCGGGTGCATTTTAAAGCGGGCGAGCACGCGTTGATAACGATCTGAGGCATAGGTGCTGCCACGATCGCGGTGAGGCACGATGCTGGCGCGCACGTCGTCGCGGGTCAGCGCGGCGTTTTCCAGCACGGTGCAAACCCGTTCGGCATCGTTAGTAGTTGAGCTGCTCCAGCCAACGATGCGACGGGTGCAAAGATCCATCACGGTCGCCAGGGAGCACCTACCCGCATCGCTGAGCAGGCAAGTGGTGTCGGCCCACCCAGATCTGATCGCGATGCTCCGGTTTGCCCACCTGCTTGAGCACGTTGGGGTGATAACCGAAGAGATGTTCGCTGTCGGGGCCGATCGGCTTGAAGCGAGGATGCGCGCGGCCGACCAGATCGAGCTCACGCATCAAACGCAGGGTGCGATCCCGGCCACAGTCCACGCCCTGTTCGCGCAGATGCTGGGGGACCGGCCGGTAGCCGTAGGGGCCGTGCGCCAGTCGCACGACTTGCGCTATGACCGGTTTGATCAACGCGTCGTGGGCGCGACGCGCCGAAGGCTTCGCCTCGGCTTTGGCGATAATATCCGCGGCGCGAGACCCCGAGCGCTTCGCTCATCTCGGCCAGATCATACTTGGTTTGTTGGCGTGGCATGAACTCGAAGCGGCTTAGTCTTCCTTGGCGCAGGAGCTGACCGTTTTTTTAGGATCTCATTGATCCGCTTTTCTTTGGCCAGCTGCTTGCGCAATGGGTCGATCTCAGCGGCCATGGCGGTGGGACTGGCTTTGGCGGGACCAGTCGCATCCAGCTCGGCCAGATGCTCTCGCTTCCAGCGGTAGGGCAGGCCGGTGTTCACATCCAGCCGCGCGGACACTTCCGGCGCACTCAGGCCATCCATGATCATTAATCTCGCCGCCTCACGTCTGAACTCGGCGTTGTAGCGTTGTCGCTTCACTTTGGGTTTCTCTTTCTAAGAGTCTCCCGGGTCCATTTTTCTCAGACCCGATCAGAGGACGGAGTGGTAGGATGAAGAGAAAGAGAACGAATAAGGAAAAAGAGAAAGATTGTGCTCTTTGGTGCGATCACTCGTTGCCGGCGGGTTCGTCGGGTTTGCGCAAGGGAAGTTTGGCGGCTTGCCAATCGTTGAAGCCACCGACGTTGACGGTTTGGAAGCCCTCTTTCGCGAGAAGTTTGGCGGCTTGGCCGGAGCGTCCACCGGAACGGCAGTAGAGCAGAAGTTGTTTGCCTTTGGCTTCCTGCAGGACGTGGGTCCATTTTCTACGCGCCCCACGGAGATCGCTTAACGGCAGCAAATAGGCCGGAGCCGCGACACTTGGTATCCACTCGTCGGGTTCGCGGACATCTATGAGAATGGCGGTGCCTGCTTTCACCCGGGCCGCGGCGTCAGCGGGGGCGATGCGGGGACCCGCCGGTTTGGTCGTCTGCGCAAACATGGAGCGAACGGTGAAGAATAGAAAAAATCCGATGACGAGAATCAGCAGTTTAGTCACAGGTGTCATGATGGAGGAAACTGGATGCCTGAAGGAAAATAGCCCACAAAAAACCGGCATCCGCGATCGGAATGCCGGTTTGGAAACGAACCGAGTGATCTCGTTTATTCGGCAGCCGCGGGAGAGGCTTCCGGTGTGACAATCTCAAGCAGTTCGACTTCGAACACGAGAGCAGCGCCACCGGGGATGGTGCCCTGTCCGCGGTCGCCGTAGCCGAGTGCCGGTGGGATGAAGAGTTTCCATTTGGAGCCGACCGGCATCATCTGGAGGGCTTCGACCCATCCAGCGATGACTTGGGTCACGCCGAATTCAGCGGGGGTGCCGCGTTGGACGGAGCTATCGAATACTTCACCGTTAGTCAGGGTCCCGTGGTAGTGCACTTTGACACGATCAGTTGCCACAGGGACCGCTCCAGTTCCCGCGGTCAGCACTTCGTATTGCAGACCGGAAGAAGCCACTACAACGCCATCGCGGGCCTTGTTGGTCTCGAGGTATGCGATGGCTTTAGTTTGTTCTTCGGCGATTTTGGCGCGGGAAGCGGCTTCAGAGCGTTGGCGAATCTCACCAAAAGCGGCGCGGATGTCGTCCTCACTGAGCAGTGGCTCGGCGGATGCGAGTGTGTCGCGCAGACCGGCGATGAGGGCATCGGCATCGACGTCGAAATTCGGGTCGTTGCGGATGTCGTTGGCGATATTGCGACCGATACCGTAGCTGACCTTTTGATCGAGAGTCTCGAGTGAGACGGCCTTGTCGGTCGCGGGTGCAGGTTCAGCAGCGGGAGCTGGAGCCGGCTCAGGAGCGGGCGTAGGTTCAGGCATTTCTTTGGCGGGTTCGGCTTTTTGGCAGGCGACCAATCCCAGCAGCAGAGACGAGGAAAGGGCGATGGTGTTAAGGAAACGAGAAGGCGATTTCATAAGCTAAACCGTCGAGTCAGAAGAACGGATCGGGCTGTGACAAGAACCACTATGTATGTTCTCCAGAATGGATTCAGAGGGGATTTGCGGTTCAGGATTGCGCTGTGGCCCGATCCGAGGTGCATGATCCCGCCATGCGTGAAGTGGAAATCAGTCAGGAGCCGACAGAGCTCTTCAAGATCCTCAAATTTGAAAACCTCGTGGCGAGTGGGGGAGAAGCCAAGATGGTCGTGGCCGAGGGAATGGTGAAGGTGAATGGCGAAGTGGACACCCGTAAGCGGCGTAAAATCATGGCAGGAGATGTCGTGGAATTCGGTGAAGAGGAACTGCAGATCCGACTGCGACCGCAGTGAAAAATGGGTAAACTGCGGTGCGAATTGAGCGCGATTTCCCTCGAGCGAGCTCGAATTCGATGAGTAGGGAATTGACAACCCCTTGCGTTAGTTTGGGAATCGCAGGCTGATTTATTGGCTATCATGCCCGTTTCCCCTTTCTTCGGGGTTCACTATCCCCGTCCCTGTTTTTCTGATGCCTCGCTATTTTCTGCCCCTTCTTCTTCTGGTTGGCACCTCGTTCGCGATTGCCGTGCCGCCCAGAGTCCCCGCACTCGTCCAGCCAGCCTCCAACGATAGTCTGCCCGGCAAAATTATCTGGGCCGATATCATCAGCACGGAGCCCAATACCATGGCTCGATTTTATGGTGCCTTGCTGGGGTGGTCCTCTCGGACGCTTTCCAGTGACTCTGGAAAATACACGATCTTATCCACGGGGGAGGGTCCGGTGGTTGGTGTTGGGCGCGGTCCGGATCGCAAGGACGATCGGCCGTCTGCTCGATGGATTCCGTTTTTCGCGCAAGCCAATCTTAGTGCCGCGGAATCTACCGTGACCTCGGGTGGTGGGAACGTTGTCGCGCCTACCCAGTCTGTCCCGCAACGGGGCTCGCAACTGATCGCGACCGATGCGCAGGGCGCGATGTTCGGCTTATTGCGTTCCGCTTCCGGGGATCCCGCCGACGAGAACGTGCCGGAAGGTGGTTTATTTTGGGCCAACTTATTCACCAATGCTCCTGCGGATGCGGCCGCCTTTTATCGCTCCGCCGCCGGACTCAGTTCGCGGTCTTCGGGAGGGTCGGGCCAGCTGCTGTCCGCGTCGGGTCGTGATCGTGCCAGCATAAGTGCAATTGAAGGTAAAACCTCGGTCACGCCAACTTGGGTGCCTTATTTCCGGGTCGCTGAATTTGATCGCAAACTCAAATTGGCGAAGAGGCTTGGAGCCAAGGTAGCCATTCCCGATCGCACCTTCGGCAATAGCACCCGCGTGGTTGTCCTGGTGGATCCACTCGGCGGGGTTTTTGCCCTCGCTCAAATCGAATCTAACTAATTTCCGGAGCTCCCCATGAACGATATTCGTCACTCTTCTCTTCGTCGGTTCGCCCTTTTGGTCGCTTTGCTTGCAGTCGGGGTCACCGGATGTTCCGGCCCTAAATATACCGCGGCGCCGCCTAGCGAAAAAATTGTCTACATGGACATGAAATTCAAAAAAGGCTTCTATGGCGGTTCGTGGTTCGGTCCGGCCTATGTGGCACCCCGGACGGTCGTCGCTCCGAAATTGCCGACGGGAGAGTAGTCAGGGTTTTTCACCGGCGGACGAGACATCGTCGCGCACCTGATTACGGGCGTTTGCCTGCTGGGTCCAATGTCGTCCCAAGGTATACATCGCCAGCGCGGCGAGTAGAGGCTGGGCAATGAAACCTGCTCCGGGTCCGACCACGGGAAGGCGACCGATCGCATCGATAAAAGGCAAGGCAATGAGCACGGGTGCGATCCCGACGAGAATCATCAAAAACGCGGCCAGAGCCCGACTCTCCATCGGTCGGATCGGATTGGCCCGAATCGAGATCGACCACATCAAGCTTCCCCCGACCATGCCGAGGGCGGCCATGTCCAGCATCGGGAAGGAAAGGAATCGCGGCGGCAAAGAGGGCCGCGACCGGCGACGATTTCGGCCCGTCCCTGAGAAATAAGATCAAGGGTCGCGAAATCCTGCCAAACGCGAACCGGGTCTGCGGCACTGAGCACGGTGACGGCACTAGTGAGGTGGATCCGGGAGGTGCGAGCCGCGGCCGCGGCGAGAATAACGGTAGGGGCCGCATCGAGAAATTCTTCGCGGTGGTGCTCCCCGATTCCGAAGGCAGCGAGTCCGGCTTGATCGGCCGTGGTAACTTCCTCCAAGATGTCCCGCATCCGATCCGCGAGGGTAGGCCTCATCCCGGTGGAGGGATCCGGTTGCACTGCGACAAAACTATCCAGGCCAATTTGCATCAGCGGTCAGCTTATGCATCGATCGTCGAATCGGCAAATCAAGGGGCGATCAGCCCTTTGGCAGGAAGCGGTTTTTGAAATATATAGAAACCAAACCCCATGGTCGTCCGCCCCCATTTAAGATAGCCGTCCCGCCAGGCGCGGCTCGAATTCACCTTGGCGGCGAGATCGGAATCGACGGGGTGGGCCTGATACTCAGCCTCGATCGCGCGACGATGTGACCACTCGAAATCATCCCATTCATCTTCGTTGCTGGTGGTGGCGTAGAGCGGCACCAAGCCCCGGGATTCGGCGAAGGAGATGTTGCCCGCATAGTCGGGTAGATTCCGACCGGTTCACCGATCAATTCGAGATATTCGGGATCTGGGTCTTTTTTCCAGTAGCCCGCGCCGATGAGTAGTCGGCCGCCGGGTTTTACGAAGCGGGTCATTTCCCGCAGTGCATTGGGATAGGCGATATCGCCCATCCCGAAAGCGTGGGTCGAGCCAAGGCAGATCGCCACATCGAAGCGGTCGTTTTCCGGTGGCAGCGATTGCACATCCGCGATTTTGAATTCGCAAGTCGGCGCCAGATTGCGGTCAAATGAGGCGGCTTCGGCGGCCGCGATTGCGGCGGTATCGCGATCAATCCCGAGGCCACGGCAGAAAGTTCTATGGACGATTCGCAGGAGGAATTCGCCCCGGCCGCATCCGATATCCAGCACGCGGCCAGCTTAACACATCGATCAACCGATCGGCCTTGGCGGAACTGATGGGAATGTTGAAAAGCATGGCTCAGAGTTAATACGGTCAATCGCGAATGGAGTGCGACCAGCTCAGGCTATCGGGGTTGTGTTAGCTTCATGAGTTCGATTTCTGCGCCTGCGTTCGCATGATCGTCATACGATCGGCAGTGTTGTTAGTTCTGGGTCTTTGCATCGTTTTCGGATTAGCTCTCCCGCTTGCCCCCATCAGTAGTCAGATTATGCCTTCGCGGCTCTGAGGTAGAGACACCTCAGTGTGTGTATGCCGACGTGCGAGCATCCGGTTTTGGCGACGAGGGACAAGTCGAGTAGATTGGCCTTCATCATTTCATCGGGAAGGACGGGAGTCACAGTAATATAATTCATGCCAAAATTTGCCGGTTTATGGCATTAAAATATTGGCCCCTATTGTCAGCGGCGACTGCTTGGTAGAATGTTGAAGCGCATCCTAATCAGCGGTTTTCTTCTTACGTCTTCCTTCGGCTACGCCCAAACTACGGTCGCGTAATGGCTAAGGTCGACGCATGGGGCTTCGCTACTGGCGGCCCTTGGATGCCCTCGGTCCAGTTTACTGCGGGAGCCAGTGGCACGGTTGATTCTATCGGTCTGTATTTGTCTCAGAGCACCTCGGCCTCGCTCACGGTTCTTTATCAGCTGTGGGATACCACACCGGCCTTAATCGATTCATCCCTGGGCAGCCGCCAATCTACTTGGCTTTGCCTCAGCTTCGAGTTCGGGAATCTCCACCACGAATGGAGAGCACCTGTCCGCAGATTTTTCTTCGGTGGATGCAACCCTATCGTCGGGTTCAACCTATTACATTTTACCGTTCGCGACGAGTGGATCCGCGAACTGGAACATGTCGGGTAATGATGGCAACAGTTCGGCTACCTTTCTTAACACCAATGGCTCGGGGACAACTTCCTCCGCGAGTTGGACGTCCAATCAAGGCTCCAAAGATGTCGGTTTCTCTGTTACCTCGGCGGCTGCTGTTCCAGAACCTTCCTCCTACGGTGTTTTGTTTGGACTGGTAGCTTTGGGTGTGATGACTACTCGTCGCCGTCGGCTCTCGTAATCCCCGACTCCGGCCGACCGAATACAACGTTCGGGTTCAGAAAAATTCTCTATTCCTTTCGGCACGTGCTCAGGCCGAAGGGGAGGTAGGCGAGGGGCACGATTCCGATGAGGCCGAACCAGTTTTGATAGTAGAATCCCGCGGCGAGGATGGCGAGACCGAGAAGGATGCGGATGGTGCGATCGAGAGAGCCGACGTTGGTTTTCATGTCTTTTGGGAGGTCGAGTTTGCGGGTTTTAAAAATCAAGCTAAGGCACTGCGGACTTTTTGCCGGTCCTCACACCAATCACTGAATCCACCGATGCAGGAAACGCGATGGCCTTGGGCAATGAGCTGGCGGGTAACGATGGAGGCGCGGGCGCCGGAACCGCAGTAGATACAGAGCTCGCGATCACCAACCTCAGAGAGGAAGGGAGTCCAAAGAAACTGACCGCCGCGAAAATCGCTCAGCGGCAGCAGCCGGGTGCCGGCAGCGACACCGTTGCGCCACTCGTCCGGTTCACGCACATTGATGAGCACGGCCGTATTCGCGGCGGCGCGATCGGCCGCCTCTTGTGGCTTGACCGCCGAAACAGGTGTTTCGTCGGGCTGCTTTGCGAAGGGTGATACGTTACCCTGTTGGTCGATCCAACCGAGCCGCGTGAAAATCATCGTGGGTGGACAAAATCCGGTTGTCGCCGAAACCACCAACATCGCACCGACGAGTAGTCCGAGTAGTAGTCCCCACGGGCTTACGAAGAAGGTGAGAGCGACGTTGATCAGCACGAAGCTTCCAGCCATGATGCGAATGACGTTATCTGGTTTCATGATTAATATATGAGCATATACAAATATAGTTGATCTAAATGTCAAGCCTCATTGAGTGGAGGGCATGCCTAAAAAACCGCGTGCCTTGACCGAAGAAGCGATCGATCAGATCGCCCGGCGTTTTGCGGTCTTGGCGGAGCCCATGCGATTGAAACTGGTGCATGCGGTGTTTGATGGAGAAAAGTCTGTGAACACCCTGGTCGAGATCGTAAGGGGAACTCAGGCCAATGTGTCCCGGCACTTGCAACAGTTGGCGGCCTCGGGAGTGCTGACTCGCCGGAAGGAAGGTTTGCAGGTTTTTTATGCGATCGGTGATCCGTCCATCTATGCGCTGTGTGAATTGGTGTGTGGCAGCCTGAAGAAAGAAAACACCAAGCGCGCGAAGACCTTTGGGGCTTAAGGGGCGGGGGTGGGAACAGGCCCTCGAAATAGTGCAGCCGACACGGAGGCTTGTGCGCCTGTGGTGCATCGTCCTTCAGAAGGAGGGACCGGCTCCGTCCGGTCCGCGGAGGAATGGACGGTGAATAGGTCAGTGAGTTTCACTGGGGAAGGAGAGGAGGGGTTGCCGATGATCTGCGGACGACACGGAGGTCGTCCCTCCTGCCCAATGAATATTTATGACATGGCGCTTCCAGTCTGGTGACTTGAGAACCTTCGCGTTTAGGGTCGTTGAATGGAAAAACTTCGACGTTTGATGGCGGTCTGGGTAAGTGGGTTGATCGGCGGAGTAGTGATGGCGGAGGAGATGGCGGTCGCGCGGGATTTGGGCATCCCGGTGAAGGGGGTCAATTGGGTGCGATTGCACGCGGGGGCCACGGTCGAGGATGAAGCATCCCTGTTAGTCACCATGGGGCAGAACAATGGCGGATTGATTGTGTTGGATGTCGATTTGGAAACGGGACATTGCCGGCAATATCCAGTGAGTGATCGTAAAAAATCCACGTTTCCGACCGCGACGTTTCGCAGCTTACAAACGGGTATCCTCTACATCGGATCGGCGTGGGATGCGCACCTCCACCGTTTTGATCCGGCCCATCCGGAACGTGGGCTGGAGGACTTGGGATCTTTAGGCGAAGGCTCGACGTTTCCCACCGGAATTAACGAAGCCCCGGATGGCACGTTGTGGATCGGCACGGCGCCCGAATCAGGGTTGATAAAATACGATCCGGCTACGGGTGAATTTGCTCACTTCGGACGCATGCATGAGGAGGAAAACTACCTCTACCCGTTGGTGGGCGACGACTACACGGTCGCGGCCCTCGTGCGGGTGGTGCGGCCTCACATGGTCATGGTCGACCCGGCCACCGGCGAACACCGCGAAGTGGGATTGGAGATCACGGACCCGACGGACAAATCCCAATTCCTACGCTTTTTCAAAGGTGTGGATCGACGGCTCTATGTTTCGAGTCACACGGGGGATTACCTGTTGCGCGATCTGACGTTGATGCCGGTCAAACACTTGCCGGATCCGATGCCCGGAATTCACGCGGCGGGCGAGCACCGGTATCAAGCGACTTATACGATGCCGGGCGGCTGGCAGGCCAAGTTGGTCAATGATCGATCCGGCACGCCGCGCGATCTGTTGGTGACGAATGTGAATCCGCAGATCGCGTCCCGCCGCGTTCAGATGAATTGGGTGAGTGGCGGATCCAACGTTCACGTGATCGAGGAAGGCCCGGGAGGCATGCTCTACGGATCCAGCTATTTGCCCAACCACCTCTACCGATCCTCTCTGGATGGAACGATCTCGGAAGATTTGGGCCAGCACAGTATCGCGCGTGGTCAGGCCTATTCGGCGACTACGATTGGCGATAAGGTTTACCTCGCATCCTATCCTCAAGCCCGGCTCTCCGTTTATGACCCGGCGAAGCCAATCCGGTTTGGCACTGAGCCCTCGGACAACCCGCGAGACCTCGGTCGATTCGATGAGGTCGGATATCGCCCAAATGCGTTGATTGCCGCGTCCGATGGCAAACTTTGGATGGGGTCGGGACCCGACTACGGTCTGATCGGTGGCACGTTGGCCTGGTATGATCCGCAGACAGGGGAGTCTAACTCCCATCGAGCTATTGTGCTGGACATGTCACCGACCTCGCTTCTCTGGTTGGATGACTTGGAACAGGTTATGGTCGGCCTGAGTATTGAGGTCGGAACCGGAGCGGAAGTGCAGCGTTTTGACGCCGGTTGGGCGCTATGGGATCCCGCCGAGGACGAGCTGGCATGGTGGGGTGATCTCGGGGTCGAAGACATGGCTGACGCTACGTCTCTGGCTCCGGCGGGTGATGGATTGGTCTATGCCCTGATTGGGCGGGGCGATCATTTGCTCACGGCGGGGGCGCCACCGATCCGTCCGCGTTTGGCGCTGATCGATCCTAAAAAGCGCGAGTTGGTCTCCATTGCGTGGTTGCCGGAGGAGTTTGGAGCACTGTCTTGGCATGGGCATTATTCCTTGCGCGTGGCTCCCGATGGACAGGTCTATGGCGCGACAGCGTATGCCATTTTTCGAGTGATACCCGGCACCTGTGACGTGGAGCGTGTGTGGCAAGTCGACGAGCCGGAGCCGCGCCTAGGAGTATGGATGACTTCGCTGTCGCCAAACTCGATCGATATTGTCGGTCCCATTGTGGGCGACGAAATGTTCTTCTCCACCGGCTGGCGGTTGCGCGCAATTACGTTGCCCCCGGTAGACTGATTTAGAGGCAGTATTGTTTTAAAGGAGAGCGCGGAGATAAGCAGAGCGGTCAGCCTAATAAAGGCTCCGATAACCACGGATTGCGCAGCATATTCTGATGAGGCGCTTGGGTGATTTGAATCAGCCTTAGGAACAGTCGTGGAGTGGCCTGCTTCACTCTGCTGACTCTTGTAAAAATAGCGCCGGGCAAGCTTAGCCGGAGTTCGTCCGTGATACTGCTTTGTGCATGGGAAAGCGCATTTTTTGCGACGTTTTGACTGGAGCACCCGGCACGCACGGTTGAGGATTAACCGGTCTGATGAATTACCCTTACCCTTTTATGAGAGTGGGCCTTCACCTTGGAGTGGGCTTGTTGGTGGTGACATCGTCCGTTCTCGCCAAAGACTATTCGCCGCTCACGCCGGAACAGCAGGAGCGGTTGCCGGAACCGGTGGCCTACACGGTCGATTTTGCCCGCGACATACAGCCGATCTTTGAGGAGAGCTGCACGCAGTGCCATGCTCACGGAAAATCCAAGGGCGTCTTCAGCTTGGAAACCCGCGATGATTTTATTTACGGCGGCGATAACGGCACGGCCGCGGAAGTTGGCCGGAGCGCGGAAAGTCTCGTCGTCGCGATGATCTCCGGGCTCAAACCTGACATCATCATGCCGGAGAAGGGCAAGGAGCTCACGCGCGAGCAAGTGGCGATCTTCCGGGCCTGGATCGATCAAGGCATGGTCTGGCCGGACGAGATCAATTTCTTCGAGATCGAACGCTCGAACCTCCATCCCGTGGATTGGGAGCACATCGAGGTGCCGGATGATTTTCCCAACCCGATCGATGGCTTCGTGAACGATACCTTCGCGGCTAACAATGCCGTCTGGCCAACTCAGGTGGACGATCGCGTGTTTACACGTAGAGTTTGGTTGGATACGGTTGGACTGTTGCCGCCGCCGGATGCGTTGAATCAATTTCTGACCGATAACTCGCCCGATAAACGGACCGCCCTCGTGCGTGAACTGTTGTCGGATCGTCAGGCTTACGCGGAGCATTGGCTCACGTTTTGGAACGATCTTTTGCGCAACGACTATCAGGGTGTCGGCTACATCGACGGAGGACGGAAGCCGATCACAGATTGGCTCTACTCCGCGCTGGCGCACAACATGCCATACGATGAGTTTGTCGCCGAGTTGGTGGATCCCGGCATGGCGGCGGAAGGGTTCACCAAAGGCATTTCCTGGAGGGGGGCAGTCAATGCCAGTATGCTCCCCCCTATGCAGGCGGCGCAGGGAGTGGCTCATGTTTTCTTGGGCGTGAATCTGAAGTGTGCGTCCTGTCACGACAGTTTCATCGACGACTACACCCTCGAAGATTCCTATGGTCTCGCGAGCGTTTACGCCGAAGGCCCTTTGGAGATCGCGGAGTGTGACAAACCTACCGGAGACATGAGCCGGGTGAAATTTCTCTACGAAGAGATCGGTGAGCTTGATGCTACCGCGAGCGCGGAGATGCGACGTCGCCAACTGGCGGACATCATCACGGGTCGGGCGAACGGGCGTTTGCCGCGCACGATCATAAATAGATTCTGGCACCGGTTCTTCGGTCGAGGCTTGGTTGAGCCGATTGACGAGATGGACCGTCCGGCGTGGTCACCTGAGCTGATGGATTGGTTAGCAGAGGATCTGGTCGCTCATGACTTCGACCTCAAGCATACGCTCGAACAGATACTGACCTCCCGCGCCTACCAACTCCCGGCAAATTCGGTCGCGACCGAGGCGGATGATTTCGTATTCCGAGGACCGGAAGTGCGTCGCCTGAGCGCGGAACAATTCTCGGATGCGATTCGCGCGGTGGCGGACCTGCCGTATCCCCGAAATACTTCCAAAGTGAATCGGAACGTCGCGTTGACCACGGGACTGTCGAGCGCGTTGCCGCTGCAGCCTAAGTGGATTTGGACGACGGCCGATGCGATGATAGGGGCGCGTCCGGGGAACGTGACCTTCAAGCGAACCCTTGAGTTGGCACACGCACCGGACGAGGCGATCATCGCCATCGCCGCCGACAACGGATTCACCGTATCCGTCAATGGCAACCGGGTCGCGTCCGTGTCCAAACGATCCAACACGGGAGTGCACGTTTATGATGTCGGGAAACATCTGCAGGTCGGAACAAATGAGCTGACTGTGAAGGGCACCAATTTCTATCCGGACGGCACCCCGATCCGACTGCGACCTGGTCAAACGGAACTGCCGCCAACGCCACTCGAAACCTATAACTCCGCCGGCATGATTTTGTATGCCCGAATCCGGATTGCCGATGCCGTGCACGATGTGGTGTCGGACCAAAATTGGATGATTCAAACAGCGGATGAAGAACCTCAACACGCCGTTGAAATGGGTGGCGTTGATTTGGCTCCGTGGCGGATGGGCGAGCACTTCCTTGAGTTGGCCGCGGTGCCGACCGATCGACTCCCCGTGGAGCGCGCAGCCTTGGTAGCGGCGGATCCATTGATGGTCGCCTTGGGTCGGCCCAACCGGGAGCAGACCGTTACCGAACGACAGGAAGAAGCCACGACCCTGCAAGCGTTGGAATTGACCAATGGCGAAACCTTGGCGCGTTTGCTGAAGGCGGCATCCGACCAAATTCTGGCCGATTCCGGCGCATCTGCCGCCGATCTCGTGCACCGGCTCTACCAACATACGCTCAGTCGACCTCCGGGAGAAACTGAGCTGGCGCTGGCTGCTCAACTCGTTGGTTCACCGGCAAACTCTGCGGGTGTGCAGGATTTGCTTTGGGCCCTCACGGCGCTGCCCGAATTTCAACTCATTTACTGACCCTTTTACCGCTATGAATCTCCAACGATTTCTTACCGAACAGGCGTTCCGTCGGGCTCAACCTCAGCTCAATACCCGGCGGGATTTTCTGAAGAAAGCCTCCACCGCAACCTTGGCGGCCATGGCAGCGGGGGCACCTCGCTCGTGGGCGGCCGACTCAGCGATGCGTGACATCGCTCCAACCGCTGATCGCGTGATCGTCTTGTGGATGGCGGGCGGAATGGCCCACACCGAGACCTTCGACCCGAAGCGTTACACCCCGTATCGAAACGGACTGAATTCGGATGAGGTGTTGAGCACGTTTCCGTCTATTCCGACGGCGGTCGATGGGGTGAGGTTTTCCGAAGGATTGGAGAACCTTGCGAGTGTGATGGATCGAGGCACGTTGATCCGGGGCATGCAGGCTTCGGACCTCGGGTTTATCCTGCATTCGCGGCATCAATTCAATTGGCACACCGGTTACGTGCCACCGCAAACGGTGGCGGCTCCCCATCTCGGTGCGTGGATCGCGCGGACGCGTGGCGCGGCCGATCCGGCGATGCCCGCCTTCATCAATATTGGCCAACGGTTCAACCTCGGCGAGGGGGAGGAGTTGAAGGCGTTCACATCGGCCGGTATCCTCGGCAGCGAATACGGCCCGTTCAATGTCGCGTTTCCCGAGGATGCCGCCGACGCAGTGCGACCGCCGGAAGGCATGAGTCCGGGACGCTTCAGCAACCGGGAAAAACTGTATCGGCAGCTCTTAGCGGAAAGTCCGATTGGTGAAGGGGGCAGTGATTATCAGAAAGAGTCATTGCTGCGAGCGATGGACAACGCTCACCGGCTGTTGAATTCACCCTCGGTCAAGGCGTTTGACCTTTCGCTCGAACCGGAGGCGAACACACGCAAATATTATCCCGACTTCAAGCTGGGCAAGCGCTTCGAGGCACCGCGTGATCGCATGGGTGGCAAGTATGAAGAGGGTATGATTGGCCGGTTCGGCCTCGGCTGTTTGCTGGCCCGCCGGTTGTGCGAATCGGGAGCCCGCTTCATCGAAGTCACGACGGAGTATATTCCATTTTTCAATTGGGACACGCACGAGAATGGTCACAGTCGGTTGGTGGGCATGAAACGCATGATCGATGCTCCTATTGCCCAACTCGTGCGCGACCTTGAGGAGCGCGGTTTGCTGGATCGGACCCTCGTGGTGGTGGCGAGTGAGTTCAGCCGCGACATGATGGTCGAAGGCAAGCCGGACAAAGGCGTCACGAACCAAGTTCAGGTGCCCGATGTCATCACCGATCCAAAGTTTTATGGTATGCACCGCCACTTCACCGCGGCGGGCAGCGTTCTGTTATTTGGCGGCGGTGTGAAACAAGGCTACGTGCACGGAGTCACCGCCGATGAACGTCCCTGCAAGACGATCGAAGATCCCGTGACCATCACGGATCTGCACGCGTCAATTTATCGCACCATGGGAATACCACCCGACCACGGATACGACATCGAACGTCGACCGTTCTACGTGACGCCCGACGGGCATGGTAAATCGGTGGACGCGCTTTTCCGCGGCTGATCCTCCTTCGCTGAAGCTACGGCGGACATGGGTGGCTGATTGAAGAGTGAAAACGGTGAGGCAGGTATTTTGGACTCACGCCAAGACGCGAAGGCGCCAAGCCATCAAGGGCTATCCACGCATCGTGCACTGAGATACCTTTCTGACAGTGAGTTGAAACCAGAGGAGTGGCTTTGCGTGAAAGGCTCGGTGATTAGCAGCAGCCAGATCCGGGGGTGCAGGATCCTGCGGCGACTCCGGCTTCTTCGGGACTTAGGCCGCAGACATCGCCAGCGAGGCAGGCGGGATGCGGTAGGGCGAGACGGATGCTGATCTGCTCATCGGTCGCAGTGAAGGATTCGAGAGGGAATGCGATGGTGCGGCAGTCTTCGTGTTCGATGACAATCGGCAGATCATCGCCGCGCAAGACGGGTTCCGAGAGGTCGAAAATTTTGGCCAGTTTGCCCGCAGTGATGCGATGGTCGACGTCGCTGGCTACGAGCAATTGCAGCTGGCAGTGAGTGGTCGAGCGGGCGGTGCCTCCGCAATCGATGAAGTCCTTGTGCACGCGACCAATTTCGGTGACGTGATAATGAGCAGGGACCACGTCGTCGTCGGGTAGTACGATATGGATACTGGCGTCCGGGTGGGCGCGGAGAGCAGAGATGAAGGGAAGGGTGGTATTCATATTGAGTACGGTTTGGAAAGTTTAGCAGCAGTGAGCGGCGGATAGAGATTCGCGGTCGGCTTGAAGTTGAGCATCGGTGCGAGCCAACAAGTCGACCGTGCCGAGCACGCGTTTGACCACCGGATCGGTCGTGCGCATCAGACGGTAGTGAATGAAAGTGCCCTCGCGGCGCTCTTGTAGAAGGCTTACTTGCTTCAGCACCGAGAGGTGACGGGATATTTTGGAAGGAATGTATCCGGTGATGGGACCAATCTCACAGCTGCAGATCTCAGACTTGGCGCGCAACAGGCTAAGAATGCGCAGTCGAGCAGGATCTGCCAACACGTTCATGAGTTGGGCAGCAGCACGCAGGGATTCTTCAGGATCGGTTTTCATATAAAATTTCTGTATTTGCGGAATAACAGAAATATAAAACTCAAGAAGTCAAACTGAATGATAACTTCGTGGCCAAGAGGCAGAGGGTTTAACCACAGATGGACACTGATTCACACGGATATGCCTTGAATGAAATTGGCGCATTCAGATGCATGGGTAACGGCTACGAGGTGTCTGGCGGGGAGAAGGAGATCTGTATTGGGTGGTGGGGAAATTATGAGATCGTGAGCTCCATGTATACGGTAGGTTTTGAGGAACGGGTCGTTGAATCCATCCCATCTAAATACCGCTTTGCACATTTCCCTGATGAAATGTGGATCGCTGGCTTCAAATGACTGTGCGAGGTCAAGAGGGACCTTCCCAGAAAGTCTTTGGATGAGGGAGATGGGGGCTAAATCGATCAACGGATGAAAGATGCTGAGAAGCTGGTTGATCTCATCAGGATACCGTGCGCTACCCACCAGGACAAGGTGGTTAAGCGAAACTTGCTTCGCGACTTCGCAAGCAATGATACCCCCGAGGGAAGAGCCGATCAGGCTATCCCCCTGCTGGATACAATCGTCTACAATTAACCTCGAAGCGACAGATTTCAGCGAAAGAGAATCAGTTTCGAGTCCGGGCCAATCGTGGAACTGCGCGTCGGGCAGTTCCCGCCATGGTCCGGCATACATCCGGTTGTCAGCACCCATTCCCGGTAGAATGTGAATCATGATACGATTCGGGAGGAAGCGGGTTAATCCGCGGTCACCAACTCTGGGGGCAGGCTGAGGGTGCCGGTGGTTAGGATCTTGGCGCGTAGGCCGCCGCGGCCTTTGAGGAAGGCTTCGGTTCCGGGGGCGTAGGCTTGGTCCATCCAGTAGCAGGGCGAACACTCGCGGGTGCCAAGGAAACGGATGCCCTGAATTTCAAACTCCTCGCCGATGAGGGTATTGAGATCGATGTCGGAGGTGATAATGTTGCGCCGCAGGTCGGCGGGGCTCCGATCACCGAGTTGAAGATATTGGCAAAGCTTGGAAAAGACCTCTTCGGCGAAGAAGGTGATCTGACCTTTGTAGTCCTCCTTGTAGTCAAAAAAGCGATCACCGCGGATACCGCTGCCCGCAATGCACTCAATCTCCTCGACCGCGATCGCGGGATGGTCTCCGGCGGGTTTGCCGTGGTGACCAAAATAGTTATGGCCGGGAGAAATGAAGAATTGGCGCAGGTGCACGGAGCGAAATTAGGTCGAGGTATTTTATCGCAGCAACTGTAGAAGAAGCGGTGACGCTACGAATCCAGAGAATCTGAAGTAGGTATGAGCGGACCGGCTTGGATTCGGCGGGCCATGGTTTCCGCAATACCGATGAGGGACTCGGCATCGGCCACGGGAAGCCGGATTCGGCATTGGCGTCGCCAAAGGTCCAACCAGATCTCGAAGTGTTCAGGAGTGAGGTCGAGATTCGTGTGCTTTTGAATCAGTGGTCCGGAGTATTTGGGTTCTCCTCCCGTGATGGTGGTCCAGAAGCCAAGTATTTTTTCGAGGTGGTGCGGCCAGTCGTCGATTTGGTGCAGGAAGATAGGCCTGATGACCTGGTGTTGGCGCACATCCGAATAGAAATGTTGCAACAGAGGCCGAAGGGTTTCGTCTCCACCAATTCGCTCAAAAAGGGAAGGAGTGAGTTCGATCGTGGTCGGTGCAAACGGGTGTGGCGCGGGAAAGGAAACGGGTCAGAGAAAACGCTGAGGAAGGGGATCAGGTCGGGATAAGTTTACTTCGCTTTGCTAAGTAGAACTTATCAACGACGCTGACCCCCTGCGGGCTGTATCTTGTTACTTGATAATTAGAATTTGGAACTTCGCGTGTAAGCACGCGCGCAATGCGTCCACGACCTGACCCTTGCGGTCACCATTGGCGTGCCGTTTATGACTCTCGATACTTGATATCTGCTACCTGACACTTCGGCGCGGCGCGCCCGCCTAGATCCGCCCTTCCTCCATATCGTAGACGTCGAACCAGACGCGGACGATTTTGCCCTTTGGAATATACTGGGGGATGTAGTCTTCGAGGAACATCTGCAGTGGTAATGGCATGTCACCGATCCGCATGTCGCGCATCTTGTTGTTCCACTTTACGATCTCTTCGCGGTTTTTGATTCGAGAATTTTCGGTGATCCAGGCGGCAACCGCTTCATCGTCGGCACCCGTGGCTACGAAGTCTCTGAACTCTTCGTGATCGATACCCGTGAAGTCGAAAAAGAACCGATCCAGCGGACAATTGTAGTGGTAGTCGTGCGCCGTGTCGGCTGCCACCGCGCGGCACTTATCGAGCATGCGCCCGGCGTGCACGTAGCCGGCGAATGTTTCGCGGGGGCTGCGGGGAACATCCTTGGAGAGATCGGGAGCAAGATCGGAGATGGTTGCCATAGTGGGGCTACTCTATGTCGCGTTAGTTCTTGAAGCAAACTTAGGTCAATCTTCGTCCCGACCAATTCCCCTAGCGATCTTCGTTAGATCCGTAGTTTGCTGCTTCTTCTTTTAGAATTTGTGAGAAATCTCCTTGGTGATCAGAGGCAAAGGCTTTGAGCGAAAAACCATCTTGTAGTGTTATAGGACTTATTTGGCAGAGTCCTTCGTTTTGCAGTTTCCGACAGTAGTGCCCCATAGTGGCCCCATCGTCGGTGATCAAATATCCGTAGTCTCTAGATTTGGCGTGTCCGATTATTTTGAGGTCATCTTTGAGTGACTGGCGGTCGGTATCAGGTTGGCGAAACTTTTTGAAGTCGAATCCGGCAACGATTTGCGCATCCTCATGTGTGAAGGATATGAGAATAAACTGTTTAAGAGGCAGAGTGGATAGCTCCTGTCGGACACAGAACTCCGCGATCACGATAGCCGATAAGGCCATAGGCATCCTTTTCTTTAAAAAGTGTTGGTAGTATGCTTTTGCCGTCGGGTGACGGTCACGGGTTGGATCTGCCAGAGTTATGAGAAAACTGGTGTCTAAGAATACGCCGTCACGCATTGTCGTGTCCCCGCTGTTCGCGCACCCAAGACGAAGCATCTGGAACATTTTGCCATGCCTCTTTTCCTGCTGTGATCATTCGTGTAAATGCGGTTTCATCAAATTGAGGACTGTAGGAAATAAATTCTATCAGCTTGAATTTCCCCAATTCTTTTGTCCGCAGATTTCGTTTGGCAGACACACGCATGAGTTTTTCGCCAGTGAAAGGGAATTTCTCGTTCTCCAGTTGAGCCCAATTAATCGATACGATTACGGGTTCCTTAATATCGCGAAGTTGAACATGTATATTCGCGTTCTCCCCTCCCGCCTCTCGAACCTTCCCTAAGAGCATCAATTCCACCGGTAGCCATTGGTCAGATGGCGGCTTCTTCAAAGAGGTGTTAGCGTCTATTTTTAGTTCCTGAAACCTCTGCGATGTTTCCGATGGTCTGACAAAGTAAGAAAGGCCACGTTCCACTGTAGACCGATGCTGCCACTTTATGAGCACCGATAAACGAATCGGATCGGGAGTGGTTGATCCGTTTGGGTCGTGAGCAACGGCCATGTCTCGAGTGAAGCTTTCTTCAACGGATGCGGGAATCGGGACCGCCAACCCGTAGGATCCTTCTTTGACCCGGACCACCACATCGTTGAGTGAGCCCTTATTCGACCCCAGCACCAGTTTCTCGACTTCCTTGTGAAAGCGCCGCATAAGACCAAAAGGAACGTTTTCAGGGGAAATAGGGGTCCCATTTGCCTCGCCTTCGAAGGCAAATTCAACTGGTTCCGAAGTGGGCATATCCAAGGGAAAGAGATTCTTCTATCTGTAGGCAAGCCGGAGAATTTCCCGTTTTCTCAATCGAGATCCGGCAACTGCCACCGTGTTTGGTAAATCGCGGTGGTGTGGTCGTGTTTGTTCGCCGGGTTCCAGTCTGGTTTTTGGCAGTAGAAGGTCAGGATTTCACCGGGATTGGTTTCGATTGAAACGGGATACCCTAGGGCGTGTTTAACAAATACAGCGTTAGTGTTTGATCCATATTATGATGCATACCAATGCGAGCATTGCGGCGTAAGAATGAAGCAGTTTTTCGTAGCGAGTGGCAATGCGTCGGAAGTGCTTGAGCTTGGCGAAGAGGTTTTCGATGCGATGACGATCGCGAGAGAGGTGCTCGTCAAAGTCGGGTTTTTGCGACCTCTTGGGATGCACGGCTATGACGGCGGTGCCACCAATCTGATTCACACTCTGCCGGATGGCATCGCTGTCGTAGCCTTTATCCATGATGGCTGCGCCACCGGGCTTTAAGTAGGATTTGAGCCGGGGTTTACATTGGTCAAAGTCTGAGACATTTGCACCGGTGAGGATGAAACCCAAAGGGTATCCCAAGGCGTCACAGGCGAAGTGAGCCTGCGTTGATAGACCTGCTTTGGCGCGAGCCATTGCTTGAGCAAGCTGGCCTCCCACTGGACCCGCAGCATGCTGATGGACCCGTGAGCTGGTGCGATCAATCATCAGATACTCATGGTCGCCTTGGAGGGTGTCCAGCCGTGCGAGCACTTGAGTCCACAGTCCACTTTTGGTCCACCGTTTAAATGAGGCGTAGGCGTTCTGCCAAACCAAGTGGGCAGATCCCGCCATGGTGAGCCCGTGCGAGCAATCCACAGCACCGCTGCAATACGGCGTCGCAGGTTGCGACACTTGCGTCCACGCCGATGAGGGCCAGTCAGACTGAGCTGATGAGCGTTAATTTTTTTAGCTCGGCCCAGTGGTGATCACCCAACACGAGTCTTACGTTCCGATTCACAGGGTGATACGATCTTAAAATAATCTCAATGTCAATAAAACGTATCCTATTAATGAATATTATTTACGCCGATTTATTTGTTAAACACACCCTAGGGTGTGTTTAACAATTGGTATGTTAGTGCTTAATCCATATGATGATACATACTAAAGCGAGCATGCTGGCAAAGGTTCGATGTAGTTTTTCATAGCGCGTAGCGATCCGGCGGTAGTGCTTGAGTTTTGCGAAGAGGTTCTCGATGCGGTGACGATCACAGTAGATGTGCTCGTCAAACTCGGGTTTTTGGGACCTGTTGGGGTGCACGGCTATGACGGCGTTGCCGCCTCGTTGTTTCACACCTGCCCTGATGGCATCGCTGTCATAGCCCTTGTCCATGATCGCCGCAGCCCCTGGCCGCAGATAAGATTCCAAGAGGGGTTTACACTGATCGCAGTCGGCTACATTGGCACCCGTGAGGATAAAGCCCAGAGGGTAGCCCAAGGCGTCACAGGCAAAGTGGGCCTTGGTGGAGAGGCCCGCTTTGGAGCGCCCCATGGCTTGGGCTTGCTGTCCACCACCGGGTCCGGCCGCGTGCTGATGGACCCGCGAACTGGTGCTATCAATCATGAGATACGCGTGATCGCCTTGGAGAGAACCGAGGTAAGCGAGCACATACTCCCAGAGACCGTTCTGAGACCAGCGCCGGAACGAGGCATAGGCGTTTTGCCAGGGACCAAACCAAGTAGGCAGATCGCGCCACGGGCACCCGGCACGCGCGATCCAGAGCACGGCTTCAACCCGACGGCGCAGGTTGGTGCATTTGCGTCCACGACGATGTGGGCCACTCAGACTGAGACGATGGCCGTTAATTTTTTTAGCTCGCCCCAGTGGTGATCACGCAGGACGAGTCTTACTCGTTGTTTCACAATGTGATGAAGTCATTCTGGAGCCACGAGGTCAATAAAAAGTATCCTATTAATGGGTACTTTTTGCCTCCAATTTATTTGTTAAACACACCCTAGGTCGTGATTGGGCGCGTCGTCGCGCAGGGTGATCTCGGCGGCATGATTCCAAGTGGTGCCGTCATCGCTGATCATCGCGCGTTGGCCGAAGGGTGCGGCGCGGCGGCCGTAGCTGCAGAGTAAACGTCCGTCGGATAGCACGAGAAGATGCGGTGGGAACCCCATCATGGGTGTCGGAATGGGATCGGACCACGTGGTGCCGTTATCGTCGGAATAGATCTGCCAGAGGAAGAGATTCTTCTTACGATCATCGTAGGGGCGCGCCGTCGCGCGCATCATGATGACGATGCGGCCGCTCGGCATCTGTGCGACGTGAGGTTCACCGAAACGAAGATTGGGAGCGGAAATCGACGGTGAGCTGGTGCTTCCATTTGCTGCGGGAGTCGGCCGCACGGTAGATTCGAATCGAGTCGCCTTCTTCGCGGTAGGCAGTGACGAGCAGAGAACCATCCTGTAATGTGACACCGCCGTGGATCGTGTCAGGTCCCCAGCCGATATAGCTCCAGGATTTACCGCGAGTAGACGTGGCTACCATCCCAATCGGCGGCGGCGAGGTAGTCGGGTTGCTCAACCTCTTGCATCCAGCGCTCGAGCCAATTGCGTGGGTGGGCTTCGGGGCCGAGGGCATCGTAGGTTTCAGCTTTCCAAAAGACGGAACGCACGTGGAGGAGGAGCTCGCCATCTGGCGCCATGGTGAGGCCGCCTTCGCGGTCATCCAGTGGGGTGTCCACCGCGTCGAATGGTTTACTCCAAGTTACTCCGTTGTCGGTCGACCGCATGACCGTGACGGCACCGTTGGGGCTCATGTGCTGCTCCGTGCGGATGAAGCTGAGCACGAGGTCACCGTTGTCAGCGCGGGCGATGGCGGGCCACGCGGAGTAGACCGCGGGATCGTGATAGAGGATGCGGTGCTCGGGTTTGGCTCGGCCAGTGAAGCTAGCGGCCAGTGCTAGAAAGATGCTGCTAAGACGAGGAATCATGAGAATGGTATTATGCGAGATTGAGGGATACGCGTTGGCCAATTTTTGGCGCATGTAGGGCGACGGTTGAACCGTTGATCGAGGCGGTGACCGGACCCCCGGGTCCGTAAAATGTCCAGCCGGTGGGGGTTTTATTCCACTGGACTGAACCGTCGAAATCGGCGGCGGCACCCGTGGCAAAGAGCGTGAGGAAGCGGCATCGTTTGGCGGTCATTTTGGCTTCAATGTAACTTTCGTTACGTTCGTCGAGCAGGGTGCCAGTGCGGTCGCGGTCGTAAGGCGCGACGTAGGCGTGTTGATGCTGTTCGAGCGTCATGTCGCCCTCCGTGAGATTTACAATTCGGCCCATGGCTGCGGCTTCTCCGGCACGGACGTGGAATGAACCGGTGGCGGTGGGTTTGGCCGTGTCAATGGTGTGCCAGCGCAAAGAGATGGATTCGGTTTCTTCCACTTCGGCATCGTCGAGCACGAGGATGTAGCCGGGCCAGAGGTGGAGGACCGTACGGGTGAAGTGCTTCACTCCGGCGTAGGCGGGAGAAAGTTCCATGCTCCACGCGGTGCCTTGGCCGGGTTTGTGCCACCATTGTTCTAATTTCCCGGAAATCTCTTTGGCGTGGATCGGCTCGCCGCGTTTTCGAATCGGGTAGAGCTGTTCGCGGCCGCCAAAGGAGATCGTATTGTGCCCCTTAATCGACGCGTTGTAATACTCCCAACGCGCGGCTCCATAAAAAAAGTCTTCGGGGTAGCCGGATGGGGAGCCGAGGTCGACGATCAGGCGTTCTCCGAGGGTGTTGAAACCGACTACGCCCACATCGTTGTGTTCGTGGTTTTCTTCGCGACCACTTTTGCCGAAAACGATGCAATCGGTCTTGGGTTTGTCCCACGAGGTGCGGCTTACGATCATGCCGCCGTGGGCTTTGAACGCGATGGCGAGAGGTTCACGTCCGGCCGGAGGCAGCGGCTTCACCCGCGCATCGAAGAAGAGCAGATTCATCGGGTGGGAGTGTTTCTCTGAGCGGGTGCGCAGGAAGAAATCCTGTAACACGGGATCCTGGTTGGTGGCGGCGACGGCGGCGACGTAACCGGTCAGGACGTCACGCTCCGGCCAAGAGTCGCCGAATGGAATCAGCTTCTTGTCATCGACCGTGCCGTGCATGACCCAGCGACACATTTCGGAAAATGGAAACTCGCCGAGGCGATCTACTTTGCCGCCGGTGGCGAAGCGCATAGCGTTGAAGTAACCCACCGGCAGGCGGTTGGCCCCGGCGTAGGCGACCGACTCGTTGAACTCACCCTCGGGGCCGTAAGTTTCGAGGTAGGCGTTAAAACGTTTGGTCGCGATATCGATGATAAACTGGGCTTTCGGGTGGTGCTCCTGGAGCGCCATGGCAGCGATGGCCACACCACCAGCGATGACCGTGACCCAGTTGTTGAGATCTTCGAGCCACCACGCCTTTTGTTCTACGGACGTAAGGAAAGGTTGAATACCGCGGCGATCGATGCCCTCGCGGATCTCGGCGCGTTCGCTCTCCGTGAGTGAGTCGTAAAGCCAGTCGTAGGCGATGGCACAGTCCTGGGAGAGCATCCCGGTGCGCAGATCGGCAGGATGGCCGAAGCGGATGTGAGCCTGGTCGATCCAATCGGGCCATTGCTCAGGGTCGAGCAGCGCATTGAGCTGGCTTTTGGCTGCCCTCAAATAAACGGCCTTTCCGGTCACAAGATGAGCCAATGCGAAACGGTTCATGCGGGCTCCGGCTGCCGCACAGATGTAGTAGTCCGGGTTTTTGTCGCGAACCATGGACATCGGGCGATCGGGCACCATGGAGTCGACTTGCAGGTCCGGAAGTTTGGCCTCGGCTTCGGCTTGCGCGATGAGTTCATGCCAGGCTTCGGTGAGGAAGCCACCGGCTTTGATGGCTCGGCGGAAGTCATCCACCGATTGCAGGCCGTGATCGTTATTCGCAGCGATGAAGAGTCGCGGATGGGCGGGAAGTGCGCCTCTCGTTTTCGCGGCGCGAAGCTGGGGGAGGAGTCCGAATGCGGCGGCCGCGATGGCGGATTGGCGAAGAAATTGGCGGCGAGGGAGAGGCATGGACTAAATTTGGATTGGCGGTGAGGCAACACGGTGTTGAACCACGAAAAACACAAAATACACGAAAGGGTGGAAATACCTTAGGGTGCCGAGAGAGTGAATCAGTAGAACGTTGGTTATTTCGCGGGCCGGATTTCGATGGTGCGTGTCGCGGAGAGCGGGGTGGATTTTTCGATGAGATCGATGCGGTGGACTTGCTTGCCCCAGATGCCGAGGAGTCGAGGGTCGGTGACCTCGAAGGAAGTGATCTGCGCATCGAGCGTCGTGGCATCGTAGATGAGTTCGGCCGCACGACCCGGTTCGGTGCCCGGAAATTTTCCGATACGCACAATGCCGGGAATGGAAACGTCTGCCGATCGATTGGTGACATAGTGGTATTCGTTGGGGCGGGTCGCGGTGGACAACGCATAGTGATCAGCGATGGTGAGGGCGTTGCCGCGATGCAGGGTGATGTTGCGCTGCCAGGATGTGATACCGGCGGAGGCGGGGTAGGTGTCGGCAAGATCGAGGGACAGAGAAGCGGATATTTTGTCGGTGTGGTAGCTTACATCGCGGGCAGCGAAGCTTCGTCCGGGGGCTTGTTCGACTCCGTTGACGAGCGGCACGTTGTGCCAGGCCGAACGCATCGTCCAAATCTCATAACGCTGATCGCTGAAGGTCTTGGCGGTGTAATACTCAGGACCGACATCGATGATGAGAGGTAGACCATCAAGATAGGCGATAAACGAGCCGACGTCATTGTGGTTATGCGACTCGTCGTTGTGGCCGCCCTTCGCCGTGACGTAGAGACCGTGAGTCGAGCCAGCCTCATCGCGGGCGGTCATGAGCTGGAGGTCGGGGAGCCAGCTATCGCGCGGAAGAGGATTCGCGGCGGTTTGACGATCGAGTTCATTGGCTAAAAACAACTCCGGCACGATCCGTCCGATGGAGCGATTGGGGGGAGTATCTCTGGTTTTGTTCCGTTCCCAAAGCCAAACCCCGTATGCCGCGAGTTCATCGTCGCCCGTCGCTTGGCCGTAGCGGTAGACAAGGGGACCATTGACCACGGTTTGCGCGTTGGCGTCGGCGAAATTGATATACCATTTGTCTGCGACGTGTGCGGTCAGAATATATCGGCCCATTCCGGCGATGAGCGACTCGTCGAAGATGGAAATTTTTCCGTTGCTGGCCCCGTGCATCCAGTCGAGGGCCTCGAAAGTGCTGGCACCGGCCCGGCCCCAGTAGGACGGACCCTCGTCGCAGCCGCCGTCGGCGGGGTAGCTATTGAGAAACTGGTCGAGCACGCGTTGGGCCTTCTCGACGTGACGGGCGCGGAGTTCGGGGTCCTTTTCGATCAACAGCGCTGCGGACAACCAGTTGGCCACGATCCACGGATTCCAGTTGTTGATGGGGTGACCCTGGGTATCCCACGCCATCCACCAAAAGTCGGCGCGATCGAGGCAGGGCTTCAGAATACGTTCCTGCACCTCGTGGCTCAATCGCTTACGCGTCATCTTCGAAACCGCATCGAGTTGCGATCCGAGCAGGTAGTCGATCCACGCCACCAGTGCTGCGGTTTCGCCCACGCCGAGGTCAACCACGTGTTCGGTGGCATCCGGTAAATCGGAACCTGCACGCTGCATGAAAATATGTGCCGGATATACCCACGACGTCTCCTCAAACAGCACCCAAAGTCCGTTGGTGATTTGATCTATGAAGCGACCTTTCCCTTCGGCGCATTCGGCGAGGACCAGTGCAATCAACCGGTTTCGGCGCTCGGCCCACGGGAGTTGGTAAGAGCGTCGGTCTCCGTTGCGCATGTAGTCGAGATAAGTGGTGGCGGGCAGGACCTCCCACGGGGCGTCGAAATTCGCTTCACCCTCGGCAATGAGTTTCGTCCGAGTGGCTGAATCCAGTTCCTTCCAGCTTGCGCGGTCATGCGCGTGCGGGAACGGTTCCCACTCCCCATGCGGTAGCAGGGCTGCTTGGATGCCGGGCAGGTCTTCGCCGAGTTGGTGCAGTTCGGGTCGACCCGACAAAAAATTTCGTTGCGGGTGGACCGAAGTCGCAGCGACAGACACCAAGGTGACCAATCCTGCGGTCAGAGCGGTGAAAACGGCGAATCGCCCACGTGTGGATTGGCCCGAAACGGCGAATGAACGGAGAGTTATTTCATTTATGGGATAAAGGAGAGGTTCCTCGAAAGGAACCCCACAACCTATTGGCAACAAGCGTGAAACGCTATATGTTTCGCAGATATACGGGATGAAATTTTATCCCATCCTCATCCGGTTTTCGAACCAAATAAGACAGAACGGGTTGCGCTTTCGTGTGAAACTTCAGGCGTCGAAAGATTTCCATCATCGCGGCGGTGCCTGACCGGGGCTCAATAGGTGTAAACCGTCTGTAGCCAAAATTTGGTGACATCGGGGTGGACGTAATCACTGGTGAATTTCGCGCCCTTCAGCAGCACGTTCAATTTGGGACCGAACGAGCGGGACAACGAGTAGTCGAGTTCGTGCCCCCAGATCAGATTGTTTTCGTCGGAGCTGAAGTGATGGTAGACCATCGCCCCCTTTACGTTTTGCGGCAGATTGGCAGTGACCTTAGCCTAGTGGTCCTCGAGCCCCGTGGAGGGCGTGCCGAGAAAAAGGTCCGTCCAGCCGTTAAAAGCGTGTCCGGTGGCGAGCGGTGTTTTGAAACCAACCCCGTTGTCTGAGCTCAAAATCTCTCGGCCGAGGATGAGCGCACCCTTTTTGTTTTCCAGTCCGAATTCGAGCAGAGAGTAGGACGTTTCGTAGTTGAGCGGGCTGTTGTCGTGAGCTTCCTGCAACGCGTATTCGATGCGGTAGGTGAGCTGTTCCGACTTTGAGATCGGGTGCGATCCCGCGAGGAAAAGACCGTGGGTGAAGGTGCTGTTGACTGCGACGTTATTGAACGCAAGCAGGTAGGAATAGCCGGTGAGACTGAAGTGCTCATTCAGCTTCCAGTTGAGGTTGGCAAGGTACGACTCCGAATTCCATTGGCCGTCGGGATGATTGTCACCCAGGATGCGGTTGATTTGGTCGAGATAGGCGTAGGTGAATTTGATGTCTTCGTTTGCGACCGATGCTTGGAGCGCGTCAAACGTCTGCATGTTCTGGCGCCAGCCGACGTTACCGATGAATCGGGCATTATCGATCACGATGGCCTGACGGCCGAGCTTTACGCCAACCCCGTTGGCCTGGTAGCCGACCCACGCTTGATTAATTTCCGTGCCCATGGGATCGGCCACCACCGCCCGGTGAGCGGTGCGGGAATTGAGCCCGGCGGGATTGTAGGAATCCTCGTCGGCTGCATGGGTATCCTCGGCTTCGATCAAAAACGAAAACGCATTGTTCACCGCATGGGTGTAGCCGATATTGGTGCCGAGAGTGAGGGCGTCGGAGCTGGGTCTGCCGGTCTGTTGCGCTGACTCGAATCGCGGAATCAATTTGAGGGTGAATTTTCCGTTTTCCGGAGTTTCCGCAGAGAGAGGCGAGGAACAGATCAGGAGAGCTGTTACGATCCTACCTGCTTGAGAAGCACGTGCTTTCATGGCGAAGCGGATTATGGCTCTGAGGTGGTATAAATAAAAGAAAAAAAAGTCCGAAATAGAGAGTAAAAATACCTTATGGTTTGGAATTCGGTTCGCTTCAGGCAGTGAAGGCGGGTTCTGTCATGGGTATGAGTGTCCGTTTTGGTAAAGTTGCGCAGGTCGCTGTTGCGGCGATGAGTCTGTTGGCCGAGCACTACGACAAAGGGAAGACCAAGCTGAATTCAGCACAGATTGCCGAGACGCGGGAACTACCCCAGCCAATCGTGGCCAAGGTCCTGACCACGCTTTCATCATTCGGTCTGGTCGATGGCACGCGAGGTCCCGGTGGCGGTTACTGGCTCAAGAAAAAGCCCAAGGATATATCGTTGCATGACATCATTGCCGAGTTTGAGCGCACGGATGGGGGTATCATGTGTCCGTTCGGGCCGAATTGGTGCGGTAATGGGGAACCGTGCCCGATGCACGATTCGCTAGAGGAGTGGGCGAAGAATTGGCGGGATTATTTGGAGAGCACCAATCTCGAGATCTTCGCGCAGAAAGGTTTCCTGAGCACTGCATGAGGCACGATGGAGCGAAAGATACGCTTTAAAATAGAAATAAATATCTTTAATTAACAAATAATGGGCAATCCTCGCCAAGTCATGCGTGGTCGGCGCGGTCGGAATGGGCTAAGAGTAAGGTTGGTTCCCAAACCCACGCGACGGGTCTTTCCCGCCGAGAACTCCGTCCCCCCTTCAATATGATATTCGCAAACCTCTTGTTCAGAAACGCTGCTTCGTTAGTCTTTAGTGGAGCACTCGTCTTCACTGTGGGCGCCGCTGATGGCGCCGAAGATATCGGTTCGCCCGGCAGGGGTGGAGTCACCGAAGCTCAAAAAGCAAACTAAGCCGCATCATTACCGACTGAAATCGCTGATCTCACTGTCGCCCCCCGGGTGCCCGCCTCGATCTCGCGCGATCATCCCGTTCGCGTGGTGGTAAACATGGAAGTCCGCGAGGTGGTCAAGAAATTGGCTGATGGTGTCGACTACACGTTTTGGACCTTTGGCGGTGAGGTTCCCGGATTGTTTATCCGGGTGAGACAGGGAGATTTGGTTGAGTTTCATCTCTCCAATCATCCTAGTTCCAAGCTGCCCCATAATATAGACCTTCATGCCGTGACCGGTCCGGGTGGCGGTGCAGCATCGTCATTCACTGCTCCGGGCCATGCTTCGGTATTTTCGTTCGAGGTCCTGAATCCGGGACTCTACGTATATCACTGCGCAACTGCCCCTGTGCCCGTTCATGTGGCCAATGGCATGTATGGATTGATTTTGGTGGAGCCACCGGAAGGACTGCCTCAGGTCGATCACGAATACTATGTGATGCAGGGTGAATTCTACACCTCCGGTCGGTATGGTGAAGCGGGCTTGCAGACCTTCGATACGCAAAAGGCCCTCGATGAGCGTCCGGATTATGTCGTGCTCAATGGCAGCGTCGGTGCGTTGGTCGGGGATAACGCGATCACCGCTAATGTCGGTGAAACCGTAAGACTCTTTGTGGGGAATGGTGGTCCCAATCTCATCTCATCCTTCCACGTAATCGGTGAAATTTTTGACACCGTCTACCAAGAAGGCGGCACCATTGCCAATCAGGTGAACGTGCAAACCACGCTCGTTCCCGCAGGAGGAGCCGCGATTGTTGATTTTCTCATTGATGTGCCCGGCACCTACATTCTGGTCGATCACTCGCTCTTTCGCGCTTTCAACAAGGGGGCACTCGGCATGTTGAAAGCCGAAGGCGACGCCAATCGCATCATCTACTCCGGCACGGAAGTCGACGAAGTCTACCTCGGTGAACAGTCAACCACCGGCAGCGAAGCCAGTCGTCGGGAAGCCGAGTTGGTGGCGGCCAAGTCGGAAGCTATCGCTTCGAATCCGCAGATCGCCGAGATCGAAGGACAGATTCAAATGGAACGCGGTAGGAAGACCTTCCTTTCAAGCTGCTTTGTCTGTCACGGTGCGAACGGTGAAGGCGTCGCGGGGGTATTCCCTCCGCTGGCAAAATCCGATTACCTCGAAGGTGATCTGGACTCCATCATCAATGTCGTGGTGCGCGGGATGACGGGTCCCGTCACGGTCAATGGCAAATCCTACAACAGCATTATGCCCCCGCAGCCTTTGAGCGACGAACAGGTGGCTGACGTGCTCACCTTCGTCATGAACAGCTGGGGTAATCCCGGTGGTGAGGTTTCGGTCGACGATGTCAAACATGTCCGAGCTCGGGAGTAGGCAAACATGAACCTGCATCGTCGAATCTTGTGGTTGTGTCTACCTCTCGGACTGTCGTCCGGGTGGAGCCATGGCGCGGATTCGGTGACGATTCCTGCGGGCCAATATGCGCCTTTGATTCGTTCGCGCGAAGAGCCGGAAGTCAGGACGGTCCGGGCTTTCCGGCTGGATGTGCATCCCGTCACGAACAGAGAGTTTTTGACCTTCGTGCGGGAGAATCCGCAGTGGCGGCGATCGCGAGTCGCCCCGCTCTTCGCTGATGAGCAATACCTCGCACATTGGCAGGGCGATTTGGAGCCCGGTCCCCAAGCGCCGCTCAATGCACCCGTCGTGCGGGTCTCATGGTTTGCGGCCCGGGCATTCGCCGCTTCGCGTGGCGGACGTCTGCCCACGATTGCGGAGTGGGAGCGGGTCGCCTCGGTGGGGGTTGGGATCGATGCGGCGCGAACCGATCCGGTGGTTGCGCAGCGTATGACGGCGTGGTTCTCCCGCCCCACTGATCAAACGCTGCCCGCCGTCATGGCCGACGTTCCCAATCGTCTCGGGGTGCATGACCTGTTTGGGGTGGTGTGGGAGTGGGTGGAGAATTTCAACGAAGCCTTGGTAACCGGCGAGTCTCGGGGCGACACCGGACTCGAACGTAATCTCTTTTGCGGTGCTGGCTCGGTGGGGGCCCGGGACAAAACCGATTATGCCGCCTTCATGCGGGCGGGCTACCGCAGTTCCCTGCGTGCTGCCTACGGGGTGCCCAACCTCGGGTTTCGGTGCGCCTACGACTTATGAAAATGAGAACGAACCTTACTCTTTGGATGAGATTGATTGGAACGGCGTTGACGGCCCCTATCAGCCTGGCCGACCCGGCCTGTTGTGCGGAAGACCAGCCGGTAGAATTGTCGGCTTGTTGTGCGAAACCCATGCCGACCGTCGCAGCGGAACTACCCGCAGAGTCGATCTATCAACTCGATTTCGCCTTTACCGATGACTTCGGGGCCGAGCGGCGACTCACGGAGTTGCGGGGCCAACCCGTGCTCATGGCGATGTTCTTTGCGCAGTGCGGCTATGCCTGTCCGTTACTCGTGCGAGACATGAAGTCGGTGATTGCCAGTCTGCCAACTGGTCTCGCGAAGGACCTGCGGGTGCTGATGATCACATTCGACACGGATCGCGATTCAGTGGAAGCCCTCCGTGCCTACCGCGAAACCAACTACCTTGATGACCACTGGGCATTGTGGCGGGCGTCGCCGACCGACACGCGCACCTTTGCGATGGTGGTGGGAGTGCAATACCGGCAGGAGCCCAGTGGTGACTTTTCCCACTCCAACCTTATCACTCTGCTCGATGCTGATGGCGTGATCGCCCATCGTCGCACGGGATTGCAGGGTGGACTGGAAGGCTTGACCGAAGCGACGGTGCGTTTAGCGGAATCGAATGAGTAGCGAGGTCTGTCCGGCATAAAGCCCGATCGACGAGATGGCACTGGTGTTTAGATGAAGATCCCGCTTTACGCCCGACGTCTCCGTCACCGCGTCGCGCGATCGAGAATTTCCGCCAGCTCTGCGCGATCGCTCGTCGGCATTTGGCAGACGAAGTTTTCGCAGATGTAAGCGGTCGCGTGATCCGGTAGTTCATCGGGCAATCCGGCGATGAAGGATACCCGGCTTTCAAAGAAGGATCGTCCCGTTGCATCGATGCGCACGACCATGCGCCGCGGATGAAAACGTCCACGAATTTCGGTCAGCAATTCCGGAAGCCGGGCGTTGTCGGGTGCACTTTGAATGAGAGCTTGTTGGGCATCGCCCGCGAGCCAACCGGTGGCGGCGAGGAGCTGGGGCAGGGCGGTGGGGGCGCGTTGCAGGATGCCGCCCATGGAGCGGGCGGCGGAGGCGGCTTTTTCCAGCATCTCCGCGTCATGAAAGAGGGCGGCCAAACGCCCCAGATTGCGCACGGCCGTCGAGGTCGCGGCAGGTTCCACGCCGTCGTGTTCGATCTTCATGCGTAGAACGATACTTTTGTCGCGAGGGTCGCTGGCGAAGTAGCCGCCCCGTTCCGGGTCCCAGAAAATAGCATCCTGTTGTTCCTGCAATTCGAGGGTCCACTGCAGCGATGTGATGTCGAAGTCGGTTTCGTAGAGATCAAGTAGCCCTTGAATAACCAAAGCGTAGTCCTCCGCGAAACCGAGGGCATCGCGTTGACCGTCGCGGTAGCTGCGGGAAAGCGTCCGCGTGGATTCATCGTAGAGTCGATCACGCAGAAAACGGGCGGCGTGTCGGGCGGTTTCAGTGTAGCGGGCTTCGCCCCAAATCTGGCCGGCTCTGGCGTATGCTGAGATCATCAAACCGTTCCATGCGGTGACGATTTTGTCGTCGAGATGAGGACGTGGTCGCTCTTCGCGGGCGGTCTTCAAAAGTTCGAGGGCGCCGGTGAGGCGAGTGTAGATTTGGGCTGGCTCAAGTTCGAAAAGATCGGCGAGTTGTGCGGTGGTGCGGGCGCGCTGCAGAATATTTTGGCCCGCGAGTTCGCCTTGAACGTCGTGGTCTTTGGCCACGTTGCCGTTTTTTCGAATCCCAAATGCCTCCATCACCAGCGGCTGATCATCGGCCGGCACTACGGCGGCGAATTGTTCGGCGGTCCACGTGTAGTAGGCGCCTTCGATTTTGCGGTCGGAGTCAGCGTCGGGTAGACTTACGGCGTCCTCGGCAGAGTAGAATCCACCGTCGGGGTGAGTGAGCCGTTCGGTCACGTAACTGAGGGCGGATTTCGCGGCGGTCTCAAATTCGGTGCGCCCGGTCAATTGCCACGCCGACATCATCGCATGGGCGATCTGAGCCTGATCGTAGAGCATCTTTTCGAAGTGAGGCACGCCCCATTCGGGATCGACGGTGTAGCGGTGAAAGCCTCCGCCGACGTGATCATGGAGCCCTTGGGTCGAGATTGCCTCGAGCGTGGTGGTCAGCATTTCGAGGGCATGGTCCCGGCGTTCCGCGTCCGGATGCGTGACGGCGAGATCGAGAAGCAGTTCGAGAGTGGGGCCGCTGGGGAATTTTTCGCCCGGATCAAAACCGCCGTGCCGGGAATCAAAACCTTTGGTAAGTCCGTCCAGCGCTTGGTCGCGCAGCGCCTCCCACGACAACACATCCGCGTCAGGCACCGGAGCCATTTGGTCGGCGAGCGCGGCGATCATTTGCTCGGATTGATCACGAACGCGGTCGCTGTCGGCGGCCCAGATATCAGCCAGGTGTTTGAGCACAGTCGGAAAACCGGGGCGGCGGCCGCGGTCATCGGGGGCGAAATAGACGTCACCGAAGAAGGGTTTGCGGTCGGGAGTTAGCCAAACGTTGAGCGGCCAACCCCCGCTACCCGTCGCCGCCTGCACGAATGACATGTAGATGTGGTCTACGTCGGGGCGTTCCTCCCGGTCCACCTTGGTGGAGACAAAATGTTCGGTGAGATAGGCGGCGGTTTCCTCGTCGGCGAAGGATTCGTCGGCCATGACGTGGCACCAGTGGCAGGTCGAGTAGCCGATGGAGAGGAAGATGGGCTTATTCTCCGCCACTGCCTTCGCAAACGCCTCATCGCCCCACGGATACCAGTCGATCGGATTGTGGGCGTGTTGGCGCAGGTAAGGGGATTTTTCGTGGATCAGCCGGTTGGGCTCAGTGGCGCTGCCGACCGTCATGAAGGCGAGCCCGCCGAATAATAAACCTGTGCGAATGAGCAAAAACATGGGTGAGAGGGGTGACTATTTGCCTCTCGTCCAGCCGCGTCGAGGGCAAGTCACGGGGAGTTACCGCAAATCGTTTACCTCTTTAAAGGTTGATCTCGGCGGTCAATCTCCCCGAAGTCCGACTTGATTGCTGCACAGTTTCAGTTCTTAAAGTTCTGATTCCACTGCCCAAGCAGTCTTTGTTCACCCACTAACCCCCCAACTGAATCACGACTCACCCCTCGTCATTGATTCCGTATTTTAACCCCCACATCCGTTTATCCTTCATAGATTATGAGTAGTTCTAACGACATATCAGCTCCGATTGCCCCCAATGCAAGCCGCCTACTTTGGGCCGGCTTCTGGGCGATCTTTGCCGCCGGTGTTGGCTTCGCCATCCGCGGTGGTATTTTTGACAACTGGGCCGGCGAGTTCGGCTTCACCGCCACCCAACTTGGCACCATCGGCGGCGCCGGTCTCACCGGATTCTGCTTCGGCATCATCGCTGGCGGCGTGATTGTCGACAAGATCGGCTACGGCAAGCTCGTGCTGCTGGCCTTTGTCTGTCACGTCGTCTCGGCCTTCGTCTCCTTCGGTGCCACCACTCCGGAGAACGCCGCCCAGATGCTGACCATCGGCATGTTCATCTTCGCGTATGCCAACGGCACGCTCGAAGCGGTAGCCAATCCTTTGATTGCGACGCTCTATCCGAAAAATCGCACCCATTACCTCAACATCCTCCACGCCAGCTGGCCTGCCGGTCTAGTCTTCGGTGCCGCCGTTGGATGGATCCTTGATGACAAGATGGAACTCGGCTGGAAGATCCAGCTCGCCCTCTATCTCGTCCCCACGATCGCCTACGGTCTGATGTTCCTGGGCCAGAAGATGCCGAAATCGGAAGCCTCCGAAAAGGGCGCGAAGCTCGGCGAGATGTTCAAAGACGTCGGAATCCTCGGTGCCGTTGTGGTCTGTTATCTCGTCGCATTGTTCTGCTCCTCTTCCCTCGAACTCCCCACCACCGTGGGTTACCTCATTGCTGGTGTCCTCCTCATTGCCGTCGGCCTGTTGACCAAGGGATCGATCGGCTCCGTGCTGCTTTGCATCCTCTTCATCACTCACGCCCTCATTGGCGTGGTTGAGCTCGGCACCGACCAGTGGAGTCAAAACATCACTGGTAATCTCTTTACCTCGGAGCAAGGCAAGTGGCTCTTCATCTGGACCTCTACGATCATGTTCGCCCTGCGCTTCTGCGCTCACTGGATCGAGAAGAACCTCAAGCTCTCCCCAATCGGTCTCCTGCTCGTCTGCTCCATCCTCGCGGTGGTCGGCCTGCAAATGGCGAGCACGATGGAAACGCTCTTCATGGCCTTCGTTGCTCTTGGTATTTTCGCCGTGGGTAAGACCTTCTTCTGGCCAACGATGTTGGCCGTGGTGGGCGACCGTTACCCGCGCTCCGGTGCGGTAGCGATGTCGGTTATGGGCGGCATCGGTATGCTCTCCGCCGGATTGCTCGGTGGCCCGGGACTCGGTTACAGTAAGGATCGTTTTGCAGCGGAAGCTTTGCAGGAATCCAACCCAGCCATCTATGCTGAAGTGAAAGCCGAAGAGCCCTCCAAGTTTGTTTTCTTGCAGGAAGTCTACGCGATCGATGGCACGAAGTTGGCCGAAGCCAAGGAGGCGGAGAATCCGACTCAGGCCCAGCAGGACATCGTTGCGGCAGACCAACAAGGTGACCGTGCGACCCTTAAGGCCGATTCCTACATCCCGCTAGCGATGGCGATCATTTACATCGGTATCATGCTCTACTTCAAATCGACTGGCGGCTACAAAGTCGTGAAGATCGAGGAGCAGGAAGCTTAGGTCAGCCTAGCCTCAAACACTCTCGCCTCGCCGGTTCCCGGCGAGGCTTTTTTGTGTCCTGAGGGGCAGGATGGTTTTTACCCACAAAATCACACTAAACGGCACGAAAGATTGAGAGGCAGGATCGTCTTCGCAGGAGGAAGCAGAGTTAATCAGAGCTCCGTGAATACTGCCCCTCAGTAACTTGCAACTTGTTACTTGGATTTTGTTACTTCGAGCGCGCAGCGTGAGTTTGGAACTTCGAATGCAGCGCTTCGCGCCCGTGTTCTACTTGGGGTCAGATCTTGCGGTAATACTGCGGGTCGGCTCGAAACGGTGATTTACGGAAATCGGCCCGAACGCTAGTAATGCCACTACTATGCGCGATACACGCAAACGGGCTCATGAGGCCTTGGGGAGACTGGAGATCGGTTCTATCAGGGCGGTGAAGAAGATTGCAGCGACGCTCGTCGTTGCCGGTGCCTTGGCCCTGATTCCGGATTTCGCCGGGTTATCGGAGGCTGGGCGATGGTGCTTGTTCATCCTGCTGGTGGCGGCCGGGCTCTGGGTGACCGAAGCGATTCCCGCGTTTGCGGTTTCGTTGTTGGTGATCGGATTGGAGATCGTGATTCTCGGTCGACCGGGAGGCGTCTTTGCCGAATCAACCAAGGATTGGATGATGTTCGTGGGGCCGTGGGCGAGTCCGGTGATTTGGCTCTTCTTCGGCGGTTTTGTGTTGGCCGAAGCGGCCGCCAAATCCGGTCTGGATCGCAAAGTCTGTGGCATTGTTATCGGGCGGTGCAATTCGAGCCCCAAACTGGTTCTGATCGCGACGATGGGTGTGACCTTCCTGTTCTCGATGTTTATCTCCAACACCGCGACCACGTCGATGATGATGGCCGTGATCATTCCGGTGGTATTGACCCTGCCGAGTTCGCATCCCTTTGCGAAAGCTCTGTTGTTGGGCGTTCCGTTTGCAGCCAATTTGGGCGGGATGGGCACCGTAATCGGAAGCCCGCCCAATGCCATCGCGGTGGGTATGCTGCAGGAAGGCGGGACCAGTGTTTCGTTTCTCCAATGGATGATGGTGGGACTGCCTCCCGCGTTGTTGTTGGCGGTGTTGGCCTACTTCTATCTGCTTATGCGCTGCCCGATTGGCGGGGCTCAATTGGATTTCTCATCCGCGACCGTGGAGGTGCCCAAGGAGGAGAAAGCGCCGGTATGGCAGCCGTTGGTGGTGTTCAGCGTATTTCTTTTGACCGTGCTACTCTGGATGACGGGTCCGCTGCACAAAGTGCCAACCGCCGTAGTCTCCTTTGTGCCCATCATTTTGTTTACTACGACGGGTGTGCTCAGTGCCGTGGATATGCGCAAACTGCCTTGGGATGTGCTGTTGATGCTCACGGGCGGGTTGGCCTTGGGCGTGGGCGTATCCGAGACGGGATTGGCTGAATGGTTAATCGGGCTCGTGCCGACCGAGGCGATTGGAAAACTGGCACTGACCGCCGCTTTGGCGGTGGTCTGCATGGCCCTTTCCAACTTCATGAGCAACACGGCCGCGACTAACATTATCGTGCCCGTCGCGGCGGCCATCGGCACGGGATTTGACGTGCAGATTATCATCCCAATTGCGTTGGCCGCATCGACCGCGATGTGCCTGCCGGTTTCGACGCCGCCTAACGCGATCGCCTTCAGCTACGGCCGCATTGAGACCAAGGACTTTGTCGTCGCGGGCATCATGATGGGACTACTCGGCCCCGGCCTGGCCGTTCTCTGGAGCACCGTCGTGCTGTAGTTGTCAGCACTGGAGTAGTCTGTCCCGCCTAACGATTGGTGGGGCAGGATTGATTTTTACAGGAGCGAGCAGAGTTAAGCAGAAGGCTGTGAGGCACAGCTGTATTAAACACGAAGATCGCAAATAACGCGCAGGACTAGCGCACTGAATAGAGAGCTATAGTTTTTTAATTTGAGAACTTGCTACTTGCCTGCCCGCCAAAGCCTTGGCGACGGAGGGATACCTGAAACTTGTTACTTCGAACGCGTAGCGTGAGCTCATCAGTTCCCCCAGTGCGCTTGGCGCACACGCATCAGCTCGGGGTAGCGGCCATCGTTGTCGCCATACTCGCGCTTCAAGTCGATCAACCGTGCTTTGAGCACATCCACGATTTCGGTGTAGTCCGGATGCCCGTAGACGTTGTTCAATTCGTTGGGATCCTTCTCTAGGTCGTAGAGCTCCCAGCCCGGAGTTGTCGGCGGGTATTCGCCGTTGCCAAGTGAAGCGTCGAGACCGAGTCCGTAGAAGAATGCGAGTTTGTAGCGTTCGGTGCGCACGCCGTAGTGGCCGGGAATGTGGTGATGCGAGAGATGCATCCAGTAGCGATAGTAGACCGCATCCCGCCATTCGCTTGGATTTTTGCCGGTAAGAATACCGCGCAGACTGTCGCCCTGCATCTGCGCCACTTCCGGGGCGTCCTCTACGCCCGCGAAGTCGAGCAAGGTTTGCGCGAAGTCGAGGTTGGTCGTCAGGTGAGAGTCGTTGACCGAGCCCGCTGGAATCTTACCGGGGAAGCGCGCGAAGAAAGGCATCTGCAGGCACTCCTCGTAGATCCAGCGTTTGTCGAAGTAGTCGTGCTCACCGAGGAACATGCCCTGGTCGGATGTGTAGATAACGAGGGTATTATCGGCCAAGCCCGACTCATCTAAATAGTCGAGCACGCGGCCGACGTTTTCGTCCACCGCCTTCACGCAAGCGAGGTAGTCATGGAGATACTTTTGATAGGCGGCCTTGCCCTTTTGCTTCTCCGTCATGTCGGTCATATTAACTGAGCCCGCGGGCCAATCCGGTTTCTGCACGTCACCCACCATGGTGCGCCGTCCGGCGAGCCGATTGGTGATCGAAGTGCCCATGCGGCGGGTGGCTTCGGAGCGATGCGAAAAGTCTTCCCATAAGCTGTCGGGTTCGGGGATCTCGACGTTGGCAAGGTAGTCCTTGTGGCGATCGGCCGGTTCCCATTTACCGTGTGGAGCCTTGTGATGCAGCATCATGAAGAACGGTTTTTCATCCGACCGCTCATCGAGCCATTCGAGCGCGTAGTCCGTGACGAGATCCGTGTAGTAACCAGGCGTGCGATCGAGTTTGTTGCCGAGGTTTTGATTGTAGACTAGATCGTCGTCCGAATCGACGAATACCGGGTCATGATAGAAACCCTGACCCGGGCCGACCTTCCAGGTATCGAAGCCCCACGGCTTGGAACGAAGATGCCACTTGCCGAAGAGAGCTGTTTGGTAGCCGGAACGGCGTAGAATGTCGGCGACGTTGGGCGTGCCGGAATCGGGTCCCGGAAAGTCATCTCCGAGGGTGCGCACTGTGTTCAGGTGCGAATGCTGACCGGAAAGGATCACGGCTCGGCTGGGAGTGCAGATGGAGTTGGTTACAAAAACCTTGTCGAGGCGCATGCCCTCCTGTCCCAGGCGATCGATCTGCGGAGTGGGAGCGACCTCTGCCAGTCGGCCCCCGTAAGCGCTGATCGCGTTGGTCGCATGATCATCCGACATGATGAACAAGATGTTCGGTCGGTCGGCAGCAGACTTGGCCGCCGAAGCAAAGGAAATGATGATAAACGCGAGGGCGACCGACAAGGTCAGTCCAACCCGCCGGGGTAGGGTAAATGCGAAGCGAGGCATGAGTAGGTAGTAGGGGAAACTGGGAGCCAATCCGGTCTGCGCCCGGAGTTAAACGTCAAACCGCGCAAACACTGCACAGTATTTCCGCCCTAGGGTGTGTTTAACAATTGGTATGTTAGTGCTTAATCCATATGATGATACATACTAAAGCGAGCATGCTGGCAAAGGTTCGATGTAGTTTTTCATAGCGCGTAGCGATCCGGCGGTAGTGCTTGAGTTTTGCGAAGAGGTTCTCGATGCGGTGACGATCACAGTAGATGTGCTCGTCAAACTCGGGTTTTTGGGACCTGTTGGGGTGCACAGCTATGACGGCGTTGCCGCCTCGTTGTTTCACACCTGCCCTGATGGCATCGCTGTCATAGCCCTTGTCCATGATCGCCGCAGCCCCTGGCCGCAGATAAGATTCCAAGAGGGGTTTACACTGATCGCAGTCGGCTACATTGGCACCCGTGAGGATAAAGCCCAGAGGGTAGCCCAAGGCGTCACAGGCAAAGTGGGCCTTGGTGGAGAGGCCCGCTTTGGAGCGCCCCATGGCTTGGGCTTGCTGTCCACCACCGGGTCCGGCCGCGTGCTGATGGACCCGCGAACTGGTGCTATCAATCATGAGATACGCGTGATCGCCTTGGAGAGAACCGAGGTAAGCGAGCACATACTCCCAGAGACCGTTCTGAGACCAGCGCCGGAACGAGGCATAGGCGTTTTGCCAGGGACCAAACCAAGTAGGCAGATCGCGCCACGGGCACCCGGCACGCGCGATCCAGAGCACGGCTTCAACCCGACGGCGCAGGTTGGTGCATTTGCGTCCACGACGATGTGGGCCACTCAGACTGAGACGATGGCCGTTAATTTTTTTAGCTCGCCCCAGTGGTGATCACGCAGGACGAGTCTTACTCGTTGTTTCACAATGTGATGAAGTCATTCTGGAGCCACGAGGTCAATGAAAAGTATCCTATTAATGGATACTTTTTGCCTCCAATTTATTTGTTAAACACACCCTAGCTCAGCTTGCATCCAAAATCTAATCGGGAATGCGTAGTTGATGTATGCTCATACGCCAATTCGGGGCGATTTCAGTCGATGGAGTGACTGAGTTATCTCGCTGCCGAGTATGGAAATGTTTTGGAGAAAGCTGGCCAAATACCGAATATGTCGGGCGTAAAGCCCGACCCACCTGAGAGGCAACGAATCGGAAATTGTGGGGCGGGCTTTACGTCCGACGTCCTACGCGCCCATTTTAGTTTTCCCAGACACGCCTTAAGCGTAGCGCTCTTCTTTAAAGGGGTCGGCGTCGTTGGAGTAACCGCGGACTTCCCAGAAACCGAGTTTGTCCGCGGAGAGGAAGTGGAGGGACTTCACAAACTTGGTGCCTTTCCATGCGTAGAGCTTGGGCACAATTACCCGGGCCGGCCCACCATGCTCCAAGCTTACGGGTTCGCCTTCGAATTGGGTCGCGATCAACACGTCGTCATCAAGGCATTTTTCGAGGGGCACGTTGGTCGTGTAGCCGTCGTAGCCCATAAAGTAGACAAAATTCGCATCGACACTCGGTCGGATCCGTTCATAGAGTTCGGTGAACGCCACGCCACCCCAGCGGCAGTCGTATTTGCTCCACGTAGTTACGCAGTGGAAATCACTCACATCCTCGACTTGGGGCAGAGCGTTAAATTCCTCCCAGTTGAGTTTGAGGGGATTCTCCACTTCGCCAGCCAATGAAAGCGTCCACTCTCTGGTGGGAACATCGGGTTTGATGCCCAAATCCAAGACCGGAAAACTCTTGGTCAATTTTTGCCCTGGAGGGAGACGATCTTCCGAAGCTTCACTGCGAGGTTTCACCCCACGCTCAACCTGCTTGCGGGCCCAAGCTTCCTTGGCGGAGATATAACGTTCCTTTGACATGGAACGAAATATGGTGGTCTCGCTCAATTGCGCAAGTGTGCGGCTCAAGGCGTGCTGTTGCCGAAAATCACCGTGTTCACGGCGGGGCGGGCTTTGAGGTAGAAGCGGGCCATCAATCCTTGGAAAATGGAGGTCAGGCCCGCGACCATCAGATAGGCCAGTTTGGTAATCGATTTTACCGCCGCCGGAATTTGCTCGGACGTCAGGCCACTCGCTTGAAGTTGGGCTTCGAAATTTGCGCGGGTAAATTCCGGCATCGCGGCGAGAACGGTCATCGGATCCAAGTGCACCATCATCCAGCCGGCATAGCCGAAAACGGTCATCATCAACCCCAGCTGGGCCCAGATCATCATATCCAATCCTCGCGGGTCGCCGTTGCGCAGGCGATTGACCCCGTGAATTTCCCAAAGTCCCCAACCCGACGCCAGGACGCCGGCGATCGTGGGAGCCGCCTCCCGCTGCATGGCGGCTAGAATTGCGAATGTTCCGGCGATTGCCGCCAGCATTCGCCCATCGAACATGGCCACGCGCAGCACACGTTCGAATACGTCGATAGGAAGAGGTGGTGGTTTAGCGATCTTGCCAGCCATGTCGGGAGGAGCGTTCACTCTGCGTCCGTCTTCCTTTCCCGTGCCAGACCAAAAGCCATTTCCGTTCCGTTTGGAGTTCTCGCCTGATTTGCCGATCAGTTCGCGGGCGGGTGAGATCGTGGACGCGATTGCGGCGAACCCGGTGGTGATTCTGGCGGGTGAGACAGGATCAGGTAAAACCACTCAGATTCCTAAACTTTGCTTGGCGGCGGAGCGGGGAACCGCCGGTCGTATCGCTTGCACCCAGCCTCGACGGGTTGCGGCCATGTCTGTTTCTAGGCGCGTGGCCGAAGAAATGAACGTCGGGTGGGGACGCGAAGTCGGCTGCAAGGTGCGTTTTGATGACCGCACCTCTAAGCGAACGATCGTCAAATTCATGACCGATGGTATACTGCTCGCGGAAGTGCAGGGCGATCCGTCGATACGCGAATACGACACGGTCATCATCGTCGAGGCCCACGAGCGTTCGCTGAATATCGATTTCCTGCTCGGGCACTTGCGGCGACTGCGCCATGAGCGCCCGGATTTGCGGATCGTGATCACCTCCGCCACGATTGATACGGCGGCCTTCAGCAAAGCGTTTGAGGACGCTCCGGTCATTGAAGTGTCCGGCCGCACTTATCCGGTCGAAGTCATTTACAACCCGCTTGATGAATTCGGGGGTGATACCGACGAATCGGGCGGAGATCGGAAACGCGAATCGCTGCACTATATCGATGGGGCGATCGAGGCCACACGACGCATCCTCGGCTCGACCCAATCGGGTGACGTGCTCGTTTTCATGCCGGCCGAACGCGATATCCGCGAAACCATTGATGGGCTCGGCGGTTCGGCCCGCGGGTGCGATCTCATTCCGCTGTTCGGACGGTTGACCAATGCCGAGCAACAACGGGTTTTCGCCGCCACCGCCCGCCGCCGGGTGATTGTGGCGACCAACATTGCCGAGACGTCACTCACGTTGCGCGGTATTCGTTGTCGTGGATACCGGACTCGCCCGGGGGAGCCGATATTCACCCCAGTCACGCACGCGACGGTTGCCGATCGAAGCGGTGGCCCAGTCGAGTGCCAATCAACGCAAAGGGCGTGCCGGACGGGTGGCGGAGGGCGTGTGCATTCGGTTGTATTCTGAAAAGGACTACGACGAGTGACCGAAATTTGCCCAGCCCGAGATTCAGCGTTCTAATCTGGCCGATGTGATCCTGCGCCTGAAGGCCTTTGGGCTCGGTGACATTGAACGTTTCCCATTTCTCAACATGCCGGCGAGCAAGTCCATCCGGGCGGGGTATGCGCTGCTGGATGAGCTGCACGCGATTGAAAGCGAGGGCTCGATTCGCCAGCTCACCGATATCGGTCGCGATCTCGCCCGCCTGCCGGTCGACCCCTCGGTGGGACGGATGATTTTGCAAGCGCGCCACGAGAAGGCGTTGCGTGAAGTCGTGATCATTGCGGCGGGATTGAGTGTGCAGGATCCGCGGGAGCGTCCGCTCGAGAAACAGGCGGCGGCCGATGCCGCCCATCGCCGGTTTACGCACCGGGCCTCGGACTTCCTCACGTTGCTTTCGATCTGGGAATCGTTGCACGACAAGTTCGATAAACTCTCGCAATCCAAGATGCGGCGATGGTGCCGCGATCACTTTCTAAGTTACACCCGCATGCACGAGTGGGGCGACATTCAGCGTCAACTTCACGAGGTGTTGCGGGAGCGTAAAGAGCTCGGTCACAGTTCCGTTTGGGATGGCATGCCCGCGAATGAATCCTCGGCGGAAGCGACCGAGAATCTCGGTTTTGAAGATCCGGCACTTCGGTGCTACCGCTCAATTATCTCTACAAGCCCGGCGACACGAATGATGGGGTGACGTTGGAAGGGGACGTGGGGCAGGCGGAGTTGCTCTCGCAGGGTGATCTGGATTGGGCGGTGCCGGGGCACCTGGAAGCCAAGGTCGAGCACTACTTGCGGTCCCTGCCGAAGGAGCTGCGGCGTGCGGTCATGCCGCTGGCGGCGACTGCTCGCAAGTTGGTCCCGGAACTTCGGGCATCGGATCGAAATGCTGCCCGACGGATGCCGATTGCTGATCTCCTCGCGAGACGTTTGGGCGAACAATTTGGATTGAATATCAGTCCGGCGGTATGGGCGGAACGACCGGTCTCGGAACATCTGCAGGTGCGACCTTAAGCAGTTCCGGTTCCGTGGCGGGCGGAACGATTTAAGGCGGTGGCCGGATTGCGCGAGCAGGGATTGATGACACGTCTCGGGTCTCGTCTGCAACGGTCCGAACGGGGACTCAGTTGACCACTTCCGCGATCGATAACTTGTCCCGAATGTCACGGGCCGGCATGGTTACCTTTGTGGATTATTCCGCCGGAAAAGTGGTGCGGGTGCCTTGGCGGGCAGGCTTGAATGTCTACGGCGGAAGCGCGCTGGCCAAATTACAGACGGCGGAGAGGGTCCTCGCCATCGTGCGAAATGGGCTTCTCTTTTTTCAGACTGCGCGAGCCTTGGCGGATGCGCGTGGCTTGCAAATCGAACCGGGCGACGTGCTCCGTTTGGCGGATCACGGTTGAGACGATTCCGGTAACTTGAGTTGCCAAGAGGCGCGGGAACGATGCAGCCAAACCGGGCGTTCGAAGGCCCGTGATAGATTAGCTGAGTTTAGATTTTGTGCGATCGGACCCGAGGTCACACGCTGACCTTTGGAAAGCAACAGCAGATGCGAAAACCCCGGGGTGATTTCTTCCACGTGGTGCGTTACTAAGATTACCGTAGGCCCCTCAGGGTTCTGGGTCAGCGCTTCCATCGAGATCAGAAAATCCGCCCGGGCGATGAGATCAAGACCTGCGCAGGGTTCGTCCAATATCAAAACCTGAGGATTTGCCGCGAGAGCCCGGGCAATCATCACGCGCTGACGTTCGCCTTGAGAAAGGTAGGCCCATTCCCGATGGATGATTTCTTTCGCCCCCAGCTGCGTCAGAATACGACGCGCGAGACGCGCATCGGCGGCGGAGGCCTCTCCCCAGAAATCGAGTTGGTCGTAGATTCCGCTGATGACCGTTTCGATGGCCGGTTCGCCGCCGGGAATGTGAGGTTGGAGCGATGATGAAACGAGGGCGATCGCCCGCCGCACCTCACGCCAATCGGTTTCGCCATAGGTTTCACCTAGCAGCTGAATGTCACCCGAGGTAGGGGTGAGAAACCCGGTGAGGCTGCGAAGGAGGGAGGTTTTTCCGCATCCATTGGGTCCCATCAGCACCCAGTGTTCTCCGGGGCTCACGGTCCAATCGAGTCGATTGAGCAGCGTTTTAGGACCACGCCGAAGAGTCAGCGCATTAACGTCGAGAAGTGGTTCGGTCGGCATCGTAAACTTCAATCAAACCAACGCCCGTGGCATCGCCAACTCCAGATAACTGCACCGTGTAGGCACCGGGAACGAGGTCCAACAACATGGCGGCGTCAGGACCGCCTCAGGGGAATTCAAAGGCTCCCACCCGATCGGCGGTGGCTGAGATCGTGCCACTGTCCCAATTGTCGTTGGTTTGAAGTTGGGTTGAACTCCCGTCTTGGGAACGGAAGAGCGTCAATTGAGGATCGGCCAGAGCCCCGGCGACGCCGAAATCCCCCAGGGTGGGGCCGACACCGCGAATGAGCAGACTCTTGGATCCTTCGCCTCCGATCACAAAACCGGCGACCAGAATATCGTCACCATTGCCAACTTGAGAACGGGCTGAAATGTTAATGAGACGGGGGCTGGATTCATCCATGGGTGATGCCGTGTCGTAGATTTCGGCGAGGGCGATGCCGGTGGTTCCCCCATTGCCGGTGATTTGGGCAGTGTAGGAACCGGATGAGACCGTGGTGACCAGAGCTGCGTCCAAGCTGGAGGAGGGCAGGGCGAACGCCCCCACGGTTTGGAAAATGCCCGCGACGGAGGCATCCCAATTATCGTTGGACTGCGTCTGCGTTTCTCCGGAGAACAAGCCGAGTCGGGGATCGGCGATCGCACCGTTCACCCCAAAATCACCCAGTGTGGGACTAACGCCTCGCAGCAACAGAGGTTTGTCACCCCCCCGTGACGGCGAAACCGGCGATGAGGGTCTGGGCATCACTGCCCGCGTTGGTGCGCACGGAAATATTGGTGAGGTAGGCGAACCCACAGGGAGACGCGAATTCGTAGCCCAAGTCCTTGAGTATTCCCAACTCGAGCGCACTGAGCGTGCGCACGCCGAGACCGGCGTCGGTGGCGGCATTCATCAACAAGGCATTCGATCCCGTAAATGTTTCATCGTCGGTATGGCTGGCGCTGCTGCCTTCCTCCTAGGGATCCGGCGAATAGATCGCCACCGGCTGACCGCTGTTTGCGGCGACGGCGTTGGGGCCATTGAAGAACAAACTGGAGCCTCCTGTCAGGGTGCCAAGTTCCGCGGGTCGGAAACTGAATTGATCGTGGATTATTTTGGTGCCGTCGCTGTTGACTAGAAATTGATCGAACGGGCCCCAGCATTGGGCTCGCCGATATTTCCTTCAAAATACCCGGTGCCATCTGAATAGAGCGCGCCGGTGAAGCCGATGGCGTGCATGATCTCATGCATGGCCGTGCTAATGAAATCGAACGATTCCGCGGCCACGTTGATGTCCAGGTCCCATTCGTGGAAGAAATTCCATTCGATTGCTCCGTCAGCAGCGGTGCCGTTTCCGTCGGTGCCATCGAGGACTTTCCGATGGGCGATGGTGGGGTAGAAACCGGGGGTGTCTCCCATGAAATCGCTGCCAGCACTGGCCAAGATCGAATCGTCTGCATTGTTAGAGGATACGTCGAAAGTGATGGTCACCGAACGGTTGATTGGCAGCTGGTTGGAGAGTTCCTGCCCCGCAGTCTCCAGTGCGGCCCGACGCGCGGCTCCTTGGGTGGGATCGTTGAATCCCGAGTTACTGTCCGTAAAGTTGAACTCGAAGGAAAGTTGGGCGTGGGCGGTCGTTGCCACCAAGGCGAGGAGGTCGGCATTGCGTAGTCTGCGAATTATGAGGAGGGATTTCATACGTGTGGGGGGAATGCCTGAAAAAGTGGGACCGCGGTCGAGTTGGCAATCGGGGAGTTTGAGGCGATTCGTAACATCGGTTAATTCCACTGGCGGCGACGTCACTTTTGCGTATGTATTGAGGCATGCTGGCCCGCATTATTTTAAAGGGAACACTCCTTCTCCTTTCGTCTCTCCATGTCGCTGCGGCGACTCCCTTCACGGTCGTGGTTTACAACGTCGAAAATCTGCACGATGCCGATCGCGTCGCCGTCTACGACGATTATCAACCCGATAGCTACACGCCGGTTCACGTTGCCACCAAAGCTACCAACGCTGCGAAGATTCTGCAGAAATTTTGGGGAGGAGAGGGCCCCGATATTATCCTGCTGCAGGAAATGGAAATCGATCAGACCCCGGATTCGCGCGTTGATGATGTGGCCGCTTTCATCGCCCGATGGCAGGGCACGGACCTCAAAACCTTACTGAGCAAGCAACCCTTGCCGGCGGATCTGAAAGGGGTGCCCTCCGAGGTGTGGTTTTTGAAGGCGCTGTCCGACGCCGGTCTCAGAGGATACCACATGGCTGTAGGGGCGGACGCACCGTCGCCCGGGTCGGCTCGATCGGGTAAGGCGATCAAGTGCGTGACGCTGTCGCGGTTTCCCATTTTAGAGACACTTCATCATCAAGTGGATTCCGCTCGAGTCATTCTCGAGACCCAAATCGACATCGCGGGAAGTCGAGTTTTTGTCTTCAACAACCACTGGAAGTCTGGCGCCGGCACGACATCGATGGAACGTATTCGTATCCAAAATGCCGGTGTCCTGCGTGATCGATTGGATGTTATTTTGGCGGAAGATCCTCAGGCCGATATCATCATCGGTGGCGACTTGAATTCGCAGTATAATCAAAAGCTGCGCTACCCCAAGATGCCCCGCACCGCGGTGGATGACGTCATGCGAATCGGTTACAGCGAGTTAGCTCTGCGGCGCGGTGACAGCGACCTCTATAATCTGTGGTATGAGTTGCCGGCTCCTTCGCGAGGAAGTGATGTTTATCGGGGAGAGTGGGGCACGTTGATGCACATTATTGTTTCTCGCGGACTGCACGATTGGTCAGGTGTTCAGTATCAGGATAATTCTTTTCGCGTTGCCCGCATACCCGGAATGAATGCCGACGCTGCGGGAGCTCCCGTGCGTTGGAGTAGCGGAGGAGAAAAGGGCGCGGGCTTCTCGGATCATTTGCCGATCTATGCTCACTTCCGCGCCGTTGATCAAAACCTGCCGGACAAGTGGATGACGTTGGACAATCCCTCGGATGAGCCACCGACCGCCGACGTATGGTCGGTCAACTATGCCGAAGCAGACCTGAATGCGGCCCTGCGACTCAATTCCCTGCCCAAAGAGACTGATCTGCGTGATGGTAATTGGACCGGGAAATTATTTCGCGTGAGTGGTCCCGCGGTAGGCGCTCGAAATCCCAAGGTTCGGTTTGGCGGACAAGTTTACGATGTCTATGCCCCGCAGAAGGCGGCGAAGGACACCTTGGAAGGACAAGCGGTGCGAAACCGCGCGCTTAGTTTCTATGGTGAACTTGAAACCTATAAAGGGGATTGGCGGTTCGTGATTCGTGATGTGAGTTGGGTGCAATGAAACCGCTCGTCGTTTACACTTACAAAAAATGCAGCACCTGTCGCAAGGCGGTCAAATGGCTCGAAGGGGAGGGAATTGCTTTTTCGGAAAAAGCTATCCGGGAAACGCCGCCGACCAAAACCGAGCTCAAACGTATGCTCGGGGCCCAGGAAGGTAATCTGAAGAAACTCTTCAATACTTCCGGGGGCGACTACCGGGAGATGAAGTTGGACCCAAAGCTGGAGACCATGCCTCAGGCCGAAGCGTTCGAGCTTCTCAATTCAAACGGAAACCTCGTAAAACGCCCCTTCGCTCTGATGGGAAAAACAGGACTCGTCGGGTTCAAAGAAGACCTCTGGTTCGCAGCATTGAAATAGGGCATCATCCCGGCGTGCTCTCTCCAAGTAGGGGCGTCGCTTGACGACGCCCGAGCAGGTGCCTCAACGGCACCCAAGCAGCACGCACAGTGCGGACCGCCTCTCCTGAATTGAATCCGCGGGCGTCGTCAAGCGGAGCCCTACCGGTGCGGCAGCTGCCTCTCCAAACGTTACTCGCCCTTCGCCGGCACAAACTTCAACGCCGCGCCGTTCATGCAGTAGCGCAATCCAGTGGGGCGGGGACCGTCATTAAAGACATGGCCGAGATGACCGCGGCAGCGGGCACAAATGTTCTCGACGCGATTCCAGCCGTATTTGTTGTCCGCGACATCAAGCACATGGCCTTTTGCGATTGGTTGCCAAAAACTCGGCCAACCTGTCCCGGACTTGTATTTGGTATTGGATTCAAAAAGCGGCAAATCACAGCCTGCGCAGACAAACAACCCCTTCCGTTTCTCATTGAGTAGCGGGCTGGTAAACGCGCGTTCCGTGCCAGCCTCACGTAGCACGTTAAACGCCAAGGGCGAGAGTAGTTCCTGCCATTCCGTCTCAGATTTGACCACGAGCTCGATTTCCGCGACCGGTTCGTTCTGAAGCTCGGTGTCGCCAGCGCCAGCGGAACAACCCACCATAGGCAGCAAGCCCAATCCCAGAGAAAGTATTGAAAGAAGTCGCATGTTGGTTCGAGTGGGAAGGAGAGGTTCTTATTCCGACGGATCCTAGGATTCGCCCCCCCGGAGAGGGAATCTAAAGAGTGGTTGCGGAATACGAAAGGGAACCCTGTTCGATGCCTGACAAGTCCGCCAGAATCGAAGTTCCGCCGTATGGTCAATTTTCCAGCAGTGTCATCTTTTATGATCCTCGGGTCCCAAAGATTCAGAGCACGGATCAGCCCTTTTTTCGCCGTTTAGAAAAACCAACTGAAAGATTAACGCTGCTCCTTCCGTTTCTCTTAGAGCGAGACCCTCCCGATCCAAATACGATTTTATCACCTCGAGAAATTGAGTCGCCTCATCACCTTACGAACTCGCAATCACCGATAAATATCGTTTCTCTTCTGTTACTTAAGCGACTCCGTTTCATACGTTTCCTCACAAAAGTGCTCTTTGTTTTCCAGCCAAATTACCCCGTCCCCAGCAGCACGAATGTCGCTATCCGCAAACCCCATGTTTTTAACATGGGGTTTGATGGACTTAAAATCGACCTGAAATTGACCTGAAAATCTCAAACCAAAACCCTCTTATCTCTTGTGCTGAGATAGTTAATAAACCTGATGCCAATGAATATCTCTAAAGAATCCCCTAATTTGAATTCCCGATATCTCACTAAAAACGTGGGTGAATAACGCTGATAGACAGAGAGAGAATTGCACGGGATATCACGGTCGTTATAAAAACCACTCCACTGCTGAAAAACCGACTGGCTGGAACCCAAGATCTAGAGAAAGATTCGTCTTACCCCATTCGCCCCATGACCACCATTTCAAAGCCGAGTAAAAGGTCTATCCAGTCGGCGCAGACAACGCCGCTGACGCGGCGTTTCTGACCTCAAAGGTTAGGCTAAGGCGCGGGCTAGTTGGCGGTGGAATCGCTTCGGGATTCGTGACCCTGGTGGGGGTTACGAAAACTGAGCCATTGAGGGAGTTAGTCTGGGAACCCAGAAAGGACCCAGACCATGAAAGGCAAAAGATATACGACCGAGCAGAAGATACGCATATTGCGTGAGGCCGAGCAGGCCGCCGCGACGATCCTGGCGGTGTGCCAGGAGCACGCCATCGAGCGAGCAAACCTCCCACCGCTGGAAGCGCGAGTTTGGCCTGATGGAGCTCGACCAAGCCAAGCAGCTCAAAGAGCGGCAAAAGCAGAACGCCCGGTTAAAGCGCATGCTGGCCGCTGAAGGAGGCGCTCGAAAAAAAACCATGAGCCCCGGTCACAAAAGACAGATCATGGTCGCGAGGGTGAACCGGGGCCGTTGCCCGGCTGGCGAGGCCTGTCGGCCCTTTTGCCTGCATCGCCGCACGTTTGGCTACGAGGCGAAGCAACCTGATGCTTGGATGGCCAAGGTGAAGGCAGCGCTACGCCGGATGAGTCGAGAGCACCCTGAGTTGGGCGACATGAAGATCGCTCGCCTGCTGAAGAAAGCAGGCTGGCGAGTCGGATCACGACTGATCCCACGGCGGCGCCAGCAGCTCGCTCTGATGGTGCCCGTCAAGCAGCCCAAACGACGGTGCGGTGCGATCTCCACGGGGCTGGCGACAAAGGCGACCCATCCCCATCACGTATGGACGTGGGACTCCGTGCCCGACACGACGATGCGCGGGGGCAAACTACGCATGCTGACGCTCCTCGATGACTCCACGCGGCAAAGCCGGTGCATCCACGTGGATCGTAAGATCACTGCGCGTAAAGTGCGTTCGATCATGAGCCGGCTGATTGCCGAGCACGGGGCTTGCGGAGCATATCCGCAGCGACAATGGCGCGGAGTTTATCGAGAAGGAGTTGCGAGCTTGGCTCGCCTCTGAATCGATCAAGACGCGCTACATCGAGCCGGGTAGTCCTGGGCAGAATGGTTACATCGAAAGCTTCCCTGCTCGGTTGCGCCACGAGTGTCTCAACCCCGAGATGCTCTCCACGCTGACCGAAGCTCGGGTCGTGATCGAAGCCTGGCGGTGCAAATACCATCACCTGCGCCCCCACGGTTCGTTGGGCTATGTCAGTCCCATCGCGTTTGAACAAAACCTCGACAAAGAAACCTCCACCCTTGACTTACTCTACACCCTCAACCACACCATCAATCCATCCAGACTAACGGTTTAGGTGGACCAGTTTGGGTAACCCGACCAGCGTGATGTTGACCTGATGCCACTGACACGAAGCTCTCCCGCACAAGCCGCTGGAAAGAGGAGACTACTCGCAATGCAGACCGTAAGTCGCGTGTCGTTTGTCAAGAATCAGCAATGTCCCCTTTAAGTGCCTAATCCGGATAATCGCCCCGGCGAATGCCTCCTAACTGGGGGGAATGCGGCGTTGGGAGGGGCAATCCGTAAGCGAGGATCGGGGGTTTTCCTTATGCATCCCAGGGCAGAGCACGGTAAAACGCGGTCACGATTCCGTAGGATTCTTCAAACTTTGGAAGCTCCTGTGTGATCTCATCTGCGAGACGGGGATAGTCTCGTTTAGCCCTCTCTCTTACCTCAGGATTGTCGAGTGAATCTCGTTGGGGGAAAATGTTTCGGGCCTCCGATTTCACTTTTAAGCTTTCAAGAATTTGCGATTTCTCCTCGTCGGAAACCTTAGATTCAATGAGAAGGCGCAGATCATAGGTGTCTTGGCGGCGGTACCGATTCCTCGAGGGTTGCTGCAAAAGCGATCTGAATTTCTCAGCGATAAGATCCGTGAACACATACGCCTGCAAATTCGAATCCATCCCCAATTCTAGGCATTCAATTCCAAGGATCGACTCGTTGAGATTGAAATCGATATCGATTTTTGTCGGGCATTGTCCCCGCAGAAGGTGCTGATGCTTCGGAGTCCCCTTATGCGCATAGCCGATCGACATTTGAACGTTTGGAAAACTTGCCCTTTCGCTTTTCGGAGAAATCCGGAAGCTTTGAATTCGGCAGTCTAGATCGTATTCCGCCGACTCGGCGACCACGCGCGCCAAACTTACTTCGAGTCTTTTCCTGAACTCGTCGGTGTCCAGTTCTTTGCGACCCAGTGTTGATGAAAAATCGAGATCGGTGGTGAAGCGCTCGCTTTGATAGCGAATAGCCATCAACAGACCTCCCTTCATTACCATTGTTTTTTGAAGATCGAGATCAGCGGTGATGGCGGTCAAAATCGTATGAACAGCTTCCCTGAATTCGACTTGACCTGACGGAGCGCTCTCGACCCATTTCAACAGATTGCAGGTTGTGATTTGCATTTCTCAGATGTTCAGAGAGAGGCACCATTTCTCCGACCAATGGGGAGCATATTCCTCTGCCGCATCCAACTTTCGCGATCCGCCGCGCTCAGCGAATTTTGACCACGTTTCTACGGTCCCATTCTTAATCCCAAGCTTCTCCTCAAGTAGGTAGCCTGCCCGAACTTTATCGATAGACTTACCATTTTGGTCGATTTCGTTGATGATGGGTTTCAGGCATTGCTTCGCCTCGCTTTCCCAGACATCAAGCACGTGGTTCATGCCTCCACACAGCTTGGGACTACGGAGCATATCGAGGAATGTACGGCCAATGGTGGCCACTCGTAGTTGCTTGCCACGCACGTTTCTAAAAGCGCCCCAGTGGACCGAGCTGAAACGGTGTATTTCGACCCGATCAATTTTTCGCATCACTGGACGGGTCAACGGCGGCATGTTTCCGTCCAGGTATACGTCCATTTCCTCCTCAAGATCCTTTCGCATCTGATTGTAAGCTTCAGTTCTCCACTGACTGTGGTTGGGGCTGGATATGAACAGCTTGTGAGGGAGGCGATTGGTCAGACCGTGATGGCGCATTGCGCTCAGGTGGGACAGGTAGCAAAACGGATCGACCGTGCATGCAACCTCACTGACGTTTTCAGTCTTCCGACCGAGTATGCCAAAAACTCTGCCGTGAAAGTCGGGATGGCTGCTGAGGACGCCATTGCTCAGAAGCTTACCTAGGACCTTTTGGAACTCCGTGGAGGACACAAAATCCTTGGCGAGTCGGCTTAGCGTGTGATCCTTATAGCGCTTGGTTACATAGAGACGGTGGACAAGAACCCCCAATCGGTAGCTAGTGATGACCGGCTCTTCGGATTCTCCGATAGATAGCGATAGTGCTTTTATGAGTTCCATAACCGCATTGATACTCGTCCTTAGGACGAGTATCAATGCGGAGTCCAGTGTTTTGTCAATCACCGTTTTTAAAGGAAAATTGGTTTGCATAGTCTAACGCCGATGACACATACGTCCTTAGGACGTATGTGTCATCGAATGTCGGCACTCTCTCTTAGGGGACATGATCCAGCCAACATTGTTCCAGTTCATCCGTTTATGCACATCCAACTTCACAAACCTGGGAGTTTGATTTACTGATCGGGCCTGAGAAAAATGGACCCGGGAGTCTCTTAGAAAGAGAAACCCAAAGTGAAGCGACAACGCTACAACGCCGAGTTCAGACGTGAGGCGGCGAGATTAATGATCATGGATGGCCTGAGTGCGCCGGAAGTGTCCGCGCGGCTGGATGTGAACACCGGCCTGCCCTACCGCTGGAAGCGAGAGCATCTGGCCGAGCTGGATGCGACTGGTCCCGCCAAAGCCAGTCCCACCGCCATGGCCGCTGAGATCGACCCATTGCGCAAGCAGCTGGCCAAAGAAAAGCGGATCAATGAGATCCTAAAAAAACGGTCAGCTCCTGCGCCAAGGAAGACTAAGCCGCTTCGAGTTCATGCCACGCCAACAAACCAAGTATGATCTGGCCGAGATGAGCGAAGCGCTCGGGGTCTCGCGCCGCGGATATTATCGCCAAAGCCGAGGCGAAGCCTTCGGCGCGTCGCGCCCACGACGCGTTGATCAAACCGGTCATAGCGCAAGTCGTGCGACTGGCGCACGGCCCCTACGGCTACCGGCCGGTCCCCCAGCATCTGCGCGAACAGGGCGTGGACTGTGGCCGGGATCGCACCCTGCGTTTGATGCGTGAGCTCGATCTGGTCGGCCGCGCGCATCCTCGCTTCAAGCCGATCGGCCCCGACAGCGAACATCTCTTCGGTTATCACCCCAACGTGCTCAAGCAGGTGGGCAAACCGGAGCCTCGCGATCAGATCTGGGTGGCCGACACGACCTATCTGCTTAGTGACGCAAGGTGGTATTACTTGGCGACGATCATGGATCGGTGCACACGGCGGCATCGTCCATCATAGTGACCGAGGCAGCACCTGCGCATCGGATCGTTATCAACGCGTGCTCGCCCACTTTAAAATGCACCCGAGCATGAGCGCCAAGGGCAACTGCTATCCCGCACATGCGGCACGGCGATGGAATCGTTCTTCGGTCGCTATAAAACCGCCGCGGGGCGCGATCACGTTTTCGCCAACGAAGCTCAGGTGCGCGCCAACGTCTTCAACTCCATCGAAGTCTTCTACAACCGATACCGCAAACACGCCTCGCTGGGCTACCTCAGCCCGATGCAAGCCGAGGTAATATTTTTGCCCCCCATGGGGGGGCAATGAAGTCCCCGATTGCTTAACTCGCAATTAAACCCATAACCTACGACCGTGTCCCACAAACTCAGGCCCGATCACTTCGGCGCAGCATCTACGCGCTCCAGTGCTACGTGTAAAATACGCACTGCCTCTCAGATCCGTGTCTATCTTGTGTCCATCGGTGGTTAAAAATCCATGCCTCAAGGCTTTCGTGTCTTTTCGTGTGATTTAGTGGGTCCAAACAACACCTCTGAAATTTTCACGTCAGTCAGCCCACGGGGCACACGACTTCCTCCCCTCCGTTCATCTTATTCTCTCTGGGCCAATCGCTACGCGCTTTGTCATCCCCCACCCCCAAAACGTTAACCTAAGATTCCGCACAATAGTTTGGCCTTCGCAGGCGATCCTCTCCACCTACTAGGGTTGCTTTAATTGCCACGCATGCATCGTCTCTTTTCTACCTCCACCTGTCTGCTCCTTTTCGCCCCCTTCTGCGGAGCGGAAGCCGACATTGATTTCCGCCGCGATATCATGCCCATCCTCTCGGACAACTGTCTCGAGTGCCATGGCCCCGACGAGGAAACCCGCGAGGCCGACCTGCGTCTCGATACCCCCGAGGGTGCCTTCACCGAGATTTTCGGCCGCGCCCCCATCGTCCCGGGCGACCCCGACGAAAGTGAGCTGATCTACCGCATCATGACGCGCGACAGCGAAGAACGCATGCCGCCTGCCGATTCCAAGAAGGACTTCAGCAAGGCCGACGCCGCCTTGCTCACCAAGTGGGTCGAACAAGGCGCCAACTACGACGAACACTGGGCCTGGCAGGTGCCGCAAAAAGCCGACCTTCCCTATCCCGCCCAGCACCCCATCGACGCGTGGATCGACCAAGGTCTCCACCAAAACGACCTCGAGCCCCAGTCCGCCGCCTCACCGCGCACGCTTGTTCGTCGCATCTATCTCGATGTGATCGGCCTGCCGCCATCACCCGCCGAGATCGACACCTTCCTCGCCGCTCACGCCCAAGACTCCGACCGCGCGATTGCCTCTCTCATCGACGACTTGCTCGCCCGTGATGCCTACGGCGAAAAATGGGGCCGCCACTGGCTCGATATCGCGCGCTATTCCGACACCAACGGTTTCGAGAAAGACAAACCCCGCGATCAGTGGATTTACCGCGACTGGGTCATTGATGCCCTCAATCGCGACCTGCCCTACGATCAATTCCTCACCGAACAACTCGCTGGCGATCTCCTCCCCAATGCCACCCAGGAAAACATCATCGCCAGCGGCTTTATGCGCAACGGCATGGTCAACGAAGAGGGCGCCATCGTGCCCGAGCAGTTCCGCATTGAGGGCATCGTGGATCGCATGGACACCTTTGGGAAAACCGCCCTCGGCCTCACCGTCCAATGCGCCCAGTGCCACACCCACAAGTTCGATCCCATCACCCACGACGAATACTTCAGTCTCTTCGCCTTCTTTAACGAAACCCACGAAGCTAAGTCCTGGATCTACTCCGAAGATCAACTCGAGTTGATCGATACCGTCAACGAGCAGCTCGACACCCTCAACGCCAACGTCCGCGAGCAATCGCTCACCTGGGAATCCGACCTCGCCACCTGGGAAGCCGAGCAACTCGCCCAGCACGACGTCTGGACCATCTGGGACACCGACAGCCAGACTTGGAAAGGCGGCCTCAACCACCCCGAGGAACTCGACGACCACAGTATCCTCATCCTCGGTCACCCTACCGTCACCGGCTTCTCCATCACCGAAGGCGACGTTACCCTTCCGTCCGTCACCGGCCTGCGTCTCGAAGCTCTCCTCCACGGGGATCAACCCTTCCAAGGTCCCGGACGCAGCTACTGGGGCACCTTCGCCATCAGCGAAATTGAGGTCTTCTTTCAAACGCCCGAAAATGAGAAGTGGACCAAGGTTAAGCTCGCATCCGCATCCGCCGATTTCGCGACCAAAACCGGTGGCCTCAAAAAATACTTCGACCACAAGCTCCATGATCCGATGAACAAACGTCGTATCGGTCCCGCCAAGTTTTTGATCGATGACGACGACACCACTGCGTGGGCGCCCGACCGGGGACCGATCCTGCGCCATACGGAATCCGCCGCCGTAGTCACCTTTGACGAACCGCTGCAACTCCCCGCCGGCAGTCGCCTCAAAGTCCAACTGGTCCAGAATCACGGGGGTGACGGCAACGACCGCGAGAACCAACAACTCGGGCGCTATCGCTTCGCCCTGACCGACTCGTCCGCCCCCCAGGCCACCGACTACGACCACGCCGCCCTCCTCGTCCTCCAAACGCCCGCCGACGAGCGCACCGAGGCCCAGCAACAGGCCGTCTTCACCGCGTGGCGCAAAACGCAGGACACCTTCGCAGATGCCAATACCTCTGCCGCCAAGATCGCAAAAAAATTCCCCGAAGCCCGCACCAGCGTGCTCCACACCACCGCGACGCTCGCCGAGTTTTCCCGCACCACCCGCCTACTCGACCGCGGCGTTTGGGATCAGCCCAAACACACCGTCCCCCGCGGCGTGCTGGCCGTGCTCAATCCCCTCGAAGTGGAGAACCCCACCCGCCTCGACCTCGCCGCCTGGGTGACCTCTCCCGATGCACCCCTCACCTCCCGCGTCCAGGTCAATCGCGTCTGGCAGACCCTCTTCGGCGAAGGCCTCGTCATCACCTCCGATGACTTCGGCACCCGCGCGCCCCTCCCGGAACACCTCGAACTCCTCGACTGGTTGGCGGTTGACTTCCGCGAGAACGGTTGGAGCTCCAAACAACTCCTCAAAACCATCCTCACCAGCGACGCCTACCAACGCAGTTCCGAAGTCACCCCAGCCCTCTGGGAAACCGACCCGCTCAACCGCTTCTTCGCCCGCGGCCCCCGCTTCCGCGCCGAAGCTGAAGTCATTCGCGACATCGCCCTGACCGCCTCCGGACTCCTCACCCAAAAGGTCGGCGGTCCCAGCATCTATCCGCCCGTGCCCGCATCGGTCCTGGATTACAACTACGTGAAACCCGACTACTGGGATCCCGCCACCGGCCCCGAACGCTACCGGCGCTCGCTCTACATGTTCCGCAAACGGTCCATGCCCGATCCCGCCCTGTCGTCCTTCGACGCGCCCAACGGCGAAGCCGCCTGCGCCCGCCGCCTGCGTTCCAACACCCCGCTCTCCGCGCTGACCTCCCTAAACGAACCCATCTTCGTCGAAGCCGCTCAGGCCCTCGCCCTGCGCATCATCAACGAAGCTGGCCCCACCACCGAGGAGCGCACCAACTACGGCTACCTGCTCACCACCGGCCGCCCCGCCGACGCCCACGAAACCGCCGCGATCTCCGACCTCATCTCCTCACAGGACGCCCGCCTCGCCGAAGGCTGGCTCGATATCCGCCAGATCGCCTTCCCCGATCCCAACGTCATCCCGGAACTCCCCGATGGCGTGATCCCGCGCGACGTCGCCAAGTGGGCCATGGCCTCCCGCGTCCTCCTCAATCTCGACGAAACCATCAGCAAAAACTGAGCGTCATGGAAAACGAACTTCGACAAGAATACGCCACCCTCCAATCCCGCCGTTGGTTCCTGCGCAACTGCGGCGTCGGCATGGCCGGCCTCGCGCTCAACAACCTGTTTTCCAACCAAGGTATCGCCGCCGATTCCGGCAATCCCCTGGCCGTGCGCTCACCGCACTTCGCCCCCACGGCCAAGCGGGTCATCTACATCTTCCAAGCCGGTGCCCCCAGCCACCTTGATCTCTTCGACCACAAACCCGAGCTGGTGAAACGTGACGGTGAGCTGCCCCCCGCAGATCTGCTCAAGGATTACCGCGCCGCTTTCATCAATCCCAACTCGGCGTTCATGGGCACGAAGTATGACTTCAACCGCCACGGTCAAAGCGGCGCCGAAGTCAGCACCCTCCTGCCGCACATCGCGAAACACTCCGACGACATCTGCTTCATCAAATCGATGCAGACCGACGCGGTGAACCACGCCCCGGCTCAAATCTTCCTCAGCACCGGCCACGCCCAATTCGGCCGCCCCAGTCTCGGTGCCTGGTCGATCTACGGCCTCGGCAGCGAGAGCGAACAACTCCCCGGCTACGTCGTGCTCACCAGTGCCAAAGGCACCAGCGGAGGCGCCAGCAACTACGGCTGTGGCTTCCTCTCCACCGTTTACAACGGCGTGCCCTTCCGCGGTACGGGCGACCCGATCCTGTATCTGTCGAACCCCAAAGGCTACGACCGCCCCGCCCAACGCGCAGCGCTCGATACACTCAAGAAGCTGAATCACCAAACGCTCGCCGAACTCGCCGACCCCGAGACGGCAGCACGTATCCAAGCTTATGAGACAGCCTATCAACTCCAAGCCAGCGCGCCTGAGTTGATGGACCTTAATCAAGAGTCCGCCGCGACGCTCGATGCCTACGCGATCAAAGACCCAAGCGAATCCAACTTCGCCCGCAACTGTCTGCTCGGACGCCGCATGCTTGAGCGCGGCGTGCGCTTCGTGCAGCTCTTCCACGAAGCCTGGGATCAACACGGCGGCCTTGATCACGCGCTACCGAAAAACTGTAAAGACACCGACCAACCCGTCGCCGCCCTCCTCCAAGATTTGAAAGACCGCGACATGCTCAAGGATACGCTTGTAGTGTGGGGCGGAGAATTCGGCCGCACGCCGATGGCGCAAGGCGACGAACGCAACGGCCGCGACCACCACAACCGCGCGTTCACGATGTGGCTGGCGGGTGGCGGCATTAAACCGGGAATCACCTACGGCAAGACCGACGATTTCGGATTCGACGTCATCGAAAACCCCGTCCACGTCCACGACCTCAACGCGACCATTCTCCACACCCTAGGCTTCGACCACGAACGTCTCACCTACAGATTCCAGGGAAGAGACTTCCGCCTAACCGACGTCCACGGCCACGTAGTCAAAGACATCTTGGCGTGACCTCAAACAACAAAACCTGCCCCCTTTTTGTTCCCTACAAACTACTACCGAGGAGCTTCGAAACGACACCTCAACGAAGAATGACAATCCTGACCCCATCAATTACCTCCTTCGAATCGCTCGACCTCTATTTATTCACCGGACAATGTTAGTTTCCCACCGGACTCGGTTTCATCTGCTCCCTTGCTAACGTCGGGAAACCGAAAGTAGATTCTGAATAAGATGAGTGACCAGAATACTACAGAGAAGATCGACGAAAAACCGATGCTGTCAGTAATACAACTATCATTCAGCGATGGGACAAACGTATCGCTATCCGGTAATGAACTAGTCGTTTTTGTTGGTCCAAATGACGCCGGAAAGTCTGCCGCACTTGCTGGTATTAATGCAGCATTTCGGGATAAAGGTAATAACCCCGTCATCCTCGATCTCGAGATGCAACGAACGGGAACCGCCCAAGAGGTTTTCAGCTATCTCAAGCAGCTAGGGCAGGAAACTGGACAAGGTTCTATTCAGATCTCCGAGGGGCGGACTAGTTATGGCACCAATTTAAACGAGCTCGAACGCGTCTGGGCTGGAGAGTTGAAAAAGAATCACATGGACCGATTCCTCGTGCAATATCTTGGCGTCAGAGATCGCTTTATTTTAGCCCAAAGCCGCGAGAGTTTTCGACCTTAAAAGGGGGTCCCTTCCAATCCGGTTCAACGAGTCTTTCTGGATGACGAACTCGAGCTAGCAATATCCCGACAATTTCAGGCTGCATTTGGTTGCGACTTTGTTCTGAACCGAGGGGGGAGGAAAAAAATAGACGTTTTATGCGGCGAACGGCCAAAACGTAGCGAAGGAGAAGAGTTTTATCACGCTTCCTACCAAAAGAAATTATCAGTTCTTGAGGAAATTTCTGCCCAGGGAGAAGGATTTCAGTGCTTTGCCGGAATTTTAATTACGGTAATGAGTGCGTCATCCCCGATTATCTTGATCGATGAGCCTGAAGCCTTCCTCCATCCTCCGCAAGCGGTGCAATTGGGAAGACTGCTAGCTGAAACTCAATCCGCACCAACTCAGCGATTCATTGCGACTCACAGCAGTGCGACAATTCGGGGAGTATTAGATGCGCCCGATCGACCCGTAACCATCATTCGACTACAGAGAGATGGTGCAAAAAACCATGTTCACCTAATGAAAAACGACAGCTTGCGGATATTATGGAAGTGGTCGGGTTACCCAAACTGGTCCACCTAAACCGTTAGTCTGGATGGACTGATGGTGTGGTTGAGGGTGTAGAGTAAGTCAAGGGTGGAGGTTTCTTTGTCGAGGTTTTGTTCAAACGCGATGGGACTGACATAGCCCAACGAACCGTGGGGGCGCAGGTGATTGTATTTGCACCGCCAGGCTTCGATCACGACCCGAGCTTCGTTCAGCGTGGAGAGCATCTCGGGGTTGAGACACTCGTGGCGCAACCGAGCAGGGAAGCTTTCGATGTAACCATTCTGCCCAGGACTACCCGGCTCGATGTAGCGCGTCTTGATCGATTCAGAGGCGAGCCAAGCTCGCAACTCCTTCTCGATAAACTCCGCAGCCATTGTCGCTGCGGATATGCTCCGGAGCCCCGTGCTCGGCAATCAGCCGGCTCATGATCGAACGCACTTTACGCGCAGTGATCTTACGATCCACGTGGATGCACCGGCTTTGCCGCGTGGAGTCATCGAGGAGCGTCAGCATGCGTAGTTTGCCCCCGCGCATCGTCGTGTCGGGCACGAAGTCCCACGTCCATACGTGATGGGGATGGGTCGCCTTCGTCGCAAGCCCCGTGGAGATCCCACCGCGCCGTCGTTTGGGCTGCTTCACGGGCACCATCAGAGCGAGCTGCTGGCGCCGCCGTGGGATCAGTCGTGATCCGACTCGCCAGCCTGCTTTCTTCAGCAGGCGAGCGATCTTCATGGAGCCCAACTCAGGGTGCTCTCGACTCATCCGCCGTAGCGCTGCCTTCACCTTGGCCATCCAGGCATCAGGTTGCTTCGCCTCGTAGCCAAACGTGCGGCGATGCAGGCAAAAGGGCCGACAGGCCTCACCAGCCGGGCAACGGCCCCGGTTCACCCTCGCGACCATGATCTGTCTTTTGTGACCGGGGCTCATCGTTTTTTTTCGAGCGCCTCCTTCAGGAGCTCTTGGCCGAGCATCTCAGCGGCCAGCATGCGCTTTATCTGCTTTTGCAGCGCTTTGAGCTGCTTGGCTTGGTCGAGCTCCATCAGGCCAAACTCGCGCTTCCAGCGGTGGAAGGTTTGCTCGCTCGATGGCGTGCTCCTGGCACACCGCCAGGATCGTCGCGGCGGCCTGCTCGGCCTCACGCAATATGCGTATCTTCTGCTCGATCGTGTATCTTTTGCCTTTCAGGGTCAGGGTCCTTTCTGGGTTTCCAGACTAACTCTCTCAATGGCTCAGTTTTCGTAACCCCGACCACGCCGACCTTCCGGTTAAGCTTTTCGCCAAACCCAAAGTCATAGGAATCGTCAGTCCATCCCTCATTTTTTTGAGGTTCCATTCTTTTCATACAAGATGCCTGAAATTAGCCAGCGAAGTGGGTCCTAATTGGCGGCGGTGATTGATTTTTCTCAATCATCTTTCTCGAAGAGTAATTTTATCGAAAGTGATGAATACCAATATATCTCCGGTCGGTGCTCGGTAGGCTCCTTGCTACTCAAAGATTAGAGAGGCCAGTGCTGCCATCAGCCAGGCATCCTCTTCACTCGCTTGCCACTTTGGTTTGGCAAGCTGCTCAATGTCGTGATTTTCGCCATAATCGCGTAACTTCGCACTAATAACCGCTAGGGCATCATCGATTGAACGATTATCCCAAGCCCATAACCAACTCTTCATTTTCGAATTCCAAGTTCCAACAATTTGAGCATCGCACGAGGCGATCTTTTCCGGGAACGTGAAGGTCAATTTTCCGGTGTCTTGGTTGAGATCCCATCGCTCTGATTCGGCTAAACCCCATGCCCCTTGATGCGCCGAAGTTTTCGCATCGAGATCGAGAATCGCTTTATCGCATAAGTCATCGAAATCAAACACTTGATCTTTATGCCATGGAGAGAGCTTCATAATTTTCGAACGCTAAGACCAACCTGCGACCACCAGCGATTGAATTGTCATGTTCGATTTCATAGCAACGGAACGACTGTCGTTGGTCCGGAACATATTGATCAATTTTTGTTTAATCCATCTCCTCCGAATTGGGGTTCTTCTGGTCGACGTTGATAATTCCCTTAAAGACGCCATCCGATTCAGGCGCTCAGAAACTAGTCGGCTCCTCCTCAAAGTTGAATTAATCGCATCCTGATCCGTTGCAGAAAGGCAGATTGTCAAGAATCAAGCAATGTCCCCTTTAAGTGCCTTTTCTTTCCTTTGGAGTGGTATTGCCGAAGTGGACGTAAAGGTGGCCCGGAATCAACCGATGGAGCTCTTCCAAAGCTTCGAAGTCCGTTGGCTTCTCTCACGAGACGACCACAAATGATCCCGGTTGATTAAAGCGGGCTGCATGGGGTTTTAGGAGCGCTACACCAGCGGATGTGCAAAAAGCACATACGACAATGAGTTGATCGGTTCCCCCTCGCAGGACTTGTTCGAGTTCAGGCCGAGCTTTTTTATGAGGATCGCCAGACTGAAAAGAAACGTCCATGAAAAATCCGTTTTAGCTGACCAACTCCATCAGCTCGTCGTAGTTGTTCACCATGTCATATTTGACTTGGTCCGAGGAGATCTTGGCGAAGAACTTTTTGGCGCAAGCGATCCGGGCCTTCTCCACTTCTCGGAGTTCGAGTGAAGACATGCTCCCTTTGGTTTCGGCGATGAAGTAGATATGCTTGGCCCTGGCCTCTGCAAAGGCTACCGCCCAGTCCGGGTTGTAGTCTCCAACAGGAGTCGGGATCGAAAAGCCACGGGGGAGTTTAGCGTAGACGGTGACTTCGGTGCTTGTATCGAGATTCTCAGCAAAAACGCGTTCAACCTTTGAGTCGGTGAAGACGTAGTCGTAAACGTGATTCTTGGCCTGAAAGGCTTTACTGAAATCGTCTTTGCCCTTCTCACTGGTGAAGATGCTGGAATCGTAGCGCTGATCGATCGGGTCGTAAGACAGATGCTCAATAATCATCGTCGCTTTCTGCTCTTTGATCAGGCGCGAAGCCTTGGCGATGAAGTCCTCGGGGTTGTCTTTGAATTGATTAAAGACCGGCAGTTCGAGCCCTTGGAGAATCCTGCCCACCGTGCGTCGAGTGAGCTGGGCGGACGCGGCGATTTCACCGATTAGATCATATTTCACGGAGGACCGGATGGTGCCGGTGTTATAGTCGGTCGCTTGCTCCTTTACGGTGAACCCACCGTGGTTCGCTACATCGTCGAGATCGAGTTCGTCGCGTTGCTCTCCTCGCTTAACGAGAAACTGGAGTTTACTGATCCGTAGCTCAGAATTGAGTGTCTTAGTGGCTTTATTGACCAGTTCTGTTCCGTCGAATTCAACGGTGTAGGCCGCCTTGCGATTGATCTTTCCCCACAACTCCTGGAAAGCCTTCTTTTTGAAATTATCGTTGAGGGGATTCTCCTTGTTTTTGCGGTTGTTGCCAATGTCGGGAAGCGCAGCGACCGAATAAACCGCATCGATGAGCTCGAGAATCGGTTTAGCATGAACCTGTAGCTCCTCCGGCAGGTTAGCCACGGAACCTTCTGACTTAGCTTTGTGATATTCCTCAGTGATAATGTCGTTATCGTCAGTGTAGTCGTTCTTCAGCAGATATCGGTAGATCTGCTTGGCCATGGTAGCGTCCACAGTGGCCTCGTTCCCTTCGAGGTCCTTGAGGATCTTGCCGAGGAAGTATTTCTCGTCCGCCTTTTGAGGCCGTGCTGATAGCGAATCAATAATATCGGTCTGAAGGCCTTTCACAAAGTCCTCGTAGGATTCGTTTGCGACAACCGTGAGAATGTTGGTCTGGTGTGCGGTGGCGGGGTTATCCATGCGCTCACCCAATTGGTTCACGCAAAGCCGCATGCCTCGCCCCACTTCCTGCCGTCGAGAGATGGTGTTATCGCTGTGTTTGAGGGTGCAGATGACAAAGACGTTGGGGTTGTCCCAGCCTTCGCGGAGCGCGGAATGAGAGAAGATGAAACGGGTGCTTTCTTCGAATGAAAGTAGACGCTCCTTATCTTTGAGAATCAGGTCGTAGGCACTAACGTCGTCCGTAGTCCCAGCGTTCTCGCCTCTGACCTTCACCGCGGGGTCCGTGAGTTTGCCTTTCTTATCGATAGAGAAGTAGCCGTTGTGTGTTTTGGCGACCTCGATTTTCTTGAGGTATCGTTGGTAGGGCGTGTTCTCGAGCTCCAGAACCTCGTTCAGAAGGTTCGTATATTCTTCTTCGAAGATTTGGGTATATTCGCCAAGTTGCTGGCCACCATTTTCGTCGTCGAGGCGGTATTTGGCGACTCGATCGATGAAGAAGAGGCTGAGCACCTTGATGCCTTTGTCGTAGAGTCGTTGCTCCTTTTCGAAATGAGCCCGGATCGTCTCTCGAATCTGAATCCGGCGTAGAGCCGCCTCAGTGATATCACCGCAGACCTGTCCTGCTGAAATCACTTCGCCATTAGTGAAACTGACTGTGTCGTGGACTGCGTCGATGTCGGCGACTACGTAACCGCTGTATTGTTCGAGCCCTCCCGAGAGTTCGTGCAGATTGTCGTTCTTCCCAATCTTCCGCAGGACTCGCTTGATACCTGAATTGGTCTTAATTTCGAATTCAAGACGCGCCACTGGTGCCTGCTTCGAAATGACAATACCTTCGAGGTAGAGGTAGCTATTGGTTCCGGTCAGTCCCTTCTGTGCGATGCCGTGGACAGAGATTTTTTTGACCAGCTTCTGGTTGTAAGCGTCGAGGGCATCGAGGCGGTGAATTTTGTTGTGTTCGGTCCGGTGGGTCGCCGAGTAGCGCAACACAAAGAGAGGTTTAAATTTCACCAGAGAATCCGTGGTGTTCTTGCCTTCCATCTTTTGAGGCTCGTCGAGAATCAAGATGGGATGATTCGCACTGAGGACATCAATCGGCTTCCTCGACTGGAAGTCGTCAAGTTCTTCATAGATACGACGAGCATCCTTACCGGTGGCATTGAACGCCTGAACATTGATGATCATAACGTTGATTCCTGAATCGGACGAGAAGCTCTCCAAATTGTGCAGTTGCTTGGAGTCGTAGGTGAAGAATCGGGGGCGCTTTTGATAATCCTCGAGAAAGTGCTCTGCGGTGATTTCCAGCGACTTTTGCACCCCTTCCCGGATGGCAATACTGGGGACTACGATAACAAATTTGCTCCAACCGAACCGGCGGTTCAGCTCGAACATGGTTTTGATGTAGCAGTAGGTTTTGCCGGTGCCGGTTTCCATCTCGATGTCGAGATTCAGCTCGGAGCTTTTGGTCTTAACCAGCTTGGTCGATTGCGGAAGGTTCTGTTGCCGCTGGACCCGCTGGATATTGGCGAGCAGGGCCTCGGCGGGTAGCTTGATTGGGGCGTTGCGAAACGCTTCTTCACTGTAGTCGATTTCTGTCTGCTGGCGAGATGCCGGCAACATGCCCAGATCTAAGAGATAGCTGATTCCCTCGGCCTTGGGTTGGCCAGCGAAGCAGTCGGCGACGGCGTCTACCGCGGCCGCCTGATACGCCTTATGAGTGAACTGGAGTTTCATGGTCGGGCATCGGGCACGATGTAGGCCTGTTTCGGGTGACGTTCCATATCCGTATAAAGGTAGTCGAGAAGCCCCCCTTCGCGCATCGGCGTGAGGTGGTCCCGTTTTAAGCGGTCTACGCCTTTGCGATCAAGAATCGCGCAAAGCTGGGTCGCACTCAAAGGTCCGATTCGACACAGGGAAGAGATGACCGCTCGCAATTCATCCGCCGGGGGGCGGGCGCCTAAGGTCGCATTTTTTTTGCTCAACTCCGGAGGTAAAGACGCATGTCCAGCCGGTAAAGACGTATGCTCGGCGGATAAAGACGCATGTTCGGCGGATAAAGACGTATGCTCGGCCGATGGAAAGGCCCGGCCCGGGACGTAGTAGGTAGCCGACCCTTTGCCTTTGGGCTCCAGCAGTTTGAGATCCCGAAGCCCACGCAGATCATTGCTCGCGCTAAAAACCTCGCTCGTTGTGAGATCTCTCCGGGCGACCCCAAGCACTACCCTGCCGCCACCCAGGCCCGGCTCGTTGGCAAACGCGCAAACCGTTTCGAATAACGACACTCCGAGCTCGTTACCGCGACAGGCCTTCGCCTCCAGCGACGGATGCTCGTCCAACGCGTTCAATTCCTTGAGTAAGTCGACAATCATGCGGGGATCAGATCGTCTTCAGCTCGGTGTGCGGGCTGAGGGCTTTGAATATCTGCTCGATATTGATCTTGGTGGCGTCGGTAGCGAAGGAGGCGTCGCGGAAGACGGTGCGCAGCGGTTCACGCGTGGCGAGTTCCTTGATGAAGTCCTCGTCGAGGCCGGGATCGAAGCAGGCGGCCAGCGCATTATCGTCGACGAAGAAAACGGTTTTCCCCGCGATGGTTTCCTGCGCAATCGGCAGGGCCAGATCAACGCCCCAATCAAGCAGGACTTGGAAGAGCAGATCTTCGGGCGTGCGGTCGGCTTTGATGTTTTCCACCTGCATTCCGAGGCCCTCTTGAGTGACTTCATCGGGACGGTAATACACCTCGGCCATGTTCGAGGTGTCGACCTTGAGGACGCGGAAACCGCGGTCTAAAATCTCCAGCGTGGTAGTCAGTCTCTGGTGGTTCTCGGACCCGGGCAATTCGCTTTCAAGCTGGGCTTTGAGTTCGGCGCCAATCTTCGCTCCGGCGCGGCGTATGCGTTCTCGAGCGAGTGAAGCGATGGTGACGTAGCCGGCCTTGCTGGCTTCACTGTTGTCGTCGCAATCCTCATCAAGTTGAACCATAATGTATCTACGTTGTTCTCCGTCCTCAGCATTTAATTGCATGACTGCATCTGCTGTCGTGGCTGATCCTGCAAAGAAGTCGAGAATGAGATCCTGACCGGAGGTGACAGCCTTCACTAGGAACTTAACAAGACCAGTGGGCTTGGGATAACTCATAACATCCGTCTCGAATAGTTGTCGGATTTCCTCGGTAGCATCTTCATTCGTCGGGATATTGTAAGTGCGGTGCGAGAGAAAATTTGAAGCCTTTTTCGAAGCGCCAGAGCGATTAATGTAATTTGGACGAAACGGGACTTTGCTTATCAGAATTTCATCACCGTTCTTCACAAATTCGTTGAGTTTATTTTGCGAATAACGCCATTCTCCGCGCAATCGAAACTTGCTGGCATTGGTTCCATTAGTGATTTCTAGTTGATCCAATAGTTCTGTGATGATGTTTCCTTCGGACATATCCTGAGGCGCGATAACTTGGTCTTCGCAGCGGAATTGGACGCTTTTAGGTGGAAAGCAAAGAATGGATTCTGAATTCCCTGCATTATTGAATGGGAACTTTTTACCATCCTCAACTTTGCCAGCATAAAAGGGAGGGGACTTGTCTCGGGAACGGGCGTAGGCAACGATGTAGTCTGTGACCGTGCCCATGTTGGCATTTAGAAATGAAGGCTTCTTTTTTTTCTCCCAGACGAATACACCACAAAAATTATCGGGTCCAAAAATTTCATCACAGATTTTGCGAAGGTTGGAAATTTCGCCATCGTCGATGGATATAAAGATAACCCCATCGTCACGTAGAAGGTTGCGCGCTAGTTTCAAGCGAGGAAACATCATGTTAAGCCAGTCCGAGTGGAATCTCCCATTAGTATCCTTATTGGCAACAAGACGATTAGCATTCTCGTCGATCTGGTTAGATCGCTTAAAATATTCCTCTGGGTTTTCGGAGAAATCATCATCGTATACAAAGTCGTTACCGGTATTATAAGGTGGATCGATGTAGATCATTTTAACCCGGTTAAGGTAAGTCTCCTGTAGAGTTTTAAGTGCCTCTAGATTATCGCCCTCGATGAAAAGATTCTTCGTGGAACCGAAATCCACGCTCTCTTCACGGCAAGGCCGCAGCGTCTTGGCAATGGGAGCATTCGCGGTAGCGAGTGCTTCGCGTTTTCCTGGCCAATCGAGGCGGTAACGTTCTTGTGGACCTTCGATCAAATCGGCGGAGAGTTCCTGTCTTAATAAATCGAAATCGATGGCGTGTTTTAATGTGCTGTCATCGGCCTTGGTCTCGGTCAAGCAGTTCGGAAACAAAGCGGCGATTTTCGCGATATTCTCAGCGGTGAGATCCTTGGAGTGGAGTTTCAGTTTTTCCATGGGAACAGAGGAGTAAATGGGTCAGGCCAGTGCGGTGAATTCCGCCTTAAGGGTATTGAGTTCCTGATTAAGGGAGACACGACGGTTGAACTGCTTCTCGCGATTCACCTTGGCCGTGAGTTGGTCAACTTGACGTCCACACGATCGATACTGATCACAGCGCGCAACGAGATCAGGAAGTGTTTCCAACTTGCGGGCGACGAGCGGAAGTAACGGCTGAAGGATGGCGGCGTAGAGTCGAGTGAGATCGAGGGCAACCGGGAGGGGCTGGCGGGCAATGGAAGCCACTGAAGTGTAACGCGAAGTAAATCGAGGACCCACCACCCATTGCGAAGCCCCGTCCTCGCTGGGGCGCTTGTAGGCAGCGCTGTAGGCAATTTGTTGGTCGGCGGTTTCGATGGCCACGAGCATGGGCTGCGGGATGGTCTTGTCGAGGAGACCAAGGAGATCGGGATGAATTTCGGAGCCCTTCAAACTGACGTGAAATATCTGGATCTCCGGGACCTGCGGTGTTGCCGGAATATTGATCGTTTCGGGCGACAGTTTGGCGTGCCAGCGAATCTGCTGAATTTGCTGGGTGAGTAGGGTTTTGAGCCGGCTAGAGGGACGCGCTCGTTCTATAATCCGGGTCTTGGGAACCACCCGGTCCACCATCGTGCTGGGAGGGAAGTCGAACATACCACGCTAGCTGGGGTTTTGGACGACGAGAAAGGCAATGAGCTCGAAGTCATCCAGTCCTTTGATTGAGTCAACCAGCGCCGTGGTCGCCCCCGGGGTGAACAGACTTTCGATATCGCCCTCTTCCTTGGCTTCGACCATGGAACGGATCGCCCGATCCAGTAGGTCGGAGTAGCGCTCCATGTCACGTCCTTCCTTCGTGGCGGCGTTGAAAGCCTGGCAGAGTGATACTATCGGAGCCGACCGGCCCTTGCTGGCGATGCGGGCCAAATCGAGGAGACGCTTGGGCTCGGTGTGCTGAATGAGCACCTCCCCTTCCTCACTAATGTAGACCAAGTAATACGGGTGCAGGCGATTGAGTTGGTCGACATTAACGCCGCTCTCGCGATTGCGGAGGGCGAAGATCGCACCGGGATGGAGTCCTCGCTCCGGATCAGCCGGAACGATGGCGTGCATGCCATTGGGTGTTCGGGATGGATCACCGTGGTCTTTGATATAGCTCACAAGATCCATCCGGAAGTCATTGAGGCCGAGGTCGGTGATCGAGATGCCGGTCTTGAGATCCTCCATCTCGATGACCTCATCTTGCAGTTTACGAAGCTGCTCTTGGCGGTAGGAAATTTCGTTGGTTTTGGGATTGAGGACGTTGTCACTCCCGGTGCCGGTCACATCGACGATGACCATGCGGTTCTCAACGCGTTCTTTCAGATTGATGTATTCGTCGAGGGAGATGTCGGGCCAATAGTTGACCAATTGGATACGTTCGTTGGGGGAGCCGATCCGATCAACTCGGCCGAAGCGCTGGATGATGCGAACGGGATTCCAGTGGATGTCGTAGTTGATCAGGTAGTCGCAGTCTTGGAGATTCTGGCCCTCGGAAATACAATCGGTCGCGATGACCAGATCGATCTCATGGGGCTCGTCGGGTAAGATCAGATCCTTATCTTTGGCGACCGGAGAAAAGAGGGTGAGCACGCTTTGGAAGTCATACCCTCTCCCGAGAGTGGTCTTGGGCAGTGCCGTGCCCGTGACCTTGGCGGTTTGGAGCCCGAATCGAGCGAGGTGGCTCTTGGCGAGGTTTTCGTAGAGGTAATCGACCGTATCAGCAAAAGCGGAGAAAAGGAGGATCTTGCGGTTGCCGGGATTGATGGGGTTTTCGACCTTCTGCTGAATGTGCGTCAGTAAGTGCTGGAGTTTCTTATCATGCCCCGGAGTGACCTTCTCCATCTCAGTGATCAGGACGCGGATGCCCGCAAGGTCCTGCTCGAGGTCACGCTTCCAACTAGTGAGATCGAGGTCGGCTAGGGCGATGTCCGCCTTGCCGCCGAGAGACGCTTCATCGACATCTGGGATGTCATCATCTTCCGGATCGAAATCATCTTCGAGGCGGGAGGAAAAGGTAGCATCGGCGGATTTTCCGGCCTCGAAGTCAGCGATTTTCCGCAGCGTGATTTCGTTGTTTCTCGCGAGCTTGCCGAGGGTGAGCCGAAACGAGCAAACGGAGCTCTCTAGGCGCTTGAGCAGGTTTACCGTCATGAGCGCCTTGATTCCCATCTGCTGGCCGGAAAGGGAAACGTTGCGAGAGATGCCCTTGAGGTCATCGCCATAAGACTGTTCGTATTTTGAACTGCGACTGGGGAGGATATAATTGGCTGGGGTATAGCAAGCGAGGGAGAGCTCGCTGAGTTGTCCATAGATCCCGTCAAAAGGCGGCACATCCTTGCGGTCGGTCAGGGGTGGCCGGAATGATATGGGAGGCTGACGAGTCGGAAACGTCCCTATCGCCGAGGTATCATAGTGGGCCTTGATATGCTTCCGAGAACGGGCGATCGTCACGCTGTCGAGCAGTTTAAAAAACTCGAAATCGAGAGCCTTGAGAATGGTCTCGGGAGTGCGTTCCTCGGGCGGCAGCTTGCTCCAACGCGTAAAGGCTGCCTGTGCTTGGCGAAATATTTCTTCTACCGTGTTGTTGGTATGAAGCTTCCTTCGCAGAGTCTCAGACTCTCCCTCGTAAGCGAGCGCCAATTGATTGCGGAGATCAGAGAAGCGATTGTTTACCGGCGTCGCTGAAAGCATAAGCACCTTCGTCTTAACGCCGGAGCGAACCACCTTCTGCATGAGTCGTTCATACCTCGATACACGTTCCTCCTCACCCGGATCATTATTGCGGAAGTTGTGGGATTCGTCGATGACCACGAGGTCGAAATTGCCCCACTCGACGTGGTTCATGGGCAGTCCGTAGGATTCGCCCTTCGTGCGTTGGAGATCGGTGTGATTGAGCACCGTGTAGTTCAACCGGTCAGCCGCCAGAATGTTGGTCTGGAGCGGGCTGTTATAGGTGAGCCAATTGTTGGCGAGTTTCTTGGGGCACAGGACGAGCACGGATTTATTGCGCAACTCGTAATACTTGATGACCGCGAGTGCGGTGAACGTCTTACCCAACCCAACACTATCGGCGAGAATGCAGCCGTTGTAAGTCTCAAGCTTGTTGATCAGTCCGATTGCAGCATCCCGCTGGAAATTGAAGAGTTTCTGCCAGATGACCGAGTCTTCATAACCCGTGCGATCATTGGGTAGCACATCCTCGCTGATGTCTTCGAGGAATTCGCTGAAGATATTGTAGAGCATCACGAAGTAGATGTGCTCAGAAGAGTTCTCTGTGTAGACGTTTGAGATATGTTCGATCACCTGATCGGTGACGTCCTGGAGTTTCTCATGATCCTGCCAAATCTGATCGAACGTGGCGAGGAACTGGCGGGTCATCGCTTCGCCCGAAAACTTGTTCACGAAGTTGGAGAGCGCTTCGCCTTTCTGATAGCCTAGGTCTACGGCGGTGAATCCTTGCAGCGGAAAGTAAATGGAGTGCTCCCCCTCTTTGGGCTCAAACCCAGCGAGCTGCTGCATCGATGACTTCGTGGCATTTGAACGAAAAGTAGCCTTGCGACGAATCCAATCAGCACATTCACGAGCGACCGCTCGTTGGGTAAGTTTGTTGCGAAGCTGAATCTCAAACTCGGTCCCATAGAGGCTGCGCTCGCGCTCGAGCTTAGGAATGAAAAACTCCCGACGCTCTTTGCGAATTTTGTCGGTGGACTCGCCGTGAGCAAAAGTCGGCGACGTGAAGATAAACTCGACCGAGTCCAGCTTCTCTAGCTCCTCCTTGAGTGCCTCATAGGCGAACATCGAAAAGCACGAAGCAGCGATCTTGAGCTTTCCCTCGGGTTGCAGGGTCTTCTTGAGGCTGTCGCCCAGAAGGGTGTTCAGGTTGTCGATTACGTCCATCTTTCGCTTCAGTCAGAGTCTGGCAAATTACCTCCAGAATATTTGAGGGGCAGTCACCCCATCATTCAACGCGATCTAGAGGCCTTGCGCAAAACTCAAATCCCGACATGTGAGCATTTTGTGCATGATTCAGTCACGAAAGCGACAATTTCTGAGCAATTTAAACTCGAAGTAAAACACTCGTAGCACTGATTAGTCATCCGAAGAATCTTCTGCAACTAGGACATCCCTTCGCATTTGCGCCATGCTGTGCAGTGTATCGGACGGTATAGTAATGGGATTACCCTCGAATTGTAGACTTGTGACGCAGAGTTGGGTTTAATCCGTTGTTTTGGTTTTCGCAGTCAACGGGCGAAATATAGCCGATTGAAGAGTGTCGTCGGTCGCGGTTATAGGAGGCTTCAATCCACTCGAACAGGGGTTGGCGAGCAGGGCTGTGATTGCGTCGTTCGTGGCGGTAGACGAGTTCAATTTTGCGGGTAGAAAAGAAGGACTCGGCTAAGGCGTTGTCGGAGCAATTGCCGCGGCGGCTCATCGACGCGGTGATACCGTGGGCGCAGAGTTCTTCACGAAAGCGTGCGCTGGAATATTGCCCCCCACGATCAGAGTGAAGGAGCAGGCCCGCAGGCCAGCGACCACCGCGGCGCCCACTGGCCATGCGAAGTGCAGCGATGACCAGTCCGGTTTCCCGTGAGTCTAAGCATGCCCAACCGAGCCCACGCTTGCTGTAAGAGTCGATCACGACGGCCAGATACCGCCAGTGCTCACGGGGGTCCAGGTAGGTGATGTCGGTTTGCCAAACCTGGTCACAGGCGGGGATAGCCTCGCGCTGAGCGAGCCGATTGGGTGCGATCGGGCCGTCGTGATTGCTGGGCGTAGTGGGAGGTCGGTCGGAGCGTAGCTGACGTCCCTGTAGACCTTCGCTTTTCATTAATCGAGCCACCCGCGCCTTACTCACACGCTCGCCCTGAGCGCGTAGCTCCCGAGTCATCCGGGGATAGCCATCCGACTGGCGCGAGTCGGCAAAAGCGGGGATGATCTTCTGGCATAAGTCCTGATCTCGAGTCTCACGGCGGCTACGTTGACCGCTTGCCCAAGCGTGGTATCCACGGCGAGAAACAGGGCGCACTTCACCAAGTAATCGAAGCGGGAACTCGTTTTTCATGGGTTGTATCGCGGCGAATCGTTGGCGGATGGGTTGCTGAAGAGTGTTACCGGGGGGTTTAGGATCTCACACCGCCTCTGTAGCTCGTGGTTCTCGCGCCGCAGGCGCTTTAACTCCGCTTTGGGAGTCTCACTGGCGCAGGCGGGCTGCGACGCCCCAAGCGGCGCCTTCGCCCGCTTGCGCCAGTCGCGGATACGGTTGGCCGAGACCCCGAAGCGCTCGGCGCTCTGCTTGGTCGAGATTGAGGTGCTCGCCTGAGAGGCTGGCACCTCGCGCTTGAACGGCTCGGAATGGTTGGGTTTGGTTCGCGGCATGGATAGGATTCCTTTGGGTGCTCCACTCTCCACAAGTCCACAATCCCTGGGTAACCCTACTCTGGCAGTGGTGAGCACGTCATTGTCTCCTGCATGTAATTCCCTTTGAAGCTTCACTCTGGCTTGTGACTGGATTGATTCTGGTTCCCCTTCGGCTATTCCCTGCTTTCCCAATTCTCTATGACCACATTCGCTGAACATCGTGCCGAGCATAACGCCGAGGCCGAAAACGAGGCCCGCACCGGTGTGCCGGGATTCGGCTCATGGCGGGGCGTTTACACGGCCGTGATGGTGATTTTCGTCGGACTGGTGTTGGCGATGTGGGGCTTCGAGGTCTTCTATTTATGACGACACTGGATTATCTTGTGCTCTTCGGCACGATTCTGGGGATTGCGACCTATGGTGTCATGGCTACCCGCCGGGTAGGGGGATTGGATACTTATCTGAAAGGAGACCAACGGATTGGTTGGGGAACCATTGGGTTATCGGTCATGGCGACTCAAGCGAGTGCGATCACGTTTCTCTCCACCCCGGGCCAAGGCTTTAAAAGTGGGTTAAGTTTTGTTCAAAACTATTTCGGCCTGCCGTTGGCTTTGATCATCGTTGCTGGTGTGTTTCTGCCGATCTACCGGCACCTCAAGGTCTACACTGCCTACGAATATCTCGGTAAACGCTTCGACGGGAAAACCCGCCTGTTAGGAGCGGCCTTATTTTTACTCCAGCGCGGATTAGCGGCGGGCATCACGATTTATGCTCCAGCCATTATCGTTTCTTCGGTCTTGAATTGGCCCTTGGGAATAACGGTTTTGGGAACTGGTATTCTAGTGGTCATTTACACCGTTTCCGGAGGCAGTGAGGCGGTAAGCCTCACCCAACGTTACCAAATGTCCGTCATCCTCATCGGCATGGGCGTGGCCTTTGCAACCGTGCTGATCAAGATGCCGGATCACGTTTCGACGGATGGTGCTCTCGCCGTCGCCGGAGCCATGGGTAAACTCAACGCGGTGGATTGGAGTTTTGATCTCAATGAGCGTTACACTGTGTGGTCGGGAATATTCGGCGGATTGTTCCTGTCCTTGTCGTATTTTGGCACGGACCAGTCTCAGGTGCAGCGCTACTTAACGGGAAGATCCCTGCGCGAGAGCAGGATCGGACTCATGTTCAACGCAGTCCTCAAGATCCCCATGCAGTTTTTTATCCTGCTGCTGGGCGTTTTGGTATTCGTCTTCTATCAGTTCGAGAAACAGCCGGTCTTCTTCAACGAGACGGCTTGGGAATCCCATCGAGTGGGAGAACACGTGGAAACCTTCGCGGCGATCGAAGAACGATTCGACGACGTGCAGAATCGAAAAATCACGGCGATTGATTCATTTCTAGCGGCGCGAGAGACTGGAGCAGGCGATGCTCAGGAACAGGCGCAGGCCACCATGGTAGCCCTCGAGGCCGAGTCGGTTGGCATTCGCGAAGAAGCGCAGGCTGCGTTGCTGGCTACCGATGCGACAGTAAAGGCCAGCGATGCCGATTACGTGTTCATTACCTTTGTTTTGAATTACTTGCCGCAAGGTTTAGTGGGCCTGCTTATCGCTGTGATTTTCTGTGCGGCGCTGTCATCGACCGCGTCTGAATTGAATGCGCTGGGAGCCACGACGACCGTGGATTTCTATCGTCACATTTGGCAACCGGAGGCGGACGACGGCCACAGCCTCAAGGCGTCCAAGTGGTTCACCGCGATGTGGGGCGTAGTCGCAATCGGATTCGCGCTTTTCGCCAATCTCGTCGAAAACCTGATCGAAGCGGTCAATATTCTGGGATCGATTTTTTACGGGGTCGTGCTCGGCGTATTTTTGGTGGCGTTCTTCGTTAAATGGGTGCGCGGAACAGCCGTATTCTGGGCCGCATTGATCGCGCAGACCTTGGTGATCATCCTCTTCTTCAATTTGGAGATCAGCTACCTTTGGTATAACTTCATCGGGTGTGGGTTAACCATGGGCTTTGCGTTACTCATCCAAGCACTCCGTCATCCCCGGATCAGTCGGGCCTGATTATGGCGTCTCCGGTGATCGCGTTCGGCCAGCAACCCTGCGGATTTTTCCCGCGGCGATTTTTGGTGGCGAAAGTTTTCACTGCGCGGCGGTTGCAACAGGAATTGGGTGGGGAGATCGTGTTTTTCTATCATGACGCGGATCATGATCCTCGGGAGACCCAGACTTACGTGCCTTTCCCGGGGGAAACGGAGGCGCGTCCGCTGAATTTTAAATTTCTTAACAAAACTCAGCGCAAATACAGTCCGTTGGCCGCCAAACAGATTCCTGACAATTGGCAGGAAAACATGGCCCGGCAGCTCGGAGCGGCTGTCGATAGAAAGTTGTTGGATATTTTTCGCGCGATCAATGCACCGACGGTCGCGGACTTCTGTCTGGAAATGTATCGGGGTATGGGAATGTTGGAGGGCATCAAAGTGGTGCGGTCCGCGGACCCGGAAGTGCGCCGATCTGCCTGTGGAATTACGGACTACTTCGTGGACATTCCCTATAACGGGGAGACGGGGCGGGCGCGCTGCGAAGACGGGAAAACCCTCAAACTCCATTGCGGAGGCGATGCTTATCTTGATCTGCCACCGTGTGAATACGATGCCTCAGCGATCAGTCCCGCCCGGGATACGCGGCTGAAGTGGATGCAATCCGTGCTAGGGTGCACCCATTACATTGCCGGGGCGGGGGAACAAGCCTACTTGAATAAAGATGAGGCTCCCGACATTACGTTTGTAGCCCGCGACGAAATTGACCGTTCCCATGAAGCCTACCTCGAAACCCCCATCTGATCTGAGTCCTCTGTTGGTGATTGGTGCTCACCCCGATGACATTGAGTTTGGTATCGGCGGAGTGGTGGTAGCGGAGAGCCAACGGAGACGCCAAGTGCATCTCGTGGTGTGCTCTTGCGGCGAATCCGGAACGAACGGAACCGCCGAGCAACGAGAGCAAGAAGCCCAAAAAGCGGCGAAGCTCATGGGCGGGCAGTTGGAAATTATCGATCTGGGAGGCGACGCGAATATTGAAAATACCCGCGCCGGAGCCCGCACTATTGCAGCGATCATTCGGAGGATTCGACCAGGTATCGTAATGGCTCCAACCGTGGAGGAAAACCAGCACCCCGACCATACCGCGGTGGGAAAGATGACTCGGGACGCCACCCGTTTGGCCCGCTATGGCGGGTTGAAGGAACTTGCCGACCAACCCCGGCACGCCGTTGACCAGATGTTTTATTATGCGATCGGGGCAGACGCCAGTCCCCGCGATCGGCAACCCATATTGTATCCGCTATCGCCGGAAGTGGTCGAAATCTGGGGCGAAGTCATGGCTGCACACGCGTCCCAAATGAAGACGCGGGATTATGTCGATTATCAGAAAGCGCGAGCGGCGCTACTTGGGCAGCGGGCAGGAGTGGCACATGCTTTGGAGCTTTTCCCCAATGACCCCCTGGTAGTGGGCTCACTGGCGCAAATTGATGGCAGCAGTCGACATTTCTGATGAGCTCTCCGGAGCGCCCCTTGCGCATTGGTATTGTTTGTTACCCTTCGGTTGGAGGAAGTGGGATATTGGCGTCGGGCCTAGGTGACGACCTCGCGGCCCGTGGTCACGAGGTTCATTTTGTAAGTTACGAACGACCGGTCAGGCTGAATCCTTCACAGGAGCGGGTGCATTTTCACCCCGTTGAGATCAATGGTTACGAGCTCTTCAAATATCCCGACTACACGCTCCCGTTATCGGTGAAACTTGCGGAAGTGGCACAGGCATTTGAGCTCGATGTTATCCACGCCCACTATGCGGTGCCTCACGCGACTGCCGCCATTTTGGCCCGGGAGATGTTGCCGCCGAATCATCGACCGGTGGTGGTGACCACTTTGCATGGCACGGACACCACCTTGTTGGGCCGTGACCCGGGCTATGCTCCCGCGATCCGATTCGCCTTGGAGACGTCGGACGCGATTACCGCGGTATCCGAATTTTTGCGACAGGAGACCCATCGCTTGCTAGGCGTAGCCAAGGATATTGCGGTTATCCATAATTTCTTCGATCGCCGACCGGCGGTCCGTTCCCGCGATGCCGTCAGGCAGGATTTGGGTTTGGCGGAAGGGCAGCAAGTGATTTTTCATTTATCCAATCTTAGGCCCATTAAACGGGTCGATGTGATGATCAACGCCTTGGCTCAATTGGAACGCCGCGAGCGCTTCAAAGTGGTCGTTTTGGCGGGTGGTTCCTTTGCACCTTATCAGGCCTTGGTGCAAAATCTGGGAATCGGTGACGTTGTGGAAGTGCGCGAGTCCGTGCCGGTGGTGGAAGATTATCTCCAGGCGGCTGATATCGGGGTGTTTACCTCCGATTCGGAGAGTTTTTGTCTTAGTATTCTGGAGCTGGCGAATTTCGCCTGTCCGAGTGTCTCCACCCAAGTTGGCGGTATTCCTGAGGTCGTGCGTGATGGTGATTCCGCATTATTGGTCCCCCCGGGCAACAGTGAAGCGGTGGCGGTGGCCTTGGATCGATTACTCGATGATCGTGAATTGGCCCGCCGGCTGGGCAAGGCGGCCCAAACCCGGGCGCGAGAATTATTCTCCACGGCCAAGATCGTGCCGCAATACGAGGCCCTGTATCGGCGCGTCATTGCGGAGCACTGATCCGCGTTTTGGTTCGCTAGTCAAATATTCGACCAGCTCGAGTCCTTTTTGAGGTGAAGCCCGTGTTGGCAGGTGCTTTGTTACAAGTCTTATGAGTTCGTTCTACCGCCTTTACCCCTCCGCGAGTTGTATCGTCATGGAGTGCGAGGGTGTCTTCACTCAGACAAATCCTGACTTCACGCTCGATTTATTGTTCGTCTCAAAAGACCCGATTTCAGCCGTCGAGACTGCACGATCGCAGGGTCAGGTTACTGACGCCGCGGGCGCACCTTGGCCGCTGGTGCAGAGTCAAGAGGTTTGGGCTGCCGGGGTTACCTACTATCGCAGTCGCACTGCTCGGATGGAGGAATCCCAAGACGCTGGCGGAGGGGATTTTTATGATCGGGTTTACGATGCGGATCGCCCGGAGCTGTTTTTGAAGGCGGCCCCACACCGGGTGGCTGCACCCAACGGAGGCGTGCGGATTCGTTCGGATTCAAAATGGAACGTGCCGGAACCCGAGCTTACCTTAGCGATAAATTCCGCGGGTAAGGTCTTTGGCTACATCCTTGGTAATGATATGAGCTCTCGCGATATTGAGGGAGAAAATCCGCTCTATTTGCCTCAGGCCAAATGCTATGATCGCAGCGCATCGTTCGGGCCTTGTCTGGTGGTGAGCGAATCCCTGCCGAGCCCGACATCCAAACTCTCGATCGAAATTAAGCGTCGGGGTGAAAGTGTATTTCAGGGCGTCACCACTTTGGACCAAATCAAGCGTCCTTTGGTGTCTTTGGCCGATTGGTTGTATCGGGACAATGTGTTCCCATTTGGCGCCTACCTGATGACCGGCACGGGCATTGTGCCACCGGACGAGTTCACCCTCAATCCGGGCGATCAAATTCACATCACCCTCGATCCTGTGGGGACCCTCACCAACATGGTGGTCACGTAATACCACCGTGCCGATCGATCCCATTTTTGACTCCGCCGAAGAGGCGATTTATAAGCTCCGCACCACGGCAAAAGGGCCGACGGGGCGCTTGCCCTTGGCGGGAAGCCAATTGAAAAAAATGGCGAGTGGGGACCTTTTTGGCCTCACGCAAAATGCGGGAATGGGTTGGGATGCCTCCAAACTCAAAGGGCAGCAGTATTTGATCCTGAGCACTCAGGGCGGCGTGCGGGATGCTGACGGTAGTCCCATCGCGTTGGGCTATCACACCGGGCACTGGGAAGTGGGTTTACTCGTGGAGGAGGCGGCCAAAGTGATGGCGGCTCACGGTGCAGTTCCCTTTGCGGCGGCGGTGAGCGATCCCTGCGACGGTCGCACTCAAGGCACCGTGGGTATGTTCGATAGTCTACCTTATCGGAACGATGCCGCGATGGTGTTTCGGCGTCTCATCCGCTCATTGCCGACCCGTCGCGGAGTGATGGGCGTGGCAACGTGTGACAAGGGTTTACCAGCCATGCTGATGGCTTTGGTGGGTTCCTCGGACCTTCCAGCCGTTCTCGTGCCCGGGGGAGTGACTTTACTGGCCGAGGAGGCCGAGGACACCGCCAAGGTTCAGACTCTGGCCACGCGGTTCGCGCGGGAAGAGATCACTTTGGACCATGCCGCCGAGATGGGATGCAAGGCCTGTGGAAGCCCCGGCGGAGGCTGTCAGTTTATGGGGACCGCTGCGTCGATGCAGGTCGCGGCGGAAGCGTTGGGCCTGTCGTTACCGCATAGTGCGTTGAGTCCTTCCGGGGCCGAAATCTGGCGCGACATGGCGCGGCGATCGGCGCGGGCTTTGATGGCGATGGAACAGACGGGAGTGACGACTCGCTCCATCCTGACTCCGGACGCACTGCATAACGCCATGGTCTGTCATGCCGCCGTGGGGGGCTCGACAAATCTGGTGCTGCATCTCGCGGCCATAGCCCATGCGGCGGGCGTTGAACGCCCGACGGTCGAAGATTGGTCGCGGATCAATCGGTCCGTTCCGCGATTGGTGGATTCGTTGCCGAACGGGCCTGAGTACTTTGCGACGGTTCAGGTATTTTTGGCTGGCGGCGTTCCCGAGATGATGCTGCACCTCCGGGATTTGAATCTACTCAAACTTGATGCTCCGACCGTTTCAGGGCGAACGTTGGGTGAGAATCTGGAGTGGTGGGAAACTTGTGAGCGACGCACGCGGCTGAAGCAAAAGCTCCTTGACCTCGATGGGATTAATGCCGGTAGCGTAATCATGTCGGCTCCGAAGGCTCGATCGCGCGGTCTGAGTAGCACCGTGACATTCTTGAGTGGGAATCTCGCTCCGGAAGGCGCGTTGATCAAAAGCACCGCGATTGCAAAGTCCCGGTTGAACGAATCTGGAGTATTTGAGCACGTCGGTCCGGCGAGAGTATTCACTTCGGAGGCGAAGGCCATTGCCGCCATCAAGAATGCCGCCGTTTCTCCGGGCGATGTATTGATCCTGTTGGGCTTGGGGCCGGGAAGTGGAATGTCGGAGACTTACCAAGTCACATCGGCCCTTAAATATATGCGAGGAGGCGAGCAGATCTCCTTGATTACGGACGGACGATTTTCGGGTGTCTCAACGGGGGCGTGCGTCGGTCACGTCAGCCCTGAGGCCTGGGCGGATGGTCCGGTAGGAAAAGTGCGCGATGGCGACCAAATCCGGTTGCGCGTCGATACTCGTGATTTGGTGGGTTCGATTGACGCGGTTGATCTTTCTGCTGCAGAACTCGCGGCTAGGGATAATCATCCAGAATTGGAACCTGATTCCCGGATTCCGGCGGACACCCGATTATGGTCCGTTTTGCAGAATGCCTCCGGAGGCAGTTGGGGCGGATGCGTCTATGATGCGGAACGAATCGCCGAGGTAATAGGCAAGGGGCTAGCCGCGGAAGAGTCGGAACGAGAAGGCCGCTGACCGTTATTTCCCGGCGCTCTTATCCTGAAAAACGACCCGGGTGTTCAACCAGCGGTCGATCAAGCTGAACCGGTTCGGACCCGACCAGAGCGGAGCGGCATTGGCGGCCAGTAGAAGAGAGCTCGCCAACACGAGAAAGAATTGGACCGGGGCCATGGAGCGGGGAATCAGCTGCACCGGAAAGGCGACGATGATGCCGAACAGGAAGAACGGGAGCGGTCGAAGCATGGCGGTGGTGAGATTGATGCGACCGGGAGGCGTGTCGGTATTGACGACCGTCAATTTGAACAGGGCCAACCCAGGACTTGAACGGACTTGCCCGCAGAGCAGCCAAAAGATGACGCAGAAGCCGAACAGGGCCTGAATCGCCAACGCCGACCGGGCTGGGGCGTTGGTTGCGACCCCGTCGGCGGCGATCATTTCGGCCACGAAACCGAAGAGTAGAACAATCAACAGATTTACCAGTGAGGCCATGACCCGGCGGATCGGGCTTGCAGCCATAGGTGTGGGATCAGACATGTCGGGGTTCAACGCATACTTTCGAGGCAACCGGGTCAATGGCCGGAATCGCAAATCGTTTTCGTCACTTGAGTCGCTCAAACGTTAGAAGTCGAAACTCCAACGCGGTGTTTCCCGGAATTTCCGGGCAATCCAGGACCAACTCCGTTGGGCCGGTTGGCATAACGATTTCGCCGATTCGCAACGCCTTGAAGTTTTTCACGTAGGACTCTTGGCGAGGAAACCGATCATGCTCTGCGCCAAGTTCCGGCGGATCCCATGCTGTGGTAATTCTGGTGGCGATTGACGCTGGGCCAGCGGTGACCCGGACCTCTGATCCTACGTCTGCGGAAGGGCAGGTGTAGTAGACCTCTACCGCAAATTTTCCTGCTGTGGGAACATCGATCGCCCAGGTAAGACGGTCGGATGTCGCGGTCCATTTTCGGACGTAGGAGTCGTTGGGGTAGCGGTTTGAGCGCTCAAGGTTACCGTGGAGGGTAGCATCGCGAGCGGGTAGCGGAGTTTGGGACGAACCCGCATAACCAACAATAATCGCGGGCTTGGAAGAAGGGGAGTCGGCGAGGATCTCTTTTTTCCAATGGTCGAGATCTTCGCGGAGCTTTTGCGCGATTTCCGGGAATCGTTTGGTCACGGGTTCATATTGCAACGGGTCACTGGTGAGATCGAAAAGCTCCCCTTGGTCGTCGAGCAACCAACGCGAATCCCGGGAGGCGAACCGGTCTCGCCAGTGACTGTAGATCCGGCGAGATTTGGCTGCTTGCGGCATGGTGTTTCCGGTGATTCCTGTGGCTAGATTTAATCCGTCGAGCGGATGTTTCGGGTGGTGCTCAATTTTTGCCATCTCGACTAACGAAGGGAGCAGATCGACCGCGGCAGCAGGTGTAGTGATATGGGTGCCGGCAGTAATTGCGGCCGGCCAGCGCATGAACAGCGGGGATCGCACGCCTCCTTGGTCGGTGGACCCCTTGCGACCTTTCATTTCACCGTTCCAGCGGGCACCATTGGGGCCGTTGTCGGTGAAATAAATCACGATGGTATTTTCGGCGACCTTCAGCTCTTCCAGCGCAACCATCAGGCGGCCGACGTTGTGATCGATGTTTTCAACCATCGCGAGGGCCGCCCGCGTGTGTTGAGGTTTTTCGCTCTTCGAGAACCGATGCTCTCTGGGCACTTCGCGGTTATTCCAACTCTCCCAAAACGCATCCGGAACCTGCATCGGAGAGTGCGGGGTATTGAAGGCCAAGTAAGCGAGGAACGGTTGTGATTTTTTCACATTCTCCCGGGCGAATTCGATCGTGTGGGAGGTGATGTCGTCCGTCATGAATCCCTTCCCGGTGACGACCCGTCCATTGTGATCCATCATGGCGTCGAAGTAGTTCCCCCAATGGCCCGAGGTAAATCCGTAGAACTCATCAAACCCACGGGCATTGGGATGGAAAGGCCCTTGGCTACCGTTATGCCATTTACCAAACGCGCCGGTTGTGTAGCCGACTGATTTGAAAACTTCGGCGATGGTTTCCTCCCGAATCGCCAATCTCTCCAATCCTTCACTCACCCCGCGAACTCCGCCGCGAAGATGGTAGCGGCCAGTCAAAAACTCAGCGCGAGTGGGCGCACAAACCGGTTGAACGTAGAAACTCTCGAATTGAGCTCCATCGCGAGCGAGTTGATCGAGATAGGGGGTATGGATGGACGGATGACCATGGATTCCCACATCGCCCCAACCTTGGTCGTCTGCCAGCATTACGATTATGTTGGGCTGGGTGTTTTCCGCCGCACCGAGGGACGAAAGCGACATTGTCACTGCGAATGCGAATGGGGTCAGTTGGCGAGGTGAGAGAAGAGGGAAGAACTTCATATGCGGTAGGGGATGCAAAATGGAGGAGTGAACCGGTAGGACCGCGAGTCCAGAAGGTTTGCAGAGAAAAGCAAGGTTGGCAGGGAGCATTAAGATGTCCGTTGTCGGATTGGTGTCAGTTCATTCCTCCGTTGAGACTTCTTTGTCCCACCACTCACTCAAGCTCATTGGGTAGGTGCTCTTTTGTGCGGTGCTCTGGAGATCAGCATTTCCCGGAATCAAGAGCGTCTACGGACATTGGACGGAGCGTGGTGTGGAGATTGATTTTGCGATGCGTTCGCTGTTCTCTGGAATCCGCTTTTCCGTCTCGGAACTCGCTCTGTTGATCTTTGCCAAATCACCAGGCCAAGAGTGGCGAGCAACGCCCCTGCGCTGGTTGATTGCATTGGCCCTAACCCAGACGGTCGGGCAATACGTTCTGTTTTATCTCGGACTCAGCCTTTCCAGTGCAGCGTTGGCTTCGCTTCTCATTTCCAGTGGCAGTTTTTGGTGGGTTTTACTCGCACCACGGTTTGGACATAGCCCCGCGCTGACCCGAAGGCAGTGGGTGATTCTACTCGTCGGTGGCTTCGGGCGTCCATAGCGGTCTACAGTCCGGGAGTGACGCAAGGGAACCCGCAGTTGGGGGCGGTATTGTTGTTGGGAGCGAGTCTTTTCGGAGCACTCGGTTTGCTCTGTTTTCAGCGGATGAAACCCACGATCGGATCGCGCGCGGGCACGGGATATTCGTTATTAATCGGAGGGTTGATCTTAACCGCCATGGGATGGCCAGCCGTGCAGCGCGGAGACCTTGTGCCTTCGATGGCTACGTTATCATCTGGACCGGATGGCTGGCATTCGTTTCCGCGGCGGCGTTCGTCTTGTGGAATTACCTCTCGACGCTCATGCCCGCTCATGAGTTGGCGACCTACCGTTTTTTGATTCCGCTCTTCGGAGTGCTCGAGTCCTTGGTCTGGTTGGAGCAAGAGCGACTTACTCTGCCAATGGTGCTCGGAGGTGGTCTCGCTCTGGTCGCGATGACCCAACTCCACCGCGATAAAATCGCGCCACGCTGATGTTAGAGAGAGCAGGCAAGCTCACTCGAATTGATCTCGGAAAGTCAGACTTCGCTCGGGCCGCCGATGGGGCCTGCGTTTACCCACGCGATTGCACCGGTTAGGTCGTTAGAGGCAAAGGTCATAAATTGACCGTCCAAAAATTTGGATCCTAGATTCATAGCCCATTTGAACCACGCCTGAGCGCCCACCACCGCGACCCGATTAAAGTCGTGCCGATGCTTGAGACTAAAACTGGCGTCGTCCCACATGGCACCTAGATCCCAACCCTCAAATCGCTCATCCAGATGGAGCACCACGTTTACTTTACCGTGTTTTTCGATGATCTCTTCAATGAAAGGCTGAAACCGGGTTTCATAGTCGGCAGCCGTCAATATGCCAGTCGCGCGCGCGATGACAGTGTCGTTTTGTGACTCGGGGCAAATATCAATCATGGGGGTAAGTGGACAGGGGTTTGATCAAGGGCGGAGCTGCTTCTGAGCAACGTCCGAATTTTGAAAAGATTGCGGCATGACGTCAATGACTGAGAGCGCCGGCGGAAAGTTGGAGGTCTTGATCGCTTTATGCTGTTAGGAATTCTACTCGAGTGAGTTACGCATCGTTTTTTGAGATTGGAGAGATGCGGGAGGGGCTTTTCGCTGCTCCAATTTTGATTTTCCAGTTCCTTCGACTTTCGTAGTGGGGTATTCATCCCCTTGCCCCATGAAACTATCCCAATTTCTTACTCTCCTTTTAGTGGGTTTTACGCCCGCCTTCGCCTCCGCCCAGTCTTCCGAAGAATGGTCCGCTTCGATCCTCAAGGCTCTTGAACGTAAACAACCGATCCCGGCGGTCGGAAACCAGTCTTACAACGCTACGGAGCGCCAGGCTTACGAGGTGCAGAAAATGGTGGTGAGCAAATTGGCGGACGCGGGGAATCCAATTATCGGGCACAAGGCGGGCCTGACCAACGAGGCGGCCCAGGCTAAGTTTGATCTGTTTGAACCCGTCGCAGGAACACTCCTTAAATCTCACGTCAAGAACACGGCGACCTTCGTAAGCCGCCGGCAGTTTAAGAAAATGGTGGTCGAGATGGAGATCGGGTTTGAACTGAAACTCTCAATTCGATCCGAGCCTCGTAACGTCGAGGAACTCAAAGCGAAGGTGCGACAGATCGTGCCGATCGTCGAATTGCCCAACGTCTATTTTACGCCCGATGACGATTTGTCCGGCATGGATATCATCGCCAGTAACGTGGCGACGGCGACCGTGATCAAAGGCCGGCCCAAGCCGCTCAGTTCCATCGACGTCAATGAGATCGAATCCAAGCTTACGCTCAACAACGAGGTTGTCGCCACCGGTCTCGGCTCGGATGCCATGGGCGATCAGTGGGAGGCCTTGCTTTGGTTGGTTCGAAATCGTCTGCAGGAGGGCTTCGAAGTGAAACGCAACGACCTACTTATCACGGGTGCGATGGGTCAGGTGGTTGCCGCCGAATCGGGTCGATACGTCGCCGATTTCGGGAAGTTGGGTCGAGTTACTTTTACGCTCAGATAAGAGCCTTAAGTTACGAGGCGCTTACCAACTCCTCAGCAGGTCCAAATCCCGCTTCATGGCCGCGTAGACTTCCGAGGTAGGAATCGTAATCTCACGTTTACCGTGGTCGGCACCGCCCAGATCATACTCGTAGTGCAGGCTGATCGGCACGGAAATATTCTTTTCATTCATCATCTCAAAGTAGCGGGGGAAATCGATCCAACCTTCGCCGAGTGGGGTATTGAGTAATTTAGGTAGACCGGAGTTTTTGTCCTCCACCCATTTAAAATCCTTGATCACAAGGGAAGAAATTTTGGGAGCCGCCGTATCCACTTCGCGTTGCCAAGAAGCCCCGCGTTCGGCGACCGCATGGCGGATGTCAAATTGGATCCCTAGCACGGTGGGGTCGATGTCCTGTAGGAGTTGCCAATACTCCCACATAGATGCTCCGACATGGCGGGCTCCGGCGTGGTTTTGGAGAGCGCCGTTTAAGCCGCGCTTTTCCAGTGCCTTCGCCAAAGCGGGTAAGGTGCGTCGAATATTCTGCAGATGTTCAGCGGGGTGCAGTTTGTCGTCGTAGCGAAAATATCCCATCCGCAGATGTTTGATTCCTGCGGCGGCGATCCCATCGAGGGTGCTTTCGAAATGGGCATCCTTGACCGAAGCGAAACTGGTCGTGCACATCAGCGGAGGCAACCCGGCCTTGAGCAATGCACTCGCCGCTCGAGGTAAATCGCGGACCGCATCTTCGGGCGAAACATGCCCACCGGGACGGACGGTCAAATCAACCCCATCGAAACCGATCTCGGCTGCTTTTTCCGCCATGTGGTCATAGCTCAAAAACTGGAGGTGTTTGGAAAAAACATGAATCGAACGCTGATGAGAATTGCTGTGGTGGGCCGCCTTCAAGCCGCCAGCAATTAGGGTTGCACCCAGTGCGACGGAAGACTGTTCAATAAAAGTGCGTCGGTTCATAAGCGTGCGTCGGTTTTTTTGAGGTCGAGGATGTGGGTGATGAGGTTGGGCACATCGAAGATATAACCACGGGCGAGACCGGTGTGATCTTCGCCAGGGAACTGGCGGATGTTCTCGTACAAGGACGTGGCGCGATCAGCCAAATTGTCGATGACGGTGAGTGCCGCCATTAATTCGAAGTGCGAAGACTGCGGCGTGATCCAATCTTCCAAATGGCCAAGTCCGGCGCTTTGGTTGGCCGCGTCACCATGGCGAACGAGTAAATCCGCCGCCGCGACGCTTACATCGACCGACGGGTCGGAGAGGAGTCCCTCTAAAGTCGCGAGATGCGGGGTGACGTCGGAAGGGGCACTCAATCTGAGCCCACGCAAGGTCCAGTAGCGCACCAGTGAATTGGAGTCGTGGAGCTGGGCCTTGATTTTTTGAGGTAAAATGGAGGTGCCTAGGGTCGCGTCGCCGGCGATGGGCTGAATTCGACCGACATCGTAGTTACCCGCTTCCCGGACCCAATCATAGGGCGAGCCCTGACCCACCAAACGATCCATCTCAGCCTCCGGTAGAAACGCGAGATCCAGTGTATTTCCCATGTGCTGAAAGAGAGCCGTCGCCAGTCGATCCCGAGTGGCGATATGTTCAGCGACCGCGGCGAGATTATTGATTTCGTGCGGGTCTTTTTTCAGGTCGTAAAGTTCCTCGGCTCCACTGGGCAACCAGAACGCCGACTGGACTGCATTAGTTTCTCCGGCTTTGAATTTTTCGAACCAAATTCGAGTGGTTGGTGTTACCATTTGATAACTCACATGAAACCCCGCGGGGATCTCGGGACGGAAGTTGCGCACGTAAACGTAGCGGCCATCGGTTATCGACCTAACTGTGTCCATGCGCTCGTCGGTGCGACCGCGAAACCCGAACATGTATTTTTGTGGCCGGGCGATGTGTTCGCCGAGGAAGGCGTGACCCTGCATCCAATCGGGAGGTTTTACGCCCGCCAGGCTAAGGGCAGTGGGGGCGAGATCAATGAAGCCGACGAGTCGATCGGTGCTCCCTCCGGGACTGTAATCTTTGGGACGAAGGTGCGCGAATTTCTCCGGGATATAGACGATGAGCGGTACGCGAAGGCCGCGATTTTTGGGATTTCGCTTATAGCTGGGCATTCCCGAGCCGTGGTCACCGTAATAAAAGATTATGGTATCCTCGGTAAGGCCAGCGGCATCAAGGTCGGCGAGATGTTTGCCGGCGATGGCATCGGTTTGGGAAACGATGTCGTAATACTGGGCCCAATCCTGACGAATCGCCGGATCATCGGGATGGAAGGGAGGCAGCGTAACTTTGGCGGGGTCATGAATCGCTTCGTGGGGACGGACGCGGATCTTACTCTCGTGACTTACCGTCGCGTTAAAGATGGCGAAAAAAGGCTTCCCGTTCGGGCGGTTGCGGTAGTGTGCTTGGTTGGACGATTCGTTCCACAGATCGGCGGGTAGGATCAGGTTGTGTAGTCTTCCTTTGAGTTATTGGTGCAATAATAGCCGGCCTCGCGGAGATGGGCCGGGTAGGCGGGTTTGTTAGCCGGAGCGGCGACCTTCGATCGCATATTGTGTCCGCCCGTAGAAGGCGGATAGAGGCCGCCGATCAATGCCGTGCGAGCAGGGGCACAGACCGAGGCGGTAGACCATGCGAAATCGTAGCGCAGAGCTCGGGATGCGAGCGCATCCACGTGGGGAGTGGTGGCAAATTCGTCACCATAACAGCCCATTTCGGGTCCGTGGTCCTCACTGGTGATCCAGAGGATGTTGGGGCGATCGGCGGCGGAGCAGACCAGATGAATTGAAGCAAAAGCGAGAAAACCCAAAAGGGCTCGGGCGGGGGTAAACATAGGTGGACGGGGGAAAAGCACCAAGTTGACCAAGAGCCGATGGAGAGAGAAGCCCAAAGGTGTGTTGGGTGTAAGTCGGGTCCGTTATTCAGGCTCGTGCCACGCCGGCAGAAGCGGTAGACGAGATTCGATGTTACAGCTCAGGAAACGGATTGGCGTAGTTTTAATGGCATTGGCTATCGGCTTCTCCTCGTCGGTTGTCGCAATTGGTGGAGATATCGCACTGACCTTGAGATCTCGGACGTTGGGAGCCGAAACCTCGAGTTTCGAGAGGGTTGAGTGGGATCCGCAAAAAACCGTATTGATCGTTTGCGACATGTGGGACGCGCACTGGTGCGCGTCCGCCACGCGGCGGGTGGCAGAGATGGCCGGGCCATTGAATGAGACCATCAAAGCGGCCCGAGCGGAAGGCGTATTCATCATCTATGCCCCCAGTTTGGTCACCGGGTTCTATGAAGAAACCCCGCAACGGGATCTAGGGAGTGTCTGGGAAATAAAAGGGGAAATAATATCCATATAATGGATATATTTATCTTGCATATCACCCGTTTGTGTATTCTTATCTCGTTGTGATTCAGCAACCAAGGTTCGTTCTCGCCGATCACGACTGGGACGAACTTAAAAAATTAACGCCCATCGGAAGTCTCTGACTGGGCCCCAAAGGCGTGGGCGCACGTGTCAAAATATGCGCAAACGCATCGAAGCGATCCTGTGGATCTTACGCCCGGGTGCGCCTTGGCGCGATTTACCCGCTTACTTCGGGAGTTGGCAGAGCGTTTATGATCGTTTCCGAGCGTGGACCAAAAACGGACTATGGACTGGCATTCTCAGAGGACTCAGTAAGGCTGGCCGCGACGACGAATACCTCATGATCGATAGTTCTGCGATGCGCGTGCACGCGCATGGATCGAATCCGGTCGGTGGTCAAATGACTCAGGCCATGGGGCGCTCGAAAGCCGGTCTGTCGACCCAAGTGCATATGGCCTGTGATGCACTGGGGTATGCGTTGGGCGGGGGCCAATGTATCAGACTTCGATCAGGCCAAGCCGCTGCTACGTCGCCACCTGCGGCCCAACGCTCACGCCATGATGGATAAGGGCTACGACAGCGATGCCATCCGGGAGTATGTGATTGAACTGGGCGGCACCGCCGGCATAGCCGTAAAACAGAATCGATCTGAAAAACCCGCCTTTGACGAGCATCTCTCTCGTGAACCTCAGCGCATCGAAAACCTCTTCGGACGACTCAAGCAGTTCCGCCGCATCGCCACGCGATACGAAAAACTTCACCACTCATTCGCTGCCATGCTCTCACTCGCATGCATCTTGATTTGGCTTCAAGCATAACTCTTTATTCCCAGACACTCCCTGGTACTGAGCGCTGAGCCGGTTCCTTTGCCGGCCTCTCCGGAAACACAGGAGGGATGGGAAACGGGGTGGTGTTTACTCGATGAATCCGTCGAAGGGGCGTTGCCCATCGACGACTCAGACGGTGGTTGTAGCTGTGAAGAACCGGAATGCGAGAGCGGAAAGCCCTGGCCCTGGACTCGACAGATTGAGGCGATTGAAATCTACCCCGAAGATGCGATTTCTGATGATGGCGCGGAAATATGGTTCCTGATGGAGGAGCGCGGCATCGAGAACGTAGTCCTCACCGGTGTTCATCTAAATATGTGTGTATTGGGTCGCCCGTTCGGAATTCGCCAGATGGTAAGGACCGGCAAAAATGTCGCTCTCATGCGTGATATGACGGACACGATGTATGACCCCAGTAGTGCCCCGGTAGTGGATCATTTTACGGCGACCGATTTGATGATTGCGCACGTGAAACGTTATTGGTCTCCGTCGATCGTGAGTTCGGAGTTCTCGGGCGAAAGTGCATTTCGTTTCGCGGAAGACTCCCGATTGGAGACCGATTCGGACTAACCCGATTTGAAGGGAGAGGGTGAATTCCCTCAATAAATATGCTTGCCAGCCCCAAGCCGAATTCGCGAGCGTTCGCGTCCTTCTGGACATGCCCTCATCGTCTAGCGGTTAGGACGGATCCCTCTCACGGATCAAACCGGGGTTCGATTCCCCGTGAGGGTGCCAGATAGATTTACTATTTCGGAATGCCTAAGGCGACTCAATCGAAGACAACGGTCTTGTTTTCGTAGACTAGGATCCGGTTTTCGAGCTGCCACCGAACGGCTTGGGATAAAGTCATTTTTTCCAAGTCTCGGCCTTTTTGAATGAAAGAGGCGATACTGTGTCGGTGGGTCACATTGGTGACACCTTGGTGGATGATTGGACCTTGGTCCAAGTCAGCGGTAACGTAGTGGGCGGTGGCTCCGATGATTTTCACCCCTTTTCGAAAAGCCTGATGGTAGGGCCGGGCGCCAACGAACGCAGGCAAAAATGAGTGATGGATGTTGATGACCGGATGACCGAACGCCGCGAGGAAATCGGCGGTGAGCACCTGCATGTATCGGGCGAGTATCACGAGCTCGATGTCGTGCTCCTTCAATAGCGTCAGTTGCCGCGCCTCCGATTCGGCCTTGGTGTCTTTATTGACCGGAACATGGTGGTAGGGAATGCCGTGGTGTTCGCTGGTGTCGCGAAGATCCTCATGATTGGAAATGATCAGTCCGATCTCGCAGTCGAACTCGCCCGCCTTCCAGCGCAGGATAAGATCGTGGTAGCAATGATCGAATTTGGAAACGAAGAGAGCGATCTTAGGCTTCTGTTGCGAAACGGCGACGTGGGCGTTCATCCCGAGCGACTGGGCGAAGTTTTTAAAGGCATCCGCCATCTCTTCGTCCGATTGATTACTTTCGTTTCCCCACTCGACGCGCTGGAAGAAAATCCCCTCTTCCTGATCCCGGTGTTGGTCGGCATGAATAATGTTACCGGAATTCTCAAATATCCAGCCGGAGACCTTCGCTACGATGCCCGTTTGATCCGGTCCATGAAGCAATGCGACGAGATTGTGCTGGATATCTGAACTCATAATTTAGGGCAAGGAACACACCTTCGCGCCGTAAGCTCAAGTAAAGGCGGCGTGAAATCGGTGGAATCTCGCAACCCTAAAATTCATCGAAGGCAATCTGATGTGCCGGAACGTTCAAGTCTGTCAGCATTTGAGTGCAGGCCTTGATCATCATGGGTGGTCCACAAAGGTAATACTCAACGGCGCTGGGGTTGGGGTGATCCTGCAGATAATTCTGGAGAACGACCTCGTGAATAAATCCCGAGGGACCGGTCCACTTGTCTTGCGGTTGAGGATCGGAAAGAGCGAGGTGAAACGTGAAATTCGCATGCTCGTTCGCCATTTGCTCGAAGACCGTTTGATAAAAGACTTCTTGGCTAGAACGAGCTCCATACCAGTAGCTGACTCGGCGGGCCGTTTGTTCGGTGTCGAATAAATGGGAAAGATGAGCTCGGAGCGGGGCCATGCCGGCACCACCGCCAATGTAAACCATCTCCCGTTGGGTAGGTTTGGGATGAAAGTCGCCGAAAGGACCGATGGCGGAAACTTCATCTCTCGGTTTCAAGTTGAACACGTAGCTGGACCCGACGCCGGGAGGACAATCCTGTCCCGGAGGAGGAGTCGCGATTCGGACATTAAAACGCAGCACGTTTTCAGTCTGCTGATTGCTGGCTAGCGAATAGTTGTTGCGCCGTTCCTTTTCAGGATTCTTAGCGACCAAATCGTAAACGTGCTGCCGCTCCCAGACTGCATCGAACGGCGCCGGGATGTCGAAGTCGCGAAAACGGATTTCTTCATAGTTCAGAATGTCGATTTGCAGATAGTCGCCGGGCGTGAAATCGATTGGTTGGTTTGGATCAAGGGGTTCGAGCACCAACTCCTTGATAAATGTCCCCACACTGTCGTTGCTGACTACCCGTAGACGATGGGACTGCTCCGTTCGGGTGCCATCGCCTCACCCGTCACTGATATTAAGATGAAGCCGTCCATCACGTTCTTCCAGGGGGAACGTCGCGAGGCCGCGGCAAATGGGAGCCCGCGCTGGTGACCCATCGGCCAGACTGAAACGGCCGTTGTGTTTGGGACATTCGATAATTTTGCCCTTCACCAGTCCGTCCGCGAGATGGGTATTGCCGTGGGTGCAAATTCCATCGGTAGCAAAGAGGTTACCGTCTTCATCCCGGGCGAGGGCGTAGGTTCTTTTGCCGTGGTCGAAACGGATCACATCGGCCCGCCCGAGGTCGGCGGCGGAACAGACTTCGATCCAATCCTTGGTATCGGGAGTCGCGCTTGAGGTGGCAAATGTCGGAGCGGTTTGGTGACTGGGCGGTGGAAGGGTGCGTTTCACGTGCCAAGCCGGATCTTTAACTTGGCGGACGAGTGCGGGGATGATTTCCCGCCAGGCGGCGAGGAGGCTGGGGTATGGCGTGGGCATGTCCGACTTCACCAACTGGTGGAGCCGGGGCAGGGCATGGTAAGGGACCAGGGGGAACATGTGGTACTCCACGTGGTAGTTCATATTCCAATACAAATATCGATTGATGAAATTCGTGTAAACGGTTCGGCAGTTGAGTCGATGATCGAGCACGTTTTCGGCTAGTCCCGCGTGTTGCGTCAGCCCGTAGATAGGCATCAGCTAAGTGCCAAATAAATTGGGCAATCCAATGAAAAGGACGGGAAGCCAGCTTCCGGAAGCAACCGAAGTGGTGATTGATGCCACGTAGATCAGCACGTAGATGCGCGCCCTTCGGTAGATTTTGGGGAACTCCGAATCGGGTATGAACGTTTTCTCTTCGGCGGACATTTGCCCGGACGAATGCCGGATGATTTTTCCAAAATGCAACGGATTAGACCCCGACGTTGAAAAAACCTAAAGCGATCGCTTTGAGATTGGGAGGCCGAGGGGCGGCGATCTCCGGGTCGCGTCCCACGATGATCGTATCGCTGTGATGACGGGTGTGGCTCCAGCGCCAATAGGAGGATTCACGCATGACCATGAAAGAGGCGATTTCGTAGAGCACGCTGTTCATCCAGTCGGTTTTAAATGCGGTTCCGTGACTCGACTCGTGCCACCGTGAATCCGAGGTCGATCCATAGATCGTGGCGTAAACGAGGTAGGGGATAACCGCCCACCAAGAGCCCCAAAGCACCGTCGTTGCCCAAGCACTCCCCAGCAGCAGTCCGAACCAAATGAGGGTGTCACGAATTGCAGGGCCGTCGCGTCGTTCCAGCAGCTTCCGCATGGTAGCCCGCGGAACGTGACTCTGATACCAATCCGCCTCCGCCAAGCCACGTTCTACGGCGAGAGTAGAGTTCTCGCCCGTGAGACTGTAGTCCAGACGCTGGGGCGGCGTGGCCAGAGCTGGCCCCTGGTGGTCTTCGCTCATCGGGGAGATCAGGCTCTGCGAATATGGTCACTCGGAAAGGTAGCATTGCCGGCTACCTCGAACCAATCGTGAGGGTATCCCTTATCGCAGGGAATTGAAGCATTGAGCTCGGCGAGCATTGCCTCCGGAAGCGTGAGTTCGGCCGCGCGGAGTTGTGGTTCGAGGTGGCTGAGTTTGCTTGCTCCCGCAATCACCGAGGTGACGCCGGGTTGCGCAAGACACCAGGCCAAGGCGACGGCTACGATGCTTTCGTTCAATTCTTCGGCCATCGCGGCCATGCGTTCGACTAACGCGACGGTTTTTTCGTTCCAGAATCGAGGTAACAATACCTTCCCCATTTTATCGAAACGGGATCCTTCCGGGGGCTTCTCCATGCCCCGGTATTTTCCGGAAAGGAAACCGCTGGCGAGTGGACTCCAACAAATCACTCCGAGTCCTTCCGATTGGCAGGCGGGCAGGATGTCGCGCTCGATATCCCGACGGAGCAAGTTGTAGAGATACTGGCCGGAGATCAGTCCCGTAGTGCCGGCACGTTTGGCGGCTTCGTTGGCCTGCACGACTTGCCAGCCGTGGAAGTTGGAGAGGCCGGCGTAGCGCACCTTTCCGCTCGCGATGAGGTCGGTCATGGCGGCCAGCGACTCATCAATGGGCGTGTGGGGATCGGGGCCGTGAAATTGGTAAAGGTCGATGTAGTCGGTTTTGAAGCGCCGCAGCGAATCATCGCAGGCTGCGATAATGTGCCGCCGGGAAAGGCCCCGGGCATTGGGATGTTCGGCCTGGGGGAACCAGCACTTCGTCGCGACGACCAACGCATCGCGATCATGATCGACCAGAATGTCACCGAGGATGGATTCGGATACCGTCTTCGCATACAGATCGGCGGTGTCGATGAAGTTCCCGCCGGCCTCGATGTAAGCGTTGGTGAGTTTACGAGATTCGGCGGCGTCACATCCCCAGGCATCATTGCCGAAGGTCATGGTGCCGAGACAGGTGCGGGAGACCAGGAGGCCAGAATTACCGAGTTGTTGATAGATCATAAAAGGGAAAGGTGAACGGTATGATGGCTTTTGTAGACGAACAATAGCGAGCGAAAATGGCAATTCGTGCTCGTTAACGGGAACAGTGAACGTATCGGTCAGAACGGCGTTGAGTGGCGGAATCCTCGCCGCATGGTCTGCTTCGACTTTGCCCCCTATGAAAAAAGCCTCCGTCCTTACCCTCATCATCAGTCTTTTGATTTTTTCTTCGCTTCGGGCCGAGAAACGCACCGTCGGATCGGATCACCCGCCCATGGGTTGGAACAGTTGGAATTGGCATGGAAAGAAAGATATCAACGAGACAGTCGTGCGGGAAACGATCGATGTCATGGTCGCTACTGGTCTCCGCGATGCGGGCTACGACTTCGTCATCAGCGATGGCGGATGGCGGGACACGGAGCTGGGCCCGAATGGGGAACTAACCGTGCACCAAGGACGTTTTCCGGGGGGAATCAAAACCTTGGTCGAATACGTCCATGCACACGGAATGAAATTGGGATTACACACGGTGCCGGGGACTCATAACTGCGGTGGAGATCCGGTCGGTGGATACGGGCACGAGGAAGTGCATGTCGGACAGTTTGCAGAGTGGGGGATAGATTTTATTAAGTTGGATCGCTGCCACTTCAAGGAGGGCGAGGGATGGAATGAATCGCTGATCGAAGAGGTGTATCGTAAGTGGGCGCGGTTGATGGCTGAGAGCGGTCATCCCATGATGCTTAGCATCAGTGCTTACGAATATCGCGATTGGTATCGTGAAATTGAGGCGATGGCTCGCACGACGCTTGATATCAGTCGTAGAGGGAAAGGGGGAGCGGTGTTTGAGCGGGAGGAGCCTATCCATAACCACATCAGTGTTATGCGCGTGGCCGACCTGAACAATCCTCACGCCGAAAGTGCCGGCAACGGCTACTGGAATGATCCGGATATGTTGGTCACCGGTGAGCAAGGGCTGAGTGAAGCCGAACAAGAAGCCCACTTCGCGCTTTGGTGCGTGATGAGCTCGCCGTTAATGCTCGGCAACGACCCGCGCTATATGACTGAATTCGAACGGGAATTAATCACCAACAAGGTGGCCATCGCGATCAATCAAGATCCGACCGAGCAAGGTCGCCGTATCGCGAAGTCGGGTGTAGCGGAGGTCTGGATGAAGAACATGACCGATGGTCAAATTGCAGTTCTACTACTCAAGCGCAGTGCCGACCAAATGACGGAGATTCAGTTCGACGCATCCGCGATACTGAGCACCAACGAACTGCGTGTGACTGATGTCTTCGAGAAATTGTCTACCAATTCCGACGGTCAGATTCAAGCCGAACTCGGCCCGCGCTCCGCGAAGTTTTTTCTTATCGCGGAGCAGTGATTTGAAGCCGGACCGTTTTTGGTCCGACGGAGCGATCAACGGCCTCAGCCGTTTAGCACCCAGCCCTTGCGATACTCTTTGCTCAAGAGACGGGTGGCTTCGGGGCTGTTGGTTACCTCCATCTTTTTCGCGTTGTATTCAAGTTTTTTACCCACGTCGAACGCGACCGATCCAATGAGGAGCTGTTCGATCAGTTTGCCCGAGTAATCAAAATCACATGAGGTCTTGAGATCCGTTTTACAGGCGTTGGTCCATTCCTCGCTGAAGTTAGCCACCGTCTTTTCAGGAATCTCGATCTTACCAGTATCGAGATAGGTGAGGTCGGCGTTTTTACCAAAGGGAATCACCATCCGGGTCGTGAAGTCGGAGATGATGTAACCCCTGGTGCCTTTGAACAGGGCACCGTGACCGATATTGGCCAAATCGATGTGACGGAGCGGTGACTTGGGCACGCTTCCGCCTTGATGCCAGGTAACCCGAATATCTCCCCGCCAGCTGTTGGCTGGATTGATGCAACTAGAGCTCATCATAGATGGGGAAACCTCCGGATTGTAGGGATCGCCCTTGGCTTCCGCGGAAATGGGGTAATCGGCGTCGAGGGGATTGAAGGCCAAATCCATGGTGTGGCTACCCATGTCCCCGATCTGCCAGTTGCCAAATTCGCGATACATATTCCACGAAAGGCAGTTGGATCCACGCGGCCATTTGGCGGGGTCACTGCGGAAGTAATTGTGGGTTTCTGCACCTGTTCGCCAATCCCGGGCAATGAAGTAATCATCGCTGAATAGACGCATCTGCGAGGGACCCACCCAAAGATCCCAGTCAATGTAGTCCGGCGCCGAACCGCTGCCCACCGGATAGGCGGTCTTATTGTGGTAGCGATTTCCCCACGCATGGACGTCACGTAGTTCACCGATGGCACCCCCTTGGATCAGGGCTTTGATGTTATCAAAATTAGGGTGGAAGTGGCGTTGGGTGCCGCACTGGGTGGCGAGCTTGCCTTTATTCTTGAGGTAAGTTTCCCGCACCATGCGGGCTTCCTGCACGGTGTTGGCCAGCGGCTTCTCACCGAATACGTGTAATCCTCGATTCATAGCCCAGATTGAAATGAACGCGTGATGGTGGTCAGGGGTGCACGTGACCACTGCGTCCAGATTCTTTTGATCCAGGCACTTGCGCCAATCATTGTATTTCTTGGCCTTCGGAAATTTTTGACCGGCGGCATCCAAGGCCTTGGAGTTAATATCGCAGAGTGCGACCACGTTTTCATTTTCCAACATCTTGTGGTGAGCGGTTCCCCGCCCCCAGCAGCCGATGAGCGCTATACTCAGTTTATTGCCCGGGCGGTTTTGTCCGAAGAGGGTTCCGGTGGGCAGAATCATCATACCTGCGCCGGCTACAGCAGAACCTGATATAAAATTTCGACGGGATAGGGAGGGGGGAGTCATGGTAGTTAGGGTGTTGGATAGGTTATTCCAATATAACGGAAGGCTACCAATATCTGCCCAAAGCTCATGGCAATTCGCATGTCTTTTGGTGCTTTTAGTTAAAAAGGTAAACCGTAAGCAATCGACGGTGTGCGTTTGCGGCGGATCATCCTCAGCTTACCAGATCGAGTCCTCGCATCGTGCCGGACGAGGAGGCGAAAGCGTCGGATTCCAGGCCCATACTTTGCAACATCGTCACGAACAGATTGGGCAGCGGATAGTTCTTTTCTTTCTCAAATACAAGATGTTGTCCGTGCCGGATTTGCCCCCCGGCCAAGAGGATGGGCATGTTGGTCGTGGTGTGTTTATTGGCGTCGCCGAAATTGCTGCCATACATCACGAGCGTATTGTCCAGCAGGGATCTACCGTTTTCCTCAGAGGAGCGTAGTTGTTGCAGGAACGTATTCAGCAAACGCATGTGCGATCGATCGATGCTCGCCAACTGTGCGAGCTTATCGGGATTCTTCCCGTGATGAGAAAGGTTGTGGTAACCGTCGGAGATAGTTTCTCCCGGCACCGTGATCGTGGGGGAGTTATTACTGTCGAGCAGCAGGGTGATGCACCGCGTCGAATCTGATTCGAATGCGAGGTGAGCCATGCGATACATCAGGCGGGCTTTTTCCAGATAATCAGTCGGAGAAACCGGGTCTTCAGGGAGGGGGAAGTCAGTCTGTGGTTTTGGCGTGCGGTGCCATTCCCGAGACTTGCTCATGCGGTTTTCCAGATCACGCACGGCCGTTTGATATTGATCCATCCGTTCGCGATCCTCCTGTCCCAACCGGTGGCGCAAAGCCCGGGACTGGTCCGCGATTGTATCCATGATGCTACCACCCATTTCCAACTGTTTCATTTGCCAGGCCACCTCCTCTTTGATGCCCGTCCTTCGCAGGGAATGAGCACACCGGAACGGGTCCACGAAAGACTACGTCGGCCTTGTTTTGGATTCACTCCCAACGTGAGTGAAGGGAAGCGCGTTTGATCACCAATGATCTCGGCGATATGTTGATCCAACGAGATGGAATTGCGAAAATCGCCGCTCGCAGGATGAGGCGCGGCGGTCAAAAACGAAACGTCCGAAGAGTGGGAACCGTCCACTCCCGGATGGGATACACCACTGAATACCGAAAAGTGCTGCCGATGTTCGGCCAGCAGTTGGAGGTAAGGGGAAAGCTGATACGACGCTCCACCATCCGTGGGAAAGAAGCCCTGACGAAGCAGACCAAGATTATTACAAATCCCGATCATCCGCTGCGGTCGCGGGCCGTCGCCGCCGAGAGTTGTCGCTCGCCCGAAGACCGGAGTCATCGCGTTAAGCAAGGGCAGATCCATGATTACTCCGACGCCACGCAACATTTGGCGGCGACTGATTCGCTGGGAGGCGGTTGAGATATGCATGTCGGGCGGGGTTATTTGATCCGAAACAACGAGCTTTGCACAACTTCCCGAATCGGGGTGCGCACACCGTAACCCGAAGATTCGGCCCGGTCGAGAATACGTTCCAATTCGATCCGGTCAGCGAAACCGACGGGCGCACCGGTGCCGTAGACTATCAGTTGTTTCACGAGATTTGGGCAATGGCCCGTTCATCCGCGGTCAAAAATGTCTTGAACTCTCGGACGCCGGAGAAAGTCCGATTGTCCGATAGCGTGCCGGTGGAGTCTACCGGCTGGGCGAGATGGTAGATAAACGCGTGCCCGTTTTTCCCGAATCCTTTTTCGGAGGAGTGGACTTCATCTACGGCCCGATAGTAGTCTTGCCAGCCTCCGCTTACATCAAAGTTCTCCAGCGCAAATCCCGCTGGATCGAACTTGGCGTGACACGCATTACAAGAGGTTGATTCGCGATGCAGATCGAGTTGCTCGCGGACGGTGGTTGCTCCGCGGGTGTCGGGCTCAATCGCCTCGATTCCCGAGGGTGGCGACGGAATCCCCCTCATGATTCGCTCCATCACCCAAGCTCCTCGCATCACGGCTGAGGTGGTGGTTCCATTGGCGGTCACGGTCAAAATGCTGGCCTGAGTCAGTAGATCTCCCCGGGGCGACTCCGCGGGAAGGTTTACGAGGCGAGGCTCTACCCCTTCGACCGCGGGAAGGTCGGCGAGTCGTTCGTTCACGTAGGTAAAATCGGAGTCGACCAAATTTCGCGCTGCAAGGTCTTCATCAACGAGTCGTCGGAAAAACTGCCGGGTCTCACGCAGGGCTGATTCCGTTAGGGAGTGTCTGGGAAATAAAAAGGGAAATAATATCCATATAATGGATATATTTATCTTGCATATCACCCGTTTGTGTATTCTTATCTCGTTGTGATTCAGCAACCAAGGTTCGTTCTCGCCGATCACGACTGGGACGAACTTAAAAAATTAACGCCCATCGGAAGTCTCTGACTGGGCCCCAAAGGCGTGGGCGCACGTGTCAAAATATGCGCAAACGCATCGAAGCGATCCTGTGGATCTTACGCCCGGGTGCGCCTTGGCGCGATTTACCCGCTTACTTCGGGAGTTGGCAGAGCGTTTATGATCGTTTCCGAGCGTGGACCAAAAACGGACTATGGACTGCCATTCTCAGAGGACCCAGTAAGGCTGGCCGCGACGACGAATACCTCATGATCGATAGTTCTGCGATGCGCGTGCACGCGCATGGATCGAATCCGGTCGGTGGTCAAATGACTCAGGCCATGGGGCGCTCGAGAGCCGGTCTGTCGACCCAAGTGCATATGGCCTGTGATGCACTGGGGTATGCGTTGGGCTTCATCCTCACGGGGGCCAATGTATCAGACTTCGATCAGGCCAAGCCGCTGCTACGTCGCCACCTGCGGCCCAACGCTCACGCCATGATGGATAAGGGCTACGACAGCGATGCCATCCGGGAGTATGTGATTGAACTGGGCGGCACCGCCAGCATAGCCGTAAAACAGAATCGATCTGAAAAACCCGCCTTTGACGAGCATCTCTCTCGTGAACGTCATTGCATCGAAAACCTCTTCGGACGACTCAAGCAGTTCCGCCGCATCGCCACGCGATACGAAAAACTTCACCACTCATTCGCTGCCATGCTCTCACTCGCATGCATCTTGATTTGGCTTCAAGCATAACTCTTTATTCCCAGACACTCCCGTTAGAAGTTCATCAAGATAATAGTCGGTGTAGAGCGACGCGTCCGGGGCATTGAGCTTGATGTCCCGCAACGCCAACCAGTAGCCGAGGAACGCGTGCAAAAATCGGTTGGAGCGGGGATCGTCTAGCATGCGTTCAACCTGACGGGACAGGGAGCGATCGGCAGCAAGCCTCGGGGAGTTGAGAAGCTCGTGATCCGGTGGACCGTTCCAAAGGAAATACGCCAAGCGTTGGGCGAGTTGCCGTTGCGGTAGTTTACCGGGCTGTGATTCGAGATACAAAAAATCGTGCGAACACAAAATCGTCGCGTAGGCCGTCAGCAGGGAGTCGGTAAAGGATTCGCTTTGGCTCATGGCTCGCTCGAATATGGCCATGTAGGGGGTGACGACTTGTTGGTCGGTTAGTGCTCGATGGGAGGCGCGCTGAAGGAAGCGCCAGAGTAGGTTCTTCGCGTCCTTGACTGGAGATGCGCTGAGCACCTCCACGGTGGACGCGTCGTTTATCTGGAAGGAGAGATCATCAAAAAGCGCGGTAAAGGCCGGTGGCAGCCATGATTCGTGGAGTGGTCCTTCGACTTCCAACCAGTTGAACGCCACGCCCGGCACCCCGGCAGCAGTGGCGTTTGGGTTTCCTTTCCATCCCGGTCGCGTGCGGATCAAACGAGCGGCGTCAGGTCGGATGCCTTCTCCTTTTTTTAGATCCACGATGTGCTCGGAGATCCCCGGTTCCGGTTGAGCGATGTAGGTGGCGAGCCAACGGGTATCATTACTCGAAGTTAGAGCATACAGTGTTACGGGTTCGGAGCGTTGGGCGCGGTAGGCGAAGTTGCGGTTGGGCCGCCACCATTCCGGGTCGCCAGCCGTTAAGCCATCATCCGGGCCGTTGCTCATTCCATTGAGTCCGCCCAGAAAGGAGTATGACTTGAGGCTGATCCGGTAGCGGCCGTCGATGGGGCGAGTCGCCCGCTTGAAATCATATTTTGTCGTCGCGGAATAGGTTCCGGAGAATGTGCCGATCGATTCGAGTTCCCGCATGATCGGATCGCTCTCGCCGACGGATACCGGTTCGGTTTTTCGGATAACACCGAGTTGTGGTTCCCATTCCATGAGTGGGACAACGGCGCGGGTGGCTGATTGTTGCAGGTCTTTTCGAAACCAAAGATAAGGCCAAACCCTAGGTTCATCCCGCATGTAGTAGCGCTCGGTAATCGGCGGATGCGCCGCCAGATTTGTCGCCGTTCGCAAAACGTGAAGAGCGGTTTCGAGATACTTCGCCATTTGCACGTGTGATACGTCCAATCGCTCCCCTGATTTATTGAAGAGGTGGGCTGTCCCATCTTCGGGTAAAAATTCCGCTACCTGCAGCCACGGGGCGTCCAGTAAATGGCGGAGTTTGTTTTCGTATTCGTAGCGATTCAGTCTTCGCACGGTGGCGCGACCGTGTTGTTGGCGACGCTGCAGGTCCGCCTTCCCCATGGGGCGGGCAATGTTTCCCAGAAATTTGTCGAGTTCGGAAGGAGCGGGGCGTCGTTTTTCCTTCGGAGGCATTTCGCCATGATCGGCTCGATCATGGATTTTAACCCACGTCTCGAAAACGTGAGGATCGGTGAAGTCGAAACTCAACTTCTCCATATCAAGATCGCCTTTGGTCTTGAGGGAGTCATGGCAATTGAGACAGTGATTGTCCAAGAAACCGTGGACGGGTTCGGGAACCTCTTGCGCCGACAAATCGATCATGCCCAACATCCCAAGGAGAGTCGGAACAACGAATGTGAGCGGAGGAAAAGGGTGTAGGATAGGCATCGTCAGAAGTTTTCTGAAAATCCACCCTGGCGTTTAACCGGCCCGATAGAATCAACCGAGATATTTCTGCCGCAGGGCCGCGGCACCATCCGTTCGTCCCGTTGCTTCCAGACGAGTCAAGTAGCGTTCGAATTCAGCAATACTGCCGGGCTCCCCGGGAGAGGTCAGCCGGGCGTGAAAAGGTCCGCCTTCACGAATCACGGTCCACAGTGGATCCGTGACGTCCTCGGCATGAGAGGCCAGTTTCTGCATTTGCTGGTCATGCCATCGCGCCAGTCGCCAAGCTCCTTCCCGGCAGATTTCGGGATTTTCGGCGGCAATGTCGTTTTGCTCATGGGGGTCGGCCTCCAAGTCGTAGAGCATTTCTTGGGGAAAGAGGTGAAATCCGTCGTGGTAAGTGCGCAGATAGATCCAGTTCCCCCAGCGCACACTGCGCTGACAAACATGGGCGCATTGACTGATCACAACCTCGTCGCGTCCGGTATCGGAGGCGTGGTTACGCAAAGTCGGGGCGTAACTTTGTCCATCCCAAAACGGGCAGGACTCCCCACCGAGCATATCCATCAAAGTCGGCGCGAGATCGAGGTTGTAATGCAGCGCGGTATTTTCGCCACAGGCCGCTCCGGGCCACTTGATGATTAGAGGAATCCGGCAGGTGCCGACATCGGCTGTGCCATGTTCGCCGTAAATGCCCAGTTCGCCTTGGTTTTCGCCGTGATCGGCGGAAATGATGATGGCGGTTTCCTCGTAAATTCCGGCAGCTTTGAGTTGCGAAACGATCCGGCCGATTTGATCATCCACGTAACGAATTCCCGTGTCGTAACCGTCGATCATGCGGCGTAACTCCGATGCGTCGGTCAGGCTCCACGGATGCCTAGGGAAATCCTCTTCCGAGGTAGGTTCGGGGGCGGCACCATACATGCTGACATCCATTGCGGTGTGTGGTCCGATCATCTTCTGATGCCGGGCGAGCGCGGCGGGATCTTCCAGCCACTCGGGCAACGGGTCATTGGCGAAGGAGTTTTCGTAGTCCGCCGGGACGCGGTAGGGCGTATGCGGATCCCAGTAGTTGATGTGTAGGAACCAGTCATCCTTCGACGCATTTGCCTCCATCCAACGGTCAACCACAGGAGCCACGACTTCAGCGGACTCCATGCCTTCCTGGCCGGTGTTGTGGATCTCATTGAAGCCAGCGTAGAACCAATGCGCGGCGTGCCTTTGGCCGAAAGGCGAAATCATCGCGGTATGCAGCCCTTGTTTTTGCAGCTGTTTGGCCAAACCTTGTTCGACGAAAGTGTCGGTAAATCCGCGGCTCGCACCTTCGTTTTTGGGGTTTGCCGCGGTTCCGCCGTGTCCGACTACGCCGGTTTGAATGCCAAATCTGCCGCTATACATAGCGGTGCGGGATGGCAGGCAAGGAGCGTCGCTCGCGTAGCACTGCCGAAACTTCATGGCGTGCGCACTCAGCGCATCAATGTTGGGCGAGGTGTTGCGGTGATAGCCGTAGCAACCCAAGTGGTCTGGCCGGCACGAATCGATATCGATGTAGAGAATGCGCATGGGACTGAGGGCGCGGACCCGTCAATGAGTCCGCCACCGGAGCATGAAATCTATTGATCTCCAACCCTCTGGATTGCGAGCGCGGAAATCCCGCGGGTCGCGTAAAAGTGGGCCGGCGCCGCAACGTTCACCCCGGACTCATTTCGCCTCTCCATGTTCAGGAGGCGACATCCGCGTCTACAGCTCAGCAGGCGCTGTTTTGATTGAACCTAGTTCTTGTAGAAGTCGGCCGGGTTGACAGTCAGAGTAGACGGGACCGGAGTGCCATTGTGCAACGCCGGGAAGAAGGTGAGCTGACGCACCACTTCACGCACGGAATCAGGAATGATCATGTTGGTATCCTTAATCGCCAACAGGGACCCTTTTTCGTCTAACTCCACGGTCAGCGGGAAATCCATGAGCTTCTCGTTTTTATTGGAGAGGAGATCGGGCGGCGCCAGCGACCAAGCCGGACTGGCGGGGACGGTTTCGCGGCGATTTTCTCCCATGTGACTGAGGTGTAGAAATTCCCGAGCTTCGTCATAGGTCAGATCGTAAAGCTTCTCTGAAAGATTGGTCGGGATTTCTTCTCCGTAGCTGTAGAGGTATATTTTCGACTCCTTGATTTCGAAGCCCTCTTGGAACCCGTCCCGAATGAAGGAAATTTTCCGCGGCTTTGGTCCGACGGCCCCGATGTGGCGATAAAAATTGGTATCACGGATACGATCGCTGGCGTATACGCGGACGGATACGAATACATAGGCATCGGTCAATTCGACCGGTGAGGAGACTTTGAACGCGATGTCGATAGCGTTGTTTCCTGCTCCCTCGTCGGAGTGGATGTCATCCCCCAACTGAGAGCTTTCGAGCAGACTTTCCATATTGGAAAGATCGCCGGAAAGGTCGGCCATTTCTGATTGAATAACAGACTCCTCCGCAAGTCCTGCCTCGCGAACCTCGGGATCATTGGAATTAGCCATTTCCGCCGCTTGCTGAGCTTGAACCTCGAGTTGACCCTGACTGGCGTTGATTTGGTCCTGCTGGTCGGCGAGGAAATTCTGGACCCAGGCCGCCTCTGCAAATGCGTTCAAATCGACGGCCCTCATACCCTCCGCTGTGTAGTCTGAGATTTCCGCTTTCACCGCGCTGACCTTGGTATCCATTCGCCAATGCAAACCATTGGCGCGGCGAATCGAGACGTATTCCGGTGTGGGTCCGGCCACGCGGGCGTTGTTCCCGCGGATACGGTCGACCGTGACCAATTCTTCGCCTTGTCGCACAAACAACTCCGCGCCGACAAACAAGTGGTGCTTTCGGGGCGCGGAATTTTGTGAATGGACCGTGCGAGGCTCCGCCGGAAGACTTGATGCGACGAGGGCAAGGGCGAGAATGGCCGAGAAGCGGGAGGAAAAGAGAGCGAGCATGTTGTGGCGGGGTATTCGAAGTAGGTATACCGAAAAGGGCTGATCGAAATCTAGGCAAATATCGGACTATTTCTAGGGTGTGAGAGAAATCACAACTGACGGGTAAGGGCAGGGGAGGTCTTAGGTGGAAGTGCGCCGGTTGCGGCTGTGACAGGAAAGGCGCGTGCTTGTTTCGCGGACAAGTAACTTAAAATTGCGGGAACGGTAATTAATAGATTCATCAAAGAGTTAGGCACAACCGAACGTTTCAAGGGCGGAGCGATTGCTGGCCTATACGCTTCATCGGTCTTCTCGAACAGCTAACCCCTTATGTGACGAAGACCTTGGCGGCTCGTCCCAAACCCATTTCCCCGACCATTTTCTGATGCCGCGACAAGCCATCCTGTTTTTAATCGATACCCAAGGCGCCAATTGCGTCAGTTGCTACTCTGGCAACGAGGCTTTGGGCACACCGCATATCGACCAGCTCTCCAGTGAAGGCGTCCGATTTGATCGAGCCTATACCTGTGCGCCCGTTTGCGGCCCAGCTCGTTCGGCCATCATGACGGGACTCTACCCTCACTCAAATGGGGTGTTGGGCAACGATCAGGTGCCGCATTTAGACCTGCCAACCATCGGGCAGCGCTTGCGGAAGGATGGGTTCAAGACCGGATATGTCGGCAAATGGCATCTCGATGGCTCCGACTATTTTGGAGATGGTCGGTGTCCGGAGGGTTGGGATCCCGCTTACTGGTTCGATGGACGGAACTACCTTGATTCACTGCCGAACGACGACGCGCGAGCGCTTTCCCGCCAAGTGCTGGGACCCTCTGAGGTTGCGGAGAACGGTATTACCGAGGAGTTCACCCACGCGCATCGCGGATCGAGCTCGGGCTTTTATCGAGGCCCATCGCTATAAAGATTTCTTTCTCGTGGTCTCGATCGATGAACCACACCACCCGTTCATTTGCCCCGAACCCTTTGTCAGCTCATTCGATAACTTTGATTTTCCAATCGGTCTATCGGGCGATGACGATTTGGCGGATAAACCTTTGTCGCAACGAGAGTGGGCGACGCACTTTTCCGAGCAACATGCGGCTCTTACCCGCACGGCCGACGGTGTGGTTTACCGCGACGCGAGCTATTTTGCCTGCAACAGCTACAGCGATTACGAGGTGGGACGTGTCATCGCGGCGATTGATCAATATATTCCAGATGCGTTCGTGACCTATACGAGCGATCACGGAGACATGTTCCACGCCGATGGGCTGAGAGGGAAAGGCCCGGTGGTTTATGACGAGATTTGCCGTATTCCCTTCATTGTCCGTTGGCCCGGTGGAAGTCCGGAAGGCGCGGTATCAACCTCACCGGTTTCCCATATCGATATCGTGCCAACCTTGATGGAGTATTTTGAGCTCGAGCGTCCTCCCATTCTGCAGGGACGTTCGCTACTGCAGCAGTGCAAGGACCCCGAGCATGTAACCCAAAATCATGTGTTCATCGAGTTTAATCGGTTTGAACTCAATCACGATGGCTTCGGGTCCTTCACCCCGATTCGGGCGATCTGTGACGGTCGTTTCAAACTCGCGATCAATCTCTTGGATACAGACGAGTTCTACGATCTGGAGGAAGATCCTCATGAAATGATTAATCGGATACATGACGAAGGTTTGGCGGCCAAACGTGATGCCCTTCACGATGCCATCCTGGCTTGGCAAGGCGTGACGCGTGATGCCTTACGTTGTCCTCAATGGGGGCCCCGTCAGTGGAGAAACCTAGAGGGATCCACATGGGGAGGACCGACCCGCCCTCGACCTTTTGACGATAAGTTTTTTCCGTGTAGCTTGCTGTATGATACCGGCGAAGAAGTGGACCGATTCGTTTACGACAAGGGTTGAGCATATCTAGATGTCGGGGGCTTTTTTACTCGTCCCACAGGGCAATAGTGTAGCGAGATATCTGAACGACTGAAACGTTTAGAAGTTCGTTGCAATTTCGGGTAATCGTCCCGACATTTCGTCCCCAATGGCCAAGAAACGAAGTTCCGCCAGTGTTCGCGCCATCGCCGAAAAAGCCGGTCTCTCCCTAGGGGCGGTTTCTATGGCGATGCGCGATGACCCCTCGATTCCTGAACGGACCCGCGACCGAGTGAAGGCGATCGCCGCCGAATTTGGCTATCAGCGCAACGCTCGGGTATCGGAGCTCATGGCTTTGCTTAAGCAACAGACCCTGCGTGATGGACAGGAATCTCTGGCGGTCGTAATTCCCGCTAAACGCACCGAACCCGGACTATCTCACTACATCGAAACGTCGATCAAACACGCAAAAAAACGAGCCGAAGAACGGGGCTATGGGGTCGAGGTCTTTGAGTTGGCCGAGCAAGGTATCAGCCCTCAAAGACTGTCGAAGATTATCGATACTCGAGGCATTCGAGCCGCCATTTTTGGTCCCCACAGCGACGTCACGGGCGGAGTAGATATCGATACCAAAAAATTGGCGACCGTCGCCATCGGTTACTCAGTGGTGGAGCCTCCTATGCATCGGGTGGTGATCGACCATTATCGTAATATTCACCTAGCAACGGCCCAACTGTTGGCGCGGGGTTACGAACGAATCGGACTTATGCTGGAATCCGCAACCGATGCGCGGGCTCGGGACTTGATCACCGCCGGTTTTTGGGACACGTGTCGTCGTCTCCCCAAATCACAAAGACTGGAACCGTTTGTTGGAGAGCCCGACGCCAAAGCCATTTCAAAATGGCGAAGCCGCAAGAAACCCGATGCGGTTATTGGTTACGGTGATATTTGGTATGATCGACTGTCGGTAGATGGTCCCCTTGATCCCGATAATCTGGGTTATGTGTTCTTGGATTTTTTCAACCGCGAGGGAGTCAAGGCGGCGGGAGTGCCCTATGTGAATGATATGCTCACAGAAATCGCTGTGGACCAATTGGTTGCAGCCCTACAGGTGAATGAGTTTGGCGCTCCGTCCAACCCTCGCACCACGGCAGTTCCGTGTGCGTGGCAGGAGGGAGATACCGTTCGGCCCCTACAGTCTCCGGTGCAGGACCCTCTCTTCATGGTGGTGTCGAAAAACGAATAAATTTACGGCGAAAACCTTCGCTCCGCTGAATCCACGCGAGGGAAGTTTGGTTCATATCAAACCGGCCACCGCAGTGCTGTAGCCGGGCACGTCAAGCCCGGTGCGTTAGTTCGCTACTACACCACACCGGGGCAACACCGGCTGTCCGGCAGGCTCTCGGATTAAATCAGCGTTTCCCTAGGAGCCCAAGCCGTGGAGTCCCACGTAGAGCGCCAAGGTAGCGCCGACCACGATCGCTGAGATCCATCGTGTGGAACTCCATTCCGCATCGCCGGAGGTTACGCCTTCGCCCATAATTGAAATAGCAGAGGAAGGCTTCAATTTGCCGGCCACGAACATGAATACGCAAAGGAAGGCGAAGTTAAGCCCGGCAAAGTGCATCCAATGCATCGGGATGCCGAAGAATGTTTCACCCATGCCCCATGTGAAGTAGCAGTAAGTCGCCATTCCGCCGAATAGGCAGATTTTGGCGGCCCATGCGGGGACACTTCTGGTGAGCATTGCCATCATGATTACGGCGAGAATCGGGATATTAAAAATCGCCCCCAGTTTCTTCATCAGGGTGAATAAACCATCGGGGGCATTGGCAATGATCGGAGCCAAAAGCATCGCAAAGATGGCGAGGAAGATGCCGAAAACCTTACCGACCCAAACCACCCTGCGGCCATCGGTCTTGGGATTGATGATACCCTTATAGATATCCAGTCCGAACAAGGTCGAACAGCTGTGCAACGCGCTATTAAACGAGCTGAGAATCGCGCCGAACATCACCGCACCGAAAAGACCCGCCAGGTAAGGGGGGAGGACGGCTGCGACCAAAAGCGGATAGGCGGAATCACCGTTGCCCAGTTCTTCGCCAAACATCTCCAAAGCGATGATGCCGGGGAGCACCAGATACAGAGGTCCGAGCAGTTTGAGACCGGCCGCGGCGAGCACACCTTTCTGCCCTTCGGCCAAAGACTTGGCACCGAATGTGCGCTGCACGATCGCCTGGTTAGTGCACCAGTAGTAAATATTGATGAGCAGCATTCCGGTGAAGAGGGTGCTGAAGGGAATGGCTGAATCGGATTCCCCGATGGGGCTGATTTTTTCCGTTTGATTATCCAGCACCCGTTCGATTCCTGCTCCCATGCTGCCGTCGCCCAGCGCCATAAGCCCAAGGACGGGAATAGCCAATCCGCCGACCAGAAGGCCGACCCCGTTGATCGTATCCGATACTGCGACCGCTTTCAGACCGCCGAACACCGCATACAACGCGCCGATCGTGCCGATCGTCCAAGCCATAATCCATATGGAACTCGTGTGACTCACCCCCAGCAGTTCATCGACGGAAAACAAACCGTTCATGCCTAATGCTCCAGAATAGAGTACAAAAGGTAGGAAGTTGAGGACGAGGAAAACGAGGAAAAGACCGCTCAGGATCTGCCGGGTTTGAGCATCGAATCGCTTTTCCAGAAATTGGGGGACCGTGGTGATCCCGTTGTTCCAGTAGCGGGGCAGAAAGTAGACCGCCATGATCACCAACGCGAGAGCTGCCACCACTTCCCAAGCCATCACAATGGTGCCATTCAGATAGGCACTGCCATTGAGACCGATCAACTGTTCGGTCGACAGGTTCGTCAGCATCAACGAGCCGGCGACGACAAACCAAGGCAGACTTCTGCCCGCGAGGAAGTAGCTGGAAGCATCGCCATGGTCGTCATTGCGGGTGCGCCACCAGGAGATGAAACCGACGAGTGCGGTGAAGAAGATAAAGGAGACGATTGAAATCATGGGGTAAGTCGGTTCGGGGCGTTGGGGGGGGGGGGAAGTGTGCAGAGTCTCGAGACTTTCCCCGATGGAGCAGTCCTTTGTCGCGAATACGTTCAGTTTGAACAGTTTTTATCGCCGGTTGGCACGATCAAGTAATTCCCCGGCGTAAACGTGTATATTATTGGGGATCCAATTGCAGAACGTATCCGCCGCCTGCGGACAAGGAAACCTTAACACGATCATCCGACTTGGCGGACGAATTCGAAACTTTGAAAGGCATTGCCGTAGGGTGTTCTTTGAGATCCGCCTTGGGGTTTAGGCCCACGAGATTAATGCGATCAGCCTCGGGATCATCGCTCACTGCGGTGGCGTGGTAGTTGCCGACGGGTAGAAAATTCAAATCGAAGGCATAGTCACGTGCACCATCTCCGTTAAGAATTCCTATGAACCAGGTGACACCACTCCGGCGTGCCATGGCCGTTAAGTCACCGATGGAGTTACCGGGCAAAATGCGAGTTTCGTCCCAAACGGTGGGAATGGCCTGCACGACGGGGAGGACCGTTTTGAGCACGGGGTCGTTCATCATCATGTCGGGATCCTCGCAGAAGACCTGAAGAGGCGAGAGGAATGCCACGAGCGTGGCGACTTGATGTGCCCAAGTGGTCGGACCGGGGTTGGTGTAGAGAATCGGCGTGTAGTCACCGTGACCGACGACGAAGCGCGCAAAGGGCAACGCTGCATTGTGGGAGGCGGGTAGAGGGCCTTCCTTCATCTTGTTCACTTCCAGGCCTCGGATGCCTTCCCGCGTCATCTCGTTGGGGAAGGTGCGTTGCTCGCCCGTCGAGGCGTGGCAGCCGTAGAAGTTGATCATGAGTTTCCGTTCGACCGCGAAGCGGAGCACGGCGATCTCAAAGTCGACCAACGCCTTGGTCTCACCGTTCATAAAATCGATCTTCAGGCCCACGCCTCCGGCGGCGGCGATGCGGTCGAAGTAATCGCGCATCTGGCGGTGGTTGTCAGTCGGATCGGAGATGTCATTGGAGTGCACCCAGAGCCAGACGCCGATGCCCTTGCTGGCGCCGTGCACGCAGAGCTCGGTGATGGTTTTCCATGGTTTGGACCAGTCTTTCCAACCATCGCCGATGATGGAGTGTTCGAAACCGATCTGCTCGGCATAGTCGATGAATCGTTGTTGGTCGTCGGGGGTGCCGAGACTGATGGTTTCCCAACTCCAGACACTACGCCCGGGTTTGATGTAGCTGGTGTCGGCGAAAAGTTTGGGATCGGGGGCCGGGTTCAGATTGTTGATAAAATCACTGTTCACCAACCCGTCGAGATCGTCCGCGAGCAGAGTCGCGCGCCAAGGGGTGACAATCGTGCCTTCGACATCGAACCTGTCTTTACCCTCGGTGAAGTTAGCGCCGCCTTGGTCACGGCGGCGTAGCCGAGCCCCTGCGGAAGTTCCAGCACCAACGGAGTGCCTTGAACGGGACCGACATGGGCCGGGGTGGCGGTATGGAGATCTTCGATACGAGTGGACATCCACTCACCGGCGTAGGACTTCAGCTTCCACCCCGGAGTAAGTCGCTCGAAATACCAAACCTTGGCCCCGCTGGCCAGATGCCAGCTGGATGCCTCGCCATCGACGTGCTGCACCTGCTGGCCGGGAACGATGTAGCGATAGGCAACCCCGTCGTCGTAGATCCGAAAATCAACCTGATAGTTACGGCTGGTCGCGACATGACGGATGGGGAACTTGAACGTGTTGAAGTGATTGTGCGCCGAGGTGTGATTGCCGCGGGTTACATAGGATTCATCCGTGTGCGAGCTAATGGGATTGCCGATTTCAACCCCGACACCGAGGGTTGATTCTTCGACTACGATCGCCCCTTTGAAGATAACTCGGTAACTGAGTTCACCGGATGCCGAGATGTTCAAATGAGCCTGAACCCGGGAGTCGGGACTCTTCATGGTCCCTGCGATAGCGGCAGCTCTGGTGAGGGAGAGTAAAGTGACAAAATGAAGGGGGCGTAGCATGGTGAAAGTGGAGGGGGGAATTACCGAATGCGCCCGCCGGAAAACGTCTGTGATTCAGGATAGCGGCCGTTGGGATCAATGACGATTGAAACACTGACCGGGCCGAGCTTTGGCGGACATTGAAAGAGGCAACCATCCGATTGGTAAGATAAGGACGAACTCCCGGGGCAACAGCCTGCCGGGAAACAAGGAGGACACTGCCGTCCTCCCGCGGAGCGAAGGTGTGGTTGACGAGACGGGTGTTCGGGATGTCGCGAAATTCGTAACCCATCCGGCTCTCACGCCAGGGTCCTGAAAGGTCGTCGGCTAAGAATACCGCTTCATTGACGAAGAGAATCCAGCTGCCGTCTTTCGCTCGATAGGCCTCGGGATTGTGTCCGTTTCCGATTACACTGTAGACGACAAAAGGCCCCATGGGGATCGTCGGCGATGGCATGCACCACCTCGGAATCATGATATTCAAAATGTCCCTTCGCCGATGACTCGAGCCACCGGCAGACGAACATGTGTTCCCGGCCATTGTCTCCCGAAATGACGTTCCCGCCCCAGTAGGACCACTTGGGTATCCTCTATTCCATTGGCTGGGTCACGAGGTAGAACTCCGGGCGTTCCCCAAAGATCATTCGTCAATGCTCCTTGAAGGGATTGATGCAAAAACAGATCCTTGAATGCCGCGCCGCGGGCCAAATCTTCGGGAACCTGATAAGCGGAGTTCCCATGATTTTGGGCTCCGAGATTAAAGGCAAAAAGCAGCCCCGAACAGAGAACCGAAGTTGATAGTCTCATTCTTCGGTAATTTTGTGACCGTCGAAGGCAAGCGTCGTATCGTAAACCTCACCATCGCGGATGGGCTCGTGGGCTTCCTCGGCAAACTGTTTTAGCTTCATTAACATTTCCGGACGTTCGCTGGCGATGTCGTTGAGTTCCTCGATGTCATGATCGAGGTGATACAATTCCCAAAGTGTATCTAGATCAGGCTGAATGGCCTTCCACGGTCCCATGCGGACCGCACGGCTCTTGAGATCTTCCCAATACATGTAGCGGTATCGCCGTTGCTCGTGGTTGACGACATCGCGTCCCAGCAGAGTGGGAGTGAGCGTATAGCCGTCAGTGTGGGAAGGGTTGGGCAAACCAGCCAGATCCGCCAAGGTCGGCATGATGTCGGGGAAATAACTCAAATGATTGGTAGTCCGCCCGCGGTCGATTTTTCCGGGCCAGCGAACGATCAGAGGAATGCGCAGACCGCCTTCGTAGAAGTTTCCCTTGCCGCCGCGGAATCGCGTACCAGTGCGTGGATTCAGATTTGGCGCGAGGAAACCATGAGGGTAGTGCTCGTTCTTGAAATAAGCTTGGCCGCCGTTGTCGCCGGAAAGGAAGACGATGGTGTTTTCGTCGATTTCCAACTCCTTCAGCAGATCGAGAATTTCACCGACTTGCCGATCCACCATTTCAACCATCGCGGCATACATTTGGGCGTCGTGGGTTCCTTTTTGGTTGGTCGCTTTCCAGTCTTCATCTCGATATTTCTGCCATGCGGGGTCGTCTTCGGGCATACCCCATGGCGCGCATCCGATGTCGTTCAAGCACCGGAAGCAGCGATTTTTGGGACTTCTTTTGCCTCCCCGTCGGCGAGAGTCAGCTTAATACCGCGGTCGCGAATTTCCGCCACGCGATCGGGATCCGCATTCGGATCGGTGATGATTTCCGTGATCTCAGAAGGGTCGGCGAAAAAATACTCCGAGCGTTCGTTGAGTTTGCTGGAGTCGACCAATAAGACAACGTTCTCCGCGAATTGGACGAGTCGGGTTTTGAAGGTCGCCTGCTCTTCGAATCCTTCGCTGGCACCCCGGACGGGATCATAGCCGACACAAGAGACAAAGGCGGTGTGAATGTTGTGGCGCCGCAGCACATCGATAGTCTCTCCGCCGACGAACGTGTGAGTCTTGGGATGGTATCGCCCGCCCACCGAGATGACCTCCACCTCTTTCATGCGCGTGACATGTTCCAGCACTGCGAAGGAATTGGTCACGACCCGATAGGGCAAATCGGGTAAAGTGCTGACCAACGCAAAAGCCGTAGTGCTGCTGTCGAAGGCGTAGGTGCGTCCCGGCTCGATCAGGCCGCGGGCCGTGTCCGCGATGATGGTCTTGTTGCCGACATTGAGGTTTTGGCGCTCGTTGAAAGACTGCAGGCGAGGGCGGCCTGTCAGGCTGCTGGCACCTCCATGAATGCGTTTCAGGGGGTGGATGTCTGCTAACGACTGAAGGTCCCGCCGGATGGTTTCGTCGGTAACACCAAACTCCTGTGCCAGATCAACCGTGCGCACCGTTCCTCGGGTTTCCAGGAGCGAAAGAATGATCTGTTGTCGTTGAGGGGCGAGCATGACGCAGGGTTAAATTTGGAAAAATCTGTGATATTTCAATATATATGTTGACTAAATGTGGATAAATGTGGATTTAATGGGGTGAAAACCAACATTGGTTTAATGAATTCTACTTTCAACAGAGCCCAAATAGAGCAACTCGTCCGCAGCAGTCTCGGTCGTCAGGCCAGTGTCGTAGCCCCCATCGCCAAGGTCGGCCCCAACCCCCTGATCGTTAATTCTAGCGCCCGTCACTGCCACCTCTCGCAGGAAGCCGTGGAGATCCTGTTTGGTAAGGGGCATCAGCTAAAGCCGATGAAGATGCTCTATCAGGAAGGGCAGTATGCGGCGAACGAGTCGGTCACTCTGATCGGCCCCCGCAGTCGCGTGATTTCCAATCTCCGCATTCTGGGTCCTTGCCGGGATTTCAACCAAGTGGAGCTCTCTTACACCGATTCAATTTCGCTCGGATTTAAGGTGCCGGTCACCAATTCCGGCAACATCGCCGGCACTCCCGGGTGCATGTTGATGGGGCCGGCCGGCTTCCTCGAAATGGAAGAGGGCGCAATTCGAGCCGCGCCCCACGTGCACATGGCGCCGGAAGATGCGGCGTTCTATGGTGTCGAAAACAAGAGCTACATGAAGCTCCGTGTCGGCGGCGATCTGGGCGTGACCTTCGACCGGATTTTTGTGCGCGTCGACCCGTCCTTCAAACTCGAGGTCCATATCGACACCGACGAAGCCAACGCCTGCGGGCTCGGCCCGGACGTGAAGTGCGAGCTCATCAAGTAAACTTTCCCGGAAACGGATATTTCCAAAAAACCAAACGTTAGAAACCCAAATCCAACAAAGTAATGAGTGAATCAATCGGATTGATCGAAACCAAGGGCCTCACCGGCTCAATCGAAGCGAGCGACGCGATGGCCAAGGCCGCGTCCGTGACGCTCGTAAAACAAATCTCCATCGGCGGCGGCTTTTTGACCGTTCTCGTCAAGGGAGACGTGGGCAGTGTGAAGGCCGCGGTGGAAGCCGGGGCGGAAGCCGCCAATCGGGTGGGGGAGCTGGTCTCCTCCAATGTCATCGCACGTCCCCACGACGAACTGCTCAAGAATTTCGGAGCCTAACCCTCAGATAAGGATTTAATAAAATGGCAAAACAAGCAATTGGAATGATCGAAACAAAGGGACTCATCAGCCTCATTGAAGCTTCCGACGCCGCCCTCAAATCGGCCGATGTTAAAATGAATGGTTGGGAGAAAATCGGTTCGGGTCTCGTAACCGGTTTTTTCACCGGAGATGTCGCCGCCGTTAAGGCCGCCGTCGAAGCCGGATCTGAAGCAGCTTCCCAAGTTGGCGAAGTTGTCTCGGTGCAGGTGATCCCTCGTCCCCACGACGACCTCAGCAAGCTCGGTAGCTGGGTGGGCTAATCACCCCCTCCCTCCCGATTTTTCTTCCGGTCGCATGAACGTTCTCGTCGCCAATCTCGGTTCCACCTCCTTCAAGTATCGCTTGTTCGATATGACGGAGGCGGGCGCTTCGATGCTCACCAGTGGTGGGTTCGAGCGCGTCTCCGAGTATACCCCCTGCATCGAAAAGATGTTGGAGGATTTGGTGACAGACGGTCATCTCGGCTCGGCGGACGAACTCGATGCCGTCGGCTTCAAAACCGTTCTGGGCAAAGACCTCAGTGGGTGCGTCGACGCCGATGATCGCGTCCTTGATGCCCTCGAAGGGTTCAAGGAAGTCGCGCCGGCCCACAACCCGGCCTACGCCGAAGGTATTCGTTGTTTCCAACAACGCTGCCCCGGAGTGCGTCGGGTCGCTCTGTTCGAAACCGCGTTCTACCAATGGGGGGTGGCACCGGCCGCCGCGAACTACGCCATCCCTAAGACCTGGCGTGACCTCGGTATCCGTCGATACGGTTTCCACGGAGCCAGCCACAAGTTCATCGCCGAACGCACCGCCGAATTGGTGGAGCGTAACGACATCGTTGAACGGGTGCGCCAACTCTACGTGCAGGGTCCCGGCGATTTCGACGGTCAACCGCTTCGCGTGATTTCCTGCCACCTCGGTGGCAGCAGTTCCGTGACCGGTATCCGCAATGGACTCGCCATCGGCACCAGCATGGGGTTCAGCCCGCAAAGTGGTCTGCCCCAAAATAATCGCGTGGGAGACCTCGATGCGATGGCTATCCCTTATGCGTGCAAGATGCTGGGACTTACCGTCGATGAAGCGGAAGCCCAGCTCACAAAACAAAGCGGCCTACTCGGTCTGTCCGGCGTCAGTAACGACGCTCGCGACATCCGGGAAGCCGCAACCTCTGGCAACGCCGATGCGCAACTCGCCAATGATGCCATGATCGATTCGATCCGACACTGGGCGGGTTCTTTCTTTTTCAAAATGGGTGGCGCCGATGTGATTAGTTTCACGGCGGGAATCGGTGAAAACGATACCACTCTCCGCGCCGAAGTGTGCGCCGGTCTGCAAGACCTCGGGGTTGTCATTGACCCTACCGCCAACGCGTCCGTTCGAGGCGGTCAGGAGGGCATCATCAGTGCCGCCAACTCAACCATCAAAGTGGTCGTGATTCCAGCCAACGAAGAGCTGGTCATCGCCCGCGAAGTCTTTCGTCACGTCGCCGCCGGCGACGCTCTTTCCTAAAACTCAATCCAAGCCTCTCCCGAGGCACCAATCCCAACCAATATCATGGCAACTCAAGCAATCGGAATTCTCGAAACCAGAGGCCTCATCGCCCTCGTGCAAGGCACGGACGCGATGCTCAAATCCGCTAACGTGGAAATCGCCGGTCCCATGACCGGAGTAGGCAGCGCCCTCGTCAGCGTGACGATCCGGGGTGACGTCGCCGCCGTCAAAGCGGCGATCGAATCAGGTGCCGACTCAGCCAGTCAACACGGCGAAGTCGTCAGTGCCCACGTCATCGCTCGTCCGCACGACGATACCGTGACCATCATCCCTCACTCCAAGCCAGCCGCCAAACACGCGGGGAAATAATACCATGTATTTGGCCAGAGTAATCGGCTCGGTAGTATCGACCAAAAAGGACGAGAGTATGCGCAGCCGCAAGCTGCTCATGGTCCGCCCGATGTTGATCGATCCCGAGGATCCCGGGAAATTTAATCTTGGTGCCAATACCATCGTCGCCATCGACACTCTCGGTGCCGGCGAAGGCGAGTTGGTGATGATCGCTCAGGGCAGCTCTGCCCGTCAGGCCGACGGCCTGAAGTCCCTCCCGGTCGATGCGGCCATCGTGGGACTGGTGGATACCGTCAATGTGCTCGGCAAGACAACTTACACCGCAAAGGACAGCTAACGGCTGTCGGAGGAAATTAAACCATGAGTCAACTCAGCGAAGCCACGATCCGCAATGTGGTCGCCGAAGTCATCTCCCAGTTGCAGGTCAACGGGAACGCTCCTTCCGTGACCACCCGGCCCGGTCGCCACGGCGTGTTCGACGATGCGAACTCCGCCGCCCAAGCCGCTCGCAGTGGTTTTGAACAGCTCTCCAAGAAGGGCTGGGCCGCCCGCGCCAAGGTCGTTGAGATCGTTAAGACGATGTGTGCCGACAACGCCGATCGTTGGGGCACCGTCGAATTCGAAGAGACCAAGATCGGTCGTCTCGATCACAAGATCGGCAAGCTGCACGGCATCAAGAATGTGCTCGGCACCGAATACCTCGCGCCGACCGGCATGAGCGGTGACGCGGGTATCACGATGGACGAGTCCGCGCCTTTCGGTGTCGTGGGTTCGATCCTGCCCGTCACGCACTCCGTGCCGACGATGGCGGGCAATATCGTCAATATCGTCGCTGCCGGTAACTCGGTCGTATTCAACCCGCATCCCGGGGGTGCCGCTTGTGCCGCTATGGCGGTGCATGAGTTTAACGAAGTGATCAAAGCCGAGTTAGGTATCACCAACTTGGTCTGCACCGTCGAGAAACCCTCGATCGAATCTTTTAATGAGCTGTGCGCATCCGACGATGTTGACCTGCTCTGCATCACCGGTGGTCCGGTCGTGGTGGATGCTGCCATGAAAACCGGCAAGCGCGCCATTTGCGCCGGTCCGGGCAACCCGCCCGTTGTAATCGACGACTGCCAGGCACTGGACTTCGACAAGGTCGCCCGCGACATCATCTTCGGCGGTGGTTTCGATAACAATCTGCTCTGCATCGGCGAAAAACAGGTCTTCGCCGTGCGCAATGCGTATCAGAAATCTTTGGACGCGTTCAAACGCCAGGGCGCGGTGCTCCTGAATTCCTCCCAAGTGGAGGCGATCAAAAAGGAAGTGTTCACTTTCCGCCCCGATGCCGGAGGGTGTTCCCACCCGGTTTTGAATCGCGCCTACGTCGGTGCTTCACCGCAGAAGCTGGCGGCGGTTGCCGGCCTGAAGATCGACCCCAAGGTGGAGATGCTCATCGCCGAGACCGGCACCGATGATCTCCTCGTCGAGGAGGAACAGATGATGCCGTTGCTGCCGATTGTGCGCTCCAACAGTTTCGCCGAAGCCGTCAATGCCGCCAAGGCTTCCGAGCACGGTTACAAGCACTCCGCCATGGTTCACACCATGAACGTTGCAAACATGACCCACATGGCCCGGACGATGGATACCACGCTGTTCATTAAGAACGGTCCGTGTGTCGCCGGACTCGGCATGGGCGGGGAGGGCTACATCAGCTTTTCCATCGCGACGACCACCGGCGAAGGCATCACGACGCCACGCACCTTCACTCGCTTCCGCCGCTGCACGCTGGTGGATCAGCTTAACATCATCTGATTCGCCTCTCCCTCAGACGATGATACTCGCCCGGATCGATGGACACGCGACTTCCAGCTTTTGTGACTCCAGTCTCAAAGGTCAGACGATCGTGCTGTGCACTCCGGTCGATGAAACCGGGCAAATCACCGGCTCGCCCTTCGCAGCACTCGATCCTATCGGCGCCGGTCGTCACGCCATGGTTTTCATCACCACCGAGGGATCCTTTAGTCAGAAGACTACCGGCCATGACGATTTTCTCATCCGCAATGAAGTCATCGGACTAGTCGACGCGTCATGAAAGCAGGAACAGTTATCGGCACGGTTACCTTCGGCGATCTCGCCCCTCAATTCAAAGGAGGACGCTGGTTGATGGTCAGCCCTATGGGCACCGAAGAACTGACCGGTCAGCGCGAATACGGCCAAGCGTCCACTCCGGTCGTTTATGACCGCCTCGGCGCCGGAGTCGGCGACAAGATCCTTTATGTTGAAGGTGCTGAAGCCACCCAACCTTTTCCTCATCCCATCCCGCTCGATGCCATCAATGTGGCGTTGCTCGATACCTATCAGTTTCAGCCTCCGCAGTGAATTTGCGCCAGCGCAACCCCTTAACTTAACCACCACTCTTTATCACCGTGAGTAAGCTCTATACCGCCAAGGACCTCGAATTATTGATCAAACAAGGCCAGTGCCTCGATCAAGTGCCGGCTGATGCCAAACTGACGCCTATGGCCCGCGATGTCATGCGCAAACACCGTCGCTCCGCGCCTGCCAAGAGCGCCGCGCCCAGCGCAGTTGCCGCTGGCGGACCGGTGAAAATTCATGATCCCGTCCTGCCAAATGCAGTTTATGATTGGAAACCGGGCGCCGACCCCAAGATCGCTGCGGAACTCGAGCGTTTCTTCTACTCCAAAGAGATCCAGGCTCTCAAGGAACGCATTTGCCACATTGGAAAGCGCATCTGGAATAAGGGTTACGTCGATGGCAATGGTGGTAACATCACCGTGCGGGTAGGGGACAATCTCGTGCTCTGCACGCCGACGCTCATTTCCAAGGGATTCATGACAGCGGATGACATCTGCATGGTCGATCTCGATGGCAATCAAGTGGCCGGAACCCGCCCGCGCACTTCCGAGGTCAATACCCACTTGGGTATCATGAAATCGGAGCCCAAGGCCAAGTCCTGCGTGCATGCTCATCCCGTTTATGCCACGGCCTTCGCGGTTGCAGGCGTAGTGCCTCCTTCCTGTTTGATTCCCGAGCCCGAAGTGTTCCTCGGTGAAATCGGTTTCGCCAGTTATCAGACTCCCGGCACGCCGGAAAATGCCAAGGAAGTCGGTGCCCTTGCCAAACGTCACCAGTCCATCCTGATGCAAAATCACGGTGTGATCTGCTGGGGTAATGACGTCGAGGATGCCTACTGGAAAATGGAAAATACCGACGCCTTCTGTCAGACCGTTTCAATCTCCATGCAGATTGGCGGACCCAAGTCATATAGCCCCGACAAACTCAAGGATCTGATCACCATCCGGAAGAAACTGGGTATGCCCGATCACCGACTGGAAGAACTCAAGGAATGTGAATTGTGCGACGCCGGTGAGATTACGGTGAACACCCAACCCGCGGATGGTGCTTGCGCCTGTCAGGTTCCCGCTGCCTCCGGAGACGTCGATGAAGCGCTGGTCCAAAAGATCACCGACCAGATCATGGCGAAGCTCAGCTAATTTCTAAGGACGCAATTAATGAACGCTTTTTCTACCAAGAAGACTCCCATTCGTGTGGCCGTTACCGGTGCCGCGGGTAATATCGGTTATGCGCTGCTCTTTCGTATCGCGTCCGGACAGATGTTTGGCGCTGACCAACCCGTCGCACTGAATCTCATCGAAATCGAACCTGGCATGGCTCCGCTGAAAGGCGTGGCGATGGAACTCGACGATTGTGCGTTTCCTTTGCTCACCGAGGTTGTCCAGACATCAGACTTGAACGTCGGCTTCAAAGATGTCGATTGGACCCTTCTGGTAGGATCCGTGCCGCGCAAAAAGGGCATGGAGCGGGCCGACCTTCTTGGCATCAACGGCAAGGTGTTTGTCGGACAAGGCAAGGCGATCAACGACAACGCGAAAGCAAGCGTCCGGGTTCTGGTTGTGGGTAATCCCTGCAATACGAACGCCCTCATCGCGATGAAGAGCGCACCGAACATTCCGAACGAGCAGTTCTTTGCCATGACCCGCCTCGATGAAAATCGAGCGAAGACTCAACTCGCCCAGAAAGCGGGCGTGCCGGTTTCACAGGTTTCGGAGCTCTGTGTCTGGGGCAATCACAGCCCGACCATGTATCCGGATTTCGAGAACGCGAAAATCAACCGGAGCAAAGCCACCTCGGTGATTCTGGATGAAAACTGGTTGCGCGACACCTTCGTCCCAACGGTTGGACAGCGCGGCAAAGCGATCATCGAAGCCCGAGGAGCATCCTCGGCGGCATCCGCGGCAAACGCCGTGGTTGATACCGTGCGTGACCTCCTGCAACCCACCCGTGGCGACATGCACAGCGTGTGCGTGGTCTCAAACGGCGAGTATGGCACCCCATCAGGACTCATCACCTCTCTCCCAATCAAAGTAGACGGAGCCCGCAAATGGCGGGTGATCGAAGGTATTAGCCTCTCGAACTACGCCAAATCCAAGATCGCCGCCTCTAATCAAGAACTCCTCGAAGAACGCAAAGTAGCCTTCGGTCAGCTCGGCCTGACGATCTAAGAGAACCATTCCTCCAGTACTCATTTAAAAGGGACAGGTTAAAATTAGATTGAGTTTGATCGGGCCTGAGAAAAATGGACCCGAGAGACTCTTAGAAAGAGAAACCCAAAGTGAAGCGACAACGCTACAACGCCGAGTTCAAAGGTGAGGCGGCGAGATTAATGATCATGGATGGCCTGAGTGCGCCCAAAAAGAGGACATTGCTTGATTCTTGACAAGATTACGATGCGAACATAGATATCCACCATGCCCCGCACCGCTCGTCTTGAATACCCCCGCGCTTGTTACCACGTAATCAATCGAGGAAACTATCGATCCGACATTTTTTCGACTGATGGTGCCCGGGCAGCATTTGAACGCACGATGTTTCAAGCCTGCGAACGGTCCGGGTGGCGGTTGCATGCCTTCGTCATCATGCGTAATCATTTCCACATGGCGATGGAGACTCCAGAGCCAAATTTAAGTGAAGGCATGAAGTGGTTGCAGGGCACTTGGGTCTGCCGGTTCAACCGCTTGCGCAAAACTAAGGGAAGACCATTCCAAGGGAGATTTAAGTCTCTGCTCGTTCAACCCGGCCATGCCTTGGCGGAGGTAAGTCACTACATCCACCTCAATCCGGTTCGTGCCAAGATTATCACTCCTCCAGAATTGCCCTCATTTCGATGGAGCTCGTTGTATCACTTCACGAACCGAAGCAGTCCGAATTTTCTGGAGGCATCCACGGTTTTGGATGCCGCAGGCAATCTGAAAAACACGTCCAGAGGTTGGCGAATCTATCGGGACTACCTTGATTTTCGAGTGTCGGATGATCCCGCCGCTCGAAAGATCAAATTCAAACGACTCAGTCGCGGTTGGACGATTGGCGACGATTCGTTTCGAAATGAAATGCGACAACGTTTGCAAAATCCCGCAGGGAAAAAACCAAAGCGTTTTGAGGGAATGTCTTCCCAGGAGTGGGCCAAAGAACGTGCTGTTCAGTGGGGTGAAAAACTCTCCGTCTTCGCTCTGGCGGCGCAAATTGAACTAACAACGCTCGGACCCAAAACCACCGAAAATGACAAGGTGCTTTTGGCTTACCTATTAAAGACACTCACTGATGCCAGTAACGTTTGGATCACGGAGCGTCTCGGAATGGGGCAGCCCGCGACTGTCAGTCAATATGTTCGCCGCTTCAGACTTGCTCAACAGGACCAAACGCGGCGCGTGAAACGCATTTTGTCAAGAATCAAGCAATGTTCCCTTTAAGTGAGCTCAATATCGGCCGCTAATGCGCTTCCGGGGGCGACGTTAGGGATGTAGTGGTGAGGCGTCCATGAAAGGACGAAGCGGTTGCGCTGAGCACAACTGGCTTTGGTGGGGCGAGAGGGCTGGCCCTTTTTGAAAGGACTCACGATCAAAAGGCGGTTTTGGGCGAATGCCGGTTGCAGCTGCTTCGGAATCCGTTGGGGTAAATCGCGAGCAACGGCCCATATGATGTGGGCTCCGCGGCGGGTGAGGATGGCCAGCACGTCCTTTTCGACCGGGGTATGAAAACCCGAGATTATCGTTCCAGCTTGGTCACATTGATTCCGAGCCCAGTCATAGGCTTCCAAGACCTTATTTCCGGGACAACGGGTGGAACAAAGGAATGCGGTCGCCGGATGGTCGAGTAACTCTGCAGGGCCACGGCTTTCGAGACCGGTTTGATGAGACAAATTTGAATTCATGGCATTAATCCGCGAACAACTGTTAGCCCTGCGCGCCGAAGCTGCTCAGCCCCATTCGGTATTTGATGTCGTAGTTGATTATAAAATCGAGCTCCTCTTCGGTGAAGCCGTAGTGCTCTGCTAGTAGAGTGTCGATTTGATCAATTGTAGGTTTTGATTCCTTCGGAATAATACACTGAACTGATAGCTCATCGTGCCTGAATTTCATTTTTCTAACTTCAGAGTTCTCCTGTAACTCTCCCATGAGTATTGTTACTAAGTTTCTCAGGTCCTTAGCAACTAAGCCGGACGCAAGTTTTTCGACATTTAACGGAAATACGTCAACTTCTCGGGTATTTAAATGGCGGCAGTCCGAGAAAATAGTCATGAACCAGTAGAACAGACTCGAGTTTAGACAGGCCAACACGACATCAGCATAGTCTTTATTTGTGAACTTTCGTTCTTTGAACTCTGACGGCGGGCGAAGATTTCCAGCACCGTCGAGCACACGCGGAGTAAAATCCAACACTTGTAGAAAATATCCTACCTTTCTAGAATAGAATACTGAGTAGTTATTCGTTCCCGAGTGAAAGTGCGAAATACTCCTCCCTTCATTCTTCAATTTATCGAGGATACTCAGTTCCCGAAGCGCTGAGAGCTTTGGTAGAGATCCTTCTACCGATCTTGAGACCGATGACACATAGTTGATGCACTTGAATAGATGTGGTCGTTCTTCTGAACTCCATTTCAAATATCTGGTAGAGACCAGTCTCGGGTCGACTCGTCTTTCTCCAATTAGGTGAATTGTTAAACGAATGTGTTCTAGGCCGTCGAAAAGCCTTGATGGACGATCGTCATATGAACTGTAGGAGGTATTCCTTTTCTTCAGTAGTTTTTGTAAGCTCAGGTATCGATTCGTCGAAATCGAAGAGACCGGCACAATGAATCCTTGCTGTCCGCTTGATGAGATAAGACTCAAACACCTTTCCAATACTACCGCATATAGGTTTCCGCATCCTATGCACTCATAGCCAGTCAATGAATAACCTTTTAGTGTTCGTATTTCCACATAAGGCGGATTACCGACAATCACGTCGAACCCGCCTCCATTCATTATGCCGTAAAACTCTACAAACCAATGAAATGGCTCGTGGGAGTTCTTCCATTTCTCAAACCGAGCATCTGTGTTGAGATTTTGTTGGTTGTATTGGCCAGCGAGGAACCGGTCGAGTTCGTCACGAAGCGATTGCAGTCTCCCCTCGAGCTCCTTTTTCGCTGTGCGAAACTCCTCGGCGGACTGTCCGACAATATCTTGTAGATCTTGAAACCGGCAGAAGGCGCGGTCGGCATCTTCCGCTTGCTCCATGATCCGATTATAATCGTCGAGCGAGTTCTCGATCCCCTGTAACAACGCTTGCCCCGAGCCGCTCGCCTCGGTGAATGCCCGCTTGATTTCCTCACGAGATGCGTAGCCAACGAGAGTATTGCCCGAACGGACATTAAAATCTATGTCGGGCAGTGGCTCAATCTCCTGGCCAGGCTCGAGTTGCGCGGCTAGTTTGAGAAAAAGACGAAGCTTACAAATTTCGGCGGCCTCTTCCATGATGTCTACGCCGTAGAGATTGTGTATGATGAGGGTTTTGTGAATGAAGTAACCCTCGTTGGGATGGCGGCCGACCGCATCGAGGATAGTCGTGAATTCCTTCTCCCAGTTTGGATGGTTTTCTCCAACTGCCTGCCAATCTGCTAGCAGTGTACGAAACCGGTCGAGCAGGCCCTCGTAGAGCGGCTCGAGGATTTCAAGTGCAGCAAAGAGGAATGCCCCTGAGCCACAGGTGGGATCCAGCACAGAAACTGAGCGCAGAGCTTTCCACAGTGCCAATGCGAGATGAGCAGGTGCAGCGGCGATAATGTCCTGGGTAAACTGGCGGATATCAAGATTGAGAGTGACGAGATCGGAGGGCTCGATAATTTCGCCCGATTTAAGCGCACAGCGCATGTTGTGGTACCGTTGATGACGCTCGATGGTTTCACGCCAGATCTCGGTGGGGAGAGCATGGCTGGCAGGCGTCGGCGTGTTCCAGTCTTGGCGACGCTTGATTAGGTCAGGGATCGATGTATCGATACCAACCGCGATATTGGCGGGAAGAGATTGCTGCCATGCCCTCTCATCCGGATCAACACCGCGGCGGACAGCGCCATAAATGTAGCGGTCGGGATCCTCTTTCAATAATTCCCAGGCGGCATCAGGTATCTTGGCGGCAACTTTTTGGAGGAGAAATGGTAGAATGGTGTTTTTGGAGATGTATTCGGTAATGTCTTCCTTGGTGTAGTAGGCCCCCATTTCCTTCTGGTTGGTGTATTTCTCGAATACGTAGCCGAGAACTTCGGGGTTGATTTCACGATCGTTGCCCAATGGGCGGTCATCGAGGTGCCAGTTCCATTGATCAAAAAAATCGAAGACCTTTTGGAACGCTTGATCGGGGATATTGATATCGGGGTGATCGCGTTCAATGGGGTGCTCGGCGAAGATGCCACCGTTAAGGTAAGGAATGTTGTCGCCGATGAGGGCGGTGAGCTCCGGGGGGCGTTCTTCACCATCAAGACCTTCATGAAATAGTCGTTTGAGGAAGGACCGGTAAAACGAGTGGAATTGATCGGCCCCCATCGTGCTCTGCACGGTTTCGAGCCGCTGACGGAGGTAATTCTGTTCTCCGTTGAGAAAGCCCTTCTGCTGGAGGAAATAGCAGAACATAAGGCGATTGAGCATGAGGGAGGTGTAGTGGGCCAATACTCCCGCATCGGTGAGGCCGGATATAAATTTTTGGAAACGGTCCTTCTGCTTTTTGAAGTCGTCATAAAAGCGTTTCGTCAGCCGGTCACGATCGAGACTGTCGCGAATCCGCTGCACCACCCCGGTGACATCCAAGGCTTCTTCTTCGCTGATGGAAAATGCGATGGTGGTCAGCTTTTGGAGCAGGAGTTCATTGGCCCGGCCTTGCTCCCACCGCAGTTCACGGTGGCGAACGGGCTTGCCGGGCAAGCGTGAGGTCCACAACCAGACCTGGTGGGTTTTGGCGGCATCAATAAAAATGAGTAAATGCTCAGCCGCCAGCGGAGTGGTGGCCTTTTCAAGTCGTTTGCGCTGGTCGGAAGGCATGATGGAACCATCCGACTGTGGTGGAACCACGAACACTTGGACCCCTCGTTTCTCGGCAACGGCTTCGAGGTGGACGAAGTCCTCTTGGAACGGGACTGCCAAGGCGTTCCCGGAGTCCGGCCAATCCCAACCGATCGATGGATCAGAGAAGAGGCCGGAAAAATCAAAGGCTTCGAGGTGCCGAGCGATGTCGTGCCGTTGCGATGGAGTCATGGGTATGAGCTTGAAATAGGCGGTGGAGTGTGTGACTTAAGGGGTAGCGACGAGAGTGGCCGGTCCATTCACCGACCCGAATCCCTCTGGGATTCCTCGCCGCTAGCATTTTGTTCGGAGAGCCACCTCAAGACATCAGGCATGGCTTCTTGACCGCGAACGATCAGTGGCTGGAGACGTTCGATACCTCCTTGATCAATCGACCGCTCCCGCAGTCCGAGTTTTCGCTCCTCGGCCTTTCGGGCATGATAAGTGCAAAGGTCGGAAAGCTGAAGCAGTAGACTTTTGCGGGAATCGATAAAAAAACCCTTTTCGATGATGCGATCAAGCCGCAGGGCGCTCGGATCAGCTCGCAAGAGTCGCACTAAACGCTCCACATCCAGGTAAACCTCTCGATTATCGTCAATGATGAGAATACCTAACGCATCAGGCCCTTCTCGGAGGATTCCATTGAGGATTTGAGTAACCAACGGAAAAGCCGCCAAGTGAGGGTTAATGAAGACGCCACCGCCGAAAGCTCGATCCATCCAGCGAAGGTAACGCTTCTTCACGATCGACCGATAGACAAAGCGTAACTCATGTCTCTGGGCCGCCTCCATAAGCGCGTCGCGCAGGGCCAATCGCTTCGGTATATCGACTCCCTTAAAACAGCCATCGCCGCGGGCAAGTTCATGGGCATGAATCTCAAACTTCTGGCAATCTCCTAGATTTTTGCCGGAGTTGCCGCTTTCGTCTAGATAGATGAGGTGCATGAGTAATTACTCGGCTAAACCGAGGGAACACAGAATACGGGGCTCCTTCATGGTCTGGTCATGGAGATTTACCACAACGAGCCGATCGTCGCGGTGAAGATTGGTGACGAGGGCAGCCAGATCATCGTCATTGATCCCCGCCCGGAGCTGGCGGTTGAGTTTGTCAACCGCTTCGGTGGTGAGCGGATGATCGAACACCGCTTGGATCGCGGCGCGCACTTGATCGGTGAGGAACAAGTCGTCTTGACGGTGTCTCAAGAAGTCGGAGAGCCGTTCATAGGTCCGGTAGCGGGCACCACGGCGAGAGCCGAGTTGCCCGGCCCTCGTGTTCCGGCGCTCATGTTCGATGATTCCGACCGCCTTGGCTACGAGGGAGTGATGGTCGCCACGACGAACCAAGGTCGGCTCGTCAGGCTCGCACTTGGCCTGACGAAAAATCCGCACCGGCGACTCGGAAACAGTCTTACCTTCGGCATCCGTCCAAATCAGCGCATCATGATCCTGAGGGGTACGAATGTAGGTGAGCACCCCCGAGGGGGTAAGTTCTGGTTGCTCTGTATCGGGCTGGTGTTGCTTCGTCGCAAATACCACCTCCGGTAAAGCCTCCACTTGCTTGCGCAGTTCCGGGTTGTCTTTGGTGGCGTGAGACCAGGCCTCAAAGGCTTCGGAAGTGAGATCGACCTCATCATCTTCCAGCTCATCCAAAACACCGGATTGTTCGTCGTATAGGTTCCGTAAACCATCAGCATCAAAGGGCTTTTGATCCTCGAAGAACGATTCGTCCGAACCCACAACCTCGGCATTCTCGCGAAGCCGGTTCACCAAGCGACTGCGGAGCCGAATAAGCTCTTCAACCCCCTCGGCGGGAAGGAAAGAGTAACAATGAATGGTATCCTGTTTTTGGCCGATGCGGTCGACGCGACCCGCGCGTTGAATCAGGCGGATGATGGCCCACGGTAGATCATAATTGATGACCCGGGAGGAGTCCTGAAGATTTTGACCTTCCGACAGCACGTCCGTTGCGATCAATACCCGTAACTGTCGACGTGGAGGGAAGTCTTTCAACTTGTCGTTTGATTCCGGCGAAAAGCGCCAAGCCTGTTTGGCCGGATCTTCCGACTGCCCGGTTGCACAATCCACTCCGTCGATACCGGCATCAATAAGCGCCCGTTTGAGGTAATACGCCGTGTCGGAAAACTGCGTAAACAACAGGTATTTTTCACCCGCTTCGGCATTGCGAAGTAGCCGAATCAATGACTGTAGTTTGTAGTCCTTCGCAGACGGAATCTCTCCAACATTTTGTAGAATTCCTCGGAGGAGCGTTGCGTCCGATCGAAGATGCTGGGCGAGTGTGCGTTTGAAAACGTCAGTCCGGAGCCACTTATAGCGGGAGGAGTGGCTGGTAGAAAGCATGCCGTAGATGCGACCGGCTTCTTCGCGGTACTGCGACTCGTCCCACTGACCCAGCGCGGGGAGCTCTTGCTCGTCGTCCTTCAAGCCAAGTTCCCCATCACCAAAGTCATGGAGTCGAGTATCGAGCAGCGAGGCGTCCTGCTGCCCAATGGGAAGAGGCAGTTGGTTCTCCAGCGCATGAATCTCAATGTAATTGCGTAAAATATGGCGATGAATCGAGAGGAGGAAAGCATGCGCCGAACTTTCCAGTCGTTTGAATAAACTGGTGCGGCAAAATCCTTTCATCCGTTTTCCGGCCCGGGAAAGATCATCGAGAATCTTCTGTTCTGCGGGTTTCAACTCTGCCGGGAGGGTCTCCTTTTGATAAAGACTTCGACCGTAACGAGGAAGGTCCAGCTGGTTGATTACGTCGACCACCGGGTCGGAAATCAGGCTTGCGCAGGGATCGTCACCATCCAAAGGATCGGAACGAAATTTTACGGAAATGGGTTTACGAGCGGGGAAATACAGCCGCTGGCCATCTGGCAGCGTCAGAAACGGTCTCCCATTCCGATCATCCCATTCTGCATAATTTTTAATAATGAATGACCGCGTGCGGCGGACGAGAAACAGTCGCATAATCTCCCGCCAGTCATCCGGAGATTCACTCTTCTCGAATGCCGCTAGGGAGGACAGGGGAATATTGGGATTATTGAGCGAAAATTTGGATTCGCCCTCTTCGCGAAGCATCACTTCAGGGCGAATTCCAATATCCAATTGCTCGTTCAGAAAAAGTCGCAGCTGGGCACCCAGATCGAGATAGGTTTTATTGTAAGGGGTGGCCGAAAGAAGAATGACCTTACAGTCATTTCGTTCCAAGTAGTCTCGGATCGCTTGGTAAATTTTCCCCTCCTTGTTCCGGAAATTGTGCGACTCATCGATTATGACGAGGCGGTAACGTGGAAGTTCGGGTAATGCTCGTTGGGCCATGCTTTGCGAAAGCACCTTGGGGGCTCGAAGACCGAATCGATGTGCATGGGCCCCAAAAGGGGACATTGCTTGATTCTTGACAAGATTACGATGCGAACATAGATATCCACCATGCCCCGCACCGCTCGTCTTGAATACCCCCCGCGCTTGTTACCACGTAATCAATCGAGGAAACTATCGATCCGACATTTTTTCGACTGATGGTGCCCGGGCAGCATTTGAACGCACGATGTTTCAAGCCTGCGAACGGTCCGGGTGGCGGTGGCATGCCTTCGTCATCATGCGTAATCATTTCCACATGGCGATGGAGACTCCGGAGCCAAATTTAAGTGAAGGCATGAAGTGGTTGCAGGGCACTTGGGTCTGCCGGTTCAACCGCTTGCGCAAAATTAAGGGAAGACCATTCCAAGGGAGATTTAAGTCTCTGCTCGTTCAACCCGGCCATGCCTTGGCGGAGGTAAGTCACTACATCCACCTCAATCCGGTTCGTGCCAAGATTATCACTCCTCCAGAATTGCCCTCATTTCGATGGAGCTCGTTGGATCACGGAGCGTCTCGGAATGGGGCCGCCCGCGACTGTCAGTCAATATGTTCGCCGCTTCAGACTTGCTCAACAGGATCAAACGCGGCGCGTGAAACGCATTTTGTCAAGAATCAAGCAATGTCCCCTTTAAGGAGACTCTTCAACTGCCGGATCGAGACCTGCGTGTAGATCTGCATCGTCTCGAGCTTGGCATGACCAAGCAACTACTGGATGAGGCGGATGTCCGCACCGCCCTCAAGCATCAGGGTTGCGCAGGTGTGCCTTGTGGACTGGAGCGACCTGCAGGAGCGTGGCTATTGCAGCGTTGACGAGGAACCTACGGGAAACGTGACGATCAATTCGTGCTCTCCTGGATTGATTTGCCAAGAGATAACGGCATCCCCCAACAGTCCCAAATACGCGCGTAGATCGTCAGCGGACAAAGCTGCGGGTATTCCATCATGGGCAACCACAACCCGTTTTTCATGCAGCCAACTCAAATCACGTAGGCAGTCGTAAAGCGCATCCCAATTTTCACCGAAGCACTCGGGAAAAGATAAATTTTCGGAAAACAACCGAAAGAGGTCGGTTTTCGAACTAACTGATTTCGGAATGATAACATGCGCCGTTCCGACCGTATGCAAAGCGATGTCGTCAGTGTAGGTAAAGATGTTACTCATGGATCAACCTCCTCCGGGTGCTCCGGGACGTTTTCCAACGCCACCACTTACAGGGACACGTGTAAAGGTGCGGTAATGGTTCGCTGTGTAATAGACTTCACCACCTTTACCGATAACAACACGCTGGGTTCCTGGCCCAGGGTTCCCCTTTGTGGGAACAACATATTCCCGATAATAGCCGGGTGCCTGTTTTGGCAATCGTTTTTGGTCATTTCGAAAAACCGAACCATCATTTCTGTGAGGGTGGGATTCCCCTCTTGATATGCGTGCCAAAGTCTCTCCTACAGCGGTAGAGGCTCCACCCAGTGCTCCCATACCGATCAAAACTTGAACACGAGTAATGTCGGCTGCCTCACCAAAAGAGCGTCCGGCAGAGTCCGTAACTGCCCGCGGTATTTCGTTATACACCAAGTAACGCCAAATCTCGCTCATGTCCTCGCCTCGGGCCTGTCGTTCTACAATCTCCGCAATAAGTTTGCCGTAGTAAAGCTGCTGACGCTCAGACAAATTCTTCTCGAAGCCACTCAGCCCGACTTGGGCAGCAAGGCCACGATAGCCTGCAAGGGTCGCTGTGCTATCTGGGGCAACAACGCAGCCTAGTGCCGTCGTAGCATTCGCGGGCTGGTTTTCCTGGTGCGGTTCAGCGACTTGCGGAGTCGAAACCAAGCGCGTTTGGGAGACTTCGGACAAAAAAACTCCTAGTGCGGTTTTTCAGTCCGCAGCGGCGTTTTCAGGGCGAGAGTTGGGAAGGTGTCGGCGGGTCGGCCGGGCAACTTCGGGCGAGCGATGGGAAGGTGTCGGCGGGCTGGCCGGGCAACCAATGCAAAGAGCGGGGGCCGTTTCGAGCGGCGGTTTGTGGGCTTCGTCTCCTCCGGTTGGGGTTCGTCAGTCGCTCGCGTTTTCCCAGGCGCGTCGTGCGCTCGGGCGAGCATCGTTTACGATGGCCAGCAGGGCGCATTGAGCAACTAAAAAAGAAGCCCTTAGCCGGGGAGCGATTTACGCAATGTCCCCTTCCGCTGGCCTGGAGCAGCGCGGATGGACCATGTGATGTGACAAGGAGCCCTGCCTTCGGGCGCGATTCTTCGCGACCAGGGCCGACGCCGGTGGGGCTTCTGCCTAGTAGACTGAAGCGCGTTCAGCGCGGAGGGAACGCGCAGACGGCGTGACAGCTATTTGCTGGCGCGGCGCGTGCCACAGGGGCGTGGTTACCCGTTGGGATTCTGACTCAAAAAGGGGACATTGCTTGAATCTTGACAAGATTACGATGCGAACATAGATATCCACCATGCCCCGCACCGCTCGTCTTGAATACCCCCGCGCTTGTTACCACGTAATCAATCGAGGAAACTATCGATCCGACATTTTTTCGACTGCTGGTGCCCGGACAGCATTTGAACGCACGATGTTTCAAGCCTGCGAACGGTCCGGGTGGCGGCGGCATGCCTTCGTCATCATGCGTAATCATTTCCACATGGCGATGGAGACTCCGGAGCCAAATTTAAGTGAAGGCATGAAGTGGTTGCAGGGCACTTGGGTCTGCCGGTTCAACCGCTTGCGCAAAATTAAGGGAAGACCATTCCAAGGGAGATTTAAGTCTCTGCTCGTTCAACCCGGCCATGCCTTGGCGGAGGTAAGTCACTCCATCCACCTCAATCCGGTTCGTGCCAAGATTATCACTCCTCCAGAATTGCCCTCATTTCGATGGAGCTCGTTGGATCACGGAGCGTCTCGGAATGGGGCAGCCCGCGACTGTCAGTCAATATGTTCGTCGCTTCAGACTTGCTCAACAGGACCAAACGCGGCGCGTGAAACGCATTTTGTCAAGAATCAAGCAATGTCCCCTTTAAGTGCCCTTGCTATTGGTTGCCGCTTTTGTGGAGCGAGGAAGCAGATCGCGTGACACCGAGCTTGCCGAGGTGGCGCTTGATGTGCCGCAGGGGCGTAAGTTGGCATTGATGGCGCAATGCGATATGAACTACATATTTGCCATGCCACTGTTAATTATTGTTACGGTTCGCTTCGTATTTAAAGCGCCAGATAAAATATTCCTCTTGTTCCCAATAATGCTCAATTTTTTCATAAAATGAATCGTTTATTTTAATTTTATTAGATCGAGCATTTATTATGATGATGCGATCAACAGCTCGACGAACTCCCCCAATATTCGTTTCGAGTCTACTTAACCAATAAATTATAGATTCATCACTATCTCCTCTGAGAATGCGTTGAAAAGCGGGAATATTTTCAGTCTTTATACGATGCAAGTAAAGCCTAAGAATTTCGATCAACTCACTGGTTTTATCATTTTCTGGAGGTGACAAATTCTCTTCTAAAAAGTCTAATATATATTCACTCTGATTAATGAAGTCATCATTGAATCGCTTAAAAACCTGATCTAGCGGCTCCAGATTAGGAGGACTTGCATTTGCGGGTATGGCAAATGCAATTAAGAGAAAAAAATATCCTATTAACTTCATTTTATTATTATCCTTCCGGGTTAGCGTTTCTATCTCTCCGACGGGCTGTATTTATCACAGCCTCTATATTATCAGGACTGGGAATACCACCACGTTCCCCCATAATGTTCCCCTCGAAGCCAGGATCTGGCTGTCCAGTGCGCTGATCGTAACGATCACCGCCTACTTCCATTCCATGACCGATCTCATGCGCTGCCATCCATCCTTCTTCTTGGGCATCCCACAAACCTCTTCCATTCATGTTCGAGACTACACGCCGGTCTACGACTTTAGGATTAAAACTTGGCCCTTCTGAAACTTCTTGGACAATAGTTTTAACGGTATATTTCCCAAATTTACCGGTCCAGTATTTTTCGATCGCTCGGTTAAATTTCTGGCGAACTTCGGCGGTCGCGGCCTCGTCTGAATACCTTATACGTATAAGAATCTGAACCCTGTTTCCATCAGTCAGAACATGAAATTCGCCAGCATCTAAATTCTCTACGTTCAACTCCCCTGCATTATCTGGGGCAACAACGCAGCCCAGTGCCGTCGTAGCGCCGGAGGACTGGTTTTCCTGGTGCAGTTCAGCGACTTGCGGAGTCGCAACCGGGCGCGTCTGGGGGACTTCGGACAAAAAAACGCCTAGTGCGGTTTTTCAGTCCGCAGCGGCGTTTTCAGGGCGAGAGTTGGGAAGGTGTCGGCGGGTCGGCCGGGCAACCAATGCAAAGAGCGGGGGCCGTTTCGAGCGGCGGTTTGTGGGCTTCGTCTCCTCCGGTTGGGGTTCGTCAGTCGCTCGCGTTTTCCCAGGCGCGTCGTGCGCTCGGGCGAGCGTCGCCAGCGATGGCCAGCAGGGCGCGTTGAGCAACTAAAAAAGAAGCCCTTAGCCGGATGGAGCGATTTCGCAATGTCCCCTTCCGCTGGCCCTACAAAAGGGGCGAGCACGCGGCTTTCCGCGAGCGCCGGGCCATGCGGACCCGGCTGCAGCGACCGGAGCGGAGGCGCAGGGAAAAAACCAAAGCGTTTTGAGGGAATGTCTTCCCAGGAGTGGGCCAAAGAACGTGCTGTTCAGTGGGGTGAAAAACTCTCCGCCTTCGCTCTGGCGGCGCAAATTGAACTAACAACACTCGGACCCAAAACCACCGAAAATGACAAGGTGCTTTTGGCTTACCTATTAAAGACACTCACTGATGCCAGTAACGTTTGGATCACGGAGCGTCTCGGAATGGGGCAGCCCGCGACTGTCAGTCAATATGTTCCCCGCTTCAGACTTGCTCAACAGGACCAAACGCGGCGCGTGAAACGCATTTTGTCAAGAATCAAGCAATGTCCCCTTTAAGCGCCCCGTTAAGTGCCCCCTTTAAGCGCCCACGAGGACTGCTGCACGACGTAGTTGGCTGTAATCTTATTATACTTAGGGTCAGCGGCTCGAAGGCCTAGAATCGAACTCAATCCGTTCTGCAAAATCATCGGAGCACGATTGGTGGGGGTATCATATTTCATGATATCCTCTGGAGTTGCCTTTCGGAGTTCCGCGCCATCCCACGATTCAACAAAATAGTCATCACCTTTTTTGATCTTAAAGTTCGGGAAAGGATAGCGCGACAAATCAGGCGTAACATTTCCCACGATACTCCAATCCCCATTCTTCAATTTGGAATCAAAGAAGTTACCAAAGCATGCAAATCGATCAGCTCTTGAAAGCCAACTAACGTCTATTCGGTCGTTGGAATCGATCTGTATATCCAAGGCACCCATGTAAAACACAGGGCGTTTTCGCGCGATCACATAACCTACGCCAAAGCAACTGTTGGGCAGAGGTATCAAAAAAATATCTCCCAGTTTAACCATTTCTAAAAAACAGATCCGTCATTTTCTTCATAACGTTTATCTGACATTTGATGACGTTTATTTTGGAGGCCACCATCTGGGTTTGACTTATTAGTTGGCCCACCACCAGCGCGAATCCAATCTTCTTCGGCTACGTCTAAGGTCCTATCGGAATTCGGGCTAACACGCTCAAGTTCCTCGAATTCAAATTCGGAATCAGGATTCGCATCACTGTGCTCTTGTTGACGCTTTTTATAGCGTTGCTCGCTCTTGGCCTGTCCGACATATTCACCACCATCTTGGTCCCTTCTGAGGTAAACCACCCCATCTTCTCCCGCGTTTGCTGAAAGAGCAGTTTTCAGTTTATTAGGCTTAACACCTCCAAGAATCTTAGCACCACCTCGACTGAATTTAACACCTATGTTTCCAAGTCCTGCAACCTGACCGGCTCCCGGAATCGCAGAGGCTCCGTCGATGGCAGCATCGCCATAATTACCTCGAGCGGCGGAAATGGCTGCATTCAAACCATCAGCCGCATTGCCAAGTAGCGGAAACAATCCAACAACACTTATGACGCCCTGACCAATATCGGCTAAACCAGAACCAATGCCGCCTGTTCTATCTGGGGCTACAACGCAGCCTAGTGCCGTCGTAGCATTCGCAGGCTGGTTTTCCTAGTGCAGTTCAGCGACTTGCGGAGTCGGAACCGGGCGCGTTTTCGAGGACTTCGGACAAAAAACTCATAGTGCGGTTTTTCAGTCCGCGACGTGGTTTTCAGGACGAGAGTTAGAGCGGTGTCGGGGTCGGGTCGGCCGGACAACCAATACAAAGAGCAGGGGCCGTTTCGAGCGGCGGGGCTTGTGGGCTTTTCGTCTCCTCCGGTTGGGGTTCGTCAGTCGCTCGCGTTTTCCCAGGCGCGTCGTGCGCTCGGGCGAGCGTCGCCAGCGATGGCCAGCAGGGCGCGTTGAGCAACTAAAAAAGAAGCCCTTAGCCGGATGGAGCAATTTGTAAAGAGTCACGCAATGTCCCCTTCCGCTGGCCCTACAAAAGGGGCGAGCACGCGGCTTTCCGCGAGCGCCGGGCCATGCGGACCCGGCTGCAGCGACCGGAGCGGAGGCGCAGGGAAAAAACCAAAGCGTTTTGAGGGAATGTCTTCCCAGAAGTGGGCCAAAGAACGTGCTGTTCAGTGGGGTGAAAAACTCTCCGCCTTCGCTCTGGCGGCGCAAATTGAACTAACAACACTCGGACCCAAAACCACCGAAAATGACAAGGTGCTTTTGGCTTACCTATTAAAGACACTCACTGATGCCAGTAACGTTTGGATCACGGAGCGTCTCGGAATGGGGCAGCCCGCGACTGTCAGTCAATATGTTCCCCGCTTCAGACTTGCTCAACAGGACCAAACGCGGCGCGTGAAACGCATTTTGTCAAGAATCAAGCAATGTCCCCTTTAAGTGCCCAGCAGACGACGTGACAGACCGGAGCGTAGCGCAGAGCTGGCGCGGCGTGTGCCGCAGGGGCGTGGTTAATTGTGCCGGATTAATCGTTCATTTCCGATCGCAGCGACGGCTAGTTCATTATCATCAAACTCGCCGTAAATCCCAAACGCGATTGACTTCCCATTTGAAACAAAATCTAGGATTTCTTCTGGAGGATTTGTTGAGGGCACTCTCCATCCTTTTTTCAATAGACTGATCAGCGTTGATCGCGGTTCGTTCGTAATAATCACACAGGAACCTCTTTCTTGCCTGATTATTTTATATGAATCCGATAACCCATCTGCACCTATACGGATCGCACCATAGAAACGAGTGCCCCCCTGCTCAGCAACTTCACACTCCTCAACTCGATCCCCAATTGGAATTTTGAGTCCGCGTTTCTCCAACGACTTCCACAACTTAAAATACCTCACCATTCTCGAACTCGGTTGAGTGGCTCCGTGGCCAGCTAGCAGCCACAAACTGGATTCTTGATTCAAATAGCTTTGAACGACGCGCTCAAAATTCTCCAAGCCTACATCGTTAAGTCGTTCATGAGCTTTCTCTATGAACACTGTTGCCGATAAATTTAGACTAGCACTAACCGGCAGAGATAACGTGTCATTCTGGAGGGCTAGGTTTTTAACGAACTCAATCATGGATAGTTATAGTGTGTGGAATTTCCGGCCGCATCATCTGGGCCATTAAAATGAGGCCCTCGATTTTGAGTATCACCAACACCAAAGTTGTGCCCTCCTGCGTCATCTCGAATACGAATAGTCACTGTGCCTCCACCTTCAGCAGGCATATCAAATTCGTAAACTTTTCCGCGGACAACCTTTCCTTGTCGGTTAATGTTGGGCAAGACCCGCGATGGTTGAGTTCCAACAGGAACGTCGGCATCCCTTTTGGCCTGTCTGAAAGCACCATTTCGGCCAGCACCACTAGGTGACAAATTAGGCGGTCTATTACCTTTAGACAAAAGTGCACCTCCAAGAATCTGCGCAACATCAGTTCCTTCATCAATTACCGATGCACCAACAGTATCAGGCAAAACTCCTTGGCTAATTCTCGTGTAAAAAACGAGCTCATCTACCCATTGCTGATTGATCTCGCCGCCAAATATCTGACCGAAAATATCAGCTGCGCCCAGCGCCACACGTAATGCAAGAACCTCAGCTTCAACTGCTGCTCTTTGCATTCCAGTCGCTAGAGGAATTTCAATAATTGTCCGCTCCGCTGCGTTAACTGGGGCAACAACGCAGCCTAGTGCCGTCGTAGCATTCGCGGGCTGGTTTTCCTGGTGCGGTTCAGCGACTTGCGGAGTCGAAACCAAGCGCGTTTGGGAGACTTCGGACAAAAAAACTCCTAGTGCGGTTTTTCAGTCCGCAGCGGCGTTTTCAGGGCGAGAGCTGGGAAGGTGTCGGCGGGTCGGCCGGGCAACTTCGGGCGAGCGATGGGAAGGTGTCGGCGGGCTGGCCGGGCAACCAATGCAAAGAGCGGGGGCCGTTTCGAGCGGCGGTTTGTGGGCTTCGTCTCCTCCGGTTGGGGTTCGTCAGTCGCTCGCGTTTTCCCAGGCGCGTCGTGCGCTCGGGCGAGCATCGTTTACGATGGCCAGCGCGACGCGTTGAGCAACTAAAAAAGAGTCCTGTTCCGCTTCTTCATCGGCCAACTCGGCCTCGAGTTCCAACCGCGCCGGATGGGTCGCGGTGTGGACCTGCTTCAACTGCCGGATCGAGACCTGCGTGTAGATCTGCGTGGTCTCGAGTTTGGCGTGACCAAGCAACTGTTGGATGAAGCGGATGTCCGCTCCGCCTTCGAGCATCAGGGTCGCGCAGGTGTGGCGGAACAGATGGCAAGACCCGGTCTTGCCGATCTGAGCCGCGTCGATCGTGTCACGCACCAACTGGGTCAGGCGGTTCGGCTCAAACTCGAGTCCGACGTTGGTCAAAAACACGCGGCCCGCATCGGGCGAGAGCGCGAGCTTGGGCCGCGCTTCGTCGAGATACCGGTGGATCCACGCAAACGCCCGTTCGCCCAGGGGAACCATGCGATCCTTTTTTCCTTTGCCCTGGCGCACCATGACCGTGCCGCGTTCGGCATCGAGATCGTAGAGTTTGAGCCCGAGTAATTCCATGCGCCGCATGCCCGTCGAGTAGAGCGTTTCCAACATGGCGCGGTCGCGCAGTCCCAGGATTCCGGATACGTCGGGAACCGCCAGCACGCGCTCGGCCTCCCCTGCCGTGAGCACATGGCGCGGCAAGCGTGCTTCGGCCCGGGGCAGTTCCAGGTCGGCCGCCGGATTGGCGAGCAAAAGGTTTTGCCGGCACAGCCATTTGAACAGGGCGCGCACGGGCACGAGGCACCCGTTCTGCGAGCGGAAGGACAGCGGTTGGCCGTTCTTCTTGCGGTAGTGGAAGAGGTAACGCTGATAACGTTCCAACGTGGGTTTGGTGACCTCGGCCGGACGCGCCAGACCGCGTTCCTCGGCCCACGAGATAAATTCACGTAAGTGGTGTTCACGGCCCGCGATCGTGCGCACCGAGTAGTTGCGCACCCGCAGCGACTCCAGATAAGCACCGGCCAACGCGGCAAACCCTTCGCTGTCCCCTTCCGCGCCCAACGGTCGCGGCTCCTGTCGTTGGCCTTTCTTCGGCATGACTACGATTATGATACGACCGCCAAAACCACTTCGTCCTGATGTGCGTTTTCGGACGCGCTCGCCGCGCCGGGCGATTCCTCAGAGGGAGAAGCGTCGTTTTCCGGAGGCCGGATCGGCCCCGGATGGGGGCCGGATATGGGCCGGACGGGGGCCGGATGCTCCCCGTTTTGCCCCGGATTCTTTTCGTCGTAGTTATGCGCGGAACGTAATTTCCCCACATCGATCAGCCCGGACATGAACCGGTCGCCGTCCTTGCCGGCACCGTCGTAGACCAACTCGTAAACCAATCCTTGCCCGTGATCGGCGCGGTGCGTGAGCACGTATTCCAGTTCGACCAAGCGCGACAGATGCACCTTCAGTTGCGTGTCGCCCCAACCGGTAAAGTCGCGGACTTCGCGGCGCGTAAATGACACGTCGGCGCACTCCACTTTACGCCTCGCGCAGATCTCGCCGATCATCTTTTCCAGGAGCAGCAACAGGCGCCGCGTCTGCGGGGGCATTTCATCGAGACAGCGGCCCAGCACGTCGTGCGCGAGGCGGTTGGCCGCGGCAATGTCGGCCACCGTTGCCTCGATGTAGGCCAAGGTTTTTTCGGTCGATCCGTCGGCCGTAACGACCGTTTTGATCGGTCGCTGATATTGGTGCAGCAACGCGACGCACTTGATCAGCGCCAAGTATTTTCCGTGATCGCGCCGCGTGCGCGTGCGGTCGTCCAAAAACGTCAACTGCTCGGCGAACGGATTCACCACGGCGAGCGGTCGCAACAGCCGCTGAGCGGCGCGGTGCGTCGCCAAGACCTGGCTGCGCCCCTCGCGCCGCAACAACCCGGCGAGGGTTTCGCGTTCGCGCTGCAAGCGGTGGATCGCCGCAGTCTGTTCGCGGCCTTCGTCGACCGTCAAAACGAGGCAGCGGTTTAACAGCTCTTCGTCGATGTCCACGGCGGTGGTCGTCAGGAAGATCATGACCGGGCCTTCGACACGGTAATCCTGCGTCGTCATCCGGCCCGTGTGGGGATCCTTGCCCGTGCTCGCAATCGTCAGTTCCCCTTCCGACTGCAGCAGCTTCAAAGCGTAGCTGGCGCGTTCCGCGCCCTCCTCTTCCACGATGGCCAAAATCTTGTGCCGCAGGTCGGCGTCGCTGAGGTAATACAGCGCTTGGCCCGTCAGCGCAGAGTATTTGACCCGCTCTTCGGGCGGCACGAACGCCAAGACCGCTTCCATCAGGGCGGTCTTTCCGGCCGCGCTGGTGGACTGCACGATGATCGCCAGCGGGTTGTCGAGTTTGCGCGAGACGGCCGCCAGGTAACCCACGAGTTTGTTCGTCTCTTCGCCCACGACACCGCACGCGGCAAAGTCCTCAACAATGCGATCCAACAAGCGCGGATCACGCAGCAAACCGAGCGCGGCCTCGCGCTCTTTTTCGCTCATCGATGGCGCGTCGTTTTTCGGGGCAACATCGGCCTTCAAACGCGCTTCCTGCAGTTCTTCTAACTTGCCCAGCACTTTGCCCAGGTCGCGTTTCAACAGCTCCGGTTTAAGCGTCGTTTCCATCGCGGCCGCCGTGACGAAGCCGTCGCGCTGACGCGCAATGCACAGGTCGAGCGTGTCCAGATGCCATCTGCCTTCGCTCGGTCGAGCTTCGGCAAGATCAGGCCCTTGCACACTCACGCGCAGCGATACTTTGAGGGATTCAAAGCCGGTGTTTTTCGCCAGACCACGCACGCGGTATTCGCGATCACCGACCGCGAGGATCACTTCTTCGGATTCGTCTTTGATGAGCTCGACGGGCGGCAAGGTGCCGCTGCCATTATTGCGCGCCGTCGTTGCTGGCACGTCGGTTTTTTCTTTAGCCGCCGATTCCGGCGGAGTGGTCGGCTCAGCCGCAACAGCAGCTTTAGCAGCTAAAGAAGAAGGAGCGTGCACGGGCATGTTCGACTCGTCAGTCGACAGCTCCGCCTTTGCCGAGGCTTCGGCGGACAAGTCGGTCTTTGAGGACGTGGCGGCATCGACGCCGCGCAAAATGGGTGCAGGCCCTGCCTGCTCGCCAATGGGCACCGCACTGCGTAGCAGGATGCCGAGGGATTTTTCGGGCGGTGTCACGGCCAAGGCGTAGCGGTTCGCGTCCTGACCGTGAGGGAACAACACGCGGCGGCATTCGATGCCGTGCGCAGTGAGTTGCGCGGCCACTTGCCCCGCGCCCTTGTCGCCGGGATCGTCGCGGTCGAAGGCGATAAACACACGTTGCGTCTTCGCCGCGATAAGCGCATCGAGTAATTCTTCGGGCAAGGTTTTCGCGCTGTAACTGGTCGTCACGTTTGGGAAGCCCGCACACCAAAACGTCAGCGCATCGATGATGCCTTCGGTCAGGATCACTTCGGGAGATTTGAGCGCCGCGGGATTCCAGATCCCGCGTTGAGGCCCCGGCAAAAACAGGTGCCGGTCATGTTTGCCGCCGTCGTCGATCGCGCGGCCGTAAACCGTGCCGATGTCGCCGTTCTCCGCGACGACAGGAAACACGATGCGGCCGCGCAAGTGTTCGTGGCCGGTCTTGCGCAGCACGCCGAGCCGCTGCAACCGTTCGCGGATGGCCGCGCCCTCGGCGCGGTTCTTCTGCGGCAGTCGCAAGCCGAGCGTGCGGTCGACGAAGCCGAGCCCAAACGTCGCCATCGCTTCGTTGGTGATCCCGCGCTTTTTGAGATAGTCGAGCACCGAAGCATTTGCCGGCAAACGCTCGTGGTAGTAATCGAGGATCTGCCGCAAGGCGGCTTGGTCGCCCGCGTCCGATGCCACTGGCGCGGAGAGTTTCATAATCGTATATGAGGCAGTTTGAGATGAGTGCGTTGACCGGCGTGAGCCTGACATCGCGTTGATTTGCAAATGAGTGCCCCCGGATTCCGATGAGGTGACAGGATTTCTGACAAAAAATGCAGAAATCGAAAAAATGTCCCCGCGGTGAAAAAAACTTCATTTTCTTTGTCACCAATCGGGGCTTTTCGGGCACCTACCTTTGAACCACTATGAAAAACGTAGACGTGCTTACTGAACTAGAGACAACCGCTGACGAGGATCTCGTGCTGGCTTCCCTTGGGGGAGACCGGGATGCCTTTGGCCAGATCGTTGAGCGCTACCAACGCTTGCTGTGTTCCCTGGCCTACTCGGCGGCGGGCAACATCAGTGAAAGCGAAGACATCGCGCAGGAGGCCTCCATCACGGCGTGGCAAAAGATGAGCGATTTGAAGGATCCGACGAAGTTGCGGCCGTGGCTGTGCGGCATCGCCCGATTCAAAGCCAGCCGGTCACGACGTAAAGACTCGCGTGAACCCGTGCGGGGGGGCAGATGATTTGGAAGCGCTCAACGCCCATTCGGACAACGAAACTTCAGTGCCGGACAATCTGATCCATGAGGAGGAGCAGGCGATTCTGTGGCATTCCCTAGAACAGATTCCGTCAAACTATCGCGAGCCTCTGGTGCTCTATTACCGCGAGCACCGATCCATCGAACACGTGGCGGGGGAACTCGACATGACTGAGGACGCGGTGAAGCAACGTCTGTCCCGTGGACGTAAAATGCTGAAGGAGCAAGCGATGTCCTTTGTGGAAGGCGCGCTGTCGCGTTCGACTCCGGGCAAGACGTTTACGATCGCGGTGTTGACGGCGTTGCCCGCACTGTCCCCACCGGCGAAGGCGGCGGGGATCGGCGCCGCCGCGGCGGCGGTAGGCAAGGGTGCCGGTGGCATCGCCAAGACCACGATACTGGCGGGCATATTGGCATCTGTATCGGGTCTGATCAGTTCGATCATGGCCTTGCGCATGAATCTGATGCAGGCGCGGACAAATAAGGAACGGCGCGCCGTGGTGATCACGACTATTACTCTCGTGGGCAGTATTTGGGCCTTAATTGCCCTCCTGTTTGGCATGCGCACGCTGGCCGTGGCTCAACCCGATGCGCTGAACACCATTACGGTCTTCAACCATATCGCGGTGGTCGTATTCACTGTCGGATGGTCATGGTTGTTCTTCCGCTCAATTCGAAAACAAGCGGATTTACGAACTGCCGAACGTGAGCGTGATCCCGAACGATTCGAAGATGAGCGTTTCCAAAAAAATTCCAAACAATCCGAATATGTCATCCCGGTTTCGTTTCTCGGGGTGCCGCTGGTGCATTTCCGATTCGGTATGCAAGAGGCTGGGCAGAAACCCGCCTTCGGGTGGATTGCTGCAGGTGACCGGGCGATTGGATTGTTGTTCGCCTTTGGCGGGTTCGCGGTAGGTTTCTTCAGTGTCGGTGCGATATCGGTCGGTGTGGTTTCGTTGGGGGGGATTGCGGCTGGAGTGATCACAGCCGGCGCGGTGTGTGTCGGCTGGTGGGCCTTAGGCGCGATTTCCGTCGGGGTGCACGCGATTGGTTCGCTCATGGCGACGGCTTGGGAAACGGCGCAAGGGGGCAGCTTTGTATGGTCTATCTACGTAGCGCTCGGCCCCGAAAAATTGACCATAGCTCCCCACGCCAACGATGCGATTGCGTGGCTCACACTTTACAATCCTACGGGCGAGCGCGACTGGCTCATCTACTGCCTCGCGGTGGTGCTTTTCACTCTGCTGCCCATGTCGCTTTATGCTAGGGCGGTGAAGAAGAGATTCAAAAATGATCCTGTTTCCACCGCGTCCAAAGACTAAGGAAAAAATTATGAATGAACCTAAAAAGAATTTTGATCCCAGATTATTGGCTTTCTTCGGGTGTGTCCTAGTGGGCCTCGGGACCGGCTTTTTATTCTTCCCGGAGAAAATCTTTGTCTTCATCGGCTGCATCATCGCCGGACCGGGAGTGGGGTTCCTATTGGCCGCATATCTGCCACCCAAATCAGGCGATTGATTTTAGCGCTGTTCAATCATGGGTCGGTGCGCTCCACAAACCCATCCGATCGGAGAAGAGCGTCTCCGGTGTATCTATCTCGCGTTGCGGGGCAGGTCGGCTTGGAGAAACAGCGGAGCGTGCAGTATCGCTGTCCCCCGCGGGGTTGGGACGTGCCGTACTTCCCGTCTTCTCTTTGGGCACTAGATTGACCACGACCTCGCAGTCCAAGACCTCCGCGTATTTCCTTAGGGTCGTGAGGGTGATACGCCCGGCGGCTTCCGAGCGCTCATAGTCCTGGATGGCGGGAACCGAGACGCCGAGCTGTTCGGCGATCTGACGGCGGGATAGGCCTTGAGCCTCGCGAATTCTGCGTAGCCAGCCTTCCGCAGGGACGGTGTCTGCCTGCGATAGGATGTTTTCCGTCTGAGATTTAGTGATAGTTAAAACTTTCTCTTTCGCTAGCATTGGAATAGTTAAAACTATGAATTAGGGATAAAGAAAGTTAAAACTATTATTATTCGTCAGACTGCGGTCACTGCGCTCCTTACCCACTCGATTAGCGCCGTTCACCTTTTAATCGGATCTCCGTCCGAGCTGCTTATCGTAGACCGTTCGCGGCGCACTTTCAGTTTTGTTCGGCGCTAGCTTCTGGGAATGCCCCCAACCCCAGCTGCTTCGGCACAGAGCGATCGACTGTCGTTTAAGGAGAACCTAGGCTTTGGCCTCGGCGACATGGCCTCGAACTTCTTTTTCCAGACGTTCGGTATCTTCCTCCTCTACTATTATACCGATGTATTCGGAATCGAACCGGCCGCGGCGGGCACGATGTTCTTCCTTACGCGGTTGATTGACGCCTTCACCGATCCGGCCATGGGAGCCCTCGCGGATCGCACCAATACCAAATGGGGCAAATACCGACCCTACCTACTTTGGATGGCGATTCCCTATGGGATTTGCGGATATCTCGTATTCGCCAATCCCGATTTGGAAGGAGCGGCCAAGCTCGTCTACGCTTACGCTACCTATTCCGGCGATGATGTTGATCTATACCGCGATCAACGTGCCTTTTTGCGCGCTCATGGGCGTGCTGAGTCCATCTTCAAAGGCTCGCACGGTCGCATCCAATTTTCGTTTCGTCTGCGCATTCGGAGGTGGTTTTCTAATTTCCTTATTCGTGCGACCGCTGGTGGAAGGACTGGGTGGAGGAGACGAGGTGAAAGGGTTTCAACTCACGATGGCCATCTTCGCGGTAGCTTCGGTAGTGCTGTTTTTTATCACTTTCCTCACCACCAAAGAACGCGTGCAACCGCCGCCGGGTCAGCAGCACAACCTGAAGGAAGAGATGGGCGAGCTCTTCCGGAATAAGCCGTGGGTCATCCTGTTTTGCGGAGCGATAGCCTCGACCACTTTTCTGGTGCTACGGGATTCGGTTATCATTCAGTATTTCAAGTATGTGGTGGGAGTCAGTGATGAGAAGTATTGGTGGATCTTCGATCAAGCGTCGCTCTTTCTCGGGGCGGGCAAACTTTCGAATGTAGCGGGTATTCTGTGTATCGGTTTGTTTCTGGGAAATTTCGATAAGAAGCCGTTGGCCGTGGTGCTCTGTTTGATTACCGCCTTGAGTGTATTTACCTTCTTCTTCATCCTGGCGGATCAGTTCGGTCTGATGCTCGTAGTAAATACCATCGGCACGTTCGTCTCCGGTCCGACTGCTGCGATCTATTTGGTCAATGTATGGCGATGTGGCGGCCTATGGAGAGTATAAGTTCGGTCGGCGCTCTACCGGATTGATTCACTCAGCACAGCTCTTCTCGATGAAGACCGGTAGTATGATCGCGGGATCAATGGCTGGGCTCCTGTTGGCCTATTTCGGATTCGTCGCTAACGAGGTTCAGTCGGAGAGATCCATCCTTGGGATTACCTTAATGTTCTCCGTGATTCCCGCAGTCTTCGCCCTAATCAAAGCATGGGCGATCTGGACCTATCCTCTCGATGCGGAGAAGATGCGAGAGATTGAGCAAGGTCTCAGAGAACGCCGTTTCGCGGAGGAGTCTGGTTAGGTCTGGAGGTAGGGCGTGCTTGCCGAGCGCGCTATCGGTTGGTAATGGCGAGACCGTTTTTTCGGGTTCGCCGAGGTATGATAGCATTTACATTGGGGATGACACGGAGGTCGTCTCTCACAATATGGCAGGATGGGTTCTGCGCTCTCGGCGATATCGCGGAACCTTATCCGGCGAAGTTGAATGCTACGACGCGTCGTAGTCCAAATACGGTCCGAGCCAACGTTGTGGCTTTCATCGCCCACGTGGTGGGCACCTACAAAAGCCATCTCTGCGGGACGATTCCTTCGGAATCACCATCTCTGCGCTGACGCGCTCCGTCGGCGCCTAGGCGTCGTAGTCGAGGTAGGGTCCCAACCACTTCTCCGTGTCGGCGAGTTCACGGCCGCTGCGGGTGGCGTAGTCTTTGACTTGGTCCTGACCAAGCTTGCCGACGGCAAAATACTTGGACTCCGGGTGATTGAAGTAGAAGCCGCTCACGCTGCTGGCGGGATACATGGCGTTGCTCTCGGTGAGTTTGATTCCGGTCGCGGCTTCCACATCGAAGAGCTGCCAGAGTTGTGGCTTCTGGGTGTGGTCGGGGCAGGCCGGATAGCCGGGAGCAGGACGCACGCTGCGGTATTTCTCCCGAATGATCTCCTGCATGGTGAGGTCTTCGGTTATTCCGTAGCTGGCGAAGTCGCGGGCTTTTTTGTGAAAGAGCTCAGCCATGGCTTCGGCGATGCGGTCGCCGAGTGCCTGCACCATGATGGCGTTGTAGTCGTCGCCAGCCTCTTTGAACTCCTTGGAGAGGGTTTCGACGCCAGATCCGGCGGTGACCGCGAAACCACCGATGTAGTCGATGCGGCCACTGTCTTTAGGTGCTATGTAGTCGGCCAGGCAGTGGTTGAATTGAGCGGCGGGTTTTTCCTGCTGTTGGCGGAGGAAGTGGAACGTATCTACAATTTCGCTACGTTCGACATCCGCGTAGACCTCGATGGAATCTCCGACAGAATTGGCGGGTTGGAAACCCATGATGGCGCGAGGTTCGAAGCGCTTTTCGGCGACGATGCGTTCCAGTAGTTCCTTAGCATCGGCGAATAGTTTGGTCGCCTCTTCGCCTACCACCTTGTCGGTGAGAATGCCAGGGTAGCGGCCGTGCAGTTCCCACGCACTGAAGAACGGGGCCCAATCGATGAAGGGGACAATGTCCCCAAGTTCCAAGTTCCAAGTATCAAGTAACAAGTCATCGGCACCGGTGCTTTGCGCCGCACCAGAATCGGGTTGATCGCCGACTGCTGATCGCTGACTGCTATCAAATATTCTGGTGCCAAGAAACTCGGGCGCGGGGATGTCGATGTTGGCCCAGTCGAATTGTGGAGCTCGGTCGCGGGCTTGGCCAATTTTGAGCAGAGGCTTGCGGTTGCGGCGGGCTTCGAACTGTTCGCGCTGTTCGGCTTGTTTTTTGGCATTCTCTGCCATGTAGGCGGGTTTCTGTTCATCGCTGAGCAGGGCACTGACCACGTTCACCACACGGGAGGCGTCGAGCACGTGCACCACGCCGGGAGCGTAGTTGGGTGCTACTTTCACCGCGGTGTGGGCGCTTGAGGTGGTGGCTCCACCAATCAATAGAGGCACATCGAATCCTTCGCGGGTCATTTCCTTGGCGACGTGCACCATCTCATCGAGTGAAGGCGTGATGAGACCGGACAGTCCGATCACGTCGGCACCGATCTCTTTGGCTTTCGCGAGAATTTTGGCGGTGGGCACCATCACGCCCATATCGATCACCTCGTAGTTGTTACAAGCGAGCACCACGCCGACGATGTTCTTGCCGATGTCGTGCACGTCACCTTTGACGGTTGCGATGAGGAATTTGCCCTGAGCTTTGGCGACGCCGCCGGCGGCGATCGCATTGGCTTTTTCCTCTTCCATGAACGGTGTGAGGTAAGCGACGGCTTTCTTCATCACGCGGGCGGATTTCACCACCTGTGGCAGAAACATTTTTCCGGCACCGAAGAGGTCACCGACGACGCGCATACCGTCCATCAAAGGCCCCTCAATGATGTCGAGGGGACGAGAGAGTTTTTGACGGCATTCCTCGGTGTCGGCTTCGATGAAGGTGTCGATACCCTTAACGAGGGCATGACTCATACGCGCTTCGACCTCCAGTTCCCGCCAGGCTGCTGCGGCCGGTTTGGCCGCGACAGCACCACCTGTTTTCGCAGCATCAGCGGCGGCTTTGAGTTCTTCCGCGTGGTTGATGAGCTTGTCGGTCGCATCCGGATTGCGATTGAGCAATACGTCGTCAACGAGATCGCGGAGGACCGGTTCGATTTCGTCGTATACGCCCAACATGCCAGCGTTGACGATGGCCATGTCCATGCCTTCGCGGATGGCATGATAGAGGAAGGCAGTGTGCATCGCCTCGCGCACGGGATTGTTGCCGCGGAATGAGAACGAAACGTTGGAAACACCACCGGAGACTTTGGCACCGGGCAGGGTATCTTTGATGATCTTCGTGGCTTCGAAGAAATCGACGGCATAATTGTTATGCTCTTCGATGCCGGTCGCGACAGTGAGGATGTTGGGATCGAAAATAATGTCTTCGGGGAGGAAGCCGATGCCGGTGAGCAAATTGTAGGCGCGCGTGCAGATGCGGACCTTTTCGTCGCGGGTGGCTGCCTGGCCTTCTTCATCGAATGCCATGACTACGGCGGCGGCGCCGTAACGCATGAGGAGTCGGGCGCGTTTGAGGAATTCTTCCTCTCCGTCCTTGAGGGAAATGGAATTCACCACGCCCTTGCCTTGCAGGCACTGGAGACCGGCTTCGAGGACGGACCATTTGGACGAATCCAACATGATAGGCACCCGGCAGATATCGGGTTCGGCGGCGATCAAGTTGAGAAACTTGACCATGGTGGCTTCGCCATCGATCAGGGCTTCGTCGACGTTGATGTCGATGATGTTGGCACCGTTCTCGACCTGCTGGGCAGCGATGGCGAGACAGCCGTCCCAGTCGCCGGCTTTGAGCATGCGGGCGAAGCGGGGAGAACCGGTGATGTTGGTGCGTTCACCAACGACGAGAAAACTGGAGGCAGCGTTAGACACAGGAAGTAGCTGATTCTTGTTACTTGATACTTCATGGCGTGACTACGCCACGGTCAGCGGCTCGAGGCCGGAGAGTTGGAGGGCGTTGGAGCGGGCGGGCACGGGACGGACGGAGAGTCCTTTTACGGCTTTTGCAATGGCTTCGATATGATCGGGGGTGGAGCCGCAGCAACCACCGACCACGTTGACGAATCCGGCGCTGGCGAAGTCGGCGAGGTCGGCCGCCATGTCATCGGGTTCTTCGTCGTAGCCGCCAAATGCGTTGGGTAATCCAGCGTTGGGGTAGCACGTCACGTAACACTCGGCGATCGAGGCGAGCTCTTCCATGTAGGGGCGCATGTCTTTGGCTCCAAGTGCGCAGTTGATGCCGACACTGAAGGGCTTGGCGTGGCGGATGGAGTGGTAGAAGGCGTTGATTGTCTGGCCTGAAAGAGTGCGACCTGAGGCGTCGGTGATCGTGACGCTGATCATTACCGGTAGGCGGGTGCCGGTCTCTTCAAAAACGGTATCAATGGCGAAGAGGGCAGCCTTGGAATTCAAAGTATCGAAAATCGTTTCTACCAACAAGGTATCAACTCCTGCGGAGATGAGAGCACGCACCTGCTCGGTGTAAGCTTCGACGACTTGGGTCCAGATCACGGCGCGAAATTCGGGGCGATTAACGTCGGGAGACATCGAGAGGGTGCGGTTGAGCGGGCCAATGGCGCCGGCGACAAAACAACGGCGACCGGGGGTTCCCTTTTCGGCTACCTCAGCGGCGCGACGAGCGCACTGCACGGCGGCGGTGTTCAAGTCGGTGACGACAGATTCGAGTGAGTAGTCTGCCTGCCCAATGGTGGTGCTGCTGAAAGTATTTGTTTCAACGATATCGGAACCGGCTGCGAAATAGCGCTCGTGGATCTCTTGGATCACATCGGGGCGGGTGAGGCAGAGCAGGTCGTTGTTGCCTTTGAGATCGGAAGGGTGATCAGCGAAACGCTCGCCCCGGAAGTCAGCCTCTTCCAACCCATACCCCTGCAGAACCGAACCCATGGCACCATCGAGCACGCCGATGCGCTGGGCAAAGAGCTCGTTTAGGTCGGAAACCACCGGTGATTTGGTCAATTCAGAGGACATGATGAGTGAAATTTCACTCGGTTAGTGTTGGAGAGCAATAAACATATCAAAATATTTAAATATGTTGATATGTTATAAAAACACCCTAAATCCCGAGGTTGCGCTTTCTGGCCCAACCGTCTGAGAGTCGTAACGTTCCTTGATTTTGTCCCGTTCAGCGAGGAAGGCCGTGAAATCCGGCCACAGTTGCGCTGCGGTAACACCTTAGTCCGAAGTTCCATTTGATCTATCCAGATCGGAGTAAAACCAATCCCGGTTCGCCGGGGTGAAGGTGGAGCGGAGGCAGTTCGCGCGATGCGCGAAGTGAATAGAACCATGTCTCGAGTAGGTTTGCGCCGATAGGCACGCAATTACTTGATACTTGGCACTCGATACTTCGAGCGAGGCACGAGCGAGACGGTGGAGTCCGAACACTTGCCCGGGATAGCTCACGCGTTAGCCGCGATACTTTTGCGCGCGGCCTTCGTGAAATCTTCATCGCAAAAATGAAGCGTGGGAGCAGTACCGATACTGGACTCTGGTCCGAGCTCAACTGCTCTTACTTTAAGACAGTTGTTCATGAATCAATCCCTACTTGTCTCCGTTCGCCGGAGCATTCGAAAAATCGCCACCCCGATCCTCATCGGTTCGGCTCTCAGCATTGCGCTGTCCGCTCAAACTGCGGTCACGCAGCTTGAAACCGTCGTCACCACGGCGACGCGCACCCCGGTGTCCGCGGCCCAGTTGGGCTCGGCGGTCGACCGGATCTCCGCCGCTGATCTTCAGCGTCGTCAAATCGCCAGTTTGGCGGGGGCGTTGGATACCATCCCGGGCACTCCGAACTTCGCTTCGGGTGCTTCCGGTGCCGTTACTTCCGTTTTCATGCGGGGGGCGAACTCCAATCAAACCCTGTTCTTGGTGGACGGTATCCGACTCAACGATCCGAATGCCGATTACTTCAACTTTGTTGGCGGCGCCTGCGTGAGCGCCTGTGATAGCCTCGAAGTTTCGCACGGCCCGCAAAGCACACTCTACGGCGGCGAAGCCATGGGGGGCGTGGTGGCTCTATCCGTCCAGCCGGGATCGGGTCAATCGCGAGGGCGAGTGGTCCTCGAAGCCGGTTCGTTTGGCACCTTCCAAGGCACGATCGATGCCCAAGGCCAGCGCGACGCGACAGCCTATTCGTTATCTCTTTCGGGCGGTCACACCGACAACGATCGCACCCACAACGAATTTGACAGCGTCAATTTCGTGGGCCGGCTCGATCAGCAAATTAGCGAAACGCTCAAGGTCGGTGCCACGCTTCGTGGATTCCGCGGCGAATATGAATCGCCGGGAGACCGCTTCACCAACGATCCGGATAATCTGGAGGAGGAGAGCAACTGGCTCGCAACCGTGTTTGCGGAGTTCGCGCCGTCAGATGAGTTAAACGGACGGATCACGATCGGCGGTCAGCTGCGCGAATTCACCTCCACAAATCCGGGAGCGTCTGGCACGCAGGTCACCAACATAGACAACGAGCGGGCAGTCTTCGATGGACAAATTACCTACCGTGGTTGGGACCGTCATCGCGTGACCGCAGGCCTCACGGCTGAGGCCAATAGCACGACCAATGATGGTTTTGGGGATATCAACGAAGACCAGTCCCTTTTCGCCGTTTTTGTGCAGGACGAAATCACTCTCGCCGAAAATGTTTGGGTGACCGCGGGTCTGCGAAGTGATGATCACGATACGTTTGGTCGGTCGACTACCGGACGTGGCACCTTGGCCTGGCAAATCGTGCCAGATCAGATCAAACTCCGCGGCAGCTACGGCACCGCGTTTCGTTCCCCGAGTTTCTTGGATCTCTACGGGAAAAGTTCTTTCTACGAAGGCAACCCGGACCTGAAGGCCGAAGAGGGCGATGGTTGGGATGTCGGAATCGACACCTACTTCGCCGATGGTCGCGGTTCGGTGAGCATGACTTATTTTGATATGTCCTACGACAATCTGATTATCTTTGATTTCGAAGTGTTCCCCGGCACGACGGCCAACGTTGAAAAAGCACGGACTTATGGTATCGAGACGAAGGGAAGTTGGGCCATCGGCACCGGCACGGAAGTGCGGGCGAGTTACACTTACCTAGAGGCTGAAAACGAATCGAAGGGCATCCGCTTACTTCGCCGACCCCGCCTCAGTGGATCCCTGGATGTTTGGCACAACTTTGGTGAATTCGACTTTGGGTTTGGTTTGGGCTTCGTCGCCGATCGTATGGATGTGCATGCGCAGACGTTCGGAACCATTGATGCGGATGATTACGTCGTCGCTCGGCTCTACGGTTCTTGGCAAGTTGCCAGCGATATAAAACTCCGCGCCCGCGTGGAGAACGCCTTCGATTCCGACTACGAGCCCGTGCATGGATTCCCACAACCCGGCATCGGTGGCTACTTCGGTATCGAGTGGAGCTATTAGTTTCCGAATGACTTAGTTTTTAACCACGAATGCACACAAATATACACGAATGACTAAATGGATCCGACACGCTGGTTGGTTATCTAGAATCTCTGTTTTGATTCGTGTCTATTCGTGTGCATTCGTGGTTTTTAGTTCGGTTGGATTTGCCCAGCCGTTGCGGGTGGTTTCGCAGACGGTGGGGACGGATGAGTTGTTACTCGCGGTGGCGGCACCCGAACAGATCGTCGCCCTCAGTCATATTTCCCAGGAAAAGGAGTATTCGGCGGTTGCCGATGAAGCGCAAAATTACGCTCAAATTGGCCGGGGTGACGCGGAGACGATTTTAAAATTCCGGCCGGATTTGGTGTTGGTCGCTGACTACAGTCGAGGCGAATTGGTTTCGCAGCTGGAGCGGGCTGGCGTCGAGCTGATGCGTTTTGATCAGTATGCCACGATGGGCGATGCTCTCGAGAATCTGCGCCGGTTGGCGAAGCGGCTCGGTCCTGATGCCGAAGGGCGTGCAATCGAGGTGATCGCCGATGTGGAGCAGCGATTGTCTACGCTTGCAGAGCGTCTGGCAGGAGTTCGCCCGGTTAAAGTAATCGCGCCGTCCACGTATGGGATCATCAGCGGAGAAGGGACGACGTTTCAGGATCTGTGTAATCATGCCGCGGCTGATAACCTTGCGATGACGGTGGGCGAACTGACCGGTCACGCGGATATTCCACGCGAGCGTATGTTAACATGGCCGGTAGAGCAGGTGGTTATGGCCGGGTATGATATTGAGCAGACAATCGAACCTTTTCTGACCCTCATTCCATTCCGTTTCATGGATGCGGTGAAGGAACGTCGCGTGGCCTTAATCGAGCCCTACATGTTTGGCAGTGTGACCCATTATCGGCTCGATGGTTACGAACAGTTGGCCCGACAACTTCATCCGGATCGATTTGAAGAAGATTAACTGATGTGTGGACCAACCGAAACTAGCTGTAGCATGTCGGGCGTAAAGCCCAACCCACATATGGGATCCTCATTACGAAGGTGGGTCGGGCTTTATGCCCGACATCACGATGCCCCTCAGTCACCATCCAATTCATGAATTTGGACCAACGCCAGAAGTGGGCCATGCCTGCCGCCATCGGACTTCTGGTGACGGCGATGTTCTCTTCACTGGTCGTAGGCGACTTGGGTATGTCGCCCGCGATGTTGTGGGCGGGGTTGACCCATGCCGATGAACTGGCGACGACGGTGTTGTGGAACATCCGCTTGCCGCGCACGATCGTGGCGATCGAGATTGGCGCGGCATTGGCGGCCAGTGGAGTCGTCATGCAGGCCTTTTTTCGCAATCACCTCGCGAGTCCGGGCCTACTCGGTGTAAGCGCCGGTGGAGCTGCAGGAGCGGTAGTTGCTATCGGTGCGGGTTGGGCAGCGTGGTCATACTTCACCGTGCCATTTGCCGCAATCGGAGGGGCCGTGGCGGCGACGCTGGCCGTCGTGGTCTTGGCAAAACAGGGTGCAAGCACGGAGCGCCTGTTGTTAGCGGGCGTCGCATTAAATGCACTGCTCGGGGCGGTGACGAGTTACGTGCTCTCAAATTTCACCCTCAGTTATGAACGCAATGCGCAGATCATTTTCTGGCTACTTGGCGGTTTGGAGGATCGGACATGGGCGCACGTTCTGATGGCGGCTCCGATCGGATTAGGCGCAGTGCTGCTGTGGTCGCTGGGTCGGTCGATGGATTTGTTGAGTCTGGGTCAAACCGAAGCGCAAAGCTTGGGCGTTGATATGACCGCGGTGCGTCGGCGGATGTTGGTTTTGGCCACGGTAATGACCGCGCTGGCGACGGCTGTCGCCGGAATGGTCGGATTCGTCGGATTGGTCGTGCCGCATATTTTTCGACTACTGTTTGGGCCGGAACATCGTCGCCTTGTGCCCATATCCATTGTTGGTGGCGCGGCCTTTGTTTTGTTTTGCGATGTGATCGCTCGTTCGGTGGGTAACCTGAGACTTGGCATCATCACCGCGTTGATCGGCGGGCCGTTTTTTCTGTGGATGTTAAGGAGGCAATCATGAGCTTCGATTTACGGGCTAGGGCGTGCTCGCCGAGCGCGCCTGACACACTGCACGGCGGCTTCGGCGAAACCGCCTTACCCGTTTTTGGAGGATCTAAATGAGCGTTTTGGAACTCAAAAATGTCGCGGTGCCGACACGGCTAAACCCCGTCAATCTCGATTTGCCGGAGGGGCAGCTCATCGGATTGATCGGACCAAACGGCAGCGGGAAATCAACTTTGTTGATGGCTGCAGCGGGATTGTTGCCTGCTCACGGAGATGTGACTTGGGGCGGGCGCGCACTTGTCGAGATCCCGATCATGGAACGGGGGCGGTTCGCGGCTTGGGTGCCACAAGAGGCGCAGTTCAGTTTTGGATTCAGTGTCGCCTCGGTGGTCGGTCAAGGACGCTTCGCCCACGGTGACGATAGTCTAGGTGTGACTGAGGCGCTGGTGCGATTCGATTTAGAAAAACTGGCTGACCGGCCCGTGAATCAATTGTCGGGCGGGGAGCGTCAGCGCGTGATGTTGGCCCGCTCACTCGTCGTTGCTCCGCGGATATATTTTTGGGATGAGCCCTTGGCGGCTTTGGACGTGAAACACGCCTTACAGGTGTTGGAACTTGCGCGGGAGCTCACGCAAGTGGGAGCGACCGTGCTGATGTCGCTGCATGATCTTCGTTTGGCGATGTGCCTCGATCGGGTGGTCGTGTTGGATGACGGGAATCTGTGCGCCGATGGAAATCCTGAAGCCGTGCTTTCAAACGAACTGCTGCAATCGGTTTTCGGAGTTAAAGTGGAGAGGGCAAACGGCTGGAACTTACACCTCACATGAATTCGGCACCCCGTCAGATTCGTTGCGAGATCCTGGACCGTCAGATTGAAATCCCCGCCAAACCACAACGGGTGGTGTGTTTGGTTGCCGGGTGGACAGAAGCGATTTGGCAGATGGGTCTATCCGATCGGGTCGTGGGAGTTTCGAAATACTGCCAACGTTATGTGGCCACGCCGGACAAGATCGTGGCGGGCGATTACCTGCGCGTGGACGATGCCGTGCTTGACCAGCTTGAACCTGATTTGATTCTCGTCACGGGAGGTGTGCAACTTGGTCTCGCCCGACGTTGGGCGAAGCAAGGTCGACCCGTTTTTGTGCTGCCTTTGGCGGATAGCCTGACTGGGATTTTGGAAAACATTCGGCGTTTGGGCGCGTTGCTCGGGGCGATGTCTGCAGCGCACGCACTCACTGATGTGATGGAGGCGAAGATGATGCTTCTGCGGCAGCGGAGGACGACGGTTCCTCGCCGAGTTTACGCGGAGTTGTGGTTCGGTCGACATCCGCGGATGGCCGGGGGACTGACATTTGTGCACGACATCGTTCGATTGGCCGGTGGTCGGAACGTGTTCGGTGATGTGGCGGAAGGTTATCCACGGTTGGATTTGGCTAAAGTGGAGCAGCTTGAGCCGGAAGTCATTTTACTCTTTCATGAGGCCGACGATCACCCTCTTGAGTTGGAGAAGTGGCATCAAGAGCGAGGGTGGTCCGTGCGATGGAAGTTTGATCTGATTGAGTGCGGGATCGAGCCAGGACGTAACCTGATTCATGATGGCCCGTCCATTCTTGATACGGTGGCGTGGTTGCAAAACCAGCCCGTCTTCGTTGCTTGCGAGAATTCCTAACCTATGAGCACCTCCGATCCCGCTAATCCTACCGAAGACGAACACCGCGATAAAATGGCGGAAGTGCAGGCCGAAATGAGGGCCCGCACTGATGCAGCACAGGAAAGACGAGGTATTCTTATCGTGAATACTGGAAATGGAAAAGGGAAGAGCACCGCGGGGTTTGGAGTGGTAACGCGAACCTTAGCCTACGGACGTAAGGCGGTGGTGATTCAGTTTATCAAAACGACCCCCGATAAAGCCGAGAAGGTGCTACGTGGTGATAACCTCACCTGGCACGCGGTAGGCGGCGGTTTTACATGGGACACGCAAGACCGGGCGGCAGACATCGCACTTTGTGAAAAAGGCTGGGCTCTGGCCGAAGCCGCTATGGAGGACCCTGATGTGAGCTTAGTGATGCTCGATGAAATGAACATCGTGTTGAGTATGAACTATCTCGCGACGGATCGAGTTGTCAGTGCGCTGGCGGCGCGGCGACCCGATCTCCATGTCGTGGTTACGGGTCGAGATGCCCCGGAGGAGCTCTGTTCAGTGGCCGACCTCGTCTCCGAAATGAAAGAAATTAAGCACCCCTTCAATAACGGTATCATGGCTCAGCCCGGCATTGAATTCTAAGCGAGTGTGCGGTCTCGAAACGCGATGAACTTGGAAGTTCTTCACTGAATTATTCGAAGCAGACTGGCTATTTAGTCGTTGAATGCCATGCGTGAATTTTCGCGGAGATGATCCCTGATCTCGCCAGAAAACAGCTCGCCGAATTGCTCCCGCTTCTTTTCACCCATCCCGAAAATATCGTGCATGCCGGCGAGGGTTTCGGGGTATTCGCGGGCCATTTGACGGAGAGTGGCGTCTCCGAAAATGACGTAAGCGGGAACGCCATGTTCGTCTGCAAGTTCCTTTCGCACTGCCCGAAGTCTCGCGAAGAGGATTTCATCGCATTCAATTGCGCCTTTGCGAGGGATGCGCACGCGAGTGGCTTTGGGAGCCAACATCGGTTTCGTGAGCATGATGGCCGTCCGCTCCCGCAGTATTTTTTTCCCCGCATCGGTCATCTGCACCGTGGGATATTGCCCTTGAGATTGTTCGATGTAACCCAGACGCATCAGCTCCCGAAAAACGCCGAGCCAATGAGGACGCGTCAGGTCCTTGCCGATCCCGTAAGTCGAAATACGATCGTGTCCCCAGCGGCGAATCTTTTCCGTATCGGCGCCAGTGAGAATTTCGATGAGGTGATTGGCTCCCGCGCCGAATTGCGAGACCTGAGCCACGCGGTAGATGCAGGATAAGAATTTTTGCGCGAGAATGGTTCCGTCGTAGGTATCGCGAGGTTCGAGGCAATTGTCGCATGAGGCGCAATTCGCATCGGGGTATTTTTCGCCGAAATAGGACAGGAGTTCGCTACGGCGACAACCGGCCGATTCCGCGTAGTGAAGCATCTGACGAAGCTGGGTGCGCGCGACACTCCGTTCGTGTTCGTTCGTAATGTCATCGATGAAGTGGGATTGTTTGGCGGCATCCCCGGCGCTGAAGAGGAGCAGGCAATCTCCGGGTAAACCATCCCGGCCCGCCCGACCTGTTTCCTGATAATAACTCTCGATGTTCTTGGGCAGGTCGTAGTGCACCACCCAGCGCACGTTGGGTTTATTGATGCCCATTCCGAACGCAATGGTGGCACAGATGATATGCACGTCGTCGCGCAGAAACAGTTCTTGGTTTTCCGATCGAACATCAGCGGTAAGGCCGGCGTGATAGGGCAGGGCATTGTATCCTCGTTTAACCAATGCTTCGGCGGTGCGTTCCGTGGTTGCGCGGGTTGCGCAGTAAATGATGCCACTCTCTCCTCGCCGTTTCTTCAAAAAGTCTGCGATCTGCTTGGCCGGTCCATCCTTGGGCTGAACCTTGTAGGTTAGATTTGGACGGTTAAATGAAGCTACAAATACTTGGGGATCCCGTAGCCGCAGGTGCTTTATAATGTCCTCACGAACACGCTGAGTCGCCGTGGCGGTGAGGGCCATGATCGGCACCTCGGGAAGAATATCCCGAAGCTGGGCGATTTGGCGAAACTCCGGCCGGAAATCATGTCCCCATTCCGAAACGCAATGAGCTTCGTCGATTGCCAGTGCGCTCACATTCCAGCCGGTGAGGTTTTGTTGCCACTCGCTGAGCATGAGTCGCTCAGGAGCCACATAAAGCAAACGGAATTCTCCCCGATGCAACCCTGCCATACGCGAGCGAGCCTCCGCTGAGGATAAAGAGGAATTGAGGAACGTTGCCGCCACCCCCGCAGCTTGAAGTTGATCGACCTGATCCTTCATCAGGGCGATCAAAGGAGAAACCACCACCGTCAGCCCCCGATCGGCGCGCACCAGCGCCGGAAGCTGGAAACACAGGGATTTTCCTCCTCCGGTGGGTAGTAGAGCAAAGGTGTCTTTGCCCTCGATATGCGCCTCCATGATCTCGCGCTGGAGCGGGCGAAATTCATCGTAACCAAAAGTGAGGCGGAGTGTATCGAGCAGTTCAGACAAAGGAACCACGAAGCAACCACGCTCCCGTCTCCACGCAAACCTCTACCTGAATATTAACCGACTTTAACCAATATGGTTAAAGTCCCGCTTGTTGATCGATGGGAGGCGTTGTTCCAGCGCAGGGATCGCGAGGGGGTAATCCTGATTGCCTCACTTTAACCAATATGGTTAATGTTTTACCTGACGACTTCCATGGCATGCTTTTATCGGCGGGGTAGTTTGTCGGTGAGAGCAGGACTGCTTTGTTGGTCAGGATCGGAACGCTTGAGCGGACTTTAACCATATTGGTTAAAGTTTCTCGATGTAGGAAGAGGAAGAAGAAGGGCGGGTGAGGTGGACGCGGCGGGCTGCCGCTCGCTCTTAGGCTTTGGTCCAGGCGCCGAAGTATTCCATATCGTTTTCAGGGCCGATGTTCTCGGCGAACTGGGTTCGCTCTACTTTCAAACGATCGAGGGTTTCGTTCATGAATGAGCGGAATGAATCACTGTCCCAGACGTGAGCGTGCTCTCGGCGTTCACGAACGCGTTGGATGTTGTGAGGCAAGTGAACCGGGTCGACTTCAAGGACATGGGGCGCAGCTCCTCGGAAAAAATCCATGTAGTGCTCGTCGTCGTTTTCAGTGACGTCGTTTTCGAAGTCCGACCAGAGATGGTCGTAGGTCGTGAGGGGACGGGCTTTGTCGTAAGTATAGTTTTTGTCCGGAGCCGACAGGACAACACTGCCACCGGGGCGCGTGATTCGGAAAACGTCGCGCACCAACTTGATGGGATTGGCGACGTGCTCGATCACATGGTTACAGATCAGAAAATCGAACTGCCCATCCTTAAATTGAGATAATCCGTTTCGGTCGATGTCTCCGATGTGATCCACCGCGACAAAATCGCTTGCGGGGATTTCGGGGAAGAGTTCGGCGGCACGGGTAGCGTCCATGGCGTCGAAGTATTCCACCTTGGCGCATTCCGACACGATTGCCGGTTCGTGAAACGCACCGATTTCGAGGCCGCGACCGGAAAGGTTCGCATAGACTTTATCTCGATGTGGTCTCGGCTGCATGGAACGAAAGTCAGAACAGGAAGTTGGTTCAGGTGCACGGCAAAAGAACGCACCGGATTAACCCGATACGCGCGGATTATCGTAAATTGAGAAATTGAGCCAACTCACTGACCGCGGGAGCGAAGCGATGGGGTCGCGGGCAGCAGCGGCCGATGATCTTGAGTTTTCGATTGGAGCGGTCGGCTTTCAGGTCGGCGTGGCCGATCAACTGGTCGCTGGCGAGGAGAGGAAGCGCATAGTAGCCGCGTTGGCGTTTGGCGGCCGGGGTGTAGATCTCCCAGGTGTAGTCAAAATTCCAGAGACGTTTTACCAACGAGCGATCGATGATCAGGGGATCGAGTGGGGCGAGGAGCCGAAGGTCCGGGAAAGGGGAGATCTGGTGATCCATGGCCTTCTGCAGCATCGGAAGATCTGATCGCAGACAGTAAGTTGGAGGGCTGGAATCAAAGCTGACGGATTGAACTAAGGAGGCCACGAGAGGGAGCTCCGTGCGTTTGAGGGAAACGAGCCGATGTTGTTTGAGTTTGAGGAGCGCGGTCCACGTGGCGACGGCAGTGGGCGCGGGTTTGGGCTTTGCGAGGATGGAAGCGGGAACGATGCGCTCGGGCAGATCGTAAATTCGTCGCCCCTTGAATCTACGGGCGATCAACAGGCGACCGTGCCCCAGCAGTTTGTCCATTACCACCTTGGCCAAACGAGAATTGTTCCAGCCGTTCGAAGCGCGGGCGTTGTCGGCGATGTGCTCGGATCCGAGCGCACCCCGTTCGGCGATTTCGCGGAGGATGCGATCAGCCAAACGTTTTTCGGGAGCGGTGAGTTTTCCCATCCAACTTCCCGGAGTGCGGACCCGTCGAGCCATGGCGGCTCGAAAGTAGGGCCAGTCCGAAATTGGAAATACGGCGAGCACTCCGCGGTCTGGGTGGAAGTGTTCGAAAGCAGTGCGATCTTTGGCAGCGAGCGGAAGTTGATCCAGCGGGTCGTCGTCGCGCACACCGTAGAGGTGCTCGTGTAAGTCGCCCTCGGCGTAGTCGACCACGCGGTTTCGCAGGATGTGTTCATGCATCCGTCCGCAAACATTGAGCGGATCGATTTGGACGAAGCCGAGGTGATCTATCGCTTCGTGAATCGAGTCGACGGGCTGGTTCAATCCCGTTGCGGTCAGGGCGAAGTGCCGGCCTGAACGCGGGGTAATCTGGATGGGAGCGGCGGTGGTCAGGGTTCGAGGCGCACGCCAGTGAAGGGGTGGATGTCGATGAGGTTGCCGTAGAAGCCTTTCACGGACGGCGTCATCAACCGGTTGTTCACATAAAAATAGATCGGAGCGATGGGAGAGTCGGCCATCAGGATCTTTTCGGCTTGGCGGTAGAGGGTCCAACGTTCCTCGCGATTGATGGCGTAGCGGGCTTTGTTTACGAGGGCGTCGTATTCCTCGCTGGCCCAACCGGTTTGATTGTTGCCACTGTCCGAGAGCATGAGCTCGAGGAATGTCGATGCATCGACGTAGTCGCCGATCCATGCCATGCGGGCGATGGTGTAGTTGCCATCCCGCATGGAGTCGGACTGGACTTTGGCTTCTTGGTTGTAGAGTCCGATGTCCACATTGAGTTCCTTGCGCCACATCTGTTGGATGGCTTCGGCGATCCGGCGGTGTCCGTCGTTGGTATTGAAGAGGATTTCCAGCTTGGGGAACCCCTCGCCGTTGGGATATCCCGCTGCGGCCAGCAGGCGTCGGGCTTCGTCGACATCGCCGGTGAGCAGATCCCCGGCGGTATATCCGCCAGTGCCGGGAGGAGTCAGTGCCCGGGCGGGGACTTGACCCCCGAGAGTAACTTTGGAAACGAGTTGCTCGCGGTTGATGGCGAGGGACAAAGCGCGGCGAACCCGAACATCGTCGAGCGGAGGTTTCCGGGTGTTGAAGCGATAATAATAGGTTGCGAGAATGGGGTGCTCGTCGAAGACCTTGGAGGGCTCGGGGTCTTCGCGGTAGACGGCCAGTTTGTCGATGGGCACGCCGGTCGTGATGTGGAGTTGTCCGGCGCGGAACGCAGCTTCTTCGCTGGCCGTGCTCTCGATGGGATAGAACTTAACCGCATTGAGGTGGATGTTTTCCTGATTCCAATAGGTCGGTGATTTTTCGACGGTGATTAATTGATTGGGAATCCATTCGGTGAGCGTGAAGGGGCCGTTACTGACGAGATTACCGGGGCGTGTCCAACGGGAGCCGCGTTGATCCATGGCACCGTGGGCCTCAATGGCGGATTTCGGCACAGGATACCAAGAGGCATGAGCGATGAGGTCCGGTAAATAAGGAACGGGATAGACGAGCTTTAGCTCCAACGTGTAGTCGTCGATCACCTTGACTCCGACCGTGGAAAAATCATCGGTCTTGCCACCAAGGAACGCTTCAGCCCCTTCGAGGCAGAAGAGCATATAGGCGTATTCTGAGGCGAGTTTGGGCGAGAGCATACGCTGGTAGGCGTAAGCAAAATCTTGAGCGGTGACAGATTCACCATTGGACCATTTGGCGTCATCGCGGAGATGAAAGGTCCATGTCTGCAGGTCCTTGGTGGCTTCCCAATGAGTGGCGACTGCGGGAACAGGACTACTGTCCTTCGGGTCGTATTGGGTGAGTCCTTCGAACAAGGACAATACAATGTTAAAGTCCTGTAGGCTGTTGATGATATGCGGATCGAGGTCCGTGGGTTCGGTGAGGTTACCGAAGTGCAGGATGCCGTTGCGATTGCCGCTCTCGACGGCGGTTTCGCGCGGACCGCAGTCGGTGGTCAGAAATGCCGCCAAACATCCAGCGACGAGGGTGAGGAAAAAGCCGTTACGCATGCGCCCAGAAGATCACTCCGATCGGAGGGTGCAACTGTGAGCGGCGATTTGTTGTAAATCTGAGCGATTGAGGTCGGTTTCCGTTTGATCGAACCGCCGTCTCTTGGCCACGATGCGCGGCGAATGAGCTTAAATCGCAACGAACAGATGGTCTGTGACTATGTGGATGAAAATCCCGAGGAATTGTGGTATTGGCAGGACAAGGTGAAAGCGGTCGTCGCGGAGGAACGTGATCGGCATGTCGCGACGGGATTGTTGGCGGAATCGCTTAGCGATTATTTCAATGAACGAGCGGCGGTGGTATCTCCCTTTCGTGAAATAGCGGATGGGGAGGAGGTTAGGCCCACCAGTCTCAAGAATCTTGCCGAATATTGGATGCGTTTGTGGGCACCTCCGCCTCCTAAAAAGAAAAAACCGGTGTGGTCAGGTTTTTGATTTCCCCCCGAGAGTGCCGGAAATAATTGCCCGAAAATCGCATTCGTTCGTTTACAACGAACGCGGAATTGTTCACATATTATTCCCAACCAATGGGAAATCCTAGCGGGACGAAAGTCCGTAAAAAATCACGCGAGGGAAAGGCGAAGGCTGTCACCAAGACCTTCGTTTTGGACACCAACGTCCTCCACGATCCGCATTCAATTTTCAAGTTTCAGGAGCATCATTTGGCGATTCCCGTCGAAGTGCTGGAGGAACTCGATCGCATCAAATCCGAGCAATCGACAGAGAGGGGCCGCAACGCCCGACGCGTGCATCGGATTCTCCAGGAGTTGTTACCCGACTCCCATTCTTTACTGGAAGGAGTGCGGCTCTCCACTGGCGGCACGCTCTCCGTGATCATCAACCGCTACTTTGAGGAGAGTAATATGTCCTCCCCCCGGAATGCAGCGACTCCAGGCGGTGATCCATGATGCCCAGAAAAAGGACAATCGTATCATAGCCTGCGCGCTCTACGTGAAGGAACAGTCGGACCCGCCGACGATTCTCGTTACGAAGGATGTGAATGTGCAGCTCAAGGCCCGGGTGGTGGGACTGGAGTCGCAGGACTACCTTAACGACAAGGTACCGGAGGAGCATGATGATGGTGAAGGCTACCGCGAGGTGCCTGTATCGATTTACGAACTACAACGATTCTGTTCGGGGGGACTCCTCGACGGGGGCGAAACCATGGAGGATCAACCTCCCTTGACCCTGAACGAATACGTTTTGTTACGGTCGGATGAAGATAAGACCATGCCCGCCCGCTACATGGGCAATGGAAACGTGCGCCGCCTGCGTATTCCGGATTCGGTTAAAGCTCCGGCTGGGATTCCTATACGAGCCCGGAATCTTGAACAGCAGTTCTTCATGGACGCATTGCTGGACGATTCGGTGTCGTTGATTACTTGTTTTGGCAAGGCCGGCACGGGTAAGACACTCATCTCCACGGTATGCGCCATTGCCCAGACATTGGATGAACAGGGGCGCTATGACGGGGTATCGATTTCACGTCCCGTGATCGTTTTGGGTAAGGATATCGGTTTTCTGCCCGGCACCCTTGAAGAGAAGATGAAGCCGTGGCTTCAACCCTATTACGATGCGCTGGAAGTCTTGATGCCCTCCAAGCCGCCGAAGGATCCCCAGTTTGCTTCCAGGAAAGTAGCCAAGAAGAAGATTCGCAAAATGAGCGAGCCGGTGGTGCACGATGGCATCGCTCCTTCCGCGCCGCTCAAGCCCTACGAAAGGCTGATTGCCAGCGGTCTGGTTGAGGTAGAGGCACTGTGTTTTATCCGCGGACGTTCGATTGCGCGCCGGTTTTTCATTCTGGATGAAGCCCAGCAGTTGACGCCTCACGAAGTGAAGACCGTCATCACCCGGATATCCGAAGGGTCCAAAATTGTGCTCATCGGCGACCCGGCTCAGATAGACAACCCGTATGTTGATTCCAGTAGCAACGGACTGGTATACTGCCACGACCGCATGAAAAATAATCCGATTTCGGCCCACGTTACACTGAGCAAAGGCGAGCGCTCGAAGCTCGCCGAGCTGGCCGCGGATTTACTCTGAATCAGGTGTGTAAGATTACAGCTCTCTTGAGGCGGCGCACTCGGCGAGCACGCCCTCCCTTTGGGTGGACGGGATAGGGCGGTTTCGCCGAAACCGCCGCGTTGTCGTGGCCGAACAGCCCAGCCCCAGCCTACTCCAATTCCGACTTCAGTAGTGCGGCCATGGCTTTCGCTTTGTGCGGATATTTCACGGCCAGATTGTTTCGTTCTTCGGGGTCTTCCGGGAGGAAAAACAGAGCACCGGTTTCAGGGATTTTTTCGAATGTGTTGGTGCCGATGCGGAAGCGATCGCGCACGCGGCCCGGCGGGTGATACTTCCAGTCGCCTTGGCGGATTGACCACGCGCCCACGCCTTGTTGGACCACATGATCACGACCTTCATCGCTTCGGCCGATGAGGGCGTCTAATTGGTCCTGACTGTCGGTGGCACGCCCAGCGGGAATGGCTGCTCCCGTGAGGGATGCGATACTCGCAAGGAAATCGACTTGGCTCACGATCGCATCGGACAGGCCGGGTTTGATGTTGCCGGGCCAGCTGACGATGGTGGGCATGCGAGTGCCGCCTTCCCATACGCTGTATTTACCGCCGTGCCAAGGGCCAGCCGCTTCGTGGTCGCCGTTCATTTCCCAGGCGCCATCGAAATATCCGTCAAAAAGAACCGGGCCGTTGTCGCTCGAGAAGATGACCATCGTGTTCTCTGTCAGGCCAAGTTCCTCCAGTGTTTCCATCACCCGGCCGACGCTCCAATCGAGTTGCACCACGGCATCGCCGCGCACGCCCAAGCTGGTCGAACCGCGAAAGCGAGGATGGGGAATGCGTGGCACGTGGTTCTCGTGCATGGCGTAGAACATGAAGAAGGGCTCATCCTTGTTCTCGGTGATGAAGTCGATCGCCTTGCCGAGAAAGTCGTCGGGCATCTCTTCGTCGGTCCAAAGGGCGTCTTCGCCACCATCCATCCAGCCGATGCGACTGGTGCCGTCGACGATCGTTTTAGCGTGTTGTTCGTCGGCTTGGTTTTTGAGCAAGTGCGGATGGGACAGACCGGTGGGCTTGTTACCAACCTGACCTTGGTAGCTGACCTTGACCGGGTCGCTTTTATCGAGACCTACGATGTGACCATTCTCGATGTAGACGGTGGGAACGCGGTCGCCCGTAGCGGCCATGTGAAAAGAGTAATCGAAACCTAATTGTTTGGGGCCGGGGGCGATTTCTTGATTCCAGTCCACAGGTTCGGTGGCAGAACCGAGACCCAAGTGCCATTTCCCGACCAGAGCCGTCTTGTAGCCCACGGTTTTCAGCACCGAAGGAATGGTGGGTTTGGCCGGATCGATGATAAGAGGCGCGTTGCCGGGGAGAATTTGAGCCTTCTCATTGCGGAACGGGTATTCTCCGGTGAGCAATGAATAACGTGAAGGTGTGCAGGTGGAGGCGCTCGCGTAGGCGGCGGTGAAACGAATGCCGTTGGCTGCAAGTTTGTCCTGGGGTATCGATGGCCTCGGCTCCATAGGCACTGAGATCGCCGTAGCCGACATCATCTCTATAAATAATGATGATGTTGGGTTTGGCTGCCCCGGCGGTGAGCACACCGAAAACCAAAGCAGCGAGGAGGGTAAGAGACGAAATCTTCATAGCGTAGGGCTGAATGAACACGCATTCGCGCGACTGCCAACCCACATCGCAATCCCAATGCTCAATGGTTTACTGAAACGTTTTAGGAACTCGTCCTTAATGCGTGTCTGGAAAAGCTAAAATGGGCGCGTAGGTTGTCGGGCATAAAGCCCGACCCACAATTTCGATTTGTTGCCTCTCTGGTGGGTCGGGCTTTGTGCCCGACAACGTCAGTCAACTTCACTTCTGACTCGGGTTGCAATTATCCTGTTCGGCTTTGAGCTACCCAAGAAGAGTGCTTAAACTTTCCCAAACATTCCTTACCTCAAAAACCGATTCTATTTTGGAGAGAAAACTCTATCGTCGCGGGAATTAAGTTCCGGCGATTGACTCCAATCGGAACCTCTTCTCTCGTTCGGCTCGTTAGGGTCCAATTCCTGATCAGATAAGCATACCCCTCCCGAAACCGTGAACCGGCTGATCTTCTGCCTCTTTTTCCTCTCCGGAGCCTGTGGCCTCATCTACCAAGTCGTCTGGACGCGGATGATGACTCACATTTTCGGCGCGACCGTCCTGGCCGTGAGCACCGTGCTGGCGGCGTTTATGACGGGTCTTGCTCTGGGCAGTTACTACCTCGGAAAAAAAGGCGACCAAAGTGAGAATCCGCTGAAACGCTACGCGGTCTACGAAATCGGCATTGGTCTGACTGCGTTGATCACGCTGTTCCTGTTGAAGCAGATCGCGCCTCTCAGTATCTGGATGACGCAAACCTTCGGCTACTCGTTCACGCTCTTCAGCATCGGCCGATTTGTGGTCGTATTTCTGCTGATACTTGTTCCGACGACACTCATGGGAGCGACCCTGCCCATTCTGAGCAGATTCATGATCAAACGTTTCGCGAACATGGGACGTTCGCTGGGAAGTTTATACGTGAGCAATACGCTCGGGGCCGTATGCGGTGGCCTCCTCGCCGGCTTCTATTTGATCGGGAATTTGGGCATTCACAATTCGATCACTTTGGCCGTCGTTTTGAATATCGGGGTCGGAGTGGTTTCATGGTTCGTATCCCGGCAGCCGTCCATCTCGTCGAACGTTGCGAAGTCAGTAAAGTCGGAGGAAGGGAACGCGAAGGAAGAGGTCCGCCCGAAACCTCTACATCATCGGCAGCGATACCTTCTGCTCGGCGGATTCGCTTTATCCGGAATAACGTCCTTCGCCTACCAAGTGCTTTGGACGCGGGCACTGGTGTTTTATGTAGGAAACTCCACCTACGCTTTCACCATCATGCTCACGACCTTTTTGGTCGGCATCGCGATCGGAGGCTATCTCGTGCGGTTTTTTGTCGATCGGCTGCGAGATCCTATGCGGTGTTTTGCGTGGGTCCAGATAGGCACGGGACTGACGGCAGTCGCGGCGATGCCTTTACTGAACATCATGATCGGCTCGACCGGGGTGATCTCCTCGTTGGTCATGGTGGATACTCCCTGGGTCTCGACGGTGCTCGTGAGGTTTGTGATTTCTTTCATCCTTATGCTGGTTCCCACAATTCTCGTGGGCATGACGTTCCCGCTGGTGGGGAAGATTTTGGTGACGGATCTTGATCGGACCAGTGCGGACGTGGGCAAAGTCTACGCGGTGAATACGCTGGGCAATATCGCCGGAGCCCTGCTGCCCGCCTTTATACTCATGCCCCTATTGGGCATCAACAAAGGCATCATGGTGATGGCCCTGTTGAATGTGGGGATCGGCATCGTGCTGTTGGTCTATGGCAAAACCCAAGTCTCTCGCTTTCGCCATCTCGCCCCGGTTGGAATCGCGGTATTGGCGGCTCTGATACTTGTCATGCCGTTGACCTCCCAGTTTTCCTCCGACACGGAAAGCTCCGAAGACGAAGTCCTCTACTATCGGGAAGGCGTGGTAGCGACGACCAAGGTCTATGTGAAGTCGGACACCGGAGAAAAACATATCTCGGTCGACGGAATCCAAATCGGAGGAACCAACGTAGAGATCGACTACAAGCAGCAGTGGCTGGCCCATCTGCCCAAGTTACTGATGGCCGAGTATCGCACGGAACTTTCCATCGGACTCGGCTCGGGAATCTTGATTGGGGACAGTGCCAAACATCCTTCCCTCAAAAAAATCGTCGGAGTGGAAATCGCCCCGAGTGTGGTGGAAGGCGCCGCATTCTTCGAAGAAGAGAACAACGGGATCCTCACCTCGCCTCGCGTGGAGGTGGTGGTCAACGACGGGGCCAACTACCTGCTCACCACCGCGGATACTTTTGATATCATTTCGACGGACGGGAAAACCCTGCCGGAATACGGCGTGAACGGCGTTTTCTTCTCGCGGGAATATTACGGCTTGATGAGAGACCGGCTGTCACCCGGTGGAGTCGCGATCCAATGGATACCAACGCACTATCCGCCCAACGTTTTCCGGACTGTCTTAAGGACATTCACGGATGTCTTTCCGAGGACGCTGCTGTGGTATGCGGAGGGCAATTGTTTCCTCGTCGGATCGAGCCACGAGATTGTCTTCGACCCGGCTGCAATTGAAGAAAAACTGAGCGAACCCGAAGGGCCTTTTGCCGGGTTGCGCAAGTTTGGGATCACGACGGCCGGGGCTTTGTTGTCCCACGTGATTGCAGCCGAAGACGTCCTGCGGGAGGAGACCACCGATGCGGAGGAAAACAGTTTGGAAAAACCGGTGGTGGAATTTTACGACTTCCGAGATTACGCGGCACCGGAAACGGAACGGAAATTAAAAAATCTCGAGTTCTTTTTGTCCGTGCGTGGGACGGGATCAGCGGGAGACCGATTGAAGGTTCTTCCCGACCGGATAACCACGGCATACGAGGCCGAAGGCACCTATTTAGGCGGGAAAAAACTTATCCTCGGCGGAGAAACCCCAGCGCTCGCGAGTGAACATTTCCAACGCGCGCTAACCCTCGATGCCGACAATGAGGATGTGTGTTACCACATCTACGGTCATGTCATGCAAACCGCTCGCAACCTTGTGGGGGTGGGGAAGTTTACTGAAGCTGAACCCTACCTTAGGCAAGCGGTGGAACTCCGGCCCACGAGCACGGAGGCACGATCCCGTTACGGATTTCTGCTGATCGCGCTGAATCAACCCGCTCGCGCGATTCGTGAATTTGAAGCGTTGGTCGCACTGGAACCTGAAAACATCAACGCGCGCCAGCAATTGGCGACGTTCTATGCAAACAACAATCAGCCGAATCGGGCCATTATCCAGCTAAGGTCGATCCTAAAGGTCGATCCCAGAGATGCGGGCGCACTCTTCAGTTTGGGTCACCTCATGGCCGGACAGAGGTCATTTTACGAGGCGCTGGATCTTTTGAAGCGAGCTTATGAAGCCGTTCCGAATCAACTCGACGTCATCGACAGCTATGCGTGGCTGAACTACCTTTTGGAGGATCGGGTTAACGCGCGTTTGGTGGTGCGGGAAGGGGGGATCTACCACGAAGGGAACCCAGAATTCACCAAGCGGCGGCAGACTATTTTGGATTCTGGTGGCCCGTAGCATTTGCCTCTCCGGGAACCGGGGTCGGCGACCCCGGTTCCAGCCCTGCAGGGACTTACTTGGTTAAATCAGTTTTTCTCTAATCGGAAGAAGTCGCTTCGCGGGTTTGTTTGGCAAGGTCTTTGATATCGGTGTCGATATCCCGGCGAATCTTTTTCGCCATGCGATCGATGAAGAGCACGCCGTTGAGGTGGTCGACTTCGTGTTGGATGCACCGCCCCAGTAACCCGTTGCAGGTCATGGTGTGGGGCGTGCCGCTGGTATCCTGGAACGAGACCCGAATTTCGTCAGGGCGTACGACGTCACCGTTGATGCCGGGGAATGACAGGCAACCTTCCTCGTAGATTGTGTCCTCTCCGGCGAGGAACTCGATCTTCGGATTGGCGAGGGCCATCGGCATAATCAGATCGAGAGGGGTGGGCATACCGTCCAATTCCCAATGAAACTCGCGAGGGGCGTTGGAGAGATCGATCACGCAAAATTGGATGGCCTGCCCGATCTGTTGAGCGGCCAAACCTATGCCGGCGGCTTCGTGCACGGTCTCGACCATGTCGTCGGCGAGCTGAGCCAGATCGGAGTCGAATTTGGCGATGGGAACACCTTTTGCGCGCAGCACGAGGTTGTTGTAATTAACTATGGGCAGAACCATGGGTCCGAAAAACTGGGTTTACGTTGCGGATGCCGCAACCCGATTGTCGAATCTTCGCGTAGGGGCACATGGATGTTGCCTCGCAATTTGTCGGTGAGCCGAGTCACTTAGGCAGTTAATGGCTCTGACGGGAAATATGATGGATCGAAAGAAAAACACTCATTCGCGTTCCGTTCTGTGGATCGTCACCACCCAATGGCGCGGGCAAGCGTGGGGACGCGGAGGCGATCCCAATGTCGCGACTCCCGTGTTGGATAATCTGGCGACGCGAGGTCTTAACTACCGACAGGCCACCACGCCTCATCCGTTTGGACCCTTTGCCCGGGCGGCGATGTTGACGGGGTTGCTCTCACCTGCGAATGGCGTGTGCGATTATTACGATCCGCTTCCCACTGAAGCGCAAACGATCGCGCATCGAATGAACGCCGCCGGAAGCCGAACGGCGTTTTTTGGCAAATGGCATCTGGGGGATCGTGACCGCAGCGCACCGCTGGTGGGCGAGATTCACGCGCGTCAAATCGTGCCCACCGAAAACCGAGGGGGATTTGAGTTTTGGGAGGGTTTCGAAAGTGGGTTTCTTCTCAACGATCCGTGGCTGCACGGGAGCCGTCTCCCTCGTCCCACTCAGTTTCCGGGCTATCAAAGTGATGTCTTGGCATCGCGCGCACGCCAGTGGATATCGGAACAGGATGAACCTTGGTTTTCGATGGTGAGTATGGAGGCACCCCATCCGCCCTATGCGGCATCCACTCCCTCCGGGGTTTCTAGAATAGATCCTTTGACCGTGGAATTGCGCGATAACGTTCCTCCTGAGACGTCAGTTCGTGCCCGGGATGAACTGGCGGGATATTATGCACATATTGTCGCGACCGATCGTGCGATCGGCACCTTGATCGAAGGTCTGGCAGGGGATGTGACTATCGTCGTGACATCCGCCCATGGAGACATGCACGGATCGCACGGTCGCTTCCGTAAAGGTTGGCCGTGGGATGAGAGTATTCGGGTGCCTTTGGTGGTTCTTAATGCGCCGAATAGCCGATCAGGTGCAGAAGATGACACACCTGTCTCTCTGGTCGATTTGCCTGCCATGGCGATGGCTTGGGGGCGGAATGAGACTTGGGTCTGCCCGCGCGATTACGCGCCGATTTCCATGCCGTCCGTGGTGGCTCTGCCGGATCAATGCGATCGTGTCTGGGAAGGGAGACGAACGGCACGAGGCAAAGAGATAAATCGAGCGGATGGATCACCTTGGCTCGGTTTCGACCTCGAATCGGATCCGTTGGAAATGCGGAACCTAGTCAGCAGTTGATCAGCGCTTCAACCGGTCAGTTCACGATGAACCGCGACCAAAGCTTCGGCGATATGATCGGCATCATCCAGCGTATAGCGCCACCCGATCGGCAATGCGATAAACCGGCGGGTCAAATCCTCGGTGACAGGAAAATCCTCCGCCCGATAACCGGGTCCCGGCCATGGTTTGAGATCACGGAAAGGTGACGCCGCGGGATGGTGGGAGCGACCGGTCAGAATGTGTTCGCGGTGATATTGGGGGTAAGTACCGGTGCGGGGGAGGCAGTTAACATCCCGGGCATCGAGAGCCGCTCGAAACGGTTCCACGAGATCCAGGTCATCCAGGTAGAAATACATTTCGAAGCCGAAGTCTCCGTCCGGATCTGCAATCTCCCGCCAAGTGAGACCCTTCAGCGCAGGGACGTCGTTGCGGATTCGCGATTGGATTTCACGGCAGTGCGCACGGATACCGTCAACCTTGCGTAATTGGACCAATGCCACCGCTGCGGTGAGCTCGGACATCCGGTAGTTTGCGCCGGAAAATGCGGGTTCCTGTGGTGGGGTGATATCCGTGTGGTAGGGACGGTATTGCCCCAAGTCATGCATGCGAACGGCTCGCTCGTAGGTGCGGATATCCCGGGTGGCAAGCAGCCCGCCTTCACCGGCACTCATGGGCTTGTTGTGCTGGAAACTGTAGACGGCGACATCGCCCCAAGTGCCTACGGGCCGACCCTTGTAGCGCGTGCCTGGGGATTCGGCGCAGTCCTCAACCACGAACAAACCTAACCGGTGCGATATCTTGATAATGGGATCCATATCAGCCGCCACGCCTTGATAATGGACGACCACCACTGCCCGGGTTTGAGGTGTGGTTAGGCGAGTGATTTCATTTGGATCGAGATTCAAGGAAGCATCAATCTCGGCGAAAACGGGTCGCGCGCCCAGACGAACAATCGTGGTCACGCAGGAAAGCCAACTCCACGCCGGGACGATCACTTCGTCGCCGGGACCGATTGATATCGCGGCGAGGGCTGTTTCCAGGGCAGCGGTCCCACTGGATACGGCGAGGGTGTAGTCGGTGCCAATCCAAGTCGCGGCGGTTTGCTCCAGTTCGCTGACGCGCGTGGGTGGGCTTTCAGGGTCGTCGCCGTAGTAGCGAAAAAGGTTGCGACTGCGCAACGTGGCCAGGGCGGCCTTTTCCTCTTGTTCGTCGATCGCAGCCGAGCCGAGGCCAAGCATGGGACGAACGTAAGTGAGAGATTCCGTATTCATAATGAAAGGACGGCTTCAGGGGCGAGAGAGCGCCGCGATGAGTTCGCGGTGATGAAAAACAAATCCAAACTCCACCGCGACGCGCCAAAGCGCCTGATGGTATTCGATACAATGAGGAGCGCTGACCTCGTTCTCTACCGCCACTACCACTTCAGCGACGGTAGAACAGAGATAGCCGTAGCGTTTCATGTCCACCATGCCCCCAGGGGACATGAGCAGACACCAATTGATGGCAAATCCGATGTAGATGAGGTGGTTGATGCCGCGCTCTTGGCAAAAGGTGTGGAGGGCAGCGGAAGTTTCCGCCGATTTTTCCTCCGGTAAAGCGGCAGCTTCGGGGGCGATCCGTCGAGTCGCCCGACCTTCTTGCACGTCGTCTTCGTTGATTGCTCCAGGAAAAACTTCCCGTTGACGAAATTCACCTAAATCCGTCCAGGTTGGATCGGGTGTAACGGCTGGTGGTGCAGCGACCGATTCGGGATTGCAGCCAGTCACGTGAAACACGGGGAGTCTGCGTTGTCGCACCGCTTCTAAAACCAAAGGGAAAACGTCTCGTAGAACCTCTTCTGCTTGACGAAGGCACGGCGCGGTGCCAACCGATTAAGTCATCCGAGGAGGGCGGCTGCCATGCATGCATCACCACAACTGCCGTGTGTTCGGCTGAAAACTCCCGGGTCGTCTTGCACCAACCATCATCGTTCCGAGGGACGAACTGCTGGTAGGTTGAGACCTGGCATTTGAAGGTGGCTGACATGGGAGAGAGTGCTGAGAGGTAGTTAATTTTTTACCACTAAAGGATACGAAATGGCTTCGCTACCGCTACGCCGTGAAACGAGTGGAGAGTCCGGCGAGAAACCACGGAATTTGCCCACCCACCTTGAAGGATTGATCCGTATCCTTATGACGTCGGGCGGCATGGAAACCGACCTAAATTCTGACGACGAAATACAACGCGATCAGCGCGTAATCGAAACCATTGACGGTGTTGAAAACGGGTTTGTCCAAAGTGGGTGGTGCCGCGAGGGTGCGGGTTTAAGCGAAAGGCAAAGAAGGCTTACTGACGTCGACGGTGACATCGACCTTGAGGCCGCGGTGGGTCCCGCGAATCCGCCAACCTTGAGCGGTCGACTTGGCAGAGATCCCAGTGATGGTCTCTCCCTTGGGGGAGGAGGAGGCGACGGTTAAAAGCATCGGCGTATTCTCACGGCGAGAGTAGGATGCCACGAACGGAAAAATACCTTCCTCGGCCGGTAGATCTAGATTTCGGCGGATGACGGTGGGGATACCCTCACGAGTGAAGCAGTTGGCCTGTAGTCTCGCGAAAGGGCGATTGATAGTGAACCCCGAACCCTGCACAGAAACCTTGCCGAGGTTGTCTTCGTTGAAAACTTGGAAACGGGCGGAGAGCTCCGCTACGTGGTCGGGTTTCATCTCAAGCCGATCAAGGATCAGGAGCACGTCGGGTTTGAGATAGAGCACGCTGCGATCGACCCGTTGAACGTTGGGCACGACAAGCTGGTAGGCTTCGGTGGCATCGCTGCTCACCTGCATGCGGGAAGCATCCGCTTCGTATCCGGTGACGGTGGCACGAGCCCATGAGGCGTTGGTTCCCTCGCTGCCGTCGTGATATTGGTGGCTTTGGTCATTGATGAGAACGGCGGTGTGCGCCTCGGTCAGGCGTAGTAACCACCTGGGATGATTCGGACGGTAGGCCGCCTTGAACGGATCATGGAATAGGCGCTCACCGTGGGCTTTAAAAATGAGACTGTTACGGTCGGCATGCTCATGATTGGCGGGACCGCCACTGCGTAGCGCGACGACGGTTGATGCCGGTGACCAATCGGATCGTGAGACGATCCAATCGTTATCGAGCCGGGTGTTCAGCCACTCATCGGGTGGCGGCGCGGTGGGGGCAGAAGGGTCGAACCAAATGGCTCCCGGGAGATGCTTAATCGCCCCGAGATGAGCGGCGGCATAGTTGGAATAGGGATCATCGCGCGTGAGGCCAGTCCACGCGGCGATGGTGGTATCCGTGCCGTGGCCGGAGTCGCCGAAGTTTACGATATCGATGGCAGGATCCATCGTGCCTTTTGGCACGAAATTGTAAGCGGCCTTCTCGTTGGGATTGTTGTAGGCGGATCCCAGCCGCGGCATGCTCATGACGGTGGCGAATCGGGTGGAGCCTTCGTAATTGATGAGGTCGCGTTCATCGATTCCGAGTCGACGATGAACGGCCTCAGCCAACATGGCCATGTGTAACGTGGTGTAGCCCCAATAGCCCACTCCCTCGTCGTATGATCCGTCGAGGCCATACATGGGTGCGAAGGGTTGCGCACTGCGTCGCGCCATCTGCAGCCAGCGGTTGGCTTGCGGGTGACGTCCGTGCAGCCAGAGCGCGGCGAAGCCCAAGGCGCAGGTGGGAATGATCTTCAAATTGGTTGAATTGAGAATCAGCGGCCAACGACTCAGATCAAAATCAGCAGGGATATCGTCGTCACGGTGATTGATGGACCATCGCGAGACGCGGGTGCTTGAGGTTCTGGCGAATGCGGGGAAGGTCGGATGGATCGAAGAGGAGGCCGGGAGTGCTGTGTTCGATTGCTTCAGCACCAAGGCTTCGAAAGACCGGCAGAGTAACGGCAAGAGCGGCGGTGGATCGGAGAAAATCTCGGCGGGGTAGGTGCATTACGTTTGAAACGGCGGTTTCGGCGAAACCGCCCTACCTCGGTTTGGCAGGTAGGGCGTGCTCGCCGAGCACGCCTTTAACGGTTTGAGAGAATGTGAAATATAAAGATAAAGAAGCGACCGTCCTGTGATCTTCCCCGGCGACGGGGTTCAGAAGCAGCGCGCACCTTATTCGTTCAGGTCGATAGGGTCTTCCGGCTCTTGATAACGCGTTCCGTAGGTTTTTCGACTGGCGGCGAGCTTCATGAATTTGTCTACTGGCACGACCTCCACATCGTCGTTCAGACTATCCAAGATTCTGGCAACCTGTTCGATGGTGGTGCGCTCGCGCACGTGCATGAGTAGGAAGTAGGGACGCTGGGGATTGAGACGGATCAACTCTTCCAAGTCGGCCGCGGCCTCTTCAGTCGGTCGGTAAACGCCGAGGTAGTAGTCGTAACTGATGAAAGGACGATCGTCGCGCAGATCAAAGGTGCGGGCGGATCCGTAACCGTTGATGAACCCGAGCGCATCGGGAAACTCCTGATAGTAGAGGTCGACGGTATTTTTCGGTAGATCGGTATTACCCACGTGCCGATTGCCTTGGGTGTAATCCATGATTTCCATGACGCGAAGATCGAGCCGATCCATGAGCACGCGAGCATCCGCCATCAGGGTGGGGAATTTTTCGTCGGGGATGGCTTTGGGATACATGTAACCCGGACCACTCAAGCCAGCGACGAAGTAGGCGTTGGGGGTCTTGTCCTCGTAGAAATATTGCAACGCGGGTGGGTTCATCCACGACCAATTCATGAGCACCTGCCAGCCGTAGGGAATCTTACCCCGACCGGGTTTTGTCCAAGCACCGATGCCCATGGAGTCGGTGGCGAGAGCGGCGATGTAGACCTTATCCTTGGCGATCAGTTTTTCGTCGGGATCTACGGAATGATTGTTGGTGAATCTAAAATCTGGCGTGAGCGGGATTTGGGAAGTGAAAGAGACGTTGGGTAGGTTGTGCAGCCCCTCCATCTTTAGCCCGTAGTTACCGACCAAGCTGGTGTGCTGGCCCTCGGTGTCTTTCCCGTAGGAATGCCAACCGAGCACGATACTGGCCGGATTCTTTCCGGCCAAGACTCGGTTGAGCAGCGCGAGTTCTTCGAGGTCTTCCGGATTGGCCGAAAGGTCAGAGCAGAAGGCGCGTTGTTGCACCGCGAAGTCGGCGATGCCGGGCTTCATGACGGCACCCCATTCGCCGCCCAAAACGGCGTAGAAGTCACGCGAGCAACGATGGTAGTATTCGTTGTAGGCCCATTGATAGATCTCGTGGTCGGGCTGGTCGGTAAATTTACCGCGAAGGTCGATGACGGTTTTGAGGCCATGTTTGGCAGCGAGGTCGATTTGGTCTTCGTTGATAACCAACAGGTCGTCGACACCAGAGATCGTATAGGCAACGATGAGCGAAGCCCGGATACCTTTGTCCCATGTTACCGTGCCTTTGGCGGCGGATCCGAAACGTTTCAGCGCGGTGTCAAGGTCACCTTCAGCGTAGCGTTGCCAATCGATTTTGTGGCGCTCAGCCAGGTAGTCGATGAGTGGCCCAGCAATCTCCCACTGCCAATCCTCGGGATACTGCAGATAGATTTGAGGGGCGTTTCGATTGGCGAGGCCTTGAAGTGAAAGCAACGTGGCGTTGTGCGGCAGATCACCGTCGAAACGCCAATTGTCGATCATTGGAATGAGCGCGGCCTGGTCGGGGACTACGGGGACAGTGTTGATTTTAGGTTGAACGGCTGAAAGGCATGAAGCCGTGAATATCCCGATAAAGGCAACGGCGGTGGCGTAGTTGAGTTTCATGGGAGGACGGTGTCGAATTATTTGCTGATACGCTTAAAAACGTGAATGACCGGCCGGGGACGGGTGCTGCGGAGATCGGTGACGATGAGAATGTCCCCGTCGGGGGAAATTTGATACTGGCTGATGATATTGACGTCACGCGGTCCCTGTTGGGTTTCAAGCACGAGGTCGGTTTCGAGTCGCAAAAGTTTGCCGTCATCGAGGGTCCGGGCACGCACGGTCTTTTGCGCATCGTGCGGCGAGTAAGCCCCAAGGTGACGGTTGTCACTCCACCACCCTTGCGGCACGACGTTCACTTCCTTGGTGAGGTCGAGGGGAATGGTATCGGTGTGATCCCGCCGACCGCCATCCAGATTACGAATGATGGTCAATTGGTCGCCCGATTGGGTGATGATGAGTTCACAGCTGCGCCACGGGCTAAGATCGGTGCTTTGGTCGCGATCAAACTCCCAAGTGCCCAGAAAGGCGGAAGGATCGAGATCGTGGGCGCGGGAAATTGAGGCTGTCGTCAGAGTGACAAAAAAGAGGGTGGCGCGGAGGGCACGAGCGAACACGGACATGACGAAAGAAGCTGATGGGGTAGGAAAGGGAGGGGAAAAAACCGGCTCCCAAATTATTGGGAGCCGGTTGCAATTTGAAACGAACGAAGCTGTGCTTCGCGGGGTTTAGAAGTTCAACGTAGCGGAGGCCGAGATCAAACGACCTTCCTGAATACGGTAGAGAAGACCACCGTCAGGATTGGCAACGAAGGGGATGAGGCCATCGTTATTCGTGAGGTCCTTGATATTCACTTGGAAGTCGAAGGAACGGTCGTTCTTCAACTGGAATCTCGACCGAGCGAACACGTCGACATAGGTGGTCGCAGGAGCCCAGAACGGTTGATTTGTGTCCAGGGCGAGATTGCCCAGCGAGTTGGTGGCGACTTTAAAGCCGATACCGATCTGATCTTGCCAACGGAGACCACCACCAACGGTGAGGTCACCGAGCCAGCTTGGAATCAGTTCGCTGTTGGAACCGAAGTTGTAGCTGGTGTTGAAGGCGAAACGCCATTCGGCCTGCTCCTTGGCTGGGTTGCCGTCTAGCAGAACAGCACGTTGGATCGGCTCAATGAACTGGCGCTGAGTTCGTTCAGCGAGAGTCTCCGAAGAGGTTTCATCGATGAAGTAGTTTTGCGCGAAGCTACTGTTCACCCAATTGGGGAGAAGATGTTCGTTCATATAACGCTGCATTTCTGGCCAAGTATTGGAGGTAACTGTTTCTTGCCGACCCGCCGTGAAGAGCAGAGTCCATTCGGGGATCGGGTTGTAGGCGATTTCGATTTCCATACCTTCGGCAGAGAAGTCCTGCGTGCCGGTGTCAGACGAGTTACGATCGATCATCGCATCTTCTGGATTGTTCCAATCGACTACGAAACCACTGACAGCAATCGGGCCTGCGGGAGGCAGGACGGATTGCACGTCTGCGATGGTGAAGCCTTGGTCAACGTTGTCGGGATTGTCGAACTGATGGGCGAGAGCAAGCAGGACACCAGCGGTGCCACTTACCGCACCATTTTCGAAGCGATCGTTTACCGCGGCGGATTCAAACCAATTGAACCGCGCTGACAGTTTACCGTCGAATCCTTCGATGATGAATCCTATTTCCTCGGTAACACCGCCCTCGGCGCCGACGGTATCGTTGAAGATGGTGACATTGCCACCGGTTGGCGTGAAGTTATCCGCTGCGCTCTTGTAGACCGAGAGCTCGAAAGGCAGACGGTCACGGAGGAACGGAGGCGTGTGCACCATGATCGAATACGAAGTCGTTTCGTCATCAGCCGTTACCGGGTGCGGACCTTGAGGTCCGGCCAAGTAGTCTGGATCGAGAGTGTCTCTGATGTCTCGTCGAGCATTTGCTACTCCGATGCCGGTCGAAGCAGCTCTATCGCTACGCCATGTGCCGGTGAGGACAACAGTGTCGTCCCAGATCGAGTGCTGACCAATGAACACTTCCGAATCGACCGTGGTGATCCGCTTGTTCGCATGGGATGCGGCAGGCCAACTGTTGGGTTGGTAGAGCGTGTTAATGACCGTGTCGAAGTTAACGAATTGCCCCGAGGTGGGATTCCATCCGGTGAAGGATGCCGAAATGGGCGTGCTGCTCATATTACTGCGTGCTCGGCCATGGGAAACACCCTGAATCCCGACTCCGGCGAGATCACTGAGGGAGTTTATGTTCAGGAAGTTCATATCATTGGAGACCGGGAGAGCGAATTCTTGACCGCTCCGTTGAGTCACCACGTGGTGGCCCGTAAGAGCATTGGCCAAGTCATACGTATCGACGGGATCAGCTCGGGCGGAATACAGGGTCTGGTTGTAGTGCCGACTTTCGTCGAGCAAGCCGGTGAGGGTGAATTTACCCAGAGCTTTGGTTACCCAGCTGTCTTCGTCCATGAAGTCGTCGAAGCGGAGTTCGGCGAAGCCTTGGAGGCGAGTAGAGCGACGATCATTGTAGATCCGGTTACCACCTGAACCACCACCCATGATCGGACGGCCAAAGGTTGGATTGGGGATCAAGGGGCCATTGGCCGTTCCATCCGTCGTGGCCAACATGTAGGCATTGGGATCGATGTAGATCGTGCGCTGCTGGACACCTTGGAGGGAGTTGTTACCCGCACTCTCGAAGATCTGTTCATTGTAGGTGAACTCAAAACCAACGCGGTTGTCGAGGTAAGTGCCTTCGATGCTCGCGGTGTAGTTCTCTCAATCGCCACGCTGTTGAGCCATACCGCCGGAAAATAAATTCTCGCGGTAGTCAAAGATGCTACGATCGGTGATTTGGCTGGACACAAAACCATTGCTCCAGAAAGGGGCCGTGCCCTCTTCAACCCTCGTTCCGTCAGAGCGGTAACCGCCCGTGCGGCGAATGATATTAGTCTCGTCTCAAGGCTTCAGTCTCATCCACTGACCGACGGGAGCATCAGGATAGGTGAAGCGTTGATCAGCAGGGTCGAGCGCCGAATCAGCTGCGGTCTGCACGAGGTAATTGTGACCCCCAAACGTCGCTTCCGGATTGGAAGGATCCTGATAGAATCGGTAAAGACCAACGGATGCTCCGTTGCCGGAGGAAATATGCACCACCTGACTATTGGCGCGCCCAGGGAAGAAGGTCCCGGTGCCGCGGAATATTGCCGCACCTTGGGCTGGATCGTCGGCGATAGGCTTACCCAAGTTGATCCATGGCGTGATACCATCATTGGGTGGGACGTAGTCAGGATTCGAGGAGCGGCGTTCGGAGATCTCTGCGTTTGCGCGGGCGGTAAGTCCGAGAGGGAGTTTGACCGTGACCGCAGCAAACAGACGGTTGTCTTCTAAAAACGCTTGTTTCTGCTCGTATCCTTTGTCCTCCGACAGGCCGGCGATCCGAATAGCAACATGGTCACCAATCATCTGATTGTAACGCATGGAGTAACGCATCGTGCCGTATTGATCGGTTTCGAAACGGACGCGGCCACGATTGCCGAGGAAGTCGGCCCTGATGGTTGAAGCGGTGACGATACCACCGGGGCTACCGAGTCCGTAGAGAGCGGAGTTGGCGCCACGTTGCACCTCAACACGGTCCGTATTGAAGGTATCAAACGGGATGTTCGTGATGAAGTAATCGCGAGTAAGATCAGCGCTGGCCAAACCACGCACGCGGGTCAGACCACCGCTGGGGTCATCACGTTGTTGCTCGGGAATGGGGTTAGCACCCTGAGATCCAGAGTGATTACCACCGAGTCCACCGATTTCGGTGTTTGGGGTGAAGATGAAAACATCTCCGAGATTTTGCGAACCGGTGTCGCGCAGGAATTCCTCATTCACGATGGAGATAGAGGAGCCGATGTCCCGCAATTCAGTGCGGAGACGGGTGCCGGCGAGGGTAGAAGTCGCCTGATACCCAATGTCATTGTCGCCTGTTACTTAAAACGGAGAAAGCGCAATGACTTCTTCGTCATTGGTATTCTCCGTAGCTTGAGCAAACAGACCCACTGGGGATATCAATATCCACGGCAGAATGCGCCGTAAACTGATGTAGTTTGTTTTCGTAACTTTGGTGTGTTCTTGGGTGGTGGTGATGATTTTAGTGCAGGTGCACAAAATCACCAAAAATGGTAGGGATTTGAATAAACAGGCGAGTGGGGAACACCTACCTGGCGGGTGGGACGAGCGGCGGTTCAGTCGAGGGCCGACCTCAGGGTCGGCGAAACTGAAACTCCAATGCGTCCCGTGCTGTCCGGGTTTTCGACCCGCCATACGAGGTGGTCGATTACTTTGTGGATCAGCGTGGAAAGATTGATGTCGATTGAGGCAGGATGATATTCTAGATTATTGTAGATCAGGGGGTTAAAGTTTCCTAAAATTACGTCAAAGTCCTTACGGTGCTCGAGACCGGCATTGCGCAGCGTGCGGAAAAATGCCCCGGCAAAGTGATCCACCGGGATGTAGATTCCGGTCGGGCGAGGAGACTGTTGGGTGAGCGAGCGGACCAGTTGCTCGGTCTCGCTGTTCAGGGGGTCGATCTCCAGATAGCTTACGCCCGGCTCGTCCTTGCCTAGGATGCGGTGAGATTTCAGGCCCAACTCGTTGGCCCTTTCGACAAACGCCCGGACGCGGCGGACGTTTGCACTATAACTTGGTTCGGTTGTCAGCACGGCAACCGTCTTGTGGCCCTGCTTGGCGAGGTAGTCGGCCGCGAGGTGCCCGTTTTCCTCGTTGTCGGGTTCGACAAAATCGCCTGGAAATGATTCGGAACACCGGGTCATGAACCAAACGGTCGGAAGGTGCTTGAGTTTGGAAAGCACGTCGGGGGCTGGTTCCATGCCCTGGATGATGATGCCGTCCAGTTTCTCCGTTGTCAGCGCCCGTGGGAGCTCGCTGGGGGAGTTGGAAAAAAGCATGTGCAGGTCGACATGATTGCGCGGATTGCGCTCCTGCATATCCGCGATGCGCTCTTGAAACCAGTTGAGGCTGGGATTTCCCGCCTTGGCGCCGACGAACCAAACCCCTAGCCGCAGGGTGGTGGGTTTTTTCGTCTTCGGCCCCCTGCGTCGGTTAAGCGGCGCGGGAGTGTAATCATGTTTTTTCATGACCGCCCGAATACGGGCCAAGCTTTCCGGCGCGACGATCTCGGGTTGATTGATAGCCCGGGACACCGTGGAGGGGGAAACACTTGCTTGTTTGGCGATGTCTGCAATTAGCATCATGAAATAATATGAAATTTTATTTTAAATAGAGTGAAATAAATGCGTCTACGTCAAGCTGATTTCAGAATTTTAAATGAAACGTGTTTTCAGCCGGTAGGGGAATCGACCTGTTTGACGTGGCTGAGCGCTGGGCGAGCCGGCGGTCGGGCGAAGGTAGGTCTTCTCTTCCTTCTATATAGAGGCAGCAGATCCTTCCGGAATTGGGGGGGGTGGTAAGGGGTCGGTTACTGAGCTTTGGGGCGCTCGTAGGGGTTTGCTTGCGGGGTGGTTTTAGGTAGGTCTTAGGATGAAGATTGATGGGGAATTTCAGTTAAGTCAATTTTCAGCAAAGATTTTTCTTCTGTGATGGAATCCTGCAATTTCAGAATAATACAATGAAATAACATAAAATGATTGCCTGAATGCTTGAAATTAACTGAATATGGCAATCGGTTTCATCGTTACCTCCGCTCGGCCAATAAGATGGTCCCCTTCGTTTTTAATCACTCTATCCGCCGCTTGTGCCATTACCCTCGCCAGGAACTTCTCTCCCTTTTAGCCAGCGCGCACACTGGATTTGGTCGGCGGAGGGCTCCCACTCGGTCGCCGCGCCGGGCGAGCGGTCTCCTTCCCAATATCAGGTGCGTCGGTTTCAATACGGGTTCGATATCGCGTCCGTGGACACCGCTTCAGCCTTGGTGCACTTGTCAGCGGACAGTCGCTATCTGTTTTATTGCAATGGTCGGTTAATGGCGCGTGGTCCGGCCAAGGGTGACATTAATCACCACTTCTACGACAGCTACGAACTGGCGCCTCATCTGGTTGAAGGCCGCAACGTAATTTCCGCGCTGGTGCTGGATATGTCGCAAGTCGCTCACCGGCCCTCCGAGTTGGGTGCCCCGTGTTCCATCATGACCTATGCCGGCGGCTTTTTGCTGGAGGGGGCCGTCGTTACCGTGAGTGACCAGATTAATTTGGATACCGGCACGGCCCCTTGGCGGGTAGCTGTGGATCACGAACATCGGTTTCAAAATGATGGGACTCAGTTTGAAGGTTATCATGGGTATTTTGAATCACGGCACGATTCGGAAACCACCGCATCATGGTTCGAGATCGAGCAGACGGGCACGGAGTGGCGGGAAGCGACGAAACTTTATTTGGCGCAGCGATTGGAGAATCGGAGGGATCCCACCAGCCCCTACGGACTGATTCCCCGTATGATTCCTGCCCTGCCGGAGGAACCGGCCACGACCTTTACGGATGGGTTTCATCCCGGAGGTTCCGAACTCGATGAGTCTTGGCGGAGTGTGCTCGCCGAAAGTGGTGCGGATGTGACGATCGCGCCGCATTCGCGGGTGGAGGTGATTTTGGACACCGGGCGGATCACCACGGGTTACCCGGTAGTGAGGGCCAGCGACGGGCAGGGCGCACACGTGCGGTTGACCTACGCCGAGGCTCTGCGATTGCCTTGGGAAACGCCCGACGCGGTTTTGTTGGGTGAAAAACAACCGTTGGAAAACCTCGCCTCCCATTTTGCGGACGAGGGGACCGGTTGGACCTTTGATCGTCGTGGGAAAATTCACGGTTGGTCCGACGTTTGGTATCCCGCGGGTCCCGAGAGTGTTTACGAGCCTCTGCATTGGCGGGCATTTCGTTATGTCGGACTTACGATTGAGACCAAGGATGAGCCGCTGACGATAAGTGCGGTGGGCTATAAATATTCAGCGTATCCTTACGCGTTGAAAGCGCACTTCTCGTGTGATGATCCGGCTTTGGAACGCATCTGGGCGGCCTCGATTCGCACCATGCAGCTCTGTTCCCATGAGACGTTCGAAGACTGTCCGCACTATGAGCAGATGCAATATGCCGGTGACACGATGATCACGTCGCATCTCGGTATGTTAACGGCAGGGGACTATCGGTTGAGCCGACAGTCGCTTTATCATTTTGATTGGTCCCGTGGTCCGGACGGTTTGACCGAAAGTCGCTTCCCGTCGCGGCTGCGCCATTCGCGAATCATGTAAGGCTCGCCGTTGCGACCGACGTAGAGAGATCCGGTGTGTTCGAAACCGGCGCCGCTGTCGTTGGACCAGACTGACATGTAGTCGAGTTCTGGCACGGCATCCATCATGCGTTCCATGCATTCGGCGTAGTGGCGCTTGGTCACCGGATGGTCTTGGGCAAGGCAATAGCGGGGCAGGCGTGACCGAAACGGATGGTCAATGCGGGCCCCGCGAAGCGTTGGGTATTTGACGAAAAATTTCTCCGGCATGTTGCGCGGCTCGAACATGAGCACGCCCGGTTTGAGGCCGTAGCGCCGCGCGAGGTTCGCGAGGTTTTTGAGTCGGATCAAGTTGGCCTCAAGGTAATGTTCCGGCCACAGTTCCTCGGTCAGTTTGCTGTTCACGAAGTGATTGAAACCCGCGCAGTAGGTGTAGAACTGGGGATAGAATTCGGACTCGATTGATTCCTCGTAAGGGAAGTGGGCGTGGAGCGCGTTTACTTCGCAGTGCGTGAATCCGGTTTCTGCCAATTTGCGCACGTAGGCCTCGTCTTCGAAGCCTCGGGCCGATCGCCAGTATTGGGTGAGGCAGGCGTCGTAGTGGGGACGATGGAAATTAAATGAAGCCGGTAGCAGCACGCCGTCGGCGAGTTTGGCGCGCAGATCGGCGGACAGACCTTGCTCCAGCAGATTTAACGCGGAGAACAGAAAACTCCCTTGGGTGGCGATCAATTCACCCGCGCCCTCGGGGGTTTGGCGTAGCCAGATCCATTGGTTGGAATCAGCTTCCTTCGGTTTCGAGATCCAGTTGCGCGCGGCCAAGGCGATATTGAAACCGTTGCCGGGGCCGGATGCGGTGGAAATCGTGGCTCCCGTGCGTTCAGCGAGCACGGTGGCAGCTTCTTTTTCCGCAAGGGAAGCGGCGTTAGAGAGTGTGATGGTAGTCATGATTCTAGGAAAGGAGGCGGAGGGAAATCAGGCTGACGCTCTTGGCGGGCAAGGTGGCGTGCAGATGGTGATGATCGTCGATCTCTACATTGACCAGTTTGGGTAACCCGACCAGGGGCGTGCGTCGAGTGGCCGGTTTCCGAGTCACCAATCAAGGCGGCGCCGGTGGCAGCAGTGAGTTCATCATTCAGGCAGACAAATTCGCCGTCGTGAACGCGGCCGGGGCTAACTAGCGGGCACCATTCGCGGTTGTGGATGGTGATGTTTTTATCAACTCGGCGGTGATTGGGGAAGCGACGATAACCAATTTGATGATCAAGGAGAATCTTGAGGGCAAATACCTCGAATCGACGCGCCTGAACGCCTCGTTTATCCGCAGCGACGTCCAGCTGTTTCACGTCGACTCCCCCGCGCGGACCTTTCCGGTCGTCGGTAGCGTATGGCGCGGCAGCGTGGTGAGCGGGGCATCAATCGGCAGCCTGCCCATCTATCCGGCGCCCGCGGCCTACTACACGCACGACGACCTGATCATTTACGGATGGAAAGAGGGGCCATCGGGTTTTTCATCCCATCGATTTGGCAACGCCTCGATGCGCTTGCAGGCTACATTTTCGGGCAACTGTTCGGTCACGGCGGGGAGCATTTTGATCTACAATGTGGGCTACCGCCTCCGCTCCAACGGCGGCGCGTGGGGGGGCCTGGACAGGCAGCCAGCACGACAACTACGCGGAGCTGGGTGGGTCTGGTAACATCCAATACGCGGCAGCGTGGGACAACATCTCGGTCAACGGCGACAACGACATCCAGATAGGAATCAGGTCCTCTAGGGCGTCCAGAACGACCGGCACGATCGGCGCAGTGAATAATCACCGCCTTCAGCCACAACTTCTAGTGCCTTGCAGCCCCTCTGCCGACATCCTGCACGGATCTGGCAAGACCCGCCCAAAATCGCTGGTTTTTCTCAAACCATTGAGAATCTTTCTCAAACCTCGCGGCGTCTTACACCAATCAAAAATCAGTTCTCGAATTTTGACACCAATGCGACGGTCCAGTCCAGAGGCATCAGTCAAGATTCAAGCAATATCCCCTTAGTGATCCCCTGCAACTCTACGACCGGCACTATTGCATCCGTGGCGAGATGCAGAAGCGCATCAAAGAGCAGAGGATGCTCTTTGCCGATCCGGTGAGCGCTCACCGGTGGTGGGCCAACCCATGGCGTCTGCTGCTCTCGGGCTTGGCCTACACCCTGTTGCAAGGATTACGACGATTGGCCCTCGCGGGCACGGCACTGGCACGAGCGACGTGCGCGACCCTACGAGTTAAACGGGTGAAGATCGGCGCGGTGATCATGCACTCGGCCACCCGCGTTCGCCTCCACCTGAGCAGCCACCATCCTTGCCGCGATATCTTCGTGCACGCTCACGGTGCGCTGGCTCCTCCGCAGTAACCCAGTCACGCACCGGGAGCCTACCGCGCACATCAAACGGGGGTAAGGGGGCCGTATCGACTATACCAAACATCGGCCCCAGCAAACGCGGCTTTATCCACTCCAACGGCACCGATGAAGCGTCACCGCGGCCACGGGCTTGGAGTTAAGCAACCAGCAACTCCGCGCCGCCCAAGTTGATTTGGAGGCGCGTCTCTTCGACGCGCTGGCCGAGCGAGGTTCTTCCGATGTCCGCACCCGCGAATTGAGCCAAAGGGTCGCCGAACTCGAATCGCAGCTAACGGTTGCCCGGGGCTACGAGAATGCAGTCAATCAACTTGCCGGACAAACGGAGGACATGTTGGCCGAGAACCTCGCCCTGCAAACTGCTTTGACCGAAGCCCGGGCTGCCCCCAAGCCTCCGGCAGATTGGCAAAATCAACGAGCTACTTTGACCAACCGAATCGAAGCGCTGCAGTCGGAGCTACTGGGTGCTCAAGCCTTGGATGCCACGGTCGAGCGTTTGTCTGCCGCGAATCGGAATCTTCGGGGCGCCCAGACCGACCTCGAAGCTCAACTCGCGGATGCGGGAGTTGCACGTGATGCCGAAGCGAAACGAAACCGGAATCTCAACCGCGAGATAGCCGACCTCAGAAGAGACCTGCTCTCCGCTCAATCCCTCCAGACTCAGATCGATCAATTGGCTGATACGCGTGACGATTTGCGAGCCGACAACCTGGCCCTGCAGACCGCGTTGAGCGAGTCCCGGGCCGCGCCTAAACCACCCGCCGATTGGGAACAGCAACGTCAGGCTCTCAGCACCCGTCTTGAGTCCTTGCAGAGCGATCTTCAGACGGCCCGCAGTTATGAGCAGACTGCCGGTGAGCTGATGACTGCAAATCAGGCGCTGCTGGCATCGCAAGGAATCCTCGAAGTGCGCATTGCGGATTCTGATGCTGCTTTCCAAAACGCGTCATCTCGGGCGGATGCCTTGGAAAATCGATTGAACGAACTTGATGTCTTGCCCGATCAGCTCGACAGGGTGCGCGGCGAACTGGTCACTCTCCAAGGTGATTATGAAACGGTTTCCGCTGAAAACGAAGCGCTGGAGCGCCAAGTTTCGACCGCGCAGACAGTCGTTGCACAGCAACAGATCGCTGCCCAACAAACGCTGACCGTCGAGCGTGATCGCATGCGCGCGGAGATTGAGCAACTTCGTCAGTCTTCGGACGAACTTGCCGGCCGCTCCAGCAGTGACCAAGCGCAAGTCGCGTCATTGTTGAATGAAGTGACGCAGGCCCGATCCCGAATCGCAGCCTTGCAAGGGCAGTTGGATTCAGCGACGACTCAATCATCGGAATTGAATGAAATGAACACGCGCTTGGCTTCTGCGGAAAGCGAGCTCCGCAGTCAACGCACGACAAATTCCCAATTGCAGAGCTCTTTGACCGCTGAGCGACGCACCCATGAGTTCCGCCTGACCACATTGGAGCGCGAGAACGCGGCTTTGAATTCCCGCCTGCGCCAAGCTCAGAATACCCTCGATCAAATCGCCGCAGCGGCCCGCGCGTTGAACCCCAATACGATCAACGTGCTCAGCACCTCCCGTCCTTCGTCGCCGCCCCGAACGTCTTCGGTGCCGCCGACTACGAGTGCTCCTCGCACCCACGTCGTTCAGCAGGGCGATTCCCTGACACGCATCAGCATGCGTTATTACGGCACCGCTACCCGTTGGCAGGAAATTTATCAAGCCAATCGCGAGTTACTCAGCGAAGCTAACGCGCTCCAACCCGGACAGCGCCTGCAGATCCCGTAGGGGTAATGCGGAGGTGGAGCTGGTAAGGACGAACCAACGGCATTGTCCTCCGTTGCCCCCAAGTTGCCGCGCAGTTTAGGGAAGCGCTGATTTAATCGAAATAGCCACTGTCATGCTGTAGCCGGGGTCGCCGACTCCGGATTTTCATCCTACGAAGTGTCGCATGAGTATGTCGGGCGTAAAGCCCGACAACTCAACTCACTCAGTGATCCCGTCGATAGTGTTCGCGGAGGGTATCGCGACCGAAGTCGTTTTCGAAATCGCGGTAGGTGGTGTGGTGGTGGTTCGCGTTGTTCTGGGTGTTGGCGTATTCGATCACGAAAGTGGGTCCCTAGATGCGGTAGTAGTGGCCTTCGCCTACCTCGGTTGAACCTGCCCACGCGAATGTCAGATTTTGCCAACCGTGGGCTTCAATGCGATGGCGGGCCGCCTCGGAAATTTCGTCTTCATGACGCTTCAAGTAAAGGCGCACCAGAAACTCCAATGACCGCTGTTGGTCCTCATTCAGTGCCGCGTAGGGAATGCCCTTGTCCGCCAGAGGTTCCACCAACGAATGTTGGCCGGTCTCGATTTCACGAATCGCTTTCTTGGCGAAAATGGCTCGTTTCTGTTGTTCGGTACTGAGTGAAAGCACGAATTTTCGACCCCGGTCCTCGGACTCGGCCAGCACGCGTTTGCCTTTCTTGGGACCATCCAAAACTTTGCCGGGGTTTGCGCCGAAAAATAGCAGTGTGCCGGAAATGCCGTGAGCCGTAACGGTTTGATTTACGGACAGATGATGACCTTCGAAACGCCAGCCCCACGGCAATTCTCCCGGAGTGCCGAAAATCGCGATCCAGTATTTTTCGGGATCCCGTCGCTCGGGATCGTTTTCGATTTCGGCCAGCACCGATTCGAGATCCATGATCTGCATCGCCTTGAGTGAGCCGGAATCGCTCAAAGCGGTATGAACCAGTTTGAGGGTGTTGGCCCGCTGGACTGCGGTCATATCTTTATAGAGAGCCCCTTTACGATCGAGGGGCACATAGTGGAAGTTTTCCCGTTCTTCGTCTCTGAACGGCAAGGTGGCGGCTCCAGCTTTTTCCTCGCTGAGTGATTCGAGCAAGGTTTCGGCGGCCGTGGTCATTTCGGCAATGAGTTGGGCCTGGTCGACCTTGGCGTGAGCGGTGAACAGGCTCGAAGCCAAGAGTAACGCCAGGGCGAGGCGGCGGTAGGGGAGAAAGCGCATGACGCCGACCCTGACGACTCTTTCCGGAACGGCAACCTTACGCCTCATCGTTTTCGCCGCGAAACGACCGTGCTTTCTCATCCTTCAGTTCGAGCGAAGGGTCTTTCATAAACAACATTGCATTGCCCAAATTGGGATCACCTACGCGAACAAATATCTCATAGGGAGCGTTCTGTCAGTATAAGTTGATCGAAATTCCAACTTCGGGGCCGAAAACGAGTAGTTCCCATTTGCGAAATGGCCACTCTCCTCGTTCCACGAGTTTCCAAGTTCCGGTAAATGAGTCGAAGTCTCCATTGGATTTACCAAAACCATTAGTCCACCAATCCGGCATGTTTTTGACGGTAATGGTATGGTCCGCGTATAGCCCGATTTTATGGGGCACCTCCGAATAGTTACCGTGCGTTCGGATGAATTGAAGGGTCTTCTTGGTCGGTCTCCAGCCACCAACTAATTCTCTTTCATCAGGGCGTTCTCGAGTAAAATTCAATTCCTTGAAATCGACCATAGGACAACCGGAGAGCAATAAACCTAGTCCGAAGAGAGCGGAACATAACCATACCTGGCCGAAAAATTCGTGTCTATTTGTGTCCATGTCTGACATTCACGTCGTTCATAGACGTGGTTGAAGCTCTTTCGGGGAAAAGCCCCAACAACCCCTCCCGACTGGCGTCACATATTCCGCGTTCCGTGACGAGGCCGGTGACATATTTGGCCGGAGTCACGTCGAAGGCGGGGTTGGCGGCGGGGCTGCCGGTCGGAGGTATTTGGATGGTGAAAACGTTGCCGCCATCATTGAGGCCAGCGATATGCGTTACTTCTTCTCCCGAGCGTTCTTCGATCGGGATCTCCTTCACGCCGTCGTGGACCGTCCAATCGATGGTGGGCGAGGGAAGGCAGACATAAAACGGCACGTTGTTGTGATGGGCGGCCAACGCCTTGAGGTAAGTGCCGATCTTGTTGCAGACATCGCCGGAAGCGGTGGTGCGGTCTGTGCCGACAAAAACCAGATCCACCTGTCCGTGTTGCATGAGGTGGCCGCCGGCGTTGTCCACGATCATGGTGTGGGGCACGCCGTGGTTGAGTTGCTCCCAAGCCGTGAGGTTGAAGCCTTGATTGCGGGGGCGGGTTTCGTCGACCCAGACATGCACGGGGACTCCCGCGTCGTGGGCTTGATAGATGGGAGATGTTGCCGTGCCCCAGTCCACCGTGGCGAGCCAACCGGCATTGCAGTGGGTGAGAATGTTAACCGGAGCACCAGCTGGTTTTGTTGCGGCGATTTTCTGGATCAAGGGCAGTGCCGCTTGGCCGATGGCATGGTTGATCCCGACGTCCTCGTCGCAGATCTCCGCGGCCAGAGTTCGCGCGCGGTCAGCGCGTTCGACCGGAGATAGAGGATCTAAAACGTCCTTCGCTCGATCGAGGGCCCAGCGGAGATTTACGGCGGTAGGGCGCGTGGCGAAGAGTTGATCGTAGCAGCGGTTGAGCCCGTCATCCGAGGCGTCCGCCTGCATGGCCAACCAAACACCGTAGGCGGCAGTTGCACCGATCAGGGGGGCACCGCGGACCAGCATCGCCTTGATCGCATGGGCGGCGTCGTCGACGGTGCGAAGCGTCGCGATTTCGTAGCGGTGGGGCAGTAACGTTTGATCGATGATCTCGACCGAATCGCCGTCTGCGGCGGGCCAAATGGTGCGGGTGGGTTTGCCGTCGACGTTCATGATTTTGAGTTGAACCGAAAAGCGTGCAGTTTCAAGGGCCACCGCACGGTGCAGGGTGGTATTACGATCTCCCCAGACGACGTTGAGCAGAGCCGCCAGGGCGGGAATCGGGTCGTGTTTGGTTTCCTCTCTCGCCCGATGCGTGGCTGACCAAGAATCCAGCATGCCCACCAGGTTTTCCAAGGACCACTCCGCCTCCATTATATAATCCGATTCCGCGATGCGTTTCGCGGGTGGTTCGATGTCGGCATATATATTCATGAGCGGAGCACGATCCGCGGGCCAAAAACGACCAACTTTCTCATCGTGGTAGTGGTTCACAACCGTATCGATAGCCGGATCGATTTCGGGAAGTCCGTAGCCCCAGTAGGCGAGCACTCCGTCGGGGCAAAGCACGCGTTGGCACGTATGCCAAAACGTATCCCGATCGAACCAATGCAGTGCCATGGCCACGGAAATGAGATCGATGGAGGCAGGCTCCAAATCAGGTTTTTCGGCACTCCCCACCGCTTAGGTGACTTGCGGGTGGGGTTTGGCATGATCAATCATCGCCTCGCCGACATCCGTGGCGGTTACACGCGAGAAGTGTCGAGCCAGTGATGCGGCCGCCTGTCCTGTGCCGGTTGCACAGTCCCATGCGTGACTTCTGGCCGGTGCCAATGCGGGCGAAATCGACAAACAGCTCGTCGGGATAGGTGGGGAGGTAGGCCGCGTAGGTGCGGGCGAATCCGGAAAAGTGGTCGTTGGCGCTCACGGCGTTGGATTGAAGCGAGGAGTTTGGAGTGGATTGACGGAGGGCGGGGTTCAAAGATGGGGCAATCCCCGCTTCGTGTCCAAAGTGATTCGCCGCAAAATGACCCAAGATTCAACCCAACCCAATCCGCATCCGTCCGACGCGCCGGTGTCCTATCCGTGGAGGCAGGCGGGGTTGGGCATGCTCGTGCTTTTAGTGATCGCGGGATTGCGGCGGCCGGCGGTTTGGATGTCGGCCCAATTTTGGGCCGAGGATGCGAGTGTATTTTTTGTGCAGGCGGATGTCTTAGGCTGGAAGGCCCTCACCATTCCCCATGCCGATTATCACCATCTGTTGATGAGACTCTGGGCGGGCCTCTGGATAAACGAGGGAGCTCCGGTGTTGTGGATGCCCATGCTCTTCATGGCCGGAGCGGTGGTGGCATGGTTGGCCGTGGTGGTGGTATTCGCACCGAGTTCGCGGGTCCGCTGGCCATGGACGGTGGTGGTGATGATGGCGGTGGTTTCGCCCTCCAACGAAATGTATTTTTAATCTCACCAATGTGCAGTGGGTGACCGCCCTGTTGTGGGCTTTTTGGTGTGCGGCGGACGACCCGCGCAGCAAGTGGGGCTGGTGTGCACAGATGGTGGGCATGGCCTTGGTTGGGCTCACCGGGGTGTTCGCGATGTTTGCCTCCCCCTTGATGGTTGGCCGGGCTTTGGTGCGGCGGACTTGGGCGTCCGCGTCCGCCGCCGTGGTGTGCGCGCTGACGGCGTGGATGCAATGGACCGTGGTGCGCGTTTCACCGGGAGTGAGGAACGATCCGGAGATTTCGCTGGACTGGGGGAGTGCGCTGCTGGTTCAGGGGAAACGTATTTTCGGAACCTTATTTGTCCCTCCGGAATGGGGATCTGCCGTTATGTCATGGGTGGGAGTCGCGTTGGCTGTGGTGCTGTTCAGTGGCACGGTCTGGATGGCCAGAAAGTCTGATTGGGCGCGACGTCTGCTGGGATGGTCGGTGTTTGTTCTGCTGGTTATGGGAGCGACGATCTATCGATTTCAGGATAATCTGAGACCTTTGCACCACCTCTACGACGGCGAACGCTATTTTTGGATTCCGCAGGTGTTGGTCACGGTCATTTTAATCCAAATCGCGGCGCGGACCAATCACTGGATCCGGGCGACTGCCGTTGGCCTGCTGGTCGTCGCCTTGGGATTGGCGATCACGCGCTACCGGCTGCCGGAACTACGCGCGAATGAATGGGCAACTTGGGCGGAACGAATCGAGCGCGGTGAAGAAGTGAAAGGGATTCCGATCACTCCAATGAAATTGGATTTCTACTACCCGGGTAACCCGGCGCGCGGCTCGGGCGAATGAGGTAGTTTTGCTAAAAAAAACGGCCCCGTTGCCGGGACCATTTGGAAATCACGAAAGCGAATTCGTCCGATTCGACTTAACTTAAGGTGACGCCCAATTCGTCGGCTTTGCGCTGGAGGGCGTCGGCCATGTCGGAAGGGGTTTCGGCAACTTCGATGCCGCACTTGCGGAAGACTTTGATCTTCGCTTCGGCGGTATCCTCGGCACCGCCGACGATCGCGCCGGCGTGGCCCATGCGACGTCCCGGAGGCGCGGTCGCACCGGCGATGAATCCAGCGACGGGCTTTTTGCAATTGTCCTTGATCCAGCGAGCGGCCTCCACCTCGGCATTTCCGCCGATCTCACCGATGAGGATGATGCCATGGGTATCGGGATCCTCGTTGAAGAGCTTGATCACATCCAAATGATCTGTCCCGTTCACGGGGTCTCCGCCGATACCGACACATGTGGACTGGCCGATGTCTTTCACCGTCAGCTGGTAAACCGCTTCGTAAGTGAGGGTGCCGGAGCGGGAAACTACGCCGACATGTCCGGGCTTGTGAATGTATCCCGGGGCGATGCCGATGCGGCATCCACCGGTGGAATCCGGGCCGGTGCCGGGCGTCACAAGGCCGGGGCAGTTCGGTCCCACGAGGCGGGTCTTACGACCTTCCATGGCGCGTTTCACGCGAACCATGTCCTTAACTGGAATGCCCTCGGTGATGGCGACGGCCAGATCGATTTCGGCGTCGACACACTCGAGGATCGCGTCGGCCGCAAAAGGGGGCGGCACGAAGATGGCGGAAACGGATGCACCGGTCGCGGCGGCGGCTTCAGCCACGGTGTTGAAGATCGGAACCTTCACTTCACCATGCTCGAAAGTTTGACCACCTTTGCCGGGAGTGACGCCGGCCACGACTTGGGTGCCGTAGTCAATGGAGAGTCCGGTATGCTTGCCGCCGAAGGCACCGGTGATGCCTTGGACCATGATTTTGGTATCGGGAGAAATTAGTATGCTCATTTTTTTAAAAGGATTGTGCACTCAGGATGAGGCGGGTTGGGGCTTACGTTTGTGGATCAGCAGCGGATTGCCGTCGGGATCGGCGATACCGGCCATGTGGCAGACACCGGTGTCCATCGGCTCCATGGTGAACTTCACGTCAGCTTCGCGGAGTTTGGCGATCGCTCCTTCAAAGTCTTCGACTTCGAGTGCGACGGTGCAGCCTTCGGTGCTGGGTTTCCAGTCGGCGGTTTTGCCGATACAAAGGGCGGCACCTCCTACATCAAACTCCGCCCAGCGGGGACCATCGCATTCCGGCATGGCAAACGTGAGCGACAGTCCGATCACCTCTTGGTAGAAGTTCAGGGCGCGATCGAAATCACTCACGGCGTAGACCGAGTAGACTATTTCTTTAACTCCAATACTCATGGCGATCAGACGAGTTTGACGATCTTCCGGGCGGCATCGGCCATACTCTCACCGGAGACAATCGGGAGACCGGAATCGGCGAGCGTCTTCTTGCCCGCCGCGACGTTGTTGCCTTCGAGGCGGACGACGAGAGGCAGTTCAAGACCCACTTCGCGGACGGCATCCACAATGCCTTCGGCAATTACATTACAGTCCATGATGCCACCGAAGATGTTCACGAAGATACCCTTCACGTTGGCGTCGCCGAGGATGATCTTGAAAGCCGCGATGACCTTTTCCTTGGTGGCGCCTCCACCGACATCGAGGAAGTTGGCGGGGTTGCCGCCGTAGTGCTTGATGATGTCCATGGTGGACATGGCGAGGCCGGCACCGTTGACGAGACAGGCGATGTTTCCGTCGAGAGCGATGTAGGCCAGATCGTATTTGGACGCTTCGATCTCCTTGAGGTCTTCTTCGTTGAGATCGCGGAGGGCAATGATTTCGGGGTGGCGGAAGAGGGCATTGGAATCGAAGGCCACCTTGGCGTCGAGCGCGAGCACGTCGTCGTCGGGCGTCGTGATGAGAGGATTGACCTCGATCACGGCCGCGTCGGTTTCCCAGAAGCAGTTGTAGAGTTTGCGGATGAGTTTGGCGGCGTTCTTGGCTTCGAGTTTATTGAGCTTGAGGGCGAAGATCAGTTCGCGAATTTGGTAGTCGGCGAGGCCGTAGGCAGGATCGACGAAGACCTTGGTGATTTTCTCGGGAGTCTCTTCGGCGACCGTCTCGATATCCACGCCACCCTCGGTGGACGCGACGATGACAGGCCAGGAGGTCGATCGGTCAAGGAGAACGGCGAGGTAGTATTCCTTTTTGATGTCACTCGCGACGGTGAAGTAGACGGTCTGCACCTTGCGGCCGGCGGGACCTGTTTGAATCGTCACCAGTGTGTTATCGAGCATCTCACCCGCGACGGACAGGGCCTCGGCCTTGGACGGACAGAATTTGACGCCGCCCTTGTAGCCGTTGGTGAAAGTGCCTTTTCCTCGCCCTCCGGCGTGGATCTGCGACTTCACCATGGTGGGTCCTTCGGGCAGAGAATCGAGGGCGGTAGCGAACTCATCGGCGCTCTTGGCGGCAGCACCTTGAGGGACCGGCACTCCATATTGTTCAAATAGGGCTTTGGCCTGATACTCGTGGATGTTCATGAACCTTTAGATGTGGTACGAACGGGGCGGGAGAGGCACGCCAAAAAGTCATTTCGTGCTGGATTGCCTCATGGTGAGGTATTTGGCAGCTTGATCGGCTTATGGAGTCGCACGAATTATTGAAGGATCTGTTGAAGGAAACCAGTGCCAAGCAGATTTGCGCGGATATGGGGTTGTCGCTTTCGCTCATTTAAAAATGGGCCGAGCCGCTGGCGCAGAACGCTGGCAGTGGCTCATCCAACCCGCTGGATCGGGTGAAACAGCTCATCGACTCAACCGGGGACGACCGCGTGGCGCGCTGGGTGGCTCAGCAAGCGGGTGGATTTTTTATCTCCAATCCTGCCGCGATGCGTGAATCGGAGGAACTCGTGCCAGCGAAAAACGACATTGTGCAGCAGTTCGCCAACATGTTGAGCGTGATTGCGGCCTCCGCCTCCGATCAGGAGATCACTGAAGAGGAAGCCCAACACATCCGCACCCAGTGGGAGGGGCTAAAAAGTGTGACCGAAGGTTTTGTCCAAGCCGCCGAAGCGGGAAATTTCAGTGGCCTGGAAGAAGAGCTGAAAAAGCACCACGACGAACCGGCCGCGTGACCAACACGTCCTGTTCCTCTAGGCTGTGAGTCCGTTCCCTGAGTTCGAAGTTGGGGCCACGGCTTCCGGCGTTAGTCGAATTGCTTAAGGTGTTTTTGCAGCGTTGCGGCCTTGGCGCGCATTTTTTCGAGTTCGCGTTCTGAAATCGGTCTCGAGGGGTCGGAGTGATAAGAGTGGCACCCCCGATATCCTCGCGGGCGTAGTCGGGCAGTATCTTCTCCAGGAGGGTTTTCTCTTTTTGCTGCGAAGGGGACAGCGTTGAGAAATCCGTGATACGGGGGAAGTCGTCATGGTCTGAGGGAATCTGACTCACATCCCACCAATCGCTGTCACCGTCGCGAAGGAGGTTGGGGCCGCAGATCATTTGTTTGGGGCCTTTGTAACCGTAGATCCATTCTCGGTGGTGATCCGTTTGTTGAGTGAGGTAGGGCCAGAGGCTTTGGCCGTTCAGCTCGTAGTCATCTGAGGAGGGCCACGGCACTCCCATGATTTCGGCCAACGTTGGCAAAAGGTCCGTAAGGTCGGAGATGATGTTTTGGGCGCCGCGGACGAAGTTAGGTTGGCCGGGAGCGTAGACGACGAAGGGCACGTGGATGCCGCGTTGTTTCACGACCGAGGCTTTCCATCCTTTGGTGCCATTGTCAGCCATGAAGATTATGACCGTGTTTTCCAGCTGCTCAATCTCTTCAAGTTTGGTGAGGTATTGCCAAAGCTGGTAGCCGAGATACTCGACATGGTGTTTCAATTCGTTGGGAGTGATGTTCTCTTTCTGGTAGGCGGTGGGGAGGGTATTGACGGGACCGTTGGGGCTGATTTTCGACTGATGTCGCGTGTAGGATTCAGTCTCCGCGTTCCACGTGATTTTAAGCTTGGGGTCCGCCATGTCGACCGCTTGGTGTCCCAGATGTGAGGTGTGATAAACGAAGAGGGGTTTTTGCTGCGCGGCCGAGCGCTCTATGAATTCCAAAATATGGTCCATTTCGATGTCGGGGCCGTAGTCGTTGATGCTGGTTCTCTGCCAGGTGTATTCGCTATCCGGATATGCCGGATGATTGACCATCTGAACTTCCGGCCGCCACAAATAGGAGTGGTAGTTCCAGAAAGACGGATTCTTCACATTCCGAAAATGAGGATAGGGACTTTTGCCGCGGACTTCCGGTTTATCGGGAGTGAAAACGGCTTTGTTGAAACCAAATTTGGTGTAGCTCGAACCGGTGGTGACGTGAGTTTTCCCACCCAGATGGATCGATAGCCAGCTTGCCCGGCCACCTGGCCGATTATGAGGGGCGAACTGTCGGGCACTTCATAAATGCCGCCCTCGGGGCCTTTGCCGAATTGTCCGTTGTCCCACCATTTAGTAAGATGAGCGTAGCGACCGCTCATGACCAGTGCACGGGTGGGCATGCACACGGTTGAAGACCAGGCGGTTTTGATGAAACATCCCTCGCGAGCGAGCCGGTCGAGGACGGGGGTGCGGCCAATTTCGTAGCGGGATGAGGAACCGTAGAATGCGAATTCCTTGGTGCTGATGTCATCAGCCATGACGACGATTACGTTGGGCCGGTGCTCGGCTGCTTGAAGGGGAGCGACGAATACCAGTGCAATGAGGGTAAGTGAATTTAGGAAACGCGTCATCTGGCGGTTTGGGTTGGGCGGGTAAGTAAGGCAGGGCGGACCTGCGGGCACACTTTAAAGATGCCACTCGAACTCAGAAGTTGAACGCCGTTCCTGAATAATTAATTTCCGAGGTGGATCGGAATCGAGTGACTCCGAATTCAAGAATCGCTCGCCGAGTCCCGTGGGTCCACGAAAGCCTTACCGATGCTCTTCGTAAGTGATGTCGATCATCGCGGTGAAGGCCTGGTTTTTGGCGGCCCCGACGAAACGGATGCTATGACTGCGTTGATCGTAGACGTAGCCGTTCTCCGGATTGGCAGTCACCTCTCTACGGTCCACCAGCACGCGTAGACTTTTCTGATAAAACGTTGCTCCGAGGTCGACGGGATCCAGCGCGACGGCGACGGTTTCGGCGATGCGGTCTCCGAGGGCAGCCAAGGGTTCGGCGAATTCACTTTCGATGTTCAATACCGTGCCGCCGGTGAGTTCAGCTGCGCGGCGGTGGGAGATGTTGTCGTCGGCCACCACGGCTTCGATTTCCAATTTTCCGCGTTTGTTGCCTTTGGCGATGATGAAGGGACGGAGCACCCAGTAATTAAGATAGCCGTCGAGAGTCAGCCGTTTCTGGAGATTCTTGGAATTATAGTTGTCGATCAAATCGGGCAATTTGCCGTTTTGGACCCACTTCGCTTGGCGAGTGCCGTCCTTTTTTTCTTCCCAGAGCGCCATGCGGGTTTCCTCTTCGTCCATGAAGAAGACCACGATGGTGGTGGCTTCGGGCCGGAGGAATGTGTGGTCGTCCTGGTAGTAATTCGCGACGAAGTTATACAGGGAAATGAATGCGGTGCGGTTGTTGTTGCCGTTGGTGCCGACCCTCACGAGCTCGGCGAAGACGCCGTCGGGGGTGTCGGGTGTGACCCAAGGCTGCGGCATGATGGGTAGCGTCACGAGGTTGCCATTGCTGGCGACGCGTTTGGTGGCCTTTTTGGGACGCTCGCGGCGATCCAAAACCGGAATTCCAGCGGCATCTATCTCGATGGATCGGACCTTCTTGAAATAGGAATTTCCTCGTCCGGTATTTACAAAATCGGTCGTCAATACTCCGATGCGGTAGTCCAGATCCCGTTGGTCGAAGAGTTGACGGAATCGTTTCAAGGAATCGGCAATGCGCTGCTGGTGAGGAGCCATCGAAGGTGAGTTGTTGATGACAAAAACCAGATCTATTTCGCGACTGCGGGAACGGTCGACCGTCACGTGTTTATAATTTCGGATCGGTTCAACCAGAACCGCGATCGAGTTCTCCACTCCGAACTGGGGGTTGTTTTCATCGAACGTGTAGTAGTCGAATTTATCCTCGCCGATGAAGCCCGGGTTAGGGGCGTAGGTGAGCTCTCCAGTCACCCGATCGAGTTTGGCGGTTCCGTTCCGGGCATTCACCTTGTCATCCAGCACGTAGACGATTTTGGGATCCACGAGACTTTGACGATCTTCCGGTCTCATGAAGTTTTCGTGGCTGGACACCTTCTGCGTGATCGGCTTATTCGGCCGGGTCGTCAGAGAAACACTGTTCACGTTGAGGAGAACGAGGCGATCGGCTTCGACCGCGAAGACGTCAAGCTCCATGGGGGGAGGGGGAGTCACGGATACGATAACGCTGTTTTTAAACGCGAGGCCTGAAGTCTCGTTTTGCACCAGATAGGTGAAGGAATCGGTTCCCCCGTAACTTTCGTCGGGGCGATAGGCGAAATAGCCGAACCGGGATGACTTGGTTTGGAAGATATCCGCGCCCTCGTCGCCACCCGCGAGGCCTACCCGGCCGTAACGTGGTTCTTCGGTGATGGTATAGACCAAATCATCCCCGGTCTCCGCGTTCAGAATAGCCGGGGCGACGGCGAGATGGCCATGGGCACCCGTGCCGTCCGCGTCGATTTCCATCGGAGAGGTGGACTCGATGATGTCTGCATCCTGTGCGAATGCCGGGATGGCGAAGACGGATGCCAAGACAAACATGAGCACCGCCAAGCGGCGACTCCACCCCGTGCTAATGGTTGATGCGAAATTCATGGTAAGACTCTACACTCATTTGTCGGGATGACCAACAATAGGTTCCATGGAAAATTGCCGGCTTTATTGCCCCTTGCACCGCCTGAACGACCACCGCGAGTCACTCTTTCTCGCAACCGACCCTTACTCGATCCGCGGCTAGGATTTGAGCGATTGGGCAAAATCGGGCATGGGAGCCCGCGGACCGATTCGCGGGAATCAGGTGACTTGATGACGAACGAGACGATGCGATTTATCCGGTGGCGTGAGCGGTTTTGTAGTAATTTTCTTCATACAATGTAATCGGTTCATGTTGGAAGCATAAGTGGTTGTTGTTGAATATTTATGAATAAATTAAATGTATAAATATATGATTATCAGTAAATTTTGACGATTTTGTTAAATGCTGGCAAAGCACCTGTTCAGGCTCGGGCCGTTGATCAACCTCTCGTTGGTCAATCCAAAGTAAGCTGCCCATGTAAAATCTCAGCCGGTTTGGGACGGAATTGCAAAGGTTTGGGACACTTTTGCGATTTTTGAGCATCCCTGAGCGGTGTCACGACCTCTTTTTCGGAGGTTCTCAACGTGGTGTCGAGCGATCCTCGAGGACAGGTTGAGCACGCTTAAAGAGCGTTCGGTGGCCGCGTTTCACCTTTTGGTCAGACGGTTCTGGCTCGGCGCCAAAGTCCGAGAGGACACCGATCTCGGCCGCCGCCAGGTATAGAATCTCCTGATCGCTCGCACCCTCCCGCCGCCCAGAGCCGAATTTGGCATCAAAATCTGCTCCTTGGACTCGCACCCTGGCGATTCGCTGGTCAGCCGGACGACCACCTACACCGGCGTGTTCCCGACCGACGAAGACCATGAACGCTCCGGAAGCCTCCCCGGCCAGCAAGTTGATCTCCCATGATGTGAGTTTCCAGTATGAGGCCCGGAGGCCATTCTTGAGATCGGTATCTATTTTGTATGCCATAATTAAACGTTTTGATAAAACTTCGCCTGGATGCGGAAAGCTGAAGCAGGTGCGATATTTGTGCCGTCACGGGTGAAAACGTGAATCCTCACTTGGCTACTGTTGCTCGCCGGATTGTCCCAGTCGTAGAGCCACATGAGGTTATTGCTATTGTTGCTCACTGCGCCAGACGGTCCATCTGGCTTAGTTGTGAAGCCAGCTGGCAAGGGCACGTTCCAAGTTTCAGTCGGCGCGCCGCCAGTCAGAACCACGAGGAAATTCACTGGGCCCTCTGCCACCACTTTTTTTGCGGCTCCGCTATCGCCAGTTCGCACACCGGTGAGGTGTAGATCATCTGGGTTTTGGCTGCCGATTGATCCCGCGTAGCTGGCCGAATTCAAGATCGGCCCCAACTTTACCCAGTCACTCTTATTATTCGAGCGGTCCCACCATCGAGACCACACGTGGAGATTTAAGATAAAAGGCGGCGGCGAATAGACCGCTACCTTGCCAACTGCAGCAGCATGAACATCACCGGTGCCGATTGGATCACCATTCGCCGGCGGCAGGAGGCCGTGTCCATAAAAAACCTCAACGCGATCGACGTCTTTAGCGGGTGGATTTCCTGGAAAAAACCACGCGGCTGACATGAGTTTGGAGACGCCTGCACCGAGGTATTTTGCTGGCGGATAGCCGTGCGTTCCGAAATCGATGGAAGAGGCTAAGCCCGTGGGATTGCTAGGCGTGGTTGCGTCGACCGGAGACGTCCTGCTAAGCACTGTCGAAACCGACGAAGGAAATCCGAATCGCGAACGAGCGCGCACGGCAAACTGATGCGCCACACCCACCGGCAATCCATTCACCCGGAACGTCGTTCCAGCCGATGCATCGGCTTCATCGATGTGCCAGTTCGTCGTGCCAGTTTCGCGGCGCAGCACCTCCAACGCCGCCGCGCCCGATGGAAGGCTGGGCAGGTTGATCTGCACCCAAGCTCGAGCTCCTCCGTCATCATTCAATCCGGTACCTTCGCTATCGAAGGTCGGTGCCCTTGGAGTCGTCGGCGCGGTGTTATCGATTTCGCCCTCCGCAAATGGTGCGGCCGTCGCGCTCTCGTAGCCCGAGAACCCACCTGCCGTATAGTCGGTGGCCACCGCGCGCACCCGCCAACGGTAGATCCCGAAATCCGGCACCTGGTCGGGGTAGTCGGTGCCAGTTGTTTCACCGACCTTCCCGTCAGCGATCCACGAACTTGAGTCACCGTCCCAAGTCTCGCGATAGACCTGATATTCTTCCACCAATGCGCCTGCCACCACGGTCCAAGTCAGCCTGGCGAAACGGCCCTGCATGGCCACGGCTAACCCCGACACCGCGTCCGGAGTAGGGTCACGCAGCACCGCCGAAAATGCCCCCGTCAGGTTGCCCTGAACCGACGTGTAGGGCCTCACCTTGAAATACTTTGTCGCGACGCCGGCATCATAGCCACCACCGCTCTCGACCTGCGCAAAACTCGCATGCGTCAGGCTGATCAGATCACTGCGCTTGATCAGGTAAACCACGTCATCCACGCCGTGCGCGGCCACCCACGATCCCAGTCGGGTTCGCCTCAACCCTAAGCTGTAGGTGCCCCCGCCCAGACTCGTGATCGCCCCCACGCTCATCCACTCGCCGGCGCGCCACATGAGCAACTGATCGTCGGCTTGCTCCAGCGCGCTCTGGCTCTCGAAATAACCAAACTCAGTGCCGACGCCATCGACGTTCACGGTTACTTCGCCCAGGGAGGCCGCCATCGCCGTTTGCAACACCGCCCCCACCGCCCAGCGGGTGTTGCCAGCATCGAGCACCTGACCTGGCCACGAATCATCCGGACTGAAGTGCGTCTCAAAACCGATCGTCGTTAGCGCTGGCCGTTCCACCAACATCGCCACCCGTGTATCGGCCGCATCGCTCAGGTCCGCAGGCAACTGCGCGGCCGCGAAGCGGGCCAGATCGACCGGCGCGACGGCATCATCATCGGCGCGCGGGTCCAGCGACGGCTCATACGGCCGCGGAAACGCCCCGCGCTCGCCGATCACCTTGAAGACCACGTGCGTGGCGCTCTCCTGGTTGACTTCCACGATCCGCACCACCAGGTCCAGGCCGATGTCCGCTCGATCAAGATCGAACCGATCCCCCGCGCGCAGCGGCGTCACATCATCAGGCTGCACCGCATACTGCTTGAGCACCGGCACTGTGCCTCGCCATTCTGACACCGCGCGCCGCGCCGCCTGCAGTTGCGCCGACGCCTTGATCTGGCGGCGCGTGCACCACAGCGGCTGGTTGATGGGTAACTCCGGTCGATTCTCCTGCAGCAGCTGCCGAGCAAACGGCACCTGGGCGACCTCTGTCACCTCGGTCATCGGCGGATTCGCATCCATGTCGAGCCCCGTTACCGCGACCAGCGTGGGCATCTCCTCGACGCCATCCGGATCTTCCTCGGGATCCACCCCCGTCCCCATCTCAAATTGCGAAATCGTCCGCAGCCCCGTCGGGTCACTCGTCGATCCATCGCCAGGCATGAAGTCCACCTGCAGCTTGCCGTCGCGCTCTCGGATGTGGCCATCGATGGGCTGTAGCAACTCGCCCAGGACATCGATGCCCTCCCGAGCATCCGCCACGACCAGGTTGCCGAATAAGTCCGTCCCACTGATCCCCGCGAGCCCATCGTTGTAGAGCTGATCGATCTTCGCGTCCCAATTGGGCTTATCCAGTAGCGCCGGATCGATTTTCAATCCCCCGCGTTTCAGCGTCAGAAAATCCCACGCCGCGCACAGCAAGTGCGTGCCATGCGGCACATGACCGAAGCTGTAGGCGCGTGGTGATCGCCGATACACCTCCAGCTCGACTTTCGGCAACGGCGGCGTGTTACCGCCGTCGGCGCGGCCGCACTCCAGATCCTGAATCGCGATCGCACAGATCCCACGATGCTTCGGATGCGTCTTTCCCACCATCGCCGGCACCCGCTGTGGATCGACCAAGCTCTGCAGAAACGCCGTGTAGTTCGCCCCGTCTTCGAGCCCCCACCACACCCGGAACCTTTCCGGCGTCTCTTTCGAGATCGTCATATCGACGTAGGCCGTGCCGGGATTGTCCTCCCGCCGCTCGAAGATGCCCTGGTAAGGTTTGTCGTTCACGATGAGCTGCACCGCCTCATCGATCGGACCGTGACACACCCACCCGTAGTAGGTAGCGAAGGCGAAGTTACTCCTCTGCGTTTCCCTAAAATTCCACCGCAGCACCGGAGTCACCGGCTGCACCACCGCGCGGCCGCGGCCGAGGATCAGCGGCAACACCTCTTTGGACGACTGCGTGGCTTGTCGCCCCGGTGTGTTGTCATTCACCCCGGTGGGAAGGTTGGTTTTGGGAGCCAGAAAACTCATCCCTCGACCACCTCCATGATCCGATACCCTGCGCGGATTATTGCCGTGATACTCTGGTCGCGCACGCTGTGACGCACCACGCCGGCCGGCCTCACGACATGGTAAAGGTGCGTGCCGCCATGGATTGCGAGGTGGTGCTCGGTTTGCCCGACTTTCAACACCGCCACATCGCCGATCATCGTCGGCTCGTTCTCATCGACCCGCTCGACGCGGCCGCGCAGCTCCGGCATTTCAAAAAACTTCAGCACCCGGCTGACACCATGATGCTCATGCCAGTGCACCACCACCTCGACTGGCAAGTCAGGCAGGTCCAACGGTTCACACGCGCCGGCGGCCGCATGCACCGCTGCCAGGTAGTGCGCACAGTCCACGCCACCGTCGCGGCCGCGTGCCTTGCCATTGGGCCGAAACGGCGTCCCCTGCCAGCTTTGAGCCTCACTCAAGAGCGCCTCTCGTCGCGCGTCGGTTCGATAGTAGGGCAGCCTCTTCATTATTTACCGATCCTGGTTGCAGTCGTGCCGACTGATTCGATGTAGGCGGGCTTCAGATTTGCGCCGAAGAAATTGTCCTGGTTACCGAACTGTGCGCACCCGCCGCCATACTGTCCGTCGCAGCCTGGCAACATCTGCACGGCCGCGCTCACACCATTGATCTGCAGCGGTCGGTTGATCGTGAGCCGTTGCCCGCCAGCAATCTGTTCGCTCGCGGCAATGTAGCGCAGCTCGAGCGAGTCTCCCGCACCGACCTCGAGATATCCTTCATTGAACCATTCGTCTGCCTCGGCCGCACCGCCCGTGATATCGATTACCGCGTCATTGACGGCTGCCACGACCCCGGCGACCTCGTGATCAGCCGGGTCTTCGCCGCAGAGATCGTCATAGATCACGTTGCAGCACGTCGTGCGCACATGGCTGTCGGGCGCGAGGTGGGTGAGACGCCCGCCGAAGAGTGCCGCCTGCACCTGGAAAATTTTATCGCGCCGCGCCGCGTTGATCACCGTCCCGCCAAACCGCATCGCCGCCGTGCCATCAGCATCGGACGGATCACACTTGCGGATCTCGATTTGCAGCCTTCGCTCGACGCGCAGCAGCGAAAACGCCCGCAACGGGCACCCCACAAAGTTCGCCACCAACAGTTCCCATTCGCTGGTGCCTGGGCGCAAGTTTTCCACCGGCGGTTTCACCTCAAACGCTCGGTGCTCGTAGACCTGTCCATCGAGGGTCAGTGGCGATTCCCAGTCCGTCCAGGCAAAGACCGTCGCGGCTCCGTGCCACCACAGCTTCACTGCCCAAGCCTCGTCGGCGACCTTCTGGCTTGGCTGCCCCGTCTGCAGCAACAACTGCTCGCGAAAAACCAACCGCGTGCGCGCCTCCTCCTGGCTCGCGAAATCCAGCTGCAGCACATCCTGCCCAAATCGCGCCTGGACACTCGGTGCCGTGCCTTCCTGACCACCCCACACCGGGCGCAAAAACAACGGCACCGTGAACGGGTTCGCCGCGCCCCGCTTCGCCTCCCAGAACGTCAGCACCCGCCGAATCGCGTCCCGATCGCGCAAAGTGAAACCCGCCTGTTGCGCGACTTTCATCGGGGCTTCATCGCCCTTGGTGATCGTCTCCCGACCCTTGCCCAGCCGACTCCGCGTGAGCTGCGAAACACTTCGCTCGTCGACCGGCATCGCCCAGTCGGGCAATAAATCCCATGCCGCCATCGTCAGCGGGTTGATACCCACCCGCGCATCCCATGGGCTGTCCTCCTCCAAGTTGATCAGCACCCGCATTGCCGTATCCGAAATCAGTTTGCGCCGCGGCACGTCGACCAGGCTGCAGAGCACCAGCCCTGCTGTCTCCGGATGCCCCCCATCGCCGTCGACCAGATACGCGCCCGTCGTCGCGTTGTAGTTTACGTAGTGGCGCGGGCCGAAGATCCGGAGCGCCCCGGTGTAGTCGGCCGCGGGCAGGCGGTCGCACTCGATCGGCATGGCCAGCAAGTCGGTTCCCAGCTGCAGCAACGTGTCGCGAAAGGCCTCCGCCACCTCGTGCTCAAACGTGAAATGGTAGCTCAGCGTCAGCCGGCCCACATGATGGTCGCTGGCCACCGCCTCGATGCCACTGCGGCCGTCATGCACCTCGGTGGAAAACGTCCGACTGATCTTCGGCCGCACCGCCCAGTCGAGCCCCGGCAGCACCAGCGTGCACTCCCGCCCATCGATCATCGTAGGTTGAAACCAAGTCGACATGGCGCGTCAGCTCGTCCGGGGTTTCAGGCCAAAGTCCTCACTGACGATCCGGGCGATGTCACCGCGCGCCCGTGAGTGTCGCGCGACCCCCTGAGCCTCCTGCAGCGACGCCACCTGGATGATCGTAATGCGACCCGCCAAATCCTCCATATCGACCCCACCGCCCGAGCCGCCAGCAAACCCGCCACCACCACTACCCGCAAAAAGGCTCGGCTGCGTCAGCCCACTCGCCACGGCTCCAGAGAGGTCCGGGACGCTCGGGAATACGTAGCCATCACTCCCCGGCACGAACAGCTCTGGTACCCCGCCATCGCCCACCACGTAGGCCTGCCCGGCTGCAACGTCGCCGCCGGTGGCACGAAACCCACCAAACGCCGCCACCGCGCCCAACACGGCTGCCGTGCCGATCACAGCCGACGTCCCAAACGACGAGATACCAGCCGCAATTGCCGCTGGCATCCACGCGGCCAGACTCTTCGCCGCGCTGGCCAAACTCAACGCCAGCGACTTTCCCGAAAACAACACATCGATCGCAAACATCGCCGCTTTCTTCGCCGCGTATTCGGCCAGCATTTGGGTAAACGCCTGCAACATCGATTGACCAAAACCCAACGCAATTTCCTTCAGACCATCGCCCGCGCTTATCGCTCCGGTAAACGTGCGATAGAGTGCCGACTGGATCGACGAGGCCGTGCGTTGCCACACCGACTGAACGGCTCGCGCCGCCTGCTCAGCCCTTTTGCCAACCGAGTCGAAAAAGGCGTTGGTCCCTTGCTCAATGCCCTGTCCCAACGTCTGGGGTTCAATGGCTTTTTGGTCACCAGCATTCTGCGCCAGTCTTTCATGGAGCTCATCGATCTTCTGCCGCAGTTCACCGGCCTTCTCATCCGTCACCCCGAGCAGCAGCTCCTGCTCCATCATTTCAATCCGTGCTGCGATCAGTCGGTTCTCCTCTCCCAACAGGGGCAGGATTTGCGCCTCCTTCTCTGCGTTGGTCAGATAGCGATCGGCCTCGATCTCGGCCCGCTGGCGTTCGAGGTCTCCCAGTTCGCGCGAGAACGTGATCTCGCTTTGAATCTGACTATTCTCAAATCCAGCCAGGGCTTCTTGCGCTGCCATTCTCGCATCGACCAAGGCGAGATGATCACCCCCGAGATCGTTCAATAGCTTACGCCGCTCGATCTCCTCCCTGAGTTGCTTTGCCCGCACCGCGTTTCCCGTGGACTCGGCGGCGAGTGCCCGCGATTCCAAGTCAAACAACTCACGTTTCCGCGTCGCTTCAGCCTGGGCATCGAGCTCTGCGGTGACTTCTCGCTCCGTCGACAGCATGGCTTGTCGGACCTCGAAGAGACGGTTCTCAAGATCTAGCCTGCGAGCTTCATGGGATTCATCCACCTCAGGATTTCCATCGGTTTCGGTGGGGATAGCATCGAGTTGTCGAACCAGCGCGGCGCGCTGGGCCTCAAGCTTACCGAGCCGTGATTTCGGATCCAATGCTCCGAAGATCTGCGATGCTCTGAGGGCGCGGAGATCTTCGAGTTTATCAACGAGCTTCGAGATCTCTTCGCGGGCCTCTTCGGTGTTCACCGCCTCCAAATTGACCTGCAACTGGTCAGCCGGATCCTTAAGTCGCTCAATGTTACGACGGAGATTCGCAAATCGGTCTTTGAGCGCATCGAGACGCACTTGGTCTTCTCGCCTGAATAATGCATTGCTCGCACTCACGTAAACACCGGGAAAGACTCCGCTGGTATTCATGGCATGTTTCAATGCGATGGCCTTGGCTTTCTTCTCTTCAAGTTTGGCTATTTCAGCCTGCACTTCGAGCGCCTCTTTATCGGTCTGCTCAGCTAAAATTTTGAGCTGGTATAACGTGGTTGCTGCTGCTACCTGATCCAACAATTCTCGGGTCTGCCCAACCATCGCTTCACGAATCTGATTTTCGCGATTAAGTCTTGCTTCCTCGGCGCTTTCGATCGCCGTGATCAATGCGCTGCCGATCGCAACCCCGGCCAAAGCCGCCCCAGCTAAGCCGAGCGACGCCGCAATCCGCCCCCCCCAATTCCCCTTGGAAAATGCCTTCAGGATTCCCAGCTCTTTGCTGAACATCTGGATGTCGCGAATCCCATCAACCAAATCGACCCCCGTTATGAAGGTAAATCCTTGGCGAAGCGGACTGGCTACCAGGGCAGCGGCAGCCATCGCCCCTTTCAGCAGCACGAAAAATGCAAGCAGAGCCCCCATTGGGATGCTCAGTTTCAGCATCGTATCGAGTATGCTGACGAGCACGGCCTGGGCGGGCGGTCCCAAATCTGCGAACGCACCGGTCAACCAGCCCAAGGCCTGCACGACAAGAGCCGCATTGTCCGCGAGCGCGGTGAGTAGATTGATCGCCGATTCACTGCTGCCCAGATCAATCAGCCGCTTGTTGAAATCCTTGAGTCGCTTGGTCAGCCGCTGGGTCGCCTGACCTGCCAGCGCATCTATCGTATCGCGCATCGTGGAGAGCACACCGTTGAACGTGCTGGCTTGGCGCTCCATCGCGCCGGCCGCAAAACCAAATACCTGCCTCAACTGGTCCATTGCATCGGCGTTGGATAGGGCCGTGCCCTGGAGCGCGAACAATTGCCGCCGCGCCTCTCCGGAGACCAAACCCAGTTGAGTCAGATTCTGGATCGGCTCCCCCAGCGGCGCCCCCTGTTCGAGGGCGGCGTAGAGTCGACCGACCCACATGGCTACCGCTTCAAATGGCGCCCCGACCGCCGCCGCCGCGTCACCCACCAACCGCAGCCCTTCGCCCGACGAGAGAGCATTGCCCGTAAACGCCTGCAGGATCTTTGAAGCCTGCACGACCTGGAGAAGCTGAAACGGCGTCGTCGCTGCAAAATCGACCAACGACTCGATCCGCGCCTGAGCCTTGTCGGCCGATCCCAATAGCGTCTCAAAAGCCGACGACTGTTGCTCAATCACCGCATTGTATTTGACCCCTCCGGAGATCAACCGATTCAGTCCACCAATCACCGCCGCCCCGGAGATGAACGTCGCCGCCTGCTGCAGCAAGGCATTGCTCGATGCCGCTCCGTTCTCGATCCGCTTGTTAAGCGCATCCACCTTTTTCAGCCGCTTCTCGAGCGCATTCGAGAAACGATTGAGCCCCGCAAAAAGAGGCTTGAACGAGAGCTGGATTTCCAGGTTACTTGCCATCGTGGATCACAAAGATTCGAACGACATTTACCACCGCCAGGCTGCCCAGGCTGCCTGCTTGGGGTGGAGCATTCTGGTGGTCGCCTTGGTGGTCGCCTTGGTGGTGGTGTTACCGTGGTGGGTCACTGGATTGGTGGTGGTGGCTGGACTCTCCCCCTGCATCACGATCCACCGGACTTAGTTCGCGTTGCCTCTTAGCTTGGCGCTTGCTTCTCTCGTTGCTCATTCACGCGACTCACAAAATTGTCCAAATCCCAGAGCGTGCAGCGGTCTAGGTAGTCCGCGCTGAGGCCGGCACCACAGAGGTAGGCGTAGATGCCTCCGTAGATGGCCTCGTCGGTGCGGCCGGGGCCAGGGCGCCGAGCCGGGTCCCGATTCCGGCCAAGGAGTTTTTTAGGTCGTCCCCGAGGTTCAGCTCGGCCGCCGCCTCGAGCAGGGCCGCGGCCTCCAGCATGTCGATCATGGCGAGGTCATCGGCGGTGATGTCAGAGGCCTTGAGCATGAGGAAGTCCGAGAGGTCATCGATATTGGCCACGAGCTCGGGCAGCCTCGGCAGCAGTGCTGCCATGTCGATCTCGCCGAGCTTGGCCACGTGGGTGGAGATCTTTTTTAGGAGCGTGGTCGCGTCGCGCCAGCGCAGGCGTCTCACGGTGATCGTGCGCTCGATTGATTCGAGCCGCAGCTGCGTGGTTTTTTGGCAAATCGTCGTGGTCATGGTCATGTTGTGTTAAGTTTGGGGTGGAGTTCGCAGTGGGGGGACGAGACTCACTCGGGAGTCTCCTCCACGGGATCGGACGCCGCGTTGTCCTCCGCCTCCCAGAGCGCGGTAAACCTCGCGAACGCCTCAAACAGTTGCGCAAAGGTGATCTGCGCCCCATCAGAGAGCGTCACCGAGTCCGCCGCCGCCGTGGCCAGCGACCGCCTCACGGTGGCCGAGGGGCTCGTGCCGATGTCGACCCCCGCCACCATCCGCCGCTCGCGGCGGAGGACCTCCACCGCTACGTTGCCGTCGCTTGGCACCTCGGCCTGGATGCGCCAGGTCTCGCGCACGGTGGTGATTTCAGCCGTCTCGGTGGTGACCACGCTGGAGGGGGACTGACTATAGGCAGGGCCAGCCGCGACGGCTAGCCCGAGAAGAATAATGAAGATGAATTTGATCATGGTTTGTTGAGAGGTTGGAGCACGATTTGGATCGTGCCGGTGGTTGGGTTGTCGGTGGCGGTCAGGTAAAGATTCCCGCCGTTGGAGATGATACGCGTCACGAAGGTCGAGACGTCGAAGAGGCCGTCGGCGGCGTGGCCGTTGACCAGCTCCGCGCCGCCACGGGTGATACCCACATCGATGGTGGTGCTGGTGTCGGTGAAGCCCGCGGTCGACACGACCCGCGCATCGAGCCCACCCAGCACGTTGCCGCCCAGGATTTGGATGGAGGAGCCCGCGTAGCTAAACGGCACGTCGATCGTGATCTCCCGCCCGCCCGGCCCCGGCACCTGGGAGCCGCCGACCAATCGACCAGACACCCGTCCCAACATGTCGCCGAGGACCAGACCGTTTTGGGACACTTAAAGGGGACATTGCTTGATTCTTGACAAACGACACGCGACTTACGGTCTGCATTGCGAGTAGTCTCCTCCTTCCAGCGGCTTGTGCGGGAGAGCTTCGTGTCAGTGGCACCAGGTCAACATCACGCGTAGAGGAGCAATGTCCTCATGCCTGATCAATCTGTAACTTATTTCCCCGGTTCATATCCCCCTTATCTGATCCCATTTTGGTCGGGTTACCCAAACTGGTCCACCTAAACAGTTAGTCTGGATGGATTGATGTAGTGGTTGAGGGTGTAGAGTAAGTCAAGGGAAGGGCGCAAGGAGGCCGGAGGCCGACTGGAGCCCTTCCCTTGAGTGGAGGTTTCTTTGTCGAGGTTTTGTTCAAACGCGATGGGACTGACATAGCCCAACTCAGGATGCTCTCGACTTATCCGGCGTAACGCTGCCTTCACCTTGGCCATCCAAGCATCAGGTTGCTTCGCCTCGTAGCCAAACGTGCTGCGATGCAGGCCAAAGGACCGACAGGCCTCGCGAGCCGTGCAACGGCCCCGGTTCACCCTCGCGACGATGATCTGTCTTTTGTGGCCGGGGCTCATCGTTTTTTTTCGAGCGCCTCCTTCAGGAGTTCTTGGCCGAGCATCTCATCTGCCAGCATGCGCTTTAATCGGGCGTTCTCCTTTTGCAGCTCCTTGAGCTGCTTGGCCTGGTCGAGCTCCATCATGCCAAACTCACGCTTCCAGCGGTGGAAGGTTTGCTCGCTCGATGGCGTGCTCCTGGCACACCGCCAGGATCGTCGCTGCGGCCTGCTCGGCCTCACGCAATATGCGTATCTTCTGCTCGGTCGTGTATCTTTTGCCTTTCATGGTCTGGGTCCTTTCTGGGTTCCCAGACTAACTCTCTCAATGGCTCAGTTTTCGTAACCCCGACCAATCGCATCCACCTCTTGGCAGGAAGCGGTCAGATCGTTGCACCGTAACGATCTGTGGTGCGGAACCTCCGAAATCGCTCCGGGGGTATGGAGCCTGCGACTCATCGCCCGGGATGGTGTCACCCTGCGGCAAGGCGTGGCGACGCTACGTCGGGCATTGGGGGCGGTTCTGCCGGTGCTACGGTGTGATTTGCGCAAATTGTAGTTCGCGCAAAACTCGATCGCTTCTACGAACTTTGACTGCGTCGCCGGTTCCAGGTGGCGCCGCCGATCAAGGTAGCGAGGACGATGAGCCCGGCCGCAACGGGAGCGAAATCCCATTCGAGTTCGTGGCCGGGGTGGCCGGGATGGCCGGGATGGCCGGGATGGCCGGGATGTGCCAAGGCGATCATCGGCGTGGCGAAGAGAGAAAAAAAGGCGATAGAACGAAGTTTCATGCTGGTCCGATGAAAGCAATTACTGGGCCAGCAGCTGCTGAGTGAGAAAAGCGGTCTGGAGTCCGGCGATCTCCTTTAATCCTTTGGTCGCGAGGCCGAGGAGTTGTTGCAGCTGATCCGGGGAGAACGTGGCTTCTTCGCCGCTGCTTTGAACCTCAACAAACTGGCCTTGGCCGGTCATCACGATGTTGGCATCAACCTCGGCATCGCGATCTTCCGTGTAAGGCAAGTCAAGGAGGGCGACGCCGTCCACCACGCCTACACTTACGGCGGCTATAGAATCTTTGATCGGGTTCTCCTTGAGTTTGCCGGCATCGATGAGGGTTTGCACCGCAAGGCGCGCCGCCACGTAGGCACCCGTGATTGAGGCGGTGCGGGTTCCGCCGTCCGCCTGCAGCACGTCGCAATCGACCCATAGGGTGTGTTGCCCCAGTTTTTGAAGATCAACCATGGCGCGGAGCGAACGACCGATGAGGCGCTGGATCTCCACGGAGCGGCCATCGACTCTGCCCTTGGAACTGTCGCGTTGTTTACGGTCATGCGTGCTGTAGGGCAGCATGGAATATTCCGCGGTCAGCCAACCGCCGGACATGTTCTGCGCCCGCATCCAACCGGGCACCCGGGATTCGATGGTGGCACCACAAATGACCCGGGTATTGCCAAAGGAAACCAGCACCGAGCCGGTGGCGTTCGGGGCGATCCCGGCCTCGAAGGAAATAGGACGAAGTTGATCAGCGGCACGACCGTCAGCACGAGTTGAAGACATGACGTGAGATCATGAGGTGTCCGTGAACTTGGCAAGTCATGAGAAGGAAGGGAATGATCCCTAAAAATCTGCAGAACCGGACACCTCGTCGGATTTGGCCTCTATCCATCGTCGTTGCGCCGGGATGATGATTCTGGATTCTTCCCCATTCTCCAACACGGGCCACGGGAGATCGCCCCAGTTGCGAGGTGGGCCTTTAAGGTAAGCAGATGCTGGCACTGTCTCGATTTTTTAATCGAAGGAAGCTCCTATCCTTGGAGCAGGATGTTGTCGCCCAGGATCAGATTCTCCGATGTCCCGTCAGTGACGAAACCTTCACCGGCGATACGATTGCCGAGGAAAACGGCCTCGTGGGAATGATCTCTCAGGCTGATTTTGGTAGTCACGTGATTTCTCAAAAACGTCGTGGCGGGGCCGGTGGCCCCCCAATTAGTCGTCGAGTTCAATGAACTCGACGACGTTGCCCTCCAAAAGGTTTTGGTAGGGATAGTGCCCGTGGAGTGAAATGTCGCAGAGTAGTCTGTCTCCCTCGGGATCGCAGCGACGCTCGAAAGAGTAGTTATAAGAAAATACGTTTCCGTTCGCACCGCGTTTAACCATCAGAGCGTGGCGGAGATGATGGAGAATGTTGTCGGTGATGAGGTAGTCGGTGGCGATATTGCCGGCGACGATCCCGTAGCCAGCACCGCCGCCTCCGTAGCTGAAACTTCGATGCACGTGATTTTCAACGATGGTGATATGGCGGCTGAAATTTGCCCAAATGTGGCCCCGAGCGGTATTGGTGGTTTCACATCGCCTCACCCAATAATTTTGCGCGTTTTCCAGTCCAATGATGTTGTAGGAATCTGGATCCAGATTTTCCAGAGTGAGGTCTTCGACTCCAGCTTGCTCGATGGGATCGATGATGAGAATGCGTGGGTCGAGCCGTTCCTGTAGGTGAGGCGCAGAGGCACATCCAGCGTGATTTCTTGCGGGCCGACCTGCTTGATTTCGACAATTTGCGCGATCGATTGTTTTGCCCAAGGCGTGTCCCACCGTGGATCGGTATACATCAAATCGGGGTCGTTTTCGGAAAAGACTAACACCATCTGCCTGATCGCCAGAGATTGGGTGTTGTCCAATTGTAACTGGGTCGAGCCGCGTTCGAAGCCCCCGCGAAGGGAGTATTCAGCTTTCTGTTTCGTGCCTTCGAAGCGAACGGCACCAAACGCGGGCCGGACGTCTCCTTCGAATAGATCCTCGCTCAATGCGTGAAACTTGAGGTGAGTTTTACCCGAACCTGCACCGTGCAGAACAACGCCGGATCGTATTGAGATCGGTCCCCTAAGTTCGAACTCACCCGCTGGTAATTGCACCGCACCCGAGCCGTCGACGGCGTCGATGGCAGTTTGAATGGCGATGTGTCCCTCGTCCCGAATAGTCGCTGCATCAACAGTGGCTACGACCGGAAGATCGGGAATCTCGCCGCGGTAACCCGCATCCCACTTGGGCAGAAAGCCACGTTCGACGGTCGCGTCGCATGACGCTAGGAAGAGGGCAAGTAGGACCCAAACGTGCTGGTGTTTCATCATAAGTCGGGTTCCCAACCAGCATGGGGAATCACCGGCCATCGAGCGGCCGGTGATTGACACTGCTTAGCGCATCTTGGCGAAAGTGGACTTCAACAGATCGGCGTCAGCGGCGTTGTCGGCCTTGGTTTTGGCCTTTTCGTTCAGCGCATCTTCCATTGCGTTTTTGGTGGGTCGGATGACCTCAAGGTAAACTCCGAATCGGCCCGGCCAAGGCTCACTGGCGAGAGTCATGGCCGCGGTGATGTCTGTCTTGTCGTGTTCTTCTTCGTCGATGGTAACAAACTCGCCGCCTTTGCGGGGAATGCTGGAATCGAAGGCGCCGGGAAAGAACTCGATACACTCGGAAAGGATTTCAACGACAGCAAAACCGGGATGTTCGGCGGCGCGTTTCATCATCTCGGCCATGTGTTTGACCTGCGTAGCGTGGCTGCGGGCCACGAAGGTCGCGCCGCTGTTGACCAGCTTGCGCATGGGGTTGATCGGTTGATCGATCGCACCCCAGGGGTCGGTCTTGCTCTTGAATCCCTCGGGGGAAGTCGGGGACGTCTGTTTCTTGGTCAGACCATAGACCTGATTGTCCATGATGACGTAAGTCAGATCGACGTTCTTACGGGCGACGTGATCCAAGTGATTACCGCCGATGGAGAAACCATCGCCGTCACCACCGAATACGAAGACCTTCAGATCGGGGCGGCTCAGGGAGATACCGGCGGAGAACGGAACCGAACGGCCGTGGATGAAGTGTCCGCCGTGGGTATTAACGAAATAGGGGAAGCGGGAGGAGCAACCGATACCCGCCATGGTCACGATCTGCTCGTGCGGGTAGTTGAGTTGTTCGAGCGCGCGGTAGAACGACGCGAGCACGGCGAAATCGCCGCAACCGGGACACCACGTGGGGTGGTCGGCGGTCAAGGCCTTCTTGGTGAGTTTTGGTTCGTCTGGAGTAGGGGCGGGAGCGGTGGCAGTGGACATGAGAAAAGTGAGTTGTAAAAGTTGTAGGTTCTAGGGGGCGAATTAACCGTCGGGATATTCGGAGGCGTTTACGCTGCGGGCACCGGAGAGTTCTTCGACACCGCCGAGGATTTCACTGACCTTGAAGGCAAGACCATCGGTCTTGGTGATACTGCGGATCGCCGGATTAGCGTAGCGGGCCCGCAATAAGGTGGCGAGCTGGCCGTAACCGTAGAGACCGCGGTCATTCATTTCGGCCACGTAGATCTGCCGGAAGCGGGAGAAGATCCGTTCGAGCTCCGGTGGCAGTGGGTGGATGTGGCGAATATGGACGTGACCGATCTTCATGCCCTTTTCGCGACCGCGGATGACGGCTTCGCGAATCGGTCCGTAGGTCGAGCCCCAACCGATGAGCAGAACGTCGCCCGATGTTTCGCCGTGAATCGTGGGGCGGGGAAGTTCTCGAGCCAGCTTGCGCAGTTTGTCGCGCCGCTTGGCGGTCATCTTCATGTGCAACGCGGGGTTGCCGGTCGGATGCCCGTGCTCGTCGTGTTCGAGGCCAGTGACGGTGGGATAAGGTGCGCCTTCGATCTTGGTGCCGGGAGCGGCGTGGCGGGTGAGTTCCTCGATCGGGTAGGGTTTGAAATCCTCTCCGCGAGGAGTGAGATCCGGGGTCGGATCGACGATGATCTCGTCGACGTTGGGCTCATCGAAGGCCTCGATGCGCGAGGCGAGCGCTTGGTCGGTGAGGATGATGACCGGAGTCGAATATTCGCGAGCGAGGTGAGCTGCTTTAACGGCGATGTAGAAACAATCTTCCACATCCTGTGGCGCAATAACGATGCGAGGGGTGTCGCCGTGGCTACCGTAGATGGCCTGCATCAGGTCACTCTGTTCAACATTGGTTGGCAGGCCAGTTGAAGGACCGCCGCGTTGCACATTGACGACGATGAGCGGGAGCTCAGCCATGGTCGCCCAGCCGAGGGCTTCCATCTTGAGCGAAAGTCCGGGTCCGGAACTACCGGTGATCGCGAGGTGACCGGAGTAAGCCATGCCGATCGCGTAAGACACCGCAGCCAGCTCATCCTCGGCCTGCACGAATACACCACCGTATTTCTGCAGTTCGGTGCGAAGGCTTTCCATGATGGTCGACCATGGCGTAATCGGGTAACCGGCGCCGTAACGCACGCCGCCGGCGAGTAGTCCCATGGTGAGGGCAGTGTTGCCGTCGGTCGTAATTTGCGGGTGACCCGAATCCGACTTCGCGGGCTTCAGTTTGAAATAGATGTCCCGAATGTTGTCGGCTGGCCAGGCGTAGCCGGCGTCGAAGGCCAACATCGTGTTGCGGATGACGTCATCGCCGAACTTACCGAATTTTTCCGTGATGAGCTTGGTCATCTTGGCGACTTCGAGGTCGAAAAGGCGGCAGAGCAGCCCCAGCGCGAAAATGTTCTTACCCTTTTCTTTGGCGGAGCCACCGACCGATTCGATGGTCGCGCTGGTGATCGGCACCCCGACGGCCAGGCAGTCAACTTCGCTCGTGTCCGGTGTGAGGTGATCGCTGTCGTAGATCAGCACGCCGCCTTTGCGGAGGGATCCAATGTGGTTTTCGTAACTGTGTTCGTAAAACGCGATGAGGAAGTCGGCCTCGTCACCCGAGCTCAGGATATCTCCCGTGCCCATCCGGACTTGGAAAATGGACGGTCCTCCCGAGATCGTGGAAGGGATCGTCATATAAGTCATGACATCCTGGGCACTACGGCCAGCGAGTCGGGCGAGGAACGCTCCGATGGTCTGAATACCGTCTTGGGAGTTGCCGGCCAGGCGGATGACAACGTCGTTGAGAGACTTGGTTGCACCTTCGGATGCGGAGGCATCGGAGGCTGAATCGGGCAGATTTGTGCTAACCATGTGTTAGGGGATTAGTTGGCGATGAAGGTGACCTTATCGAGTGGCGTCAACGGACTGTTTCATAGTTATGACGATTTATCGGCCAAATCGTAACATTAGGCTGATTTGGGTCCGGGAAAATCCCTTCCGCTCTCGTTCCACCGCCGCCATCGGCCCAAATTCGGTCGGGTTATTTAACTTCGTAAACTTCGGCGATGGCGGATCCGGTATGACCGTCGACCGATTGAAGGTGCACGGAATACGCTCCGGGACCGAGCTGAACCAATAGGGCGGCATCTTTGGAATCCGCCTCGCTCAGGGCGAAGGCTCCGACAGTTGTGAAAGCTTCATTCAACAACGGCGCTGCGGCCCAATTATCATTTTCAGTCATGCGAGTGGATCCCTTGAAAAGACGAATACGAGGATCGCGAAGGACGTCGCCTACAGAAAAGCCAAATTGAGTGAGGGTAGGTCCGATTCCGCGGATGAGCACAGTTTTAACCGCCGCGCCAGTGATCACGAACCCGAGAATTAAGCGCCCGTCTCCCGGCCCGACGGTTGTCAGGGTCGAAAGGTTGGTAAGCCTGCTGCCGGACGCTAAATCGGTATAATAAACCTCCACCAATACCGTTCCTGCCTGTCCGTCGGCCGGGCCGACCGTAGCCGTGGTGGACCCGTTGGGAATCGCGCGCACCAGGGCAGCATCGGTCGAACCGGTCTCGAGCGGGAATGCGCCGAGACGCTGCATCGTATCGACGATCTCCGCGGTCCCTGTCCAATTGTTATTGCTGTCCACCTCTGTGCTACTGCGGTCAAAAACGCTAAACTCGGGATCGGGCATGAAGCCGGCGTTTACCCCGTAGTTGGACAACGTCGGGCCTACGGCGCGGATCAACAATGGCTGGGAAACCTCTCCGGCGATCACGAGCCCGGCGGTTAGTTTTTCGCCGGCATCGCCGACCCGTTTGAGCACGGAAAGATTGGCGAGCCGCCCGTTATCTTCGATGAGCATTCCGGTAAGGAATCGTCGATTGGTTTGGTCGACCAAGTAGTAACGCCCGTCCTGGTGAGCGAGAGCGGAGAAACTGTTGTTTTGATCGTCAATGCTGTAGCGACCATTGAATGCAATGGTAGCGACGACACCGTCCAAAGGCGCCCGTCGGACCCGATTTGTGTGGGTCTCGAGGATCAAGGCTGTCCGGTCATCGATTTGCACGATATCCTGAATCCTGTTGAACACGACGCTTTCTCCTTGGCCATCGGGACCACCGGGAAATTCTTGCCCGGGGGTGCCGGCGAGGGTGGTCACTTCGCCAGAGGGTGCCATGTAGCGCAGCAGGGCGTATTCCCCGATCCAGAGACCGCCGGTGGGAGTCGCCGTGATCGCACTGATGTGGTTGAAACGAGCGTCCGTGCCGAACCCGTCTCCGTTATTTTCAGCTTCGTTGGCATAAGCGGTCGGGGATCCCGCGATTGTGGTCACCACACCCGCAGGGGAGATGCGCCGTATGGTTTGACCATCGATGGAATCGGCCACGTAGAGATTTCCCGCCGCATCTGTGGTCAATGAACGCGGGCTACCGAATCTGGCATTAGCACCGGTTCCGTCGCGGATTTCGGACTCGCCGTTGACTCCGGCTATAATCGACCGCTGCCCCGATGCGGTACGGCGACTGAGGCAGTTGCGGGGAAAGTTAGCGAAGTCGCCGTTGGCAGTGGCGGTAAAGTCCCGCCAATTATCGAAGGATTGGAGGTCGAATGACACGTCTTCCCGATTTGCCACCGAAGTTATCGTATTGGCCGCGATATCGATTTCTCGGATCTGCCAATTATTCAACACATACATGAGACCGTTACCGGGGTTGGAAATATTGATGGGTTGGATGAAGACCGCGTCACCGAGGTCGCCGTCGAATCCTGTCTTGGCGCCCTGACCCGCGATGACGGTGGTGCCGTCCGGGCTAACATGTTGGATGGAGTGACTGCTGGAATCCGAAAGGTAGACGCCACCCGCGGGGGCGGGAGTAATATCGTTGGGAGTGCGGAAATATACCGGGGTGCCCGGGATGGGGTTAAATCGAGCAATCGTTTCGACCTCATCTCCGTCGGTCAGTTTGCTCACACCTCCAACATATTCCTGCGTGATCCATGTTTCGCCATCGGGAAGTGCGGCCAGTCCACTGAAATAGCGTTCTTCAAAGGGTATGTCGTAGTTGGGGTCCAGCGCCGTCACAGATCCGGTGGGAGAAACTATTGCAATGAAACCGCCGACGTTGTGGGCGATTAGTAGATTCCCGTCGGGGTCAAAATCGAGGTCGCTGATGTCGAAGGTATTTCCAATACCGGATAGTTTGGTGGCGATTCCGGTCGGTGAGATTTTTAAAACTCCCAATCCGGTTGCGGCATAGGCGTTGTTCTCGGAGTCCACGCTGATCGCATTGCCGCCATAAATGGAGAGGGAAAGCGCCGATCTACTCTCTCCCTCTTGGATTGAAAATACGGAACCACCGCCAGCTATGTCTGAAACGATACCGGTGGAGCTGATGCGACGAATTCGATTGTATTCAGCGACATAAATGGTCCAGTCCGATCCCACGGCCAAACCGCGCAAGTCGCCAAATTGAGCCTCCGCAGCAGGCCCGTTGAGATGTCCCGGGCTACCCGGAGTGCCAGCGTAGGTGGAGACCTCACCAGCGGGTGAGATGAAGCGGATGACGTAGTTGCCGGAATCGGCGACAAAGGTTCCCCTGGCTATCGGTGCCAATGCCGCGTGGACTGGAGAAAAGCGCGGTATTGGCCGCGCCATCGTTATAGCCCGAAATCGTGGATTCGCCCGCGACGAGCCCCCAAAGAGCTGGGAGATCTTCGGCGTCAACTTGAGTTGTCGGACTGAGCGTCAGCCCCAGTATCGCTACGGCTTTAGCTAAACTTCTGAGGTGGCGTTCCGACGCGGGGTAAAAGAATGGCATGCACGGAGATCTATGAACGCCTCGGGCTAAGATCTCACGCAAATATTAACGACAGCTGGAACTTGTGCTTCTGCGAGCGATCGGGAATCGTTCCGCCTCGCAAACGGGCAGAGCTTCCGATCGCATGAGTAGGGTGATTCCGATCGCATGAGTAGGGTGATTCCGAATTCATGCTACTTGCTACTTCGCCCGGTCAAGGTGCCAAGGCGTCGTGATAGTGCGCCCGGCACATCGCGACGTAGCGTTCGTTGCCACCGATCTCGATCTGTTCGCCTTCCTTAAGGCCTTTGCCGTCGGGACTCACGCGCAGGTTCATGGTGGCTTTGCGACCACAGTGGCAGATCGTCTTGAGCTCGATCAGATCGTCGGCGAGTCCGAGGAGAGCGGCGCTGCCAGAGAAGAGTTGAGCCTGAAAGTCGGTGCGCAGGCCGTAACAGAGAACCGGGACCTCCAATTCGTCGGCGACGCGGCAGAGTTGTTCGACCTGTTTGCGAGTCAGGAACTGAGCCTCGTCGATCAGCACGCACGAGATCTTTTTGTCCACGTGCTCCGAGGCGATGTTTTTAAAAAGATCGTCCGTATCGCTGAAGGGGTTGGCGTTGGATTCCAACCCGATGCGGGAAGCGATGCGTCCGATGCCCGCGCGTTGATCGACTACCGGGGCGAATAGCAGTGTCCGCATGCCGCGTTCCTGATAGTTGTAACTCGCCTGTAGCAACACGGTGCTCTTACCGGCGTTCATCGCGGAGTAGTAAAAGTAAACTTTAGACACTGAGGGGTATGGGTGATGTCAGATGTTCGAAGTAGGATGTAAGTTGTTTCGATGGCTGGTTGGCTACATCTTACCTCATCCTTCAAACATCTTATTTACGGTTAGTCTTTTGTGAACAGGATTTCGGCGCGAAGGATGTCATGCAGAGTCATCACGCCGATAGGCACTTCATCAAGCCCTCCGATGAGCACCACCATGTTGGCGTGGGATTCGATGATCTTGTGCTGAATATCACGGATGGTAGCTTCTCGCCGGCAGGTGGCGACGGGGTCGAGGATGGGTTCTTCATCTTTTTCGATGACGCGTTCCATGTGTTCGCGGGTGATGACGCCTTTGAGTTTGAGATCAATCACGACCGGAAACCGTTCGTGAGGTGATTCCGCCAATGTGGATTTCAACGTCTCCACATCGAGACTTCGGATGAGAACTGGGCGAAAATTGGCGGCGCGACTGACCTGAGTTTCCTGCCCGGATCGGAGATCGCGAGGCGGCATGACCTTCTCAACTTCCTGCCCATCCTGAGCGAGGATTTCGTCGTAGAAGTTGCGATGCGTGAATTTTTTCGCGATCGCGATGTTGATCAGACCACCGACCATCAGTGCGGGCACCATGGCAAACTCGTGGGTCATTTCGAATACGATCAGTAGTCCCGTTACGGGGGCGCGGACCACGGCACCGAGGCACGAGGCCCGCGGTGGAAAGCGGGTAGAACAAATCGATCAGGCCAGCGAGAGCAGCTCCGGTCATGCCGCCGAAAAAGAGCGTGGGAGCAAAGATGCCACCGGCCGCGCCCAATCCATAACACACCGCCGTTGCAACCAACTTGGCGACCAGCAACAGACTGGCATTGGCCCAATACATTTGCCCGTTGAGGGCTTGCGAGAGGTCTTCGTAACCGAGACCAAAAACGCCTGTGTTACCGGTCCAAAGAAACACGGTAGCGCCAATCAACCATACAGCCATACCACCCAACGTGCACCGGGCCCACGGCGAAATGCGGTGGGTTTTCTTATTCCAGGCCCGCAGCCCGAACGCGAATTTCTGAAACCAAACCCCGGCCAAAGCGGCGATCGCCGCGACGACAGGCGTCGCGAGATAGATTTGCCATTCCGGCGAACCTGCGCCGCGAAGGGTAAAGGCGAGTTGCTCCCCCAGCAGACCGTGGGCGACCAACGCACCGACAACCGCCGCGAGGAGGATCGACCCCAGCATCCGGCTGTTGAGATCGCCGGTGATTTCTTCGAGCACGAACGTGACCCCCGCGATCGGCGTATTGAATGCTGCCGCCAAACCCGCCGCGGCTCCGGCGGCGCACACCACGCGGCGTTTGTGTTTCGGCATGCCCAGCACACCACCGAGATTGGACGACAATCCGCTGGCGAGTTGCACCGACGGGTCCTTCCGGCCAAGGGAAGCTCCGCCGCCCACAAAGGCACCGGCTGATAAATTTGACCCATACCACCCGAAAAGGGATCTCTCCCATGTCCTTCCAGAAGGCGAGTTTGACTTGAGGGATGCCTGGAGCCCCGCGGCTTCTGGGCAAAAGGCGCTCAGCAACCAACCGGCGATGGCCGAGGTGCCCGCTATGACCAAGAAGCTGCCGACCAAAAACACAGCGGTGCTCTCCTGGGTCAGGCGTTGGATGCCATGTTCGAAAATGGTGTGAATCGCGAGATGAAACGCCACCGCCACGAGGCCCGCCGCCAGTCCGAAGCACACGGTTTGCATGATTCCCCGCGTTTTCACGGGTAGTCGGGCCATGGCGCGGGCGGGAAGGTCGAGAATCACTGGGCAAAGACATGCGGGGAGGCGTGCCCGAGTTTCAATGGCTTATTCAAGGAATTCATCCTCGCCGCCAAAAATCAGCCTGAATCAGGCCATGATTGAATGCCGTGCGACCGTGCAAATTGAACCCCTGATCTCGAATGAAAGGGGAGGGGTCGGTCCACTTTCTAGCCTCCAATTGTGTGGTGACCCGAAAGGTGCGATACATGAGCGCGTGAGCAAATCGGGCTCGAGCACGTTGCCAACCTTCAGTCGGGAGGGTGAAATCCGTGATCAACCAAACGGCCTTTGGGGTGGCGGCCTGTCCGAGGTTTGTGACTACCCGCTCTAACGTCGGAGGCGCGAAACAATCGAGAAAACAATGCGAAACGACCGCGTCCCAAGTTCCCGCTACTAAATCATCTACGGTTGGATCGATCTTTTGAAATGTCGTCGGACCGGTCGAGACCTCGCGGGCCTTCGCCAACATTTGGGCGCTGGAGTCGATTACGGTGATGGGCACATCGGATCGACGGGCACGCAGTGCCGCCAGAAATCGTCCCGGCCCTTCCCCCACCAGCAGGATATTCTTCGCCTCATCCAGAATTGTAAGATGCGCCAATCGGGCCCGCTGCAGGACGCCCCCGCGGTCACCCGCTCAAGCCAGTGGTAGTGCTGGTGCGAGACGATCGAAGGACATGAAGAATAGGTGAAAACGGATTATTGGGCGTAAAGCCCAACCCACGTTTGAAGAGCGTTGGTCTAGGTGGGTCGGGCTTTACGCCCGACGGCGGTGTATCGCCACCAGAGTCCGGCCAGAACCGCGCCTGCCGTGTAAGCCACGAGGTCTCGCCAATCGTGGGTTGCATGATCGAAGAGAAACGGTCCGACCCCTTCGGCGATGATTCCCCAAACAATAAGATGCAGCGCGATTTCTTTGGTGTCCGGAGGCAGGTCATGATTCCTCCAACCGAATTTACGTTGAGCCCAAAGCACGAGAGGAAGGGCGGCGGGAATAAGCAGAAGATCGTTGAAGTGGTCGTGAAGAAATCGAACGTCGACCCGGGGTTTAAGGCCCCAGCGGTTTATGGCGTAGAGTCCCATGGCCAGCAGACAAAGCGGATCACGTCCGTAGATAAATGTCTTCATGATTTCACCAAAGCGATGATGGCAAACGAGACTGCCGGTTCGAATTTCCGAATAAGGTGAATCATGTTCCATGAACGTTGGAACTTGGTCGCAGAGTGCAAGGGTCGGCGTGACCGTTTGGTATCCCTTTCGTTGAGTGGGAAAAAATTGCTTCGGCGCGAATGCGTCGAAAGGGGAGCACAAAAAACCCGCGTCTTGTCTGACACGGGTTGCTAGGTGGTCGAGACTGCGGGACGACACATGATCAAGCGGCGAGGGGGTGGCGTTCGGTGCGCTTGGCAAGGGCTTTGTGGTAGTTGCAGGTCTTTTTGGCATAGTCGTCGATGGCGATCGAGCTCACGGCGAATCCAGTGGCGGTGGCGGAAACGGCGGCGACACTTAGTCCGAATGCTAGAGTAACAGGTGCAGCGAGCGCGGCGATGAGAAGGGTGATAGTAAGTTTCATTTTTTGTGTGGATTGGTTGATGTTTTTATTACCCCGCTAACTTGGCGTAAGTTGCAGAAATCGACGCCGTTATTTGGTGAGACGGTATTATTCCTAGGATGAGCGGGTTTGGTTGTCTCCCGACTTTAGCAGGCCCTCTGGTTACACCGTGGATTCTCGAAGTGGGTGACCGGGAGAATCAGATTTTTCGCCAGCTCCCTGATTCTTCGGATTGGAGTAGTGAGTCCGATTGTAATCGCACAAATTCAGCCCTCACCCGGAGATGATTACGCTCATAGCAACGCCAAGATCACCACGCCCGAGAGGGCCGCCAGTCCAAGTTTGCCGATAAAGATGGGCATGACTGCGACGGTTCAGGAATCCGCCGCCCGGTCAAGCGGACGTTACTCTGCTCTCGATAAACTTATCCGATTCATGGCGGAACCTGTCGCCTAAGCGCGCGGGAAAAAGTAGGTGCCCAGATCGTGGAGTTTAGGGCCGAAGGTGGTGGCCTCCACCTGCAATACTTCGCCATTTTCCACCGTTTCAAATTGGAGAAAATATGAATTATCCCTGTGGTCGGGGGATTGAATGCGGGCCATGATTCCTTGTCCTTCCGCGGCCTCGTAGACTTCTGTTTTCCAATAGACTTCTGCTTGGGTCGATTCCTCGGAATCGAAGAATTTTATTTGGAGACGATTCGGCCAAATTCTGAACGTAGCCTGATCCGACCCTCCGTAGTTGGCGCGCCCAAGAAACGTATCAAATTGTAGATGGGTGAGGGCATGCAGGGAAACGGGACCGACCGACTCTTCTTTCGTTGAGGTGAGTGCGACACCTTTGTCCGCGAAACTGCCGGTTAGGTCACCAGCTTTAGCGAGAGGGATAGTGGCAATGAAGAGGGCAAGGAGTAGTCGCAGTGTTCTTTTTTCATGGGAAGTGCCTGTTCGGTTATTCGACGCGAAGGACGGAAACGGATTTGGCTCGGGAAGCACGCCAAGCCGGCCATAAACTCGTGAGAATCCCCACTAGGGCGAGCAATGCGACAGCGGAGAGATAGCTGATCGGGTCCAGTCCACTTACTTCATAAAGTTGACCGGATAAAAAACGACCCGCTGCGGCTGCGAATACCACTCCGATCGCGACGCCGATTCCCATCAATCGAATACTATCACCCATCACGAGCAGGACGATCTTTCGGTCGCTGGCATCCAGTGCCATCCGAATTCCGATTTCTCGGGTTCGTTGGGCGGCCGTGTAGGTCATGACTCCAAATACTCCCATGGCTGCCAAAATCAGAGCAACGGCGGCAAAAGTGCTGATCATCCACAGCCCCATTCGTCGGTATCCCATGAAACCGTTGGCCCGGTCTGAGAGCCGGTGAAGATTGGTCAGCGGGAGTCCGGGGGAGACCTCGCTAACGGCGTAGCGGATGTCGTCAATCAGCGTCATTGGATCGATAGAAGAGCGGAGCACATAGCTGGTCCCGTTTGGCAGGTGCGCGTGGGCGACGTAAAACTGAGACATGGGTTTGTGTCCCATTTCGTAGCGGCTGGTGCTTCCCACAATTCCGATGATTTCCCATGACTCCCCACGCCAAATAATGGACGAACCCAACGCAGTAGATGGGTCTTCCCGAAATAGTTGTTCTGCCATGTGGGTGTTGATCATCGCGACTCGCGGAGCTCTGGTATCGTTGTCAGCTGATCTGAACACGCGGCCTTGCAGGAGTGGAATTTGCAAGGTCTCGAAATATCGTGATGACGCGCGGTAAACTCCGGCAACGATGGAGTTGCCCTCGGGAGATTGATCGGCGCGGTGCATGGCAGCTGAACGGTAGTTTGCTCGACTCATGGGCACCGCCGTTGTCATGCCAACCGTATCGACTCCGTTTCCGAGTGGCAGCGCCCAAATCACTCGCCTTTAGATGTGCATTGATTCGAGGCCGGGCACACCGAAGCGCTGGGATCAGGCCACAGACGAGTCCACTCACCAAGGTGACCCCGGTCATGAATATCAACACACGGTGATCGAAGCTGGTCTCCACCATCCGTAGTTCGCTCAAATTAATCCAATTCAGGAAGACCGAATAGAGGGCCGCGCCTGAGATTCCCCCGAGGATTCCTCCCGCGACCGCAAGAAGAAGTGTTTCAGTCAGAAGTTGGTGCACGATCCGGCCAGTCGATGCGCCCAGAGCCAAACGCAGCGCGATCTCTCCATTGCGAGCCTCGTTACGGGCCAAAACCAGATTGGTTATATTAATACACGCAATCAACAGGACCGCAGTGGCGGTCAGAATGATTAGGGCGTGTTTAACAAATACAGCGTTAGTGTTTGATCCATATTATGATGCATACCAATGCGAGCATTGCGGCGTAAGAATGAAGCAGTTTTTCGTAGCGAGTGGCAATGCGTCGGAAGTGCTTGAGCTTGGCGAAGAGGTTTTCGATGCGATGACGATCGCGAGAGAGGTGCTCGTCAAAGTCGGGTTTTTGCGACCTGTTGGGATGCACGGCTATGACGGCGGTGCCACCAATCTGATTCACACTCTGCCGGATGGCATCGCTGTCGTAGCCTTTATCCATGATGGCTGCGCCACCGGGCTTTAAGTAGGATTTGAGCCGGGGTTTACATTGGTCAAAGTCTGAGACATTTGCACCGGTGAGGATGAAACCCAAAGGGTATCCCAAGGCGTCACAGGCGAAGTGAGCCTGCGTTGATAGACCTGCTTTGGCGCGAGCCATTGCTTGAGCAAGCTGGCCTCCCACTGGACCCGCAGCATGCTGATGGACCCGTGAGCTGGTGCGATCAATCATCAGATACTCATGGTCGCCTTGGAGGGTGTCCAGCCGTGCGAGCACTTGAGTCCACAGTCCACTTTTGGTCCACCGTTTAAATGAGGCGTAGGCGTTCTGCCAAACCAAGTGGGCAGATCCCGCCATGGTGAGCCCGTGCGAGCAATCCACAGCACCGCTGCAATACGGCGTCGCAGGTTGCGACACTTGCGTCCACGCCGATGAGGGCCAGTCAGACTGAGCTGATGAGCGTTCATTTTTTTAGCTCGGCCCAGTGGTGATCACCCAACACGAGTCTTACGTTCCGATTCACAGGGTGATACGATCTTAAAATAACCCCAATGTCAATAAAACGTATCCTATTAATGAATATTATTTACGCCGATTTATTTGTTAAACACACCCTAGGGTGTGTTTAACAATTGGTATGTTAGTGCTTAATCCATATGATGATACATACTAAAGCGAGCATGCTGGCAAAGGTTCGATGTAGTTTTTCATAGCGCGTAGCGATCCGGCGGTAGTGCTTGAGTTTTGCGAAGAGGTTCTCGATGCGGTGACGATCACAGTAGATGTGCTCGTCAAACTCGGGTTTTTGGGACCTGTTGGGGTGCACGGCTATGACGGCGTTGCCGCCTCGTTGTTTCACACCTGCCCTGATGGCATCGCTGTCATAGCCCTTGTCCATGATCGCCGCAGCCCCTGGCCGCAGATAAGATTCCAAGAGGGGTTTACACTGATCGCAGTCGGCTACATTGGCACCCGTGAGGATAAAGCCCAGAGGGTAGCCCAAGGCGTCACAGGCAAAGTGGGCCTTGGTGGAGAGGCCCGCTTTGGAGCGCCCCATGGCTTGGGCTTGCTGTCCACCACCGGGTCCGGCCGCGTGCTGATGGACCCGCGAACTGGTGCTATCAATCATGAGATACGCGTGATCGCCTTGGAGAGAACCGAGGTAAGCGAGCACATACTCCCAGAGACCGTTCTGAGACCAGCGCCGGAACGAGGCATAGGCGTTTTGCCAGGGACCAAACCAAGTAGGCAGATCGCGCCACGGGCACCCGGCACGCGCGATCCAGAGCACGGCTTCAACCCGACGGCGCAGGTTGGTGCATTTGCGTCCACGACGATGTGGGCCATTCAGACTGAGACGATGGCCGTTAATTTTTTTAGCTCGCCCCAGTGGTGATCACGCAGGACGAGTCTTACTCGTTGTTTCACAATGTGATGAAGTCATTCTGGAGCCACGAGGTCAATGAAAAGTATCCTATTAATGGATACTTTTTGCCTCCAATTTATTTGTTAAACACACCCTAGGATGAAACTGGTTTGATGACTGCCGTAACTGGCGTTTCTCCAAGTCTGAACATTGTCGCGCCAGTCACGTTTTTCCACGGGGAAATTCTCCGCCTGGACATCACGGATGGCGTTCAGCCGGACTCGGGCTGCATCTACACCCTCAGAGAGAAGTCCGAAAGTTGACATCCTATAGTCACTTTCGGAAGCACGTTTGAATTCATTGCTGCGGACGTCCGAAGGAGTGAAGACCATGTCACCGTAGGGAAATGCCTTTGGTTGAAGGATTCCGACTATCTCGTAGGTTATTTCATCGATTAGGAGTTGTTCTCCGATTTGGTTCAGATCGCTTTTGAGCTTCCACTGCCAGAGCTCGTGCGAGACCACAATTACGGGATTTCCGCCGGACTTATATTCCCCGGGAAGGAAACCTCGACCGTGAGCGATACTCATTCCGAAAATATCGAACAACTCAGTCGTGATCTCTGCGACGTTCAGAGCCACACGTTGATCACGTCCGGTGAGCGTCGCTTTGCGAGAGTGCCAACCGCCGAGTCGGTCAAATATATCGCGATTTTCGCTCCAGCGAACAAAAGACGATCCATCGCTGGAGTAATTGATATTCCCGGGAGGGGATTCACTTAGCAGGACAACTCGATCGGCATTTGGATAGGCGAGAGGCCGGAGGAAAAGACTGTTGATGAGACTGAAGCAGGCGGTGTTGCCGCCAATGCCGATGGCTAGAGTGGTGATAATGGCAAAAGCAAATCCGCGAGATTTGCGCAGATTTCTCAGAGCGTAACCCACGTCCTGTTTCAATTGCTCGAACCAGACGAATCCTTGCCCGTCCCGCGCCGATTCTCTGGCCACATCGAGAGCGCCCATCTGGCGGTTGGCTACCCGTTCGGCATCTCGGCGACTCATGCCACTTTCGATCGCTTGCTCGACCCGGTGTTCGCGATGCAACCGCATCTCTTCCTCCATTTCCGACTCAAAACGATGGCGTTGAAACAGGGCGATAAATCGACGAAAGAATCTCATGAGTAGACCTCGGTTCTCGATTTAGGATTGTTTTTGCATGATCGCAGCGACTGCACTGGTCATGCGGTTCCATGATTTTCCCTTTTCCCGCAGCTGCTTTTTCCCCGCGGCCGTAAGTCGGTAGTATTTTGCCTTTCGATTGTTTTCCGAAAGCGCCCAATCTGATTTTATCCAGCCCTTTTGCTGCATCCGATAAAGCGACGGGTAGAGCGATCCTTCACCGACCGAGAACACCTCGGCTGATTGGACCTGAATGCGATCCGCAATGCCCCAGCCATGCATGTTACCGTGACTCAGGATGCGCAGGATGAGCATATCCAACGTTCCCTGTAGAATGTCCGTTTTGTCATTTCCTATCGGATGTTGAGGGGAACGCTCACTCCCATCGAATGTCAAGGGGAAAGGTTTTTTTCGCAGAGCTTATCGATCCGTTATTCTAAGCCCGAAACCTCCAAGATCATTCCGCCCGGAGCGATTCGACCGGGTTGACTCTGGCCGCGCGGCGGGCGGGTAGCCAGCAGGCGACGAGCGCGACTCCGGTCAAAATCAACGTTACGGTGGCGAACACAATGTATCGGAACGTCGGGTCGCCCGTAGACCCAAAGCCGTTCAACAGGCTTGCTATTAGTTTGGCGAAGGCCGCCCCTCCCAATAAACCGATGACAATTCCCCAGCCCACGAGTCGCATGCCTTTGCGCACGAAAAACCTGGTCACGCGCTCGGCTGTGGCTCCCAGCGCCATCCGCACCCCGATTTCGTGCTTACGCCGATTTACCCCAAACGAAACCACTCCAATGAGTCCGATTGTCGCCATCACGAGTGCCATCAGACTAAGAGCACCGATGAACCGAGCTGCTGCTGTGAACGGCCATAGTCTTCCAGCGATAATCGTAGCCAATTTCTTGTGGAAGATCACAGGAACGCCGTTCTCTTTGGCTAATGCTTCCACGCTGCGCATGACCTCGAGTGACTCGACTTGCAGCTTAACAAAAATATTTCCAGATATCTCCTGAGAGGGTAGAGGAAACAAAATCAATTGTTTTTGGTCCCTTGATGACTAGGATTGGCGAATTCCCGGTGCCACTCCAATGACTTCATAAACTTGGGTCGCCTCCCCGTTATTGGCCACTGTCTGTCGAGTGTATCGCACCAGCGTATCGATATTTACCTCCAAGTGTTTGCCGAGTGCTTCTTGGTTTGGCCAGAGCTGCTCCGCCGCGGTTTCGCTCACGACGATCACGTGATTGTTTCCCATCATGTCGTGAGGAGTGAAGGCCCGGCCGCGTAGAATCTGCACGCCAAACGTTTCGAAGAACCCGGCGGACACTTGACTGAAAGCTACTCCTTCGGGAGCACTTTGAGGAACGTTAACGAGCACTTTTCTAAAGTTGTCATCCGGTTTGCTCAACGGTGGCTCCGAAACCAAACAGGCTGAAGCCACGCCGGGGATATTGCGCATCGACTCGATCGCGCCGATGGGATCGGTATCCAAGAGGTTTCCCGATCGGTGCTCGGCGGAATTTCTCATCTGGTAAACCTTTTCTGATGAAACCCCTGAGTCGGTGAGTCCGGTGGGCAGAAACATCTCCATGATCATTCCCGAGGCCGTCAGTAGTGTCAGACAAACTGCTACCTGACCCACCATCAGAATATTGTGCAGTCGCGAAGGTTTAGTCTTTTCCCCAAACCTGCCCTATTGTGTTTCAGAGCGAAGAATCAGTCTCACCGCACAGAATGGAGTGCCGGTGCCAGTCCCGCCGTCAGGCCTGCCGCCAACCCTGTCAGAGAGGCGAAGGCGAGGATACGCCAGTCCAGTCCGATTCGAATTTGGCTTATATAGTGCCCCATTTCGGGCACCTCTGCTAAAGGGGCTGAGGCCAGAATGGGTTGTAGGATCTGCAGGGTCCAGATCGCGAATATGACGGCCGTGCCTGCCCCTAGAGCGCAAAGGAGAAAGTTTTCCGTCAAGAGTTGCCGCACGATGCGTGCGCGGCTTGCGCCCAGTGCTAGCCTCACTCCGATCTCGTGTTGGCTCGTGACTCCCCGTGCCAGCAGTAGGTTGGCCATATTCAGACATGCGATTATCAGCGTCAGACCAACTCCCAAAAAGACAGGAGAAAAAATATAGAACACCCCTTTGAGAACACGGTCGTTTATCAACATCATGCCGGGAAACAGTTGAACCGAATTGGCACGGTTGTTGTGGGGGTATAGCTCGGTGAGTCGGCGCGCGATGTTATCGAGTTCAGCCTTCGCTTGTTCAGCAGAAACACCGGCTCCCAACCGCCCTATCAGTGAGACTTGGGGGCTATTCCGTTCGGTTAGGGATGCGGAGTCGGCCGTCAAAGGAACCCATCCTGTCGGAGGGACATGATGCCCCTGAAACTCTGGAGCGGTGACGCCAATGATGGTGTAGGTCGTGGGTGTTTCGGAGCTAGATCGCTGCACGACGGTGAGGGTTTGACCGAGCACGTTTTCGTCCTCGTCCAGATGTTGATGCCAAAATAAGATGGCTCACCACGATGACGGGGTGACCGGATAGTAATCCCGCCTCCTCCGGCCGGAAATCACGGCCGAGCGCGATGTTCGCACCGAGTGTCGAAAAGTAGTTCCCTGATACCGATTCGAGGAAAAATGGGAATCTTCGATCTTGCTCAATGGATCCCACTTTCGCAGCGACCGCTTTGGGGATATAAACCTGACTCCCTTTTGCTGCGGCGATACCGGAGAACGTTCGGGCTTCCGTTTGGAAATCGAGATAATCGAGGTAAGAGAAACGAGGGTCGATCCGATCTGGAACCTCTTCGTTTCTTCCGTGAATCTCGACAAGTTCCTCTGGGCGGGGATTCAGAACTACGAAATCGAAAATTGCGAATAATGCGACATTTACGCCGATCCCGAATGCGAATGTGAGGATTACTGTGATGGTGAGAACTGGAGCCTTTCCCATCATCCGAACCGCGTAGTGCAAATCCTGAGTCAAGTGTTCGATATTCGTCCATCACGCACCTCCTCGGTGCGGGCATCGACGGAACCAAATTCGGCAGCGGCCTTGTGGCGGGCAGTGGTTGGGGCTTCGCCGAGGGCGATACGGCGAGCGGTTTCAGCTTCGATGTGGTGGCGCATCTCCTCCGCCATTTCGGATTCGAAACGACGACGGGCGAATGCCCGGCGCATGCGGAGGAAGAACCCGCGCAGTGAACTCATCCCAAGTCCTCCCGCTTGGCTCCGAGGATTTGATTTACAGCGAGGGAGAGGCGTTCCCAATTGGCAGTTTCTGTGGTGAGCTGTTTGCGGCCAAGCTTGGTTATTTCGTAGAACTTGGCTTTGCGGTTGTTTTCAGAAACGCCCCAGTCGGATGTGATCCAACCCTGTTCCTCGAGCCGGTAGAGAGCGGGGTAGAGGGAGCCCTGTTCAACGCGAAGAACCTCCTCTGAGATTTGACGGATGCGCACACTGATACCGAAACCATGCATGGTTTGCAGTTGCAGTGCCTTGAGGATGAGCATGTCGAGCGTGCCTTGGAGGAGGTCGGATTTGTCTTTGGCCATGGGGAATGGAGTAAAAATAGAGGAATGAAGCGCAGACCCTCTTTCCTAGATCGTCTACATGAAGACGGCGACTTCTGTAGATTGTCAAGGAGAGAGAAGGAGGAGGGATCTGCAGTTGTTAGTAACCATTATGGTTACTAACGACTGGGAGTGCGTGGGTAGGGTGGGTTTGGGATCAAAAGAAGGGAGGCCGAAGGGCGGGTGCGGACGGCCCGGTGATTCCGTTGTCGGATAGGCTTTGGTGAGGCAGGTTGTTCCCCTCTTTGACGGAGGCTAGAGCCTTGACGGTTTTTGCTTTGAGAAGATGTTAGTCATGAAATGGAAACGCGTATTTTTTGGCTAATTGGGGCGTTGGGCCTCTGGTCGGGTCTGAGTGGTTGCGCGATTCATCGGGTGGATGAGGAGGAGGCGTTGCCTCGCGTTGAAGTTCCAGCGACCTTTGGGGAGGCAGATTCTTTATCGGCGAGTGACGTAATCCGGGATGACGATTCGTGGTGGGCGTCGTTTGAGGATCCGGTCTTGAGCGATCTGGTTGAACAGGGGTTGGAGGGAAGTTTCAGCTTACAGGGGTTTGTCGCTCGGATTGAGCAGGCGATGGCTCTGAGCAAGCAGTCAGGAGGGGCTTTGTTTCCGAGTTTGACCTTCGCGGCGGGTGCGGATGCGGAGTGGGATGGTGCGGTCGCTACTGGAGATTCGCTTTGATCGATCCGAGGACTATCTGGAGCGGATTAATCTGCTGCGGTTCAACGGAACGTTTGGTCTGCTGTTGGTGTTGCTCGCGTTGGGTTTCTTGTTGGAACTGCGGGTCGCGTTCTGGACGGCAGTGGGCATTCCGGTTTCGATCCTTGGGTCGGTGATTCTACTGCCCTTGATGGATGCGAGTGTGAACATGATTTCGGTGTTCGGCTTCATCGTGACTCTGGGGATCGTAGTGGATGATGCGGTGGTGGTGGGGGAGGATATTTTCCACAAACTCACCAAAGGCTTGTCTCGCATGGATGCGGCGGTGGCGGGGGTGAAGGAGATGACGATGCCGGTCGTGTTTGCGGTGACGACGAACATCATCGCGTTCCTGCCTTTGTTTTTCGTGCCGGGAGAGAGCGGCCGTTTTCTTAAGGTGTTGCCGGCGGTGATCATTGCGGTGTTCACAGTTTCGCTGATAGAGGTGCTACTGATTCTGCCGTCTCACCTGGCGTTCACGAAAAAGAATGCGAATCCGAACTCGTTATTTTCCTGTTTCGATCGGAGCCAGACCGTGCTGCGACTGAAGTTGGACAAGGCTTTCGAGAATATATATCGGCCCATTTTGCTGACTGCTATTCGTCATCGCTATATCACGATCACGGTATTCGCTTCGGCTTTACTGGTGCTCTTGGGCTATACGTTTAGCGGGCGGGTCAATTTCACTTTTAATCCAACGATTGAGAATGACTACATTCAGGGGGAGATTGAGATGCCGACCGGGACTCCGGTCGCACGGACGCGCGAGGTCGCGTTTATCGTGGAGGCAGCGGCCAAGCGGGCGATTAAGAAGATCGAAGCGTCCGGCGATGTAGACATCGTGCGCAATATCAACGTATCGGTGGCGTCGCGCAGCAGTAGTGAAGGTGGAGTTTCGATCAAGTTGGTGGGGCAGAACGCGCGTAAAATCACGGGAGCGGGATTCGTTGATGTTTGGCGGGAAGAGGTGCCGGAAATTCTGGATATGGAGTCATTATTTTTTGACTACCTGGTGGGGCCGGGAGGCGAGGCGGCAATTTATATCCAACTGGTGCACCCGGAGATTGATACCTTGCAACATGCGGCGGAGGAGTTGGGAGATATGGTGGCACAGTATCCCGGGGTGACGGATATCCGCAAAGGGTTCGGTCGGGAGATGCCGCAGATAAGCTTCGAAATCAAACCGGCGGGTAAGGCGTTGGGGATTACGGCCCGGGATTTGGGGCAGCAGATTCGCCACGCATTCTACGGAGCCGAGGCGCTGCGGCAGCCGCGTGAGCGCGAGGAGTTGCGCGTGATGGTGCGTTTGCCGCTGGAGGACAGACGTTCGATGGGAGGATTGGAGGATCTCTTAATTCGCGCGCCGAATGGAGCGGAGATTCCGATTCGCCAAGCGGCGGAGATTATTGAAACCACGGCGCCAGCCCGAATCAATCGGGTGGGCGGAGGTCGGGTCGTCAATGTGACGGCCAATGTCGTGCACAACGTTACCAACGGCAACAAGGTCCTCTCCGTTTTGGAGAAAAAGGAGTTGCCGGAGTTGTTGGCCCGGTATCCGGGTTTACGTTATACGTTTGAAGGTGATCAGCGGGATCAGCGCGAAGCGTCCACGAGTTTGAGCATTGGATTGCTCGCCGCCCTGTTTGCGATCTTCGCCATCATGGCCTCGCTTTTGAAGAGTTATTCGCAGGCGACGATCGTGCTATTAACGATTCCTTGGGGGCTGGCTGGTTCGGTGCTCGGTCACATCGTGCTCGGTTTTGACCTGAGTATTTACAGTGTTTTGGGCATGATCGCTTTGTGCGGCATGGTGGTGAACGGAGGCTTTGTTTTGGCGGTAACGCAGAATCGATATATCGAACGCGGATTGAGTGTGAAGGAGGCGATTATCCAATCGGCCGAGCGCCGTTTTCGGCCCATTTTCCTCACCTCAGTGACGACGTTTTTAGGATTGGGCCCCATGATTTTTGAAACGAATGAGCAGGCACTCTTTTTGGTGCCTATGGCGATTTCATTGGGCGTTGGAACGTTGGCGTCCTCGATGGTGGTGCTGATCTTGATCCCAGTGGTGATGATGATTATTGAAGAAGCAAAGGGGTTGGCGACAGGGGGTAGGTAGGAATTCTCAGATCAGAAAAAGATTCGATGGAGTCGTTACAGTGTTTTGGCGGGCTTGCTCCGAGTTGGTGGATGACTGCAAGTTAGCGGCTCATGCCGCACATTGAATCCAGCTATCGCCCGCCGTTTGGTTTTGGGAATGGGCATGTGCAGACGATTTATCCGGCGGTTTGGCGAAAGGTGCCGGCGGTGAATTGGAGACGGAAACGGATCGATACGCCGGATGGAGATTTTCTGGATCTTGATTTTTCCGGACGCGGGCGTGATCGGGTCGCGATCCTTTCCCACGGATTGGAAGGACATGCCAACCAACCTTATATCCGCGGTATGGCGCGGGCGCTCCTGAAGCGGGGATGGGATGTCGTGGCTTGGAACTGTCGCGGATGTAGCGGCGAACCAAATCCTAAGCTCCGTTTTTACCACAGCGGTTCTTCCGATGACCTCGGCACGGTGCTCAATCACGTCCTCGCGAAAGACAAGTGGCGGCAGGTCGCGCTGGTGGGTTTCAGTTTGGGCGGCAACCAAACCTTGAAACTTCTGGGCGAACTCAGCGACTCCATCGACGAACGGGTAGTCGGCGCAGTCGCGATATCGGTCACGTGTGATTTGGCTGCGAGTTCGGTCCGGTTGGGTGAATGGCAGAACCGAATATACATGGCGCACTTCATGAAAACGCTGCGGCAAAAAGTGATCACCAAGGAGCGGATGTTTCCGGGGCAACTTGACCTCACCGACTTGGAGGACATGCGCACGTTCAAGCAATTCGACGATCGCTACACCGCCCCTCTGCACGGATTCGTGGACGCCGAGGACTACTGGGCGAAGTGCGGTAGCATCGGGTTTATCGATGCCATCTCGGTTCCTACCCTTTTGATTAATGCCCTTGATGATCCGTTTCTAGGCGGACGGTGTTTTCCTAGGGAAGAGGCGTCGACCAATCCTAGGTTTTATTTGGAAACGCCGAACCGCGGGGGGCACGTGGGATTCGTGACTTTTGGCAACGCTGGCGAATACTGGTCGGAGGCTCGCGCGGCTGATTTTCTGGGGAATTACGCTATGTCGGATAACTAGATTCTCCCGCTTGCGCACTGCCGCCGACGTGTTTCACTGGCTCCGAATTCCTTCTTAAAACCATGAACAAATTTTTGACCCTCTCCTTTCTCCCTACCAATCGTGACCTCGGGTTGCTGCTGCTGCGTTTAGGCTTTGGTGGCTACATGATTATAGCCCATGGCATGCCCAAGTTGCTGAGTTTTGCGGACCGGAAAGATAGTTTTGCGGACCCATTGGGTCTAAGTTCACCGGTGAGTCTCGGGTTTACCGTCGGCGCGGAAGTTTTTGCGGCCGCATTTGTGGTGCTGGGTCTTTTCACGCGTTTGTCGGCTGCTGCGCTGATCTTCACCATGGGCGTCGCATTTTTTGTGATGCACGAGGGTATCTTTGTCGGTGAAGGCAATGGCGAGCTGGCCATGGTCTACTTGTTGGCCTTTGCGGTGATCCTCGTGACCGGAGCCGGCAAATATTCGATCGACAGTAAACTCGGAGCCTAGAGTGATCGGGGTTGCGTGGGCTGAATCTTCCGGCCCAACCTTCAGAGATATCGCGCCGTGAATAACCACACGGCGTAGGCCAGATACGCGAGTAACAGGGCCGCGCCTTCGCGGCGATCGATGCGGTGGCCGGTTTGCACGAGCGGCCAGAGGGCGAGGGTGATCACGACAAGCATACCCAGATCAAAGGGCTGTAGCGTCACGATGATTCCTCCCGCCGCGATGGTCGCCGCTCCCAATATTCCCATCAGGTTGAACAGGCTGGATCCGACCACATTGCCGATCGCGACGTCGGTTTCCCTTTTCTTAACCGCCACCACCGAGATCGCGAGTTCGGGCAGACTGGTGCCGATGGCTACGATCGTCAGTCCGATCATCGCTTCACTCCATCCCCAGATTCGGGCGAGTTCGACCGCGCCGGCGACAAAGAGATCGGAGCCGTAGATCAGCCCAGCGAGACCTCCCAAAGTGAAGATAATGGCGAGGGGCAATCCTAGGGTTGGCGGGACGTCGCCCAGATTTTGATTCGGCTCTTGGCGCGCCTGACGGATCGTCACGGTCGTGTAGATCAGCAATCCGCACACGAGGACGATTCCCTCCCATTGGCCGAGGTAGCCGTTGGCGAGAAAGAGGGTGGTAACCAAAGTTGCGCCGATAAGAATAGGGACCTCCCGCCAAATCACCGACCGGTTTGTCGTGAGCGGACGGATCAACGCACAGAGCCCCAAAATGAGCGCGAGATTACAGAGATTGGAGCCGACCACATTGCCGACGGCGATTTCCACCGACCCTCGTTGGGCGGCCTGCAGGCTCACCCCGAGCTCCGGGGCGCTTGTGCCAAATGCCACGACCGTGAGGCCGACCACCAAAGGAGTCAGTCCGAACCGAAGGGCGAGTGCCGCCGAACCGCGCACCAGTAATTCCGCTCCCAGAGTGAGAACGATTAAACCGATGAAGAGGGCGAGAAAGGGAGGCATAACGGCAGCTTACTGGCCGAAACGGGCGGACATCTCCCCGCTTGTCAAACTCCCTCGCGCGTTGAGTCGCTCCGATCAGTCGTCGATTTCGGATTTTCCCAGACCCGCGGGCAGCGGTGCCGAGCGGTCGCAGGTCGATTCGATGATGACGTGCCGACCTTTTGCCGGGAAAATCACGGCACCCTCCATGACCTCAATGACGTGGTGGGCGAGCTTGCCGTTGGCGCGGTGCTCTCTTCCGCTGCGGATTGCGGTGACGAGATCCGCCACGCCCGTGCCGCGGGCGCGTCCGATGGCGTGATTCATGGGCAAAGGTTCAAAGGAATCCGCTCCCGCCGGTTTAAAGTGGCAGGGTTTATCGAACCAATTGGGATCACAGACATTGAGCGTTCCCTCCGTGCCGTGGATCACGAGGTTGGGGAGATCCGTTTTGGGCGTATCGAAACTCATGACCAACGTGCCGACCGGTCCGCCGGCGAATTCCAAGGTGGTTGAAAAATGGGTAGGGATATCGATGGTCACTTTCTCACCCTTGCGGGGATCGCTGGTGATGGTGCGTTCGGCAAACGGGCCGCGCGCCGCGCGCCGCTCACGCGGGTTACGGAGCCGAGGAGATTGACCAATCCCGTGACGTAGTAGGGACCCATATCGAACATCAAACCGCCGCCGCCCGTGTAGTAGAAGTCGGGATTTGGATGCCAGGATTCATGCCCGGGACACAGCATGAACCCAAACGCGGAAACGGGCGTGCCGATCAAACCTTCATTGATGGCTCGGCGGGCGGATTGCAGGCCTGCGCCCATAAACGTATCCGGGGCACTACCGACGCGCAGACCGTGACTTGCAGCGTCGGCGACGACGACGGCGGTTTCGCTGAAAAGGATCCGTTTTACCCCTTCCTGCAGGCCGTCGGTGTTTTCGTCCCAGCGGGCCTGACTTTCGTGAGTCGTGATAAAATAGTAGGGCGACCACAGCGCCGGATTTTTCCACGTCGACCAACCCAGAGCACTTAACGCGATGGCGAAGAGCGCACCGGCTTGGATGCGGTGGGAAGATGTGCTGAGTCGGACCAGAGCCAGCGCTACCAGCGTCAAACCGTAAACGTCCGTTTTGGCGCGTGGTAGGCAAGGAGAGGGGATTGGGTTAATTTGGTGGAATGGCAAAGATCGAAGCGGAACGGATATATGTGTATGGTGGCGTGGTGGATTTGCGCAAGGGGCCCGACGGACTGCGTGCCTTGGTGGGCGAGACGCAGCCGGATGCGTTCTCCGTATTTTCGAATCGCACCCGCGCACTCCTGAAGTTCCTCAGGGTGGATGAAACGGGTGTGTGGTGTGGCACGCGGCGGTTACATCATCGCGGTTTCGTATGGCCGCAGAGTTCGAGCGGGCGGGATCGTCTTACCTGTGCGCAGCTCGCGTGGTTGATCGCCGGAGGTGACGTAAAAAAGATGCGCCACCTTGCGAACTTTAGCTCGCCCATGAGTCCGTTGCTTCTATCGTATCCATTGGTCGGGGTTACGAAAACTGAGCCATTGAGAGAGTTAGTCTGGGAACCCAGAAAGGACCCAGACCCTGAAAGGCAAAAGATACACGACCGAGCAAAAGATACGCATATTGCGTGAGGCCGAGCAGGCCGCCGCGACGCTCCTGGCGGTGTGCCAAGAGCACGCCATCGAGCGAGCAAACCTTCCACCGCTGGAAGCGCGAGTTTGGCCTGATGGAGCTCGACCAAGCCAAGCAGCTCAAAGAGCGGCAAAAGCAGAACGCCCGGTTAAAGCGCATGCGGGCCGATGAGATGCGCGGCCAAGAGCGCCTGAAGGAGGCGCGCGAAAAAAAACGATGAGCCCCGGTCACAAAAGACAGATCATGGTCGCGAGGGTGAACCGGGGCCGTTGCCCGGCTGGTGAGGCCTGTCGGCCCTTTTGCCTGCATCGCCGCACGTTTGGCTACGAGGCGAAGCAACCTGATGCCTGGATGGCCAAGGTGAAGGCAGCGCTACGGCGGATGAGTCGAGAGCACCCTGAGTTGGGCTCCATGAAGATCGCTCGCCTGCTGAAGAAAGCAGGCTGGCGAGTCGGATCACGACTGATCCCACGGCGGCGCCAGCAGCTCGCTCTGATGGTGCCCGTGAAGCAGCCCAAACGACGGCGCGGTGGGATCTCCACGGGGCTGGCGACAAAGGCGACCCATCCCCATCACGTATGGACGTGGGACTTCGTGCCCGACCCGACGATGCGCGGGGGCAAACTACGCATGCTGACGCTCCTCGATGACTCCACGCGGCCAAGCCGGTGCATCCACGTGGATCGTAAGATCACTGCGCGTAAAGTGCGTTCGATCATGAGCTGGCTGATTGCCGAGCACGGGGCTTGCGGAGCATATCCGCAGCGACAATGGCGCGGAGTTTATCGAGAAGGAGTTGCGAGCTTGGCTCGCCTCTGAATCGATCAAGACGCGCTACCTCGAGCCGGGTAGTCCTGGGCAGAATGGTTACATCGAAAGCTTCCATGCTCGGTTGCGCCACGAGTGTCTCAACCCCGAGATGCTCTCCACGCTGACCGAAGCTCGGGTCGTGATCGAAGCCTGGCGGTGCAAATACCATCACCTGCGCCCCCACGGTTCGTTGGGCTATGTCAGTCCCATCGCGTTTGAACAAAACCTCGACAAAGAAACCTCCACCCTTGACTTACTCTACACCCTCAACCACACCATCAATCCATCCAGACTAACGGTTTAGGTGGACCAGTTTGGGTAACCCGACCAATCAATTTTTGTTTAATCCATCTCCTCCGAATTGGGGTTCTTCTGGTCGACGTTGATAATTCCCCCTAAAGACGCCATCCGATTCAGGCGCTCAGAAACTAGTCGGCTCCTCCTCAAAGTTGGATTAATCGCATCCTGATCCGTTGCAGAAAGGCAGATTGTCAAGAATCAAGCAATGTCCCCTTTAAGTGCCCCCCTTTAAGTGCCCCAAAATCGGGCTTCGCCACGCTACCCCGCCATCGGAGTAATTCGCTTGCGAACACATAACATTGTAGTTCATGCAAATTAGTATGATCTTCGATTGGATACTGGTGGTAGCTCTCAGTGCGCTGCTAGTTTCGATTTTCTTGCTTTGCGAAGCGGCAGTAGTATATTGGCTACCAGGTGCTCCCCAAGGGCTGGTGTGGTGGATCACCTTTCTGGCAACCGGTTGCATATGGTGCATAGTCGCGTTTCTAATTTACCGGCGACGTTGAGCGCATTGTGAATAACTTAGCCTTGGCGGCTCAAGCCAAGGCACGCTACGTTTTACCGAAGTCGTTAATCAAGCGCCTGTCCGACGCTTGACCGACCTTCCCGGCTGGGCCGAATCCAGCACTCTGGTTTCAAAGGACGTTAAATCCGAGTGAAAAATTTCAGCCATTTGCTGCAATACAAACCATCGTCGGGCTATTACCGCCGAGAATTAAGAGGGGCAAAATCGAAACGAGACGCGATAGACATTGGTCTCGATTTGGTCGACGAATACGAAAGGCTGCGAGCGTGGTGTCGTGAGCTTGGCCTTGAGCCGCCAAAGTTCGCTGTGCTCAGAGCCGAAGCGGCAGATAAGCCGCACTGGTTTAACCGGAACTAGCCTCCCGCTTGGCGTTTGGCATCGAAGGGCACTTTGACCGACTTGGGGCACTTAAAAGGGACATTGCTTGATTCTTGACAAAGGGCACTTAAAGGGGACATTGCTTGATTCTTGACAAACGACACGCGACTTACGGTCTGCATTGAGGGCACTTAAAGGGGACATTGCTTGATTCTTGACAAACGACACGCGACTTACGGTCTGCATTGCGAGTAGTCTCCTCCTTCCAGCGGCTTGTGCGGGAGAGCTTCGTGTCAGTGGCACCAGGTCAACATCACGCGTAGAGGAGCAATGTCCTCATACCTGATGAATCTGTAACCTATTTCCCCGGTTCATATCCCTCTTATCTGATCCCATTTCTTCACAGTTTTCCTTTGTTTACTAGCCTCTTAAGCTCTTCTTCTTTGGCTTCGAGTTTGAGGGTATTTTTTGGATTCTCGCTGTTCCGTTCAGGTTGGAAGCGCCCTAACACAGCGCCGATACCGAATACTAACAGACTTATAGATAGCATGGAGAAACCATTGTGATACCTCTGTCGCTAGTTTGGGATCGTTTTTTATAACGACTTCGCCCAATTTCGTTAATCTTATGAGGGCACTTAAAGGGGACATTGCTTGATTCTTGACAAACGACACGCGACTTACGGTCTGCATTGCGAGTAGTCTCCTCCTTCCAGCGGCTTGTGCGGGAGAGCTTCGTGTCAGTGGCACCAGGTCAACATCACGCGTAGAGAAGCAATGTCCTCATACCTGATGAATCTGTAACCTATTTCCCCGGTTCATATCCCTCTTATCTGATCCCATTTCTTCACAGTTTTCCTTTGTTTACTAGCCTCTTAAGCTCTTCTTCTTTGGCTTCGAGTTTGAGGGTATTTTTTGGATTCTCGCTGTTCCGTTCAGGTTGGAAGCGCCCTAACACAGCGCCGATACCGAATACTAACAGACTTATAGATAGCATGGAGAAACCATTGTGATACCTCTGTCGCTAGTTTGGGATCGTTTTTTATAACGACTTCGCCCAATTTCGTTAATCTTATGGGAAGGCCGAGTTCTGCCAGACCCGTCTTGTGAAGCCAGCTCCGATATCTCTGCGAAAAGGGTTTGATCAGGCCTGAGTTTGTGGGACACGGTCGTATCTTATTTGGTAGGTTATGGGTTTAATTGTGGGTTAAGCAATCGGGGACTTCATTGCCCCCCATGGGGGGCAAAAATATTACCTCGGCTTGCATCGGACTGAGGTAGCCCAGCGAGGCGTGTTTGCGGTATCGGTTGTAGAAGACTTCGATGGAGTTGCAGACGTTGGCGCGCACCTGAGCTTCGTTGGCGAAAACGTGATCGCGCACTGCGGCGGTTTTATAGCGTCCGAAGAACGATTCCATCGCCGTGCCGCATGTGCGGGATACCAGTTGCCCCTGGCGCTCATGCTCGGGTGCATTTTAAAGCGGGCGAGCACGCGTTGATAACGATCTGAGGCATAGGTGCTGCCACGATCGCTGTGAGGCACGATGCCAGCGCGCACGTCGTCGCGGGTCAGCGCGGCGTTTTCCAGCGCGGTGCAAACCCGTTCGGCATCGTTAGTAGTTGAGATGCTCCAGCCAACGATGCGACGGGTGCAAAGATCCATCACGGTCGCCAGGGAGCACCCACCCGCATCCAGCTCGGCCAGATGCTCTCGCTTCCAGCGGTAGAGCAGGCCCGGTGTTCACATCCAGCCGCGCGGACACTTCCGGCGCACTCAGGCCATCCATGATCATTAATCTCGCCGCCTCACCTTTGAACTCGGCGTTGTAGCGTTGTCGCTTCACTTTGGGTTTCTCTTTCTAAGAGTCTCCCGGGTCCATTTTTCTCAGGCCCGATCAGTATGGGCAACCCGCAGATTAGTTTGATCACCATGTCCCAATATCCATCGCAGCAACTATGCCCGTGATTTTGAGTAACTATGCCCGACTTTGGGCCCGGTTTCAAGAAGGAGAATACTATGAGTTGGTGGAAATCATTGATTGAACCTTACAAGTCGAATCAACCCAGATTCGCGGGCTCCACCGATATCGGCTGCAAACGGAAGGAGAACCAGGATGGATGGTGTCGGGGGCCTGTTGTTGGCGAAGAACTCAATGTGCGCGGCGAAGAGGCAGGTGCTTTTGTTTCTCCCGGATGGTTGGCGGTGGCGGATGGTATGGGAGGGGCCAAGGGGGGGGATGTTGCGAGTCGGCGGGCGTTGGAAATTGTGAGTGCCGCTTTGCCGGCGACGGACGGAACAACCGGAAATGATTCGGCCCGGCTTGCGGTGATGGAGCAGGCTTTGCGGGAAGCGCATGCGACGTTGGAGGCGGAGGCCAATGCGGATTCGGACCTGACGGGTATGGGGTGCACGTTTTCTGGGCTGTGGTGGCCGACGGAAGATCCGGGTCTGGCGATCATGGGGCAGGTGGGGGACAGTCGGATTTATCGCTGGCGGGATGGCGAACTCACTCAACTCACCCGCGACCAAACGGTCGTGCAGCGCTTGATTGATGAAGGCAGCATGACGCTCGAGGAGGCGGAGCGGACCCGGTTTAGCAGTGTGTTGGAATTTGCGCTGGGCGCCAATGGCGGGGACTTGCAGCCGCAGGTGGAATGGGTGGACTTTGCTGATCGAGATGTGGTGCTGATCTGTTCCGACGGGCTGCATGGGGTGGTTTCGGATACGGACTTGGCGCGTATTCTGCCGGGAAGGCCGCAAGCTGATCTTCTACCCATCTGCCATAAGCTGATCGCCGCGGCTCGCGATGCCGGCGGGCCGGATAATATCACGGCGGTGTTGGGGCAGGTCGGCACTTTGGCGGTCTAGGGTGGGGCGAGGGTAGTTTTATTTGAGGTGCTATTTGTTGGGGATGTGGGCGCGAAACTTGGGTGTTGTCGAGCGTGAAGCCCGACCCACCTTTGGCGCAGGTGGTTGGGCTTTATGGCAGAAATGCCTGTCTCACTTTAGCTCTGAGGACATCCGACAAGGCAAAAGTTGAGTAATTTTTAGTTCATAATTCGAGGCCTTCGGACCCCAGTGGGCTGCCTCTCGCGCGCAGGGATTTGAGGTATTTCATTTCGTCATACGCGACGTCATCCTGCCAGCAACGCCACCGGATTCGGATCCACTTATACGTGAGCGCTCTCATGATGGTATTAAACCCATGGCCCTTGGCCTCGCGCTGGCGATAGATCGCCTCCGCCCAGAAGATGGAGTGCTTCCACGATTCTTTCGCCCACTCTCCACAAGTCCACAATCCCTGGGTAACCCTAGGGACCGACTCGATGATTCCGACTTGGGTGGGGCGCGGAGGTCACGAAAGCACCCCGATCTATGTCGATTCCGTTTCCGGCCGTGTTCACTGTGAGGGCTATCCTGCTATCGACGATCCCACAGCTTGCATGCCGGCTCTCTACGATGACCTATCCAGTCGCCTCAGACAACGGCCACAAGTGGCCGTCTCTGAGCTCAAACGATAGACAGAGAGAGAATTGCACGGGATATCACGGTCGTTTAAAAACCATTCCACTGCTGAAAAACTGACTGGCTGGAACCCAAGATCTAGAGCAAGATTCGACTGATGCCATTCACCCCATGCAACGGTGTCCGAGAAGAGAGTCATGAGTGTTGAGGATCAGAGGGTTGGGCATGCTGGGTTGAGCCGGATCTGGAGATAATACTCAGGGGATGGTTTTTGTCGTCTGGAGTCAGGGGTGGCTCAGGGGGGATTGTGGATTGCAGCCAGGTTTGGCGGCCGCAACGCGGACTTCTAAAGCAATGCGTAGTGGCATTTAATCTCTCGATACGGAGAGTTTTCAGTCCGGTTTATCAAACCGCATGCATAGGCAATTCCATCCTCTCATAATCAATGTAATTAATTAATTATAACCATGTAAAGTATCGCAATTTGGCCCTGATGTATAACGCTCTTGAGAGGTCATTTTCCTCCCGTCCGCAAGGTGATAAAACGTTCATGGAACCGGCCCATCATCTGCTCACTCACGCTGTGCGCAAGCAAGCAATCGGCCTGAGTGACGAACCGTTTTGAGAGTGGGGTGTTTGGCGCGCGCTGGAGGGCGAAGAGTCCGGCCGGGCCTTTTGGCAGACTCGGGCCGATCAAGCCGAATCGCGGCCGCGCCGCACGTGGTTTGCTGCGTTCAAGTCGCCGCGACGCTTGGCTATGCTCACCGCGGTCGCCCCCCCCCAAGTTACGCGAGCTTTGATCGAGAGTGGGGCGAGCGAGACGGGTGGGCAGACTACCCGGAACTCGCAGAGCACCCGGTATGGGCCGTCGATGGTCATCAGATTACTCCCGCGACCCACTCCCAGCGCGCCGACAAGGGACGCTCGCCTCGGGCATGATCACCGGACTTTGCCCTACATTGAGGGCTCATGCGCCCTATGGCGCGTTTTCAGGGTGACGCCAAACGGCGCCCCGCGTGGCCGGTGTTTAAGGAAAACTGGCCGCGTTGGACTCCGGATAAGCCGCGTAAGCCGATGCCCATTATCGTCGCCGATCCCGCCTACATGGATAACCCGCACGGGGGGCTCGAGAAGCTCAACCGGCACGCCATGATCATCACCCGGGAAAAAGAAAACAGGGACCCGACGATCTACGGTCCCTGCGGGTTTGATCCTGATGATCAGATCAATCGTGGGGTCATCACCGATGATCATGCTGGTTACACCAACGCCGCCCTGCGACGCATCCACTCCGGTGATCCGACCACGGACAAAGACTTTGTGGTTATCACCACGTGCCAACATCTGCGGCCGGGCCTCATCGCCTTGCTCGCCTTCCTGCGTTGGTAAATCGACAAAGCTTACGATGTATTTAAAAACCGCCTGAAGGTCACCAGGGCGTGGGGCACCGGCGAGACGGCAGCGCTCATGCAGGCCCACTTCGTGGCCCTGTTGCACACTCTACTCACGCTCCTTTTAGCCCGACTTGAACAGACCGGTATCGGCGAAACCAAGGTCACCAAACCACCGCAACAACGACGCGAAAAAATCCCCTCGGATCACCACCTGCCCGCTCAATACAACGGGCGCCACGCCTTCACGCTGACCTGCTATCCGCACCGGGCGCCACGCCATCCGCGATAAAGTCCCTTGGGAACAGGCTTATCCTCTCTTTAAACAACGCATCGAATCTTACTTGTGAGTCACTTCACGGACACCGTTCCCCATCCCATCTCGGAACAAACTATTAAAAATCGTTCCAATATAGGTCAGACTCTTACCCGACCCGGTGCCTGAGGTGACAATAAAACTCTTCTTTTTTGCACCCAGTCGAAGCGCCTATTCCTGATGCTAATACAATTGATATCCAGAAAACACATTCTCCACCTCGGCATCCAAAACTCCTTGAGTCACCAGACTCTTAAGAGGATCTCCAGTCGCATAATCAGGATTAAACTGAATAAGGGGTTCGGGCCATAACTTGCCCGAGGAAAGCTGCTCTGTGACCTCCTTCTCTATATCCTGATCACGGATATCAATGAAACTCCGGATATACTCTTGGTAGCGTTCGACGGTTTTTTGATGTAAGTCTAAGACGTCCATTTGTCGTAGAGATGGGGTATGTAAAAGGGAACATCCACAATGCTATGCATTGGGACTCTGGCAAAACTTAACTAACTTAGAATGAATATTTTGCGAATCATGGTTCAAGAATCATGCCTATCATTCATCGCGCATGAGGAATACCCCCATGCTATTCGCTCTCAGGATGAAAAAGGACATACTTTTCATTGCTAGGTGCTTTTGAGCTTCAGATCCCGAATTTCTAATGATGTCGGATCTTCCTAAGTGAGATAATTGCGACATTTTGGTGTGTCTGGAGTGATTCGCACTAAATGTCGGAACTTACGCGAAATTCTTGAACACACCAAAATGTCACTCTTCGTTGGACACATTAAAATGTCGTATCGCGACATCTTGATCGCTTATTACCAAATCAGTTTGTTGGGGCTTTAGCTCAATGGTTAGAGCAGGGGACTCATAATCCCTTGGTTGCGGGTTCGAATCCCGCAGGCCCTACCAGCTTGTGATTTTTAGGAAAATTTGACGAAATCCGGCCCCTGAAAATCGACGCGTGTTGGTTGAATTCACCGGTGAGCTGCCGGTTGGATATGATCCCATGTCTTCCGCGGACCTCCAACTCATTGCTGGGAGTCAATCGCCGCTTTGAGCCGGCGATCGGGTTTGTCCATATCGAGATAACTCAATGGCGTTTGATTGATTCGTTTGATGGTGTGCGGGATGGAGTCGCCGGCTTCCAGATGGCAGTGCGCACCCCAGACGAGGTCGTTGATGGAGCCGAGCACGCGCCGGTCTCGGCAGCGGGAGAAATGACAGTCGCTCAGCGCGAGCAGGATGGACGAGACATGGACACTGCCGATGTTCGGAGTTTGGAAGTGTTCGTGAACTGTGGACGCAAACGCTTGGCGCAGCTTGGCTGGGATGGTGATGCCGCGCCGGGGCACAATGAGAGAATAGAGCGTGATAGTTTCAGTGAAAATTAGAAACGACCTGCGACCTACTCGGAAGGGCCGCACACACCAATCGGTCAGGCATTGCTCCGACAGAGGCAGATCCTCCAACTCAGCGATTTTGAGCTTCTTGGCGAAATCCAAAGTGGGGCGAAAGGTGAGCATAACTTGAGACGGAGGGTTGCAGAGCAGCGGATACCGTTGTGCGGTTCTTAACGATATGAATGCAACAGTGACTCTGCATGAATTAGAAAATGGGTTTGAGACCCCCGAAGAGTGGACAGTTTGCTGGGATCGCGAGACAGGCAAGGTGGTGGAGATTGATGACGGAACCATGCGGGCCGCGGATGATGCGGAGGCAGAGGAGTTGACCGATGCAGAGGTTGAAACGCGCGGTGATGTCTTCGCGGAACACTTGCCCCTGGCCCGGGAAATTGTTCGCGATTCGAAAGGGGAACGATTCGTGCAGCTACCGTCCTCTTGGGATTTTCATGAATATCGGCACATGGAGGGATTCGTGGATAACATGCCCGCGGGCCAAGCGCAGGATCGACTGTGGAGAGCGATCGGACGTTTCGCCGCTTCAAAGATGAGGCCGACCGAATTGGTGTGCTGGAGGGTTGGTATGAATTCCGTCGAAAAGCGCTGCACCAACTGCTGAGAGATTGGGCGGAACGGAATGATATCAAAGTCGTTGAGTGACGCTCTTGGATACCGAAGCGTGTGGCGCTGGGAATTTAGCAAGGGCTTGAAGGGGTTATTTCAAAGTGGCCGTCGTTCCTGTTGTGCTCCACCTTTTACCCCATGACACCCTTGCCATCAGTCAATGTAATGGGCGGAGAACTGCGTCCTTGTTCCAATGACCCTGTTACCGGGTTCTTTCGCAATGGGCACTGTGATACGTGCGCGGAGGATCAGGGATGTCATACGGTTTGTGTCGAAGTGACGGAGACGTTTTTGCAGTCAAATTTGGCGGCGGGTAACGATCTCATCACCCCGCGCCCCGAATATCATTTTCCCGGACTGAAGCCCGGCGACCGCTGGTGTGTATGCGCCAGTCGTTGGTTGGAAGCGACTGAAGCTGGCGAACCTTCGCCGATCATTCTCAACGCGACCCATCAGCGCACCTTGGAGGTCGTGCCCCTTGAGGTGCTCCAGCAGCACGCGACGAGTTGATTCGATTCAGGAGTTTGAGGTTTCGTTTCGAACGGACTTCGGTCACATGCCAACACACGGCTGGTCTTAATTTAGCGACCAGATAGTGGCGTTGAGCACGGTTGCGAAGGTGACCCAGGCGAGATAAGGCAGCCATAGCCAAGCGGCGGTTCGGTCGAATCGGAAAAGCCTGATCTGGATCGCCAATAGGAATCCACATAGCACGATAATTTCGATCAATGCGAGATCGGGGCGCTGCATGCCGAAAAACAGAACCGACCATAAGGCGTTCAGGATCAGTTGAGCGCCATGCCACCACATCCACATCAGGTTTACCCTCCAACCTCGTAATAATCTCAGCCACATCATCCACAAACGGAATCGACTGAATCCGGCGATCTACGTCTTCCGGGTTGCGTAGATGATGCACCCACCGTTCTAGCAACTGAGTCTTCAACAGAATCTGCTTGCCGTTTTCATCAGTTCGCCACACTACAGGCCCATTACGCTTCTCGTGTGCGTCGAGCACGTCCAGCGCGTGAATCATCTTGACAAAACTCGCCTTTTCATCAGCTTTAGGACCGGAGGAAAAATCGCGAACAAACGTATTCTCACGCCTTCCTTGCTCTGCCGCATCCAACAGCATCGTCAGTTGATTCGTAAGTTTCTGAATCACAACATTCCAAGCGTCGGCGTCAGAAATTGACGTCAACTTCTGATAATCTTCCCCAAGCTGTTTAGCGACCCACTCTTCTGTGATCTCAGGTAAGAAGCCCTTTTCTTGAAGGTCTTTGACGTTAGCTTGCGTCGTTGTGCGCTGTGGATTTTCTTCTCGCACGTCCCGACCTTTACGGTCAAGTGGCGTGTCGATAGTAAAGGGGCGGAATGCAGACCGCGCCAGGTTCGGTCCGATTTTGCCAAACCCGCCAGACCGCGATGCTCATCAGGATGTAGAGCAGGGTCCAAGCGGGGCCGAATACCCAGCCGGGCGGATTCCAGGACGGTTTGTTCAGCGGGAGATACCAATTGCTCACGCTCGACCCTGTGGCCAATCCGCCGATGGCAGCGGCACCAAAAGCGGCGAGTAGAAATAGGACGAGAGCGATCCAACGGTTCACAGCGGGAAGCCTACACCTAAATGGATGCCTTAGCCAACCTGGGGGACCAGTTTGCTGCGGGCAATGAACAGCGTTGGGGATGGGGGCAGGTTGGCGGAAGCGTGAGGCAAGGGGTCAGGTCGTGATTATTATACTATTTAGCTCTCAATAGACTGGTTTCCTCTACTCAGGAAAATGAATCAATTATGCATGTATACCTAGATAAATTTGGATTTACCTAGGTGGACAGTCGTCGGAAAGTATAATAATCACGACCTGACCCCGTTAGCTCGAGTCTTCGAGATTGGAGAGTTTGGTGGCGGCGTCTTCCCAGTCTTGGTTGGCTGTCGAGAGTTGGTCGCTGATGGTGGTGAGTTCGCGATTCAGGTGCTGGGCTTTGCTGGCTTTTTCGTAGGTCCCGGGGTCTTCGAGCTCAGCGGTGAGCTCTGATTGTTTTTCTTCTAGCTCAACCACGCGTTTTTCGGCCTCACTTACCTGATTTCTGAGCTCTCGCAGGGTTTTTTGGCGTTCTTTGTCGGGTTTGGGTTTCGAGACTTTCGCGGGTTTTGCTTTTGCGACGGTCTGATCCGGTCGGGCGCTGGTGAAGCCGGCCGTGAGGGCCTCCCGGGCGTTGGTTGCTCGGGATTTGTCCAGATAGTAGTCGTAGTTGCCGGCATACGGGGTCAGCCGGCCTGAGTGCACGTGGAGCACTTTTTCGGCAAGCTGCCGGATGAAATACACATCATGGCTGATGAATATGAAGGTGCCAGGATACTCTTTCAGAGCGCTAACCAATGCGTCGATCGACGGAATGTCCAAGTGGGTCGTCGGTTCGTCCATCAACAGCAGGTTGGGCGGATCTACGAGGAGCCGCGCCAGCGCCAGACGGGATTTCTCCCCGCCTGACAGCACGCTCACCTTCTTGAAGACGTCATCTTTGCGGAACAGAAACGCGCCTAGGATTGCCCGCACTTTTTGCTCCGTAAGGTTGTTCGCCGCCGTGCGCAGCTCCATGACGTTGTCGAAGACCGTCGCTTTGAGCTTCAGATTTTCACCGCGGTTTTGGGCGAAGTATCCGAGCGTTACGTTTGCCCCCAGTTCGCGCTCGCCGGCACTGATTGGCACCACGTCGGCCAAAATCTTCAGTAACGTCGATTTGCCCGCGCCGTTGGGTCCCACCAACACGATCTTGTCTCCGCGTTCACCCTGAAAGTTCAGATCCCGGTAAACCACATGGTCGCCATACGACTGGTCCACGCCTTTCAGATCCACGACCTTCAGCCCCGATCGCGCTGGCTGGGGAAACCTGAAATTGATCCGCGCCAGTTTTTCTTCCGGCGACTCCACGGCTTCCGACTTGAGCCGCTCGATGTGTTTCTCCTTGGACTTCGCCCGCGTAGCCATCGATGCCTTTGCTCCGAACCGGTCCACAAACTTCTGTTGATGGGCGATCTCGCGTTGTTGGCTCTTAAACAACGCCATCATCTGGTCGTGACGGGCATCCTTCTGCGATAGGTAGTCGTCGTAGTTGCCGGTGTATTTGTGCAGCGTGCCGCCCCGGAGTTCCAGTATCCCGTTACACAGGGCATTCAGAAACGCCCGGTCATGGGAAATGACCAACAATCCGCCCGGATAACGCGTCAGGTAGTCCTGCAGCCAGAGCAAAGCTTCGAGATCGAGATGATTGGTCGGCTCATCGAGCAACAGCAACGTCGGCTCCGATACCAGCAATCGCCCCAGATGCGCCCGCATGATCCAGCCCCCGGAAAACGACTTCGCCGGCAGATCCATGTCGGCGTCCTTGAACCCCAGCCCCGCCAAGATCTTCCGCGCCCGCGGCTCAAGCGTCCAGTCGATGTCGTAGTCCTCATCGTCGTCCCCGTAGAGATCGAGTTTGGCCCCGTTCGTGGCGATCCCGATCACAGTTTCGTCGCCCACCAGTGCACTCTCTTGCGGCAAAAACCCGAAATCAGCCCCTCGCTCCCATTCGATAACGCCCCGATCGGACGTCTCCTCCCCGAGGATCAGGTTGAACAGCGTGGACTTACCCGCGCCATTGGCCCCCACGAGACCGAGACGGTCCGTGCGCACGACGAACAGCGAGATGTCGGAAAACAGTTCTCGAGTGCCGTAAGACTTGGCGACGTCAGCAAGTGTGAGCATAGAACCGTCCATCCCACACGGCGGACCGCCCCGCGTCAAACCCAGCGTTCTCTAGTTGGGATGTTTGTCTCCCCGGGCAGGGGAGCGTGCTTGCAACCGCGCCCGGCTCTGGGTCTCATTACGCCCTGATTGACGTCCTCGCCGTGTCATCGTCGCATTCCCTTCCACGCTCTCTACCGATGAAAACAGATAAAGAATTGATGGCCGAAATCGTCGCCGCAGTTGGACTCTCCGAAGCACGCGAACTCGTGCTCAACGCCTACAACGCCGAAATCGTTTCCAACCGACTTGGTCGGCTCGAGGAAAATAGATCAGCAGTTAAGCTGACCGGCGATAAGACCCCGCTTCTTCACCTCGCGCTCAAACGCGTCCACGAGGTCGTCACGCTCCTCAACTGATCTGCTCCTCCCTCTCGGCATGCCTAAACCCAAAGCCAAGCACCAAAAGCTGCGCCAGGAAGACGTCAACGCGAAGCGCGCCGCCCGCAAGGGCCCGATCTCCAAATACATCGCGCGCCACTACCGGCACTTCAATTCCGCTGCCCTGCTCGATGCGGCCAAGGGCTACGAGGACCACCTGAAAGCTGGCGGCAAGATGATGGTCACCCTCGCCGGGGCCATGTCCACCGCCGAGCTCGGCATCTCCCTCGCCAACATGATTCGCAAGGGCAAGGTCCACGCCATCGTCTGCACTGGCGCGAATCTCGAAGAGGACGTTTTCAACCTCGTCGCTCACGACTATTATGAGCGCGTCCCCGGCTACCGTGATCTCACCGCCGCCGATGAGCAGGACTTGCTCGACCGTCACATGAACCGCGTCACCGACACCTGCATCCCTGAGATGGAGGCCATGCGCCGGATCGAGAAAGCGGTTCTCGCGGAATGGATGTCCGCCGATCAGGCCGGCAAATCCTATTTCCCCCACGAGTTCATGTATCGTCTGCTCAAGTCGGGCGTCCTCGAGAAATCCTACCAGATCGATCCCGCCAACTCCTGGCTTCTCACCGCCGCCGAGAAAAACCTCCCAATCATCGTGCCGGGCTGGGAAGACTCGACTCTTGGGAATATGTTCGCCGCCGCCGTCGTTCGGGGTGACGTCAAAAACGTCCACACCGTGCGCACCGGTATCGAATACATGACCTATCTGGCCAAGTATTACGTCAAGACGGCCAAACCCCTCAAAACCGGGAAGGGCTCCATCGGATTCTTCCAGATCGGCGGGGGCATCGCGGGAGATTTCCCCATCTGCGTCGTGCCGATGCTGCATCAGGATCTCGAAGAGACCGACGTGCCGCTGTGGGGTTATTTCTGCCAGATCAGCGATTCGACCACCAGCTACGGCAGTTACTCGGGCGCGGTGCCCAACGAGAAGATCACCTGGGGCAAACTCGCCTCCTCGACGCCCAAATACATCGTCGAAAGCGACGCCACGATCGTCGCTCCACTCATATTCTCTTGGGTGCTGGGCGAGTAATCTGATTTCTACTCGGCCGATCCTCCGCTACAATCCTGCCGAAATTTTGTTACAGAGAGCACTGAGGAGACACAGAGTTCACGGAGCAGGATGGATTAATTCAGGAGATTCGCTTTGTGAACTCCCGACCGCCTTCGTGGCCTCTGTGACTCAACTATCCTGCCTCCGTAAGGTGAACGCAGGATTCTCATTCGGTCGAAAATCAGGACCCGGATGGCTTTGTTCTCTTTGCGACCTTCTTTTCAAAACCTGCGGTGGACCGGTCTCTCTGACTCAGATTCCTGCCTCTGGACATCTCCGCCGCGCTGCGAGTCTCAACTAGCGAATCACTCCGCCAGTTTCGCCTCCAATGCCTGCCGGAATACGGTCTCCGAAACCGCCTGAAATCAGGAGTTTCCGTTACCTGTATTCGAGGGCGTGTTACGGCTGTGTTTTGAGACCCTGAAACCGTCCAATTTAGGAGGGGAGGGGATGGCTGCTCACTGCGACAAAATATCAAGCAATTATTTGCCAAAAAAAAACCACCGTGAAAATCTACAAACCTATTGACGGGTTTTTTCGAAACACCCATCTGTAGTGGTCTGTCCGGCGGGCTACCACAACCCCTTGTGGCCAACAGCACGTTAACAACTCCGAACAACTTTAGTTCGCCAGTTGTTACGTTGCCGTAAAATCGTCTTACTTTTCATCACCAATTCTCCTTCCCTAACTCCGCTCCTTCGCGCCCCTTCAATCCGCCTCTTTCATCATGCAAAAATCCTTTCAAGTCGGCACCAAAACTTTCGTCCTCGATCAAGCTAAAACTGAGGAGGCATTTGCGGCTAAGAAGGTGATTAATGGGCGCGACTCGATGACCTTCAATCTGCTCCCGCTGAAGTATCAGTGGGCGTATGAGCTCTACCGCACCATGAAGGCCAACCACTGGGAGCCGGAGGACATTCCCATGGGCAAGGATATCGAGCAGTGGCGCGACGAACGCGTCGTGTCCGACCAAGAGCGGTGGATCATTCGCATGGGCATCGGCTACTTTTCCGCCGCCGAGGGCATTGTCGGCGACAACATCCAGCACGTCATCCGTGAGCTCGTCACCGCACCTGAGCTCAAGCTCGTGCTCGGCCGCCACGCTCATGAGGAGAACATCCACGCCGATTCGCTCCTCTACATGATCTCCTCTCTCGGCATCAACCCGCATGAGTGCGAGGCGATGTTCGAAGACGTGGACACGATCGTAGCGAAGAACGAATTCGTTACCCGCATCTCCAAAGGTCTGCGTCGCGACCTCGATCTTACTGATCCCGACAACAAGAAGCTCTTCGCCAAAAACATGTTCACCTTCGGACAGTGCATGGAAGGCACGCAGTTCTACGGCCTCTTCGGCATGATCCTTTCCCTCTACCGCCAAAACAAGTTCTCGGGCATCGGCCAGATGTTCCGCTACACCCTGCGCGATGAGTCCAACCACATCGAACTCCTCCGGAACTTGTTCATGGATCTCGTCGAGGAGAACCGCGAGATCTGGACTGAAGACTTCAAGGAAGACCTCCGTGCCACCATGGCCGAAGGCGTCCAGCTCGAGAAGAATTTCATCAAAGACTGTCTCCCGGTGAATGCCGTGGGCCTCGTCCTCGAGGATTTCCTCGCCTACATCGATTACATCGCCGACCGCCGCCTCGAAGGCTGTGGCCTCGCGCCCCTCAACCCCGGCATCCAAAACCCGCTGCCGTGGCTCGCCGAGATGATGGACATCAAGAAGGAGCAAAACTTCTTCGAAGGCCGCGTCACCGAATACCAGAAATCCTCCGCCCTCGAAACCGTCGACGACGACGATCTTTGAGCCGGCCTCCACCTTTTTATACATTTCCGCGACAGATCCCGACCTGCGACCATCCCTCCGCCTCCTAATAACCCGGGACTCCGCCGCACCTTCCGCTCCACTCCAACTCTTAAACCGCTTCTTAGTTCCTTTCGCTGACTAATCACGCCAGATCCTGCCTCGATCATTTTTCGAAGTCCGGTCCGGATGCTGATTAGTCGTCTCTGTTTCCGTCTATCATTTCAACCATGCCGCCATGGTCGCGCTTTCGCGACCCCAGCCGCCAATCAGCACTTCCAAAACCCGCTTCCCAGCTCAGCTGGTCCCGCACCCACGGGAAATCGACTTCGCCAAAATGAATCCTTCGCTCGCCCACGATCTCGCCCTCAAAGCCGCCACCCACACGCCCTTCACGGACCGCCCGTCCTACGCATGGCGTGAATGTGTGCCGGGTGACACGCCGCTGCTGCCCGCGATCAAGTTGCTGACCCCGACGGGCGAGTGCGAATTCGACCTGAGCGAGATCGCCGAAACGATCGGCAACGCCGTCACCAACGTCCACCTCGCCCGTGGCGAGAAGGGAAACATCTTCACCACCGAGACCAAAGGCTTTGTTGGCACCATCATCAAGGAAGTGGCCGCCAACCTCGCCGCTCAGTCCATCAAGGACCCCAAGCTCAAGGTTTCCCTCAACGACCTCTACGAGCTCATTGAGAAGACCCTCGTCGACAACACCGCCTACGACGTCGCCAAGAGCCTCCTCCTCAACCGCTCCCGCAAGCTCGCCGCCGGCACCCGCGTCGCCACCTCCGGCGTCCGCGTCATCCGCCGCTCCAATCAGGTCGTCCCCTACATCGATCAGAAGGTCGAGATCGCCGTGCGTAAGTGCTTCCTCTCCCTCCAGCAGGATTCCACCGCCTCCGTCGAGGTCACCAAAGCCGTCACCACCCGCGTCCTCGGCTCCAAACAATCTTTCATCCACATCGAAGAAATTCAGGACATCGTCCAGGAAGAGCTCATGAAGGCCGGCCACTTTAAAGTCGCCGAGTCCTACATTCTATACCGCGCCTTGCGCAACGAGCACCGCGACGAATCCAACGACAACGACGAGGGCGATGACGCCGCTCTCCGCGTTGCCGCCGCCAAGGCCCAACCCTCCATGATCATGGTCAAGCAGCCGGACGGTTCCAACAAACTCTGGGACCGCGCCGACCTCAAGAAACGCATCGAGTTCGCCTCCATTGGCCTCGATCTCTGCCTCTCATCCGAGGAGATCGAAGTCGAACTCCTCCGCTCGGTCTTCGACGAGATATCCCAAAAGGACCTCGATTCGACGATCATCCTCAACTCGAAGACCCTTATCGAGAAGGATGCCGACTTTTCCAAGTTCGCCGGCCGGATCCAACTCACCTACATCTATCAGGAAGTCCTCGGTTGGGACATCCTCACCGACGGTCCCGGCAAGTTGAAGGAGTTCCACCAGAAAGCTCTCAAGAAGCACCTCGCCCACGGCGCCGACATCAAACGCGTCAACCCGAAGCTCCTCGACTACGATCTCGAGCGCCTCTCCGAAGCCATCGACCCCTCCGCCGACCTCGATCTCGACTTCCTCGGTGTCCAGACCCTCTACGACCGCTACCTCATCATCGACAAGACGGGCAAAACCGCCCGCCGTCTCGAGACCCCGCAACTCTTCTGGATGCGTGTCTCCATGGGCCTCTTCCTCGGTGAGGACGGTGACCGCGAGACCCGCGTGCTCTCGCTCTACCGCCTCTACAAGAGCCGTCGCTTCTGCAGCTCCACGCCGACCCTCTTCAACTCCGGCACGCTGCACTCCCAGCTCTCCTCCTGCTACCTCTACTACGTCGACGACTCTCTCGAAGGCATCATGTATCGTGGCATCGCGGAGAACGCCCAACTCTCCAAATGGGCCGGCGGCCTCGGTGGATCCTGGTCGGCCGTCCGCGGCACGGGTGCCCACATCGGTGGCACCAACGGAGAGTCCCAAGGCGTCATCCCATTCCTCAAGCTCCACAACGACCAACTCGTGGCGGTCAACCAAGGCGGCAAACGCAAGGGCTCCGGCTGCGCCTACATCGAGTCGTGGCACAACGATATCTACGAATTCCTCGAGCTGCGCAAAAACACCGGTGACGACCGTCGCCGCACCCATGACATGAACACGGCGAATTGGATTCCCGATCTGTTCATGAAGCGCATGGAAGCCCGCGCCGAGTGGACCCTCTTCCGTGCCAACGAAACTCCCGACCTGCACGATCTCTACGGCAAGGCCTTTGAAGAAGCCTACCTCAGGTATGAGCAGCAGGCCGAGGAAGGGAAAATCCACGGCCAGAAGATTCAGGCCCTCGAGCTCTGGAAGAAGATGCTCTCCATGCTCTTTGAGACCGGCCACCCCTGGATCACTTTCAAGGACGCCTGCAACCTTCGCTCCCCGCAGGACCACGTCGGCGTGGTGCACTCCTCCAACCTCTGCACGGAGATCACGCTCAATACCTCCAACGACGAGACGGCCGTTTGTAATCTTGGTTCGGTGGTCATCGAGAATCACCTCACCCCCGAAGGTGAAATCGATCACGAGAAGCTGAAGGAGACGATCACCACCGCCATCCGTGCGTTGGACAACGTCATCGACATCAACTTTTACCCGACCAAAGCCGCCGAGACCTCCAACCGCCGCCACCGTCCGATTGGTATGGGCGTCATGGGACTCGCCAATGCGCTCTACATCAAGGGAGTGGCCTTTGCGTCCGAAGAAGCAGTCGAATTTAACGACGAGATGATGGAAGCCATCGCTTACTACGCCTACGAAGCCTCTTCCGACCTCGCCGCCGAGCGCGGCACCTACTCGAGCTTCAAAGGCTCCAAGTGGGACCGCGGGCTCCTCCCGCCCGACACCGTCGACCTGCTCGAAAAAGAGCGCGGCGTGGAAGTCGAAGTTCCCCGTGGCGGCAAGATGGACTGGACGCTGCTCCGCGAAAAGATCGCGAAGAACGGCATGCGCAATTCCAACGTTCTGGCCATCGCGCCGACCGCGACGATCTCGAACATCACCGGCACCAGCCCCTGTATCGAACCCGCCTACAAGAACCTCTTCGTGAAGAGCAACCTGTCGGGAGACTTCACCGTGCTGAACCACCACCTCGTCCGCGACCTCAAGGCGCAAGGCCTGTGGGACCAGGAGATGATCGACAACCTGAAGTATTTCGACGGCGAGCTGAAGGACATCGACAGAATTCCGGAGGACATCAAAGCGAAGTATCGCACCGCATTCGGCATCGACCACAAGTGGGTCATCGATGCGGCCGCAAGACGCCAAAAGTGGATCGATCAAAGCCAGTCCGTGAACCTCTGGCTAGCGACCCCGGACCTCAAAACCCTGAGTCACATGTATCGCCACGCCTGGCACACCGGACTGAAGACTACCTACTACCTGCGCACGCTCGGAGCTTCCAACATCGAAAAAGCCACCGTTTCCATCAAAAAGGAAATGAGAGGCGAAACCGGCAAAAAAGAATACACCGCCGCAGAGAAACAGGCATGTAGCATCGAAGCGATGCGCAACGGCGAAGAGTGTGAAGCCTGTCAGTAGTGCGAACATCTGTGAACATTCTAAAAAGCTGCATAACCGTGAGCGTCGTGCCTGTGGCTGTATAAACCACCAATTCAGATGAATGGGGAGGGTTTAAGGGAGGGGGCTTAGCCCGGATATTGCATGAAGGCGGTATGGTGGCCGCGGTGACGCTTCATCGGTGCCGTTGGAGTGGATAAAGCCGCGTTTGCTGGGGCCGATGTTTGGTATAGTCGATACGGCCCCCTTACCCCCGTTTGATGTGCGCGGTAGGCTCCCGGTGCGTGACTGGGTTACTGCGGAGGAGCCAGCGCACCGTGAGCGTGCACGAAGATATCGCGGCAAGGATGGTGGCTGCTCAGGTGGAGGCGAACGCGGGTGGCCGAGTGCATGATCACCGCGCCGATCTTCACCCGTTTAACTCGTAGGGTCGCGCACGTCGCTCGTGCCAGTGCCGTGCCCGCGAGGGCCAATCGTCGTAATCCTTGCAACAGGGTGTAGGCCAAGCCCGAGAGCAGCAGACGCCATGGGTTGGCCCACCACCGGTGAGCGCTCACCGGATCGGCAAAGAGCATCCTCTGCTCTTTGATCCGGTTCTCCATCTCGCCACGGATGCAATAGCGTCGATCGTAGAGTTGCAGCGAGTCGCCCACGATGTTGGTGACAATGAAACGCGGGTTGGAGCCCTTCGCCGCGTGCTCGGCCTTGGCAATCACCCCACGTAGTCGCCGCCCCGATCGCGCCGCATAATCAAACGCGGTGAACAAGCGTTGCTTTTGGCCGGTAGCCGCGAAGCGCTCGCGCGCCTCATCCATGCGCTCGGAGGCCATCGCTTGCAGTCGGCTATTGCGAGCGATGCCCACGATATACTTCACCTCGTGGTGATCGCACCAAGTGAGCATCAGGTCCCGGCAAAACCCACTGTCGGCGCGCAGAACGATCTTGGTGCGCGGCCAGACCCGTCGGATGTGCTTAACCAGGAGTTTGAGGATGGCCGCCGCGTGACGGGCCCCATCGCCATTGCGGCGGCGCAAATAGGCCACCAGCAGGTGATCACCGCAAAACACATCCCGCGGCAGGAAGCAGTGGTGGTCGTAGTAGCGGTGGAAAAAATGTCCCTCTTGGCAGCCATGCGTGCGCGCATCAGTGGCACCAAAATCCAAGGTGATCACCGCGCGAGCGCGTTCATGTGACGCGATGAAGGTATCGACCAGGATCTGGTTGATCGATACCGCCGCCTGAGGCGACTGGGCGTTCTCAAAACGGCACAAGCTCGAGGCACTTGCCAACGGTTCATCGCGGCCAGCGGCCCCCTGATGAATCGAGTCGTGGCGTAGCGCCTGCGCATCGTTCAAATCCTCCCAACCCGCGCACAGGGCAAAGACGCGCGGACGCAGCAGACTCCCCGCATCATGGGCCACCTTGCCTGACTGGCGCTGGTCGCAAAGCACGCTGGATGCCTGTTGGGTCAGGCCGAGTCGCCGATCTCCTTCGCGCAGCAACAGCAGCCCTCCATCGCTGCTTACTTTGCCTCCCTTGAAGTCCGCGTCTACCCGGCGGCGTTTTGACCTTGTGAAACGCAGTCCCTTTGGCTTGTTTTTGCCCATCGCTTAGTTAGGTTGTTTTTGTTGCTACCCATTTTCTATCAATGGTTAACCATCTAAGCGATACCTATTTCATGCCATATCCGGGCTAAGCTGGACGCCTTCAAACGAAATCCTGATGTTTTTTATAATAAAGATTTTCTAAAAAATGCTCCCAATGCGGCTATTCGGCAGCGAATTATTGATCGTCGAATCAGACACCTTGAGGGTGAGATTCAGACCTTTAAAAATAATATCGGTAAAATCTTAAACCCAAGGGACTGAAATGAATGTTGAATTAGTGAAACTACGCGAAATTACCAATAGACTCTTCAAGCACCTCGAAGATGCTGGATATAGCAGTGTTAAAATTTCCGAGGCATCGTATTGGAGCATCCCTAAGGATGAATTGTATGATCCATATAATGAACCATCAGAACTGACTTTAGGAGTCCTTGAAGAAGACTGGGAACAACTTGAAAAAATTCTTAATGAGAGCGATGACCCTGTTGCTTACGCGTTTGTATGGTTGTCCGGGATTTTGAGGAAAATCGGAGAAGACGTTCCCTGTTGATTCTAGTTTGGCTCGCAACGCGGATAACCCCGCTCCTGAGGCAACCCGAAGGGGTCGAACGCAAAATATAGAGATCGGCCCTGATCCTGAATCGAACTCCAACGATTAACTACGCCCCTGCGGCAGACGGCGCGCCAGCCCTGCGTCACCCGCTTTGCGGGATCCTCCAGTCTGTCACGTCGTCTGCTCGTTCCCTGCGCTGCCTCACCGTTGCTCAGTCCACAAGGCACACCTGCGCAACCCTGATGCTCGAAGGCGGTGCGGACATCCGGTTTGTCCAGCAGTTGCTTGGTCACGCCAAACTCGAGACGACGCAGATCTACACGCAGGTCTCGATCCGGCAGTTGAAGCAGGTCCACACCGCGACCCATCCGACGCGGTTGGAACGGGCCGAAGAGCTGGACGACGAAGAAGCCGAGGACGCCGGGGAGTAACCGGAACAGGGCTCTTTTTTAGTTGCTGAACGCGCCGCGCTGGCCATCGTAAACGATGCTCGCCCGAGCGCGCCCTGCGCCTGAGAATCGCGAGTGACTGACGAACCCCAACTGGAGGAGACGAAAAGCCCACAAGCCCCGCCGCCCGAAACGGCCCTCGCTCTTTGCATTGGTAGCCCGGCGACCCGCCGACACCGCTCTAACTCTCGTCCTGAAAACCACGTTGCGGACTGAAAAACCGCACTATGAGTTTTTTTGTCCTAAGTCCCCGAAAACGCGCCCGGCGACGACTCCGCAAGTCGCTGAACTGCAACAGGAAAACTAGTCCGTTGTCGCTACGGTGGCACTGGGCTGCGTTGTTGCCCCAGTTAAGGTAGCCGGTTGGCATGCACCAATGTCTTTACCAGAGGGAGACTATAATGCGGCGGAAATTGCATCAGGAACTTTAAACGCTTTAGGGGCCGATGTTCTTCCGAAATCTAAGGCTTTGGGCTCACGAGGAACTACATCAGTTGCTTCTAAAGTAGTCGAAGCGTTGCCTCAAAAAAACCTTCAAAATGGGACGATTCGGACGCTGGTTAGAAAACCCGGAAGCTTGGCTTGGGCGGTAAAACCGACCGCAAATGTAGGTAGAGCAAGTTCCAGTCGCTGGTGCAGTAGCGTCAACTGTGACTATTGCGACGTCCGAGAATAAAGTGCGAGCTGGTTTCGGAGTGGTCGGTTCAACTCTGGGGGATGTTTTGGGCGCTATCGGTGGTGTTGCTGTCAGCACTCCTACTGGTTGGACTACTGCTCCTGTCCTTGGAACCGTCGGAGCTGTTGGTGGTGGTGCTGCCGGTGATGCTGTTGGAACGGGTCTTTATGGTTGGATTTTCGAAGACGATTAGATTGCAGAAATTATATGAATACAGTTCTATATTTATTATTTTTCTTCGCCATGATCTGGCTGTTTTTGTTTTGGAAACACCGCCGGAAATGGGTTCGAATGAAAAGTGAGCGCGTAGGAAAAAACTTGGTTTTTTCCTACGCCGAATACCCAGAGAAAAAAGTCGTAGCCCAAGTTGTTTCAGAGATCATTCAGAAGGAATTTTTGAAGACGGATTTTCCAATACGAGCCGGAGACGATATTGAAGATACTCTCGATATTGCAGCGGAAGATTTTGACGAACTTGTGGAGAAATCACTAAATCGATGCGATATTTCTTTAGACGCCGATTTGGAGAAAAAAGACAAACTCCCGGTGCGCACTGTGGATGATTTAGTAAGTCTAATATCGAGTTTGAGGGAACAGCAAAAGGCTCAGTCCAATGATGCATGATTTTCTCAACTTGAATAACTCGCCCAACGCGTAGCAACCCTGCCCCTGCGGCAGACGCTGCGCCAGCAAATAGCTGTCACGCCGTCTGCGCGTTCCCTCCGCTCCTGCAGGTCGCTCCAGTCCACAAGGCACACCTGCGCAACCCTGATGCTCGAAGGCGGTGCGGACATCCGGTTCGTCCAGCAGTTGCTTGGTCACGCCAAACTCGAGACGACGCAAATCTACACGCAGGTCTCGATCCGGCAGTTGAAGCAGGTCCACACCGCGACCCATCCGGCCCGGCTGGAACGGGCCGAAGAGCTCGCCGAGGAAGAAGCCGAGGACGCCGGGGAGTAACCGGAACAGGACTCTTTTTTAGTTGCTGAACGCGTCGCGCTGGCCATCGTAAACGATGCTCGCCCGAGCGCGCCCTGCGCCTGGAAATCGCGAGCGACTGACGAACCCCAACTGGAGGAGACGAAAAGCCCACAAGCCCCGCCGCCCGAAACGGCCCCCGCTCTTTGCATTGGTTGCCCAGCCGACCCGCCGACACCTTCCCAACTCTCGCCCTGAAAACGCCGCTGCGGACTGAAAAACCGCACTAGGAGTTTTTTTGTCCGAAGTCCCCCAGACGCGCCCGGTTGCGACTCCGCAAGTCGCTGAACTGCACCAGGAAAACTAGTCCGTTGTCGCTACGGTGGCACTGGGCTGCGTTGTTGCCCCAGATAACGCAGTGTTGTTGAACGAGGGGGAAAGAAATCTAAAAGGTCGATGGACTTTAGATGATGTATATTCAGAGTTAGAATCACGAGGTGAGCTAGGACGGAAAATAGCAGCAGATTTGAGAACGAAGGATATATATTCATTCCATAAAGTTAAAATTAATCGAATTAATAGGGAGACGGGTAAGCGTGTCTCGTCTAAATGGGAAAATGGATTTCTGGGCTTTGAGACAAATGATAGGTTATACATCAATAGAGCCTTGAATTTGGAAAGAGCCATTGAGACCTTGATTCACGAATATTCGCATACCTTGGGTTATAATGAATTGGAGGCCCGTATTTATGCTACGCAAATAATGCACGACTTGGGTTTGGAGCCCATTAAAGCGAGTTGGATTGGTCCTGATGGAGTTGCCAGTCCTACGGTCATCAAAAACGATATTCCCAAGTCCTATGATTATCGGTCAACTTTAGGTAAACTTAGAGGAGAGAAGCTCCTCCAAACCGGCGTGCCAGAGCCATAGTTAATTGAATAGAATATAAGCATGAAGATATTTTTATTATTACTTACGTGTGTAGTTTTTATCACGGGATGTGACGATGATATGAATCGAGATAATTACGTGTTTTTTTCAGGGAAAGTTGAGAATGTAAAAGCTAACGGTTATGCGGTTGATTTTGACCATGAATCTTCCGATGTATTTGATTTAGCGATCATTATCATGGATGAGCCAAACTACGCCAAAAATCGTGAAGTAGAGGTTGTTTTGGATGGAGAAAAATCCGATGCATTCGTCCCGGGTAATGAAGTTAGTTTTATGATACCTGAGGATCTTGCATTGGATTTTGAGGATAATGTTAAGTCGGGTTCTTCTGTGAATTTTTTATATCGTTCCTATATGCACGACGTGGTGGCCCAACCGCGTGAGCATTAGAAAATCACAATCACGCCCCTGCGGCACACGGCGCGCCAGCCTTCCGTCACCCGCTTTGCGGGGCAGCCGAAAGGCTATCCGGGCGCTCGCTTTGCGGGGCGCTATCCGGCTTTGGGGCGCTTAAAAGAGACATTGCTTGATTCTTGACAAAATGCGTTTCACGCGCCGCGTTTGGTCCTGTTGAGCAAGTCTGAAGCGGGGAACATATTGACTGACAGTCGCGGGCTGCCCCATTCCGAGACGCTCCGTGATCCAAACGTTACTGGCATCAGTGAGTGTCTTTAATAGGTAAGCCAAAAGCACCTTGTCATTTTCGGTGGTTTTGGGTCCGAGTGTTGTTAGTTCAATTTGCGCCGCCAGAGCGAAGGCGGAGAGTTTTTCACCCCACTGAACAGCACGTTCTTTGGCCCACTCCTGGGAAGACATTCCCTCAAAACGCTTTGGTTTTTTCCCTGCGCCTCCGCTCCGGTCGCTGCAGCCGGGTCCGCATGGCCCGGCGCTCGCGGAAAGCCGCGTGCTCGCCCCTTTTGTAGGGGCGGTCGATCAGCCCGCGTTCACGGCCCCCTTCTCGGACGCTGTCGGTTTGCTCCACTCGGGGCGGTTGCGTGGCACCGTCACCGACCGCTACGGTGGTGCGACGCTCCGTAGTATCCGCGCCTTCGATCCCTGCGGCCTGCAGCCTGCGCGTCGTGCCTCCTTGCCCTACGGCCCGGCCATTGCTCCCGCTTTGCGGGATCCATGTCCGGACCGCCGGTTCGGCTCCGCTTCACCTTGCGCCGGGCCTAGCCCCCGGCGCTGGTTACGAAGCCTTGGCGACGAGTGCCTCGACGACGTCGAGGATCTTCTGTTGCTGGGAGCGCGGCAGCTTAGAAACGACCTCGAAGGCGCGCTTGGAGCGACCGACAGGCCCGCCACGTTTGGCGCTCGTCTCTTTGACGCGGAAGAAATCCTCCGCCTTCACACCGAGAATGTCGGCAAGTTGCTCGATTCGCTCGTGTGAGAGCGCGACGGTGCGCCGTTCCCAAGCGGCGTAACTCGGTTGTCTGATCTCGAGCTTCTCGGCGACCTGTGCCTGGCTAAGCCCGGTGGCTTCGCGCAACGTGTGAAGACGTGCGCCGAATGCGCTGCGTTGAGACTTGGCGGGACGACCGGTTTGCATGGCCGGATTATACGGGCCGAACGCCAAGTTATAGCTTTGGGCTTGCATAGTTATAGGATATAACTGTAAGTCGTGGTCATGTCAAAAACTCTAACAACAGGCTTGACGGGTTTTTTGGAAAAGGGGGACGAGTCATGCCGATGATCCCTGACGGCGAAATCGACCGGATCAAGCGCGAGACGGATCTGGCGGCAGTCGTCCGGACACGCGGCGTGGAACTCAAGTCCCAGGGCAGCGACTTGGTCGGGCTGTGCCCGTTCCATGATGATCACGACCCGAGTTTGCGGGTCACGCCCGGCAAAGGCCTGTGGCGGTGCATGAGCTGCCAAGCAACGGGCAACGTGATCCAGTTCGTGCAACGCTTCGACGGCGTGTCGTTCCGCCACGCCTTCGAATTACTCAAAGACGGCGCGGCTTTCAGCGGCGCCCCGGTCGGAGCTCCGGTGAAGAAAGCGACGGTGCCGAAACTCTCCGCGCCAGTGGCATCGGACGCGGGCGACCAAGCCGCCTTGCGGCAGATCCTCGATTACTACCACGAGCGTTTGCCGGCAAATGCTTCGGTGCTCGACTACCTCAAAAAGGGCCAGCGGACGGGGACATTGCGTGACTCTTTACAAATCGCTCCATCCGGCTAAGGGCTTCTTTTTTAGTTGCTGAACGCGTCGCGCTGGCCATCGTAACCGATGCTCGCCCGAGCGCACGACGCGCCTGGGAAAACGCGAGCGACTGACGAACCCCAACCGGAGGAAACGAAAAGCCCACAAGCCCCGCCGCTCGAAACGGCCCCCGCTCTTTGCATTGGTTGCCCGGCCAGCCCGCCGACACCTTCCCATCGCTCGCCCGAAAAACGCCGCTGCGGACTGAAAAACCGCACTAGGAGTTTTTTTGTCCGAAGTCCCCCAGACGCGCCCGGTTCCGACTCCGCAAGTCGCTGAACTGCACCAGGAAAACCAGCCCGCGAATGCTACGGTGGCACTGGGCTGCGTTGTTGCCCCAGATAGGGCAGGAACAGGCACGGCAACAGGTAATGGTGCAGCAGTTCAGGTTGTAGAAATTCCCGGGGTTGGAACCGTGGTCGTCAACAAATACAGCGGTGGCACAGGAACGAGAGGTTCTCAACTCACTCTGGACTTTGATTTAAAGCATAGCGGTGCGAAGGATCAGTATGGTGTCTTACAGACCGTAACCACTGACACTTTCCAGCAAGTTAAGACGCCATATGCTGATCCGATTAACGGACCCAAGTATTACGACGATGTGATCACTTCGGTTCCGCGCGACGACCCGGACCCGGCCCTTCAAGGATATGACTTTGATACCGGGAAAATGGTGCCCGGATTCCAGATGTTGCCGAGTCGTGAAGATGGCATACTGCGCTACCACGATACGCCAATAAATCCCGTGTCTTCGACCGCGCGCTATGGAAGTTTGAGCTTTCAGACGGTTATTGTCGTGCGTGGTAGCGATACGCCCGTCGCGACAATTACTTGGGGCTACCGCAATCAACCTTCGGGCTACGTTCAGCAGCCGCTTGTCATCACGCCCACACCTAAGCCATGAAAATCAGAATGATTGTCGCCCTGTTTATAGCTGCGTTGACGGTGAGTGGCTGTAATGCTCGCGACGAAACAAAGGCCGTTATGATACTCCTAACCTATGAGGGAATCCCACGTGCTCACATTCCGGCAGTCGCATGGTTTCCTGGTAATGTCATCCCGCGTTTCGCTTCGGATGCGCAAGACAACTATCGTTTTGCCGCTGTCCCAAAATTTGCTTTAACAGCAGAGGTCTTCACGCAAGTGAATGTTTTGTTGGGCGAATCGAGCGAAGCCCAGTCGGCTTATGTGATTGAATTCCTCTTTGAGTCGGAGTCCCCGAAGATCCGCTACCTCGACCCGAAGAATTTTGAGCGTGTGCGAGCTGTTTTTTGCGAAGCTCAGATAAAAGGTCATGAGGTGTTGGCTGGGTGGCCAACAGCAGGAAAGTAATCTGTTTGCTTGAGCTCACAATCCTTGAAGCAAGCGGCACACGGCGCGCCAGCCCGCGGGATCCTCCAGTCTGTCACGTCGTCTGTTCGTTCCCTCCGCGCTGGCAACGCGTTCTCAGTCCACAAGCCACGCCTGCGCAACCCTGATGCTCGAAGGCGGTGCGGACATCCGCTTCATCCAGCAGTTGCTCGGTCATGCCAAGCTCGAGACCAAGCAGATTTACACGCAGGTCTCGATCCGGCAGTTGAAGCAGGTCCACACCGCGACCCATCCGGCGCGGTTGGAACGGGCCGAAGAGCTGGCCGAGGAAGAAGCCGAGGAGTAACCGGAACAGGGCTCTTTTTTAGTTGCTGAACGCGCCGCGCTGGCCATCGTAAACGATGCTCGCCCGAGCGCACGACGCGCCTGGGAAAACGCGAGCGACTGACGAACCCCAACCGGAGGAGACGAAGCCCACAAACCGCCGCTCGAAACGGCCCCCGCTCTTTGCATTGGTTGCCCGGCCGACCCGCCGACACCTTCCCAACTCTCGCCCTGAAAACGCCGCTGCGGACTGAAAAACCGCACTAGGAGTTTTTTTGTCCGAAGTCCCCCAGACGCGCCCGGTTGCGACTCCGCAAGTCGCTGAACTGCACCAGGAAAACCAGCCCGCGAATGCTACGGTGGCACTGGGCTGCGTTGTTGCCCCAAATAGGGCAGTGTTCCGTCAGCCCGACTATGCGGTGAACACTGTAACGGGCCGTATCCATCAAGCTGGCACACGAGGAGGACACTTGGGCGATCCTGTCTTTGCCCGGAAAGTGCAAGGAAGCAGCATAATAATAATCAGTTTCTTTCCGGTGGCAGGTGAGGGACTTGATGTCTATGAAATACTGGCTCCGGATTCCACAAAGCTTGATCGAGTGATTGCCGGCGGCAGTCTAGTCTTGAGCGTATACACTGGGACACTCGCTCCGAATATAGGCGGGGTTCGCCGCGGATACCGAATATTCAAGGGGATGGAAGTTAGGGCTGTCAGAGACTTAAGCCATGTTGATGACTCCACTCTTCGCGGAATGGCCGATGTCGGGTTTGCGGCCAAAAATAGGGAGGGTGTCCCGCTGCAGTTGCATCACTTAGACCAGAATCCTGCAGGTCCAGTTGTTGAAATCCCATATCCATATCATAAGATCGGCAACCTCAGACAGCATCTCTTTGAGCGCACTTAAAGGGGACATTGCTTGATTCTTGACAAAATGCGTTTCACGCGCCGCGTTTGGTCCTGTTGAGCAAGTCTGAAGCGGCGAACATATTGACTGACAGTCGCGGGCTGCCCCATTCCGAGACGCTCCGTGATCCAACGAGCTCCATCGAAATGAGGGTAATTCTGGAGGAGTGATAATCTTGGCACGAACCGGATTGAGGTGGATGTAGTGACTTACCTCCGCCAAGGCATGGCCGGGTTGAACGAGCAGAGACTTAAATCTCCCTTGGAATGGTCTTCCCTTAATTTTGCGCAAGCGGTTGAACCGGCAGACCCAAGTGCCCTGCAACCACTTCATGCCTTCACTTAAATTTGGCTCCGGAGTCTCCATCGCCATGTGGAAATGATTACGCATGATGACGAAGGCATGCCACCGCCACCCGGACCGTTCGCAGCCTTGAAACATCGGGCGTTCAAATGCTGCCCGGGCACCATCAGTCGAAAAAATGTCGGATCGATAGTTTCCTCGATTGATTACGTGGTAACAAGCGCGGGGGTATTCAAGACGAGCGGTGCGGGGCATGGTGGATATCTATGTTCGCATCGTAATCTTGTCAAGATTCAAGCAATGTCCCTTTTTGAGGGCACGATCAGGTATGGGTGGCCGACACGACCTATCTGCTTAGTGACGCAAGGTGGTATTACTTGGCGACGATCATGGATCTGTGCACACGGCGCATCGTCGGTTGGAGTGTCTCGCAGCGTAATGACGCCAAACTCATCTGCACCGCGTTAGAAAACGCCGTGCTCACTCGCGGTGATCTGCGCGGCGGCATCGTCCATCATAGTGACCGAGGCAGCACCTACGCATCGGATCGCTACGAGCGATTGCTGCGAGAGCTAAAAATGCACCCGAGCATGAGCGCCAAAGGCAACTGCTATGACAATGCGGCGATGGAATCGTTCTTCGGTCGCTACAAAGCCGCCGCGGTGCGCGATCACATCTTCGCCAACGAAACCCAGGTGCGCGCCAATGTCTTCAACTCCATCGAAGTCTTCTACAACCGATACCGAAAACATGCCTCGCTGGGCTACCTTAGCCCGATGCAAGCCGAGGCAAAATTTTTGCCCCCCATCGGGGGCAATGCACAACTCGATTGCCTAACCTGCAATTAAACCCATAACCTACTAAACAAGACACATCCGTGTCTCACAAACTCAGGCCCGATCAGACTGGTCAATCACGCCATTGTTCAGCGATAGCCCAATGTCGGAAACACGTCTTCAACGACGATTCCAGTCACTACAACTCTTACTAGCCGAGGTCTCTTTTGGAACGCGATGAAGGTTGCCATGAATGGGGTTGTTCCGAATTGAAAAAGCAGCCTTTCGACTATTGTACTCACTCACTCCTGACAGCACCGACGAAATCTGTCCCAATTCATGACCTCCGGGATTTTGGTCATCACCATCAATCATGCGAACGCTGGCTTCTTCGCCTATGTGATGTTTGTGCTCAACCAGCTCACCTATGCGGAAGAGAAGGGATTGATCCCGGTGGTTTATTTTGGACCCCGATCGGGTGATGGTGCCAATGCATTTTTCGACCGTCGTTGGATATACCTACGCGGAGATTCAGGCCTTCATAAATGACCCCGATCATCCGCTCCAGGAGTCAAACCTTCACCACCTTTCCGACCAGGAACAGTCATGGCTTCACGCGGGCCACCCCGAAAGCGTCTACAATTACCAGTATGGTCGTTACACCAAATTTCGAGGTGATGTGGACGAGTGGTTTAGAAAGCAGCGTAGCCGGGCGAGTCGGCTTCTGTCTCGCTACATTAAGGAGAAACCGCATGTCACGGCCGAGGTGGACAAGTTTGCTGAAGAGTGTTTTGCGGGACGTGCGGTGCTGGGCCTTCATCTGCGGGGCACGGATAAAGGCTGCGCGGGAGATGCCCACGCCATCATGTCCATTGTGCCACCCCGGAGGTATTACCCGCACGTGGATGCGTTTCTGGCTGAGAATTCGCAGGGCGTAGTATTCGTCGCTACCGATCAGGAACAATACGTGGAGCAGCTGCGTGCAAGATACGGTTCACGTATCGTATCGCGTCCAGCGATTCGCTCGAGATCTTATCGCAACCCGTTCCAAGTCGAGGACGGAGAAAACTACCGCAAAGGACTCGAGGTATTCGTCGACTGTCTTCTGCTGGCCCGGTGTGACCGTCTCATAAAATGCACGTCGGCGGTGGGCGAATTTGCCCTCTGTTTTAATCCCTCTTTGCCCGTGGTCGATATGATGTATCCGGAAGCGGTCAAAGAGTTCCTGCGAGACTCATCCGTCGGGTGATCTCCCCCTTGCGTTTAATCTCGCTGTAGGTGGTTTCGGCTGGGCTAGGTGCACGCCAACTACTGTGCACATGATGCTGAGTCCGTCCTCTACCCCCCCCAAAAAAAAACCGCTAGTTAGCCACCGTCTGCTCTTGCGGCCAGCCGAGCACCTCGAAGCGAACAGCGATACTCTTTGCCAACCGGCGATTCAATACGTCCGAGTAATGCACTAAATCGATAAAGAGGGGTTCGCGGACATCCTGCAGCATGTCCGCTCCCCATAAGAAGTTGGGGGCGGACCGTTCGTCCGCGATCGCCATCTTTTCATACCCCTCTCAGGAGTGATCGATCCCCCCCCAAAATCCCCATCTTGCGGAGGGGTGGTATTTCAGGTCAAAATTATAGGTCGGCACGGGTTGCCAGACGAAGAGGCAGGACACTCCGCTTTCCGAAGCAAGCGCTTGGATAAGGCGTCGGTTGGCTCGGTAGCGTTCAATAGCCCGAGCAACCCGGGGGATGTGGTTTCGGTGCCTCCGGGTGATTCGGCGAATGCATCTTCCGTCGTGTTTTCCCAGCGCCGCATGCCGATGCTAATCAAGCGGCCCAATGCCGTCTCTGACCTCACTGCTGAAACAATGGCCCGGAAGGAGGACGTGGTCTCACTGAAACCGACGCCCTGCAGTTCACCGAGAAATTCTTCCTTTTCCTCCGTGTAGTTCGGCCACCCACTGGTCGTTCCGAATTCGTTGAGGCCGTCGATGAAAACCGCGATGTCGGGGACAACACCTGCCGTGAGGATCTCGGCGAAAAGAATTCGCTCCTGAGTGGAGTAGTAGTTTGCCCGTCCAAAGTTGTAGATGCAGATCCGATCGTCTCCTCGGGTCCGTAGGATCTCCTGCAGATGTGAGGCGATCGTTTCATCGTCTGAAACCCCGTATCCAAAGGTCGTGGAACCTCCGAATACGAAGACATTGATGTTTTCGGGCCGCGGGGGTCAAGCCGCTTGACCTCCGATGTGGCGGAATCCGATAGCATCGACGTTTACAAAAGTGCCACGAAACTTCTGTTCCTTGAAGTGGGCAAACGGTTCGATCTGAAATGGACGTTCCTAGGTTTCTTGCAACAATTGATGTGTCTTCATTTGGGTGTCTCGTGGTTTTCTAAAATTAAAGTGGATCGTCATTGGGCATCTGTCTCCTCACAGGATGCGCCCACTCGGCTTGAGGACCGGCTGCGGCGCTTGTGCCGCGCTGAAGCGGTGAAAATAGGTATCCACCGTGGAGCGGGAGATCCCAAGCTGGCGCACGACGTGCGCGACCCTTATCGATGAGTCCTCCTGGCATCGTTCCCACGCCACCCGCAGCGATGTGACCGTCTCGGGCGAGAGTTTCCGGGCATGCGGCAGGCAGCCGCCCAACGGCAGATCGGCGAGCGCGGGATGGTGGCGGGTGCCGCCCATGGGCACGGGACTTGCCGCCGCATCGGCCGCCAGCACGTCCTTGCGCCTGCGGCCAGCGGGCCACGGGTGGCCATGATGATCGCGCGGCGCGCGGCCCACCGCGCAGAACGAGTCAACCGGGCACCGCACCACGACGATGCCCTGGGCAGTCGCAAAGTGCAGCGCCACCATCCCACTGCCCACGCACGCCGCCTGCAGCGCCTGCGCGACGATCACATCGCGCACCGCGGTGACCCGGCTAAGGCCGGGCCGATAGGCGGATTGGTCTGGAGTGTTGTCAGCGACGCTCATAAGATCGCCATGACCTTAGTTGAGAGCACCCGCCCAGTGTTAGCCCCCGGTTGCCCCAGTTTACTCCATTACACTTTATTTGCCCAAATCGGGCGAAGGGCGGGACAGACCGCACAACGATCCGCTGTGTTCCCTCTCCATTCGCTCATGGAAAACAAGCTCCCTATCGTGCTCCAGAATACAAAAAAGAGCGACGCCAGTACCGAGATCAAAATCGGCCACACCCAAAGTGGAAATTCAGTCATGGGGTAACGGCGTCGCTCACGCCCTCGTCTCCGTTTTCAGTTTCACTGCCGTGCCCGTGGCTACCACGCTTACACGGCAAGCCGAGTCACATACTATCGGAGATCGTCGGCACCTCGGTCACGACGCCATCGACGAGCACAATGCGAAATGAGCCGCCGCTGCCCAACCCCGTGCCATAGGCCCATGTCCAAAACTCATTATCACCGGCCATTGATATCACGTAAGGCTTGCCCATGATTTCTCGGACCTCGTCCTTGGTCATCCCCACCTCGATTTCGCGAGCACTGTCCCAACGGTAGGGCGTGCCTACGCAACCAGCCCCTAAAAACAAACAAGCGACGAGCACGAAGGCGCAGCGGATAGGTTTCATGCCCTTTTAATCAGATAATTTATCGAGATCGTCAAGCCGTAGATGCAGGCGCACCTGGCCCCACGCATAGCCCAACCCGCCGGGCACCTCCTCAGCACGATCTAGCCACTGGCGCACATGCTCCTCAATGCGTTCACGATCTGGGGCAGCAGGCGCGGAGTGGAAGGGGGCAGTAGAGATCAAACTAGAAGTATGGCGACCGTCCGACGAAGTTTTTGCCGCCCGCGCGGCCTTCACCTTCGCCACACCCTGCGCAAATTTCGGATCATGGCGCGCGAGCTCATTTCGAATCCGCACCAATTCCGCCTTCGATGAATCGTGATCCGGCATCCTAATGCCCGCTTCCATTTCGGCATTGTGCAGCTTGCGCCACGCCTTCGCGGATATCGGATAACGGCCAGTGCGGTAACCCGCCAGCATGTCAGGAGAGATACTGAGCACATCCCCAAGCTCACTTATTTTCACCTTAAGCCTACCAGCTAGGCTCTCGGATCTATCGGAGAACTCGTAAAAAGCGGAAGATTTATCAGTTTTCGTTTGCATAGATCGGAAATCACGGAAATGTCGGATTTATGGTTAGCAACAAATCACGCAAAGGCACGCTCTTTCCAGCCATCACTGCGGCCAGTCGAGAGCTCAGAGTAAGCCGCATCACGCTCTACCGAGTGCTCAAGGACCAGCTACCTGATCGCCAAAATCTCCGCACGCGCTACAGAGAATATCAGACCAAGCACAAGGTATCACCCCCAAAAGGCATCGGAGGTGAAACTTGAACACCGCCAAAACCCGTCAAGCCGCCGCCGAGTCCACGCTCACGCTGCCATTCCGCGTGCCCCCCAAGGAATGGTTCACCCTGCGTCAAGCGGGTGGGGTGCTGGGCATCTCCGAAAGCATGGCGGAAAAGCTCTACGACATGGGCGAGCTCTCCGGCCACAGCCACAACGCGGCTACCGGTGTCCGCTTCCACAAACGCGTCCTGCGCAGCTCCCTCGTGGCCTACGCCATCAAAACCGCCGACTACACCGATGACTCACTCACCGACGCCTATGTGGCCGCGCTGGCCGTGTTGCGGGATTCCACCGTGAATGTAACTGTCCCGTCGGGAAGGTTGGTGAGGTCTCGGTAGGTCTCTTCGGACCACGGGATTTGAAATTGGGGAAAGACGAGGGCGCGGCGAATTCGATACGCACCCCGCGTTGGATGGGTTCGAGAGTGAGGTTGACCGAGGTAGATGCGCGCTCGTAGGGGGAAGAATCCCAAAGGGTCGTCGTGCCTTCCGTGATCGTTACCCGGGCGATTCTGGCCGACCACGAAGACGGGCTATCACGGGTGGTCCGGTTGGGGTCGAATGAGAGCAGTTCGACTTGGCAATCCACCCACAGGGTTTGCAGAGCGGAATCCATATAGAGGTCGGTTACGTCGATTCCGGTCAGTTCGGGCACCGGGTGATCCGTCACTTTGATCGCACCGGCGGGATCAATTTCCACCTTCCGTAGCATGGGTTTAGGAGAGTGAAAATACATCCAACCGAAGCCGCCCGCCGATGCTACGGCTACGGCTACGGCACCCGCGCCTGCGACCATGAGTTGAGGTTCGGGGAGGAACTTTGAATTCGCCTCGTCCCACCGCCACGCGCCGAGCCGACTCACGGCCCAAAACCGATCGCCAGTATCGAAGAGGCCCACGCAGTGGGTGGTTTGCATGGCCGGTAATCCCGCCGCTTGTCCGTGGGCGGTCAACGGGGCATCGGCGTGCGCGCCTGCACTCAAGTCGAGGCGATGAAAGACTTCGTTGGATCGGGGCGATATCCACACTTCGCCGGTACCGTTGTCAAAATACGCGGAAGCCCGAGTCGTGGTCTGGTCAAATTTCGTCACGATCGACCAAGGGTGGGTGGAAGGGTCGGGATTGGGTTGCACGAGCCAAGTGCCCTCGCCGTTGTTGATGTATGCGGCTCCGGGAATGCTGCGACTGGCCGCAATGGCTTTGAACTGCTTGAGAATGGAATGGGGTTCCGCGTTGGCGACGGCGCTCGAATCCTCAGGAGTAACTGAAAACAACCGATCCGCGGCGATTAACAGGGAGTCGCCGACGCGATCAATTCCGTAGATGTCCTCGACGACTCCTGGGAGCCGGTTAAATTGTCCGGTGCGGGAGTCTCGCCAGGCCAGGCCTTCGGTGTGGGCGACGTAGAGACGGTCTCCGATGCGGGTGAGGTTACGTGGTCGGCCGCGTAAGCCCTGAACTGGGCCGTGGAGCGCGAATGGGGTGTTGTGCTGCAGACGAATAATGCCGACGTGGGTGGTCAACCAAAGTCCACCTTCGGCGTCGAGCGCCACGTCATTTACGCGGTTGGTAACCAGGCCTCGGGTGGTGTCGATGATCTCGACTAGGTTGCCCCCGGCGTCGAGAATGATCACCCCGCGGCGGAAGGTGCCTCCATCGGGCAAAACAATCGCTCTGGTAGCGATGGCGTCGCGCAACAGCTCTTGGGTCTGGATTGGAGCGGAGATATTTCGTCACCGTGAACGCACCAAGGTCCTTCCTTTGTCAGCCACAAGGTATCGCCGTCGGCTCGCGTTGCCGTTGAGATCACCGCCGGAATATGGCCGATGGGGACCTTTATAAGTTTCCCTGGCCCGATACGATGGACGCCGATCCTCGCGAGAGATGTGCAGCGCGCCTTCACTCCACCAAGGCCGACTGGTAACGCTGGTCGGGCCGGTCAGACCAGGAAGGTCTCAGGAATGCTTCAATCCTTCAGGACCAAATTGCCAAACCCGTTCCTCTACGCGGACAATCATGCCCTGCGGCGTATTGATTATACTTGGGTAAGATTCGGGACTGATGGTGATACCCAGAAGATGTGACCGATCTTTGTCGGAGTTGTTGGAAGAACTTTCGGGAAGGAAAAAGTCCTCGATGTAGTGCGAGACCAATGCAGTGGAAGGCTCTCCGGCATCGATATCGGGAGGGACGAGCACCACCACTTCACCCGCGCCAGCGGCCCAAACCCGTCCCGCATTGTCGATCGCCAATTCGCGCGCGCGTTGTTCATCGGGCAGTTCGATCAACCGCCATCTCACCCCGTCGAACATTAAAACGCCTCCCGTGTTGGCGACGAACACATAGCCGGTCTCGGGATGGACGACGACCTCCCGACTGATGGGGTGGCCCGTGATCTCCTCGGTTCGCCAGGTCTGCATGGAAGGCGAGCCAGTGACGCGAGGACTGGGAGCGTCGGTGGCGGAGTCTGCGCCGACGAGGAGTGGAGTAGAAGCAGCTGTTAAGGCCAGCGCGATAGCCGAGTAGACTGCGGTATTACGAGCGATGAACGGGATTGAGCATCACGCACCGGCGAGCTGCGAGTGGATTCTGTGGGGCAGGAGTTGTATTTCTACAGAAGGAAACAAAGGGGAACAAAGCCGTCAGCCCGTGCATTAAATTAAGATGAGTGGCTTTGTGCTCTTTGTTTTCTTCTGTAAAAAATGGCGAAAGAGTGGTGATTCACATGTGATGCAGGGACCGAATTCCTGGTGAGTAGGTTGATTAGTCACACTGATATCGACACTTTCCAGCTCGCTCTTTGGCGTCGGAGTGTTACGGCTTACTCCAATCGGTTACTCCAACGCATGGAATCACATCTCTACCTCAGCCTTATCCCCGAGGCGCTCATCCTTTCGCAACTTACGCCCGCCGAATTCGGCCGCTACATAGCCACGGGATCCAAACGCCAGATCGAAGGGCCGGCGGTATTTATCGAGATCGATCTGAATACAGATCTGGAGATCTTCCGTATGAAGGAAGCGATGGAGCGTTGTGTGCCGCACTCGGATGGCTCGCCACGTTGCTCGGTTTACGTAGCGATCCACAACGTGCTCGGGCGCGTGCCACCGGCGGCCATGCAAAAGGCCTACCTTACCACGCCGGCGGGATTGTCTTTGCCGCTCGAACCGGGTGATCGGACAGCCAGAGATGACCGTGAAGTGAACTTTCTCTACCAGGAACTGGGTCCGGTTTACCCCCGGGTCGCGAGTCGACTGCGGCCCAAGGAATTTTGTGATGCGGTAACGGATCCGACGGCGTTTGTTTCGCTGCCCGCGATTGCGTTCCTCGATCTTAAGATTGGAGGCCTGGCTTTCAATCCGGAGCGTCCGGAAGTGCATGGCACGTTGTATTCAGTTTCTGACCACATTCGAGAGTGCTTCGATTCGCTCTCCGGCAAAGCAGGCTGCCCGACCAAGATTGTGAACCGCGGCCTGCGGCCTGACCTGTTGTTCTACTTGGTGCGCAGCGGGCTGTTTGTCGGCGGCGGTGGTGAGATGAAATATTTCCCTTTGCCCGACAGCGATACCCTCGAGTCCGAACATCACCTGTGGTGGCATTCCGCACAGGCGATGAAGGGCTATTAGTCCAGTTTACCCCTAACCTCCATAGCTCGTCATGTTGGCGAGCGGTCCTTTGAACACTATGCAGAGTCTTTATCTTTTGGTGCCTATCCTCGGCCTTGTCGGCCTCGGCGTGGCTGGAACCTTGTTTTTTCGTCTTCGTCGCCAGTCCGGTGGGGAAGGTAAAGTGGCCGAGATCGGCGAGCAGATCCATTCGGGCGCGATGCTCTTCATGCGACGTGAGCTCAAGCTCATCGCCCTGTTTGCAATCCTCGTGGGCGGTGCGTTGGTGTTTAAAGACCCCTGGGAGTCGCTGGCGTTTTTCCTCGGTGCGGGCGCGTCGTCGCTGGCGGGTTGGATTGGCATGTATGCCGCGACTCATTTGAATGTGCGCACCACGGTGGCGGCGCACGAGCAGGGTTCGGGCACCGCACTGACGACCGCGTTTTTTGGCGGTTCCATCATGGGACTCACTGTGGCCTCGACCGGATTGGTGGGCGTGGGCGGGCTGTTTTTATTGTTCGGTGAATCCGCGAAGGACGTGCATGTGATTCACGGTTTCGCGATGGGAGCATCCTTGGTCGCAATCTTCTTTCGGGTAGGTGGAGGCATCTTCACCAAAGCAGCCGATGTAGGCGCGGATTTGGTCGGCAAAGTCGAGTCGGGTATCCCTGAGGATGATCCACGCAATCCCGGTGTTATCGCCGACAACGTGGGAGACAACGTCGGCGACGTGGCAGGCATGGGCTCTGATTTGTTTGAATCCTATTGCAATGCGATGATCGCTTCGATGGCCATCGCCGCGACCTTGGCTGCGAGCAAGTGGGAAGAGATTGCGACGGCTCGTATTGATCTCATGTTTCTCCCGCTGGCCCTCGCGGCAACGGGACTGATCTGTTCGTTGATTGGTATCACAATCGTCAAAGTGTTTTCCGGCATGGCACCAGCCAAGGCGCTGCGCATCGGAACCATGAGTGCGGCGTTTCTTTTCGTATTGGCGGCGGCGGGTGTCATCTCGTTTGCGCAGGTGAGCATGCAGGTCTGGTTCTGTGTGCTGATGGGATCGGTGGGTGGAATCACCATTGGGTTGGCGACGGAGCATTACACCGGAGGAAGTCCCATGCGCTCGATTGCGGATGCCGCTAAGACGGGTGTCGCCACCGTGATCATTCGAGGACTGGCCGTGGGCATGATGTCGGTTGTGATTCCGATCGCAGTGGTCGCCGCCGTGCTCCTCGGGGCGAGTCACTTCGCCGGACTTTATGGGGTGGGCATCGCCGCCGTCGGTATGCTGGCGACGATTGGCATTACCATGAGTATCGATGCTTACGGTCCGATTGCGGATAACGCCGGTGGCATCGCGGAGATGGCAGGCCTCGGCAAGAAAACCCGCGCGATCACTGATGCGTTGGATGAAGTGGGTAACACCACGGCGGCCATCGGAAAAGGTTTCGCCATCGGCGCGGCCGCGCTGGCATCGCTCGCGATCATTGCCGCCTTCATCAACGTGGTGAAACAGCACAACCCCGGGTTCCAGCTTCTGCTTTCGGATCCTCGCGTGCTGACCGGTGTATTTATTGGCGGCTTCGTGCCGTTTCTTGTGAGTGCTCTTACCATGACCGCGGTGGGCGAGGCGGCACAGGCAATGGTCGAAGAAATTCGGCGTCAGTTCCGCGAAATCCCCGGTTTGCTGGAAGGAACGGGCAAACCGGATTCCGAAACCTGCGTGCGCATCGCAACGGACTCAGCGATGCAACGCATGACCGCCCCGGCGTTGATTGCGATTCTCTCCCCGGTAGTCGTCGGCTTCACGCTCGGCGCGGCCACCCTCGGCGGTATGTTGATCGGCGCGCTGCTAGGATGCGTGTTACTCGCGTTGTTTATGGCCAACTCCGGCGGTGCGTGGGACAATGCCAAGAAGTATGTGGAGCAAGGTCACCACGGCGGCCAAAACTCCGAAGCTCACCGAGCCTGTGTGGTCGGTGACACGGTGGGCGATCCGCTCAAGGATACTTCCGGTCCCTCGATGAACATCCTGATCAATGTGATGTCGATCGTCGCGCTTGTGATCGCGCCGCTGCTTTAGTAAAGTTTCCTCCTGTGAATTGTCTGACTACTCGCTCGTTGGTCTATCTGGCGATTTCCTTTGTCTGGGAGTGGCTCGATTGCGTGTGCTAGAGTTCCACTATCCGAAATATGGATACGTCATACAATTGACAACTCGTCCTTGGGCGCTGACGGCGTGCGTAGTGCAGATGTGAACGGCGACGGATTGCCGGATTTAGTGGCAGGGTAGGAACAGGGCGGCGTTTCACGGATCTATTTGATGCAGCGAGATGGAGTAGCACATCCGACTTGGAAGATGGTCGAAGTGGGCGCGGCGCCATCCGTCGAAGATGCGCTCTTGGTTGATTTGGACCACGACGATGCGATGGATGTAGTAAGTTCTACTGAAGGAAGGAACCAACGGGTTTTGGTTCATTGGGCCCCTTCCGATTCGGGGCAGTATGCGGATTCGACTGCTTGGCAAACCGAAACACTTTGGGGGCAAGGGAAGCAATGGATGTTCGCGGTAAGCATGGACATCGATGGCCAGCACGGGCCAGACTTGGTCGTCGGGAGCAAGGGTCCGGAGGCAGTGGTAGGCTGGTTGAAAAGTCCCGCCGATCCGCGAGATCTGTCAGAGTGGCAGTTTTATCCCTTGGCGTCAGTGACCTAGACCATGTCTATCATTCCCGAGGACATGGACGGCGACGGCTTGGATGATATTGTGGTGAGCGATCGAAAAGGCGAGCAAGAGGAAGTCTTCTGGCTGAAGAATCCCGGCTCGGGTTCGTCGGTTCTGCACGATGCTTGGGTTAAAACTTGGATCGCAGACGATCTTAAGGAAACCACTCTAATCGACATCGCGGACATTGATGGTGATGGCGTCAATGAGGTGATTGTTCCGAATATCTCACCATCCGACGAGCGCGTGCTTACGATTTTGGATCAGAACGCTAAAGGGGGTTGGCAACACTCTGCGATAAAACTACCCGGAACCGCGAACGCTCCGAAGGCAGTGAAGGTCGCCGATATTAATTCAGATGGGCGGCCGGACTTGGTCGTGAGTTTCGAGAAGCGAAAAGAGCCTGCCAGCCGCGGTGTAGTTTGGTTGGAGCACATTGATGAAAACTGGCTGTCGCACTCAGTAAGCGGAATCGAAGGCATCAAATTCGACCTGAATCTAGTGATCGATATTGATGGCGACCTCGACATCGGGAACACAGAGGAAAACAACAACGCCCAAGGAGGCGAAGCCGGCCTCGGGCTGGTGTGGTATGAAAATCCGTTTAGTCGGTAGAATCGCCGTCGGGACTAGGTGTCCGGGGTGAACCCGTCTACGGTGTCTTCGGCGGGGCGATAACCTCCGGTGCGGGTGGTGCCTTCGCGGGTATTGTAGAGCTCGATTATGCGGAGAAGTTCGTAGAGAGAGAACTTGGCGTCACGGTTGGTGTCGGCGCTGTGATAGCGGGCGAGCACGCCGGATTCGCTGGTGGAGCCTTCTTGGGGCAAACCCGTCGGCGGTGCCATTCTCGATGCGGTAGCGACCGGTGCGGGTGGTGCCGAAGCGGGTATTGTAGATTTCGATGGCCCGTAGCAATTCGGACAAACTCAATCTAAAATCTCCGTCCGTATCTACAGAGTGAATACTCGCAGAGACTCCGATGCGGAAGGGCCTCGCTTGCGATAACGTTGCCCGTGGTCGGCTCGTGGGATGATTCCACCTTCCAATGCGATGGGGGTCATGAATCCGGACGGCGCTTCAAGGTCGAATGTGAAACTCATGGGTGAATCACCGGCGGGGGTTCCGAATTCCCAAATCAATATTCCGGTGGCGTCGTCCGCCGGTGCTGAGCTGGTTCCGGTCGCCGTGTGGCTACGCATGATCCAACCTTCGGGCAGGGTGGTTTGATGGATTAGATTGGGGGGTTCATCCCATTCGATTTGCACCGTGATGGTGGCCGAGGCTTCAGGTTGTAGCTCAGTGACGTTGCTGGATTGAGTCGCTCGAACGGGTCCTCCGCCGAGAACGTTCAATATCGCGGGAGCGGTAGTAACCGTTTCTGCTGTCGTCGAGAGTTGCACCGAATAGCTGCCTTCGTCGGTCGGTTGCACATCACTCAGAACCAAACTCGAATCGGTAGCATTGGCAATCGGTAGATCGTTGAATTTCCACTGGTAGGAAAGGGAGCTGTCGGCGACCGCGAGCACGTTGAAGTTGGGACTAGATCCGGCAGCCACGGTTTGGTCGATGGGGGGAATCAAACCAGCGTCGTATCCGCCGCTTTCCACAGTGTAGCTACCGGGCGATAGCTCGACGACCATGGCGTCGTCGGTGCTTCCGGTCATGAGGGGAACTGCCCCGACCTGGGTGGCGGCGGTTTGGGCGGCGGCACCGTTGTCGGAGGTGTTTTCCCAGTCTTCGTTGGCACCGAAAGCTAATGAATCAACTCCGCCTTTTGACTTGGTGGTATCTTTGGACCGTGCGGATAAAACCGTGGCGGTGGCCGTGTTCGATCCCGCCCGTGAGGGCTTCCTTGCAGAGCGAGAGGTGCCGAGCGCACCTGCCGTGCTCGATGGGTGGTGGCAGCAGGTGCGCGAAACGCACCTGAAGGCTCGAATCGCGGTGGCCTTTGCACAACCCGCTCCCAATCGGGTCGTCGTCTTCGCGGCGCGTCACCCCGAGGTGATCTATGCGCTTAATCCTGCGGCAACGGGGTCGTATCGTAACGCGCTCACCGTCTCGCACGCTCGCAATGATCAAAGCGATGCGCGCGACCAAGCGCGCTTCGTGGCGCACGCGTGGGCCCAGTGGTGGGACGCGCGTAGGGCCGTGATCAAAAACCTCGTGCCCTTGGGGGCCATAAACCCGGCTGATGAGCTGGAGGTGAGCATCATCCTCCATCAGCTCGAAGTGCTCAATGCGGGGATTAAAGCGCACGATAGCGCCCTTGCCCAATTCGTGAAAAGCGCAGGTGAAAAAGCCGAACGAATCGCCGCATTGTCCGGCGCAGGTCCGATCTATACGCCGCGAATCCACGCCGCGATGGAGAAGCATGCGCCCAACTGCGAGAGTCCGGAGGCGGTGGCCGCAGCGCTTGGCATCGCGCCCATCACTGATCAAAGTGGCAAGATGGGCAAGGTGCAGCGCCGACGGCGCGGTGATACCTTCACGCGACAGAGCTTCCTAGCGTGGGCGAAAGCATCGTGGCAGCACTCCATCTGGGCGGAGGCGTTCTATCGCCAGCGCGAGGCCAAGGGCCATGGGTTTAATACCATCATGAGAGCGCTCGCGGATAAGGGGATCCGAATCCGGTGGCGTTGCGGGCAGGATGACGTCGCGTATGACGAAATGAAATACCTCAAATCCCTGCGCACGAAAGGCAGCACACTGGGACCCGAAGGCCTCGAATTATGAACTAAAAATTACTCAACTTTTGCCTTGTCGGATGTCCTTAGAGTTAAAGTAGGTCACCACCTTTCGAGCTCGGGCAACACCGGTTAAAAGCAGCCCCACTATCAGGATAACGGCGAAAACTGGCCCCGCCTGTGGTGCTTTTCCCGGATTCCAAAGCCGAATTCGAGTGAACATCCAAGCAGCTGCCAGACTCAATCCCGGGACTACCTGCTGGCTGTAGTGCGAGAATTCACGACCGCTTAGGCCCGGTGGTTACGACTTCTGCCGCCGTCCATCCTAGGAAAATCCAAATCAACAGATTTTCGCGAATTCGGAGATTTCCGATTAAATCCCGCAGCACACTCCATGTTCCGACAAAAGCCGCTCCTAATCCCAATATCCCCACGATCGGAGTATGGTTCCATGCGAGGACGAACGGTATTCTCATGGCCGCCAGACGTTCTACCAAAGGAACCTCCGGAATGTAGAGGACAGTATTGAAGGTGAAAGCGTAGTAAATGTAGTCCTCGAGAGCGCCGTGGAATGCGAAATATACGACGGTTAAAGTCAAGGGGAGCGCTACGCCGGTCACCATTCCTCCGAGCAATTTGAGCAAAGGAATTCGCTCTTTCCCATGGGAAATGATCAAGAGTCCTACAATAATTACAGCTGCCAACGTATCCAACAGCCCGGGTTGTTTACACAGGATTGAAAGGGCGAAAAAAAAGCCGATAGGAATCCCGCCCTTGAAGTTTGGTTTGTCGGTAGATCGAACCAATAGCACGAATGCCAGGGTTGAAAAAATGACCACAAACCACGCCGTGTTGGCGGACATGGCATCGTTGGCGTCCACCAGGAGGATTTGCAAAAAGACGAAAAAAAGTGCCCCTACCCAACCCGTTGCAGGACGATCCAATTTACGCCCAATCCAACCAACACCTGCAGCACATAAGCCAAGTAACAATGCGAGAATAGTGTGCACGGCGGGAGCATTCCAATCGCCGAAGATAGCAAAAATCGAGGCCTTTAAGTAGGGCATGAGCGGAGAGCGGTGGTCGGCCGCGTCTCGATACAGCACATCCCCTTCAAGCACCTGTTGAGCCATGGTGAAGGTGGCCCCCTCATCTAAACTCCAAAGTCCGTGATCCAACCACCAAACTCGAGTCAGCAGCACGGCTCCCACCATGATAAAAATAAACCCCCATCGCTGTTTGGTGGAGGAAGACATCACCAGCTGGACTCGACCCGATCACCGCGGCCGGACAGTCTTCGAGGGGCCGTTCGCACGGTGACGCCGTCATAATCCAGCACGGCTTCCCGGGCGATGTCGGCGTGCTTGGGGAGAACTGCATCCATCCCGTAGGCCCGAACGACTTTCGAATAACCCATGGGCACGGTCGAGGTGCCGTGGAGCAGTTTGTCCAAACAGGTTTTGATCGTCTGGGCAAATGCGACGGGTTCTCCCGGTGGGACCAAATAAGCCTCGGCCTTGTTGGTTACCATCTCCGAAACCCCGTGGACATCCGTGCTTACGATCGGAGTCTCGAAGGCCATCGCCTCCAGTAGGACCCGGGGGAACGACTCTTCAAAAGAGGAACAGGCGAACAGGTTGGCGGCGCGGAAGTATTCATAAACACGATCGGTCTCGTGAACGATCGTGATGACTTCGCCGAGCCCAAGTCGGGCGATATCTGCTTCCAGAGAATCTTGGTATTCGCCCGGGCTTCCTCCCACGATGAGAAATCGGTAACTACCGTTGGCCGCGAAACGTCTCATGAAATACTCCACCGTTCGCAGGAAAATGTGTTGACCCTTTCGTTCGCAGACCGTGCCGATGTTCGCGATGATTTGCTCATGCGGAGCGAAGCCTAACTTAGCCCGGGCTTCCTCGCGGGGAGTCGCCTTTTTTAGGGCTTCGATGCGCGGCAAGTCGATCCACGAGGAGACGAATCGAAAGTTATTATAATCGTTGAGTTCCTCATAGTAGGAGCGTGTTGCCTTGCAAAGGAAGCAGACTCGCGTTGCCTGACGGAAAGCTTGGCGGGCGATGTGATGCCGGTTCTTTGGCAGTGCGCCGGAGAAGAACCGTTTCACTGATGTGCTCTCGTGGATGTAGAACAAGGAGGGTTTTTCGACCGAGCGGGCCAGATGCACGCCCCACCAACAGGCAATGGTATTGCAGACGAAGGCATTGATCGGACCAAGGTCGATCTGACTGTGGAGATCGTGACGCATCACTTTTAGTTGATCCTCGAATTCCTGATCCGTTCGACTCCCGTGCAGTGGGTGTCGATCGATCAAGACAATGTTCACGCCCAGCTTTTGGTAGGCTTCCCGCAGCGGGCCGTCTTCGGCGGAAACCACATTGACTTTGAATCCCAATTTCTGGATTAAAAATGCGACGTATTCAAAAAAGAACAACGGTGCGCCTTCGAAATTCAGGTTATGCGTAACGGCCAGCAGATGAAGTTTGTCGAGCCGCTTGGTGTGTGCGTATTTGTAAGGATCTATGAATACATTGCGGTCACGGGATTGGAGAAACGGGCTCCAATAGGGAGCCTCGATTCCCGGGTATTTGCGTGCAAACGCAATGTGTTCCTCGGGGTGATATGAGGTTCTCCGGGAAGCGCTGCCCCAGTGCCATAGTTCCGCCTGCGGCGTGTAGACCGTCCGGCGGCCGGCGGCCTTGAGCCGCAGACAATAGTCGATATCGTTGTAGGCGACGCCGAAGGCCGGTTCGTCAAACCCATCGAATTCTTTGTAGAGATCGGTGCGGGTCATCAGACATGCGCCGGTGACGGCGGTGCAGTTTCGCGCAATACGATGAAGTTCGAAGGGCGCATCCTCATTTGGTCCCAATCCAGCCAACGGGACATCGGCCAAACCATGATGCGGACCCACAATTACCCCGGCGTGATTGATGTGATCACCGGCGTAGAGCAGACGTGCGCCCACCACCCCAACATCGGGCAGGGAAAACCATCCGGCCATCTCTTCGATCCAGCCCGGCTTCAGCGCATCGACATCATTGTTCAGATGGAGAATCAGCGGCGTGTCGATGTAGGGTAGGGCCGCATTGACCAGCCGGGAATAGTTGAATGGTTTTAGCGGGTCGACGTCAGGCTGAATGACCTTGCAACTGAAGTCCTTTCGCGCGGCCAGACATTTGAGGAAACGCACAGCCTGTTCTTCGCGGGAAAAGTCATCGACGATCACGAGTTTTACGTGCTGCCAATTTACCGTCTGCAGTAGGGCCTCGATACACCGTTCGAGCAGGTCGGAGTGATCTCGGGTCGGAATGACAATTGTGACATTGTTTTGTGCCAGGTAGTCGTGATTCCAGAACACTTGTTGCACCGGAAGGCGCGCATTTACGGCAAAGGGCGGTTGGAAGCCACGTCCCGGCAGATCACGTCGCGCCAGGCTTTCTGTCACCGCGACGCTGAATTGTTCCGTATAGGCCGTGGACGATTCGTGTTTTGGCCGGGGCCAGGCGCGATGATAAGCGATCGCGGCGACGTGGTGAATGCGGTCTGGTTTCACCACTTCCTGTAAACGCAGGGCGAGCGAAAGCCGAAGCAGGTCTTGGAATTTCTCCTCATAACCGCCGGTCGCTTCGAACGTTCGACGACGAATTGCCAAACACTCTCCGGGATGGGTGCCTGAGAAAATCAGCTCCGGACTCCACTTGGGTTTGAAGACCGGATTGAGACGTTCGCCATCGACGGAGCGATGGTCTTCATCGGCGAAAACTATATCCGCCGTATCGGTTGCCTGTTCGGCCAACAACAGCAGGCCGTTTGGAGGAAGCGTCGCACCCGGTTCAGGAAATATCAGCCACTCGCTTTTGGCTGCGCCCACTGCTTGATTGAGGGTGATCGCAAAGTTTTCCTCCGGCTGACCGTGAACGAATTTGATCCGGACATCTTTGCGGCTTTCCGCCGCGACGTGGTCGGTCAGCGCCGGATCGGCATCAGCACGGATGACAACCAAGAGCTCCCAATTGGAATACAGCTGAGCGGAGAGTGAATCCACCAGCGCCGTGATTTGAGCATGATCAGCCTTTCGCGAATCCAGCAGCAGCGAAAAGGTTGGTGGGTTACTCGACTGAAGTTGTTCGGCGGATTGCTGGAATTCGCGTTTCAACCGTGGCCGCAGTTGGTGGTTGTCGACCCAATTTTGATATGCGGGTTGCGTGCGCCATCTATACCAGGGCAAGGGATCTTGAGCCTCTTCGCGGTAGAGTTTTTGCATGCGTTTTGTCTCGCGACGAAATGCCCAACCGCCCGCATCGATGTCCATCGATTTGCAGGCTTGGACGATGCTTTCCCGCACGTTTTCAAAATGCGTTTCATCGTAAGGCGGCAAGCGGATTTCTTTTTCGAGGCAACTCCATTGGAACACCCGTTTGGCAAATACCAATTCCCGCTCCCCGTCCTCAAACTCCGCGAAGATCATCAGCGGAATCGGATTCGCAGCGATCTGGTTGATATCGATGATGCCTTGGAATCGGGAGGTTTTTGCTTGCGGGTGGTCCGCAAATTTTTTGCCTACGTCCGCGCGCTCGATTCCGTAGACCAACTCATTGTAGTTGATACTGTCCGTGGTCGCGAGGAGGCGTTTGATCGGCTTCTCTTCATGGAAGATCCAACCCAGCACCGAAACCTTGTTGTATTGGGAATGCGCGATCAGTTGGGGTTGCTCGAACTGCCCGCGGAAAGGCGGGTTGGACAGCACATCTGTCAACTCGATGGAAAAATCCCTCACCATGCGGGCGGCGTGAGCAGCCAGAGGTGCATCGGGGTGAAGGGAAGGGTGCTTGAGCAGACGAAGGTAGAGCAGTTCCACCAGTTCTGGAGGCAATTTGGGACGTTGCTGTTTGCACTCTCCCTTGCCCGAGATCTCGATGTCGACCCTCCAAAACTCGGCCCACTCGTTGTCCCGGTTCATGATCTCCAACCGGATGACTTTGGCACCTACCCAGGGCTCCAAGCGAAACGCAAATCCAGGAGCACGACCTTTTATCCAACCCGCGTAGGCTTCTTTGATGTCAGGCCGCGGCAATCCCAATAGCCCCGTGAACGGAACATCGTCGATGAATTGCCCGCACATCCGTGTAGATCGTGTTGTTTTTGGGCACGAACCACCCGTAAATCCAAAAGTGATCCGGAGTCCGGTGCCACGCATCGGGTTGCTCGATGTGGAAGAGATAGGATTCGTTTTCGTTCATGCCGAGCAGATCCGGTGATTAGCCAAAATAGATTTCGCGGGCCATCTCCACATGGGCGGGCTGGGAGATTCGGGCGTCGTAGAAACGCGAGATGCGGGTGAAGGCCATGGATACCATCTTGGTGTCACCTGCATAGTGGCGGTCGAGCGCCTTTTTCAAGGTATCAGCGAGCACATGATAGTCGCCCGCCTTGATGAGATAGGCTTCGTCATTGTTGGTGAGCATCTCAGTGATGCCGTCCACATCGGTGCTGACAATTGGCAGTTTGAACGAAGCCGCCTCTAGGAGAACCCGCGGAAACGACTCCTCAAAGGAGGTGCAGCAGAACATGTCAGCCACCCGATACCACTGGTAAACGTCCTGAGTCTCGTAGATGAGGCGGGTATTCTTAAGTTCCATCAACTCGATGTCGTTTTCAATCGTCTCCAGATACAGCCCTTCGCGGGCACCGACCATGACATAGAGCAGGGGACCTTGCTGGTCGAGTTCCGTGCCGTGGGTTTTGTGGAGATGATCGATGGCCCGAATGAAAATGTGCTGACCCTTGCGCTGACAAACCGATCCCACGTTGACGACCACGGTGGCATTTTCCGGGATATCGAGCTTCGCCCGGAGTTGGGCGCGATCGGTCTCGGCGATGTAGTTTTCGATTCGTTCGATATCGATCCAGCTGTTGATCAGCCGGTAGTTGTCCTTGCGATTCAGATCGGCGAAAATCTTGCGGGTCGCCTTCGCGATGAAGATCACGCGGGTCGCATCGGTCAGCGCATTCTCGATCAAAGGAATGACTTCGGGAGTCGCCAGATTGTGCTCCGAGAAGAAACGGCGCGGGGCGTTGCTCTCATGGATGTAGAGCGTTGTGGGCAGATCGATTTTTTGGCCCAAGGGCACGACCCAGTAGGAAAGCATGGTATTGCCCACCAGCAGATCGAGATCCTGCCACTGCGGTTGTTCCGCGAGGGCGTTGATGGCCGCGTTGAATTCGTCGACGGTCTTCGCGCCGGTCACCGCGTTGATATCGATGATTTCGACCTCAAGGCCCGCTTCGGCGAAGTTCTCTCGCAGAGGGCCTTCGGAGGGTGCGAACACCGTCACTTTCCAGTTGGCGATCTGCTGGAAGTGACGGGCGTATTCCACGATGAAGAGCGGAGCGCCTTCGAGGTTGAGATTGTGGGAAACAATGCCGATGTGGAGTTTCAGCTCCCGACTGGCGAAACGATGATCGTAGGCGTTGATCCGAAAAGTCGGATTGGCGTATTCAACCGATTCCGAGAAGTGGGGATCGCGGAAAGCGGGGTAACGCTGCACGAAGGCCAGATGCTCCTTTTCCGTGTAGCTGATACCGCGGGTCGCGGAACCGAGGTGGATCAAGGTCGCTCCCGGACTGTAGACCGTGCGGTGGCCGGCATTGAGCGCCCGCATGCAGTAATCGACATCGTTGTATGCCACCCGGAAGTCCGCGGTATCAAAGCTGTTGAGCTGCTGATATAACGCCTTACTCGTGAGTAAACATGCACCGGTGACGGCCGTGGTGTTCCGGGCCGCGTGCGGTTGAAACAGATAACCGAAATCGTCCTTGGGTAAACCCACGAAGACGGCGTGAGCCAATCCACCATTGGGGCCCACCCAGATGCCGGAGTGATTGAGCGTCTCATCGCGATGAATGAGGCGAGCACCGACGACGCCGACGCCTTCGACACTCATCCAGCCGACCATATCCTCCAACCAACCGGGCTCAATGGCTTCAACGTCGTTGTTCAAATGAAGAACAAGCGGGGTGTTGGCGGCATCAGTCCCGAGATTGACGAGTCGCGAATAGTTGAAACCCGACGGCTCGCGCTTCGGACGAAGCACTCGCCATGGGCGATCCTTCCGAGTTTCGATCTCCTTGAGAAACTCTACTGCCGCCAATTCGTGCGAACCATCGTCGATCACGATCAGCTTGGCGTGCTCCCAGTTCACGGTCCGGTCGAGTGATGCGACACAGTCTTTCAGTAATTCCGGATGATTGCGCGAAGGCACGATAATCGTGACCGGATTTTCCGCGATCAGTTCAGGACTCCACTTGAGTTGATGGAGACAGAGCGCGTTGTCTTTCATCAACTCTGGTAGCTCGACTTCGGCGCGATGTCCGCGCCTTTCGACGGCGTCCTCAATCGCTTTTCGTGCAGCCCCGAACAGATAGCCTTTTTGATCCCCGCGTTGCGCAGTGCTTTCCTCATGGGTCCGCCAGTGGTAGCAGACAAAGGGAACGTGGATGATGTTGGCGTGCTTGATCTTTTCGACACAGCGCAAAATCAGATCAATGTCCTGGGCTCCCTCATAACCGATCCTCAGTCCGCCCACTTCCTCAACGATGTTCCGCCGGATGGTGCGTAGATGATGGGTGTAGTTGTGGGTAATCGCCATCTCCGGATTCCAATCGCCCTTGAACTGAGGATCGTAGTGATGTCCAGAAACATCGATCTTGTCTTCATCGGTGTAGAGGAAATCGGCCTGGGGCTGCGCGATAATAGCTTCAACGACGTGGAGCAGCGCATCCGCAGGTAGCAGATCATCGTGATCGAGAAAGGAAACATATTCGCCGGTCGCCATTTCCAAGGCGGAGTTTGTTGCGGCGGAAATGTGACCGTTATTTTCCCGGATCGTGAATTTGATGCGGTCGTCCGAGTCGGCAGCAGCTCTGAGTTTTTTGACCACATGGGACTCGGGTGATGCGTCGTCCGCGAAACACAATTCCCAGTGGGTGTAGACCTGATTCTTCACACTCGCGATCAGCTCATCGAGAAACTTAGCGGATGTATTGTAGGTGGGAACAAGAATGCTGATCTTGGGGCCCTCCGCGAGGACTGGCTTTGCTTCCTGCTCAAGGAACTTCAGTAGTCGGGGAGTCAGTCGATTGTGATGCGTCCACAGATCAAACGGATCTTTGCGTTCCCACGGCGTCGGGGGCGGCGGCGTGTTTTTCTTGCCGCCTCGGATCATCTTGTCAGCCAAGTCGGCTCGCGTGGTGCGAACCGCTTTCCAAAAATCACCCCAACTTTCCAGTTCATAGCCGCCGCGGAGAATGGCCCGGACCAGAGCAGTGATTACCCGAACAAATTTAAAGTGACTGTAGTAGGGGATCGGTCCGCTGTTCTCATCGAGTTGATTGATGAAGAGTCGTTTTGAGCGCAGTAACTGGCGCGGTTGATTCGGGTAATCGACCCAGATCTTCAGGCAGGCAGGACTAAAACAACCCGGTCGCACATCAACCAGACCGTAGAAAGCGGATTTCAGCGCTTGGGGAAAATCCGGATTGTGGTGTAGGACGTCGTCCCGTTCCTTGCCCCAAACCAGTCGATTTTCGTCCACACAACCGATGGTCGCATGGAGTCGGGCAATCGTTTGATCGCGGGAAAATGCCCAGCCCGAGACGCGAAATTTCTCGTAATGGGCATTCACCCAGAAATCAGGCAGATCGAGATATCCGATAAGATCGTTTTCGGGCAGCATCTCAGTCTGATTGACTGAAATCTCCTTGAGCACCCGATCCGCCTCGGTTTTGAGCACTGAGCCCGATTCCTGATGAAAATGGCGATAGAGGTAGGTGAGGCTTTCCTCGAGCACCTCGGACCGGATGTAGGGCGACGGTTTCTTTAACGGTTGGTCCTCGCCATCGCAGGTCACTTCGCGGCGGCAGAACTCCACCCACGTCTGGTCCCGCAGCATGACTTCCAGTGTAAGGGTTTTGGCTCCGTGCCAAGGGCGCACGCTTACCCGAAATCCTGATTTCAGGCCCGGCCCGCCCGCATCGAACGTCTGTTGAATATCGGGACGATCAACACCGATAATACCGTAGTAGTGCACCCTATCCAAGGTGGCGCGGAGGTCCATGAGCTCGTCTCTGGACTTGAGCAGCACCCAGCCACGGATATCGGCGATCTCTTGGTCAAAATGCCAATTGATCGGCTGGTCGATAAAGTAGCGGCAAAGCTCGGTCTCAAACATGAAACTGTCGACTGAATGACGCCTGACAAACGCAGTAAAGCGTGGTTTTTAACCACGGCATCGCAAACGCCCCAGAAATTGAGGATTTGAGGGCTGTTTAGGACGTAAAATCGGTCCGCATAATATAGAAAAGGAGGCTGACAAGGGCGATCATTCCAAGGGTCACGAACATCCATTGGGCGAATTTCAGGTCCCGCTCGCCTTGCCCTGGATCCGGTAAGAGAGAGCGATGAGGATCGATGGATCGACTGGAATATTGGCCGGTAACGTCCGCTCCTCCCGAAAAGTTGAGTATGAGTAAACAGGGAATCATGAATAATCCCGTAGGGCTCCAGACGCCCAGAAACAGGGTGAACAGTGAGTGCTTCAATCCCGGCCAGACCCGGCTCGACTGAAATGCAACGTGTTCGATGCGATCTTGAGTTATTGAGATAATTACAGCTGACCACATTCGACGATACAGGATCAATCTTCCTCCCTCGGTGTGTTGACGGGAGATGTTCTTCTCCAAATCGGGAATGGGAGCGTCATCGTGAATATTGAAGCTTATCATCGCCTAGCCCGGATATGGCATGAAATAGGTATCGCTTAGATGGTTAACCATTGATAGAAAATGGGTAGCAACAAAAACAACCTAACTAAGCGATGGGCAAAAACAAGCCAAAGGGACTGCGTTTCACAAGGTCAAAACGCCGCCGGGTCGAGGCGGACTTCAAGGGAGGCGAAGTAAGCAGCGATGGAGGGCTGCTGTTGCTGCGCGAAGGAGATCGGGGACTCGGCCTGACCCAACAGGCATCCAGCGTGCTTTGCGACCAGCGCCAGTCAGGCAAGGGGGCCCATGATGCGGGGAGTCTGCTGCGTCCGCGCGTCTTTGCCCTGTGCGCGGGTTGGGAGGATTTGAACGATGCGCAGGCGCTACGCCACGACTCGATTCATCAGATGGCCGCCGGCCGCGATGAACCGTTGGCAAGTGCCTCGAGCTTGTGCCGTTTTGAGAACGCCCAGTCGCCTCAGGCGGCGGTATCGATCAACCAGATCCTGGTCGATACCTTCATCGCGTCGGCTTGAGCGTGGGGGGAGAAACTCTCGGGAAGTTCACCGCCTTGCTCAAGCCATGTCATGAGGGTATCTTGATCCTCGGTGGAGAGTTTTTCGAAGATGGGCTGCACGTCCGTCGAAAAATTGATCGGGGCTGTTTCAGAGGCGCGAAGTGCAGCTGGCTCGAGACCTATGATGATGAGGCAGCAACTCACTACCGCTGGCATTAAATGGCGGAGCAATAATCCGGGGTAGAAGGCTGGCGGCATCATCGAGGTAAGACGAGGTTGGCGCTACGCGCGAAGGTTTTCGGGTCCGAACGAGTCGGGTAACAATGCGTTCAAACTTGTCTCGATCTTCCCGGATCCATTACAGGTAGAAATGATGGTCATGTTTTGGCCAAACTCACGGAGGACCTGACGGCATGCTCCACACGGCGCGGTGGGTTGATCCGTCGGGGTGTAGATCGCTACGCAGCTGATTTCGCAATGGCCGGCGGCTACTGCAGTGAAGACCGCGGTGCGTTCGGCGCAGTTGGTCAGGCCGAATGAGGCATTTTCCACATTACAGCCCGAAAAGACGGTGCCGTCGGCGGTCTGAACGGCAGCACCAACAGCAAACTTGGAGTAGGGAGTGTAGGCGTGGGCGGAGGCGGCGCGGGCGGCATGTTCGAGATCGGCGGTAGACACGACTATTTGGGTAACCACGAAATTCACGAAAGGCACGAAGTTTTGAATTCGTTAGCGCACGTGGATCTTTGCCCGCCGCGAGAAGCAACGAGTATCAAATTTCAAGTATCATAACCAATGTAGTTGAGGTTTTTGTGAAGGATTCCGGTCGTGACTTAATTGCTTCGCAATGCGCCTCCGACCCGACTCGCGGCGAAAATGTTTGGCTCGGAAATCTCAAGACTGACGGTTCAATACTTGCTACTTGGAATTTGTTACTTCGGGGAGGTTGGCCCACCCCGATGAGTGACTGGACGGGTTGTCGCGTTAAGCCCGACATTCAGGTGGGTTGTGGGCGTATCTAGTGGCCGTAGAGGGCAATTTGGAATTTGTCATTCCGCCCGCGCTAAACGCCGAACAGTTGATCGCCTTCGATCGCGAGGAGCTGGAGTTTGGTATTGATACCGCCTGGGGCTGAGAATCCTGTCATCTTTCCGTTGGATCCGACGAATCGGTGGCAGGGCACGAGGAGAGGCCAGGGGTTTTGACCGAGGGCCGTCCCGACCGCGCGACTTACGGCAGGTGCTTCACCAATGGCCCGGGCCAGATCGCCATAGGTGGCCGTGAAACCTGACTTGGTTTTCAGAGCGGCTCGATATACGCGCTGCTGAAATGAGGAGATCTGATCCCACGCCAAGTTCTCGTTGGAAAAATCTTCTCCGCCGTCACGGAGATGCTTTCGCACGCGGGAGATCAACGGTTCGAGCCAACTGGGAACAGGCTCGGAGTCGGGCGACTCGGTCAGAAGCATGAAACGCGTAATCGCTTCACCTTCCCACCAAATCGAGCACTGACCAATCGCGGTGGTAAAGGAGTGGGTGGGCATTCGTATAACCCTGTATTTCGTGCTCAGTCTGTCCAGATCAGGTGCCGCCGATTTTCGGGCGGATAATTCGAATCAGAAGAATCGCCGCCTCCTTGCCTATTGCAATGGGCGGTTGCCGTTGGTGTCGCTGCTCGCGAGAGGCTGGGAATTTGGGGGAAGTCGATTTGGTCCAACCCCCAAAGCGCGGGCGCGTTGGGGGCAAGGGGTGTTCGAGCAACTGTTCCTGCGCACCATCGAGTCGTGCGTGCAAGCCGGTCTGGTCGACGGTCAAAAACGGCATCTGGATGGCAGCCTGATCAACGCGGACCCGAGCAATGACTCGGTGGTCAGCTCCTCGCCCGAACTGATCAAAGCGCTCAAGCAGGCCTACGGGGTGCAGGAGCGTAAACTGGAGGGCCAACCTCGGGGCCCCCCACTCACCAACCCCTGCGCGAGACCAAACTCAGCCGCACCGACCCGGACGCCTCGCTGGTGCGCAATGGCAAATACGGGGGATCGGGTGACTCGCGCCCGCGCTACAACCCCCCCCGTGCGGTGGACGATCAATGCGGCGTGATCACCGCAGTGGAGACCACCCCGGGCGACGTCGCCGAACCGAAGTGCACCCCTACACTGCTCGACCAACCCGAGGCCAACATCGGGCAAGCCGCCACCACCGTCGTCGCCGACCAACAATACGGCACCAACGCCAACTACCGGGACCGGCAACGCCGCGGGGTGCGCACACACATGGGGCGACTCTTCGGTGCGGGACACGCCAACCACAAAGGCATCTTCGAGCCTGAGCGCTTCACCTCCGATGCACAGCAAAACGTCTACACGTGTCCCGCGGGGCAGCTCTTATATCCGCGCCGTCGCAACCCTCAGCGTGAGGCCACGGAATAGGCCCCGCGCAAAGGAGTCTGTGCGGCCTGTGCGCGGTAGAGCCAATGCACCCGCGCGAAGCATGGCCGCACCCTGATGACCAAGAGCTGATAGATATTGCCCGGGCCCAAGCGAGCAGTGCGCAAGCGCGTCGAGATCGGGGCCGCCGCAAACACATCGGCGAAGGCAGTTTTGCCGATGCAAAGCGCCATCACTTCAAACGGGCCCGCTGGCGTCGGCTGGTGCGCCAACAAGTCCAAGACGGGATCATCGCCGCGATCCAAAACCTCAAAATACTGATCAACGCCCGACCCCGAGGCCCGCAATCGGGTGGTGGGGCGGCATCGTCGCCTCCTGAGGCGCTTACGAGGGGCCTGTATCGCATGGTGAGTCGAATCCGGGCTCTAGCGGACCAAATTATGGAAGAAACCCACTCGGGGTTAGCCCTCATCCAAAGCTACCGTCGGATCCTCGGTGTCACCCTTTGAGCAACAGCCCCTCAAGCAATGTCCCCTTTTGGCACTCATGGTACTACTGTTACTGTGACTGCCATCCCGGATTCTGGCCATGCGTTTGAAACGAACCCGATCCCGACTGCGGAGGCATTTTTGGTCAGCTCCGGTAACGCGGTGGCAATCTGCTCCCGAATGCCTTCGGCTCCGCGCTCCCGGTCGACTTGGAAGCGGTGGCGTTCGGTAATATCACCGGCCGAGGTGCCGCGAACGATCTGCAGTTTGGTGCCGCCGATCTCAATGCCAAGTAGGGTAGGGGGTGCCATCTTCTAATTCAGCAGAGCGATTAAGCGACCGCCATTCGAGTCCGAATCACATCCGGTTCCAAATTCCGAATCGGATACTTCACCATCAGTTTATCGCGGAGGGCTTGGTCGTCGGGCGAATCAAAGAGATTCGTCAACTGATGGGGATCTTCCTTGAGGTCGTAGAATTCTCCATAGTCGCGGGTTTCGTAGAGCACCAGTTTGTAGCGGGATTCAATGAACGTGTGTTGCTTGAAAGGTCCCTCGGCGGGACGAAATTCCAAGCGGCAATGCTCACGTGCAGTGGAGCCCGGATCGATCCACGCTGCGATTTGGCAGACCCCTTGATAGGATTCCGGCACACTGAGACCGGCGGCAACCAGAGTAGTGAGGGGAATATCAACCAGAGACTGTAAAGCATGACTGATTTGACCCCGTTGCTGACAATGAGGATGAGCCACGATGAAAGGCACGCGTTGCATGCCTTCGTATGTCGGCAGTCCTTTGCCCCAGAGACCGTGATCGCCAAGGTAGTCTCCATGATCGGAGGTGAATACAATGAGCGTGTCGTCGATGGTGCCGTCGGCCTCAAGTCGATCGAGCAGGCGGCCGATCTGCTGATCCATCAGACTGATCATGCCGTAGCAGATTGCCCGTAACTGGGCTACGTCTTCGTTCGAGAGCCCAGGGCGGATTTTGGCGTCCCCCCAGACCTTTTCCTGCAACTCCGGGTCGTCGCCGTAGAATTCGCCCCGATCAAGGCTGGCGTAGAAATCGGGTTTATTTTTCGTCGACGACGCGTCGGCGGGAGGCGGCATATCGGCGGCATCGTGCAACGACGCCCACGGTTTCGGAGTGACGTAGGGATTATGCGGGTCCTGGAAACTCGCCCAAAGCATGAAGGGCTTCCGATCGGCCTTGGCCCGGTCGATGGCCGCGAGGGTGCGGTCCGCCACCCAGGTTGATCCGTGTTGTTCCGGGGGCAGACCCCACGGCCCGAAATGATCGTAGTCATGAATGTCGAAATGTTGGGTCAGATCTATGCCTTGTTGTCGCAGCCATGCCCCATAGTGCATGCTGGCGGCGTGCGGTTCGGAAGTGTGGCCAATGACGAGCTCGGCATGTTCGAAGCCGAAATAGGGCCCCTGCCACTGATCGAAATGATCAAGGTCGTGCACGGCGGGAGCCGATTCTGGACTGGCGGGATCCTTGCAGGCTTGGAAATGCGCCTTGCCGACCAGCTCGGTAGCATAACCTGCTTCGGCGAATTCGGAGGCGACGGTATTCGCGTAGTCGGGAGGGAGATTGGTGCCGACGTGGTAGCAGCCGTGCCGCGACGGATACTCACCGGTGAGCATCGTGCATCGCGAAGGGGTGCAGACCGGATTGACGGTATAGGCCCGATCAAACGTGATTCCACGCGCGGAGAGGCGATCAAGATTTGGCGTTTTGATCTCCGGATTTAACCGACCAATGCAGTCCCACCGTTGTTGATCACTGGTGATGAGAAGGACGTTCATGGGGGACTGATCGCGCATGGGAATCAGTCGATCCAGTCGAAGCCCCGCCTTAAGGTGCAAGATTTACCGATGGATTAGGGTAGGGTCGCTTGTTCCTACCAATCCAATCCGTTACGCTTGTAGACGAATTACCGCGTAGTTGCGCTTACCCTTACGGAGCAGCAGATACTTACCAAAGAGTAGATCGGCGGCGGTCAGGTTGCGGGCGATGTCGTTGCTACGTTCATTGTTCACGTAGATGCCGCCGGCGGTGATGTCTTTGCGGGCCTGGCCTTTGGAGGGGCAGAGTCCAGCTTGCACGACGAGGTCGATGAGGTTGGTGCCATCGCCGTCGAGTTGATTGGGTTCGAAATCAGAGGTGGGGACTTCACCTACGACATCGGAGAAGACGGATTCGCTGATACCATCGAGGCCGCCGCCAAACATGATGGTGCTCGCTTTTTGGGCATCGGTGCACGCGTCAGCGCCATGCACGATCGTGGTCACCGCGACCGCCAGCGCCTTGTGGGCAATGCGAGCTCCCGGGTTTTCGGCGTGGGAGGTCTCCAAGGCTTCGATCTCCTCGCGATCAAGGAAAGTGAACTTGCGCAAGTATTCGCAGACCTTCGCGTCTTCGGTGTTCACAAAAAACTGGTAGAAGCGGTAGGGGCTGGTTTTCTGCGGATCGAGCCACACCGCTCCATCGGCCGTTTTACCGAATTTCGTGCCATCAGACTTAGTGATGAGCGGAAAGGTCCAACCGAACGTGGGGGCTTCCAGACCCATTTTCCGTCGGATCAAATCCGTGCCGGCGACAAGGTTGCCCCATTGATCGGATCCACCGATTTGGAGGTCGCAGCCTGCGGATTGATGGAGATGAAGGAAGTCGTAGGCTTGGAGAAGCTGGTAGCTGAATTCAGTGTAACTGATCCCTCCATCGCTCCCCAGCCGGGATTTTACTGAGTCTTTTGCCAGCATGACGTTCACGGAGAAGTGCTTTCCGACATCGCGAAGGAAATCGAGGAAGCTTATCGGCGATATCCAATCGGCATTATCCGCTAGCCGAGCAGGGTTTTCTGAGGTCTCGAAGTCGAGTAGCCGGGCGAGCTGGTTCTTAATGGAGGCGATATTGTGCGAGAGTTGTTCGCGCGTAAGCAGATTGCGCTCGGATGAGCGGCCGGAAGGATCGCCGACCATACCGGTCGCTCCGCCGGCGAGGGCAATAGGGTGGTGCCCAGCCATCTGAAAGCGGCGTAGGGTGAGTTGGCCCATCAAATGACCGACGTGCAGGGAGTCACCTGTCGGGTCGAAACCACAATAGAGCGTGATCGGTCCTTGGGCCATGCGCTTGTCTAGGGCATTTAGGTCGGTGCAGTCGGCGAGGAGGCCGCGCCATTGGAGCTCTTCTAGGATCGTCATGGTCAAGAGGGAGAGCAAAGCCTTCGGAGTTTGTCCGGGGCAAGGGGGAATTGACCTCGAAGTCCTTCGCAAAGACGCAGCGAAGCTAATGCGAAAGGCATTCGTAAAAATAACGGGGCTTCTAAGTATAAAAACGGGTTGCGGCTTATTTCAGGAGACCGGTAAGTTAGCACTCCTTTTCGCCATCTGTTTTGGTGAATCCACAATTCAGACATTAATCCACTTCATCATGCCCATCGCTGTAGGTTCCTCCGCTCCCGATTTCTCTCTCAAAAGCAAAAATGCTGACGGTCTCGCCGACGTCACTCTCAGCGACAATGGTGGCAAGTCGACCGTCCTGCTTTTCTTCCCGTTGGCCTTCACCGGCGTCTGCACGCAGGAGTTTTGTGATGTGACCGCAGGTCTCTCCGTTTATGAAGATCTCAACGCCCGGGTGATCGGAGTCAGCGTTGACAGCCCCTTCGCTCAGGAGGCTTGGGCCAACGCCAATAAAATTTCCATCACGCTCGCCAGCGACCTCAACAAAGAAGTCACCAAGGCTTACGACGTGGTCTTTCCGATGCTCGCCGGGGTGGGTGATACCTCCGCTCGCGCTGCCTTCGTGATTGGAGCTGACGGAGTCGTGAAATACGCCGAACAAACCGCTGCTCCCACCGAGTTGCCGAACTTCGATGCGATCAAGGCCGCCTTGGCCTGATCACCCCGCGGCCCTCTGCCGCACTGCACCGATCATCGCCGGGGGACCGGCGGACTGATCCGTTTCCGTCCGAAAATTATGCAGAAATCCATCATGAGTCTTCCCAATCCGTTCAATACCCGAGGCACGTTTGAAGCCAATGGCGAGTCCCACTCCCTCTATTTGCTGCCCGCGCTCAAAGAAGCCGGCTACGCGGTCGATCGCTTGCCCGTCTCCATCCGCCTCGTGCTTGAGTCGCTGTTGCGCAATTGCGACGGCAAACGGGTGACGGAAGACGCGGTGGCCTCGCTCGCCGGTTGGCAGGCCAAGGCTGACCGCACGGCCGAGGTGCCTTTCGTGGTGGCTCGGATCGTGTTGCAGGATTTCACGGGTGTGCCGCTGTTGGTGGACCTCGCGGCCATGCGATCCGCTGTCGATCGCTTGGGCAAGGATTCCAAGATCATCGAGCCACTCGTGCCAGTCGACCTCGTAGTTGATCACTCGGTGCAGGTGGATTTCTCGGGTTCGGCCGAAGCTCTCGCCCAGAATCTGGAACTGGAGTTCAAACGTAACCGAGAGCGCTACCAATTCGTGAAGTGGGGCATGCAGGCCTTCGATACGTTCAAGGTGGTGCCTCCCGGCATCGGTATCGTTCACCAAGTCAATCTTGAGTATCTCGCCAAGGGCGTTCTTAAGGATGACAACGGTACCTTCTATCCCGACACGCTGGTCGGAACCGATTCCCACACGACCATGATCAACGGTCTCGGTGTCGTGGGTTGGGGCGTCGGCGGCATCGAAGCGGAAGCCGGCATGCTCGGACAGCCCGTCTACTTCCTCACGCCCGACGTCGTTGGCGTCCACCTCACCGGTGCGCTTTCGGAAGGTGTCACCGCGACCGACCTCGCTCTCACTATCACGCAAATTCTGCGCGAACGGAAAGTCGTCGGCAAGTTCGTCGAATTCTACGGGCCGGGCGCCAAGGGCTTGCCGCTCGTCGACCGAGCGACCATTGCGAACATGGCTCCCGAATACGGCGCTACGATGGGCTTCTTCCCGATCGACGAAGAAACCTCCCTCTATCTCCGCGGCACGGGTCGCGACGAGGAGCATGTCTCTCTCTGCGAATCCTACTACAAGGCCCAGGGCCTCTGGGGCATCCCGGAAAAAGGCCAGATCGAATATTCCATCGACGTCGACCTCGACCTCGCGACCGTCGTCCCGAGTGTGGCCGGTCCCAAGCGCCCGCAGGATCGCATCGAACTGCCGAATCTCAGACAATCGTTCTCGGACACCTTCGAGAAGGCCGTTTCGGAAGGCGGCTTCGGCAAGGATACGGCCGACCTCGGTACCATGGCTACGCAAGTCAATGGCTCTGATATCGGACACGGTAGCGTCCTGATCGCCGCCATCACCAGTTGCACCAATACTTCCAATCCTTCCGTTATGCTCGCCGCCGGTTTGCTGGCGAAGAAGGCGGTTGAAAAGGGCATGCAGGTCAATCCGTTGGTCAAGAGCTCCCTCGCTCCGGGGTCCCGAGTGGTCACCGACTATCTCAACAAAACGGGTCTGACCCCGTATCTTGATCAACTCGGCTTCCAGACCGTCGGTTACGGTTGCACGACGTGTATCGGTAATTCCGGACCACTCGATCCGGACATCGAAGCCGCCGTCACGGGCAACGATCTTGTGGCCGCATCGGTGCTCTCCGGTAACCGCAACTTCGAAGCCCGCGTTCACCAGAACATCAAATCCAACTTCCTCATGTCCCCACCGCTGGTCGTCGCCTTCGCGCTCGCCGGCCGCGTCAACATGGACATGTCCGTCGAGCCGATCGGCAAGGATCAGGACGGCTACGATGTTTACCTCAAGGATCTGTGGCCGAGCCTGCAGGAGATCCGCGATGAAATGTCCGCCGCGCTTAAGCCGGAAGTCTTCAAGACACTCTACAGCGACTTCACGGGGCAAAACCCGAAGTGGAATGAAATCCCGTCATCCGTCGGCAACGTTTATGAGTGGGATCGTGATTCCACCTACATTCAGGAACCTCCGTTCTTCACCGACTTCGGCATGGAGCCCGGCACGATCGCCGAAATCAAGGGAGCACGTCCGCTGGGCGTCTTCGGTGATTCCGTGACCACCGATCACATTTCTCCGGCCGGAGCGATTAAGAAGGATTCCCCGGCCGGGCGTTTCCTCGGCGAAAACGGGGTGGAGTGGGTCGACTTCAATTCCTACGGATCGCGTCGCGGTAATGACCGCATCATGACTCGCGGCACGTTCGCAAATGTGCGGATCAAGAACCTCATGGTTTCGCCGAAAGAGGGCGGCCTGACCTTGCTCCAGCCTGAGGGCACCGAGATGTCGATTTTCGACGCCGCCGCGACTTACAAGGAACGTGGCACGCCTCTCGTGGTAATCGCCGGTCAGGAATACGGCACGGGATCTTCCCGCGACTGGGCCGCCAAGGGCACCAACCTCCTCGGCGTGAAGGCCGTGGTCGCCGAATCCTTCGAGCGTATTCACCGCAGTAATCTGGTTGGCATGGGTGTGCTCCCGTTGCAGTTTAAGGACGGGCTGGGCGCCAAGGCTCTCGGCCTCGACGGCACGGAGACCTACGATGTGCTTGGACTCACGCCCGACGTGAAACCCCAGCAGGATCTCACCCTTCGGGTCACCCGCGCCAACGGTGAGAGTCAGGACGTCGCGGTCACTTATCGCATCGATACTCCAATTGAAGTCGAATACTACCAACACGGGGGAATCCTCTCCTACGTGTTGCGCCAGATCATCAATCGCAATTGATTCAAAACCGACCCGAGAACATTTTTGTTGTTCTCGGGTCTTTTTCTGTAGGTGGACGCCAACACACAGTTTCTCGTAAATCCCGACAGCGACCCGGTAGCAATCCGGGTCGAGGGGAAGGCCAATTTCAAGAACAGTGGTTGCCTGAAGGACTTTTTTAATCGGGCGATCGATGATGGAAAACATCGCTTCGTGATGGATTTCGAAGCCTGCACGGGCATGGACAGCACCTTCCTCGGCGTGATGGCCGGGGCGGCGCTGCGCCTGCGCAAAACCGCTCCACGTGGCTCGCTGGTGGTGAGTCATCTCAACGAACGCAATCATGAGTTGGTGCAGAATCTAGGACTCAATCGCCTGTTGACGGTCGATGATGGCCGATCCGTTTCGCGCGACGACACGGCATTCCTGCAGACCAGTGAAATCACCGACGAACTCCAAGCGGCGCGCGCCGTGCTCGAGGCGCATCGCGATTTGATCAAAGCGGACGGCGAAAATGCTGGAAAGTTCGATGGCGTCCTGACCTACTGCAAAAAGCAGCTGGGCGAGAGTGGGATTCTCCTCGAATTGTAGACTTGTGACGCAGAGCTGGGTTTAATCCGTTGTTTTGGTTTTCGAAGTCAACGGGCGAAATATAGCCGATTGAAGGGTGTCGTCGGTCGCGGTTACAGGAGGCTTCAATCCACTCGAACAGGAGTTGGCGAGCAGGGCTGTGATTGCGTCGTTCGTGGCGGTAGACGAGTTCAATTATGCGGGTAGAAAAGAAGGACTCGGCTAAAGCGTTGTCGGAGCAATTGCCGCGGTGATACTGTGGGCGCAGAGTTCTTCACGAAAGCGTGCGCTGGAATATTGCCCCCCACGATCAGAGTGAAGGAGCAGGCCCGCCGGCCAGCGACCACCGCGGCGCCCACTGACCATGCGAAGCGCAGCGATGACCAGTCCGGTTTCCCGTGAGTCTGAGCATGCCCAACCGAGCCCACGCTTGCTGTAGGAGTCGATCACGACGGCCAGATACCGCCAGTGCTCACGGGTGTCCAGGTAGGTGATGTCGGTTTGCCAAACCTGGTCACAGGCGGGGATAGCCTCGCCCTGAGCGCGTAGCTCCCGAGTCATCCGGGGATAGCCATCCGACTGGCGGGAGTCGGCAAAAGCGGGGATGATCTTCTGGCGTAAGTCCTGAGCTCGAGTCTCACGGCGGCTACGTTGACCGCTTGCGCCAGTCGCGGATACGGTTGGCCGAGACCCCGAAGTGCTCGGCGCTCTGCTTGGTCGAGATTGAGGTGCTCGCCTGAGAGGCTGGCACCTCGCGCTTGAACGGCTCGGAATGGTTGGGTTTGGTTCGCGGCATGGATGGGATTCCTTTGGGTGCTCCACTCTCCACAAGTCCACAATCCCTGGGTAACCCTAGGGTGTTCTCCGTTTCCCTCTGTGATCTCTGTGACAAAGATGCGGATGCCCCGGCGTTCGTTTCAGTTGTCACATTCGAAGCCCGCGGGGTCATGTCGTAGACAAAGTTTATGCAATAAACTTTTCACGACGTGACCCCCTTTAAACCGACCGACCGTAGGTTTCCCGACGCAGCCCCTACTCGCCCGTGATAGGCAGATGCGCTCGCGAAAGAGGGCTCGTTGCGCGCGTTACCAATCCACGACCGAACCGTCGGATTCGTTGTAGGTTTCCGGGTTTCTCCAATCGTGGCCGAGTTTGTCCTCGAGGGCATCGTTGTCCAACTCGATGCCGAGTCCGGGTTTGGTTGGCAGGGGGATGTGGCCTTCGCCGACCTTGAACGGCTCGGTAATGTAGCCTTCGCCGAGGGTGACTTGTTCCTGACACAGGAAGTTGGGAATACTGGCGGCGAGTTGCAGGCCACAGGCGAGCGAGATGGGTCCCAGCGGATTGTGCGGTGCAATCGAGCCGTAGTAGGCTTCGGCCATGCCAGCAATGAGACGTCCTTCGAAGATTCCGCCAGCGTGGCACAGGTCGGGTTGCAAGATGGTGGCGGCGCGCTGTTCGAGAATATCCCGGAAGCCCCACTTGGTGAAAATGCGTTCGCCGGTGGCGATGGGAATATGAGTTGAGCGCGCGATCTCCGCCATGCCGCCGGCATCCTGACACTGAATGGGCTCTTCGATGAACCATGGGTTGAACGGCTCCAGTTCCTTGATCAGCAGTTCGGCGTTGGCCGGGGTGATCGCGCCGTGGAAATCGATTCCGATGTCACAATCGTCGCCGACAATCTGACGCAATTCGGCAAAGTAATCCACCGCCTCGGAAATCTGCCGATTGTTGGCGATAAGGGAACCGCCGAGTTTGTTTTTAACGCCGGTCTTGAAGGTGTTGAAACCCTGCTTCTTGGCTTCGCTCACGGCCTCCGGGCTACGGGCGTGGGCGTAAGTGCGGATACGATGGCGAGTGGGTCCACCGAGCAGTTCGTAGACAGGCACGCCGAGAGCTTTGCCCTTGATGTCCCACAGCGCCTGTTCGATGCCGCTGAGCGCACTGGTGAGGATGGGGCCGCCACGATAAAACGCGTGGCGGTAGATCGCCTGCCAATGGTGAATGACCCGTCGGGGATCTTTGCCGATGAGGTAGGGGGCAATTTCACGCACGGCCTCCGCGCAGGTGTCGGCGCGACCTTCGGTGATGGGCTCACCGAGGCCCACGATGCCGTGGTCGGTGTGAATCTTCAGGAACAGAAAACGGCGCTCAACTTTGAATGTCTCCAGTTTTGTGATACGAAACTTGTCGCGGTAGCGATCAGGCAAGGCGGCTTGCATGCGCCGACTTTGGGCGAGGCGTTCGTCTTCAGCAGTCGCCTGATAGGCATTGTCGGACTTGGATTGACCAAACGCGGTGGCGCCGGCGGCGCTCGCGGCAACGCCCGCGAAAGCCTTTTTCAAAAAGGAGCGGCGGGAACGGGAGGAGTTATCGTTTACGATCATGGAGTAGGGGTGGGTTGAGGTTTAAGGCGGGAAAGCAATTTTGGCACGACGAAGGCCAACATCAGCACGACGATGAGCCCCACGCAGATCGGACGAGTCAGGAAGGGGATGAAGCTCCCCTCGGCCTTGATCATGCCGGTGCGAAAGTTCTCCTCCACCATGGGACCCAGAATAAGGCCAAGAACCAGGGGAGCGAGGGGCATGCGTTTGGCTTCGAGAAAATACCCCACCACGCCGAAGACCGCCATGAGGCCCACATCAAACAGACTGTTGCGCAGGGAGAAGGCGCCGACGGTGGAGAAGATGAGCACGGCCGTCATCACGATGCTGCGCGGCAGCTTCAGGATGGCACCAAACGCCTTCAGACCGAGGTAGCCGCAGGGCAGCAGCAGCACTTGGGTGATCAGGGCGATATTGAAAATCTGGCTGATTTGCGTGGGGTTCTGCTCGAAAATCAACGGACCTGGACGGATTTCATACATCATCAATGCCCCCAGCACGATGGCCGTGACCGCGTCTCCCGGAATACCGAATACCAACGCGGGAATCCACGCTCCGGCGACCGCCGCATTGTTGGCACTGGTGGGTGCGACCACTCCGCCGACTTCACCTGTGCCAAACTTCGCGCCATGCTTCGACGTGCGTTGCTCGACCGCGCGTTCGGGCGACGGGGGCGGCTCATTGCCATCGCCCTTTAGCCAGTCGGCCACGATGTAGTGGTAGAACTGTTTGGTCCAAAGCAGTCCGGCGTAGGCCTTCGCGACGATGGCGGCCTTGGCTGGGTCGGCAGGACGTCCGGGTAGGGCGGCGAAAAAAGCATCGGACTCGGCGCGACGTGCGGCGAAGATTTCGTCGAACACCGACCCAAACCACGCGGATTGATCGGTGGGTGCTTCGTCGGCTGCGGCGAATCGTGCTCGCACGATATGGCTGCCGCCTGCGACCAGTTCGATTTCGTGATGCGACGCAAACTTAGTGCCTCTCTGCTCCGGGTTCACAGCATCAGTCTCGCCATGAATCACGCGGCGGTGGATACCGTCTTTTACGAACGGCGAGCCGTTGGATTTGCAGAAGAGGCGCTGATGGTTCGTCTCGTTGTCGGTGAAGTAGAGCGGGGCCTCCGCGTCTTCGATCGCGAATTTCCAGGCACCGAGCGAGTCTTGGTGCCCGTCCACGCGACCGAGGCCTTTCGCGCTAAGTCGTGGTTTGATTTCGCAGCCTTCGTGTGCACAGCCCCATGTCCAGGAGTTGCGATACCACCATGTAGGTAGGATATGGATACTCGCGGTTTCAGGTCCGCGATTGACCACTTCGATTTCGACCAGGATATCGTTGGCACCGGCCTTGGCATAGCGCACGAACACGTCGAAATAGCGGTCATCATCGAAGATGCCCGTATCGGCCAATTCGTATTCAGGCTGGGTGCGATCGCGATGGCGATTCTCCGCCACCAAGTCCTCGTAGGGAAAGGCAGCCTGAGGATATTTGTAGAGCGCCTGCATCCAGCTGTGGGTGGGGGTGCTCTCCAAATGATAGTAGCATTCCTTCACGTCTTCGCCGTGATTGCCCTCGTGGCCGTTGAGACCAAACAAGCGCTCTTTGAGTATCGGGTCTTGCCCATTCCACAGCGCGAGACCGAAGCAGAGTCGGCCCTTCGCATCCGTTAGGCTAAGTAGGCCGTCCTCACCCCAGCGGTAGGCGCGCGCGGCGGCTTGAGCGTGGGGAAACGCGTTCCAAGCATCGCCGTTGGCCGAATAGTCCTCGCGGACCGTGCCCCACTGGCGGTCGGCGAGGTAGGGCCCCCAACGTTTCCAATAAACTTCGCGGTTGGTGTCTTGTTCGAGGCGGGCGTGTTCGGCGGTGGAGAGAGACATCGTTGGCTTTGGGTGTGACCATAGGTCGGGACCTCCCAAAGCGAAAGCGCTTCCTGCGGAATTGTTTCATTCTTGTGACGGCAGAGTGCGTATGACGTTCACCAGAATTTCCCGGCGGTTGGGCTCGATGCCGTTTGCAAAGTTGACGCGAGATTGATTGCTTTGGTTCCTTCATTTCTTCCGGTCCAAATGCGACCATGATTCCCCAAACTTAGGAGCTTTCGAATGACGATCCACGCAGTCCTCTTTATTTGTGCAGGGTTTTTATTTCTGCTTTCAGCAGGATATATCGCGCTCAAAAAAGAGGAACCGAAGAAGAACGCATGGATGGTACCCGCCGCACTTTCGGTTCTCTTTTTAGGCTTCTCGCTTTATACCGTAGTGACAGAAGGGTTGTTTGGATTTTGGCCGGAGCATACGCAAAATTTTTAGGCCAGTCAGATATGATTTGATCTACTTTTAGGCGTTGGGGCGAGCTGGTTCTTGATCGTGCCGGATGCGAAACGTCTGGGAATGCGTCCGCTGCCTTGGCTCGTTTTGGTGGCTTCATCCGGTAGCATCGGCTTGCTGGCGATGGTGGCACGCTGGCTTTATCTTCGTGAGAACAGTCCAACGGCAACTTCGGAGACTTAGTCGATAAACCTCGCTCGATTCCTATGAACATTGATCGCCGAACCTTCGCCAAAACGGCACTCGCCGCAGCATCAGGGCTTAGCCTTCCATCCTTGGCCGTCGCTGCGAAAATGGAGGATGGTAGCGCTACTCCGAGGCTCAAGGTGGTTTGTGTCGGAGGACACCCGGACGATCCGGAAAGTGGGTGTGGCGGCACCTTGGCTAAACTGGCCAACGCCGGCCATAAGGTGACGGCGATCTATCTCACTCGCGGGGAACGAGGAATCGCAGGAGCGACGCTCGCGGAAGCGGCTGCGATGCGCACTAAGGAAGCCCAGGCAGTGGCGGAAATTCTGGGAGTGAGATGCGTTTTTGCCGGCCAAGAGGACGGCGCGACGGTTGCGGATAATGATCAACGCGAAATCCTCAGAGGCCTAATCAAGGAGGAGGCCCCCGACATCGTGTTCACTCACTGGCCGATTGATTCCCACCTTGATCACCAGGTTGCGAGCGTATTGACGACCCAAGTTTGGGTCCACATGGGCAAACCTTTTGAGGTGTATTTTTTTGAGGTCTGCACAGGGAGTCAGACGATGGGCTTTCGTCCTACGGACTATGTGGATATCACTGCGACACGGGAGCAAAAGCGGAAAGCCGTTTATTGTCACGTTAGCCAAGATCCTCCGGGAGTTTACGTTTCGAGCGACTGCAACCATCAGCAGATGGAGAAGTTTCGGGGTCTCGAGAGTCAGTGCGAAGCCGCTGAAGCCTTTGTGAAACTGAACGGTGCCCTCCGTGTTTTTTAGACAGAAAAAGGCCATGGTCATCGCGGTGGGTTCGCATTTTAGAACCGGCGGTCGAATCCCAGAATTAGTCCGTTGGGTCGGAGTATTTCTTGCGTTGGTAGCCGTGACCGGGAGCGGCTTCGCTCAAAACGTCGCGGTAGGATTCGGACAAGCCAGTCTGGGACCGGCGATCAAATCTGACACCCCGTTTCGTCGCCCGCTGGAAGCGCGGGTAGTGCTGTTTCAACAAAACGGACTGGAAGTGGCGGTGGTCTCCCTCGACCTGATCGAGATTACTCCGCCGGTATGCCGACAGCTTCAAGATTCGATCGCGGGGTTGACGGGATTGGCGGCCGAAAACGTTCTCTTACACACCACGCTCACCCATGCCTCGCCGTGGAATGCTCGCGAAGAAAACTCCCTGGTCGGAGCCGACCATATTATTGCTCAATCGATTCTTGATGCTCGTCAGAACGCCCGTCCGGCTCAGATCAGGATTGGTAACACGGACGTAGGCCAAAGGCTGAGTTTTCGACGGCGAGGGGATGCGGGCGACGATCTGGGTATCCAAGCCTTTTGGTATGGGTATCAGTATCGACAGGGAGACTCCCGACCGGATGCGAGTGCATTGATGAATGAAATGAAGTCTCGTTGGCGTGGTGATGGAGGAGACTATCTTCCCTCTGACGAGCCCGTGTGGTTCGACGGGCCGGTCGAACCCATGGTGCAAGTGCTCGCATTCCAAGATTTGGACGGCAACCCATTAGGCACATTAACGCGTTTTAGCGCCCATATCGGACCTGCCGATGCCTGTCGGGAGCGCATGTTTGATCTGGATTTTCCCGCGGTGGTGCGTGATGAAATGGAAGCAAGTTTTGGTGGAGTGGCGGTTTACCTCAGCGGTCCGTTGGGGGACATGGCGCCGAAAGTAGAAATCGATTATGTTTTCGATGAATCCAAGCAGCTGCCGGAAGACTGTTACGGTCCGACTTGGACTCTGGTTGCCGCCGATGATGATCAAGCATTGGCGGAGCGTGATCGGGTGGGGCGTGAGCTAACGAAAGCGGCAAAGGAAGGTCTATCGCGGGGGAACTGGAAGACCATCGAGCATCTGGGTTTTACCACGCGTGATTTTGCGGTTCCACTCGATCCGACGCTTCCGAGTTCCGAAGATGAGATAGTTCGGATGAGAGCATTTTTACTGGAAGAGTTGCGGGCCTTGCGTCGAAACGAAGGCCCCTTGCGAGAGATGCGATCCCTGATAAATCGGCTCAACCGATTGGAATGGGCCTCACAATTTTTAGGACTGATTGACGACGACGAACGTGCCGAGGGATCCAAGCTGTTGCCGTTGTCGGTGGTTCGTTTGGACGGGACCGGGATGCTATTTATGCACTCGGAGATTTCGGCTGCGACGGGGGTAGCGATGCGTGAGCGATTTACGGGAATGAATCTGATTTCCGTCTGCTTGACGGGGGGATCGATGCAATACTTTCCGACAGACGAGATGCTTGATGGCGGAGGTTACGAAGGTCGTTCCACGATTGTGCGACGTGGAGCCGAATCCATCCTGCGACGTGACGCGGCGGCTCTACTTGGCGAGCTCGACTTCGTTTCGAGCCATGACAGCGAACCGTGAATCCGCTGGGTCCTTTCGAGGGGATTTTGTGAGTCGTATGACTCGGTTTGCTTCCTAGAGCGAATTGAGCCAGTCGATGCAGCGGTCGGTCCAACCGGCCAGGTGGCCTTTGTCGAGGGCGAGCCCGAAGCCGTGGCCGCCGGTGGGGTAGAGATGCATTTCCACGGGGATGTCCTGCGCGACTAGGGCGGTGTAGAGATCGAGACTGTTTTGCACGGGGACTGATTTGTCATCGGCGGAATGAATCAATATCGTGGGAGGCGTTTCGGCGGTGACGTTTTTCTCCGCGGAGTATTTGGCCACCAACTCGGGGGAGTCTTGCTCGCCGAGCAAATTGCGGCGCGACCCGCGATGCACCGCGGCGGTTTCGAACGATATCACGGGATACATCAGGATCATGAAATCTGGGCGCGAGCTGAGGCGCTCGATCGCGTCTGACGATGTTGGGTCTCCGGCGTCGAAATGGGTGCCAGCAGTCGAGGCGAGATGACCCCCGGCGGAGAAGCCCATGATGCCGATTTTAGCCGGGTCGATGTTCCAATCCGCAGCGTTGTGGCGGACCGTGCGTAGGGCGCGTTGGGCATCGAGAAGGGGAGATAGGTGGGGCACGACGTTGCTGGTGTCTTCGGGTAAACGGTATTTGAGCACGATGCCGGCGATACCATGACTGTTTAGCCATTTGGCGATTTCGGTGCCTTCCCAGTCGTAGGCGAGAATGCCGTAGCCGCCGCCGGGGCAGATGACCACGGCTTGTCCGTTGGCGTTACGTTTGGCGGGCAAGAAAACTTCAATACTCGGATCCTGCACCTTGGAGATGCGGATGATATTGGACACCACCGTCTCTTCCTTCAGCTCGGAGGCTTGGTGATTGGGCGGGGCGCCGTTCCACAAGGGATAGATCGTCGAGGCAACGGCTAGGTTGGACAGAGAAATTAGTGCGAGGAGGGCAAGGGGTAGACGAAACACGGTCCGATTACTCCAACCGATCGCCGAATTCAGTGCGAACTTCGAATCAAGGAAATGCGATCTGGGGAATCGCGCCGTCTACTCGAATCGTCGGGCTTCCATGTCCGCACTGGCCTTGGCAAAGGCGGGACGCCCGACAGCTGGTTGTTTGGGCTTCTCGCCGTCAGCTTGTTTTGTCGGGCATAAAGCCCGACTCACCCAGCAGGATGCATCTGGTTTTGTCCCTCTGGTTTATGGACTCGGCGCCAGATAGAGCTCGAATAACGTCGTGCCGGTTTCGCCGTTGGCACCTTCGACGGCGACGGTATAGAGGCCTTCTTCCAACGAGACCAACATGGCGGAATCGAGACTGTTGGCCGTCAGCGCGAACGCGCCTGATGCCGTGGCCGCGTCTTCGGGTTCGGCGCTCCAGTTGTCGTTGGTCGCAATGGCGGTGCTGTCGCGGAAAAGGGTCATCTGCGGGTCTGTGAGAACGTCCGTAACGCCGAACTCGGTCAGGCCCGGCCCGACCGCGCGGATTAGGAGTTGGGCGGTGCCTTCACCTTGGACCACAAAACCCGGCACAAGACGGTCATCGCCCGTGCCCACGAAGGCGCGGTTGGACGTGTTGACCACTTTCAAAGAATCATTGGCGACTTCCCCATCATAGACTTCCAGCAACGTCACGCCAGCGTCGCTGCCGCTGGTTTCCACCGGAGTGGTGTAGCCGCCTGCCCCGAGTTCCACCACCATGGCGTCGTCGTTGCTGCCACCCACGAGAGGGAATCCGCCGACCTCGGCAAATTTGACTGAGTCGGTCGCCTGCCACTGGGTGTTAGAGTCGAGAATTTCCCCATCGGAGATCAAAGAGAATGATGGGTTGGCATGCACGCCGCTGACGCCGAAATCGGCGAGCGTGGGACCGACGGCCCGGATCACCATCGGTTTCGTGTTCTCTCCCGCCAGCACGAAGCCTGGGATGGGCGTGCCGGCTTCGGCCCCGGCGCGAGCGCGGACGGAAATATTGATCAGACCGACGCCGTCGTTGCTCGAAAAGTCAGAGCGCATCCGCGCCAGTTCTTGATCCAAGCGTGAACTCAGACTCGCCGCCAGATCGGGTTGAGTGGAGGTCAGATCGGTGTTTTTTCCGGGATCGGTATCCAAATCATGTATACTTCGAATGCCGTTGCGATTCTCCACCACCTTGTTGAGCCCGTCAAGGTAGGCGAAGGTGCCTTGAGCGGCTACGATCACGGGGCGGGTAACATTGTGTGTGGCATCCAAAAAGGCGACGGATTGGTCGATGCCATTGAGTGGAGCAGTCGTGCCGGGAGTGGTTTCGGCGATGGTCGCAAGCGTGGGCAGCCAATCAACATCGGCGATGACTTGATTCGAGACCGTGCCCGCGGAAATACGACCCGGCCATTTGACGATACCCGGGAGTCGAATCCCTTCCTCGAACGTCATTCCTTTGCCTTGGGTGAGTTCTCCATTGCTACCGAGGGCGTCGTCGTTCACTGCGCCATTGTCCGAAACAAAGATAACAAGCGTTTCGTCGTCGATTCCCTTGGCGCTGAGCTCGGACATGATCGACCCCACTGCGTTGTCCATGCTTTCAATCATGGCAGTGTAGGTGGCGGCATCGGCGCTGAGGGTGGGGTAGTTCGCTTCCAACTCCGCTGGCGCTTCCAGAGGCAGATGAGGAGCGTTGAAGCAGACCATCAAAAACAAAGGGTTGGCCGTATCGTGGTTACGGATGACATCGACGGCCTCGTCTCGAAACAAGTCGGTGGAGTAACCGGTATCTGTCACGGTCTCGAGGTCCCGCAACCATCCCCGCCGACTGCCGCCGTTGAGGGTGCCGAAATAGTTGGTGCCCCCTCCGAGAAAACCGAAGAAGTGACCGAAGCCCCGGCTGGTCGGATAGTAGTCGGTTGAATCGTCGCCCAAATGCCACTTGCCCACGAGACGTGTCGCGTAGCCGGCTTGCTGCATGGTTTCAGGAAGGAAGTGTTCCTCGAGCGGCGGATTGCCGGTGCCACGATGCCGAAGCGGTAGGGGTTGCGACCAGTATGAATCGCGACCCGAACGGTGTCCGTGAAGTGACTCACAAGTAAGATTCGATGCGTTGTTTAAAGAGAGGATAAGCCTGTTCCCAAGGGACTTTATAGCGGATGGCGTGGCGCCCGGTGCGGATAGCAGGTCAGCGTGAAGGCGTGGCGCCCGTTGTATTGAGCGGGCAGGTGGTGATCCGAGGGGATTTTTTCGCGTCGTTGTTGCGGTGGTTTGGTGACCTTGGTTTCGCCAATACCGGTCTGTTCAAGTCGGGCTAAAAGGAGCGTGAGTAGAGTGTGCAACAGGGCCACGAAGTGAGCGCTGCCGTCTCGCCGGTGCCCCACGCCTTGGTGACTTTTAAGTACATCGTAAGCTTTGTCGATTTACCAACGCAGGAAGTAGAGCAAGGCGATGAGGCCCGGCCGCAGATGTTGGCACGTGGTGATAAACACAAAGTCTTTGCCCGTGGTCGGATCACAGGAGTGGATGCGTCGCAGGGCGGCGTTGGTGTAACCAGCATGATCATCGATGGCCCACACCGGGTGCTCTGCGAGTTCCGGGTAGTCTGCCCACCCGTCTCGCTCGCCCCACTCTCGATCAAAGCTCGCGTAACTCGGGGGGGCGACCGCGGTGAGCATAGCCAAGCGTCGCGGCGACTTGAACGCATCAAACCACGTGCGGCGCGGCCGCGATTCGGCTTGATCGGCCCGAGTCTGCCAAAAGGCCCGGCCGGACTCTTCGCCCTCCAGCGCGCGCCAAACACCCCACTCTCAAAACGGTTCGTCACTCAGGCCGATTGCTTGCTTGCGCACAGCGTGAGTGAGCAGATGATGGGCCGGTTCCATGAACGTTTTATCACCTTGCGGACGGGAGGAAAATGACCTCTCAAGAGCGTTATACATCAGGGCCAAATTGCGATACTTTAAATGGTTATAATTAATTAATTACATTGATTATGAGAGGATGGAATTGCCCATGCATGCGGTTTGATAAACCGGACTGAAAACTCTCCGTATCGAGAGATTAAATGCCACTACGCATTGCTTTAGAAGTCCGCGTTGCGGCCGCCAAACCTGGCTGCAATCCACAATCCCCCCTGAGCCACCCCTGACTCCAGACGACAAAAACCATCCCCTGAGTATTATCTCCAGATCCGGCTCAACCCAGCATGCCCAACCCTCTGATCCTCAACACTCATGACTCTCCTCTCGGACACCGTTGACCCCCTTGTCGTAAATTCGCTTTTCACCGGCGAGATTTCCTTCACGGTATTGGGTTTCTTCGATGACCGACCCTGATCACGACGCCATAGAACCTTACGAGGAACCGGATGACGCCCTCTCTGCCCGCGAGAAGCCGATGGGTTTTTTGGAGCATTTGGAGGAGTTGCGCTGGGTCCTGATGAAGGCTGCGGCAGCCTTTTTGATCTGTGGCATCGGAATTGGCCTCTTCCTCAAGAAGTTCAACGTGCTCCTGATGTGGCCTCTGTTCAAGGTGATGGAGGACTATCCGGATTTGGTGTTGGATTTGGGCACGACCTCGGTGATGGAGAGCTTCACCGTCGTTATTCAGATGTGTGTGGTCGGTGGGCTCATCGTTTCCGCGCCGTTGTTGGTTGTTTTTGTGGGGCAGTTCATCTCGCCGGCCTTGAAGGAGAAGGAACTCAAGCTGGTGATTCCCGGCTGTCTGGCGGCCACGTTACTTTTTTTGCTAGGGGTCTGCTTCAGTTTCTTTCTGCTGGTGCCGGGCACGATTCGGATTTCGATTGAGCTGAATGAGTTGTTTGGCTTCATCACCCGGTGGACGCCGGGTTCGTATTACGGACTCTTGATTTGGCTGACGTTGGGAGTGGGGGCGGCGTTTGAATTCCCGCTTCTCATCGTTCTGATGGCCTATCTGGGAATGGTCACCAGCGCCCAACTCCGCAGTTGGTGGCGTCACGCCCTGATCGTCTGTTTCGTGGTGGCGGCATTCGTCACGCCAACGCCGGATCCGATCAATCAGTCCATTCTGGCGGTATCGCTTTATCTCCTGTTTTGGATTTCCATCTTTGCTGCGAAACGCGTCGAAAAACGAAAACGCGAGGCTGAAGCCGAATAGCGGGTCCTCCGTTTTATTATGAAGCCGACTTCACGCCGCACGTTCTTCCGCTCCCTGATCGGTTTTGTCGGGGGCGGAGCAATCTTGGTCTGGTGGCAAAAGAGTAATCTGTTGAGTTGGATCGTCCGGCGAGATCACGGTAAAAACTTCAACCTGACCGCGGTGACCGAGATTGATTAGAGGTCTTGTGTGCTCACTCCTGAGCAGGTCGAGGGTCCTTTTTTGTGGCCGCACCGTACCGCACAGATCTGAATGAAGATCGAATGGGGAGGGATTTGCAGTTGGAGATTCAGGTGGTGCGCATGCCGGATTGTTCTCCAGTGGCGGGGGCGATCGTGGAGGTCTGGCATTGTGATGCCGAAGGGAATTACAGCGGTTATCTGGAGGAAATGGGCCACGATCTTTGGCAGACGTTAATGTTGGCCGGAACCGGCGGAGAGAATGTGCCTCCCAACAATGAGGCCCGATACCTGCGCGGTGCCCAGATCAGTGATGCTGACGGCAAAGTGAAATTTGATACGATTTTACCGGGCTGGTATGAGCCCCGTATTCCTCACATCCATTTCAAAATTATTTCGGAAGCGAACGAACTACTTACCAGCCAGTTCTATTTCGATCCCGATTACATCGATGGTATATTCACTTTGGTGGCTCCCTACACCAAGTATGGTCCCTCGCTCTATCGACCTAAAAACGATTTGGTCGTCGGTCAAATGCCGGAGGTGACGGGACTTCAATTGATGCCTCGTGGCGGCAGCGATGAACCGCTACAGGCATCCGCAAAAATCGGTATCGCTGCGGCGGTCAATTGTCCGGACGAATGTCTTCAGGCCTTGCGAAGGCTGTTTCGTAGATCCGGATTCGTTTCCAAATGGGCAGTCAGGCGTTCGATGGCGGCAAAGGTTTCTGAGCTCACGTGGTGCTCCATGCCTTCGACATCTTTTGAGATCACCTGCTCATCCAGCCCGAGTTGGCGGAGGAAATTGGTCAACAACTCGTGGCGGTGAGCGATGTGCGCAGCGACCTTTTGGCCAGCCTCGGTCAGCACCATGCCGCGGTATTTCTCGTAGTTGACGAGGCCTTCCGTATCAAGACGTTGGACCATGGTGGTCACGCTGGCTTGCGAGATTTTGAGCTCCGCCGCGATGTCGACCACCCGGGCGTAGCCCTTGGTTTCGATCAACTCACTGATACGCTCGAGGTAGTCCTCGACGGCGGCGGTGGTTCGGGAGGGAGTGCGGGGGGCGTCGACCACGTCCTCAATCAACCCGTCCCACTGGAACGGTCAAAAGGTTTCCTCCCGCGAAGCGACTTAGTCGCGATTCTTCAGCACCTTTTGGTAGCGGAAAACCGTGCGGAACATCCAAGAAGCGAGCCAGAATACGCCGGTCATACAGGCGGTGGTGCCGGCAGACCACAGGGTGATCATGGTCGGATCGTTCGACGGAACGTGCGATTGGAGAATCGTAAACAAAAACCCGAAGAAGCCGGTGCAAAGCACGGCATCAACAAGGAAGTCGGATTTTTTAACTGTGACTTCAGATTCGACCATAGGACGTAAGCACAGAGGATCAGGATGCGGGTTGTCGATGGGATTTTTAGCTAAGTTCATCACTAAAGGCGATTCGACCTTGGGCGGAGGGTTCGAACAAAACATGCACCCGGTTGTTCGGCGTGCCGGTTATCTGCCCAATTTCTTTGGCGATCTGACGGGCTTGATCCTGCCGAATCGATATTTCTGGCAGTGAGCGGTGGGTGATTTTTAAGAAGACAGCATGCTTCCCCATGGGGTCTGGCGACAGGTTTTCTGCGTAGTGGGAGACAGATGTGTGCCGGATGCGGACCCACGTCCTGGCTTTGGGGGAATCGAAAACAGCCTCTAATGCATCCGCGATGGGCTGCGCAAAGGACGCCGTTTCGGCCTCCGTTTTGCCGATAAATTAGATTTCAACCAAGGGCATGGCGGGCATCTCCCTTCAAGAGGAGGAACGGCGGCGGGAAAGGTTCTGCCAGAGGTAATCGGCCTTTTCCGCAATCATTTCGCGGGCCTTGTTGATCTCGGCCACGCGAGCGGCGCGATTTTCTTCCGAAATGGCCGCGAGATCGTCCAGATTGTAGAGGTAGACATTGTCGATCTCGGCGACGGCAGCGTCGATATCGCAGGGGAGGGCCAGATCGATTAGAAACAAAGGAGCGACGGGGCGTTGCCGCATCGCGGTCGCTACGGCTGAGGTCGTCAAAATGGCCCCCGGAGCGGCGGTGGCGCATACGATTACGTCGAAACCGGAGAGATGGTCCGCGAGTTTCTCAAAGGGCAAGGCCCTCGCATCGAGGGCTTGGGCCAACTGCATGGCGTTGTCCATCGTGCGGCTGGTGACCGTCAGATCCGTTGCGCCCCGACTGCGGAAAGCCTTGGCGGCCTGTTCACCGATCTCTCCGGCTCCGGCCAGAAGAATACGGGCATCGGAGAGGTCGCCAAATATGGTGGTGGCGAGGTCGACCGAAACATTGGCGACGCTGACCTGACCTTCGGAAATGCCCGTATGGGTGCGGACTTGTTTGGCGGCTTGGAAGGTTTTTTGGAAAACCTTGTGAAGCATCGGACCCACGCGCTGCGTGTCTTGGGCGGCGGCGTAGGCGTCCTTCACCTGGCCGAAAATCTCATTTTCGCCGATGAGCTGGGACTCGAGACCGGCCGAGACCGCGCCGAGATGATGAATCGCCTCCGAGCCGGTCTTGCAAAGTTGGCGGGAAACAAAGGCATCCACCTTGATGCCCTGGTGCTCGCAGAAGAGCGCCCGCAGCTGGTCGAGCGTCATCTCGGTTTCGGCGACGCCATAGAATTCCACCCGGTTGCAAGTATTCAGGATGGCGTATTCCTGCAGACCGGCGAGGGAGCCCAGTTGCAGCTCCAGGCGGGGCAACGCAGCGGCATCCAACGCGAGTTTTTCGCGCCATTCCAACGGGGCCGTGTGATGGGTCGCACCCACGACGAAAAGAAACGGTTCCGACTTACTCACGGTTGGACTGACGGCGGAGCAGGGCGCAACTCATCACCGTGGCGGGATAAGTTGACAAAATACAATGAGATCAAAGCCGCGACGAATAGGCCGACGCATGACCAAGATAGATTCTTACCGTAGAGCTTACCTCGTTTGCGCAAAACGAAGGCACTTCCGTAGGCGAACCAGATGGTCACGGTGATAAAGAGTTTGGATAGATTGACCGTATCGATAGCCCGAATCCAGTGCGCCGAACCGACCAGTAGGGACGCTGAAAGGAGAGCTACCCCCACGTTGAGCAGTCGCACGCTGATCGTATCGAGCTCCCGGATGGAGGGCAGAAAGGCGAACGCCCCGCTGAGCCTTTTGTTCTTCAGGCTGTAGTTGCGCAGCAGGAACATGATCGAGGTCAATGCCAACAGGCCAAAGACCCCGTAGCTGAATAGGGCGAGTGCCGCGTGAAATTCGATCCAAACGTTGCCCCCGAATACGTTGGATCTTCGCGTGGCATCCCAAGCCGGGATCGAAAGCGAGGCCACCGACAGCACGAGCGAAAGTAGGGATGTGAAATACCCGAGGAGACTCAGTCGAAATGTGACGCCCACCACCAAGTAAAGCGCAGTGGCCGACCAAGCTGTGAATTGGAACAGTTCAAACTTATTGCCCAATGGACATCCCCCAACCTCCAGGCCACGCAGGTAAAGCCCGACGGTCTGTAGCACGAACCCAGCGGCGACGATCAAGTATATCGTCCCGGAGGGTTGCTTCCGATAACGCGCCAGCGCGATCGTGCCGACCACGACGCCTACAAGGTAGCAGGCAGCGGCGATCCAGATCCAAGTGCGGTCAGTCATACCGAGAAGGGAAAAGCCCAATTCCGCACAAAACAAATCCCAAAATGCGATTGAGGGCGAAGAGCAGCATCAAAGTCGGGCCTCTCAGGAGAGAGGAATTGGCGTTGATCCCGGGATATCCCCTGGTCGGGGTTACTAAAACTGAGCCATTGAGAGAGTTAGTCTGGGAACCCAGAAAGGACTCAGACCCTGAAAGGCAAAAGATACACGACCGAGCAGCAGATACGCATATTGCGTGAGGCCGAGCAGGCCGCCGCGACGCTCCTGGCGGTGTGCCAGGAGCACGCCATCGAGCGAGCAAACCTTCCACCGCTGGAAGCGCGAGTTTGGCCTGATGGAGCTCGACCAAGCCAAGCAGCTCAAAGAGCTGCAAAAGCAGAACACCCGGTTAAAGCGCATGCTGGCCGATGAGATGCGCGGCCAAGAGCTCCTGAAGGAGGCGCGCGAAAAAAAACGATGAGCCCCGGTCACAAAAGACAGATCATCGTCGCGAGGGTGAACCGGGGCCGTTGCCCGGCGCGCGAGGCCTGTCGGCCCTTTTGCCTGCCTCGCCGCACGTTTGGCTACGAGGCGAAGCAACCTGATGCCTGGATGGCCAAGGTGAAGGCAGCGCTACGGCGGATGAGTCGAGAGCACCCTGAGTTGGGCTCCATGAAGATCGCTCGCCTGCTGAAGAAAGCAGGCTGGCGAGTCGGATCACGACTGATCCCACGGTGGCGCCAGCAGCTCGCTCTGATGGTGCCCGTCAAGCAGCCCAAACGACGGCGCGGTGGGATCTCCACGGGGCTGGCGACGAAGGCGACCCATCCCCATCACGTATGGACGTGGGACTTCGTGCCCGACACGACGATGCGCGGGGGCAAACTACGCATGCTGACGCTCCTCGATGACTCCACGCGGCAAAGCCGGTGCATCCACGTGGATCGTAAGATCACTGCGCGTAAAGTGCGTTCGATCATGAGCTGGCGGATTGCCGAGCACGGGGCTTGCGGAGCATATCCGCAGCGACACTGGCGCGGAGTTTATCGAGAAGGAGTTGCGAGCTTGGCTCGCCTCTGAATCGATCAAGACGCGCTACATCGAGCCGGGTAGTCCTTGGCAGAATGGTTACATCGAAAGCTTCCCTGCTCGGTTGCGCCACGAGTGTCTCAACCCCGAGATGCTCTCCACGCTGACCGAAGCTCGGGTCGTGATCGAAGCCTGGCGGTGCAAATACCATCACCTGCGCCCCCACGGTTCGTTGGGCTATGTCAGTCCCATCGCGTTTGAACAAAACCTCGACAAAGAAACCTCCCCTCTTGACTTACTCTACACCCTCAACCACACCATCAATCCATCCAGACTAACGGTTTAGGTGGACCAGTTTGGGTAACCCGACCAGCAGGAAAATCATCTAGAATCAGATTTTTTCGATTTCCAGAATCTAGGGGAAAGCGTTGAGCTAGAGTTCAAAGCCGCCCAAGGCAGAAAAGGACGCGGGGGCATCCCAAGTTCGGTTTGGGAGACCTACTCGGCCATGGCCAATTCTCAGGGCGGTGGAATCGTCCTAGGCGTCCGCGAGGATGGCGATATGTTCACCGCGATCGGCGTCAAAGATCCTGAGAAAGTGGTCCAAGATTTTTGGAATCAGGTGAACAATCGACAAGTCGTAAGTGCCAATATTCTTAACGACGACTATGTGACCGTTCGCAAACATGCGGCCATTTCGTTGATATATATCCGGGTGCCGATGGCGACTCGACGCAATCGCCCGATCTACGTAGGAACCAATCCGCTGACTGGCACATATCGCCGTAACAACGAGGGCGACTATCGATGCCCGGAGGCTGTGTGGTCCGCCAGATGTTGGGCGAGCAGGTCAATGACACCATGGATGGCTCCGTGCCAGATGGATTTTCGATGGACGACATCGAATTAGATACTCTTCGCACTTACCGGCAAAACTTCGCCAATCGGCAGCCCACTCATCTTCTGAATGACGTAGACCACGGCGAGTTTCTGCGCCAATTAGGCGGTTGGAACCGAGATCGGCAGACGGCGCAAGAGGGGCCAACTTTGGCAGGCCTTCTCATGTTTGGTAAGCTCCGTTCAATCTTGGATGCAGTCCCCCGCTATATCGTGGATTACCCAAGAGCGTCCCCGGGCCGTGACAGAACAGCGCTGGGAGGATCGAGTGACCACCGATTTTTCATGGTCGGGTAACGTCTATGATTTCTATCGTATCGTTTACGCCAAGCTCTCCCGCGATCTGAAAGTGCCGTTTTCACTCCAGGGCGATCAACGAGTGAGCGAGACGCCCGTTCATGAGGCGATTCGCGAAGCGTTGGTCAATACGCTCATCCACGCCGATTATGCAGGCAGCTGCTCCATCCTTGTCGTAAAGCGTCCTGACTTATTCGGGTTTCGCAACCCGGGCCTGCTCCGGGTGCCTGTCGACGAAGCCATCCGCGGCGGTGTCAGCGACTGCCGGAACCGCAAACTTCAGAAGATGTTTCAATTAGTCGGACTTGGCGAACAGTCCGGTTTTGGTTTTCCTAAGATATACGGCAATTGGAGCCAGCAGCATTGGCGGAGACCGGAACTCGAACAGCGCATTGAGAGCAATCAAACGCTGCTCGCTATGCGCATGACCAGCCTTCTTCCGCCTGAGGCCATCGATGCCTTGCGCCAGCGCTACGGCGATCGGGTCGACAGCCTGTCAAATCCCGAACGCATCGCACTGGTGACAGCCCAATCCGAAACCTGCGTGACCCACAGTCGATTGAAGGAACTCACCAAGGAGCACCCCCGTGAGCTCTCCCAAGCCCTGCACGGCTTAGTCGAGCGTGGCCTGCTAAATAGTGAGGGCAAGGGGAAGGCCACATTTTACTTTCTTCCGGGTGAACATCCTATTCAACCCACTGGAACAGAGGAGGTTTTCAATTTTGAATCTCCAGCACCTATTCGAGTCAAATCCACGATCACCAGCTCCGAACATTCCTCGAAGAGCTCCGACTATTCCGAATCGAACTCCGACTATTTAGCAGGCAGCTCCGACCAATCTGATATACCCCGGACGGAGTGGGACAAACTGATGAATGTCGCTCTCCCTATCAGGCGAACTAGTCGAAATTCCAGCGGGCGAGTGAGGCAGATCATTCTTCGCCTAATTGACTGCCGATACCTGACGCTTACGCAGCTCTCCGAGCTCCTAGGCCGTCAAAATGACGGACTTCGAAACAACTATATCAACCCCATGCTGGAGGAGGGCTTGCTGGAGGCTGAATTCGCCAACATCAAAAACCATCCGAAGCAACGGTATCGGGCCGCTTCCCGCATCGACACCGAGTCTTGAACTTTTTTTCTCCCTTTTGCCGAAAACCTCATGGCCGTAGATAATTTTCAAAAACTAAAACGACTCCTGGAGGAGCTTTTCCAGCTCGACCAGCCTGACCTTGATTTTGGGCTCTACCGAATCATGCACGCCAAGGCGGGAGAGATTTCAAAGTTTTTGGAAACTGATCTTCTCCCCCAAGTTCAGACGGCGTTTGGTGAATACAAAAGTGCCGACAAGGCGGAGATGGAAAAGGAACTGGCCAAGCTTAGGGCCGGAGTCGAAGCGGCCGGAATGGATCCAGATGCGTCTCCCAAGGTCAAAGAACTACAAGCCCGTTACGGTTCCGAATCCGTTGACATCGCAGGTTTGGAAAACGAGGTCTACGATCACCTCCACAGCTTTTTCCGCCGCTACTATCACGAGGGAGATTTTCTCTCCAAGCGCGTCTACAAGGCCGGGGTCTACGCCATCCCCTACGAGGGTGAGGAGGTGAAGCTCCAGTGGGCCAATCGTGATCAATACTACATCAAGACGAGCGAATATCTGCGCGACTATGCCTTCCGGCTGCGTCCTGACAGTGAAACAGCCCCCATGCGTGTCCACTTCAGGCTAGTTGACGCCAGTGAAGGGCACTTAAAGGGGACATTGCTTGATTCTTGACAATCTGCCTTTCTGCAACGGTTCAGGATGCGATTACTCCAACTTTGAGGAGGAGCCGACTAGTTTCTGAGCGCCTGAATCGGATGGCGTCTTTAGGGGAATTATCAACGTCGACCAGAAGAACCCCAATTCGGAGGAGATGGATTAAACAAAAATTGATCAATATGTTCCGGACCAACGACAGTCGTTCCGTTGCTATGAAATCGAACATGACAATTCAATCGCTGGTGGTCGCAGGTTGGTCTTAGCGTTCGAAAATTATGAAGCTCTCTCCATGGTATAAAGATCAAGTGTTTGATTTCGATGACTTATGCGATAAAGCGATTCTCGATCTCGATGCGAAAACTTCGGCGCATCAAGGGGCATGGGGTTTAGCCGAATCAGAGCGATGGGATCTCAACCAAGACACCGGAAAATTGACCTTCACGTTCCCGGAAAAGATCGCCTCGTGCGATGCTCAAATTATTGGAACTTGGAATTCGAAAATGAAGAGTTGGTTATGGGCTTGGGATAATCGTTCAATCAATGATGCCCTAGGGCGTGTTTAAGAAATGGAGCGTTAGTGTTTGATCCATATGATGATGCATACCAATGCGAGCATTGCGGCGTAGGAATGAAGCAGTTTTTCGTAGCAAGTGGCAATGCGTCGGAAGTGCTTGAGCTTGGCGAAGAGGTTTTCGATGCGATGACGATCGCGAGAGAGGTGCTCGTCAAAGTCGGGTTTTTGCGACCTCTTGGGATGCACGGCTATGACGGCGGTGCCACCAATCTGATTCACACTCTCCCGGATGGCATCGCTGTCGTAGCCTTTATCCATGATGGCGGCGCCACCGGGCTTTAAGTAGGATTTGAGCAGGGGGTTTACATTGGTCAAAGTCTGAGACATTTGCGCCGGTGAGGATGAAACCCAAAGGGTATCCCAAGGCGTCACAGGCGAAGTGAGCCTGCGTTGATAGACCTGCTTTGGCGCGAGCCATTGCTTGAGCAAGCTGGCCTCCCACTGGACCCGCAGCATGCTGATGGACCCGTGAGCTGGTGCGATCAATCATCAGATACTCATGGTCGCCTTGGAGGGTGCCCAGCCGTGCGAGCAATCCACAGCACCGCTGCAATACGGCGTCGCAGGTTGCGACACTTGCGTCCACGTCGATGAGGGCCAGTCAGACTGAGCTGATGAGCGTTCATTTTTTTAGCTCGGCCCAGTGGTGATCACCCAGCACGAGTCTTACGTTCCGATTCACAAAGTGATGTGATCTTAAAATGGTCCCAATGTCAATAAAACGTATCCTTTTAACGAATATTATTTACGCCGATTTATTTGTCAAATACGCCCTAGTCTGAGCTTTGGCGACGAAACCGGAAAGCGCCCGCACCGTCGTGGTTCGTTTCCCACGGTAAACTGATCTTCTGCGTTTCGAGCTCAAACTCGCCGCGGCTTCGCTGCAAAAACGCGTTCACCACCTGCTCGTTCTCCTCTCGATCGATACTGCAGGTGCTGTAAACCAAGCGACCGCCGGGAGTCACCCGTTCGGCCGCGGCCAGCAACAGATCCAATTGCTGCAAAGCATGTCGGCGAAAACTGGACTCCTGGAGCCGCCACTTCACATCGACCCGATGGCGCATCACGCCCGTGTTGGAACACGGCACATCGAGGAGCACCGCCTCATACTCAGTGGGTTCATTCGCCGCGGCCAAAGCACGGGATCCTCCCCGGCACAGGTCACCCGCCACCACGACTGTTTCCACCTCATCAGAGGCTCGATCCAAGTTTTCGCGCAACCGCGGCAATCGCCGGCCGGGCAGGTCGAACGCCACCACCTTGCCCTGCCCCATGCGATCAGCCATCGCCAAGCTCTTCCCTCCCGGAGCAGCGCAGAGATCCAACACGGTTTCCCCGGATTGAGGATCGAGAAGGTCAACCGCCAATCGGGTGGCAGCATCCTGCACATGAATAAGGCCGGTCGTGATCAGTTCTCTCAATTCCGGTCCATGGCCCGGTTCCACCGTGTAAAAATCAGAGTGGTCTTCAATTTTCTGCAGCCAATCTGACGCTTCATCCACGTTTTCCGCGTTTCGCCACCGCACTACCACCGGCGCGGGAATTTGATTAAAAGCCATGAGACTCCGAGTGGCCTCGTCACCCAATTGCTCGCGCCAACGCACGATCAACCACTCTGGGTGTGAATAGAATTGAGCCCAAACGCTCACCGGGTCGGCATCGCCCGGCTTCGCCAAAGGTTGGGTCAGGATCGTGGTGAGGCGGCGCACCACGGCATTGGCGAAACCCGCCTCCTTGGCCGAAGCCAGAATTTTAATTTTTTCGACCAGATGATGCCCCACCTTGGCGGAAAGTCCCGGATCTCCTTGAGACTCGATCAGCTCAAACCCCGCCAGTCGCAGACCGGCGAGAACACTCGGACGGGGCGACCGTTTGACCAAATCCGACAGCGTTTGGTCGATTCTGCCCAGATGGCGCACGGTTCCCACCAACAAAGCCTGCACCCGGGCCCGGGCTCCCGTAGGCAGGTTGGCCGGCAGCGTTTCCAGCAACCAGTCGACCCGATCGTCTTGAATTTCCCACCGTTCCAGCAGGCGAGCTGCCCATATCCAAGCGTCGGAAGAATCAGTAGAGGGCGCGGTTGAAGGTCGCTTCACGCGCGCACCCTCCGCCGCAAGATCAAACCTGCCAAGCATTAACTAGGTATCAGACGGTTGAGGTGTCTGTTGACATGTCCCGTTCCCATCCTCTCCAATGTCCAATTCTACCGAGAAAGACCTTTGTTATGAATCTGGAAGCAGTATCCGCGCTTATCGCCAAAAAACCAAATCTCAAAGACGCAGCTGACAAGCTCGAGGCCATGGAACCGGGCACCTATGTGGTCCATCGAAGCTGGGGATTTGGCCAAATCCAAAGCTACGACGAAGCCGCGGAGCGTCTGGTCATCGATTTCGAAGACAAGCCCGGACACCGCATGGATCCGGCTTTCTGCGTGGGCACGATGGACGTGCTCGCCGCCAATCACATTCTCGCCCGCAAGGAGACTGAAACAGAGACCATTCAGGATTTGATCGATAATAACCCCGGCGAACTCGTCGCCGAGGCCCTCAAATCCTACCCGAGCAACGCCACCACCGCCATTGATCTGGAAATCACCCTCGCCCAGGTAATCGGTGAGACGAAGTTCAAGAAGTGGTGGACGGCCACTAAAAAGGTCATCGCCAAGGATCCCCGTGTCGCGGTTCCGGCCAAAAAGACCGAATGCTACATTCTCCGTGAGACTTCGATTTCCGCCAAGGATGAGCTCATGGAAGCTTTTGAGGGCACCCAATCTGCCCGCCGTCGCATCAGCATCGCCGAGAAACTGATCGCCGCGGTCGAGAAAGACGAACCCGTCGATGACTTGGTCAAAGTGCTCCACGTCGTCACCGAAGCGGTTCGCGAGTCCAATCAACTTTCCTCTTCGGAGCGCCTCTATGGTGCCGCCATCCGCGACGATCTCGCCAAGCTCGCCGAAGTCGAAGTCGAGACCCTCGCCCCTTCCCAAGGTGAAATCATCGAGAATCCCCGCGATCTTCCAGAGATCTCCGAGACGATCCCCGTTGGTTTCCAATCCCGCTTCCTGCAACTCATCAAGGACACCCATCCAATCGAGTGCCGTGACGCCGTCTTCAATCTTCTCAAATCCAGCCAAGGCAAGTTCACCACCGAGTGCATCAACTTCCTGGTCGAAAACGGTTACGCCAATGACTTGGCCGAGACTTTCAAGCGTTGGCAGGTGGAGCAAAACCTCCGCACACCGGTGTTGTTGTGGATCGTCAAGAACCGCCACTCGAAGAAATTCGCCAAGCTGCTTCACGACCTCATCACCCCTCGGCTCCTCAGTGCCATTTTCTTCGCAATCGACTACGAGGCCCTGCAAGCAGCTTCCGCCCGTCGTATCCCGTTGGCCGACATCCTCAGCGACGACGCCGAGTTGATTGCGGATCTTCTCTCTACCGCCGATCCGGAAAATGCCCGCGATTTGGCCAATACTTTGATGCTCAACCAGGGCTTCGAGGATCTCACTAAGAAGTCCCTGCTGGCCCGCTTCATCAAAATCTTCCCAAGTATCCAGTCCCTCGTGGCCGGCGATGCCGAAGGTAAGGAAGAGGCTCTGCTCGTCTCCCGTGAAAGTTACGAACGTCGTCACGAAGAGTATGAACAGATCGTTTCGGTCAAGATTCCGGAAAACTCCAAGTCTATTGCCGCTGCCCGCGAACATGGTGATTTGAAGGAAAACTCCGAATACAAGATGGCCAAGCAGGACCAATCGGTGCTCATGGCTCAGAAGTCCCAACTCGAAAAGGACCTCGAAAGCGCCCGTATCACCGACTTCAGCGAAGCCGTCGCCGACCAAGTTGGCGTGGGTAGCATCGTTTCCCTCAAGAATACCGGCAACGGACAGACCCCGACCTACAAGGTGTTGGGCGCATGGGATAGCGATCCGGACAACTTCATCATCGCTTACAAGACCCCCCTCGGCCAAGCCCTACTCGGTAAGCGCGTCGGCGAAGAGGTTACCGTTAAGATTGGTTCCTCCAAGGAGACTTACCAGCTTACGGGCCTTGACCGTATCCCGGTGAACAAAGCCTGATCGCGGTCGTCTCAATTTTTCAAAAACGCCGCTTCCTCGATCGAAGCGGCGTTTTTTTGGCTTTAGTCCGCAGCTTCCGCTCCCCTAACTCACCACACGTGAACGGCACTTGGGACATTCTAAAACTCCTCTCCGATCCCACGCGGATGCGGTTGATCTCATTGCTTAGAAACGAGGAGCTGTCGGTGGGTGAAATGGGCGAAATCCTCGATATGGCTCAGTCACGGATTTCCTCCCAACTGGCCCAGTTGCGAGCGAATGACCTGGTGCTGGATCGTCGTGAAGGCAAAAAAGCGTTTTACCGCCTCCACCCCGACCTTCCCGCTGCGGCGCACGGCCTCTTGAGCGCTGCCTGTGAAGCCATCACCGAAGAAAAAGAATCACGGGAAGATCAGGCAAATTTGGAGCGAGTCCTGCAAAAGCGACGAGATCATCAGGAACAGTATTTCAATCTGATCGCGGGGAAACTCGGCAAAAACTACTGCCCCGGTCGCTCTTGGGAATCGATCGGACATCTGGCACTACGACTCACCCCTCAAATTGATATCGCGGATTTGGGCGCGGGTGAGGGCCTCATCTCCCAACTTCTCGCCCGGCGGGCTGCCCGAGTCTGGTGCATCGACAATTCCCCTCGGATGGTGGAAGTCGGATCAGAACTCGCGCTGAAAAACGGGTTGGAAAACCTCACCTACAAACTCGGCGACATCGAAACCGTTCCTCTGGATGACAACACGGTCGATTTGGCAATCCTCAGCCAGGCCCTCCATCACGCCCAGCATCCGGCAGCGGCCATCAAAGAGGCCTTCAGAATCCTGCGACCCGGTGGACAAGTGCTAATCTTGGATTTGAAGGCCCACTCCTTTGAAAAAGCGCGGGAGCTCTATGCTGATGTTTGGCTCGGCTTCTCGGAAAACGATCTGCACAGCTGGGTCAAAGAAGCGGGATTCGACGACGTCGAGGTATCTAAAGTGAGTCGCGAAGAAAAAGCCCCGCATTTCGAGACTCTCCTGGCCAGCGGCGTCCGCCCCGGGGCCTAGTCTTCGAACCCCGGTTTCATCACTGCCGGGATCAATCTCGCTTGGGTTTAATTCAAGCCGCTGCGGAGAACAGGGTCGCGGGAGACCAAGTTTTCTCCTGCAGACTGGGACTGGTAATATTCCCCGCGAAAGAGCGGACTGACGCAAATCTCAACAATCAGATCTCTCAGACCTTTGTTCTTCCGAAGCACCGTGGTCGGGTTACCCAAACTGGTCCACCTAAACCGTTAGTCTGGATGGGTTGATGGTGTGGTTGAGGGTGTAGAGTAAGTCAAGGGAAGGGTTCTGATTCGAGCTTTTGTTCAAACGCGATGGGGCTGATATAACCCAACGAACCGTGGGGGCGCAGGTGGTTGTATTTCCATCGCCAGTCTTCGATCACGACCCGCGCTTCGGTCAGCGTGGAGAGCATCTCTCGGTTGAGGCACTCGTGGCGCAACCGAGCATGGAAGCTCTCGATAAAGCCGTTCTGCCAAGGGCTGCCGGGGTCGATGTAGAGTGTCTTGATTGATTGAGACGCGAGCCAAGCTCGCAACTCCTTCTCGATAAACTCCGAGCCATGGTCGCTGCGGATATGCTCCGGAGCTCCGTGCTCGGCAATCAGCCTGTTCATGATCGAACGCACCTTACGCGCATTGATCTTACGATCCACGTGGATGCACCGGCTTTGCCGGGTGTATTCATCGAGGACGCTCAGCATGCGTAGTTTGCCTCCACGCATCGTCGTATCGGGCACGAAGTCCCACGTCCAAACGTGATGGGGATGGGTCGCCTTCGTCGGCAGCCCCGTGGAGATCCCACCGCGCCGTCGTTTGGGCTGCTTGACGGGCACCATCAGAGCGAGCTGCTGGCGCCGCCGTGGGATCAGTCGTGATCCGACTCGCCAGCCTGCTTTCTTCAGCAGGCGAGCGATCTTCATGGAGCCCAACTCAGGGTGCTCTCGACTCATCCGGCGTAGCGCTGCCCTCACCTTGGCCATCCAAGCATCAAGGTTGCTTCGCCTCGTAGCCAAACGTGCTGCGATGCAGGCCAAAGTGCCGACAGGCCTCGCGAGCCGTGCAACGGCCCCGGTTCACCCTCGCGACGATGATCTGTCTTTTGTGGCCGGGGCTCATCGTTTTTTTTCGAGCGCCTCCTTCAGGAGTTCTTGGCCGAGCATCTCATCTGCCAGCATGCGCTTTAATCGGGCGTTCTCCTTTTGCAGCTCCTTGAGCTGCTTGGCCTGGTCGAGCTCCATCAGGCCAAACTCACGCTTCCAGCGGTGGAAGGTTTGCTCGCTCGATGGCGTGCTCCTGGCACACCGCCAGGATCGTCGCGACGGCCTGCTCGGCCTCACGCAATATGCGGATCTTCTGCTCGGTGGTGTATCTCTTTGCTTTCATAATCTGGGTCCTTTCTAGGTTCCCAGACTAACTCTCTCAATGGCTCAGTTTTCGTAACCCCGACCAGTCCAAATGGCCCTCATAGGCGGCTGCGTGCATCGGAGTGTCTCCGTGATCGTTGCGGAACAGCAGCAGTTCTAGGGTCAGGTTGTCGGACGGGATGTGGTCCAATTGTCCGGTTTCCGCCGCGGCGTGGATGACGGTGAAGCCGGACTTGCTGGCGACGATAAGGTTCTGGGGAATCAAAAATTCGTCGGGGATCTGGCGCAGATTACTCGCGATGGCGGTGGCATGAAGCACGGTGTCGCCAGAACGCGTTTGCAGCATCAGGGTTTCGGAATTGATGAATTCGGCCGGGATTTGATCCAGATGGTGGTTCAATGCGGCCACATGAAGAACGGTCTCGCCACTGGCATTGGTGCTGGTGAGCAGCTCGCGGTTGATGAATTCCTGAGGAAATTGGTCGAGAGTTCCTTGTTCGGCAGCCTCGTGCAGCATGTTCTACCCGAGATCATTCCGCATCGTGATCACCTCGTTGGTAACAAGCTCAGAAGGAAGATCGGCCAAATGCCCGTGACTCGCCGCCGCGTGATAAACCGTGTAGCCGCTGTTACTGCGGGTAAGGAGATGGTCGTGAGCGAGGAGTTCCGCCGCAATCTCTTTGAAGAAATCGCCCATCGCCGCGTGGTGAAGCGGGGTGTAACCGGAATCGTTTTTGATCAGTAGATTCTCGGCGGAGCAGATGCTATTGGGCACATCCCCAAGACGCCCGTAGCGGGCAGCCAGATGGAGTAGGGTGGTTCCCGCTGCATTGGCTTGGGTAAATTCTCCCGCAGTCAAAGAGGCCAGTAGTCTGGCATCTATGGAGCCCGTTCCGGATACCCGCGTGAAGAGCCTTCGTTTCCATGCTGGTTAAGACTCCAATCCTGATTAATCAAAGAGGCGGGCCAACAAAAAAATGGCGGTTATCGAAACTCGATTGAGTTTGCCAACTCGAGCTAAATTTCTACCCTGCAATGAGATGAGCTCGCCAGAAGAAGATTCCCCTGAAACTCCAGCCCCCGCGATCCTATTCTTCTCGTCGATGACGAGGAGTCTCTACTGCGGGTATTCGTCTCAGCATTGGAACCCCATTTCGAGTGTGTGACTGCAAATTCATCCCGCGAAGCCGAGTTTGAGCTTCGAAAACGGGATTTTGAAGTCGTGATCTGTGATCACTTGATGCCGGGAGGTAACGGCATGAGCTTTCTCGTTCGAGCCCGGGAGGAGTATCCGCACATGCAGCGGATTCTGGTTACCGGTTACATGAAACCTGAAATGCTACTGCGCAGTGTGAATGAAGCGGCCCTGTTTCGTTATCTTTTGAAGCCGGTCTCACTGGTCGAATTGTTGAAGGTGACTCAAGAAGCGGCTCAACTGCACGATCAGTCGGCAGACTAAGATAATCGCCGAGTAGTCTAATCATGTCGGACACCTCTCCCGATACCCGTCCTGCCATACTGGTGGTCGATGACGAATTAGCGCTGTTGGATGTGATCGAACAACAGTTAGAGGATGAGTTTCGGGTGGAGACTGCCCGGTCGACCGCGGAGGCGGATTTGCACATGGGATCAGCCAAATTCGATTTGGTTTTGGTAGACCATATGATGCCCGGTGAAACCGGATTGGATTTTTTGATGCGGGTTCAGGAGCACTACCCCGAAACGAGCCGCATTCTGATGACAGGGTATCTCAATCCGGACCTGATCTCGCGGACCCAAAGTTTGACTGACCTTTCGGCCTACTTGATCAAGTCTGTGACGGCGAATCAACTCATGGCCGCCGTGCGCGGTGCTTTGTCTTCGTAGCGAGGCGGTCTAGTTGAGTTTTTCCTTCAGATAAGGTGCGGTGGGAGATCGGGCCTTCTTGAGGAGTGTTTTGATAGTTCCTTGATGAATGAGCTTTCCGCCGCCCGGGCCGCCGTCCGGACCAAGCTCGACCACATAGTCTGCCTCGGCAATGAGATCGAGGTGATGTTCAATCACAACGACAGTATGTCCCTGATCCACCATCGTATGCAGCAAATGGATGAGCTTCTCACAGTCGCTCAAGTGTAGGCCAATAGTGGGCTCCTCCAGAAGGTAGAGATTTTGCGGGAGTGCGCCCCGCTTGCGATCGGTGTAGGAAGCGAGACCGCGCGAGAGCTCCGCGATCAGCTTCAACCGTTGGGCTTCGCCACCGGAAAGCGTGGGTGAACTCTGTCCCAGAGAAAGATAACCCAGTCCGCAGTCGACCATGAGCTGGCACACTTCGCCGAGCTTGCTGTGGAAAGAGAAAAACTCCGCCGCCTCGTCGAAGGTGAGCTGGAGAACTTGGCCGATGGTTTTTCCATTCCACGTCACGTCGTCGAGTTCTGGGCCATAGCGCGAACCTCCACAGTCTTCGCAATCAAGGTACGTGTCGGACATGAACGCCATCTCGAGTTTGATCCGACCCGCGCCTTTGCAGGTTTCGCAGCGACCACCGGCGGTATTGAAAGAAAAGCGACTCGCGTTGTAACCCCGTATCCTGGCCTCGGGCAGGGTGGTGAAGAACTGGCGAATCAGATCGAAGATACCCAGATAGGTGGCGGGCGTGGATCGCGGTGTTTTTCCGATGGGGGATTGATCGACCTCAATCACGGTGCGAAAGGGTAGTTTTCCTTTGAGCTCGCCGAAAGGGGGAGCGTCCACCGCTTCTTCTGCTTCAGGTAAGGCACCGGAACGAAGTAAGGCCCTACCCGTAATTTTAGACTTGGGTGATTTGATCGCCGCGGTAATCGCGGGTTTTAGCACGCTACGAAAAAGGGTGGATTTTCCGGCACCACTGGGTCCGATAGCCATGATCAACCTGCCCATTGGCAAGCGGAGATTGAAGCCCTGGAGATTGCGAAAGTGGACTTGGGTGAGCTCGATCCATTCGCGTGAATCCTTCGCGGGACTTGGGCGATAGTTTCCTTTGATGGGATGGGGAATCCCACGGGAGAGAAACTGTCCGGTGATGGAGGATTCGCTTGCTTGGATTTCTTGCGGGGTGCCCATGGCGAGCAATTCACCTCCTTGGGAACCAGCCCCCGGTCCCAGATCAATGATGCGATCCGCTCGCATCATGAGGTCGTCATCGTGCTCGACGACGAGCAGGGAGTTTCCTTTGTCGCGCAGGGATTCGAGCGTCTCGATCAGGCGTTCGTTGTCGCGGGCATGGAGGCCGATACTCGGTTCGTCCAAAACGTAGAGCACTCCAGCCAGATTTGTTCCGAGTTGGGCCGCCAGCCGGATACGTTGCGCCTCCCCGCCTGAGAGGGTTGCCGTTGGCCGATCCAGCGAGAGGTAGCCCAGCCCAACATGGTCAAGGAATTTGAGGCGTTCTTCGATCTGCGGCTGGATATCGCGGAGGATAAGCTCGTCACGTCGAGTGGATTTAATGGCTCGCAGATTATCGAGTAGCTCGCTGGCAGTAGACGTGAGGAGTTGCGGTAGTGAGAGAGGCGCGCGCCGTCCTTTTCTATGCAGTTTCACGGCGCGCACGGTCCGATTAAGCCGCGCCCCCAGGCAATCCGGGCAACGGGTGGATTCGGAATCTTCGAGGGACGCGAGGTCGGCCGAGATGTCGGCGATCTCTGGCGACAACTCTTCGTCCTTCGATGGCTTTAGCATCCACCCGAATACACGACCATGTCCCCGACAGGTGGCACACCAACCGCGGGGTGAGTTGTGGGAAAAGTGTTTTGGATCGAGTTCGGGGAAGGATTCTCCTGTTTCCAAATCGGTCCTCGTGGTGGAAAACCAAGACAAAACTTTACCAGCAGCAGTGAGTAGAAAACAACTACCCCGACCCAAACGTAACGCTGTAGTGAGAACCTCCTTGGAATCGCCCTTCGACCTGAGATCCGCGACGACCACCTCGACATCATGCTCACGGTAGCGGTCGAGCTTGGTGAAGGCAGATACGGGGTAGACTTGACCGTCGCTTCGCATCAGCTCGTAACCCTGCCGGGCGATCCACTTGGCGATAGGCTCATGATGGCCTTTGCGACCACGAATCAAGGGCGCACAAAGGTAGAGATGTTTTGATTTTTTCGCTGGAGCGGTGCGAAGGACTTTCGCCAAGAGTTCCTGCAACTGGGATGGCGCGAGGGGCCGGACGGGATTGTCGGAATCGGGATGATGTTGAATTCCAATTCGCGCGTAGAGCAGTCGCAGGTATTGCGCGACTTCGGTAATGGTCGCGACGGTGGACTTGCGAGATCCTCGAGTGACCCGCTGTTCAATCGCGACGGTGGGTGGAATGCCGCTTAATTGATCGATGGCGGGTCGCGGGAGTTGCTCCACGAATTGACGCGCGTAAGCCGACATTGATTCCATGAATCTCCGCTGGCCCTCGGCAAAAACAATATCGAAGGCGAGAGTTGACTTGCCTGACCCTGATACGCCCGTGACCACCGCCAGTTCTTTGGCGGGCAGAGTGATGCTTAGATTTTTGAGATTGTTTTCCGTCGCGCCTAAAATTGACAACCCGTCGAGTCGCTTTGAGGTGATGGCAGGCTCGCGGACGCGGGATGCTATTTGGGAAATGCTTTGGGTGGTGGTGCCATCCAAGGCTTCGCGCAAGTAGACCGATGTGGAGGTCTCTTTGGAACCGGTCAGTGCCGCGATCTTTTCGGGTACTCCCGCCGCGATGATCTTGCCGCCTTCAATGCCCGCTTCCGGGCCAATTTCTATCAGCCAGTCGGCTGACTTGAGCACGTCGAGATTATGCTCAATCACCACAACACTGTGTCCCTGATCAACCAGATGTTGGAGCACGCCGATGAGTTTCCGGACATCGTGGCGGTGAAGTCCCGTGGTAGGTTCGTCGAGGAGAAGAAGCGCCGGAACTGAATCGTCGGAGCGAACCTCGCCCAAATATTTTACCAATTTGAGCCGCTGGGATTCGCCTCCGGAAAGGGTGTTCAGAGGTTGACCAAGCGTAAGGTAGCCGAGGCCGACGGTATCCAATGATTGAAGACGTTTCGCAATTTTAGGATGACCGGAGAACCAGGGAATTGCCGCGGTAATGCTGGTGGTCAGCAGATCTGCCACCGAATTGCCCTGCCACGTGATCGTGAGTATCTCGGGTTTGAACCGTTTTCCTTCGCAGATGGGACAGGGCACAAAAACATCGGAGAGGAACTGCATTTCCACGCGCTCATAACCAAGGCCCTGGCAATGGTCGCAGCGTCCGTCGCCGGCGTTGAAGGAAAAACTTGATGCGGTGAAACCCGCTTCGACGGCGGCAGACTCCTTGGCATACAGGGCGCGAATGCCGTCCCACGCTTCACAGAAAAGAACCGGGTTGGATCGAGGGGTGCGGGATAGAGGGCTCTGATCAACCAAGACGATTTCACCAATATTCTCCGCGCCGGTGATGCTCCGAATCCGGGCGACATCTTCAGTGACCTGATGCCGATTTTCGAGCAGGCCTTGGTGGATGGCGTGATCGAGTAGGGTGGATTTTCCGGACCCTGAAACGCCGCTCAAACAGACAAAGCGTTGCAGCGGTAAATCGAGAGTGAGGTTCCGGAGATTGTGCTTGGATACGCCTTTGAATTTGAGCCGCGGGGTGCTGCGACCGACCGCGCGTCTTTTCGATGGAGCCACGATCGATTCGCGGCCGGAAAGGTAACGGCCGGTAATGCTCTCCGGTGACGAGAGCATTGCTTCAAGAGCCCCTTCAAAAACCACGTTTCCTCCGGTCTGACCGGGCTCCGGGCCGATTTCCACGAGATGGCTGGCGGCTGCGATCATGGCTTCATCGTGTTCAACCACCACGACGGTATTCCCGGCGTCGGTGAGGTCCCGAACTATTACTATGAGCCGATCGATGTCGCGGGGGTGAAGTCCCACACTGGGTTCATCCAACACAAACAAAGTGTCGACGAGCGAAGTTCCTAAGCAAGAGGTCAGGTTTACCCGTTGAACCTCGCCTCCTGAAAGCGTCTTGGAAGATCGATTGAGCGTCAAATACCCGAGTCCGACCTGGTCCAAATAACGCAAGCGGGTGACCATGGCACGCAAGGCAATTTCCGTTTGATGGTCCGGTGCGTCTTGAGCGCTCGATTTTTCGAGCAGAGACAGGAACTCACTCACCGGAATCTGATATAGCTCCGGCAAGGTATAGTTCTGCCACTTCCAACAGAGGGCTTCGGGTTGGAGACGAGTACCCTGACAGTGGGGGCAGGAATTGTAAGCGCGGAATCGCGACAAAAACACCCGCACGTGCATCTTGTAGGTGTTTTTCTCCAACCAATCAAAAAATCCCTTCAGGCCATACCAAGCCTTGGGCCATTTTTTGCTGTCAGAGCCGTAGCCTGCTTCGCCATTGACGATAAAGTCCCGGTGTTCCGGTTTGAGGTCCGCGAAGGGGATGTTTGTGGGAATTTTCTTCTTCCGCGTGAATACGAGCAGATCCTTCTTCGACTCTCCGTAGACCTGACCTTCCCAGCATTTGATGGCTCCCTCGTCGATGGATTTGGTGTGGTCAGGAATCGCGAGCCGGTAGTCGATCTCGATTACCCGACCGAATCCCCGACAGTTGGGGCAAGCACCCAACGGTGAGTTGAACGAGAAGAGGGCGGGTGAAGCGGCCCGATAGGTTTTACCCGATTGGGGGGAGTGGAGTCCCTTCGAGTAATGTCCAACTTCGTGAAAGTGAGCGCTCTCTGACTTTTCTCCCAGCAAGTAGAGTTGCCCTCTGCCGAAATGGAGGGCCGTTTCGGCCGCTTCCAGGAAACGGGTCTTATCTCTGGCAGTGAGGGTTACGCGGTCCTGCGCGACAAAAATGTGAGCTACTTTCTTCAACGGTGACTCGTCATCGAGAAGCGCGTCGACCCGATGAGCGGAGAAAGAAGCGGATTTTGCGGAGGTGAGCACAAGGACTCTGACGTAGGCTTGGCCGCTGAGATTTTTGAGGATTTCCTCCCAAGTAATCTGATCGGGGCGGGTGACTTTGAACGCGACGACAACGTGCGCATCGGGGTGCGACTTCCGCGCTTTGGTCCAGATCGTGCCGGGGTTGTCGTCCTCGATAAGCTTGCCGGTTTGGGGGTCGAAACAACGCGCCACATGACTGAACCAAACTTTGGCGTAGTCCGTCAGTTCTGTCATGGTGCCCACGGTTGAGCGTGAGGTTTTGACGGTGTTGGTTTGCTGGATAGCGATCGAAGGGCGGATGTTTTCGATCCGGTCGACCGCCGGTTTATCCAGAAGATCCAGAAACTGTCGCGTGTAGGCGCTGAAAGTTTCGACGTAGCGTCGCTGTCCCTCGGCGTGAAGGGTATCAAAAACCAGCGAGCTTTTGCCTGCGCCGCTCAGACCAGTGACCACGATGTATTTGCCGAGCGGCAGATCGAGATCGAAGCCTTTCAAGTTGTTCTGACGAACACCTCTCAGGCGGATTGAATCGGGAGCGGAAGAAGCGGCAGGTTTGACCACAGAAACACAAAGTGCAGGCCAGCGAAAAACTCAACCTTGGTGCGAAGGACAATTTGCCAAAGTCGTGCGGGCGGCCCGCATGGCGGTCGCGATATCGGTGGGCGGGTCGCGATCCGTGACGATGGTGTGGGTGGGCTCGAAAGGCGTGGCGAGCAGCGGTGCCTTGCGTCCGAATTTGGAGTGATCGATCGCAAAAATACTCCGGTCGGCAGCTTTCACCATTTTCCGCTGCACTGTCGCGATGAGTTCGTTTTGTGCCCAGAGTCTTTTTTCGGTGATACCGGAGGAACCCAATATGGCGATATTAGCGTGGACGCGGTCGAGCATCTCCTCGCAATGGGGGCCGACCAGCACGCCGATTCGGTTATGAATGCTCCCACCGGTCACGACCGTCTCAACCGTGCCGACGTCGCTGAGCAGGCCCGCGACCGGCAAGGAGTTGGTGATGACGCGAAGTCGTTTTCCGATGAGCAGGCGAGCCACCGCATAAGCCGACGTGCCTCCATCGATGATGACAGTCATGCCGGGAGTCACCTGCTCCGCAATGAAACTCGCCATGACGAACTTTTCGTCGGCGTAGGTTTGGTCACGGGAGATGAAATCGTATTCCCGCGCCAACTCGTCCGGGTCCAGAACGGCCGCGCCGCCGTGGTGACGGCGACAAACACCCTGAGCCTCCAATAACACCCTGAGCCTCCAATTCATCAAGGGAACGTCGAACCGTGGAGGTGGAGATCCCAAACTTCGTCGCAAGGGTATGGAGATCCGCGTAGCGGTTTTCACAGATGTATTTCTCGATCAATTCCAATCGTTGTCGGTGCGTCATGCGGAAAGGCGGAGTGAGATCAATTTTTCAAACAAGTCGAGATGGGCTTTTACTTGGGTCTGCGCCGAGAAGCGTGTCTCCGCCTGTTCTTGAGCTTGTTCACCCATTTCGCGTCGTTTTTCAGGGTCACTCAGGAAAATGTTCAACGCCTCGAGAAACTTAGCTTGGTCGTCGGATGGAATGAGGAGGCCGGATACCTTGTCGATGAATGTTTCGTCAACACCCTGCGCGGCATAGGCGACGGCTGGGAGCCCGTGTGCTTGGGCTTCGATGAGGAAATTGGACAAAGATTCGCTGCGCGAAGCATGAACCGCGATATCGGCGGCGCGGTAAAGGTCGCGCGGGTCGGCAATCCAGCCGAGAAGCTTCACCCGGTCTTCGAGTCCCAATTCGACGATGCGAAGCCGACAAGTCTCCCGCGCACTGCCTTCTCCTGCGAGCCACATCTTCCACGGAGTTTCACGGGGAAGGGCGGCCGCCATTTCGACGAGAGCGATTTGGTTTTTCTCCGGTCGAAACATTGCGACATCCAACAAGATGATGTCCTCTGGCGTGGCACCGTATTGATCTCTAGTATGCCGCGTGGACTCTGCTGAGACGGTGGGCTCCGAACCAAAAACCAAACCATTGAGAATGACCGAAATCGCTTCCGGGTCGAGAACGTGCTCGTCGATAAGAAGGTCTCGGGCGGCGCGACTGTTGGCGATGGTGTGCTGACAGCGGTGTAACGAACAGCGAAACGCCCAAGGTAAAGGCTTTCCGGTCCGCATCGTGGTCACCACCGCCGCCTGCGGGAGAGCGCTTTGTAGAAAGCCCGCGTAGCAGTTGGCCATACGCCCCATGCATAATACGATGTCCGGAGATATTACCTTCGCTCGGCGAGCGAGTCCCGGTGCCCACCAGTCGAGTTTAGTGTCCTGCCGCTGGAGTGACTGTAGGTTGAGATTAGGAATCCTCTTTTCAGGGCGGAGCGGACCGCCGGGGCGGAACGTGATTAAATGAGTCTCGTGATCCGCTCGTGCAAACGCGATTGCCAGCAGCACCGATTGGCGTTCCGTGCCGCCGCTGCGCAGGTAGTCTTGCACGACGAGTATTTTCATTGCGGGAAACGTGATTTGGGACGGAAGGTTAGCAGAAGATATGAATCACCCGATGTTACAACTTTTGTTGCGGTGGAGTGTGATGGCGTTGGGCGTCACTTTGGCGACGAGACTGGTCGGAGGAATCTATTACGATGATGCTTCGACACTCATCGTCGTCGTGCTGTTGCTCAGTTTGCTCAACGCCGTGCTTAAACCGCTGCTTGTGCTGTTCACCTTACCATTCATCATGTTCACCATGGGGCTCGGGATCATCCTGATCAACGCGTTCTTGTTCATGTTGGTCGCCCGCCTTGTCGATGGGTTTTACGTCCATTCATTTGCCTCTGCCTTGATTGGTGCCGTCATCGTGAGCGTTACTAATCTATTATTGATCAATATTTTAGGATCGAAGAAGAAGACGGACAAGAGTGGACGCGGTAAGGGAGGCAAGGGGCCATCCAGTGGCGGCGACGTGATAGACGTATAGCGCCCCTGTTCGGAAACACCGTAATCCCGATTCAATTTGACTGGGGTAGCCCGGACAGCGACCGTGTCGGTTTATTTTTGAAATCTCATGGCTGAAACTCAGGAATACGATCTCATTGTTATTGGTGGCGGACCGGCGGGTTACGCGGGTGCAATTCGCGCCGGCCAGCTCGGTAAAAAAGTGGCCTGTGTCGAGATGGAGAATGCGGGTGGCACCTGTTTGAACTGGGGATGCATCCCTACGAAGGCGCTGCTGAAGAGTGCGGAGCTCTATCGCAAGATGCAGAAGGCGGACGAGTTCGGGTTCGAGGTGGGCGATATCAAGTTCGATTTCGCCAAGGTGATGGATCGTTCACGGGGCGTCGCCGGCCAAATGGCCAAGGGGATCGAGTTCCTCTTCAAAAAGAACAAGGTCGATTACATTCATGGCAAAGCCCAAGTAAGCGCGCCGGGCATGGTGACTATTGTGGAAGGCGAGCAAGAAGGGACCTTCCTGAAGACCAAGAATACGCTGATCGCCACGGGATGTAAGATGCGCCGTATTTCCGGACTCGAGGTGGATGGAGAGCGGGTGATGACATCACGCGAGGCACTCGCGTCGAAGAAGCTTCCCAAGTCCATTGTTATTGTTGGTGCGGGCGCGATCGGCATCGAGTTTGCCTACTTTTTCAACGCGTTCGGTGCCGAAGTTACCCTCGTGGAAATGTTGCCCAACGTTCTTCCCGTGGAAGACGAAGAGGTTTCCAAAACTCTTGAACGCTCCTTTGGAAAACAAGGCATCAAGGTGCATACTGACACGAAATGTGAGAATTTTTCGGTAGGCAAAGACTCGGTTAAACTCGATCTGGTTAAAGGTGATAAAACCGAGCCAATCGAAGCTGAAGTGGTGCTCTCTGCCATCGGAGTTGTAGCCAATATTGAAGGCGTTTTGGCGGCCGGCGTGAAAGTCGGGCTCGACCGGAACTACGTGAAGGTGGACGACAGCTACCAGACCAGCGTTAAAGGCATTTACGCGGCGGGTGATATCATCGGCCCCCCATGGCTTGCCCATGTAGCCACCTACGAGGCCGTCAATGCGGTCAATGGCATGTTCGGTCATGGACCAGCGAAACGCGTGAAGAATTTCCCGGGTTGCACTTACTGCCAACCTCAGGTTTCCAGCACCGGCCTTACCGAGCAGGCGGCCAAAGAAAAGAAGTTGGACTACAAGGTAGGCAAGTTCCCGTTCATGGCCTCAGGCAAAGCGGTCGCCGGCGGCGCGGCGGAAGGTTTTGTGAAGGTTATCACCGACTCAAAAACGGGTGAGATTTACGGTGCCCATATTATTGGAGCCGAAGCTACCGAGCTGATCGCTGAGTATGGCCTCGCGATGGACCTCGAAGCGACCGTGGAAGACATTCACCAGACCATCCATGCCCATCCGACTCTAAGTGAAGCTGTGATGGAAGCGGCCGCTGCCGCGTTGGGCGAAGCTATCCACATTTAACCTTTCCTGGTTTCTTACCTGCCGGATTGCGCGGTTATTTTACGTAGTCTGCGGCGAAGTGAGCTTCGAGTTTGGAGTAGAACTCCGCTCGTATCGCTTCACCGTCGATATCCGTGAAGACATGGAGCAACCGGGACCCGTTTTCGGGTGGGGCAGCCACGGTTTCTTGCGTGCCGAATGAAGGATCAATCAGACAGGAGATTACGGACAGATCCCAGATGGTTCTTTCTATGCGGGAGCCATCGCGGTGCTCCATCCAAATTTGGTGAAGAAAATCGAGAGCGTGATTTCGTCCGGCGAGTTGAGTTTTCATCTCATCGATCCCGAACGTCATCTTGGCAGCGACATTCACGGGAATGATGTGGGTTTCCAGATTTGGTGTATTCAACACGACCTCGATGGCCTGAATATCCATAACGCAATTGAAGTCGCGTTTGGTTCAAATTTTCGTCGCAGGATCGTAAACGGTTCCGAGTAGGATAACTTTGATTTTTGGAACGATGGTCGGGTCCATCAGCAGAGCGGAAGCGATATTCGTATTCGCGCCCAAAACCGCGATGGTGAGTTTTTCTCCAATCGGAGTTTTATGGGCTTCCGCCACGATGTGTAGGGCCGCCTGGGACGGTTGCTCCATTTGTCCCCAATCGTGTAGACGGCGATAGGCACCATAGGGATGGGGAATGTCGTTTCGTCCCATGTAGGTGAGCAACGCCTCGTTGAGCCGCTGACTATCCATCAAAGTCTCCGGAGTAGCATAGTGGCTGACCTGCCACTGGGTGGAATTTAGGCCGACAACGTCAAAACTCGTTTCAATCAACGCACGAACGATGGCGAACGCGTCGTCCACTTCGTTGGCTGTATCGGCATCAATAAGAATACGGGTAGGGTTAGCGGCCAAGCCGAGGCTCCAAAACGCAAGAAAGATAAGAGTAAGCAGCCGTCGCATGCCCCTAGACGAATCAAAATTCTCCGTAAGTCGAGCGTCTCACTTTAGCTCTGAGGACATCCGACAAGGCAAAAGTTGAGTAATTTTTAGTTCATAATTCGAGGCCTTCGGGTCCCAGTGTGCTGCCTTTCGTGCGCAGGGATTTGAGGTATTTCATTTCGTCATACGCGACGTCATCCTGCCCGCAACGCCACCGGATTCGGATCCCCTTATCCGCGAGTGCTCTCATGATGGTATTAAACCCATGGCCCTTGGCCTCGCGCTGGCGATAGAACGCCTCCGCCCCGAAGTCGGGATCAACCACCGGCTCGGATTGGGCGAATTCTTCCGGGGTGATCTCGCGCCACCGCGCTGCGGTTGCGACCGTGACAAGGGTCAGAAAAATAATCCCGCTCACTAAGGGGCGGGGAAGGCGAATGATTCTCATGGCAGGGCCGGATTAGGCGCGGTCGAAGTGACGTTAAATCTATGGAATATACCATATTGCGCACACGTCGGAATCCGAGCAAGCCTATATTTTTAGGGTATAGTCCTCAGTAGATCTTATTGCTCTGCCTTCCATTGAGGACGGGGTTTCGGCCTGTAACCCTCTCATTTTTCATGATGTGAGCGACGATTTCAGTTCTGTCATGAACACGATATCCCGAATTCATTCGACCTCGGACCAACCCATTGGAAACAGTTGGGGGCGGATGGTGACGGAATGAATAAATGATGACCTCAACCGACTTTAGTGTGGATCGTGTTTATCAAAAACTCTGGAGAAGTTGTATGGAGGCCAGATCTCGTGTCTGGCCCGCTCCTTCTCGTCGAATTTTATTCACCCCTCGTCCAGAATGGGAAGGAGCGATCCAGGATGGCTTTCGAGTGACGCGGCATGAAATCGCATTCGATTCCCTTTCGCAGGTCCGTCCCGGTGAGTATGAAATTATGGTTCCTCTCACGATCGACGGTGCTCACGAATTAACCGGTCGACCCGATTTGCTTGGTCAATCGCTTTTGCCCATGCCCTGTCGAGATGTTTTCGACCTGTGCAATGATAAGTTGCTACTGAGCGAGCGATTGAACGCCCTTGGTTGTGGAGTCCATATTCCTCGATTGGGTTTGGAGTCGGGTTCACCGTTTGTGACCAAAGATCGAGTCGATGAAAACGGTCGCTCGTGTCGTATCGGTTTAATCCCTACGGGAAAACAACCCACGGCAGTCGATTGGATCGACGAACGTGAATTGCGCCAAGAGTATGTCGTCGGCGCGGTCGAGCGCGCGTCGCACCGGTTTTTTCGTGACGGTCGGATTGGGTGGAGTTTGGAAATGGAGTATCGATTCGATAATGATCGTCCCCTGAAAGGGCAGGATGAGCCCAGTCTTCAACGCTTCTCGAGACCACGTTACCCACGATTATGGACGGAAATATTGCGGGCGATCAACTACGAGGGATTGTGTTGCATCGATTACAAAGAAAGCCTTCGAGGCCTGCAATTATTGGAAATCAACCCGCGATGCGGTGGCAGTCTGGCACGGTATTTCTTTCTCATGGCAGATCATCTTTCCCGCAGAGGTTGATCGAACTCGTGATCACTCCGTGCGCTTGGCCCATTTAATGGCTTCGATAATGTGCTGACGGCCGAAGGCCGAACGGCGTTTCGAGCGAATCCACGTCGTGGCCCAACTCGGTGTAGAAGAACCGTCCATCGTTGAGCGTATTGGTCCAAGCAATAGGGTGGTCTTTACCCATGGCTTTGCCGCCCCGTTCAATGAAGAGTTTGCGCACGGGTTCGTAGGTTGATTCGTCGACGCGAAGCAGAACTTGGAATCCGGGCTTGCCGGTCACGGATTCGGTGTGGTTGGTCCAGTCGGCCCAATACATGAATGATTCGCCGTGCCTCTTGATGGCGGGATGGGTCTTCGCTGCAGGAGTCGACCACCACGCGCGCCTCCATGTATTCGGAGTCGCTGTCGAAATCGCAGCCAGCTAGCTTAGTGAACCACGTCCATTTGGTTTGGTGCACGATCGCGGCGTGCAGTGCAACGATACCACCGCCTTGGTTATACCAATCTTCAACCGCCTGCATCTGTTCCGGTGTGAGTAGGCTGGTGAGCTCGTTGCAGTTGTTGATCACCAGCACATCGTAATGCTCGAGAATTGAGGTGAGATCCTTCGGCGTCTCAGTAACATCGACTTGCATCCCAAGTTCATTGCTGAGCTGTGCCAGCCAACCATTGATCGATGCCGTTTCCGGGTGTCGATACCAACCCGTGCCGGAGAAGACCAGCACGTCACCGAGATTGCGGGGGCTGCGAACGTGCTTCTCGGGGTGGTCGCCATCATGAGCGAATAGTGTGGCTGCGATAACTAAGGTGAGAACAGAGAACAGGAAGGCGCGAAAAGACATGAGGGCGGGAAGACGTTTAAATGAATCGAGGCGGGTGTGAGTATTCGTGACCGCAATTGAAGCGATGACGGCTCTGAGCACACTAAAACAATTAACCCGGTGATCCGGTCTTTGTCGCTGCGGAAGAGGTCGGCGCTACTTTTGACCATCCGTCTACGCAAGTTTACGCAGGTTGGTGGAGTCCCCTCCGCTTGTCAGCGTGCTGGTGATCGTTAGTTTCCTTCTCCGATGCTGCTCCGAATTTTCCGTATTTTTGCTCCAATAGCGCTGTTCGGTCTCGTCGATCTCAAAGGACAGCCCGTCGTGTATCATTACGATGGTGACACCCTGCCCACCGTCGGGACGTATGCGGATTGGTTTACCACCGTCGGTCCCGGGCATCCCACGGGATATTTTTTTGCGGACACAACGTGGAGTAGTATCACCGCTTCGGGGTGGTGAGTGCGCAGCCCATTGATCAGCGCCGTGAGTTTCGCAGCGTAGTCCTTTGGAGTGACACCCTTGTTCCAATCGCTGTAGCCGATGAGCACGGTGCTGATGTCGATCTGCTCTTCGGCAGTCATGGCGGCGATTTCAGGGACCACTTTGCTGCCGCCCACCGCGAGGTTGGTGAGTGACCAAGCGCGTGATTGAGCAAGCTGCCACGGCCACGTTTAGGCGGAGGAAGGTAACCTGGTGCCGTGCGTGATCGAGTCGCCGATCGCGACGTAGTGGGGTTTGGTGTAAGGCGGATTGTTAAGCAGTTTGGCGTAACTGTAAATTTGAACCTCACGAAGAACGACGTTTGACCAGTGGGGAAGCAGTAGCTCAAAGGTTGAAGTTTTGTGGAAGGTCTCTGAAAATAGACCCAAACTAAAGGTTCCCTTTTTGGTATTGATGCTCCGATCTTTGAAGGGTTCTTCGTTTTCCGAAATGGCGAACGTGAGCCCCCGACGTTCGCCGGGCAGGACATCGAAATCCAAGGTGATCAACGGACTGTTGGTCGTAAAGCGAAGGAGAACGCCGGCAGTGGTGCGGGCTTTTTCGGCAGCGAAGGTTTCGCCGGAAGCTGCTGCGAGCATCTCTGGAGAGAAGCGGGAGTATTCCATTACCTCATCGATGTGATGGGTAAACCACGCTCCGGTTACTTCGATGCGAGGGTCATGGCCCGCAATCACTTGCATGGAGGTGTCGGCTTGAACGGGGGGACTCAATGAGACGAGGAGTCCAAAAAAGGGCAGACGAAAGTTCATGAGAGCGGATGTTGAAGATTTGGAGAAGATGGGGATAATGCCTTTTACATCGGAGCTGCCGGTTCCTCAGAACTTTTCAACGAGCTGATTCTGGCGGTCGTTTTTCTGTTTCTTGTCATTTGATACTTGGAACTTGTTACTCGCCTGAGGCGAACAAGCTTCGCACGATTCAGCGCGAGGGCAGGGTCCAGCGGGTGGACATGATTGCCGGGCGGGAATGGGTGTCTTCGGAATTTCCGGTTTCCTGATAGTAAACCGTAAGGATTTCTCCTGGGGCGCTTTCGATCGAAGCGGGGTAGCCGAGGTCGCGGTTTGGGGCGTCGGCGCGGATGATGATTTCCGGTAGCTCTTCCCACTTCTCGCCATCGCTGCTGATGCTGGCGCGTTGGCCGTAGGGGAAGCGACGGTAGCCGTAGGTGGCGAGGAGGCGACCATCGCTGAGCACGGTGAGGTGAACGGGGAATCCCCAACGGCCGGATGAAAAGGGTTCCGACCAGGTTGCACCTTGGTCGTCGGAGGTGCTGAGCCAGAATTGCAGGTGATCGCCGCTGTCGTCGTAGGGAATGGAGGTTGCGCGGATCGCTACGACCACGCGGCCGGAGGGAAGTTGCGCAATGTGTGGTTCGCCGAAGCGCAGGGTTTCCGTGGTCGGCGTTTCAATGACGGTGGATTTTTCCCAAGGCCCCGTGGATGTCGGAGCTGAGAAGATGGCGACGTTACCTTTTTCCTCGCGGTAAGCGGCGGTCATCCAAGTGCCGTCGGCTTGCTGTAAATAGATGCGCAGGCGTTCGTCGTGCGGAGGCGAGTCACTGTAGTCGGATGAACAGAGGATGAGATCGAGACGCCCGTCATTGTTGAGATCGGCGAATTCACAGAAGATGTCGCCTTGATTGAAATTGCGATTTTCCGTCGTAACCACATCCGGCACGCGGTCGACGGAGAGTTCTGCCGGAGAATCAAATTTGACCTCGCCGGATTCACGCAGGCGGTTGACGAGAAAGCGGGAGCGGTCGGACGAGTCGCCGGCCCGGACGCGGGTGGCGATGTCGACCAATACCCCGTAGCGCACCTCACAAGCGTAGTTGAGCCGGAACAGGTTGACCGGCGTTTGGTTGAGTTTGGCGTAGTGGGTGAAGACGCGCTCCCGGCCGAGACAAGAACTGGCATATTCGCCCTGACAGGCCAGCGGCGTGGATTCGTCGCAGCCGGGACCGTCAATGTCCGCAAAGGGATAAACGCAGCCGGTGGAAAAAACCACCATTCGACTGGTCGTGAAGTGTCGGGCGACGATGCCGGGCACGATCGTGTTTTGGAGCCACGTGGCTTCCGGAGCATCGGTGGTGCCGAATTTCTGTCCGGCGAGGAAAAATACATTGGTCGGCGTGGGCAGGGAGGCGACCTCCTCGGGCGACGCGAGATCGCAGGGGAGGGTTTTGATCCCTTCGGCCTCCAGGGCGGCACGGACCTCGGGACGGCTGAAGCGGGACACGCCAGTGACCGTCGCCTCGCGGTCCGATCGTCGAATCGCCTCCTCCAGCATTAAGGCGAGGGTAGTGCCCATCTTACCACCGACACCTAAAACAAGGTAGTCACCGGAATGATTATTCACGGCATCAATCACATGTTGGGGCGGGTGAGCGAGCCAACGGTCGATTTGTTCATTTTCCTCTGGGAAAAGCGGCTCCATTACGTCAAAACGAGCCCATTCCGACGCAATCGCAAGTCATTTAGGCCAACCAGCGTATAAATGAAATTTCATACAATCTTCCGCTACCCCGATTTATTTTGAAAGTCATCGATATCCATACCCATCCGATCTTCTTCGGTGAAAACGCGAAATCGACGGAAACGCGCAAGATGATCCAACGCGAAAAAAAGCAGGGATTCGTCCACGTGGTGGCGCTCCCCGATGTGCTGCGTTACGGTCGTCTCCCCGATGAGAAACAGTCGTGCATCCTCAACGATGAGATGATGTCCGTCGTAAAAATCGGCCAAGGTTTCGTCACTGGCTTTTGCGGTCTCAACCCCAAGCTTGGGGAAAAAGCCGTGCGCTCCGAGGTCGATCGCTGCATCGGCGGGGGAACACTGCGCGGTCTCAAACTTGAGGTCTCCTGCAATGCGAGCGATCCCGACATGCGCTGGATCATGGAGGCGGCCCAACACTATGACATTCCGATTCTCCAACACACTTGGAATCAGCTCTACAAATCTCCCCGTTCTTATCACTCGGATCCAGAAGACACCTGTGCGCTCGCCCGGAAATGGCCCAATGTGCGCATCATCATGGCGCACCTCACAGGCTGCGGTATCCGTGGGATCCGGGCTGCTCGCGGGGTCGATAACATGGTGGTCGATACCTCCGGAGGCGCGCCTGAAGCCGGTCTCGTCGAATACGCCGTCAAGGAGCTCGGCGACCGGCGCGTCGTCTACGGTTCCGACTGGCCCATCCGTGATCTGCCGACAGCGGTGGGTCGCATAACCGGATCAGCCATCAGCTCCCGCGCCAAACAACGCATCCTTCACGACAACGCCGCCGAGTTTCTCCGACTATGAGTATCGAATTTTATGACACCAATGCCTGGATTGGACTCTGGCCGCTCGCGCCACTCGGCCATGCCGATCTCTCGACGTTGCGCCGTCATTGGCGCAAAAACGGCGTCAAGGGCGGTCTCGTTTCTTCGCTCGACGGGATCTGGCTGACCAATCCCCACGACCACAACGTTCGGCTCATCGAATCTACCCGCAAGTTGGCCGGAGTGGATCCGTTGCCGATTCTTAACCTGTTGGATCCGGCGTGGGACGAAGAACTCGCCCAACTCATGGCCGACCCCGGCGTCAAAGCCGTGCGCCTCGTGCCCGGCTACGGTGGTTGGAAAACGAACATTCGCGCCGCAGTCGAAGCCGCCAAGGAAATCACCGCGCACGGGCGCCGCGTCGTGTTGACGGTGCGTCTCGTTGACGAACGCCAGGAGCATCCCGCCATCAAAGTGAAACCAGCGAAGGCCACCGCCATTGCTCGTTGGATGGAAAAGGTTCCCGGTATGCAGCCCCTCATCCAAGGTTTGAGTCGATGGGAAGTAGAGGAACTGGCGAAATCCACCGATCGTTTTCTGACGGACCTGAGTTTCTTCGAGTGGGATGATTCGCTGGGTGTGTTGGCCAAAGTGGTCGATCTAAAGAGGGCCGTTTTTGGTTCGCTCACTCCGTTTCATGTGACGCAGGCGCATATCAACAAGATCACGATGTCGCCTTCTGCTTCATTGGCTCGTCGCAAATCTGTCGCGGCCGGCAACGCTCTCGGTTGGATCAAATAATGAGCGACCCGACTGTTCCTTCGTCACAACTGGCCATTGAGGGTGGCCCCGCAGCGGTCAGCCTTTCCCTGCCACGGCGTCAGCGCTGGGGTAAGGAAGAATTGGCGGCGTTGACCGAGATGGTGGATCAGGAATCTCTGTTCTACTGGAACGGCCCGCAGACGACCGCAATGTTGGATCGGTTTCGCCAAACGTATCCTTTGGACCATTGCATGCCGTGTTCGTCGGGATCGGCGGCGCTGCACATCGCGATTTCAGCTTTAAAACTGGAGCCTGGTTCGGAAGTGATCGTGCCCGCGATCACGGACATGGGTTCGGTTATCGGTATTCTTTACCAGCAACTCGTCCCGGTCTTTGCCGACGTGGAGGCGGACACGATCAATCTCGACCCGGCGGACGTGCAGCGACGTATCACGCCGAAAACCAAGGCGATCATGCCGGTCCATCTTGCAGGATGTCCGTGCAACATGGGTTCCCTGATGGGGATAGCCCAGGAGCATAATCTGAGAGTGATCGAAGATTGTGCGCAGGCTTGGGGAGCGAAATGGCAAGGTCAGCTGGTCGGGCAACAAGGGGACTTGGCCTGCTTTTCTTTCAACGAGTTCAAGCACCTGAGTTGTGGAGACGGTGGGATCGTCGGCACCAACGACGATGCGTTGGGCGAGGGACTCTCGAAGTGGGGTGACAAACACTACGATCGCGTCAAGGGAGGTCGCAGTCCGGAAACCCTATCGCCGAACTATCGCATCACTGAACCGCAATCAGCCGTGGCGTTCGGGCAGTTGGCGAAGCATAGCTCATTGATCGCTCATCGTCGGGAATTGGGCATGGTGCTACGGGCAGGGCTGTCGGAGATTCCGGGAGTGATATTGCAGCCCGAGCGCGAAGGCGATACACACAGTTATTGGTTCGGCATGCTGCGATTCGACCTCACTAAATTCCGCGTCGATCGATTAACCTTGGTGTCGGCATTGCAGGCCGAAGGTGTGGTCTGCGAAGCCGGTTATCTACCGTCACCTGTTTATGGATACCCGGTTTTCCAAAATCACGATTTCTTCGCGGGAGGGTGGCCGTTGGAGGATGCAGGATTAACGACCATGGACTATCGCGAGGTATCGTGCCCGACGGCGGAGACCGTGCTGGCGGATTGCATGACACTCGTGATCAACGAAGCCGTGCCGCGTGCTTACATCGAACAAGTCGTCGGCGCCTATCGAAGAGTTTGCGGTCATTTTTCCGTCTGAGTCCTTCACCTGTATCATGCCTCGTCCCCAGCGTATATTTGCCCATATGAGTCCGGCTCAGCGGGCTTCGTTTCTGCCCGCCGATATCGAAGCTCAAATCAAATCGTGCACCGACGATTACGATTGGCAGGAGTTGTCAGGGTGCACTGCCGAGCAGTTTACCGAAGAGCTTACTGCCCGCGACCCAGAGGTGCTGGTGGCGGGCTGGGCCACACCGCGATTGCCAGACGTTTTGCCGCCCAATCTGCGTTACGTTCTCTACGTTTCAGGGGCGGTCAAAAAGATCGTCAGTCGCGAACACCTCGAGCGGGGATTGGTGATTACCAACTGGGGCGGCTCAATCTCTCGTATCGTGGCGGAAGCGGCGTTGATGCATATTTTGAATACACTGCGAGCAACCAATCACTGGACGCTGCGCATGCACGTGGAAAAGGGGTGGAACGATAATCCTCCGCCCGCGGTATCGTTGTTTGGGCGCAAAGTGGGGATCTATGGATTCGGATTTATCGCGCGTTGTTTGGTCCAGCTGTTGAAACCCTTTGGGGTTGAAATCATGACCTTCGCACCGGAAATCCCGGATGACGTGTTGGCCGATCATCACGTCCGTCGGGCGAGTAGTCTTGAGCAACTGTTTAGCGAAAATTCCGTGGTGGTAAATTTGGCCCCCTTGACCGCGAATACGACCGATAGCGTGCGGGAGAAACATCTGCGATTACTCAAGTCCGGACAGTGTCTGGTAAGTGTCGGTCGCGGACCGGTTATCAACGAGGCTGATTTGATAGCAGTCGCTGGGGAAGGCCGGGTGCATTTTGCACTCGATGTGTTTCACGAGGAGCCGCTCCCAGCAGAATCGCCTTTGCGCGGATTGAGCAACGTAATGCTCACACCTCATCGGGCGGGCCCGACAGATGATTGCATGCGCGATGCGGGTGAATTCGCGCTGGCGAATCTGCGCGCCTACGTGAACGACGAGCCTTTGAAAGCTATCGTGACGCCTGAGATTTACGACGCCTCCACCTGAGGCGGCTTCAGCGGCTCAATCGTAGAGCACCGGGCGAGCGGGTTCTGGGTCGCCGGTATTGTGGAGCAATCGCTCCGCCCGTTCCGCTAATTCGGGATTCACGATCTTTTTCGGCATGGTTTTTCCGTCGATCCAGTGTCCGTCGATAATACTGGTTTTCGGCTTTTCGGGGATACCCCTCTCATGTCGCAAGAGTTGGGCCGCGATCATGTCAATGGCACCGGCGCCGATGGCCCGGGCGTCCTGAAAAATCCCCGCATGTTCGCCGTCTGACGACTTGAGATCAAGTTCGGTGTAGGCGATATCCTGTGGCACTTTGTAGCCAGCAGTGGCCAGCCATTCCGGGATCTTGCGATGGGTGCCGATGATGCTGTCGGGTTTGGCTTTTTTGACCCACCGAATGAAGTTTGCCTCGTCTACCTGGCCCTCCGGTCGGTGCAACAATTTGGGATCGGCGAGTCCTTCCTCAAACGTTTCCAAGAAATATCCAGCCGTCCATAAATCGGCCACGCGGTGATCGAGTTTGGCCGAGAGAGCTAGCCCGATTCGGCGACGATTGCAGGCGTGAAGATGCGCGACACAAGTGCGCACACCGGCGACGTGATTGTCATTCGCGGAATGCAGCCGAGGTTCGATCAAAGCGTGGGCAACCGTGGCCGCGGCGAAACGATCCCACTGTAAAGAGAGCGTTCCGGGATCTTTCAAGGGGGCGATCCACACGCCATTGATACCACGGTTGTAAAGGATGTCGCCCAAGCGAGAGGGGTTGTTGTTGGCGTCGCCGAGCCAAAATGTTTCGAGGCGATAGCCTGCACTGTCGGCCCGCTCAACGGCGCCGGCATGACAACGCACATCAAAGTAGCTGGTTTCCCATTCGTCTCGGTAGGGGTCCGTGGTCACCCATGCGAGAGTGACGCGATCGAGAGGGGGTTGTCCTGCCCGGATAGCACTCATGGCTTCAGCCAAGAGCGGGTTGGGTTTCCAACCCATATCTTTGGCGATGGATTGAATACGTTCGCGGGTGGAAGCCGGGATTCGGGGGTGGTTTCGCAAAGCCATGGAGACAGCGGCGCGGGAGACGCCAGCTTTCTCGGCGATGCGACCCAGGGATGGGGTATCGGAGTTTTTACGCATGGGGTGTTAGGGGTGGGTCGGGAGGACGTTGACCGAGGAGTTAACGGCAAGCAACCGCAACTTTACGTTGAACAAGTCCACAACCATAGAACACCCATTCTGTGGGTGGCTCGGAGTCAAAGAACTAACTCAGCTTAGCTCGTGTATGGGAAAGCAAAAAATGGGCGCGTAGAATTTCGGCCGTAAAGCCCGATCCACAATTTCGATTCGTTGCCTCTCTGGGTGGGCGGGCTCCATGCCCGACATCGTCCCTCAACTTGGTTTCCGACCCAGTTAGCTAATTTTCCTACTCGGCTTTGAGCTGCCCAAAAGGCTTCTCAAGCTTTCCCCAACACGCCCTATCTCTCGATGGAGGGAACCGAAGAGCCGGGAGTATTGGCAAACTGACGGCGAATTACCTCACCCAATTCGTGCAACTTCACGGGCTTGGACACATAGTAGTCCATGCCGGCTTCGAGGCAGAGCTCGCGGTCACCTTGCAACGCGTTGGCGGTGAGAGCGACGATCTTGGGCTGGTCGGCCTCATCGATTCGTTTGCGAATTTCTCGGGAGGCGGTGAGGCCATCCATCTCGGGCATCTGTAGATCCATCAGCACGAGGTCGTAGCGTTTTTGTTCCACTGCTTCCACGCCTTCGACGCCGTCGTTGGCAACGTCTGACTTGTAGCCAAGGCGATCAAGGAAGCGCGTGGCGACCTTCTGATTGACCAAATTGTCCTCGACCAAAAGCACGGTGAGGGGGATCTCCTCCGACAGTTTGGTGTGGCTGGGAGGTTGGGTCTTGGTTGGCGTGCCTTCGAGATGGAAGAGCTCCTGCAGTCGGCGGACCAAGGTCGCGGTGCGCACCGGCTTGTTTTGATTGGCAAAATGCGGAGCCTTGGTGGTGGGCTTGGGCGATTCCGGGCCGGGCGGAAGCAGCAGCAATGAGGGAACTTTACGCTCCTTGGCGATCTCGAGTAACGCTTCGCCACCGGATTGGTTGAGCACATCCTGATTGAGTACAGCCAGACCGGGCGCACGGCTCGCCTTCAAAAGTTGAGCGGCTTCATTAACCCCTCCGGCTGTTTGGGTCTTGGCTCCCCAGTTTTGGAAAAATTCGGCGAGACGAAGTCTTCCGACGGCATTGTCTTCGACGACCAATACCGAGGATTCTACCAAAACGGGCGGGCATTTGGGCATGGGATCGACGTTGATGGCGTGAGCCGCGGTGGTCTCGATATTGAAGATGAACTGAGTTCCTTGGCCTTCCTCACTTTCGGCTCGGATCGAACCTCCCATGAGTTCGGTGAGGCGGTGACAGATGGCGAGACCCAGACTGGTGCCGCCAAATTTTCGCGTGATTGACGAGTCGACCTGACTGAAGGGTTTGAACAACCGCGAGATTCGATCGGCGGGAATTCCAATTCCCGAATCTTGGACGGTGAACTCGAGATTGTAGCGGTCCGAGGGCGGTTGGGGGGACCGAAGAACGGTGTTTGCGCACCCGCACCGTAATACTTCCCCGAGGCGTAAACTTGATGGCGTTGTTGACCAGGTTGACGAGAATCTGCCGGGTGCGGGTAACGTCACCCATGATCCATGACGGGACATCTTCTTCGACATGATAGGCGAGATCGAGATGCTCAGCGGCAGCTTGCATGGAGAACAGCTCGAGAGCTTCTTCGATACAGGTGGGCAGATCGAAGGGGAGTTGCTCCAACTCCATCTTGCCGGACTCGATTTTGGAAAAGCCCAGAATGTCGTTGATGATGGTCAACAAGGCTTCGCCGGAAGTCCGGATCGTATTGACGAAATCGCGTTGCTCGGGGTCGAGCGAAGTGTCCATCAACAAGTTGGTCATGCCGATGACACCATTCATAGGGGTGCGGATTTCGTGCGACATTGACGCGAGGAATTCCGACTTCGCCCGTGATGCATTGTCCGCCTCGCTCTTGGCCCGGCGCAGGGCGTTCTCGGTTTCCACTCGAGTAGTGATGTCCGCGAGGATGGCGATGAAGGTCTCGACTTCACCGTTTTCGTTGCGGATTGGCTGGATCTCCAAGTGAAGGTGATATTTGCGGCCCGACTTCGAGTAGTTGACGATGTCGGATGTCACGCCGCGTCCGTGCGCCATGGCGGCTCGGATTCGGGCCACATCCCGCTTCCGCGATTCCGGGCCGAGTAGGAAAGCGTCCGGCGTCATCCCGTAGATTTCCTTCAGGTCATACTCCATAACCCGGGTGAAGCTTTCATTGATCCAATCTACCCGGCCATCGGGGGAGGTGATGATAACGAGATTGTCCGTCCGAGAGGCGACGAGGGAAAGTTTACGGGCTTCCGACTGGGATTCGCGCAGGGCGGCCTCGGCGTCCTTGCGCTCGGTAATATCCTGAACAGTGCCGATAATACGCAGGGGTTGCCCGCTATTGGCTCGAGCCACGGTCTTGGCCCGGGCATAGATCCAACGCCATTCACCCTTGCCCGTGCGCAGACGATATTCCGGAGCAATGAAGGTTTGTTCGCCCGAAAGCTGGGATTCAACTGCGGCGCGGTAGTTGGCGAGATCGTCTTCGTGAATCAGTTCGGTCCAGGCTTCCGGTGTGTGTCGGAAATGTCCCCGGGAGAATAGTCCAACATGTTCCATAAGCCCGGACTGTAATACACCTGATTGGAGGTGAGATTCCATTCGAAGATACCGATTTGGGTAAAGTCCAGGGCGAGGCGCAGACGTTCATCCGACACCTTCAACATGGCCTCGACGCGACGACGTTCTTCGTTCTCGGCCTTCAGCCGTTGGTTGGATTCTTCGGCGGTCCGAAGTGAGGTATAGGCGGTGCGCGCGAGGTGGACACTCAGTCCGAGCAAAATAGTGATGCCGAGGCCGGCGGCTCCCACGAGTTCGGGCAAGTTGCTTCGGTCGCGGTCGAACGCTTCCTACGTGCGCGCGACGGTGAACCACACGCGCCGCTCGAAGATGGAATAGACCCGGGTAACTCCGCCACGTTCCTCTAGCACATCGTTGATCGAAGTGCTCATGAAGGTATTATCATAGATCGGGGTATCTGTGATCTCAGCCCGAACCAGATAGTCATCCCGCAGGGTTTCGTCGGCTTGCACGAGAGAGTCGATGACCCGTTCATACAAAAGTATTCGCCGACGAGAAATCCCCACGTGTTCGCGTCCCGTTTCATCGGCACGTAGATGGCGTAGCCGGATCCATATGGCGCCAGCTTGAGGATGCCGGAAACCGACGGCGCGTTGGATGTGGACAAAGAGTGCTGCACCGTCGCGATACGGGCGGGATTGTCACTATGGGAGAAATTTGCGAGGTGCTCGTTGCCTTGCTGAGGGTAAACCTTCCGCACCACCAAATCCGGCATGGGGGAAATCAAGGAAAGGGATTGGGCGCCGCGGCCGCCGATATTGGTGCGGAGAAAGGTCTCGACCCCGCGAATGACCTCGTTTTCTCGGTATCAGACCACTCGCGAGCGAAGTAACCCAGTTGGTTGCTCTGCGCCTTGATCAAATCCTCGACCTCCCGCGCAAGATTGATGATGCTGCGGTTGGTTGCCTCTTTCAGGCGCACTAACTCCTGATTTTCCAGTCCCATGCAGAGGATGGCGGTGAGGGTGGCGGATCCCACCACGACCGGTAAGGGCACCCAATTTGGCGCTCCGGAATTTTGCGTGGTGTGCTCCCGCCAAGCCTGAGCGAGCAACGTGATGCCGACCAACGTCGCCGCAATTGCCGCCATCGGAGACGTGTCGTGGCTGTAGCCCCAGCAGCAGGGAAAGGCGGATCCTCAAGCCACTCACTCCCAAGCATGCGATGAGGTAACCCGCGATGATAAGCGCAATGGAAATGGGTGGTGACATCCGCCCGGGATTTGCACCAGATCCAGTCGGGAAGTAGGCGAATAGACCGTTGTCGATGCCGAAATCCGATTGGTTGAAGTCCTGCAAAAGCGTGAAACTGGCCAAGACCGCCGGAATCAGCGCCACAAGGGCGACGCGTCGGATATCCAAACTCACTCCGATGATCGCGATGGTGAGAATCAGAATCGAAATAACCGTATTTGCCCGGATCGGCTCCGAATCGGGATTCAGCGCGATGAGGGAAAGGCTACCAGCCGAACAGAGGCACCAACATCACGACTAACACAATAGTCGCCAAAACGAGGCAAACTCGCTTTGGCCAATCGGTTAGATTCAATTCGGGTTTAGTCGCCATTAGGGTTAATACCCCATGTCTGGACGGTTTTTTAATGAGGGGCAATCACGATTCCAAGGGATCGGAATGACGCGCATTTAGGAACTGTCCGGTTGCTATTGGGGAGTGGTAGCGGTGGGAGTTGCGGGTTCTTTGGGGGGTGGCGGCGCAGGGGCAGGGGTGCGATTGCGGTTATTCTCGCCGGTCAAATTACGTAAGATTTTGGTAGGACTATAAACAAACGTCCATTTCGGATCGTCGAGCTTTCCCCGTAACTTTACCTCCAAAACGGATGAAAACGGCGTAAATACGGCATCGAGAAGGCCTTCGCCACCCTCGAAGGGACGAACTTTCGTGTTGAAATCCAAATCCTTGCTGGAGAGGGAATAATTTCCCGAAGCGTCCATGGAGCCGCGTTCTCCCGTGATTTTCACCCTCGGAAACAACAGTTTTTCGCCTTCGATCGTAAAGTCGGCGTTCGCCTGATTGAGTTGCAGGGTCGAAAAATTCAGAATGGTCCGCTTCAGGAGGGTGGAAAGCGGACCCAACAGGTTGATGTTGGCCAAGCCCGGATCGGTAATCGCGGCGCTTCCCGCCCCTCGCAGTTGCAGCAGATCGCTCGTCGGACCCTCCGCGGATAACGCCAACGTGAGTTTTCCGTTCTGCATCTGTTTCTCGAATTCGGAGGCTGGTGGCTCGTCTTCTCCGCGCCTCCCGGCGGTCCACGTGACGACGTCGTGGATGGTTAGTCCCAACGCCGCGTTCTCGAGATTCACATCGAATGCGGTCGTTTTACTGTCCCCCGAACCTTGTAACTCAGCACGACCCGCCAGTTGGCCTTCCCCGAGTTGAGTAGTGAATCGCTCGATCAAAATAACGTCGTTGGTGCGCACCGCGGTGAAGTCCAGATCTCGCAGGGGAAAGTCTTTGAATGACCATTTCCCCTTTGTACTCCCGGAGACTCTAAATTTTTCCGTAGTCGGAGCGCCCAGATCTTCGCGACTAATCGATCCGGTCAGTTCGAGATCCAACGGAGAATCGAACGTGAAGGGCTCCACGATTTGTTCGCCCGTTGCACGCAAGAGCTTGGGCACGGGAGAAAGATCGCTTCGGCCCCGGGCATCCACGGTCAAACTCGTCCAGCGGCGTCCGTCGGGCAGTCGCCACTTGCGGGTGAAAGTACCTTCGATATCGCCGGGAGTTCTCTCCGCCAGAAAATGGCTTACGTCGACCCAGCCCGGCCGCACGAACAGCCGCGTGCGCATCCGATTCATTTCGATGTCTTTGACCGCAACATCACTCGCGTCCGCTGAGATGAAAACGCGGGTATCGAGGGGAAGCCCCCACTGGCCGCTGATTTCGACATTGGCTGCAGGGGGGGCGGTTTTGAAGTCGAACGAGCTGAAAAACCGGGGCCACCAATCCCGGAACCATCCGTTGATATCGGAAGGCATTAATTGTCCGTCGAGTAAGAATCGAAACCGCCAATCGGTCGTATCCATTTCATAGTTACCGGAAGCGGCACTGTCGCCGGTGCGCAGGAGAATTTGATCGGCCCGGAGGAAGTTGTCCGCCCAAACGACGTGCGCGGCGGTGGCATCGAGGGGAACCCATCGCGCGACGACCGGTCCCGTGCTGAAGTTTGCCTCTGCCCGCAAAGGCTTGCCTCCGGGGCCCAGCACCACCGTCACCTCCAGATACGGTTTAGTTTCCCAATCCAGGATTGAGGGCACATCAAAATTGATCTTCTCCGCAACGATCTCCAATAGCTTCGGATCCAATTCTCCGGCCACGGAGACCCTTCCCGCTTGCTCGTTCAGGTCGAGGTCGGTTGCCAGATCCCAACCCGTTTCACCAATACGCAGTGTGGCTTCGGTCTGCACCACGGGTGCTCCTTTCAAACGGGCCTTGGCCGTGATCGCGGAGATTTGCAGGTCCGCCAGGTTGAGCCCGTTGGCGGAAAAGTTGAGTTCATCCGCGGCGAAATACCGGGAGCCGATATCCCAGTCCGTCGTGAGTTCCAGGCGGGGATTCAGCACATCGGCGAGTCCGGAAATCTCCAGTCGAGCTGCTTCGATCAATACGGGATGAGCCGTGGCGGCGTTGCTTTTGAACTCACTGCTCAAAGCGATATTTTCGAAAACCAGTTGTCGAGTGGGTTCCAGCGGGAGCGGAAACTCCAAATGGGTGGCCTGCAGTCGGGCTGTGAGTGATGCTCCGCGTTTGGGGTCGGGCGTGAGTTCCAGCTCAAGCTTGGCGTCCTGCATCGAAGGCAGGTCGGGCAGGATATTGCCCACTACTTCACAACAATGCAGATAGTTTTGCGTGAAGGTTCTGATCATCAAATCGAGGGGCAATGCTTCCCCGGTTTCTTTAGTGGGCAGGGTAAATCGGCCGAAGGCGCTGATCGCGATGCCGCCGGTTTGAGCGGTGAAGTGGTTGAGTTCGATCAGGCCCTCTTTCTCGCCCCGCACCAGCGCAGTGTTGATGCCGGCCACCCATGCTTCTGCTTCACCGGATGGAGAGAGCGTAGGAGGAATCAACAGGTTGACGTCGTTGAAACGAATCTCACTGGGCTCAACCCGCTTGAGCCAAAGTGCGACCGGATCCAGTTGGAGAGAGATCGATTTCGCGCTCATCACGGCCGTATCCGAGGAAACCAGACCGAGCCTCACATCGTGCACCAACAGGTTTCCGGTCGGATCGAGTGTGAAGTCGCCGAAACGCACATGCAGTCCCGCCGCGGCCAATCGGGTTTCCACATTCCTTAAGAGAAACTCGGGGACCTTTAACTCCTGCGAGGCCAGGATGAAGATTTGCAGACCCGCCAGCAGCGTCAGCGCAATCCACGAGAGCCAACGAACGAGCCCCAAAACTCCCCGTCCGCAAGCTTCGCTGCAGTTCCAGCAGGCTTTTAACCAGCTTCGTTTCGGCATGGTCGGGGCACTTAGGGGTTCAGGACGAAGCCAGGGTGTCAGGCGTCGGGATTAGTCGTTTCGGGTGGCGTGGAGAACTCGATCGTTCCCGGGTCTTGTTCGGCGTAGATCAAGGTCCACACCGCATCGATGAATTGCGGAGTCGCCGCAAAGGTGAGCTCCAGTTCGGGCGATCCGACGAGTTGACGGTCACCGCCATCCCGTTCGGCGAGGAAGAGGTCGAACGACTCCGCTTGTTCGCCGCCATCACCACTCAAGGATAGGTTTACGGTAAGTTGATAGCGCCAGGGCTGGCTGATGTTGTTGACCATCACCCGCTCGGTGAAGGCATCGGCGACGATGCGATTGGTCCGCAGGGTCCGCAGGGATTTGCGGAGCACCGTTAGGGCGTTGCCTTGCGGTGTCGGAGCCGAAGCGAAAACGGTTTCCCAAGTCTCTTCGGCGTCGAGCTGGTGATCGTAAACAACGGTGGACTGCTGCACATCACGGAGCGTGATTCCAGTGATGCGAGCCCCAGCGGGCAGTTCCCGCAGCAGGCGTTCGCGATAGTGCAGGGGATCGACCGGAGTTTGATCGAGAATGACTTGATCAACGGCGTAGACGAACGTCTCCAACCGGGTCTTGGCGAAGGCGTTGTCCTCAGTTTGGTCGGTGCCGATCAAGAGAGTCATTTCCGTCGGGGCGTTGGGTTGTCCCAGCGTCGGCTGGAAGGTCAGGGAAATGGTGCGGGTAGGCCGCGTAAGTAGCCCCCACTCTTCCAACTCGGCATCGGTCGGCACATCGCCTTGGAAATTGGTCGCGCGAAGCAGGCGGAGGCTGCGCAGCAACTCCTGCTCTACCACGGCGGCGTCGGCGGGCTCCGTGCGCAGGCTGCCATCGGCGCTGCGGGTCACGACTTGCCATGAACTGATCACGCCGGCCGCGGGTGTCTCCAGATCGTCTTCGGTCGTATCCAGTTTTTGGAGCACGACCTCATTATTCTGATCATCGGAGAGGGTGATCGCGTCGATCCGCCGACCATCAAGATCCAGCACTGTCTTTTCCCGCAATTCGCGCTGGGCATTACGCAGGTTCGCGGCGAGGCGTCTCGGCATGACCACCGTGAAGATGGCGTCGCGGGTGTCCATCTGCGCATAAAATTGACGATCTTCGTTTGAAGACGGGTCGGTGGGCGGAATCTCGTTGCCGAGCAACATGGTTTCGCGGCGGTTGTTACCTTCGAGGGTGATACGAAGTCCGGGCGAGTCGGTGCCGGCGGTGGTGATCAACTCGGGTTGGCGGGACGGGGCGCCTAAAAACGTCGCGGTGCGCAACGCGGCGATGTCCTTGAGCGCAAGTTCGGTGAGGGTTTTTGAGGCCCGTGTAACGACGGGTGATTCGAAGCGCCAGCGGTTGCCTTCCCGGCGCAGGCGCACCCGCACATTGGCGGGGCCATCGTTCTGCAGATTCAACGACCTCACCTCAAAAACAGTAATGGTGAAGCAGGCGTTGGCCCGCAATTGCTCGAGGTCGAGCGACAGGCTGTTGGCCAGCGTGTCAGACACCACATGCACGCGGGACCCATCAGGCGAAAGCACGTAGAGGCGTTGTCCGATTTTGGTTTTATCGCCGATCGCGAGGGAGGTTTGAATCGCGTTCTCCCCGGCGCCGGATACGAAGTTTACCGTCAGGTTGGGGGATTCCAGCCCGTAGTCGGTCAGGGACAAATCAGTCGCTCCCAGATTGTCCACCGCGAAGCTGGTGAAGTGCTCCAGGAACTGAAGCTCGTTGACGATACGGCTGACCGCGTGGGGATTCGCGGGCCATTCATAGGGCGAAGTGATTTTCCACGCGTCGCCACTGCGTCCGAGTCGGATCGGACTGGGGAGTGCGCTACTGGCGATCTCCAGTTGTTGGATGTTGGCGGCTTCGGGTCCCAACACGCGGGACTTGGATTCCTTCATCGATTTCTCCGTGTGCCACTTTCGCTCGACGCCGAAGATGAAGAAAAACAACACCACGTTGAGGAGGAGGAGGAAGAGCGTGATTTTGGTGCGCATGGCGAAAACGAATTGCGACGGGAACTAGGAGCGGCGTGTCCAGTAGACCAAGGTGCCGAATAGAGCAGCGATTCCGGGTAAGACGACCAGCAAACTGAGTCGAAGTTTCGCGAGGTCGGCTTTGCTGAGGTTGATTTGGTAGCGTTCGATGGGGCGGGGCAGGGTGTTGATCTGCACGTCTCGATCGACGCACCACTCGACGATGTTGAGGGCCAGGGTGAGATTTCCCGGTGCGACGATGCGGGCATTGGCGGCGAAGTCGGCATTGCCCATGAGGACAAGTCGTCCTCCCCGCACGCTGAAGGGTAGGTCCTTGGGCGGCGTTACCCGCTCGGAGGTCACCGCCACGCCCAGCCGGTTCTTCGACTCGAATCCCGCCAACCCCTTCAAGTCGAGATCGGGATTGTAGGTCGGCTTGGGCACGCGGTAGTCCTGTTCTCCCCAAGCGCCTTCCGAAGTGACGGCCAGCACCTCTACGCGGAGAGCATTGTTGAGGGGACGTCCCGGGTCGGGTCGCACCGACCGGGTTAATCCGAGGTAGACGGAAAATTGATTGTCGAGCAGTGATTGCGTGATCGCATGCGGCAAAAATGCGCTGATGCGAAGCTCCCCCGACTCCTTAACATTGGCGGGGTCGGGCTCGTGCACGACCACGTCGTCCGCGACCAACCCCCAGTCGTATAACAGCTCGTCCAATCCGTGCTGCGCCGCGGGTTGGAGCATCGTTAAAATTCGACCCGCCCGTTCGCTCAAGTAGCGGCGAAGCAACTCCACTTCGAACGGATCAAACCTCCCCTGCGGAGCCGCGATCACCACCAGTGCGGCATCGTGCGGCACCCGTTTGGTCTGGGTTAGGTCGATTGATTTGACGAGCAGGTTGCGTTGCCGGAGCTCATCGGCGAAGACGGATAAACCGCGGCCAGCATCGACGTCGGACGGTCGCATTTCCCCGTGGCCCGCCACGAAATAGATCATCGGACGATCAGGGTTTGAAATGCTCAAAACGGCCGATGTGACGACCTGTTCACCCTTGAAGGCGACGGCGATACGCTCGCGCGTCTCGTAGAAATCAGTCCACGGAATCACCGTTCGCCGGTCGTTGCAGATCGCCACCACGATGTTGTTTTCTTTAATGCCCAGCGCCTGAGCCCGCAACTGATCCCGGTAGACGTCGAGTTCCTCGACCTCGATATTCCCGGTTGTTTTCCCCGCCGTGGCAGTCGTGTATTCCCGGAGCAGTCCGCGGATGTCGCGGAAGGCCTGCTCGGCATCCGGATCGTTGGTATTCAGATTTGTGGTGACGACCAGTTTTACCGGTTGTTCCAAGGAGCGGAGATAGGCCTGCGTCTCCGCCGACAACGTATGCCGACGATGATTGGTGAGGTCCCAGCGCCATCCGTAGTTGAGGGCCAGATAGTTCAGACCGCCGAAGAACGTAAGCAACAAAATGGCCTGCAGCACCAAATTGAGCGTGCGGGTCCAGCGGGCAAAGGCGAAGGTGTGTCGGATGTCCATAGTCAGCTGTGCAGCAACTTGCCTTCGAGGCCGAGCACACTCAGGATCAACGCCAGACACGCGCCGCTGAGGTAGAATAGAAGTTGTTTCGTATCCACAATTCCACGACTGAAATCATCCAGATGTTGAAAGACCCGGGCGTATTCCACTCCGGCCTTGATCGGCGCGAACATTTCGAGGTTTAGCGTGGCGAGTCCCGCCAGCAGTTGGGTGCCGATGATGACCCCAAATAACATAACCACTCCGAAGATCCCGGCCACTGCCTGATTGCGGGAGAGCGAGCTGGCAAAGATGCCGATCGCGACGAAAAAGAGCCCCGATACCGCGATGAATAGATATCCGCCTAAAAGCGGTCCCAGATCCAGTAGGAAAGAATCCTGGGTGAAGCGGTGCAGAATGTAGAAAAGTCCTGCGGTCGCCGACCACAGTCCCAGATAGAGCAGGTACGCCGCGCCGTATTTTCCCAGTACAACTTCGCCCGTCGAAATCGGAGTGGTGAGCAACGTCTCCAAGGTCCCGAGACGGCGCTCCTCCGAAATGCTTTTCATGGTGAGCAGTGGCACGATGAAAATCACCGGCACCCAGAACAGCTCAAAGAAGGCGACGGCAGGGGAGTTCTCCTGCGGGATAGTGGAGTATTCCGCCAGAATGCTCGCGAAGATGAAACCCATGAAGGCGAGGAAAGTAACCGCGGCGATATACGTGCTGGGGCTGACCAACAGCATGCGGACTTCGTGGCTTAAAATTGTCAAAAAATGGCGCATCAGAAATCAGGAATACTGCGAAAAGGGGCTGTTGAAAAGTGGACTGTCGGGCACAAAGCCCGATTCACCTCGGAGCGAGATCGGACCCCGCGGGTCGGGCTTTACGCCCGACAATCTGTTACGTTCGAGATGCAATTGAGGTAGAAGGGGAGGTTAGTTTTCGGCTTTAGGTTTTGTCGGCGATTGCTTGGATTCTCCAGCGGGGGCGGACTGATCGACCACATCCCAACTTCGTTTGGTGGCGGCCAAAAATACATCCTCGAGGGTAGGGTTGGCTCGGCTGAGGGTGCGCAGCCGGAAACGGTCATCGGTGGCGAAAACCCGCAGCAGTTGTTCACTGAAGTCCGAGTCATGGTCAGTGCTCAGCTCGAAGGTGCGGAACCCGTCCTGATCCGGCGTCGTTTCCGCCGTGATTTCCAATGAGCCGTCGATCCCTGCCAATACCCCGGCCAGATCGGCGCTCTCCGCTACCAGTTCAACCTCGTAGCGTGCTCTCCCCAATAACTCCCGCTTCAAAGCCGCCGGTTCACCGGCTGCCACGACGCGGCCCTGATTGATGATCAGGACCCGGTCGCAGGTCATTTCGATCTCGGGCAAAATATGGGAGGAAATGATCACGGTCATGCGACCGCGCAAACGGGCGATAAGATCCCGCACGATCAAAATTTGGTGCGGATCCAAGCCGATGGTGGGCTCATCCATGATGATCACCGGCGGCTCCGCCAGAATGGCCTCCGCGATGCCGATCCGTTGCCGGAACCCCTTGGACAATTTGCCGATGATACGATGGCGCACCCGTTTCAAATCGCACAGCTCCAGCAGCTCATCGATCCGCGGACCGAGTTGCTTGCGGGACATCTCCTTAAGTCGTCCCCGATAGTAAAGGTATTCCGAAACCCGCATCTCCTCGGGGAGGGGATTGTTTTCCGGCATGTAGCCGATCACCCGTTTGACCGCGGCGGTCTCGGACGCGACAGAATGGCCGCAAATTTCCACGTGGCCCGAAGTGGCGGGGAGGAACCCCGTCAGGATCTTCATGGTGGTGGATTTTCCCGCGCCGTTGGGACCGAGAAACCCCAGGATTTCCCCCTTGGCGACCGAGAAGCTGATGTTACCCACCGCCGTCACACCGGCGTAGTTTTTCACCAATTGGGATACATCGATGGCGGGAGCAGATTCGGTCATACAGGGCGAAGCCTGAACTATGGTTGAATCCAAGCGCCAAGCACAAGGCCGGACGTAGCTCAAATCTCCCCGAAATCTGGGATTGCCCTTGAATTGCAGACTTGTGACGCAGAGTTGGGTTTAATCCGTTGTTTTGGTTTTCGAAGTCAACGGGCGAAATATAGCCGATTGAACAGTGTCGTCGGTCGCGGTTATAGCAGGCTTCAATCCACTCGAACACGAGTTGGCGAGCAGGGCTGTGATTGCGTCGTTCGTGGCGGTAGACGAGTTCAATTGTGCGGGTAGAAAAGAAGGACTCGGCTAAGGCGTTGTCGGAGCAATTGCCGCGGCGGCTCATCGACACGGTGATACCGTGGGCGCAGAGTTCTTCACGAAAGCGTGCGCTGGAAATTGCCCCCCCACGATCAGAGTGAAGGAGCAGGCCCGCAGGCCAGCGACCACCGCGGCGCCCACTGGCCATGCGAAGCGCAGCGATGACCAGTCCGGTTTCCCGTGAGTCTGAGCATGCCCAACCGAGCCCACGCTTGCTGTAAGAGTCGATGACTACGGCCAGATACCGCCAGTGCTCACGGGTGTCCAGGTAGGTGATGTCGGTTTGCCAAACCTGGTCACAGGCGGGGATAGCCTCGCGCTGAGCGAGCCGATTGGGTGCGATCGGGCCGTCGTGATTGCTGTGCGTAGTGGGAGGTCGGTCGGAGCGTAGCTGACGTCCCGGTAGACCTTCGCTTTTCATTAATCGAGCCACCCGCGCCTTACTCACACGCTCGCCCTGAGCGCGTAGCTCCCGAGTCATCCGGGGATAGCCATCCGACTGGCGCGAGTCGGCAAAAGCGGGGATGATCTTCTGGCGTAAGTCCTGATCTCGAGTCTCACGGCGGCTACGTTGGCCGCTTGCCCAAGCGTGGTATCCACGGCGAGAAACAGGGCGCACTTCACCAAGTAATCGAAGCGGGATGTATGCCCGCATCGAGTTTGATCAAAACCCGCGTTGGTTTGATAAAATTCGGGTTTTTTGCCTAAGCCGTGCAATATCTATGCATCGCGCGTGCGCTTCGGTTTCTTCCGATCCTCCCGCATGTCCTTCGCACCTCTGAATAAAGGCCGATTCCCGCGCTTTGTTTGCTGGTCGGCTGGATCTCGAACCGACCCAAAGTCCGAATTCACACCCAATTCCTTCGCCGCGGTGTAGAAAACCTCCTGATCTCGAACGGTCTGCTCCCTGTCCGTGAACCATTGATCGAAGTCAGCCCCGGAGATATCGAGCCGGGCAATTTTGTCCGATGCTGGACGGCCATTTTGTGACTGTGTGCGATCGACGTAGACTTTGAAGGTCGCGGTCGCAGTCTTGGATTCGAGGTTCACTGACCACTCGACGAGCTTCCAGTAGCTCGCTTGAAGGCCGTTCTTGAGGTCGGTTTGCTGTTCTAGTGCCATGATTTAAGTGTGTTGGAAGAATGCCGCCTGAAGTCGCACGGCAGCGCTGGCGGGGATATCGGACCCATCGGGCATAAAGAACACAATCGAGACTTGGCTGCTGGTGCTCGAAGCGGAGTCCCAATCATATCGCCAGAGGATGCCGGTGTTGGTAACCGTCCCGCCACTTGGTCCATCGGGCTTGGTCGTAAATCCGTTTGGGAGACTGATGGTTTCGGTCTCGGTGGGGTTCTCGCCGGAAAGAGTTCCCGACCAATTGACGGTTCCCTCGGCCACAACCTTTTTTGCGGTTCGCATGTTTCCGGTTCTTCGACCCAAGAAATGAGCATCGTCGGAGTTCTGGCTGCCCAAGTTACCCGCGTAGCGGGGCGAACTCAAGATCGGCCCCAACTTTACCCAGTCACTCTTATTATTCGAGCGGTCCCACCATCGAGACCACACGTGGAAATTTAAGATAAAAACCGGGTTCGAATAGACCGCTACCTTGCCAACTACAGCGGCATAAACATCACCGGTGCCGATTGGATCACCATTCGACGGCGGCGTGAGGCCGTGTCCATAAAAAACCTCAACTCGATCGACATCTTTCGCGGTTGGGGCTCCTGGAAAAAACCAACAGGCGGGGAATATCAGGCCGTTCAGACCTAGGTATCGGGCGGGTGGCGAACCGTGGGTCGAAAAGTCGGTCGATGCGCTCATCCCACTGGGTGCGCCAGGCATCGTTCCATCGACTGGTGCGGTGCGCGAAAGCACCGTCGAGACGGCCGAGGGCGTGCCTGCGAAACTCAGCGTCGAGAACGCGAATTGGTAGGCCACCACCACGCTGAGATCATCGATCCGGGCGATGCCGCTGGGCGTCACGTTGTTGTTGGCCACCTCCCACGTGGAGGAGCCGCTGCGCCGGTAGTGCAGGACGAGGCGCTTTCCGGCCGCTGGCAGCGAGGGCGCGTCCACTTGGATGTAGGCGAGCGCCGTTCCGTCGTCCGAGGGGCGTTTAAAGGGGACATTGCTTGATTCTTGACAAAATGCGTTTCACGCGCCGCGTTTGGTCCTGTTGAGCAAGTCTGAAGCGGCGAACATATTGACTGACAGTCGCGGGCTGCCCCATTCCGAGACGCTCCGTGATCCAAACGTTACTGGCATCAGTGAGTGTCTTTAATAGGTAAGCCAAAAGCACCTTGTCATTTTCGGTGGTTTTGGGTCCGAATGTTGTTAGTTCAATTTGCGCCGCCAGAGCGAAGGCGGAGAGTTTTTCACCCCACTGAACAGCACGTTCTTTGGCCCACTCCTAGGAAGACATTCCCTCAAAACGCTTTGGTTTTTTCCCTGCGGGATTTTGCCAACGTTGTCGCATTTCATTTCGAAACGAATCGTCGCCAATCGTCCAACCGCGACTGAGTCGTTTGAATTTGATCTTTCGAGTGGCGGGATCATCCGACACTCGAAAATCAAGGTAGTCCCGATAGATTCGCCAACCTCTGGACGTGTTTTTCAGATTGCCTGCGGCATCCAAAACCGTGGATGCCTCCAGAAAATTCGGACTGCTTCGGTTCGTGAAATGATCCAACGAGCTCCATCGAAATGAGGGCAATTCTGGAGGAGTGATAATCTTGGCACGAACCGGATTGAGGTGGATGTAGTGACTTACCTCCGCCAAGGCATGGCCGGGTTGAACGAGCAGAGACTTAAATCTCCCTTGGAATGGTCTTCCCTTAATTTTGCGCAAGCGGTTGAACCGGCAGACCCAAGTGCCCTGCAACCACTTCATGCCTTCACTTAAATTTGGCTCCGGAGTCTCCATCGCCATGTGGAAATGATTACGCATGATGACGAAGGCATGCAACCGCCACCCGGACCGTTCGCAGGCTTGAAACATCGTGCGTTCAAATGCTGCCCGGGCACCATCAGTCGAAAAAATGTCGGATCGATAGTTTCCTCGATTGATTACGTGGTAACAAGCGCGGGGGTATTCAAGACGAGCGGTGCGGGGCATGGTGGATATCTATGTTCGCATCGTAATCTTGTCAAGAATCAAGCAATGTCCCCTTTTTGTGTCCAAGTGTGATCCGTCCGATGCTGATGGCACGGCGGCGATGCGGTTTGGCGGGACGGTGATCAACGCGGCGCGGCGCGATAAAATTTTCCAGGTGCAGGCGGCACTCTTCGGCGGGCGTCTCACCCACCTCGCGCCCGACAGCCATGTGCGCACGACGTGCTGCAACGTGATCTATGACGATCTCTGCGGCGAAGACCCGGCTGATCACGAGGTCGCCGGGGTCGTGGCAGCCGTCAATGACGCGGTAATCGATATCACGGGCGGTGCGGCCGAGGCAGACGAATGGTTCAATGAAGGATATCTCGAGGTCGGTGCGGGAGACTCGCTCGAGCTGCGCTACATTGCCGCGAGCGAACAGATTGCTGGCGGGCAACGGCTCACGATCAACCGACCGCTGCAGATCAATGGTGTGAGCGCGGCCGTGCAGATGTTGCCAGGCTGCGACGGACAGTATGGCGGCGGGTGCGCACAGTTCGGTAACCAGGACAATTTCTTCGGCGCAAATCTGAAGCCCGCCTACATCGAATCAGTCGGCACGACTGCAACCAGGATCGGTAAATAATGAAGAGGCTGCCCTACTATCGAACCGACGCGCGACGAGAGGCGCTCTTGAGTGAGGCTCAAAGCTGGCAGGGGACGCCGTTTCGGCCCAATGGCAAGGCACGCGGCCGCGACGGTGGCGTGGACTGTGCGCACTACCTGGCAGCGGTGCATGCGGCCGCCGGCGCGTGTGAACCGTTGGACCTGCCTGACTTGCCAGTCGAGGTGGTGGTGCACTGGCATGAGCATCATGGTGTCAGCCGGGTGCTGAAGTTTTTTGAAATGCCGGAGCTGCGCGGCCGCGTCGAGCGGGTCGATGAGAACGAGCCGACGATGATCGGCGATGTGGCGGTGTTGAAAGTCGGGCAAACCGAGCACCACCTCGCAATCCATGGCGGCACGCACCTTTACCATGTCGTGAGGCCGGCCGGCGTGGTGCGTCACAGCGTGCGCGACCAGAGTATCACGGCAATAATCCGCGCAGGGTATCGGATCATGGAGGTGGTCGAGGGATGAGTTTTCTGGCTCCCAAAACCAACCTTCCCACCGGGGTGAATGACAACACACCGGGGCGACAAGCCACGCAGTCGTCCAAAGAGGTGTTGCCGCTGATCCTCGGCCGCGGCCGCGCGGTGGTGCAGCCGGTGACTCCGGTGCTGCGGTGGAATTTTAGGGAAACGCAGAGGAGTAACTTCGCCTTCGCTACCTACTACGGGTGGGTGTGTCACGGTCCGATCGATGAGGCGGTGCAGCTCATCGTGAACGACAAACCTTACCAGGGCATCTTCGAGCGGCGGGAGGACAATCCCGGCACGGCCTACGTCGATATGACGATCTCGAAAGAGACGCCGGAAAGGTTCCGGGTGTGGTGGGGGCTCGAAGACGGGGCGAACTACACGGCGTTTCTGCAGAGCTTGGTCGATCCACAGCGGGTGCCGGCGATGGTGGGAAAGACGCATCCGAAGCATCGTGGGATCTGTGCGATCGCGATTCAGGATCTGGAGTGCGGCCGCGCCGACGGCGGTAACACGCCGCCGTTGCCGAAAGTCGAGCTGGAGGTGTATCGGCGATCACCACGCGCCTACAGCTTCGGTCATGTGCCGCATGGCACGCACTTGCTGTGCGCGGCGTGGGATTTTCTGACGCTGAAACGCGGGGGATTGAAAATCGATCCGGCGCTACTGGATAAGCCCAATTGGGACGCGAAGATCGATCAGCTCTACAACGATGGGCTCGCGGGGATCAGTGGGACGGACTTATTCGGCAACCTGGTCGTGGCGGATGCTCGGGAGGGCATCGATGTCCTGGGCGAGTTGCTACAGCCCATCGATGGCCACATCCGAGAGCGCGACGGCAAGCTGCAGGTGGACTTCATGCCTGGCGATGGATCGACGAGTGACCCGACGGGGCTGCGGACGATTTCGCAATTTGAGATGGGGACGGGGGTGGATCCCGAGGAAGATCCGGATGGCGTCGAGGAGATGCCCACGCTGGTCGCGGTAACGGGGCTCGACATGGATGCGAATCCGCCGATGACCGAGGTGACAGAGGTCGCCCAGGTGCCGTTTGCTCGGCAGCTGCTGCAGGAGAATCGACCGGAGTTACCCATCAACCAGCCGCTGTGGTGCACGCGCCGCCAGATCAAGGCGTCGGCGCAACTGCAGGCGGCGCGGCGCGCGGTGTCAGAATGGCGAGGCACAGTGCCGGTGCTCAAGCAGTATGCGGTGCAGCCTGATGATGTGACGCCGCTGCGCGCGGGGGATCGGTTCGATCTTGATCGAGCGGACATCGGCCTGGACCTGGTGGTGCGGATCGTGGAAGTCAACCAGGAGAGCGCCACGCACGTGGTCTTCAAGGTGATCGGCGAGCGCGGGGCGTTTCCGCGGCCGTATGAGCCGTCGCTGGACCCGCGCGCCGATGATGATGCCGTCGCGCCGGTCGATCTGGCCCGCTTCGCGGCCGCGCAGTTGCCTGCGGACCTGAGCGATGCGGCCGATACACGGGTGGCGATGTTGGTGGAACGGCCAGCGCTAACGACGATCGGTTTTGAGACGCACTTCAGTCCGGATGATTCGTGGCCAGGTCAGGTGCTCGATGCTGGCAACACCCGCTGGGCGGTGGGGGCGGTGTTGCAAACGGCGATGGCGGCCTCCCTGGGCGAAGTAACCGTGAACGTCGATGGCGTCGGCACTGAGTTTGGTTATTTCGAGAGCCAGAGCGCGCTGGAGCAAGCCGACGATCAGTTGCTCATGTGGCGCGCCGGCGAGTGGATGAGCGTGGGGGCGATCACGAGTCTGGGCGGGGGCACCTACAGCTTAGGGTTGAGGCGAACCCGACTGGGATCGTGGGTGGCCGCGCACGGCGTGGATGACGTGGTTTACCTGACCCCAGCGCAGTGATCTGATCAGCCTGACGCATGCGAGTTTTGCGCAGGTCGAGAGCGGTGGTGGCTATGATGCCGGCGTCGCGACAAAGTATTTCAAGGTGAGGCCCTACACGTCGGTTCAGGGCAACCTGACGGGGGCATTTTCGGCGGTGCTGCGTGACCCTACTCCGGACGCGGTGTCGGGGTTAGCCGTGGCCATGCAGGGCCGCCATCGCCAGGCTGACTTGGACCGTGGTGGCAGGCGCATTGGACGGAAGAATATCAGGTCTATCGCGAGACTTGGGACGGTGACTCAAGTTCGTGGATCGCTGACGGGAAGGTCGGTGAAACAACTGGCACCGACTACCCCGACCAGGTGCCGGATTTCGGGATCTACCGTTGGCGGGTGCGCGCGGTGGCCACCGACTATACGGCAGGTGGGTTCTCGGGCTACGAGAGCGCGACGGCCGCACCATTTGCAACAGGGCGAAATCGATAACACCGCGCCGACGACTCCAAGGGCACCGACCTTCGATAGCGAAGGTACCGGATTGAATGATGACGGAGGAGCTCGAGCTTGGGTGCAGATCAACCTGCCCAGCCTTCCATCGGGCGCGGCGGCGTTGGAGGTGCTGCGCCGCGAAACTGGCACGACGAACTGGCACATCGATGAAGCCGATGCATCGGCTGGAACGACGTTGCGGGTGAATGGATTGCCGGTGGGTGTGGCGCATCAGTTTGCCGTGCGCGCTCGTTCGCGATTCGGATTTCCTTCGTCGGTTTCGACAGTGCTTAGCAGGACGTCTCCGGTCGACGCAACCACGCCTAGCAATCCCACGGGCTTAGCCTCTTCCATCGATTTCGGAACGCACGGCTATCCGCCAGCAAAATACCTCGGTGCAGGCGTCTCCAAACTCATGTCAGCCGCGTGGTTTTTTCCAGGAAATCCACCCGCTAAAGACGTCGATCGAGTTGAGGTTTTTTATGGACACGGCCTCACGCCGCCGGCGAATGGTGATCCAATCGGCACCGGTGATGTTCATGCTGCTGCAGTTGGCAAGGTAGCGGTCTATTCGCCGCCGCCTTTTATCTTAAATCTCCACGTTTGGTCTCGATGGTGGGACCGCTCGAATAATAAGAGTGACTGGGTAAAGTTGGGACCGATCTTGAATTCGGCCAGCTACGCGGGATCAATCGGCAGCCAAAACCCAGATGATCTACACCTCACCGGTGTGCGAACTGGCGATAGCGGAGCCGCAAAAAAAGTGGTGGCAGAGGGCCCAGTGAATTTCCTCGTGGTTCTGACTGGCGGCGCGCCGACTGAAACTTGGAACGTGCCCTTGCCAGCTGGCTTCACAACTAAGCCAGATGGACCGTCTGGCGCAGTGAGCAACAATAGCAATAACCTCATGTGGCTCTACGACTGGGACAATCCGGCGAGCAACAGTAGCCAAGTGAGGATTCACGTTTTCACCCGTGACGGCACAAATATCGCACCTGCTTCAGCTTTCCGCATCCAGGCGAAGTTTTATCAAAACGTTTAATTATGGCATACAAAATAGATACCGATCTCAAGAATGGCCTCCGGGCCTCATACTGGAAACTCACATCATGGGAGATCAACTTGCTGGCCGGGGAGGCTTCCGGAGCGTTCATGGTCTTCGTCGGTCGGGAACACGCCGGTGTAGGTGGTCGTCCGGCTGACCAGCGAATCGCCAGGGTGCGAGTCCAAGGAGCAGATTTTGATGCCAAATTCGGCTCTGGGCGGCGGGAGGGTGCGAGCGATCAGGAGATTCTATACCTGGCGGCGGCCGAGATCGGTGTCATCTCGGACTTTGGCGCCGAGCCAGAACCGTCTGACCAAAAGGTGAAACGCGGCCACCGAACGCTCTTTAAGCGTGCTCAACCTGTCCTCGAGAATCGCTCGACACCACGTTGAGAACCTCCGAAAAAGAGGTCGTGACACCGCTCAGGGATGCTCAAAAATCGCAAAAGTGTCCCAAACCTTTGCAATTCCGTCCCAAACCGGCTGAGATTTTACAGTTTGGAGAGAGGGGAGCGTATCATTTATGACATTAGAACAAGATGGGGATATGCCTATTTACCTGTTGGTGAGTGATAAATTTAGCCTCAACCCCCAAAGTCAGCGCGCAATACGCGTTCCATTTGAAGTTCCTCAAAATGGAGCAATTGAAATAGCCAGCATCTCCGATAGCCAGCCACTGAAAATCCCTTCCGGAAGATTTAGTCTATATTTTGAGACACATCTGGATCAGTCCCAAAACATGGTTGGTTGTTTTACGTTTTGTCGGGATTTTACTAAGATGCCTGAGATTATCAAAGCGGACACAAAACTGGTGACGCCTGAGCGATATCAAATGCAGGGGACTTCAGCTTAATTACAGGGGCTGAGGGCAGGTAAAAGAGGGTAGGTAATCTGCTTCCGACCAACGAGTAACCACGCCCCTGCGGCACACGGCGCGCCAGCTCTGCACTACGTTCCGAACTGTCACGTCGTCTGCTTCCTCGCTCCGATTCCTTCCGGTCTCTCCGCTGTAGAGGGTAGTAGCCCCACCGGCGTCGGCCCTGTGTCGCCTACGCGCCACGAAGGCAGGGCTCCTTAGGACCCGCCCTGTCACGTCCGGCATCCTCTTCGCTGCGCTACGAGACTGCCAGTCGTGCCCGGCCAGCAGGCGGGGGGTCCCGGTCGTTGACCATGCGCCCGTGCACGAGGCCGGGGGCAATGCCGTGCCCGCGCACCAGATCGGCAACGGGCTGGCCGGGCTCCCGCCTCGCGCAGGACCCGCCGGGACCCGCGCCCCGGTGTGTGGTCTGGGACCCTGGGGAGCTTGTCTTACGGGTCCCCCCCAGACCTTGGAGGCATCATCGGCTTACTCCGGGAGTTTAACCTCGAGCGTCGGACTGACCCTTCCCACGGAATAAGCACCTTGGAGGCTTATGCGCGGCTCTTCCCAACGGTTCGGCTACCTGCCTGCTGTGCCCATTCCAGCTGACGGCACCGTCAAAATGCCAAGATCAACACAACCGACTGTTGGGTCTTGGCCGACCAGGTCTTCAAGGGTGGGTTTGATTTCAGGGTCATTAGGCCCTAGCGATTCGCTGTTAAGATACGGCTCCAGCAGTACCAAGGCATATGCACTCTTCATCGCATAATTCACGTTCTGCGTGATGTCGCCTGTCTCCTGGGCCGCTTTCAACCCGAGCGTTGCAACAATGATCCCAATGATGTTCCCGTTCTTGTCAAGAAGCGGCCCCCCGGGGTTGCCCGATTGCACGGGCACACTGACCCGCCAACTGCGCGGGTCATCACCGGGACCGTCAAGGCTGCTGATTTCTCCGCGTGCAACCCTTGGGACTGAAACCTTGGACTTCGATGTGTTCGATGTGGGAAACCCCGATGGCGGCAACAGCCTGCCCCAGGCGAGCTCGACGGGATGAGGCGCCCGGCAACGCCGGGCATACACCTTGATCGAGCTTGAGCACGGCCAAGTCATTCGACTCATCAACACGCACAACCGAGGCCAGCTTCGGGCCCTAGCGTGGTAATGACGGACACACGTGTCGCATCGGCCACGACATGGGCGGTTGTCAGGATGTGACCAAGAGTTGATACCATGACTCCTGGGCCACTGGACTCATGGCGTGTCCATGCGCTTGCCCTCGATGGTTGAGACAACGGTTGGGCTCTCGCTGGATTTCAGCTTTCCCGCCTCAATTTGCTTCAAGAGTTCCTTGCTACGCCGTTGTGCGGCCAGCGTGGCCTGCGGCCCGAGCCGGTTTTCAAGTTTGTCACGAATCTGGGCCGCGTTTTCGGTTCCCGAGATGGCTGCCATGTTGAACCATGCCCAGGCCTCGATTTCATCTTTAAGCGCCCCCTAGCCATTATAGTACATCACCGCCAGGTTGTATTGTGCGAAGGCATGCCCCTGTTCGGCCGCCAGTCGAAACCCCTTGAGCGCCTCGACATCATCCCGTGTGACGCCGCGGCCATCAGCGTACATCTCCGCTAGGTTGTTTTGAGCGAGGGCATCCCCCTGTTCGACCGCCAGTCGATACCACCTGAGCGCCTCGACATCATCCCGTGTGACGCCTCTGCCTTCATCGTACATCACCGCCAGGCCGTGTTGAGCGTCGGCATGCCCCTGTTCGGCCGCCAGTCGAAGCCACTTGAGCTCCTCGACATCATCCCGTGTGACGCCGCTGCCAATACCGTACATTACCACCAGGCCGAATTGAGCGTCGGCATGCCCCTGTTCGGCCGCCAGTCGATACCACTTGAGCGCCTCGACATCATCCCGTGTGACGCCGCTGCCAATATCGTACATCCACGCCAAGGCGTATTGTGCGTTGGCATCCCCCTGTTCGGCCTTTTTTCTCAGGTCTCCAAGTTCCTTGGATTCCGCGGCGTCAACGACGCCGATTAGCAGCAAGACGAGCAAACCCAGGAGAAATTGTTTCATCCGGCTCTCATGCGCGGAATAATAAACGAGGTCAACACTTTTGGAAACCCTCAGGTGGGGCAGGTCTGAACCGAGGCCTCAACTGGGGGAGGGGGCAGACTTCACTGGGAACCTGATTAACCCAGTGGGCTGCTGGCTCCGGTCAGCCTTGAAAGTCGTCCAAGAACCCGGATGCGGGATCCACTCCAGTGATCAGGAGTTCCTCCCCTGCACGCGTGCAGGCGACGTAGGGGAGGTGGCGCTCTTCCTCCAGGCGCCCAATACCTGGAAGATCGCCAGAAATCAGGCCGAGGCTGATCAGCGATGGCTAGAAGAACGAGGTGGAATCGATCCAGCCAAGAGACTCATCGAGTGGGAAAAATGGCTCCGAAATCAACTCCGATCGCGCCTCAAATGGCCGGAAGATAAGACCAAGAGGGAAAAGCTGATCGACCACTGCATGGCTGAAATCACCAAAATGGTCCGTCAGATCCATGGCAGGGGCTGGCTTCTCGATGGAAAGGCGCTACTCGGTCCCCATCGCTCTCGCTCAATGACACGGTCGCGTGCGGCGCTTCTGGCCCTATTTCCGGCGCTCGGTGGCCAACACGCCGAAGAGATCCAATTCAATGCCCGCCAAACTGGAGGTGATTTAGGATTCACCACGATCGGTTCAGCGATCGCCGGTCTGGGAATCAACGGCCAGAAATCGGCAAAAATGACCGAGCTGATCGTCGAGAACGCAAAGAGGTTCAATCGGCCAAATCTCTCCGGGAGCGGCAACGTGAACTCCGAAAACAACAGCGTTGCAAAACTGATGCACAGCAGGGGCAACTCCTCTGAAGGCGCGCAGATCGTTTATCAAACTCGCACTTTTCTGCCCGAATAGGCCGATTTCTTGATCAAAACGGTGACTGACCGGCGATTTCTCATAACTCGTTGTTTTCAGGGTTAGTAAGGGCTATTCGGTCCTATTCCGGCCGATTTTTAAACCTCACTCTCTCCCTAAAATGGCTCCGTTCGAGGGATTGGAAATCCCTTGCCTCCTCATTACGTTCATCGGGTGTCGTCGCTTTGCTCCTCGGAACTCTCCGCCATTTTTGGTTCAGGCGATAGTGCCACCTCAGTCCCTCAGGATTCCTTTTCAAGCAGGGTCTGCTTGGCGCGTTCGTTGGCGGCGGCGATGAAGTGGTTTTGGACTGAAAAGGCGTTTTCGTTTTCCTTCCGCGTGATCGGATGGTATGAGCCGTTCTGATGCAGTTCCCGGGCGTTTTCGTTATCTTGTAACTCCCGGTGAAAGAGCTCGTGTCTGATCCACTCTCGGGCGGCGGGATCATCGATCGGAAAAATGACTTCGATTCGTCGGAAGAAATTGCGAGGCATCCAGTCCGCGCTGCCAGCGTAGATGTGGGCGGCGTCATCCCCGTTCTCAAAGTAGAAGGCCCGCACATGTTCGAGGAAGCGACCGACGATACTGCGCACCCGGATGTTTTCACTTAGTCCCCGCACACCGGGCACGAGGCAACAGATTCCGCGCACGATCAGGTCGACCTTAACGCCCGCCTTCGAGGCCCCGTAGAGGTGATTGATCGTTTCTTTGTCCACCAGGGAATTCATCTTGGCGATGATCCGGGCCGGCTTGCTGGCGGCAGCGTTGGCTGCTTCTTGATCGATCAGTTCGATGGTACGCCGGTGCAGGTTGAAGGGCGCAACCAACAGGCGTTCAAATTCAGGCTGCAGACTGAATCCAGTGAGGGTATTGAAGATGTTCGCGACGTCTTCCGTGATGCCTGGTCGGCACGTGAACAGACTCAAGTCAGTGTAGAGACGGGCGGTCTTGGGGTTGTAGTTTCCAGTGCCGAGATGGGCGTAGCGGCGTAATTTTTTGCCTTCGCGGCGTACCACGAGAGAGCACTTGCAGTGCGTTTTGTGACCGACGAGTCCGTAGACCACGTGCACTCCAGCTTCTTCCAATTGGCGGGCCCATTGAATGTTGTTCGCCTCATCGAAGCGTGCCTTCAGCTCGACTAGTGCGGTGACTTGTTTGCCGTTGCGCGATGCCTCTACCAGGGCGCGCACGACAGGAGAGTCTCCACTTGTCCGATAGAGCGTCTGCTTCATCGCGAACACGTTGGGATCGTGGGTGGCTTGCGTAACGAAATCCACCACCGGTTCGAACGAATCGTAGGGGTGGTGCAGCATGATGTCGCGCTCGCGAATGACGTCGAAAGGCTTCTTGTCCGGAGGGAATGACTGAGGCTGGACGGGTGAGAAGGGGGAATCCTTGAGGTCGGGCCGGTCGATATCGGTCAGGCTCATCAGGCGTAGCAGATTCAGCGGACCTCCCAGTCGGAAAACATATTCGTGCGAAAGCTCCAGGTGCTCGCAGAGCGTCGTGAAAATCTCCTCGTTAACGCCTTCTTCAATCTCGAGACGCACGGCGGCGCCGCGACGTAAATCACGCAGGCCTTTCTCGATTGTTTTGAGTAGGTTGTCCGCTTCCTCCTCATCGATGTAGAGATCGCTGTTGCGCGTTACCCGAAATGCGTGGGCTCCGTTGACTTTGAAGCCCGGGAAGCACGCCCCGGCACATAGTTTAATGATCTCACTGAGAAAGATGTAAGTGCTCTCGCCCGAGCCTTCGGGGCCGATGCGAACCAAACGGGGCAGGATCCGTGGCACGGGCAGGAGTGCGGCTTGTCGCTCTACTTCGGTAGTGGACGGATCATCGAGTGAAACGATGACATTGAGCGTTTTGTTGCCGAGCTGGGGGAAGGGGTGCGACTGATCGAGACCGAGCGGCGTTAGCACGGGAAAAACCTGCTCATCGAAATACTCCTTCACCCAACTCAGTTCACTTTTGGAGAGTTCATGGGCGGATTTAAAAACGATGCCTTCGCTCGCGAGGGCAGGAACTATCTGCTTGTTCCAAATCCGATATTGGTCATCGACCAGCGAGGCGACGACGGAATGGATCCGGCGGAGTTGCTCCCGGGCGTTGAGGCCGTCGATACTGATCCCACCTTTACCGCTATCCACCTGCTGGATCAATCCGGCGACGCGGATTTCGAAAAACTCGTCGAGGTTGGAGCAAACGATGGCCAGGAACTTGACGCGTTCCAGCAGAGGAGTGTATGGGTTGCCCGCTTGCTCCAATACGCGCCGATTGAACGATAGCCAAGAAAGCTCCCGATTGAAGTAGGCTGCCTTCAAAGGGCGGGAGTGTCCTTCCACCAGTCGGGTGTCGTTCTTAGGCAACATCACGCCGTGCCGGTCGAGCGGAGGAAGCTCGGGTGGGGGAGGTGGCTGAGAAAAGTGACGAGGCATGAAACGGGTCGAAAAGGGAGCTACGTTAACACGCTTCTCAAACGAAACCACCCTTTTTGCCTCGGTGGAGAAAGTTGTAACATTCGCTTCCTCGACCGAGGGGCGATGCTAGTCTTGCAGATGCCTTTTCAGGCGTTCCCTCAGCTTTGCCCGCGCTCGGTAAAGACGTGTTTCGACCGCCTTGGTGCTGATTTGCACGATTTCAGCTATCTCGGCGTGGGAGTGGTGTTCGAACCCGGCCAAGATCACGACCTCGCGAAGTTGCAGCGGGAGATCCATCAAGACGGACCGTACGGCGGCCACGGCTTCAGCGCCTTCGGCGTTTCCGGCGGGATTCTCGGAGGTGGATGTTTCTGGCAGTTCGTCCAAGGAAGCCTGGGGTCGCCTTTGCTCTCGGCGGACTCGGTCGCGCAGCAAATTCAAGCCGATCTGAAACATCCATGTGCTGAACACCCGGCGAGGATCGAACCGCCCGGCGCGGCGGAATACCCGCACGAAGGTCTCTTGCGCCAGATCGCAGGCGTCGGCGTCGCTCATGCCGTGCCGCATCAGATAGGTGCGCAGTCGGATCTGCCAACGCTCCATCAAGGGATCGAGGGCCTGGGCATCACCGCCCTGCAGCCGGCGCATGTCGGCCCGGTCTTGCTCCACTTCGGTCATCGCAAGCCGAGCGGCTCGTCGTGATCGTGAGCACTCAGAAGTGGCATGATGCGCTTCAAGTAACGTTGTCCTTGTTCCGCCGACATGACAGCCGCGACGGCTTTAATGTGGTCTTGAGTAGCGGAGTGACAGCGCGTCTTCAGGAGTTCCAAATTCTGGGTCGCCAAGGCCTTCTCCTCGATGTTCGATGCGTCCTCCACGACTTGTTGCACCGCCATGATCTCTGCACAATGAGCGTCGCAGATGGGCCGATAGGCCGCGTGAAGTTCCCGCACTTGATCTGCCTGTTGGGCGCTCAGGGAGAATTCTTCGATCAACCAACTTACTTCGTCGACGGCCTCCGCTTCGGGCGACAGTTGACGCGTCAGCAGAAACGCCGCGCCGCCCGCGACGATCGCGACTAATCCGACCCGAATGAGCTCCGGCAATTTCACCGATGAGAGTGGTTGACCATTTGCACCGGATCGATGCTGCGGGCGTAAGCATCTGCCATCCGCTGTTCGTTGCGGTTGTCGTTCACGGAGATCCCGGCAACGGTTCCCGCCACGATGGCTAGAGATGCGGCTAGGGGGAGGGCGGCTGGGAATCGCAGAATCGTCGCGCCTTTCGAGGCTTCGTCGTTGGCGAGCCGACCGTGGACTTTACTCGAAAACTCAGGCTGGGCCGAGGGCTGGGGGTGCCATTCTTGCAGCAGGTTGTCCAGAGGGTCCGGGTCATTCATAGTGGGTATTACGCTGGGCGAGCCTCGCCCCCTTGTAAATTTTCAAAGCCATCGCCGAGTTTTTTGGTAATAGGTCTCGAAGTCGGCCCCGAACTTCCTTCGCAGAGCCCGTTCTTCCCAAGTGATGACATTGCGATCAATACCGATCACAAACAGCACCGTTGCCGCCCAAGGCCAAATCTGACCGCTGACGAGTGCGGTCCCGACCAGAATGACCGCCTCCCCGAGATAAATCGGATTTCGGCTGAACCTGAAGACCCCCGACTTAATCAAGTTCTCCGTGTTATCCTCAAACGGCAGGATGGTCGTCCGGTGCTTCCGAAAAGACAGTGCGGCCGCGCCGAAAATAGCAATTCCGCCGACTACGAAGAGCCATCCGATGGCCCGATAATCACCGATCACGCCAGCTGAGCTGGGGAAATTTCGCGTCACCACCCACTGCAAGATGAGCATCGCGAGAAACCAAACCGGGGGATAGAGACGGACCACAGGCACATTCAGGATCCAAGGTTTGACCGGCTTCTTTCTCAACCCCGAACAATATTGCGAAGAGATACCGAATTCTCATGGTGCTCTTAGTGCCCGACCTCGAAAAAACAGAGCAAACCACTCCCGGATTGCTCAGGAACGATGATCGGTTCAGTCGGAGGCGTTCTCTACGGGTCAGGTTGCTGGTCTTGATCAGCTGTCTTCGTCGTCGCGGCGACGCTCCTGCTCGAGACCTATACCTTGGCTCAATTCCGGCGTGCCACCGCCTTCGAAATCGAGCACGAAGGACGTCTCCTATCCGATCTCTTGGAGGGGAGCGTGAAGCCCTATTTGGCGGCCGACAACATAGATGGTTTACAGCTCTTTATCGATCGCATCAGCGAGGTTCGGGAAAAGAACGATATTGAGATCAACGTCATTCTCGACCGAGGCCCCCACGCTGAAATCGTCGCCAGCAACGTGCCGGACAATGTCGAGGAAGCCGATCCTGAGGAGCACGAAATGCTCAAGGAGGCTTTTGCCAATCTTCAGCCGGTGGTGGTCGTCTCGATGCCGGTGCCTGACGATGACCCCGACGATATGGAGGATATTGATGAGTCTCATCCCGATTTTCATATTTCCCCGGATCATCGCATCATGGAAATCACTACGCCCTTGTTTGATGAGGAGGCACAAGGGGTCGGCGCGATCCTCGTCAAAACCTCACTCGCCAGCGTGGATCGGGTGCTGGAACGATCGGTCCGCATTATCCTTTTCGCCTCCGCCTTGGAGGTTCTGGTCATCATGATCGGATTGGGTTTATTGATGGACTATCAGCTGTTTCGCCCGCTCAAGCGTTTGGCGGAGGGCATGCATCGGGTCGCCACCGGGGACCTAGATCACGAATTGAGATCATCGGATCCGGGTAACGAAATCGGCGTGGTCGCGGGCACCTTCAACACCATTGCTCGCCAACTGGCGGCTGCGCGGCGGCAACTGCACATGTATCTCAATCCGCAGGCCATCGACGAAGCGCATCGTCGGGCCAGTTCGACGGATCAAAGTGCGCTGGCGGTCGAACGAAATCTCACCGTTTTGTTCGTGGATGTCGTGGCTTTTACTACCTTAGCAGAGAAAGTCGGCCCGCAATCCACGGTCGCTCTGCTCAACCGGTTTCACGACATGGTGGCCGCGGCCTTGGTCGACCAACAGGGCTATGTCGACAAGTTCGTGGCAGACGAAGTGATCGCCATCTTCGATACCAGCGGCCACGCGGATCGGGCATTGACGGCGGGCCGACGTATTCTGGCGGATCTTGCCAAAATGCCCGAAGACGAACGTCTGCAGGTTCGCATTGGGATTAATACCGGGGATTGTATTCTGGCCGATATCGGCAGCGCCACCCAGGGGCGACTCGATCGCATCGTCATCGGCGACTGATCAGTTTCATCGGCAGCTTCGTTTCGATTGGCGCGCGACCAGCGTGGGATGACGAGCACGGAACTTTGCCCAATGGTGGACAGGATTACCCGGCCATGATCCGGCGCGGCGAAATTCGGCCGTTAAAGATCTTTTTCCAGGATGGCTCTAACGATTTAGACAATGCGTGGGGCGATTGGTTCTTGGCCAATCAGCAGATGGTCAAAGCGATCAACTACCGCAATCGGGTCGCTGATGAGACCGGAGAGACCGGCCCACGCTACGTAGAGAAACACGTCTGGACTGACGGTAAACACTCCGACGATCACGGAGGATCAATGCTACCGGAAGTCCTCCGCTGGATCTGGCCAGAGTGAGGGGGGACGAACCATTCATGACTGCGCTGTCGGGCGTTCCTGTCCCTGTCGATCAAATCGATGTGGGTCGTATCGCCATACTTGGCTTCCGCCATGATGGGATCGAAGTCCAAGCTCAATATGCCGTGAAAGGAAATGGTTTCGCTGTCGCCAAAGGTCGACCCGATGGCCGTGCCCTTGTCGTCATAGCTTCCTGAAATGTCGAGGGCGGAGACCGAGGTGATCGCGACCACGAGGGACGAAATCAACAACGCGGTGAGAGCGGTGATTCGTTTTGTTTTCATGCCGACAATATAGCAAATACCCCAAATTCCGCAAGCGGCATGTCCCGCCTCACAAATTGTCGTAAATCGTCTCACCAATCGACTCGATGGCAGTCATGTCCAGAGGGCCTTGTTCGTTGAGCCAACCAAGGAAGACCACGAGGAGCTCGATCTCACCTTCACTCAGCACGTCCTGATATGCCGGCATAGGAATCGCCTGCTCTTCGAAATATTTCTTGGCCATGCCGCCGAGGATTCCGGATTCGATAGCGACGCCTCGACCGTGCTCAATCCAGTGACGGATTTCCGTCGGATCTGCGTTATCCCGTAAGCCTCCGAAAGTCGCCGCCCTGAAAGCCGGGAATGTAACCTTTGAAGGAGGCGAAATTCTCCGCGCCACCTTGTCCGAGTTCACCGTGGCATTGGTAGCAGCCGCTTTTGCGCGAGAGCCGATCGCCAAGTGTAATGAGTTCAGCCTCTTCTAAATCCGCGATGTCGGCGATCTCGAGATCCGGCATGTCTTCCTTGATCGTATCGTAGCATTGAAACCCTTTCATGCCAAACGCGAGGGTCCACGTCGCGACGTCCTCAATTTCGGCGGCGGTCATGTGCCCATCATCGCCGTAGGCTGGCATCTGGAGGAGATACTGTTGATGGCTCTTCCGTTTACTCTCGGGGACACCATGTGTGATCCAGGTGATGAGAGATTTGGCCGAGTGTTCTTCTTCCCAAATCGCGACGATTCCATCGCTGCGCCATTCTTCATTCCGCAGGCGAAAATTGGCGCGCGGATCGTCGATACTATTGCCATGGCAAGCGATACACCCCGCGGCATGCGCAAGCTTTGCTCCCCGGGAGACGGGGGAAGATTCGGGCTTGGTTTCATACGCATAAAACTCACCGCCCAGCACGGCGAAGACAGCGATGATTCCAATCGTAACAGAAAGAGCAGCTCGGGATTTCATAAAGGAAGGTGCGATGGGAGCGACAAACCGTCTCCAAGTCAAAGCCCCTGAAAACTCCGTGAAGGAGCGATTCTTTATGCCTCATTCGTGGGTCGGGCTTTACGCCCGACAGCTCCGGTAGCAGGGTCTTGTTCCGTTTAACGGACGCATATCCTCCTTCTTTCTATGAATCGTTTTCTCATCCTGCTTTTGCTCCCGCTTTTCGCGGCCGCAGCCCCTGTTGACCGGATCGACAAACTTGCCGAGGAGATCGAAGCAGAGGTCATCGCTTGGCGACACCACATTCACAAACATCCGGAGCTCTCCAACCAAGAGGTAAAGACAGCCGCCTATGCCGCGGATCATTTGCGCGAACTTGGTATCGAGGTGCAGACCGGTGTGGCGGGTCACGGCGTCGTCGGGCTGTTGCGCGGCGGTAAACCCGGTCCCGTTGTCGCACTCCGCGCCGATATGGATGCGTTGCCGGTCACCGAACAAACGGGGCTACCCTTCGCCTCCAAAGTGAAAGTCGATTACGGCGGAAAGGAAATCGGGGTTATGCATGCCTGCGGACACGATGCTCACGTTGCGATTTTGATGGGTGCCGCGGAAGTTCTGGCCGGGGTTCGCGATGAACTTGCTGGCACGGTGAAGTTCATTTTTCAACCCGCTGAAGAGGGGGCATGGCCCGCGCCGGAGTGGGGCGCTAAGCTCATGATTGCCGAGGGTGTTTTGGAGAACCCCAAAGTTGATGCAATCTTCGGACTGCACGTTTGGTCGTCGATGCCGAGTGGCGTGATTGGGTTGAGACCGGGGCCGGTTATGGCGAGCAGTGATTTCCTGCGCATAACGGTCACGGGTAAACAAACCCACGCCGCCGCTCCTTGGGCAGGCATCGATCCTATTACGGTTTCTTCTCAGATTATTCTTGGCCTGCAAACCGTGGCCAGTCGTCAGGTGAACATCCTCGGCACTCCATCCGTGGTTTCGATCGGCACGATTGATGGTGGTGATCGGAACAATATCATTCCCGATGAGGTGGTCATGACTGGGACCATTCGAACCTATGATCCGGAAGTCCGCGCGGCCTATCACGAAAAGGTGACTCGCACGGCGGAGAAAATTGCCGCTGCCGCCGGAGCCCAAGCCGAAGTCTACATCGGCGCGGATACGGGTTATGCGGCGACGGTGAATCATGCAAAATTGGCCGAGGAAATGCGCGATGTCCTCACGCGCGTAGCCGGTGAAGATAGGCTGATCACCAACAACCTCTCCACCGGGTCTGAGGATTTCTCTTTTTTCCAAAAAGAAGTGCCCGGTGTCTTTTTCTTTCTGGGTGTGACGCCAGAAGAACAAGATCCGGCGAAAGCCGCGGCCAATCACTCGCCGTTGTTCATCGTGGATGACGCCGCTTTGATCACCGGTGTCCGCGCCATGTCCCAAGTCGCCGCGGAATACTTGGCGAGAAATGTGAAGTAATCTACGTCGGGCGCCAACCGATCTGAAAAACCGTAGCGCCGTGCTTTAGCCGGCGTCTCCAGGTGCCAGCAGCTAAAGCACGGCACTCCCTTCCTAAAGCGGTCACATCTTATTGGCCCGGAGCAGGGGATTGGCAGGTAGGGCGACCTCGCCGAGGGCGCCGGTTTCACCCTGTCGGAGGTGGATCGGGCTTTATGCCCGACAATGCATCTTACATTTAATTTGAGCGACTGTCAGGGAGGGACGTGCTTTCTTGTCCGCCAAGCCTCGGCAAAGGAGGAACGCCTGATCGTGCCCCTCAGTCCTCAAGGCGCTCCGCTCCGCAGTTCGAGCATTGGTAGAGGGTGACCTCCGGTGCTTCATCCTCGTCAATATCGTCTCCAGCTTTGGGGAGCATTCCGGATCCGCATCGTTGGCAACGCACATTGGAAGTCTCGATGCGGTAGGACTCTTCGAATTTGTTGATCAGATCGATCGCAGCGACTGCTTTCGTTTGTTTCGACCGACAGCTCCCACGCCTCTAGCCCCGATTCGTCGGCGACGGGTATGCGATCAAAAGCAATGTTGTTTCTTCCCAGTTCCTCACCAATCCGATGGATCAGCTCGGTATCAAACGAATGCAACACGCAGGTTGTTTCTCCAGCTTCTCCGAGTTCATTGCTCGCCTCGAGAGTCGGTGGTGATGGCGGCTCGTCGGGTGAAAGTTCAGCGTCGAATCGCTCCCAATCTTCCGCGGAGAAAACTTTCGGTTCCTCGGGTTTAGGTCCCCGACTCATACATGCCCACGATCCCGAGATCGCGACCAGCATGAAGGCAACACCCAGTCCGACATCCTAATACCAAAAGGCCACCGAGGCATCTCCACTGTAACCGGTGGAGTCTCCCGCATTAAACCGGTTGATACTCGCGACCACGATAAGCAGTCCCACCGCAAAGCCGAAGAAATACAGCGGAAACGCGCGGAATCCATTTTGCCGCAGCAGCGTCCAGATCCGGAACAGCCCTACGGCAGCGGTGATCGCGACAAGGATTTTTTTAACGGTCACGGTGCGAAGGTGACTGTCGCGGTTACCGGAAAATGATCGCTGGGGTATAGGCCGTTGATCTCTGTTGTGATGATGCGGGCACGAGTCACGGCAGTGGGGTTGCGGGCCAAAACCCAGTCAATTCGTCTGCCGTCGAACTTGGCCGGTTCGTAGCCATGAAACGTGTTGGGAACCGACTTGAGACCGGTGTTTTTTGCTGCCGTCCACGTGTCCACCAGGCCGGTTTTGGTTGTGAGGATGGAGAAGGGTTCACTCTCTTCGGCAACGCAGTTGAAGTCGCCGAGGACCAGCAACGGTATATCTGCGTCGAATGTCGCCATGCGCTCGCGAATAAGAGCAGCGGAATTGGCGCGAGCGAGTTCACTCCGGTGATCGAAGTGCGTGTTCATTACGACAAATTCCCGACCCGTCGCCCGCTCCTTAAAGTGTCCCCACGTTACCATCCGTCGGTGCTTGTGTCCCCATGTGATGGACGCGATCACTTCCTGCGTGTCCGAAAGCCAGAAGTGGTCGAAAGCGATGAGCTCAAACTTCTCATGCCGGTAGAAGAGGGCACAGAACTCACCGCGACTGCCGCCATTGCGTCCCAGTCCCACCCAGTGGTAGTCCGGTTGGTCTTCATCGATGTTTTTGATCTGCTGCCAAACCCCTTCCTGCGTGCCGACAATATCGGGGGCGACTTAGGCAAAGACCTCTGCGACCACCGGGCGGCGCATGGACCACTCATTGGGCGGGCGCTCACTCGCGTAACGCAGATTGAAGGTCATGACCTCGAGTTTTAGCGGTTCGGCTCCGCCAACGCTGAACATCGTAACACTCAACAACAGGGCAATAATAAACGACTTCATTTCGATCCGGCGATGACTGTCGTTTTGCCCAGCCCTTCGGGTCCCATTCCCTGGTAGCCGCCGTCAACGGGTAGGTCGGTGCCGGTAATGAAACTGGCGTCGTCGCTCAGCAGGAAAAGCACGGGCCGGGCGATCTCCACCGTATGGCCGCAGCGAGCGAGCATGTGGTATTCGCCCCAAATAGGATCCCACTTTTCCGGTCCTCCTTCGTCGATATTGGAAGCGTTGAGCGTCTCGCGCGTCCAGATCCAACCGGGACTTACGCTGTTTACCCGAATGCCGGCGTCGGCGTAGTCCAACGCCATGCATTTGGTCAGATTATGCACTGCCCCTTTGGCGGCATTGTAGGTCCAACGGTGAGGCTGGGCGACAAAGGCCGAGATGCTCGAAACATTCACCACCGCTCCGCCGCCGTTCTTTTGCATGTGCGGCGCTGCGGCGGAAAGTAAGCGCGCATAAGCGACGGGTCCGACAAACAGGGATCGATGCCAATCTTCTTCGGTTGCGTCATGGCTTTTGGCGGTAAACGAGAACGCGTTGTTCACGAGGTAATCGATCCGTCCGAAGTGAGCCGCCGCTTCTTCTACGAAGGTTTTGCAATACGTCTCATCCTCAAGGTTTCCCTGCCAAGCGCGGACAGAATGGCCGGCGGCGGTGAATTCTTCCGCCAGCCCGTTGGAGCCTTTATCGAGGTCGGCGATACCCACCGCGCAGCCTTCGCGTAGGAGTTCGTCCACGACGCCGCGGCCGATGCCGTTTACGCCTCCAGTGACGAGGGCGACCTTGCCGGAGAAGCGATTGAGGTTGGTGCGTTGCGGAGGAGTCGGCATTTCCACGGGGATACGAATGAGAGGGTTGGGGTAGCTGAAATTTGTGGCGGGCTTGAGGATGTCGGGCGTAAAGCCCGACCCACGTGAGAAGAAAGGTATTAAAATGTGGGTCGGGCTTTACGACCGACAATGCGTCGGCAAATGAGAAATGCCCGACGTGCGGAGTTTGATTTTGTCATCAGCCACGTCTCATTCTTCCACTCCCGCCACCGCGCGGATCGGCGAGCCGTCGCGCCCTTTCAGATTCAGCGGGAAGCCCATGAAGGTGAACGTCTCCGGTAGCTGTTCGAGATTCGTCAGGCCTTCGACGATCACCAGCTCCACGTCCGGTGCCAGCATGATGAGGTGACACTCCTTCCAGTCCACACTCGGGGTGGGGGTGTCCATACCGATCAAGCCGATCTTCTTTTCGGCCATCCAACGCGCCGCGTCCAAGGTCAGGGTAGGGAAAGCGGAGAAAAATTCAGGAGTGCCGAACTTCCGGTCCCAGCCCGTGCGGTAGATGATGCGTGCGCCCGGCGTGAATTTGGCCGCGTGCGGTTCGAACATCTCCACTGTCAGCGGCGTTGAGGGATCCAGCGCGCCGCCGGGGGAGGCAAGGTTGACGAGGTGCGCCTCACCGTAGAATTGCTCGAGCCGCATCTGATCGATCGTCTTGCCGTCATCATAAAAATGGAACGGCGCATCGAGGTGGGTGCCTTGGTGACTGGCCATGCTCACCTGCGACATATTGTAGCCGATGGATGAGACGGTATTGTGCACCAATACGCTGATCTTGGGATCGTAGGGGAAGTTGAGCTGACCGTGTTCGAGAGGATGCGACAGATCGATGAGTTTCATGGGGTGGGGCGGGGGTTGATTCTGGACGGAAGATCACGACCAGACGTTGAGCCGAAGTCTGCCTCTATTGGACCAGCGCGCAAAATGAATATTGCTGAAAATCTCAGCGAAGGACCGGAGCTTAGTTGGCCAGTATCAGGCGTCGTTCGAACAACTGATCGTAGTAGGGGCGGGCAGCCCGTTCGATTTCGGTCAATTCCGGGGTAAGGTCACCCGTGCGTTCCCGCCACGGGGCAAACCCGGTCGAGGCTTCCACGTTGGCATACCAGTGTGGCGCCCACGCTCCGTCGGATTTTCGTCGGCCTGCCGGCCAACCGAGCATGGTGTCGGTGAAGGCAACGCCGATGTATTCGCAGATACGTTTGAGATAGTCTCCCGGCGAGCGCAGAAAATCTCCACTGTCGATCACGAGCGGAGTCGGCTGACCGTTTGCAACCAACCAATCGTAGATTGCGGTTTGTTGAGGAAATCCAATGCCCTCCAGCGTCACGGTTTCCATACTGCGCGAATACGAAAGCAACACTTCCCGTGGATCGCGGAGGAGAAAAACGTGGGTGAGTTTTTTCAACCACTCGCGCCCGACGTCGGGCAGCAAATGATGCGTCATGTGCTTTTGGTAAAATACGGTTTTGTGGTCAGGAATCGATCCAGTCGCGCGCTCCGCCACGTCCTGCCATGCGTTCAGACCATCGGCGATGATCTCTTCGCGCATGGGGTGATCGAGCCCGGTGGCGTGCAGGTAGTGGGCATAAAGCGGCTCATCCCATACTGACGTATCGGTGCGATTTTCCCACGCTCTCATCATTGCGGTGGAGATGTTCCGCGGGCCGGACCACATGGCGAGACGCACGCTCATGATGTCGTGCAGTCGCGGTGGATGAAATCCTGATAGAGTTCTTGGAGTCGGGCGGTCATGAGACCGCGTTCTCCGCTACCGATGGTGCGGCCATCGATTGACGTCACGGGCGCGACACCGGCGAACGTGCCGGTGTCGAATGCCTCCTCCGCGCTGTAGACATCGGTGAGACTGAAAGTGCGTTCGAAGGAAGGGATGTCATTTTCACGACACACCCGCAGCACATTGCCGCGGGTGATTCCGCCCAGACAGTAGTCGCCGCTGGATGTCCAGACTTCACCGCGTTTCACGATGAAGAAGTGGGTGGAGTTGTACGTCGCAACAAAACCCTGTGGATCGAGCATCAGCGCCTCGTCCGCGCCTGCCTTGGTGGCTTGGATGCAGTTGATCTTGGAGTGACTGTTGAGCTTCGGGTCCTGCACATCGGGTGCGCCGCACATGCACCGTAAACAAATTCAGAGTCTCGGGTCAGAGTCTCGGGTTGGGCGGTTTTGAATTCCGGGATGATGACAATTGTCAGTGGAGAAATCGTAACCCGGGGATCTTGGTAGGGCGTGGCTTTCACGCCGCGCGACACTATCAACCGGATATGCACGCCATCGGTCATGTTGTTGGCTTTCAGCATGCCATTGAGCTCCGCGGTGAGTGATTCCCGGGTATGCCCGAGGTCGATATCCAGAGCGGCGGTGCCCTCCCAGAGCCGGTCCAGATGTTGATCCAAAAACGCGGTGCGACCGGCATGAACACGCAGTCCCTCCCAGATGCCGTCGCCCAGAATGAATCCACTATCGAAAACCGAAACGGTGGCCTCGGCCCGAGGGACGAGTTTGCCATTAAGAGAAATGAGAACATCCGCATTGCGGGGGTCATCGACGTAATCGTGCGTGCCATGGGCCATGACTGCCGAGTCGAGCCAACCAAGAGCCGATATGCAAGACCACCCGAGGACTTGATTACGGATCAAACGGCTTAGAAGGATTAAAACTAATCCCGAGATATTGCGGAGATTATATTAAAGACACGTGGCGTCTATTCCGCTAAATTGATCGGTAGAGGCCAAAACCTTGATTTAATGGTATGACAAACCTACTCCTCAGATACGCCACCTTGAATGTAGCCTAGTAACTCGGTTCGCGATAAAAGTGAGTGACCTCGTAACAGCCATTTGGGGCATAGTATTTCTCTTCACGCTGCTTGGCTGTCTTCCCTACGGCATTTGGATAATTTACACCGCTGTTAAGAAGCGTTGGAAGCGACTGGGGTTGCAGGTCGGCATCCCGTTCGTGGCTTATCTCTTGCTGCAAGGCGTTTCATGGATCGTGTATGAAGACGCCTACAATCGGTATCTCGAAGAGCTATACGACACCGAGGTGGACCTTGGTCAGCCAATCTTCGAGCACGACTCGGAAAGGTCATTCAACGGCGATGGATATTCAATCTCCGTTCATGAGCTGCCCTCAACAATCCGGTCTCGCTTTGAAACAGCGGACAAGAGATTGCTCTCGGACTTCCCGAAACATCCTAGCTAGCGCGATCACTGGAGCTTCGAGCGATGGAGGCGATCTCCGATCGATGACAAGTTTCAGAAGTATATTGATTTCGCCTTGGTCCCATACAACCCAGACCGTGCGACTAGGGTTACCCAGGGATTGTGGACTTGTGGAGAGTGGAGCACCCAAAGGAATCCAATCCATGCCGCGAGCCAAACCCAACTGTTCCGAGCCGTTCAAGCGCGAGGTGCCAGCCTCTCAGGCGAGCACCTCAATCTCGACCAAGCAGAGCGCCGAGCACTTCGGGGTCTCGGCCAACCGTATCCGCGACTGGCGCAAGCGGCCGAAGGCGCCGCTTGGGGCGTCGCAGCCCGCCTGCGCCAGTGAGACTCCCGAAGCGGAGTTAAAGCGCCTGCGGCGCGAGAACCACGAGCTACAGAGGCGGTGTGAGATCCTAAACCCCCCGGTAACACTCTTCAGCAACCCATCCGCCAACGATTCGCCGCGATACAACCCATGAAAAACGAGTTCCCGCTTCGATTACTTGGTGAAGTGCGCCCTGTTTCTCGCCGTGGATACCACGCTTGGGCAAGCGGTCAACGTAGCCGCCGTGAGACTCGAGATCAGGACTTATGCCAGAAGATCATCCCCGCTTTTGCCGACTCGCGCCAGTCGGATGGCTATCCCCGGATGACTCGGGAGCTACGCGCTCAGGGCGAGCGTGTGAGTAAGGCGCGGGTGGCTCGATTAATGAAAAGCGAAGGTCTACCGGGACGTCAGCTACGCTCCGACCGACCTCCCACTACGCCCAGCAATCACGACGGCCCGATCGCACCCAATCGGCTCGCTCAGCGCGAGGCTATCCCCGCCTGTGACCAGGTTTGGCAAACCGACATCACCTACCTGGACCCCCGTGAGCACTGGCGGTATCTGGCCGTCGTGATCGACTCTTACAGCAAGCGTGGGCTCGGTTGGGCATGCTTAGACTCACGGGAAACCGGACTGGTCATCGCTGCACTTCGCATGGCCAGTGGGCGCCGCGGTGGTCGCTGGCCTGCGGGCCTGCTCCTTCACTCTGATCGTGGGGGGCAATATTCCAGCGCACGCTTTCGTGAAGAACTCTGCGCCCACGGTATCACCGCGTCGATGAGCCGCCGCGGCAATTGCTCCGACAACGCCTTAGCCGAGTCCTTCTTTTCTACCCGCAAAATTGAACTCGTCTACCGCCACGAACGACGCAATCACAGCCCTGCTCGCCAACCCCTGTTCGAGTGGATTGAAGCCTCCTATAACCGCGACCGACGACACTCTTCAATCGGCTATATTTCGCCCGTTGACTTCGAAAACCAAAACAACAGATTAAACCCGACTCTGCGTCACAAGTCTACAACTCAAGGGTAATCCCACGCTGCCAATACTGTGGTGTTCGTTGTGTCGACTGCACTGAGTTTCAGCTCGACGCTTTGAGAAAGAACCCGCCCATGCCCAGCAGGATTGTGGCAAGAGCGACGTAGGCGAAGGCGTTTGCTCCGCCGTAGAGTCCCAGAAAAACCACCGGCACCACAGCAAGCCCGATGGCGCTCCAACCGATGATACCATTGGGACGGCTCCCCTCGGTGTCTTCGCCCACTTCAGCCATCACGTCCACCGGTCGTTTGATACGTTCGTAGAAGTCGGCGGTGCGGGACGGCAATGCGGTAATGTCACGGCCGTAAAGCGGAGTGAAAAGAAAACTGAGCACAGCCACGCCCACAGCAGTCAAACCAAGCCAAAGCGCGCTTTCCTCACCGCCGAATACGCGTGGGACTACTTCGCCCGTGATAGAATAAGTGGAAACCAAACCCAGCGACACAAAGATGATCGCGCCGATTCCCGCACAGCCCAAGGCGGCGTGTCCACGACTGCGATTGTGAAGCCCGCCGAGCCATTTGGAGATCATCAGCACGGAGAAGGAGGTGAGGACCACGCTGATGTATTGCGGCCCCAGGGCCCAGTTGAAGTCGAAACGCATAAGGGAGGCCACGGCGATGCCGCTGAGAATTGAAGGGATGGCCGCCCAAGTGGAGGGGATCTTCGTGATCACCCCGACCATCAGCGGCACAGTTACGGGAATGCCGATCAAGCCTAGCACGATATTCGCAAAGGTGAACAGTCCCCATGAACTGTTCACAATGATCACCGCCATCACAATGGCAGCAACCGCCAGACAAACGACCACAATACGACCCACCCAGAGTAGCTCTTTCTGGGTAGCATCCTTGCGGAAATGCCCCTTGTAGAGGTCGATGGAAACGATGGACGAAAGGGAGTTCCAGACGCTGTCGAGAGCTGACATGGAGGCGGCTATCATGGCGGCGATGAATAATCCGATAATGCCCGCCGGCAGGTAGTGCACGACGACGGCGATGAAGATGGACTCATCAGCTTTGGCGCTGCCGGCGAACGCGGCCAGTTGACTAACTTCTGGCCAGAGCATCTTACCCACGAGTGGCGGCAGTCCGAAGAGTAGGGGCGAGAGGCAGTAGAGCGCGATGGTCACATAGCCGGTGCGCTTGGCGGCCTTCTCATCTTTAACTAGAAAGAAGCGCTGCGCCTTGTCGCCCACCACGGTTCCGAAGATGGCTTGGGCGACCAGACCGATCATGAACCAATGCGAATAGAAGGCGCCGTTGGGCAAGTGATGTTCGAATTTCAGTGGCGGCAACCCATCAACCAATTGGGTGAACAAAATGGTGTTCGCGCCAAAAAAGACGATGATGAGCAGCACCACACATACCGAGAGCAACACGATGAATTGGAGCACATCGGTCATGCTTACCGCCCAAATTCCTCCGGCCACCGAATAGAGCAGCACGAAGAATCCGAAAAATATAATCAATCCATCGACCGCCCAGGGCACATCGGGGAATAGAGCCGGAGCCGAGATACGCGCCACGGCCGCGAGATGCTGGCCCGGCCAATAAAGCATGCTGATACACAATACCACCCCGATCACCAGACGCGTGGTGTGGTTGTAACGTTCCTCCACGTATTCCACCGGGGACGACAGCCGGGCTCGACGCCACTTCACCGCAGAAAACAAGAAACCGATGACAAATCCGAGTGGGTTTGCCACGAAGAACAAGATGCCAAACCAACCGGTATTGTAGACGAAGCTGGCCGCCCCGGTGAACATCCAGGCCGAGAAGGTCGACATGTAGAGCGATACGCCCGCCGCCCACCAAGGGATACGGTTTCCGCCGACGAAAAAGTCTTTGCCGGATTTGTTGTTTTTGGTGAAGAGGAAGCCTGCCGCGAATACTGCGATCAGATACAACACCACCACAAAGTAGTCGGCTTGGGAGAGGCCGGAGAATTGAGGGGCAGATGAGTTCAAATGATGAATTAGATGGGGTAACGGAGTAACTCACCCCTGTGAGGCCGAAGTGGAGATGGGCTCGATTTTGATGCTTAAACGAATGATCCTGAAAAATCCGCATGAATATTTCTGAAAATAACGGCAAATGGTCCTTCGTGCATGTTTCGGATATCCACGTGGGGTCACCGCACTCATATCGATATCAACCGGCGTGGAATGAAAATTGGCGCACGGCTCGTCGGCAGATCCAAGAATTGGATCCTGATCTTGTGCTGGTGGGAGGCGATCTCACGCGGGATGGCGCCACGCATACTGAAGAGCTGTATTCGATAAAACACGACTTTGCTGATCTGGAATCTGAGTGTCTCATAATCCCCGGAAATCATGAGGTGGGGAACAAGTGGTCGCCCGATTCTTCGGTGGCGATTAACTCGAAATACCTGAGTCATTATGGCAGCGTGTTTGGACCGAGTGAATGGTCGAAAGTGAGAGGCCAAGGAATCAACCGGGTTCGATTCACGGGCATCGATGCCTTCAAGCTCGGCAGTGGACTTCCTGAGGAGGCCGCACTACGTGCGTGGCTGGATAGACTCCACAGGGATTCGTCCTGTGGAAATCACATGTGGATGATTCATCCGGCGTTATTTGCCGACCGGTTCGACGAACCGGATTTCGACCGGACCGTTGATCAGGTGCCGTGGTATTTTGGCCTAAATCGGGCCGATCGTTATTATCTTTGGGACGTGATGAAACGCACGGGTGTATCTCACGTGATTAGCGGACATATTCACTGCCACCGTCATTTGGTTGTTGATGGAGTCGATCTACATTTGGCCCCGGCAACAGCATTTCCTCAGTGGGGCGAACGATGGCCGGATGGCGATGATACGCTGGGCTTTTTGGAGTTCACGGTGTCGGCGGGAGTGATCACATCTCGATTTGTCGCCCTTAACTCGGTATCCGATCAGGTCGGTTATGGTCCGGGTGGAAATCCACCCGTCGAGGGTCGAGACTACTCCATAGTGTGGGAGCAACCGGCGATCGTTCCGTGCTACGATAAGGATTGAAGTCGGGCTGTACGCCTGACAACATTACCTCCCCCCTGACAAAATGCCTTACGGCTCCAAGCGTGCGTCGCGTAAGGGCAGGTCTTGAATCATGTTGTCCGTCCAGTTTTTTACCTCGGGACGAATCAGATATTTCATCGTGTAGTGATAGATCGGAGCAATCGGCATTTCCTCCATCATCCTTGCTTCCATTTGCCCAAATAAGACGGCCCGTTGGGCGGGATCAGTTTCGTCGAGCGACTGCTCCAAACGTGTGTCGAAAAATTCGTCGGACCATCCGGAAATATTGAAACCATGCCCAGTGCGGTGGCCTTCGAAGAAACGCGTCGGATCATCAGGAGCGACGATGTAGGCGGCTCGCGTGATGTCGAAATTATGACGGTGCATGGAATCGAGATAGACCTGCCATTCCTGATTCTCCATCTGGATGTCGATGCCGAGACCTTTGCGCCACATCTGTTGGACAGCCTCCGCAATGATACGGTGATTCTCGGCCGTATTATAGAGTAGGGTGAGCGTCGGGAATCCTTCGCCATTCGGAAATCCGGCCTCGGCCAAGAGTGCTTTGGCTCGATCGAGATCATACCTCGCACCCGGAACCTCGGAATAGTAGCCACTCACTCCGGGCGGGACGAAGTGTCCGGCGGGTTGCTCTCCTGCCCGGGTTACCTCGCGGGTGAGCGCCTCCCGATCAATGGACATTGCCAGGGCCTGTCTCACGCGAAGGTCATCAAGCGGTGGTCGATTGACGTTGAAGGCATAATAATATGTTCCGGAAAATGGCGCGATCCGCAGTTCGTCCGGGCGATCACGTCGATAGGTTTCAACTTTTCCGATGGGGAGAGACGACGTGCGGTGAACCTGTCCGGCGCGGTAGGCGGACTCTTCGGTGTTGGCATTTTCATAGGCAAGAAATGAATCTTATCCAAGCCTACAGTCTCGCGATTCCAATAGGTTGGGCTACGAGACATTTCGATTGATTGGTTCGGTCTCCAAGAATCCAATACGAACGGGCCATTGCCGACGATGTGTTCCGCTCGGGTCCATGGCGTGCCTTTGCGCTCCAATGCACCGTGATTCTCGAGCACATGGATAGGCAATGGAAACCAACCTCGGGCCGACAACATCCGGATGAAAAACGGGGTGGGGCGAGCGGCCTTGAGTTCCAAGGTATGATCATCGGTGACGCGGCTGCCGACGCTGGTGAAGTCTTGGGAGCGGCCTTGATGGAAGTCCGCAGCTCCCTCCAGGAAGTAGAGATTCTCGGCATTTTCCGAAGCGATAATCGGAGAGAGCATGCGCTCATAGGCGCGATGGAAGTCACGGGCGGTGACGGGTTTCCCGTCGGACCAGATTGCTTCAGCGCGCAGAAAAAAGGTATAAGTGACGCTGTCCTCGGCCAGTTCCCATCGCTCGGCCACCCCGGGCAGGGGATCGAGAGTTTCGGGATGGTAGCGCACCAGTCCCTCGAATAACGCCTGTACCAGGCGCGACTCGGGGCTTCCGGTGACGATTTGGGGATCCAGGTCGGCCGGTTCGGTGCCATTGGCCAAAATAAGGGTGTTGGCTGCATTGGCCTGTTGAACCAAGGTTTGGCGGTCGCGACAGCCAGCGAAGCAGACGGTGATAAATGTGAGAACGAGAGCAGAAAAAAGGGGAGGGCGTCGAAGCATCGAACGAAGAATCTGAATCAGATTGCTGGGAGAGGCGAACCGGATCGGGGCGAATTTGATTTTTCGCTTTCCCCTCTCCGGCTTTCGTGTCTCCCTTCATCGCATGACATTTACTGATCGCACAGCATTGGTGACCGGAGCGGGTCGCGGTATTGGCAAAGCCATCGCCGAAAATCTCGCTGCTCAAGGTGTGAAGCTCATTTGTGTATCCAAGAATCCCGCCAGTTGTGGTGGTGTGGCGGACGCCATTAACGCAGCCGGCGGCACTGCTGTTGCCCGCGCGGTGGATGTTTCCGACGGACCGGCCGTGGAAGTCGCCGCCACTGAGCTGCTCGCGGAGTTCAAAAAGATCGATATCCTCGTGAACAACGCCGGCATCACTCGCGATGGTCTACTGGCGCGTATGTCCGAGGAGGATTGGAACGCGGTCATTCAGACCAATCTGTCCAGTGCCTTTCATTGGACCAAGGCGATCGGCTGGCCCATGTGCCGCAATCGTTGGGGACGGATCGTCAATATTTCCTCAGTGTCGGGCATCATCGGTAACGCCGGGCAGGCCAATTATTCGGCCGCCAAGGCTGGTCTCATTGGGTTTTCCAAGACCACCGCGAAGGAATTCGCCCGTCGCAACGTTACCGTAAACGTGGTTGCGCCAGGATTTATTGAGACCGATATGACCGCTGAACTTAGCGAAGAAGATCAAAAGGGATTTACGGATTTCATTCCTATGCATCGGTTTGGCCAAGCCGCCGATATCGCTCATGCCACCTCATTTCTCTGCAGCGAGGAAGCCTCCTATATGACGGGACAGGTTTTTACTGTTGACGGCGGTATGGCGATGTAAAGCCTCCAGACACTTAGTATATTCTCCACATGTCCGACCAAAAATCTATCGAACAACGGGTTAAGGAAATCATCGTTAACCAACTCAACGTGAATGAGGAACAAATTACGCCAGAAGCGTCGTTCCTCGATGATCTCGGTGCCGATTCCCTCGACACCGTAGAGCTCATCATGGCCTTCGAAGAAGAGTTCAAGGAAGAGATTAAGGGTGAAATCCCTGAATCCGACGCCGAGAAGCTTCAGACGGTTGGCCAGGTGACCGAATACATTAAGGGCAAAGCCGGCGACAGCTGATCTTCCCTTTTAAGAATTTTGGGCGTTCCACCCGGTCTCGCGAAAGCTGACCGGTGGAACGCCCATTTTATTTTAGTGCTCTAACTCTCTCATTATCATGCCTTCTTCGTTGCCTGACTCTCAACGCGTAGTGGTAACCGGTCTCGGTGCCGTTCATGGACTCGGCCATAATCCCGATGACTTTTGGACTAGTTTGAAGGCCGGGCGCCCGGGAGTGGATAGAGTGAGTCTTTTCGATCCGGAACCCTACGCCTGCCATATCGGATCCGAGGTGCGCGATTGGGATGTTAAAGAGCATTTGGATCCCAAGGATGCGCGGCGAAACGATCGCTACACGCATTTCGGTTTTGTCGCCTCCACCCAAGCGGTGGAGGACTCCGGATTGGACCTCGACCGGGAGAATCCTGATGAGATCGGTGTTTTGGTAGGATCGGGCATAGGCGGTATGCTCACGTATGAGCAGCAACTTCGCCGTCTCGTTGACGGTGGTCCTCGAAAAGTTTCCCCGTTCACAATCCCGGCTCTGATCGGCAACATCTGCTCCGGGATGGTCGCAATTCACTACGGAGTCAGAGGACCTAATTTCGGTGTGGTATCAGCGTGCGCCACCGCCACCCATGCCATCGGTGAAGCCATGCACATGATTCGTCGCGGTGATGCTCGGGTGATGATTGCTGGTGGAGCGGAAGCGGCGGTCACGCCATTTGCCTACGCCAGTTTTTGTTCAATGAAAGCCATGAGCACCCGTAACGATGATCCCCAGACGGCCAGTCGGCCGTTTTCGATGGGGCGTGACGGTTTTGTCATGGGTGAGGGCTCAGGCGTGCTGGTGCTGGAGGTGCTTGATCACGCCAAAGCCCGCAATGCCAAGATTTACGGCGAAGTCGCGGGATATGCCGCCACGGCTGATGCTTACCACATCACCATGCCTGATCCCGAAGGAAAAGGACTGGGAATGGCGATGACCCGCGCATTGCGCAGCGCCGAGGAGGACCATACGTCGGTGGATTACATCAACGCCCACGGCACTTCGACTCCCTATAACGATAAATTTGAGACGCTCGCGATCAAACGCCTGTTCGGCGACCACGCCTTCAAGCTTCCCATTTCTTCAACCAAATCCATGACCGGTCACCTTCTGGGTGCCGCCGGTGGAATTGAAAGTGTGGCCAGTCTCAAGGCTATGGAAGATGGCGTCCTGCCGCCGACCATCAATTTGAATGATCCTGACCCTGATTGTGATCTCGATTACGTCCCGAATGAAGCGCGGGACGCCAAGGTGGATCTCGTGTTGAGTAACAACCTCGGGTTCGGCGGCCAAAACGCGGCCATTGTCTTTAGACGAGTCTGATTTCAGCCCTGGGCGGGAAAAACGGAGAACTGAAATTCGCCCACTTCCTCTTCGGTCGCCAACGCCTTCGGAAGGCTGCATTTGTTGAGGAATCGACTCAATGAAGCCCAACTATGGGGAGCCTCGCCGTTGAGTATGGTCAAAGGTCAGATGCTGACCCGAATCCCATCGAACGCGTAGCAACGGGTCGTGGGGAGGGGAGGTTTCCGGATCGTGCATGATCACGGTGCGAAAATCCCGCCACGCGATCAAGTTGACGGATTCACGCTACAACCCAGCCGTTCGCGCCACTGCGAGATGACTTCGTGGCCATATCTCCAGATGGACTACATATTGTCGCCCCAAACACCAGGAACTGCGGGCGAACCACAGCGCTCCGATTGCGATAATCGCCAATAGAATCCACATCAAAGGCAAGTTGGCGACGACCGTTTCGAAGGTGCCATCCCGCAGTGCCGCCAAGCCGGTCGCGAGAAAAACTCCGATACTGATAATGAAACCACTTCGGGAAATGGCCCGAATACGATCGCCTCGTTTGTTCTGATACAGGATGCGATGATTTTTCGGACTGGAGACGAGCGGAGCGGACGAGGCGGGCATACGCTCATTCTACTTCAATTCCAGGAAATCGGCCCATACGCATTGGTGCGTAGGGGCTCGGGCACAAAAAGACGCCGCTTTGAAAGCGACGTTTAACAGTGGGATCAGGACTGCGTTCAGACCTTTTGCACCAAGCCAGCCTTGATGGCCTTTACGGACACCCACATGCGCTTGATGGTCCCGTTGGGGAGCTTCACGCGGATGCGCTGCACATTGGGCTTAAAGCGGCGCTTAGTCGTCTTGGTGACGTGAGTGCCGATGCCGCCGCTTTTCTTGGCGACACCTTTGCGGTGAATGATGCTACCCGTGGTCGGGCGTTTTCCAGTGATGGCACAAATTCGGGACATGTCTTTCCTTAGTCAAAAGGTCGGGAATTAAGGGTTTGGATCAACGATGGGCAAGTGGAATTTCAGAAATCGTCCCGCCAAGCGCTGAGAACTTGAAATTTCTGTCCAAGTGCCGATGGATGAAGAAGTTGAAGTAGGCCTGATTTTCGGGCACTTACGTGAGCTGCTTCTTCCGCCATGATCTTTGCGAGGGCATTTGCCGCATTTTTAACGAGGAATGCCTCTTGGAAAGCAATTGAATCCACTGAAAATCCTTTTTTTTGCAGTGCTTCCTGCAGCCAATCCCAGCATATATGACAGGTGAGATCTTGTTCCCCGACCCGATCCAACAGTGCATTGGATTGGCGGTGTTGGTGGTATGCCCGGAGGGTTCCGTGAGGTGTTTCGGTGATCAACTCGGTCCATGACTTGCCGTAATCGAAAGCCAAGAAGAGCCCGGTCCAGTCTGACCTCGTCAAGGAGGTGGCGAGATTCCGGGCTGCAATCGGTAGATCGAGGTGGTAACCGAGCGGCGCTGAGGTCGGTAATTCGGCCACGTTTCCTGAAAGTGGTCGGATTGCATCAACGAGACCATCTCCCTCCAATTTTGCGCCCAGTTCATCCCAACCGGACTCCGACTTCACAAATCGTCGGCACGGTTGAGCGTCGAAAAGTTCGTTGGAGAACACAATACAGCGCCCCGAGATATCCGGCGATTCACTATGACCAATGGCCGTGATTCCGGCGAAAGGGTGATCCACCTCGTCGAAGACCGTTTTGCCGGATTCGGCTCCGATCTCGATAAACTGGAAATCACCGGGGGAGCCCCCGTGCAGGTTTGAGACGCAGCAGGCCACCACCAGTTCTCCAAAAACCGGTCCGAGAGAACTGGCGGTGAAAAAGTCCGTGCTCGAGGATAGGCCTACGCGATCGCGGTCCCGCCGGTAGTAGCCGACGGTGGGATGGTAGAGCGCAATTTCCATGAATTGATCGAAACCAATGAAGCCGTCCTCTCCGGCCACGGCGGTGAGGGCAGTTAACAATTCGGGAGAGAGTGGTGCGGAAGGTGACGAACCCATTTACAACAGCGATGCAATGGGCACAGTCCCCGTGTGCTCAAACGGATTCTGACTCTCTCCACTGGTATGATTGTGGGCAGCTTGCTCGCGCTGGGACTCATTCAGCTCGCCCAGATTACAGGATTATTAGGTGATCGGGAGACAGCGCGTTCCGCCCGCTTCTACGAAGAAGTCGTGCAATTGGTGCGGGAGCGCTATGTCGATGCCGACCGGGTAGACCCTGATGAGCTTACCCGGGAAGCGCTCCAAAGGATGTTGCGGTCATTGGATCCTCACTCCGGATTTCTGGAAGCTCGGGACTATTCCCAGTTACAGGAGGATATTGATAGCAAGTTCGGCGGGATCGGGGTGCAAATTGAGTTTCAAGAGGGTTACGTCGTGGTCATCTCTCCGATTGCAGGGACTCCGGGAGAACGGGCTGGTATTCTTCGGGGCGACCGGGTCTTGGCCGTGGATGGCGAATCTATGGTGGGGAGCTCCCTGAACGAAGTGGTGGGTTTGATGCGGGGGACACCGGGATCACCGGTCGATATCACCTTCGAACGTGACGGGGAGGAAGACCCCATCGACATCACCGTGGTGCGGGAAGTGATCAAGGTGCAGAGTGTCACGGACGTTATGATGTTGGACGCCGATATTGGCTACCTCCGTATCGCGTCATTCTCCGCCCCCACGGCGCAGGAAATGCGTGCAGCTATGCAACAACTAGCCAGCGAAGGCATGTCGTCTCTGATCATCGACGTGCGGAATAATCCGGGTGGTTTACTTTCGGCGGCCAAGGAGGTTTTGGATCCCTTTTTTGAGCGCGGCGAACTCATGGTCTACACGGAGGGGCGCACTGCGGCGGATCGAGAGGAGTTTCGTTCGTCGAATGATCAGGCAACCTGGGATTATCCGATGGTTGCATTAATCAACAGCGGTTCGGCAAGCGCGGCGGAAATTCTGGCAGGAGCACTGCAGGACACCGGTAAGGCCCGCGTGATTGGCGAGACGTCGTTTGGCAAAGGATCGGTGCAAACCTTGATTCGCCTCGGACGGGGGGAAGGCATGCGCCTGACGACCGGTCGTTACTACATGCCCAGTGGAGTCACGGTTCACGAAGTAGGCGTCAAACCTGACGAGGAAATCGTCATGAGTCCCGAGGATGATCTCAACGTGGCGCTGCAACGCACACGACGCGATCTTTCGGATCCGGCGGAATTCGAGGAACGGTTTGGATTCGCTCCGGTGCCGGACACGCAATTGGAAGCGGCTCTAGCGTATTTAAAACCATCGGTTGAGGAGTCGGGCGAATGATTCTGGCCATCGAGAGTTCCTGCGATGAGAGCGCGGTGGCGTTGTTCGATCCGGACTTGGGGTTGGTCGGGGAGTGGGTGCACGGCCAGATGGAGTTGCACGAAGATTACGGCGGTGTCGTGCCGGATATCGCCACGCGTGAACATCTGCAGACTTTGGGGCCGATGTTAAAATTCGTCGGCCGAAATCATGACCTTTCGAAAGTTCGGCAGGTCGCCGTCACCCATGGTCCCGGTCTCGCCGGTTGTCTGGCGATCGGCAATGCTACCGCCAAGGCGCTCGCGGTTGCCCTGTCCTCCGGGTTGGTCGGGATCAATCATCTTCGCGGGCATGCCTTCTCGCCTTTCATTTCCCTGCACGCGGATTATCCGATGGAGTTTCCGGCGCGGATGCAGGAGCTATTGCCTCACTTGGGGCTGATCGTATCCGGTGGAAATACGCTCCTGTTTCGCATGGATGAAATGCGACGGATCGAGGTAATATCGTCGACCCGCGACGATGCCGCCGGCGAGGCGCTGGACAAAGGTGCGAAGCTGTTGGGACTGGGATATCCCGGCGGGCCGTTGATTGAGAAAATCGGCGCAGCGGGAGATCCCGTCGCCTTTGATTTCCCCCGGGGTATCGGCAATAAGGCTCAGTTGGATTTCAGTTTCTCCGGTTTAAAAACCTCCCTGCGGTATCGCTTGGAGAAAATGACCGTGAGCGAGATCTCGGAACTGCGGGCGGATCTTTGCGCCAGCTACCAGCAGGCGGTCATCGATGCGCTGGTTCGAAAATCAAAGCTCGCGTTGAGAACGGATGCTTACCGCAGCATCGGACTTTCGGGTGGCGTCGCCAACAACGGGACTCTGCGAGCGGCCATGCAGCAACTCTCCGAACGTCGGGGACTGCGCTACCTCGCCGCCGAACCGCAGCACACGGGTGACAATGCGGGTATGATTGCGTTTGCAGCCTGGGCTGACCCCGGCGTCCAACCGACACCGCCGGAGACGCTGGAAATCAAGCCGGGCCTCGCGTTGGCCTAGTTGGCGTTGTTGTTGATCGGCTCGGGGACCACGAGAGGGTCCGGGAAGTCAGAGGCGTTGCGTCCGTGGCGTGTTTCCAGACGTTTGTTCTGGGAGTTACCTGCCGGTGCGTTGAGCGGAATTTCCATGCCTCCGAGATCCGCCATCTTGGTGTAAAGGCGATTCTGTAGATCCTTCGCGATCGACTTAAATCCATCGGTGTAAAGCAGATTGGTGGTTTCGTCCGGATCGTTTTTCAGGTCGTAGAGTTCATCGGCGTCCCAGAGTCCGTAGTAGTTGATCAACTTGTAGCGATCGGTGCGGAGCGCGAAGACCGTGGGGGACTGTGGGAAATTCTTTTCCCAATAGTAGACGTAGAGGAATTCGTCGCGCCAAGGGATGTCCTCACCCTTTGCCAGAGGAAGGAAGTTTTGCCCATCCATGTGGACGGGTGTTTCGAGTCCCATCGCGCTCATCACGGAAGGACCGATATCGATGTTGGCCACAACATCGTCGACCACGGTGCCGCCTTCGAAAAGGTCAGGGCAACGCATGAGCAAGGGCACGCGGATGGAAGTATCGTAGGCGACGCGCTTGTCGATTAAACCGTGTTCGCCAAACATGAAACCGTTGTCGCCCATGTATATGACCAGCGTTTCATCGGCGATCCCCATCGACTCCAGTTGCTTCATCACATTGGCGATACTGTCGTCCACACTGCGTAGCGACTCGCAGTAGCGTTTGTAGTATCGTTCGATGTCGAGGTCGCTGTGATAAGGAAAGTCTACGCCGTGCCAGCTGTTGCGTTGGTCACGCAGCCAACGCGGCCGGCTGTCGTAGTTGGCATCGGTGTTGGCCTCGGTCGCGGGGCGCGTATATGGACGGTTGGCCAAGGAATCTTCGTATTGCTTTTCGGGCGTGAAGTTGGCGTGCACCGCTTTGTGTGAGAGGTAGAGGAAAAACGGCTCGTCCGCGTCGCGCTGAGTTTCCAACCAATCGACGGCATAGTCAGTCAGTTCGTTGGTGATGTAGCCTTTTTGCGGCATGTCCTCGCCGTTGACGTTGAGAGTATTTCCGGTGGGCAGATATTGGCCTTGGCCCCGAAAACTGACCCAATGGTCGAATCCGGGACGGGGATCATCATTGTGCGACCCCATGTGCCACTTGCCGATGTAGGCCGTGGAATAACCGGCTTTCTGGAGGTATTGGGGGAAGTATAATGTGCCTTCGGGGACGGCGCGTTGATTGTCGATCACCCGGTGACGGAACGTGTAAAGTCCAGTCAGGATCGAGGCGCGGCTGGGGGAACAGAGTGAAGTGCTGACGAAGGCATTTTTTAGATGAACACCTTCGGCCGCGAGCGCATCCATTTGGGGCGTCACCGCTAACGGATGGCCCATGAAACTCATGGCGTCGAAACGATGATCATCGGAAAGGATGAACACGACGTTACGCGGCTTGGCACCGGAGATCTTTTCGGGCTCCACGTTTTCAGGAACCGGCACGACGGCGGCGGAGATCACGCCGGCCAAACCGAGTAGAGTCAGAAGTAGGGGTAGGTTACGCATGGTAATTGGGGTTAGGGTGGAGAAAACAGCGGAGGGGAAATCAGGAATATTCGCGCCGGAGATTGCTGGGCAAGACTTTTCGGGCTCCACGTTTTCAGGAACCGGCACGACGGCGGCGGAGATCACGCCGGCCAAACCGAGTAGAGTCAGAAGTAGGGGTAGGTTACGCATGGTAATTGGGGTTAGGGTGGAGAAAACAGCGGAGGGGAAATCAGGAATATTCGCGCCGGAGATTGCTGGGCAAGAGTCCGAGTTCTTCGCGATATTTCGCAACGGTGCGGCGCGCGATTTTGATACCCTTCTCCTGCAGCTTTGTCACCAGGCCTTGGTCGCTGTGCGGTCGGCTTTTGTCTTCAAGCGAGATGAGATCATTGATCATTTCCTTCACGCTGGTGTTGGAAACCGAATCGCCGCCCTCCGATTGGTAACCGGGGGTGAAGAAGAATTTAAATTCGAACACTCCATGCGGGGTGCGGATGTATTTATTCGCGATGGCCCGGCTGACCGTGGTTTCGTGCACTCCCATCGTATCGGCGATTTGCGTCATTGTAAGGGGCCGAAGTTTGGATACGCCTTCGTCGAAGAACGGCTCCTGCACTTTGATGATTTCCCGGGTAATGCGCTCGATGGTCTGTTGGCGCTGTTCGATGGAGTTGATCAAGAATCTGCCGGAGCGCATTCGCTCACGGACGTAGTCGCGCTCCTGCCGATTGAGCGAACCCTTGGCGATCATGTCCTTGTAGGTATTCGAAATTCTGAGACGCGGAATATAGTCGTTGTTGAGCGAAATGCGCCACTCGTCATCATCGCGTTCCACCGTGACATCGGGCACGACCACGCGATTGCTGTCTTCGACGAAGCGGCGGCCGGGGGCTGGGTCCAGTGTGCCGATTTCTTCCACCGAGGCTTGCACATCCTCCAGGGGCGCGGCCGCCTTTCGGGCGATATCCGGAATGCGCCGACGAATCAGTAGGGCAAATTGGTTGCGCACGATCCGGGCGGTTAGAGACTCCCCGCGTCCGGTGGCGGTGAGCTGGAGCAGAAGGCACTCTTGTAAATCCTTCGCACCGATACCTGCCGGCTCGAAAGTCTGTAGTAAGGCGTGAGCGGATTGCACCGTGTCGAGGGGCAGGGCGGTTTGCAGGGCGATATCGGAGACCGATTGGGTGAGGAAACCCCGGTCGTCCAAGCTACCGACCAGAAACTCCATGGCCTCGAGAACCGCGGGTTCCAGATCCGACATCTCGGCCTGACTCATCAGGTGTTCCTGCAGGGAGGTTTCGCTGACGAGTGAATCGAAAAAGTGCTGCCGTTTTTCATTGGCTTCGCTGGACTGCGGTGTATTGCCCCCGGCGTTCGCCATATAGTCGCGCCAGTCTTGATCGAGTTTGGTCAGGATTTCGAATTCCTTCGAGAAATCGAGTTCTTCGGAGGAACTGTTCGTGTCGTCGGCTCCGCTTGACTCTGCCGAACTTTCGCTGGTTTCACGATCCAGGCTGATTCCCTCCATCGGGAGTTCCTCCAAAGTGGGGTTTCCCTGTAACTCCTCTTGAATCACGGTGCGCAAATCCAGCGCGGCGACCTGCAGAATTTTCAGCGAATGTCGGAGCTGGGGAGCGAGAACGAGCGACTGCGTTTGCCGCTGGCTCAGGCTTTGAGAGAAACCGGGACCGGCCATGGATTACGCCGGTTTTGTTAGAGGGTCGTTTGAGGCAACGATGGAGGCATCGGGCTCTGGGTTCCGGGAGGTTGATGCCCCATCAGATCCCGCAGATATACGCCCAGCTTTTCGTTGGTCGGACCATAGCCGTCGGAGTAGGGATAGACTTCCAGTTCGGTCAAAACCTCGTATGCCGTTTGGTAGCGCCGATCGCGATCGCGCTTCAAAAGTTTCTGAATGATTCCTTCCAGTTTCTCGTCGATTTCAACCCGCAGATCACCGAACCGAGGAATGTCCATTGTGAGAATATTTCGTCGTGAATCGAGACGGTCCGACGCGCGAAAAATATTCCGACTGAGGAGTAATTCGGTGAGCACGATTCCAAGGGCGAAGAGATCTGCTCGACCGTCCGTCACCGCGTAGCTCGCCTGTTCAGGCGAAAGGTATTCATCCTTACCTGCGATGACTTTGCCTTCCTCATTATACATGAGGTCCAGAGCCTTCGCGATGCCGAAGTCGGTGAGTTTCACATTACCCTCCCAAGCCTCAACATGATGTTTTTGGGGCCAATGTCGCGGTGCACGATGCCGAGCAGTCGTCCCTGCGTGTCACACTTTTGATGAGCGTAGGCCAAACCGCGACTTCAATCGGGATAGGGCGGTTCAATTCACGGTGTTTATCCAGAAATTGTTCCAAACTCACGCCGTCCACATATTCCATAACCATGAAATATTGGTTGCTGGATTCCCCCAGATGGTAGGTCTGGACAATGTTGGTATGGATGAGATCGGCTACTAGTCGGGCCTCGCCGATGAAGTTCTTTTGGAACTCCTTAATGGCGAAGTATTCCTCCCGGATCAGCTTGATAGCTACACTCTTACTGAATTGACCGGCTCCCTTCTGTTTAGCCTCGTAGACAAGTCCCATGCCGCCGTCAGCGATTTTGCGCACCATCTCGAAGGGCACATTGTTGTTGAGTGTATTGATCACGCTCACACCGCTACGAAAGCAGAAAAAAGGGTGGTAGCAAGATTTCTAGAGGGATCTGCACGAAATCTGCTGTGTTCGCTCCGGAGTTTGACAGAGCAAGGGCATTGGCCACGTTTCTGAGTATGATAACGCTTACTTCCAGGGCAGCCCGGCAGATTGAAACCATGCGGACGGAAAACGATGCCGGCGACAAGGTTTTACGTGTTTTGGTCGAAACCGGAGGATGCTCGGGTTTCCAATACGGGATGTCTTTTGATGATCCTAAGCAAGACGATGAAAAGTTGGAGTGCGAAGGGGTCTCCTTCCTAGTCGATCCCGCAAGTTTTGCCTATCTGGATGGATCCAGCATTGATTTTGATGACGGTCTACAAGGGAAGGGGTTCGAAATAAATAATCCCAACGCCCAAAGCACCTGCGGCTGCGGCAAATCTTTTAACTGAGAACAGACACGTTCTGCAGGATCAGATTGAAAGGTGGAACGTGGGTGATCTCCTAGGGCCATGAATAGTCACGGCTGAGGTTGCGCCTCCGGAGTGATCGCTTGGCCGTGAAAAACGGAGGCCTTGTAGTTCAACTTACGAGCGCCGCTCGGTCTGCGTTGTCATCGTAAATAGCCAGTATATTTCCCAGGCGGTCGAAGACAATTTTCCGATCAATCGAAAATTGGAACGAACAAACCGGACCGCAATATTCCATCCACGAGAGATCCATCTGAACGATATAGACGTCGGTGAATCGATGATCTTCTATCGCGATCGACTCATGTTGGGAGACTTTTGCCGAATACTCCAATTTCGACCCGATCATTTTCACGCCATTTGCATCGACGAATACTTTCTTTAATTGGCGCGACATCTGTCGGTGGTGCCGTATCGCCTCGGCATTGAGGTAGAGTGGAAACTTCAGCCTTTCGCCGTAGAGTTCATTCCACCACTTCGATAGGACATCTTCGGAAGACAGACGGTTTCCATTTTTTGCCAGGATCCGATTCATTTCGGCTTTGGTAGGCTTCGCGTTTTCCGCGACCGAAATTAGCTTCCTTTCGAATTCGTCGTTAAAGATTCGCTCGACCTTAACGGTGTGTTTGGGGTGTAGCGCGTTACGAAGCGACTGGCATCCCACGGACACGAGCAGAATCACCAGCGCGGTAAAGATTCTTTTAAAACACCTCATTGAAGAATCGGAAATTTTCAGAGCAGGAGAGGGAGTTGAAAAATTATTTAGTAGCCGAAATCCGCTTCTGATATCTCGTTACTTGCGATCTTTTACTTCGGCGGAGCGCTTCGCGCTCCCGTGCAGAGCCACGATGCCGCCGGTGAGGCGGTCGACGCTTGAGATCTCGAACCCGGCTTTAGTCATCTCGGTGGAGATTCCATGGTGGTCAGGGAAAGACTCAATAGATCCGCCCAGATAGTCGGCGGCGTTCTTGTCGCCCATGACGACCGCCGCGACTAGTGGCAGGATTAACTTAAGGTAGAAGTAGTAGAATGGGCTCATCCATCCTTTGGGCTGCGAAAATTCCAAAACCCAGAGATGCCCTCCGGGACGAAGAACACGTTTCAACTCGGCCAGACATCGGTGACGATCGGCCATATTGCGCAGTCCGAAGGAAATTGTCGCGGCGTCGAACGATGCGTCTTCAAGGGGGAGGTTAAGGCCGTCGCCTTGAGCGAAAGTGACATTTTCGGCCTGAGTCATTCCGGGTTTCTTTTTCTCCGCCTCGTCCAGCATGGGTTGGCAGAAATCCATCCCGAGAATGGGAGTGCCTTCCGGCAGTTTTCGGGCGAGGGCAAAGGCGACGTCACCGCTGCCGGTCGCCAGATCGAGCACATCGGCGGGGGCCTTGCTGGCCACGCGTTGGATAAGCTTACGGCGCCACCAGAGGTCGATGCCTCCGCTGAGCAAGCGGTTCGCCAAATCATAGCGCCCGGCAATGCGGGCGAACATGGAGTTAACGGCTTGGGGATCAGGCATGCTTAGGGAGACATGATAAGACACTGACGTTTAAGTCTCAAGTTTCAGGTAACCAGATGGACGAGAAAGTGGAAGAGGAACAGACGAGTGGATTCCGTCTATTGTGGGTGGGCGGAAATCCTTGTGCACTTGGCGCTCTTCTTTTTTTAAAAAATTGTGGCGGTGTGGCGGAGATCGAAGGCGGCGGAGTGACAAGTATCAGGCTCGTCCGTCTCGGTAGGATATCAAATAGCAGGAACTGCCGATTCAAGACGTTGAGTTTTCCGTCGTGGAGTGAGAGTTGTCGGGAGTGTCGTTTTCGCGGAATCTCTCGACCACCCATCTGGATAACGCTTTCTCGGGATCGGCTACCACCTCGGCGGTGATATCGAATTTTGCGTTGGGATCGTTTTGGGTGAGTAACAGCAATCCGTGATGGAAGTTGTGGAACCGTTCTTCGCATAGCGCGCGGATCGTTTTGTCGCGATCAAGACTCATCTCGATGAGGGCCGTAACGGCATCTTCGGCAAAGTTTAATTCGAACCCATGTTCTTCCCGGAAACGATCGGCAAAGGCCTGCACCTCGGCGCCGAGCACATCCCGTTGGTCGGAGGCATTTTCTTCCAGGAGTGTCCGCAGCGTTTCTTCCGGACTTTCTACGGTTTCCGGGGTGATTTTGAAGGAACGGATACCGGTGGAAGGCAGCTCGAATTTGAAATTACGGAACGTCTGTTCCAGCACGGTCATCAGACCGCGGGCGCCGGTATTTTCCGTCTGCGCCCGACACGCCACTTCGGCAACCGCCTCCCTGGTTATATCGAAATCGATCTTATAGCCGCCAAAATCAGCCCGGTATTGTTGTAAAATGCTGCCTTCGCTGGTGAGGAGAATTTCCTGCAGATCGTCGGCGGTGAGGGACTGGCAAGCGACCCGAACCGGGAGACGGCCTACGAATTCCGGCTCCATGCCGTAGTCGATGATATCCCGTGATTGGGCGTGTCGCAGGTAGTCACTGTCCGGGGTGTCGGCATCGTCCACGTTGGCGGCAAATCCTATGGAGGTGCTCTGCACGCGTTTTTTCACTGATGTCGCCAGTTTGTCGAAAGCGCCCGAAACGATAAAGAGGATGTGGCGAGTGTTGATAGTCTTTTTGCGGGGTTTGCCGCCGCGCTGCATATCCATCATGGCCTGCATCTGGGACGCCATGTCGGTCTGGCTCGTGAGCGACACGTCCGTCTCTTCCATGAGCTTGAGCAAATTGATCTGCACGCCACGGCCGGATACGTCCCGACCGCCGCCGCTGTTGCTGGATTGAGCGATCTTATCAATTTCATCGATGTAGATGATGCCGTATTGCGCGAGATCCACATCACCATCGGCGGCCTTGACCAAATCACGGACTAGGTCCTCCACGTCTCCCCCCATGTAGCCGGTTTCGGAGAACTTGGTGGCATCAGCCCGCACGAAAGGCACGCCGATCAGGCGGGCGATACAGCGCATCAGATAGGTTTTACCCACTCCGGTGGGGCCGAGGAGCAGAATGTTCTGCTTTGCGTAGTCGCGTTCCTGCAGTTGGACGTTCTCCAAGCAGCGCCGCACGTGATTATAGTGGTCGCAGATGGCGACAGAGAGAACTTTCTTGGCCTCGCGTTGTTGAATCACAAATCGATCCAGGTGGTCGCGAATCTCTCGCGGTTTGAGATTGAACTTACGAATTTTGGCCAGGACCTCCTCGTGCTCCGCGTCTTTGGAATCCTGCTCAGGATCGACTTTTTTAGGGCCTGATGCGGTGGCTCCAGTTGTAAAAGCGTTGGCAAACGGACCCGACTTGAGCAGGTTTTTTAATTGCTTAGGTAGTTGATCCAGAGGATCTTGAGGTGTTTTATCGCTCATGTGCTATATGGAGGACTTACCTTATGGTTTGACCTGATGAAAATCTTGAAACTAGCTTAGCTTAACTGTATAACCTAACGTAATTTCGAAAGGATCTGACTTATGCCCTCGAATCTCCCGAACCTAACAAAAAGAGAAATAGTTCTACAAATCTACGAGAAGACCGGATTTTTCCAAAAGGAAGTCGTGTCAACCGTCCAAATGACGCTCAATATAATAATGGCCGCTTTGGCCGAAGGTCGCAACGTCGAGTTGCGTAATTTCGGCGTATTGGAAGTGCAGAAACGCAAGTCCCGTATTGGTCGCAACCCTAACAAACCCGCTGATGAAGTGGTCATCCCCGAACGCGCGGTGGTCAAATTCAAGTCGGGCAAGATTCTTAAGCAGAAGCTCAAGGATTTGGACATCGGCACGATCAACTGATCGTTCTTATTCCGAGGCAGGGTTGCCTCAAACTTCTTCAAACCGGGTCCTGGCCGACCCAGTTTTTTTGTGCCGACGACTCTTGATGGAATTTTCGCTTGGCGGCGGGCGGACTCCCGGCCCAAGTTCGCGCTGTTATGGCGTCTTTTAAGTCTTTGCCTGGTTTCCGTGATTTCTTTCCTGAGGATTTGGCTCCGCGCACCCATCTCTTCCGACAATGGAGGCAGTCTGCCCACGCCTACGGCTTTCAAGAATATGATGCTCCGGTCCTCGAAGCTCTCGATCTGTATAAGGCCAAGTCGGGCGACGAGATCGAAGCCCAGTTGTTCAGCTTCACTGACAAAGGGAAACGCGAGGTCGTGCTGCGGCCGGAAATGACTCCGACGGTCTGTCGCATGGTGGGGGCGAAGGCCAATGCGCTGAAGCGACCGATCAAGTGGTTCAGTATCGCCGATTTCTTTCGCTATGAACGGATGCAGAAGGGGCGGGGGCGTTGTTTCGCCCAGTTCAACGCCGACATCTTTGGCGAAGCGGGTCCCGAGGCGGAGATCGAGTTGATCAGCTTGCTCCTCCAATGTCTGCGGGGTCTGGGCCTACAGGCAGATGATTTTTATGTCCGTCTGAGTGATCGCAATCTGTGGTTCTATTACCTAGCGGCGCTGGGTCTCTCCGATGAGCAGGTGAAGAGCATGTTGGGGGCGATTGATAAATTTGAGCGGCTGGGGGAAGACGCGTTTGAAATCTACACCAAAGCGCACGGGGCATTGGCAGAAGAGTTGAAGGCCGCGGTGCTGAGGATGCTGGCGATCAAATCACTGCCCGATCTCGAGACGGTCGTAGCCGAACTCGCCAACGAGCAGTTGACTGAACGGTTGGCGGACTGGCGTAAGGTTTTGGGAGGGCTGGATGCCATGGGCTTGGCTGATTTCGTGAGCGTGGATCTCGGGGTGGTGCGGGGACTCGCTTATTATACGGGCTTTGTGTTTGAGGCGTTTGACCGCAAGGGCGATCTGAGAGCTTTGGCCGGAGGCGGGCGTTACAACGGCTTAGTCAAAAAGCTGGGTGGGCCGGATCTGCCGGCAGTGGGATTCGCCATCGGTGATATGACGATGGAATTGCTTTTGCGTGAGCGCGGGCTGTTGCCCGAAGTCGCCTCCAAGCCAGACGTTTATGTGGTCGTTGGTGGAGCGGAAGAACGGCTCGCGGCGTTTGGTGATATCAACGCGCTACGCCGCGTGGGCTATCGGGTGGACTATCCGATGAAGGATCTTGGTTTCGGAAAGCAGTTTAAGAACGCGACGGCATCGGGTGCCCGGATTGCCTTGATTTACGGTGGCGATGAGTTGGCGAAGGGTGTCGTGAAACTGCGCGACCTGAGCCAACGGGAAGAAGTCGAGGTTCCTTGTGACCAAGTAGCGGCCGCTGTGCGTGATTTTATGACCGCCTGACGTGCTGCTCCATTTCGGATTGTGCGGGCGGGGCTGTTTGTAACGGAAAGGAAGAGGGGGATTCAGAACGAGTATCTGATCGACCCAAACGATCACTCGACTTGAAGGAATCCGGATTGTCCGAATGCGAACACCGAGGACGGTTCGCGGGCCGATTGTAGAAGTTTATCCAAACGCCGGGTGATCTCGGGGTTCTCGTCGGCGATATTATGCTGCTCAAATGGGTCCTCGCTTAGATTGAAGAGAGCCAACGCTCCGTCGGGATTGCGGAGGACATCGTATCGCACCGCCTTCCAATCTCCTTGGCGCAATGCAATGCGGCCGCCTTCTTCATGGAATTCCCAGTATAAATACTTGTGTTCGGCTTGATGCCCCCGGTTAAGCAGGGTTGGCACGATGGAAATACCGTCTCGCTCACCTTTGGCAGTCCGACCAGTAAGTTCCGCCAGTGTCGGAAAGAAGTCCCAAAACGCGGAGACATGGTGAGACTCTGATCCGCTTTCAATCTGCCCGGGCCAGTTCGCAATAAGTGGCACGCGGATGCCGTCTTCATAGAGATCACGTTTGATTCCGCGCAGTCCGCCGTTGCTGTTGAAGTAAGTTGGATCGGCTCCGCCCTCCTGTGCCGGACCATTGTCGGAGGTGAAAATAATGAGGGTGTTTTCGCGCAGTCCCAATCGCTCAAGCGTGGCCACGATTTCACCTACCTGATGGTCGAGCAGATCGACCATGGCAGCGAATGCCGCTTTGGGTTCGGCCTGGGATTGATACGGCCCAAGACGAAACTTCGGACCATCGTCGGTTCCTTCGAACGGGATCTCGCGACCATAGCGCCCGCGGTGTTTGGCCATGAGATCCTCGGGGGCCACCATTTCCGCATCAGGGATGATGGAGGCAACGAAACAGAAGAAAGGCTGGTCCTGATTATCTTCGATAAACGTGAGGGTTTGATCGTGAATCAGGTTGGGGGCGTATTGTTCGCTGGCCCCATCGGCGTTTCCGGTCAGATGCACTCGTTGGTCGTCATCCCAAAGATGAGAAGGATAATAGTGGTGTCCGAGACGCTGACAATTGTAGCCGTAAAAACGATCGAACCCCTGTAGTAGAGGGTCACCCTCGGAACCGGGAAATCCCAGGCCCCATTTCCCGAATGCGCCTGTTTTATAGCCGCTAATTTGTAAGTGTTTGGACAATGTCTCGGTTCCTGCGGGGAGGGAGTGTTGTCCTTCTGGCTGGATCTCTTTGTTGCCCCGAATTGGAGTGTGACCGGTGTGGAGTCCGGTCATGAGGACCGAGCGTGAAGGGGCACAAACGGTGGATCCACTGTAGTGCTGCGAAAATCGCATACCGCCTGCCGCTAACCGATCAATGTTCGGGGTCTGAAAATGGTTTTGGCCGTAGCTGCTTAGGTCACCATAGCCTAAATCGTCTGCGAGAATAAAAACGATATTAGGCTGAGCCATCGAGGGTGTTGCGCATTGGCTGACGGGTGTGGCGCAGAGTAGGCAGAGAATGAGATGGACGTGTTTCAAAGTAACGAAGTTGTGGAGCAGGGGAGGGACGAAAGGTAAACATTAGCTTGATTGCCTCATATATCCTACCACCCGAATGGGAGAAATTGTCCCGCCGAGGTAGCAATGGTTCGACAACAATGGGGTGAAAGTCAGCTTCGCCATTTACCCGGCTCGAAGCTCCATCGGCGGGAATTAAGGAATAACACTTGCTTGAATCGATGTTACCCCACCGGCCTCATCGCTCGAATTTATTTCGCGCTGGCCAGCGTGATGGGGTCCATCTTTTTGGCGGCGAATGAGGAAGCAGCATCAACCGTGGTTTTGGCATCCGCCCACCAAATACGCGAAATGACTCCGGCGGAAGCTTCGCGGTCCCTGCCGGTCCGGATTCAAGGGATTGTGGTGCAAGGTATTCGGCCACGACCCGAGGCATTGGTGCTATGGGATGGCAGCGAGGCAATTTATGTTCAGGCCCCGGGTGCGGTTGGCGCGGCGATCAAGCATGGTCAACGCATTGAAATCGAGGGAGTGACGGGAGCTGGTGGCTTTGCGCCGATCATCGTGGCCCGAAAAATTAAGGTGCTCAGTTTAGGTGAATTGCCTGATCCCGTAAAGACAACCGTCAGTGATGTGTCCGCAGGGGGATATGATGCCAACTGGGTGGAGCTCGAAGCCATTGTGCACGGTTTTGTTCGGGTTGATGATGGCAGCAGCGTGGGTTCGATCGGTGATCTTGGTTCTGAAAATACCGGAGACCATCCGACATGGATTTTGGATATCGAAGGAGGGGATTCCTGAATTAAACTTCGGCTGGAGGCGGACATGGATGTTCCCTCTCTACTTGATGCGCGAGTGCGTTTTCGGGGTATTTGTTATAGTGTGCACAATGCCAATCGACAGTTTGTCCGAGCTACGATGGTGGTCACTGGATCCGAATTTGTTACGGTTGTCACCCCGGCTTCCCCCGTGTCTGATCTGTCAATCACCCGAGCGGATGCGCTTCTACAATTTAGCCGCAGCGGGTATTCGGGCCACCGCGTCAAAGTTCAAGGGGTGGTCACTCATCACGAACCCGGTCGGACCACCATGTGGATTCGTGATGGTGAACGAGGTTTGGAGGTCGTAACGACTCAGCAGTCCAAGGTTGAGCCGGGGGCGCTCGTCGAAATTGTCGGTTTTGCCGAGCACGGTAGGAAAGGCGTCACCGTCGTATCAGGGGTGGCAACCATGCCGCTGGGCAGATTGTCGTCCATAATACTCATCACATAGTGAGCGGTGGCCTCGATGGTTGCGTCGTCCATCACGCCTCCCCAAGGCGGCATGGATCGGGCCGGCACGCCTTCGCCGATGATCTTGATGATCTCCGCCAATGACTCCCCGTGGAGCACTTCAGTGTCGGTTAGGTTTGGCGCCAAAAGACCGGCACCCTCGGGGCCGTGACAAGGTGCACAGTAGGTGGCGAAGGTTTTACGGCCTTGCGCGATGATCTCGCTCTCCGCGGCATGGGCGCCACCGGAAAATCCAACCGCAAGAAAACCGACCGCGGCGAGTTGGGTCAGACGGAATTCCATTGTTTGGCCAAGGCGGAGAAGCCACCGGACAGCTCCTCGAGTTCAAATCTTGCTTCGATTCCAATTCGTCCGGCATAACCGGATTCTTGGAGAACTTTCAGGTAAGGCCGAAAATCTTGTCCGCCGGTTCCCGGCACGCGCCGGCCATCCAATTCGGCGATTTCTACGTGGCTCACAATATCCATGGCCTGGGCCAAATCGGCCGGAGTATCGCCCTCGGCCACCATGTGATAAAAATCGGCGACTCCGCGAATATTGGGATGGTTGGCGCCGCGCACGACCTGTTCCATTTCGCCGATTCGGTTGATGAAGTTCACCTCGCGCTTCTGCAATTGCTCGACCTGAACGGTGACACCGTGATCGGCGGCGGCAGGACCCATTCGTCTCAACAGGGTGGTGAATTGATCGAGAGCGTGATCGTAATCGTAGCCCTCCGGCAGACGACGGGAGCCGCTGCTGCCAAAAGTGATGAACTGCACGCCGGCCCGCTCCGCCCGACTGAACGCTCGCTTCACGTATTCCATCACGGCGTCGTGGTTAGCGTTGGGGCCGTTGCATTTGAGATCCTTGCGGCGGATGAAGCTATTGCAGGCGTAGATCGGCAACGGGGAGGCGGCGGCCTCCTCGAGACGGGCGCGAAATTCGCTTTCGGGTCCATCAGGTTGCAGCCAACCGGCAACGCTCAGGCCGATCCAGGAACCGCCGGCGTTTTTGACCGCTGAAGCATTGGCCAAGCTGGTCTGCACCCCGAGCGAAGGAACAGGAATCTTATGATGAGCGGCGCGGAGTGGCGTGGGTGCGAGGCCGCTGCCTGCGATCAAGAGTGAGCGACTGAACTCACGCCGTGAAAGAGATGGGGCATTCATGGGCAAAAGGGGTAAGCCTTAAAGGCTTCACCATTGCAAGGTTTATTCAACCCTGAATCTAAACGCCTTGCTCTGGATTCGTGGAAATGTGGCAACCGCGCTAAGGCGTGCTTAACAAATACAGCGTTAGTGTTTGATCCATATTATGATGCATACCAATGCGAGCATTGCGGCGTATGAATGAAGCAGTTTTTTGTAGCGAGTGGCAATGCGTCGGAAGTGCTTGAGCTTGGCGAAGAGGTTTTCGATCCGATGACGATCGCGATAGAAGTGCTCGTCAAAGTCGGGTTTTTGCGACCTATTGGGATGCACGGCTATGACGGCGGTGCCACCAATCTGATTCACACTCTCCCGGATGGCATCGCTGTCGTAGCCCTTATCCATGATGGCTGCGCCACCGGGCTTTAATCGTGTTTTTGCGCGATGCCCAGCACGGTCGATAGGCCCAGCCCCCCGGCCGTGGAATTTGGTGCTGAAAAAGGGCTCAAAAATCCGTTCGGCATTTTCCTCGGCAATACCTTTTCCGGTGTCGGTCACGGTCATCATCACATAGTCGCCGTCATCCAACTGAGGGTGGCTGATCGCGTGGTTTAACTCCCCGACGGTCATTGACCGTTTCTCAGTCTGCAGCGTTATGCGCCCCGTCTTGGTTCCGATGGCATCGGTCGCGTTGATTACGAGGTTCATGACGATCTGACGCCATTGGCTGGGATTGGCGTTGATCACCGGCAGCGCCTCTCCCGGCTCAAATTTTAATTCGATGCTTTTGGAAATCGAAGCCTGCAAGAGCTCCAGTGTATCACCGATGATGGCATTGACATCCATGGTCTCGGTATTGTGTCCGCCCTGTCCGGCATAGGTGAGCATCTGTTCGCAAAGTCCCGAAGCGCGGCGGGCCGCGACTTCGATTCGTTCCATCTGACTATCTTGTTTCGTATTTAGATTTCCATTACGACGCATCATGGAAGCCTGGCCGAGCACGGTGGCGAGGATGTTGTTGAAATCGTGAGCGATGCCGCTCGCCAATACCCCGAGACTTTCCATGCGTTGGCTGGCTTGGAGTTTACGTTCGAAGTCATGGCGCAGTTTTTCCGCTGCCGCCCGGTAGGCGATATCGGTGACGATGCCTCCCCTAGGGCTTGGGGTTTGCCGTCGGGTCCCGGGATGGGAAATTTCTGCACAAAATCCACCCGCTTGTGACCGTGAAATTCAATCTCTGTTTCGTAGCGCAAGGCAGTGCCGGAGCTGATTACCCGTTGGTCTTCGTCCACGAATCGATCGGCGAGCTTGGCCTCAAACAAATCGTGATCCGTCTTGCCGCGGATTTCGTCCGAACTTTTTTCGAGCGAATCTTGATACTGGGTATTGAAAATTAAGTAACGCCCTTCGAGGTCCTTCACGAAAATCTCACCGGGGCAATTTTGCAGAATGCCTTCCAACAGGGCTTTGCTTTCGTGCAGGCTCTGTTCCACCGCAATCCGACGCTCGATGTCCTCTTTCAACAGGCCTTCAGTATGCTGAAGCTCCCGGGTGCGTTGATCCACTTGCCTCTCGATCTGGCGATTGCGGATCAGTAGCGAATTGACCAGCAAGCTGAGTAGGAATTTAGCCGTTAACCCTCCGCCCAAGATAAGGCCCGGCAAATTCGACCTTTGGCGAGTGGCCCAGGCAGGATTGATCTGCGCAATGAACTGCCACTCGCGTCCACCCACCTCCAGTGATTCGCGATGAAACTCATGTTCTTTCGCAGCCGATAGATCGGGCGGAGAAACGTCCTGCGAAACGGTCAGAGGAAGCTGTTTGCCCGCGCGATTCGCATACATGACCCGTCGCTCGTCCGGCCCGGCTGAGGCGTCAACGTAGTAGATAAATAGCGCCTCATTGAGGGAGGTGCCGTGGACTTCGGAAAGAGATGCATTGATTTGGAGAATGCACTGCACAAACCCTCGAATGCCTTCGTTTCCCGTTCGATCCGATCGACCATAGGCGGGCTCATGTTGATCGCCAGCAAATCTTCGGGCCCACTTTGTTGAGCCAAAACGAATTGAGGGGTGGTCACCATCTCTCCCGACTCACGGGCTTTTTCCAGAAACGAGATGGTGGGCCCGCTGCGCCGATCGTAGCCGAGGACGTCTTCGTTGCCGGTCATGGGCACAGCGACCAAGATGGGGTAGTAGAAATCCTGCTCAGGAGCCGGAACGAAGGTTCCGTCGGATTGACGATGACGAATTTGGAATGATTCGCCGAACCTGCGCTGTTGGCGGAGTTCGAGAGCGGTGCGTTGATTGTGTTCCACGCGATGCACCCACTCTAAAATTGTGATAGACGGGTGTCGGGAGACGAGATTCTCGAAACTGTCTTCCAAAACGGCGCGGAACACCGGTTGGCTGAATGAAGCGATATTCTGCAGATTCAGCATCATCTCGGGAAACGCACTCATGTGCTCCCGTGCGATTCGGATCTGATTGTCCGCCCGGTGGCGAAACTCATTACGAATCCCCATCTCCTGTTGACTTTTCGCATACTGCCAAAGGCCATCCGGTAATTGCCAATCCCGCCAATCCCACGAGCGATACCAAGATGATGCGGTGACTGGACAGCGACTGGGGACGAAGCATACGTCTCGCTATTGTGGCGAATATTTCGGCCGGAGCACGGTTATTTTAAAGGATTTGCATTAGAATTGCCGTGATCGGTCGATCACTTCGGCTGGACGCCTCAAAGGCAACCCGACTGACTCTTCATTATGGCTTCTTCAACCCTCGGCTTTGGAATTGTGGGAACAGGTATGATCGCTCGGGTTCATGCGCGGGCGATTGCGGCGATCGACGGGGCTGAGCTCGTTGGCGTCGTCAGTCGCTCGCCGGAGCGCGGTGGGGAGTTTATCGCCAAGCAGGGTGGATCGCTGGTGGCGGCGACGGTTGAAGAGATCGTGGCTCGGCCCGAGATTGACGTCCTGTGTATCACCACGCCCAGCGGGGCGCATTTAGAACCTGCCTTGGTCGCGATGGCCGCGGGAAAACATGTCGTCATCGAAAAACCCATCGAAATCACCACGGCGCGGGTGGACGAGCTGTTAGCTGCCGCCGTTCAAGCGGGAGTCAAAGTCGCTCCGATTTTTCAACAACGTCTGAGCGAGGGCGCCCAAGCGCTGAAGTCCGCGGTGGACGCAGGCCGGTTCGGTCGTTTGATCTCCGCCGGCTGTTACGTGAAGTGGTTTCGCGAGGAGTCTTACTACACCGGTTCCAACTGGAAAGGCACCCAGCAATATGACGGCGGCGGGGCGGTAATGAACCAAGGCATTCATGGGGTCGATCTGCTGCAGTGGTTGGCGGGCATGCCCGCGGAGATTTCTGCATTCACTACGCGTCGAGTTCATCAAAGTATCGAGGTAGAGGACACGGCGGTGGCGAGTCTTCGTTTCGCCGACGGTTTCCTGGGCACCATCGAGGCGACCACCGCAGCCTGGCCGGGGTGGTCGATGCGGATCGAGCTTTGTGGGGAAAAAGGTTCCGTGCGTTTGGAGGACGGCGTGATCACGGAGTGGTCCTTCCAAGACGAACGGCCGGAGGATGCCGCGATCATGGGTGGTGAGGCGGCCTTGGGTTCAGGTGCCGCCAATCCCGGTGGAATTTCTATCGAAGGTCATCGCCGACAAATCGCCGATCTGGTGGCCGCTGTGCAGGAGAACCGTCCGCTTGCCGTCGACGGACCCGCCGCCCGCAATGCTGTTGCAATCATCAACGCACTCTACGTTGCCGCCGCCAATGGGAAATCAGAAAAGATAAGCTGATTTTTCGCGCCGATTGCACGGACGTTTCACGTTCGCTTCACACAGGGTTTGGCAAAGTAGCGGTGTTTTCCATCCGCCGGTTCATTCCGAAGGGTTCAACCGTGGGACGAGCGATTTTCGTCTCCCCGGAGGGTGAAAAACGTTTTCTCCATGAAAGCGAAATTACGAAATATCACGATGGTCGGGTTGGGACTGATCCTTGGAGCGACCCTCTGTGCAGCTCAGGATGCAACGGGGAGTTGGCGCGAAGGTCTTTACGTCAAATTCGGTGGTGGCACGAGCACGGTGCCGGGCGGCGACATCACGCTCGGCGGCGTGGAGTGGGAAGGGCAATACGATAACGGCGCGATATTCGTTGCGACTTTCGGCAAGAATTGGACCGAGAATTGGGCTACGGAAATCGAGTATTTTTACCGGACTAACGACGTCGATACGCTGACCTCCGGGAATACCGTGTTGTCGGACGGAGATCTGGCCTCGACCAGTGCTTTTGTGAATCTGATCTACACCTTTGATGGGATCCTGGGCTCGCCGTGGCGGCCCTACGCGGGATTGGGTGCGGGATTAATGACGGAAACCGATATGGATTTGGATAGCCTGCCGGGCGAAGAATTTTCCACCTCGGGGTCGTTCGGTTATCAGTGGTTGATCGGGGTCGATCGCACCTTTGGTGAAAACTGGACCGGATTCCTCGAAGGTCGGGCGATCGCCGGGGGTTCCTAGGATCTGGATTCCTCGCTCGACGGACGCACCCTTGAGATCGGCTACGACACGTGGTCCTTGATCGTCGGACTCCAATGGTCTTTCTAGATGCATAATACCGACCTTCGACCCGATACCTCATGAATGTTCCGACCACCGCACCGCTCCTCCTCGTCGAGGACGATTTGGACATGGCTGACAATATCGGTGACTATCTTGATCGCAGAGGCTGGCGGGTGCACCACGCGCCCAATGGTGCACTCGCGCTGCACTTGATTTTGGAGACGGAATTTGCGGCGGTGGTTCTCGACCGCGGATTACCCGGCATTGATGGGTTGGAGTTGTATCGGCGTTTGCGAGATGGAGCAGCCAAACATCTCCCGGTGCTCATGTTGACAGCGGCCGACTCGTTGGATGATCGGTTGGCGGGATTTGCCTCCGGCGTGGACGACTACGTAGTAAAGCCGTTCGCGCTGCCTGAGTTGCACGCGAGATTGACGGCGTTGGTGCGACGTGCGGAAGGGATGCAGTCGCAATCCGCTGAAATCCTGCGCTGCGCGGATTTGGAGATGAATCTGGGCACCCGCACGGTTTCGCGGGCGGGCCGGTCTCTTTCGCTCACCAACATGGGGTTCGCGATCTTAGAGATCCTTTTGCGCCGCTCTCCCGCGGTGGTAAAACGGGAGGACATTGAGCAAGCCTTGTGGGGCGAGATGCCACCGAGTAGCGATGCTCTGCGGTCCCATGTCTTTGCTTTGCGCACGGCCGTGGATGCTCCGTTCCCGCAGGCGCTTTTATGGACGCATCGGGGCGTGGGTTTTCAAATTGAGGCGCGGGATTCCGAAGGCGTTGATTCATGACGGAGTCGGTTAAAAACCGGGCCGGTCGCATACCGATGCGGTTGCGCGCACGGATCGCCATTCTGGTCACGATTTTTTCCGCCATGATGTTCCTGCTGGTGGCCTTGGGAGGCTGGTTGGTGGTGCTTGAGGCGGAGGACGCTATCCTGGAAACTACCTTGGCCGAGGCCCTCAAGACCGCCACCCGACCCAATGTGTCGAGTTCACCGGAGTGGTATAGCGAATACGCCTCGGTCGATGCTTTTTCGGAGCGGATGCAACTCAGTCCAATTCCCGAAAACGAGGGAGTCTATGAAGTGTTTGCCAATGATGCGGGAGACGCGGCGATTTGGGTTCATGACTGGTCCAGCCGATTGAACATGTGGCTGGGCGAAGATCGGGAGCGGGAGTTTCGACTGGTCGTTGAACCGCCCGGAACGGCACCCGGATACCGTCTGATTGATCTGGGGTATTTCGAATTTACGGAATCGAGGGTGGAGGCGATTCAACGGTCCGTTCTCGTGGCGGCGGGGGTGATGGGGTTGGCCGCACTGGGTTTGAGTTTCGTGATTGGGCGGTGGACGCTTCATCCGATCCTGCGGTTGGCGGATGAAGGGCGTCGGCCCGCGGTCGAAGGCGTCGTATCTTTGCGTCCCGTGATCGACGAAGTAGTCGGGGAACAGGCGAGTTTGAATTTACCGCGCACCTTGCAGTCCGAAATATTGGTGCCGACCAACGTGACGGTCCGAGCGAGTCGCGATGTTGTGCTGGTTTTGGTGCAAAATTTCGTCGCGAATATTTGGCGGCACGCGGGTGCGAATCGGTTTCGCGTCAGTTGGAAAGCCCCATCAGTTTTGACGATTGAGGACGACGGTTCGGGATTCGTCCATGCCTCTGGCGATGCCAAACCATCGGCCGGTGATTCGGCGGGGTTTGGCGTCGGCCTTTCGCTCTCCGAGCGGTTGTGCCGATTGCAAGGATGGTCACTGCACCACGGAAAATCCGAACTTGGTGGAGCGAGAGTCGCGATCGATTTTAGTGATTGGTCGACCGATTAGCGCAGCCGGTAGCGTTGCAGGGGAGGCTGGGCGGCCTCTGTCGTGAGCAGCAGCGTCGCGCCATTTTCGTCGAAGCAGAGCGATTCGGACTGAGGCAAACCTTTCACGGGGATGCGTTGTGGGGTCTTCGTTAAGACATCGATCCAGCGCTCTCCCACGGGCCGTTCGTAGAGATATAAGTTGCCGTAGGTCAGCACGGCCGCGGTGTGATTATCACCGGAGATATCGAAAGACGTCACCTGCGAACGATACATTCCGAGCCGACCGGGAATCAGTTTTTCAGCGGCGGTAGGGGGCACGATGCCAGCAATCGGCGCGATACGTTTCGCGACATAGGGCCCATCGTCGTCGTCGCATTCGGTCATGAGCGGTAACGTGTAAAGCACGGGCGGTTCGGTGCGCTTGGAGATTAGCAGAATTTCCCAATTCACGGGATCCACGGCAACACCCTCGCAATCACGCGGCCCGTCTTCGTAGCGGAAGGGCATCACGGAAGGTGCGGACACCTGCATGATAGGTTGGTCGGCGAAGTCCGCGGGATCGGGTTCGGGCAACAGGTAGATTGTCAGGTCGTCACGAACGGCGAAATTGTCCCCCACATCGGCTATCAAAATCCATGGAATCCCGTCGATATTGACCAAGGTCATGCCCTCCCAGTCCTTGGCATTGGCGTTCGTGATTTCCAAAACGCCTAGGGTTTGGCCATCGGGACCCACGGCGAAGAGGCGGGGTTCGTCTCCGCTGTCGTTGTGCACCCAAAGCACTCCGGGTTTGCGGATCGAGCACGCCATGCCGCTGATCTCGCTCAGCCGTTCGTCGGCGATGGTCATGATGGTTTCGGGCTCCGGGGCGGAGGCGCTGACGGGAGGCAGGGTCGAACATCCGGTCAGAATGATCGTGCGGAGCGGCAGAAGACGTAGAAGCGAGGAAGACAAGGCCGCCAACAAATGAACCTAGCGGGACGGGTGCAAGCTGATGATCGAAACTCTGCTTTGTATTTTGCAATTGGCGGGGCGGCGGCTGACAGTGCCGGTCATGCCCTCCGCTCAACCTCAGGTTTTTCAACGTTTGATGAACGAAATTGGCAACGTGGATGCCGTCGGCGTGGAAGAGCGCGGGGCAAAATATGCGACGCGATCGATAAAAACCTCCTCCAAGGTGCAGGGCCTCAAGTTGGCCGCCTCGATGGTTGATCTCACGACGCTCGAGGGTAAAGACACCCCCGGTAAAGTGCGGGCTTTGTGCGCCAAGGCGATCCGTCCCCATGATGATTTGGACTGCCCTCCGACGGGAGCGGTTTGCGTGTATCCGGCCATGGTTAAGCATGCCCGCGCGGCGTTGGGTGAAAAGTCGCCGGTCAATATTGCCTCGGTGGCGACCGCGTTTCCCAGCGGACAGGTGCATTTGCGGACCCGCCTCGCCGAGGTTAAGGCCGCCGTCGCCGATGGCACGGACGAAATCGACATGGTAATCAATCGAGGGGCCTTCCTCTCCGGTGAATACAACCGCATGCAGGACGAAATTGCTTTAGTGGTGGAGGCCTGCAGGGAGGCCGCGCTCAAGGTGATTTTGGAAACGAGTGAACTCGAAACTTACGACAATATCCGGGCGGCTTCCTTTCTCGCTATGCGCGTGATTCGCCCGGGAGATTTTATCAAAACGTCGACGGGTAAAACTTCCGCCAACGCTACGCTGGCCAACAATCAGGTGATGTTGGACGCAATTCGTGACTTCTATTTCGAGACCGGAACCGCCATCGGCATGAAGCCGGCGGGGGGCATCAAGTCCGCCAAGCAAGCACTGCACTTTCTCGTCGCGGTTAAGGAAACCCTCGGAGACGACTGGCTGACCAATCGTCGCTACCGTTTTGGGGCCTCATCGTTGCTCAACGATCTCTTGCGCCAGCTCGTAAAGATGGAGACAGGGGCTTACCAAGCGCCGTATACCTTCAGCGAAGCGGCCGGCACCTACTGACTCCCGCGGAACGAGCGTGCCGGTTTGCAGCGACAGCGAGATTACGCCGGAAGCAGTTGCTGGACTTTGTCGATCAGCTCCGTAAGGGGCGCGGTCTTGTTGTGATACATGGAGATTTTTTTACTCAACTTCTCGTCGATGGTCCCCTCGTCGAACCAAACTCCGGTCAAAAGGATCACTGGCACATCGGGCAGGGTTTCCCTTAGTTTTTCGATCAGCTCTAGAGCTCTAGGGTGTGTTTAACAAATAAATCAGGGTAAAAGTATTTATTAAAAGGATACATATATTGACATTGGAATCGTTTTAAGATCACATCACTCTGTGAATCGGAACGTAAGACTCGTGCTGGGTGATCACCACTGGGCCGAGCTAAAAAAATTAACGCTCATCAGCTTAGTCTGACTGGCCCTCATCGGCGTGGACGCAAGTGTCGCAACCTGCGACGTCGTATTGCAGCGGTGCTGTGGATTGCGCGCACGGGCTCACCATGGCGGGATCTGCCCACTTGGTTTGGGCCGTGGCAGAACGCCTACACCTCATTTGGACGGTGGACCAAAAGTGGGCTGTGGACTCAAGTGCTCGCACGGCTGGGCACCCTCCAAGGCGACCATGAGTATCTGATGATTGATCGCACCAGCTCACGGGTCCAATCAGCATGCTGCGGGTCCAGGGGGAGGCCAGCTTGCTCAAGCAATGGCTCGCGCCAAAGCAGGTCTATCAACGCAGGCTCACTTCGCCTGTGACGCCTTGGGATACCCTTTGGGTTTCATCCTCACCGGCGCAAATGTCTCAGACTTTGACCAATGTAAACCCCGGCTCAAATCCTACTTAAAGCCCGGTAGCGCCGCCATCATGGATAAAGGCTACGACAGCGATGCCATCCGGGAGAGTGTGAATCAGATTGGTGGCACCGCCGTCATAGCCGTGCATCCTGAACAAAACCCCCAGCCGAAATGCCCCGACTTTCGGATCCGCGCTCGTCGGCATTCCGGCTTTGCCTTGTGATTATCTCATGGGATTGCGACGATACGAGGCGTTGCTCTTTAGTCCCGTCCCGCTCTAACTCCGCATTTCTCGACGTCCATTTTATCATGCCTGTTGCCGCCCGTTCCAAGTCCTCGAAATCTCCCCGCCGGCGTTCTGAACCTGAATTAATTTTCGGTGATTTGTGGGAGTTCGATCCCGCGCCCGAGTCAGCCGACCCTAAGCTACGGGATCGCTACCAGCTGTTCATTGGCGGAAAATTTGTGGCTCCGAAGAGCCGCAAGTATTTCCCGACGATCAGCCCCGGCACCGCCAAGCCGTTGGCCGAAATCGCGCTCGCTTCTCCGGGCGATGTTGATGCGGCCTACGCCGCCGCCGCCAAAGCTTTTTCCGCTTGGTCAAAACTCCCCGGCGCCGAACGCGGCAAATATCTCTACCGTATTGCCCGCTTGTTGCAGGATCGTGCCCGCGAATTTGCGGTGGCCGAAACACTCGACGGCGGCAAACCCATCAAGGAGTCGCGGGACTTCGACGTCCCGGTGGCAGCTGCGCACTTTTTCTATCATGCGGGTTGGGCCGACAAGCTGGCCTACGCCTTTCCGGATGCGACTCCTCAACCGCATGGAGTGGTGGGGCAGGTGATCCCATGGAATTTCCCGCTGCTCATGCTGGCGTGGAAAATCGCGCCTGCCATTGCGACTGGCAATACGGTGGTGCTCAAACCTGCCGAGACCACGTCGATCACGGCGCTTAAGTTTGCTGAGATCGTGCAAGAAGCCGGCGTGCCTCCCGGTGTGATTAATATCGTCACGGGTGCGGGCGAAACCGGTGCGGCCGTAGTCAATCATCCGACCGCCGCGAAAGTGGCGTTCACCGGCTCGACCGATGTGGGCAAACTCATCATGCGTTCCACCGCAGGCACGGGCAAAAAACTAACCCTCGAGCTCGGCGGTAAGGCGGCCAATATCGTTTTCGAAGACGCACCATTGGATCAAGCGGTCGAAGGCATCGTGAATGGCATCTTTTTCAACCAAGGCCACGTCTGCTGCGCGGGTTCACGATTGCTGCTGCAAGAGAGCATCGCCGAAGCTGTGCTTAAGCGGCTCAAAAACCGCGTCCAAGTGCTACGGGTGGGCAACCCGATAGACAAGAATACCGACATTGGGGCGATCAACTCCAAGGAGCAACTCGACAAGATCGCCGAGTTGGTGAAAACCGGCCGAGCCGAGGGCGCCGAGATGTTTCAACCGAAGTGCACCTTGCCGCGCCAAGGGTGGTATTTTAAACCTACGCTCTTCAGTGGCGTGGAGCAGAGTCATCGCATCGCGCGGGAGGAGATTTTCGGACCGGTCCTGTCGATCCTAACGTTCCGCACCCAGAGTGAAGCCGTTGAGAAAGCCAACAACACGGCCTACGGTTTAAGCGTAGGCGTATGGACGGAAAAAGGTTCCCGCATCCTGAAGATGAGCATGGAGCTGAAGGCCGGCGTGGTCTGGGCCAATACCTATAACAAATTCGATCCGACGTCGCCGTTTGGTGGATACAAAGAATCCGGCTTCGGCCGAGAAGGCGGCAAGCAAGGCCTAGCCGACTACGTAAAACTCACCTGAGCCGGATCCACTACACCGCAGCTTTTTAACCACGGATGAACACCGATGAACACAAATCCAAGTTGGTTGCAGCCGATCTAACGCGGTTGATAATTGGTGCCTCGTTCGAAGTGATCAACGAACTTGGTCACGGTCTTCATGAAAAACCATATGAGAACGCTTTGGTCCATGAGCTAGATTTCGAACAGCAAAAAACCCACGAAATTAACTACAAAGGAAAGTGTGTAGGGACTTTCATCCCGGACTTGATTTTTGGGAATGAGGTGGTCGTAGATACGAAGGTTATTGACCAAATTACCGACCACGAGCGCGGGCAAATGATCAACTACCTCCGTGTCACGAAACTCAAAGTTGGTTTAATTATCAATTTCAAACACGCCAAACTCCACTGGGAACGAGTAGTTCTTTAGATTCATTATCTGTGTCCGTCCGTGTTTATCTGTGGTTTAAAAAATATCCCCTCTGTCTCGCCATAGTTCTGTTTCACAGAGCGACGGCGGATGCCTCTCTGCTCATCCCTAATTTATAAAGATGCCTCGTTTACCTATTTCCAAGACGCCCAAGTGTTATGTCGGTGGTAAGTTTATCCGCTCGGAGAGCGCCCGCACGTTTCCACTCAATGATGCGGCCGGCGAGTTCTTCGCCCACATGCCGCAATGCACTCGTAAGGATGTGCGCAATGCCGTCGAAGTCGCTGCCAAGGCCGCAGGCGGCTGGGCAGGTCGCTCCGCCTACAACCGCGGACAGATTTTCTACCGCCTCGCCGAGATGCTGGAACCCCGCACCGCCGAATTAGTCGATGCGCTAAAGCTCGGCGGAGCCACGACTGCCGCCGCTAAAGCCGAAGTCAGCGCGGCGATAGATCGAATCGTCCACTATGCGGGATGGACTGACAAGTATGAGCAGCTTCTGGGCAACGTGAACCCCGTTGCCTCGCCGCATTTTAATTTCACCGTGACGGAGTCCATGGGTGTAATCGGGGTGGTCGCTCCTGATGAATCTCCGTTGCTCGGATTACTCACATGCATCCTTCCCACCATCACTGCGGGCAACAGTGTCGTGGTAATCACGTCCGAGACGGCACCATATCCCGCCATTGCTTTGGGTGAGATGCTCGCCACGAGCGATCTGCCCGGGGGAGTGGTCAATATGCTCAGTGGTTTCCGCAAAGAAATGGTTCCCACCTTCGCGACCCACGAACACATCCGAGGTGTCGGCGGCGTAGTCAGTGCCGACGATCGCAAGGAGCTCGAAATCGGCGGCGCCGAAAGCATGAAACGCGTCAAAGTATTCAACGCGGCCGATGCGATTGATTGGTATGCCGGCGACGGCCCCAAAGCTTCGCTTTACGCCATCGCCGACTTCCTTGAATACAAAACCACTTGGCATCCGGTCGGAGCATAGCCGACCTCTTTTCCGGTATGCTGTCTTTGCTTAAATTAAACGGACATGCCTGATTGGTTTTATCGCACGGTGGCTCAGCCGGCGCTATTTAAGCTGCCGGAATTGGCCAGTAGGCGTGTTGCTCTCGGTGTCATTGGCACGCTGGGTCGATTTCGGCTGGGAGGAGCGCTGATTGATTTTTGGGCCACATGGAAGCCGATCCGCGGTTGGCGTTTTAGAAACGGGGCCTTCGTTTCGCTTCACCTATCGGTTTGGGGTGGCAGGTGGATCCTGAAGGGATTGCCCCCGAGGGATTGGCCCGTTTCGGAGTAGGTGGCGTCGAAGTCTTAGACGGTCTTCGGACGAGTATCGCAAAAGGCGGAAACGAGACTCTCGCGGTCGGAGAAGGCAGCGAGGGTGCGACGCGTAAAATCGGCGATGTCGGCGCGGTTCAAGTTCTCTCTCGAAGACGTTCGGAGGACGGGAAATTTCAGGTGGGACTGAGTAATGAGGAATATTTACGGGTAGTTTCGGCCGACGAGAATCCGGGGGTTCTCGATCTCCCGGGATGTGCCGGGGTGCTTTTGGAGCTCGGGGAGCTAGACTTTGCTGTGAGGGTTGAGGCCTGGAGGAACATACTGTCTGCCGATGATATGTTGGTGGTTTCCGGTGGGGTGATGGAACCGGAGGATGTAGTTGGGCTGGCGCGGATTTGATTTTGCTCAATGCCGGACTCGTTTTCCGCGGGCCGGGTTTGGTTAAGCGTTGTCATGAGGCTTTGCTTGCTGAACAGATTCGGTCCATCTCGAAGACCGAGGACGATCGACCCGGAATCTTTAATTGGTCCTGGCTGTGGTCGGTAGGGTTGGGAGCCGCTATGGGTTTGGGTGGCTTGGCGACTTTGTGGCTAAGTTTCACTCGGGTGTTACTGCCGTATGACGAACATTATTTGCAGATGACCTCGGAAATGCTGCGACGAGGGAGTCCGCTATTATTCGATTTTATGGCACATGATCGAGCTACGTTGGCGGGAACGATGCTGGGTTTGGGGTGGCTTTATGGCGTTTTAGGCTATGCGGGAGTGCGCCGCTCCGAGCATGGAATCAAAACGGCGATGATTGCGTCGGCATTGGCTGGCTTTGTCAGTTTTTTCGCCTTTTTCGGTTTCGGCTATTTCGACACGTTGCATGCATTTGTGGCCGCAATTCTGTTTCAAGTCACGGTGCAGATCATGGTCGGTCGCGAAGGAGGAGACTCCGAACGAGTCCCGATAACGGATCCGGATGACCGGTATCGATCTTGTGCGCTGTGGGCGCAGTTGATGTGGGTCATTCATGCGGTGGGTCTGCTCATCTCGGGTGTTGTTATCCTTGGTGTTGGGGTGATCTCGGTCTTCGTTGCGGAAGATTTGAGTTTTCTTTGTATGACTCGGGCTGACATCGCCGCATTAGGGTCAAAACTCGTTGCGGTTATCGCTCACGATCGAGCCACTCTCGGGGGTATGCTGTTGGCTTCCGGAGTCGGTATGCTGTTGCCGGTCCTGTGGAGTTTTCGGCGTGGAGCCGATTGGCTTTGGTATTGCGGTTCTCGGTCTGGGAATCCCGGCTTATTCGGCGGCGATCGGGATCCACTTTAAAGTCGGATATACCGATTGGCTGCGTTTGGTTCCTGCGTTCCTTGGTATGGCGCTATGGCTGGGTGGGGTGATTTTGTCGCGGAAGTATCTTTGTCGGTTGGCATCGCCCCAATGATGGCCTGCACTCCTAAGCTATGATCGGCATGCAGAGTTCGTTGTATTCAATCGCGGTGGCGGTGGGGTTGTTCTCGTTTGCGATTTTGTCGGGCCGGCGGGAGCGCGATGTGGTGGGGCAGCATCGTTGGTTGGCGGGTTATCTGTCGCTGGTGACGATCGGGTTTGGTCTGGAATGGGCGATCGCGCATCCGGAATTGAAGGACTCGCTCAACATTTGGCTGGGCCTGCGCATGATCGGCTCACTGCTGATTGCGCCGCTGTTGTGGTTGGCGGTCCGCGAAACGGTGGAATACAAACGACCTACGTGGCGGGCTCTGGGCGGCGCGCATTTCTGGCCGATATTAATCGGCACGGTTTTTACACTCCCGTTGCTCTATGTGAACTCCTAGGGCACACAGCTGAGCCAATGGCTTCCAACCGATTCGATCTTCCACGGCCGCGTGGTGCACTCGGCCATGGTGGTTTGCATCGCAATCTTTGCGGTTCAGGTCTCGCTCTATTTACACCGCTGTAGGCGGTTGCTGGAGGCGGCAGATAAGGCCGTGGTTCCGCGTTGGTTGCCGGCCTTGTTCGTGATCGTTTTCACTACATGGGTATTGGGACTGTTGCGCACAGCTCACTGTATGATGATCGGGCAAAGCACGGGATTCCCATTGTTGTTCGCGACGATCGAAGTGGTTGTTGCAATGGCTGCGTTTTACCTGCTGGTGCGGAGATCGGCGATGATGGTTGAGGTCGCGGTCGATCCGGCGCCGACCTCGACCAAATACGCCAAGTCCGAGCTTTCAGCCGAAGTGCGCCAGTGTATCGGTTCGAAGCTGGAGCATGCCTTGCAGCTGGAGCAAGCCTACTGCGAAAATGATCTCACCCTCGCGGCGCTGAGTGCCCGTCTTGGCGAAAAACCCCATCATGCTTCCCAGGTCATCAACCGTGACTACGGCACGAAGTTGAGTGGGCTGCTGAGTGAGCTTCGCGTGGCAGCGGCCCGCCGGGCCTTGGTGGAGGAGGCCGGATCAAACGATCCTCGAGATCGCCTTGGCGGTGGGTTTTAACTCGAAGTCCACCTTCAACGCGTCCCTCCGCAAAGTGACCGGTAAGACCCCCACCGAATTCCGTTCCAGCAGCCAGTAGGCGGTTTTTTAACCACGGATGAACACCGATTCACACGGATAGCTTCGCAATGAAACCTCCGTTGGGTGTTTCTTAAACTAGCAACCAGATCCTTGTGAATCGGTGTTCATCCGTGGTTAAATTGCGGTGGAGTGGACTGTTGGCCGGTTTTTTGGTCGTTAATTAGTCCGATCCGGTCGGGTGGGACGACGGGTTAGAGGTTTTTTGGCAGGGTTGTGGGGTGAAATTACCCGTTCTCTTAACTTTCCTTTTATTCGGTTGTTTTGCGGCTCTGGCTGCTGCCGCCTCTTCGCCCAGTCGTGTCGTCACGGAGGAGTTTACCTCCGAGATATTGGCCGAAAATAAAATCGGCCTTGATCTCGAACGCAATGCCATGGTTTATCTGCCGCCGGGTTATGACGATGATCTCAAAGCCCGCTTCCCGGTCATATACTTCCTGCACAATTTTTGGTGGAGTAATGCGCAGATGTTCGAAGACGGCGTGGTTCAAGCGACGTTCGACCGGGCGATTGCCAATGGCGTGATCCGCCCGTTCATCCTCGTCGCCGCGGACTACACTTCTCCGACCATCGGTAGTTTTTATCCGAATTCGCCGGTCACGGGGCGGATGCAGGATTACACCATCGAGGAGGTCGTGCCATTGATCGACTCTCGCTACCGCACGATCCCGAATCGCGATGGACGCGGTATCACCGGCGACTTCGTGGGAGCCTATGGCGCTCTGCGATTTGCCATGTTCCGACCTGATGTGTTTGGCACGGTTTATGGCCTTCACCCAGTAGCTACGGGCGAAGGCCCCGCTCCCAGGGTGACCTTTTCGGATTGGGAACTCATCCACGGAGCGGAGTCCTTTGCGGATCTCGCGGGTCACGGGCGGGAGGAAGTGTTTGTAACCATGGCGCAGGACTTTCTGCCGAATGTGAACCGGCCGCCGCTCTACGCCGATTTCCTGATGGAGCCCAACGAAACCGGCGATCTGGTGGTGAATCATGAGAGCTACCGCAACCTCAACGACGCGTTTTTGCTCAACCGCTTCGCCGGCGACAACGTGGATAATCTGCGGTCTCTCAATGGCATCAAGTTTGACTGGGGGCGGTTCGACCAGACTTACTCCCACGTGCACCGCAATCGGCAGTTTTGCCGTCTATTGGTGGAATTCGGAGTGGACGTGGAAGCCGAGGAATATCAGGGCAACACGTGGGAGAAAAACTGGACGGAATACGGTCGGGTTTACTCCAACTTGCTTCCATTCTTCGCCCGCCATCTGGTTTGGGAACCGGAGGGTGCGGCGGAGGTGCGCGAGCGGAGCCAGGAATACGCGGATGCGATTAGCACAGAGTCTCTGCGCGCGGTGCAGGATATGACCGCGACGGATGCGTTGGTGCTTCCGGAGTATCAACCGCCGCTGGATACGCCCGAGATGGTCGGCAGCTACTACACTCAGTTCTTTGCTCACACCGAAACGGAAAAACTCATCCGAGAGACGGAACAGGTGGAGCAGTTCGGTGATCATTGGATGGAGATCGGGACGTTCCATCATCGGTATCGATTGGCGGGAAACGATCCGTTCGACTACGTGGGCAAATATACGACCTGGTGGCGTCGGAATGGATCGGGTGAGCTCGAGATTGTGGGCAATATTTGGGGCGCATCGTCTTGGGTAGATGCAGCCGATCTGGCGGTCGCCGAAATCGAACGACCCGGTTCGGCACCGGTGGAACCGCAGACGGCGACTGAACACGCTTATGTGGAACGCGCCGACTATGTCTTCGAGGCGGTGAAGGCGGGTGACGCGAAGAAACAGCTCAAGGTATATCGCGACGATGCGATTTACATGACCTACTACGATCCGCCGTATGTCGGTAAAGGAGCGATCACGGCCTACTTTATGGCGCACTATGATCCGGAAAACTTCGGACCCTCGGAACTGGAGATTGTCATCGATCTGGGAGACTACCTGTTGGTCCATGGTCGCTATCGCGTCGGATGGACCCAGGAAGACGGCGACTACTACATCCGCGGTAAGGGCCTCGCCCTCTGGGATAAGAACGGCGAAGGCCCAATGATGAACTACCGCCAAATGATTAACCACGACATGCCCCCGACCAAGCGGTAGGGGAACGACATGTAAGGTCGGCGATTCGGCCGTGTTATGGTATGCCGTCCGAATCGCTCGGGCCGTGATTGAAACGGACTCGTATTCGCTCAAGGCCTTGGCGGACATGTCGGCGGACAGGGAGTAAACAAAGAGAGGAGTTTAAAGCGACGGGGCTGTTTCCTAAACACCAAGGTCGCAAATAGCGCCAAGACCTGGTCCTTAGGGTTACCCAGGGATTGTGGACTTGTGGAGAGTGGAGCACCCAAAGGAATCCCATCCATGCCGCGAACCAAACCCAACCATTCCGAGCCGTTCAAGCGCGAGCAGCCTATCAGGCGAGCACCTCAATCTCGACCAAGCAGAGCGCCGAGCACTTCGGGGTCTCGGCCAACCGTATCCGCGACTGGCGCAAGCGGGCGAAGGCGCCGCTTGGGGCGTCGCAGCCCGCCTGCGCCAGTGAGACTCCCGAAGCGGAGTTAAAGCGCCTGCGGCGCGAGAACCACGAGCTACAGATGCGCTGTGAGATCCTAAAAAAAACGGTAACACTCTTCAGCAACCCATCCGCCAACGATTCGCCGCGATACAACCCATGAAAAACGAGTTCCCGCTTCGATTACTTGGTGAAGTGCGCCCTGTTTCTGGCCGTGGATACCACGCTTGGGCAAGCGGTCAACGTAGCCGCCGTGAGACTCGAGATCAGGAGTTGCTCCAGAAGATCATTCCTGCTTTTGCCGGCTCGCGACAGTCGGATGGCTATCCTCGGATGACTCGGGAGCTACGCGCCCAAGGCGAACACGTGAGTAAGGCGCGGGTCGCTCGACTTATGAAAAGCGAAGGTCTATAGGGACGTCAGCTACGCTCCGAGCGACCTACTACTACGCACCGCAATCACGACGGCCTGATCGCACCCAATCGGCTCGCTCAGCGCGAGGCTATCCCCGCCTGTGACCAGGTTTGGCAAACCGACATCACCTACCTGGACCCCCGTGAGCACTGGCGGTATCTGGCCGTAGTCATCGACTCCTACAGCAAGCGTGGGCTCGGTTGGGCATGCTCAGACTCACGGGAAACCGGACGGGTCATCGCTGCACTTCGCATGGCCAGTGGGCGCCGCGGTGGTCGCTGGCCTGCGGGCCTGCTCCTTCACTCTGATCGTGGGGTTCAATATTCCAGCGCACGCTTTCGTGAAGAACTCTGCGCCCACGGTATCACCGCGGCGATGAGCCGCCGCGGCAATTGCTCCGACAACGTCTTAGCCTCATCACCGACCACGGTCTAAGTTCGGAGACTAGAAGGTTAGCCGGGACCACTTTCTTTGAGCGACTCTTCGATGAAATCCTCGGAATACAATCGTGGGATGATTTTCCGACCGACAAGTGCGAGCAGGTTGCTCTACCACTGAGTTTAATTGAGGAGCTAATCGATGTCTACTTCGAGTGGGACGATTTCGTTTGGAACTCTTCGAATCTAAGTTCCGAAGCCCGGGCGATGTACCATTTCATCTGGTGGGGCCGTTATGGTGACTATAACTTCCTGGTTTATTATTTCATCCATCGTTTCCACTCATGGAAGACCAGAGCCGAGCTTGAGGATTTCATCGTGGAGCTCAGTAAACTACTCTTGGTCTACAGTGTTTGCTTCCGGAAAGTCACCAACGAGTGCCGCCAGAAAATGCGCCAACTGATGGACCGACTCTCTCGTGCTCATAAAACGACGGAACCCACGGATATCATCAATCACCTCGCCCAAGAACGGGCTGAATTTTACGAGGATATCTTATGTTGCCTACGCACAGAGCCCTTTGCCTATATTCCCACGGGCAAGACAATCGTTTGCTGGTTGGATGCGATGTTGGCCGAACTGGGGGCAGGAACAGATGCGGAACTGCTGATCGAGCAACTCTTAGGCGGTATAGACATAGAACACATCCAGAGTGTTAATCATGAGGATGATACTGAGTGGGGAGAGGAGCTGAACCAGCTAGGCAATCTCATCGTGCTCGAATCTAGTTTAAACCGATCGCTAGGTAACAATGACTATGCTTCGACCAAGCGAGATATCTACATGTCTAAAGACAGCAAATTCCAAATCGTCCAAAACTTCGCCCACACGAACGAGCAATGGAATCCAAGCCTCGCACGCAAACGGTGTGATGATGTCGCGAAGCGGCTGGCCGACTACCTTTGCGGGGATCATAAGGGGACATTGCTTGAGGGGCTGTTGCTCAAAGGGTGACACCGAGGATCCGACGGTAGCTTTGGATGAGGGCTAACCCCGAGTGGGTTTTTTCCATAATTTGGTCCGCTAGAGCTCGGATTCGACTCACCATGCGCTACAGGCCCCTCGTAAGCGCCTCAGGAGGCGACGATGCCGCCCCACCACCCGATTGCGGGTGCGGGCCTCGGGGTCGGGCGTTGATCAGTATTTTGAGGTTTTGGATCGCGGCGATGATCCCGTCTTGGACTTGTTGGCGCACCAGCCGACGCCAGCGGGTCCGTTTGAAGTGATGGCGCTTTGCATCGGCAAAACTGCCTTCGCCGATGTGTTTGCGGCGGCCCCGATCTCGACGCGCTTGCGCACTGCTCGCTTGGGCCCGGGCAATATCTATCAGCTCTTGGTCATCAGGGCGCATCAGGGTGCGGCCATGCTTCGCGCGGGTGCATTGGCTCTACCGCGCACAGGCCCACAGACTCCTTTGCGCGTGGCCCCTATTCCGTGGCCTCACGCTGAGGGTTGCGACGGCGCGGATACAAGAGCTGCCCCGCGGGACACGTGTAGACGTTTTGCTGCGCATCGGAGGTGAAGCGCTCAGGCTCGAAGATGCCTTTGTGGTTGGCGTGTCCCGCACCGAAGAGTCGCCCCATGTGTGTGTGCACCCCGCGGCGTTGCAGGTCCCGGTAGTTGGCGTTGGTGCCGTATTGTTGGTCGGCGACGACGGTGGTGGCGGCTTGCCCGATGTTGGCCTCGGGTTGGTCGAGCAGTGTAGGGGGGCACTTCGGTTCGGCAACGTCGCCCGGGGCGGTCTCCACTGCGGTGATCACGCCGCATTGATCGTCCACCGCACGGGGGGGTTTGTAGCGCGGGCGCGAGTCACCCGATCCCCCGTATTTGCCATTGCGCACCAGCGAGGCGTCCGGGTCGGTGCGGCTGAGTTTGGTCTCGCGCAGGGGTTCGATGGCTGAAAATTTGAGTTTGGTTCGTGACCTCTATAATCACCACGGAGTAGTGTCGGTGTTGGCTACCCACTCACAGTGAGTCAGATTCACCTCCCGGGGCAGGCCAGATTCTAAAACACACTGCCTAGTTTAGAAAAATTAGTGGTGCTTCAGGTTATTTTTTCCTCCGTCCAGATTGTGCCTTTTCTCAACTCTCCATAAGGGAAAGCTATAGGTTCTAGGAATAAAAAACCCAGCCGGTGATGACTGGGTTTGAAGGGGCGTGAGAAGACTAGATTTAGGATTCCGGTCTATTTTTGTCAGCTGAATCAGACTCCTCGCTTGTTGGTTCGGGAGCGGTCGAAGTCTCAGACGATTCTTCCGTTGCATCGGAAGCTCCAAGAGCTTCTGAGACCGGTGCCGGGGTTTCCGCATCTTCACTGCCCTCGGCCGCTTCGGCGGCTTCCAGTTCTTCGTCGGATTCGACAACCTTGGCCATGGAGAGCAGGGTGTCGCCTTTTTTGCCGAGGGTGAGGAGTTTCACGCCTTTGGCTCCGCGATTGGTTTCGCGGACGGTGTTGATCGGACAGCGCACGCTTTGGCCCTTGGAGGTGAGGAGCATGATCTCGTCGGTATCTTTGACGCCGAGAGCTCCCACCAATGCAACGGAACCGTCGGCGGGGAGATTGATTGCAGTCACACCGGTGCCCCCGCGTTTGATGAGGCGGTAGTCTTCGAAGCGGGTGCGGACACCGAGTCCCGCTTCGCTGGCGACAAGGAATTTCTTTTCGTGGTCCACCACTTCGATGGCTTGCAGGTAGTCGCCCTTGCGCTTGAAACGCATACCGGTGACTCCGCTAGTGGCACGACCGGTGGCACGGAAAAGAACATCTCCCGTTTCGGCATGTTTTTCGTGGAAGCGCACGGCCAGTCCCTGATGGGAGACGAGGATGATTTCGTCCGAGCCGTCGGTGAGCACACAGCCGATAACGGAATCGCCGTCAGCGAGGTTGATGCCGATGAGTCCGCTTTCACGGGTAGAGTTAGTATAGGCAGCGAGGGCAGTCTTTTTGATCTGACCGGCCTTGGTTGCCATGACGAGAAAGTGATCCTCGCCGAACTCGGAATGCGTGAGCATGGCCGCGATCTTTTCGCCCTCATCGAGGGTGAGGAACGACTTGACCGATTTGCCTTTGGAGACGCGGCTGCCTTCGGGAATTTGGTAGACCTTTTTGGCCATACATTGTCCGTCGGTGGTGATGAACAAGATATAGTCGTGGGTCTGCGCGGTGAAGAGATGCTCCACAAAATCCGCTTCGTAGGTATCGGTGCCGATGACTCCTTTGCCACCGCGCTTTTGGGAGCGAAAGTCAGCGACGCGGGTGCGCTTGATGAACCCGAGATGAGAGATGGTGATCACCATGCCTTCGTTCGGGATGACATCTTCCATGTGGAATTCACCGATGGCGTGGCTGATCTCCGACTTGCGGGGGGAAGAGTATTTTGCGCCAGCGGCAACGAGCTCATCCTTGATGACGTCGAGGAGTAAACGTTCTGACGCGAGGATGGCGCGGAGTCCCGCGATGATTTCCATCAGGGCCTTGTATTCTTCTTCGATCTTCTCGCGCTCGAGTCCAGTGAGTTGGTAGAGGCGAAGTTCGAGAATGGCGTCGGTCTGTTTCTCGGAGAGCGGATACTTCGCCATCAACTTCACCTTGGCTTCGGCCCGATTCTGCGAAGCGCGGATGATTTTCACAAAGTCATCCAGGTTATCGAGGGCGATCATGTAGCCCTCGAGGATGTGGGCGCGTGCTTCGGCCTTACGGAGGCGGAACTGGGTGCGACGCGTGACAACGTCGCGGCGATGTTCGATGTAGCAATCGAGGAGCTCGCGAATGTTCATTTGCTTCGGACGCTTTTGGTCGAGCGCGAGCAAGGTGACACCGAACGAAGACTCGAGGGCGGTCTTCTTGTAGAGTTGATTGAGGATCGGCTCGGCCTGTTCGCCGCGCTTCAACTCGATGACGATCCGAGTATTTTCGTCCGATTCATCGCGGAGGTCGCGAATGCCCTCGATGTTTTTTTCGCCGACGAGTTCGGCGATCTTCAAGACGAGGTTGGCTCGGTTTACGTTGTAGGGCAGCTCGGTGATGATGATCTGCTCACCACCCGTTTTCATCTCTTCGGTATGGGCGCGGCCGCGGGTGCGCACGATGCCCTTGCCGGTGCGGAGATAGGAGTCGATGCCGGCGGTGCCGCCGATGATACCTCCGGTTGGGAAGTCCGGCCCCTTGATGAAGGCACAGACCCCATCGAGGGTGATGTCAGGACGGTCGATGATCGCGCAGGTCGCGGCGATGAGTTCGTCGAGATTGTGCGGCGGGATGTTGGTCGCCATGCCGACCGCGATACCGGTCGAGCCGTTCATCAGCAGATTCGGCAACGCCGATGGCAGGACGGTGGGCTCGGTGGTCGACTCCTTGTAATTCGGGGCGAAGTCGACGGTGTCTTCCTCGATGTTCGATAGGAGGGTTTCGGCTAAGGCGGTCAGACGTGCTTCGGTATAACGATATGCCGCGGGAGGATCACCGTCGACCGAACCGAAGTTACCTTGCGGATCGATCATTGGGTAACGCATCACCCAGTTCTGAGCCATGCGGACGAGCGTATCGTAAACCGAGGAATCACCATGAGGGTGATAGTTCTTCAGCACTTCGCCGACCACACCGGCACACTTGTCGAAGGGACGGTTGTGCACCAACCCCTCCCGCAACATGGCGTAAAGGATGCGGCGCTGGACGGGTTTCAGTCCGTCGCGGGCGTCAGGCAGGGCACGCGATACAATGACGGACATCGAATAATCGATGTAGGCCGTCTGCATAATATCGGTGATATTGGCCGTGGTGAGTTTTTCGTTGGCAGTAAACACAGGAAATTAAAGTAGCGGGTAGCGAGGTGTTAGCAGAATTTGATGCGGGGGAGTGGTATGCTCGCTCCCCGCTGCTGCCTACTCGCTACTAGGGCATCAGGCGTCGAGGTTGGAGACGTTGAGAGCGTTGTCCTCTATGAAACGTCGGCGGGGAGGGACTTCGTCGCCCATAAGGAGAGTGAAGAGCTCATCTGCTTTCGTGGCATCGGCGATGTCGACTTTGAGCAGGCGGCGTTTCTCGGGATCCATCGTGGTTTCGAAGAGCTGCTTGGGGTTCATTTCACCGAGACCCTTGTAGCGTTGGATTGAGAGTCCCTTGCGCCCAAGGGTGCGAATGTGATCTAGGACGGCCAATGGGGCGTGGAGCTCGGCGGTCGCCTCGTTCTTAAGGCCGGCGTTTTCGGTGACCACGTAACGTGCTTCTTCCGTAGTGTGGAAGCGGTTGATGTCCAAACCGGAGTCCGCGATGGCTTTCAGGAGTTTGGTCATTTCGGTGGATTCGAAAATCTCGTGCAGTGTCACGCGACGGGACAATGCGCCCGCTTGTGAAGAGGTGACAGTGCCGCTGGTGGCGGGAATCGCGTTGCCATCTTCGTCTTCCTCGAGATCCGCATCCATACCCTGTTCGCGGGTGAAGTCCGCGCGGGCGTGTTCGTCTTTGAGGAATACGTGAGATTCATCATTACCCTCGCGGATCCGGGCGATGTAGCGGGGAAGGGCGAGGGTTTCCTTTTCGTGTTCGTCGAGATACTCAGTGAGCGACGCGCCGTAACGCGTGACGCCGGTGCCCATCTTCTCGAGGGCCGCGAGGTTTTCGACGATGAGATCGATTTGGGCGGAGGCGAAGAGGTGATTGTCGCGCAGGCGGGTCAGCGCGACGTCCTCCGAACCGAGTTCGAGGAGGATACGGTTCATCTGTTCGTCGTTGTCGACGTATTGCTCACGGCGCTTGCGTTTGATTTTGTAAAGCGGCGGTTGAGCTATGTAGACATAGCCTCGCTCGATGAGTCCCTTCATCTGGCGATAGAGGAAGGTCAGCAGGAGCGTGCGAATGTGGGAGCCGTCGACGTCCGCATCGGTCATGATGATGACCTTGTGGTAGCGGGCTTTCTCGACGTTGAAGCCGCCGACGTTTTCGCCGCCTTCACCGATGCCGGTGCCAACCGCGGTGATCAGGGTGCGGATTTCCTCGTTGGAGAGAACCTTATCGAGGCGGGCTTTCTCGGAGTTGATGAGTTTACCGCGAAGAGGAAGGATGGCTTGGTAGCGGCGATCACGGCCTTGTTTGGCGGAACCACCGGCCGAGTCACCCTCCACGATGTAGATCTCGGTTTTGGACGGATCGCGTTCGGAACAGTCGGCCAGTTTACCGGGAAGGCCGCCGCCGGAAAGGGCGCCCTTGCGGATGGTTTCGCGGGCCTTGCGAGCGGCCTCACGGGCGCGGGCGGCGTTGAGCGCTTTATCGACGATGCGCTTGGCGACCTTGGGGTTGGTTTCAAAGTATTGCATCAAGCCCTCATAGGACGTGGAGCTGACGATGCCCTCAACTTCCGGGGACAGGAGTTTTACCTTGGTTTGGGACTCAAACTTCGGATCAGAGTGCTTGATCGAAATGACGGCGGAAAGGCCCTCACGGACGTCGTCACCGGTGATTTGGGGGTCCTTATCCTTGAGCAGCTTGTTTGCCCGGGAAAATTGGTTAATGGCCCGCGTAAGGGCACTGCGGAAACCGGAGAGGTGAGTGCCGCCATCCGGATTGTGGATGGTGTTGGTATAACAAAGAACCTGGTCGTTGTAGGAGTCGTTGTATTGCAGGACCAACTCAAGGTGCACCTCGTTGGGTTTGTCGTCGATCAATACCTCGGAAATCTTGGAGACGCGCACCGGGTCCGGGTGGAGAGGCTGCTTGCCACTGTTGATCTGCCGCACGAATTCCACCACGCCGTCCTTGTAGAGGTAGGTGATGGGTTTTGGTTCAGCGGGGCGCTCGTCGACGAAATTGATTTCCAAACCGGAGTTGAGGAACGCGAGTTCGCGTAGGCGCTGAGCGATGCGGTCAGCCACGAACACGGTGGTTTCCCGAAAAATGTTCGGATCGGGTTTGAACGTAACGTATGTGCCGGTTGCCCGGGCCTTACCGATGACCTCGAGCTGTTTGACCGTCTTGCCCTGCTCAAATTTCATGTGGTGGACTTGGCCGCCGCGGGAGACCTCGACCTCAAACCACTCGGAAACGGCATTCACGCACTTCGCACCGACACCGTGGGTGCCGCCGGAGAACTTGTAACCGCCCTGACCGTATTTACCGCCGGAGTGAAGGGTTGTGAGCACCATTTCCACGCCGGGGATGCCATACTTGGGATGCACATCGACCGGAATGCCCCGTCCGCCGTCCCGGATGGAAATCGAACCGTCCACGTGAATGGTCACGTCAATCTTGTCGCAGTGGCCGGCGAGGTGTTCATCGACCGAGTTGTCGAGCACTTCGGAGACGCAATGGTGGAGTGCGCGCTCGTCGGTGCCACCGATATACATACCGGGTTTTTTGCGGACGGCCTCAAGGCCCTCGAGCTTACCGAGTTTGGAAGCGTCGTAGTCGCCTTCGATGGTCTTATTTTGCGGTGGAGGAACCGGGTCAGTAGTGTCGGACATGCAGAAAGTTGGAAGTGAGGTTTTCTAAGGGACAAATCGCATAGAGAAGTACCCCCTCTCACAACTGAAATTTCACCTAATTGACGCAATTCATGGCATGTTTTTGCGGTATTTTAGGTTGCCGACTCAAGATTCGGCTCTAGCTTGCCGCCTCAGTGAAATTATCGGTCAAAGTAGACTATGCCTGCCGGGTCCTCGCCCAACTTGCTCGAAGCCACGTAACCGACCGACTGGCACACATCGAAGACCTCGCCAAAATTGAGGCCGTTCCCGCCAATTACCTCGTCCAGATTCTCTCGGAACTGCGCAACGGAGGGCTCATTTCTAGCAAGCGAGGCAAACAAGGCGGTTATGCCCTGGCCCGAACGCCGGAATCCGTAACCCTGTATGACATCGTCAGCTTGGTGGAGGGGGATGTCCTAGAGCTGAGTAAGTCGGGAGACGGTTTTAGCGGTGCTCAGGTCGATGCGGTCTGGGACGGGGTGAAGCAGCATCTCGAGACCTATTGCCGGACTTGCACCCTTGATCAGATGGTCAATCCGACCGGAGAGGAAATGTATTACATCTAAACACGTTTTACCCATCCATGAAACACCCCGCAATTGAGCCCTTACTCATCCTTCAGGACCGCGAACAGACCCGCCGTTCGTTGAATCAAAACCTTGCCGCCGTTCCGCTCGAGCGCACCCGGGTTCAAAGTAAAATCGACGCCGAAAAAGGAGCGATCGAGACGGCAAAAACAGAGTGGAGAGAGCTTGAGTCTCAGGAAAAACTCCTCGAAACGGAAATCGGTAGCGCCGAAACAAAGTTAGGTAAATATCGAGCTCAGCAGTATTTAGTAAAAAAGAACGACGAATATCAGGCCCTTGGTCACGAGATCGAGACCACCGAAGCGCAGATCAACAAATTTGAAGAGCGCGAGTTGGAGATCATGTATGAAATCGATGCCGCCAAAGAACGTTTCGCCGCCGCGGAGAAGGCGTTGCAGGACAACATTGCGGAGTATGAAGACCGCTTGGCCGTGCTCGCGGAGCGGGAGTCCAGTTTGAAGACTGATTTGGCCGAGGCGGAGGCGGAGGTTGAGGTCGCGAGAGGCGGCTTGGAAACCAAGCCCTTGCGCCTTTTCGACCAAATTTCCCCCCGCACTTTCCCGGTCTGTGTCTCCGCCAACGGCGGTAAATGTGACGGCTGCCATCTGCGGGTTTCTGGTGAAGTCGAAGCGGTCGCCCGGAAAGGCGAAGATTTGGCCCGCTGTGACCAATGCGGCCGGATACTCTGGTGGGAAACGTCCTGAGGGGCAGATTGTGGCCGAGGCCGGGTAAAGCAACCAGCAGAGAAACCCTGCTAACAGGAAGAAAGATCGATCATAAAAATCAGATCATAAAATGGTTACACGGAGAATGACGTGGGCCGGGCTTTATGCCCGACACCGTGGTTAGATTTGCGATTTGAGCAATTGGAGGGAAGGGGGCACGTCGTCAAACGCAACTGCGTCCCGCTGGCGCGAGACTTCGTTTACGTTTCAACGACATGACCCCGTTGGGAATCCGCACGCTTGCCATCTGGGGAAAGGGTTGAGAATATCTTCCTCCTTGGTTCCGGGGCCTGATCGTCGCTCCGGGGTTCTTTGTATCCCAAGGCGCGGTTAATCGCCGCGCCCGATAAGATTAAACTCCTGGAGAGGAAAGTCCGGACACCATCGGGCAGGATGCCGTGCGAGCTTCACCGCAAGCACGGGCGGTTTGCGTCAAGGCAGGTCGACGGATAGTGTCACAGAGAATATACCGCCTCGGATTTTGGTCTGAGGTAAGGGTGAAAAGGTGGGGTAAGAGCCCACCGCGCCGGCTGTGAAGTCGGTGGCAGGATAAACCCCTTCCGGTGCAAGGCAAAATAGGCGACTGGTCGGCCCGGCCTTAAGTCGCGGGTATGTCGCACCCAGCCGACGCTCCACCTCGGTGGAGCTATGGCGAGGCAGGCTCATCTTCGGACGGGCTTGAGATAAATGACGGTCGAAGTCCCGCATCTGCGGGATGGAACAGAATCCGGCTTACCGGCCCCGGAACCAAGATTCTTTCAGCCCAGTAAATCACCGATGATCGGGACATTGGCCCAATTCACTCTTGACTCAGGCCGCTTGGTTTGAGTTTTTCGGCCTCTTTCCCTTTTTACAACCGTCATGGCAAACACCACCTCCGCACTCAAAGCCGCTCGTCAGACCGAGCGTCGCACCATCCGCAACAAAGCGGAAAAAACCCGTTTGAAGACCCTGCGCAAGCAGTTCAACGCCGCCGTGGCTTCTGACGACAAGGATGCGATCAAGACCTCCGGCCTCGCATTTGCCTCCGCGATGGACAAAGCGATCAAGGGTGGCGTGGTTCACAAAAACGCTGCGGCTCGGGTCAAGTCTAACGTTGCCAAGGCCTTGGCCTAACACCTCGGAGTCATTTCACTCCTTTCCGGCTCCGCGATCTTATTGGTTCGCGGGGTTTTTTGTTTTGGCGAATCGCCGGGTTGTATGGTGATTATGCTGTAACGTGCCGAATTTCCCCGCCTCGACCCTTCAGCTTTTCCTTACCGCCGAGGAACTGTGGTCCCGGGGGGTCCGGCCGTGGGTGGAGTCAGGCCTGGGAAAGCTTGAGCAGTCCTACATTGTCGTAGCGACCCGAGGTCAAGCCCAAGGACTGAAACAACGATTCGTGGAAGACGGCGTTCCGTTGTTGGGGGTCGAGTTTCTTACGCCCGGACTGGCTCGCCGTAAAGGGATCGCCGGACGTTCGGCCGCATCGCGACCGGCCATGGGACGGGAATTGCTGCTGTTCGGACTGCGCCGCTTGATCGAAGAGCGCTGTCTGTCGGCCGAGCAGGATTCATCGCTTCGTAGTTATTGGCACAGTTTGCGAACGGATGCCGAGCGAGCGCTGGACGATTGGGACTCGCTGGTTCGCTCGGGGCATGGCGCAAGAGATTGGTCCAGTCCGCTCATGCGGGAGATATTCGAGGAACTCGAGTTGTGGATCAATCGCATGGGCTATGCCCCGGCCGCCGTGCAGGAACGAGAGGTAGTAAGGGCTGGAGCGAAGGATGATGATCCGGTTGCCGATCGGGTGCTGGTCGCCGGATTAGGGGCGGAGTTGTCGGGTGAATTTTGGGGAGTCGCGGGTTTGGTGCAGCGGTCTCGGGAAGCCACGGTTTGGGTGCCGGAGCCTGATTTCGCTGGCGGACAAACCCAAACTCAGGAAAGGTGGGTCGACCGGTGGCAGACGTTGCTTGAGGTGGAGCCTTTGCCGTCGGAAGCGGAAAAGATTTCATCGGCGGGAGCTGGCGCCGCCGCGTTACTCGCTCCGCAATCTGACGCTTCGCCTGATTTAACCGGCACCCGGGTGCGGGTGGGGCAATCGCGGAATGATGAAATGAGTTTGGTCGTCAGTCGGATCGCCGGGTGGTTGGGCGACGGGGCGAAACGAGTCGGCGTCGTGGTGCCCATGGACAATGCGGCTCACCTCCAACTGCGGCAGGAACTGATGCGTAGAAATATTGATTTTGACGATCAACTTCCCGTGGCGGGTCCGCCGTCCCTCGATGTGCGTATCCAGCAAGGAATCTTACGCTATCATGCCGCCGGATGCCGGGTGGAGGGACTGCTGGAACTTTGGCCGAGATTATTGGCGTCGGGGGCAACAACCTTGTCACAAGCCAAAGTGCGACGGTTGCTCGATCGCAGCTTTGAAAAATGCCAACGACATGAAGTGGCCGACCATGTTCGTCTCTGGCGGGACAAGGACAACGATCTGGCCACCGTGTTGGAATTGTTGGGAGAGCCTTGGCCGGATGAACTTAGTCTGACTGAGGGATTGTCGAGATTTTGCGAAACCTGTGAACGTCTTGATGTCGCGGACCCCGAAGCTATCCAAAGTCTGGATGCTCTGGCTGGTCAGGACGATGGATTGTGCTCCCGGAAACTGATGGCTGAGAGTATTGGGTCCTTGTTGCCGGATCAATTCCCGGCGACCGATGGGGCCCGTAAGGCGGGGTTTGCACCGGTGATTATTGGTTCGTGGCGGAGACTCGTGGGGGTGGAGTGGACTCACTTGGTCTTCACGCAATGTAACGCCTCCGTTTGGCCAATCCGTGCCAGTGAATCTCCTTGGTGGACCGAGAGTGATCGTCAGTTATTTTTGTCGCAAAATGCGTCCGATGCGGGACTGCTTACGGCGGCTGAGATTCGCGAAGTGGATATCGCGGGGATGCGGCGGATCGCCCGTGACACCACTACCGAGGTTTTGTTATCGGGGGCGTTGCACGAGGACACAGAACCGGACGGCATTCTCGCTCCCAACATGTGGCTTGAACGATATCTGGTATGCAAGGGGTATTCGCAGTCCGCGGGTGGAATTGGCCAAGCCATGCAAAAGCTCTCGCGGCAAGCCGGACCAATCGAATTGGCGGAGAATTATGATCTCTCCCAGTGGGCACAAATTGAGCGGCGTCGGCGGGATCCCCGGGTGCCCTTCGATGAATGGTTTCATGCTGGCGAGCCGAAGGACGTGGTGCCGGATCATATCTCTCCTCGAATGGCGGAGAGGTCCGTTCAAGACCCGGCGGAGTTTTGGTATGAAGCTGTGCTCGGGGTAAGTCGAATCGACCGCGAAGATTTTCAGCGGCAACGCAATCGGACCATGGGTTTACTCGCTCATGATCTGGTGGCAAGGGCGCTACAGCCGCACCATGAAATCGCGGCGGGGTTTGGTCCGTTGCCCTCAGCCGAAGATGCGCGGCAAAGTCTAGCGGCGTCATTCGAGGAATGGCATCGGCAACAGTCCAAGGATGTGTATTGGCAGACGTTTTCCGCGGAGTTGGAGGCAGTGACACAAGGCCTTTTGAGGCAGGCGTTAAATTTGGACGCGGGGAAATTTGTGGCCACGGAGTTGTGGTTGCCCCCCGATGCGAAATTGTCCTTGGCGCGGCGGGATCTTGCGCTCTCCGGGCGGATGGATTTGGTGCGATCTGACCGGCCGGGATGGAAAGATGCGGACGTAGATATCGTCGACTTCAAAACCGGCGGGGATATCGCCATGTCTGCAAAAAAAATGAGACAATCCGGCAAGTCTCTCCAGTTGGGGATTTATCTGGCGGCCGCGCGATCGTTGGGGGCTGCGACCGCCCGGGTATGGATGGTAAAGCCCGGCGAGAACGAAGTATCGGTAGTGAGTAGCGAAGAATTGGATGCGGCACTGGCTTCCTTGGGTTGGTTGGATACTGCGCTCGAACGCGGCGTGGTCGGGGCGCTCACTCCCGATCAATCGGAATATTCATTTTCCGGATACGAGTGGCCGCGAGCGGTGCGACCGATTTCCGAGAGTGTTCTCCGGCAGAAATACGCCCTCACTTTTGCGTCGAATACGACAACGGAAGGAGCGAAGTCGTGACGCTTTTGGCGGATCAAGCGGACCGCGATCGGTTCATTGGGGAGTGGACCCGAAACTTTGCCGTAAGTGCGAATGCGGGCTCGGGGAAAACCACTGCGATTTCCCGCCGATTGGCAGCCATGGCGTTGGACGAGCAGGGACGCGATGCGTTGAAATCTACGGCAGTTGTTACCTACACCAATAAAGCTGCGGCTGAGATTGAACAGCGGGCGAGGGAAGTTTTGTGGAAGCGATTGGAGGAAAATGATGCCCCTGATTGGCGGGCGGTTGAAGCCATCGATGAAGTGTTTTTTGGCACGATTCACAGTTTTTGTCTGCAACTTGCGCAAGCCCATGGCCCGAGTCTGGGTTTGAATCTGAACCCTACTTTGGTCGACGCCGAGGACGAAGGAATATGGGAGCGGTTTTTGGACGATGAGCCGGTGTCCTTTGAGCATATGGGAGCGCCGCTGGTCGCGAGTTTTTTGCGCCATGCGAGTTTGGAATCGGTGTTTGAATTGGCGCGAAAGTTGAGCGCGGCTCAGGCCAACCGACTGCTGCAGACGGATCTTGGACCCGAATCCCCTATGCCCGATCCGTTGGGGTTGACCGCATTGCGGACAATTGAGGCAAAAGGCGCGGGAGCGAAGAATCTGGGGCGCAGTCAGCTTAAGGCTGAGGGTTGGCAGCGTGACTGGGATGCTGGAGTTAAGTTCCTGCCGTTATATGTGCCGGAAGGCAAAGCGGCCAAGGTCGTCGCAGCGAGCGAAACATGGATGGCACCACTGCGTAACTGGCTTGGCAAGGCGGGCGGAGTATTGGCGGCGGAACTCGCGCTCAAATATCAGGCTTGGCGAGTTGCGGAGGGCGTGCAGACCTACGGTGATCAGATTGATGCCGCGATGGCCGTGCTCGGGGATAACAATCGATTGAACGCGATTCGGGCGGAGGGGTGGAGGATAGTTTTGGATGAAGCTCAGGATACGGATCCGGCGCAGTTTTCCGTGCTAGTGGAGATTACCCGAGCTCCAGGCGAGCCAGCTGGAAACTGGCCGCCGGTGGAAGGGGAGTTTGCAGCCGAACCTCCTAGGGCAGGTCATTTCTGTTTGGTGGGGGATGGTCAGCAGGCGATTTATGGAAGTCGGGCTGATTTGGGTAATTTTCAACGTCACTTGGCAGCGTTTCGGGGCGGGGATGGCGGGGAAGTGCTGGAGTTTCAGGTCACATTTAGAGCACCTCACGCGGTGGTGAGCGGCCTCAATGAGACGTTGCCCAAGGTTTTCGGGGAGCAGCAGGATTACAATTTTGGTGTCTCTGACACTGAGGGAGTTGCGCCGCGATTGTTGCAGGTGCCCTACGTGCCTCTGGTAGCGGGTCCCGCCAATTTTGCCGGAAACTTGAGTCGCCTGCCCCTTGAGGAGCCGACGGTTGCCTGCACTTCGGTCGAAGGCTGGACACGGGAGGAAGCCCGTCAGGTTGGCGACTGGCTGAGAAAAACCGGGCTGACTGGTCTCGGGGTTAATTCCTGGTCTGAGGTTGCCTTGTTGGCACCCCGTAATGAATGGCTGGAGCACACCCGTCAGGAATTGGAATCCCAAGGGTGGGAAGTCGCTCTGCAAACCCGGCGCAGCCGGGTAGGGGATCAACCGGCCTTTGCTTGGCTGTCGGGATTGATGGCGATATGTTGTGACCCGGAAGACACCTTTGAGTGGGTGGGCGTTTTACGTGAAATCGGAGAAATCAGCGATGCCGATATCGCCTCGGAGCTGCGGCGAGTGGGTCGCATCGCTTGGGAGGAACCAGAGGATCACGGTAAACTTTTGGCTAAGTGGCTGACCGCGATTCGTCCGTTGTTATTACGGGTTGATGACGAAGGCTGGCCGCTGGGGCGCTTTGTGGAGGAGTTGGTTGCGATCACTCATTTGCGTGAGCGGGTGATAATACTCGATGAAACCGGAGCGGCCGAGTTGGATTTGGATCGTCTGTTGGCTGAAGCTAAGGCGCTGGGAGTGGAGGGGGCCGGTCCCCGCGAGTGGGAATTGTTGTTGAGAACTCAAGCCGAACAGGGGCAGGCGACGGGACGCCCGAGCGCGGATGCGATAAATTTACTCACCTGTCACTCCGCCAAGGGGTTGGAGTGGTCCGTGGTTATTCCTCTTGGACTCTGGCGCAAAATCGGCGCCGCTCCGATGCGAGGATTGCAACTGGTGGACGGCGAGGATCCTTACGTATTTCTCGATCGGCGGGGTATTCCGAGGGCGACCAGTGAGGCGCGAAGGCGTGAGCGGTGGCGGGAATACACGCGATTGCTCTACGTCACGCTGACGCGGGCGAGAAACCGACTGATTATTCCCTGGACTGACGACTTTGGTTCGAAGCGAGGGAATGATCCCAGTTTCGCCGAGCTGTGGGGCTGTGACCTCTTTGATCTAGAAGTCGCTTCATTGGAACCGGATCTGCCGTTGGCGAAGACTACGGGAGAAGACCTTAGCCCTGATTGGCCGGAAGAAGACAACGATATCGACCCAGCGTCAGAAGCGCCGGACAACCCATTTCCAGCCCGATTGCTTCCGCATAGCTTGGGGCGGGATACCGATTACACTCGGGCCAGCCGTCATGAATCGGGATCTGAAGAAATCATGTCGCCGGGAGGAGAGGAGGCCGTCGCCTACGGCACGTGGTGGCATGAAACCGTGGAGTTTCTGCCTTGGGGCGAATCCGACGCCGGGCTCGACGCTTATTGGACGAAGGCGTTGCGCGAAGCGGCGGCGGCGGGATTTGACCAACGCGGGCTTTCGGAATGGCAGAGGTTTCGGCAAAGCACTTGTTGGCAGGAGATTACAACTGACAAGTGGCAGCGTCGGGCCGAAGTCGCATTGCTGGCCCCATTGGACGACCGTGGATGGGTGGATGGGGTGGTAGACCTCATCATATGGAATGAAGCGGACAGTCAGCTTTGGGTTATAGACTGGAAAACCAACCGGATCCGTCCGAGTGAGCGCGCCGAGGATCTCCACGCTCGATTGGCCGAAACTTACCGGGAACAGCTTCGTGCATACGGAAATTGTCTGGAGAAGGTATTTCCGCAGGCGAAGCAAAGGTTGTTGGTCTATGCCACGGAAACGGGTTCCTGGGTCGAGATTCCTCCTCGCTGAGAATCGGTCCATTAAAGGGCTTTACACCGTCAAACTCGATCGGCAAGTTGGCTGGCTCTTTACTTTAATACGTCCAATTTTTCGCCATGGGTAATCTCAAAAAGAAACGTCGCCTCCAGATGAATAAGCACAAGCGCCGCAAGCGCTTGAAGTCGAATCGTCACAAGAAGCGCAACTGGTAATAACCTGTAGGAAGCGCTCGCGCTCCTCGGCCACCGCCTCGGGTTGACCCCGTCGAATCCGTCGAACAACGGCGGATTTTTTGTATCCGCATCCCAGTCATCCCGCCGCCGGATCGATTTGCTAATTGAAGGTAAATAGCGAAAAGCCGGAATTCTGGCCTTCGGGTATTACCTTGTCTTGCGCTCCATTGGCCCCGATTTTTACCTCGTCGCCGTCGCTTTGCATCTCACCCCTCGAAATTGTAAAGAGACTTCACCAAAAACCTAGTCACCCCCTGTTTCATGCTGTTCGCCTCCAAATCGAAAGGAGTTTTTATGGAAATCACCGACCATGCTCGTCGGGTGATGCGCGTTGATTCCCTCAAGTCTTCCATGGTGGTCGAGGCCATTGCGGAATGTGAGCCGGATGACAAGGAAGGTTGGGATTAAATTTTAGAGCACTTTCTCCCGAAGAACGCGCCCAACGGACTCTTGCAGGCGAACTGCGCCATTTATCCGGCAAAACGCCTGGTGCGTCACGCGGAGATCGATTCGCGCAAGGTGAAAGAGGACGACTACGTCAGTGAGTTTGCCGCCGCTAAGTTTCGGATCGAGACGGCCCAGTATTCTTTGGCGATGATCACTGCCTCGGATGGATCCGACTATAATATGTCCGAACCCTCCGTAAATGAGGTCATATTTGCCGGAGTGCCCTCCGAAACGATTCAGGAAGTTCAGGACCATCTCATCGAGCAGGACATTTATCCCGATCGGCTTGAGATTGGCACGCTTGCCTGCATCGGGGCACTGACCGATTACCTCAAATTTTCCAAGATTAAGCAGCCGGTGGTGATGCTCGAGTTGGACATGGATATTGCCTACTCCTTTATCATTTCGGAAAACGGTCTGCAGGCCTCCCGCATACTGCCCCAAGGTCTCAAATCCATGATTCCCGTGGTGCAGAAGGAACTGGGGGCTGAAAGACGAGGACTCAGCTCGAAAACTGTTTTTCTCCAACACCTTCGATTTCACCGGAATGGGTCCCAAGCTCATCACCCGCTTGATCAACGAACTGCAGTCGTCGATTGGCTTTTTCGAAGTTCAGACCGGTCAATCGATCGGAAATGTTATTTGCCTCAATCTCTCTTCCAAACTCACGTGGTTGGAAGGAGTGATCGCTGGCCAGATGGGCGTGCGCCCTCTCGATCTCAATCTCAATCCTTGGCTCGAATCCTGCGGAATCACGTTTTCCGCGGATACGGCCGAAACGGAAATCTCCCGCGATTGGCTGGGAGTTCTAAGCCTGATGCTTCGCTACGATGCTGTCGAAACTGACGAAAAAGAAGAGCAAGAAGAGTGAAGCATCGTCCAAGGTGCCGGCTTGGCATCTGGACTTTCGCGACACCGACGGCCTGCCGGACGTAAAACCGATCCGCACGTCCTTCTTCGTGAACGCAATTGCGGCCGTTATCGTGGCCGCGATTACGCTTAATTTTGCCAATCAAGAGTTAAAAATGTATAGTTTGCGCGGGCAGGTGGAGCAGCTGGACGAACAAATTTTATCCGACCGCCCGGCCAGTGGCGCCGCCGTTAAGAAGTTTCAGCAGTTCCAAGCGGAAGGTAAAAAACTCAAGGAAGTTGCGGCATTTACGGTCCAACCTCTTCCCGCCTCCGATTTCCTTCTCCATCTTGGCAGTATACTTCCCGAGAACATTCGGATCGATCAGATCGATAGTCGCGACGGTGTTTATATTCTACGGAGGGTCTGTTTCGGGTTCACCCGACGAAGCTAGTGGTCGGGCCTCCGGATTGGTTGAAACGCTCAACACGGATGAGAAATTTGATCCGCTGTTCGCCAATGTCGCCTTAACCAGCCTTGCCCGAAATCCCGTAACTGGCGCCCTTTCGCTTGAGATTGAAAGTAAAGTAATCAACCCCGGTGCCCTTGCGACCAACCTGCAATTTTTCTACCGCCTCGAGCAGGCGCTCGGCCTCACGATCGTAGATCTCCAGCAAGAGGTGGTTGAGAAACCCAAGCAGCCCCTGGAATATTTGCCGGTCCCTTACTCGATTTCGGTGCAGGGAACGTATACACAACGGGTGGATTTCATGCAGAACTTGGAACAGGGCGACAGAGTTGTGCGCTACCTCTCCTCCAATTTTTCGCCAGCTCGTGGATTGGCGGCTCAATAAGCTGATCCCTACGACCCGGTGATTACCCTGACTTTAAAGCTCGAACTCCCAGGGAGGTTCTCATGAAGCAACGTTTCCGTCTTCGATGGGTTATCTGCCCGGTTCTGATGTTCAGTCTCGCTGGTGAGGTTTTTGCCCAATTGTCTGACATCCTACCTCCTCAACGCCGTCAGGAGACAGTTGAGCAGGCGAATAGAATCGTGGATCCACCCGCGCAACAGGAGTTGAGTGCGGAATTGAATAATCCCTTTTTCTCCAACAGCCTGAAATCCAAACCTGAGGCACCGATTACTGCTCCGGTTGCCACGCCGCAAGGTGAGGTAATGGTTCAGATCGCTCCGCCCAGTGTTTACGAATTGCTCAGCACGATCGCCCCGCAGATCAATCCGACCGGATCGATCACTCTGGGTGGTCAACCCCTGCTGCTGTTCGGTCAAAAGAAAGTCAAAGTCGGTGACCAACTACCGATCATTTTCGACGGCGAGCGTTACACGCTCATTATCAGCCGCATCGAATCCTTCAATTTCACTCTTCGTCTCGGCGCTGCCGAAGTCACCCGTCCCATCAAATCCAATTCTTCGCCATGAGGACTCTCCTTAAAGCTTTCGCCGCCACCTTCATTTTCTCTGGAGGTATTCTATTCGCGCAAAACGAACCCATTCCCGAGCAGGACATCGCGGCCCCCGCCGCCGCACCTTTGGCGGAAACCTCTGAGGCCGCCCCTGCCGAACCGGCCGCGCCAACTGTCGTGATCGCCGCCGACGACATTCCTGCTCCCATGTCGCGTGGCCGTGATACGCTCTCGGTCGATTTTCCAGATGAGGAAGTCCGTAACATTCTGCGCAACGTCGCTGATCTGTTTGAGCTCAATCTCGTCATTCCGGATACCCTTCAAGTGAACACTTCGATCAAATTACGCGATGTAACGTGGTGCCAAATTTTTGAAGTGGTGCTTGGCCCCGTCGGCTACACTTAAGTCGAGGAATCTAATATTATCAAAATCGTCAGCCAGGAGTCCCTGCTGCAGGAGCCCGTCACCACGGACGTGTTTGTCATCAATTACGCTCTGGCCGAAGACATCCGAGGCTCGGTCGAACCTCTCATCAATACGACGGTGGGCGGACGAATCGTGGTCAACACCCGCAGTAATGCCCTCGTGATCACCGAACGTCCCTCGCGTCTTAAGATCCGTCCGATCATCGAGCAGTTGGACAAGGCGACCGATCAAGTGATGATCGAATCCAAGTTTGTCGAAGTAACCGATCGAGATGTCACCAATATTGGTGTGAATTGGTCATCGCTTTCCGGATTCCAGCTCTCGGCCTGCCCGTTCAATCGCGCCTATGAGTCAACAGGTGGCAATACTTACAACATTGATAACTCCACCGGGCGTATCAATAATTAGACTACGCTTAACGAGAATGTTAACGAGAGCATTGCTCAGAACACAACCACCTCCGGTTCCAACTCCGACCTCAGTTCCAGCATCACCACCACCGGCGGGAACGCGACGGTCGCAAATTCCAGCACGTTGGCCTCAAACTCCGGATCCTTTTACGCTCAAAGCAGCGATGGCAGCCAAGTCTACACCTACGAAAATATTTCGGTTGATGGGGCTGGGAATTTCCAGCTCATCAGCAACGGCGGCGCTTTGATCGAAGGACAGTTCGCCAATGACGGCGCGACCGGATTCTTCAAGTCCGACAGTGCGCTGCTCGCCGGAGAACTCCAGGTATCGTCCCCCAACTACTCAGGCCCCTCCGGGGTGACCGAATGGTAGCTTCATAGGCGAAGGTGACAGTGAACTCACCTTGATCAGCGCCCCGAGCGGGGTGCTGGCCGTGTCATTCCGTTCCAGTGCAATATCCGACCTCGCTATTGGAAACTTCCGGGAAAGCGGTTCGTTCTCCATTGTTTCTGCGGGTGGCCGCACGGTCACCGGTATGTTTGACCCGGTGACGGGATTTTTATCCGGTTCTGTTTCTGGGCTGGGTAGATTCTCCGGTGCGGTCAGTTCGGCGGCCCCGGTCAGTGATGGATTCCTTCACAACCTCTCCACTCGCGGAAACGTAGGTGCGGGAGATGACGTGTTGATCGTCGGTTTCGTGGTCAATCAGGGTGCTCCCAAACAAGTGATGGTGCGTGCGGTCGGACCGACCTTGGCTGATTTCGGTCTTTCGATCCCCGTCTCTGATTTGGAACTCTCGCTTTATAACAGTGCCGATCTTAATATCGCGTCCAACGATAACTGGAATACGGAACCCAATATTGCCAATTCGTCCGCTGCGGTCGGTGCATTCGCGCTTCCCAACGCCAGTTTGGATTCAGCTTTGATCCGCACCTTGGCTCCGGGTCCCTACACCGCTCAAGTAAGTGGAGTGGGTGGGGCAACGGGAGTTGGCCTCGTCGAAATCTACGATATGGATAGCCTGACGCCATTCTCCTCCGAGGGGATCCTGAATGTTTCCACTCGTGGACGGGTCGGCGCGGGAGACAGCCGTCTGATTGCAGGACTGATCATCAACGGCACCACGCCGAAACGTGTTCTCGTTCGGGCGGTGGGTCCGACGCTTTCCACGCTCGGTGTAAATGGCAGCTTGGCTGACCCTTGCTTGAGTCTGGTGCAACAAAGCACCGGTGCCATTGTTCGCGAAAACAATGATTGGGGCATGGGTAATAGAATAGAAGGAAGGGAGAGTCGCTCATCTGGAGAGGAAAACGCCTTAAGCATTTCACGCCCCGCGCGAAGGCGAGCTTATTCCGGAACTATTGATTAGCCAATTCGCGCGGGGTGACGTTAGTTGCTTGCTGCCATCATGTCAGACTCGCCCGTAACAAATGCAGCCCCACGCCCCTTGGATTTTGCCTCGGTTTTTGCCGGCTTGAGCCCGCATGTGAGTGCATTGGATGCCTGCTTGAGGGAGCAAATTGCCCAATTTGAACCCGAAATTCGAGAGATGGCGGACTATTGTATCGACACTTCGGGCAAACGCATTCGCCCGGCACTGGTTTTCCTCAGCGGTTGGCGGGACGAGTCGGTTAATCCTGATTTGGTGCGCGTGGCGGCTGTGGTTGAACTCGTGCATCTTGCCACTCTCGTGCACGATGATATCATGGATGGAGCCGATATTCGGCGGGGAAGGGACTCTGCATCGCGCTCGTATGGACCTGAAGCGGCGGTATTGCTCGGAGACGCTCTGTTTGCCCACGCACTGCACCTAGCATCCCAATTTCCGACTACTCTCGTCTGTTCGGCGGTCGCCGAGAGCACGCGAAAGGTTTGCGCCGGCGAAATTATTCAAACGCTGCGTCGAGGCACGACCAATATCACCCGTGCAGACTACAAACGGGTCATCGATCTCAAGACGGCTGAGTTATTTCGGGTATCATGCCATCTGGGCAGCCATCTGGGAGGCTATGAGCAAACTTTTGTCGAGGCAGCGACCGTGTTCGGGCGGCAGCTGGGAATCGCCTACCAAATCTATGATGATCTGGCGGACTTTTTTGGCGATGAGAGCAAAATTGGCAAAACACTGGGGACCGATTTGGGCAGCGGGAAACTTACCCTCCCGCTGATGGAATTGGTGGAGGCCTCACCCAACGAGGAGAAGACCGCGATTCTAGCTGAAATTACCGGAAATCAGCCTGCTCAGCCCGAACTTCGCGTGACCCAAATGCGGACGCTGGGAATCTTTGCCCAGGTGGAGCAGAGCCTCGAGGTGGAATTGAAGGCGGCAGAGCAGGCCCTCGAGCCATTTTCGAGTCTTCCCCCGACTCCTCGCCTGTCCTCCTTGATCGACGTGCTTTGCGCCCAAATTACGGTTCTGCGTCCCTAGGAACCTCCTGAATTTTCGAAGCCGACCCATTTAGAGCTCCCTGAAAGGCTATAATTCAGGTTGCAAAGACGAGAAGACTAATACAGTCTGTCAGCCTAATGTCGGTCGCATCCAAAGTCCTCGGCAAGACGCTGGTCAGCTCCACGGAGCGGCGGGAAGAGGCTGATAGTGATTGGGTGATTGTGCAACGTGTTCAAAAAGGGGAAGTTGCGGCTTTTGATCAATTGGTGGTGCGCTATCGGGAACGGGTTTACGGGGTTGTTTACAATATGACTTCGAACCGGGAAGATGCAGCGGATCTTACTCAAGATGCTTTTATTAAAGCGTTTAAGTCGATAAACCGTTTTCAGGGACAATCCTCCTTCTTCACCTGGCTTTACCGAATTGCCGTAAATTCGGCCCTCAGCCACCTGAGAAAAGCTAAACTTTGCACATTTTTCAGTTTCGAAAAAATCAACGAAGACGACAAAACTACGGAGATTCTGGCCCAGTTGACCGACAAACACGGCGCTGATCGCCAAGTTTACGTGCAGGAACTTCAGGAAAAATTGAACGAGGCGATGCAAAAACTGTCTACCAAGCATCGCACTGTAGTGGCATTGTTCGAAATTGATGGCCTGAGCCATGAGCAGATTGCCGAAGTGGTAGGCTGCTCAGTGGGGACGGTCCGCTCCCGTTTGCATTATGCAAAACAGATTCTTCAAGCCGAGTTACAGTCCTACTTGTGAACGCATGAAATCAGAAAAAAAGCCCAATACCAAAGTAACTCTAGATGACCTGTTCGCCTTGAAGCGAGCGGAACGTCCGCCCGAGGACTTTTGGCAAGGCTTCCAACGGGATTTTCATGTCCGTCAACGCGCCGAAGCCGTCGAGCCGAAACGCTGGTGGTTTGTGCTGCCGCGTATTTTCGCTGGTTTCTCCCGTTATCAAATGCCCTTGGGTGCCACGGCTGTCCTCGCCGTTACCTTCGTTTCCTTTCGCGATTATCAGGAACCCGGCTTTGAAGTCGCCTACACGCCGCCCGTTCCAGCTCCGGCAGTTGTCGTTGAACCTGCCGCATTTGTTCCGGAGCCGATTGCCATTGCGACCGCTCCGATTGAACAAGCGGAATCAGAAGCAATTTTTGAAGAAGTAGGTGTAGTTGAGACCCAACTCGTTTCTGCGGTATCCACCCCGGCCAGTGTGCCGGGAGAGTTATCAACCATGGTGGTATGGGCGGGTCCAGCCCTCAAAGCTTCGGATGTGATTCCCGCTTCCCCGACACCCTCGGAACGCTCCATTGCGGCAAATCTTGCCACGGTCGAAGCCGAACAGGTCCAAGTGGGCCGTTTGTTGGGTGAACCCGAACTCAATTTGACCGCGGCCATCACCCAGACTGATTCTCTCAGCAAAGTTTCGGTGCCTGAGCCTACCCGTGAACGTCTTTTCGTCTACCAACGCTCGTTGGAAGACTTCACCATCGATCGTGACAGTCAATCGGGCCGTGACACTCATAGTTTGATTGCTGATCGCATCCAAAATGATGAGCTTTACGAGTCTGTCAGTCGCGTGTCCGCCGGTGGAAATCACCTCACGTTGAAGTTCTGATCAACGCCGAGGGATTTTCGCAACCCCGGTCTTAGTGGCCGGGGTTTTTTGTTTTAGGACGTTGCCCCTTGCTGGTGAGTTTTCGTTGGTTGGTCAATGGCCGTGCATCAGGAATCCCTCACCATATCGACCCCGGGCGCGGGAACTCAGGAGATTACCGCGGATGTCGCGCGTATCGTGCGTAACAGTGGAGTGGAATGCGGAATCGCGACGGTATTTTGCCGGCATACCAGCTGTAGTCTGGTCATCATGGAAAACGCGGATCCCACCGCCCGACGGGATTTGGAGCGCTGGATGGATCGTTTGGTCCCGGTAAACGATTCGGGCTTCCGACACACCTTTGAAGGTCCGGACGATATGCCGAGTCACATCAAAATGGCACTGACTCGAACAACGGAGGTGGTTCCGGTGAATTCGGGGCAACTCCAACTGGGAACTTGGCAGGGTATCTTCTTATGGGAACACCGAGTGGCACCGCATCGCCGTAGGCTCATTGTCACGGTTCAGGGGGAGTAGATCGCGTCGGGTTGAGTCAATAGATGCCCGCAGCCTTTCGGGCCTAAAACCCGACCCACATTCGCGTTGCGCTGCTTTGCCGTGGGTCGGGCTTTACGCCCGACATTGCTCCCCCCGTTCTTGCCTCTCCCCGGTGATCCCAGTCGGTGACTGTGCGTTCGCTGCGCTCATTTCACTAGGCTTGGCGAAATCGAATTCGGGATCCACGTTGAGTGGCATGACATTGTTTTCTGCCGCCGCGACCCTCCTACTGATCTTGGATCCGTTTGGGAATATCGTGATGTTCAACGCCATTCTTTCCAAAGTGCCGGAGGAACGGCGACGGAAGGTTCTGATTCGCGAAGTGCTTATTGCATTCGGGCTTCTGCTTACCTTCCTACTGGTTGGAGCTCAGTTGCTTGGATTTCTAGGACTTGAGCAGTCCTCGCTGAGTTTGGCGGGAGGCATTCTTCTTTTTCTCATCGCCATCGGGATGGTGTTTCCGAACAAGGCGGTGCAACTGGGCGTGCCCAGCGACGACGAACCCTTCATAGTTCCCTTGGCCACGCCGATGATCGCCGGTCCCAGCGGCATCGCTTTCCTCTTGTTATTGGCGTCGAAGGAGCCCGATCGCATGACGGAATGGGTGATTGCTCTCATCGCCGCTTCGGCGATTTCGGCAGGCATCCTCGTCATGGGTGAGCGGGTTGCCCGCTTACTCGGAATCCGGGGAATGCGGGCCGCCGAACGTCTTATGGGGATGCTATTGATCCTGATCGCCGTGCAGATGATTACCGATGGGATCAGCCTTTATTGGTTGAACTTCCAAGCCGAGCAGACCGCTTTAGCAGCCGGTTAAAGGGAGCCGCAGCTAGTCGGGCGTAATGTCCGACCAACCCACTCTGCTGCACCTGGGTTGTGGGGCGGGCTTTAGGCCCGACTAGCGAACTCTGGAATGCGACCGGGCTTTATTTGCCCGGCACGCAAGCGCTGCATCCGTTCACGAAGAAGTCGTTTCCTTTGTCATCAACGAGGATGAACGCCGGGAAATTTTCCACTTCGATTTTCCAGATAGCCTCCATTCCGAGTTCGGGATACTCAAGCACCTCAACCTTTCGGATGCTGTCCTTCGCTAAAATCGCGGCGGGTCCGCCGATCGATCCCAAATAGAACCCGCCGTGTTCTTGGCAGGCGTCGGTCACGGCTTTCGAGCGGTTGCCCTTGGCCAACATTACCATCGAGCCTCCGTTGCTTTGGAAAAGATTCACGTAGCTATCCATCCGGCCTGCGGTGGTGGGACCGAAACTACCGGAAGCGTAACCCTGCGGCGTTTTCGCGGGTCCGGCGTAGTAGACGGGGTGGTTCTTGATATAGTCCGGTAGTCCTTCGCCGGAGTCCACACGTTCCTTGAGTTTCGCATGAGCGATATCGCGGGCTACGATCATCGGGCCATTCAACAGAATGCGGGTGGTGACCGGATGACTGGAGAGCTCCGCCAGGATGTCCTTCATCGGTTGGTTCAGGTCGATCTTTACGACCTTCTCCTGCTTGATGGTGCGCATCTCCTCGGGGATCAGACGGCCGGGATTGTTTTCCATCTGTTCGAGCCAGATTCCATCACGATTGATCTTGGCCTTGATGTTGCGGTCCGCGCTACAGGATACGCCGATGCCGACAGGGCAGGAAGCGCCATGCCGGGGGAGCCGCACGATGCGCACATCGAGGGCGAAGTATTTGCCCCCAAATTGGGCGCCGATACCGGTGCTCTGGGCGAGCTTCAGCACCTTTTCCTCGAGTTCGATATCGCGGAACGCCTGGCCGTGTTCGTTGCCCTCGGTCGGGAGAGCATCGAGATACTTGGTCGATGCGAGCTTCACGGTCTTCAAGCAAGTCTCCGCGCTGGTGCCGCCGATCACGAATGTCAGGTGGTAGGGCGGACAGGCTGTCGTGCCGAGAGTTTGCATCTTCTCCATCAGAAACTTTTCCAAGCTCGCTGGATTCAATAGCGCGCGCGTTTCTTGGTAGAGGAAAGTCTTGTTGGCCGACCCACCGCCTTTAGCCACGAAAAGGAATTTGTATTCGTCTCCAGCCGTAGCGAGCAGATCGATCTGAGCCGGCAGATTGTTGCGGGTATTCTGCTCCTCAAACATCGAGAGCGGAGCAGTTTGGGAGTAGCGTAAATTCTCCCGCGTGTAGCAGTCGTAGACGCCTTTGGAGAGCGCCGCGGCGTCATCTCCGCCTGTCCAGACGTTTTGCCCTTTTTTCCCCATCACGATGGCGGTGCCCGTGTCCTGACAGAAGGGAAGGATGCCTTCCGCCGCGATTTCCGCATTCTTGAGCAATGTCGTCGCGACGTAGCGGTCGTTGTCTGAGGCCTCTTCATCGCCGAGGATAGCCGCCACTTGCTCGAGATGCTTTGGCCGCAGGGTAAACGAGCAATCGTGCAAGGCTTGATCGGCGAGGAAGGTGAGCACCTTGGGATCGACCTTCAATACGGTCTGACCTTCAAACTCGGCCGTGCTCACTCCTTCGGTCGAGAGGAGGCGGTATTCGGTATCATTTTTCCCGAGCGGAAAAGGGTCTTGGTAGACGAAAGGCGGCGTAGACATGACGAGTGTTATTTGACGTGAGTTTCCTACTACAAGAAATCGAATTCGCTCGATTGCGCAAGGAATGGCAACCGATGCACAGTTTCCGCGAGGGTTTAGACGATCTTGAGTTTGGGCAGATCCTGCCCATCCACCAACCCAACGGGTTTGCCCGTGCGGTCCACCACGATCAGGTCGTCAATCTGGTGGGACTCGAACATTCGCAGTGCCTCCACCCCCAACGCGTCATCCCGGATCGTCTTCGGCCCCCGCGTCATGAAAGTCTTTACGGGTTTAGTCAGAAAGTCGGGAGCCGAGAGCGCTGCACGACGGAAATCTCCATCGGTCAGGATTCCGGTCAGTTTGCCCGTGCGGGGGCTCACCAAAGCGATGCTCCCGCTCTTGGCTTTGGTCAGTTTGAGCACGGCGTCCTGAGTGGTTACCGTGTCTTCTGCGACCGCCAAACGGTTGCCCGTTCTCATGATGTCAGAAATTCGCAGCAGTAACACCCGGCCCAAATTTCCAGCGGGGTGATACTTGGCAAAATCTTCCCGAGTCACCCCTCTCGCCTTGAGCAGCACCATCGCCAGTGCATCTCCCAATACGAGTGCCGCCGTCGTGCTTGCAGTCGGAGCCAAATCGAGCGGACAAGCTTCACGCGGGACCTCATAGAGGAGTTGAAAGTCCGACTCCCGGGCCAGATCCGAATCTGCCTGGGACGTGCATCCGATTGTCTTCACGTCGAATCTCCGTAAAGTGGTCATCAGCCGTAAAATTTCCTCCGTTTGACCACTGTTGCTCAACAGCAGTGCGATATCGCCCGGCGCGCAGATCCCCAAATCACCGTGGAGTGCTTGCGTCGCGTCGAGGAAACAGGCCTCGATTCCCGTGCTATTGAACGTGCTGGCTAACTTCTGGGCAATATGCGCGGATTTGCCGACTCCACTGCAGATCAACTTTCCCTTATTCGTCGTCGCTAGATCCACGGCTCGGGCAACTTCCACGAATCGTCGGTCCAAAGATTTGGCGGTAGCCGCGATGGCCTCTTGTTCGATACTCAGGCACGATCGGGCGCGGGCGAGAGCGGATTTGGGTGTTATGGCCATTTAGGGTTTGTCTCAGTTAGCTCGTTGCCAGACTTAGAAGCTGTTTGGTGGCATTCAATTCCTTTTCCCAGCCGATGCGACGCCCGCCGGTTCTTCTTTTTAGCCTGCTTATGGTAGGTTTGCTCTTCGTGGGCTGCAACCGTTTGCCCGAAGGCGAGTCCGTTGCTGAGATTAATGAGCCAGCTTACGAGGAAGGCAAACGTCTGATTCGACAAGGACGAGAACAGGCCGCCTTGGCCGAATTTTCCCGCGTCATTGCCACCCGACGCGGCGGTGCTCCCGAGTCTCATCTCGAGGTAGGCCTTCTCTATCAGTTGGAGGTCAAGGATCCCATCGCGGCCATTTACCATTTCCGGCGTTATCTGGAACTGAAGCCAAATTCACCCTCGGCGGATCTCGTTCGTCAGCGGATCGATTCCGCCACCCGCGATTTCGCCCGCACTTTGCCCGCTCAGCCACTGGAGAATCAGGAGTTGCGCAACGATCTTCTCGACCGCGTCGACCTCCTCCAACGCGAAAACACCCGCCTGAAGGACGAGTTGGCGACCTTGAGGGGAAGCCGGGTTACCAGCCGAGGCACCGTCGCTGATCTTTCCATCGGTGGACAGCAGTCCTCTACCAACCGTCCCTCGACCGCTTCTCCCGCTGAAACCCCTTTCCGTCGTGCTCCGATACCCGCCACCGAAGATCGCACGACCCGACCGGCGGAGTTGCCGACCCCTACGAATCGGGCTTCAACCCGCGTCCACACTGTGGTGAAAGGGGACACCCTATATGGGTTGGCTCGTCGCTATTATCAGGATTCCACCCGGGCGAAGGATATCTTCGCGGCGAACCGCACCAAAATGCGTTCTCAGAACGACCTTCAGGTCGGCATGCGGCTTGTGATCCCCTAATAGTCGTAGTCTGACCGGAATCGCGCAATAAGCGGTTAGCTCTACACAAGAGCCGCGGAGCACAGATGGGATGAGTTGTGGCAATCTAAGGAAAGCTCCGAGCTTTCCATGATTTTACCGCACGATTCTTCCTTTGACCCTGTCGCTTCAAATCTCGAACTGATCCGTAAATACGCGGTGCCGGGTCCACGCTACACGTCCTATCCGCCGGCAAATCGATTCCACGAGGATATCTGGAGACAGTAGATCTCGACGCCGCACTGGAGGCCGACAACGCCGACCCTAGTCGCCCGCTCTCGCTATATTTTCATCTCCCGTTTTGCGAATCGCGCTGTTGGTATTGCGGCTGCACGACGATCATCACCCGCCGATTTGATTGGGCTGATGCTTACCTCGTTGAACTGAAACGGGAAATCGACCTGGTCGCGCGCCGCATCAACGGACAGCGACTGGTCGAACAGCTTCACTTTGGCGGAGGGACGCCTACGTTCTTTTCTCCAGAAACCCTCCGGGAATTGGGCCGGACGATTCATGCCCACTTCTCGTTCACTCCCGATGCCGAACTCAGCATCGAAATCGACCCGCGTTGTATCACTCCGGAACACGTCGAAGTCATCGCCGAAATGGGTATCAATCGGGCTTCACTGGGAATTCAAGACCCGAATCTCAAGGTGCAGGAAGCCATCCACCGGGTCCAACCGATGGGACTCAATCGCCTCGCGGTTGAGTCGCTGCGTCAGGCGGGAATCAAGGATATAAATTTCGATTTGATCTACGGATTACCGGAACAGACATCCGAAACGGTGGCGCAGACCATAGAAGACGTGCTCACTTTCGAGCCGGATCGACTTTCCGTATTCAGTTACGCGCATGTGCCGTGGATCAAGCCGGCCCAAAGAATCTTCGATCAACGGGGCCAAATGCCCGATGCGGAAGCGAAGTTGAATATGTTCGTCGTAATTCGGACAAGGCTGCTTGAGCAAGGCTTTATTGATATCGGACTCGATCATTTTGCCCGACCAACCGATGCGCTGGCGGTGGCTCAACGTGAAGGCACCCTTCACCGCAATTTCCAAGGCTACAGCACCAAGGCGGGTGCCTCGCTCTATGGGTTCGGTATTTCTTCGATTTCCTCCACCGAGGAAGTCTATTGGCAAAATCCCAAGTCTCTCGCCACCTATCGCGAAGCACTTCTCGCCGGGCACTTTCCCGTTGAAAAGGGATATCGCCTCACCGCCGGAGATCGTCGTCGCCGAGAATTGATCATGAAAATCATGTGTGAACGTCGGCTCGATTTTGGCCAAATTGACGCTCAGCGAGGCGGCAGCGTAGCCACCGAATGCGCTGAAGCCTTGGCCTCATTACGACTGATGGAAGAGGATGGGTCTGATTGAAATTGATGCCTCCGGATTACGGGTATTGCCCCGGGGGGAGCCCCTTATCCGGGTTGTGGCCATGGCATTTGATCAGACCTTGGTCAAAAAGGGCAGGGCGCACGCCCTTTCCGTCTAGTCCGACAGGCGATTGCGTTGGGGGGTTGCCAAATCGCCTGATCTCGTGAGACTGGTGGTTCCATGTCCGATCTCACCGACCTCTATCAGGCGGTCATTCTCGACCACAACAAGCGTCCGCGTAATCGCGGTAAGATTCCGAGGGCTACCCGCATGGCCAGCGGAGACAATCCCACCTGCGGTGACAACTGCACCGTTTACCTCCAGATGGACGGGGATCGGATTGGTAAGATCGGTTTCGATGGATCCGGCTGTGCGATATCCCAAGCCAGCGCCTCTCTCATGACCACTCAGCTTGAGGGCAAGACCCTCGAGGAGGCTGAGACCCAATTCGAGGGATTCAGGGACATCGTGACCACCGGAAAAGAGCCCGAGGAGTTCTCCGAAGTCGCGGCCTTCGCCGGAGTGCACGCGTTTCCCGCCCGGATCAAGTGCGCCACGCTCTCGTGGCATGCGGCCATCGATGCGTTGAAAAAACCGGATTCACCGGTCGAGGAGTAATTCTGTTATGACCTGCGATTTTTCTAACCTGAAACTGGATTTTCCGGTTCTGGATCAGCACGTTGGCGGGCATTCGCTCGTGTATCTCGATAACGCTGCGACCACGCACAAACCGCGCGCCGTGATCGATGCGCTCGCACGCTACTACGAACGCGACAACAGCAACGTGCATCGCGGATTACATGCGCTATCGATGCGCGCCACGGATGGTTACGAAGCCGCCCGCGAACGCGCGGCCAGATTTATCAATGCCTCCGAGTCCGCCGAGGTGGTGTTCACCAGTGGCACAACCGCTTCGGTCAACTTGGTCGCGCAGGGATGGGCTCGCGATAATCTTCAGCCCGGCGACGTTGTGGTCTGCACGGAAATGGAGCACCACTCCAACATGGTGCCGTGGCAAATCGTCTGCCAACAGACGGGCGCGGCACTTCGTTACATTCCGGTTTTAGGCGAAAATGCCGAGGGAGGTCTCGATATGTCCGCGTATGACGAGCTGCTGAAAGAGAACGTCAAGCTCGTCGCGTTTACTCACATTTCCAACACTTTGGGCACGATCAATCCCGCTGCCGAGATGTGTGCCAAGGCCAAGGCCGTCGGGGCGTTGACCGTAGTGGATGGGGCTCAATCCGCTGGCCACGGGAACGTGGATGTTCAGGCCATGGATTGCGATTTCTATGCCTTCTCGGGACATAAGATGGCTGCCCCAACCGGTATTGGCATCCTCTACGGTCGCAAGGAGCTCCTCGACACCATGTCACCGTGGCAGGGCGGGGGGGGCATGATCAGCACGGTCGAGTATGAGGGCAGTCAATGGAAACCCTCTCCCGAGCGATTTGAGGCGGGAACCCCCAATGTGGCCGACGCCATTGGCCTGCATGCGGCCATGGATTATCTCGATTCGGTGGGTCGTCCGGCGATCGGTCGCCACGAATCGGAATTGGCGGCAATGGCCTATAGCGCACTGAGTGAATTGCCCGGAATTCGCATCTTGGGACCTTCCAAGGGACAGCCGCGCGCCGGATTGGTCAGTTTTGCTTTTGAGGGCGTGCATGCCCACGACGTCGTCACATTTGCCGACCAGAACGGCGTCGCCCTGCGTGGTGGCCATCATTGCAACCAGCCTTTGATGCGTAAATTAGGCCTGCCCGGCACGACTCGAGCGAGCTTCTATCTTTACAACACTCCGGCCGATGTGGAGGCCCTGGTGGCCTCCATGCGGAGGATCCTGAAATTCTTCGGGGTGGAATAGGTTGGAAATTCCCATTGACCGGCGGCATCTGATCAGCCTTATCTGATCGCCTTTTGCCAATCATCAGGCCGTTTCCAGCGGTCGGGTGGAGCAACCTGGAGAGGTGGCAGAGTGGTCGAATGCGCTCGCTTGGAAAGCGGGTATAGGCTTAATACCTATCGGGGGTTCGAATCCCCCTCTCTCCGCCAGGTTGGACCAGCTCTGGGAATCAACGATTTATGTAATTACGGGTGCGAAAAAATGCCAAACTGACAATCAAACTGACAATATGTCATCCACGGCCCACTACGGGGTGCGCAATATCATTTGTATTCTGATGCCTCAATTAGCGCGTTTCGTTCGGCAGTCGACCCGGCTCTGAGCCAGAATCGCGTTTCTGGGTCTACGCGACTCTGGATCACTGCTTGGCTGAATTTGGAGACGACATAGTCCATCAGATATTCGTTGGTAAGGAGAGCCTGCTTCTCGGCCTCTTCCAACGCTTCACCACGGCTCAGCTTCTCCACGATCCGCATTCCGGCCAATCGATCAGCAGCGCGTTCACGCTTGATGGGTTCGGTGATTCCTTGAGCTTCATCGGTCAGCCCGCGGTTGGATACTTTGATCCAGCGGCCAAGTAGATTGGAAACGAAGGGAAGCTTGAGGAACTTTTCGATTTCTCCGGGCTCTGGGTCAAAGACGCTTTCGTCCCCAAATCGCGTGATGATTCCGCCGCCCAATTGGTTCCATGTCCACTTGAGCATCCTTTCATCGCCTGCTCCCGCATCGAATTCCGTCTGGGGGATGATCTTCCTGCCTCGAAACGTATCATACGGGTTGTTCCCTTGCACCTTGTAGGCAAACCAAGCAAAAATGGTTTGCAGTATCGGGGATTGCCCCGGAAGCTGACCGCCCGCGAAATTGAGAATTCCTTCTCCACCTTCTCCCGCGGTAAGCGATTTGCGTAGAACGCCGTTTAGCATCCGCTCGCCCTCTTCCAATGGCAGTCGGAAGTAGAGGACTTTACCTTGCTCCTTATCCGCCCAGAACAACGGGATGATGTGGTAGCTCGTCTTGTCGTATTCCGGGATCGATCGATACATGTCCCGATACTCCTTGGCGGCCTCTTCGGGTATAAGGTCGTCCATTAACCCCTTTTCGAGCATCCAAGCGGCGATTGTGAGCGGTGCCGTATAAAGGGCGAACTTGCCCATCATCTCCCATGGATTCCGGGTCCAGGCGCGCTTTTCGGACCGTAGACCTTCCTTCCACGGATTGTAAAACAACAGGAAAAAGTCGAGTATCGGTCCAGACCGAGGACGTTGGAGGAAATTGGGGGAGCCGGCGGATTCGTGGACAAGTCGCTGCTTCATCACCTCTGGCATTTGCGCAAAGTGCTCGTCGAGATACATCATGCCGGAAATTTTCACCATGCGTTCATTGATTTGCCCCTGACGGGTATACCATCGCCACGCTTTGACCAGAGAATTCCCCGCACTCAGATTCTTATCGCGCCATGATTCCGGGTTCATGCCGTAGCGCAGGAGCATTCGCTCGAACTCATTGTCCGCGGCGCCTTCACCGCGAGGGTCTGCACGACTGATCACCATTTGTCGGCGGAGTGCTTCGTCGGCCAGTTCGTCACTTCTCCCGTCCAACGAGAATTTAGCAGCCTCGCGTGCCCGTTGGAGGTAACGAACGATCGCCTTATCCGACAGGAATATTTTGGCGTTGGGCAGCTTTCGCGCAAATGCGCGAATGTCCCGCACGGTGGCGACCGGCCAAAACCCGTAATTAAGTTCCGTGTAAATCGCCTTGAGCGGACCGACAAACTTGTAAATCATTGATGCTATTCTCGCATCGATCGGATTCCCGGAATCAAAGGCGTCATAAATAGCCCGAGGAACATAGTATGCCCGAACCTTGCCTTTATCCAAAAACACCATCGTTGCGATCCGATCGTTGTTAACAGATTGAGGCTCCCGAAACCGCCCATTGAATCGCATCGGAGCCTCTTGAACCAGTGGGTCTCCAGAGCTCAGAAGGAAATTGACGATCTCGCGCTTCGCTTGCTCCCGGTAGGTCATCGTGAGCAACGACATTGCCTTTTGCGCGGTAGCCGTTGCCGGATTCTTCACATCACCAAGGTATCCGACTTGTTTGTAGATTCGTGAGGACACTGTATCGCCGTATCGACCGTGCAATGCGGCCTCAATGCTCTCAGGCGGGATCTCTGAGGCATTCTCGACCTTGGACATGGTGGCGTAGAATGAACGCTCCCTGATCAATTTAAGCAGTTTCGGTTCCAATACCTTCGCGTCGGCCAGACGTTGAATGACGACATCTTCGTAAACCGCCCGATATCTAGCTTGCCCGGCCTCGAGTTCAGCGAATCGCTGAGGACCAAGGTCGGCGCGCATTTCCTCGAGACGTTCGTTCGACGACTTGGAGTTGTGCCCACCGGGGTTGGCGATGTTTGCACGATTGTTTACTACATGTTGGTGGAACATGTATTCCCCGAGATCAATCCAGTCGAGGTTCGCCCGAGTGAGAGGTCCGAGGACATCAAGGTTAAGCTGACGAACGAACAACTCGTGCATCGTTGATCGATACAGGAAATCCTCGATCGCCTTTTCCGTTTTATCGGATTGGCGAAGCTGCTGGCTGCGGAATCCGGAAACGAGCGGGTTCCTGTTTCGGGACTGCTTCTCCTCCTTTTTAATGGCCCTTTTGAGCGATTTCATCCGGCGATAAACCGGGCCAAATATGCGATCAAAACTAACGCGCACATCGTCGAGTTTCTCCTGAACCGGGCGGAACATCGCAATATTTTCGGCTGAAATTCCCTCGTCATCAGCACGGGACCAGGACTCCCGGAGGCCCCTCACGCGATCCCGGAAAATCTTTCCTGATTTAATGTCGTCCTGAATCTGATTATAGAGCTTCTTTACCTCGGGTTTGGTTTCGAGGTAGTTGAAGAACGCTTGGTAGAAGGAGGGTGCCCGCTTCATGAGAGCCGCGGGATTGTTTAGCAGAATACTCAGTGACTCGGCATACATTTCCGCCGACGGCTCGAAATATTGCTCCATCTTCTCGGTTCCACGCCACCACGCGATAATGTCCCGCAGTTCCGACTTCATTTGCTCGAGCTCCCAGAGACGACGCTTATTGATCTCCGCCTTGAGGAGTTCGGCGTAATACTCGCGTTCGCCCTTTGTCAGATTCGGCATTGTGTCGCGCTTGAACACAAACCAGTCCGCGACCTTCCCGCGCATGGCAGACTTAACCAAGTCCTTCTTTTGCTTGGGAGTGAGTTTGGCGACGAAATCGTAGAGCCCCGGATCCTTGTCCCGTGCTGACGTATTCTGCCAAATATCAAGAATCTCCTCGGGAGCTACCCCCGGATCTACGTCTTCCACGCCCGCGCCTTCACGCTCTTGCCTGGCGAGCTTCTCAGCTTCACGGCGGAGACGATCGCGATCCTTGTTGGTGAGTTCGCCCAATGCGCCCGGACGTTCGGGTAATACCGATTTGGTAAACCCCTTGAGGCTTGCGATTCGACCAAGGAGGTTTCCTCGGCCGGAAATCATATTATCGGGCAACCAATCAATCCAGTGGCCGATTTCATGGGCGAGAACCTTGGACGCGAGAACCGGGTTTTTCTTCTGCGCCGCTTCGAATGCCTCAGCTAGGTCCTGTTCGTATTTCTCCTTGGCGACATCCTTCTGGTTCACACTTGGATCCGCTTCCTTCATTACCCGAGCAAACTCTTCGGCGGATTGACGCATCCGGGCTTTCTCAGCGGGAGTGATCAGTTCGAAAATATCAGCGCGAAGTTCAATCTCACCGAATCCACCGGGACCGTCTATGTGACGGAATAGACCAAGGGCATTTCCGCGAAGTGCGCGAAGGTTTTCGAGAACGGCGGGGAACTTGCCTGCGCCCAAAGCCTTGGCGATCGCCACCAGTTCAGGAAGCTCGATCACAAATTGAGTGGAATTCGGGTTGTCCTGCGCAGGAACAGAATTGCGGCTTCGCAGGGTTCCGGGGTCACCGCCCGGCAAACCTCCTTCACCGGTCGGTGCAATGTTACCCTCAACCCCTCCACGAGCAGATTCGTTCCGCTTGTCCATTTCGGTAGGGGGAGTGCTCTTGGTTTTGTCACCAAACATCGATTCGGTTTGGTCGTCTACCGGCCGGGTGTTGGGTCCGGAGTCCGAAACCTCTTCCCCTGCCAAATTAAACGGGGTATCGCCTGCGAACATTTCACCGTCGGCGGATGGCTTGGCGGTCGGCGGAAGTCCTGCTTCCTTGCGGAGCATTTCGAAGGTTTCCGCGTCGGGATTCGTCAATTTAGCATTGGCGTCCTTGAGCTCGTCGATCCGTGCTTTAAGGGCATCCGGATTGTCCACAGCAAGCCCCATCTTGTTTGCGGCCTCTGGACGCTTCGCGGCCCCCTGAGCGGATTCAATCAGGTCCGAATTTGCTTTGATCCGATCGAATTGGACTTTGGCGATCTTCTCGGCCTCAGCCTCAAACGCGGCGAAGTCATCCGATACTCCATCGAATCCCATTTGATCAGACTGAACCGATTCGTCGGGAGTGATCCGAGCGAGATTGCGAGCATAGAGCTCGAGCTCGAGCTCGCTGGCAGATTTGGTTTTGGCGACGCGCATTGCGCTCGCCTGTGCAGCGTCGTTCCCGGGTGCGCCTCGCGCTATTGCGACGGCTTTGCCTTCGGGGATTTGACCGTTGGCGTAACTGGTGAAAAGCCCTTCTCCTGCATCTCGGCCAAGGTGCCAGCCGGACGTTCCTTTAATGCGCGCAAGTAACCCTTTCGATCCGGCTTCGGATTTGGTGAGTTCTGGGGTGTTTCGGAAGTAGTAGGCATAGTCTTTGATCCTTCCTTGGCCATCGAGGATATTGCTCTCAGCGTCGAACGTAAGCGCCATGGCCTTCGTGAATCCATTCTTTTCGCGTAAAACTTGAGCCAAAATGGTCTGCTCGCCACTCCGCTTTGTCAAGTCGAGACGGTGGCGTCCTGTGATCACCTCAACCTCGCCGTTTGCTTTCTCCCAGAGTGCAATTGGGTTGGATGTGACCTCAGGAGGCTTACGGAACTGGCCTTCGAGCGGTTCGACCACTCCGGATTTCGGGTCGGCGTTCTCCTTGAACTGAATGATGTCCTTGTTGACGACTATCTTGTCGACCGGGAAATCCACGACCGGGAATTTGTTGGTGTCGGCCTGGGCAGGTGCTATCTCGAAACCCTTGGGCACGACTTCAGCCGGTTGCCCGTAATTGGTATTGTTTGGGACCGATTTGACGACTATCCCAACCCCCGCCTTGTTGTCTCCCGGCGGCGCTTTCGTGCCACCACGGGAAGATTCCGGCAATTTGAGCACAGGGGGGGTATCAGGGGCAGGGAGCACAGGGGGGGGTATCAGGGGCAGGGGTATCAGGGGTTACGTCACGTGTTGGACGTGGTGGCTCTGTCGCCATCCACCACGCTCTTAGATCGTCGATGCTTTCGCCCACGAATCCGTGCTTCCGAGCAATTTCAAACATTCTACTTTTCGTCAGTGATCGAAAAATCTCGTCGAAGGCTAATCCGGCCATACTGCCGAGCCCGAACCCGAAAAGAGCAGCGGAGCCAACAGTCCTTAAATTTACTTCCTCATCGCGAACCAACCGCAGGGAGGTGTCGTGAAAGGCATCGATTGCCGCTCCCTCACCTCCTCGGACGACCGCTGAGACTATGCGCTGGCCGGTTGAGGCAATTGGACTCGCAACCACCGGGAGCCCTGTCACCGCTTTAATTACTCCTGTTCCCAGCGCACCTACACCTGGCGAAATCCCACCGACAACCGTGTTGACCACTCCCTCTGTTAGCGAGAGGTTTTCACGGTCTCCCATGGCCTGTTCGAGCGCTTGGGCGGGGATTTCCACGGCGGCCGATCCAGCGGCGGCAAGCGCCATTGACGCGGGGAGCGAGACCCCTCCCGTCGTAGGGGCTAGGGCTGCTCCCAGTGCCACTGTGCCGATTGGACCAATAATGCGGAGCGATCGTGGCGGCGACTGCGTGGGGTGATTGCCAAGGCCGAGCACGCGGCGAAGGGCTTCAACCCGCGTTTCATTGTCACCAACATCGTGAGCGCTCACCGGTGGTGGGCCAACCCATGGCGTCTGCTGCTCTCGGGCTTGGCCTACACCTTGTTGCAAGGATTACGACGATTGGCCCTCGCGGGCACGGCACTGGCACGGGCGACGTGCGCGACCCTACGAGTTAAACGGGTGAAGATCGGCCCGGTGATCATGCGCTCGGTCACCCGCGTTCGCCTCCACCTGAGCAGTTATCATCCCGGGCGCGATATCTTCGTGCACGCCCACGGTGCGCTGGCTCCTCCGCGGTAAAAAAATCATGCCCTGCACTCCTCCCGCTCATCGACGGGGGTAAGGGGGGCTTGTTGATCGCACCTCACAAAACCCTCTCCAACTCAACTTAACTCGCACCAATCGTGTCGGGAAACCGCAACAACTGCCACCAAACCGCTTTCATGCAATATCCGGGTTGGCGACGTAGACGGCAGCATTTTGGCGTTAAGCGCACATGAGTGCGACCGCCTATAGTTTATTCTACTGTTTGTGAGAAAAGACCGGTTGTCCTTGCTTGGGCGCGAAACGAGTGGAGGTTAGGGGGGGAAAGGTTTCCCTTCACTCTCTGAATCTCGTTTTTAACTTATGGAAAAATCCAATTTCCCTCCTCAAGGAGGCAACGGTCTGCCACCACTCGATGTGGTGCTCCAGCAGGTGCGTTCCCTGCTCATCATTCCGATTCTCGTGCTCATCGGTTTCGGAGGCTTTACCAGCTTCTACACGGTGCAACCCGAGGAAGAAGCCGTGGTCAAACGCTTCGGCCGGGTCATCGGCATCAACCCTCCGGGCTTTCATTTCAAAATCCCCTTTGGCATCGATCGCATTTATCTGGTGCCCACCGCCCGGGTATTGAAGGAGGAATTTGGTTTTCGCTCTGTCGATAACGGCGGTCGGACCCAATACGTCAAAACCCGTGACCACCGGGGCGAGTCGCTGATGTTGACCGGCGACCTCAAGGTGATCGACGTCGAATGGGTGGTGCAGTTCCAAATCGCGGACGCGTCCAAATTTCTCCACGAATCACGCAATCCCATTCAAACGATCCGGGACAACTCCGAGGCCGTCATGCGTCGCATCGTCGGCAACAGCCTGGGGAGTGACGTGTTGACTGAGAAACGAGTGCAGGTCGCGACGGCGGCCCGCGTGGAACTGCAGGATCTGCTCAACAGCTTCAATTTGGGAGTGCAGATCAATACGATCGAACTGCAGGACGTGACCCCGCCTGAAACGGTCAAACCCGCCTTCAACGAAGTGAATCAAGCCGAGCAAGAGCGCGAACGCCTCATCAATGAGGCGGAAAAACGCCGCAACCAAGTCATCCCGCGCGCTGAAGGCGAGGCCCTGCAGATCATTGCGGAGGCTGAGGCTTATCGCGCCGAACGCGTCAATCGCGCTCGCGGTGAAGGGGGTCGCTTTACGGCGATCCTTTCGGAATACCAAAACGCGCCCGCCATCACGCGGCAGCGTCTCTATTTGGAAATGATCGATCAGGTGCTGCCGAAGGCAGGCCCCGTTTATATCATGGAAGACGGCGTAAGTTCGCCGATTCCGCTACTTAATCTTGGTCAATCCGGCACCTCGCTGCCGATCGGAGGTGGAAAATGAATCGTCAGGGTCTAACTCTCTTTACTGTGATCGTCGCGCTCGCCGTGGGTGCGCTCGTTCTATCCTCGTCAGCTTACACCATCGATGAAGCCGAACAGGGCATCATCGTGCAGCTCGGAGCGCCTGTGGGTGGTCCGATCACCGAGCCCGGTTTACATTTTAAAATGCCGTTCATTCAGGAGGTGCGTCGGTTCGACAAGCGCCTGCTTTCCTGGGATGGAGATCCCAATCAAATCCCGACTCGTGGTGAGCAATTCATCTCAGTGGATACCACTGCTCGTTGGCGGATTATTGATCCGCTCACCTTTCTCAAGAGTGTGCAGAATGAACGGGGAGCCACGCTGCGGTTGAATGATATTCTCGATTCCGTGGTGCGTGACCATATCTCGGCCGCGGATCTGGTGGAGATCGTCCGATCGAAAGATTGGGAAATCTCCGAGGAAGATCTCGCGCGGGCAGCGGCCGTCAGCGAAGGCGATACCGAGATTCTCACCAAGCGCATCGCGAGTGGTCGCCAGGAGTTGGTGCAGTCCATCTTGGAGAAAGCCAGCGTGCAAATGCCCGACTACGGCATCGAGCTGGTGGACATTCGGATCAAACGCATCGACTACGTGGAAGCCGTGCAGCAACGCGTCTTCGAACGGATGATTGCCGAGCGCCAACGTATCGCCGAGCAGTTCCGTTCCGAAGGCCAGGGCCGCGCGGCGGAAATCGATGGTAATACCCAGCGTCAGCTCGCGCAGATTACCTCCGAAGCCCGACGCAAGGCGGAGTTGATTCGTGGTGAAGCCGATGCTGAAGCCACCAAAGTCTACAACGAAGCCTTCGGTGAGGATCCCGAGTTCTTCTCGTTTTTCCGTTCTTTGGAAAGTTACAGCCGCTCAGTGGGCAACAAAACGACCCTCTTCCTCGGACCGGAATCGGACTACGTCCGTTACCTCCGCGATTCTAGCCCGGACGAAGAGTAAGCCGCTAGCCACTACACGAAATTTCAGCCCCGAGCACGCGTCGTGTCCGGGGCTTTTTTGTTGGGCTATACACGGCGATACGGTCGCCCTTCGAGATTGGTTCTTAACAATTTGTCGGTGGTCTTGTTTCTTCGAATCCTACCCTATGGAATTCTTATTCAAACGTGCCCGAATCCTCATTGTCGCGATTCTGACGGTGAGTTGTCCGGGGCTATTCGTCGAGGCGGCGGATGAACGGCCCAATATCCTGTTCATCATTGCGGATGATTTGGGGGCTCGGCTGGGGAGTTACGACGATCCTTTGGCTCGAACGCCTGAACTGGATCAATTGGCGGACCAAGGCGTGTTATTTCGAAATTGCTTCACGCAGTTCGCGACATGTGGTCCGAGTCGGGCTTCGATGTTGAGCGGACTTTATCCGTTTCAAACCGGGATCACGCGAAATGGAATTAAACCGGATCAGTCGAAGACTCCATTTACCTCACGGCCTGAACTTTTTCGAAGAAATGGCTACGTCACGGCACGGGTAGGGAAAGTATTTCACATGGGGATTCCCGGCGGCATTGGGGAGGCAGGTTCCGATGAACCCGAAGCGTGGGACATTGCGGTGAACAACACCGGGTGGGATGGACGGCAGGAGAATTACGAACGACTCAAAAAACAGGAAGGCGCGACCCGAGGTTACGGCGTTGCCATTGCGTATAACGATCCTGACATCCCGGCCGGAGACATGGCGGATAGAGTCGGCACGCAGCAAGCCATTCGGCTCATGGCAGAACACCATCCCGACAACACGGGAAAGCCACTGATGTTGTTCATGGGTTACTACCGCCCCCATCCTCCCATGATCGCCCCTCGGGAAAACTGGGACTTGATCGCAGAGGGGGATATCCGGTTACCGTTGGTGCCAGAGCATGATCGAGCGGATATCCCTGACGCTAATCTCCACCTCCTGCAGGACAGTTATAATTTCATCCCCGAGTCCGTGGGACGTCGCTACACGCACGCTTATTATGCGGCGATCAACTTCATTGATACTGAGGTGGGGAAACTGCTGGCGGGTCTGAAAGCAAACGGTTTGGACCAAAATACGATCGTGGTTTTTACGGGGGATCAGGGCTTTCATTTGGGGGAACACGGCCATTGGCACAAATCCCCTTCTTTGAGGAAGCCAGCCGCGTCCCGTTGATTGTGTCGGATCTCAGATCGAAATCCTCTCGGGGAGTTGCAGTTGGACTATGCGGATTGATCGACCTCTATCCCACGCTTTGTGAACTCTCAGGAATCAGTCCGAAGCATGCGCTCTCCGGCCGTAGTCTCTCACCCATTCTGAAAGATCCGTCGGTGAACGGAAGCACTCAAATTCTGACCGAAGGAAATCCGGATGGGGCGAGCATTCGCACCGAACGATACCGCTACACCGAATGGGATGGCGGTGAAAATGGCGCCATGCTTTACGATCTCCAAACCGACCCGAACGAGTTCACCAATTTGGTGGGTGATCCCGAACATGCCCAACTGCAGGAACGGTTGCGGACTCAACTCCATCAACTTCGAAAGTGAATTTCTTTTATGGGAGAGTCCCTCGCGCTTTCCGCATTGTTGCAACCAATTTGGCGGCCGAGTTTGGCTCACGGGCGGCCCTCTTCGAGGCAACGGCCGTCGGCCCGGCGGTCCAACCCTACCTTTTGAACCTACTCCTGGCTTCTTAGGAAATTGAGTAGCAGTCGGACGGTTTCCTCAGGTTGCTCTTGTTGGACCCAGTGGCCGGCGCTTTTGATGAGTTGAGTGCCTCGGAGGTTGGCGCAGACGTTTGTCTGCATGTGTTCCAGCGCGCCGGGTTTTTGGAAGGTGCCCCAGTCTTGTGCGCCGGAGATGAACAGGGTGGGTTGATAAAGGGTCGGGGGCATGTTGCTCAGATCTTTGAGCGGCGTGGTGCGGATGGCGCGATACCAATTCAGGCCACCTTGAAAGCCGGTGCGGTCAAACTCTTGGTGGAAGAGGGCCAACTCTTTTTCTGGAAGCCATCGGTTCGCGGTGACCTCCGCGTCAATGGGTGCATGTGGGGTAACTGATTCATCCATTCCCTGATGAGCGCCCATGATATAGTAGGGCGGCATCGTCGCCAATGTCGCAGCGGATCCGTTGGATAGCGGTTTGGGAGAGGTGTTGCCTACCCAATCTGCGCTCTTGATGTGGTAGTAGGCGCGTTGGAAGTGTTTCAGTCCCCCGGGAGACTGCGTCATGTTTCTGTTGGCCTCGGTCGAGCAGTAATAGTCCTGGTAGTGCTTTCGCGGGGGAGACAGCTGGCGCAGGGCTTGAGCGATTTTTTCGCGTAAGGCCTGCCCTGCGGCGGTCGATTCAATGGGAGCGATACCCTCGAAGGGCGCGCTCATTAAATGGTTCGGGAGTTTCCGCGATGGTCAACCGGGTGGCACCGGCTCGAAGTTGAAGGAAGAGCACGCAAGTTGATCGAAGTTTCTGATTGTGCGCAGCGGGCACTTGTTTGAGTGAATTTAACGCCATGGCCTTGCTCTCATCGTCTTCAATCCGTTCTCCGTAGCGGCTGCGATGGTTAGAAATCTGCGTCAGTAGATTCAGAAAATTCTCTGGGCTGTTGGTCGGTCTGGTCGGACTTCCGATGGTTTCCTCCGCTCAGTCGATCGATCCGCTCAGTCCGGCTGAATGGCAGACCCGGCAACAAGACAACGAGGACGAATGGTCACGCTGGCCCGTGCGCAGGGTAGCCCAATTAGAGCAGGCCATTCGGCAGGTCGAAGGGCAATTGTCCCAACTGCCGGATCAGTATCCCGTCATGTTGCAGAATCGGCTGGGATTTCATTCCGCCCTTGAGGCCAATGCATCGGACGCTGGGGAGCGGGTTCATCAAATCGATTTTGCCTTGGGAACCCGCTATAATATCGGCGCGATTGGAATCGCACCGGCGGCTAATCCGTCGGAGGCCGGTCCGCTCGCCTACGGGTTTCCACCGCGTTTTAAAATCGAAGCTCAGACGAAGTCGGGTGAATTCGCCGTGATTGCGAATTGGATGGACGAGGATTTTCCCGATCCCGGCACGCTGCCGGTTGTGTTTTCGGATCTGAGTGTTGGGACGCGGCACGTCCGTATGACGATTCCAGAGGTGAGATCAGGATCAGACCTAGACTATTTTGCGTTGGGCGAGTTCTTCATTTGGGGTGGGAATGGGCAGAGTTTCTTCGCGGAGAATTTGGCGATTTGGAAAACAACGACTGTGTCCGCCTCGGGCAGTTTTTCGCTCCCGCCGCAGTGGAAACTCGAATATCTGACGGATGGCGTCAGCGGTCTGGGTTTTCCTTTGAGTCAGGAAGATGGGGGCAAACCCGATCTGATGATCAGGTCGAGGGAGGGCGCGGAGCTTGCCGAAGCGGTGCAGGTGCTCGTCGACTTGGAGCAAGCAACGGAGATCAGTCGTTTTGATCTTTGGCCCGCTCAATCATTGGATGGTTTGGCGCTCTCGGGAGTGGGTTTCCTCCGCGAAGTTTTCGTGGACGTCTCCAACCGATCCTGAGTTCCGGAGTTACCGTCCCATCGAGCCCGAAGGGGAGGTAAATCAAGCCTACTCGGGAGTCTTGTTTTCCATCTGTGTGAGGCCACCGGAGGCGCGCTACTTTCACATCACCTTGAAGGGATTGCAGCAGGTGGATGGAGAACGGGTATTGGGGTTGGGGGAAATTGCACTCTACGATTTGAAGGGGGAGCTGGTCATCGGTCGGATCATTGCCGACTCGGGTATTCCGGAGTCGCATTGTGATCAGTTGCCGCGACGGTTGGACGGTTATTGCTGGGAACGGAAAATCTTGTCTGATCTCGCGTGGTTCGAAGGACTCGCCCGCCGCCGTCCGTTGGAGCAACGATTGGCTCTACTGGAGAGTGAATTCGTCTCCACCTCGGCGATCTGGCGTTATTTGCAACTGAAGATGATTGTTGGAGGGGTGCTTGTCCTGGTGTTGGGGCTGGTCGGTTACCTGCTTTTTCAGAATGCCCAGAAGAAGAAAATGCTGCGGAAGCAGGCGGACCAATTTCGACGGGACTTGCACGACGAAGGGGGCAGCAGCCTCGGCGGCATCGCGTTGCTGGCTGATGAATTGGCGGATCAAAAATCCGGCGGAGCAGATGCTGCCGATCTCGATGATCTATCATTCATGGCGCGGGAGGCGAGTGCCTCGCTTGGCGAAATTGGAAAATTGGGAGATCACGAACCAACGCGTTTGTCTTCGTTGGTTTCGGGACTGCAACGACGCGCCGAGCGCATTTTTCGCGGCCCTGAGTTGGCAGTCATTGCGGCGGAGGATATGCCTGATCTTCCGGTTCCGTTGAGCATGAAACGTCATATTACGATGTTCTACAAAGAGGCTATTCACAATTGCGCACTGCACGCCCGAGCCACGCATGTGAAGATCGAGTTGTTATGCGAAAGTGAACGGTTTCGTATCGACATTACCGATGACGGTTGCGGATTCGATTTGGACAAATCGGTGACTGGGTGGGGCCTCAGTAGTATGCGGATGCGCGTGGAGGAAATTGGCTGAACCTGTTCCATCGTTTCGCGGGTTGGAGGAGGGACAAAAGTATCTCTTCGCGTTCCCTTGGATGTGCTGGCCCGTGAGCCGAATAACCCCTACCGGAGTTCCAACTCATGATACTTCTCGAAGTATGGGTAATCGAAGATGAGGCTCATTATCGCCGAATGTTGGCCCGAATTCTGACCCGTTCGAGTAACGTCAGAGCATGTCGGGTGTTTCCATCTTGCCCGGAAATGTTGGCTGCGATCGAAACGGCTGAGCGTCCCGAGGTCATCTTGATGGACCTAGGTCTTCCGCGCATGAGTGGTCTCGAAGGGATTAAGGAGCTCTCCCGGATCGCGCCGGATATCGCAGTCATTGCCCTGAGTCCGGCGGTGGCCCGAATCGTATTGGATAATCTTCGGGCACCATCGGCAAAATTTGATCTCAAACTCGCCGCTCGTGAGTTGCAGGTTTTGGAGGAGCTCGCCTTGGGCCGGACGGTAAAGGAAATAGCGGCATCGTTGGCTATCTCCGAGAGCACCGTCTCTACCTATCTCGGACGAATCTACGCCAAACTCGAAGTGCAGTCACAGTCGGGCGCAGTGGCCAAGGCCTTGCGAAACGGTCTGATCAAATAGAGATCGGTTTGTTCGTGGCTGGCGCTTTGTAGTCTATTTACCCGACTATCTTGCGGTGAAGGGTGCGCCTAAGATTGGAGGCCATGAGTTTCCTAGACCGCCCTGAATCAAACCCCATCCGCGTTCCGGCACATTCCGAGGTCCGCTCGGTCGGGAAAGGTCTCGGTCGATGGATTGGAACAACTTTGGGAGTTGTTTGTGTTTTAGCGGTAGCGACCGCCGCGCAGCAACAGGGTCCGGTTGATCCGAGAGTTGAATTCACCGAAGTAGAAACCGTGGCTACCTCCGCTTATGTGGTTTCCTCCACGGTGCATGAACGGGACGGGGAGTTTTTTCTCTATTCCGGTGGCGGCAAGAGCGAGTTGGAGGCGTTTTCCATCGGAAAAGACGGTCGGCTGACTCAGATTGATGGCTACACCTTGTGGAAACTCCTACTTGCTTGTGGGCGGGCTGGAAAAGGATCCGGGGTTAACGTCTTTCCGCATTCACGCCGACGGGTCTCTCACGCACGTCCAATCCATTGAGGATTCACCGGAAATTTTCACAGATGGGATTATTGGTATGTCAGAACATACGATTGGCTCGCACACATTTCTTGTCACAGGAGGATTTCAGGACAGTGGGGTCAGTAGTTTCGAAATTCATCGCAACGGCACATTCACGAATATCAGCAATATCGCGGATGACCTTCGCCGGTTCCTCAACGGGACATATCCTGTGGAGGGGATTACCTTGGGGGGAGAAAACTTCGTAAACGTGGGGCATCGCCATCACCGCTTTTACACCCGCAACGGATTTCATTAAAAATCCGGACTTTGTTTACCACGGCAACGGGGTCACCGTGTTTAAACTGGATCGATTCGGTCGACTGAAAATCTAATCCGTGCTGGGAGGCGGAAGTGGCATAAATATCGCCGGTCAGACCCAGATCCAATCGCTGAAATTGAGCGAAGAGAGCGCACTTATTTTTATCACGACGAAGGATGGCAAGAGTGTTCAAGCGGGTTTTCTGGACGGGCAGGGCACGTTAATTCCCGCCGGATTCGAGACATTGGATTTCGGGGTCCAGTACGCGATGTCCGCGGCCCAAATCGACGGTCGAAACTTTGTTTTTATAGGCTCCACCGGTGATCAAGTCTTACGAAGTTCGGTTTTAGGGCGCGAACGTGAATGAGCCCTTATCCAGTTTTTGCAACAACACCCGATAACCAAAATTAAATCATGATACCAAGACTACTCGCTCGCCGATTGATGGCGGCAAAAATTGTCGCCCTCTGTTTCCTGTTTTCTTCGGCTTCGGCCGCAGATATCACGCAATCTCAGGCCGAGACCGCGTTGGCTGCCGCCTTGGAGAAGGCGGAAATCCAAGGCACGCTGATGAATGTCGCGATTGTCGATGTTGGGGCGAATCTGAAGGCCTTTGTGCACTTATCTGGGCAGCATCGATGTCGCCATCAAGAAGGCCAAGACTGCACGATTTTTCAACACGGCGACCGGCAATCTGAGCAAGATCACCCAGCCCGGCGGCGCCATCTTCAACATCGAGCTTACCAACGGAGGACTCGTGACCTTCCCCGGCGGAGTGCCCTTGAAGAACAAGAAAGGTGAAATCATCGGAGCCATCGGAGTCAGCGGTGGCACGATCAATGACGATCACGAAGTCGCGATGGCTGCGGTCAAAGTGCTGTCCGAATAATCGGAGACTTTAACACTCAACTTACTTTTAAAAATGAAACTATTCGCTTCCAAATTTCGTCTCTTATTGGTCCTGATTGCACTCACTGGCTCGGTCGCAATTGCCGCCCATCATGTTCATGAGAACAAGGTCCTTAAGCATGTGGTGATCCTCAAATTTAATGAAGATGTCACCTCTGAACAGATCGATGAGGCAGTCGCCTTGATCCTGGATTTCCCGAATCAAATTCCCGAAGTTCAATCGGTCGAGGGGGGCGACAACGTTACGATTGAAGACGCGCACAAAGGATTCACTTACGTGTTTGTCATGACCTTCGAAAGCCAAGAGGGTCTGAAGACATATCTGCCTCATGAGCGCCATTTGGCGGTCGTGGATGCCGTGAAACCCCTCTTAGTCGATCTTTTGGTCGTCGACTATTTCGTCGACTAGAAAGTGGGACTTCCCCACTCGGAAAGTCTCGAGTGGAGATTCGCAATTCCGGTAAGGAGCTTGTCGGGTTAGGTAAATCAGCTCGTTTCCTCTGTCTCGGAGCCAAACTTCGGGGCAGGGGATTCAATTATTCAGTAGGTTCTCGGCTTCGTTTTCAGCCTCTCATTTCGTTCCGAACAGGTATAACACTGATCTGAAACAAACATAGGCCCCGCGGATGAAAATGAATCCGCCCAGCAGGATCAGTGGGAATCGATACAATGTCGCCGGGCCACTGATTTCCTGACTGAAGGCAAATGCGAATATGCCGACTCACAGCGCCATCCACATCAAACTGAACATGATGCAAAGCCATGTCGTGGCCGACTCTTTAAAATCCCTGTTCGGGTCGGATTTCATTGTGAAGTTGGGCAGTTGTTGAGCGGGGCACCAGAGCCCCACTCAATTAATTGCGATTCGCTCCCCGAGAAATCGCGGCTGACGGTTTAGGATCTGTAGGTCCAATATCGCCTTACATCTGGCCAAATACTCCCGAATGTGGGTTTTCCTACCGGCCATTCCTTCGACGTTTTTTGCGGCAAAACCCAAAACATCTATGCCTCGCACTTGGCCAATATAGATCGCCCGTTCGATGTGAAATTCTTGGGAGATTACCGTGATCTCAGTTTGTCCGAATATCTCTTTCGCTCGGACCACAGAGTCCAAGGTGCTGAACCCAGCGAAGTCCCGAAATATCGCTCGTTTGGGAATCCCAGCTCGAACCAAAGCGTTCATCATGTCGGTGCTCTCATCATAGTCCTTCCGAGAATTATCTCCGCTGACGATGATGGAGTGGATTTTGCCCGCTTCAAACATCTGTGATGTCGCCTTAATTCGGTGCTTAAAGAACAGGTTTTCTCTGCCGTCATTCAAGTATTCCGAGCACCCTAGAAGCAGAGCGGTTTTTCGAGTAGGCACGTTGGCGGTCTCTTGAAAAATTCTCTCGCTGGCAGAAGCGCGGATCCTTGCGTTAGATCCCCAAATACCCAGCGATCCAACGACCAGTGTAGCGGCGAATACCACGCTGAGAGTCTTTCGATTGATTCTTGGGAAATTCATAGTTTGTTCGTGATTGAGGAACCCATTGAGCAAACAGGATGATTCCTTTATGCTCAAGAACTAAGTCCCTAGAATTTTAAGGTTCTTGGGCTGAATCCGAAGCCAGCGCCCATCGGAGTGCCACAGATAGCGTTTGCTTCTATCAATCGGTGATCATGAATTTGATCGTCATCTGCGTTGCCACATTGACCTCTTCCTCTTCGATTTCTCCGGGCATAAAAATCCATTGAGCGACTGCGTGTTTGGCCGCTTTGCCGAAGTCTTCGTGAGTCGTTCGGGCAATCTTCAGTTCGTGGGTAAAACCATCAACCCCCACCACGAATCCAATCAGGGCTTCACCCTCTACTCCATTGGTTCGTAATTCTAGAGGATAGAAAGGTTTTACCGATTTATCGGTCTCCAATAGGTTCACGATTTTTCCGGAGAGGGCTAATTTTTCGGGGATAACACCGGAACCTTTAGTGCCACCGCTACGGTAACTCCGTCTTTTTCTCCGAGGCGAAACTTCCAGGAATCCACAGAGTTCATGGCGGATTGATTGAACCCGATATTGGTAGATTCAAGGACCCTAACTTCTTCTGTTTCTCCCGCTCGATCCACGACGAATCCGATCAATACCGTTCCTCCCTGCTCCCTGGCACGAAGGTCTATTGGATAGTGAGGTTTGGACTGAAATCGAGGCATCGGAGGCCGATCTACCTCTTTTAAACTGTAGATCTTCTCAGAGAAGTCTGATGTGGAAAGGTCCAGCAGCGCGGAACGAGTGGATTCGCAGCCGCAGAGCAGTGCTAAGGATATCGCCGGAACTGATGTAGCAATTAGTTGAAGGACCGGTTCTAGCCTTTGTAGTTTTTGGTCATTCGAGCCACCATTAAGTCCGATAGGCCGGGCAGCTCGATTTTGTAGTAATTTGTGGTAACGTAGCCGAATTTCGCGTAGAGCGGTTCCCCTGTCAAAGTCGCCGATATTTCACCTTGGTGAAACCCGCGTTCTTGAATGACTCGTTCACAATTTTCCATGATCAGACTGCCTATCCCCCTGCGGGCGAATTCGGGATCAACAAAGAAGGCCCGCACTCGGGCGGCTTCAGTTTTGGGGTCCAGATATCTTGGTTCGTCAGCACCTGCGGATCGTCCTCCGAACAGTGCTTCTCGAAAACTCCATCCACCACACCCGACAATCCGACCCTCTGTTTCGACCACGAAATAAGTCCCGTCGTGAATCATCTGTTCATCGACTCCGAAAACGGGGCCCAGCGCGGCGTGAATCTGGGCGTCAGAGTATACGTCCTTTTGCAGTGCTTTTGCCGATAACTCGATGAGCGACTCCAGCGTGTTCTTATCGGAGATCTTGGCTCTGCGGAGGAGGAGTGGCATTAGGAGCCGAACGGTTGAGAGTCTATTGCGTGATGAAAGGGGATCAGGTCGTGACTAAATTGCTACCGCAATACGTCTACGATCCGGCCCCAGCGGTCAGTTCTTGTTACTTGGAATTTGATACTTGTGGTCGGGGTTACGAAAACTGAGCCATTGAGAGAGTTAGTCTGGGAACCTAGAAAGGACCCAGATTATGAAAGCAAAGAGATACACCACCGAGCAGAAGATCCGCATATTGCGTGAGGCCGAGCAGGCCGAAGCGACGATCCTGGCGGTGTGCCAGGAGCACGCCATCGAGCGAGCAAACCTTCCACCGCTGGAAGCGTGAGTTTGGCATGATGGAGCTCGACCAGGCCAAGCAGCTCAAGGAGCTGCAAAAGGAGAACGCCCGATTAAAGCGCCTGCTGGCAGATGAGATGCTCGGCCAAGAACTCCTGAAGGAGGCGCTCGAAAAAAAACCATGAGCCCCGGCCACAAAAGACAGATCATCGTCGCGAGGGTGAACCGGGGCCGTTGCCCGGCTCGCGAGGCCTGTCGGCCCTTTTGCCTGCCTCGCCGCACGTTTGGCTACGAGGCGAAGCAACCTGATGCTTGGATGGCCAAGGTGAAGGCAGCGTTACGCCGGATAAGTCGAGAGCATCCTGAAATGGGCGATATGAAGATCGCTCGCCTACTGAAGAAAGCAGGCTGGCGAGTCGGATCGCGTTTGATCCAGCGGCTGCGCCAGCAGCTCGGCCTGATGGTGCCCGTGAAGAAGCCCAAGCGACGGCGCGGTGGGATCTCCACGGGGCTGCCGACGAAGGCGACCCATCCCCATCACGTTTGGACGTGGGACTTCGTGCCCGATACGACGATGCGTGGAGGCAAACTACGCATGCTGAGCGTCCTCGATGAATACACCCGGCAAAGCCGGTGCATCCACGTGGATCGTAAGATCAATGCGCGTAAGGTGCGTTCGATCATGAACAGGCTGATTGCCGAGCACGGAGCTCCGGAGCATATCCGCAGCGACCATGGCTCGGAGTTTATCGAGAAGGAGTTGCGAGCTTGGCTCGCGTCTCAATCAATCAAGACACTCTACATCGACCCCGGCAGCCCTTGGCAGAACGGCTTTATCGAGAGCTTCCATGCTCGGTTGCGCCACGAGTGCCTCAACCGAGAGATGCTCTCCACGCTGACCGAAGCGCGGGTCGTGATCGAAGACTGGCGATGGAAATACAACCACCTGCGCCCCCACGGTTCGTTGGGTTATATCAGCCCCATCGCGTTTGAACAAAAGCTCGAATCAGAACCCTTCCCTTGACTTACTCTACACCCTCAACCACACCATCAACCCATCCAGACTAACGGTTTAGGTGGACCAGTTTGGGTAACCCGATCACTTGTTACTTCGCGTGCGCGAGCACGCGTGCAGTGCGTCTACGAGTCGACTCCGTTGGTCAGTTGTTTTTTTGTTTCCACGTAGTACTGGTCTTCAGACGGCACTTGGAGGCATTGCAACAGTAGAACGCCGGCTAAAGCACGGCGCTACGCTATTTTAGCCGCATCACGAATCTGTGGCGTAAATTTTGATGTTGTCGAATTCGGTGGTGGAACCGTTCACGGTGAATCCGAACTTGTTCTTGATGGGATGGGCGAAACCGGGGGAGCGCAGGCTGGTGACTTTTTTGCCGTCGATGTAGGCGCTCCTGACGTCGTCCACGATGGTCACGCGTAGGTTATACCATTGGCCTTTTTTTAGGTCTAGGTCGGCGTTGGCTTGTTTGGTGTCGAGGTAGGCGTCCAGTGCGGCGCGTTGGTCTTCGGGGAGGTTTTCGTCTTGGCGTTGGCTGCGAATATTGAGATCCATTGAACCGGTTTTGTCGTCGGCTATTTTGATAGATTTGGGCGAAATCGACAGGCGGCAGATGTGGCCGGCGTGCACGGGAGCGTAGTTCTGATCGTCGACTACAAAGTTCCAGCGCGTGCCGCCGTTGAAGCGGAAATCGAATTCCATATCGAGGTTCCGAAACTCGCGCATGAGACGGATGGTGGTGCCATGGCCAGGATTCATCTGTTTGCCGACGAGGACGTCATCGACGACGGTCCAGTCGCCTTTCCATTGGACATGGGTGACGTAGTTGGAGCCCACCTCTGCGCGTCCGGTGAAGTCGTCGGAAAAAATGACCTCGCGATTATGGTGTTCGGCTAGTGCGGTGGTCGTCAGCGCAAGGGCGACGACGAGTAAGGAGAGGGTGGTTTTCATGAGGCAGAGAATGGACTCACGCAGAGACGCAAAGACGCGAAGGGCTGACGCATTGAAGCAGTGGTTTAGATTAGGTTTAAGGAGATAATTGGAGTGTGAAGGGGTCGGTCGTATTCTGGCGAGGGGGATCAGGTCGTGACTAAATTGCTGTCGCAATGCGTCTACGACCCGACCCCGTTGGGCATGTCTTGTTACCTGCTATATGATACTTGGAACATACGCGCTCAGCGCGTTTCCCCGGCTTTCGCTTTGTCGATGTAGTCTTGGCGGCCTTTCATTTCCTTGTCGCGGTTGGCGAAGTGAGGGTCCTGCCATTTGGCGGCTACGTTGTTTTTATCCCAGCGATTGTAGAGCGATTTCAGTTTCTTTGCCTTCGCCGGCATGGCCTCGATCAGATTGTGATGTTCGTAGGGATCATCCCGCAAGTTGAAGAGAAAGGGCTCTGGTTTGAAGATGGAATGCACGTATTTGAAATCGCCCTGACGGACGGCATATCCCGCTCCATCCGAGACGCGCCAATACAATGCCCGGGCGGGCAGGGAGGTTGTCTTTCCGGTCAACATGGCGGTGAGATCCTGGCCTTCCAGATTGGGCTTGGCTGATTTATCAACTCCCGCCGCGATGAGCACCGTGGGGAAAATATCGAGGGCGGTGACGGGCTCGTCGGACACGCGTCCCGTTTGGAATCGGTCGCCCCACGTGACGCTGAAGGGCACACGAATGCCGCCTTCGAAAAGCATGCCTTTGAAACCGCGGAAGGGCTCGCTACTCGCGCCGGAGCGTATGGCCCCGTTGTCGCTGTAGTAGATGATCAGGGTATCGTCGTAGAGTCCCTCGGCCTTAAGCTTCTCAACAACGCGACCAACACCCGCATCGAGTCCGACCACGAGTCCGGCGTATGCGGCGCGACGGCCGTCTTCGATATGCTCGGTCTTGGCGAGGTATTCCGAGGTCGCATGCACGGGCCCGTGAGGAGCGTTGTAGGCGAGATATATGAAGAACGGGTTGTCTTTTTCACGGTCAATGAAGCCGATCGCCTCATCGGTGAAATCGTCGGTGAGGTAGGAGATTTCGCTCGGCGGCACGATCTCGCCGTTACGTAAAATGCCGGACTCGGGAGGCAGGTTGGACTTGTGGTCGCCCCAGTAACTCATGCCGCCACCATACATGCCATACCAGTAGTCAAAACCACGGTTGTTGGGCCAAAATTTCGGGAAATCGCCCAAGTGCCATTTGCCGATCGCAGCGGTGGAATAGCCGTTGGCCTGGAGCACCTCGGAGAGCATCAGTTCATCGAGTGGCAGCCCGGCTTCAGGATCGTCGTGCCCGTAGGGTGTGTTGTTTTCGTGGCCGAAACGCTGCTGGTTGCGACCCGCCATGAGGCCCGCGCGGCTCGGACTGCAGTAGGGGTGCGTCGCGCAACCGGCCGTGAAGATCGTGCCGTCGCGGGCGAGTTGATCAAGGTGGGGTGTCGGAATATCGGTGCCGCCGTTGAAACCTACGTCGCCATAACCTTGGTCGTCCGATAGGATGATGATAACGTTGGGACGATCGGGCGCGGCGAAGAGCACCGTCCCGCAAAGGAGGGAGAGGAGGAGCGTAATCAGCTTCATGGGGAGGGATCTAGGTAGGTAGTTTTATCGCGGCTAGTGAGGGCTGCGACTCTCATAGTGAACAGGTCACCTGATGGAGAGAAAGAGCTTAGGCTTACTTTAACAGTTCACGTAGGATGTCGGAACTCGGTTTCGTGACGCTTTTTATCATTGCTCGCGAAGGCGTGGATTCCAAAGCTGTCCCAAGACTCGCTCCCTTTGAACGGGAGCCCTTGTTTCAAACGCCCCGTCTGCCCGTGTCCCATTCTCCGCATCCCTGCCTCGGTGTTTCCACCGACCCCGCTGACTATTTTTCTACCCGCCGTCAGTTTCTTCGGAGAGTAGGCGGTGGTCTGGGAGCGCTGAGTCTGGCGACGATGATCGACCCAATGAATCTGGTGGGTGCCTCGGATGCGGCCGCGGTCTCCTCGCTGGCTCCGAAGGCTCCGCATTTTCCCGGCAAAGCTAAGGCGGTGATCCAGATTTTCGCCCAAGGAGCTCCCTCGCATCTCGACACGTGGGACCCCAAGCCGCTGTTAACTCAGATGAACGGAAAAACCCTCGCGGGTGGTGGCAGTGCGGTGGCTCTGGGTTCGCCGTTCAAATTCAAGCGTCGCGGGCAATCGGGCATCGAAGTAAGCGAGGTCTTTGAGAAAACCGGTGCCTTCGTCGATGACATGGCGGTCATCCGCTCGATGCACACGGACATTCCGGCCCATGATGTGGCGACAGTGTTCATGAACACGGGATCGGTGCGCATTGCCAAACCCAGTTTGGGCTCGTGGTCGGTCTATGGTCTCGGCACCGAAAATCAAAATCTGCCCGGATTTATCGCGCTCCGCACCGGCGGTCTGCCCGCCGGAGGCGCGGCTAACTACAACGCTGCCTTCCTGCCCGGCATCTATCAAGGCACCACGGTCAATACCGCTTCGGCCAGCGTGCAGCAGATGATCCAGAACATTCGCAACCCCTATATTCCCAAGAAGGAACAGCGCCGCCAAATCGAGCTGGTAAAGCAGCTCAACGAATTGCACGCGGAGAATTTGCATCGCGAGGAAGCCTTGGAGACTCGCCTCGAGTCCTACGAAATCGCCTTCCGCATGCAGACCGAGGCGACCGATGCGTTTGACGTGAATAAAGAACCGGAAGCGATGCGCGAAGTCTACGGCAATACGCCGCAGGGTCGCCAGATGCTTGTCGCCCGCCGATTGGTTGAGCGGGGAGTGCGTTTCGTGCAGATCTGGCACAATGGCTGGGATCATCATAACGATCTCTATGATCGCCTCACCGAAAAAGCGGGCGAAGTGGATGGCCCGATCGCGGCGCTGCTGGGTGATCTCAAACAACGGGGCATGCTCGACGAGACGCTGGTGATCTGGGGTGGGGAGTTTGGTCGCAAGCCCACCCGCGATCGCAATGGTGGCGGGGAGCCCGGTCGCGATCACAATGCGAATGCCTTCAGCACCTGGATGGCCGGTGGCGGTATCAAAGGGGGTGTTGTCCACGGTGCGACTGACGACACCGGCGCTGAAGCGGTTCAGGACAAGGTGCACGTGCACGACCTGCATGCGACGATTCTGCACTGTCTGGGGTTTGATCACGAAAAGCTCACCTACCGATTTAACGGCCGCGATTTTCGTCTCACCGATGTGGCTGGCAACGTGGTGAATCCGATTTTGGCATGAGAATTTTAATCAGAAAATGGTTGAGCGTGTTGGGCCTTTCGCTCGTCCCGGTATTCGGCCTTCAGGCCATGTCGGTTCCCTCGGAAATCACTGCCGGAGATCTAGAGTTTTTCGAGGCCAAGGTCCGGCCGGTTCTTGAAGATAATTGCTACAAATGCCATAGCCGCGACGCGGATAAGATCAAAGGAGGTCTCCTGCTTGATTCTCGCGAAGGTCTGATGCACGGGGGGCACACCGGCGACGCGGTGGTGCCCGGGAACCCGGCCGAGAGCCTGTTGATTATCGCGATCAATCACGCCGCCGAGGACATGAAGATGCCGTCAAAACGGCGTAAGTTGGCCGATCACGAAATCGCCGATCTCACTGAATGGGTCATGCGTGGCGCACCGGATCCGCGGACCCGGGTTGCGGATGGGGCATATTCTGGAGTGGGTAAAAATCACTGGGCGTTCCAGCCCGTTTCCAAACCGGAAATCCCGCAGACTGCCCTCGCTGACTGGGGGCAATCACCCGTGGATCGCTTCGTGGGTGCCCGGTTGGCCAAGGCCGGACTGACTCCCAACTCGCCGGCAGATAAACACACTTTGTTGCGCCGCGTAACTTTCGATCTCACGGGGCTTCCTCCGACTCGTGCCGAGCAGGATGCATTTGTCGCCGATGATTCGCCCGACGCTTTTGCGCGCGTCGTGGATCGCCTGCTAGCATCGCCGCACTATGGAGAACACTGGGGCCGCTATTGGCTCGATGTCGCGCGCTATGCCGACACGAAAGGCGATGCGCCGCGGCGTGATGATCCGCGTTATACCCACGCATGGACCTATCGGGACTACGTCATCGATGCCTTCAATTCTGATAAACCTTACGACGAGTTTATCGTCGAACAACTGGCGGCCGACCGCTTGGTCGCGGTCGATGCGAAGGGCCGTTATAAGCAACCCGCGCAAGTGAAACCGGAGGAACGTGAACTGCTTGCCGCGATGGGATTTCTCACCTTGGGGAATCAATTCAACGGCCGCCGCAACGATGTAATCGACGATCAGATCGACGTGACCACCAAAGCGTTTCTGGGTCTCACGGTATCATGTGCGCGCTGCCATGACCACAAATTCGATCCTGTTCCAACCGAGGATTATTACTCCCTCTACGGTATTTTTGCCAATTCGATCACGCCTCGAGAACTGCCCGCGACGAGCCGAGTCATACCAACGCCTGATGTGCTCGACTATGCGTCCAAGCGTAAAACGTTAAAAGCGCAGGCACAGGGATTGGCGGAGAAATACGCTGACTACCGCCGCAATCGCGAAGACTTCACGGCGAAACAGCGTCGCGACCTACAGAACGAAGATCGCCGGGTGTTGCGCGAGATCGGCGACCTGGAAAGCAATCACTCGGGGGCACCCGCCCGGGCCCATGCGTTGTTTGATAACCGCCGGATTCGGGAGTTTCCGGTGCTGCTCCGGGGCGAAGCTGGCAATCGGGGCGATATGGTGCCTCGCCGTTTTTTAGAGGTGCTCAGCGAAGAAGAACGTCCCAAGTATGACAAAAAGAGCAGTGGTCGCTTGGAATTGGCGCAAGCCATCGCCGACCCGGACAATCCACTGACGGCGCGCGTATTGGTTAACCGCGTGTGGCAGCAGCATTTCGGGGAGGGGTTTGTCGCGACACCGGATGATCTGGGTAACATGTCTTCGTTGCCGACACATCCGCAGTTGTTGGACTTTCTCGCGGCTGAGTTCGTGGAGAACGGCTGGTTGATCAAATCCCTGCATCGTCAGATTCTGTTGAGTGCGACATACCAACAAAGCGGCGATGCCAACTTAGAATACGCCGAGATTGATCCCGACAATCATCTGCTTTGGCGCGCCAACTTGCGGCGGCTCGATATCGAGGAAGTGCATGATTCGATGCTCTCAATGGCGGGCATGCTCGACACTTCGAAAATCGGAGGGAAACCGGTGCATATCGGTAGTGCGGAATTCGCGAAACGCCGCGCGGTTTACACGTGGATTGACCGTCAAAATCCGGCCGAGCTTTTTACTCAATTTGATTTCCCCAATCCTGACATCGCGAGTGGTCGCCGCTACGAGACCATCGTTCCGCAACAGTCTCTGTTTCTGATGAACAGTCCCTTGGTAATCGAGACCGCCCGGACCTTGGTGCAAACGCCGGAATTTGTGCAGGCAAAAAATAATCGGCAGCGAGTGAATGAACTCTATCTCCAGATTTTTCAGCGACCGCCCACTGATCGAGAGTTTGAATTGTGCGCCAAATATCTTAGTTCCATTCCACAGGGCGCCTCTCTGGAGATGCCTGCACCGACCAAGATGTCCAGAGCGATGAGCAAAGGAGCCAAACGGCAGGTCGCTCAAGCCGAGCGCATGCAGATGAGCGGCGGACGCGCCCGCGGACAGTTGGAGCCCGCCGCCGCCGCCTTCCCGGATCGCGATCCTATCAACGGCTGGACCAAACTCGCCCACGCTCTCTTCCAAACCAACGAAGCCATGTTCGTGAACTGAGGGAACGCAATTCCTCCGCAGTTTTTTAGCCACGAAAACGCGCGCTCCGCACGCGAAGTAACAAATTCCAAGTAACAAGTATCAAGAGTTCTACTCCGCTGAGGTTTTTCACCACGGATAAACACGGATGGCTTCGTCTCCCGACTACGCACTGAAACCAAATTCAGTGACTTAAGAAATCCGTGTTAATCAGTGTCCATCCGTGGTTAAAAAACCAGCGATGCCTCTCAGGCTGTTTTGGTTTTCTTGAAGGAGAGCAGTTTCCAGATTTCGAAGCGGTCGACGAGCACGCCGCCGAGGATGACCAGCGCAGTGATGACTTTACTGAACGAGCTGTCGTAGCCGAGGAGGTTCACCATGTTCTGGAGCACGAGCAGCACCGTCGTGCCGAGGATGATACCTACGACCGTGCCTTCACCGCCGCGAAGGCTACAGCCTCCGAGCACGGCACCGGCGATGGCGTAGAGTTCGAAGAAATTACCGTGCATGGACGGCACGACATCAGCGGTGTAGAGTGCGAAGAACAGCGCGGAAATACAGGCAAACACCGTGCAGGCGATGTAGGCAAAGATCGTCACCACCGTAGTATTGATGCCGGAGTAGCGCGCCGCCTGTTCGTTTCGACCCAATGCCAGCAGGTAACGACCAAAGACGGACAGGTGCAAAGCGTAGTAGGTGATCGCACAGATTACGATGAAGGCAATGAACGCTGCGGGCATACCGAGAAGTTCACCGGTAAGAAAACTTTCCAATCCAGTCACGTTGTAGACCGAGTCGTAGTAGCCGATAGAGGTATCCCGGGTCATGGTCTGAGCGAGACCGCGATACCCAAGTAGACCGCATAGCGTTACCACAAATGCAGGCATGCCGATCTTGGCAATCAACCAGCCGTGAAGGAGTCCGATCACTCCGGCTACTCCCAGAAGGATGATAATGGCTAGCGACCAATGCACTCCGGGAATCCACGGATGACCACCGGTGAGGAGATAGAAGAAGATCGTGCCGAGCAGGGCCATCAACGACCCCACGGAGAGATCGATGCCGGCAGAGATGATAACGAGTCCCATACCTAGGCTGAAGATGCCATACATGCCAATCTGACGGGCGAGATTCTCCATGTTCCGCAGGGAGAGAAATCGAGATTCGAGCAGACTCTGAAACAGATTATTGGCGTCCGGATTGCGCGAAAAAATAATCGTCCAAAACGAGACGAAGAGCAGCACCAGAAACAGGCAGAATTCTTTGCGATATCGGGAAAACATTTTTGGGGAAATTACGATCTACGAAGGTAGGAAGCTTGGGGCAGGATAGGTTTTTAACCACGAATGGACACGAATTAGCTCGCATTGAAACCAACGCTAATTTTACTCTGAGAGACGTGGAGTCGGTAGACGGAACGCCATTCGTGTCCATTCGTGGTTAAAAAATACAGTGGAGTGGCACTTGTTAGGTTGTGGCGGCGCCGGCGCGTTCCACGGCGAGCTTCATGATGGATTCTTCGGAGAATTCGGCAGGCTCGAGGACTCCGGTGAGGTGCCCTTCGCACATGACGGCGATGCGGTGACTCATACCGAGGAGTTCTTCCATGTCGCTCGAGATCATCAGCACGGCACAACCGGTTTTGGCGAGCTCTACCATGGTTTGGTAGATTTCGTGGCGGGCTCCCATGTCGATACCGCGGGTGGGTTCGTCGAAGATCATCACCTTGGGTTTAAGCGTCATCCATTTGGCCAAGACGATCTTTTGCTGATTACCCCCGCTGAGGTCACCGACGGGCTGTTCCACGTCGGGTGCCTTGACGCTGAACTCCTGCCGCCACTGTTCCGTTTGCTCCCGTTCCTTAGATACATTGATCCGAGTGCGTTCGCTGAAACGTGACATGCAGTTGAGGGTCATGTTTTCCCTAATCGTCATCTCCAAAATAAGCCCGCTGGCCTTGCGGTCCTCGGGGGCTAAAAATACGCCGTGGGCGATGGCGTCCTTGATATTTCCGCGAGCCAGTTCTTGTCCGTTTACGGTGATTGTTCCGCTGGGGGACATGTCCACCCCGAATACCGCTTGCGCGAGTTCTGAACGTCCCGATCCCACCAAGCCGGCCATGCCGAGAATCTCTCCTCCTTTGATGGTGAAATTTGCGTCGCCGTGAGGCCACCGTTGGGTCGACAGACCCGCGACTTCAAACACGGTTTGATTGGTTGGAGGAGGCAAGGGGGGATACACCTCGCTTAAATCACGACCGATCATGATCGAAATCATCCGGTCGTAACTGATTTCTTCTCGAGTGAGCCCGCCGGCAGGTTCGCCATCGCGCAGGGCGAATACCCGATCAGCCACCCGTTGGATTTCAGCGAGGCGGTGGGTAATGAAAATGATCGCCATGCCCTGTTCGCGTAATCGCTCGACTAAGGAGAGCAGCGTGTCGGTCTCGCGGATGGTGAGACTCGAGGTGGGTTCATCGAGGATGAGTATCTGGGCGTCCTTGGAGAGGGATTTGGCAATCTCGACCAGTTGTTTTTGGCCGTTGGTGAGATCGGCTAGGGATTGTTGGGGCGTGATATCGAGCCCGAGTTGATTGAGCAGCGGTTGGGTGCGGCGGATAAGTTCCCCCTTGTCGATACAACCCATGCGCCGCGGTTCGCGACCGAGGAAGATATTGCCGGCGACGTTGAGATTATCGAGGAGGTTAAGCTCCTGATGAACGAAGCTGATGCCATGCTTCGCGGAGGAGATCGCGTCGGTGATCGTGACGGCTTGGCCCTTGGTCCGAATCTCACCGGAAGTGGGTTGCAGCATACCGCCGAGCAGGTTCATCAACGTGGATTTACCGGCCCCATTCTCCCCAATCAGACCGACGACCTCGCCGGCTTCGAGCGCGAAGTCGACGCCCTGCAACGCCTGAACCGGTCCGAAGGATTTGGAGATATTTTTAAGCTCTAGAAGATGAGACACGGGGTGGGTGTGACTACTGCGAGACAGTGTTTTTTAACCACAGATTTCTCATATTAACACAGATTCGGAGGGCCGGTATTCAGAGAAAGAGAATGAAGGTCTGTTAGTTCGTGCGGTTCTGGGGAAGGGGGGCACGTCGTGATAAGTCTACTACGCTCCGCTGCGTAGAACTTGTCTACGACACGACCCCAGTGGACGTCTCTTGTTACTTGATACCTGTTAATTTTTTCTTCGCAAACGTCAGTTCGCGATGGAAGCTTTCCAGGCGTCGCATTGGGCTTTGTAGGCTAGGCCTTCACCGTGGCGCAGCACCTTGGTGCCAACGTAGATAATCTTGCTGTCGGGAACTCCGGCGTCCGGCGGGGACATGTCTTTTACCGCCAGAGCGCGGAGCAGGGCCATGGAGTCGTAACCGAAGGTGTAGGGATCTTGAACCACGGTGCCGAAGATCTCCCCGGCGTCGATAGCTTCGAGGGTTTTGGGCGCTTCGTCGAAGGAGAGAATTTGGACTTTCCCGACGAGACCGGCGGCCTTGACGGCTTCGAGACAGGCGGGGGCGTTGTAGCTCCAGAGTCCGACGAGACCAGCGATATCGGGATGAGCCGTGAGGGTATCCTCGGCGTTGGCGCGGGCCTTGGCCGCGTCGGCTCCATCGGTGCGTAAATCAATAATCTCAATGCCGCTGCCAGCGGTGGCTTCTTTGAAGCCTTGGAAACGTTCGATGGCGTTTTGTTGATCCTTAATGCCGACAAAGACCATAACCTTGCCGCCATTGGGCAGGGCCTCTTTGGCGAGTTCACCGAGTTGGCGTCCGGCGGCGATGTTGTCGGTGCCGAGGTAGGTGATGCGATTGCTGTCGGGAGAATCGCTGTCGACACAGATGACGTGAGCGTCGGTGGCCCAGTCGTTGATCATCCGGATCTGGTTGGTCGCGCTGGTCGGGCTGATGGCGACACCCTTCACGCCGGCGGCGAGGAGATCATCGACGATCTGCTTTTGCTTGGTGGTGGTGCCGTCGCCACTACGGAAGATGACCTCGATATCGCCAAACTCACGTTCGGCGGCGCGGGCCCCGGCTTCGGCATAGACCCAGAAGTCGGCGGATACGTTGGTGATGAAACTCAGTTTGGCTTTGGAAACGCGAGGGGCGTCGGATGAGTCCGAGGACTTACCGCAGCCGACGATGAACAAACCAACGAGGGAGAACAGGACAGGGAGTAATTTACGCATGGGTCAAAAGGGCAGAAAGGAGGGATTGGAACGGAAACTAGAGCGGGCTACGACCTCCATTTACACAAATTGTTTGTCCAGTGACGAAGCCCGAATTCGGGGAGCACAGGTCCGCCACCACGTGCGCGACGTCCTCGGGGGTGCCCCAGCGGTCGGCTGGGGTCTGGGCGAGGTAGCCGGCCAGAACCTCCGCGGGAACGTCGGCGTGTCGTTCGGTGGGTATCCAGCCGGGTGCGACCAAGTTGACGGTGATGCCGTATGGCGCGAGTTCCGTGGACATGCTGCGGGTCCAACCTTTCTGACCTCCTTTGGCGGCGACGTAGGCGCTGAAGTTGGGCACACCGATTTCGTAAACCTCGCTTCCGATATTCACAATACGGCCCCATTTTTGGCGTTTCAAATGAGGTAAGATTGCCTGAGTGAGGAGGAAGGGGCTCTTGATGAAGAAATCCACCATCTCTTGATAGACCTCCCAGGTGTAGTCCTCGATAGGCAACTGCGGCTGAGGGCCGGTGGCGTTGGGCACGAGAATGTCGATGGGGCCGAGTTCGGACTCCGCGGCGGCGACCAACTTGGCGATATTCGTCGAATCACACACATCTGCGACGATCATCGCACCCTCGAGACCCTCGCTTTGGAACTCGGCAAAGGCGGATTCAGCCCGATCACGATTGCGGGCGTAGTTAAGGGCGACCTTGGCTCCGCGGCGGCCAAGCTCTTTCGCGATGGCGAGTCCTAGGCCGGTGCTGCTGCCGGTCACGAGGGCAACTTTCCCGTTGAGGTTAATTTTCGCCATATGCGGTGACGGATGATGAAGGGTTATTGGGTTGGGGGATGTAAGCGCCCACTTGTCTTAGATAGGCCATGAGCTGTTGATCCAGTTCCCGTGCCTTGATCGGCATGGCGGCGGCGAGGTCATGTGATTCTGAGGGATCACTAGCCAAATCATAGAGGACCACGTCGTTGTGATGGTAGTTGTGGATCAGTTTGTAGTCACCCACTCGGATGGCGCTCGCAGGGTAGCTACCTTCACCTTGGTAGTGGGGGAAGTGCCAGTAGAGCGGGCCACGGTCTTGTGAGTGGCCCTGCAACAAAGGAACGAAACTCTTGCCGTCGAGGATTTGATCGGAGCGTTCCGGCAGACCAGTCATTTCGAGCAGGGTGGGGTAGAAATCCATACTCGAAACCAAAAACGCGTTTTGGTCGCCCGCCCGAGTGTGGTCGGGCCAATGAATCATCAACGGGGTCTTGATTCCGGCTTCGAATACGAATGTTTTGCCGGAGCGATAGGGCTCGTTGGAGGTAGGGTTACCTTGCATCGCGCATGAGCGGCCGCCGTTGTCGCCGGTTAGAATGATGATCGTATTGTCGTAGAGACCGGCCTCCTTGAGTGATGCAATGAGTCTGCCGATGTTGGCGTCGAGGGCGGCGAGTTGGCCGGCATACTCGGGATCATCTTGGCGGAGTTTGTAGGGTTTGTGCGAATACGGATCGTCGGTTTCCCATCCTTCCTTCAATACGGGTAGTTTGGCGGCTTTGGCTTCGAAATGCTCCTTCCACTCCGGCTTCGACTTAATGGGGGCATGCATCGAAAAATAGGCCAGATGCAGATAGAACGGCTTGTCCCGTTTACGGGTCACGAAGTCGATCGAGGTATCCGTCAGTAGGTCGGAAAAGTAGTCTCCCTCCTTGGCATCGGGGAAGTATTGGGGTTGGTCGCGAAACGGAAAAAACTGAGCGCACCGGTTCTCTTGAATGATGGCTTTCTCGGAGTCGTAGCCGTGATTCGCGGGTCCACCGGTCTCATCCAGTTTTCCCATGTGCCACTTGCCGAGAAAGGCGGTTTCGTAGCCGACTTGTTGGAATGCTTCGCCCAGCGTGACTTCGCTCTCACCAATGCCCGTCGATTGGGAGGTGGCACAATAGACGTGAGGGTCTTCACCTTTCCGGCCGAAGGCGCGGTCCACTCCCGGTAACCATTGAGTCACGCCGTGGCGGGCCGGATTTTTCCCAGTGAGGATGCTCGTGCGGGTGGGGGAGCACATGGGGCTTGGCGTGTAGCAGTTGTCGAAACGCATCCACTGCGCGGCGAGATCATCGATATGTGGCGTCTCGTAGAAGGTGCTGCCGTTGTAGCCCACGTCCGTCCAGCCGAAGTCATCGATGAGGATGAAAAGGATGTTGGGCTGGGTGGCTGATTCGTGGGGCGACTCAGCGAATGTCGAATGACCAATGACAAAGGCCGAATTCAGAATTAGGATACGGAGGAGGCGGGAAAGGCGCATGGTGATTGGGTGGGATACAGCTCGGTCTTTGAAGACACGGGGTCAAATGAGTAAAAAATGGGAAATTCGGCGGCTACTTAAGTAGTGGAGTGGCCGATTTGCCGTTGGTGGTTATCACGTGCACACCGTGGGCGGTGGACGGAGGGAAGAAAAGTTCCCAGACGACTTCCTTGTCAGCGTTGACTTCGAAGATACGGGTCTTGCTTGCGTCACGTTGACCGTAGGAGCAGATGACGGTGTTGCCGTCGGGGAGGCGTTGTCCACCGCAAGGGTCGGCGAAGCGGCCGTCGACATCGGAGTTGTCCACGCGCCAAGCCACGGTGCCGTCGGGGGCGAATTCCACCGTCTTGTTGCCGTTGGTGAGATTGGCGAGGGTATTTCCGTTGGAGAGACGGATGGCGGTGAAGGGCCAGTTACGAGCTTCGCGCCCGCCGAGTTCGGGCAGGTCGGTGGCGATCTCGTTTGCGACTTTACCGGTCGGAGTGTATTCCTTGATTTTGAAAGCGAGAAGGTGAGGGACGAGGTAGTTCCCATTGGGGAGTTTGCGGGCCATGCGCGTTTGCATGTGATTGTTGTCGGTCTCCGGTTGTAGCGGGACCTCTACCGCGATTTTTCCGGTCGGATCGACTTCCAGTAAACGGGGTAGAATCCCGCGTTCGACCACGAGCGTATTGCCGGATGGGAGTCGATAAACCGTGCCCAGTTCGGCGTTCCTTTCGTCGAGTCGGTAGGACCACACGATTTTCTGAGTGCCGGCGAGATACTCCCGAGCCTCACCTTGCACGGAGACTAGAGCGTTGCCGTTGGGCAGCACCATGCCGTCGCGAGAGCCGCTGGGACCGCGCCAGAGGACCTCATTGTTCTCACTGATGATACCGGTGAATTTACCGCAGATCAACAGGGAGTGTTTGATGCCAGTCGCGCTGATCTGCTCGCCGAGAATAATGGGGTCACCAGGATCGAAAGTGTTGGAGTCGTGGCGGGCATTTTGCTGCACAATTTGGATCTGGTCCAATTCCCAGTCGTTGGTGATTTCGGTTTCGGGGTGACGGGCGATCAGGGCGCGCAGCACTTTGCGATTTTTGGTCAGTCCGGCGATAAACAACCGGTCAACTTGCGGTGCGTTCAGGGCATCCAGAGCGGCGCCTGTTAACGAGCTATGAGCAAGGTTTAGCCGGGTTAGGGAAGGCAGTTCACTCAAGGTGGGGAGATGTCCGCTGGAGAGTGTGGATTGACTGAGATTGAGATGTTGCAGCCGAGCGAACCTCTGCCACCGCTCGGCCTCGAATTCGGGAAGAATGAGGCCGGCGAAATTTAACTCTTCAATCCAGGCTGCGATCGGGGTCAGGTCGTTGAGGTCCGCCGTCGTCAGCGCTTTAGTTACTCCACGCATATCGACGACTAGGCCGGAGTCGCGGGCGCTGAGTTTTTGCACAATGGCTCCCCGTTCCCTCAGCCTGAGGAGAGCAGCCAGAGGCTCGGGGTCGAATCGCTCTTCGAGCGGGAGTTTGGCACGATCGGCGACGCTGCTGTTGGCGCCGTGGTAGATCCACTGGGCGATGACCAGAATCTCATCGGCGGTCGGCGCCGGTTCGTCCTCGGGCGGCATGGCATACTCGTCGCTCTTTGGCATGAGCAGATATTCGAGCACTGGACTTTCCATTGGCACGTAGGGGACGATGGGTTCCTCGTCGCTCGAGCCGGGAGTCATTAAGTGCTCGAAGGTATCCAGACGGAATTTGCTCTTCTGTTTTTCCGGGCTGTGACAATCGACGCAGTAGCGCTCCAGCAGCGGCGCAATGTGTTCATCGTAGTCGTAGACGATCTCTTCGGACTGCCCGAAGGAGAAGGTGGCGGTCAATGCCAAGATGGTGGGTAGACGCATCAGGCGAAAAGTTCAGGGATGATTTCACCGTGGACGTCGGTCAGTCGCACGTCGTGTCCACCGTAGCGGTAGGTGAGGCGGGTGTGATCAATGCCAAGTAGGTGGAGCATGTTGGCATGGAGGTCGTGCACGGTGAGTTTGTTTTCAATGACGCGGTAACCGTATTCGTCGGTAGCGCCATAAGTCATACCGCCTTTGATGCCGCCGCCGGCCATCCACATGCTGAAGCCCTGCGGATTGTGATCGCGGCCATTGGTGCCCTGGGCGAAGGGTGTGCGGCCGAATTCTCCGCTGAAAACAAGTAGGGTGGCATCGAGCAACCCGCGCGACTTCAGGTCTTTGATAAGCCCGGCAATGGGTTGGTCAACCGCAGCGGCGTTCTTTTGATGGCCGTCGATTAGGTTGGAGTGCTGATCCCAGCGGTCGCCATTGCCCGGGTTGATCGTGAGTTCGACGAAACGCACGCCGCGCTCAACGAGCCGTCGGGCCATCAGGCATTGGGCGGCGTAGGTGCGCGTGTTTTCATAGGGTGCATCAATGCCGTAGAGTTTCTTGGTGGCCTCGGTCTCGCCGGTGAGATTGGTCACCTCGGGAACTTCCATCTGCATACGGTAGGCGAGTTCGTAGTTTTGAATCGCAGATTCTATGGCTTCCGCATGGGAAAGGCGGGCTTCGAGATTACCATCCACTTCGTCGAGAAATCGGAGTTTCTGTTTTTGGACCTCGAGTGATGTCTCCATGGGGGACGTATTCTGTAGCACCGGATGGTCGTTGAGAAAGATGGAGCCCTGATGGTTGGCGGGGAGGAAACCGTTGCCGAAGTTCTGCATGCCGCCGGCCGGAACCTGGCCGCCGTGAATGACGACGTAGCTGGGTAAATTTTGACTGAGCGTTCCGAGCCCGTAGGAAGCCCACGCGCCCATGCTGGGCCGGCCGGAGAGCACGTGCCCGCTGTGTAGGGCGTAGTTGGCGTTAGGGTGATTCGGCGAAAATGCGGTCATTGAACGCACGACGCACAGGTCGTCGGCGCAGGATCCAATGTGCGGGAACAGGTCGCTGATGGGCAGTCCGTAAACTCCCACGGGCTTTTTAGGAGGTTGCCGTTGTTGTTGAAGACGGTGGCGTCGACGGTGAATTTAGGCGCTTGGCCGTGCTCCTTGGCGAGCTGGGGTTTCGGATCGAAGCTATCGACCTGAGACACGCCGCCGTCCATGTAGAGGAAGATGACATGTTTGGCGCGGGGGGGCGAAGTGCGGAACTTTCGGATACAGCGGCATGGACGAGCCGCGGAGCTCCTGCTCCATCACGCCGGAGAGGGCGAGCGTGCCGAAGCCCATGGCACTTTTTTGAAGAAATTCACGACGACTATGCATGGTGGGGAGGACTTTGAGGCAGGATTGGGTTTAACCACGAATGGACACTAAAAACACGAATGACTGAAACTGGGGGCAAAGAGTTTTAACCACAGATGGACACAGATCTGTGAGGCAGAATGCGGGGGAAGGTAATTAGCTGACGGCATGTAGAGTGATTAGGTCACAGCTGTTCGATAGATCCGGAGTATTTGGAGTTGAAAGCTAGAGCCGTTCGTCAGCCATCCGTGTGAATCTGTGTTCATCTGTGGTTAAAAAATAGTAGTGATGTTGAGAGAGTAGTTGGTAGTTCGCAAAGCGTTGGAGAAAGGGGTTCGGGTCGTGACTAAATTGCTGCCGCAATGCGTCTACGACCCCGACCCCGTGGCTTGTTTCTGAGATGGAGTGGTGTCTTGTGATTCTTGTTACTTCTATTTGCTCTGACGGCTGCGTCGTCAGAGCAAATAGATGAATTCTTTGCGGTTGAAGATGAGGTGGCAGAGGTCGATCCAGGGTTGGGTGGATTCGGGGGTCGTGTTGTGGGCTTCGGCCATGGCTTTGAGCACGGATTTGGCCCAGGTTTGTTCCACTTCAGTGGCCGGACGGGAGAAGGCGGCGAGGTGGATTTCGTTGATGCGGGCTTCGGTGGAGAGCGACGACGAGGTGATGCGCGCGGCCCAGTTTTGAGCCTGCTCGTGCACGAAGGGATCGTTCATCAGTGCCAGAGATTGCGCCGGGACATTTGTGGAGTGCCGCACGCCGACCGGCTCGGTGGCATTGGGCAGATCGAAGGCGCGTAAGAAGGTTGGGAGGAAATTGCGCCTGAGCTCCAAATAGACGGAGCGCCGATTGTCGCCGTCCAGTGGTCCGCTTACCGGAGGTTTGGCGCGGCTCGCTGGCAGATTGTCGACGTAGGCGGGCACGCTGGCTCCGAACATTTTGCGATCAAGACTCCCGCTGCTGACGAGGATGTGGTCGCGCACGGCTTCTGCATTGAGACGCTTGATGGGCATGTGCTGTAGCAAGCGATTGGCGGGATCTGCCGTGAGGGCCAATGCGCTCGGGCTCGTAGACATCTGGTAGGTTCGGGAGAGCACCATACGACGGATAAGCGTCTTCAACGACCAGTTGCTGCGCACGAGATCCTGCGCGAGATAATCGAGTAATTCGGGGTGGGACGGGGCAGTGCCCATTACGCCGAGATCATTGACCGTCGGAACCAGCCCTTGACCGAAAACATGATGCCACAAGCGATTAACGATTACGCGAGTCGTGAGGGGATTGGTGGGATCGGCGACCCGGTTGGCCCAGTCTATCCGACCGCTGCCGGAAGTCTGGAAAACCTCTCCGCCAAACGCGTCGAGGAATCGGCGCGGGTTGGGCTCTTGGCTGATGTTCTTGTGACTGCCCCGGATATAGACCGGCTCATTCTTGGGGTCTGCCTCCGTGAGGCTGCGAACGTAGCGAGGAGTCGGGATTTTTTGGGTGGCCTCGCGATGGGCCGTGAGGCTCCGGCGCAGAGTTGGATTGGCGTCTGGATCAGCAATCGCAAGGCCGGCTCCGATGAGTGCTGACATGACATCAACCTCCGCGGGATTGAGATCGCCGGACCGCGCTTAAGACCAGATTTGCAAGAGACGCTCGGTGGGTTGGGTTGCGGGCCACCAGCTTGACCAATCTGGGGACGGACCGAAACGCACGGCCACGTAGGCGTTCTCATCAAACGCAGGTGACTCGTCGCGAGGAAAACGAGAGTGGGTAAGCTGGCCGTGTTGAACGACTTCGAAGTGGGCGGGTTCACCCTCCCAGAGATAGGTCGGGATGGTGATATTCTGCCAATGGTCTCCGGTCAGGGTGTGTCCCAATACTCCGGTGGTTGGACCGCGCCCGGTTAACTCGTAGTTGCGCACGACCAAGCGCACGGTCGCAAACCGCCCCTTGGCTTGGAATCGAATCGGTTTGCCATCGAGAACGAATCCCTGGGAGCGCATGACTCCACTCATTCGCGCACCGCGATGGCCCGCAAATATCATTGGCGCGTAGGGTGCCATTTCGTTGGACCCTGCAATGCCCACTTCCAAGGCTCCGAATTTATCCCCAGGCCGGATTTTTAGGAGGTTTTCGGCCAGACTCATCCCATAGTTGCTGTAGGAGAATTTTCGATCGGGGCAGTTCAACGCCGCCATCACGGCGCGGTGGGTTGTGGTTTTCCCCAGCGATCCAATTACCGTCACGATTCGGGTGCGTCGTAACGCCGTGCGGCGGTAGAAACCCGCAATGTGTTTCACCAGACGGAACAGCCGATCGTATTCGGGCCGCAGAAAAATGCGGTGACTGCGCAGGAGCTCAAAAAACTTGTTCATTGCCGTGCGGCCAGATGTTGCCGAATTAGGTTTTTTGCCCCCATTGCGTTGGGAGGCTCCACCAAATCACGGTGATTTCCCGGAACCCATTTTTGAGTGACGCTTCCCTGACTCAGAAAATCCCAAGCAATTTTGAGGTTGAAGAAGGTCTCTTCGGATTGAATCAAAAGGACGGGAAGTGGGACGGGGAGGGGATGATACTGAAAGGAAAGGTTCGCGTAATAGTCCACGACAAGATCGGTCGAATCGTCGGCGTCTTTCGGGTAGGCTGGCGGTTGTAATCTGAGACGGTCTCGGAGTCTTGGCCAAAGGGTTTGGAAATAGGAAAAATTCACTTTCCTTTGTCCGCTTAGAATGCCGCGCACCTGTTACCTAACTCGCCAGAGCATATCGGGTGCCGCCATGCGAAATTTGATGAATGGCGGCAGATTCATCGGAGGGCGATTGATGACAACCACTGTCGGGATTTCGCGTTTTCGGCGCTGTAGTTCAGCAGCAATGGCGAAAGCGAAAGTGGCGCCCAGTGAATACCCTTCCAGAATACAGGGTCTCGAGGTAAGGTATTGTTCAATCAGATCAGCGTATTGGGCCGCCATGGTTTCAACGGAGGAAGGGGGCTCTTGCTGGCCGCATTGCTGGTTGCATTCGATCAGAAATGTAGGTCGATCGGAATCGAGATCACGCGCGATTCTCAGGGTCAGGAAGAGATCGTCGGATCGGCCATGGACCCAAAAAAATGGTGCTCGGGTGCCGGTAGATTGGATGCAGATCAAATTGCTCACTTGGTCGGGAGCTTGCTTGATGGCGGCCGAAAATTGGCGGGCGGTTGGAGCCCGCATAAGAACGTGCGGCGGTAGTTCACGACCGGCAAAGAGGGCGGCTTCGAGGAGGAGTTGGACGGCCAGGAGCGAGTCGCCGCCAACGGCGAAATAATTATCGTCGGGTCCGAGCGTCGGGTTTTTTAGAAGCTTCCGCCAAAGCTCAAGCACCGCCCGTTCGGTCGGATCTGAAAGGAATTCGTTTTCGGGTTTGCTGCGACGGAGAGATTGCGGTTCGGGCAGAGCTTGGCGGTTGATTTTCCCCGAACTGTGCAGAGGCAATGAATCGAGTTGGTGGAGATGCGTCGGCACCATGTAGTGGGGCAACTGCTCAAGTAGCCAGTGGTGCAAGGATTCGGTGTCCAGCGGGCTTGATTTTGGAGTCGTGAAGTAGGCGGCAAGCTGCACGCCCCGATGACTATCAGGCCACGTCCGCACATCGGCCTCCTCGATTTCGGGATGTTTACGTAATGTCGCCGCGACGTAGTCCAACTCCACGCGTTGTCCGTTGATCTTGATCATCCGGGCCCGCCGACCGGCATAGATCAATTGATTTGAGTCGTCGAAGTGACCCATGTCTCCGGTCTTAAAAGTGCGCAAAGCGGGATCATGCGGATCTACTTCAAACAACCGGGCGGTTTTGTCGGGTTCGTCAAAATAGCCGGAGGCAATGCCGCGCGACCTGATGGTAATTTCTCCCACCTCTCCGGAAGCGACGACGTTTCCTGCCTCCATCTCTCAGTCGCAGTTCGATATCGGGGTAGGGGGTGCCCAAAGGCACCGAACTGTCGGAAATCTTCGCTGTGGAAGGCACGAAATAGCGCACGATGGGGCCGGCTTCAGCGGAACCGATATTACATATCAGGTTTGTTTCGGGGGAAAAGAATCGACGAAAGAGCGCAACATCGTCCTACCGGGTTGACTCCGCGCCGAGGTAAACCGTGCGAATGGACCGCAGGCTTTCGGCCCGGATACCAGAAGATTGCATGAAGCGCCGAAATACGGTGAGAACGGTGGCGAACCGGGTGACTTTTTTCGATTCGCCCTAGGGTGTGTTTAACAAATAAATTGGAGGCAAAAAGTATCCATTAATAGGATACTTTTCATTGACCTCGTGGCTCCAGAATGACTTCATCACATTGTGAAACAACGAGTAAGACTCGTCCTGCGTGATCACCACTGGGGCGAGCTAAAAAAATTAACGGCCATCGTCTCAGTCTGAGTGGCCCACATCGTCGTGGACGCAAATGCACCAACCTGCGCCGTCGGGTTGAAGCCGTGCTCTGGATCGCGCGTGCCGGGTGCCCGTGGCGCGATCTGCCTACTTGGTTTGGTCCCTGGCAAAACGCCTATGCCTCGTTCCGGCGCTGGTCTCAGAACGGTCTCTGGGAGTATGTGCTCGCTTACCTCGGTTCTCTCCAAGGCGATCACGCGTATCTCATGATTGATAGCACCAGTTCGCGGGTCCATCAGCACGCGGCCGGACCCGGTGGTGGACAGCAAGCCCAAGCCATGGGGCGCTCCAAAGCGGGCCTCTCCACCAAGGCCCACTTTGCCTGTGACGCCTTGGGCTACCCTCTGGGCTTTATCCTCACGGGTGCCAATGTAGCCGACTGCGATCAGTGTAAACCCCTCTTGGAATCTTATCTGCGGCCAGGGGCTGCGGCGATCATGGACAAGGGCTATGACAGCGATGCCATCAGGGCAGGTGTGAAACAACGAGGCGGCAACGCCGTCATAGCCGTGCACCCCAACAGGTCCCAAAAACCCGAGTTTGACGAGCACATCTACTGTGATCGTCACCGCATCGAGAACCTCTTCGCAAAACTCAAGCACTACCGCCGGATCGCTACGCGCTATGAAAAACTACATCGAACCTTTGCCAGCATGCTCGCTTTAGTATGTATCATCATATGGATTAAGCACTAACATACCAATTGTTAAACACACCCTAGAGATTCTTGACCGGCAAAAAGAGGAGCGATTGGCATATTCGGCGGCGCAAGAGCTGGCTGCCAATGAACTGGAAAAAGCAGGCACGACCGTCGGCGCCTCAATCGTCAAAACCTCCGAAGTCATGGCTAGGCGTCTCGGTGCGATCGCCGGCATCCGTGGTGGCGATCAATTCAACGAAGCTGGCAGTGCCGCTCTTGAAGCGATCCTTGCCCGCAACAGCTCATCAGTCACCCGCCTCAAAAGCGATCCCTCGCGCAACCTGGACGACAATCTGGAAATCGCCCGCCTGCAATCGGAGAACATCAACGTGCGGAACGAACTCGATTTCCGCCGCAAGTTCACTGCCTCGGTAGAGCGTGGAGGCGAAGCCGCGGCCTACCGGGATTTTCAAAACATCGACCCGCTCCACATCGAACGCCTGCTCGATCAATTCACCCGCGACCGCACCGACGCCGCCCGCAGCGCCGACAACCTCGAACGCCTCGAGCGTGGCTTCCGCCGCGTCGGCTTCTTCGGGGGTTAGGTCCAAAATTTTCGAGTATTGTTTTGGCTCGTATTCTTGGGCTGCGTCCGTGCAGTCTTGGTTATGCGTATTTGTCACGCATCGGGCGTAGTAACCCGAAACATCAGGATTCAAATTTGCGGCCGCATTGAACGCGGGAAGGGCACCTGTGCCCAATTACTACCCCCGTTAGTAAGTGCGGTCGCTCTTTGGAGACTATACAAGTGACTGATGGAAATATCATCGAACTCCCCGTCGATCAGATAACTGGAAGAGGTAGAAATAATCTGCTAAGAGAAGCGGGCAGCCGCTTGAGGCACTGGCGGCAGGCACTACTGGAGGAGGTGCAAAACCCGGATCAATTGCGCGATATTGGCATGGCTCTTTGCGAGCAGTTAGACCGCTCAGAAAAGCGTGCGACTATTACGATGACCGCTCAAAACCACTTGAAGTGGGGCGAAGCGTTGTCAGACCGTTGCCAAAACAGGGAGCCCGCCTTCATTTATCTGCGTTTAGATTCACTTAGACTGATCGGGCCTGAGTTTGTGAGACACGGATGTGTCTTGTTTAGTAGGTTATGGGTTTAATTGCAGGTTAGGCAATCGAGTTGTGCATTGCCCCCGATGGGGGGCAAAAATTTTGCCTCGGCTTGCATCGGGCTAAGGTAGCCCAGCGAGGCATGCTTTCGGTATCGGTTGTAGAAGACTTCGATGGAGTTGAAGACATTGGCGCGCACCTGGGTTTCGTTGGCGAAGATGTGATCGCGCACCGCGGCGGCTTTGTAGCGACCGAAGAACGATTCCATCGCCGCATTGTCATAGCAGTTGCCTTTGGCGCTCATGCTTGGGTGCATCTTCAGCTTGGCCAACACGCGCTGGTAGCGATCCGAAGCGTAAGTGCTGCCCCGGTCGCTGTGATGAACGATGCCGTCGCGCACGTTGCCACGGGTCAACGCGGCGTTTTCCAGCGCGATGCAGACCAAGTCCGAGTCGTTGCGTTGCGACACGCTCCAGCCGACGATTCGTCGGGTGCACAGGTCCATCACGGTTGCCAGGTAACACCACCCCGCATCGCTGAGTAGATACGTCGTATCGGCCACCCAGATCTGATCGCGATGCTCCGGTTTGCCCAACTGCTTGAGTAGGTTGGGATGATAACCGAAGAGATGTTCGCTGTCGGTGCCGATCGGCTTGAAGCGAGTATGGGCGCGCCCGACCAAATCGAGCTCGCGCATTAATCGCAGGGTGCGATCCCGGCCACAGTCCACTCCCTGCTCGCGCAGATGCTGGTGGACCGGCCGGTAACCGTAGGGGCCGTGAGCCATGCGCACAACTTGTTCAATGATCGGTTTGATCAACTCGTCCTGTTCTCGACGCGCTGAGGGCTTCGCTTCGGCCCAACGGTAATATCCGCTGCGCGAGACCCCGAGCGCTTCGCTCATCTCCGCCAGATCAAACCGTCGGTCGTGGTTTTGCATGAACTGGTAGCGGCTCATTCGTCCTTGGCGAAGTAACTCACCGTTTTTTTTAAGACCTCATTGATCCGCCTCTCCTTGGCCAGCTGCTTGCGCAGTTGATCAAGCTCAGCGGCCATTTGGGTCGGATTGGACTTCGCGTGGGAGGGGCTCGCTGCATCCAGCTCCGCCAGGTGGTCACGCTTCCAGCGGTAAAGCAGGCCGGTGTTAACATCCAGCCGCTTGGACACCTCCGGCGCACTCAAACCGTCCATGATCATTAATCTCGCCGCCTCACGTTTGAACTCGGCGGTGTATCTTTGTCTCTTCACTATGGGTTTCTCTTTCTAAGAGACTCCCGTGTCCATTTTTCTCAGGCCCGATCATATCCCATGATCGAAAGCAAAAAGGTAAGAAAGAGAGATTTCACCGATTGGTTTCGAACCCGACATGGCGAGACCGTTTTGAGCTGGAATCACCACAGCATTACGAAGGGACCTCGGGTCCCTTACGCAGGGAGATTTAAGTTCGAGACTCCTTCGGAAATCTTAGATTTCTTAGAGGAAGATTTTGGTCGATTCGCGTCATTATCCGACTCAATCGACCAAAGGTTGACCGAACTTAAAGAGCTCTATGACTAAGCGATGAAAACGATACAGCCGACGTCCGTAGCCCAGCGGATCTGACTTACGGCGTTATTTTGCCTTAACTCTTCGCCGGTGCGTGACCGTCATTCCCAGACATGCGAGCGCGAGGATTCCGGCGAAGTTTGCCGGTTCGGGGACTGCGCTGGCGCTGATGATTCCGTTCAATTCTCCGTCGTAGTTGCCCACATAACTGTAGCCATTGGTGTCGAAGGTAACTTCGCCTACGGTGACGTCGCCGATGAACCAGTTTATCCCACCCAATTTGAGTTCTCCGCCGTTGTTGATGAAAAGGGGGGCGCCGGAATCTCCACCCTGAACAAGTGATTCGAAAAAGGTGTCGTTGGCATTGCCCTCGAGCGAGAGCAGGGCGTCGGTGGTGACGCCGGTGAGTTCGATATCATCAATCTAGGCATCGAGAACATTGTAGCCCACCGCGACATCCACGAGGCTGGCGAATGCGGTGGGAGAGCGGCCGAAAACAGCGCCGAGGGCGCCGGCGTGAGTCCAATTACGGAAGTTGGTGCTGTCCTCGATATCGAAGGTGGCAAAGTCGTAAGCCGTGTAGTCACTGGTTACCGGGGCGTTCAGAATGCCGACCCACAAATCGGTGCCGGTGATTTGTTGGCCCGATGATACCGTGCGAGTAATGCTCGCGCCGGATGAATCGTTGGTAGCGTAAAATGTCAGCGTGGAACCTACGTTTGGTTTCAGGTGGTTGGCGCTGATGATAACGTTGTCGCTGATTAAGGTGCCCCAGCGGTTGTCACTGCTCCGGCCGACTCCCGACAAATCGAATGCGTTGAGGACAAAAGCGTCATCGTTGGCGAAGCGGTCGTTCTGGTCTGCGACGAATCCACTGATGGTCAGCGCTGTAATTCGGGGCAGTGCGAGTGTCGTCAGCAACAACAAGAATAGGGTAAATCGCCGGGGCATGCGGGTATTGACCACCACTGGTGATATTTGTGCCAGAGCAAATTATCGGTGGGGTAGTCTGGTTAATGTCCACCAGATGGCTGACTGTGCCGCTTTACTCGTTAGTTTGGGGCAGGTTAGGTCTGGGAAGTAACCCTTATGCCATTTCCGAAAAACTTTACCTGGGGCGCCGCCGCCGCCTATCAAATCGAAGGTGCCTGGAATGAGGGCGGACGAGGACCCTCAGTGTGGGACACCTTTTCCCAAACACCGGGAAAAATATTTGAAAACCACAACGGCAACGTGGCCTGTGACCACTACCACCGTTGGCCGGAAGATGTAGCGATTCTGAAAAAACTCGGAGTCAAGGCCTACCGATTATCCCTGTCTTGGTCTCGAATCCTGCCTGAAGGAACCGGGACGGTGAATGAAGAGGGGCTCAAGTTTTATGATGATCTGATCGATGGCTTGCTGGAGGCGGGGATCGAGCCTTGGGTTACCTTATTCCACTGGGACATGCCGCAGGCCATGCAGGATCGCAGTGGGTTCCTGAATCCCGACGTGGCGGAATGGTTCGCGGACTATGCCGAAGTGGTGGCGAAACGTTTGGGTGATCGCGTGAATCATTGGATGACAATCAATGAACCACCGGTGATCGTGGGTATGGGTTATCAAGAGGGGATTTTTGCCCCCGGATTAAAAGAGTCCTACGCCAACTGTCTTTTGGCCGCGCACAATTTATTGCGCTCGCATGGGCGCGGCGTGTAGGTGCTGCGGGCTCATTGCCAAGGTCCCCAACAAATCTCTCTTGCTCAAACCGCCCGTGAACCCATCCCGGGATCTTCCGATTCGGCCGTGATCGAGGCGGCGCGCACAAAATATTTTGGTTGTGAAGAACGCCGGATGTGGAATCTCGCTTGGTGGGCGGATCCGATTGTCTTTGGTAAATATCCGGAAGACGGTCTGATCAACTATGCGGCTGATTTGCCGAAGATCACCGACGCCGACATGGCTCTCATTTCGGAGCCGATCGATTATTTTGCCTTTAACTGTTATTCCGGCTCGCCCTTCGAATTGAACGCCGAAGGTAAGCTGGTGGAGATCGAACACGGTCATGGCGTTGGCAATGCCCGGGGGGACATTGCCTTGGTTGAGTGTCGCGCCTGACGCCCTTTATTGGGCGACCCGTTGGCAAAGCGAACGGTATAATCTACCGGTCGTCATTTCGGAAAACGGTCTCTGCAACAGTGACTGAGTTCATCTCGACGGTGAGGTGCATGACCCCCAGCGCATCGATTTTCTGCACCGATATTTGAGAGCGATGGAACGGTCGATCCTCGATAACTTCGAGTGGGCCGAAGGTTACAAGGATCGCTTCGGTTTGGTGCACGTCGATTACACGACGCAAAAGCGAACGCCCAAAGATTCGTATTATTGTTATCGGGACGTAGTCGCCCGCGGTGGTTTACCGGAGTAAGTCTCGCATAGGGCGACTTAGCCGCCGAGCACGACCTTGAGCATTTTGCCCAGCTCGCCCGCGCGGTAAGGCTTGGTCAAGTATCCGCAGAATCCGGTTTCGATAAACTGCCTCGCCATATCGTCGTTGTCGTAACCGCTCGAAACGATGGCGCGAACATCCGGGTCGATTTCCCGGAGACGTTTGAAGGTTTCTTCGCCTCCCATGCCGCCGACGATGGTGAGGTCGAGTAACACCGCGTCGTAGGGGCGATTGACCGCGTGGTATTTGCGATAGAATGCCAATGCCTCTTCACCGTGCCGCGCCACATCGACCTTGTAGTCGAGCGACTCCAACATCGTGCGCGAGATTTCGCAGATCTGGGCATCGTCATCCATGAAGAGCACGCGCCCCGTGCCAAACCGCAGGGTCGACGCACCACGTCTTCGAGGGTTTTTTCCGTAGCTGGAAGAATGGCGGTAAATGTGGTTCCTACCCCTTCGGTGGAATCCACGCCCAGTTGCCCGCCGTGTTTGCGAACGATGGAAAGCACGGTGGCCAGCCCGAGACCCGTGCCGGATTTTTTGGTGGTGAAAAACGGCTCAAAAATGCGGTCAATTTTGTCAGCGGGAATCCCATTACCGTTGTCCTGAACTTCAATTTGCACGTATTTACCCGCGTCCAGAGGCGGGAGTTGTCTCCTCGAAAGTTCGATGGTGCGGGCCCGAATTTCGATCCTCCCTTTTGAGGGTTCAGCCATGGCTTGCATGGCGTTGATGATCAGATTTTGGAAAACCTGAATGAGCTGTCCCCGATCCACCTCGATGAGTGGAACAGAGTCACTCACCGCGACTGAAACTTGCACTGGGCTGCCCGCCTTGGAGACTCGGACCGCGTCGTCAATAATGTCTCCCGGCTCCACGACAGCGAAGGCTCCACCCGGCGTGCCTTTGGGAAATGCGAGTAATTGCCGGGTTAGGGTCTTGGCCGCCATACAAGTGGTCTCAGCGTCATCGAGTTTGTTGTAGTCCCGGTTGTCCTTCGCCAGAGAAATGCCGCCTAGAATGGTGGAAAGCAGATTGTTGAAATCGTGCGCAATACCGCTGGCGAGATGTCCCAAAGAGTCGAATTTGTTGGCCCGAATAAGTTCTTCCGGTGTCAGGCTCATCTCGTCGGGATCACGAAAGACGACGACGATGCCGGAGACTTGCCGGTCTTCATCCCACAGTTGGCCGATCGCCCAAGTAATCGGTCGCGTGGCTCCGTTCGGTAGCAAAACGGCGTGGTCGGTGTGGAGTTTTTCCGCGTCGTCGGATGCCAGTGCCAGTTCAAGGGCGTCGTCGGCGGGCCGAGTGTCCCGCAACGTCATTAATTGAAAGACGTCCGCCAACGGGTGCTCCATCGCATCTGTTGCCGTCACTCCGAGCAGTCGCTCCGCCTTATGATTGATTAAACTGATATTTCCACGACCGTCGGTGATTAATATGCCCTCACTGAGAAGCCCAAGCGCGGATACATCGGGTCCGGTCGAAGCAAAGGGCTAGGCCGTGGAACTGGTTGAGACCTGATCCGGTAAGGGGAGGGCGAATCCCACAACCCGCAGAAGCTCACCGCGACGGCTTGATTGGCGGTTTAAACCGATAAGGACCGGCACATCCTGTCGGTCGGATCGCAGCAAAGTGGTTGGAGCCAGATTCCAAGAGTCGTCGCTATCGCCGAAATTGGCGAGGAACCCGGTGACATCGCCACCGCAGTCCTTCAAGTGGTGCGTGAAGTTGCCGAGATCGGGATGCTCAACCGGATCACCGATCAGATCCCGCCATGCTTTGGAAACCGTCGCACGACCGGACATGAAATCCAAATCGAATAGGGCCAGTCCGCCGTCGTGAGAAAGCAAGTTGAGTCGCTCCTCCGCCTCAATGCCTTGTTCTTCAACTTCCTTCCGCTCGGATACATCCAGGTGGAACCCAATTACGCGTTCCAATTCCCCGTCGGAGGAGAAGTGTTGGACGCCCACACAATGAATCCACACCCAGTGCGCGCGGCGGTGTTTCATTCGAAATTCAACGGCGAACGAGCGGTGGTTGGAACGTGTGTGTCGACCGACTTGATCGGGCGCGGCCCCCGAGTCTTCGGGATGAATGAGTTTCAGCCAAGTGTCATACGAATTGGCCAGATCCTCGTCTCCGTAGCCTAACAGGCGTTTCCAAGCCGGAGAGTAGTAAGTCTCGCCGCTGGCGAAATTGAGCTCAAAGAAGCCCGCGGCATCGCTGCTCGCAAACTGGGCCCAGACGTCGTCGCCCGTGGGACTGGGAGCCGGAGCTACTTCGCCGGCGTCATCTTTTCCGTTAGATCGGGTCGCTCGGGCCATCCATGTGGCTCCGGCTCCGGCGGCGGCTTCCAGCTCCACTCTTACTTCGAAAGGGGATTCTTCCTCGTTCTCCCGCTGCACTGCCAGCGGAATACGTTGTTCGGTGGCACTCGCCTGCAAAACTTCCTACTGGGTGGCGAGAATCTCCGGATCATCCGACACCACCTCGAATGCGAACAAGGTGACGAATGGTCGGTCGATCAGGGACTCGGGCGCACAGTCCCACCAACCCTCGGCCGCAGTATTCGCCGAAAGGATACCCCCGGCTTCATCCAATAGGAAAACGGCCGAGCCCTGCGCAGGGCGGGCGTTGGAGGTCTCGGACGGAGTCGAGTGGGGAGTGGTAGGGGAACTCACGGGACTAGGAGCAAGTGATTCGCGATAGTCGAATCACGGACTCCCGTCGGCGCAAGCCTCCGCGGCAATCTTAATACGATAAATCCGCGCGGTCACCTGAAGTGCCGGATTTAGTGCGCGTGGGTGGCGGCGGTTCTGCGGGCGTGAGTGGCGGTAGGGGACTCTCCCTCGAGCCAATTTTGCACCCGTCCAGACAGAAATCGAATGTAGGCGGGTTGGTCGTTCAGGCAAGGGACATGTTGGAATTTTTCTCCACCTGCTCCGAGGTAGTCCTCTTTGGCTTCTCCGGCAATTTCCTCAAGCGTTTCGAGGCAATCAGCGACGAAGGCCGGAGTCAGCACCACGAGGCTCTTTTTGCCCTCCTCCACAAATCGGATGATCTCTTTGTCGGTGTAGGGAGTGAGCCAAGGCTCTCCGACGAGTCGGGATTGGAAGGCTACCGTCCAGCGGTCCTCCGGCAAACCGGCCTTCTTAACGAAGGCGGCGGTCGTCTTCATGATCTGGGCGCGATAGCACATCGAGTGGGCTGCCGAACACGTGTTGCAGCAATCGGGAACCTTCAAGCAGTGGCCTTTGGAAGCGTCACCCTTGCGGAGGTGGCGCTCAGGAATGCCATGATAAGAGAACAGAATGTAGGCATCCGGATCTTCCAGATAGGGAGCCGATACTTCATGCAGAGCATCAATATAATCCGAGTCCTCGTAGAACGGCTGGACACAATCCACCTTCATTTCGGGAGCGATTCGCTCGACATCTTCGTAGACCTTCACCACCACCGTTTCCCATGATGACATGGCGTAGTGGGGATATTGAGGAAACAGCAGCACTTCGGTAATCCCGTCCGCCTTCATCTGCGTGATGGTATCGGCAATCGATGGGTTGCGATAGCGCATGGCCAGGTAGACCGAGGTATCCGGGCCGAGGGCCTCTGCGAGTTTATCCTGCACGGCTTTTGACGTCACCAGCAGCGGCGAGCCTTCGGGGGTCCAAACCTCATCGTAGGCCTTGGCGGATTTGGGGGCGCGGGTCGGGCAAATGATCTGGTTGACCAGAATCGATCTCGCCCAATTCCAGGAAGGGCGGTCGATGACACGTTCATCGCCGAGAAATTCACGGAGATAGGTGCGCACGTCGGGGACGGCGGTGGAGTCGGGTGAACCGAGATTGGCAAGAAGGACGGCGCGTTTGGACATGCAGGGGCATTGATCGAAGGGTGATTCGCAGTTGTCAAACGGTCGGCGAGTTTGGGTTTTGACGCCGTGCGATGGAAAAGCCTCGCTGGAGGGGCATGAGCATTGACGCCGACTCCTCCCGCAAACCTGTTTTATTGGTCATTCGTGATGGCTGGGGTAAGAACCCCGACGCATCCCACGATGCGACTAACGCCACTGAGTTGGCGACCACTCCCTGTGATGATCGCCTCCAGGAAACCTGTCCGCGCACGTTGATCGCCGCATCAGGATTGGATGTGGGCCTTCCCGATGGCGTAATGGGCAACAGTGAGGTAGGTCACGAAAACATTGGTGCCGGGCGCATCGTGGACCAGGAGCTTGTGCGTCTTAATAAATTGTTTTCCGAAGGGAAACTCGCATCCAATGCCGTCTGGCAAGGCGCGGTCCAACGGGCCAAGTCCGGTGGCCGTCTGCACCTCATGGGCATCGTTTCCGACGCGGGTGTGCACGGAATGCTGGATCACCTTTATGGGATTCTGGAACAGGCCAAAGCCGATGGTCTCACCGAAGTCTTTATCCATGCTTTCACCGATGGTCGCGATACGCCGCCCCAGAGCGGTCTGGAGTATGTGCGCCAATTGGAGGCAAAATGTAGCGAGATCGGAGTGGGAACCATCGCGTCGGTTTGCGGCCGCTTTTGGAGTTTGGACCGCGACAATCGCTGGGAACGGGTAGAGAAGGCCTACCGACTACTCACGGGCAAAGCGGCTGTCGCAACCGCGCCGAGCGCCGGACAAGCGGTGCAGCAGTATTACGATGCGCCCTTGAGCGGGAGTCAGGTCGGAGATGAGTTTGTCGCGCCGACGGCGATCGTGGGTGACGATGGCAAACCCCTGGCCAGTTTCCAAAATGGCGATGCGGTTTTATTCTACAACTACCGCGGCGATCGTCCTCGCGAAATCACCAAGGCATTCGTTTTCGATGACTTTGATGGTATTGATCGGGGTGAAAAACTCGATCTCTACTATGCTACAATGACGGAGTATGAGGCGGGTCTGCCGGTTCACGTGGTATCGCCGAAGCCGGCGAAATTGAAGAATATCCTCGGTGAGGTCGTGGCCAATGCCGGCATTAAACAGTTCCGGTGTGCGGAGACGGAGAAGAACCCGCACGTGACATTTTTCTTTAATAACTACCGGGGCGAACCTTTCGAAGGCGAAGACCGCGCCTGTCCATCGAGTCCCAAAGTCGCGACCTACGATCTCCAGCCAGATATGGTGGCAGACGAAGTCACCGCGGCCGCGAAGGCGGCGATTCTCTCCGGCGAATATGGCCTGATCGTGGTCAACTTCGCCAACCCTGACATGGTCGGACACACTGGTAATATCGAGGCGGTCAAGAAGGCCGTCGAAGCGACCGACGCGGGCGTGCACGAGCTGCTCGAGGCATTGGCGTCAGTTGGTGGCCGTGCGGTGGTTACAGCCGACCACGGTAACTGCGAGCAGATGTGGAATCCCGAAACGCAAGGTCCCCATACGGCGCATACCCTGAATCTGGTTGAATTCTTGGTGGTTGGCGAAGGCTACACCAAGGAGAGCACGCCGATGCGTTCGGGTGGCCGCTTGGCCGATATTGCTCCCACCTTACTCGACCTCATGGGCCTGCCCAAACCGATCGAAATGACCGGTGAGAGTCTGATCGTAGGGTAATGGTCCACCGGGTGCCGGACAGTCCGCGCTCTTCGGAACCCGTCTGGTAACAATTTCAAAATTATTCGATTCAGGTTTGGAGGCTCTTCCCCAAGCCTTTGGTCCTATGCTTCGAATCCTGCCCCTGATTCTGGCCATTGTTGCCACGGTTTCATCTATTTCTGCCAAGGACCCGAACGTCCTTATCATCTTGGTCGATGACATGGGATACGGTGACCTTAAGGCGTTCAATGCAGACTCCCAAATTCCCACGCCGCATTTGGATCAGCTCGCTCGCGAGGGCATGATGTTCACCGATGCTCACGCCGCGGGCTCGGTTTGTCATCCCTCGCGCTATGGGCTCATCGCCGGCGAACTCCCGTTTCGGGTGGATACTTCAGTTTGGCCGCGGAAGCCGGTCATCGCGAAGGAACGCATGACCATCGCCTCATTGCTGAAGAGTGACGGTTATCGCACAGCCATGGTCGGAAAATGGCATTTGGGATTTAGCGAAAACGGCTACGAGAATCCGATGCCTGGCGGCCCGGTGGATGTCGGATTCGACACCTATTTCGGCATTCGTGCCTCCACCGATATTCCGCCGTATTTTTATATCGAAGCAGACCGGGCTCTCTTGCCCCCCACCGGACGAGTAGAAGGCAACGAAGGCGACGGACACTGGACCCGGATCCAAGGCGAATTTTGGCGTGAGGGCGGGGTGGCGCCTAATCTGAAATTGGTGGATGTCTTACCTCGATTTACAGATGAGGCGGTGGGTGTAATTCGCAATCATGCCCGACTCGAATCGGAGAAGCCTCTTTTTCTCTATTTGGCCTACCCAGCGCCACACACGCCTTGGTTGCCAACGCCTGAATTCGTGGGATCGACCAACAATATGTATGGTGATTTCACCCATATGGTCGACCACATGGTTGGACGCGTGCTCACTGTCATCGAACAATCGGGCATGAAAGAAGAGACTCTGGTTATCTTCAGCTCTGATAATGGTCCCGTTTGGTATAAGAAAGATGTGCAGGAGTATGGACATCGCTCGGTAGGGGGGCTGAGTGGCATGAAAGGGGATGCTTACGAAGGCGGGCATCGCATGCCGTTTATCGTGCGTTGGCCGGGGACAGTGAAATCTGGCAGTGTGTCGCATCAGACTATTTGCTTCACCGATGTTATGGCAACCTTGGCGGATGTATCCGATACAACGATACCAACGGGGCAGGCTCCGGATAGCTTTTCGTTTTTGCGAGCTTTGGAGGGCACCGATTTGCCGCATACCCGCGCCCGCGGTCCGCTTCTCCTCAAATCTTCGCGAGGGCATTTTTTGCTGCGGATCGGAAAATGGAAATACATCGACCAGCTCGGATCCGGTGGGTTTTCGAATGGGCGAGGCACCGAATACAAAAAACCGAAACCCGGCCCGGGCGACCCCACTGTGCAGCTATTTGATATGGAAAATGATCCTGGAGAATCGACGAACCTTTGGTCGGATTATCCGGATGTGGTGGAGGTCATGAAGAGCCAGTTGGAGCGTCTAAAAATCGAAGACCACACCCGACCGTTTTCCTAGCAGTCGCAGAGGATTGGCTTTAACCGGGGCCCAGATCCCGGTTTGTGGATTGAGGAAACTCGTCGGAGGAAAGCGCTCCGGGCTCAGCGAGTCCGGCTACAGCCCCTCTCAACGAATTGTGTGCTGATTAATAAGGTAGGGCTCGATCGCCAAGCGAGCCGCAGTGGAGTAGCTGTGTTCGGGCTCATCAATCCCGGATTATTGGGTGGCCAAACAAATCAAATGACACCCCTTCGTCGAATCTCAGTCTGAGTCCGCGCGAGTGGTCTCGCCGGTGATCGGGTCCCAATAGGCCCAGTCCCAACTGTCATTTTCTCCAGCCTCCACCCGCAGAATCAGTTCCCCTGTCTCGCCAATGGGGAGTTCAATTTCTGCGGTGATCGTTCCATTGTCTTCTGGATTGAGAAATGGATTGAGATCCCGTCGATGCAGTTCGAGAAACTCGCCCGTCGGCGAAACGAACCCCACTACGAAAGTCACGCCATCGCTAGTTTTGTATCCAGCCTGCTTCCGCACGCTATCGGCAAACATGCCATAGCTTACTGTGATACGGCGAAGTTCCTTCGGTTTCTGATAAGTCAGTTGTTGGGGCGGATGGGCGTTCCAACGATCCGCGTGAGGGAGTTCGGCCCAAAGGCTGGAGTGCCCCTCGACGTCTAGCGGACTCAAATATCGCTCGGAATCTATTTGGAAAGAAGGGCCGACCGAATGACCGCGAAAATTTCCTACCCAAGTATGTTGGTGGCCGTGCTGGCTCGTTCCTATGGAATCGATTCGCAGGGATAGTCTTCTTTCCGAAGATTGCGGTAGATTGATTTTTGTGCGCTGGGGACCGCGGTGTTCGTTGTTCCGCTGCGGGTCCAGATTCCTTCGGAAGAGAGTCGTGCGTTCGCCGTTATTCGTAAGCAGGTCCACAATGACCGCGAAGGTCTGGGGCGGGGTCTGTGTCTCTGAGTTGAAGAACGCATCGTCGACCCCAAACTCAAATTCAAGGCTCTTGAGGAGTTCGGGAACGTTCCACTGGATGTCTCGGTCGGGCGGTAGCTGCCAACGTCCCGGTCCATGGCCGGACAGGTAGGAAAAGGGTTCGTTACCGGCAGACTGCGCTGGGATCCAATTCTCTCCGATCGTAATGAAGGGAATCCCCGTTTCGCCCAAAATGGATCCCATAAAAAATCGATCGTGGTGGATGTGTCCAAAGCGACCGTGAGTGAATTCAAATTCCAGTATTCCGGGAGGTAGTGAGGGCAATTGAATCACCTCTGACTGAGTATCCTGCCAGCCTGGGTCGCTTTCGTGGCTATTTCGTTTTTCCCATATCCGTCGTTTGGCACCGTCGGGACCAATCCAGTTCGCGGCGAAATCACAGCCATCACTGACATCTAAGATAGAGTGATCGATACCGTGCCGAAATGAGACCCAGTTGAGACTCGCGGGGTAGGCAAATTCCAATCGGGCAGGGGCGTGCAGATCCCACGTTTCGTCGTTAGTTGGAGAGGGAGTAGGTATTCCTTTTTTGGAGACAACTTTCACTGGCCTTATCTTCGCTTGGCCCAGTTTCATGACCGGTCCTGCTGGAACGAGAGCTGCTCGACTACGGGCGTAGTTGGAGAAATCAAACGGGACACTTTCTATTCGGCCTGCCGGCCCCATCGCTCTAACGGAAACACGGCTCGCCGCTAGCGGTTCGTCAGCAATGAAAAAACGAAGATTGATTGCCGACTCCTTCGGGTAGGACAACGCGGCCGTCACCTGTCCGTTTACGACCAGTTCAATACGGTCGAACCCGCGTGGCCCCCGCACTTCCAGTTGTGGAGACTCATTCTCTTCCGGAGAGTCAAACCCGGATAACGTTAGTCTCGAATCGCGGGTCCAAGAGACGTCCTGCGAATCTGGTGTGGTCGGGTCGAGTCGACGAAAATACCGGACGCTGTTGGTTGGAACCTCGGGGAGTGCGACCTCGGCATAGTGTGCGACGATAAGCGGCCAGATGTCATTCTGCCTCGCGATCGGGAATCTCGAGTATTCCCGTTCACTTCGAGTGTCCACGACCAAGGCTGGAAGGTTTGTCCGGAATTCATTCGCAAGATGTTTTGGAGCATCTGGAACGATGGCGTAGGATACATCGGTCAATGGATCGATATTGGTCCAAGGCAAAAGTCCCGTTACAAAATTGGTATAGATGTAGCGAGTCGCCGGAAGGCGGTGGGCGTAAAAATAGAGCTCGGGGATGTATCCCCAAACGAAAATGCGCTCGTCCGGCTGCGAGTGTTTTATCACCGGTAGGGCCAAGGCAGGATAGCGATGATCGACGTATTTGAGGTCTTGGGCGGCAGCGCGGTATTGACGGGCGAACTGGAAAAGAACCGCGGTGGCCAAAAGAATCGAAACCGCGATCCCGGCGCGGAATCGCCAGCGCGTGATTTTTCCCAAAGAGGTGCCGACGGCCCATCCGAACAACAAACATGCACCGGGGATAACCGTAGTGCTGTAGTGGGCGAATCCTCTGCCGCCCAGGGTTGCGGCGACCAGTCCGGAGCAAAACCATCCCAGCGCCATTAGAGGCAACAGTGGATAGGTCGTGCCTGGAGACATTGTGCGCCGAATTACGTGAGGCACGGCAACGAACGCTCCGGCCGCGACGATCACGCCGATCAGGGGGGCGTGATGTTTGGCCATACTGAATGTCTTCCCGATCGAGAGGATTCTCTCAGTCAACGGATACTCCGGCACGTATACCTGGGTATTGAACGTGAACGCGTAGTAGATGTAGTCCGCGTGTGCGCCTTGGATGGCGAAATAGAGAGATACAGCGCCCATCACACCAGCGATTGCGACCATCATTCCAGCAGCCCAACGCAGGAGCGTTTTTCGTTCCCGAGGAGCCGCGAAACCTAGAAATATCAGCACGAAGCACGCGACCAGAAAATCCAATATGCCCGGCTGTTTACTCAGCGTTGAAAGCCCGAAAAAGAATCCGATCGGGAGTCCATTCCGAAACGAGGGTCTGTTTCGCGCTCTCGTCAAAAGCGCGAATGCAAGGGTGGAGAATATGAGGACGAACCACTCCGTGTGTGCGGTCATGGAGTCCGTCGCACCGATATAGGCCGACTGCAAGATGACGAAGCAAAGGGAGGTCGCCAACCCGATCAATGGGCCACCTAGCCTTAAGCCAATCCAACCCAATATTGCCGCACAACATCCCAGACCAAACGCTAGGCTCGTATGAACGGCGAAGGCGTTCCAATCCCCGAATAGAGCGAAAATAAAAGCTTTTACGTAGGGCACCAGCGGACTGCGGTTGTCCGCCGCATCGCGATAAAGGACATCCCCATCCAAGACCTGTTGCGCCATGGTCATGGTGGAACCCTCGTCGAGATTCCAAATCTCGTGCTCCAGCCAAGGCCACCGCGATATCACGACACTCGCTATCAATACTGCCGCTACGATTGCATAAGTCGTTCTCTTGCGGAGATTTGAAGGTGTAGGCGGTTTTATGTCGTCTGGTTTCGTTTACTCGGTCGCTACAGTCGGCAAAGGTCAAGCCAACGTTGATCAACTTAGGGCATGTTTAACAAATACAGCGTTAGTGTTTGATCCATATGATGATGCATACCAATGCGAGCATTGCGGCGTAAGCATGAAGCAGTTTTTCGTAGCGAGTGGCAATGCGTCGGAAGTGCTTGAGCTTGGCGAAGAGGTTTTCGATGCGATGACGATCGCGAGAGAGGTGCTCGTCAAAGTCGGGTTTTTGCGACCTATTGGGATGCACGGCTATGGCGGCGGTGCCACCAATCTGATTCACACTCTCCCGGATGGCATCGCTGTCGTAGCCCTTGTCCATGATGGCGGCGGCACCGGGCTTCAAGTAGGATTTGAGCAGGGGTTTACATTGGTCAAAGTCTGAGACATTTGCGCCAGTGAGGATGAAACCCAAAGGGTATCCCAAGGCGTCACAGGCGAAGTGAGCCTGCGTTGATAGACCTGCTTTGGCGCGAGCCATTGCTTGAGCAAGCTGGCCTCCCACTGGACCCGCAGCATGCTGATGGACCCGTGAGCTGGTGCGATCAATCATCAGATACTCATGGTCGCCTTTGGAGGGTGCCCAGCCGTGCGAGCAATCCACAGCACCGCTGCAATACGGCGTCGCAGGTTGCGACACTTGCGTCCACGTCGATGAGGGCCAGTCAGACTGAGCTGATGACCGCTAATTTTTTTAGCTCGGCCCAGTGGTGATCACCCAGCACGAGTCTTACGTTCCGATTCACAGAGTGATACGATCTTAAAACGATTCCAATGTCAATATATGTATCCTTTTAACGAATATTATTTACGCCGATTTATTTGTTAAACACACCCTAAGGGCAATAGCGGTGAATTGGATCCGACGGTGGTTATACTGTGCTCTCCGCGCATCACCCCATTATTACATTGCCCCTAAGGATCTCCGTAAGCTTAGGTGATCCCCTTTTTCTTTATTATGAAGCGCACCCATCACTGTGCCCAGATCACTCAATCCGACATTGGCGCGTCCGCGACGCTGACGGGCTGGGTGGACACGATCCGCGACCAAGGCGGCATCATCTTCGTCGACCTGCGTGACCGCAAAGGCATCACGCAGATTAAGCTGGAGCCGCATGATAATGCGAATTTGGCCGACCAGCTGAAGCATCTGAAAACCGAATCGGTCATTAGCATCACCGGTCGCGTGACCGAACGCCCCGAAGGGACCCAAAACACCGATTTGCCTACCGGTAGCGTGGAGGTTGTCGCGGACGAGCTGCTGATTCATAACATCTCCGAGACGCCGCCGTTCCCCTTGGATGATTCCGGCGGAGATAAGGTCCATGACGACCTACGCCTCACTTACCGTTACCTCGACCTGCGCCGTCCGCGCATGCGCCGTAATCTCCAGATGCGTCACACCGTGACGAAATCCATCCGGGATTACTTCGACGGTGAGGAGTTTATCGAGGTGGAGACGCCCTATCTCTTCAAAAGCACCCCGGAGGGTGCCCGCGAATATCTCGTGCCTTCCCGGATTCACCCCGGTGAATTCTATGCGCTCTCCCAATCCCCTCAGCAGTATAAGCAGATTCTGATGGTTGCCGGGGTGGAGCGCTACTTCCAGATTGCCCGTTGCTTCCGCGATGAGGATCTCCGGGCCGACCGCCAGATGGAGTTCACCCAAGTCGACGTGGAAGCTTCGTTCGTCGATCGGGAGGATATTTATGCTCTCTTCGAAGGCATGCTGAAGAAGGTTTGGAAGGATGCGCTCAACGTGGAGATCGAAACTCCCATCCAGCGTATGTCCTATCAAAAGGCGATGAACCGCTTCGGGGTCGACAAGCCCGACCTGCGCTTCGGCCTCGAACTCGTCGACTTTTCCGAGACGTTCGCCGCTTCCTCTTTCAAAGTCTTCTCCGGAACGATCAAGAAGGGTGGAGCCGTCAAAGCCATCAACGCCAAGGGACTCGCCGATATCACTCAAGGTGAGCTCAAGAGTTTCGGAGACTCCACCAAATCCCTCGGTGCCAAAGGGCTCGCCTTCATCAAGATTGAGGGCGGCGAATGGAAGTCACCCATCGTCAAATTCTTCTCGGAAGAGGAGAAGGCAGCCCTCGTCGAGAAACTGGGCATTGAGGACGGTGACATCATCTTCTTCGCCGCCGCTGGCTGGGAACAGGCCTGCGCGATCCTCGGCCGTGTCCGACTCGAGTCGGCTGCGCTCCTCGAAAAACGAGGTAAGATCGAACTCCGCCCCGACGACTGGAAATTCCTGTGGGTAATCGAGTTCCCGCTGATGATCTTCGACGAGGAGGCCGGACGCTGCGTGGCGACCCACCATCCCTTTACTTCGCCGGTGCCGGAAGATATCGCGCTACTCGACTCGGACCCCAAAGCGGTTCGTGGCCAGCACTACGATCTCGTGCTCAATGGCATGGAGATGGGGGGGGGGTCGATTCGGATCCATCAACCGGAGCTTCAACAAAAAGTATTCGAAGATGTCCTGAAAATTCCCGCCGACGTGGTGGAAAGCCGCTTTGGTTACATGCTCAAGGCCTTCAAGTTTGGCGCGCCTCCCCACGGGGGTATCGCTTTCGGCCTCGATAGGATCGTCGCTCTTCTCTGCGGCACGACGAGTATTCGCGACGTCATCGCTTTTCCGAAGACGCAGAAGGGGCAGGATCTCATGGCCCAGAGCCCGACACCCGTTACGGAAAAGCAGCTGAAGGAGCTTTATATCCAGACCGACGTGCCGGACGCTGACTAAAATCGGCCAGCTCGATTCATCCATTTTCCGACCGGAACTCCTGCAGGGGTTCCGTTTTTTTATGGCGGCCTACAGAGGGGAGGCAGACAGGGAAGGGGCGAAGAATGAATATTTTTTCTGAACGGAGCCAATATTGGCACACACCGTGCTTCTTCGACCCCCGTATTCGCCCGTTGGCGAGTCACCACGTCTACAACCACTACTCGATATCCATATAAAACTATGAAGCTCCGGTCCCAGCATCTGTCCAATTGGCTCAAGATCCCCGTGATCTTTGCCTTTCTGGCCGCGCTCTCGCCACTCTTCGGTCAAGATGAGGCTCCTCCTTACGAGTCCTATGAAGCATTCACCGTGTCCGGTGGGTTTGCCCTCTTTACCGTTAACAATCTCTGGCTCCTCATCTCAGCCGCTCTCGTGTTTATCATGCACTTGGGCTTTTCCTGTGTGGAGACCGGACTGACCCAATCGAAGAACACGGTAAACATTCTCTTTAAGAATCTGTTCATCGTTTCGATCGGTATTGTCGGTTACGCCTTCTACGGCTTCAAAGCCATGTATCCTGGCGATTTCAACGGCTTTTTCGCCACCGGTTCCTGGTTCGGCGTCGACAACGCCGATGTAACCATGATGACGGACGCCTACGCGTCCTATACGTGGTGGACGGACTTCATCTTCCAAGCGATGTTCGCTGCGACTGCCGCCACCATCGTTTCCGGTGCCGTCGCCGAGCGCGTCAAACTCGGTAGCTTCATGGTCTACGCCACGTTGCTCGTTACGTTCATCTACCCAATTTCCGGTTCCTGGCAGTGGGGTGGAGGCTGGCTCGATGAGAAGGGCTTCTACGATTTCGCGGGTTCGTCCCTCGTTCACGCCTTCGGTGGTTTCGCCGCTTTGGCCGCTGTTATGGTCCTCGGACCTCGCAATGGCAAGTATCTCGCCGGTGGCAAAGTGAAGCCGATCCTCGGTCACTCCATGCCTCTCGCCGCTATCGGTGTCTTCCTCCTTTGGCTGGGCTGGTATGGCTTCAACGGTGGTTCGGTCCTCAGTGCTGATCCTCGTGGCGTTTCCTACGTTTTCACCACGACGACTCTCGCCGCTGCGATGGGTGCCATCTCCGCGATGTTTGTTTCCTGGACCCTTCTCAAGAAGCCTGACCTTTCCATGGGACTCAACGGCGTGCTCGCCGGTCTCGTGGGTATCACTGCGGGTGCCGACTCGGTTTCCATGAGCGGTTCCCTTTGGATCGGCCTCGTCGCTGGTGCTCTGGTGGTGTTCTCCATCATCTTCTTCGATAAGATAAAAATCGACGATCCGGTCGGTGCCATCTCTGTCCACGGTATCTGCGGTATCTGGGGAACGATCGCCGTCGCGATCTTCTCTGACGCGGCTCCGTTTGGCATTCAGCTCATCGGCACGCTCTCTGTCTCGGCGTTGGCGTTCGTTTCGTCCTTCATCCTCGCGACCATTATCAAGGTTACCATGGGTATCCGGGTGAGTGCTGACGAAGAGACCGAAGGTCTCGACATCGGTGAACATGGCGCTGAGGCTTACCCAGACTTCACACTGGCCCACAAGGGATGAGTAACTTCTCGCTAAATCGGCGCAGGTCTAAGGCTTGCGCCGGTGGATCGAGAAACCTATAAATCAAAAGAATCCTCAATTATTTATCGCATGAAACTAATCATCGCCATCATCAAGCCGTTCAAACTGGAAGAGGTTAAAGAGGCCCTTTCCGAGATCGGGGTCGAGGGTATGACCGTGACTGAAGTCAAAGGCTTCGGTCGTCAAAAGGGTCACACCGAAATCTATCGCGGCAGTGAATACACCGTCGACTTTCTCCCCAAGGTGAAGATCGAGATCGTGGTTCCTGACGACGTCGTCGGCAAAGCGGTTGATACCATGGTTGGCGCGGCCAAGACCGGCAAGATCGGTGACGGCAAGGTGTTTGTCGTAGGACTCGACGAAGCGGTTCGTATCCGCACCGACGAGCGCGGCGACGGTGCCATCTAAGCCCTCCCGTTTTAGCCAAAACAACTTCAACGGCCACCCCTCGCGGGGTGGCCGTTTTTTGGTGTTAGGCCACAATTGGGGCTAAGCCCCGCTTGGGAAAGGAGTTGAGATCGGCTTATGTTATTCGGTCACGAGATAAACTTCGACGCGAACCACGCCGCTTTGGTTTGCCGCTCCGGTTACTTGGGCAGTGTAGACTCCGGGGGGCAGGGAGGTGAGGAGAGCCGCGTCATTGCTGTTGGACTCCAGAGGAAAGGCTCCGACTTCTTCGGCGGTTTGCCGCACCGTCGTATTTCCGCCCCAGTCGTCGTTGGAGGCTTCCACGTCCTGATCATGCAGAAGCGTTATGCTGGGGTCGTTTAGCACTCCGGTTACGCCGAAGGACTCCAGTCCCGGCCCGACTGCTCGGATAAGCAGGGATCGGGAGGTCGTGCCGCCGATGACAAACCCGACGGTGACCGCCTGATTCGCGCCGACCTTGGTCCGGGCGGATAGGTTGATGAGCTGGGAACTCAGATCGTTGATTTGAGCATCGTAAATCTCGACCAAAGCTTCGCCAGCATCGGTGTCGCCCGTGCCTGGTAAAACTTGAGCCGTGTAGCCGCCCGACCCGAACTGCCGTCGGACCACGCTGTCGTCACTACCGGCGGTGAGCGCAAAGGCACCCAGTTCCTGACCGTCGCCACTGGCGAGCGTCCAGCCCGCATTGGTGGCTAGGGGGACGGAGGTATTGCCGGAGGAGTAAACTTTAAGCTCGGTGGCCTCGACGGTGCTGGTCAAGCCGAAGTCGGCCAAAGTTGGTCCGATCCCGCGAACCACCAGCTCCTTGGCACTTTCACCCGCCAAAACGAATCCGGCGATCAATACGCCTGTGCCGCTTTCCGTGCGGTTACGCACCGAAAGATTCACCAACCGGCCGGGATTCGTGGGATCCTCCGGGATGACCTGCTCAGTGAATTCGATGGTGGCGCGGCCCATGTGATCCGCCCCATGACGGTATTGGGGCCACGGGTAGGTTTCGGACACGGGGGCGAGGCCGACGCCGCCCAAATCAAAGGCATAGACTTTGCCGTCGCCGTTACCGACTTAGATGCGGCCGTCGGCCAGCGTTGGAGAGCTGCGGAACCAATTGCCGGCCGACCACGCTCGCATTTGCTGTCCGTCAGGGGAGAAGCGGAAAAGCTTGTTTGCGTAGCTTCCCACCACGATAGACCCATCCGATGCGATGGCCGCCGAACTGGAACGCGCCTGCGCTTCGATCGACGAGCGCCAGACCAAAGCGCCGGACGTTTGATCAAGTGCATACAGAAACCCTTCGTAGCTGGCAAAATAGGCGCGATCATCACCGAGGGCCAGCGACGAGGAGACGTTTTTGCCAGTTTCGGGCGTGCGGAAGACCCAGCGCAGCACCCCCTTGCCGGTGATGGAAAAGGCCGTGCCGTTGAGGGTGCAGTCGCAGATGTTGCCGTGCTCATCGATCGAGGGGGAGGTATAGATCCCGCTGATGTCATCTGCGGCCGTGGCGGTCTGTGGTTGGTATTTCCAAATCAGACTGCCGGAAGGGGACAAGGCGTGAATCGCACCGTCATTGGCGGGAACGAGTATCGTTCCATCCGTCGCAACAGCAGGCCCGGCGTAACTGCCCTCACCGGCGATAAAGTAGGACCAAAGTTGGGCGCCTTGCGGACTAAAGGCACGGACGGTGCCATCGTCCTGCTTGAAGTAGACCGTGCCGTCGGCGGCGACCGATGGTCCCGCAACGTAGGCTGAGTTTCCGAGACTGGAGGTCCATTTGATTGAGCCGTCAGGGTTGAGGGCATAGATGGTGCCGGTGACGGTGCCGAAGTGGATCGTGCCGTCAGGAGCGATAGCTGACGTGCTCGAGTCAGAGAAACTGTCGGTCTGGGTGCGCCACTTCAGGCTGCCATCCGGATTGAGAGCGTAGAAATAATTGTCCGCACTGCTCACGTGGATGGTGCCATCTTCGGCTACGGAGGGAGTGTTGGTGATCGTGGGTCGCCGCAGGTCGGAATCGTCGCGGTCGCCGGTGGCGAACTGCCAGACGGCATCGGTCAGGGAGAGGGTGATCTCTCCCGACTCACTGCCCAGAGTGTCGACCGCGATATGGTATTCGACGTCTTCGGTCGCCTCAAACGCGACGAGGGCATTGAGATTTGCACCGGAGATGCCTGCGTCGTCGTTGGACCCGACAACCGACAGGGCGTCGACACTGTCTCCCGTGTAAACCGCTAGGGCGGTGTCCGCAACGGCGGAGTAGGCGCTAACCTGAAACGTTCCCGAGGCCGGGGCTTCCCATTTATACCAAAGCGTTTTGCGGTTGGTGCCCGAGATCGGACTCGGTTCGCCGAGTTCGCTGGTGGCGCTGGCGTTGGTCGTGGTGACCAGCGGTGCGTCGCCATCAAGGAGCTGGGCGGAGGCAAAGGCATCGTTGGCTTGGGCGGAGGTGAGGTTGAGAATCACCATACCGGCGGTAGCATTATCCACGGCAAATTGGTAGGACGTATCCACGACGGCTTCGAAGGTTGCGCGGGAGGAAAGGAAGCCGGCACTCTCGTTATCATTCGAGGCAACAAGGTTGAGCGACGCGAGATTCTCCCCGGTATAGATGGCCAGTTGGGTATCTCCGGCCGACCCGCGGGTATCCAGTGAAACCGTGCCGCTCGAGGGTGCCACCCAAGTATACCAGAGCGAACGGCTCAAACGACCGGCGTGCGAGGGCTCTTTGATCTCGGTTGTCGCGTTGTGGGAGCTGGACCGGGCCTTGACGATGTTGCCGGCCAATAGTGCGCGATCCGCAAAATCATCGTGGAAGGGCCGGGTATCGGTGGTCTGCAACGCATCGGCGATATTCAGTCGACCTCCGGTGATAGCGTGACCTTGGAAGTCCGCGGCCTGTCGGGTTCCGCGCAACAAGCGGTTGATCGTATCGCGGGAAGTGGGCCTTAAGGAGTGCGACTGCTCCCGCGACGATCGGCGACGACATCGACGTGCCGGATCGGGTGATGACGCCAGTATCGTTTGCCACATTGGTGGAGACAATTTCGCTGCCGGGAGCGAACAGATCGACGGCTCCGGAACCGGTATTGGAGGACGGCGACCGGTCGTCCAACCGCGTCGAGTTTCCCACTGCCAGAATGTTATCTACCTCAAAACTCGCCGGATAGGCTCGCGAGATATCGAGGTTCAGGGACTCGTTGCCAGATGCCGCCACGAAGACGATTCCCGCATCGCGGGCGCGCCGAATGGCTGCAAGTTGGGATTGATTGAACCCGCCCTCGACCCCGAGCGCATCGTAGGACGCATTGATCACATCAGCGTCTTTCGCGATGGCATAGTTGATACACTGGATTTCGTCAGAGGTAGAGCCGGAGCCGTTTACTCCGCCGAGAAATCGAAGGTGCATGATTTGTACCCGCCATGCTACGCCGACTGATCCCACGCCGTTGTTGCCCGCCGCCGCGACGAGTCCCGCGACATGCGTGCCGTGACCTTCCGTCGTCGGGGGAGTCGGATCACCTGAGTCGTCCCGGGCGTCAATGCCGTGGATGTCGTCAACGAAGCCGTTGCTGTCGTCGTCGCGGTTGTTTCCCGCGATTTCTCCCGGATTGGTCCAAAGATTCGGCGCGAGATCCTGATGGGTGATGCGGCCGCCGCTGTCGATGACCGCAACGACCACGTTCGAGGCATCAGTGCGAATATCCCAGGCGTCCGTTGATCCAATGTCGGCTCCGATGGTCCCTCCGGATTGACCGGTATTTTGGTGATGCCATTGGGTTCCGTCGACGAAGGCGGGATCATTGGGCGTTGCCGCCGTCTGTTTAATATAGTCGAGCTCGACGAATTGATACAGCCCGCTGGCTGCTAGGGCGGCACGAGCTGCACCGGCAGTCATACCCTCGGGCACGCGAATTACGCGTAATCCGTCGATTTCGGAAAATGTCATTTCCAAGGCCAATCCGGCCGCCGACTCCGTGGCGGTGGCTTGTTCCGCCGAAATACCGGGGGCGGTCATCGCTAGAATCTTTTGCTCGGAGTAGCCTTGGGAAATCTCTTTGGCCGTAAAAGGACGGGTGGAATTTTCCCCCGCGCTATCGAGTGCCGCCATGAGCGGCCCAGATGTTATCAGGGCAGTCGCCGTCAACAGGCTCGCCATCAAAGCACGAGAGGAAACGTGAAACCGGGGCATGCAGGATTTTGACCTGCACTTCCGTGACAGGTTCGAAAAATTGTCAGGACAAGGTGTTCAAATAGTGTCTGAGTGCGCGTTGGTAGGCGGTAATTCCGGGATCCTCCGAGGTGTCGATCAAGGTGCCGAGGGCGATTTGGAGGGCCTCCGTTGCGCGTCCCTGGTCGTGACGCACCAGTGCCAGAAATGCTTCGAATTCGGGTTGGTCGGGGAATTGGCGTTGACCTGATTCCAACACCTCTGAAGCACGTTCCAGATATCCGATATTGCGGAGGGTGGAACCCAGCCCGATCAGAGCGCCGCTGTGTTCATTCGGCGCAAGGCCGAGCGAGATGGCTTTTTCGTAGTGGGGGAGCGCTTCCGCTTCCTTCCCGAGGGAGTCGAGAGTCCACGCGAGTTGATAAGCGATTTCGGCCACGTGCGGATATTCCGCGGAAAGTGCGTTGAGTTGATCAAGGATTCCATCGGTTTGACCGCCATGGCGTGCTCCGGTGATCGCTTCGAGCGCTGATTTCCAGTTGGGTTGATCTTCTTCGGTCATAGCGGAAGCAGAGGGATGAGTCGGTGGGAAGCAAGAAAGGTGATGCGCGAAATCTAGGTCAGGGTTGCATCGGTCAGGTTTCTCTCTCTGTTTTCCCCTGAGACGATGATTCTCGGAATATTTCGGGTTCCTGATGTCTCTTCAAAGCTTCACCCTCAAATAATTATGAAAAAACTACTCTCTGTATTCGTTGGCGCCCTCATGCTATCACTGGCCCCTGTTGTCTCATCGGCTGCTCATCATGAAGGTGATCATGACAAGAAAATGTCTAATATGGCACCCAAGACGGTCATTCACGTGGTGACGGTTTCTTGGAACGATGATGCTTCCGAGGCCGATATCGCCAAGGCGCTCAAAAGCGTCCACACGCTCGGCAAGGAGTTTGACGGTATCAAACGGGTTTGGACCAAGACCCTCAAAGCCCAGGGTGACCGCAGCCACGCCTTCGTGATGGAATTCAAAAATAAGAAAGCCCTCGAGGACTACGCCGGTAGCCAAGCCCAGAAGAACTGGTATGAAAGCTACATCCCCGTTCGTTCGCGCAGCACGACGTTTGACATCACTAACTGATCAAAAAATCAGTCGATGAGATTTTCCAACGGCTCTCAACGGGGAGCCGTTTTTTTTATTCCCGAACCACATGAATCCTTCCCGACCTGACCACATTACGTGACCGCGCTCCCCTAGGCGTTGCGTCTTTTGCCCCCTCCCGTTCCGACAGAACAACGTAAAGCACCCGCGCGTTGGCGCATTGCCCGTCCTCCGTATGAAAAACGGGTCATCATGACGCCACGCTTCTCTTTTATCACCGCCAACTTTGTTGCCCGTCCCCTCGGCTATCACATGAGTGAAGGTTGGACGCAGGGTGTATGAGGCCAACCACGAGGAGTTTAAACCGCTCGAAACGTTCCGCGAGCGTTTCGAGCTGATGCTGACGGAGGTCAAGGAACTCGGTTTCCGGGCGATTGATCTGTGGGCCGCCCATCTGCATTGGCATTGGGCATCACTCGAGCACATCGCGATCGCAAAGGAACTCCTGCAAAAGCATGAAATCGAAGTGCGCAGCTATGCCGCTTGGGTGGGGGAGACTGTACGAATCTGCGGGGAGCCTGCCGGTTTTGTCGCGAATTTAATATTCCCTACATCGCTGGATTCATCGCGGTGGCGGAACAGGCTGAAAATCGGGAGGAGGTCGTCGCAATTCTGCGTGAATTCGCGGTGGGTTACGGAATCGAGAATCACCCTGAAACCAGCATCGCGGATGTCGCCGCGCGCTTGGGCGAGGGGGGGCGGAAGATGTGATCGGCATTGCTCTCGATACCGGTTGGGCCGCAACGCGAGGATGGGACGCGTTGACTGGATTGAAGGAGTTGTCCGATCGCATTTTTACGGTGCACCTCAAGGACGTGAAAGCCCCCCGGCTGAGCCGACGGGATTCGAGTTTATCGACATGGGACACGAAACCTGTCGTCTCGGAGACGGTGTGGTGGGAATCGAGCCAATCGTGCGCTGGTTACGAGAAACCGGTTTCCGGGGTCCGATGGGCGTCGAACATGAACCGGAAACCTTCGATCCCAGCGAGGAATGTCGGGAGAGTTTGGAGCGCATCAAAGGATGGTGGAATGATGCCACCCCCATACCTGAAGATGAACCCCTGCGGGTCGCGGTCGTGGGTTGTGGAAACATCGCTGGCTCTTACGGGGAGGCGATGCTGACCCGGTCTGAGGTCGAGATTTTGGGTGCAAGCGACCTTGATCTCGCACGAGCGCAGGAATGGGCCGAAAAATTCGGTGGTAGGGTTTACGCGTCGTTGGATGCTGTATTGGCCGATCCGGCGGTTGAGGTAGTCGTAAACCTCACGATCCAGCACGCTCACGTCGAAGTCGTGACCAAAGCATTGGAAGCCGGGAAGCACGTGCATTCGGAAAAGCCGCTGGCGCCGACTTTCGCGGAGGCGCAGCAACTTGTCGCCTTGGCTGCTGCGAAGAATCTACGCCTGAGCTGCGCGCCGGTAACGTGGTTGGGCGAAGCGCAACAAACGACGTGGAAGATGATCCGCGATGGCCGCATCGGTCCGCCCCGCGTGGTTTACGCATCGGTTGATTGGGCCCGTATCGAAACGTGGCATCCCAACCCCGTGCCGTTCTACGCGGCGGGACCGGTGGGTGATGTGGGTGTCTATTCGATCAGTCTGCTTACCGCCTGGTTTGGACCCGTGCAACGGGTGACGGCTGGTGGAGGAATTCTGTTGCCGGATCGGAAGACGAAAGATGGCGAATTCTTCACCTTGGCCCGACCGGACTACGCCGTTGCGGTGTTAGAATTCGCCAACGGTATAACCGCCCGGCTTTCTGCAAATTTCTACGTGGGCGAGCCCGCCGATCGTCGGGCTGGACTCGAAATCCATGGTGATGATGGATCCATCCGCACCGAGTGGTTTGCTGCGACCGCACCTCTGGAAATCGGTGCTTTTGGTGAAGCGTATCGACCTGAACGCTACGTGCGGGAACCTGCCGGATCTGGCGAGTGGTATTGTGACTGGAGCGCGGGCGTATACGAACTCTGGCGAGCATTGCGCACGGCAACGCCTCACCCCACGAGCGGTGAACAGGCCGCTCACGTGGTGGAGGTAATCGAGTCGGTGGAGACCGCCCTTCAGGAGGGCCGCCGCGTCGAGCTCTCAAGTTCATTTGCACCGCCGCCACCGCTGGAGTGGGCGCGGTGAGGCAGGAGAGCGCCGGCTAAAGCACGGCACTACGTAGCGCCGTGCTTTAGCCGGCGTCTGCTCCCATGTTCTTTTGGGGCAGTGCGCGGGTCGCGACTTCTTCCTGAACTCGCGTCAGGTAATCGACGAACGGCTGGGTGCCTTCGTCGCCGCGGGCGCGGGAGCGAACGGAGACCGCCTGCGCCTCCGCTTCTTTGCCGCCGAGGATAAGCGTGTGGGGAATCTTATCCAATTCGGCGCGGCGGATCTTCGCGCCGAGTTTATCGGAATGTTCATCGAGTTTCGCCCGAATTCCGGCGGCCTTGAGTTGCTTCAATAGATCCTGACCGTAGTCCATGACCTTGTCGCTGATCGGCAGCAGGCGCACTTGCTCCGGCGCGAACCAAAGCGGGAAGTCGCCGTTGAAGTGCTCTATCAAAACGCCGCAGAAGCGTTCCATCGACCCAAACGGTGCCCGGTGAATCATCACGGGGCGATGCGGTTGGTTGTCTGCGCCGATGTAAGAGAGGTCGAAGCGCACCGGCAGATTGTAGTCGACCTGCACGGTGCCGAGTTGCCACTCACGTCCAATCACGTCTTTCACTACGAAATCGATCTTGGGGCCATAGAACGCAGCCTCGCCGGGTTCTTCGGTAAACGGCACGTCGAGGGTCTTGGCCGCATTGCGGCAGGCTTCTTCGGCCTTGTCCCAGACGGCGGCATCGCCGGCGTATTTGTCGGAGTCGGGATCGCGTAATCCGACCCGTACGCGGTAGTCGGACATACCGAGCGTCGAGAGGACGATTTTCACCAAAGCCAAACAACCGATCACTTCTTCGGCGACTTGATCTTCGGTGCAGAAAAGGTGGGCGTCGTCTTGGGTGAATCCGCGCACGCGGGTCATGCCGTTGAGCTCACCGGATTGCTCCCAACGATACACCGTGCCGAATTCAGCGAGGCGAAGCGGCAGGTCGCGGTAGGAATGCGGCTGCGACGCAAATATCTTGATGTGATGCGGGCAGTTCATCGGCTTCAGTATGAAGCCGTCGAGGATCTGTGTCGGATCCATTGTGCGATCGGCAGGGATGGTTTCCTGATCGGTGCGTCGATTGATCTCCGCGGCGAAACGAGGTGAGGCGGCCTCAAGGCGCGAAGTCAATTCGGCGCACGAGCAGCCTTCACCGGCGAGACGCGCGATATCTTGCGGCTCGGCGATCGCCGGAAATTGGGATTCCTTGTAGTAGGGGAAATGACCCGAGGTCTTGTAGAGGTCGAGTTTGCCGATGTGAGGGGTGAAGACCTGTTGGTAGCCCTGTTTACGCAGCTCATCGCCAATGAAATTCTGTAACTCTTGGCGAATAATGGAGCCATTGGGTGTCCAGAGGATCAGCCCTTGGCCGACGTCCTCATCGATCACGAAAAGTTTGAGATCCTTGCCGAGCTTGCGGTGGTCACGAGCCCGGGCCTGTTCGATCCGCTCCATGTATTCGGCAAGTTCGTCCTTCGTGGGGAAGGCGGTGCCGTAAATGCGCTGAAGCTGCTTGTTCTTCTCGTCGCCGCGGTGATACGCTCCGGCGATCGAGAGGAGTTTGAACGCCTTAATCTTTTTGGAGTAGCGCACGTGGCTACCGGCGCACAGGTCGGCAAATTCACCATTCTCATAGAACGAGATCGCTTCTCCTGCGGGAATGTCATCGAGACGGCCGAGTTTGTAGCACTCTTGACCGCGGCCCTTGATGATTTCGATCGCTTCATCGCGAGAGACCTCTTTGCGCCGGAACGCTTGGTTCTCTTTGATCACTTTGGTCATCTCCGCCTCGATGCGTTCGAGATCCTCGGAGGTAAATTTGTGATCGAGATCGAAATCGTAATAGAAACCGGTGTCGGTTGGTGGTCCGATATCGAGCTTCGTCTCGGGAAAGAGGCGGAGCACTGCCGTGGCCAAAACGTGCGAGCATGAGTGCCGCAGTTCTTCGAGGGGAGTCATTGATGACATAGTCTGGTGGTGTTGTGGGCCGGCCTACGATTGTCGGCCCGGTTGAAATGAAGAGACAGAAACGCTGAAATCCAGAAATCCTGCCTCCGAGTTTTCGGCGTTTCAGGCTTTCAGCTTTTCAATTTCGTAACCGTCCTTGCGGTCTTTCATGCTCCAGCCAGCAGCGGTGATTTCGGCGCGAAGGGCATCAGCGGCCGGCCAATCCTTGGCCTGCTTGGCTGCCCAACGTTTCTCGGCAAGCGCGGTAATCTCGGAAGGTATCTCCAGAGAATCCTCCTCCGGAGGCGTGAGGTCGAGGCCCAGCCCGAACATAACGCGATCGAACGTAGCGGCATCCACATCAGCTGGTCCCCGCTTAATTAAACCGAACAACGCGCCCAGCGCGCCCGGGGTGTTCAGATCATCGCGGAGGGCCGAGAACATCGGATCAAATTGGGCAGGATCGCCGGACTGATTTGCGATGGCCGCGCGGAAAGACCGCAGCGTCTGCAGGGCTTTCTCTGCGGCCTCGAGCGAATCTAACAAGAAGTTGAGCTGCTTGCGCGGATGCCCGGCCAGCAACACGTAGCGCAGCGCCATGGGGGAGTGGCCCATTTCCTTCAGCTGATCGAGGGTGTAGAGGTTGCCCAACGACTTGCTCATCTTTTTGCCGTCCACCAGCAGATGTTCGCTATGATACCAATGGTGGGCGAAATCCGTGCCGTTGCAGCATTCACTTTGGGCGATTTCGTTTTCGTGGTGAGGGAAGAGCAGATCCACACCACCGGTGTGCAAGTCGATGGTTTCGCCGAGGTGCTTTTTGCTCATGGCGCTGCATTCGATGTGCCAGCCGGGGCGACCTTCGGCGGCTCCACCGGGGCCATTCCATTTCACGTCGCCGTCCTCGGACTTCCACGCTTTCCAGAGCGCGAAGTCGGTGCCGTCTTCCTTTTCGTCCGCATCAACGCTCTGGGTGTCCTTGCCGGTATTGCCGGCTTCGAGAGCGGAGCCAGCTTTGAGCTCACGTTCTTTGGCGAGAGAGAGACGTCCGTAGTTGTCGAACGAGGAGACCTTAAAGTAGACCGAACCATCAGCCGCCCGGTAGGCGTTTCCCTTGTCCATCAGGACTTGGATCATGTTGACCTGTTCGGGAATGTGGTCGGTTGCGGCGGGTTCGACGTGTGGGGCCAAGCAATTGAGCGCCCCGCAGTCGGCATGGAACTTAGCGGTCCATTCCTTGGTGACCTCACCGAGCGGACGATTTTCGTCACGAGCCCTACGGATAGTCTTGTCGTCAACATCAGTGAGATTTCGAACGTGCCGCACTTTGTCGGCACCAAATTCCAGTTCGAGCATGCGTCGGATAATGTCGTTCACCACGAAGGAGCGGAAATTGCCGATGTGGGCCGCCGCGTAGACCGTAGGTCCGCAGTTGTAGAACCGGTAAACGCCGTCCGAATGGGACGGTTTAATGGGTTGAGGGGAGCGGGTAAGTGAATCGTGAAGCTGCAGCGACATAGTCGTAAGGGAAAGAACGTGAAACTTTCTTCCCCCGAAAATCCACCTCTTTCTCCACTATCTCACCCCCCCTGAACATCCGCCTACCCACCCACACTTTAACCAATATGGTTAAAGCTCTTCGTGGGTTGGGGGATTTTGAGGATGGCGGTGCAGGGGGAGGGGTGTTGATCCTTGTGGGTCATGTCTTTTGATCGTCCCCTTGATTTGGTTGAACGTCCCCGTCGGTTGCGGCGCTCGGCGGGTCTTCGCGCCATGGTGCGTGAGACTTCGCTTTCGCCCGCGGATTTCATTGCGCCATTGTTTGTTATCGATGGCAAAGCGGCTCCGCAGCCCATTCGGTCCATGCCGGGCGTGCGGCGCCTGAATATTAAGGATTTGGTTAAGGAGTGCCGTTCATTGAACAAACTGGGTGTGCCGGCGGTGGCGCTATTTCCAAAACTCGCCGCCCGATTCAAGGACGCCGATGGCACCCATGCGCTCGACGAGGATGGATTGATCCTGCGGGCAGTGCGGGCGATCAAATCGGCGGTGCCGGAGCTGACCGTGGTGACAGATGTCGCTTTGGATCCCTATACCGACCACGGACACGATGGGGTGCTGACTGCGGCGGGTGACGATGTGACCAATGATCGATCGGTGGCGATTTTGAGCGAAATGGCTGTCCTGCAAGCTGAAGCCGGAGTGCATATTGTGGCCCCATCAGATATGATGGACGGAAGAGTCGGAGCGATCCGGGAAGCACTGGATGATGCGGGTCAGGAAAATACCGCGATCATGGCTTACTCGGCGAAATTTAACTCGGCCTACTACGGGCCGTTTCGTGATGCGGTCGGCAGTAGCAAGGCCGCGGGCACGCGTTTGCTGAGCAAAGCGACCTATCAACTCGATCCCGCGAATCGCCGGCAGGCGTTAAACGAAGCGGCCTTGGATGAGGACGAAGGCGCGGACTTCATCATGGTAAAGCCAGCCGGAGCTTATCTGGACATCATTCGTGATGTGCGTGAGCAGACCGGAAAACCGGTCGCTGCTTATCAGGTATCGGGAGAATATTCGCAAATCCATGCCGCTGCCAAACTGGGCTGGTTGGATTTGGAGCGCTGTCGTGAAGAGTCGCTGATGGCGATCAAACGAGCCGGCGCGGATTTGATTTTGACCTATTTCGCCAAGGATATGGCGAAATTGCTGGGATAGGTATTGATTGCGGTCGTGAAAAAACCGGCGACCTGGAAATTCATTACTCTGGTGGTGCTGTTGATGGCTCTTGGCGGGGGGGGGACCTATTGGGTGCAGTCGTCCCGATTAAAGGCGCAATTTGCCGTGCGTGTTCTGGAGCGCCCCGTAGAAGTCGGCGATGGCGGGGTGGTTGATATTGAGACGCTGGAACAACGCATTCGCACAGGGGACGCGTTGGCGGTTGGGGAGTTGGGAAAGCTTTACCGAGCCAATCAGCGGTTCGAACCGGCCCTTGCGTGTTATTTGACGATGGTCGAATTGGATCCCACCAATTCGCTTTGGCCATTGGAGGTCGCGACGATGGAACTTGCGTTGGGCAACAAGAGAGAGGCGAAGATGCGGGTTACACGAATACGCATGGAAGGGTTTCCGGACGGGGAGTCTTACTGGCGTTTGGGCAACCTGGCCGAGGCTTTGGGCGAACAAGTCGACGCGAAGCAGGATTATGAACAAGCGGTGGCACTTGACCCTTCACTCGTTGAGACGTGGAGCAGGCTCATCACCATGTATCAACTTACGGGTAGGACGAGAGAGGCGCGGGCGGCCTTTGAGACAGCTCTGGAGGCGAACCCCTATTCGCTCGAACTCCTGTTACATCGCGCCTCTTTCCGAGTGGACAACAAGCAGTTCGAACCGGCCTTGGCTGACTTGAAGCGGGTGATGGTGGTCGCACCCGATAGTCCCATTGGGTATCTCAGGTCTTCGCAATTGTTGATTCAATTGGGGCGCGAACATGAAGCTGAGGGCCTTTTGGAATCACTGGTCGATCGAGATGAACACAACTTGGAAGCGCTTCAACAGTTGGTAATTTTATCGGTTAAGGAGGGCGATCGTGCCTCTTCCGACCATTGGTTGAGGCAGATTGTTTCCCAAACCGCTGATGGTAAATTGGCTTCCGTGTTGGGAGAAGCGGTTGCCTCGGCAATCGAACGAGGCTACGCGTCAGAATTTGGCGAGCCACCGTTGGAATAACGTTTGGTTAGAAGGCCGAGCGGTCGACCTGAAGGGAATCTCCGGGAAGGAGTTTGGAATCTTCGCCGGGACTTTTTTGGGCGAGTCGCGCGTCAAGAGTGTAGGCGTTCTGGTCCCGCACGACGCTCACGGCGGTTTCCTTGGCGCAAAGGGTGAAACCACCGGCGGCTTGAATTGCCTTGGTCATGGTGAGATCAGGAGTCCATTCGATACGTCCGGGGCGCTGCACCTCGCCACCCACGTAAACGAATCTTTCCGTTACGCTGACCGAGACATTGATCAATCGATAAAAATATTTCTCAATATAGGGGCGCTGAATGAGGGCAGAGAGTTCCGAACTGGTGCGGCCGGCGGCGGCGACACCTCAGATGAACGGAAGCGACACCAGTCCTTCATCGTCGATTTGCATGCTGTGTTGGCTGGGCTCGGGGATGGCCTCGCAGGGCAATGCCAAGACTGTCGCTAGGGTGCAGCAACGCGGCGGAGGCGGCATCAGGTAGCCGGGGGTTACCGGAGGTGGTTGACGGCGCGGTGGTCTCGCAGCCGGCGGAGAATATCAGCGCGATGAGGGTAAGCGCCCCTAATCTCAATTGGTTTCCCCGATTTGTCACGATGGCAGTTCAGCGACTCATCGCGGGGACGGAAGCAAAAAGCGCGACCACTTCGAGTGGCCGCGCTGGAAATTGAAGGGAGTTCGCGAACAGAATGTCAGTTGCGGCGATCTTCGCCGTTTCCTTCCTCTTCCTAGTCCCACTTGAGCGAGGTGTCACTCTTGAGGGATTTTTCCTCTTCTTCGTCGATATCGGGCAGATCCGCGTCGCCGGTATCCTCTTCATCATCGTCGTCATGATCGGTTTCGAATCCGGCGGGCGTGTATTCCAGAATGGCCGACAGTTCATCGAACGCGTGGACCGCCTTGCCTTCGATGAGGCTGGCGTTCTGGTCTTCGCGGATCTCGTCCTCAACCTCGTCGACCGAAAGCGGTGACTCGAAATCGATGATATCGTTGAGGAGTTTCACCCGGCACCGGGTCAAGTGATCGAGCAGGTCGGCATAGGGGCCGTTTTCGTCATTGATGATATCAGGCAGCGTGAAGAGCTTTTCGTCAGATTCGAAGATCGAGTCCTTCACGCGCTTCAAGCGAACTTTGCCTTTGCTCAAGTCCTGTTCGATGCGGAACGTAATGAATGCGACGTCGAGAAGATCTTCGTCAAATCCGTAGTCACGGAGCGACTCCACCGAATCGATGAAGAAGTCGACCTGACGTGGATCAACGATGCTGAGACCATCAACGTCCCAGCGCACAGGGTCACTGACTTCAGTAACCCACCAGTTGTGGTCTTCGCCCAAATGGACGACGCACCAATCGAGAGATGTTGAGGAGTTTGCCATATTGCGGAAGAGCTAGGTCGACCGCAGGAAAAAGCGGCGGAATCGTGCGAGTCAAACCACGAAAAGAAATTTCTCGTAACTTTTCTGAGCAGCAAGAGGTAAACGGGGCATTTTGTAGCTTAAATTTAACCTTAAAATCTGACCCAAATCAGGCCGATACTTGCGTTTTGTGAACCGAGTTTCAGGGTTCCGCGTCGATGGATTTTCTCTACGAGGGACTGATTCGCCCGTATTTATTCAAAAAAGACTCTGAAACTGCGCATGAGCTTGGGGTCAGTGCGTTGGCGACTCTAGGCAAGGTGAAGCCCCTGTGTCGCATCATGGAACGTTGGCATCAATTGCCAGCGGACCGCTTTGAGCCGGTCGAGGCGTTTGGGCTCAAATTTCCCAATACGGTGGGTCTGGCGGCAGGATTTGATAAAAACGCGCGGGCTTGGCCGGCGGCGGCGGCTTTGGGCTTCGGCCATGTCGAGATCGGCACGGTGACGGCGCTCGCCCAAGATGGAAATCCCCAGCCGCGGATGTTCCGTTACCCGGAAGAAGAAGCCGTGATCAATCGCATGGGCTTCAACAATGAAGGATCTGAAGCGGTTGCCGCCCGTCTGGGCGGACAAGCACCGCGGGGCCAACGCGCGATTCCTCTCGGTGTAAATTTGGGGAAATCGAAAGTGACCGATCTGGAGGATGCAGTCGCCGACTACCTGAAGAGTTTCGAACTTCTGGCTGGGTATGCGGATTACCTCGTGCTCAACGTTTCCAGTCCCAACACGCCCGGACTTCGGGAATTGCAGCACGAAAGTCGGCTCCGGGAGCTTTTGGGCGCGGTCGCGGATGCCAATCGACAACGTGGCGAAGATCGACGGCCGTTGCTTCTGAAAATCGCGCCGGATCTTAGCTATCGGCAGATCGACTCGGTCTTGGCGGTAATCGGAGAATTTGGTTTCGATGGAATTATTGCCACCAACACCACGCTTGCCCGGCCCGGTCCGTTCGCTGAGGTCGACGAAGCGGGGGGATTGAGTGGGGCTCCATTACGGGACCGTTCAACCCAGATCATTAATTACATTTCCCGGGCGACATCTGGTAGGCTTCCGATCATCGGCGTGGGTGGCATTACCGATACGACGGGTGCCAACGAGAAACTCAATGCTGGGGCGACCCTCGTCCAAGTCTATAGCGGAATGATTTATCGAGGTCCGTTTTTCGCCGCAGCCCTGGCCAAGGGACTGGCGGATCGTCAGAGGCGTTAGATTCGCTGCTTGAGCAGTCGGCCTTTAGGGCCCGATCACTGGACTCCTGCCACCCGGGTCGGAAACGTAATTGACGCCCGACATCGCCTACCCGATCAAATCATCCAGTCGTCAGCGGGAGCCGCACTATTCCGGCGAGATTTTTGAGCCTTCACCACGGAGGTGCCTTCACCCTCATAATAAACGATGCTGTCCGGCGCGATCGACTTCATCAGCCAAACGTTGGAACCGATGATGGACTTCGCCCCGATGACCGTTTTGCCGCCCAAGATGGTCGCACTCGGGTAGATCGTTACACCGTCTTCAATATCGGGGTGACGTTTTACGCCCTTAACCGGGTTGCCATCGTCGTCGAGTTCGAAGGACTTCGCTCCGAGCGTCACGTTTTGGTAGATTTTGACGTGATTGCCGATGCGGGTGGTTTCGCCAATCACCACACCCGTGCAATGATCGATGAAAAAATGAGTCTCGATTTTGGCGCCGGGATGGATATCGGTTCCGGTTCGTTCGTGCGCATACTCCGTCAACATGCGCGGCAGCAGGGGCACATTGAGTTTGTAGAGTTGGTGAGCCAGTCGCTGGATCGAGATCACCAGCACACAGGGATAGGCGAGGATGATCTCTTCCACACTACGCGCTGCCGGGTCGCCCTCGTAGGCCGCCTGAACGTCGGTTTGGCAGATTTCGCGAATCTCTGGAAGTTTGGCCAACAATTCACAGGCGAGGTCGCCGGCGCGTTGCTGGGCATTTTCTTCGCCAACGAAATTTAAGCTCTTGGCGATCTCCTCCTCGAGGCGCGCCCGGACCGTCTTCAGTCGGGCTACGGTCACGGCGGGCACATCGTCCTTGGCCAAAGGTTTCCGCTCAAAATATCCCGGGAACAGCAGGTGCATGAGTTCAGCGGCTAGCCAGTTGACCGACTCGTCGCTGGGCAGATTTTTGCCATCAATGTGGTTGATGCCGCCCTGACTCTTATAGGAGGCGAGGAGGGTGCGCTGAATTTCTTCGGGGGACATGGTTTGATCGAGGAGGAAGGAAGACGAAGGTAGGTGACGACGAAAAATGAATTTAGAAAAGAGATTTCAGGGCTTTACAAGGTGCGGAGCATCTTACTTAGTCCGCGTTCCTTCAAAGCTCAGGTGGTGGAATTGGTAGACACGCACGCTTGAGGGGCGTGTGCCGCGAGGCATAAGGGTTCGAGTCCCTTCCTGAGCACCATCCTTTGAGAGGTGGAGTACAGAACCGGGGACTTGAACCCGACAAGGGTTTAACGAAGCGAACCCGCGGTAGCGGGAGAGAGGGTGACTACACCGAAAGATGGGGGATTGTGCGAGGGAGGCCAAATTTAGGGGAGTAGGTTAGGTGCTCTGGGCGAAGAAAGGATGTGGGTCGGGGCTTTTTGATTTTTTGTGCTCTTCACACCCATGAGAACGGACTCATGCGGTTCGCATTCCAGCCTTTTTAGACATTCGGAATCTTGCTTGCGTGCAGGGATGCCCCGTTAAGACTGCGGCGCGAATATCGCTACTCAAATCCGACCTAACCAAACCCCACCTTACGCACGGGCACTGCACCCGTTTTATTAGCATGGACGACAAGCCCTCCGACGAAACGCCCAAGAAGGAGTTTAATAAACTCGATCTCACCCAGCTCGAAGACTTCAGCTTCGGCACCGAATGGACCAAAGATAAAACCCAGCCCGATTCGGGCCGCGCTCGGCGAGATGATCGCCCTCGGCGCGACAGTCCGCGAACTGATCGACGTGGTTTTAAACGTTCCTCAGGTCCGGTTCCCGGCGGTGGAGGAGGCCCCGGTGGCCAAGATCGCCGCGGTGGTGGCAACCGTCCCCCTCGTGGTGATGGAAAGAATCGTGGCCCCGGTGGCCAAGATCGCCGCGGTGGTGGCAACCGTCCCCCTCGTGGTGATGGAAAGAATCGTGGCCATGGTGGCCAGGATCGTCGTGGTGGAGGTGGAGGGGACCGACGTGGTCGGGGCGGCCGTCCCATGTTCGAGGGCCCTTATGTCAGTCCTCATTTCGAAGCGACCTTCTACCCGGAAGATGTCAGTTTCGCAGCGTTGGCCAAAACCATTCGATCGTCAGCCCGGACCTTCGAGTTATTTGATATCGCCAAAACCGTTATCGGAAAGAACGACCGCTTCGTCGTGGTGCTCGAGCACAAGAATGCCAAGCCGAAGGAAGACGGAACCAAGCCCCATTTTTACGTCTGTCTCCTGGATGGAATGCCCTTCGAGTCCGAAGAGGCCGCGATGAACCACGTAGTGCAGAATCACCTCTCCCGTTTTTTCTCGATCACAGAGGAGGAAGGCGAACCGCCAAAGGGATCATTCCAAGTCATCAATAAATGCGGCGTAACGGGGGAGCTGTTGGGACCACCCAACTACCATCTTTATACCCAAATCGTGCAGCAGCATCACGCATCGCGTTTGCCGCGGATGTCGTTTGATAATTTTTCCTACCGCATCGAATCCGTTCGCGACCCTGAAGTTGTTGAACAGTGGTTGCAGTCGATGAAAACCATCACGCGCTACACCTGGCTGGGTGATGCCAACGTTCCCTTGAAGCCCGAGACGGCTGCTACTGAGGAGCCGAAAAAAACCGAAGAATCTGCCTCTGCAGCTGAACCGGCGGCTGCTCCGGCCGAGGATTCCGCTGCAGCTCCCGTCGAATCCGACAACGCTGCCAATGAGTCAGCTGAGACGGTCTCGACTGAGGCTCCCGAAGCATCAGCTACAAATGAGGTCGCCTCCGATGAGCCGTCGACTGAAGCCTCCGTCGAAGTGGAGTCAGTAGGCGAAGCGGGTGACAGTTCCAGTGAGGTAGTCGAGGAAGCTCCTCCGGTTGCCGCGCCAGCGGAACCCATATTTGGTTCGGTCACCGCCGCGAAAGTTCACCTCATCACCCATGCGCGGGAAAAGAGCGTTCGCACTTACGAGCACGGTCGCTTCCATGGGCGCATTCTCGATGAGATGCCGGATGGCGAAATAAAACGCGCCGTGGCGGGTGCTCTTGATCGGCAGAAACGATTTCCTCTCGATACGGCCAACGCATTGCGGGGACGTCTGCGTCGCGCAGGATTCACGATCTTCAAAAAGGGCTCGAAGGGGATCAGTTATGTTTCCGCGGTTAAGCGGAAATTCCGCGTAGCCGGGCAGACTTTCGCCGACTCGATCAATGATCTGATCACATTCGTGGAGAAGAACCCAATGGTGAAAGTCAGCGAGCTGACGGAGAAGTTTCTCCAAATCACGCCACCGGAAGATCCCAAACTGGCCGAGTCCACGCCTACTGCGACTACTCCCGGAACCGTATCTCCCTTTGGGGAAGCAGATCAACCGCGGATCAAGCGGATGCAGCTGGATCTTCGTTGGTTGGTCACCGAAGGCTATGTGACGGAATTCATCGATGGCACCCTGTTTGCAGCGGCGCCGATGCCTCCGCCCAAGCCCAAGGAACCCGCTAAAATCGCGGACGCTCCCAAGGCTGAAGCTAAGGTGGAAGAACCCGTCGCCGGAACGCCACCCGCTGAGAGTGCCGCTACAGCGGACGCGACCGCTGAGCCAGAACCCAGTCCTGTCGAGCCGCCCCCCGCGGCCCCCGAAGAATCTCCATCCGCAGAGCCCGCGACCGAGCCTCAAGCCGAGCCTAAGGCGGTGACCGAACCAGCCCCGGCTGAAGAATCGCCCGCTGAAGCTGTGGCGCAGGAAGAACCGGAAACTGCTCCTGAGGTCGAACCTGTTCCCGCTGTAATTGAGTCTGCTCCGGCCAACGAGACTGAAGAGGCAGCGTCTCCGGTTGCGCCTGAAGAGCCACCTGCCGATCCGGTCATCGAGCCGGCTGATTCAGACGACGACAACAAGTCGAAAGCGTAACAATAATCATCAGAGCTGTAACCGGGGCCGGCGACCCCGGCTACAGATTGGCTCGAAGTCGAGATTCAGACTCTCCTCCTTGGGGGAAGCGTGCCTGGGGAAGTTAACAAGGCAGCTTAGGGTGTCGGGCGTAAAGCCCGACCCACAGTTGCGATTCGTTGCCTCTCAGGTGGGTCGGGCTTTCTTGTCCGCCATAGCTTTAGTGCAAGATGAATGCCCGACAGAGTCGTCAACTTTGTTGCCGACACAGGTAGCAGTTATCCTTCCCGGCTTTGAGTGGGCTGCCCAAATGGGTCCCAACGCGTCTCCCTGACGCGCTCTAGTCGCGAAGTCTGATGGTGTGCTTTGATTCGGACGTAATGCCGAGATCAAGGTGCCACGTGTTCGCAGGTAACCAATCGGCAATTCGCTCCGGCCATTCGATTGCGGCGATCCATGGTGTTGTCAGGAAATCCTCGAGCATAAGTCCCTCCAGCTCTCGCGAACTCTCGAGCCGATAGGCGTCGAGGTGGAGCAGACGTCCGCTTGGGCCTTCATGCAAGGTGTAGAGGTTGAAGGTAGGGCTTGTAATCGGATTCGTAATTCCCAGGCCCACGGCCAGACCTTGGACAAATGTTGTTTTGCCAACACCCAGATCCCCATGGAGCGCTAGGGCAGTGTCGGGCGGAATCTCGCGGGCCAGTTCCGTCGCTGAGGTTTGCGACTCCCCCGCGCTCGACGTGGTGACGCCCCTCTTAAGTTTAGCGCAGATGTTCGAATCCATGGTATTGCGAAAGATCGATTTCGTCGGTGAAAGGGGATGTGGAGCGGGTTTTAGCGAATCGTCCGATACAACTTAACGGCAGGGGGAATGTATCCTGCCACACGCGGATAAATGCGTCGGGTTTCGTCCGTGCTTTCACGGAGAAGAGTAGTTCGTGGTCCTCGCCGTCGGTGAGGGCATGGTGCAGTGGAGGCTTGCCCGAGGTTCGACTTTGTTGCTCCGCCGAGCGACTGATCGGAAGTTGCTTTCGACTAAGCACCACGCGAGTCCCTTTGGGCTGCAGACAAGCAAGGTCCTTGGCGATGCCGTCACTCAGATCCATCATTGAGCGTACTTCGGGGCGTTGCGCCAACCATTGGCCCTCCGCCAATCGCGGCGTGAATTTCCAATGCCAATCGAGTCGACTGCCGCCCAATCGCCCGGTAACAAAAATCCAATCACCAATCTCGGCTCCGGAACGAGTCAGACTCCGCTTGCCGTTGGATTCGCCGATTAGAGTCATGGTTGCCGTGAATCCTGACGGCTGATGCGCAACGTCGCCGCCGATAATCGGGACCTGATGACGCCGAGATAAATTGGCCAGACTTCGGTAGAAATCCCGGAGCCATTCGATTTTGATTTCGTGGCTCATGACCAGAGCTACCACCGCCGCGCGCGGACGGCCGCCCATCGAGGCAATGTCGCTGAGGTTACGATTGAATAGCTTCGCGCCGACTCCCCGCGCGGGAATCTTATCATCGAAGTGTTCACCGTAGATGACCGGATCCACGGTGATGAGTTGAGGCTTTGGCGAGGCGGCCAAGACAGCACAGTCATCTCCCATTCCCGCCGGAGCTTTGGGTGTCGCAGTATTCAGCCAGCGATGGATCTCGGTGATGAGCTTGGATTCGCCTAGCGCAGCGACGGAACGGGATCTTTGGCGAGTGAACGGCGACATTTCTGGAGGCCCGTATTAACGAGAGTTTGGTTCGATCCCAACCTCAGACTTCCAGTCCCGCGAGCAATAGGACCAAGGTGTTCAAATTGAACAATGCGTGGGCTATGATGGGGACCATAATCCGCCCGGTCTTCTCGTAGGCGATGGCGAAAACGATTCCCAACGCAAATAACGGTCCGGCGGCCACCAGACTGCCATGCATCGAAGCGAAGACCACGGCGGGAAATCCCAACGCCAACCAGCGGGGGAAGCGGGTCCGCATGAATCGAAACATTCCGGCCCGGAAAATTATCTCCTCCACAACCGGGGCAACGATCACCGCAAGCACCATCATGCCGTAACGCGCGGCGGGCATTTCCAACTCTGAGAATATTTCGACGACATCCTGTTGGCTGGTATCAAAGCCCAATGCGGTGAGCGCAGTCGTCCAGGCCAGATTGATTCCCGTCAGGATCGGAAATGCGGCAACCAGAGCGAACGCTCCTCCCAACCAGGGATTGAGTAGAGGCGGGGAGGGTGGCGTCGCGGCGTCGGCGTCTACCATGATTTGTTTTTGACGCGCGTTAAATGCCGCCAGTATGGCTCCCATTAGCAGCCCGAGTTGGAACCCGGCTCCTTGATAAATCAGGGCCATTTCTTCGTTGCTACCCAAAGACGTGCTGAGCATCTGGCCGGCGAAATTGCCTCCCACACCGAAGGCGATGGTAAGGACGATGGCGAATGCGAAATCCGTTCCGCCAATTTCCCAGTGTCTCACGGGGTTGGGGCGTTTCCAAAACGCCTTCCCCCAGTCGCTGAAGAATAGCCGATCGGTCAATGCGAGTCCGCCGAGTAATAGCAGGACCTGAAAAGCCAATGCTACGGCCAATGGACTGTCGATATCCTCCGGGTTCATGATGGTTGATCGGCCGATAGAGGTGTGCCCTCGGCAGGGACTATTTGGCGCCGCGTTTGCGGGCGTTCTTGCCGTCGTAGACAACCTTGCCGTTAACCCATGTCATCTTAACGCGTCCTTTGAGTTCTTCCCCATCCCATGGGCTGTTGGAGGATTTGGAAAATCCGGCTTTGGCGTCGTAGGTCCAAGATTCGTTGAGGTCAAAGAGACAGATATCCGCGGCGGCGCCGACGGTGAGGGTGCCCGCTTCAAGTCCCATGAGCTCGGCTGGTTTGCGGGTCATGAGATCAACGACCTTCGCAAGACGGAACCGATTCTTCCGCATCAATACACTCAGGGTCACCGGCAGGGCGGTTTCCAGCCCGAGGATCCCGTTGGGAGCATAGCTGAATTCCTTGTCTTTTTCGTAGTCGGTATGGGGAGCGTGATCGGTGGCGATGATGTCAATGGTGCCATCTCTTAGGCCCTCGATAATCTCCTTCCGATCCTCGGCGGTGCGCAAAGGAGGATTCATTTTAAATTTGGGGTCGTAGCCTTCGATGCACTCATCGGTCAGAGCGATGTGATGCGGAGTGGCTTCGGCCGTTATCTTCACGCTCCGTGCCTTCGCCCGCCGGATGATTTCCACAGAGTTGCGCGAAGAGATGTGTTGGAGGTGAATGTGGGCGCCGGTGTAGGTCGACAGAATGGCGTTGCGCGAAACGATCAGGTCCTCCGCGGCGTTAGGCCAACCCTGTAGTCCCAACCTTGTGGATACGGCCCCTTCGTTCATGACCGCATCCACGGTCATCGAGTGGTCCTGACAGTGGTCCATTAACGGGAGGTCGAACATCTTGGCGTATTCGCAGGCCCGCCGCATGAGTTCATTGCTCTGCACACAGTCACCATCGTCGGTGATGGCAACGACCCCTGCCTTGGCCAGAGAACCAATCGGCGCGAGAGCCTCGCCTTTCATATCAACCGTAATGCATCCGGTGGTATGCACTTTGACCACGGCGTCTCGTTTGATCACATCCTTGATGTATTGGATGGTGCCCGTGTTGCTCGCGGGAGGGGAGGTGTTCGGCATACAGACCACCGTAGTGAAACCGCCGGCGGCGGCGCAGTGTGTGCCGGTGGCGATATTCTCCTTATGGGTCTGACCGGGTTCGCGAAAATGAACATGGATATCAACCAGTCCGGGACAAGCGACGAGGCCCGCAGCATCGATGACTTTGGCTTTCTTTTTCTCCGCGGCCGTCAGGCGATCGACGATTACATCGTTCTTAACGAAGAGGTCACCCTCGGCGTCGCGCTTGTTGGCGGGATCAATGATCCGGGCGTTTTTGATATGAAGACTAGGCATTTTGTAAAAAGCTGAAAAACGGAAAGACTGAAAAGCTGAAGCTCAGATCAACTTGTAGGGGTGACGTATTCGGGTTGTCCGCCGGCGCAGAGGTAGAGCACGGCCATACGCACGGCGATACCGTTGGTCACCTGCTCAAGGATTACGCTGCGATCACCGTCGGCGAGTTCGCTGTCGATTTCGACACCGCGATTGATGGGCCCCGGATGCATGATGATGGCATCCTTGTGGAGCCAAGACGCGCGTTCGTGATTCAGGCCGAACATCGAAGTGTATTCGCCGATTGAAGGAAACATGGCGGCGTTCTGACGCTCGTGTTGAATACGAAGCAACATCACGACCTCGGCGTCGGCGAGTGCCTCGCGGAGGTTATGCGAAACCTTTACACCCAGAGCTTCGAAGTAGGGCGGAACCAGAGTGGAGGGTCCGACCACGGTCACATCGGCGCCGAGAATGCGCAGTGCTTGGATATTGGACCGAGCGACCCGACTGAAAAGAATGTCTCCCAGGATCACGACCCGCCGGCCCTTCATGTCGCCGAGACGTTCCCGCATGGTGAAGGTATCGAGTAGGCCTTGGGTGGGGTGCTCGTGAGCACCATCGCCGGCGTTGATAACCGGGATGTCGAGAATCTTGGACAGATAGAGCGGAGATCCCGGGGCGGAATGGCGGACGACAATCATATCCGCCTGCAAGGCGGCGATCGTCTGAGCGGTATCCCGGAGCGATTCGCCTTTGGTGGTCGAAGACGACTTGGCGTCCAGCGAGATAACGTCGGCGGACAGTCGTTTGGCGGCCATGTCGAACGCCATGCGGGTGCGCGTGCTGGGCTCGAGGAAAAGATTTACGATCGTCTTCCCTCTCAGAGCCGGGACCTTTTTAACACTGCGGTTCAGAATTTTTTTGAAACCGGATGCAGTATGATGAATTTGATCGAGCTCTTCGCGGGAGAGTTCTTCGAGGGTGAGGAGGTGGCGGCGATTCCAGGGCATGGATGAAAGAAGGAAAGGGTTAGGAACGGGCGGATTCGGCGATCACGGTGACTTGGTCGTTGGCCGGTTTTTGTGCGTCGAGTTTCACGACAACCTTTTGGTCGGAATTCGTTTCGAGGGTGATCCCGACATAGTCGGCTGAGAACGGCAGTTTACGGCCGCCACGGTCGATCAGGATCGCCAATTCCACGGCAGCGGGACGGCCGTGGTCGAACAGCTCATTCAACGCGGCATTGAGGGTGCGCCCCGAGTAGAGGACGTCATCCACCAGAATGACGATTTTTCCGGTCACATCGAATGGGATGATGGTGGGCCGGGATTCTTTGGGAATCGGGTTGCGGCCGATATCGTCACGATAGAACGACGTATCCAGCTCTCCGGTGAGCATCTTGGCATCGATGGCCGCAGCCAACCGACGATTGAGTTCCAAACCGCCGTTCGCGATGCCGATTAGACATACCCCTTCCAAATGGGAGTGACGGGCCTTGATCGCGGAAGCGATGTCAGCGATGGCGGGGTGGAGTTGAGAGGCGTCGAGAGTCAGCGGCGCAGGCACGGTTTGGGTTTGAAGCTGGGTAGACGGAGGGTAAAGCGGGAAGTTGAAAATGCGGTGCTATTCGCGGCCTGAATGCAAATCGATCGCGCATCGCGGTGAAATGACGTTCAAAGCCGCGATAGACGAGCGCGCTGAGTCCGATGGTGAGAATCCACAGTAGCGCCCACGCCAAGTAACCTTGCCACGGGATTTCTCTAAATTCCGGCAGCCACCGTTCCATTAAAAACCGGAGCACGAGCATGTGGCTCAGATACATCGCGTAAGACCAGCAGGCGATTGCTCGAATGATACCGTCGATCTGAGAGGAACCGCTGGTTTGCGCGGAGTTCCCCCACGGCAAGAGACAGGCGAAGCCGAAAGAAACGAGGTTGAAACGGAGGGTGGACCCAAACCAGCGAGACTGTTCCGCGTCCGGGACAAACCAGGAAACGTAGGCGGCAACCAAAATAACCAACCCAAGAATTCCGGTAAAATAGCGATATTTCCGAAAGGAATCAGGGTGCCGTAGGCAAAGCCACGCGGCGAATATACCTACCATCATGGCGTCAAATCGGGCGATCGTGACCACTCGCGGCTCAAGCGTCCAACTGACGCTCGGGTCGGCGGAGAAGCACCATCTCATCCAGGTTGAGAAAATGATAAATAACCCGCCAGCCAGCAGAAATGCGTGGTCAGCGCGAAACTTGAGACGCAAGAGGATCCATGCCCCAAGAGGGAAGAGCAGGTAGAACCATTCCTCGACGGCCAAACTCCAAGATTCGGCGAAAAATACCACCCCGTAGTCCGTGAAATTTTGGATAAAAACGAAGTAGCCGAGCAGAGTTTTTCCCGAAATCTTCTGGGGGAAGACCCAGGTGACTACCGCCAAGTTGATCAGAAGGAATAGGAAGTAGGCCGGTAGCGTGCGAAACCAACGTCGTGTCCAAAATCGCCAAAGCTCCTTGGGTTTGCCCAGTTGTTCTCCTTTTCGCAGAAGGATGCGACCGATCAGAAATCCACTGAGCACGAAAAACAGCTCCACTCCATAGTAACCAAAGTGCCCCAGGTAGCCGAGCAGGAATGTCGACCCACCGAGATCGATAGGTGGCACGTGAGGATAGAGGAATATGAGACTGTGGACTCCGAGGACACCGCAGATCGCCAAACAACGTAACAGGTCGAGACCGATGATGCGTTGGGTTTTGGCAAGCATATATGGAAGACAGAGTCGCACCTATTCCAAATGATTGGAGCGATCAGTTGCGGAGAGTTTGGTTCGCTCGAAAGACCGGGCAAGCTCCTATGGTGAGGAAGACGAAGGTGCGGGGATGAAAGCACTATTCCTCGGCCGGAACTTAAGGAATCACCTAAGGATAGGCTGTAGCCGGGCTCTCTCGCTTCTGCGGGGCCGGACTGGATGAGTGGCAAACTGCTCCGAGGCACATGCACCGGGCTCAACGGGTCCGGCGACAACGCCACCCTTTCCTAAATCAGCGTTTCTCCAGGGTGTGTTTTGGAAAGCCTAAGAATCCTTTTCCGCAGCTCAAAGCCGGGCAGAACATACCCGTGTTACAAACGCTGTTCAAGGACGCTGGCGGGCTTTCCGCCCGACATCCTACGCGCCGTTTTTAGTCTTTCCTGATACGCTCCAACGTTTCATGGATCACTCCTTACACGCAAAACCGCCCCGCCGGTGAAGGCGGGGCGGTTCGGTCCACTAATAGACTCGACCCATGAGTCAGGGAACTTTGTAGATCTCGGCCAATGCTTCGCCGTCGTTGTTGTCGGTCGGCGTGATTTGGATGGTGTAGTTGCCCGGATCAAGGAGGGAAAGCGTTGCCGCGTCGGTGGAACCAGCCCCAAGGGCGAAAGCGCCCACGAAATCAGTCGCTTGCAGCAGCTCGTAAACGAAATCGGCGTTACTCCAGTCGCCGTTGCTGAGGACGGAACGTTGGTTCGTGTCGAAGATGGTCATCTCGGGATCGTTGATCGTGTTGGGCACCCCATAGGAACCGAGGGTAGGACCAATACCGCGCACCAATAGCGTGCGTTTGCCGGTACCTTGAAGACTCATGCCCATGATGAGGGCATCAGCGCCAGCCGCCGCATTGTTGCGGACCGAGACATTCACGAGTTTGGAGGTGGGGTTCTCATCGGCGTCATAGACCTCAAGTAGAACGATGCCGCCTTGTCCGTCGGAGCCCGTCACCTGTGCGGTGTAGGACGCGTTGGCGGGAAGCGATACGAGAAGAGCGGCATCCTGGCTGCCATCCTCAATGGCGAATGCTCCGACGGCGTTGAATGCGCCGGCGATCGACGAGCTCCAGTCGTCGTTGGTCGCGACCACGTTCTGGTTGCTGTCAAAGACGGTCACCTTGGGGTTTGGCATTACACCGGTCAGACCGTAAGGCTCAAGTCCCGGACCAACCGCGCGGATGAGCACCTGCTTGGATCCCGCTCCCCGAATAACAAAGCCCGGGGTGATCACCTGTCCGGGAGCCGCGTTGGGGCGGACCGAAATGTTGCGCAGGGTGGAGGAGGTTTCACTCAGCGAGACGGTTGCTGCTTGCGAGGTAATCGTGCCGTCACTGTTGGAAACACGAACCGTGTATTCTCCGGCGTCACCCCCATTGGCATTGTTACGCAGGAGAATGGAGCCTGTTTCACCACTCAGTAGGCCGCCATTGAGGTACCATTGATAGCTCAGATTTGCTCCGCCGGCACCGTTTACGGAAAAGGTTCCCGCATTGAGGGTTACCGAACCCGCGGTGTTGGTGGCTTGCACCGTGCAGTTGCCGGCCACCGCGTTCGAAACCTGTGGAATAACGTAAGGGTTGGCGGTCGCGCCATTGATGACGACTCCGTTCAGATACCATTGGAACGCGAACGGTCCGATACCATCGATCTGGATGGGGAGCATCAAGCGTTGTCCCACCGCGAGGGTAAAGCTGTTCACCACAAAGTTGGTGGCGACCACGGGGGGGCAGTTGCGACCTGACCGATCGTGACGCTGGGGGCATCCGCAAAGGAATACGAACCACCCCAGGCACCCCAACTGCGGGACGTGACGCCATTGGCGGTCGTCGCCGGGTAGGAGCTTTGTCCGCCGAGAATATTGATGGTGACCTCGGCGGTTTGGCCGGGGATGTGACGCCCGCATGGACCGCGGCAGCCGCGACCGAACTGTCATCCGTATAGATTCCGGTGCCCCAGATAGCCCCTGCGGCAGATCCTGTAACCGAGAACTGGAGAGATTGACCGGAGCGATTGCGGAAACCCACCAGGTTGGAAGGAGCGGCGATCACGTCAGCCGAAATGGCACCGGTAGATCCCGTGTCGTCGCCGGCTGTTCCCACGGCGCCACCACCGGAGAGCGTGGAAATCTCGGCACCCGAAAGCGCGCGATTGTAGATTCGAATCTCATCGAAATCACCGGTGAAAAGATCGAGTCCATTGTCAGAACCACCGATGGAGAGCATGGCGCTGGTAAAGGACTTCAGGGGGTCGGCCTCAATATCAGCGAAAACCTCGGTGCCGTCCAAATACAACCGAAGAGCGCCGCCATCGTGGGTCATGGTTACGTGTCGCCATGGTCCAGCTTCGCTCGTTTCCAAAGTCGCGTCGTCGCCGGATTTATCGATACTCCCTGATGTTGGGGTCGTGTAGTAACTAGCGAATTCGCGAGGTGTCGTTTTGGCACCATCGAGGAATGTGCCGTAGTAGTGGCGAGATTGCCCTGGCATCACCACTGCGACCATTCGGGGATTGAAGTTACCGGCTCCGCGAACCCGAACGTAATAGGAAATCGAAACGGCCTCGGAGCTGAAGCTTTGGTTCACCAACGCCCGCATGCGGACATTGTTTGTGCTCACCGCGCCGTTTACCGCACCAGATACGGCGGTGACTGAACCGCCGACGGCAGAGAGGTCGACCCCGCGTCCGGAGTCATCCTTGAGCAGGTTACTGGCATCGTCGAAGGAGTAGTGGGCCAGGAGATCGCCGTCGCTCCCGCCATTGCCGTCTCCACCGCCAGAACCCCCACCTCCGCCGCGGTGAACCCGGTGCTGGGGTTGATCCGGTAGCGGGTCGTGCCGTTGCCAACCAGCGCGCCGTATTCGGAGCTGAGTGTGCCGTTGGAGATTGTGGCGGTAGTGATGCCCAAGAGTGTGAGTTGGGTACCTCCCGTGAATGCCACGTTGCCGCCGGCGTCCACCGTTCCGGTCAGCACGCCGTTGAACACGATGCCTCCGCTGGAATCGACATCGGCGATGTAAACACCGACACCTGATTCGAGAGCGAATCCACCTGCATTGACTGATGTGTTGAGAGAGCCGATATAGCGGCCGGCGAACTCAGCCTGAGCGAACAGGCCGGAGGAAAGTAGAAATGCTTCTGCCAGAATGGCCAGGAAACGCATGAATTTGGGTCGAGGGAGTTTCATCGTAACGAGATTTGGGTCGAGTGCTCAGATTCGAGCTTCCCGCCAATCTAGTTGGATTCGACATTTTCGCCTATACGCAGACTTGCGTAGTTAATCCGTCTCCGGAGCGATATCGTCCCGCTCCAACCAGGTGACGAGGTCATCGTCATCATGCACGTGCACTCCCATTTGGTAGTCTTTGGCCAACAAATTTGCGTAGCCCGGATCGACGAAACGTTGGCAGTGGAGCAGGACCCGGGTGCGATGTCCCGGAGCCCGGACCAATCGGCCAAGCCCCTGATTCACCTTTTGTAAGCCGGGCATGCGATACACGCGGTCAAACGCTTCGTCGCGGTTGGGTAGGTCGTGTTCCAGTTCGGTAAGCCAGGCTCGTTGCTTCGGATTCACTTCGGGGAGAGCCGGACCAACGACCATCGCGTGAGAGATTTGCCCGCCGAGCAGATCGATTCCCTCCGCGAAGCTACTACCGAGCACGAGAAAAATCACATCAGCCAGCGCCAATGATTCCTCGACCCATGCGGTTTGAGCCGCTAGACTGCGTAGCTTCGGTTGTAGAGCGATGCGCAGTCCGGGATGAGACTTCTTGACGATTTCACCGATGGTATTCGCATATCGGTAGCTGGGAAAAAATACGACCACTCCGCGATCAGCCGCCGTGCAAAGTTTGGCGACGGTTTCAACCGTGGTGGAATAGTGTTTGGTGCGCTCTCGATAACGGGTATCGACCCGCAGATCTACGGCCACGTCATAGGCACCGTCTCGCCAAGGGGTGATGGCCTGAACCCTGGCTAACTCATCGGATCCGAGCCCCAGCGAAGTGGCCACAGCTTTACCCGGGCCGATCGTAGCACTTGCGAGGACGACTTGGCCGAATTCCTTCAGGGTGGTGCCGATCGCTGTTGCCGCATCAAGGCAAGTGAAGCTGATTTCGCCGTCGCGGGATGCCCAGACCAACCGGGTGAGGGTGGTCTGTTGATGCCACTGGCTCAGTTCCAGCGGGCGCCAGAGCGTGGCAGCAATATCGGGAGTCAGCGCGGCATAGTCCAATGCCGTGACGTTTAACAACTCTCCGATTCGGCCCAGCAGTTCGAATAGATCCTCTTCCGTTGGAATATCGAGCGCATCACAAACCCGAATGCCGGCGACCAAAAGGGTCAGGGATTCCCATGACCGTAATAATGGAGTGGAAACGCGTTGATGATCGAGCTCTGCCAGAACCGCCCGCAGCTCAGGTCCCGCTAATTCGTGGGAGTGAGCGTCGGCAACTCGCGAAGGTAGATTGTGGGCCTCATCTACGATCAACATGGTGCGACCGGGATTCCAGCCGGGCTGGTTTTCGAAGAGCCCCCGATTGCGGGGCGCAAACACGTAGTTGTAATCACCCACCCAAACATCCTGAAAGGCGAGGGCGGTGCGGGTGATTTCGTAGGGACAGATTCCGGCATGAGAACCGGCGGATTTCAACGCGGGCAAGGTGCGAGATTCGGTGTTAAAAAGATGAAATCGATCGAGTCCGCTGGCAGGCCATCGCGCCTCGATGTCATGGATGAAGCAGCACTGCTCCTGCACGCAGTGGAAGGTGTGGTTAACGCAATGCTCCCGCTTATTACGGACATGCCAGACAGCGAGAGAAAGAGCGTCTTCGTCGGGCCTATCGGGTCCTGCGTCCTCGATCTGTTCGGTCATTTGATTGAGGGTGGAGACGACCTGGAGTTGTCCGGTTGATTTACTGGTTACATAGAGCACCCGATCACAGGTGCCCTGCTTGAGTGCTCTCAGTGCTGTTTCGAGCATTACTCCCGTTTTCCCGAATCCGGTGGGAGCCTCAAATGTCACCATGCGGCGCTCGGCTAGTGCTTCCTCCAAATTCCCCCGAGTGTCCTCCTGACCCGGCCGCAAGGTGGAAAACGCCGGCGCAAACACCAACGCCCTGCGGCGCAACATCACTTGCAGATTGAGATTTAGGAAATGAGTGACTCGTTCGAGTCGTGATTCGAATAGATCTTCGTCGGCGCGAGAGAAGGCGATGGTTTGAGAAAGGCCGGTGCCTGGCTCCACAAAAACGAGTTCACCCCGGAGATTCGTCTCCGGGGCGGCGATACGTTGAAGCGAGAGATAGATGGCGAGTTGCGCGAAATAGTGAGGATAGTCAGCCCGTAACTCCGGTTCCGGTACGGGGACCGGCCGGGTCAGGGTTTTGATTTCGCGTAGCGTGATGCCCTTATTTTCGGGAACCCATTGATCAATGCGTCCGGTGATTTTGATTAACCATCCGTGATGGAAAACCTCTCCGTCCACCGACACTTCAAATTTGGCATCCGAAGTCTCGCTGGCTGTCTGGGCCTGCATTTCGCGATGCCAATGGCTCCCCAGTTGGGCTCGCCAAATCCCACCGGAAACTTCGCCGCCCTCCTTGGGGCCGATGGCAAAGTCTGACAACTCGCCGACGCTGACTTGAGCGGTTTTGGCGGTCAGATCAAATTGCATAGCGGAAGTGACGGGCGAAGCTCATGTTTTCAAAAATACTCAATCGAGTAAAATATCGGTATGACCCCGGAGATAGTCCTCCAACTTGCGGTGAAGTCGCGCCACCGATTCAACGTCTGCAGACTGCTCGCTGAGAGGCTTGTTGAGCAAACTGGCCACGGTGCTGCGGTCGCCGCGCAACAACGTGGGAAACCAATGCTGTTTTACCGGATAGCCCTCGTCGCGGGCGAAACAGTAGAGGCTTTTGAAGCCCACAATTTCTGGACGATCACTGGCTGAAAAAGCGGAGAGGGCGGTTCTCACCAGTTCGAAAACAGTGGGGCGGCTTTCTTCGTGCACGGGGTTTCGAGTGATCAACGCGCTGAAGTCCGCGGCATTTTGCAGTCTGCGGTAATTTGCTCCAATACCGGAAAATCTCTCTCGCAGCTGCACCTCCTTGACGAACCAGGTCCCGGCGGAGCCGGCCTGAAGGATCAGATCAACCCGATCAAAGAGATCCAACGGCTTGTGGTTGGGACGGGGTTTACGGGGAATCCGCTGGAGAATGCGCAAATGTCCTTCTTCGGCGGAGAAGGCGGTGAAAGGCTGAAACGTCTCCTTGGGTGCGGAGCGATGAAGAACGAAAGCTTCCGTGTGCAGCGTGGGGCCGGCCACCTTTTTACTCAGTCACGGATTTGTTTTCGGATACCGGCAACTCGTTCGTCGCGGCTGGCCACGGCGGCACCACGGAACCACCGGAGATGATGAGTTTCATCGCTTCACTCACGGACATATCCATTTCGACCACGTTTTTCCGATTGTAGAAGATAAGGAAACCGGAGGTGGGGTTCGGTGTGGTTGGCACAAAGACAGTCCACATTTCGTCGTCGGTGCGTCCCTGAACTTCGCCGTTTGCGCGGTTGGTCAGGAAGCCCAGCACGTAGGATCCCGGCGCGGGATACTGAACCATCACCACTTTCTCGAAGACGTTGCGTTTTTGGGTGCCGAAGGTGTCGACGATCTGTTTTACCGTGCGATAGACCGCGCCGATACCGGGGATATTGTTGATGAAACGCTCGGTGAGCTGGGTGAAGTAGCGGGTGAGCACCCAACGGGAAACGAAACCGAGGACCGCGATCAGGAGGATTACCAAAACCGTCGCCAGAAAATCCCACGCCAAACTGAGGTTAGGATTGTCTCGAATCGCCTGAGGAACCGCGAAAAAGAACAGCGGTTTGAATTGCCCGCCGACCCGATCCACCAGCCACGTGAAGACGACCCAAGTGACCGCAAGCGGCGCGAGCAGCACCAACCCCGAGAGGAATGCGTTACGGAAGGAAGTAAACTTCGTGGGAGTGGGCATCAGTCACCGCAAAGTGATCACTCCCATGGCTGGTGCAAGAGGAAGCTTGATTGTTGTCAGGAATCCGGATCAACGGGAGTGAAGTCGGGAGGATGGGTCATGAGGGTGTCGGCCATCTCTTCATCGACCTCATAGACTTCGATCATGGTCTCTCCAGCCGCTTCTGAACGGGACATAACAGTAACCGTGTAGGGGCCAGGAGGCAGTCCAATTAACAACGCTTCCTCAGATGGGGCTGATAGAGAGGAATGGGAAATGCGCCGACTGCGGCTGGCACTTTGCCTACCCAATCGTAGTAATGGGATTCGGGGGTTGAACCATCGGAGTAAACGATAGCGGGGAAACCGACACCTGGCGTGTGCCCAGACTTAGTGTTTACGAGCACCATCGTTGGGTCGGGAAGAGACTCTTTGACTCCGAAGTCCTCGAGACTAGGTCCAACTACGCGTATCAAAACCAATCGTCTCCCGCTGATGCTGATCCCCTCGTCGCCGATTACAAAACCCGCGATCAAGCTGGGTGATTCTGCGGAAATATGGCCGCGAACTGAAAGATTGAGCAGAGAAGCACGGACCAACTACAGTGAGCCCGGTCGATCCATTTACATTCGTCCCGTAATTGAATCGGGCTTCATAGTGGCCGTTTTGTTCAGATGTAAATTTGGGCAACAACCAGAGCGGATCCGATTCGGAGTCTCCTATCTGGATTCCGTTCCGCCACCATGTGATATCTCTGAGACTATCATATATTTGACTGAGCCGAAGGGTTAGGTGCGTGTTAGACTAAAATTTCATTACGTCCCAAGTAGGCGGAGCGGAATCCACAATTTGAATACTTGATCCAAGTTCGATGGTCTGCTCGGGCGGTAGAGCGAGCGGACCTGACGTGGTTTGTAATACATCGGCACGAGCAGGTAATTGAAAAAACAAAGCAAATGCTCCGGCCAAGCCGAGTAGACACAGGCCTACATGTCCGGGTTGAAACAAGATTTTGAGAAACGAACGTCTGGGGGAAACTATGCGGCGTTCTCATTTGGCTAGATCTCTCAATTTAGTTTTTTGAAATCTCGTAAATCTCGACCAGGACTTCGCCGGTTCCTCCCGATTCCGATGACACTGTCACGGTGTAGGCACCCCCGTCAGCTGTGCGATGTCGGCGAGATTTCGCGGGGCTGTGTCGTATTGAAGCGCGGATTCAACGGGAAATGCACCGACGGAGGTTGAGGCTTCATTTACCTCGTCACGATAGTACTCTTGGCTTGTTTTCCCATTGATGAATATCGCAGTAAATGCCTGCCCGGGAGTCAGGTCTCGTCCCGTGGCGTCTCTTAGCCGATAAATTGGATCGGGAAGCGGGTTTTGAACGCCATGATTGGCGAGACCCGGACCAATAACTCGAATGAGAATGGATTGCCCCCGGAAAGATCCGCCAAGTGGGGATGCAATCACGAAGCCGAAAGTGGCCTGAGGCGATTCCGGCGAAATCTTTATCCGGGAAGATTGATTCAACAAACGATGCCGGTCGGCGACGCCGGATCTGAGCGATAATCGGTCCGTGTTTGGGTATTCAGTGTTTCCTGCAAATGACGCCCAGTAGTCGCCGGAATCCGAGGCAGAGAATCCTTCAATCTCGAGAAATTCGTTAGCGGAAGCGACTACGGTCTCGCCACGATGCCACGTGATATTACTCACGGGGCCGAAACCATCAGCCAAGTTGAGTATGACGGTTGTGCAAGACGTTATTATGTTAGCTGGAGCAGGCTCCGGTGCCACGACGTTGTAGGCCACCGCGGATCGCCCCAGCGTAAAAGTGCTTTTCGGAGGCCCTCCCGCGATACCGAGAATAACTATCTCGACGTCATTGCCCTGAGAATCGAAAATATGAACTTCCGGGTCGGGAAGAGGATTTGTAACTCCGAAGTCCTGGAGTGTGTCTCCCACGGCTCGCACGAGCAGTCGCTTGGGACGGTGTTCAGAATCGATTTTTTGGGGGATCGAAAATCCGACAATAACTTGAGGATTTGTCGGCCCGATCGTGCCGCGCGTTGAGATATTGGTCAGCGGGTGATTAATATCCGATTGAACCAACACATGAGCGAAGACGGTGCCGGTTTGCTCGCCGTCGCCAGTCAGCGTTGCACGATAGCTGCCGGTATCATTCAGGTCTACATTCGCCAACACCAGTGCGCTTTCCGCACCTCCCGCAATGGGGTTGCCGTTCTTGAACCACTGGACGCCGCTGATTGATGCCCAGCGAGTGGAAGAGGGCTGCAATGTTAGCGTCGCACCAGGGTTCACCGCCAGGGGGGTGGCACTGGCACGGTGAGTGCAAGCGGATCGGGTTCGTTCAATTCAATGCCGGTGGAGATCGAAACACCGAGGGGAGGTCCGACAGGATTCTGGATTAAGATGATTTCGTCGACGGGCACCTCGACTGTCGGCACTTCAGTTTTCGGGAGAGTCGTCACAACCGCGACCGTGGTTTCTTCAGCTGCCGCTTGAGCGCCTGAAATGACGGGTAGAAGACAGATTCCGGAAACGATCAGCACGTTGGTAAAGCGATGTTTCATTCACTTGAATGAAAACTATTTGCGATATAATTACACGAATAAACCTCGAGAGCTTTTATACTCTGACGGTCAATTGCAGGCAGAGTTATGCGCCAGCGGAATTCCACCTGAAATCAGGCAACAAACTCGCTCGATTGATCCACTCCATCGCGCGTTTCTCGGCTGCACGCATACGACGTTTCAGGGTCGGCTTCAAATCATCGTAACCGGCGAGGTGCAGCCAGCCGTGCACGACGTAAAGCGTCAGTTCTTCGCTAAAGTCATGACCATGTTTCTGGGCAAATGTCGCCGCCGTGTCGGCTGAAATACATACTTCGCCAGCAGTGCCAAATGTAGGATCTCCCTCGAATGTGATCACATCTGTAGTGGTGAGGTCGTCCAGAAAATCGGCGTGGAGACGGGCAATCGCGGGGTCGTTCATGAACACCAGTGAAAGCTCACCGTCCGGAGGACCTCCCATAAACCGCTGGGATTCCCCATCCAAGGTGTGGATAACCTTCCGCACCGCTTTACGATCAAGTTTGAGCCGTGGGTGTTGGTTGGAGATGGCAACGGTGCGCATCAGAATAAAGAAGGATCAGACGCTTCCGCCGAACGACACTTTTACGCGGAAGAGGTTTCGGGGGATGTGTTTTTTTTGTCGCCCCCCGGATACGCGACTCGCGAGTGCAGCATATTCAGCAAGGTGAAGTTGAAGCTACTTTTGATCTTGGTGACTTCCGCGAAAGTAAGCGGGGATTCGTCGAGTTGACCGTCGGCAATGTGGTCACCCACGACCTTATCGATGAGTTCACCCAAACTTTGGGGATTCACTTTCTTCAATGACCGGGAAGCCGCCTCGCAACTATCGGCAAGCAAGATGATCGCGGATTCCTTAAACTGGGGCCGAGGGCCAGCATAGCGGTAAGTCGTCTCGCTCACGGGCACCGGCTCCAACCCCGGTAAGGGAGGCGTGGTTTTACCGGGATTGTAAGGCGAGTTTGAGTCGGAAGCGAACGCCTTGGTCGCTCCCATGGCCTGATAGAAGAAGTAGCGTATTAAAGCCGTGCCGTGGTGTTGCCGAATCACGTTCAACACGACGCGGGGCAAGTGATGTTGCAGGGCGAGATCGATGCCCTCCTTTACATGGCTTTTGATGATGAGCGCCGACAGGGAAGGGTTGTTGAAATCGTGGGGATTTACATCGTCGCGCTGATTTTCGGTAAAGTATTCTGGTTTTACCATCTTCCCAATGTCGTGAAACAGCGAACAGACTCGTGCGCGCAGCGCGTTGGCATCGATCGCGTCAGCGGCGTTTTCTGCCAGTTGGGCGACAACGAGAGAGTGATGATAGGTGCCCGGCGCCTCAATCTGCATGCGACGAAGCAGCGGATGATTGTAGTCGGTCAGCTCCAGCAGCGTAATGTCGGTGGTGCGTTTGAACAGCGACTCCAGCAAGGGAAGTAATCCCAACACCACGACCCCGGAAAGCATGCCGGTAGCGAGTCCTGCTCCCATCTGTTGCATGACCCCGATCGCCGGCAATCGATCGACCACGCCGATCAGTAGTGCGAACGTCGCCACGACGACTCCCCCCAAGGTAGTCGCCCGCACAATGGTTCCGCGTTTGCGCGTATGTCGGGCACTCAGAATCGCGACCATCGAGGCCAGAAATGTAAGCACCAACAGGTCGAGCCGATTTCCGTAGATGACTCCGGTGAAAATCGAAATCAACAAGGCCATAAACACGGCCGAGCCAGCATCGATCAGCAACGTGACAATGACCGGTGCCAAAGCCGTGGGAGCAATGTAGGGCAGGATTGCGGCGAGCTCCGGGTGCTCGATAAAGAAGGGCAAGGAAGCAAGTTCGTAGCTGGCGCGAACGGCGGTAAGATTAAAAACCACGACCAGCGCGAGCAGACCTAAACGGCTGTTGCTACTAAGGGTCTCGAGATCCTTGAGGCGGATGTAAATGGTGCAGGCAAAGAGCATCGCGAGCACAAGCAATACCCGGCCAAAAAGTTGCAGACCTTCATCAATGCGCGCCTCGCCCGACTGCAATACTGTGCGTCGATGCGCCATGAGCATTTCATGTTGTTCGATGGTGACGCGGGTGCCGGGCTCGATGATCGTCTCGCCGCGGTCGACCGAGACAATGACCGGTTTGAGATTGGCGATCGCAGACTCCTGCAGCGCTTTGGTGGCGGTTTGATCGTAAACTAAGTTGGGGGTGACACCATTGCGGAAGATGCGGAAAAGCGAAAGGGTCGTGGCCCGGCCGATGCCCTCTGCGTTCAGATTGATGCGCAACAAAGTGAGGACGTTTTCCATGGAATCCACCGCCTGATTGGCGATGCCATTTTCTTGCGAGATCTGAAATACCGTTACGTCTTCGGAGTTAGAGGAAATCGCGAGACTTCCGGGGTCACGGATGCCTTGGCTGTAAATTTCGCCCAAGACCAACAAGGCATTTTCGACGACACCAAATCGTTGTTCGCGGTCTCCGATTTCCAGTAACGCGCGAAGATCCCGGGCGTTGGTGCGGTAGGAACCCTTTATGTTAAAACGGCCGGAGATTTCTTCGAGCTCAGCCGCGGCTTCCGGAGATTCGCGTGATTCGTCGGGATAGTTTTCTCCGAAGGTTTCCAGTTCCGCCTGAAGTTCGGCGATATTGATTTCGAATTGGCGCAGCGGCTCGAGTTCGAGTCGATAAACGGGGGGCGTGCGATCTCGGACTTGTTCTCGCCGCAGTCGGGTAAGTTCGGCGCTTTCGTAGACGAAGGACTCGTTTGCCACGATCCGCACCGTCGCAGTCTGGTTGGGCAAAACCGGAGTATCCAGCGAGCTCACCCCTACAAAACTGATAAGCACGATCGCGGCCACGGTAGCCACAAAGATGAGCCCGGCCACCACCCGACTTTGCTCGAGAAACTGGAGTAGCCCCGGGGGAGCCTCGCGCTTGCGTTTGCGCCGGGTTTTGCCGCCGAGCAGCAATTTTAGTTTAGGCAGGATGGACAAGGATCGACTCGATTAGGGTAGGGTGTCTCAAGCGTCAGACGCCTGAGGCCGCCGCGCGTTCATTGGATTATGGAATTCATCGTAGGCCGCAATGATCCGTTGGACGATGGGGTGTCGCACCACGTCCGCCCCGCTGAAACGGTGAAATGCAATACCTTCAACGTTTTGCAGGATCTGACTCACCTCCAGTAGACCTGAATTTTTGGAGCGGGGGAGATCGACTTGAGTTACATCTCCAGTGATCACCATGCGTGACTCTTCGCCGAGGCGCGTGAGGAACATCATCATTTGCTCCGAAGTCGTATTTTGTGCTTCATCGAGAATCACGTAGGCGCGAGAAAGGGTGCGTCCGCGCATGTAGGCGAGCGGGGCGATTTCAATAATTCCCTTTTCAGAGAGTCTGGCCAGATCCTCCGGGGAGAGCATGTCGCCCATCGCGTCGTAGAGTGGCCGTAAATAGGGCAGGATTTTTTCCTGCAGGTCGCCGGGAAGAAACCCCAATGCTTCGCCGGCTTCGACGGCAGGTCGGGTGAGGATCACCTTCTCAACCTCATTGTTCAACAGAGCGGAAATTGCCCGGGCAACGGCGAGGTAAGTCTTGCCCGTGCCGGCGGGGCCAATGCCAAAAACCACCGGACAGCGCTGCATGGATTGCAGATAGAGTTTTTGCCCGAGCGTCTTTGGCACGATCAATTTACGCCGCGTTTTGATGACGAGCGGATCTTCAAAGAAAGAGCGCAGTTCTTCCGCTTGTCCGTCCGCCATCAGGTCCACAAAGCGGAAAAAGTCCGGCGCTCGAATGGCCACGCCCTGATCACGAGCTCTTTCCAGAAATCCGAACAGTTTTTCCGTACAGGCGATGGCGGGCTCCTCGCCGTCGATGCGTAACCATTCTTCCCGCGTGGTTAGCTTAACCGCGAACGCCTCGGCGGCATAATCGAGATGCTCCGGGTGTCCTGCGAACAATTGGTTCAAATGCCGCGGGTTGGGAAAATAGAGATTTTTGGTCGCCATGGGCTGCCTAGATCGCGTTGTGGGGGACTTAAGCGTCCTGCTGGAGCTCAGCCGCAGTCGCGATGAGTTTTTCCCAGGTCGATTCCAAGGCCTGGGGCAACGTGCGGGTCTGTCCCAGCACGGGCATGAAGTTGGTGTCTCCGTTCCATCTGGGGACAATATGGCCGTGCAGATGCGGTACGCTTCCACCTGCTGCCGAGCCGAGATTGAAACCGACATTGAAACCGTCGGGAGTCATGGCTGCCTGCACGACCTTTTTGCCGAAAGTGATCGTCGCCATGAGGTTGGCCGATTCGTCGGCGGTAAGCCCATCGAGATCGGCCACTTCGCGAAAGGGAATGGCGAGCAGATGTCCCGGATTATAGGGGAACCGGTTGAGCATCAGATAGGAGAGCTTTGTCCGGTGCACAATAAGGGCGGTCCGATCGTCGTTTAGCGCGGGCAATGCGGTAAACGGGCGATCGGTTTCGGGAAAGCGCGGCGAAGCAATATACTCCATCCGCCAATAGGCATGCAGCTGATCCATCATGTGCAGGCGTGCAGAGAAGGGGGGGCGAAGCGACTTGTCAAAACCACGATCGTTGCCGCCAACCGTTCAAAATACCGCCCGGAACGCCGCCCATTGAGTGACGGATTCCACCGGTTGGCGGACGGTATCCAGGATGTCGCGTGATATGCCTAACATAAATCGCGTGTCTCCGCCCCAGGGGTGGTAGTTCAGTCCGGCGTAAACGGCACGATGCGAATCGCCGTAGCCGTTTTCTACATTCAGTCTCGGAAAGTCGTCAATTTGGCGCAAATAACGGCGAGAAACTCGAACGCCCTCGGTTTCCTCCGATTGCTGCCACTGGCCCTGCGCGACGAGCTGTAGATAGTCCTTCTTCAACCAGAACCACGGAGACACGACTGTGCCGGAGAACTCACCCTGACGTCGAGTGCGAGCGTCGCTATACCGCGCATCACCGTTGTCGCCGCGAACCATCATCAACGCGATTCCGTGGCGTTTTTGTTCATAGATAACGTTGAAGGTGGTCGCCCACGCGTATCCCTGCGTTTCCAACCCCGGACCATCGACCTCGGTTCGCGTCCAATCAGCGAAAAAGATCCAGGACTTGGAGGGTTCAAATTGCAGGCAAGTGTAGTAAAAACCGTCGCCCTCCAAGGGTGCCAAAGTATTGGAGAGGGTGGTCGAAAAGTAACCGAAGCCGAGGGTGAAATCCGATTTCTCGATCTCCAGTAAGGAGCCGGTGGGACGGCTCACATTGCCGCCCAATCGTTCAGACAGTGGACTGCGTTCGACGGTGAGAATCTCATTTGAACTCTGATCGCGTTCGAAACCGATTCCAACTTTTTGCCTGCCGACGATTAGATCCAGATCATCGACCCATTCCAAACCCAAGGCATTCTCCAGATCGATGCTGAGAAAGGCGTCGCTTAGATTCTGGTAGCCGAACGTCCGGCGATTGCTCAGCGGGCGGAATCGATCATCCTCCACCAAATCGGCCCCGATCTCGATCGAGGCGAATTCCAATAGGTCGATTTCCGCTTCCAGCCGAAAGCGCCGAAACTCTTCGAAGCGCTCGTCGAATTCACGACCAAGAGCATCTTCGCCCTCGAGCGAAGCCGTTTGGACATGCAAGCGGCCGCTCAGACGGATGCGTTACACGAACTGATTCTCTTCGTCTTCAAAAAGATCGATGGTGCCATCAGTAAGATCTTCCCAATAGCTTTTGGCCTCCTTAGCGGATTCCTCTTCCTCCTGTGCGCAAACACTTGCGGCGACGAGTAGTCCGCTCGCTTGAAACACTCGCCAACTTGGCCTCATGCGTTGAATTCCTGGCCGGTCGGAACGATGATGACCCGGTTATTGTCGCACGCCTGTTGCAGGCTCTCCAGGAAACGAGGAACACCGACATCGGGTTTGATTTGGATTCCGTAGCGTAACTCCGTCAGCATGCCAGCTTGGACACTGGCGACGCGCAAGAGTTCATGGTTGTCAGTGAACTCGGCTAGCACGGGTTCCAAGTGTGGCCTCGAAGTCGTTGTCCGCATCGACCCGCAGAGTCAGTAGATGCGACGCCCGGTGTGGAGCGAAAGCGTCGATCCGGGTCAAGACCCAGATGGCAGCACTCACGATGGCCGCGATGATTACCGCAATTTGGTAAAATCCGGCCCCCACGACCATTCCGATCAACATGGCGAAGAATACGAATCCCACATCACGGGCTTGAGGGAGCTCCCGGCGGAAACGAATGACGGAGAACGCCGCAAACATGCCGAAGGCGATCGCACCGTTTCCGCTAACCACCATGATGAGAATCGTAGTGACCACGCCGATGATAACGAGTGCTTGAACGAAATCCTGCGAATAGCGTGATCCGCAGTAAGTAGCCCGATAAACGCGGACGATCAGTAGATTTAGAGCCAAGCTCAATAACATGGCCAACGCGACTTCAGCTGCACCGGGCAGCGAGGGGTCGACCATCGTCATCGTCTGCACCAGTTGCAGAAACGAGTCGGGATCAGATTGGGCGGTGGTTGAATCCATGAAAATGAGACGAAGGAGTTATTCCAGGAAGGATGGCGAACCTTTTTCGGCAGTGAATTATAAGTGCGCGTAATCAAGTGAGAGTGAATTGGCAGACTCAAGCCACCTTCCGCAGAACCGCGTCGAGAGTCGTGGCATATTTGCTGACCCCGCGAGGGACGAGGCTGTGTTTGGCTACCAAGGAGCGAAACCAATAGGGGACGGAGCCGATAGTCTTCACTTCCATAATGGTGTCGCCATTCGCAAAGAGCGGTCGGTCTACCGACCATTGATTGTTTTCCCAGAGTTGAGTACGGACGTGGTCATCGTAGGTGATACGAATTCGGGATGTAGCGCCTTCGTCGAAGGCAAAACGGTGAAAACAAGTTCGGGCCGCAGGCACATTCAGGCCCGAGTTGAGCAGTTCAACAATCTCGCGGTAGATGCGCATGGCCGCCGTTTGATCGGGAGGCGGCGCGGGAGGAGGCAGCAGGGAACCATCGGATGCATTTTGAATCTTCTCCTCGGGAACCGCCAATCGGCGTTTCACCGTCGCATCGAGGAGGCGGTGCTTGATCTCGATGAATGAAAGGACGGAATCAGCGGTGCCGCTGGGTTGATACGAACGGGTGCGAACTCGGCGGCGGTTGGGGTGATCGATTCGCTTTTGCCAGTAGGTCTTAAAATCAGAGGAGTCAAAATACTCTGAGACAATCGGGTAACCTTCTTCCTGCCTTCTATCAGGGGGAAGTTGCCTCGAAATATCGGCCAACAACCCAGCCTGCGCTCCCGCGGGCAGCAGGAACTTGAATTCTTGGCGAGTTTGAGAGACGTCCATTAGTCGTTACCAGAGACAAGGTTAAGCGATCATTGGTTTCAAGCAAAGTTCGTGCCTCCAAATTGGCATCTCACAGTAAAAATATCGGGGTGACAATTTACTTTCGTTGGATCACGGGTGTGTCTCTTACCGCTCATGAATATTCCGCATGCAAATCGTCGTGTCGTTATAACTGGACTAGGCGCCGTGACCCCCTCGGTCTCTCTGCTGCCGAAACTTGGTCTGGCTTGGCGGCCGGTCACTCGGGAATCGGTCCCATCACCCGGTTCGACGCGACGGAATGCACCGCTCGGGTTGCGGGAGAGTTGAGGGCTTTTGATCCGGGTGCTGTCCTTGCGCAGCCTTTGCACCCCTTCGGAGATGAACGACCGGAACTGACCGAGGTTTTTAATCGGAAGGATGCGAAGAAATTCGGACGGTTTACCCACCTCGGGGTGGCTGCCGCGGTGGAGGCCTACGCGAATTCCGGGTTAGATGCGCATCGAGCCGATCTGAGTGCGGATCGTATGGGCGTGAATCTTGGCGTAGGGCTGGGCGGATTGCCTGAGATCGAAGCCACGCAGGACACCTGGAGGGAAGGAGGATTCCGAAAAATTTCCCCGTTCTTCATCATCCAGATTGCACCAAATCTATTGGCAGGGCAGGCCAGTCTTGCCCTCAATTTTCGGGGACCGAATATGGTGGAGGCCTGCCGCCGAAGCCTCGGCGAAGGTGGGTAGCGAGAATCGTCTATCCGGTGCCAGCCGGATGGTTTGACACCCGCGACTGGCTCGAAGCGCCCGAGAACGCTGCTCAATGCCCACCTTGTTCGAATGGAAGAGGAATGGCCAAATAACCAGTCCACCGTCGCCGAGGTCGCCTACGGCGACTAAAGTTTTGGCGGATATTTTTCTTTCTGAATCAACAAGAAAAATAGTGGAGGTGGCGGGAATCGAAATCGGATCATCTCGATTCTCTATATACTAATTTACAATGTCTTACGTGAGTTAAGGGCGAGAGACTTGTCACTACTCTTGGCAGGAATTGGCAGATGCTTGAACAATTTGTGACTGGGAATCTGGCAGGAGATACTAGGACGCCTAGGTTGAGGATCTCGGATGATACAGGAAATGCGTTGGCATTCGCCCATGCAATTTTGAGTCGCAAGATACGAGCCCGCTGTCGATTGCCTCATGGGCTTCTCTAAGTTCTGTTAGATAGCAGCTTGACAACGCGGCAAACCACAAAGCGTGGTTGTTTTCCGGCCGTTTTATGCGGACCTTGACGTTTGGCACTTGGATGAGTTGCCGAATGAGCCAGACGAGGAAACCGACGCTTATCCGGAGGCGGCGACAGATCTGGTGGCGAATCCTCAACGCCGTCGAGAAATCGTGGCGGGGTGGTTGAGGCAGGGTGAAACCATGAACATTATTGCCGCCCCGAAGATGGGTAAGTCATGGCTGGTGTTAGAACTGGCTCTCGCCCTCGTGAATGGGGACGATTGGCTGGAACGCAAGTGCTCCCACCTACCGGTGCTTTTGGTTGATAACGAGCTCCATCTTGAAACCCTTTCCCGCCGTATCGACAAGGTGACGGGCTCAACCGGTGTGGTGAGTGATACACTTTACTTCCTACCCATGCGGGGCAAGGACTGTGCGTTAGAGCAGGTGGCCAATGACATCATTGAGGCCGCCCGGGGGATGGGTTACACGGGCAATTCTGCCTCAACCCGGGGCAGGAGTTCTTTTGTGCGGCGTTCACCCAGTCAGAGCTTGCCCGCCGCTACGAAAGGCAAGCGCTCGAAAATCAGGGAGCACGGCAGGAAATTATCTCCATGCTTTACCGCGAAGCGAACTTCCATGGTGAGGGTTCGTCACATGGTGCCCGGGTGAGGGCGCAAGTTCAGCTCTCGAAAATCTTTGGCTTAGAAACCATCCAAATTGACGCGAAGGTTGAACACGGGGACGGCGTGATGCTGGTTCCCGTGTCACACGATCTTGCCAATTGGGAAGCGAACGCTGTGAAACAGCAAGCACGGCTCAAACAAGAGGCAATCGACGTGATGGCAACCGGCGGAGACCAGAGTGACGTTCGATAGGTTTTTTTCGTGCAATAGAATCGGTTAAACCCTGCATTTTCGTGCAATGACACGCCTTTGGGGTAAAAACCAGAAAACTCCTAAACACTTTTTTTAGAGGCTTTTAAGGGAGATGCAGGGCTTGGATTTGAACCAAGGACCTTCAGGTTATGAGCCTGACGAGCTACCAGACTGCTCCACCCTGCAATAAAGTGACCTTGTCTCCGACTATTCTGGATCTGTCGCCGAAAACGCTGAACTTGAAAGAACTTCCCCAGCGCGACGGTTACTGAACCAGCCGCTCAAGGAGAGCGGAGAGGGAGAAGAATGGAACGAGAAAGTGACGTGTCAACAGATTTTTGAAAATTCCTAAATCCGCCCTTGCATCCCCCATCGCCGATCTCTGGGTTCGACCGCTCTTTCTCTCAAAAGAACCGTTCATTCGAATCCAACTCACAACCTAAATTCCGATCGCAAGGCCGCCCATGGGCTGAGCTGTCAGGACAGGATTTGCATAATCTCCTGCATATCGAAAACCATCGCGTCGTCTCGGGCGAACGCAGTTTCAATCGCCCATTGATTTGCAGCTGGATCGTCGACTCCGTGGATGCAACCGATCTCACGGAAATAGCCATCAGGGTGTTCATACAGTGCGGACGAAGTCTCACCCCAATCACAGAACTGAATCAACGGGTGATCGGGTCGATTAGAATCCCCCTCAATCTCTAAGCCATTTAGCCGGAGCACCGCGTAGGCTTGAATGACTGCGGGCTCGTCCCAGTCGGCTTCGGTTAATGTAAGTGTGACTCCGCCTGCTAGGAGTGGTTGAGCAGCCGCTTGAGCAGCGATCGGGCCATACTTGAGGATCTGATTGGTATTTCGGGTCGTTACCGCGTCGAGGACAGCCGAGGCCAGGGCCATTTCGGGGATTCCTGAAATGGCTTCACTTATGTCGGGCAGGTCTTGCGGACGCCCCAAGTAGACAAAGCGACCAATTAGGAATCGGAGGCGATAGAGGATTCTCTTTTTCTCAAATCCGTCCAGTTGTTCGAAATCCTTCAGCAGCTCATCCAACTCACGCTTGTAACGGCCCCTGAGAGTCATGGCTTGGTTGATGACTCCGGGAGCCTCTTTTTTGGCTCGGACGGATCGTCTAAACCAGAAGTGTTTTATACTCTCAAGGAAGTTTCGCTCATGCGCGACCTGAGAATAATCGAGTGGTCTGATGCGGATCCCATGGAGGCGGAAAGCGTCTTCCAACGCCTTCCGCTCATCGGGGTAGAAAATTAAGAGCCGTTTCATGTCTCCAATGAACGTCTTCCATGAGACCTTCTCCTGCTCTTCGCGTTCGAAATCCTCTGCGCCGATCAACCATCGCCCGGCGGGAACCTCGATTCGCTTCTTCATATTGAATTTAAACCCTAGGCGTTGGAGTTGTTCCTCAATCCTTTGCTCAACTGCGAGGGCTTGTTTTTTTGGAGCAACGATCGCGATATCATCGACGTAACGAAAATATCCGTTGGGTAGTTGATTGGCCATGTCGTCGTCCAACTCCCGCAGCGCGAGGTTTCCGATCAAGTGGCTGATCATAGGTCCGGTGAGTATATGCCCATGCTCAATCCCAGCGGCTCCTAGCAACTTCTCCCCCAGTTTTGCGTGCCGATCACATAAGCCACTTTGTTTGCATGCTTTTCTCCAAACCTGCAAAGCCCTCTCGGGCTTAATCGACGGGTAGTATTGCCTGATATCGGTGTAGACCACAATCGCATCGGGATTGGATCGGCACGCAGCGGCAATCGCTTCATGACGTGCTTTGAAACCGTCGAAATAGTAGTGAAACGACCCAACCGTCTCTTTGGGGTCTTCACAAAGTCGATAGCTGTAAACATTGCCCGGACATTTGAACGCACCTCCAGCACGGGCACAGGCCGCCAGCAAAGCGGTTTCAGCCATCATTTCAGTAGGTCCAGGCATATGGAGGCTGCGGAATTGCGGGGTCCCGTTGCGGTCATTTATCTCCTTGAAGTTTTGAACGACGCGGTGGTGCGAATTTGGACGTTCCGTCACGAGATCGACCGCAATTTCATCACTCCATATATCTTGGGCGGCTGCGGTGTTACGTAAGAACTGACGCAAAGTAACGTAAGCGATAATGTCCATCCGGCGGTATTGGTGCACCGCCCGTGATGCGAAGGTTTCCGGCCCGCGACTCATTATGTGTTCCTTGCAAATATGATGAGGGAAAGGCTGACTCGGTGGACAAAACCCAACCGGATAGGGTGTTCAGCCTCAGCATCGGATTCCAACGGATCTGGTGCGGTATCCGATGGCTGCGATTTGAAGAAAGTTGGAATCAGTTGCCATAGTTTGGCTTTGAATTTGGGCCAAAGACCTTTTTTTGCACCTTTGTATCCTGGCTCGATCCAGACAGCGCGGGATTTTTTGACGGCGGCCCATCCAAACACCTCGTCGAGCTGTGGTTTAGCGGAGTCGAAATTTCCCTGATATTTGAGAAAACCTGAGAAGTTCGCAGCTAGGACAAAGTAGTCTCTGCAATCTGGAGCATGCTCTATCCAAGCGTTGAGGAGTTCACGGGTGCTCTGAGCGTCCAGCACATCCCATTCCTCGATGCGTAAGTGAACAAAAATTGCCTGACTTCTGAGTGCTTCATTCATGGAAGCCAGCAACTGGGTTGCGGTATTACGCGCCCTTATTGACTTGTCGCCGGCAACGAGGAATACATCCAGCGGCGTCCGTGGTAACACGCTACGTTTACGCAGTTCGGCTATCACTGAAAGCGTGGTGGCGCTGGCCGCTCCCGTTCCACAAGGAATATCCAAGAGACCCACTCGCCCGCCGGAGAATGCACGGATAAAGAGGTCTGAGGCGTTCTCCAGATGGTTGTGCGGATCGAGCAAGGCCAGTTGGACGCGCGCACATGAACCGCTGAAGTTACGGATAAAATGCTGGTTTGTTTCTTTTGCGCTTTCTCCTCCAACGTCTCCTTCAACTTTGGCCTCAAGTGCTGCCTGAAGTAGTCCCGCAGAGTCTAGGGTGAGCCGATACGAATCCGAGAGGATCTTCGATAGTCGAAGCTTTGCTGCATCCTCCGTCCACAATTCGGAAGGAATCGAAGAGGGAGAAAGCAGGCGGACACTCATGCCCCATCCCTCTCAACTATGAGGGACAATAGACAATCTTCTTCGGTAATGGAAGAATGCCGCAGGGAGAAGCTCCAGTCCTCACAATGCGACCACCATGTCTCCAAAGTGGAATCTCTTTCAGACGTGTCGAATTCCATATTAATATCTCAGTCTCTTGCTTTGAATTTCTGGAGATCAATAAGTGCCTCATCGTATAACGGGCCGTAACCTCTGAGGTGAAGTGGACCCCAATCGTTGGACAGTCGGCAAGGGTTAATTGTATATGGGAGCGGTGGGGTGCCAAAAGGGGACATTGCTTGATTCTTGACAAGATTACGATGCGAACATAGATATCCACCATGCCCCGCACCGCTCGTCTTGAATACCCCCGCGCTTGTTACCACGTAATCAATCGAGGAAACTATCGATCCGACATTTTTTCGACTGATGGTGCCCGGGCAGCATTTGAACGCACGATGTTTCAAGCCTGCGAACGGTCCGGGTGGCGGCGGCATGCCTTCGTCATCATGCGTAATCATTTCCACATGGCGATGGAGACTCCGGAGCCAAATTTAAGTGAAGGCATGAAGTGGTTGCAGGGCACTTGGGTCTGCCGGTTCAACCGCTTGCGCAAAATTAAGGGAAGACCATTCCAAGGGAGATTTAAGTCTCTGCTCGTTCAACCCGGCCATGCCCTGGCGGAGGCAAGTCACTACATCCACCTCAATCCGGTTCGTGCCAAGATTATCACTCCTCCAGAATTGCCCTCATTTCGATGGAGCTCGTTGGATCATTTCACGAACCGAAGCAGTCCGAATTTTCTGGAGGCATCCACGGTTTTGGATGCCGCAGGCAATCTGAAAAACACGTCCAGAGGTTGGCGAATCTATCGGGACTACCTTGATTTTCGAGTGTCGGATGATCCCGCCGCTCGAAAGATCAAATTCAAACGACTCAGTCGCGGTTGGACGATTGGCGACGATTCGTTTCGAAATGAAATGCGACAACGTTGGCAAAATCCCGCAGGGAAAAAACCAAAGCGTTTTGAGGGAATGTCTTCCTAGGAGTGGGCCAAAGAACGTGCTGTTCAGTGGGGTGAAAAACTCTCCGCCTTCGCTCTGGCGGCGCAAATTGAACTAACAACGCTCGGACCCAAAACCACCGAAAATGACAAGGTGCTTTTGGCTTACCTATTAAAGACACTCACTGATGCCAGTAACGTTTGGATCACGGAGCGTCTCGGAATGGGGCAGCCCGCGACTGTCAGTCAATATGTTCCCCGCTTCAGACTTGCTCAACAGGACCAAACGCGGCGCGTGAAACGCATTTTGTCAAGAATCAAGCAATGTCCCCTTTAAACGCCCGTAATGGAAGAATGCCGCAGGGAGAAGCTCCAGTCCTCACAATGCGACCACCATGTCTCCAAAGTGGAATCTCTTTCAGACGTGTCGAATTCCATATTAATATCTCAGTCTCTTGCTTTGAATTTCTGGAGATCAATAAGTGCCTCATCGTATAACGGGCCGTAACCTCTGAGGTGAAGTGGACCCCAATCGTTGGACAGTCGGCAAGGGTTAATTGTATATGGGAGCGGTGGGGTGCCAAAAGGGGACATTGCTTGATTCTTGACAAGATTACGATGCGAACATAGATATCCACCATGCCCCGCACCGCTCGTCTTGAATACCCCCGCGCTTGTTACCACGTAATCAATCGAGGAAACTATCGATCCGACATTTTTTCGACTGATGGTGCCCGGGCAGCATTTGAACGCACGATGTTTCAAGCCTGCGAACGGTCCGGGTGGCGGCGGCATGCCTTCGTCATCATGCGTAATCATTTCCACATGGCGATGGAGACTCCGGAGCCAAATTTAAGTGAAGGCATGAAGTGGTTGCAGGGCACTTGGGTCTGCCGGTTCAACCGCTTGCGCAAAATTAAGGGAAGACCATTCCAAGGGAGATTTAAGTCTCTGCTCGTTCAACCCGGCCATGCCCTGGCGGAGGTAAGTCACTACATCCACCTCAATCCGGTTCGTGCCAAGATTATCACTCCTCCAGAATTGCCCTCATTTCGATGGAGCTCGTTGGATCATTTCACGAACCGAAGCAGTCCGAATTTTCTGGAGGCATCCACGGTTTTGGATGCCGCAGGCAATCTGAAAAACACGTCCAGAGGTTGGCGAATCTATCGGGACTACCTTGATTTTCGAGTGTCGGATGATCCCGCCGCTCGAAAGATCAAATTCAAACGACTCAGTCGCGGTTGGACGATTGGCGACGATTCGTTTCGAAATGAAATGCGACAACGTTGGCAAAATCCCGCAGGGAAAAAACCAAAGCGTTTTGAGGGAATGTCTTCCCAGGAGTGGGCCAAAGAACGTGCTGTTCAGTGGGGTGAAAAACTCTCCGCCTTCGCTCTGGCGGCGCAAATTGAACTAACAACGCTCGGACCCAAAACCACCGAAAATGACAAGGTGCTTTTGGCTTACCTATTAAAGACACTCACTGATGCCAGTAACGTTTGGATCACGGAGCGTCTCGGAATGGGGCAGCCCGCGACTGTCAGTCAATATGTTCCCCGCTTCAGACTTGCTCAACAGGACCAAACGCGGCGCGTGAAACGCATTTTGTCAAGAATCAAGCAATGTCCCCTTTAAACGCCCCGAGGGGAAGGGGGTCCTGTCGATGCAGTCGCCCAATATCGCGTCATTCGTCACACCAATGAGTCGCCACAACGCCTCTCCCGGGTCCCGGCACCCTCCCGCAACGTCTTCATGCAATATGCGCGGGTTAGGGCCTCGGTTCAGACCTGCCCCACCTGAGGGTTTCCAGAAGTGTTGACCTCGCTTATTATTCCGCGCATAAGAGCCGGATGAAACAATTTCTCCTGGGTTTGCTCGTCTTGCTGCTGATCGGCGTCGTTGACGCCGCGGAATCCGAGGAACTTGGAGACCTGAGAAAAAAGGCCGAACAGGGGGTTGCCGCCGCACAAAACAACCTGGGGGTGATGTACCGTGATGGCAGCGGCGTCACCCGGGATGATGTCGAGGCGGTCAAGTGGTATCGACTGGCGGCCGAACAGGGGCATGCCAAAGCTCAATACAACCTGGCGGTGATGTACTATGATGGCAGCGGCGTCACCCGGGATGATGTCGAGGCGGTCAGGTGGTTTCGACGGGCGGCCGAACAGGGGGATGCCTCCGCTCAATACAACCTGGCGTTGATGTACGATGATGGCAGAGGCGTCACCCGGGATTATGTCGAGGCGCTCAAGTGGTATCGACTGGCGGCCGAACAGGGGGATGCCGCCGCACAAAACAACCTGGGGGTGATGTACCGTGATGGCAGCGGCGTCACCCGGGATTATGTCGAGGCGGTCAGGTGGTTTCGACGGGCGGCCGAACAGGGGGTTGCCTCCGCTCAATACAACCTGGCGTGGATGTACCTTTTTGGCAGCGGCGTCACCCGGGATTATGTCGAGGCGGTCAGGTGGTTTCGACGGGCGGCCGAACAGGGGGTTGCCAAAGCACAATACAACCTGGCGTGGATGTACGATGAAGGCAGAGGTGTCACCCGGGATGATGTCGAGGCGGTCAAGTGGTATCGACTGGCGGCCGAACAGGGGCATGCCAAAGCTCAATACAACCTGGCGTGGATGTACGATATTGGCAGCGGCGTCACCCGGGATTATGTCGAGGCGCTCAAGTGGTATCGACGGGCGGCCGAACAGGGGGATGCCTCCGCTCAATACAACCTGGCGTGGATGTACGATATTGGCAGCGGCGTCACCCGGGATGATGTCGAGGCGCTCAAGTGGTATCGACGGGCGGCCGAACAGGGGGATGCCTCCGCTCAATACAACCTGGCGTTGATGTACCGTGATGGCAGCGGTGTCACCCGGGATGATGTCGAGGCGCTCAAGTGGTATCGACTGGCGGCCGAGCAGGGGGTTGCCTCCGCTCAATACAACCTGGCGTTGATGTACTATGATGGCAGCGGCGTCACCCGGGATTATGTCGAGGCGGTCAAGTGGTATCGACTGGCGGCCGAGCAGGGGGATGCCTCCGCTCAAAACAGCCTGGGGGTGATGTACGATATTGGCAGCGGCGTCACCCGGGATTATGTCGAGGCGCTCAAGTGGTATCGACGGGCGGCCGAGCAGGGGGATGCCAAAGCTCAAAACAACCTGGCGGGGATGTACGCTGATGGCCAGGGGGTGCTTAAAGATGAAATCGAGGCCTTGGCATGGTTCAACATAGCAGCCATCTCGGGAACCGAAAACGCGGCCCGGAATCGTGACAAACTTGAAAACCGGCTCGGGCCGCAGGCTACGCTGGCCGCACAACGGCGTAGCAAGGAACTCTTGAAGCAAATTGAGGCGGGAAAGCTGAAATCCGAGGGCTAAGGAGTCATGGTATCAACTCCTGGTCACATCCTGACAGCCGCCCATGTCGCGGCCGATGCGACACGTGTGCCCGTCATTACCCCTTCACCCGGGCGCACAATGACTACGGCGGCGTGCGAACCCCTAAGGGTGTTGCGCTGCTGTTCGTGGCACGAGCTATTCAGTCAGCGTGAACGGAATCACGGTCCTCATGACGGTATCTGCGGGTGAGGTATCCTTCTCAGTGCCGCAGTTCCCGGCCCCTGTCATCTTGTTGCCTGGCCAAGCATCGACCGGCTCCGCCCCTGAGGGAAGCGCGCTTTCCGCGGTGTTGAGCAACCCCGCCACTGCGGCGATCGCACGGGTTGCCCTCCAAGCCACGGCAGCTGCGGCCAATCCTGCGGTCGCGGAAGAGGTCGTTATAGCCGCTGTCTCATCGAATCCATCTTCGGCTTCCGATGTGGTGACCTCGGTCACCAACAGCGTTTCCCAAGCGACCGGCACCACGAGTGCCGCCGAATTGCAAGCGACCGCCTCCATTCTCGCCAATGCAGCTAATACTGCCGCCAGCAGTGTTGGCAGCACCGGAAACCGTCGATGTGACGGTTGCATCGACCGTCGAGCAAACGCAAGCCGCCCAACCCACCGCGCCGACAACGCCGACTACTCCAACCACACCGCCGACTCCGACCACTACTGATCCTGAGGCATCGGAGGAAATTGAAGTTCCCAATGACCATGTGATCATCACGAACTTCTCGGGGTACCAAAAGGGGGTGCCAAAAGGGGACATTGCTTGAATCTTGACGAAATTTCTAAACTCGGTCGGTTAGGCGATTTTCAAGATTCAAGCAATGTCCCCTTATTTACATACGTGCACCGGATCGGCTTAACGCGTGGATCGAGATTATGGAGACGGTTACACGACCTCCACGCCTACCTGATTCGTTCGATCGCATTTCTTAAGAAGAATGAGCATCAATTTAAATTGGTGCAGAGAGTTCGGATCAATGCCGTTTTCAAACGTGGGGATCTTTGTCTGAGGTGAAAATTGACTGGCGAGAGATGCGGCGACGGGTGACTGTTCGCTTTTCATGCTGAAATCCTACTGGCCAACGGGAAGTTGAGACCCTCACCGCTCCTTTTCTTCTGGCGCTCATTTTGGGGGCGGGATTTATGGTGTTCACTGGCCGTGACCATTCCCATTGGTGGGCCAATCGGGAGGACTATGGGTTTGGATGGTTGGTCCCGGTATTTGTCGTTTTTGTGGTCAAGGAGCGTTGGACCGAGATTTTAGCCGCGGTAGCTTCCTGCGGATGGTCAGGTAGCCCGTGGGCAGCGGGGTGGCAGAAGTGGGTATTAAACACGTTGTTGGTGGGTGCGATGCTCGGTGGGGCGTTGATGTTTTTGTTGGGTGCGTTTTACCGTGCGGGGGTACCAAAAGGGGACATTGCTTGAATCTTGACGAAATTTCTAAACTCGGTCGGTTAGGCGATTTTCAAGATTCAAGCAGTGTCTCCTTATTTACATACGTGCACCGGATCGGCTTAACGCGTGGATCGAGATTATGGAGACGGTTACACGACCTCCACGCCTACCTGATTCGTTCGATCGCATTTCTTAGGGAGTGTCTGGGAATAAAGAGTTATGCTTGAAGCCAAATCAAGATGCATGCGAGTGAGAGCGTGGCAGCGAATGAGTGGTGAAGTTTTTCGTATCGCGTGGCGATGCGGCGGAACTGCTTGAGTCGTCCGAAGAGGTTTTCGATGCGATGAGGTTGACGATAGAGATGCTCGTCAAAGGCGGGTTTTTCAGATCGATTCTGTTTTACGGCTATGCTGGCGGTGCCGCCCAGTTCAATCACATACTCCCGGATGGCATCGCTGTCGTAGCCCTTATCCATCATGGCGTGAGCGTTGGGCCGCAGGTGGCGACGTAGCAGCGGCTTGGCCTGATCGAAGTCTGATACATTGGCCCCCGTGAGGATGAAGCCCAACGCATACCCCAGTACATCACAGGCCATATGCACTTGGGTCGACAGACCGGCTTTCGAGCGCCCCATGGCCTGAGTCATTTGACCACCGACCGGATTCGATCCATGCGCGTGCACGCGCATCGCAGAACTATCGATCATGAGGTATTCGTCGTCGCGGCCAGCCTTACTGAGTCCTCTGAGAATGCCAGTCCATAGTCCGTTTTTGGTCCACGCTCGGAAACGGTCATAAACGCTCTGCCAACTCCCGAAGTAAACGGGTAAATCGTGCCAAGGCGCACCCGGGCGTAAGATCCACAGGATCGCTTCGATGCGTTTGCGCATATTTTGACACGTGCGCCCACGCCTTTGGGGCCCAGTCAGAGATTTCCGATGGGCGTTAATTTTTTAAGTTCGTCCCAGTCGTGATCGGCGAGAACGAACCTTGGTTGCTGAATCACAACGAGATAAGAATACACAAACGGGTGATATGCAAGATAAATATATCCATTATATGGATATTATTTCTCTTTTTATTTCCCAGACACTCCCTAGCAGGTGCTCCAAATCACGGGAGATATGGATTTTTATGAAATATGGCACATCAAATGCGCGTTTCGTATTCTGATGAAATACCTAATTTTGCTCATGGGTGTATGGGGAATCCAATCTCTCGCAGTTGCTCAAATTTTTGATTTTCGAAACTCTGTCCCAGACGGATTGAACAGAGGCGATGAATATAGGATTATTTTCGTTTCGGAGGCTCTTACCAAGGGAACGTCCACCAGCAACAGTAGCTACAATAGCTTTGCCCATGCTGAAGCCCAAAGAAACCCGATATTGGCGCAATTGGATCAGTCACAAGAAAACTCAGTGGAATGAAATGCTGTCCTATCGACTGGAACTACCAGCGCATATAACAACACCAGCACGGACCCCAACAATCAAAGCCATGATGATGTTCCGATTTATCGAGTTGATGGATCAACAATCGTTGCCTCAAGCAATTCGGTTTTGTGGAGCGGAGTGTTCGTATCTGGTCCCGATCAAGACTTCCAATTTGGGAACTGGGATAATGCTGTATTGGTCGATCAGTTTGGAAGTGTTTCGGGAAACAACGTGTGGACCGGAACCTGGAACAATGGTCTGCGGGTGAACCATAATTTTCAGAATGGAAACGACAATGTATTGGGAGGAGGGTTTCCGGTGTTGGGTTTGCCCTCCAGCACCACTCACGGGATAGATGGAAAACTCGTTAGCTATTTCGAATCTGACCATTCCATTTATGTGATTGGTTCGCCGCTCACGGCGGAGCCGGAGCCGGCGAGTTTTACATTTCTGATGGGGACGATTGTGGGTGTAGTTACCTGCACAAGTCGTCGCCGGTTGGTTCGCTGGCAATGACCGCTATTCGCCTTTGTAATTTTCCCTCAAGAGAGTTTTAACGATGCGCCCTGTCTTACCCGCCACTTTCGTCGGCACCACGGGGGATGCCGGGCTTCACCCGTGGTGCCTCCCGGGCGGTGACGGAGCCCGCTAAAATGGCAGATTCCATCGGTTATACTCCCCTCTAGCCCACTACAGCCGGTTTGGTGGGTTCCTCAAAGTCACTTTGATCCACGTTTCGACATCATCCGCCACGAGATCAAGGGGCGCGCCGGCGCCGCGGAGGATGATGTTGTGGAATTTAGGCAGGCTGAATTTCTGACCTAGTCGTTCTTCGGCATCCCGTCTGAGGGCTACAATGCGCAGTTGGCCGACTTTGTAGGAGCAGGCTTGGCCGGGCCATACGATGTAGCGGTCCGCCTCGGAGGGACTGATGCCATAGTCGATGACCTGCTGGCGGGTCCATTTGAAGGCGTGTAACCCTGTATCAACCACCAAACGACGGGCGCGTTTCAATTCGCTGCTGAGGTAACCCAGTTCACCGACACGATCACCTTCATACCATCCTTCGTCGTGGGCCAACCACTCCGCGTAGAGCGCCCACCCTTCGGTGTAGGCGGAGTTACCACCGAGCACCCGATACTTCCACCAGCGCGGCAAGTCCGTCATTTCTTGGGCGAGGGCGAGTTGGAAATGATGCCCGGGAATGGCTTCATGATACGCCAACGAGCGTCGGCTGATTATGCGATGTGGGGGCCGGGCATAGGCACCCAGAATATACCGGGACGAGAGCCGTCGACGGCAGGAATCGAGTAATGCGCGGCGGCATTCGCTTCCGAGAAAAGCGGTTCACGTTTCACGATCACGCTGGCTTTCGGGAGCCGGTCAAACAGGGGACGAGCGAGTCGTTCGGATTCCACGATCATGTCGGCGTATTCCGACAGAAGTTGCGCCCGGGGATCGGGGCCGGTGGGTTGCAGGCGGGCTTCGAGTTGATGGTAGCGCGTTTCGATGTCGCCTTCGGTCAGTTCGTATTCGCGAAGGATTTCATCCATGGCCTTTTCGATCCGCGCGACTTCAGCCAGCCCGAGTTCGTGCACTTCGCGAGCCGTCATGTCACTGTTGGTGTAGTGTCGGAGTCGATCGGCGTAGGCGCGATCACCGCCCTCAAAACGCCACCAACCGGCGTCACTGTTGGCGTAGGGGAGTTGGGATTCCAACAGGGTGATCGCCCGCTGGTAGGCGGGGTAGATGAAACGTTCCAAATGGCGCCTGACGGCGGTCACGAGTTGTGCTCTCTGGTCCGAAGATACGTTGGCAACTTTCTCCAGTCTTTCATCCAGTGACGTTGCGAAAAGGTTACGGGTGGGTGAAACGGCAATGAAACCGCTCATTTGTTTGATCGTGGAGCGAATGATGAAATCGGGCAGAATGTGACCGAGCTTCGCTTTTCGTCTCATCTCGGCCATGGTGTCGTCCATCAATCCGCCAAACTGCCCGACACGCGAGACGTAGTTTTCCGCATCCCGAAGATTGCGAATCGGATGCGAGCTGGTGAGCCAGTTGACGGTTCGACGTTGCGGCCCGTTGTAGGCGGTCAATGGCAAACCGTAGTCGGCAAATTCCGCGGACTTGATTTTGTCATCCAGTTTCCAAGCGAGCATGCGTTTGGCGCGAAGCGTGGCATCGCTCGATTCGGTAGGGTCGATGGCGTTCAGTTCCGCCAAGCCCCTGCGTGCCAATGCGACTCGCTCGAGTTGGTAGGATTGAGTTACGGGAGTGAGCATACCATCGAGTTGCGCTTGTTCCGCGCCTTCGAAGTATCCCGATCTTGTCGCCATGGTTGGGGCTCCCCGAACCCACTCGGCGGCAAATGACTCCATGAACTCATCCAATGGGTTGGCGATAGCGTTTATTGCGCCCAGTAGCAAAACGACCAGTGTCCTCATGTGGTAAGGCTGTAGATCTTTGTCCGAAAGTCGAGGAATGCCCCAATCTCCTGCGATCCGTGAGAGCGTTAACGAGCGACGCATTGATAGGTTCGCCCTGACGGTCAGACTGTGTAACGGATCGTCTTCCGATGAGACGTCTGCTATTTATCGCCTTAATCATGACTGCTGGTTTCTCCCATGCTGAATCGGAACGTCCCTACTACTACGAGATTCCCACCGCCCCGGAGAGTTTCAGTGGGTCCAACGTGGCGGCGCGCCTTGTTGACGGATTGGGCTTTCGTTACTTCTGGGCGACGGAAGGACTACGCGATGAAGACCTGAATTGGTCACCGGATGGCGGGGAAGAGGAAGGCAAGGTTCGTCGCACCACGGCGGATACGATCGACCATATCTACAATCTCGCTTTGATCACCGCCAATGCCACGGCGGGTAAAACGACCGAGTTTCCCATCGACATTTCGGCGCTTTCGTTTGGAGAAAAACGTGATGCGACCCTGAGGTTTCTCCGCAAGGCCAGTGATAATCTGCGGGCGGCGAATGAGGCCGACATGATCACTTTCCAGATGGTGTTCAAATCGGACAATGGCACCAGCGAATATCCGTTTTGGAACACCCTCAATGGTCCGATTTCTGATGCACTTTGGCACACCGGTCAGATCGTGTCATTCCGCCGATCCTCCGGAAACCCCTTCGATTCGAAAGTCGGTGTGCTCGTCGGCAAACGGTTTGAGTAAGGAGCCCGTTCAGATCTTTGGATAGATTACCTTGAAGTAGTAGATCACCACGGCGATCAGACCGGCTAAAAGCACCGCGCCCACAATCGTAGCGACCGGGTGGTTCTTTCGAACCAGTCTTATGTGGGTTTTTAATTCTTCGGGGGGAAAGTTCGCGCTCAATTTCTTCCCAGATGAAGGTTAGCTGATCCATTACTTCACCGATTTTGGCGAACTTCACCGGGAGCCAAACCCTCCCCCGTGCAGTGTCTACGACGTGAAAGTTTTGATGAGGGGTTCCACATACCAGTGGATGATCGCGACTGTTGCGGCCGAGTTCAGAGAGTTTGAGCCGAAACTCGGTCGTTCTCACGGGCCAGAGGTTTTCGACGAGGAAATTGCGGAATATAATCTCCTCGGTTTCCGAGAAAATTTCGATGGATTGGTCGCCAGCTTGAACCTGCCACTGTTGTTGCGACTTTTCCACTTGGGCAACAAATCAGAGATCGAGTCCTTTGCGGAGCGAAAATACTCCGCTCTACCATTCAGCAAAGCCTGTTGGCGGATGACTCGTTTACGAATCCTTGTGCGAGGTCGATGAGATTGGCTTTTTCCGGGATACTTAGGTCCAGGGGAAGTTGGGCGAGGCCGAGGATACGGCGCAGGACTTCGGTGCCAGCGAATTCGACTAACAGTTCCGCATCAAGACTACATTCTTGCAAATAGACCCGCAAACTCTGCCGGACTGTTTCCAACGGAATGCGGGCCAAAAGGAGGTGGGCGACCATGACGCCGACATCGAACTCGGCCTGACCGAAGTAGGCGAATTCCGGATCAATCACCTTGAGCCCATCGGGAGTGCGTAGCCAGCTGCCGGGGTAGAAGTCGCCGTGGATCAACACCGGACCAGTGCCGAGATAGATTTTCCCCAGCTCAGCCAACCTCGTTCGCAATCCCTTATCTTGAATCACCGGAACGGCTAGCGTTCCCAGACCCGGTTGAATTGCGTCAAGATCGAAGCCGTTATCGGCTCGAAACGGGAGATCGAAGATGTGGGCGTAGTTGAGTTTTTTGAGCTCCTGATTCGGGGGAAACTTGGCGGGGTTGATGGCCTGCGAAGCATGGTGGAGCTGGGCGAGATAATTGAACAGCGCTTCAATCTCGGCGCCGGGAAGATCTGAGCCTTCCATGTAGATCGACGTATAGTCGGATCCTGCACCTAAATCCTCAGTGACCATAATGAGATGGGTTGAGTCGACTGCCATCAAAGCCGGTGACATTGCGCTGAGAGTCTGCTCCTGCAACGTAACTCGGTAGTAGGCTGCTTCGGCCTGCAGCCGTTCGATCGGAGCCGCGATTTGCGGATATTTTTCGACCCAAGGTCGACTCTGTTTCACGATGAGAGATCGCCGCGTGGTGATAACGCGCACCACAAAGTTCATGTTGCCCTCGCCCGGTTTTTCCGTGCGCAGAATGGCTTCTCCAGGCGCGAGCAGACGATGTTGACGCAGCACGTCATCGAGCCCCTCGAGACTTTCGGCATCGAAGTAGCATGCGGTCGGAAACTGGGCGCTAAATTGGGAACGAAGGGAAGACACGGCCTGTAAGGCAGAAGCTAGCATTATGTGAGCCACAGGTGGCGAAAAGATTCCTGAGAGCGGCGCAGTTGTAACAATTGCGCAGACTCTCCTGAATTGGTCGTTGCAGAGCGCGATAGCTCAAAGGAGATTTGCAGCGATGAAACGTCTGCTTTCGACCCTTACCCTTACACTGGTCCTGACAAGCGCCGCGGTATTTGCGGCGGATGACCGTCCCAATATCGTGTTCATTTTTACTGATGATCACGCTCCCCACGCGATTGGCGCCTACGATGGCTGGCTGAAGTCGGTGAACCCGACCCCGCAGATCGATAAGCTCGCCAACGATGGTATGTTGTTCGTGAACAGCTTCTGCACCAACTCCATCTGTGGTCCCAGTCGTGCCGTGATCCAGACGGGCAAGCACAGCCACAAGAACGGGTTCATGAACAACGGAAATTCGTTCGATTGGGATCAGCAGACCTTTCCCAAGCTGCTGCAAAAAGCCGGCTACCAAACCGCCATCTATGGCAAGTCGCACCTCAAGGGCACGCCGCAAGGTTTCGATAGCTGGGCCGTGCTGCCGGGGCAGGGCCTCTATTATAATCCCGATATGATCACCGAAGACGGTCGCATCATGATCGAAGGGCACGCTACCGATGTTGTTACCGACATGGCCGTCGAATTCCTGCAGGAGAAACGCGACGCAGAAAAACCCTTCATGCTCATGGTGCAGCACAAGGCGCCTCATCGCAATTGGATGCCGACGCTGCGCCATCTCGATCTCTACGATGACATGGAGATCCCGGAGCCGGCCACGCTGTTCGACGAATATCGCGATAACGCTCCGCCCGCCCGTCATCAGGAACTCGAGATCGATCGGCACATGCACTTGAACTTTGATCTCTTTGTCGATCTCACGCCTGATTTCGAAGATATGCCCGGCCGTTTCGATCGATCCGCTTGGCGCAATATGGAACGCATGACCCCCGAGCAGATCACCGCTTGGCGAGCGGCCTACGGACCAAAGGACGAAGCCTTTCATGCTGCTAATTTGACCGGCAAAGAACTCGTTCGCTGGAAGTATCAACGCTACGCCAAGAATTACCTGCGCTGCCTTAAAGGCGTGGACGAAAGTGTGGAGACGATTCGCAACACGCTCGATGAGCTCGGACTCGATGAAAATACCATCGTGATCTATTCGTCCGACCAAGGTTTCTACATCGGCGACCACGGCTGGTATGACAAACGCTGGATGTATGAAGAGTCCCTCAAGATGCCCTTCATCGTAAGCTGGCCCGGCGTGACCAAGCCCGGCTCCAAGAACATCAAACTCGTGCAAAATTTGGACTACGCGCAGACGTTCCTCGACATTGCTGGTGCAGCTCAGCCGGACGACATGCAAGGGGCGTCATTGGTGCCTCTCATGGAAGGGAAGAATCCGGTCGATTGGCGTAAATCGATTTACTATCACTACTACGAATATCCCAGCGTGCACATGGTGCCCCGCCACAACGGTATCCGCACCAATCGTTACAAGCTGATGCATTTTTATCAGTTCGACGAATGGGAGTTCTACGACCTCAAGGCAGATCCGGATGAATATACCAACCTGTATAAGAATCCCGAATACCAGCAGTTGATCAAGCGGATGAAAAACCAACTGAAAGGCCTAGAGAAGCACTACGAAGACGACAGCGATATGACGGAACCCCCCCAGTCCTGGCAGCACGAAGTCCGCCCCGGCACCGCGGGCTAAGTCCGCCGCCTCCGCCATTCATTCTCCAAAGCGCCCCGTCCTCGCGGGGCGTTTTTTATACTCAGAAATTTAGGCTCTCTTTATTCGGCTCACGAACCCTCAAAAGCCTGAATCGAATAGGTTTCTTAATTGGCTCGGGGCGCAAAAAATCATATAATCACGGCCTGACCCTGTTTGCTCGGGCGGGTGGGTCTGAGCGGAAGCCCGACTCAATTATTGTAGGTCAAGGTTCGCGCTCCGGCGACATTGAAGGCGGTCGAAGCGGCTCCCTGGTCGAGCTGTGTCACATAGGTTTCACCTGCTACCGTTTGGATCTGTTTTAGGTAGTTGGTGGAATTCGTTCCCACCAAGGCGGAGGAGGATACTTGAGTGATGCCGAATTCGATAAAGTATTGGTTGGCGGCTCCTCCCAGTTGACGGAGGTTGTTCATAATAGCCTTGTCCTGAGAAGACGGACGGACCTTCTGAAACGCAGGAATAGCCATCGCGGCAAGAAGCCCGATGATGACGACAACGATCATTATTTCGACGAGCGTGAAGCCCTCGGGAGATTTCTTAACCCATGGTGAGTTGGGGAATTTTCTGGAGGATGACCGCCAAACTTGGGGGCCGGAAGGTCGCAAGGTTACGACCCCAAACTAGGTCGGGCAAGACCCGACTTGAGGTGGATACCCTAGGCTATTGAGGGCTGTAGATCCCGTTGGACCTCGGATTTTCGAGCAAAAAACAGAAGAGGCGCGCCCTTACTCGGTTCACTGCGGACGTGAATTGGGCAGCTCGAGATACTCCTTTTTCAGCTGCTTCTTTTCCTCTTCGGTGAGACCCTAGGCGTCGGCCTGTTCAATGCCCTCGGCGATTGAGTTCATGGCGAAGGCGAACTGCTCACGATCCTCTGCTTTCCCCGCGCGGTCCTTGTTGGATCCGAATATATCGAAGCGATTGAGAAACAAACGATCGAAGACGGATAGGTGTTTTTCGACCAAAAGCTCAGCTTTGGCTTCCGGCGTTATGAACGGCTCGAAGACTACGTCTTTTTGCGAAGAAGGTGTCACGAGCCGCGGGAGTTGGGCGGATGAAAGCGCCTGTGTTTCGACATTCATTTCCGGCAAAATGACCACATCGGTTTCTGTCGACTGGAGGATCTCTTCAGATGCTGTAACGAGGGACTTTGGTTTTGGGGGCGGTATTTATCGAACGCAGGCGAGGCCGATTCGCGTGAGACGCTGGCACCTTGGCTTTCTCGGCCTGATGCTACCGATAGTTCGGATCAAAGGCTGGAAAACGATCCCGGGTTCGGTCGCTGATGGACTGCGCTGTTATCGGCGCCGTGATCATCAAGGCGAAAAGCATCAATAGGATGTGTGAGCTGTGGCTCAGGGCTCCCACTACAAGGCCCCCCGCTCCGCTGCGAGGTTTGAATTGCGATTACTCGCTCCGCAGCGTCGTCGCGGGATCCACTTTGGTGGCACGGCGGGCGGGAATCCAGCAGGCGGCGAGAACGGCAGCGGCTAGGATCAGAGCACTACCGATCAATGCCAGACTGTCGGCGGCGTTGGATTGGAAGACCATACTGGAGAGCACTTTTCCGGCACCGATGGAGAGGGCGACGCCGATGCCTACGCCGACGAGCGTTTGAGTGAAACCTTGGCGCAAAATGAGCTGCATGACTTCTCGTGGTTGTGCGCCGAGTGCCATGCGGATGCCGATCTCACGGGTGCGTTTTGACACGGCGTGCGACTTCACTCCACAGACGCCAACGACGGCGAGTAAGAGGGCGATGATGCCGAATACACCGAACACAACTCCGGCTAGTTCTACGACCAAGGTATTGATATTCTTCTCCACGAAACTGGCCAGTGGGCGCACGAAGAGCAGGGGCGTTGCGGAATCGAATTCACGCAGTTGGCGGCGGAGCGTAGCGACTTCGCTCACGGGGTCGGCCGTGGTCACGTGGAGATAGATGTTCTTCGGGCTGCCTTGGGTGAGGGGAACGTAGATACGGGCCGGGGGATTGTCGCGAAAGACTTCTTCACGCGGACTGCGAATGATACCGACGATTTCAACGGTGCGGCTGTGGTCTCCGCTGGCGGCGTCGGTTTTATCGATAAAGATGCGTTGGCCGAGGGCGTCGGCTTCCCCAAACATCTGCTTGGCGAGACCGTCGTCGATGATGGCCACGGCGGGTTCGTCGAGGTGCGTGGTCTCGGCAAATGTGAAGGTGCGCCCGCGCAGAACATTGATGCCGAGCACATCAAAATAATGTTCACTGACCGCGTTGAATCCGGCCCATGATTTTTGACCGAACGGATCGTCTTCGGTGGCTTCGCGGGAGCCGTCGGCCCGATAGAGTGGGCGGAAAGAAAGATCGAAGTTGTAGGGAATGCTCGAGGCGAGGGCGACATTGCCTTCGCCCGCTTGGCTCGTGATGTGTCGCAGCAGCTCGTTTTGTCGGGCGGGAATTTCTTCGGCATTGAGCTCGGAGAGCGCGTAGTCGAGATTGGCGACGACTTGGCCGTCTGTTTGGAAACCGAGGTCGAGGGTGGCGGCTTTGCCCGAACTGCGCACGAAGAGGGACGCGGCGAATAGGAGGGCAACGGATAGGGCGATTTGCAGAATGACGAGGTTGTTGCCCAGAGAGAAGAAGCGGCGCCACTTGCTCGAGCTGGCTGCGCTTGCCCCGGACTGTTTTAGATCCGCCACGAGATTGGGGCGAGTGATACGGAGGGCTGGGCCAAGACTTGAGGCGAGGGTGGCAAGGAGACAGAACGCAAACGTCGCACCGACCATGGAGGCATCAAAATACGGGTAGATACTCAGCACGAATTTGCTCGAAGCGAAGGCGTTTTGGGCGGTGATGAGCATGGCTTCACCCGCCCAGAAACTCATGAAAAGTCCGACGGCGCCGCCGAGGATGGAAAGGAGTAATCCTTCGGTGGAGAGTTGGCGGATAATGCGCCCGCGCGAAGCTCCAAGGGAGAGGCGAATGGCGATTTCCTTCTGGCGGGAGGCGCCGCGGGCGAGGACCATGTTGGCCAGATTGAGGCAGGCAACGACGAGCACGGTGATGGCGAGGCCGGTGGAGAGTGCCGCGAAGATATTGAGGTAGCTTTCATTCCCGGGGGAGTTGTTGCTAAAACCCACTCGCGAAGGTGGGGTAATCGAGATCTGGCGCGGTCCGTTGTCTTCGGGCAGGGCGTCGTTGAACTGTCTGTTCAAGGCGAGGAGTCGTCCGAGCGCGGCCTCCAGCGCAAGGTCGGAGTGGAGTCGGGCAACAAGATTGAGTTGGCGAGCGGTGGTGACCTAGATGCTTTCGCCTACCACTGAAGCGTTCTCGCCGAGGGGGAGCCAGACGTCCGGACCAAGGGAAACGTTGGTCCCGACAAAACCCTCGGGAGTGATGCCGATGATGGTGTAGTCGCGTTGATTGACGCGGATCGTGCTGCCGATGAAATCCGGATCTGCGCCGAGGCGTTGCCAGAACGCGTAGTTGGCGACGGCGACAGGAAGGAGAGCATCGGGTTGAGCTTCCGCGGGCGTGAAGAAACGACCTTGCAATGGGTGGGTGCCGACGATGTCAAAGTAGTTGGCGGAGACGAGTCCGATGAATCGGCGTTGCAGGTCGTCTTTGGGGCCGACGGCTTGCTCACTAAAAGTGATCGCGGCGACGTCGGTGAAAAGGCTGTCGTTGGCGCGAAGGGTCTCGAATTCGTGGTAGGCCCAGGGACGGAAATCGTGATCGGCTCCGGCACGGCTGTTGAAAACGTCGACGAGGTTGAGCTGTTGGTCGCGCACCATCGGCATCGGGCGCAATACGGTGTCGCGGACGAAAGAGAACATCACGGCGTTGACGCCGATGCCGAGGCCGAGAGTGAGCACAGCGATGGCCGTAAACGAAGGGACTCTGGAGAGGGACTTGACGGCGTATCGAAGGTCGCGATAGAGATCCATGATGATTACGAACCCCCAGGCGTCGCGGCTTTCCTCTTTGGCTTGGTCGAGGCCGCCAAATTCCTTCATCGCCTCGCGTCGCGCTTTGGCAGGTGGCATGCCGCGCTCGATGTTTCGCTCAATGGATTACTCGAGGTGAAAAGCGCATTTCCTCGTCGAGTTCGTCTTCGAACCGACGACGACCGAACAGGCGACCGAACAGGCGGGCGAACAGGCGGGCGAACAGGCGGGCGAACTTGGTGAGCAGATTCATCGCTTAGGCAGATTCGATGATGAGGTTGAGGCTGGCTGAAAACTCCCGCCATTGGTCGACCTCGGTTTCCAGCCGCTTCCGTCCAGCGGATGTGAGGGCGTAGTATTTGGCGCGGCGGCCGTTTTCGGTGGTGCGCCATTCGAATGCGATCAGGTCCTGGTTGCCGAGTCGGATAAGGGCGGGGTAGAGGGAGCCTTGTTTGGGGGAAAGGGCATCGCTGCCGATCTGCTCGATTCGTTGCTGGATGCCCCATCCATGACGATCTTCGGTGCGCAAGGTGCTGAGGATGAGCAAGTCGACGGTGCCCCCTGCAGGAGGCTATTCTTTTTCTTCGGCATAGTTACTCTCGATGGTTGAGAGTAATGGGAAACGATATAATTTGCCTCTTTAAAACGCGGGTTGGATGACTGATCTGACGGTTCAGTTGTTACCGAATTTGCGATCATTTTCTTAGGGAGACCGCATAGCGAGCGAACCTATCCGGTCAGCATGTTTCGTCCGGCTGGGGTTCGATGAGTTACTCAGCCTCTGATTCCATATAGAGGTTTAGCGTGTAGCCCGCCTTGAGAAAATTCTCGGGATTTTGAAAAGCCCCCTTCAACGCAGTCGAGAGAGCCACAAGTCCTATTTCGGCAAGTTCCTGAGTTTGATTTTCCCAATCGGAGGGCTGGTTGGTATTTCTCAATCCACGTTCCGCCGCGTGTAGCAGCTCGGTATGCAGGGGACTTAGTATTTGGTGAAGTGGGGTTAGCGATTCACCCAGATCTCGATCTTCCAAAACCGGGGATGTGGATTGCCATGAGCGAAACGAACTTCGCCCGATAATACGCTTCAGCCAAGCAGTTTTCGTTTCGATACCATCTGCAAATCCGAGTGAGCAGATGAGATTTTTCGAATTCGGTCTTATTACAGATACCGGGTGAACCGACTCGGTTGGCGAACCTTGATACAAACCAATGATCGAGATGGTTGATGTATTCCAATATTCCTCAATCCATTTGCTCGCTTGAGCATGAAGCGGAATAAACGGCAGGACGATATCGATATGAGCACCTTCGCCATCGATCAGCCGCCATAGCTGGGATTGGGTGACTTCGTCCCACCGCGGGGCCATCGTTTTTATCGGGCGCAAGTGAACGAGTTTGTCGATTGGAACGGCTTGGTGTAGACCAAGGCTCGGCCGATTCCTTTGGTCGGCCCGACACTTCGCCCAAGACTCATAGGCGGGAGGCAGGTCACTTATCGACACCGGCTTAGTGGATTCGACGCGGGAGTTGCTGGAACTCGATAAGCGGCGCAAATGATTCAGGCGGGGACTTAGGAGTTTGAATCTAGAAGCTGACGCCGTTTCGAGACTACCGCCATTTGCCCATGGCCCCTCGCCATCGTAACGATGGTGTGGCGAAAATCCGTCGCCGCTGGTCTTGGGGCGAGAATCCGTCCAGCTCAATCCCCGTCCGGAGTCTGGCTCCCAAAACAGCATCGTTACGCCGTGAAAACCTGATGGTGTTTCCCATGGATATGCGCCGAGTCCCACCAACTTGAGCGCATCGGATTCCTGATAAACACTGCGCGCGGAGCCCACGAGACTGGGGGATGGAGAACACGAGCTGGCGTTAAGAGATTCGATAAGAGCGAAAAGTCGGAGCAGTCGGAGCAGCAGGGTTTCAGTATCCGCCTGCGCCATGCGTTTTTGAATCGCTAGAATTTCCTGAGCGCAGGCTTCCAGCTCCTTGCCGGGACGATACATGCCGCTGGCTCGGCATTGCGTTGCGAGAACTGACAAGCTCGGGTAAATAGCCCGGGGCAACCGGCTGAGTCCGGTGCGAAGACAGATCACGACTTGGGCCATTACATCGCCCAAGAGTTCCCTCGGCACATTAGACCTCGATTCGGCGAGGCAGGTTTCCACGAATCTGGACTCACCTCGACGTGCGAGCACCGCAGCGGTGATGTAGCGTTTTCGATACCGAGTAGGGGCTTTGCAGATGATACCCTCCAGACTCATTGCGGGAATGAGTCGAACTTCGGTTCCGTCGCGGAATCTAACGACGCCAATGATTTCTTCGGGCAAGACTTCTGAAACCAGTCGTGCTCCATATCGCCAGTTTTCGGCTCCGGCCCACTTACGCAATTGGTCGGAGTCAAGTTGTAGCCACCAGGCCGTGGGCACCGGAATAGCCGCGGGTTTGCTTGTCGTGGTTTCGTCTGCCGTTTCGGCAAGATGAAGGCAAGCCGCCAGAACGTGCTGACAGATTCCGGGAGTGGGACAATTGCAGGTGGCTTGAGCGGGGCCGGTGGCGGGAAGCAATACGGTGCAATCAGTTACACTGAGCTCGGCTTGAGCTTGGTGGATTTTGCAAAATTTGACATGAGCAATATCCTTGCGCGCACGTCGCAACAAGCCTCTGGAAGCGAGGGCCACATAGTCTTCCTCTCGCATGCTGCGGAGGATCGTGAGCAGGGGTTTCAGCTCATCCGTTGGGCCAGCCATTGAGCGAATTGTCGTGGAGTTGCAGCGGTGACGTCCATGCCGAGAGCCGCCAATTTTTGAGCCAAATTGAGGTCGTAATCTGGGGTTGCTGAAGCATCGAGAGCCGCCAAACCAATGAGAGTAACACCAGCATCACTCATACGTTTGGTGGCTTGCAGCATCCGACTGGGTGGTGCGCCTTCATAGAAGTCGCTAATGAGGGCAACCACCGTTCGTTGCGGTGCAGAGATAAGCTTCTCGGTGTAACACAGCGCTTGTCCAATATCGGTGCCGCCACCGAGCTGGATGCTCATCAGAACCTCAACAGGATCCTCGACTTGGCTGCTAAGATCGACCACGGTGGTATCGAAGACGATCAGTTTTACATCGATCGCCGGCAGCCCGGCGAGGATGCCGGCGAGCACGGCGGAGTGGATCACCGAGTCAACCATGCTACCGGATTGATCGACGCACAGCACCACTCGCCAGGGTAGTTGTCGGCGAGTACGAGAAAAGAAACGGGCGCGTTCTAGAATCAGTTGCTGAGTGTCCGGTTGGTAGTTTTTCAGATTTTCGCGCAGGGTGCGTCGCCAATCGAAATTGGCGGCGATTTTAAGAGGACTGTGTTGAAAACGATTGAGCTGGCCGGACAGACATTGCCGGACTTCACGGGCGAGTTTTTCGCGCAGCTCCTCCACGATCAGGCGAATAAGTCGGCGAGCTGTTATTAGAACCTCTCCTTTCATCTGGCCCTTCAAGGAAAGCAGGGATCGGAGGAGGTTCTGGTTGGGTTCAAGCTTTTCAAGGGTCTTCTTGTCCTTGACCAACTCATCGAGTCCGTAGCGCTCCAATGCGTGTTTTTCAATAACCTCCAGAGTCTCCCGAGGAAACAACTCTCGAACTTCCGACAACCATTTGGGCACGCTGAGCTGTGATGCGTCCAGAGATCCGCGGCGGTCGCCATCCTTGCGGCTGGGCTCGCCGTAGCGCACCCCGCGTCCGCGGTATTCCCGGCCGTAGAGGAAGTCGAGTGCACGCTCTTTGCGCTGGGCTTCAGCTGACAAGGGTGAGTTGAGATGACGTTGGCTGAAGCGCCCGAGAATCAAGCGCCAACGTTCTTCGTTGAAATTGGCAGGCGCGGTCATCGCGGAAGAAAATGGGCCAACCCATCCCGTCCAAGTGCCTCGGCCACACGACCCGCGAGGGCGGAGTTTTCCAATACGAAATTTTTGCCATGGTTGCGTGAATACCAATCTATGCTGGTTTCACTGCCGTGAAGTCTCTGGAGGCGCTCCGCCACACGATCTGTTTCGCGTGGGGTGTGTTGGGCGAATGCCAGACGAAGGTGGGGCAGGGCCTGATTGAATTGGGGTTCGTCCCAGGTGTCGAAGACGGTGTCGAGGAGCTGCAACAGTTGCGGACTTTGCCAAGACAGTTCACGGCAAACCGTAAAAAGGCCCAGCAGTAAGTAGGGTGCCGTGCTGCCCCGTTGGTCGAATCCCTGAAGTTCCTCACCAATCCGGGACACTGGCATCTGGGAAGAATGCGTGGGCAGCGTGCTGAGCAGGCCTATCAGGCCCCCTTGTATCATGGGTGGTGCATGACCCTTTCCCGCGAGTGATTCTGCTGTGTCCCAGAAGAGCGATGGATCAAAATTTCCATCTTCATCGGCGGCGACTTCCCGAAGTTGAGCCAGAGCATCGAGAACGTCTCGATGAGTTTCCTTGGGAAATTTCACAATCCCCTGCATGAGCAAGCACGTGTGTTGATAGGCCTCGACCGCGACTGCTTTGATTTCAAGATCGCGGGGAGCATCCAGAGGACCACGAAACTGTCTCAGGTTGTGCAATTGAGCCACTGCTGCAACGCCGTGCTCGAAATTGCTCTCTTGCCGCATACCCTCACGGGCGGAGGAAAGAAAATGATCAAGGTGTTCCGCCAATCCCAGACGAACCGCGATTGTCAGCGCGAAGACAGCGTCAGGTGCGCCTATGTCCCGCGGCTCCGCCGATTGTTCTGCCAAGCGGAGGTGCAGTCGATTGAGACAGGCTTCGACGATGGAGGTGCCTTCCAAGCTTCGATCGATCAAGGCTGCCTCGGTCTGAGGACTCCATTGGCAAAGCCAGTGTTCCCGTTGGAGATCGAGGTCGGTCCCGCGGACCAGATCAGGACCGCCGGTGAATTCGCCGAAGGGCACTTCGAGGAAATTGAGGCGATGCAGAAAGAGGCTCTGGGCTTGATGGCGCGGTTTATGATAAATTTCTAGATCGAGTTCGCGTTCCGTGCTGGATTGAAGAGCTAGGCCAAGTTTTTCGGCCTGGTTACGAAAATCCGCCACCAAGGGATGCAGGGCTGCATGAGTAGGCACGCGACCAACTGTATTGCCGCGCATTAATTCGAGCGCCAATTCGAAGATCAGTCGACCTTCCACATCCAACTCACCCTTTACGAAACAACTTTGCATGGCATCGAGTAGGTCCTCACGGAGAGGCCCAGGATTGCCGCGAACTCGTGCCAACAGTGTCGCCTGGGTCAAAGCCGCAATCGAGTCTGCGGTGGAGAGTTGGCATGACGTCTGATCGGTGCGCAGTCTGCGGGGGAGCTCGGTGAGGAAATCGGTTGCTACTGCTTGTTGAACATTCTCGGTGGCAATTTCGGGAGATTGCCAAACACGTTGATAATAGCCCGGTGAGGGCATACCAGCGGCGTAACCATTCAGCGCGTCAAGTTGCTCAAAGCTATAAGGCACGAGTGCTTCGAGAGTCTCGGCTTTACTTGGGTTGAATTCAGGCAAATCCCCGTCCCATTTTCTTGGCCAGTCGAGGGCGAGGGCGGGTGTGTGGAAGCCACCGGTGACGACTAGGAGCGGACGTTTTTCTCCCTGTCGCTTCAGCCGTCTTCGCTCCCGTTGCATGCGATTCCACATGTGCTGCTCACGGGCCAGTGTGCCATCGCGTTCCAGTCGAGCCGTCGAGGTATGAGCTCGGGTGAACCAACAATAACTGGCAACTTGTTCGATAAAGCGATCTGGTTTCGAATTCCGAAAGTTCGATTCGAAAAGCCGGTCCCATAGTTCGTGGAAGTCGCGGCATCCGCGTCGCTGAGCAAGTTTTAAGAGGTAGTCGTTGTGATGAAAATATGATTCATCGAAGAGCGATAGCGGTCGAAAAGGATCGGGGGCTTCGTCGGATTGTCGGCTTTCACCATGCGCGGATGATCGAGGTCAAAAAATGAGAGTTTGGCTCCAATGGCGTGCCCTTCCCGCAGAGCCACCCACTCTGGGGAATAATCGCATAAGGGATAGAACGATCCGCGACGTCGCTTCGTTGTCGATGCCCGGGCAGGGTGGAACTCACTGTCAGGTTGCGGATCCGGTTTAACCGATTCCACGAGATGCGCGTAGACGGCAACAGGCGCAGTGGTTTCAGCGGACACCAGATCCGGGATGAAAGTGTCGAAAGATTCCGGCCCCTCGATGAGGATGCTGGCTGGTTTTACTCGGCGAATAAACTCCTTAAGGTGCCAGCCGCATGCAGGGCCGTGATGTCGCACCGGAAAGAATAGCAAACCATCACGATTGAGTGCCTCCCGAAATTTTGGAAGCGTCTCGGTTGCTGAGGCTGGCGCGGGCTTGATCATGAACCCAGCAGGTGTCGAGATTCGTAAAACTCCTTTTATGCTCCACCGCGGCGGGCGCGGGCTTTCGCCACGACTTTGAGGTAGTGGTGTAATTTCTTCTCATCCTCCGGATCATCCTTGAATACGGTTCCTATCAACTGGCGCGATATTTGCGCTCCGCCGACTCTTCCGTTGCCGAAGTAGTGCGCGTCGAGACAGGCGGAATAACTTACCGCGACGGCTTCGGCGGTCGACATGACAGTCGAGGGTTTTTCGAGTGATGCCCCTTCTTCGGTGCGGCCTTGCCGAAGGTCCTGGAATGTGGTGATGAGTAAATCCAAGGTGTCGGGCGGGTATTTCATCTCCACCCCTGCGTCTCGTAGGAGCTGCACCGTCTGCTGGCGCACGAGATCCATTTCCAGATTCTTGTCGGCGATGGGCGGGACAGTTTCGAAGTTGAAGCGGCGTTTGAGCGCACTGGACATTTCATTGACGCCTCGGTCTCGAAGATTGGCGCTACCGATGATGTTGAAGCCGGGGCGGGCCTGTAGAACGCGAAGGTCTTCCTTGAACTCGGGAACGAGCAGATGTTTGTCAGATAGGATACTTACCAACGCGTCCTGTATTTCAGGCTGGCAGCGAGTGATCTCCTCAAAGCGCACGATCTTGCCGTGACGAAGTCCCTCATACACAGGTCCGGGCACGAGAGAACGTGGACTGGGACCCTCGGCCAGCAGCAGGGCGTAGTTCCATGAGTATTTAATTTGGTCTTCGGTGGTGCCGGCCGTGCCTTGAATGGTAAGCGTAGAGTCGCCGCTGATGGCGGCGGCCAGAAGCTCGGACAACATCGATTTGGCAGTGCCCGGTTCGCCGACGAGAAGGAGTCCGCGGTTGCCCAGCAGACTGACGATCGCCCGTTCTACCAGAACGTCGTTCCCGAAGTATTTTAGGGATACGGCTGTGGTAACGCGCGCGCCATTTTGTTCGTGTGAGAGTGACTTCCCGTTTGTGCCGAGAATGAAGGTTTTTACGGCGCTCGGGCTCAGCTGCCAGCCTTCAGGTTTTGGGGCTTCGTCGTTTGCGTTCAGTGCTAGAAGTTCCGTGGCGAACTGAACTTCGGCGGGAGGTTCAGGGAGGAGGATTGAGAGTCGATTACCATTCGGATTTCTTTCTCCAATCTGAATCGTATCCTGAACCATCGGCAGAGATGGTCTTGAGATCGTGATAGCACTCCGAAAGAAGAATTTTAGGGATTTGACGGAGTTTTTTAGACTGATGAAAATACGTCTATTCGTCTTTTTGGTCCTCTCGTTGTGGGATAAAATAGAGCTGAACTAGGGCTACGGTCCGATTCTCTTCAGGCAAACTGTTGCCGGTAAACTCTAGGATCGCTTGCAATTTGAGGCTCGGGAAATTCTTCAAATAAGTGGTGAAAAATCCACCGTCTTCAGCACTTCCGCGAACGTAGCCCAACTTGTTTGCCCGCCAGCGCAGTTTGAAAGAATTGATGAGATGCCCTTCGAACTTTTTGATACCATCGTCGTTGAGCGCGTTGTCATCGGGGGTATAAATGGGATTGCCGAACTGGGTGAAGAGCGGGCTCACCTCGTAGTCATCAAGGTGAGTGTTCCAAGCCTTGCGCTCTGTTTCTGTCAGCAAGGCTTGATGGGCAATACGCACGGGAGTATCGGGTTTGAGCGCCACCGTTTCGTCCGCAACGTCCGTGAGAGCTAGATCAGGCAAGGGGCGAAAACTCTGGCGATCCCCCGTCTTCTCGTCGCCGGCTAACCAGACAAGTTGCTGGCAATAGCGGCCGACAATTGGATGTTGATTGAGAAAGAGCTCCCAATCTTCGAACCGCCAAACGCGCTCGACACACATCGCTTCGTAGAGGCGTTCGCGCTGCATCTTGAGGACTTGATTCAATTCCTTTTTGTTGGCGGAGAACCGCTTCTTGAGTGCTTTTATCTCAGCAGTATCTTCGCTCTGATTTGCGTTGGGTAGAGCCTTGATAATTTTGCCATCCGCGTTTTGCATCTGCACAGAGAAATCCGCCGCGAGCCGAGCAGTAAATTTTCGGTTGCCGTAATCGATCAGTTGATGGCCATCGCGTTCGAAACCGGCATTCGGCACAGTGCGGTCGGCCAGCTCGTCGCGTGTCCAGTTTTTGCGCTCGGCGATGAGATCGACATATTTGGCAGCTTCATTTTGAATTCCTTTGGTGCGGAACCGGGTGCCGATGCTGAGCAGAAGTTGAATTGCTAGCGGGTGATCGATCCAATTGAGCATCTGAATGAGGGCTTTGCATTGGTGAAGGCGTTGACCATACCACTGCTTCATGAAGCGCTGGACGACAGGCACAACCTCGGCCCCACAGCAGCAAGCAGAGATAGCGAGGATGCCTTTGCTAGAATTAGCACTGCCCAAGCATTCTTTAAGTAAGTTGTTCAGGGCCTGTTTGCGGGCACTTTGTTCGTCAAAGTCGGGGTAAAACTGAGGACTCTGAGCGGCGTATTGCTTCAATTGCGCAGTCTGTTGGTCTGCCAGCTTGGAAGCCTCGGCGTGATTATATTTTGGCACGGTGTCCTGATGGAGCCACGCATCAAAAACGAATTTACCGAAAGGGGCGGTTTCGACCGGACGCATGAGGGCGAAGTAGCGACGCAGTAGTGGGCCGGGTTCGGGGTTCTTCACCTTGCAGGTCTGCACCACGAACCATCTGAGCACCACGGGAGGGACCTGTTGGCGGGTTTTTTCCCAATGGACTTCGGGAAGCTGGTCGAACGGGAACCAAATGAGATCCTTGGGGACCGTTTTCGCCATGCCTCGCTCGGCTTCGGCCAGCAGCTTCTTGCGGTTTAGAAATTGGTCGATGTCGACGCCAAGTTTTTCCAAGGCCTCCATCATCGCTGCTTTTGGGGTATCGTGTTTTTCTTTTTTTAGCGCCTGTTTGAGTGGGGTGACAGCCTCGGTGAGTTCAAGCTTGGCCGACCAATCGGCGGCGGAAGTGCGGACATCCTTCCGGCCATCTTGTAAGGCCAAAATGATTGGCGCCTTACGATTTGGAAAATTAGCCAGACAAGCCTGCGCAAGGGGTCGCTCGAATTTACTGGTCCCCAAGGCCTGCTTCCAAAGATGCGACACGAAAATTTTTGGCGGCCGCGGAAAGGTTTGCAACACGGAGTAGGCGGTCCGCTTGGTATCATTCACGTAGTAGCTCTCGATCGGATTTTTAGAATCCGATTTGATACCCAAGCAGACGGATAGGTATTCTGTGCGATCCAGAAAAAAGGGCCAAATTTGATCGGACTTCGCGTGCAGCGGATTCGGTTGGGAGCCCCAGTCTCGAAAAAGATAAATTCGTTCGATCCACTCGGGATTCACGCCCGCGGTGTTGCTGGCGGCGGCCAGATCAATGAGAGAAACCGGATTCTCTGATCGCGTTGTGAATCGACGCACCCAAAGCAGAAATTGATCGTGTGCGTAGCGTCCGCGCCACATTGCATGCCCGCTCCTGCCGTCGACCATTCCAATCATCCACGCGAAGCGAAGAAGGGAAGGAAGAGAGAAGTCTGCTTGGTCTATAAAGGCCTCGAGTTCTTGGGTGAGAAGCAACGTTGACTCTGTTTTTAGGACGTCCAAAACGCGCTTCTTCCCGGTGATATCCCCGCCCTCTGTCAACCTATCGACAATCGTGTGGATTTGGCGGGAGAATATCTGTTGGGCTAGGCTACGAGATCGGTTGAATCGCCATTTGGTGTCGCAGCGATCAAACCATTTCGTGCGTTCTGCGGCGGCCTTTTGTTGGTGGTCGATATGTTGAGTCAGTAGATTTTCGAGGTCAGGGCGCAGCGGTGGCTCGATAGGGAAGGTAACAGGAGGCGGTGCAACCAGTCCGTCTTCATAATTAGACGGGCTTTCTTTGTCCTCCGTCTTCGATACATTGATACTGGTTCCGAGCACTCGTTGTATCTCAGTGCGAATTCGTGCTCCTTTCTCTTTCTCCAGCCGCGCGGGCAGGAAATCGGTCGCGTCCTTCGGAGCCAAACGGCCGAGCGCTGTTACGGCATGCAAGCGTTCGGTATTGGTGCCCTCAACAATGCGGCCTTTCAGGTTTCGAACTAGGCGGTCGTGAAGTGCGGATTCGTGCAGCAAGATCCGATCAACTGCTTCCCTCACCGTTTTCGCGGAACTCACCCAATTCTTTTCCAGGGTGCAGAGCAATTGCCCTTCGAGGGCAGGCTTATAACGGTCGATTAGTCCTATGACATGCACCCGATGTTGCGCTTTCGGATGCTTCAGAGCTTCAATGATTGTTCCGGCGTGTCGCTTCATGCTTGCGCCCAGATCACTAACGCGAGCGAGGTAAGTCTGGTTAAAGTAGCCGTAGCCATAGGAGGCTTCGTGGAACATCACCGCCCGAATCCAACAGTCGGGTGCTTCACCAGCGGCCTTCAGTGCCGACTCAAAATCATGTGCCGATATTACGGGAGATTCGGTCTGGCGGTTTCCGTAGAAGTTTTGGTTCTGCTCGGTCGACTCAATGAGTAGGCATTCGAGCCAGATCAAACGGTCAGGTAGATGCGGAAACAGTCTTTGAATCGACTGGGAAGACTTTGCGGCGGCGGCGAATACCTCTCCCAGTCGATAAAGAATGGGTCCATCTCCGTCGGTGCGTTTTGCAAAAAACGCCCGTCGTTCACTGCTATTGCCGTATTTGTTGTTCCAAGATCTGGTAGTATGTAGGCGAAGGGCCGTAGCCGCCTTTTCCACACCGCGAAGTCTAAGGAGAATGTCCGCGCCTTCGTCATCGACCACGTAACGAAAAGCTTGGGCCCCGAGTCCTTTCCCTGCCTCATCCAGTCGCCCAAGATCCTTTTCGAGTAAATCTAGGATAGTTGAGGAAAGCCCGAGGGGATTGACTACGCTCGTGGACGAGGTGAAGAGCCTTTTGATACCTTCTAGTATTGGGGAGGTTTCTATAGTCTGCAAATGAGGCAATTGCAAGCGAGGTAATTCAGCGTCAGAAACCAACTTACTCAAAGAAATTGGTGCTCAGGCCGGTTTGTTATTGGTTCTGTTGTGGGTCGAAATGGGACTTAATCGATGAATTCCTCGGAGGATCAGTCCTTGATTTGCCTTTGAGCCCACTTTAGCACGCCGGTGCAGCCGTCTTCGAGGAGATCTAGAACATATTCAAAACCTTGTGACTGACCGTAGTAGGGGTCGGGGACTTCGCGTTCGAGGTGCTTTTCACAAAAGGAACAGAACAGTCTGACACGTTCACGTTGCGCGTTTGTTTTCGCCAGCTTTAGGACATTGCGATGATTGTCCTTGTCCATTGCCAGAATGAGATCGAAGTCTTCGAGATCCGAGGCCGTCACCTGCCGTGCGCGGCTGGTCAGGTGGTAGCCCCGTTTGGTCGCGGCGGTGCGCATACGGGAGTCGGCGGGGTTTCCAGCGTGCATGCCGAGGGTGCCGGCGGAGTCGATGACGATCTGTTCAGAGAGCCCTGCCTCGGCCACCATTTTGGCCAGCACGCCTTCGCCGGCCGAGGAGCGGCAAATGTTGCCCATACAGACAAAGAGAATGCGAACAGAAGGGGCAAACATAGTTATCGAGAACTATGCGAACGGTAGGTTTCCGAACACAAGCCGCTCCCTGGTCTGACGTTGAGTGGATTTTGTGTGTCCACGTCCTTCGCCTAGTCGACCCGTAGTGCTTCAATGGGGTTTAGACGCGCCGCGCGGCGGGCGGGAACCCAGATGGCCGCGGTAGCGGCGAATCCAACTGTGCTCGTCGCCAACACTAAAGGCAGGGCGGTTACACCATCCATTCCATAGACCAGATTCTCCAACACGGAGCCGAGGGCGAAGGTGCCTCCGAGTCCCAACAGGACGCCGATACCGACCTAGCGTAGACCCTGATTGAAGACGAGTTTTTGAATGTCTCCAGCGAGCGCACCGATAGCCAGACGCACACCGATCCCTCGGGTGTGTTGGGCGATGTGGTAGCTCAGCGTGCCGTAGAGTCCGACCGCTACGAATCCGAGGGCAGTGGCCATAAAGAAGTCTACGAGTCCGGCCATAGCACGCTCTCCGGCGGTGGCGTCACGCACGACTTGGTTGAGCGTGCGAATGTCTTCCAGGGCGAGTTCTCGGCTCAGGTTGCTCACGGTTTCTCGCAACATGGGCGTGAGGAACTCGGCCGATTGGGTTGAGCGCAAATTGCTGAAGATGGTCCGGCCTCAATGCCGCGGAGGGGTGGTATACATCTCGGGACGCGGGTCTTGGGTCGCGCCCCATTGGCGGACGTTTTCGGTCACGCCCACGACCGTCGCGGTATACCACGGGTTTTCGGCCTGATTTGCCCGAATGAGCTCTCCAATCGGATCAGTATCCGGCAATGATTTGTCCACCATAGCCTGATTCACGACGACACCGAGATGTCCTTCTTCGCCCATATCATCTTGGGCCAACAAATTGCGGCCCCGGGTGATCTTCATGCCCATCGTCTCGAAATAGCCCGGCGTGACAGATGAGCGTTCGATGCTCGTGCGCTGCACCGCCGGATCGTAGACCTCGTCATTTACAAGCCCGTTGGTATTACTGCCGCCCTCCAATGGCAGCTTGGATGTAAGGCCCACGGTGATCACCCCGGGAACCTGATCGAGTTGCCGCGTAAGTTCCTCCCAAAACTGCACGCGCTTTTCGTTTTTATCGAAAGCTTCACCGTTGAGGTTGAGCTTGGCCGACAGAACCAAATCGGTGGCGAGCGATTGGTTCTCTTGGAGAATTTTTAGATAGCTCGCAGAGAACATGGCCGCACCGTTCGCCAACACGAAGGCGACCGCGATTTGGCCGATGATTAGCGCTCGCAGTATGATCTGACGGGGACGCGATCCAACGGTGCCGCGGGCATCGCTGCGGATGATACCCGAGAGCGATGTGCGCGCGGCCGCAAAAGCGGGTGGCAGACCGGCGAGCAATGCGGTGAGCACCGCCGCGCCGATCGCGAACAACCCGGCGATGCCATCGAGGGAGATGGCGGCTTTGCGGGCCTCGCTAGTCGGCGCAATGAGTTTCAGGACTTCGATCCCGCCAAATGCAAGGGCGAGTCCGATGAGTGCGCCACCCAAGGCCAGAACCAAACTCTCGGTCAAGGCGAGTCGGACCAGCTGCGAAGGCGTGGCACCCAGCGCTACCCGCACCCCAAACTCTCCTTGGCGCTGAGCACTCCGGGCCAGCAGCATGGACGCGACGTTGGCGCAGGCGACGAGGAGGACGAGGGCGACGGCACCGAACAACAGCCAGACCGATTCGCCGAGATCCTGGGTCATCTCGTAGTGCAGTGAACGGACGAGGAATTTTTTGTGTATTGGAATCTGGATACAGATCGGCAAATCGAATACCCATGGCTTTGATCTCGGCGTCGGCTTGACCGACGGTCACGTCTTCGTTCAAACGGCCGATCCCGTTGAGCCAATGACTGCCCCGATCGTTTTCATCTTCCAGAGGGTAGGGTTGCCAAACCTGAATGTTGGACGTGCGCACCCAGGGTCCGGCGAACTCAAAGTCGGCCGGCATGATGCCTACGACCGTGGCGTTCCGACCATCGATGCGTGCGGTATTACCCAGAAGATTCGGGTCGCCCCCAAACGTCTGTTGCCACAGGTAGTGGCTGATGATCGCGACGGGTGGCGAACCCTTCAGGTCATCGTCAGGCTGAAATAACCGGCCCTGTTGGGGCGACACCCCAAATGCGTGCAGCACCCCGTAGGTGCTACGCACGCCGTGCACGGCCTGTGCGTTGTTCTCGCCGACATTGACCGACCCGGGTTGGTAGGCCCCGAAGTGTTCGAAGGACGTATCCTGCGCGTGGATATCCTTGTAATCCATCGGCGAGAGCGGCCAGCCGTCGCCGGACCAGACGTGGGCGAGTTCGTGCGAATCGGGGAAATCGAACGGATGCACCACGAGGGCGCGTAACGTCGAGAACATCGCCGTGGAAGCACCGATTCCGATGGCCAGCGTCAGGATGGAAATAAAAGCGAATCCACGCGCCTTTTGCAGGTGGCGGAGAGCGAGGCGAAGATCAGTGAGCATGGGTCGAAGACGAGAGGACTCTGCTCAAAACCTCGTTGTCTGCGAAAGGTTGCACCAAAGTGCTGGCTGCCCTGCTGTTCTGTCCCGAAACCCTGCTTCCGGTCGCGATTCACTGGGTCGACGGCTGGTCGACCACCGGCAGGTCCGAGCGCGTGCCGGTGACCAACCACAGGACATTCCCGTCGGGGTCGGCGATTTTCATTTCGTAGCCCCATGACCAGTTCTGAGGCTCTTGGGTTATGGTCACGTTGGCTTCGCGATACGTTTTGAAGAGGGAATCATTGTTGAGCCCCACCCATGCCATGCTGCCGGTGGTCACCGGAATTAGGCACGACAGCATGAGGTGCGATCCATTCATTGATATCGAACAAATTTTCTCGCCGCTCCAGTCCAACTTCCATCCCAGCGTGTTCGCATAGAATTCAATGCTTCGTTTGAGGTCGGAAACAGGCAGGACGGGGATGGTATTTTCGACGGAGTTATTCATGGAGACGGGTTTACTCGGATCTAAGGGCTTCGATGGGGTTGATGCGCTGCGCGTCGGGCGACCAGGGCAATGGCCACAGTTGCCGCCAAAGCGATCGTCGCAATCGCGATCGTTAGGATTATGGGATCGAGGGGTGAAGTCTCGAAGAGTTGTTGCTCCAGCACGCGAGCCAGCGGCCACGTCATGGCTCCGCCGACGAGCAGGCCGGTTAAGACCAGTCGACCGCCTTGGCGAAAGAGTAGCGCCAATGTTTCCCGAGCTTGAGCGCCTAGGGCCATGCGCACGCCGATTTCGCGGGTGCGTTGGGTGACGATGGTCTGCATCACCGCGTGGATTCCGATCGCGGCGAGCGTGAGGGCGATTGTGGCAAAGATGGCGGCGAGCCATGATTGGAATTGCGAGTTGCGCGTGGCGCTGGCCGATAGATTGGCGAAGGTATCGAAGTTGTAGACGGGTTGTTCGGGGTCGATCTCTTGGATGATGATGCGCACGGCGCCGGTGAGCGTGGCGGGATCGCTGGCGGTTCGCACAGCAAACGAAACAGTGGGCCAGCCAGTCCAGTGGCACAGCGGCAGATACATTTGGGGGCGTTCGGATATTCCCGTCAGGTCAGTCAATCGGATGTCCTCGACCACCCCAATCACTTGATAGTGGTTGTCACCGCCGCCGGGAGATATGCGCATGCCAAGGGTGGAACTGTCGGGTCGGAATTGTTCGGCGAGCCGACGATTGATGATGATCGCTGGAACGTCCCCATTGTCGGTTTCGACGAAGGTGCGTCCTTCGACCAATGGGATCTGCATAGCGCTGAAATAGTTTTCATCAACGATGCGCCAAGAGGCCTGAATCGAGTCTTCAAATGACAGGGCTGAGGGGTCGCGGGGAAAAACGTTAAGACTGGTCGTGCCGGTGCTGAAGGGCAGTCCGCTGGATATTCCGATATCGGCAACACCAGGCAGTGCGTTGATCTCCGTCTTAATCCGCTCGAAGAATCCGAGGCGGTTTACGTTGCCACCATAGACGGTGTTGTCGGGCGTGATTTGGAATGCCAAAACGTTGGTCGCGTTGTAGCCAAGATCAGTGTTTTGCAGCTGTCAGAAGCTTTTGAGCAACAGCCCTGCACCGACGACCAGCACGAGGGACAGGGCGACTTGGATAACCACCAAGGTCGATCGCGTGCGGCTCTTACAGCCGGACAGTCCGATGGTGCGCGAGGCCATGCCTACGGCTTGGTTCGGCACGTGAAAGGCGGCGGGCGGGGATCTCAGGCTGGCGACAAAAACGGTGACCACGCCAACGATGGCGGTGAAAATCACCCCCGCCGGATCGAGGGCAATTTGTTCCCCCCGTGGTAGAGCATCGGCCGGAGTGTAGAGGCGGAGCAGATTGATGCCCCAGCTCGATATCAGCAGGCTCAGCAGGGTGCCTCCAAAGGCGAGGACGGCGGCTTTGCTGAGGAGTTGGCGCATGATTTGCCAGCGTGATGCGCCCAGGGCGGTCCGGATGGCGAGTTCGCGATCACGGGCGAGTGCTTGCGAGAGGAGGAGGTTGGCGACGTTGGCACAGGCGATCAGTAAGAGGAGTCCAACGGCGGCGAAAAGAAGGGTGAGGCTGTTGCTCAATTCTTCGGGCAGATAGTCATCGTAGACCGGTTCCAAAAATGCGCCCCATCCCTTCATGGAGTCGGGGTGAGCCTCACGTAGACCGGCAGCGAGCGCGTCTACTTCGGCTTGAGCTTGCGCGTGGGTAACACCGGACGCTAATCGGCTGATCACGGTGAGCCAATGATCGTCCCGGTCGACAGCTGATGGGTTTGGGGCGAGGGGGTGCCAAAGGTCAACTTCGTCGAAAAAGTTGGCCGCATCGCTGATCACGCCGATCACTTGATGGGGCTGGCGATTGATGTCGATCAAACGGGTGAGGATGGCGGGATCGGCATTGTAGCGGTCGCGCCAAAGCGACTCGCTGAGCACGACGACTTTGGTTTCGCCGGGCTGGTCCTCCGCCGCGGTGAACTCCCGGCCCATGATCATCGGCCAGCCCAACACTTGGCTGAATCCGGCGCTGATGCCGTTGGCGTTGGCTTGGATCGGTCGGCGGTTCGAATCGGACAAGTTCACATTGGATGAACTGACTCCAATCAAGGCTTCGAACGATTTCGCCTGATCCCGATAGTCCACGAAATTTGGCACCGATTGGGAGAAACTCGTAATCCCGAGTTCGACATTGTTTTCCCAAAAGAAAACGAGCCGATCTTGGTCGCGCACCCCGAGCGGTTTGAGCATGACCGAATTGATCACGCTGAACATCACGGCGCAGGCTCCGATGCCGATGCCGAGCGTGACGATAGCGGTGACGGAAAAACCGGCAGTGCGGGAGAGGGAGCGGACCGCGAGGCGGAAGTCGCGTGGGATGTCGGCGATGAAGCGCAGCCCCCACGCATCGCGACTGGCTTCCTTAGTTTGGTCGACGCCACCCATCGAGCCGCGGGCTGCACGATCTGCTTTGCGCTGAGACATACCCTTCGCGACGTTGTTGGCGGTTTCCATCTCGAGATGAAATTGCAGCTCATCATCGAGTTCCGATTCGGCGTGGCCGCGGCGAAAAAACCCGCGCAACCCGATCCAAAGACTCTTGAGAAAACTCATCTCAGGCGGTTTCCAAAATGAGGTTCACGACCGAGGCGAATTTTTTCCAATTGGCGGTTTCGGCATCCATCTGCTTCCGCCCCTTTGAGGTGAGAGCGTAGTATTTGGCGCGGCGGCCGGCCTCGGAGGTGCCCCAGTCGGACTTTATCAAACCCTGTTTCTCCAACCGAATGAGGGCCGGGTAGAGCGAGCCTTGATTTACGCTGAGGACATTGTCGGCGATTTGGTTGATACGTTGCTGGATACCCCAGCCGTGACGGCTTTCGTCGCGCAGCGCGCGGAGAGCGAGTAGTCCGAGGGTGCCTTGCAGAAGATCGTTGGGGGAAGTAGCCATATACGTTCTCTAGTTAAACTAGAACAAGAAGTGCCTCTTCTAGTTTTTCAAGAGGAGAGCGCTATGCAGGTAGTCCGTAATTTTAGGAAAGGCGCTTAACGCGGTGCATCCACCGGCCCGAAATGGGGGGTGGGATCCACGTTGATCGGGACCATGACGATATACTCGAAGGCGTTGTCATCTTCGTCGCGCAGGGTGGGGAAGAGCCATTGGCCGACGGCCTTGAGGGCGGCGGCCTGGATGTCCTTTTCCGTATTGGTCATGGCGATGGACATTTCCTTAACGTCGCCTGATTCGGCGATGATAGTGCCGATCAGAACGATGCCTCCACGCCCCTCTCGCTTCGCTTTTTTGGGAATCGCTACTTTGGCACGACGCTTTGGTTTCACCTCTTCATCGATGAGATAAACCGGATACATCACGCCGCCCACCTCGATGGTGTCGCGATAGAGATCGCGCTCAGCCTTCACATCCTCCGGCACCTCCTTTTTCTCCTTCTTGTCCAATATTCCCGCGCCGAACACGATGGAGGAACCGGCGCAGAATAAAAAGAAGAGTCGACCAATCATGGTGAGTGGGACCCTGAAACTCATCGAAAGTGCTGGCAAGCGGACACAAAAAACCCGCTACGATGAAGTGGCGGGTTTATTTTGAAAACTCTAAATTCTAGAAGCCAAATTAGGCTTCGGTCGCAGCGGGAGCCGCGTGGCGCAGGAAGCGCTGGCGACGGAGCATAAGGCTCCCGACGAAAATACCTGCGAAGAGAACCGCAGCGGAGCTAGCCTCAGGAACTGCAGTCATAGTCGCAGTGAACGCGAAATCTTGTATGCCCAGATAGTCTCACGAGAACGTGAGCTGGTGAAAAATAGTTACTGGATCGTGCGCGTATGTTCTTCCGGCGGCATATTCGGTCGAGCCACCAGCCAACGTATACCCATTGGTGGTCCCTAGGAATGTGAGACCGTAGGTTTCCGACGGAGCCAAATTGGATGCAATTGAGGACAGGTCTATCTCGATATCAAGGTATTGCCGAATTCCATCAACGATCCAACTTGAACGGGTCTGAGAAAAATGGCCCCGGGAGACTCTTAGAAAGAGAAACCCAAAGTGAAGCGACAACGCTACAACGCCGAGTTCAAAGGTGAGGCGGCGAGATTAATGATCATGGATGGCCTGAGTGCGCCGGAAGTGTCCGCGCGGCTGGATGTGAACACCGGCCGGCTCTACCGCTGGAAGCGAGAGCATCTGGCCGAGCTGGATGCGACTGGTCCCGCCAACGCCAAAGCCAGTCCCACCGCCATGGCCGCTGAGATCGACCCATTGCGCAAGCAGCTGGCCAAAGAAAAGCGGATCAATGAGATCCTAAAAAAACGGTCAGCTCCTGCGCCAAGGAAGACTAAGCCGCTTCGAGTTCATGCCACGCCAACAAACCAAGTATGATCTGGCCGAGCTGAGCGAAGCGCTCGGGGTCTCGCGCCGCGGATATTATCGCCAAAGCCGAGGCGAAGCTTTCGGCGCGTCGCGCCCACGACGCGTTGATCAAACCGGTCATAGCGCAAGTCGTGCGACTGGCGCACGGCCCCTACGGCTACCGGCCGGTCCCCCAGCATCTGCGCGAACAGGGCGTGGACTGTGGCCGGGATCGCACCCTGCCTTTGATGCGTGAGCTCGATCTGGTCGGCCGCGCGCATCCTCGCTTCAAGCCGATCGGCACCGACAGCGAACATCTCTTCGGTTATCACCCCAACTTGCTCAAGCAGGTGGGCAAACCGGAGCATCGCGATCAGATCTGGGTGGCCGACACCACTTACCTGCTCAGCGATGCGGGTGGGTGCTCCCTGGCGACCGTGATAGATCTTTGCACCCGTCGCATCGTTGGCTGGAGCATCTCAACTACTAACGATGCCGAACGGGTTTGCACCGCCCTGGAAAACGCCGCGCTGACCCGCGACGACGTGCGCGCCAGCATCGTGCCTCACCGCGATCGTGGCAGCACCTATGCCTCAGATCGTTATCAACGCGTGCTCGCCCACTTTAAAATGCACCCGAGCATGAGCGCCAGGGGCAACTGCTATCCCGCACATGCGCGACGGCGATGGAATCGTTCTTCGGTCGCTATAAAACCGCCGCGGGGCGCGATCACGTTTTCGCCAACGAAGCTCAGGTGCGCGCCAACGTCTGCAACTCCATCGAAGTCTGCTACAACCGATACCGCAAACACGCCTCGCTGGGCTACCTCAGTCCGACGGAAGCCGAGGTAATATTTTTGCCCCCCATGGGAGGCAATGAAGTCCCCGATTGCTTAACCCGCAATTAAACCCATAACCTACCAAATAAGATACGACCGTGTCCCACAAACTCAGGCCCGATCAATGCGAGCATTGCGGCGTAAGAATGAAGCAGTTTTTCGTAGCGAGTGGCAATGCGTCGGAAGTGCTTGAGCTTGGCGAAGAGGTTTTCGATGCGATGACGATCGCGATAGCGGTGCTCGTCAAAGTCGGGTTTTTGCGACCTCTTGGGATGCACGGCTATGACGGCGGTGCCACCAATCTGATTCACACTCTCCCGGATGGCATCGCTGTCGTAGCCTTTATCCATGATGGCTGCGCCACCGGGCTTTAAGTAAGATTTGAGCAGGGGTTTACATTGGTCAAAGTCTGAGACATTTGCGCCGGTGAGGATGAAACCCAAAGGGTATCCCAAGGCGTCACAGGCGAAGTGAGCCTGCGTTGATAGACCTGCTTTGGCGCGAGCCATTGCTTGAGCAAGCTGGCCTCCCACTGGACCCGCAGCATGCTGATGGACCCGTGAGCTGGTGCGATCAATCATCAGATACTCATGGTCGCCTTGGAGGGTGCCCAGCCGTGCGAGCACTTGAGTCCACAGCCCACTTTTGGTCCACCGTCTAAATGAGGTGTAGGCGTTCTGCCACAGCCCAAACCAAGTGGGCAGATCCCGCCATGGTGAGCCCGTGCGCGCAATCCACAGCACCGCTGCAATACGGCGCCGCAGGTTGCGACACTTGCGTCCACGTCGATGTGGGCCAGTCAGACTGAGCTGATGAGCGTTAATTTTTTTAGCTCGGCCCAGTGGTGAGCACCCAGCACGAGTCTTACGTTCCGATTCACAAAGTGATGTGATCTTAAAACGATTCCAATGTCAATATATGTATCCTTTTAATAAATACTTTTTACGCCGGTTTATTTGTTAAACACACCCTAGGGTATATACTCGATATAAAAAGTATTTGTAGAACGAATACGTTGACCTTAATCAGGTCCCGCAAAACGTTTCGGTGACGCGATCTTCGACGGCCGGTGTTTGCTCGAAATCGGCGAATTCGGGATTCTCTGCAAAGGGATTGGCCAGCGCGTCAACCAAGCGATGGAAAGGCCCAAAGTCATTTTGATATCCCGCTTGAATGGCCTGCTCGACGCGGTGGTTGCGCGGGATGAGCACCGGATTGGCCGCCCGCATCGCCTCTACCTGTGGGGCAGTCGGCGCGAATTTTCGCCATTCGTCGAGCCACGCTGAGGCAGCAGTTTTGTCCTGCCAAAGGCTGCGAAATTTCGCGGCGTCCTCGCCGGCAGCGACTTGCGTAAAGTGACGGAAGAAGAGGGTGAAATCGATTTTCTGCGGCCCCATTTGCTCCAGAGTTGATTTGATAAAAGGAGCGGTCGTATCGGCTTCGGTCGACAAACCCAATTTCGCGCTGAATCTCGCGAGATATCCGGAGTGAAATTTGGTCGGGAAAGCGGCCAACGATTCTTCGGCTTGTTTGATCGCGGCGTCTTTATCGGTATCGATCAGCGGAAGTAACGTTTCGGCGAAGCGAGTCAGATTCCACTGGGCGATCTGCGGCTGATTGCCCCACGCGTAGCGACCTTGGCGATCGATTGAACTGTAAACGCACTGGGGATGAAACTCCTCCATGAATGCACACGGACCATAGTCGATCGTCTCACCCGAGATGGCGCAATTGTCGGTATTCATGACGCCGTGAATGAAGCCAAGACTCAGCCATTGGGGGATCAACCGCGCCTGGGCTGCGATCACCGCGTCGAGTAAAGCCGCGTAGGCGTTTCCCGCCTCCGCGGCCTCCGGGTAGTGCCGCTGGATGGCGTAGTCGGCGAGGGTGCGCAGGGCCTCGTTATCCTCGCGGGCGGCGAAGTATTGGAACGTGCCCACCCGGATGTGACTGGATGCAATACGCGTGAAAATCCCGCCTGCCTGCATCTCTTCGCGCCGCACGTTTTCACCACTCGTTACGGCGGCGAGTGCGCGAGTCGTGGGCACCCCGAGAGCGTGCATCGCTTCACTCACGATGTATTCGCGCAACACGGGACCGAGGGCCGAACGACCATCTCCGCGGCGAGACCATTCAGTGGGACCCGCGCCCTTGAGCTGAATGTCGAAACGCTTGCCGTTTTTCGCCACGACCTCGCCCAGCAGCACGGCTCGACCATCACCGAGTTGTGGCACGAAGTTCGCGAACTGATGGCCGGCGTAGGCCTGCGCGATCGGGGCGGCTCCTTTGGGCACGATATTGCCGGCGAGTGCATTGATGCCCTCTGCCGACTCCAACCAATTCGCGTCGATCTTCAGTTCTTGCGCCAACGCTCGGTTCACCCGAATTAGCTCTGACTGGCGCACCGGCGTGGGCGTTTGCACCGAGTAGAATTTGGCGGGTAGTTTGGCGTAGGTATTGTCGAAGGGGATCGGCATGGACTCGAAATCGTAGCAGGTATTTGCCAAAATGCGAATGGAGCGGGGGCGGCACTACTTCAATGCACGCGCTTGCCGTGTTTACTGTGATAGCGGGCAAGGTCGTGGTAGGCTTTGCGAGTGTCGGCGAATTTGTTGACCCCGTGGCCCTGACCGCCGGCGAGATAGAGTTGGTGCCACGGAAAGTCGACTTGGTTCAATTTGGTGTGCGAACTTACGTAGCGTATGGTGAAGCCGCATCGCCGGAGCGAACTCGTGTTCGGAGGGCTACCATGAATCAAACGTCCGTCGTGCAGACTGCAATGATTGGGCTGCAGCTTGATCGGCACCGCCGCGGCATCATTGCGTTGAGTAGCGGTGATCTCGGTGGGGAAGACAGCTTCTTCACTCGCGATATCATCGTAGACGGAGAAACCCTGTTTGCCCGAATTGTGGGTGCGGGGCACCACGGACATACAGCCGTTTTCTTTGCGGGACGGACCAATCGCCAACCATACGGTGACAACCTCCATCGGATCGAGCATTCCCCCTCCAATAGGCTGAGTCTTCGTGCCATGGGACCCGTTTGCCATCGCCTTGTGGTTTGCAAATGAAGTGGCTGGAGAACAGCGCGATATCCGGACCGAGGATCGGCTGCACCAACCCCAGAACCTCGTCGGACATCAAACACGCGAAGAGCTCGGGATTCTGGAAATGGGGCACGTCCATCAGCTCGGGCCGCACATCGGTCTCGAGATCATCGAGCAGGTTTTCGAAATATGATTTCAGACCCGCGAACTTTGCAGTCGGGAATACCGGTTCCGTAGGAACGACCCGGCCCTCCTGTTGGAAAGTGTCGATTTGCGCGAAGGTGAGTCTGACTGAACAGGCGTCTGAAGCGGACACGCCACGAGCATACCATTTCGGCGCGGTAAGTTCATCACTTCTTTTTCCGCGGGAGGCGAAGAAACGGATGTAAACGCCGGCGGAATCACTGAATGGCGTAAATCTCCACCAGTGCTTCGCCGGTGTCATCGGCCACACCGCTGACTTGCACCGTGTAGGAGCCGGGTTCGAGGGTGAGTTGCAGTGCCGCGTCCTTGCTGCCCGACGTAAGATTGAAGGCTCCGAGTAATGGGAAGGTTGTGCGAAGTGGTCCCCACCAATTGTCGTTCTCCGCTATCTTGGTTTGACCGGCATCGAACACCTGAATCAGAGGATCACCGAGGGTGCCGTTGACGCCAAAATCGGCCAATGTAGGACCAACTCCACGAATCAAAACGGTGCGGGGGGTGTTTCCCTTGATTACAAACCCGGCGACCATCACCGCGGAAGCTTGCGCGATCGTGTGGAAGGGAAAGGCCGCTGATCCGTCCTGAGTGGTGGCCGAAGAGGCTTGATTGACGTAATACTCCGCGGCGACGGCGGTATTGGCCGTCAGCATTGCCAGAGCGACAACAAAGGTTGTTCCGGTAGCAAACGGGGTGAATAAATGGCGGGCAGGATTGTGCACAATATGCCAAACCTATCACGGCTGGTGGTAAGTTGCCCACCACCCGTTCCACTTAAACGGTTAAACCGTCCTTGAGGTTCCCATTGTGAAACTGTTCGCGGGGGCTCGGGGATCATGGTGCCGCCGTCAAACCTCGGGCGAATATTTCGAGCCTCATCAAAACACATTCACGTTATTGTTCGATCCATGAGGGCGAAGCGATGGTGCCGCCGATTGTGACCGTTTGCACGTCGAGCGACGGAAAGGTTTTCTCGAAAATGGTGCTGCGTGAAGAATCCGTACTGGCTTGAGCTTCCACTCTCACCAAGATCGCGGAGGCTGCGGCGGGAAGGGAGTATTGAGCACGTGATCCCTTGACCAGTTCTTGCACGGGCATGATCTGCCGATTGCCGATTGCAACATACTCAAGGGTGAAAAAAGCGGCGTAGGCGCCGCGATTAACGAAGTTCAAGGGAGTAAGAGCAGGTGGAGCCGGCTCTTCTTCAAGCTCTGCCACAGCAGCTTCAGATGAGGCGACTGGAGTGGGAACCGTAGCTTGTGCAGCCTCCGGATTGTCGGCTGAAAATATCACAACATTGAAGCGACTGTTGTTTTCCATGCTGCCTCGATCGTGGTTCAGTAGTGCCCAGGTCTGGGCGTTATGCCAAGCTCCGAAAACGTGATTGTTGTAAGGTCCGGTTTGAGTGGCGAAGATAACGTCATTGCGGCCGATGTTACGTAAAAACGTAAGATTGCCGCGGGTGACACTCGGCGTTGCCTGATGAATGAAGGCACCGTTGAGTTGAGGGAAGGCCTCCTGCATCAATCGCAAATTCGTGCTGTCGACAACGAGGACGTTAAATCGGGCACCGGGGTTTAGATCCTTTTTGTCCTGCCGAAACACGGACCACTGCGTTCCCGTATACCAGACGCCGATCGGGCTGGGAATATAGGTCGATTCGTAGTTGGGCGTGGTCAGAATCAGTGCCCCCGGATTGTGGTCGAGGGAGGGGTGGGCAATCGTGGTGTAGTATTCGGTAACGTTGGTCGGATTGACGGTGTGGGTGAATGCGTAGGGAGATCCCGGATCCACGGCCAAAACGTTGAACTGCGTGTTGGCCGGCATCGTTGCCGCATCTTCATTGTAGATGGTCCAACGCTCGCGGTCCTTGTCATACCATACCCCGACTTCGTGAGGATTGTAGGTCCCGAATCGCTGCGTGATAAACAGCAGCTGGTCGGGTTTTCCGTTGGTTGCGGGATCGTCGATTACGGTAAGGTGTCCGTCCAGATTTTTGACGGCGGTCTGATGGACGATCACATCGGTTTTCGCGGACGCAATCGTTGTGCCGGCCAAGAAGCCAAGGATTCCGATAAAGTTGAGCGATGATCTGAGCATAGGAAAAGTGAGTTGAAGTGCTGGGATACTGAAAGAGGCGGGACTTGACGTTTCCGCCGGGGAGGGAAATCAGAAAGGAAACGAAACGGAGACACCGATTGTCTGTTCACGACCGATGTTTCGTCCTTCGAAAACCTGCGAATATGAGATGCGGTAGTAGCGGTTTGCGTCATCACAGAGGCCTGCCGCCACCTCCCAACGTTCTCCGTACTCGGATACTTGGGGAAGATTGGCTCCGTTGAATCCCGGGCCACCTATATTGAGACGTCCGTTGGCATTGAAGTAGTGGTAACCAGCCTCCAACCAGGTGTTTTGCGGAAAGTATTTTTTGAGGGTCACACCAAATCCGACGGTCTCTGGAACAGCGCCTTCATAGGCCCAGTATCCGGCGTAGCCTTCGATTGCTCCCGAGCCCAGATCCCGACTGGCCATATATTTGAGATCGACTCCAAAGGCATCGTCCCCGGGAGCGCTCAATTGTCCCGTTTCATAGTCACCTGGAATCGTGGCACCAATCCGCAAGGCGGAATTGAACCCATTCTCCTCTGTCGTGCTGACGGCGTATTTTAGGCCCATGTAGGAATCTGCCAGACCATTTTGATCGCCGATCGAAAACGGACCCGCCACGCCTGCAGAGGTTTCGAAGTAGCCTAGATTGAGGTCGACCCCGAGTCGTTCCCCCAGTCCCTGTTCGGCGTTCAAACGAAAGTGAGACCGTTCAATATCTTTCCCTCCCGGAGTTCCCCCCGATTGTTGCCCGCGTAGAATTCGTCGAATGATTGATAGAAAAACGCCGTGCTAAGATAAGACTCCCCCGGGGGAGGACGGAAGATGCCATCGCAGGCGTGAGGCTGGTGATTGCAACGAGAATTGGGGAGGCGGAGAGAAGGGATTGGATAGGTTTCATCGGATGAAAAGTGAGACAGGAGGAATCCTTGCCTACGTGGCCGCATATGAGTTGACGGGCGCTCCGCTATTCCCGCTCGTCTCCAATTTTTTGCGGAGTTAACGCAAAAAATATTTATTTGAAACTATCCGCCCGAATCCGGGAATAGCTCCCCGGTGACACTTCTCTTGATGGTCGGGTCGCTCGGTATTTTCAGGCTTACCAGCGTAGTTGAATCTCGATTACGCCGTGCGGACCTCTCGGGAATCGATAGACTGGTCTTTCAAACTTTTGCAGCTGATCACTTGACCAGTTTCATGTCCGTGGGATGGCATACCCCCTGTATCGTCACGTCGTGACCTTACCGTGAAAGAAACGTCCGATCCGAGATCTCCGTCGCGAGTTGTTCCAAGTCGATCTCGAGCTCCTCTCGGTTTACCGCCAGAACCAGTGAAATCATTTCATCGGGGAGTTGGGAGGCGCCCCAGTAGGCTCCGAGGATGGCTCCGGCGATGGCGGCGGAGGTGTCGTTGTCGCGACCGTAGTTGGTGATGAACGTCATCGTCGGGATGAATTCAAAATCGTGATACATCATTGCCGTCAGGGTGATGAGATAGATTTCCGCGGGGTGGAAGGCGATATCCTGGTTGGCCTCGTCGAGCGCGTCGAAGGCGTGGCGGAGCCTGGCGTAGGCGAGGGGGTCGAGCTGTTGAAACGCCGGGGGAATTTCAATGGGTTCGGCTTCGGGATCAAGTTCCACCGCCCGGGAGTCGGCGGCAATGCGACGGGCTTGCTGATAAGTCCGGTATGATGTGCGGCCGATAAGTCGGCTGGTGAAATAGTCCTCCGGATCAATGGTGCGATTGACTCCGGTGATTGCGGCGGGAGTCGCATCGGCATTGAAGGCGGCCGAGGTCATGGCTGCGACCAGACCGGTCATGTCGCGGGCGTAACCGAGATCGAAAATGCCAAGGTCATATGCCAGCAGGTAGGCGGATTCCGGGTAGGCGGGATGAGCGGCGGCCAGCATCGGCGAATACAGCATGCCGGCACAGGTCATTTCGCCGCCGTAGAACTTTTGCAGGGCTACACTGTAGGCGTGAAGATCGTTTTTGGCGTAGGGTTGGGCGACCAAAGCCCACTCCTGCAGCCACGCCATTTTCATGAGGTTCTCTTCGTAGGGCTTAGGGTTAAACCCTTCGGTCGCCTTGAGGTCGGCGATGCGTTGTTCGTAACGAGTGACGATGAACTCTGCGAAGTCGGAAGCAGATTCCTGACCGGGATTTTGCGTAAGCAGGAAATCGATGGTGAGGGCCTTCCACCGCGTGTCATCGGTGGTCCCTCCGGCCGGGAGGTTGTTCTTCCAGGTTCCCTCTGCGGACGGAGTGCGGACCATGTCATCGAGTTCTTCCACAAAGCCGTGGTCGAATTGGATGTCATGTCGGCTCCACATCTCGGTGGGCGCGCCCATGGCATCTCCGATGGCCGGCCCGATCAACAGGCCCAGCACCTTGTCATGGTAGACCTCTCGATCGATTTTCGAAGTAGCACGGGCGGGGCGCGAGAGGGCAACGTTGTCGCGCGATTTGACCGAAGTCGTTTCGCAGCCCGTGCCTAAAACCAGCAAAGGAACCAAGATGATGGCGGATGATTTCATGATGGCGGTGGCGGCGTTCAGCCTCGCCCGACGTAGGGCATCTGATTGGCCGTGATGGTAATGAACGGCATGTTCACATTGAGGGGGAGTTGGGCGAAGTGAAGCACGGTATCGGCGACATGTTGGGCGTCAAAGCGGGGCTCGCAAATGACGCTACCGTCGGTTTGGAGCATGTCCTTACTTAAATTTTCCGCGACTTCGGCGGTAGCGTTTCCGATATCGATCTGGCCGCAGTTGATATGGTCGCTGCGGAAATCGAGGGCGATGGATTTGATGAGGCCCGTGATGGCGTGTTTGGCCGCAACGTAGGGAGCCGCATTGGGTCGCGGAGCGTGCGCAGATACGGAACCATTGTTGAGGATGCGACCTCCGGCAGGAGATTGTGACTTCATCAAACGCACGGCTGCTTGGGCACACAGAAATGACCCCGTGACATTGATGCTGAAGAGGGCCTGCCACTGTTCATGGGTCAGGTCTTCAAACGACGCCTTGGGAGTGGCAATACCCGCATTGTTGAAAAGAAAGTCCAGCCGTCCGAATTTAGATACTATCTGAGCAAACAACGCTTCCACTGCGGTCGGATCGGCCACATCGGTGGGCACGACCAATGCATGATCTCCATCGGCAGAAATTGCGGCCGCGGTTACCTGTAGAGAGTCTTTTCGCCTTCCGGCGAGAACCACCGTGAAACCGTGGGCAGCGAGGGTGATTGCCGTGACGCGGCCTATGCCGGAACCGGCACCGAGGGCAATCTTTTGGGAATACGGCACCCCTTCACCTGATCGCAGCAATCGCCTTAAGTCGATCGACTATTCAGAGCGTTTGAGCGAGAGGAAGTTTCAGCGACCCGATACTTTTGTTTTTCTCCGCCGTTGGCAGGTGCTCATCCTCAGTCCGAACCGGCTAGCGAAGAGGGAACTGGCGCTGGGTTCGGAGATTCGCCGAGCTCAGGAGCGTCGGCGGACGACGCGTCGCTGGGTCGTTTTGACTCCGATGGCCAACAGACTAAGAAGCAGGGCGAAGTTTGCGGGCTCGGGAACTGCGCTCACGGTGAGACTGATCTCACCTGTCGTGGCCAGATTTGAAGTATTCCAAGTGCCGTTGGCCACGGAGGGTAGATTCACTGCCGCGAAGGTGCCGCCGATGCTGGAGGCGTTGAAAAGATTGTAGGTCGAGGTGCCGGTGGGGTTGTATTCATCAATCAGTGACACGTTCAAAGTGCCGCCGAGGGTGGCGGTGCCCGTGACGTCGAAGGCATCGTATTCCGTGGCGCGGGTGAGGCCGCCGATCTCGAGATTGATGATGGAGGCGCTGTCCAGAGTGAAGTTGCCGTCAATGGTTACGAGTCCCGCGCTGTTGCCGGGGGCGAAAGTGCCTTCAATGGTGAGGGTATCGCCACCGAGACTGACGGTGTCTACGCCGGAAAGTGTCTGGCCGGAGCCGAGGGTGAAGCTGGACTTGGCGGTGACGTCTAGAGTGCCGGTCGAACCGGTTGTCCCCAAATTGATGTTTGAACTGCTGGCGAGCGCGCCGGTGGCGTCGAGGGCAAGGGTGCCGGCACTGATCGTGGTGGTGCCGGTGTGCGTGTTTACGCCCGAGAGGGTGAGGGTGCCGGTGGACCCCACGTCCTGAGCGAGTTGCAGTCGGTCGGCGGTTACTGTTGCCCCGGAATTGAGGGTTACCGTGCCGGTGCCGGCGTTGCCGACCACCAGCCGACCACCCGTGGTGAGGGTTGATCGGGCCTAAGAAAAATGGACCCGGGAGACTCTTAGAAAGAGAAACCCAAAGTGAAGCGACAATGCTACAACGCCGAGTTCAAACGTGAGGCGGCGAGATTAATGATCATGGATGGCCTGAGTGCGCCGGAAGTGTCCGCGCGGCTGGATGTGAACACCGGCCTGCTCTACCGCTGGCAGCGAGAGCATCTGGTCGAGCTGGATGAGTACTCTCCAAAAAGGGACATTGCTTGAATCTTGACAAGATTACGATGCGAACATAGATATTCACCATGCCCCGCACCGCTCGTCTTGAATACCCCCGCGCTTGTTACCACGTAATCAATCGAGGAAACTATCGATCCGACATTTTTTCGACTGATGGTGCCCGGACAGCATTTGAACGCACGATGTTTCAAGCCTGCGAACGGTCCGGGTGGCGGCGGCATGCCTTCGTCATCATGCGTAATCATTTCCACATGGCGATGGAGACTCCGGAGCCAAATTTAAGTGAAGGCATGAAGTGGTTGCAGGGCACTTGGGTCTGCCGGTTCAACCGCTTGCGCAAAATTAAGGGAAGACCTTCCAAGGGAGATTTAAGTCTCTGCTCGTTCAACCCGGCCATGCCTTGGCAGAGGTAAGTCACTACATCCACCTCAATCCGGTTCGTGCCAAGATTATCACTCCTCCAGAATTGCCCTCATTTCGATGGAGCTCGTTGGATCATGGAGCGTCTCGGAATGGGGCAGCCCGCGACTGTCAGTCAATATGTTCGCCGCTTCAGACTTGCTCAACAGGACCAAACGCGGCGCGTAAAACGCATTTTGTCAAGAATCAAGCAACGTCCCCTTTAAGAGCGCTTTTTCACCGGATCAAATATTCCATCTCATCTATCATGGTTCGACAAAGCAGGAGGTAGCTAACGACGAACTTCGATTCGGCACAGGATTTCTTACGGTTCATCTCGTTTCTGAATGTGTCGAAGTTGCGGGGCGGCTGGAAACCGATGGGCAATCGAAGCCTTTTGCATTTCTCCTGAACCGTCAATCTGGGCTCGATTCCCAGTGTGGGCACCAGTTTGATAGCCAATAAATATAGATTTAAGAACTTGACTATTATATATTTACAAAATCAAAAAACCTGTCAGCGAACAGATCGATAAGCGACTATGAAGGCCGATGGTATACGGAAAAACCCGTCCCGTTTCCGTCCTGGATTCCCAGAACAACGCATCTCAGGATGCCTTGTGCCTTTACATTGCGTGGTGCAATACTCGCTTGATTTTATAGGAGAATCCTATTGCTGCAGTACAATCAGCGGAGATTTAGCATGAACAAATGAACACAATTGATCTTTTTTCGGGAGCAGGCGGACTCTCCCTCGGATTAAAAGCGGCGGGAGCTAACTTGATCGCATGTGTCGAAAAGAGGAAGGACGCGTGCGATACGCACGCTTCCCATTCTCCTGAGTGCATCCATTACAATAATGACATCCGCTCCATCGACTTTACGAATTTTCACGGGCAAATCGACCTCGTAGCGGGAGGACCGCCCTGCCAACCTTTCTCCCTGGGTGGTCTTCGCAAGGCGGATTCAGACGGACGCGACATGATTCCTGAATTCATCAGGTGCTTACAAGAGATCAACCCTGAAGCTTTCATCATGGAAAACGTTCCTGGGCTTATTTCGAAAAACACTCGGCCATATTTTGATTCAATTATTGTCCGTCTTGCACAGCTCGGATTCCACCTCAACTGGGCGGTATTGCACTCCGCAGATTACGGTGTCCCTCAGAAGCGCCGACGTCTTTTTATTCTTGGATCGCAAAACCGAACCCTACGATTCCCGAGAGCAACTCATCGCGCGGGAACAGATTGTGCTCACCCGAGAAGCCGTGATTATGTAGGGAATGAACCACTTGGCGAAGCCCCAAACTGCCCTGTCAAATTTGCTAGAGTCCCAGATTTACGCCGAAGCCCATATGCCGGCCACATCTACAATGGAGGCGGAAGGCCCATCGATCCCGAGGGACCGTGTCACACAATACTTGCTTCCTCCGGTGGATACAAAACCCATTGGATCGATACCGAGAATATAGCTCCCCGCTATCACACACACCTGCGAAACGGTGGGAAACCTTGGGAGGGGGAGGTCCCAGGCGCACGCCGCTTGAGCGTGGAAGAATGTGCTCGGATTCAGACATTCCCCGAAGACCTTGCCTTCTGCGGCAAGCGATCCTCGCAATACACTCAAGTGGGTGATGCTGTCCCGGTTCGGTTAGCCCAAGTAGTCGCATCGTCGGTGAGATTTCAGCTTCTTAATCAAGAGGATGAATTTCAGCTTCTCGAACCTGACCCACAGATTGCATTTCAGGCATTGCTAGGGCTATGAGAAACGCTGAAATAGGAAGCGCTGTTGATCTTATAATTAGTCGTCTCGATGAGTTTTGTGACGGAGCGCACATTTGTGCGATGCCAGAAAAGACGACTCGGGCATCGATTGACTCAGTGATTAAAAAACAAAAGGGAAGCGTCAGATTAGCGTCTGTTTTTCTTCTATCATATTCGCTTCTCGCGAATAACTGGAATTACAAAGATGTGCCAGTTGGAATTCGTGGCAAGTATGGCGACAAGCGTCTCGCAGCGGCATTGACCGAAAGGCACGCAAATTTTCATTTCAGCATAACCGCTTTCGGTGAAAATCTTGGATGGAAAGGGAACGTTCGGAATGTCAGCCTCGATCGAGATCCTCGATTCTCAGAGTTTATTGCCTCAATAAAGCCCATGGATAAGCAAACTCGGAGGAAGCTCTTCGATTATGCAGTCTACAAAATCTATGAGTCACGGTCAGTCCCTAAACCATTGCCTCCACTTCCACCAGAATGGCTTTCATACGCTCGATCTCTGCTGCTATGTGAAGGGTTATTGAACATCTCTTCGGAAGGACATATCCAGCAATTTCTCGTGGCAGGCTTTCTTTCTGTCCATAGAGCAAGATTTGGCCACACGATTTCAACTCATCACCCACATGCTTCCGATAAATTCGACGGGACATCAGGGGATATAGAGGAATTCAGAGACGGCCTATTGGTTGGATCGTATGAAGTTACAGTCCGAGATGACTGGAAGAACCGTATGCCAGATTTTCAAAAGAAAGCAACAAATGCTAATCTATCAAAATACGTGATCATCGCATCAAACGTCAGGACTGATCCGAATCTATCATCAGCCAGCACTTTACTCGATTTCTTGGGGAATTCTCCACTCGATATAGCTATCGTGGACATCTACGAATTCTTCGCTGTGTTTTGCGCAGAACTGTCTGCAAATGAAATACGCAATGCGATCAACGCAACTCACGAGTTTCTGATGAATCCGAAATTCTGCGGTCGGAGCGTCTATATCGATGCATTTGCTGATCATGCCAGAGAATGGATCAACGCTCGATGAATATCAGATCGCCCACTCAAAAAGAAACCGCCTCCCCGCGAACGGAGAGATGGCTGTGGGCAGAACGATCCCAAGGAAGTGTTTATGTCGTCACGAGGCGGTGGCCTGCATAATCGGTCTTGTCTCCAGCCGATCCACCTTGGGCACCTGCAGCGATGCCGTAGAGCCATACCAGCGTCATGTAGAGGTCGAACGGGCCGGACTTCTGCCACTTGATCCCCATCAGGGAGAGTCCAGTGCCCCAGGGTCGGTCACGGTTTCAAAGTCAGCGATATGGGGCACCCCTGCCGCCGTAGCGACATCAAAGATGTTCGTGGGCAGGCGACTTGCCATGACGATGGACTCACGCATGCCGAAGAAGCCAGACAGGTTCTCCGAGTTGGTTGGCATCGACGGGTATTCATGGATGTTTTTCGAATCCTGCCACGTTCTGCAGGTGGCCATAGGCGTTCGCTTTGCGCTGTTGCCCATGGTAGTCGTCCCCAGAGGCGATCCGAGCATCAGCTTCAAGGGCGGTGTAGACTGCCGTATTCACGATCCCAAAACGTCCGACAGGCGCAGCGCCAATCGTATTCCAATCACTGCGCACATTGTCGAGCATGTCCTTGTCTGAGCTAGCCTCAGAAAATGTAGACGATTGGGTAAAGTTGGCTGCCAAGACCCTCATGGCGTAGTCGAATGCCTCCTTACCCCGAGGCTGTAGGCGAGGTTCCCCACCTGTTCCTCATACAGGTTCCGGTTCGTGCTAATCTGGTCGATGTAGTCCAGCTTCACGGGAACGTGCTTGTGGCGGTTAATCGTCACCGGAACGTCTGTGTGGTCGGGGTTACGAGAACTGAGCCATTGAGGGAGTTGGTCTGGGAACCCAGAAGGGACCCAGACCATGAGGGGAAAGGGATACACCACCGAGCAGAAGATCCGCATGTTGCGTGAGGCCGAGCAGGGCGGAGCGACGACCATGGCGATGTGTCGGGGGCACGCCATCAGCGAGCAGGCCCCCACCGCTGGAAGCGAGGGTTTGGCATGATGGGGCTCGACCAGGCCAGCAGCTCAGGGAGCTGCAAAGGGAGAACGCCCGGTTAAGGCGCATGCTGGCCGATGAGATGCTCGGCAGGGAGCTGCTGAGGGAGGCGCTCGAAAGAAAACCATGGGACCCCGGCCACAAGCGACAGGTCATCGTCGCCATGGTGGACCGGGGCCGGTGCACGGCTCGCGAGGCCTGTCGGCACTTTGGATTGCATCGCAGCACGTTTGGCTACGAGGTGAGGCAGCCTGATGCTTGGATGGGCAAGTTGACGCCGGATGAGTCGGGGGCACCCTGGGATGGGCCATATGAAGATCGCTCGCCTGCTCGGCCTCACGCAATATGCGTATCTTCTGCTCGGTCGTGTATCTTTTGCCTTTCATGGTCTGGGTCCTTTCTGGGTTCCCAGACTAACTCTCTGAATGGCTCAGTTTTCGTAACCCCGACCACGGCAATTGGACGCAAAGCCATACCGCAAATGGACGCTCTTCCTGTGCCCCGGTTGCTCCAGCCCGCCACAGATCTCAGCTCAGTTCTCGATGAAGGATTCGGCGGGGGTGAAGGGGTTTTCTTGGAGGAGTTCTTCGACGGTGTAGTAGCCTACTTTGTCTGCGACTTCGGCTCGAACTTTGGCGACGGTCTCGGGTTGGACGGCGCCGGAGTAGGCCCAGAAGAAGGCGGAGCGAATGTAGGTGAGCACGGCCGCGATTTCCTCGTCATTTTAGATCTCTTCGAAACCGGTCATGGGGGGAACGCCTTTGGCGGGGTCGTAGATTTGGCCGGAAACATCGATCTCGCCGTAGAGGCCTTTGAGCACGATCTTGATCAAGCGTTCTTCTTCGCCGAGGACCCATTGGTTGGGCGGTCCTTTTTGCGCAGTGGCGAGAGGTGGGTAGATGTTGGCGAGGCCTTCACCTTTGGGTTGGTGGCAGGTCACGCAGGAGGCGTCGCGGTTGTAGACGTCCTTGCCGAGTTCGAAGAGTTTCATGTCGGCGGCACTCAGATTCACGATGTCCTGACCGCCGGCGATCTCCGGGGTGAAGAAACGGTGGTCGCCCACGAGGAACTTTGCGGCGAGTGAACCGGCGGGTGGGTTCAGCTCGGCGATCTCAGAACCGAGCATCGTGAATACGCCTTCGAGTCCCTGCGCCATATCGGCATCGGTGGGATGCTCGAGGGCGGAGAGAAAGATGCGGGCGCCATCCCGTTTATCATCCAACCAAGTAGCGAGGGCGATGGCCTCCGTGCGGACCCGGGCATGTAAATCGTTTGCCGCGCGTTGGGTGGCGGATACGACGCGGTCGTAGGGAATGTCGAACCGGCCATTGCGCAGGACGCGCACGGCCGCAGCGCGAACCTTGAAATCTTCGTGATTTAGCGCGCGATCGAGCAGGGAATCGTCAGGGGCACCATTGCCGGCCGTTACCCACAGGGCTTCCAGCAATTGGCGAGGCGATGTGGTATCCACGCCATCGCGGGGTGCGACCCATTCGACAACGGCCGAGCGAACTTCGGCGGCGGGGCGATTCCAGAGTTCACGTTTGCTGCGTTCCCGAGCTTCCTGCTCGGGCAGTTCGAGGAAGCTTAGGAGCTCAGGAATGGATGCGCCGGCGATGTTGGGCGGAGAGACCAGATCGTTTTCGGTCGAAGTGATGCGGAAGATGCGGCCGTGTTGGGTATCGCGGTTGGGGTCGCGGGCGGAGTGCTGCATGTGGCCGACGAGCGCGTTGTGCCAATCGACCATGTAGAGGGAACCGTCCGGAGCGAAATCGATGTCAACAGGACGGAAATTGGGGTCGGATGACGATACAAGATCTTGGCGAAGCGTGCCCGTGAATCCGGAGCCATCGTCTTCGACGATGTGTTGTTTCACGCCGAGGAAGCCAATGCAGTTGGCGACAAGGAAGTCGCCGGTATGTTCGGCGGGAAAGTGTCGACCGGAAACGAAGACCGCGCCACACGTCGGGCGAACGGTTTGAGTGGTGAATTGTTTGGCTCCGGTCTTGGGGTGTTCCTCGCCGAGCGGAAGCTGCGAGGACCGCGGGGTGGTCCAGATATTTTGGCCGTCCGACGCGTCGGCGAGAAAGGTCTGGCCGTTTTCGTCGAAGGCGATGCCCCAAGGATTCCAGAAGATGGCTTGGCTATGTTTCTCCAAACGCCAAGTGCGCGGTTCATAGCGCCAGATATGGGCATCGACGCCCCGAACGGTGCCGTGAGGCGTCTCGACTTGGGAATGTAGGAAGGTGCCTTCGAGCATGTAGATATCACCCGTCGGTCCGGTCGTGAATGCGCCGATGGCGTGATGGGTATCGTGGCTGTCGAAGCCGGTGAGCAGAATCTCTCGCTTGTCCGCTACATCGTCACCGTCGCTGTCGATCAGTCGAATGAGTCGCGGTTGTTGAGAGAGGATTACACTGCCGTCGGGTTGGATGGCGAAACCGATGGGCAGATGGAGCTTGTCCGCGAAGGTGGTTTGTTTGTCGGCGCGCCCGTCTCCATCGGTGTCCTCGAGGATGAGCAGCTTATCGTTGGGCGGAACACCTCCCGGGCGATAGTGCGGATAGCTCGGCATCACTGCGACCCACAACCGGCCACGGTTGTCGAAGGTGAGCTGCACGGGATTGGCGACATCGGGGAACATCTGTTCATCGGCGAAGAGTTCGATGGCAAACCCTTCGGGCACATCGAATTTAGCCATCGTATCGGGTTCAGGCAGGTAGGTGATGTCGCGGTGAAAATTGGTTTCAACCGGCGTGAGTTTACGGGTGGCTTCGTCGTCGACGGTGATCGTTTTGCCTTGGGCGGCCGACCAGATTGCGGTGTCGCGAAGTTCGGTCATTTGGCGGACTTTTTCGAACTCTTCGGGGTAGTTGAAATCGCCGAAGGGCTGCCATCGCCGACCGTAAGCGTGCACGCCGTTGGGCATGCGATAGTCCTGATCCCACAGCCAATTCTTCTCGCCGATGGCAGCGAGTAAGGCGGAGGAGGGTTGCGCGGATTTGCCGACCAAAGCTTCACTCAGAAACGTCGCGAAGCGGGCGTAACCGGCCGCGTTGAGATGGCAGCCGTTGAGGGTCAGGTAGTCTGCCGACTCGGCATACCACGATTGCGACGGATTGAAGGCATCAATGCCGCCGACCTGTTGTTCTAGGGCGACCTCGAGCAACGCTTTGGTGTAGATTGCGAGGTTGGCATTTTCAGTTTCGCCGTTCGGCAGTGCGCCGGTAGTGGACCGATCTTCAAACGCGATGGGGCTCACGAGGACGATTCGCGGTGCTTTGCCGCCGTGGTAGGCGCGGGTACGGGTATGGCGAATCCAAGCGCGTAGCTCGTCCTTGAAGTTGTCGACTCCGACAGGGCCGGCGAAGGATTCGCTGTAGCCAAAGAATCCGAGGATGACATCGGTTCCGATAATTGAAAGCCACTCGTCGGGGTAGGGGTAGTGCCCTTCGCCGCGGTGGGCGAGATGGTCGCGGTGGAATTGCTCGGCGCCGGGAAATGCCCATGCTGAAGCGCGTCCGGCGTGCGGGCGCAGTCCGGCGGTATCACCGGAACTGGCGAGGTTGCGCACCTTCAATTGGGCGGTAGGGAAGGCCGCTTGAATGGCTCCTTCGAAGTTGCCGTGATACTGCAGGCGTTCGCCCAAAGCGCTGCCGACGATCGCGATCGTGGTTCCCTGTCCAGGATCCAGCGGCAAGGTTACTGGCCCGACGACGGGGGCGATGATGTGAGGTTGAGGGTGATGCGGGCGGCCGTCGCCGACTTCGTGGGTAGGGAAAAAATCCTCGGGTTGATGGCCGGGTTTATATTTGTTCCCAAAGCCGGAGTTATTGGGGGCGTAGTCTCCGACGGGATCGGTGTTCACACCCTCCGCCGGGATCAGGTCTTCGCGACCCACCGCCCAGAGGATGCCTTGGAGCGCGAAACGCCGCATCGCGGGGATGCGGAAGTCGTAGGGGTGTCCCAGGGTGGTGGAGAAAACGCGCGCGGGTTTTTTACCCCAATTGTGGATCTTGGTCCAGGCGACCGGATTAGTCAGGGGGTATTGGTCGAGGTCGCCATTGGCCGCGTGGTTGGATCGAAGTGATGTGCCGCGCAGCAGGAACTCCGGATCCCCGGCCACGGTGTCGCCTACGCCTTCGACATGATAGAGCCAGGAGTAGGCCTTGAAGGGGGAAACGCCGTTCAGGATAACGTGATCGCTCGCACCGGCATCAAGAAACACCTTGGTCAATGGATCATGGCCGTCAGCAAAATGACCGTGATGCGTGATCTATTTTTGTCCGACCAATTCACGGGTCAGCTCTCCATCACTGAAGCTATGGATGTAGGTCGGGTCCGGTTGATTGCCCCAAGCCGCCCATTCGGAACCTGTTTCAAATCGAAATGCGTGAGTAGAGGTGCGGAACGCGACGACGGGTTTGCCCGCCTCCAGAAAATTCAACACCCGCTGGAAGGTTGCTTCGTCGGGGCGGCGAAAGCGCAGAAACAACACCATCAGATCCGCATCGGCCAGTGCTTCGGTTCCGGTCAGCGACTCGTTGGCATTGACGTCGATGTAACCGTGCTCGTCGACGGAGAATCCGACCGAAACATCAAAATCGAAATCACGCCGAAGGATGCGCGCCAACATAGGCATGGACTCCTCGGAGCGGTATTCCTCGTCGCCGGTGAGAAATACAATTTTGGGATTTTCCTGCGCGAAGATCGACGCGGAGCACACGACGGATGCGAGGAAAAGGAAGAGGGAACAGGGAACGAGTTTCAAGGAGTGGGGATGTCTGTAAGAGGGACGTTGGTGAAGCGACGAAAACGAATACCTTGTGGTTTTGGCGTAATCCTCGCAATCCGGCTTTCATGCAAACTGTAGGATACTAACGGGTGCAGCAGGTGTGGTGCGAGAGGCTTTGGCTCTTGAGTCCATGTCGGTTTTCGCTCCGGATATCGAGTCATGAGGCCTCTTATTATTTTGGTGGGGTTGGCGGCATTGTCGCCAATATCGGCCAGTGAAACGGGGGTGGAGGATTGTCCTTTGCAGGTTGTGAATCCCAAGCGACTGCCGGCGTTCCTCCCGGCGACTATCAGTCGGGTGGCGGGGCGTTATGTTTTTAAACCTCATATCGGCCGTTTGGCGGACGGACAAATGGTGATGTTCGCGGATCACACGCACCCGGAGGAGATTTACACCTCCCAAAATGTGGATCGACCCTCGCGGTCATTGACCACCCACGCGGTGCTTTATCGGTCGAATGACGAAGGCCTGCACTGGGAGCGTGGTCGACATGTTCCGGAAATGATCGGTGGGCATGAGCCCTCGGTCACTATTGTCGATGACGTCTTGTTCGTGATCACGACGGTTCATGGTAGCGGTTGGTTTCCGAGTCCTTATGCGGAACGCGATCACCCTTACGTGATTATTCACCGCTCGGAAGATGATGGTAAGACGTTTACGAATACGATTTTCAACCGTGAAGTGACGCGGGCCGGGGACGATGAGCGCGTCGATACTACGCGCAATATTTTGCAACTTCCCGATGGCCGTCTGTGGTTGGGCTTTGCGGTCGGATCGCGGCATCCTGCGGTGGTGTCCGATGACCAGGGCCTCACCTGGGCGTTTGTCGAAACCGAGGTAAAAGGGGCGCGTTACGAAGGCATGACCCGGCGAAAGTCTCGTGTTCTATACCAACAGCGGGCAATTGATGATGTTGGTACGCGTGGACTACGGGCACGTGCGCTTTGCCGATCCGTTAATCGATGACGACATTCTGGAAATCGCCAACCGGAAGGAATACCTGAAAGAAGAGGTCTACGACTATTGGGCATCATTGCAGAAAACCTACCCGGCCCGATATAAGGACATTGTGAGGGACGATCCCGTGCTGTCGGAGCTCCATTTGCGCCGCAATTTTTCGGCGCTTTTCCTTTACGACCAAGCCGCGAACAAGGGCGGTATCGCGACGGGAGTTGTGCGCTGGAAGCTTTAGGTGGGTGGGCTCTGTTGAGCCTAAAGCCCGACCCACGAGCAAAGCGACGTAACTCAAATGTGGGTCGGGCTTTACTCCCGGCCGGCCGTTTCGGATCCGGCGTGCCGCAGCACGGCAATGAACTGCCACTTGGGGCGCAGCACGCGGTGGAAGACGGCGTTATGACGGTAAAGCTCGATACCGACATCAAGCGCCTCGATTTCCAGTCCGCAGGTCTCGATAAGCCGGGAAAAACGGGAGCGGCTGAAGTAGCGCTTCGGAATGCTGATGTCGTAGCCCCAATTGCCGACGATATCCATGAGTTGAAGCATGGTGCGTGAATAGAGCGAATATTCGAAATGATCCTTGATGATCACTGTTTTTGAAACGCGTGCCGCCTCCTTGAGATTTGCGATTAAATCGCCTGGGATATGGTGCATCACATCGCAAAAGAGCGAGGCATCAAAGGTGCGATCGGGAGCATTGATCTTGCAGCCATCGAACTGCTGATATTTGGCCCAGCGCGGTTCATCTTGGAGTTCGGGAGCGAGAGGGTGGATGTCGATGCAGGACCAGCTTGATCGCTCCAAACGCTCACCGATGGACTCGGCCAAGGTCATGTCTCCACAACCGATATCGAGACAACTCAACGGAGTTTCCTTCGGATGATGTTGACCGATTTTCTCCGCAATTTTTTCCGCGAGGGTATCAATCCGATGATGGTGTGAGGCCTTCTGATGCAGGCGCACGACCGCATCTTTAAGCGCGTGTCGATCGGAGGATCTGGCTAGGGGGGAACTCATGAATGTGAGTTGAGGGCTATTTGGCGGGCGGCGCGGATGCAATTCACATTCGGGCCGCCATTGACCCCGACGCGCGGAAGATGATACTCGAAGCTATGGCCGAATCGCAGCGTCTCTCGTCCGAAACCCACAGCGCAACTGACGTCGTGGAAGCTTTGAGGCTTGCGCCTCTTGATCAGGAGGGCGGCTTTTTCCGGCGCACGGCGGAGGCTGATTTGTGGGTTCGGCTGAAGGGGCGAAACGAAGATTCCCGCGCTTACTCGGTGATCTATGCGTTGTTCACGCCGGAGATGTTTTCGGCAATGCATGTGCTCACCACCGATGAAGTCTGGTGCTGGCATGCCGGCGATTCGGTGGAGTCGCTGCGTTTGTCCCCCGACGGCAGCGGGGAAATGGTGCGGATGGGCATGGATGTAGCGGCGGGTGAGCGGCCGCAGGACGTGATTCCGGCTGGTGTCTGGCAGGGCACCCGCATGGTGGACGGCGGGCAGTGGGCCTTGGTCTCCTGCATCATGGCACCCGAATTCCGTTGGCAGGATTTTACGCTGAGTGAACGGGAGGAATTGGCCGCGAAGTATCCGGACTGGACAGATCAAATCAACAAACTCACCCGGAATGTTCCTCCGGAAAAACGCAAATAGTTGATCGGCGGTAACACTCCCGGGTGACTCACGTCCTCAATATCATGACTGCTCTCCGCTATTTCGCCGCTGTTTTCAGAATGACGATTTTATTGGTTGGTTGTGAGACCGTGACCAACACTGCGAGCGCGGTTTACGATCCATTGGCAGTAGATGGCGATCTTGCGCTCGCCGAACTCGAATTCGACGTGGAAGACAGTTGCTCCAGCCGATCGCATGACGGCATTGCGCGGTGCCGCCAATTTGCGGCAGACCCTGAACCGCATTGCGGATGTGCCCGCGGTTATCGATGCATTGGAGCAATGGAACTAGCAGGTCGGACATCCCTTGGAAGGCAGGTTCAACCTCAATGCAATCGGGATGAGCGGACATTCCTACGGAGCGGGCACGACCCAATGGGTGAGTGGTCAACGCACCCGCCAAGGCGATTCCGCCGCTGACGTGCGCATCGATGCAGCCCTCATGATGAGCCCGAGCAGTCCGGCTCGAGGCGACGTGAATCAAGCGTTCGGTTCAGTGACGATTCCCTGGATGCTGATGACCGGCACCAAGGATGTTTCCGCCGTCAACGACCGTCCGGTTTCGTCGCGGCTCGCGGTATTTCCGGCTCTGCCAACCGGCGGCAAATTTGAGTTGGTTTTAAAGGATGGAGAGCACCATGCCTTTTCGGAAGGCGCAGGGAGGGCTTGGCAACAACGAAACCCCAACCATCACCGGGTGATTTTCGCTTTGAGCACGGCGTTTTGGGATGCCTATTTGCAAGCTAATGAGGCTGCAGGTGAGTGGCTGAAAGGCGAGGGTCCTTCAACCGTGCTCGAGGCCGGTGACCGCTGGCAGCTGAAGTAGTGGAGGCAGGTCCACTCCACGGATGCGTCGCTTAGCCGTGGGTCGGGCTTTACGCCCGACAGCGTTCCGTATCCTATTTTTCGGGACGGTTCAGCGGCCGCGTTTCAGCCGACTACGAGGCGGGGCTTTGGCTTTGGCTGGGGCACGGGCGGGTCCGGAGCGGCCTTTCGTGCGACCACCTGGCTTACCGGAACCTTTACCTTGGGCGGGGCGTTTTCCTTTGGCTTGGGAATTTCCGCCGGGGCGACCTTGAGGCCGGCCACCGCGTCCGCCACCGCCACCACCGCCGCCACCACCGCCGCCTTTGGACCGGCGGGGATTTTTGAAAGGACGACTTGAATCGATCTGGGGGGGGCTTGCCCTCTTCGTAATCGAAATCGGCTAGAGTGAGCCGAGGAATGCGCGCGCCGATGAAGCGTTCGATGTAGTGCACGTCGCCGCCTTCCTCCGGGATACCGATCATGTAGGCGTCACCGACGGCCATGGCGCGACCAGTGCGACTGACGCGGTGCACGTGGTCTTCGGGGTTTTCGGGCACATCGTAATTGATGACGTGGGATACGCCGGAAACGTCGATGCTGCGGGCCGCGATATCGGTGGCGACCATGATCTCGTAGCGTACGTTCTTGAAGCCTTCTAGCGCGGTGGTGCGTTGGCCTTGAGAGCGGTTGGCGTGCAGCACGGCGACGGAGTGGTTTTCGCGTTTGAGTTTCCGCGCGATCTTGTTCGCCCCGTGTTTGGTGGGGGAAAAGATAATTACGCTTTGGAAATCCTCTTTCTCCAACAGCGCGATCAGGAGCTCGAATTTTTGCTCATATTTGATCGGGGAAAGCGCGTGTTTGACGGATTCGTTCACCGAACGAGTGCGACCGATGACCACACTTTCGGGTGATTTAAGGGCGAAGCGTGCGATATCCTCGATTTCAGGGGGAACGGTGGCCGAGAAAAAGAGCGTCTGGCGGCTTTTTGGACAAAGCTCCACCACGCGTTTGACGTCGCGGATAAACCCCATGTCCAACATGCGATCGATCTCGTCGAGAATGAGCACCTTCAGATTTCGTAGATCGATGGCGCCTTCCTGAATGAAATCCATCAAACGCCCGACGGTAGCGATGATCCCGTCGGTGCCATTGCGGAGCGCCTCGCGCTGGCGGCCGTAGCCGACTCCACCGTGGATCACCGCGGCGCGGAAGTCGGTGAATCGACCCAGATCACGGAAGGCGGTCTCCACCTGAGCGGCGAGTTCCCGGGTAGGCTTGAGCACCAACACCCGCGGACCCTTGGCTTGAGGTTTCGCAAGGCGTTGGAGCACAGGCAGGGCGAAAGCGCGGTTTTACCCGTGCCGGTTTGAGCCGATCCGATAAGATCACGGCCCTGCAGGACGATGGGAATGGCCCGCAATTGAATGGGGATCGGATCACCGTAGCCCATGGCTTGCACGCCTTGGACGAGCTTGGGATTTAGGCCGAGGGATTTGAATGGCATGCGGCTAGGCGGAGCGGAAAATCGTATGAAGCGAATTTAATCTGATCGCTTGCGGCCGAATCGCTCGGTAGGTCGGGTCATGGAAAAACGTCCTTTTAGTGAGCTCGGGCTGTCAGCAGAAGTGCTCAAAGCTGTCGATAAACTCGGTTACGAGGAGGCTTCGCCTATCCAAACCGCGGTGATTCCGGCGTTGTTGGAAGGCCGTGATGTGGTCGGTCAATCCGCCACTGGTTCGGGTAAAACTGCCGCTTTCGCCATCCCTGCGATCGAGCACGTCGATCCCAAATTGAAGCGGGTTCAGGTGCTTATTTTATGTCCGACTCGGGAGTTGGCCGTGCAAGTGGCCGAAGAGGTCAACAAGCTGGCTGCGTTCAAGCGCGGCGTGATGGAGGTGCCTATTTATGGCGGTCAGCCTTACGACCGGCAGATCCGGACCCTGCGCGCTGGTGCCCAGATCGTGATTGGCACACCCGGACGGGTAATGGACCATATGGAACGCGGCACCTTGCGGTTCGATGATCTGAAGATGGTCATTCTCGACGAGTGCGACCGGATGCTCGACATGGGTTTCCGTGATGACATTGATCAGGTGATGGCGGGAACGCCGCCGGACCGGCAGTCGCTCTTTTTCTCGGCAACACTTCCTGCGGCGATTCGCTCCCTGATCAAGCGCTACACCAATAATCCGGCCGAAGTGAAGATTCAGGCTTTGGCGAAAAATGCCCCCCAAGTGGGGCAAGTTTACTTCGAAGTGCAGCGGCGGGCCAAGGTGGAGGCATTGACGCGTTTGATCGATCGGTTCGATTTCCGTCACGGCATTGTCTTTTGCTCGACCAAAATCATGGTCGATGAACTCGACGAATTGTTGCACGCCCGGGGTTACGCCACGGATCGCCTGCACGGCGATATCACGCAGGCGCAACGCAATCGAGTGACCGAAAAATTCAAGCGGAAGGGCTTTGAATTCCTCATCGCGACGGATGTGGCGGCTCGTGGACTCGACGTCGACGATCTCGAAGTCGTATTCAATTTTGACTTACCGAATGACGCAGAGGACTACACCCACCGTATCGGTCGCACCGGCCGGGCCGGTAAATCGGGTAAGGCCTTCACCTTTGTTTCGAATCGAGAGATCTACAAACTCCAGAGCATGATCCGCTATGGCAGGCTGAAAATCGATCGTGGACGAATTCCGTCGATTGATGAGATCGAAGAGGCCAAGGAGAATAAGTTCTTCGAGAAACTGCGGGAGACCTTGAAGGCCGCCGAGTTTGTCAGTCAGGATCGCACCATCGACCGATTGCTCGAGCAGGGGCATGCAAGCACCGATATCGTTTCCGCCTTGATCCATATGATGCAGGGCAATCAAGCCGAAGCGCCGCCCCCACCTCCACCCGAACCCGCAAAGCCCCGCTACGACCGGGAGGATCGCGGACCTTCGAAACCGGATCGCGGTCCCCGCAAGGAACGTCACGATAAACCACAATACGATCGACCGGGCCGAACCGGACGCGAGGCGGGCTATGTCACAATCTTCATCAATGTTGGCCGCAAACAGCTCATTACACCTTCCGACCTGGTGGGTAAGATTGCCGGCGTGACCCGCCAGCCGGGTAGCATCGTTGGCGCGATTGATCTCAAGCAGCGCCATTCGCTGGTCGATGTCGTCGAGAAGCACGCCGATACGGTTCTGCAGAAGCTCGCCGGTGTGCGAATCAAAGGCGTGACCCTGCAACCCGTACCCGCTTCGCAGGCGGGTTGAGCAACCGAAATCACACGTCTAGGGAAACGCTGAATAGGGGATGTAGCCGCCGTCTCCGCAGCGAGTGCCTTCCCGAAACCCGGGATCGGCGTCACCAGCTACAGTAAAGCGGTGGCCTTGTTACTCGAATCAGCGTTTCCTCCGTTCTCCGGCGGGATCTCGTCGGTCGGTGGTGAGATCTGGTCAATCCTGAGTGCTGAAATTCGGTTCGAAGCCGTCAGATGTGCCATCGTTTACTCGGTAGGCTCCGGTGCGGGTGCTGCCTAGACGGGTGTTGTAGAGTTCGATCAATCGTAACAACTCGGCCAGAGAGAGTTGGGCGTCCTGATCCGTATCTGCGCTGTGGTATCGACTCAAAGTGCGCGGACCATCAACCGACGCATTGGGTTCGAAACCATCCGAGGTAGCTCCGTTGATGCCGTAGGCACCGGTCCGACTGGTGCCGAATCGGGTGTTGTAAATTTCAATAACCCGCAACAACTCCGCGAGATCGATGCGAAAGTTTTCGTCGGTATCCGCATCATGGTTACCCGAACTTGCGCCCACGACCGCGAGGGAATTCGAAGACGAGAGTCCCTGAACCAGCGCGCCGTTGGTGCTCAGGTCGGCAAGATCAAAAATGTATATACGATCATCGATGGAAAAACTCCCACCGTCGTCCAAAACGAAAATGAGGCCGTTCACGATATCGATGTCACGAGCATTGCTGCGATTGAATCCCGAGATCTCGGTTACATCAGATCCATCGAGATTCGCCGAGAAGAGGGCGGGGAAACCGTTCTGAGCGGCGTAGATTTTACCCCGGTATACAATCCAGTCCTTGCAGCGTGGTAAAAGCATTTCCCGTGGTAAAGTGGATTTCCGGGGTTCCTCCGCTGGTGCTTACCTTGCGGACGTGACGACGGTTGATAGTATAGAAAATACTGTCGTTCGTGGCTACCATATCGGAAATTGCAGTTACGGTCGCGAGAGCAGCGGGTTCGCCGGAACCGTCGATTTTTCCCGCATAGATCGTGTCGGATTCCTCGTCGTGCCAGTAAAGTTTATCACCGTTCACGGAAATATTCCGAATGCCAGTCTGGAAAGTATTGTAGAGTGTCGTGATGGTGCTGTCCGCGATGCTATTGGCGAAGATGCTCCCGTTGTTATTTGCCCAGTAAACTTTGGTATCGTCGGCATCCAGCGTTCGCAAGAAAGGTGTTCCGGTTGAATTGATGGTATGAAACAAATTAAGTTCACCATTCGCCGCGTTGAGAGAAGCATCGACCCCCTGATCGAGATCGTAGGCCCAGATGACGTCATCGGCACTGAATCGGCCGTCGGGAACGAAGAGATCGTAACCTTGAGAGCTTAGAGGCAAAGCCGAGCAGATTATCGCGAAGGGGATTAGGAATCGCATATGATTGTCGTTAATATTGTTTTGGAAGGAAACTCAAGCAATTGACCGGAGGTTGAAAATATTTCATGTTGATGAACTATCGGTGGGTCTCCTCGGGTTGTTACCGCATCGTTACCGGCGTGGTCCTTGACAGTCGGTGGGCGGCGTATTAATCCGGGGACCCGTTGTGGATGCTGTCTTAGATCAACCGGTCTTGGTTCTTAATCGCCTTTGGCAGGCGGTAAATGTCATCGGCGCAAAACGCGCCTTTGCTTTGCTTGCAAGGGGGCATGCATCGGTGATTCACCATGCAACCGACGACTTTCGGGTTTTCTCGTTTCTGGACTGGATGGATTTCTCAATCAGCAATCCTCCGTTGGATAAGATGGATATCGTGCATACGCCCCGGACTCAGGTGCGGCTGCCGCGGGTGATTCTGCTCACGTTCTTCGATAAACTCCCTCGCCGGGAGATAAAGCTGACCCGCGACAACGTATTTCAACGCGACAAGGAGACCTGTCAGTATTGCGGAAAGATTTTTGAACGGGAGGACCTTAATCTAGATCATGTCATCCCCCGCGACCGCGGAGGGAAGACGACTTGGGAGAATATCGTGTGCTCCTGCATCAAGTGTAATTCCAAGAAAGCCAATCGACTGCCTCACCAAGCCGGGATGCGACTGGTTAAGAAGCCCGTAAGACCCAAATGGCGACCGGTGGTATCGTTGGTTCTAAATAGCCAGCAGCGCGAACGCTGGAAAGGCTTCCTCGACCTCGCCTATTGGAATGTGGAGCTGGAGGAGTAGCCTTGGCGCAGTCGGGTGAGCCGGGAGGGTTTGACACTAGGTAATGCGCCGTTCCACCACACCGAGGTTGCGCACCTCGTCTACGGCAATGCAGTGCTTATTTTAATAGATTAGCGCCTCCTCCTGACGCGTCTAAAAAGCTGAAAACAGCGGGTAGAATGTCGGGCTTAAAGCCCGACCGACAATGTCGATTTGTTGCCGTTCTGGTGGTTGGGCTTAAAGGGTTTCAGCAATCTCAAACTCTCCCCAAAGTTTCAGCGGCCGAGTCGTTGCTTGCCGAGCACCCAGATCGCACCGGCCGCCACCAGATCCATCATCGCCACCACGATGCGCACCGGTTTGGGGATCGCGCCCGGTAGCACCAGAATGAGAAATGCCACGGCCAACAACATGGCGACCGTCAGCTTGAGCATGAAAAGTTGTCGGCTGGGATCGGGGGCGGAAGGAGAACTCATGGCTAAAGGAAATTATGTGAGGGGAAGGATGATACGCATGGTCGTGCCGGCGGGTCCCGACTTGCTCAAAACGATGTCACCGTGGTGACTCGCGAGAATCCGTTTTGCGATCGCCAAACCGAGCCCGGTTCCGTCCGAACGGCCGGACAGGAAGGAGTCGAAAATCTGCTCCTGCATCTCGGCCGGAATGCCTGACCCCGTATCGGTCACGTTGATACTCACATGCGCGTCTCCCGTTTCCGGACGGGTGGTTTCAATTTCGACTTTGATTTTCCCGCCGCCGGGCATGGCCTGCGTGGCGTTGATGAGCAAATTGAGCAGCACCTGTTGCAGCTGTCCCTTGTGGGCATTAACGACCATTGGGGTGCTGGGGTGCTTGAAAACGAGGTGGATCTTGCCCTGAGCGAGTTTCAACCGGATCAGCACCAACGTGTCTTCAATGATATCGATCACGTTCCAGCGGGAATGCAGGTTGGAAGGAGCCTTGGCAAAGTTCAGCACCCGCGAGACAATCTCCTCGAGTTGATTGAGTTTTTCGGTAATGACCCGGGCGTCGGTCGCACGCGGATCGCCCTCCGCGTAGTCCAGTTTCAGGGTGCCGAAAAGGAGTTTGAGAACGGTGAGGGGGTTTCGGATCTCGTGGGCGATTTCGGCGGCCAACAAGCCGAGTGTCGTGAGCTGTTCGTTCTTTCGCAGGGTCGCCTCACTTTGGAAAACCCGCGCGTAGAGTCGGGAGTTCTGCAGTGCCACCGCCGCGAGGCTGGAAAGCGCTCCCATGAGCCGTTTCTCGTCGTCGTTGAAACGGTGTATTCGACCCGTAAATACGGCAAGAACACCGATGACCTGTTGGTCCATCAATAGAGGAGTGGCCAGGATCGATCGCAACCCGGGCTCGCGAGGCAGATCCGCTACGTCGATGAACTCTGGTGATTGCACATTGGAAAACTCCACTGCTCTGCGGGTGTGGATGGCCGAGGCCACCAGGCAGGTGTCGACCGGGAGTGCGCCCTCAGGTTGGGCGGTGTCTGCCGGGCCGTCATATGCGACCAGTCTGACCTCCGCGGTTTCCTGCTCGTGAAGGTAAAGTCCGCAGGCTCGAAATCCCGTTATTTGGCGGGCGTCCGCGGTTACCGAATCAAAGAGCTGTTGGGGCTCCAGCTGGGTGACCAGTGATTGGCCGATGGTGATAAGGGATTCGAGTTGTCGGGCTTTGCCCCGCAAATTGGTGAGCTCCCATTGACGGTTCATCACCGTGGTGGCTTCGGCGGTGAGACGTTCGAGGAGCTTCAGGGATTCCTCATCAAACGCGTTTACCGTTTCACCGTCGATATTGACGACGCCCATAATTTGGCCGTTGGGGCGGATCATGGGAGCGGCCAGCTCACTGTGCACGTTATCCCGCAGCTTCACATACCGGGGATCCTTGGACACATCGGCCACATGCTGGGCGCGGCCATGAAACGCCACCCAGCCCGTGATACCTTGGCCCATACGCATGGAAAGGTCGTCCTCTCGGGGGCCTTCAAGGGAGTGTGAGAGTTCCACCTCCAATTGCCCGGTATCGGGATTGATCAACGATACATCACCGGAGATACCGCCCACCGCGTCGATCACGATTTTGAGGATTGAGCGCATAACGCCCTGCGGGTCCTCGCGGTCGCCCGCGAGGGTAGCAATACGGTAGAGCGCCTTTAGGGCGCGGGAATCGGTCGGGAGATCCACGGCGCGCAGTGTGGCAACGGAATGCGAGGGGGCCAGTTTTTCCCGCTTTAACTCGCTTCAGCCGAGGCTTCGGCCGGAGTCACGATCTCCAGCAGCGAATTCTGGAGATTCTTTAGCCGCTCAGGATCGCTGACTTCGGCATGGCTCACATCCACGATATAGAACGTATCGATCGCCATATGCCGTTCGGTGCCGATTCGGGCAAAAGTGATGTCGAACTGGTGTTCGCTGATGGCACGGGCACAGCGGAAAAGCAGTCCGATCGAGTCAGGTGCCTGCACCTCGACAATCGTGCGATGCATGGAAAGTTCATGGTAAACGTCCACCCGCGGAGCGAACGTGGCATGCACGATTTCAGCCCGTCCAGAATCGCGGGTATATCGACGTGCCGTCGACTGTTTTTCTGCCTGCGCTTGAATTTGAGGCATCAGGTCGGCGTTGCGCATGAGGGCCTCTTCCAGAACTTCATCGAAACGCGCGCGAATTTTTTTGCTCTCCACTGTGCCACTGCCGGGCTCCCGCACGTAGAAGGTATCGATGGCGATATGGTCAGCTCGAGATACGACCTTAGAGGACAGAATATCGAGTCCTGCCACATTGAAGGCACCGGCCAACTTGAAGAATAATCCCGCCCGGTCCCAATTCACTACATGCACCACCGTCAGCGAGCGATTCAGATCGTTTCGCCATTCGACGACCGGCCGCAACGATCCGACCGATTCGGTCGACGTGATGGTCTTCAGCAATTGATTCACCATGCCTAGGTGAAGCTCGATCTCAGCGCGCTCGGTGTTGAGGAAGTAGCGGTCAGGGAGTTGATTAAAATGTGCGTCAACTTCATCGCGTCCGATACCGGGGAAATCTTCGTTGAGCATTTGGGCGTGCATTTTTTTCAGGCGCTCGTGTTGGCGGTTGGCCAGCTTGTCGCCGTGTTCGAGGATTTCCAATGTCCCGCGGAAGAGCTTGGAGTGCAGGGTGTCCTTGTAGCTGTTCCAAAGACCGTTGGCGGTGCCACGAGCGTCGCAGTAGGTGTGCACATAGAGGAAGCGCAGGGCATCGAGGTCGGGCACGAGCTCCTTGAAGGCTTCGAATGTGGCAGGATCATCAACATCCCGCTTCTGCCAAAATCGTGCCATCAGCAGATGGTTTTTGATGATGAAGATAACTATTTCCGACTTGGGCTCATCAATCTTCAGCCGGGCGAGCAACGGCACGGCGATTTCTACGCCGCTTTCGGCATGCCCGCGGATGCCCTTGGTTTTACCGATATCATGCAGTAGCAGAATGAGATACAGAAGTCCCGGGACATCCGTTTGATGTAGGGCGCGGCGGTATTTTAGGTTGGTATCGTCTCCTTGTAGGAAGATCGCATCCAGCTGTTTAATGGTGTTCAGCGTATGGATGTCGGCCGTGTAGCGGTGGTAATATTCGTGCTGCACGAGGCAGGTAAGGCCGTCGAACTCAGGAATGAACCGACCGAGCACTCCCAGTTCATGCATTTTATTCAACGCCGGGTGCACCGCGCCGATCTCTTGGAGGATGGCTTTGAAGCTGGTGTTGGCATCCACCGAGTCACGGACCTGGTTTGTGATGAGTGCCGACTCTTCCCGGATCAGGGATTCGAGATCGAAGTGGATTTTGGCACCGAGACTTTGGGCGTGTCGAAATACGCGGATGAGACGGGAGGGGTCATCCCGGAACGTTCGCGGGGAGGCGGCGGAAAGTTCTGAGCCGCGCAGGATGAAACCATCGATGCGTTTTATTCGTTCGTATCGCCGGGAACGGATGACCTCCCGAAAGGAGATTTTCGTGTCCGCCGGTGCTTCCAAAGTGAGAGCCAACCGGTTCTCCACCAGCTTCGAGGATCGGTAGATTGTTTGGGCAGCGCGGTAGTATTCGCGCATGAAGAGCTCCACCCGACGCAACATATCTGGTTCGGAATAGCCGAGACCGAGAGCGATACGCGGCTGGGCCTCCAGATCAAGTAGGTCGGTGGGACGCTTACTTTGGAAGTGCAGTTCGGCCCGGACACGGAGCAGGAATCGATAGCCGCGTTGGAAGGCCTTGAGCTCGTTGGGTCGCAGGTATTTTTCCTCCACCAGGTCTTTCAAACTCGCGATGTCCAATTTCACCTGAGCCATCCACAAGGTGTTTTGGTAGTCACGAAGCCCGCCCACGCCATTCTTAATATCCGGCTCTTGCAGGAAGACCGTGTTGCCATACTTCCCGCGGCGATTGGCTTGGTCTTGCAGACGCGAAGCGATGTAGCCCGCCGGATCGTCCTGAGTGTAGTAGGTGCGGTAGGCGGAGTGGAAAGTATTGAACAGGCTTTGGGATCCGGCGACACGCCGTGCCTCGAGCAACGCGGTCTTGGATTGGTTTTCGGCCCGAGCCTCGGCGAAAACCTCTTCGACGGTGCGGGTGGAGTGACCGACCTTCAGGCCACAATCCCAGAGCGGATAGAGAATTTCCTGTGACATGTGTTCCTGCAGTTCCTTGACCAGCGAAGCCTTCGCCTTGGTCGGAAACAGAAACATGAGGTCGATGTCGCTCAGAGGACTGAGCTCACTTCGGCCATATCCGCCGAGTGCAACCAGCGTCACGGCATAGGGAAGTTTTCCGTGAGCTGCCTCCCATTGCTTGATCCCATAGTCGAACAGCTTCACGAGCATGATATCGACCCCCGCGGAGAGAGCCCGGGCGGTTTGATGGCCCGGGACCCCTGCGGCGTGATCGGCTTTGATCATGCCTAAATCTAATTTAAGGAACGCTTTACAAGCATTCGTGCGTTCCATCACGGGCACTTCGCCTTTGAAGTTAAGGCGGGCCAGGGTGTGCTTTTTAACGCGTTCGGACATCAGGAAACCCCTTACGCTGAGTCAATCCGGCGCGTTGGCAAAGCGTGAAAAGCTTTCGAAGCTCGGTCCGGGAGGGATCGGCCCGTAAACCGGCGCTTGCCAGCTGTTGGCCTGCGCGGTTGCTTCGTCCGTTTCGAGAATAGCCATGCCAGAAATTACCAAGAGTTACGAAGCCCGCGATGTTGAAGCCAAGTGGTATGCCGCTTGGCAGGAGGCTGGTTGTTTTACAGGCCAGGCCGACGAGGGGCAGGAAGCCCACACGATTGTCATCCCGCCCCCCAACGTGACCGGCATCCTGCACATGGGTCATGTGCTCAACAACACCCTGCAGGATGCGCTCACCCGTCGCGCTCGACTGGAAGGCAAAGCGGCCCTCTGGGTTCCCGGCACCGACCACGCCGGTATCGCCACCCAGACGATGGTCGAAAAGCATCTGAAGAAGACAGAGGGCAAAACCCGCCACGATCTCGGACGCGAAGCGTTCCTCGAGCGGGTCTGGGATTGGCGACACGAGAAGGGCGACAAGATTCTCCAACAACTCAAGGAACTTGGTTGTTCCTGCGATTGGGACCGCACCCATTTCACGATGGACGAAGGCTACAGCAAGTCGGTGCGCACTGCCTTCGTGAGCCTGTTCGAAAAGGGTCACATCTACCGTGGCAAGCGTATGGTCAATTGGTGCCCCGTTTCGAAGACGGCCTTGTCCGATGAGGAAGTTGAGATGCGACCGACCAAAGGGCACATCTGGCGACTGCGCTACGAACTCGTCGAGCCGGTGGGTGAACACACTCACATCATTCTCGAGACCACCCGGCCGGAAACCATCGCCGCCGACGTGGCGGTTGCCGTGCATCCCAAGGACGAGCGTTTCAAGGATCTGGTCGGCAAGAAAGTCTGGCGTCCGCTGGGCGAGAAGGTGGCCATCCCCATCATCACCGACGAAGCCGTTGAAATGGATTTTGGCGGTGGTGCCCTCAAGGTCACCCCCGCTCACGACAAGGTCGATTTTGAGATCGGTCAGCGCAACGGACTCGAGATCATCGAGTCGATCGATCCCGATGGCACGCTCAACCAATTCGCTGGTCCGGAACTCGCCGGCATGGAACGATTCGCCGGGCGCAAGAAAGCCGCCCAGATTTTGGAGGAACGGGGAAATCTCGTCGAGGCCAAACCCTACGAAAACAATGTCGGTTACTCCCAACGTGCTGGCGTGCCGATCGAACCGCGTCCCATGCAGCAGTGGTGGTTGCGTTACCCGCGGGTGGAGGAAGCCAAGCAGGTTGTGCGCGATGGATTAGTGCAAATGCACCCGGCGCAGTGGAGCAAAGTTTATCTCAACTGGCTCGATAACATTCAGGATTGGTGTATTAGTCGTCAGCTTTGGTGGGGACACCGCATCCCCGTGTGGTATCGCAAGGGCGTCGACAAGGAGACCCTGACCGAGGCCGACCTGAACAATCCGCAGAAAATTCACGTCTCACTCGAAGGTCCCGCCGATCCCGAGAATTGGGATCAGGAGGAAGATGTTTTGGATACTTGGGCGTCGTCCTGGCTATGGCCGATGGGCACGTTGGGCTGGCCGGACGAGGCTGAGAAGGCGAAATCAAATTTTGATGCGTTCTATCCGACGACCACATTGGCGACGGGCGCGGACATCATCTTCTTTTGGGTGGCGCGCATGATCATGGCCGGCCTGGAATTCGCCCGTCCGGGTGCACCCGTGGAGGAGCGGATCCCGTTCAAGCACGTCTACTTCAACGGCATTGTGCGGGACAAAAAAGGCCGCAAGATGTCGAAGACGCTCGGCAACTCACCCGATCCGCTCGACCTCATTAAAGACTATGGAGCCGACGGGGTGCGCTTCGGACTCCTGCAGATGGCCCCGCTCGGGCAGGACGTGAAGTTTGACGAAGGTCGCATCGAAAGCGGCAAGAACTTCTGCAACAAGCTTTGGAACGCCTGTCGGTTCCGCACCTTAAGCGGCGCGATGAGCGACAACAGTTCTCTCGACGCGATCTTGGCGCGACTCGATCCCGTGCAATTTGATGAGGATGATCACGCAATTCTGACGGCATTGGTCGAGGCCATGAGCACGCTGGAGAAGAGTTTCGCCGAATTCGAATTCGCGACCGCTACTCAGAAACTGTATTCGTTTTTCTGGAACGATTTTTGCGACTGGTATGTGGAAGTCGCCAAGACCCGGGTGCAGGATCCCGCCGCCAAAGATCACGCTCTGGCGGTGCAGGATTTGGTGATCCGGCAATCCCTGCTGCTGTTCGAGCCGTTCGCTCCGTTTATCGCGGAGGAACTCTGGCAAGTCATGGGTTACGGTGGAGAAGGGGAGTTTCTGCAAGACAATCGACTTGAGACTGCCGATGCCCTCACCGCTGCGATTGCGGAACGCGGACGGGCGATCGACTCCGCTGCTTCCGCGACGGTGGATCGACTAAAACAATTCACGACTCAAGCCCGCCAATTAAAAGCCGACCAGGCTGTCGCCCAGAAGCGTGATATGACGTTCCACCTGCACGCCTCGGACGCCGAATGGGCGGAGGTTGAGCCCCATGTGGCCAAGTTGGTTCGGTTGATCGGCACCCAGTTGATCGCGCGAACCACCGAAGAACCGGCCTTGCCCGCGATCGTCTCGCCCTTGGGAACCTTGTATTTGGATACCGGCATCAAGATTGATCCCGAGGCCGAACGCACGCGACTCACCAAGGAACTCGCGCAGGTTCAAAAGCACATTGCCGGCACCAAAGGTAGACTGTCCAACGAGGCGTTTGTGTCCAAAGCGCCTCTGGCCGTGATCAAGGGCGCTAAGAAGCAATTGGCTGATCAGAAAGCCAAGGCCGAAGAGATTGATCGGTTACTGGCGGCATTGTAGGTCGAACCGAGAGTGGGCGGGAGAGTTTGTCGTGAAAGGTCGCCGAGTGGGATTAATCTAAGTAATATACTTGATTTATGATTGCATGCTGGACTGATGCCGATGTTGGGGAAGCTCTTACGAATCAACCTCACCTAATCCAATGCTAAAACTATCATCCATCCTGCTCCTCGCAGCCGGTCTTGCCTCACCGCGTTGCGCTCAAGTCACGATCAACTTTTCGGGTGGGGGTGGTTCTCCCCTCACAGTTGCCTTCCCCAATGATATCTCGTTCGCGATGTTCGACACTGTTGCGAAAGGTGATATGCAAGTGACAATTGATGGATTGTCGACCTCTGTAGGAACTGGTCTTGGGACCGTTCCAGTCAGCTTCTCTTATGAGATTTCGGGAGGAAGTTCGGCTGCAATTAACTCATTCTCCAGTGTCAGCCGAGACAGCAGCGGTTATTTCCGTATTATTTTTGCGGATAATTTGGGTGTCAGCTCAAGCGACACTTGGCTTTCTTAAAGCCGGATCATTTACCACTCCTAATTACGCCGATACATTAACGAGTGGTCCCTACAATATTTATGCTACCAGTTCCAGCAGTGGATCGTATATTTCGGCCGCAGGGGTGTCCGCGGTCCCCGAGCCCTCCAGTTTCGCGATGATCGCTGGTTTGGGCATTTTGGGATTCGCTTCCACCCGCCGGCGCCGCCGCGTGAGTTAGTTCGACTTCCGCTTCGATTTTTCGGCCTCGTCTCGATATGGGACGAAGTTTTTTCGTGAAATAGGGGCCGAGTTGGATTTCTATTATCGATCATTAGTTTCGTAAAATTCTATCAATCAATTAAGTAGAGTTAATGGGTTAATAAACCTATAATAGTAACTTTACTAGCAACCGGAAATGGGCAACTTGAGAAATGATGAGTGCCGTTTCGCCTGTCCAAGTAGTTCCGACGCAACCTGACCTCGAACAGGTGAGTGCGGCTGAACGGGTGCGGTGGGCGCTGGAGCGCCATGGTGATCGGTTGATCCTGACGACGAGTTTCGGCATCCAGTCGGCGGTCATGCTCCACCTCGTGACCCAGCAGGCGCCCGATATCCCGGTCGTCTTCATCGATACCGGGTATTTGTTTCCAGAGACATATCGCTTCGCCGATCAACTGGCGGAACGGCTGAAGTTGAACCTCAAAGTCTACCAACCTCGCGTCTCGGCGGCCCGTCAGGAAGCACGGTTTGGCAAGCGCTGGGAGCAGGGGGCCGAGGAACTGGATCGTTACAATTTGCTCAACAAAGTCGAGCCGATAGACCGGGCTGTGCGGGAACTCGGAGCTGAGGCTTGGCTGGCGGGCTTACGTCGTTCGCAAGGCAGTTCCCGGGAAAATCGTCCGGTGGTGCAGGCCCAAAATAAGGTAACCAAAATTCACCCGATCATCGACTGGAATAATCAGCAAGTGCACGAGTATCTGATCCACAACGATTTGCCGTATCATCCGCTGTGGGAGCAAGGGTATGTCTCCGTCGGGGACTGGCACAGTTCCGCTCCGCTGAGCCCGGGAATGACGGAATCTGAGACCCGCTTTGGCGGTCAAAAGCGCGAGTGCGGTCTACACGAAATTAGCGGTCAGCCTGATTTCCAGATTTGAGACTATCGGATTCGACACTGGGGGCGGGTTCGCGTGCCTGATTCTTGATACTACGCGTTACCGCGAACAGCGCGATAAAGGGTGCGCAGAAGCCCAAGCTTAGCCCGATAATCTTGGCGCCTTTGATGGCCAGATCGAGCGGTGTCTCATCTGTTCCCACGATGGCTCCGGCAGTGGAGAAAATAAACGCTCCGGCGAGCGGCCCGATGAAAAACAAGGATCCCATGATCCACAGAAACTGCTGCGACCACGGGGAGAATTTCGGATCCGGATCTTCGGATTTCATTTTTTGACGCGGTAGCGAACCACCAAGGAATCGCTGTTCGGTAGCCGCTGGTAATCGATGATTTCCAGCTGTTGATCCTGTTGGTCTCGGACGATCGGCGTGCCATTTCCGAAGAGGCGGGGCTCAAGGGTCACCCAAATCTCATCAACCCGGCCGCCTCGAAGAAACGTGTCGTGAGCGGTCGCACCGCCCAGCAAGGCGCAGGATTTGCGGCCTGCTTTCTCTAAGTTTTGGATAATTTCCTCGGGTGAGTTTGAGGTAAACTCCAACGCCCCCGTTAGCTCATCTTTGCGGTAGTTGTCCATTCGCCGGGACATTACGATCCGAAGACAATCGTCTTCATGCTTGGCCAGCAGGAAGTCACGCACGGTGTCGTAGGTTCCGCTGGCCATGACCTGACAGTCGAATTCGCTCAGCGATTGCCGGAACCAGCGTTGGTCAGCCTCAGACGCCCACGCGACGCCGGGTTCATCATGGCGCGTGATGAAACCATCAAGTGATTGGGCAACTATGAGAACGACCCGCATATGTCTCCTCAAACAAGTCTGATATGGTCGCTTATGCAAGGGGCCGCTTTTTGAGGGCTTGCGGCGATAACAGATTTGCCAGTATTCCTCACCCTTTGATGAAAAAAGCACTCATTACCGGAATTACAGGGCAAGATGGATCATATCTGGCCGAATTCCTCTTGGCAAAGGGCTACGAAGTTCACGGCATCATCCGTCGGGCTTCGACCTTCAACACGAGCCGGATCGATCATCTTTACAGCGACCCGCACGTAAACGGGGTGCGCTTGTTCCTCCACTACGGCGATCTAGCCGACGGTGTGCAGATGATTAAACTGCTCCATGATCTGCAGCCGGATGAAATCTATAATCTGGGTGCACAGTCGCACGTGCGCGTTTCCTTCGATGTGCCGGAATATACGGGCGACGTGGTAGGGGTGGGTGCCGTGCGCATCCTCGAGGCGATTCGCGAGGCGGGATTGGTGGAGAAATGCCGCTACTATCAGGCCTCGTCGTCCGAGATGTTTGGTAAAGTGCAGGAGGTCCCGCAGGTGGAGACCACTCCGTTCTGGCCCCGTTCTCCCTACGGCTGTGCCAAGATGTATGCCCACTGGCTGACCGTAAACTACCGCGAGTCTTACAGTCTACATGCTTCCAGCGGTATCCTCTTTAATCACGAATCTCCCCGTCGGGGAGAAGCATTCGTGACCCGCAAAATCACCCGCGCTGCTACCCGGATCAAACTCGGCCTTCAGGAAAAACTCTATATGGGTAACCTCGATGCCAAGCGTGACTGGGGTTACGCCAAGGAATACGTGGAGATGATGTGGGTGATGCTCCAACAGGATCAGCCCGATGACTACGTCGTTGCCACCAACGAGACCCACACGGTGAAAGAGTTCATTCAGGAGACGTTTGCATTGCTCGATCTCGATTGGGAAAAATATGTCGACTACGACAAGCGCTACGAACGTCCCGCCGAGGTGGATCTCTTGATTGGAAATCCGGCGAAGGCGAAAAAGCAATTGGGCTGGGAACCGAAGGTAAAGTTCAAGGAGTTGGTTAAGATCATGACGGAATCCGATTTGGAGCTCGCTAAACGAGAGGCTCAGATTGCGAATCTTCCAGATGTTTCACGGACGCCCTTCGTCTGAGACCTGAACCGCTGCCCGTCCAATCATGAAACTCTATATCGCTGGTCACCGCGGAATGGTTGGCGGCGCTTTGGTGCGACGCTTCGAGCGTGAGCCCGACTTCGATCTGATTCTACGCACGCGCGCCGAACTCGATCTGCTCGATCAAGCGGCGGTCAATCGTTTCTTTGCCGAGGAGAAACCGGACGTAGCGATCATCGCTGCGGCGAAAGTAGGCGGCATTCACGCGAACAACACCTATCCGGCGGAGTTTGGCTACGATAACCTGATCCTCGCCACCAATACGATTCACGCGGCTCACCAAAGCGGGGTGGGGCGGCTCTTGTTTTTGGGTAGCTCCTGCATCTACCCCAAACTCGCACCTCAACCCCTGCACGAAGAGAGTCTGCTCACCGGGCCGTTGGAACCGACCAACGAAGCCTACGCCATCGCCAAGATAGCGGGCCTGAAATTGGCTGAGTATTACCGCCGCCAATACGGCGACTGTTTTCACTCCGGTATGCCGACCAATCTCTACGGGCCGGGAGACAATTACCACGGTCCTAATTCCCACGTGTTGCCGGCGCTTATTCGTCGTTTCCATGAAGCGAAATTGGCTGGCACCCCCGAGGTCGATGCCTGGGGCACTGGCTCTCCGCTGCGCGAGTTCCTCCACGTAGACGATCTAGCCGAAGCGTGTGCCTTTTTGCTCAAGATCGAGAATCCGCCGGACCTCATTAATATCGGCTCGGGCAAGGAAATCTCGATTCGTGATCTTACCGAAAAAGTAGCGGCAGTGGTCGGTTATACGGGTCGGATCGAGTGGGATACTTCGAAACCTAACGGCACCCCCCGTAAGTTGATGGACGTCTCCCGGCTCGCCGAGCTGGGATGGTCCGCATTGATCGAATTGGACGCCGGTCTCGAAAGCACCTATGCCTCGTTTCTCGCAGAGTCGGAGGCTGGCATGTTGCGCACTTGAACGCAAGGGTTTGCTCGATTGAGCGACCGCGCCACGCTGGCTGGGAGCTTCACCGCGCGAGCCCGTTTCCGGTAGCGCCGGTCTGCTCAGCTCCTGCGGGGCTCCTTTTCGCTCGTTGATTCAGCGGATACGGGATCATCCGTTTTCGAATTTCGTTCATAAAATCCATGCATCTCCCGTTGCAGCGCTTCGAGCCGAGCCAGCATATCGCGTTGGGCAGCATGCGAGGCGGGTTCGTCTTTTTTGCCTCCCAGAAACATCCCCGCCGCGACACCACTCAGCGTGCCGAACAGGCCGATTCCTGTGATCATGAGAAATGCGGCCACCACTCGACCACCGGTGCTGAGGGGATAGAAATCACCGTAGCCGACGGTGGTGGTGGTTACCACTGCCCACCATAGCGCGTCCTCCGCTGTGGTGATATTGGCGTCAGGTTGCTGATGTTCCAGTAACAGAATTCCGATCGATCCAAATGAAATCATCAATATCGCAGTCACGCCGATGCCGCTCAACCCAGCACTCGTTTTATTGGATTCGAGCACCCGCTGAAACCGACTGAAAGTGCGCACTGCCAGCAACAACCGCACGATTCGAAATATGCGCAGCCATCTGAAAGCTTCCACCGTCGGGATACAGGCCAGCAAATCGATCCATCCCCATTTCATGAATTTTATTTTGGAATCCGCATCGATCAAGCGAACCAGCCAGTCGATGAAGAGCAGCGCACAGATCGTGGTGTCGATGAACAGAATCAGTCTTTCGATCTCGGGCGGGACTTTGAACACCAGTTCCGCGGTGAGTCCTGCCAGCAGGGCGATGGACAAGATCAAAATCCCAAACTGAAAAGGATTGAGGTCCTCCGGCTCGGGAATCGATGGCAGGACTTGAGTCGGAAGGGTCGGGGCGCGCATGAGTTCGACCGTGATTGAGGTCGAGGGGGCCGTCAATCGACCGAACGCCGCGTTTCTGACCGTAACAGACATTTCCTCTTGCCCCCATCGCCGCTCTTTGAGCCGATGATCCTTCACCATGATCGAACCTGAAGTCCAAGACCACATCGAGCTCATCAAGAAGCGAGCCGGACAGTTATGGAGGTTTCTTTGACGGGGAACAAAAACTCCGTGAGATAGAAGCTCTCGACGCCCAGATGGGGGCTCCCGATTTTTGGGACAACAACGAGAAGGCGCAGCGCCACATTGCCCAAGTCAACGGCCTCAAAAAAGCCGTGCTTCCCGTGGTCGACTATCGCAAGAAGATCGAAGACATCGATGTGATGCTCGAGCTGATCGAAATGGGTTCAGCCGACGAACAGGCGGAATACAGCGCGGAGCTCACCACCACGGTGACCGAGATGCTCGCCACGATTGATGAAATCGAGATTGCCTCATTTCTCACCGGGAAGTTCGACCGCAATAACGCGATCTTCTCCATTCAAGCCGGCGCCGGTGGCACCGAGTCAAACGACTGGGCCGACATGCTTTTCCGGATGTATTCACGTTGGGCTGAACGCCGCGGATTCAAAATCGAGGTGCAGGGTGTCCAACCTGGAGAACAGGTGGGTATTTTCAAAGCCACGTTCCTGATCAAAGGAGAAAACGCCTACGGCTATGCCAATGCCGAACGCGGCGTGCATCGTCTCGTCCGCATCAGTCCGTTCGACTCCAATCAACGCCGGCAAACCTCGTTTTGTGCGGTTGATGTGGTCGCCGAAATCGATGACGACGTTAAGTTGGACATCCCTGAGGACGAGATTCGCACCGATGTGTATCGCTCCTCTGGCAAAGGTGGCCAAGGCGTCAATACGACGGACTCCGCGGTTCGCCTGACTCATATTCCCTCCGGTTTGGTGGTTACTTGCCAAAACGAACGTTCGCAGATCAAGAACAAGGCCAGTGCGTTGAGCGTTCTGAAGGCGCGCCTTTACGAGCGCCGTCAGGATGAAAAACGCAGCGAGATGGAAAAATTCTACGGCGAGAAAGGAGAGATCGGTTGGGGTGCCCAGATCCGTTCCTACGTGCTTCAGCCTTACCAAATGGTAAAGGACCTGCGGACCGGCGTATCGACCACCGACACCCAAGGCGTGCTCGACGGTGATCTCGATTCATTCGTCAACGGATGGTTGCGGGCCGGTTCACCGCGTCAGCGTAACAAGGACATCTCGGTCGACGACGAATAGTCCCAGCCCGTTCGTCGCGCACCCCTAGCGAGTGGTAAATAGCGGTCGTAATTTTTGCTTTTCTTCGCCGAACGATCTTCTTGCCCTCCATGCCTGATCTTACGCGCGATTATCTGGCTTCTACCTTCGCCTCGACCTCTTTGTTCGAAGCGAAGTCGTGGCAGTTGTCTCCGCAGGCATGGCCCCTTACGCGGCGTCAAGTGACCGAGCTCGAGCAGATTGGCGAAGCCTGCCTTCATTTTCATCAAGCGCTCGAAAATCTGTATCTTCGGTCGGCTGCCGACAAAAACCTGCTTCGCAATCAGGAACTGAGGGCACCATGGGTCGCCGAATATCTCGATCGCGGTAAACCGTCCAAGCTGGTGGAACATGCGCGTGATCCTTCAAATCGCGGGCGTTTTCCCACGGTCTTGCGTCCGGACCTACTGCTCACGGATGACGGCTTTGCCTTGACTGAGTTGGATTCGGTCCCGGGCGGAATCGGGCTCACCGCTTTTCTCAACCGCTTGTATACCGAACAGGGCGATGTCGTTGGTGGTGAGGATGAAATGCTGCAGGAGTTTTATGGATCGCTCGCAGCATTGACTCCCCAGCTGACGAATCCGGTGGTCGCAATTGTGGTCAGCGATGAGTCGGCAACCTATCGCCCCGAGATGAATTGGATTTCCGAGGAACTTCAACGTCGAGGCCACCGGGTCTACTGTCTGCACCCGGACGATTTGTTTCCCTTGGGATCGACTCTTTGTTTCGATATCGAAGGAAACCCCGAGAAGATCGACGTCCTATACCGGTTCTTCGAGCTCTATGATCTGCCGAACATTCCGACGGCTGAATACATCTTTGAATCATGGTCTGAGGGAGAACTCGCGGTCGCTCCCCCGATGCGACCGTATCAAGAGGAGAAGATGGCGGCTGCCTTGTTTCATCACCATCTTCTGGTCGATTACTGGAACGAGGCATTGCCCTCCAAATCCCGCAAAAAACTGCGCGGTCTTTTTCCCCGCTCGTGGATCGTGGATCCGGTTCCATTGCCGCCCGGGGCATTGCTCGACGGGCCCGTTGCGGGAGGGCACCCGCTCCCCAACTGGGCCCAACTGGCTAAGGCCTCCCAAAAAGAACGAAACCTCATTCTTAAAGTCTCTGGATTTCATGAATCGGCCTGGGGGGCTCGCAGTGTGGTCTACGGAGCGGATTGCTCCCGGGAGGAGTGGCAGGCCGGCTTGGATATTGCGCTATCTGATGCTCCGTCAAATCTCCATGTGCTGCAGGAATATCGTAAACCACACCGCGTGCCGCATCCGCTCTTTTCGGACCTGGGGGAGGGTGATTCCACTCCCGTTGAGCGACAGGGCAGGTTGCGGTTGTGTCCCTATTATTTTGTTACCGACGGACAATCAAAACTGGCTGGCACCTTGGCGACATTCTGTCCGCCGGACAAAAAAATCATCCATGGCATGCAGGACGCGGCGCTATTACCCTGCCGCATGGTCGATTAGAGTGTGAAGCGCCCTTGCGCCTGAGGAATTTTCCTCATGGTGGGGGTTCCGAAAACTGAGCCATTGAGAGAGTTAGTCTGGGAACCCAGAAAGGACCCAGACCATGAAAGGCAAAAGATACACGACCGAGCAGAAGATACGCATATTGCGTGAGGCCGAGCAGGCTGGCGAGTCGGATCACGACTGATCCCACGGCGGCGCCAGCAGCTCGCTCTGATGGTGCCCGTCAAGCAGCCCAAACGACGGCGCGGTGGGATCTCCACGGGGCTGGCGACGAAGGCGACCCATCCCCATCACGTATGCACGTGGGACTTCGTGCCCGACACGACGATGCGCGGGGGCAAACTACGCATGCTCACGCTCCTTGATGACTCCACGCGGCAAAGCCGGTGCATCCACGTGGATCGTAAGATCACTGCGCGTAAAGTGCGTTCGATCATGAGCTGGCTGATTGCCGAGCACGGGGCTTGCGGAGCATATCCGCAGCGACAATGGCTCGGAGTTTATCGAGAAGGAGTTGCGAGCTTGGCTCGCCTCTGAATCGATCAAGACGCGCTACCTCGAGCCGGGTAGTCCTTGGGGCAGAATGGTTACATCGAAAGCTTCCCTGCTCGGTTGCGCCACGAGTGTCTCAACCCCGAGATGCTCTCCACGCTGACCGAAGCTCGGGTCGTGATCGAAGCCTGGCGGTGCAAATACCATCACCTGCGCCCCCCACGGTTCGTTGGGCTATGTCAGTCCCATCGCGTTTGAACAAAATCTCGACAAAGAAACCTCCCCTCTTGACTTACTCTACACCCTCAACCACACCATCAATCCATCCAGACTAACGGTTTAGGTGGACCAGTTTGGGTAACCCGACCAATCAATTTTTGTTTAATCCATCTCCTCCGAATTAGGGTTCTTCTGGTCGACGTTGATAATTCCCCTAAAGACGCCATCCGATTCAGGCGCTCAGAAACTAGTCGGCTCCTCCTCAAAGTTGGATTAATCGCATCCTGATCCGTTGCAGAAAGGCAGATTGTCAAGAATCAAGCAATGTCCCCTTTAAGTGCTCCGTCTTGAATACCCCCGCGCTTGTTACCACGTAATCAATCGAGGAAACTATCGATCCGACATTTTTTCGACTGATGGTGCCCGGGCAGCATTTGAACGCACGATGTTTCAAGCCTGCGAACGGTCCGGGTGGCGGTTGCATGCCTTCGTCATCATGCGTAATCATTTCCACATGGCGATGGAGACTCCGGAGCCAAATTTAAGTGAAGGCATGAAGTGGTTGCAGGGCACTTGGGTCTGCCGGTTCAACCGCTTGCGCAAAATTAAGGGAAGACCATTCCAAGGGAGATTTAAGTCTCTGCTCGTTCAACCCGGCCATGCCTTGGCGGAGGTAAGTCACTACATCCACCTCAATCCGGTTCGTGCCAAGATTATCACTCCTCCAGAATTGCCCTCATTTCGATGGAGCTCGTTGGATCACGGAGCGTCTCGGAATGGGGCAGCCCGGCGACTGTCAGTCAATATGTTCGCCGCTTCAGACTTGCTCAACAGGACTAAACGCGGCGCGTGAAACGCATTTTGTCAAGAATCAAGCAATGTCCCCTTTAAGCGCCCCCTTCGTATCGATAAGCCACTGGCCTTCTATAAAAGGAATTTCGGGATCTGCGTCTTCTTCGAGCATGTAACTCGATCCTTAAGAAAGTTCGCCTTTGAAGGCGCGGGATTGAAGTGATGCGAAGAGCGTGTCGAGTTCGGTGAGTTGGGTTTCCAAGAGCATACGCTGCCTTTTCGTTGAGGTCACGAATCTGCTGAAACTTGTGAGTTGGTTCTCGGGAGGCAGAGGAATTCTTAGATCCTTGAGATTCTTCAAACTTATGTTCGCTCTGGCTGCTTCCACAATCCCACCGGTCAACAGTGACCTGCCGGGTCGGGTCTGAAAAAGACATAGCAAATACTTCACTATCTTTGGATCCGATATGGATACCATGGCAACCGCTTGATTAATATTTGCTGTCCCATCGTATTTTTCAAACAGACATGATCGCCCGATAGACGCGCCCACCAAGTTAATAAGGAGATCACCCTCTCGAAGTTCAGACCCCTGTATTCGCTTGTTGAATTCGATTTGAACGAATTTCGGTTTGGAAATATCCAAAAACCCATCCCTCACATTTTCACTTGTTACAAAAAGCAGCCCTTTGTCCTGATAATCGAACCCTTGCCATTTGGGGGATTGTCCTTTGGTAACACGAGAAGCTATGTTCCCCATCAATTTCGTTTGATACCCTTTCGGGTTGGTGACTGGGTCCCCGAACATGTCTAGGAAGGTGGATTGAAGCAGGGTGTCGATTTGGGCGATGGATTCGCGACGCTTCTTCCTCAGCTCATTCGCCGCATCCAGAATCCCCGCGATCCGCTTCTGTTCACCCAAGTCCGGCTTGCCGTTCTTGTGGGGGAGGGGGATTGGCTGGTGGGAGTAGGTTGACCACTTGAGATTTGGGTAGGTCGTAGCTCCCACAACCTTCATCACAAAGGCTTTCGAGTACTTTGAATTGAGGTAGTGCCAGAGAAAGCGGGGGTGGACCGTGCTTTGATCTGATTTGAGCCGCATCAAGAAGTTCGAGGCAACCAAGCGGCCAGCTTGCTTCTCAGAACATAGCGCAGTCTTTCCTGAAAGAACATTTGTTTTCGAGCCGCTTGATTTAACAACTAGCAAATCCCCATTCTCGACGAGTAGCTTATCGATCGACTTTGCAGGAAAGTCTCTCCTTTCAAAGGCTCGGTGGAACTCGCCGACGGGGTCGACGTTGCTAACTTTCGCAACACCGTAAGTATGCTCACACTCGGTGGCTTCTTTCCCATAGCTGCACGGCCGATCGGTGCATATGGATCCTAGATCGACCATCTTCATTTCAGCATTCCCTCAAGTTTGTCGATGTCCTTTAGAATGTCCCTTTCAAGATCCCGCATACGCCCTAGAATCACTGAAGGCGCTTCGTGGATCGCCTCTTCGTATTTGGTCTCTTTATAACGGTTGAGCGAGAGGTCGTATTTGTTGGACCGAATGTCGTCCACCGGGACGAAGAAGTGTTTTGCGGTCCGATCGCTTTCTTTTTTCGGATCCCGCTCATTCCAACGGGCGAGCAATTCGGGCAGATCATTCTTGTCTGGTTGGGGCGTGCGCTTGTCGTCCAGCGAGAATCCGTCGGCTTCGACGTCGTAAAACCAGACATCGTCGGTGCGGCCGCCCTTAGTGAAAATTAGAACGGCGGTGGAGACACCGGCATAAGGCTTGAACACACCGGCGGGGAGCGAGATGACGCCTTCGAGTTGGTTGTCGTCGACGATCAGCTTTCTGACGCCGAGGTGAGCCTGCGAGGAGCCAAAGAGAACCCCGTCAGGAACCACAACCGCGGCGCGGCCGCCCATCTTGAGCATGCGGAGGATGAGAACGAGAAACAGCAACTCGCTCTTCTTGGTCTTCACCTTGCCCTTGAGTTCCGGGTCGATGTTCTCGAGGTCCAGGGTGCCTTTGAAGGGAGGGTTCGCCAGGACGACGTCGAAGCGGTTTTCGGAGTCCTGCGGATGGTGTTCCGGGAAGCTTGATCCAAGGGTATCTTGGTAAGCGATTGCCGGATGCTCAATGCCGTGCAGCAGCAGGTTCATCGCGGCGATGCGCAGCATGGTGCTGTCGAAATCATATCCGTGCATCATGTCCCCTTGAATGTGCTCCCGGTAAGGTTCGAGCAGGTCGCCAGGGAAAGTCTTGTTGCCGTCCTCGTCGGTTTCGATGAGTGAAGTTGTGGTGAACTTCTCTTTCAGGTAGTCCATCGTTCCGATGAGGAACCCAGCCGTGCCGCAAGCCGGATCGCAGATGGTATCGGAGGGCTTAGGGTCGAGGAGTTCGACCATGGATCGAATAATGTGTCGAGGCGTGCGAAATTGGCCCGCAATGCCTGCGGTGGAGAGCTTACCGAGCAGGTATTCGTAAAGATCGCCCTTGGTGTCTCCCTTGGTCAGAGGCAATTCTTCGATGGCACTCACCGCTCGAGAAAGCAGATTGCCGTTGGGGATGAGACAATTGGCGTCCTTGAGAAATTTGCCGAGCGCTGAACGGTTCGCGATCTTCGTGCGCAAGAAAGGAAAGAGCTCATCGCGAACTACCACCAACATTTGTTCGCCGCCCAATTGGCGGATATTTTTCCATCGGAGGTTTTGCTGTTTGGCCGGAAACAGACCCTCGAAAGATTTCCCAAGGCGGGCGGCGCGCTTCTCCTCACGGTCTTCGGCAATGTCGAGGAGTCGGGCAAACATCAGATAGGATATTTGCTCGATAACCGTGATGGGATTGGTGATGCCACCGGAGTGGAATTCGAGCCAGAGCGCATCAGTTTTTGATTTAAGTTGGTTGGTTACCATGGGGTTTTCTAAAAAGTGTTGGGCGGTCTCAGGCCGCGGGTTCGTTGATCTCTTTGAGCAGATCCAACAAGGTATCAATCTGGGTTTCGTCGGTGAAAACACCGTCGATTCCTGCGCTGTCGATCGAGGTGAAAGGGGCTTCCCAGAGCTTATCCAATTCGATGATGCCGAACTGGGAGAGGTAGGATTCGAGTAGGTCAAGGAAGCGAATCTGGTTCGCATTCAATGCCGGGTATTTTTGCACAAAGGAACGGAAGTGCTCATCGATCCGCTGGCTGTCGAGCCCGATTACGTGGCGAATCGCCAACTCTAAGCTTTTCGATTTATTGGGATAGTGGACGAGCAACTCTTCCAGGTTGAGATCGGGGTCCTGAAGCAGGACGTCATCAACCAAGGCTTCCACGTCTTCGGGAGGAACGGGTTGCCCAGCGCGGATTTTCTTAAGTGCCTCGCTCTGTTCCAGGAGTTGCTTCAAGACGGATTCAACGCGGTTTCGGTAGGCCGCGAGATTAAGGCCCTCCAGTTTCACCTTATGGGAACTGGACTGCACTTCGGCGGCATCTTCTTGCACGTTCAAGAAGATGGGGTCGAGACCGGGCCCCGCCTTTTTCTGGCGATAGCGCATGATGCCCCGGAGCTCAGTGCGGAGCCGCTCGAGATCTGCGGTGGTTGCGGTAGCATGAAAATTGGAATCCTTGGCCTGTTTGATGACATCGATCTTCTCGGCGACTTGAACCAAGTTGATTGGCAATTCGGAGGTCTCGTCGATGAGTTGATCCCGAAGGTCGTCCGCTGTGGTGGAGCCCACTAATTTGGCCTCTTGAAGTTTAGCAATGAGCAGATCGAACCGGTAGGCGGCTTCCCGGCCGCGAGCATCTCGCCATTGCATCAAAGGGGTAATCTCTCTTCGCAGAAGCGCGATGGTGGCCGATTCGAAGGCCTCGATCACGCCCGTCTTCTGGACGGAGCGGATTTCTCGCCATTTCGCCCTCACACAGAGACAGTCTTCTGGCAGTGCAGCGACGTCGGCTGCCAGCAGCTTGGTCGAGAGTTTTAAAGTGTCCAGACTCTGTTTCTGCACAGCGGTTTCGCCGAGTTTGAGGCGAGCCTCGAACAACAGCTCAGTGAGGCTTTTCGTTCGGGAAGGTTCCTCTTCCTTGGTCAGCTCGTCGAAGTATTCAAAGTTGCCCCAGTGGTCGAAGATTTGAAACACGGTTTTGGGCTGACCGGGACCAAAGAGGTCGGGACACAGCCGAGTGCCTCGGCCAATCATTTGCCAGAACTTGGCGTAGGATTTGACTGGCTTGGCGAAGACCAAGTTTACGATTTCCGGGACATCGATCCCGGTGTCGAGCATGTCGACCGAGACTGCGATGGTGAGGTTTTTGCTCCCATCCCTGGACTTAAAGTCATCGATGAGCTGGTCGGCTCGCGGCTCTTGGTTGTCGATACGGGCGCAGAAGTCGCCACCGTATTGGGGAAACTCCTTGTCGAAGAGTTCGACCAGGACCTTGGCGTGTCGGTGATTGCGAGCGAAGATGATGGTCTTCCCAACGCGAGTGCCGTCGGCATTGCGGATGCCGTTCTGCATGAGGTTTTGCAGAATCTTGCGGTCCGTGTCTTCGTTGAAGACTTTCCGAGCCAGATCTTCACGGTCAAAATCAACGGATTCAGCATCATCGATCTGATCCTCGAGTTCCTCCTGCTGTGCCTTGGTGAGGTCTTTGAATTTGATGCCCCTGCGCAGAAACTTGGTGGTGTGTTTCGCAACCTTGAAAGGGCAAAGATAGCGGGGGTTGTGCGAGATCGCTTCCTCGTAGGTGTAGTTGAACGTGGGGTCTTCGTTTTCGCACGCGAAGAGCTTGTAGGTGTTGCGAAAGACGAACTGAAGGGGGGTGGCAGTCAGACCGACCTGAAACGCGTCGAAATAGCGGAATAGATCCCGGTAGCGGTTGTAGATGCTGCGGTGTGACTCATCCGCGATAACGAGGTCGAAGAAGCCGACGTCGAGGTTCTGAAAACACTCTATCATAGCCGGGTAGGTGGCCAGGTAGATGCGTTTGTTGCGGTCCTCGGACGTGCGACGGCATACCAATACGCGAGGCTCGTGAGGCAAGTGCTCATCGAAATTGTCGCTCGCCTGTTTGCGGAGTTCCCGGCGGTCGCAAAGGAATAGAATTCGCTTTGCCCACTTTGCTCGCACCATGAGTTCGCAAAGGCCGATGGCCACTCGGGTTTTGCCTGTGCCGGTGGCCTGAATGAGCAACGCCTTGCGGCGGCGTTGGTCGAATCGTTCCGAAACGCGTTTAATCGCTTCGATCTGGTAAAGGCGGTCTACGATGCGCTCGCGGGGATGCAGTCCACCAAGCTTGTCATCCCGTTCCTGTGCCTGGAAGTGTTCGTATTCCAAGCTGTCACGGGAGTAGAAACCGAACAGTGGGCGCGGAGGCTCCCCCTTGGAGTCGTTCCAGATGAAGATCTCGTATCCGTTGGTGTAAAAAATGACCGGCCGGACTCCATGCATCTTTTCAAGGCCGTCGGCGTAATACTTGGCCTGCATCTTACCTTTCGCCGCGTCCTCGGCGGTTTTCTTGGCTTCGATGACCGCAAGCGGTTTCCCGTTTCCGCCCATCAAAACGTAGTCGGCATAGCCGATCCCGCTCGCAGTGGGCTGGTGTAATATCTCCACCTCTTGGGCGACCTCATCGGTGTTTTGCCCGCGAGATCCCAATTTCCAACCTACCGCTAGGAGCTGTTCGTCGATCAGTTTGTATCGGGTTTCCCCTTCGCTGAAATCGAGCGCATTCGCGGCCTGCTGTGCCTGCCGCAGCAGTGTCTGCTTTTCCTCCTCGGACTTTTCGGCGGTGTCCGCCTGAGCGCGGGCCTTTTCCAGGTCCTGGAGCAGCTTGGCCATGAGGGCCTCCTGTTCGGCAATCTTCCGCAGGGCGGCCTTGGTCTTGTGCTTTAGGGCAGCTTTCGAGTCCTCATCGGTCTGGGTGGGAACGACGAAGGCAGGAATCTCTTCGAGCTTCGCGCCATCAATCGAAATCGCAAACCAGCTGGCTAGGCTGTGCGCCTCTCGAATCAGCTCAATGACCTGATTGTTGGTCGTCGGGTGAAGACTGCCATGAGCGGCTTGGTTCCCTTTGATGCGGAGGAGGTGCAGTTTATCCTGAATGACGGGCGGCGTGATGGACTTGAACGATGCGTCGTGCAGCAGGTCGTTCAGGTTGCTCTGGTAAGCGCGTTCCATGCGGTGATGGTCAAACACCGCCTTGACCATCGACTCCGCGAACGTCCGGAGTTTTACCAAGCAACTGGCATGGTCGGTCAGGGCATACTGATCGGCAAAACCTCCAAGATCGGCGAGCTCACGATGACTCTGTCTGAGAAACTCAAAATTCTTGGACGTCATGACACCAGCTTCTGCGGAGTTGATCCGAGCGAGCTTTTGAGTTGATGAACTGGAGTGAGAATCTGGCATGAGTCGTTCCAGATAAACGCACTTGGCATGCCACGTTGCTCAATAAATCGTTTAGCATTAGTAATCAACAAGTTGAGTTCTTACAGTCTCCTGGGAGCGGTGGGCTAGTTTAAACATCAATTGTAAATCCCTGTAAACGCCATTTAAGTTTTAGAACGTCGCAGATGTTGGCTTACTGCTTGAGGAGTGAGTCCCAACAGGCGGGCGGCCGCGGACTGATTTCCTTCGCCTGGCATTTTCAAACGGAGCAAAGATCGATGGCCCGCTGGAGTGAACCAATGGGTTCCATTTCGGCTGGAATAAACTCCTGCCCCACATAGTCAGTGTAGCCGGTATCGATGATGGCCCGCATTACCGCGCGGTAGTCGATCTCTTGAAAATCCCCGTCGAGTTTGTGGCGACCGGGATTTCCTCCGGTATGGTAGTGGGAGAACCATTGGTGGTTATCGCGAATCGTCCGGATGAGATCTCCCTCCATGATCTGCATGTGGTAGATATCGTAGAGCAGCTTGAAGTGAGCGGAGCCGACCTTTTCGCAGAGCTGCACGCCCCATGCTGAGTGGTCGCATTGGTAGTCCGCGTGATCCACTTTGGAGTTGAGCAATTCCATGGTGACGGTTGCTCCGTGTTTTTCGGCAATGGGCACGATGCGGGCGAGGCCTTGGGCGCAGGTTTCGAGGCCGTCCGCGTCGGACAGGCCGCGGCGGTTGCCGGAAAAGCAGATGATGTTGGTGGCGCCCAAATCGACAATTCGCGGAATCTGGTAGGCCATGAACTCAACAATAACGTCGTGGTTGTTGGCGTCATTCAGGCCGTCCGCAATGCGTCCCGGCACGCCCTTGACCATCGCGCAGCTCAGTCCGCGTTTGTTGATTATTGGAAGTTCGTTAAGTTCCAGAAGCTCGATGGAGCTGAGTCCAAGATCCTTGGCCTGGTCGGCCAGATCTTCCAGAGAGATGTCTTTGAAGCACCACTTGCAGACGGAGTGCTTGAAGGGAAGGGAGCCGGATTGATGGTGGTGTGCACCGGAGAGGTTTGAAGACGTGAGGGCGCCGCCGGTGGCGGCAAGTGCGGTGCTGGATGCAAAGGTCTTAAGCGCGGTGCGTCGGGTAATCGGGGTAGTCACGGTTCCCAAGGAAACTCGTAATACCTTTCCTGACGAGACCGGAGTTGCGCTTGGGGCGGGCTTCGTCAAGCGAAGCCCCTACGGCGAAGGCAATACCTAGATGGATTGACGGGATTAGGCGTGCCAGAAAGTCACACTCGGGCTTGACCGGCGCGAAACCTGCGTTGAGATGGAGTCATGATCCCAACGGTTCTACTCGTGGACGACGAACGCTACACCCGCGAGGGGTTGCAACAGGCTTTGGAGGACACCTTCGATGTTTCGGTCGCAGCAAGCGCGGATGAAGCTTTCAACCAGTTCGCCGCGCAGGAGTTCGACGTCGTCGTTACGGACCTGCGCATGCCGGGTAAGAGCGGTCTCAAGGTCATTGATAAGGCGCTGAGTCTGCCCAACCGCCCCGCGGTTTTGATGATGACCGCATATGGCAGTATCGATACGGCAGTCGAAGCCATGCGGCGTGGCGCGGTCGACTTCCTGACCAAACCTGTCAATATCGAGCGGCTGGAGATCCTGATCAACCGCGCGCTCAAGAACCGAAACCTCGAGGTGGAGGTTAAGCAACTCCACGAGCGGTTGGATGATAAATTCAGTTTCGAAGGGATCATCGGGGATTCACCCAAACTTTTAGAAGTCATCGATCGGGTGAAGTTGGTGGCTCCTTCTAAGGCCACGATTTTGGTGGAAGGAGAGTCGGGCACCGGCAAGGAGCTGATCGCTCAAGCGATTCATCAGACGAGTTCACGGTCACGGGCCCCCTTTGTGGCGGTGCATTGTGCGGCGTTGTCGGAGAATCTGCTGGAGAGCGAGATTTTCGGACACGAGAAAGGATCGTTCACCGGTGCGATGGAAAAACGTATCGGGCGGTTTGAAGCGGCCGACGGCGGAACCCTTTTCCTCGATGAGATCGGCGAAATATCGGCATCCACTCAGGTTAAACTCTTGCGGTTTCTGGAAACCAAATCGGTTGAACGGGTTGGCGGCTCCAAGCCCATCGACTTGGACGTGCGTCTCGTGGCGGCTACGAACCGCAATCTCGAAGAGATGGTCCGGGAGGGTAAGTTTCGCGAAGATCTGTTCTTTCGCCTGAATGTGGTCGGTATCCGCATGCCAGCCCTGCGCGAGCGTCCCGGCGACGTTTCGACGTTGCTGGCCCATTATCTGAAGTATTTTGCCAACGATAACGACCTGCCGACACCTGAATTCGAACCGGGCGCCATCGCGACGCTGGAGGGCTACGGCTGGCCGGGAAATATCCGCGAACTGCGCAACTTCTGCGAGAACACGGTGGTGCTGCATCGGGGTGGGAAGATTTCCGAATACGATTTGGATCCGCGATTTCGGGCCGATGGCGAGTTGCCAGCGACCGTGGGCGCGCCAGTGACGCTAACCCAAACGGGGACGGTGCTTTCCGTGGAAGAAAACGAAAAACGTCTGTTGCGAGAGGCCCTGATCAAGTCGCGGGGTAATCGCACCAAGGCGGCGGAATTGATGGGTATTAGTCGTCGCACGTTGCACCGGAAACTCGCGCTGTGGCCGGAGCTCGACGTAATCGATTGATGAAAGCCGTAACTGCATGACGCTGCAGCAGGCGATCCATTGGCTCGAGCAGGGCCGGGGCGTGAGTTTGCTCAAATGGGCCGCGGCGCTGGCTGTAATGATCGCCCTCGGCGCGACGGTCGCCTACAAGCAGTTTTACGGGTCCAGGATGGAGGAGACCGTGCAGCAGGCGGACCTCGGGCGGGCTTTGGCCAGCGGGCAGGGATTCACGACTTCGGTCAATTACCCGCAAGTGCAGGCCATGCTGGAGAAGCGTGGCAGGCTTTTCGACGCAGAGACGCGAAATCCTGAAATATATCATGCTCCCGGGTATGCGTTGGTCATCGCCGCCGCCCTGTTTGTGCTGCCGGACGATTGGGTGAGCGGAGCCTTCACGGAAGTGCCCGAGCCGCCCAATGGCTTTGGGGCCGACTACATTTTGCTCGGTTTGAATATCTTGTTGCTGGCGGTCGCGGTCACGCAGAGTTGGCGATTGGGCTGCCGATTGTTCGATAGCCGGGTCGGTTGGCTCACGGGAATGGCGGTTTTTGTATCTGCGGCGATCTGGGGACATGTCGTGGCGGTGGATGGCAGGCTTTGGGCGATGGTATTGTTACTGGGGATGTTCCAAGTGCTTGTAGCCGCCGAGGCACGGGTGGAGGCGTCGAAGTCGCCTCTGCTCAGCTGGAGTATCGCGGGCGTTTTTGTCGGTCTCTTGTTCCTCACGGATTATCCCTACGGCATCCTAATCCTCATTGTAGTGGGGCATGCGTTGTGGCACCGACGCTCGGCGGGTGCAGGATTGGCCGTGACCATCGCCTTGCTGTTGGGAACGGGTTCCCGTTGCACCTCATGTCACAACCCCGGTCGAGGGCTTGTCATATGAAATCTTCCGGAATCGAGTATTCCTGACCCCGAAGTTTAAAAGCACGGTTCGGGAACATCACACCTTGGATGAGACCCTGAAAGCGTTGGCCCAAGAGGATGGGGGTATTGGGGTGTTGCCTCGGTTGCCTGTTGAAAACGAAAATCTGAAGCCACTGTTCATTACTCCCAGTGCGGACGAAGTGGCGTTTGGTCCCACGCCCGAGAGCTAAGGCACCGGAACTCCTGTCTTGGCTGAAGTTTTGGTATAGCGACGAAGTTTCAGAGGCACTGCGCACCGGTTATGTCATGCCTCTACCGCGAACTGCGCGAAACCAGCACATCTTCGATTTGGAAGTCATTCACGAAAGGCGTTGATTTTTCAGGATAAAAACCTGTTGACGACCGTAGCCGACTTCATTCTTGTCTGCGTTTCCCCGCGGGCGTAGCTCAGTTGGTAGAGCGCCACCTTGCCAAGGTGACTGTCGAGAGTTCGAATCTCTTCGCCCGCTCCATTTTCCTAACGACCGATCCTCCCCAGATCGGTCGTTTTGTATTTTGGAGACGAATCGAAAGACGCCCTAGTCGAATAAGGGTGGAAAACGTCGGTCAGGATCGAATGTTTCCTTTAATTGCTGCCAGACTTTGCTTCGGGTCCCGGCGGGGATGAGGCGCGGGCCCGCTCCCCAGAGGGCCATCGATCCGAAATTTGCGGCGGACAGCCATGCTCTAATGGCTCCGAACTGATCGGAGGCGGTCCCTAGATAAGCGGTGTCTCCCCCCAGGCTCAGATGGAGGCGGTTTTCGTTGGTGCAATCCGGACGGACGATCCGCAAGAAATCGAGCATACGGTCCATGCCGACCGGAATCTTCGCGACGGAATCCTGAGGATCCGCCCAGCTAAGGTCATGTAGCTGTTTCCACAGGTTGGACGCTGCGGCCTCGTCCATGAGATTCGCTCCCTGCGCCCGAAGATCATCGATGAGTCCCTCCAGTGCAGCGGAAGGCGCCTCAAATCGCGCCCAGATTTTTCCGTTGTCGGGATCTGTTTCTATGGCCGCCGGACGGATGGTCCGTTGATTAAGTAACGTGAGTTTTTCGATCAGGGAATTCTGATCAGGGACGACAAATTCCAGGATTTGAGAGGATTCTTCCTTGGGCCGAACCTTCAGCGTGACTTCCGTCAAAAGTCCGAAGCCACCCAAACTGCCGACCAGAAGTTTGGGCACATCGAATCCCGCGACGTTCTTCACCACTTTGCTACCAACGGTGAGAATCGTTCCGGAGCCATCAATGAAAGTCGCCCCTAGCATCGCGTCACGGATCCGTCCACCGCTTAACGCACCCGGACCGTTTAATCCGGCGGCGATCGTTCCTCCCAAAGTAGCCCCCCGCGAGGCGAGGGGAGGATCAAACAACAGCTGCTGCCCGCGATGATCCAGCTCGGCGTTGATTTCGGTCAATGAGGTGCCCGCCAGAGCGGTGACGATAAACTCGGCGGGCTCGTAGTCGGTGATGCCACTCAAAGTGGAGGTGACGAAAGTTGCGGAAGGCGGATTAAGCCCGGTTGATTTAGTGCCGCCGCCTCGCGGAACGATGTGCGGCTGCGTTTTGATCCATTCGGCGACGTCCGCGAAGTCCTTGCGAGGATTCTGCGTTGATTTTGATGCGGCCGGCTGTGAAGGGAGCAGCTTCCCGGGATTGGCGATTTCATCGGGATCAAAACAACGACGAATCCGGTGAAAAAGACCCAGTTCGGCGGGGCCATACATCAGCGATAGGAAATTTTTCTTCTCCAGGCCGACGCCATGTTCGCCGGTGATGGACCCGCCCAGTTCCACACTCATTTTTAGTATCTCGCCAGCGGCCTTTTCCGCCCGTTCGAAGGCACCGGGAGTTTTTCCGTCGTAAAGTAAGTTGGGATGAAGGTTTCCGTCGCCCGCGTGGCATACGTTGGGGCAGGTGAGCTCGTAGGTGTCCGAGATCTGGGCGATGCGTCGCAGGGCCTCACCCAAATGCCGACGTGGCACCACGCTATCCTGCACGAAATTATTCGGCGCGAATCGACCGTAGGCGCTTTTGCGCACCCGCCAAATATTGGCCCGCTCCGTGGCGTCCGCGGCGATGACCAGTCCGGTTGATCCCTGTTCCCGCAAGAGATTCTCCAGTCGGTCTTTTTCGGCGGATACCACCGCAACCGGTCCGTCCAACTCCACCAGCAAAAGCGCATGGCAATTCGGAGGATAGTCTATCGGCACCACCGGCTTAACTGCCTCGATGGTGAGGTCGTCCATCAATTCCATGGCCACCGGGACTAGCCCCGAGGCAATGATGGCCGAAACCGCATCTCCAGCAGCGTCCGTGGAAGCAAATCCGGCCAAGACCGTGTGGCAGCCATCGGGGAGCGGCAGGAGGTTCACGGTTGCTTCAATCACCGCTCCGAAAAGCCCCTCGTTCCCGACGAAAAATCCTGTCCAGTCCGGGCCGATGTGATCCCGTCCTCCAGTGCCCCATTCTACGACATCCCCAGTGCCAAGAACGGCCCGAATTGCAAGGACGTGATTTGAAGTCATGCCATGTTTCAAACAATGGGCTCCGCCGGCGTTGAACCCGATATTTCCCCCGATGGTGCAGATGGGTTGGCTCGATGGATCAGGTGCGAAAAACAGCCCGAACTGGGCTGCCGCGCGGGAAATGTCGGCGTTTACGACTCCTGCCTCGACTACGGCGACCCGTCTCACGGGGTCGATCGAGTGGATCCGGTTCAGCGCGGTAGTCACGATAACCACACCCTCTGCGATAGGAGTGGATGCTGCACTGAGGCCCGTTCCGCTCCCACGGACCACAAACGGAACAGCCTTCGCCTGACACCATCGCACCACAGCGATCAGCTCTTCGCCACTGCGAGGAATGGCCACGGCAGCTCCGCGGCAGCGATAGGCCGTCTGGGCGTCCGAATCATAGGCCGCGCGATCTGCCGATCGGTTTAGAATTCGATCGGGGGGAAGGACTTGAAGCAGACGTGAGCCAAGGGAAGGCATGAGAAGTTCCGGCGAACAGACCGGAGCAGGCTACTCTTGTTGGATTCCCCGGGTGTGCCAAGCGCTCAAGCATGCTTCGCGCGACTAATACGTTGATCGTCGGACGACTGAGGTCCCATCGTGGTAAGACAATGCAAGCAGACCAATTTTTTGCGTTACCTCCTTCCTTGGAGCGGTTCTCCGCCTACTTTTCAGCGGAGGCCAAGGTTTGGGAGTGGCTACCGCAGGTGAAACAAGCCTTGGCGGGACTGGCGGGAAACACAGCGAAACGTGATCTGCCCGCAGGTGTGCACGTGGAGGGTGACGTCTGGATTGATCCATCGGTGCGCCTGCCCTACCAAGCGACGTTGATCGGACCCGCATGGATTGGTCCCGACACGGACATTCGTCCCGGAGCGTTCATCCGGGGAAATGTGATCGTGGGGCAGGGCGGAGTGCTTGGTAACAGTTGTGAATTCAAAAACTGCTTGTTGATGGACGGGGTTCAGGTGCCGCATTTCAGTTATGTGGGCGACTCAATCTTGGGCAATGGGGCTCATTTGGCGGCGGGAGTGGTATTGTCGAATCTCCGGCTCGACCAACAGCCTATATCCCTGCGATTGGTCGAAGGCACGGTTTCGACAGGATTACGGAAATTTGGCGCGGTTTTGGGCGATTATGCCGAAGTGGGGTGTAATGCGGTGCTACAGCCCGGAACACTGTTGGGAAAACGATCATTGGTGATGCCAACTCTGGCATTTGGTGGATATTTGCCCGCCTCTCATTTGGCGAAAGGAAGGACGGCGGTTACCGTGATACCGCGGCGAGACTTATAAATTTTCCGCGATCCCGCGGGGCTGAGACGCATTTCCTGAAAACGAACGTTGACAACCCCTCTGCTCCTTTTGTTTTTCGTCCCCTCTATTGCTCGGTAGCTCAGTGGCAGAGCAGGTGACTGTTAATCACTTGGTCGCTGGTTCGACCCCAGCCCGAGCAGCCATTTTTGAACCTCCCTCCGTAAGGTGGGAGGTTTCTTTTTGTCGGGGCGTTGTGTTGGCAAAGGCTCGAACTCTGCGCGACGGAGCGGCTTTGCCGCGTCGCTGGTGTCAGGCAAGCGGCTTTCGCCGCAAAACGACCACAGCCCGAATCGGATTTTTACCCTTCGGTAATCTTGAGATTTCCGAGTCAACTAAGCGAAATTCTCGGTCGCAAAGATTTGGTTGCTTTCACCGCTTTGATTCTGTGCCTTGGTCCTCTTTTCCATTATGCCTGCCCTCAACTCCGGAGCGACAGGGGGGAACGAAATTATGTCTACATCCACTACACTCACTGTCTCGCAGCGCGAAGATACCGGCAGTTCGGCCTCCCGTCGCCTGCGCAAAGCTAATCAGATTCCCGCGATGCTTTATGGCAAGCACACCGACCCGGTGAAGCTCTCCGTCGACGCCAAGGAATTCCTCAGGATGCTTCGCTCTATTTCCGGGCGTAAGACCATCATCGAGCTTGAGGGCGAAGGTCGGGAGAAGTCGCTATCGTTCCTCCAAGAGGTGCAACGTGATCCGATTACGGACATCTTCCTCCATGCCGATTTTCAGGAAATTCGTGCGGACGAGAAGTTCGAAGTCGAAGTTCCGGTTGTCGTTGTCGGTGAAGCGGTCGGCGTGAAGATGCAAAACGGCATCTTCGAAATCGCCTCCCATTCCGTGCGCGTTCGCTGCCTGGCGAAGGATCTACCGGGAGCCATCGAGGTCAATGTAACCGAACTCAATGTCGAGGAATCCATCAAAGTCAGCGGCCTTCCCGCCCTCGAGGGTGTTGAATACCGTGATCCCGCCGGCCAAGCCATCGTCTCCATCCTCATAGGTGAGGCTGAAGAATCTCCGGCTGATGAAGCCGCAGCGGAGCAATAATCCCTTTTTAATCCCGCGGTGTCTCGACACTGCGTTTGGCGGTTTTTGACCGCTCGTTCTTTGTATCATGTCCATTTCGCTTGTGCTCGGTCTGGGAAATCCCGGCCGGGAGTATGCGGATACGCGTCACAACTTAGGTTGGTGCCTGTTGGATTCCTTGGCTGCTCGAGAAGGGTTGACCTGGAAACCGCAGCGCGATTTCCAAGCCGAAGTCACGCGGTGGGATCGCCCTGACGGGCGTGCGGTTTTGTTGGCCAAGCCTCAGACGTTCATGAACGCCAGTGGTGATGCCGCCCGCCTTCTCACCAGTTACTTCAAGGTGCCCAATGCGAGAGTCGCGGTAGTCTATGACGACCTGACAATCGATCTCGGCCTTATTAAAGTCTCCTCCCGGGGCACTGCTGGCGGGCATAACGGTATATCCGACGTGATGGCCAAACTAGGCGAAAGCTTTGTGCGTTTTCGTCTGGGTATCGGTCCCAAGCATCCACCACAAATGGACATCAAAGACTTCGTCCTGGGTAAGTTCGCTCCCGAACAACGCCTCCGAGTCGAAGAACTCCTCCCTTCTTACCTTTCTGGCCTGGATCTCCTGCTCAGCAGTGGAACCGAACGGGCCATGAACCTTCTAAATCGCAGAGACCAAAATGAATTCCAACAATCGTAATTACCGCGCCACCTTCATCCTCGACAATAACGAGGTGGAAGAGTCAGTCGAAGAAATCATCGAAAACGTGAAGGCTGAAATTGCCACCGTCGAAGGTGAAGTCGGCGAGATCGAAAACCTCGGTCAACGTGACTTCGCCCGGGTAACCGACCGGAAGCGTCCTTCGGGCGTTTATGTGCAAGTCCAATTCAACGCTCCCGGCACGGCCCCGGCCGCCCTCACGGAACGCCTTCGCCTCAACCAAACCGTCTACCGCACCTACGTCGAAAGCGTCTAATCGCGTTTCGATCATCGTCGCCTCCACCCCATGGCTAATCTCAACCGCGTCCTCCTTATTGGTAATCTCACCCGCGACCCCGAGTTGCGAGTGACACCCAAGGGTTCGTCCATCTGCCAATTTGGTTTGGCGGTAAACCGCACGTTCAAAGACGGGAGCGGTCAGCAGCGCGAAGAAGCGACGTTTATCGACGTCGAGGCTTGGGGCCGTCAGGGCGAAGTTATTTCCAAGTATTGCACCAAGGGTCGTCCCCTCTTCGTGGAAGGACGCCTTCGTTTCGATTCTTGGGAAGATAAGAACACCGGTCAGAAGCGCAACCGCCTTTCCGTGGTATTGGAGAATTTCCAATTCATCGGCGGTCGTGGCGATGACCAAGGTGAAGGTGGTGCCCCGCGGGACGTGCGCTATGTCGAGCGCAGTTCCCCTCCGCCCCGCACGGCGCCTCCCGCTCCGGCTGAAGACGACAATCTCGACGAAGACGTTCCATTCTAGGTCTACCCGACGATCCAACCTTTCATTAATTAATTAACACAAACAGCCAACTCCCTCCATTCCATGGCCAACACTGAAGTTCTTCTCCTCCAACCCATCGACGGTCTCGGCGGCGAAGGTGATCAAGTAAAAGTCCGCGCCGGTTATGCGCGTAATTTCCTTCTCCCGAAGGGATTTGCTGCACCGATGACGGTCGCAAATCGCAAGCGCGTTGACGCGTTGCGTAAGCGTCGCGCCGAGCGTGAAGCCGCCGAACTTAACGGTGCTCAAGATCTCGCGAAGAAGCTCGAAGCACTCTCCGTCGCATTCGCGGTTCAAACCGGCGAAGGCGGCAAGATGTTTGGTGCTATTACCGCCAACGACATTCACGAGAAAATCACCGAAGCCGGTGTCGAACTCGATAAGAAGAAGGTTCATCTTTACGTGCCAGTCAAAACCCTCGGTAGCCACACTGCCAAGATCAAGCTGCACAGCGAAGTCAGCGTGGAGCTTTCCTTCGATGTCGTTTCCGAAAATCCGATTGAGGAAAACGAAGCCGGCGAAGAGAAGCTGGCTGAGTCCTGATTCTCCAGTCGACTCCCCTGACTTTGACGTTGCGGATGAGAGTCCGCGGCGTTTTTTTGGTCGGGCTCGTCGAAGAGCAATTGACCTGTGAATAGTTGTAACAAGTTTTAACCCCCTTAAGGCGGTCTCAGATTGCCTAATGCTACTCGGCCCGATGGGCTCTTTCTTTCTCTTCAATGCCCTCCGAATACCTTAACGATTCACGCCGTCGTCGTGACCCTGCCGACAATGGCGGAGGGCCGTCTGGTGATACGCCCGCCACATCGGGACGATGCTTGCCGCAAAGTCGTGAGGCGGAGGAGAATCTCATCGCCTGTTGTTTGCTCGATGGAAGCGATTCGATCAGCAAATGCATGGAGAAGCGGTTGAGCCCCGAGGCGTTTTATATCCCGGCCAATCGCACGGTTTTCAAAACGATTATCGATATTTACCGGAAGCGTCCGCCGGTTGCGATTGAGGTCGTGACTGAAGAGTTGGCCAAATCTGGCGAGTTGGAAGAGATCGGTGGAGTTCCGTTTTTGGTCGGAATCAGCAGTAGAATCCCCACCACGGCGCAGGTGGACTACTTCATCGACCGGGTGCGTGAGTTGCACATCTTGCGTAATCTGATCGGAGTCGGCACGTCGGCCGTCCAACAGTGCCACGATTTTATCGGCGGTCTGGAGGAGCTCGTCGACAAGATTGAGAAGGAGATCTTCGAAGTAACCCAGGATCGGGTGAGTGATGCCGCCAAAACGATGGAGAAAACGGCCAAAGATGCTTGGGTGTTCATTGATAAGATGATGCACCACAAGGGTGAGATCACCGGCGTTTCTTCCGGGTTTAAGGACCTGGATGCGATGACCTACGGCTTTCAAAAAGCCGACATGATTGTTTTGGCCGCCCGACCCTCGATGGGAAAGACATCCCTCGCTCTTAATATGGCCGAATTTGCGGCTATGCCTCGGCGGGGAGAGCCAGCCGCGACCTTGATATTTTCCCTCGAAATGAGCGCCGCTCAGCTCGGAATGCGTATGCTTTGCTCCCGCGGGAGGGTGAATATAAAAAAACTTCGCGAGGGTTTCCTGAAGCCCGGGGGGCGGGACTACAAGGATCTGGTCACCGCAGCGGATGAACTTGCGCAGGCTCCGCTATTTATTGATGACTCCAGTCAATTGACCATCATGGAGTTGCGAGCCAAGTCGCGCCGACTGCATGCTCGTCAGCCGCTGGGGTTTGTTGTAGTTGATTACCTCCAGCTCCTCAGTGCGACGGACCCCCGCATGCCTCGTGAACAGCAGGTTGCGGAAATTTCCCGCGGTTTAAAGGCACTGGCGAAGGAATTGGATGTCCCTGTCCTCGTGCTAAGTCAGCTCAACCGTGGAGCGGAGAGGGAAAACCGCGCTCCCAAACTCTCCGATCTACGTGAATCCGGTTCGATCGAGCAGGACGCCGACGTCGTATTGATGCTTGCTCGACCCCGCGACGCAGACGAGAAGTTTCAGGTCGCGGCGGACTCCGCAGAGTTAATCGTTGCCAAACAGCGAAACGGACCGGTAGGAGAATTGAAGCTTACGTTCCTGCGAGACATCACCCGTTTTGAAAATCACACACCGTAATCCGTTGTCGCGGATCGTCCGTTTCATTGCAATTCTGACCCTGGTATCCGGGAGCGGCGCATCTGCGCTTGCCCAGGTATTCGGCGTCCCCTCGGGAGGTCCCTTGGTCGAGCGGGTTGATATCCAGTTCCAGGGAGCCACCAATGTGAGCGAACAGGTCGTCCGTGCCAACATGCAGGTGCGGGAAGACTCACCTCTGGAAGAGGTGCTGATTGATCGTGATATCCGTTCCCTCTATCGCACGAGCTTGTTCGAATTTATTGAGGTCAAGCGGGAGATTTTACCCAACGGCAATGTCGCCCTGTTGTTTGAGCTTACGCCGCGCTACCGCGTTCTGGCGGTCGAATTTGAAGGCAATGATACCATGAAGGATCGTCGCCTGCAGAAAGAGATCACCACGGCGGATAATCTCGTGCTTGATGAGCGGCAGGTGAAGGAAGATTCGGAGAAGATCCGCGAGTTTTACCAGAAAAAGGGCTACAACCGCATTTCGATTTACTACGAGATCGAGCGAGATCGCTCCACTGGTTTCGGAACCGTCGTCTTCCATATCCGCGAAGGTGACCGTGTGAAGGTCAACAGCATCACTTTTGTCGGCAACGATAACGTGAAGCCGCGCAAGCTCCGCAAGGAGATGGAGACCAAGAAGTATGTTTTCTGGTCATGGCTCATCGGCACCGGCCGTCTCAAGGATGACGAGTTTGAGGATGATCTGGACTTGCTGCGTGACTACTACCGCGAAGAGGGATACCTCGATATTTCAATCCCCCCGGAGAAGATCGAATACAACTACCCCAAGCCCGGAAAGTTGGACCTCGTGCTCCACGTGGATGAAGGTCGCCAATACCGTATCGGTAAAATTGATATTTCGGGCACCGAGAAAATCCCCGCACCTCTGCTGCGTTTTGCTCTGAAGCAACAATCGGGCATGATCTTCTCTCCCTCCAAGTTGGATGAAGATGCCTCCGAGATCGAAAAATTCTACGGTCGGGGAGGGCACTTGGATGCCCGGGTTACGCTTCTTCGTATCCCCAACCTCGAAACCGGTGACATCGATTTGGAATACATCGTCGACGAGAACATTCCCTACGACGTCGAATCAATCCGGATCGAAGGCAACACCAAGACCAAGAGCATCGTCGTATTGCGGGAGTTGGTGCTGGGCCCGGGAGAAACCTTCGACATGAACCGGATGGACATCTCCAAACTCCGTCTGGAAAACACCCGTTTCTTCGAGGACGTGAACCTCTCACCTGAATCCACCAACATCCCCGGCCGCCGCAACCTTAAGGTCGCCGTCCAGGAGGGCCGCACGGGTAATCTTACCTTCGGCGCGGGATTCAGCTCACTCGAACGCGCTGTGATCTTCGCGGAATTCAGCCAATCCAATTTTGATATTTTCAACCGACGCTCGGTCTTCCAAGGGGATGGCCAGAAGTTCCGCTTGCGTCTCCAGTTGGGTGATCAGTCATCCGAAGTTGTTCTTTCCTTCGAAGAGCCGTGGCTTCTCGAAAAACGCCTCGCCACCGGATTTACTCTTTTCCGCACCTCCTCCGACTTCAATAGCGCCATCTACAGCGAAATTCGCACGGGTGGTGAGGTCTACATGCGGAAGCGGTTGTTTGAATTGGTGAACGGCCAATTGTCCTACTCCTACCAAGTTGTTGATATCACGGACATCGCTCCTAGCGCTCCACAGCCGATTCAAGATCTGGCAGGTGAGCTCTCGATTTCCAAAGTTGGTTTTGTTCTCGAACGCGATACCCGCGATAAGATCGTCAACACCACGCGAGGAAATCGGGTCGAACTTCGCACCGATATCGCCGGTGGCATCGTGGGAGGAGATTCCGATTATTATAAATTGGAGTTCCGTGGATCCCAGTTTTACCCGCTGTTTGATTTCCAAGCCCAAGTTCTGGCGGTGATTCTACGCGCCGGCACCGTCGAAGCCTATGGAGACAACAGTCAGGTTCCCTTCTACGAACGATTCTTCCTTGGTGGTCCGTATACTCTGCGTGGATTTGAATATCGTGAAGTCGGTCCTAAGGATTCCATCAACCTAGAGCCCTTGGGTGGCAACAGTTACGGTATGCTGACTTTGGAGTATTCTGCGGACATCGTATCGCCGATTCGATTCGCGATCTTCTATGACGCCGGTTTTGTAAACGTCGATTCGTTTGATTTCAGCCCGACACGTTACAACGACAATTTTGGTGTCGGGTTGCGATTGTTCGTAGGTGGCGCACCACTTAGCCTCGATTTAGGTATTCCTCTCACATCTGACGGTGCAAATGATAAAGGAAATCCGTTTAATTTTTCTTTCGGCACTCGCTTCTAATTTAGTAGTCTAACCTTTTTATCAATCATGCAGAGTAATTTGAACCCCCTTACCGTCCTCCTCGCTATCGCCTTGTCCGCGGCGGTGGGATCGGCTCAAACGCTTAAAGTCGGCGTCGTCGACATGGCCCGTCTTTTCGATGCCCACTACAAGACGGCCGAAAAGAATATCGTCTTTCAAGACGAGCAGGAGCACGTAAAAGCTGAAATCGAACGTCTCAACGGCCAAGGTCTTGCCCTGCAGGAAGAGGCTCAAAGCATGGCAGAGCAGCTGAATAACCCGGTGCTCTCCGATGATGCCAAAGCGAAAATCGAAGAGGACACCCGTGTCAAGGTGGAGCAGATGCAACGCAAGCAGCAGGAAATGAACGCTCTGGTTACCAACAGCAGAGATTCCCTCAAGCAGCGGATCATGAACTTCCGGACTCTGCTCATGGACGAGATTTCCCAAGTCGCCCAGGAAGTGGCCAAGCGCCAAGGCATTAACATGCTGTTCGACAAGTCCGGTCCTTCTCTGCTTGGAATGCCAGCCGTGCTCTATGCCGAGGATTCCCTCGAAATCACCGAAGAAGTTTTGGCTGAAATCGATAAGGATAAGCCTGCTGATGCTCCTTCCGCTCCAGTTGAAGGCCCAGCGAGCTCCGGTGCAGGCGAAGACACCCCCACGGTTGCGTTCCCCCAAAACTAAGATCTTCGATCCTTAAACCTAATTTGCCCCGCCCAAACAGGCGGGGCTTTTTTTGGCTCGAATGTCGGGTTGCCAGTTATTCTTGAGCCCGCAAGTCTCCGCAGGGATGGAATTTTCGTATTCGCTCGGTGAACTTAAAACGATTGTGGCTCCCACTTCAGTGCGGGGTAGCGAAGAGGGTGCAGTCCGTGGAATCGCGTCTCTGAGCGATGCGAAATCGGGAGACCTTTCGTTCTTAGGAAATCCTAAATACCGCTCTCAAGTGAATGAAACCGCGGCTTCCGTGATCTTGGTAGGGAGCGATTACGAGGGACAGCCCAAGGGAGGGCAGTGTTTTCTGGTGGTGGAAAACCCGTCGGCCGCGCTGGCTCTCGTTTGTGCGCGGTTGGAACAATCTCTTTGGCCGAAACTCGCAGCAGGGATACACCCGAGCGCAGTGATCGGTGAGGGGGCCCGGGTCGCGTCCTCCGCGACCATCGGTCCGCTTTGTGTGGTGGAAGCGGGTGCCCAGATAGGGGAGAGGACAATTTTGCACGCCCAAGTCTTTGTCGGGAGAAATGCGACGATAGGGGCTGATTGTTGGTTGGCTCCGGGAACGCACCTCGCGACCTATTGCTCGTTGGGTGATCGCTGCCGCTTGCATTCCGGGGTGGTGATCGGGTCGGATGGTTTTGGTTATGAAGTCGTCGAAGGGCGTCACGCCAAGGTCCCTCAGGTGGGAAGTGTGGTGGTGGGTCACGATGTCGAAATTGGAGCAAATTCCACCATTGATCGCGCTCGTTTCAGTCGGACGGAGATCGGCGAGGGCACGAAAATAGACAATCAAGTCCAGGTGGCGCACAATGTGATCGTAGGGCGTCATTGCATCCTTTGTGCCCAAGTCGGAATTGCGGGGAGCACTACCCTGGAGGACTACGTGGTCATGGCAGGACAATCTGGTGCGGTCGGACATATTCGGGTCGCCCAAGGCACTCAAGTCGCGAGTCGCGGCGGTTTGACGGCAAATATCACCGAACCCGGTCGGACCTATTCCGGCATACCCGCCATGCCTTACCAATTGGAGAGACGCTTGGTTGTTCTCCAACGCCGACTCCCGGACCTCTTCAAAAACGTCAAATCGATCGTAAACGACATCGAAGAACTAAAAAAGGCTTCCGCCGATTGACGGTTCCGTCACGATACCCCAACCAATGAGCGCACCCAGCCTGAAGATTTTCGCCGGTAACTCAAATCGGCCTCTAGCCGAAGAAATGTGCGCCTCGATCGGGGTGCCTCTCGGCGAGGCCACGGTAACCAGTTTCCCCGATGGGGAATCATGCGTTAAGATTAATGAAAACGTCCGCGGGCAGGATGTTTTCATCATGCAGTCGACCTGCACGCCGACGAACCATCACTTGATGGAGTTGCTGATCATGATCGATGCAGCCCGCCGTGCGTCAGCCCATCGGATTACCGCCGTTATTCCTTTCTACGGCTATGCTCGTCAGGATCGTAAGGATCAGCCCCGCGTGCCCATAACGGCTAAACTGGTAGCCAACCTCATTGTTGCCGCGGGTGCGAATCGGGTTCTGACGATGGACCTGCACGCCCAGCAGATTCAGGGATTTTTTGATATCCCCGTGGACCACCTTTTTGCGTCGCCCGTATTTTTCGACCACATCGAGAAAAACAACATGCGTAATGATAACCTCGTCGTGGTCTCGCCCGACGTTGGAGGCATGAAAATGGCCGCTGCCTACGCCACTCTCATGGGCGCCCAATTGGGCATGGTGTGGAAAAAACGAACCAGTCCGACGACCGTCGAGTCGGTCAACGTGGTGAGAGAGGTGGAAGGCCGGAATGTGCTTTTGGTGGACGATATCATTGAAACTGCCGGCACGTTGGTTAATGCGGCCAAAACGATGCGGGAGCATGGTGCTGTCAGTGTGCGGGCGGCGGTGAGCCATGCGCTCCTGAGCCCGATGGCTTATGACCGACTCAAACTGGGACACATCGACGAGTTAATCACCACCGATTCTATCCCGGTTGACACTCAGGGCCTGCCGATCACGGTTCTCAACGTGGCCTCACTCTTGGGCGAAGCGATCAATCGCATCCACAAGAACGAAAGCGTCACTGGCCTATTTAAGGTCAAAGGCTTCTAGATTGGGCAGACCGCCGACCGGTGTTCCGGACTAAGGTGACCGGGGAACCCAAAGATGGGGCGGGCTTTGTTGCCCGAGCCTCTGTAACTGCGCTCCCTCAGCTTCCCGGTTTCGAAACGGGAACTGCCGCCAATTCAGCCGGCAAATCGTCGGCCGCGTAGGTAGGGAAGCTCATTTGGAGCAAAGGAAAGACGGGCACCGTAAACGAAGCTTTGCCTTCACTCCGGTCTACCAACAAGAAAACCGCCACGGCGGTGCCTCCGCCTGCCTCAATCAAATCCAGGGCTTCCTGCACGCGGCCGCCTCGGGTAATGACGTCCTCCACTACCAAGACCTTTTCACCGGGAGCGAATTTGAATCCCCGCCGAATGGCCAAGCGATCATCGACTTTTTCCGCGAAGATATAGCGTGTTCCCGTTTGACGGGCGACTTCCTGGCCAATCACGAGGCCACCCATGGCAGGAGCCAACACGGTGTCGAATTCGAGTTGATTGAGTTCGGGCAGCATCAACTCCGCTAGGCGCGTGACCGCAGCCATATTCTGGCAGACCTGAGCACATTGAAAGAAATTACCGCTGTGCAGACCTGACCGCAGGACGAAGTGTCCTTGTTGGAGCGCTCGGGTGCGCGTGAAAATCTCAACAACCTCTTCGTTCGAATCTGCCATGAACCGACGCTGGGTAAGGGGGAGAATTTCGCCAAAACTTTTTTGCGCTTTGGTGGCAAACGCGTAAGTTAGCGCCATGGTAATCGAACGGGCGCCATTGGAAGACGAGTTGGGCGATGTGCTCGACAAGGCCATGCGTGGTTGCGGTTTGGAGGAGTCGGACGTGGCGACTCGAGCTGGCATTCCAGTGGAGCGGCTGCGATCCGTCATCGATTACTGCGAAAAACTCTCCACAGAGGAGATCAATCGCGTTGCTCAAGTTTTGAATCTGCAGAGCGTGGGCTTGCATGCCGTCGCCAGCGAAGCCTACCCGTTGCCGGATATTAGCGGACTTCCGTGCTGCCTCTATCCGTTGCGGATGCGCCATGGCATCGGGGTGGCAAATTCCTATCTGGTGGCGGATTGCACCAATGATGTGGGCATATTGTTCGATGCCGGAACTGGAGCTGAAGGGATCTGGCGGAGTTGGCCCGCCAAAATTAACCGGGTGGCCGCGGTATTTTTGACTCACTACGAGACCGAGCATACCGGCGGTCTATCGGCGATCCGGGAGCGCTTTCGCGACGTGGCGGTATTTGGGCCGGCCGATGAAGATCGCCCCGCCGGTGTCGTGGCGCTTGGCGATGGGGCTGTGGTCAATGAAGCGGGATTCTCGATCGAAGTTTGCTCAACCCCGGGTCATGTGGAGGCGCACCATTGCTATCGGATTACCCAATCCTGCGCCCCGCAGGGCCGCCCGCTACTCATCTCTGGGGATCTCTTGTTTGCCGGATCGATTGGCGGCGCGTTTCATTGCTGTAAGCGGTTACATTCCAGTCTCGACCGTATCGTTGCTGGTTCTCCTCTCGAGACCGTGGTTGCTCCGGGACATGGTCCCCTGACCACGATCTTGAACGAACGGAAATTTAATCCATTCATCATTCCCTCCGCCTAAGCCGCTGAGGTTGGAGACGGAAAACTCTCCCTCCAGATCGGCCGCCAAATGGTTGATATGACCGGATTGGTTCCGCGTTGCGGAATCTCTTCGAGATCAATCCTGCGGATTGCCCATCTCCACTCACTACGTTCGCTCCGTCGACCCTCAATCAGTTCTTCATCCTCTCCTCGATTACATTGCCTTACTTCGGTTATTTCGCGTAAACTCGAAACTGTGCATTGTTGGGTAAAGTGGTCGGGGTGAGAGGATTCGAACCTCCGGCCTCTACGTCCCGAACGTAGCGCTCTACCAGGCTAAGCTACACCCCGTTGGTGCTTTGTGATTCATAAATACATCAAATATAAGATCTATTTTGAATTCATTGAAGGGATGTTGAGTTATTCAGTTTTAGTCAAGTTCATTCACTTCGTGTGAACTTTTTTGTGAACTACAAAGGCAATGCCTCGAAACCCACTTAACACCCTTAAAATTGTTCCGTTCAAAAATGGTAGCGGTAGTAACTCATGACGCCTTACCGGCATGTTTTATGGGAAACGTTTGCAAAAGAACTTTCGGACGAAGGCAAAGGCCCGATCGGCAATCGGATGGCTTCGGGGATCAGATCGATCAAGGAGATTTTTCGCTCCTTCGTGCAGTGGTTACTCGCATTCAGTCTAACCGGGACCTTCGAGAGGCAGAACTGGCTTGGGATAGACTTCGAGAGACTCACCCACAGGGTTCTCTGATCACTGCGGTTGATTATTATCTCGAGAATGCTGGTATTATGGTCCGTGGAGGTCAGGCGAATCTCGTGGTCGAGGACTATTTGGAGCGGCGTTTGGCCCGAGGAAACCAACAACGAACGGTCGATGTGTGTCGTTCGATTTTAGGCCATTTTCTTCGCTCCAGCGGACTTAAGGAAATTGGAAGATTTAATCGTCAAACCGCTGAAGACTTCATGCGGCATCGGAGTCTAGACTCAGAGGGAAATCCACGAGCTCTCGCCGTGAGAACCACGCGCAATCGTTTTGATCAGCTCCATAATTTTGCCGAGTTTTTGGTGCAGGAAAAATACTTGGCCCAAAACTTCATGTCGAATATCGATCGCCCCAAAGTGACTCACGATGGAGTGGTTAATATCCTCGGCGCGGAACAGGTTAAAGAGCTCCTTCAAGTGGCTTCGACATATCCGGTGGGAAGAGGCAGAAGCGCGATTGACGGGGCTATGCTGCCTTACTTGGCAATATGTGCCCTCTCGGGAGTTCGACCTCGACCGGATGAGGCAAAGCGGCTTGGTCCAGATTGGGAGTGGTTCTCGAAAGAGAATAGATTGATCACGGGATTTCGTGCTAAGAATTCGAAGTCCCCGCGCACCGTCGAAATTCACGATGAGCTAGTGGAAATTCTTGAGTACTCAAGGAAGAAGGAATTCAGTCCCTCGGGGTTTCGAGTTAAAGTGATCGGGCCTGAGTTTGTGAGACACGGATGTGTCTTGTTTAGTAGGTTATGGGTTTAATTGCAGGTTAGGCAATCGAGTTGTGCATTGCCCCCGATGGGGGGCAAAAATTTTGCCTCGGCTTGCATCGGGCTAAGGTAGCCCAGCGAGGCATGTTTTCGGTATCGGTTGTAGAAGACTTCGATGGAGTTGAAGACATTGGCGCGCACCTGGGTTTCGTTGGCGAAGATGTGATCGCGCACCGCGGCGGCTTTGTAGCGACCGAAGAACGATTCCATCGCCGCATTGTCATAGCAGTTGCCTTTGGCGCTCATGCTCGGGTGCATCTTCAGCTTGGCCAACACGCGCTGGTAGCGATCCGAAGCGTAAGTGCTGCCCCGGTCGCTGTGATGAACGATGCCGTCGCGCACGTTGCCACGGATCAACGCGGCGTTTTCCAGCGCGATGCAGACCAAGTCCGAGTCGTTGCGTTGCGACACGCTCCAGCCGACGATTCGTCGGGTGCACAGGTCCATCACGGTTGCCAGGTAACACCACCCCGCATCGCTGAGTAGATACATCGTATCGGCCACCCAGATCTGATCGCGATGCTCCGGTTTGCCCAACTGCTTGAGTAGGTTGGGATGATAACCGAAGAGATGTTCGCTGTCGGTGCCGATCGGCTTGAAGCGAGTATGGGCGCGCCCGACCAAATCGAGCTCGCGCATTAATCGCAGGGTGCGATCCCGGCCACAGTCCACTCCCTGCTCGCGCAGATGCTGGTGGACCGGCCGGTAACCGTAGGGGCCGTGAGCCATGCGCACAACTTGTTCAATGATCGGTTTGATCAACTCGTCCTGTTCTCGACGCGCTGAGGGCTTCGCTTCGGCCCAACGGTAATATCCGCTGCGCGAGACCCCGAGCGCTTCGCTCATCTCCGCCAGATCAAACCGTCGGTCGTGGTTTTGCATGAACTGGTAGCGGCTCATTCGTCCTTGGCGAAGTAACTCACCGTTTTTTTTAAGATCTCATTGATCCGCCTCTCCTTGGCCAGCTGCTTGCGCAGTTGATCAAGCTCAGCGGCCATTTGGGTCGGATTGGACTTCGCGTGGGAGGGGCTCGCTGCATCCAGCTCCGCCAGGTGGTCACGCTTCCAGCGGTAAAGCAGGCCGGTGTTAACATCCAGCCGCTTGGACACCTCCGGCGCACTCAAACCGTCCATGATCATTAATCTCGCCGCCTCACGTTTGAACTCGGCGGTGTATCTTTGTCTCTTCACTATGGGTTTCTCTTTCTAAGAGACTCCCGTGTCCATTTTTCTCAGGCCCGATCATAACTTTACTAGCACGTCTATTAATCGGCCTGTTAGTAATAGATTAACGGGTTCAAGTACAGCTGCTACCAGGACTTACAATTTTACTCCTAGTTCAACGGGTTCATACACATTCTATGCAAGAGCGTCTACTAGCGGTTATGGCATGCGTACATTAGATAGTTTAAATATTAATGTAAATGCAAATAGTTCAACTGTTCGTGCTCATGTAAACCCATCTAGGGGTGGGTCAATTTCTCCTACAAGTCAACGTGTTACAAATGGTAATAATGCTAGAGTAAATGTAACCCCTAATACTGGTTGGTCCGTTACTAGCTGGTCAACTGGAGGTGGAGTAGCTTTCAGGTCAGGTTCTGGAAACAGCTATACTTCGGGGTCAGTAACTAGTAACGGGACTATTACGGCAAATATGACTCAAGACAGGTATACTCTTACGGTTAATGCCTCTGGTAGTGGTTCTGCTGGTGCTAGTGTGTCAAACCCTATTACTTATGGTACTACTGTTACTGTGACTGCAACCCCAGATTTTGGCAATTCGTTTGTAAACTGGACTGGAAGGACTAGTGGGATGTCTACATCTACAGGTAATAACTCATCATTCATAATGACAGGAAATAGGAGTATAACAGCTAATTTTGTTCCAAACAGGTATACTCCTACGATTAATACCTCTGGTAGTGGCTCCGCTGGTGCTAGTGTGTCAAACCCTATTACTCATGGTACTACTGTTACTGTGACTGCAATCCCGGATTCTGGCCATGCGTTTGGAAGCTGGACTGGGAGTACTCGTGGGGTGTCTACAACTACCGGTACCAGCTCGTCATTTACAATGACAGAAAATAGGGCTATAACAGCTCATTTTGGCCCAATATCTAAAACACCTATGACGGTTGAGATAACTGCCTTACCTCCTGTAGAATACTCTTCATTTCTGTACACTAGCACTCCTGATCTAAAGATAGTTGTTACTGATCCTAGAGTTCTTAGAGGAAAAACTATAGAGCTACAAATTGGGCGTCAATTTGGGCGTGCCGTTGGCTCTAGTGATTGGGAAAGCGTTACAATCTATGGTATTTCTGATGATAGCACCTTAATGTTTTCTCTAGCTGATCATGCTAGTAAAGGTTGGACAAGAAGTGGAAATACATTTACAAAAACTTTTAATGGCTCCTCCATTGCTACGGTAACATCACTTGGTAAATGGTATTCGACATGAAGGTCATCGTCATTGAACCCAAGGATCAGGCCCAGTGGGACATGCTCGAGGAACTGGTGCAGGAGTATGACATCAAGCTGGCCGTGCACAACCACGGCACCGGCACCGTCTACGGCAACCCGTCCACGGTGAAGCATGTGCTGGCGGAGCGTGATGAGCGAATCGGAGTCTGCATGGACATCGGTTGGGTCACCGCCGCCGGCTTCGATGCAAACGAGGTATTCCTCAATTACGGTGACCGTGTCTTCGACATGCACATGAAGGACAAGCGCCTTGATGGGGAAGACGCCAAGGGCCGCCCGCTCGACACCCATATTGGTCTCGGCAACAGCAACTATTTGCAGCTCTTCGATTCCATTCGGGAGTCCGATTGGTCGGGCGTGATGGCGATCGAAACTGACAGTCCGGATTTCCAGAACGATCCCACCGAGTTCGTGGCACGATCCAAAATGTTCTTCGAAAAGCATTTACCAAGCTCGCACTGAGGCAAACTACCGTCATCGCGACCGTTTCGTTCGAGATGGCGGAGCGTCACGAAATGCCTGGGAAGAAATACTTAGGCGGAATGGTTTGCACCCAGACCGGAGTTTTGTGCCGATGGAGTGGCTAATGGATCGTATTTCACAAGCATTCGCCCGAGCCAAACAGGAGAACCGAGCCGCCTTCGTAGCTTACCTGTGTGCGGGTGACCCGGACTTCGAGTCCTCGCTGGCGGCTTGCCGCGCACTGCTGCGAAACGGCGTGGACGTGCTCGAACTCGGCGTGCCGTTCTCCGACCCCTTGGCGGACGGATTAACCAACCAACTCGCTGCCCAACGCGCCCTCGAAAGTGGCATGACGGCGGATCGAGTGCTGGGATTGGTCAGCACCCTGCGCACAGAATTTCCCGATACGCCCATCGTTTTCTACACCTACTACAATCTGGTGTTTTCCAATGGGGTCGAAGACTACGTCAAACGCGCCACAACGGCGGGACTCGACGGAATCCTGACTCTGGATCTCCCCCCGGAAGAAGCGGATGAACTCAATGCTGCGTGTGCCCAACACGGCCTGAAAACGGTCTTCATCGTTGCGCCGACCACACCGCCGGAACGGCTGGCCAAAATCGGTGCCGTGACGACAGGATTTGTTTACTACGTTTCGCGCGAAGGCGTAACCGGCGAGCGGGATTCGTTGGCGACCAATATTCCGGAAGCAATTCAGGTGATCAAAGCCCATACGGACCTCCCGGTCGTGGTGGGTTTTGGTATTTCCCGGCGTGAACATGTTGCCGAGGTCGGAGCTTTGGCTGACGGCGTGGTCGTGGGCAGTGCCCTGGTCAACGTCATCAAAACTCACGTGGATGATCACGCAGCGATCGGTCCGGCCATGACGGAGAAAATTTCGGATCTCGTCGCGGGCCTAAAACCCGAACCGCAGTTTCGACTCGTTGCCTCTCCGGTGGGTCGAGCTTCACGCCCGACAACGTCAGTCAACTTCGCTTCCGACACGGATTAGCAATTGTCCTACTCGGCTCTCAGCTGCCTAAAGGACTTCTTAAGCTTTCTAAAACACGCCTAGTCCTCGACAGAGTATCTGATCAGTCCCCATCGCTGCGCGAGCAGACGTGCGCCAAACTTCGGAACCGTGATTAGGTAGCGCTTCGTCAACCGCCCAGGCTGCTGGCCCATGCGCCATAGCCATTCGCAACCTGCCTTTTGCCAAGCAACTGGCGCCTGCTTGACGCGTCCGCTCAGAAAATCAAATGCGGCACCGACCCCGAGGGTGGTGCCTTTCGCGTCAGTCGTGTTGTGAAAATGCGCCATGAAGGCCTCCTGTTTGGGGGTGCTCAGTCCCACCCAAATGAAGTCTGCCGCCGCGTTTCTTATCCCCTTGATCGACAAGCTGGTGACGTCTTCGCTCCATGATGGAGACTCGTGACCGACGACATTGAGATCAGGGAAACGTTGTTGAAGTCTCTCGACCAAGAGAGTGGCCGTGGCGAGATTCACAGCATGAACGCCAACTCCCAGAACGTTGAATCGCGGCACACTCACAGGAGGTATTCGACCTAGTGGGATAGGATTGGCAAGCCCACTTAGTTCAACGATGCGGCAAACGCATCGAGATCGAACTCTGCCATCGACGACAGTCGTTGGGCTGCGTGTTTAAAATCGTATTGTCGGGTGCTGGGATTGGGCACGACCACTACACGTAAACCGGCTTGATGGGCAGCGACGTGTCCGGGCACGGAATCCTCGAACGCCGCGGCTGCGCCGGGCTCGATGTCGAGTTGCGAACAGGCCAACTGGTAAACATCGGGGGCGGGTTTGGGGTGGGTCACGTCATCCCGGCAGGCGAAGGTCGCGAATCGATCATGCAGGCCAAGTCGTTCCAGGTGTCCCTCGACGTGGTCGTGGTGGGAGTTAGAGGAAATTCCCAGTTTCAAAGACGCGTGTTTGGCGGCATCAAGCAGTTTGATGATGCCGGGAAGAATGGGCTGCCGAAGAACGATTTCATTCTTAACGCGTTCAAATGTGACCTCGAGCTTGGTCCGGTCGTGATTTTCAGGAAAAGCCTCCCACGGATCGTATGGGATATCGCTATGTCCGATGATATTGTGGCCCTTGGCGCGATCATAGATAAGTCCGTGTTCAGCATGAACCCGCTCCCAACTATCCAGCAAGGGAGTCTCGGTATCCAGTATCAGGCCATCAAAATCTAGGATAAGCGCAGCGAGCATGGGGCACTGTGAGCATTTTTTTGGATCTGATGCAAGGGGTCGCATCAAGGATTTGGCCCCTGAGTTTGCGGTGGCGATCGAGCGTTTAGTCTTTGCTTCGGAACCAAAAGGGAAACACCGCGAACACAGCGAGTAGCCCCATTGCGATATCGACGGGATCGAAGTTTCTCTCCGGTAGCGCGATTTGGAAAAATTCCAAGATACTGAAGATTAGGATGAATGACACTATTCCCGGTAGCCGATAGCGGAAGGAGGCTCGCTTGCGGCCATATAGTGAAAAATTGAATACGAGACTGGCCACCGTGAAGCCCGCAAAATTGAACCAGACATCGCGACTCCCAACATCGTGGATAGGTTTTCTTAACCAATCGGGTCGACCTTCCCACGCGAGGTCGTGGAGGGGAGGAAAAGGCATCAAGGTCAGGACGGCCAACCCCACTAGGATACAGAGTAGGGTCATTATGCGAAATCGAGTGCTCCAGAAAACTGAGGTGGTGTCGATTTTGGCGAAACAAGCGACGACAGTTTGGCCCCGCCGAGCCGCGGTGCCCGTTACCCATTTTAGACCGGAACGCAGCCATGCATGCGCTGTCAGGGCGTTGGCTTTGTCCATCTTCACGCCGAGGTAGAGGGTCGAGTCGATTCCGCGACGACTGAGCATGACGTTGGCTGCCATAGCTTGAGGGAGACAAACGAGCCGAAGCGGAATGTAGCGCGCGGTTGTCTGCACTGCCCACGATATCTTCTCCGTTTGAGCGCGGTGGGAATCTGACACCAGCTTGAGTGTCTCCGCTTCCGGGGTGCCGAGATCTTTGGCCGTAGTGTTGCGAAGCGATCTCGTCGCCCCCCCATCCGGTAAGCATCGTATTGATCCGTCTGTGCTGCGCTTCTTTTTGCACCGATCTCTCCATCAGCGTGGCGGTGACCAGCAACCAAGGCTTACGGGTCACATCTTGGCGGAGAAACCTCAAAGGCCGTGTCTATTTTAATCGGACTTTGCGCAACCGGGTTTCCGCTGGTCCTTGCCAAAGACTTGAGCAGGGAATACTCACCGTTTGAATCTGAGACTTCTGGTGGTTTTTCCGGATGCCATGAAAATCCGAATACGGATCGATTGGGATCGGGCGCCGTGATCTTGTGGGCCCATGAAAATACGGCGGACGAATCAAGTCCCCCGCTGGCATGTGCACCTATTACGCCCGAGGTCGGCAAACAGGAGTCAATGGAAGTTCTGAGCACTTCCGCATATTGGCGCCAAATAGATTCCGCATCCGTGGATTTAAATGACGCCGCTTGTTCAGGAAGCCAATATCGGTGTCTCCTCCGTCGTAGCTGAATGAGTGGCCTGGTGGCAGTCGGAGGATCTTGGTGTGGAACGTTTGAGTTCTTTGTTGGTGAAAGCTTAAAATATAGGGTTACCCAGGGATTGTGGACTTGTGGAGAGTAGAGCACCCAAAGGAATCCCATCCATGCCGCGAACCAAACCCAACCATTCCGAGCCGTTCAAGCGCGAGGTGCCAGCCTCTCAGGCGAGCACCTCAATCTCGACCAAGCAGAGCGCCGAGCACTTCGGGGTCTCGGCCAACCGTATCCGCGACTGGCGCAAGCGGGCGAAGGCGCCGCCTGGGGCGTCGCAGCCCGCCTGCGCCAGTGAGACTCCCGAAGCGGAGTTAAAGCGCCTGCGGCGCGAGAACCACGAGCTACAGAGGCGGTGTGAGATCCTAACCCCCCCGGTAACACTCTTCAGCAACCCATCCGCCAACGATTCGCCGCGATACAACCCATGAAAAACGAGTTCCCGCTTCGAGTACTTGGTGAAGTGCGCCCTGTTTCTCGCCGTGGATACCACGCTTGGGCAAGCGGTCAACGTAGCCGCCGTGAGACGCGAGCTCAGGACTTACGCCAGAAGATCATCCCCGCTTTTGCCGACTCGCGCCAGTCGGATGGCTATCCCCGGATGACTCGGGAGCTACGCGCTCAGGGCGAGCGTGTGAGTAAGGCGCGGGTGGCTCGATTAATGAAAAGCGAAGGTCTACCGGGACGTCAGCTACGCTCCGACCGACCTCCCACTACGCACCGCAATCACGACGGCCCGATCGCACCCAATCGGCTCGCTCAGCGCGAGGCTATCCCCGCCTGTGACCAGGTTTGGCAAACCGACATCACCTACCTGGACCCCCGTGAGCACTGGCGGTATCTGGCCGTCGTCATCGACTCCTACAGCAAGCGTGGGCTCGGTTGGGCATGCTCACGACTCACGGGAAACCGGACGGGTCATCGCTGCGCTTCGCATGGCCAGTGGGCACCGCGGTGGTCGCTGGCCTGCGGGCCTGCTCCTTCACTCTGATCGTGGGGGGCAATATTCCAGCGCGCGCTTTCGTGAAGAACTCTGCGCCAACGGTATCACCGCGTCGATGAGCCGCCGCGGCAATTGCTCCGACAACGCCTTAGCCGAGTCCTTCTTTTCCACCCTCAAAATTGAACTCGTCTACCGCCACGAACGACGCAATCACAGCTCTGCTCGCCAACTCGTGTTCGAGTGGATTGAAGCCTCCTATAACCGCGACCGACGACACTCTTCAATCGGCTATATTTCGCCCGTTGACTTCGAAAACCAAAACAACGGATTAAACCCAACTCTGCGTCACAAGTCTACAACTCAAGGGTAATCCCCACTGTTGGTTTTCACAGGAGGTAGCAGAGGGAAGCTGAGCTGAATGACTGCCAAATTACTCTGTTGTTTCTGCTATGATTTCTGCTTCTCCGTGTTAAAAAGACGGCGGTGTGATTAGGTCTCTTTCTCCAGTTGGATCTTGAGTTGGTGGAGGATACGAGCCGGGCGGATTCGAAGGGCTTGATCCAACGTCTGGCGACCTCGTGCAAGGGCACGGGGTTGAGGTAGTGGATTTTGTCGCGTCCGCGGAAAACCGAGGTCACGAGGTTGGCCTTTTCGAGGATGCGCAGATGTTTGGTGACGGCCTGTCGGCTCATCTCCAACGGCGCGGCGATTTCGGACAGCGTCTGACCATTATCCTCCCGCAACCGATCCAGGATCTCGCGGCGGTGGGTATCGGCCAGAGCTTTAAAAATGTCGTCCATCACAAACAAAATATGCAACCAAAAGGTTGCATGTTAAGGACTGGATGAAAACCCAACCGGTGTCATCCGACAGCAGCAGCTCGGCGGCGCCAGCGATGTCCTCGGGTCGACCTACACGTCCGATGGGATGGAAGCCATTGAAGCCTTGGAGGGTTTCTTCGATTTTGGTTGGGTCGATAAACGAACCGTAGATCGGAGTGACCACGACCGCGGGTGAGATGGCGTTCACTCGAATGTTGTGGTCGGCGAGTTCCATGGCGAGGTGTTGGGTCATGGCGTGGAGGCCAGCTTTGGCCATCGAGTAGGCACTGGAGGGTGTAGCTTTGACGGCCTGCTTTGCCCACATCGAACCGATGTTGAGAATACTGCCTCCTCCGTGAGTTTTCATATTGTTTGCCACCGTTTGGGTGAGGAGGAAGAACGCGCGATTTAGATCGTGGTAGGCGTCGAAGTCTTCGCCGGTGTGTTCAAGAAAGGGTTTGAGGCTGAACAAACCGGCCGCGTTAACGAGGTGTGAGATGTGGCGGGAGTCGGCGGTGAGCTGAGCTTGCAGGGATTCTACCTGAGCGTAGTCGGCCAGATCAAAGACGATCGTAGTGATCTTTGCGTCACTGGATTCGCTCAGTTCGGTTTGGATGGAGTCGAGCCGCGTTTGATTGCGGGCCACGGGGATCAGATCGTGCCCGTTTTTAGCGAGACGAAGGGCGATCGCGCGGCCGATGCCGGTGGATCCGCCGAGAATGAGAGCGAGGGGACGAGTCGATTGATTTTCTTGAGTCATGATATGATTGAGTTGACTCGATAATAATATCGCGGATTTGACCTCACGGCTAGCGGGCACAAATTGGTGGAATGGGCACCGCCCGGTCTAAAATGCGGAACATCAACGAGAAGAAAAATTTGCCGAGCCGAACCTCCCCAGCAGGCGGCCGTAATTCTGCAAACGATCATGGGCTGCAAGTGGTCGTTGACGGTTTACCAGTTGATGGAGGCAGGTGTTAATCGGCCGGGCGCGATGGAGCGCAGTGTGGAGGAGCTTTCCGCCAAGGTGCTCAACGATTGTCTGCGCCGAAATATGGAGCTTGGGATACTGGAGAAGATCAGTTTCCCCGAGATTCCGCCGCGGGTGGAATACGAATTTACGGAGCGTGGTCTTCATTTGCGCAAGGTGTTGGCGGCGGTGACAGAGTTTCAGAAAGAGCTCGAAACGGCTGGCGTGAAGGCGTCGTAGCGCTCCAGCCCACCGGGAATTCCCCGATGCTGGGCCTCGATTTTGCGGTCGGGCGTTGACAGGGCGCGGTGGGTGATTGCGCTGGTCTGCTTACGCGTATGACAGACAAAGCTTTGCCCTTCTCCCCGGATCAACTCGAGGCCATCGCCGCCGAAGTTCCCACGCCGTTTCACGTCTATGATGAGACGGCGATGCGAGCGAATGCCCGGGCATTCTTCGATGCGTTTGCGTGGGTGCCGGGTGGCTTCATCAATTTTTACGCGATCAAAGCGCTGCCAAATCCTCATGTCATCGAGGGTCTCAAGGCGGAAGGTATGGGCGGGGATTGCTCGTCGTTCGGAGAACTGAAGTTGTGCGAAGCGATGGGAATCACAGGCGAGAATATCGTGTTCACGTCTAACGACACGCCAGCCTACGAGTTCCAAAAGGCGGCGGAGCTGGGTGCGATCATCAATCTGGATGACATCAGTCACATTCCGTTTCTCGAAGAGAGCCTCGGCGGAAATTTGCCGGAACTGATGTGCTGTCGCTACAATCCGGGGCCGCTCAAAGCGGGTAATGTGATCATCGGCAAGCCTGAGGAGGCGAAGTATGGTTTCACGCCAGAGCAGTTGTTTGAGGGGTATCGCATGCTGCGTGACAAGGGCGTGAAGCGATTTGGCCTGCACACCATGGTGGCATCGAACGAGCTCAACCCGGATTACTTCGTGGAGACGGCCCAGATGTTGTTTGATCTGGTGCTGGAGCTGAGCCGCGAGCTCGGCATCAGCTTCGAGATCGTGAATCTCGGTGGCGGCATCGGCATTCCGTATCGGCCGGAAGAAACCGCGGTTGATCTCGCCTACGTGGGCAAAAAAATTCACGAAGCTTATGAAGCGACGATCGTCGCCAATGGTCTGGGACCGGTGCGTATCGCGATGGAGTGCGGTCGCATGGTGACCGGCCCCTACGGCTATTTGGTGGGTCGGGTCTTACACAAGAAGGCGATCTACAAAAACTACGTGGGCCTCGATGCCTCGATGGCGAATTTGATGCGGCCTGGAATGTATGGTTCATACCATCACGTTAGTGTGGTGGGTCGCGAAGCGCAGGACGCAACTCCGGCACCGCGCAAAGTCTACGACGTCACGGGTTCACTCTGTGAGAACAACGACAAGTTTGCGATTGATCGTGAGATCGCGGATCCCGAGATCGGCGATCTTGTCGTGATCCATGACAGTGGCGCGCACGGACACTCGATGGGTTTTAATTACAACGCCAAGCTCCGGTCAGCCGAAGTGCTCTGGCAGGGTGACGGCAAGTGGAAAGTCATCCGTCGCGCCGAGACCCTCGAGGATCATTTCGCGACGCTGGATTATCCGGGCCTCGACTAGAGGTAGGGTGGGAACGCCGCACGGAGGAGCATGTCGGGCGTAAAGCCCGACCCACCCAGCAGGTCTGCTCAACTCTCATGTGGGTCGGGCTTTACGCCCGATATCGATTCGTTGCGTTTACACGCCCGGAACCGGTAGATCGAACTCCTTCAACAAGGCGTCGACAAATGCGAGTTTTTCATCGTGCGGCATCGCCGGGTGGAGGCCGACATGCCGCAATGTTCCGTCCAGAGCGACGATGGCCATGTGTGGAATTCCAGTGGTGCCGTAGTCGGGGTTGAAAACCTCTTGTTCGCTGAAAGCGATGGTCCAGTTGATGCCCATCTTGGCGATGTAGTCATTCATCAACGCGTGCTCTTTATCGGGATCATTGTGCACGTTGATCGGGGTCGATTCCAACCCATGGAACTGTCCTTGCAGACTGGTAACTCCAACCACCGCCACTGCGGAGTCGGCATAGTGATCTGTAAGTTCGCGCACTTGAGGGAAGGAGCGGACACACGGACCACACCACATGGCCCAGAAATCGAGCACGACGATTTTGCCATTGAGATCGGACAGGTGAGTCAGACCGTCTTCGGTAGCCCAAGTGAAATCGAGTTCGGGAGCGGGGGCACCGCCGACTTCCCGCGTGCCGATAAGAGCGGCCGAGCGGCGGTCTTTGCCTTCCTCACGCATGCGCGTGATGTTCTCCAGAACCACGACTGCATTGTCCACGACCAGACCGATGCCGAGTGCCAAGCCCCCGAAGCTCATTTGGTTGAGAGTCAGTCCGTTGAAATAGAGCAAACCAAACGTCGCGATCATCGAAATCGGAATCGCCGCCGCGATGATGAAAGTCGAAGCTCCCCGCCGCAGAAAGAGGTAGAGAATACCGACGGCAAACAATGCGCCCCAACCGGCGGATTGAGCGACATTGTCGATTGGAGTTCTGGATGAAGGTGGCTTGGTCGGATACCACCATAAGATTGATGTCGCCACGTTCGGCCGTGATGCGGGCCACCTCCGCCCGCACGGCTTCCGAAACCGCCACGGTATTGGCGCCGGATTGTTTCTGGATGCCGAACCGCAGCATGGGTTTGCCGTTGATTTTGACCAACCGACTCAAGTCGCTGTAGCCGAAGGAGACATCTGCGACGTCGCCGACCCGGATGGGACGACCATCATCGGTATCCACGACGGTGCTACGAATCTGATCGCGGTCCGAGTATTCTCCGAGCGTGCGCACGTAGAGGGATTGCACGCCCTCAATGACGTTGCCGCCCGGTAGATTGACGTTGCCGTCCATGAGCGCCGCGCGGATATCTGCGGACGAAAGTCGGCTGGCGTTGAGGCGATCGCGTTTGAGATCGACTTTGATTTCGCGATAGATGCCGCCCCAGAGTTCCACCGTGCCTACGCCGGGGAGCTGGGCAAATCGCTTGCTGACGTCGCGATCGACGAGGAGCGTGAGCTCTTGGAGGTCCCATGCCTCAGGCGTAACCCCGACGATGATGATGGGTGAGGTGTCGGGATTAAATTTCCAAATAGAAGGGGGATCGGCTTCGGGTGGTAACCAGATATCGTCGAGCGCGGCGCGCACGTCGTTGGTGGCCTCTGCAAGATCCGCCCCTCGCGTAAAATCGAGACTTACCCAGGTGCTGCCCTCTTGGGCGCGAGAACGGATTCGCTCAATACCCGCAATGCCTGATAACCCATTTTCAACCTGCCGGGTGACGATTTCCTCCATCTCTTCAGGCCCGACGCCCGGGTAGCTGACCGAGACAGTGAGCGAGGGAAACTCGATCGGCGGGAGCAGATCGATCGGGAGATAGCGGAAGCCCGTGGTGCCCAGCGTGATGATGGATCAGAAACACCATCATGGTGGCGATGGGCCGCTTAACGGCGGTCTCGGTAACGCGCATGATCGAGGTTGGAGTTAAGGCTTGGCGTTGGCGGTGCGGCGGCCGGTCATCTCAATCACATCGCTGAGGAGATCTTCTCGGTTTAGTCCCTGAAGTTCCAACACGTGCGCCCACGTGACGGGCCGGACTCGGGCCTTGGAACGTCCGTCAGCAGAGAGCAGGTTCTGGCCCAAGGTCACGATCCACTGATCGGGCTCGAGGTTGGCTACGGCGACTTCATTTTGGCCGCACGCGATGATACTCAGAGGACGAAGCTCCACCGCGATCGGATCCGACAAGTTGTTCTCGGTGGCTCAATCGTCGAGGTATCGATGGTGTCCGTATCCAGAATATAAACACTCTACACTCCCGTGTTGCGATCAGTGAAGATGGCACTGGAGGGGATCAGGGTGGCCTGTACACTGTCGCCATAAAGGATATCCACCGGCAGGAACATGCCGGGACGGAGGCGGGGATCGGAATTTAGGATGCGGATCTCGGCTTCAGTGCTGCGAGAAACCTCATCGAGGAAAGGTGAGATGCGGGCGACAGTCCCTTCGAGGATGAGCGGATCTCTGATGACCTCGCTCGCGATGATGCGCACGGGTTGCCCCACTTTGACGTAGCCTACCATATTATCGGTCAGGTTGACGGCGACATGAAGCTGACTGAGATCGCCTAAGGTAAAGAGTGGATTATTGCTGGAGACCTGCATGCCGACTTCAGCGCGACGGGCGCCGATTATTCCGGATACGGGAGCCCGCACGATTGCCTGGCCCAGCAGATCAGTTCGTTCGGCTAAGGTTGCCGAAGCTTGTTCTAACTCGGCTTCGGCCAGATCGACGTCAGCCGCCGCGGATTCGCGTTGGGCCGCGAGGGTTTCATATTCGAGATCGGAAACGAGATTGCGTTGGTTGACCTCGCGAGAGCGGCGGACCTGCTCACGAATTTGGTCATCATTGATCTGAAGCAGAGGGGGCGCCGACCATCACCGTGTCGCCGTTTTCGACCATGACCTGATCGATTCGACCGGGAAATTCGGGATAGATCACAACCTGATTGTCGGCCCGAATGGTGCCGCTCAGGCGTTCCTCCAACGGTAGAGAACCGAACCGAGACTGCACGGTTTCCACCGGTGGCGCGGTGGGGTCTGCCTGCGCCGTTTCATCTGAGGACGAACTGCATCCCGTCGTCAGCCAGCAGCTGACCATAACCGGGATACCCAGAATGACCGTGTGTATAAACGTAGTTTTTTTCGAGCGGATCACGAGAAATTGTGAACACAAGTTTGGCCGATCGCAACGCGAGCGACCACTCAATGCCCCCTAGCCGAGTTGATTGCTAATTGCTACAAGGGGTCTTTGCGGGTCTGTATTCCTCCGGATTAGGATGTTGTCTGGAGTTGAATTTCCCCTGTCATTGCGGGTTTTGAGTCAGTGATTGGACAGGTCGAGAATCCTAGTAATGGTGTGCGATGGCAGCGGCACCTTGGCAAAAGAAACGAACTCCTTTGGAGGGAAAAGCGAAAGTTAAACTGTCGGAAGACAGCATCACTTGGGCGAGGGCTAGGGCCCGGGCCGCTGGACGTCGTTACCCCAATCTAGTCGACAATATGGCCGCGACGCGTCGGCAGATAGAAAGCGAAGAAAGCAAAAATCCGGGCTCAAATCGGCCCTGAAAGTGAGGCCTCCGGGAGTGTAGTTGCCGAGAGATAGGCCGCGGCTTGGCTGGCCGGTTTAAGTAAGCCCGGCTGATTGCCGAAGGGCGGCCAGTTCCGCGGCGCGACGTTGGCGTTCGGCATTTTTGCGACGTTTCTGTTCGGCCGAGACCGGGGGGCGGCCGGCGCGAAGACGCAGAGGTAGATCGACGCGCGGCGTGAAGAGATTGCGGTTCTTAAACGCCGGTGGACTGTCCCGCAGGGCGAGGAGACGAGAGTCCTTGCCGTCCACCGAGAACCATGGCTGAGCTGCGACGCCTTGGGGGGGCCTCTGCCCAAGCTGGCGACTCAACTTTGATCTGCTCGGCAATGTAGGCGGCATATGCTGCAAGCCAAGCATCAGCTGTCGCTCCGGTGGGGAATCGATCGCGCAATGACGGCGGTTCTTCCCGGATAGATTCGACTAAGAAAGGGCGTGAATGCGTGGCACGAACTGTATGCAACCAATCGGCGAATTCGTGCCCAAAGTGAGATTCGTCCTCCGCGCGGTCGGCAACTTCCTTAGGTGACTTTGGTCGCCTCATGATGACGCCTCCGCGAGATAGTCTTCAATCAACTCAAGTGCTCGGGGGTGCAGTCCCTCGCCGGGGAAAAATTGATCTTGGATCTCTTCGATCGTTTCCACGGAAGCGGGTTCTATTTTCCGGAGCAGGAATTTGATATCAGCCTTGTCGCCCAGATATCCCGGCAGAGGTTGGCGGCAGGCGTTGAGTTTCAACGAAAGAAGGTAGGCTACCGTTGGAATGGTGATTTGTAGTCCGGGTTCAAATTCATCCGACGGAAAAGCGCGCTTTTGACCAATTGACGAAACGAATTGGCGAACGTCTTCGTTCAGCCAGTCCTCGGTCAATTCCTGATCCTTGGCGACTTGAGCGACGAGCCGAACATCGGCTTCGGCGGGACTGATGATGGCGTCGACGTCGCGGGTGGAGTCTCTGGATCCGTATACGATGGTTAAGACCGCGCCTCCATACAGCGCGACTTCGAGCACAATACCTTCGGCCGTCGCTAATTCAGATAGACGGCGAAGGGCGCGACGGAGGCTGGCGGGGCTGTAGGCTTCGTAAGGGATAGATAAAACGTTACGTAACGTTTTATCTATTTCAGGTTGGATTTTGAGCCACCCTGAGCGAGTCCATCGGGCGATTTCGCCGAAAGCGCCGATCGCGGTTGGATGTAGGGGCGGGGAGCCGTTGGGTGCGGATCAGGCCGAAGCGGCGGGCTTCCACCGTCGCTAAGGCTTTGGCGGACGAAGCGCCGAGCATGCCCTACCTCACGGTCATTCTTGAGGCACGAAAAAGCCCCGTTCCGCGGGGCGGAACGGGGCTTCGAGAATGAGAACGATCCTCCTTCGCCGAGGCTTCGGCGGACAAGGACCGTGAGCTACCGAATCTTACTCTTCGAGGGCGGCCTGAGCGGCTGCGAGACGCGCAACCGGCACGCGGTAAGGCGAGCAGGAGACGTAGGCCAGTCCGATCTTGTGGCAGAACTTGACCGAATCAGGGTCGCCACCGTGTTCACCACAGATGCCGAGCTTGATGTTCGGACGGGTCTTGCGGCCCTTCTCGATGGCAATCTCCATGAGTTGGCCAACACCGGTTTGGTCGATCGAGGCGAAGGGGTTCTTCGACATGATCTCAGCTTCCTGGTAAGGACTGAGGAAGGAACCGGAGTCATCGCGGGACATGCCCATGGTGGTTTGGGTGAGGTCGTTGGTGCCGAAGGAGAAGAACTCCGCGGTTTCAGCGACTTCATCGGCGGTCAACGCGCCGCGAGGGATTTCGATCATGGTGCCGACGGAGTAGGAGACGCGGGTCTTCTGCTCCTTCATGACAGCCTTCGCTTCGGCGTGAACCGCGGCGACCTGGATTTCCAATTCCTTGGCGAAGCCAACGAGCGGGATCATGATTTCAGGCTTAGCCTTGATGCCCTTCTTCTTGGCCTCAACAGCGGCCTCGATGACGGCGCGGGCCTGCATGCGGGTGATCTCCGGGTAGCAGATACCGAGACGGCAGCCGCGGAATCCAAGCATCGGGTTGAACTCGTGGAGTTCGGCGACGCGGGACATGATTTTCTCAACCGGGATTTCAAGCTTCTTGCCCAGGTCGAGTTGCTGCTCCTTGGTGTGTGGAAGGAACTCATGCAGAGGCGGATCGAGGAAGCGGATGGTCGCGGGATAACCGGCGAGGGCCTTGAAGATACCGAAGAAATCCTTGCGCTGATAGGGCAAGAGCTTCGCGAGGGCGGCTTCACGGGCGGCGAGGTTGTCGGAGAGGATCATCTCACGCATTGCGTCGATACGCTCACCTTCGAAGAACATGTGCTCCGTGCGGGTGAGGCCGATGCCGACCGCGCCAAACGCGACGGCTTGAGCGGTTTGCTCAGGCGTGTCGGCATTGGTGCGGACCGTCATGCGTGTGACCTTCTTACACCAGCCCATGAGCTGGACGAAGTTTTGGTAGGTGCCGCTCTTTTGGGCGCGCTTATTGTTGTGGATCAGGCCTTGCACCACTTGCGAAGGAGCGGTGGGAACCTCACCCGAGTAAACGGTGCCAGCAGTGCCGTCGATGGAGAGGAATTCTCCTTCTTTCCATTTCTTCTTACCCACGGTAAGCGTGCGTGAATCGTAGTCGACGTGCAGGGCGGCGCCACAGACGCAGACCTTACCCATCTGACGGGCAACGAGAGCAGCGTGCGAGGAAACACCACCACGAGCGGTGAGGATACCTTCGGCCGCGATCATGCCGCGCAGATCTTCCGGGGAAGTTTCGACGCGAACGAGCAGGACCTTTTCGCCCTTTTCGTGGGCTTCGACAGCGCGCTCGGCGTTGAAGTAGATCTTGCCGGTAGCGGCCCCGGGGCCCGCGGGGAGACCCCTGGCGATTTGCTCGGCGGATTTAACGGCCTTGGCGTCGAAGATCGGTGCGAGGACTTGCTCAAGCTGCTCGGCGGGAACGCGGGTGATCGCGGTCTTCCAGTCGATGAGCTTCTCCTTGACCATTTCGCAAGCGATACGGACGGCGGCGACGCCGGTGCGCTTACCATTACGGGTCTGGAGCATGAACAGCTTCTCTTCCTGAATGGTGAACTCGAAGTCCTGCATGTCCTTGAAGTGGGACTCGAGCACCTTGCGGATACGCTCGAGTTCCTTGAGGGACTTGGGCTGCTTTTTGGCGAGCTTGGCGACGGGATCCGGAGTGCGGACACCGGCGACGACGTCTTCACCTTGAGCGTCCATGAGGAACTCACCGTAGAAGACTTTCTCGCCGGTGGCGGGATCGCGGGTGAACGCGACGCCGGAACCGGAGCTCTTACCGGTGTTACCGAAGACCATAGCCTGGACGTTAACGGCGGTGCCCCACTCGGCGGGGATACCATACTTGCGACGATAGACGATCGCGCGGTCATTCATCCAGGAACCAAAGACGGCGCCGACGGCACCTTGGAGTTGGTCCCAAGGATTGGCGGGGAAGTTTTGGCCGGAACGCTCCTTGACCATCTTCTTCATGCGCACGACGAGCTCTTTGTAATCGTCGGCGTTGAGCTTGCTGTCATCGGCGTGGGAATCGTCGAAACGCTCCTTCTTCAGGCCTTCGATGACGGCTTCAAACGGATCGATGTCCTCGCCAGCCTTGGCTTGAACACCCATGACGACGTCGCCATACATCTGCACGAAGCGGCGGTAGCAATCCCAAGCGAAACGCGGGTTGTTGGTCGCGGTTTCGAGAGCTTGGACGGTGTCATCGTTGAGACCGAGGTTGAGGATCGTGTCCATCATGCCCGGCATGGAGTCACGGGCGCCGGAACGAACAGCGACGAGGAGAGGGAAGCCGCTGGCGTCACCAAACTTGGTGCCCATGCTCTTTTCCATCTTGCGGATGCCGGCCTCGATTTGGCCCTGGAGCTGAACCGGGTATTTGCGACCGTTGTCGTAGAAGTGGGTGCAGACCTCAGTCGTGACCGTGAAGCCAGCTGGGACCGGGAGGCCGATGCGGCTCATCTCAGCGAGATTTGTGCCCTTACCTCCGAGGAGGTTCTTCATCGTCGAGTTGCCGTCGGCCTTGCCGTCACCCCACGAATAAACGTATTTCGGTGCGCGGGCCTTTTTCACGGTCTTCTTTGCGGCGGGTTTCTTTTTAGCGAGGGCCTTGCGGGCCTTCGCGGCGGACTTTTTGACCGCTTTTTTGACGGACTTTTTAGCTGTGGTTTTTGCTGCCATAAGGGTTCAGTTGTTAAGGGAAATCGGACACGTCTCCGATAGACGTAAAAGAAAGATCACATAGGAGGGAGACCCCGCCTGTCAACGTCCGGCTTACAGGGCGGCGGGGCCGTCACCAAAATTGTTGTCCGAACGACACGACACGAACCGATTTCGCGGGTTGCGTCCATGCGGCGAGGCCCATGGCATGAGCGCCATGTCCGCTGAATCGGTTTCCGATAAAATCCGTTGTGGTGTGGCCGGGGTGGGATCCCTCGGTCAACACCACGCCCGCGTCTACGCCGACCTCCCCGGGGTGACGTTTCAAGGAATCTTCGAGACCGATGATGCCCGCGCCGTCGAGATTTGTGAACGGCATGGCTGCCAACGATACGACTCGCTGGAAGCATTGGGCGAGGCGTGCGAGGCGGTTTCGGTGGTCGTGCCGACGGATTTGCACGAGCAGGTCGCGCTGATCCTTTTGGCGCAAAATTGCCACTTGCTGATCGAGAAGCCGATCTGCGCTTCGCTGGCGGAAGCCGAACGGGTGTTGGCGGCAGCCAAGGAAAACGACCGCATCGTGCAGGTGGGGCACATCGAACATTTTAACCCCGTGATGGGGTTTTTGGAAAAGGAAGTGAAGGCGCCCAAATTCATCACCGCCGAGCGCCTCGCGCCGTTCACGCCGCGGGGCACGGAAGTGGGGGTTGTGTTGGATTTAATGATCCACGACATCGGGATCGTGCTGCAGTTGGTGAATTCACCGGTCGCGAAGGTGGAGAGTGTGGGCGTGAGTCTGGTCTCTAAGACTGAGGATATTGCCAACGTGCGCATCGAGTTTGAAAACGGCTGCGTGGCCAATCTCAGCACGAGCCGGATGAGCCTGAAAAAGGTGCGCGAGATCCGGGTGTTTCAAGAGACCGGGTATTTCTCGTTCGATCTCATGCGCCAAAGCGGACACCTCGTGCGCACGACCGGATTGCTGGATTACGTGGGCAAATTAAGCACCGGAGCGGTCGAGCCCACGGACCTGACTGCGTTGCCGCTCGAGCCCGTGCCGATCGAAAAAGGTGAGCCGCTGGCACTCGAGTTGGCGCACTTTGTCGACAGTGTGGCCCACGCCCAGCAACCGAAAGTCGGTGGCGCGGTCGGACGGCAGGCGCTCGAAGTCGCAATCGCCATCACCGACCAAATCAAAGCGGCGAAGTAGGAGTAGGCCTTTGCAACACGCGCACACCTGTGAGACAGGATTGCATTAACCACCGATGAACACAGATACACACAGATCCGGAATTGGTTTCTCAATCAGTGTTTATCTGTGTTCATCCGTGGTTTAATGTGTTGTGGGAATGAGTAACGCCTTGCCATTTCGGTTGCCGGCTCCTGATGGGGGGCGCGGGGATCTTTTGGTGATCGCGGCGGAGCATTCGGGGGATCAACACGCCGGGCGAATGGTGGCAGGGCTGTTGACCGCGGAACCGGAACGTCGAGTCACGGCATTGGGCGGCCCGGCCTTGGCGAAGGCGGGGGCGCAGTTGTTGGAGGATCTTACGGCTCAGTCCACGATGGGCTTCGCGGTGTTTGGCCGGCTTTCTTTCTATCGGGCGCTGATCGCCGAGGTCGTGCGCTGGGTAGGTGAGCACAAACCGAAGGCGGTGTGTTTTGTGGACTCGTCGGGGTTGAATCTCCGCATCGCCAAAAAACTCTTTGCCGCCGGTATCGCGGCTAAGGCGGGCGGGGCGACGAAGTTGGTCTATTACATTTCGCCGCAAATTTGGGCTTCGCGGGCGAAACGCCGCTTCCAGATGGCGGCGCACCTCGACGGGCTTGCCTCTATTTTTCCGTTTGAGAAAGAGGTGTATGGGGACACGGAGTTGCCGGTTAGTTTTGTCGGCCATCCTTTCGTGGCTCCGGATTATCAAGCCCCGGTGCGGTTCGATGCGGAGGGGCCGATTCTGTTGCTGCCGGGAAGCCGGCAAGGATTGGTGAAACGACTGATGCCTGTTATGGCCGAGGCGTTTGTTCGGTCTGGTGATGGTCGCGAAGCGGTGGTGCTTCATCCCAGCGAGACCATGCGGACGCAATTGGAAGCGATGAATTTGCCAGAGGGGATTCGATTGCAAGCGACGGGCAGCTCCGACTCGCCGGTGGGTGTGTCCGCCGTTCTCACCACGAGCGGGACGATGTCGATGCATTGTGCCCTAGCCGGTATTCCCGGTGCAGTGATCTACAAGACGGATCCGTTGACCTATTGGTTGGGCCGCTTGATCGTCACGGTGGAGTTTATCGGTATCGCTAATCTCCTGCTCAAGCGGCAGATGTATCCCGAACTTATCCAGGGAGCGGCATCAGCGGAGGCCCTCGCGGAGCAGCTCGGGGCAAGCTTGGCCGACGCTGGTCGGCAGGCTCAGACCACCCGGGATGCGAAAGACTTACGGACTCTCCTGCAGGCGGCGGCGGACGATTCGTTAAGCCATTGGATTAGCAATCAGCTTAAATAAAGCTGGAGGTCAGGGCAGGGAATGTTCTGTGGTGGCAGTCCTCACCTCAAGATCATGGCGACCCGCACTCTCACAGGCATCACTCCTTCCGGCACTTTGCACGTCGGCAACTACTTTGGCGCGATGCGCCCGGCTATCGCCGCCCAAGACATCGGCGAGTGTTATTATTTTATCGCCGACTATCATTCTCTGACCTCGGTGTTCGATCCCGAGGTCCGTCGGGCCAACACGCTGGGCATTGCCCTCGACTGGTTGGCGTGCGGCCTTGATCCGTCGAAGAGTGTGTTCTGGCGTCAAAGCGATGTGCCCGAAGTGTGTGAACTCACCTGGTTGCTCGGCACCCTAACTCCCATGGGCCTCCTCGAACGCGCGCACAGTTTCAAAGACAAAACGGCCAAGGGCATTGCGCCCAACTTCGGTCTCTTCGCTTATCCGGTTTTAATGGCCGCCGATATTCTACTCTACGACACGACAGTCGTGCCGGTGGGGAAGGACCAAAAGCAGCACCTCGAAATGACGCGGGATATCGCGATCAAATTCAACCAGACCTACGGCGACACGTTTGTGGTGCCCGAGCCGTCCATCGCGGAAGACGTGGCGGTCATTCCCGGACTTGATGGACAAAAGATGAGCAAAAGCTACGGCAATACGCTGGAAATTTTTGGCGAAGAGAAGAAGCTTAAGAAGAAGATCATGTCCATCGTCATGGACAGTCGCACCCGCGAGGAACCTAAACCCGATGCCGACCAATTGCCGGCGGCCCAGTTGCTCAAGTTCTTCGTTCCGACTGATGTCTATGATGATATTCTGGGTCAGCTTAAGACGGGGGGGTATGGCTACGGAGATATCAAGAAAGCGCTCTTCGAGCACTACTGGGAATTCTACCGCGACGCCCGTAAGCGTCGCGCCCAGCTCGCGTCCAATCTCGACCACGTGGAAGCCGTGCTGAAAGACGGCGCGGCCAAAGCCCACTCCGTGGCCCGCGATGTGCTCGATCGAGCTCGCCGCAATTGCGGTATCGTATAGTTTTTCCCTCCTCTCAAAAAAACTTTCACCCCAAGTATCGATCGTTGTCGGGCATAAAGCCCGACCCAGAAGTAACCTGCCCCTTAGTCCTCCCATCCCCTATGAATACCCTTCGACGAATCCTGTTCACCAATCTGCTCTTCGCAGCCCTCTTCTCCTGGTCACACGCCGCAGACGCCGAGTGGGTCACGCTCTTCGATGGCAAGACTTTGGATGGCTGGAAATCCAATGATGAGACTCCCGGTTGTTTCACGATCGAAAATGGAAAACTGAAAGTCAGCGGAGGTCGCGCGCATCTCTTCTACATGGGCGATGGTGAGAGTGAACCGGGGATTAAGAACTTCGAATTGAAGCTGCGCGTCATGACTCAACCGGGTGCGAACAGCGGGGTGTATTTCCACACCACCTATGAGGCCGAAGGGTGGCCGTCCAAGGGGTTCGAGTGTCAGGTGAATTCAACGCAAAAAGATCCGAAAAAAACTGGCAGCCTCTATGGCGTCGTGAATGTCTTGGCCTTGAAGGAAGGGCAAAAAGTTCCCCCCGGAAGTTTGGACAATCATATCGTTGAAAAAGCCCCGAGCACCGATGGCGAGTGGTTCAATTATCACATTAAAGTGGTGAACCGCAAAGTCACGCTACGGGTGAATGGCGAGATTACCTCCCAGTGGACGCAGCCCAAGAATTTCGATCCTACGGTTTCGCTAAAGAACAACCCGGGCCGTATTCTGGGTTCCGGCACGTTCGCCATTCAGGCACACGACCCCGATAGCACGACCTACTACCGGAACATCCGCCTGCGGGTGCTCGATTGAGGTGACTAAAAACGCCGCGACTCGAAAGCCGCGGCGTATTCTCTTCTGTTACGCTCCGCCTTGGTCAGGGTGTCCTTCGCGGGCGATATAATCTTCCAGACGGAAAAGATCGTTGCCGGCGCGACGAGTGATTTTCAGCAGAGTGTCCATGCTGGCGACCTCCTCGACCTGCTCCTCTAGGAACCACTGCAGGAAGTTCTGAGTAACCCGGTCGTTATGCTCCGCGGCGGCATCATAGATCGCCTTGATCTGATCAGTCACCTTGACCTCTTGATCATAGGCGATCTGAACCACCTGTTCGACTGAATCGAAATCTGATTTGGGCGATTCAAGAGCTGGGAAGATGACCGTGCGATCGGTATCGCCGAGGAATTGGATCATTTTCATGGCGTGCATGCGCTCTTCCTCCGCCTGTTTGGCGAAATATTTCGACAACTCCGGCAAGGCCTCCGAATCCAGCCAGGTGGAAACGGCGAGGTATTGATAAAAGGCCGAGAATTCTTGGCCGATCTGTTCATTGATCAGTTGAGCTGATTTTTCGTGGATCATGATAAAGGAAGTTTAGGGTCTTTTGGTCTGAAAGTAAAATGCCCGAGTTTTCGTTTAAATGAAATTGGTGATAATCCACCAGTATAGCGGGATACCCAAAATGGTGTTGAGCGGGAATGTTATGCCCATGCTCATGGTGAGATAGCGCGCCGGATTTGCCTCAGGCAGGACGTCTTTGAGGATGGCTGGCGCGACGATATACGAGGCTGACGCGCAAAGTATCGTCAGCAGCAGAGCGTCGCCATGAGCGAACCCGAATAATTTACTCAGCAGTATCGCGATGAGGCCGTTCACTGCCGGAGCGACTATGGCGAACATCCACAAGATAAACGGGAACGATTCGATTTTTTTAAATTTTTTGCCCACGAGTGTCCCCACATAGAGGAGGAAAAACATGAGCATACCGGTGAACATATCGCCGCCGATGAAAGCCGAAAGAGGAGAATCTTCGGTGCCGAGGCGCTTAAGAATGAATCCAATCAGCATGCTGCCCACCAAGACGAGCAAGGTGCCGTCGGTCAGAGCCTCTTTAATTGCAGAAGAGGTGGTCTTGGCCCCTTTCTTTTTTGACGTCATTTGAGCCATTACAACGGCGAAAATGATCGGCGGGAGTTTCCATGACAACCAAAGCCACCGTCATGTATCCCTCGTAGGCGACTCCGATCGAAGTGAGAAACCCTGCCGCGGTGATGTAAGTCAGGGTGCTGTTTGAGCCGTAGGTCGCACCAATCGCCGCCGCATCCGCGACCCCAAGCGATTTTTTGAGCAGCAGGTAGCTGTAGATGGGAACGACCGCGCTCATCAGCAGAATGATACCGATGATGATGATTCCATCGCCCCAAAGACTGGAGTCGGAAAGACTGATCCCCTCTTAAACCCGATCGAAAGCATCAGGTAGAGGGAAACGAATTTAACTACTGATTCCGGAATCGATAGATTCGAATTTAGTAGAACGGCGACGAAACCGAGGATGAAGAAAAGCACCCCCGGATTTAGAATAGTAGTTAGGACCTCCATGATTGCTTGATTCCAAGCACAGAGGTCGCTCCCAAATGAAGCGCAACTTAAAATATGAAATAAAATACACGAATTTAATTTCGTATATTGACTGCTCCTCTAAAGCAAGCTCACCCCGGTGGGTGATTACTTACGTTTCAAGCGCAGGAAGAGCTTACCTTCGCAATAGTAGTCGATGTAGTTGGCGGAAGATTGCATCCGATCCGTCCATGCATTGGCAGCGCGACCGCTATTCTCCTAGGCAACAAATACGACTTCTCCGTTGAACCATTTGCGATAGGGGCCGCCCTCTTGCATCGAGTTCTTAATTGTGAGCTTATCGTTCCGATGGGCGGGCTGCAACTTGAGGAAGATGTCATCACCTTTGATTAGGACGTCTTGGATCACTTCCTCGTCAAAAACCACCGCTACGAAAGGGCCAAATTCCTTCTTTTTGCCGTGATGGTCAGCGGAAAGGAATGCTGCGGATCCAGCGAAAACGAACAACGAAAGAAGCGAAAACAGAAATTTGGAGCGAATCATGAAGGGGATCCTGTCGGCCTTTCAGGTTCCTTCAAGTCGCGTTCTTTCCCATATTTCAGGATGACCTCTCTTATAAGTTAAATAACCGTGACCGGTGGTTTTTCCAGACTGGCGATGGCGGCCATGATGCGTTCGCTGGCGATTTGATAGCGGGCTTTGCCCGCGGAGGGGTCGTCGAAATCCTCCAGTTTAAGGGGTCTTCCGAAGGTTATGCTTACCGGCACACCGGGGCGCATCGATTGGTTGCGACCCCAGGCTTTGTGCGAATCGAAGATGCGAACAGGCACCACGGGCACCCGGGCTTTGCAGGCGATCATGCCGACTCCGGATTTAGGTTTCTGAAAATTTCCATTCACGGAGCGGGTCCCTTCCGGGAAAAGAATGAGCGCGCGCCCGGCCTTGAGGATTCGAAGCACTTTTTTGATAGCCGAAACATCTGCACCATCGCGGTCCACGGGGATGGCCCAGGCTTGATCCATCCACCAACTGAGAACCCCCCCTTTCCATAATGTCTTGCGGGCAAAAAATGCGATCTGGCGGGGAACATGACCGCCGATGGCGGGCGGGTCCAAATGACTGGCATGATTTCCGGCGATGAGAAATGGACCCTCAAGAGGCACGTTATCGACCCCCGAAACATCACCGCGAAAGAGCATGTTCTGTGAGGTTTTGAAGATGTAATGGAAGAGACCATAAACCATCGTCATCTGAAGCTGGGGAAATGCTTGGCTCATGAGGCGGGCGTAAGGCGAGAGGACAGGTGTTTGCTCAGAAGATCCACCACCTGTTCCAAATTGAGATGGGTGCTGTCGATGTCAGTGGCACCTTCCGGACAGGCGAGAGGGGCGGCTTTGCGGGTGCGGTCAAGTCGATCGCGTTCAGTGATCGAGTCGGTCTGGCCTTCGGCGGCCCGACGACGGGCGCGCTCGACGGGATCGGCGTGCAGAAAGAAACGAAAATCCGCTTCGGGAAAAATCACCGAGCCGATGTCGCGTCCTTCCATGATCAATCCTTGGAAACCGTGTTTGCGGCCGAAGTCCGCCTGACCGCGTTGATAAGCTAGCAAGGCGACGCGGAGTTCGGCCGCTGCCGCGAAGTGGGAAACGCTGGCGTTCACCTCGGGTGTGCGAATTTCGGTATCGGGAACGATCCGACCATTGATTTTCATCTGCGCGCGCCGTCCGTCGAGCTCCGTAGCCAGAATGATATCCTGGCTGGCTTGAGCAATTCCGGCGGTATCGCTACTGGCCAGTCCCTGGTGCAGTAACTCCGCGGTCATCGTGCGATAGAACGAGCCGGTATCGACGTGCAGTAGGTTGAAACGCGCGCTCAGGGCTCGTGAGGTCGAGGACTTGCCGGAAGCGGCGGCGCCGTCGATGGCAACGATGATGAAGGAGACGTCGGTCACCGGTCGGAGGATTTTGTCCGAACCGCATCCAGCAACTCAAAAAAGTGAGGAAACGTCTTCGCGCAGACGGCAGGATGATGGATGGAGAGCCAAGGCGTGCCGTCTCCGCGGAGATCGTGGCAGCTCAGAATAGCAAAACTCATGGCAAAACGATGATCGCCGTAGGTTTCGACAACATGGTCGGTTAGTAAGGGGCGGGGCGTGATGGTCAGCGCGTCTTCCTCCTCGATCACATCCTGCCCCAGTCGCCGGAGCTCGGTGGCCATACCGGCGACGCGATCTGTTTCTTGGGCGCGGGTGTGGGCGATACCGGTAATGCGGGTGGGCCCTTTTCGCAGCGGGGCGATGGCTCCCAGAGTCAGAAATGTATCGGAGATTTCCTTGAAATTTTCGTCGAGAAGAACGTCGTCCGGAAGAAGGGCGATCCGATGGAGAACCTCGACGAAGGCAGCGTCTCCTTGGAGACCCTCTCCGGGGACCCGTAACCCGGGAAACGTGAGGCTGGCGGAAAGAATGTGATTCAACGCGTGCCAATAGCTGGCGGCGGAGGCATCTGGTTCGATCGCGTGGCTGGCGGGTGGGGCGTAAGCATGAGGGGTGAGGTCGAACCGTCCTGATTCAGCCGGAGCGATCTTGGCCCCAAATTCCTGCATCAGTCGACGGGTCATCTCTACATAGGTCCAGCGCACCGAGCCACTGAGTTGAATCGAAACCGGTCCGTTCGCGAGCGGTGCGACCATGAGCAAGGCCGAGAGCAACTGACTACTGGCACTGGCATCGAGGGTGATACTGCCGCCTTTCAAACCCTTCGCGTGAATTTCCAGCGGGAAGAATCCCTCCTCACCCCTGCAACGCACATCGGCGCCCAATCCTCGCAGCCCGTTAATCAATTCGGCCATCGGACGGTGTCGCATCTGTTCGATCCCATCGAGTCGATAGACTCCACGGGGCGCGGAGGCACAGAAGGCGGTCAGAAATCGGGCAGCCGTTCCGGCGAGTCCGACGAAAAGGTCAACCGGTTCGGAAGCCCGGAACAGATTCTCTTGAGCGGAAACCTGCAGGGTAAGGGAGGATTCGTCCGCCTTCACACTGCAACCAAGGGCCCGCAGTGCGGCGGCCATCAAGGCGGTGTCTTCGCTGAATAATGCTCCCGTCAGCGCGACTGGTTCTGTTCCCATTGCCGCCAGCAACAAAGCGCGGTTGGTCAGACTTTTTGAGCCGGGCAGCACAACCTCACCTGTAGGGGAGGCGGTGAAGGGAGTTATGGGCAGGATTTCGGGAAGGGGGGGCACGACAGATTAAAACGGAAAAATTGCGTTCGAACGCCAGAAAGGGCAGCTGGAATCGACTACGGACGCAGTTGATCGCGCCAGGCTTTGCCGCGTTCCAAACGACTCCTGAGTTCCCTCCAGTCCCGGCTTGCGAGCGCGGATCGGAAGTGATGCAGCTCGTCTTCAAAACCGCCTAAGGCGCGCAGAATCTCATCTCGATTCTGTTCGAGGATATCCATCCACATTGTCGCGTCGCTACCGGCGATACGGGTGGTGTCTTTGAGGCCGTTGCCCGCCAACTGACCCCATTTAGACGGCCGTTGCCCCAGCAGCGTGCCGAGGTTTGAAGCGATTACCTGAGGCATATGGCTGATGTGGGCGACTATCTCGTCATGCTCATCCGCCCCAACCGTGACAACCTCCGCACCCAAATCCCGCCAGAGACGGACGACGGTTTCGACTTGGGCGGATACGTCGTCCTCGGCGGGCGTGACAAAACAGGTGCATCGCTCAAAAAGTTCTGCGTCGCCGTTTTCCCAACCGGTTTTCTCACTGCCGGCCATCGGGTGGGATCCGACGAAGGTGCCGTTGACGTTCGCCAGCGCGGTGCGCGCTTCACGGCAGATCTCTGCCTTCACACTGCCGACGTCGGTAACGATGGCTTCGGGCGGAAGTGAATCAGCGATATCGGCGACCAAAGGGCCGATTCGGGTCACAGGCGCGGCGATTACCACCACATTGGCCTCCGCGACTGCCTCCTTGGGGCTGGCCGCGACCTCATCGCACCAATTTTGCTCGGCGAGGGCTAACCTCACTTCGGGGCGCCGAGCCCAAATGACCACCCGACGTGCTGCTCCCCGCGCTTTGGCGGCGCGAGCCACGGACGCTCCTAGGAGACCGGGAGCCAGAACTGTCAGAGTATCGATCACTTCCTTCGTGAAACGTCATTCGGGTCGGGATGTCGAGCCTGCCAATTTAGGAAGCAGACAGTTTGGTGCGTTGATTTTTACGGCCGGCACCATTGAGTGGAGTCCGTAATGCCCCACGAACGCCGGCGCAGCAGAAAATACCTCGTTTGGATGAAGCTACGCCTCGTGCTGGCTTTTTTCGTCGGTATTGGCGTGTTGGCCGGTGGTTGGTGGTGGCTGGCCAATCTCGGCCCGCAGGGAGTTGATTTGGGCGAGAGGGACGACCCCGGTATTGAACAGGATGGCGACGTGGCGGCGGCGCGCAGGGATCTGCCGGCGCTGCATGAGCGGTCGGGCAAATCGAATGATGTGGTCGAGTTGGAAGAGGCTATCGCCGAACAGCGGGATTTTATTGCGGAGCTTCCTCAGGAGGCCAGTCAACCAGAGCGTCGCCGTTTGGAGGAATTGCAATCACGGCTGCATACCACGAAGGCGTTCCAGATCAACGAACGCATTGCAGAAGTCCTGACGGAAGCTGAAGCCGCCACCGATTCGAGCGAAGTGGAGCTCGCCGCAGAAAAATGGCGAGAAGCTTTGGCGATGCAGCAAGAGGTCAACCGCTCGGGGGCTTCCTCGGGATCCAAGAATTTTGTGCGAGAGGAACGGATCGAGCAAAGTTTGCAGGATCTCTCCGCTCAACCGTTGGCCGCCGAAGTGAGTGCCGCCTTGGAAGTGGTGCGAGGTGCGGCCGAGGCCGAGGCTTGGCTGGATGCCCTTGCAGCCTTGACCACTGCCCGGGAGCTGCAGCAACAAATCAACACGGAGTTTCCCCGCACCCGTTTTGCGGGATTGGCGGAGCTCGACGAAATAGAACGGGAAATCGAGTCCTTGGACGCGGCCGAAGTAGCCGGACAAGTAGACGCGGCGGAAACCGCCGGCGACGCCGCGATGGCGGAGGCGGACTACGAGACGGCGGTCCTTTCCTTCGAGTCCGCTCGGCAGGCCCAGTTGCGGGTGAATCGGGAGTTCAATCGCAGTCGTTTTCTGTCCTCGACCCGCGTGGAAACTTTGGAAGTGAAACGGCAGACCGCCTCCAGCGTGCCTTTCATGGCGGGATTGGCCTCGGAGACAAAGGCGATCAACCGGTTGTTGAGCGATCGGGAAACGGCGAGGGCCGTCGGACCGATTGAAGAAGCGTTCTCGCGAGTCGAACGTGCGTTTCAACAGTTGCCCAAGAGTAAGCGATTGGACCCTCAACTTCGTCTGAGATTGGGATTTCTTAATGCTCAGAAAGACCGATTGGGTGAAATTCAGGATTCGTTGTATGAACGCCTGCGACCTCTCCCGGGGGTTGGAGAATTGCGCATGCTTCGCACCGAGATGCCTCAATCACTTTACCTGCAGGTCATGCGGGTGAATCCGAGCCGGAATGCCGGGCGCGCGTTTCCGGTGGATTCCGTGAGTAGGTATGACGCCAACTCCTTTTGTGAGCGCCTGGGCTGGACTCTGGGCGCGGTGGTGCGGCTTCCGACCGAGCATGAATTTCGAGTCGCGGTCGGCGAAGCCGGGCGAGCCGACCTTGAGGCTGTGGCAGAAGGCGGAAGTTCCGAGAGTCAGCCGATGGCGGAAATGGCCGCTAATGAAGCGGGCTTTTTCGACTTATTGGGCAATGTCGCGGAGTGGTTGTCGCCGCGGGCTGATCAATCGGAAGCCTAGTCGCTGGTCGCCGGCGGAAGCTATCTGGACCCGGCGGATGTTTTGCGCGGGGTTCCATCGGTCGAAACCCAGCGCAGCGAACGCGCTCGCCACATCGGATTCCGGGTGCTGGTCGACTTTTCGGGTAACTAGGGAAACGCTGATTTAATCCGAACTGCCACCGTTATGCTGTAGTCGGGGGCGCTGCCTCCGGTTTATCCAGAAACTACTCAGAGGCAAACGCTCCGGGTGCGGCGAGCCCGTCTACAGCCTATCCTTCAGCGTTTCCCCCGGCAATGGCGATGTCGGGCGTAAAGCCCGCCCTACCATGGGTATGCGTTTATTAAGGTGGGTCGGGCTTTACGCCCGACAGTACTGCCACCGCGACATGCTGCTGCCGTGGTCACCCGATTTCGCCAAGGTCACGTCGCACATGCCGACGCCGGCTACATCCACTTCGCCTCAGCTTGCTTGGCAATAACGGACCCTAACCCAAGAACTAATTGATTGAATCAGCGTTTCCCTAGCCCCGGCTCCGCCGCCCGCGTTTTGCGGAGGCGGGCACTCCGCCGAGCTTGAGAATGCGATCGAACTCAGGCTTGCGCAGCGGGATCACGGAAAGGCGGCTCTGCTTGATCAACGCGATCTCGGAGAGTTTCGGCTCGGCCTTGATTTGGGCGAGAGAGACCGGCTCCGGCAGCGTTTTACCGGCCTTCAATTCGACGGCGAACCAACGCTCATCCTCGGTGGTGGGGTCGGGGCAGGCGGTTTTGTTGACGGTCGCGATACCTTGGACCTCCTTGTCGCTCACACTGGCGTAGAACAGGACCTGATCGCCCTTACGCATGGCTTGAAGGTTGTTGCGTGCTTGATAATTACGCACGCCATCCCAGTCGGTGGTGCGGTCTTTTTTGAAGTCGGACCACGAATACTTTTCGGGTTCCTGCTTAACGAGCCAGTATTGGGTTGTCATAAATGGGTGATGTCAGTGAGCTTGCGCCCGCGATTTCGGCAACCCGCAATCCGAAAATTTTTGCCGCTCCGGGGAACAAACCGGGCGTTCCCGACCCTTATTTTAAGCCCGAATGACCAAAACTCTCCTGCCGATCCGAATCGCTTTCATCGTGCTTTGCGCGGCGGCAGGCTGGTTGGTGGCCTATTCCATTCGCGAATGGGACGACTATCGGGTGGTGGCGACGTTTATCGGCACCCTGCTCGGTGTGCTCGTCGTGCTGATCGATCTGATGCTGAAGGGCTTTTCGTTGCGGGGACTCTCCGCACTTTCCTTTGGTTTGGCGATGGGGTCGTTGATGGCCTATCTCATCAGCAGTTCGCCGCTCTTTGGAAAAGGTGATCCGCAAATTCTCTATCTCGTGCGGCTCGCGCTGTTTTTGATCGTGACCTATCTCTGCACGGTCATCGCGCTGCGTGGTCGGGATGAATTCAATCTTGTTATCCCCTATGTCCGTTTCGTGCCGCACGAAGTTGATGTGCCGGTGGTGGTAGTCGATACCAGTGCGTTGATCGATGGGCGTATTGCTCGAATCTGTGAAACTGGCTTTCTCTCGGGGGCATTGGTCATCCCCCGTTTTGTTTTGGAAGAGCTCCAACGCGTGGCAGATGCTCCCGATGCGGTGAAACAAGCGCGTGGTCGCCGGGGGCTGGAAGTTCTTGGTGAATTGCGGGCCTTAAGTCAGCTCGATCTGCGGGTTCACGAGAGCGATGCGAGACCCAGCGAGGTGGACGCCAAACTCGTCTTTCTGGCGCAGTCCATGAAGGCGAAGCTCCTCACGACTGACTACAATCTGGCCAAGATGGCGGAGTTTCACGGGGTGCCTTGGTTGAATCTCAATAATCTCGTTCGCTCCATGCGCCGCGAGTTGATTCTGGACGAGGAGATCGAAGTAGATCTGGTCAAGACCGGGCGCGAGGATCATCAGGGAGTGGGATACCTCGACGATGGATCAATGGTGGTCGTCGAACAGGCCAAGGTTTTGGTCGGCTCGCGGGTAGCCGTGCGGATAACCAGTATTTTGCCGTCAGCCGGCGGTAAAATCGTATTCGCTAAATTGATCGCCCCGGCCAAGAGCTAGGTGCGTCGACCGTCATTCGTCAGAGCGGGTGAGCGGCCGTTTCCCCTAACCCCTGCAGTTACCCCATGCTGAAAAAAGAAACCTCGTTTTTGTTGGTTGGACTCGTGCTTGGCGCTCTCGCCGCGGCGAGTTGTTTTATCGTTATCCAGCGCGGTCAAAGTCACCCCGGCGCTGGAGCCAGCCGGGTATTAAAGCTCGGCCATGGTCTCGATCAATCACACCCGGTGCACGCGGGGATGGAATTCATGGCTCAGCGAGCCGCGGAGTTGTCAGCCGGTGCGATCGAAATTCAGATTTTCCCCAACGGGCAACTGGGTTCGGAAACCGAGTGCGTCGAACAGCTTCAACGCGGCGCACTGGCGATGGCGAAAACCTCGGCCGCAGCCATGGAGGGGTTTGTGCCCGAAATGGCGGTGTTCAGTTTACCCTATCTTTTTCGCGATGCTGATCACTATTGGGACGTATTGAACGGGGCAGTGGGGCGCGAACTCCTGGGCGCCGGGCAAAGCGTCGGAATCCATGGACTTTGTTATTACGATTCGGGTAGCCGTAGTTTCTACATGATCGACGAACCGGTGCTCGATCCGGGGGATTTGGCCGGCAACAAGATCCGGGTCATGCAAAGCCGAATGGCGATGGACATGATATCGACCATGGGCGGAGCACCGACCCCGATTCCGTTCGGTGAACTCTACACTGCCCTGCAACAGGGGATGGTTGATGGAGCGAAAAACAATCCGCCGAGTCTGTTGAGCAGCCGGCACTACGAAGTCGCCCGCCACTACTCGCTGGATGAACATTCCCGCGTGCCTGACATCGTTATTTTTAGTCACAAAATTTGGGTGACCCTGAGTCCGCAGGCACAAGCATGGTTGGGTCAGGCCGCCGCGGAGTCGGTTGTTTTTCAGCGGGCTTTGTGGAAGACCAAAAGCGATGAAGCCTTGGCGGAAATCGAGGTGGCGGGGGTGAAGATTTATCGCCCCGACAAAGCGCCTTTTGTGGCCGCCGCGGCGCCGCTCTACGAGCAGTATAAAGGCACCCAGATCGGCGAGATGGCGCAAGGGATTCGAGAGGTCAAATGACGGGCGCTGCGCCGACAAATTCAACAGGCTTTCCGGGACTCTGGTCTCGAGTGGTGCGTGGTCTCGAGTGGTTCACCATCGGTGTGTTCACGACGCTGACGTTGGACGTATTGTGGGGGTGCTTTCCAGTTACCTGTTGGATTCGCAGAGTCGATGGACCGAAGAGCTGGCGGTCTACCTTTTGGTTTGGGTTTCATTGCTGGGAGCCGCTCTCGTTTTCCGTGCGCGTGGCCATCTGGGCGTGGACTATTTCGTCGGCAAGTTAGATCCGGCGGCTCAACGATTGTGCTCTTTTATATCGGAAATCGCGGTAATCCTGTTTGCTTCCTTCGTTTTGGTTTTTGGCAGCGGCATGATGGTCTGGGAAACCTTGCGGATGAATCAGGTTTCTCCGGCCATGGGCTGGCCGGTGGGTTACCTCTACCTAGTGGTTCCGTTGAGTGGGTTGTTCATTGTAGCCTTCTCGATTGAGCATCTGTTGGCCGAGCGGCAGAGACGTCGCTATGAACCGGTAAAGGAGGATCGGCCATGAACGTGGAGGTGCTCATCTTGCTCGTATTCTTCGTCGGTCTACTGGTGATCAATGTTCCGGTGGCGGTGTGTATCGGTCTGGCGGCTACGGCGACGATTTTGAGTTTTGGCGAAGGATCGGCTGCTTACGTGATGGCCCAACGCACGTCGCTGGGAATCGCGAGTTTTCCATTGCTGGCGATTCCGTTCTTTGTCCTGGCTGGGATCTTGATGGGAGAAGGAGGGATGGCCCGTCGATTGACCGACTTTGCGGCGGCTTTGGTGGGACGATTGCCCGGTGGGTTGGCTTACGTGAATACGCTGGCCTGCATGATGTTTGGTTCCGTTTCCGGTTCGGCCGCGGCGGCGGTTTCTTCGATTGGCAGTTCACTGATCCCTGAGATGGAACGGAAAGGCTACAGTCGGGAATTTGCTGTGGCATTGACCGCGACCTCTGCCACGACGGGACTACTGATTCCGCCGAGCAACATCATGATCGTCTACGCGGTGGTGGCTGGAAATGTTTCAGTCGCAGCGTTGTTTGTTGCCGGAGTTCTACCGGGGGTATTGGTCGGGCTTTTGCTCATGGGGGTGAGTCTTGGCCTGACGTTGAGGTCGGGTGTCGCGCAGAAAATTGCGGCGGACTCTCAAATCCCGACCGTGAGTAAAGCTTTGTGGGGGGCGTTGCCCAGTCTCTTTCTCGTATTGATCGTGCTGGGCGGAATCTTGGTCGGGCATTTTTCCGCGACTGAGGCTTCGGCAATCGCGGTCGCATACGCGTTATTGTTGGGGGTGGTGGTTTATCGGGAGATACCGGTCGCCCGTCTGCCTGATGTAGTGTTGAAAGCCGCGAAAACCACCGCGGTGGTCATGCTCCATGTCGGCGCCAGTCAAGCCATGAGTTGGGTGCTGGCTTATGAGCGGGTCCCGCAAATGGTGAGTGAGGCGTTGGTCGCACTTTCCAGCAACCCGTTGGTCGTTTTGTTGCTGATCAACGTCCTGTTGCTGGTCGTCGGGACCTTCATGGATATGACGCCAGCGGTTTTGGTCTTCACCCCGATCTTTTTACCGGTGGTCATGACTCTCGGGATGACACCCGAGCAATTCGGCATTGTGCTGATCGCCAACCTTTGTATCGGACTGTGCACGCCTCCGGTGGGTGCTTGTTTGTTCGTCAGTTGTAGCGTGGGCAAGACGAGTATCGCCCGAGTGGTGGCGCCGATGATTCCATTCTTTATCGCGATGGTGTTGGCGCTTCTGTTGATCACTTATTGGCCAACGCTTTCCTTGGCTTTGCCGCGTTGGATGGACCTGATAAAGTAGAATATACGGAGGATTTTCTCCAAAACTCAGACTAAAAATCTGCGTAAAATGACAATCAACATGCGGAATAATCCCTCCTGTTAGATGGAGATTTCACGCTAGTCTGATCCTCCCGCCGCCCGCGACTGGGTTCGGGACAACCCCCCCACTATCATGCCTCGAGTTCTCGTCACCACCACGTCCTTTCAAGACACCCCCGGATCGCATCACGATCTTCTCGCTTCCGCGGGTTGGGAGATTGTTACCGCTCGCGGTCCCCTGAATGAAGCCGACACCTTGGCGGCGTTGGGTGAGATTGATGCTTATATTTGCGGTGATGATTTGATTACCGACGCCGTACTCGAGAAAGCGCAACCGCGCCTGAAAGTCATTTCGAAATATGGCGTCGGCGTGGACAAGATTGATGTCGATTCCTGCACCCGCCGTGGAATCCCGCTACTTTTCACACCGGGCGTGAACCACACCACGGTTGCGGAGCATGTTTTCCTTCTGCTCCTTTCGCTACAAAAACACCTTTTATTCCATGCGGACGCCGTTCGTGCCGGGGAATGGAAACGCAAGACCGGTCACGAGCTTTGGGACAAGACTATCGGTATCGTGGGACTCGGTCGCATCGGCAAAGAGGTGGCGGTGCGGGCCCGCGCCTTTGGTATGCTCGTGATCGCCTACGATGTCTATTGGGACGAAGAATTCGCTAACGCCAACGACGTGAAACGTGCCGACACGATGGACGAGATTTTCGCAGTCGCTGATTACATTTCCCTCCACACCAACCTCACACCGGAGACGCGTGATCTGGTCCGGACTGAAACCATCGCGAAGATGAAAGACTGCGTGCAGATCATCAACTGTGCCCGCGGAGAGATCGTCCACACTGCCGACATCGTCGAGGCACTGAAGTCAGGTAAGGTAGCCGGTTATGGCACGGATGTGCTCGATGAAGAGCCGCCTCCAGCGGACCATCCGTTGCTGAGTCTGCCGAATGCGGTGGTCACACCACACGTCGGCTCTCGAACTTCCGAGAGCGTCCAGCGCCAAGCCACCAAAGCGGTGCAAAATCTGATCAATGTTTCCAAGGGCGAGGCGCCTTTGGCCCAGGTTAATCGCGACGTCCCTTTCGCCAACGGCCAACTCAGCTAAATCCCTTTTAAAATGCCCGAAAAATTCTACGTCGTTTCCGAATCCGAACATAACGCGCTTGTCGAAGCGGCCTACGTCCATCGCGGGTTCAGCGCCGACGAGGCTGCGGGTGGAGCCAAGCTTTGCGCCGAGGCTTCCCGCCACGGCATTCGCACCCACAACGCCCTGAAAGCGCTGCGTCTCGATCATCTGTTTGGCACGGGTTCGCAGGGTTGCGTGCCCAATGTCGAGATTGAGGAAAAGCCTTCCCGTTTTGCGGCCAGCAAGATCTGGAACGCCAACCGAAAACTCGGACAAGCCACCGGTTACGCCGCGATGGAGGAAGCCATCCGTCTCGCGGACGAATACGGCGTTGGCATGGTATCGGTGGATAACGCTTTCCACTACCTGTGGGGTGGAGGATACGTCATGGAGGCCGCCAAGCGCGGTTATGTTGCCTACACCAATTGCACGGCTGCCTTGGCCGAAGTCGTTCCGTTTGGGGGTAAACATCCGACTCTCGGAACCAATCCCCACTCTTGGGGACTACCCACGACGGACGCTGTCGGATTTCCGATCGTCATCGACTGGGCGACTTCCGTCGTGGCGATGGGTCGCGTGCAGCAGTTTGCCCGCGAAGGGATGTCTCTGCCGCCGAACGCGGCGGTCGATGCCGATGGCAATCCCACCACCGATCCCAAAGCGGCCAAAGCGCTTCTGCCTTTCGGCGCCCACAAGGGTTATGGTCTCTCGCTGATCAATGAACTCATTGGTGCCTATATAGGAGGTTCGTTGCCGACCATCCGCAACCGCTGGGATCAAGTAGGTGAGGGTGAAAAGGGAACGTGCTGCTTCTTCTTCCAAGTTTGGCACCCCGATGCGATGTCAGGCGGGAATTTTGCTCAAGGCCGCTCTCAGTCTGAAAACGTCAAGGCGGTGCTGGGTGACCTGCTCGGTCACGGCAATGAGAACTGCATCCTGCCCGGGCAGTTTGAAGCTCAAGCCGCCAAAACCAGCAACGAACACGATGGCTTGTTGTTCAGTGAAGCGGAAGTGAACGGCTTTAATGAACTCGCCACCGAAGTGGGCCGCACCCCGTGGTCCACCGATTCGCTCAAGGCGGTCGAACTTTAACATAGTAACCAAATACCAAATACGATGTCTCTAGAAATACGTCCCAAAGCTGATTGCCAATTCGACCAAGTTTCGCTCGGCGAGGTCATGCTCCGTCTGGATCCCGGTGAAGGCCGCATCCGAACGACCCGCTCGTTTTGCGCGTGGGAAGGCGGCGGCGAATACAATACCTCCCGCGGTCTGCGTAAATGTTTCGGCTACAAGACCGGAGTGATCACAGCATTCGTCGACAATGAAGTCGGTCACCTGGTGGAGGACTTTATCATGCAGGGTGGGGTAGCCACCGATTTCATCCAGTGGCGTGAAGACGACGGTATTGGTCGCAGTGTGCGCAATGGCCTAAACTTTACCGAACGTGGCTTTGGTATCCGCAGTGCCGTGGGTGTGCCTGATCGGGGCAATACCGCGGCCGCTCAACTCAAGCCGGGCGACGTTGATTGGGATCATATTTTTGGCGAATTGGGAGCCCGTTGGTTCCACACCGGTGGAATCTACGCCGCCCTCGGCGAGACCACTCCCGATGTCGTGATCGAGGCCGTGCAATCCGCCCAAAAATACGGCACGATTGTTTCCTACGATCTGAATTATCGCCCTTCGCTCTGGAAGAGTATCGGTGCCCATGCCCGATGCCAGGAAGTGAATCGCGAAATCGCCAAGTATGTTGATGTGATGATCGGCAACGAAGAGGATTTCACTGCTTCACTCGGCTTTGAGGTGGAAGGCGTCGATGAAAACATCAGCGAGATCGAGACCGATGCGTTCAAGCGCATGATCGAATCCGCGGTGAAGGAATTCCCGAATTTTAAAGCGGCCGCCACCACGCTGCGCCGGGTGATTACGGCGACCAAGAACGACTGGAGTGCCATTCTCTGGCACGACGGCGAGTTCCACGAAAGTCGCAAGTATCCTGAACTCGAGATCATGGACCGAGTCGGCGGCGGCGACAGCTTCGCGTCCGGCGTGCAGTTCGGTTTCATGGAATTCAACGATGCTCAAAAAGCAGTGGAATACGGTGCCGCTCACGGTGCCATCGCTTCCACCACTCCGGGCGACACCTCGATGGCTACCCGCAAAGAAGTCGAAAAACAGATCGCCGGTGGCGGCGCCCGCGTCGTCCGATAAATTTTAACAACCAAGGCACTCTGATGTATATCATCGAAAACGGGGTTGAGGGCTCGGGATTCACGAGTATCCCGCAGGCCGTCTACTGGGGCATCGTTACCGTGACCACGGTAGGCTACGGTGACATCGCCCCCGTCATTGTGTTGGGCAAAATGTTGGCGTCGGTGATGATGGTGACCGGATTTGCCATCATCGCGGTGCCGACCGGAATCGTGAGCGCTGAACTGAATCGGGAAATGAAGGCGGTCGATATGGACAAACGGCATTGCGAAGGTTGCGGACATGACGGGCATGATCCCAAAGCGCTGCATTGCAAAATGTGCGGCCACGAATTGTAGGTTCTCCGCTATCTGATGACCGCCTTTCTGCCTTCACTGATTCGCATCCTGGGCCTTTTGCTGCTGGTATACCTGTTGGTGGGCGTGGCGGTATTTTTCGCTCAGCGCTCCTTGCTCTACCATCCGACCCATCGCACGGTTGAATCCATCATGGAGCCTTGGGTCGTGGAGGGCGAATACCTGGGCTGCCATCGTGCGGTCACCAACCCCTCCGGCGTGTGGTTGATCCTACACGGCAATGGGGGACAGGCGGCTCACCGTGGTTACTTATTGGAGCAGTTGGATCCGACCACCTCGGTCTACGTGGTCGAGTATCCGGGATATGGTGACAGAGTAGGTTCGCCCACGGAGGATGCCCTTAACGCTGCGGTCCGAGAGGCATTCCGGCACGTGCGGGCGACGCATCCGGGATTAGCGATCGGAGCTCTGGGCAAATCGATTGGCAGCGGGCCAGCCTCCCTGCTGTCGCAGCAACCACGACCGCTGGCTAAAATCGTATTGCTGGTGCCGTTCGATCAACTTTATCGGATGGCGGCCGCCCGTTTCCCGTGGCTGCCGGTTAAATACCTGATGCGCGATCAATGGGACAATATCACTGCTCTGCAGGATTATGCCGGGCCTGTCGAAATTTATGCTGCGCGGGCCGATGAAATTATTCCTTTTGAGCGAGCGAAAGCGTTGGTTGATGCTTTGCCGCAAGCGCGATTGATCGAGATGCCGGGTGGACACAATAGCTGGATCTTTGAGGGGCGTTTTGTTTTGCCGAATTTACCGAGACTTGAAGGTCCCGACAATCCTGCCGTTAACCCCGATAACTCCTGACCACTTTGCCGTATGCCTGAAGTCCGCCATCTCACCACCGCCGAACTCGAAAACAAATTGCCCGACCTTGTCGCTACCCCCGCTGATTCCGGGTGTCTGGAGATGCTCATTCGTCGTCCGGCGGAAAATGGACGTGAATCCCTTGAGCAGGGCACGCTTTCAACGGAAGAAGGATTGACGGGAGATAATTGGATTCGAGGCCGGGCAAATCCCGAATGCCAACTCACCTTGATGAATGCCCGGGCGGCCGATCTCGTGGCTACCGGAGACCGATCACGCTGGGAATTGGCAGGTGATCAACCCTACGTCGAATTTGACTTGAGCGATACCAATCTGCCCGCCGGCACACAGGTGCGGATCGGGGAGGAAGCCATCGTGGAAGTGACCGCAGAACCCCATACGGGTTGCGAAAAATTCATCAGTCGCTTCGGCCTCGAGGCCATGCGGTTTGCGAATTCCAAGCGGGGACGGGCGCTGAATCTACGTGGGATCAATACCAAAGTGATCACACCGGGAGTAATCCGTGTCGGCGACAGTTTGTCCAAAGCCTGATCCGTTCGGCCGTTGTTGTCGATCAGGCGACGGTGCCGTCGGCGTAAAACGGATCCAACTCCAGTCCGAAGTAGTCGCGCGCATTGCGGAAACAGATGTTGCGCACCATGGGTCCGACGATGTCGAAGTCGTTGGGTAATTCGCCGTTTTCCATTTCGCGTCCCAGAAGATTGCAGAGCGTGCGACGGAAATATTCGTGTCGAGGGAACGACATGAAACTCCGTGAATCCGTCAGCATGCCCACAAATCGACTAAGCAGGCCGATGTTGGAGAGGGCGTTCATTTGCCACTCCATGGCCTCGCGCTGATCTAGATACCACCAACCGGTGCCGAATTGCATTTTGCCCGGTGTCTTGCCGTCCTGGAAGTTTCCGAGAGCCGTGGCAATGAGGTAGTTGTCCGAGGGATTCAGATTGTAGATGACCATCTTCGGCAGCTCATCGGTCTCATCCAAACTCGAGAGATACCGCATGAGGGCAGTCCCTTGTTTTTCGTCACTGATGCTGTCGAAACCCGTGTCGGGGCCGAGCTCCCGGAACTGGCGGGCGTTGTTGTTCCGCACGGCTCCGGTGTGGATCTGTTTGGTCCAACCTCGGCGGGCGTCCCAGCGGCCGAATTCCAACATCATCAGCGAGCTGAACCCAATCTGCTCATCAATGCCGGGCACGTTGCCATCACGCACATGGTGGAAGATCTGCCGGGCCTCCGCGAGGGAGCACGGAATCGAAGGTATCGACGTGAAACCGTGGTCGGAAATGCGTCCACCCAATGCATGGAAGTCTCCATGACGTTTTTCCAACGCAGACAGCAGATCGTCGAAAGCGTTGATTTCCACTCCAGCGGTGGCGGCGAGTTTTTCGCAGTAGGCTGCGAAGGCTGCGGGGTCTTGCAGGGCGTAGGCCTTGTCCGGCCGGAAGGTGGGATAGACGCGCGTTTTGAGATCGGCTGCCGCGATCTTCTCATGAATCTCCAGTGAATCCGCGGGGTCGTCCGTGGTGCAGGCGACCGCCAGTTTCTGGGTATCCAGAATTTGGTAAATCGATTGTTGGGGGAGTTGTGCGCCAGCGGCATCCCAGATCGTTTGGGCGGTTGATGGGTTGAGCGTTTCGTCGACGCCGAAGTAGCGCTTTAACTCCAAATGCGTCCAGTGATAGAGGGGGTTGCGTAACGTGTGAGGAACGGTGGCGGCCCATGCCTGAAATTTCTCCTCCGGAGTGGCGTCACCCGTCAGGTATTTTTCCGCCACACCATTGGCCCGCATGGCGCGCCATTTGTAGTGATCTTCTCCCAGCCAAATCTCGGCGAGATTGTTGAAGGTGCGATTTTCGGCGATATCCGCCGGGAGGAGGTGATTGTGATAATCGTAGATCGGCTCGGATTTGGCGAACTCGTGAAAGAGTCGCTGGGCGGCATTCGAGTGGAGTAGAAAATCGTCGTGAATGAAGGGACGCATGGCAGTTAGGGGAGGGCCAAGGGTTGGAGCCCACGGAGACGATGGATCACCGTGGGTATCAAGAAGAGAGGGGTCAGATCGTCAGCGAACCGAAGCCGCCATCGACTTCAATTTCCGTGCCGGTGACGAAACTGCTGGCGGCGGAGCTGGCAAGGAAGAGGGTGGCGCCAATCAATTCGTCGGAATTGCCAAATCGTTTCATCGGGGTGTGTCCCATGATTTGTTCAATGCGGTCCGGAGTGAGCACCTTGCGGTTCTGTTCGGCGGGGAAGAAACCGGGCACGAGCAGGTTCACTCGCACGCCCTTGGTCGCCCACTCCCGGGCGATGTTCTTGGTCAGATTGTGCACGGCCGCCTTTGAAGCTGAGTAAGTGAACACCCGGGAAAGGGGGAGTCGGGCTGAAGCCGATCCGATGTTGATGATCGAACCAACGTTGGGTGATTCCAACATGGTCTTGCCAAACACCTGACACGCGAACAACACGCCCTTGAGATTGGCGTTCATTATCCGGTCGAATTCCTCCTCGGGGATCTCGAGCACAGGAGTCGGGGAGTTGACGCCGGCACCGTTGACGAGGATGTCGACCCGGCCTGATTTTGCGATCACGGCGTCGCGGAGGGCGGTCAATTCGGTTTTGCTGGTGGCGTCGGCGGCGTGAAACCAAGCCTTGCCGCCGGCCGCTTCGATCTGGGCCAAACGATTGGCCGCTTTGGCTTCGTTTCGACCCACGAGCACGACCTCGGCACCGGCTTGAGCCAGGCCCAGCGCCATAGTGCCGCAGAGTTCACCGGTGCCGCCGATTACGACGGCAACCTTGCCGGACAAAGAGAAAAGAGAATCGAGATAGCCGGAATTCATAGGGGAGGCCGAGCCTACCAGCAGAGGTCCATTCGTCCGCAGGCAATAAACCGCATAAGCATTTACATTTTCCGCAATCCTCCTCTGTATGACCGCATGTCCGAAACCTCCCGAAAACGCGTGGGAATCATGCTGTCGATCGAAACGGAGCACTGGCACGGCGTATTGCAGGGGCTAGCGGATGGATTTCGGGATGCCCCGGAAGTTCAGGTAGTGAAAATCGCCCGCCCGGATGAGTTTAATGTAAAGGCACTCCGGAAGCTCAGCTTGGATGGGTTGGTCACTCAAGCATCCTCTCGCGCCGATGAAAACCTCCTGCTCAAGACTGAGATTCCGGTTATCAACGTTTCGGGTCGATATCGCGCGACGAAAATGGACAATGTGTTCAACGATGACGAGCGGGTGGGCCAAATGGCGGCGGCCTTTTTTCGGCGGCGGGGGTTTAAAGCGTTCGGATTCTGTGGAGTAGAGAAACATCGATCTTCGGTCTATCGGCAGCGCGGTTTTTGGGGTGAATTGCAGGCCGAAGACTATGCCGTGAGCGACTTGATCCTGCCCGAGTTACCCGAAGGCGATGCACCTTCGCTACGAGCGATTGATCGCATCGCGAATTGGATGCGGGGATTGCCCCGACCGGTGGCGGTTTTCGGATTTAACGATGCCCTGGCTCGTGCGGTGGCGGAGGCGTGTGTTGAGGAGAACCTCGTTATCCCTGACGAGATCGCAGTTCTAGGCGTGGACAACGATGACATTCAGTTGGGATTTTCCGCGGTTGCGTTGTCCAGTATCGAACTCAACCGCCGTCGAATCGGACAATATGCCGCCCGGCAAATGTTGTTCCGGCTCCAGAACCCGACGGGCGACCCCAGTAATCAGACCGTGCCGCCACTCAAAATCGTCGCTCGCGGATCCACCGATAAAATGGCCGTGAATGATGAGGTGGTGGCTGAAGCGTTGGACTACATTACCGAAAACCTCGCGAACCCCATTTATGTCGACGAGATCGCTCGCGAGGTGGGAGTTTCGCGACGCTCGCTTGAGGTTCGTTTTCGGACCGCGCTGCAGACCCCCGTTTACGCGGAAGTGCAGCGGCAGCAGCTTGATCGGGCGCGCGTGCTCTTGATCGAATCCCCGAAAATGACCATCGCCGAGGTAGCCTATGCCTGTGGGTTCCAAGATGCCCGCCACCTCAATATCGTTTGCCGTAAGAAACTGGACTGCACGCCCGGATCGTTGCGGAAGGGATAGTTGGCATTTTCCCGGCCGACCCGCGCCACGCCTCCCTCACAGTTTTACCATTTGAGCGTCATGGGGGCGATCATCACGCCGAGGTTTCGCATATCGACGGACCCCGGCTCCTCCTCGATGGGAATGTATTTTGAACTAACAATTTCAAGTTGAGCGACCGTCTCTCCGGGTAGCCCTGTAAGGTCGACTTCCAGTTCATGCGGGAATTTGGCGATCAATACCTGTGCTACCCGAGTTCCATTCCATAAGATCGAAACCTCTGAGCCCGATCTCGGTCCTCCCTTGATCGGAATGACCAATTGAGCGGGGGGATGTTCTGCCGAGAGATTGACGCTGAATTTCGCGTGACCGTCCGTCCATCGGGCGGGGAAGTTTCCCCACGGATTGGTGCTGTCGATCGCCTGCTGTGGCTGGGTCGGCTGGGTACTGTGGCGGGAGATTTCGCAAGGGAGCATTGCCGTCGATGGCGCGCGACTGGTCATGCCATTTGTCTATGCGGTTTTAGGCGGGATTTTGGTCAATGCGTGTCTCGGGGTGATTTGGCGTCAGTTGGTCGTCGCTCAGGGGCAATCGCTGAGTCTACGCGACTCCATTGGTCTTTCCTGGCGGGTGCAGATCGCAAAATATATCCCGGGCAACGTCTTTCATTTTGCGGGTCGGATATTGCTGGCCGAGCGAATGGGGATCCCGCGCGGGGTGGCCACATGGGCTACCTTGCTCGAGCCCATCTTGATGGTGATCGTCGCAGGATTGATCTCGCTGCGGTGGGTGGCGGAATTGACCCAACTGGAGGGGCTTTTACCGGGGCTGATCGTGGGCGTCGTATTGGGAGGCGGATGGGTGCTGAAAAAATGTTGGTGGGACCGGTCAGAAGACAATGCGCAGACTCTTCGATTTAACGGGTGGGGATTGTTGATCATCGTTGGGACGATCATCGTCTTCTTCGGACTTCTGGCGCTGATGTTCAGTCAGTTTCTCCCGGTGGTGGGAGATGCCGCGGGACGATCATTCGGCGCGGTGGGGGAAATGGTGACATTTTCTTGGGCCGTGGGATTTGTTGCCATTGGCGCGCCGGGTGGGTTGGGCGTGCGGGAGGCGGCGCTTATTCTCTTTGCGCAAAATCCGACCGATGCCGATGCACTATTGCTGATCGGCGTGTTGACGCGAGCGGCCATGCTGGTCGGCGATGCCGTAAGCATGTTGCTGGGGATGGTGTTGTTAAAAAAAAACGCCTAAGGCCTTTTGAGGAAAGCTTAAGAAGCCTTTTGGGCGCTGCGTCGGAAACGAAGGTGAAGCCCGAATTACCAGAGAGGAAACGAATCGAAAATGTGGGTCGGGCTTTACGCCCGACAGCGCGGTTCGCATAGATTTTAGGAAAGTTAGGGTCGGACCACCGGGCTGACAGCTCTTGCCTCACAGGTCTTAGTGTCTCTCGCTACTCAATCGGTCGGATTGCATAGAGTCAGTTGCGCTTGCACAACAGCATCGTCCAAGGGAGGGGCTGACGGATCTCGGTGATGGAAATTTCGCCTCGAGCAGTCGCTGAAATTTGGCGGAAGACCAATGCTGGAAATGGCCGGGCGCATTGCCCCAATCACTCCAATACTTTCCCCGAGCCATATTAAGCACGCGCCAGATAGGCTCCCGTGGAACGCTGGTGATGAGGTAAGGTGATGCGAGATTCGCGAGGGTTTCGACGGCTTTCTCGGGATCCTCGAGATGTTCCAACACCTCGCAGCAGACAATCAACTCCGCGGCATCCTGGGGAGCAGTGAGATCGTAGATGCTCCTCTCCTAAACGGAATCGATTGACCTGAATCTACTGAGTTTTTCTGGGCCATGCTGAGAACATCCGACGAGAAATCGCTGCCCCGAGCTTTAAGTCCGCGTTCGGCAAATCCGATGGTCCAGTAGCTCTCACCGCAACCCACTTCGTGAACCTCAGTCGCGTTGGTTTGGTCGACCAATTCATAGAGTGAATCGGAAAACCTTTTCAACATCCATTTCACCAACGGATTGGAAGATCCGTATTTATCGAATGTATTGCCGATAACCATGCCGCCCTGGGATTGCCCCTCGGCGAGGTTGAATTCTGATTTTTCGGACACAGCTCGACGGCTATTTGGAGCAAGAGGGTGCAGCAAGCCTAACTCGATATTCCGCCGAGTTGGTCAATCCCCTTTGCCGGATATCTTCGGCACCACGCTTGGGCCAAGGCTCGGGCTCAATTGTCCGTTTAGTCTGCGATCTTCATCCTTAGCGGATAGGTCGAACAGAGTCGCTCGAACCCCTTTGTTGCTAAAATCGGTCGACTCATCGGGGCCGCATCGACGGCGACGTAGGAAACGCCTTTTGCTTTGGCATGTTCGACTCGCTGGCGAAGGAGTTCCGATTCCAGACTGTTTCTTGAATATCAACGATCTCCCTTAGTTATTCCGGGGAACTAACTTTTCGAATCTCAATTCCTTTAATTTCTTTCCTTTCGATGGCGGGCGAGTTCGCGAGATCGTAGACCATCAGGACTTCGATATCTCCGCGTTCGAATTCGTGTTCGACGAGCCTGTCGGCGAGGAACGAAGGCTTGTCGAAATCGTAGACTTTCCATTCGAACGCCCGGTTTATATTCTGGAAGTAATCACATTGGATTTTGATTTCGCGACCCAAGTCGGCACCTGAAATATTCGTGAAACAAACGATGCCATCTCCATCAGGTTGCAGAGGAGTATATCTCACCACGCAGCCCAGATCCTCTCTCATATAATTAGGGATATCGTAGGAGCGTCGATCAGACGCATAAGCGGTTAAAATGAGGTCGTGTTTCGATTCCATCGACTGAGGGTTGTCCGCGTTTCTGGCTTTGGTGCTCTTAGCCTTCTTCATCTCAAATAACTTGAACAATCGCGGTTCCCAAAGCGGCAACCCGAATTGCCAGCAACGCGAGAATTGCCCTGTTTTTCTTCTTCAAGGAACTCAATGACCGCGGGTTCCAGTGATAATCTTTGAACCAATGCGATCGCAGCGGCCATGAGGCCGATCCCATTACACGTTGCTTCGAAGCCTTCATATTCATAGCTCCGCAGACGAATTTTCTGAAGGATGAACGCTCGGACTGCTATCGCAGCTAATGCGATGGAGAAAACGAATCGATTCAGAAATCGTCCGAATGGAGTATCGAGGAGATCTCGAGTCCAGGTGCTCTTCGGATTTTCATTCATCGTTTTAGATCAATTGTGGTTCTAAGTCGGGGTCGCAACTTTCACGATGAGTTCCTCTCCCACCGAGCGAGAACAAATCTGCACCTGCGTTCCTGCGGCAATGGTCCCCGTCTGAGCTCGCGCATCACGGTGGACACCGTTATATGGAAACTCTTCCGACCGGGGTTAGGGGAATTACCACTTGGCCGAGTTTCCCAATGTAGTCGGGAGTAGAATCTGGCTCTGGATTGCTCCGTTCCAAGAATGAGTCCTGAGGGAAAAACATGAAGAGTAACCACAGCGGCCAAAGGAAGATCGGGAGTAAGAGTGTATATGGACTACTGCCCATTAAATGCATCCAATCTCTCATCTCTTTTTCTCGCGGTCGATCACGCTTCACCGTCACGTATAGGGCGACCGTCACGCCAACCAGAAAGTAAATGGAGACAGCGACTATCAGCATCGCATCTTCAGTTTGCTTGCACAGAGCGTTTAGCCAGCCTCGTATCCATCGATTGAGTGTTCCCCTCGTTGTTAGAAGGGAGAAAATTTGCCTTTGCGACGCAGTCGCCGATTTCGGCAGATGCTCCACCCGGCGAGTGCACCCAGAAGTGATCCAGAAAATGACACGACGAAAGGGCCAACGATGAGCCCCAAACCCGCGATTGTTGCCGTTAGCCAATACCATGATTCTGGCAGTATAATTTCCCCCGTGATGATCGGAGCAACGACTGCTACAAGGATCAGATTTCCGACAATAAAGCCGGGAATGCTTCCAATAGCGCTAGCCACGAAGTAACCGGAGAGTTGGCGCAAGTGGGGCCGCAATCGGCAGATCAAAGCCGCAACCAACAGCGTGAACAGAACGATCAGGTAGATCGGCACTATGAAGAAATATAGCATACTTGGTGTTCGCTAAACCCTACTCCTGAGCTCTATTTTATCTGGCCAAAACGAAAGCGACTATCACTGAAGTGCGACCCATTCTTCTGCCAGATTAGCTTTAACGAAAATGGGAGCAAGGTTGTTCGCCGTGTCTCGGGGGCTGTGGTCAGCATTCGGCCTGATTCGATTGTTTGTCCTATCGGCCTTCCTCGCTCCACGAGCTTCGGCGGGCAGTCTTCGCGACTCCAGCTGGCCTGCCAGCCATAGCTCTGCAAAACGGGACGAAGGTTGGTGGAGCTGAGGGGAATCAAACCCCTGACCTCTTCATTGCGAACGAAGCGCTCTATCGACTGAGCTACAGCCCCATTTCCAACCGAGAGGGAGGTTCTGCGGTTTTAGCCCTTGGGAGTAAACTTCTTTTTTCGAGGCCGACCGACAACGGTTGGGTGTCGAATCGGAAAAAATCAGCGAATACTGAACGTTGGTCCCAGATTTGCTCTTGCAGCGCTTGCGATTTGTGATCCAAAACAGGGTTCGAGTCGTAAACTCGAACTAAAAAACCATACTAATGAGCAAGAGCACTAAGTCCAAAACGCCCGCCGCTCCACGGGTTAAAAAGACTGCCGCCCCTAAGAAGGCAGCAGTAAAGAAGGCGGCGGCCGCGAAGAAACCGGCCGCTCCTGTCAAAAAGAAATCAGCCCCGGCGAAAGCCAAGGCTCCCGCCAAAAAGGCGGTCGTGAAAAAAGCCGCGGTCAAAAAGGCAGCAGCCCCCAAGAAGGTTGTAGCTAAGAAAGCTGTGGCGAAAAAAGCTCCGGCCAAGAAGGCATCAGCCAAGAAGAAAACTGCGGCTAAGAAGACCGTCATCACGGCCAAGATCGATATTGCGTTCGGCAATACGCTCTTCGTTCGCGGTGAGGGTCCCGGTCTCTCCTGGGATGCCGGTGTGCCGATGAACAGCGGCGATGCTGATACCTGGAGTATCACGATCTCCGGAGCAAAGTCTCAGGTGATCTTCAAGTTTCTCGTGAACGATGTAACTTGGAGTATCGGCGAAGACTACGTGGTCGACGCTGGCGGCGAAGTTTCGTTGATTCCGAGCTTCTGATCCTCTTAGAATATTTCATTCCCACATGGGGCGCCTCGATTTCGGGGCGTCCTTTTTTTGTGGGCTTACTGACGGTTGCCGTTGAGCTCGCCCATGATCCGCGTCAGCTCGGCCAATGCCTCGTTGCGATCTCTTGGCAAATCCTCGGTCAGCACGCGGCGGCAACGAATGGTGGCACCGGAAAACGGCAGAGGGAGAATGAATCGATCCCAACTCCCCAATTGTTTGGCGCGATTGAATTCGATCCCCACCAGCACCATGGGAGTTTTGGCCCGCCGCGCGATGATCAACCCGCCCGGTTTAAATTCGTAACAGGGGCCTTTGGGGCCGTCGGGAGTGATGCCCAAATCGTGTCCGGCCTGGGCGGTTTTGATCATGGCGTTGACCGCTTCGCGCGCCCCCCAGCTGGATGATCCACGGATGGCCTTGATACCGACCATTTGAAAAAACCCGACCAGCCATCCGCCGTCTTTACTGGCACTGATGATGCCGTGAAAGGGTTTTCCGCCCCGGAATCGGCGGATGATTTCGACACCCATAAAAAGGCGATTGTGCCACATCACGAGTGCCACGGGGATATCGCGTTGGGAGATGTTCTTTTCGCCTTCGGGAGAAATTTTGATCCGAATCGAACGGGACCAGATTTTGATCAGATTGCCCAGAATCCATAACCCGATGCGTTGCACGCCCGTAATCTCGAGGGCTTCGGCACGTTTTTCGGGGGAGCAGGACACGGTGCGGTTCTTGGGCATGAGATGCTCACCGCCAAGACTTCTTTCGGACGGTGAGGTTTGACCTCGGGCGAACGGTGCTTGAGCTGAGGCCGATGTCATTGCCGCTGTGTCCCCATTTGCCCACGCCCAGACCGGGGATGGATTGGCGGGCCTACCAGCCGCATGGAGACAGCCGTGGGGAGGGGTTTTACGGCACCTGCCTTGAATATGGCCAAGACCTGTGGCTGCGGGGATTGCCGGCCCGCGCGTTACTTTGCCTCGATCGGGCGATGGGGGCCGATATCAGTGAGACCGATGTAGTCGTGGGATCCTGGCCGATGCCCTACGCGGCGGTGGCTTGGATAATGCGGGAGGTCCCGCGCGACCTTTTCTGCGGAAATCCCCGGGTCCACTTTCAACATTATGCCGATCGAATGAATGTGACTCGCCAAGAAATTCGCGAATGGCGGGCATGGGCGTGCTGGGCTTTGGCCCGGAAAGTCAGACCGGAACTCCCGGGCGATCCCAAGCACGACGTGCAAGAGCCGAACTTGGAAGAAATCGGGGCAGGGCTGAAACGTTGGGGCTTACGAGGGGATACAGCGTGTTGGCAGGCGGTGTTGGCGGGGCAATTTTAGGGGCTTGAAGAAAAGTGTGCGAAGAGCGCTTGACTTGGCACCGGCGAATTCTACGGTCTCGCCTCCTTTCCCCTTTTTGGGGTGGTAGCTCAGTTGGTTAGAGCGTCTGCCTGTCACGCAGAAGGCCGCGGGTTCGAGTCCCGTCCATCCCGCCATTTAAAACCGTCCGTTTTCGGGCGGTTTTTTTGCCCGGACGGGACGTGATGGTTGGGAAAGGACGGGTCTATCCGCTCAGGTCTCTCAGAGCGCAACGAAGGATGTAGCCCCCCTCCGGACGTCCGGCCCATTCACTACACAGTGTGGCGTCGAACACGGCCGGGTTGAAACCGGAGCTAAGGCGAATGGGATTTGGCCTTGTCGGAGCGCGACTTCGCTTCAACCGTGTCGGCGCTAACTAGCGCCCGTAGCTCAGTTGGATAGAGCACCTGCCTTCTAAGCTGGTGGTCGGGGGTTCGATTCCCTCCGGGCGCGCCAGCTTTCTCTCCTTGTGATTGGCTAGGCAAATCATGTTGAGCATGGGACGAGGCGGAAGTGGCGGAGCCGAGACCTTCCAAAGCGTGAAAATCACGGGATAATTTAACCAAAATTTCCGGTAGCGGGTTGTTTTAGTCGGGTTGTCATCCTTGGGATACCAGCCATCAACGATTGACCCAATCCGGTGCAGACAGGCCTCCAAATCATCAATCCAGTGTATTTCCGTGAATCTTATCCAATTTCCCGTTTGATCCCAACCGGTGGCTAATGTTGGAGTCGTTTAGTCCTGATATGAACGAAATTTCTGCGAGCGGATCTTCTCCTCCGTTTCCCCCTGAATTTCCAGGTGCGGACGAAGCGTGGACTCACAGCGCGGCCGGCCTGTGTGTGGTTTGCCCGGATGGAGTGGTGCGTCAGGCGAATCCGGCTTTTGCGGAGTCGGTGGGCTATTCGATGAATGAACTCATCGGGATGCCCGTCATTCGCTTGCACCCCGCTGAACACGCAATGGCGATGCAGGCTCTGCACAAATCGGTCATCGAAGAGGAAGATTCTTCGGTATGGGCGGGTAAGGAGACATTTTTCATCCATCGACAAGGGCGACCCGTTGTGGCCTACACCCGTAATGCCCGGATAAAAACGTCGAACGGCGAGGTGTGCCGCCTCATCACTTTGGTCAGCTTGGTCGATGTGGAGATGAGCGACGAGCGCATCAAATTTCTGCACAAGCTAGAAAACTATACGGCGCTTTCGTCGACGGTGAGTAACGACGTCAATAACCTGCTCTCGATTATTTTGGGTTACGCGGCTTTGCTGAAGGATGGATCCTCGGACCCGCACCGGCAGCAGATCGTAGCCGAAGGTGTTGAGGGCGCGGTAAATCGTGCGACATCGCTGGTGAAGCAGTCCATCTACATGATTCGACGGCCCGAACCGGTGCTGCAGCAGACGGATCTGGCGCGGTTCCTCGAAAAACAGCTTCAGTTGCTCCGGTCGGAAATCAGTGACCGTCCCATCGAGTTGGAGCTGGCGTTGGTGACGGAGCTCAAGGAAGTCCCGATCGATTCGATGCAGCTTTCGGAGGCGCTTGGAGAGATGATTCGCCGACTTCATAATTTTGAGCCCAACTCGACTCGCGGTCTGCGCACACGCCCTCGCTGGGAATCGGGTGAGGAAGTGCGAAATCGTTTTTCCTACGCGGATGCGCGCACTTACGCAGTGATCGAACTGGTCAATCCGGGGCGGCCTCGGGTGAGTAGCCAGCCGCCAATGACGATCAATGATACGCCGAGCGAGAACCGGAAACACGATCTCGGCCGCACCATAATCGATCGCATTATTCAGGCTCACCAAGGGTTCGTGCACTATGAGTCCGAACTGGGTGGGTCCGCGGCCTACACGGTGTGATTGCCGCTCGGCGATGAAGTCGAGGAAACCACGCGCTTCAGTGATCCGCCTTTTCCCGCGTCGGAAGAGTCTCCGTCGGGGAGTGGGAAACTGATGATTGTCGATGATGAGGTGGGCTTCCTCGCCACCATGGCATCATCTTTGCGCGCCCACGGTTACCAAGTCATCACCGCCATGGATGGCGAATCAGCTTTGTTGGAATTCCGTGAACACGGTGAAAACCTCGATTTGGTGATCACCGACCTGGTTTTGCCCGGGATGAGCGGGTGGGAAGTGTTCACCGGAATTCGCGAAAAATCCCCGGAGATGCCCATATTGATTATGAGCGGTCATTTGGAACCCAAGCTGGAAGCCGCTGTTCGCCGATCGGGAGCCTCGGGGTTTGTGCAAAAACCGTTCGGATTGGGCGTGTTGTTGCGCCGGGTTAAGGATATTTTGGCGAAGTCGAACGCAGCTGGCGCCGACTACGATATTTGATGCCGTCTTGCTGAGCTGGCGGCTATCCGTCGAACCGGTAGGTTGTGTTGAAGATCAGCTCGATATTCTTCGATACCCAGACGCGCACTTTGATTTTTCCGGAGCGTTCATCGATTGGGTCCGCGTGGCCTTCGATTTTTCGAGGCTTTTCCGAGGTATTAAAACCTTCACCGTCGAAAATGACGCGTTCGCCGTCGGCGAGCCGGCGTAAATCTTCGTCGGTGATGGTGATCGAGATGCGCCCCGATTCGCTCATGAAAAAGAGCGGAAAAACCTTCGCGTCGTATCGGGAGGAGTAGATGTCTCCCTTCCGCGTGAACGGTTCTGTCGTCAATTTGACGTTGCCGATATAGATCGAGGTTTTGGCGGTGGCGACGGTTGCGCACTGATAAAACTGGGGCAACTCCGGTTCCGTTTGCTCCTCGGTCGTCTCATCTTGAGCTCGAATTCCCCCGCCGGTGGACACGGCCAAAATCAAACCAAGCCACAAACGACGAGCGAACAACATGCCGCTGACATTGGGGTTCTCACCCCGCCCCGCAACCGAATCCTTTGCCATGGTCGCGGCCTGTCCGTTATCTTTCGCATTGCGCGGGACAAAACGCCCGCGTCTCCTTTGATCACCATGGCCAAGAAAAAACAAGTGACTTGGGGCGGCCGGTTTACCAGCGGCCCCGCGGATTTGATGCTCACGTTCAGTGAATCGGTTTCGTTTGACCAACGTTTGGCGACCTTCGACATCGCTGGCAGTCGAGCCCACGCGGCTATGTTGGCGCACGTGGGATTAATCACGAAAAAGGACCGCACCGCTATCCATCGCGGCTTGAAGGAGATCGAGCGAGAGATTGCCGCGGGCAAGTTTGTTTGGCGTCTGGAATTGGAGGATGTGCATATGAACATCGAGCAGGCGTTGACGCAGCGCGTGCCGGCTGCCGCCAAACTACACACGGCCCGTAGCCGCAATGATCAGGTGGCAACTGACATGCGGCTCTTTTTCAAATGGGCCTGTGCCGAGGTGGAGGATCGGTTGGTCGATGCCCAGCGCGCCCTGCTCCTCCTCGCCGAGCAGGCGGGCGATATTTTGATCCCGGGCTACACGCATTTGCAGCGCGCCCAGCCCGTGCAGGTTGCCCATCATCTGGCCGCTTATCTTGAGATGTTCGATCGGGATCGAGGCCGTTTCGCCGCGGTCGCCGACAACGCCAACTGGTGTCCCTTGGGCGCGGGTGCGCTCGCGGGAACGACCCTGCCGATCGATCGGGAATTCACCGCCGAGGAGTTGGGCTTCGTCGACGCGAAGGGCAGGCCGCGCGTCACGCAAAACTCGATGGACTCGGTAGCCGATCGGGATGTGTTTGTAGAGTTCGCCACCGCTGCAGCACTCGTCGGCACGCATCTGTCCCGACTGGCGGAGGATCTGATCCTGTGGTCGAGCAGCGAGTTTCATTTCCTGAGTATGCCCGATGCGTTTTGCACGGGCTCTTCGCTCATGCCGCAGAAAAAGAACCCCGATGCGTGCGAAATTCTGCGCGGAAAATCAGCCCGCCTCCAAGGCAACCTGACCACGCTACTCACCCTCACTAAAGGTCTTCCGCTCACCTACAATCGTGATCTGCAGGACGATAAACCGCCGATTTTCGACAGTTTTGATCAAACGATCATGGCCCTCGAAGTCACTGCCGGCACGTTGACCGGAGCGACCTTCGACGAGGCCGCTTGCGCGAAAGCGGTGGCGGACCCCGCGCTCCTCGCCACGGACCTGGCGGATTACCTGGTCGAAGCGGGCGTTCCCTTTCGCGAGGCGCATCATGTCGTGGGTGCGGTGGTAAAACTCTCCGAGGATTCCGGGGTGCCATTGGATAAGTTGGCCACGGCAGACGTGAAAAAACTCCACCGGGCGATCAAGGACAACTGGATCAAGGTATTCGACCTGAAGCGGGCCGGAGCCCGTCGCACGGGCACGGGCATGCCGGGGCCAAAGCAGGTGAAAAAACAACTCAATCGCTGGCGAAAACGGCTAACGTGAATGTGTCTCCAGTGATCTAACCATGTTCGGCCGACTCATTCCGACTGAGAAAACGGATCCCGAGTTGGCTCCGTTTCGCCCCGGACTTGTTTTCGGTTTCTTCAACGCGCCGGCCTGGCAAATCGGTATCGGCACGCCGATGGTGCTCTTTTGTGAGCAGTTGGGTGCGACACCTTTTCAGGTCGGCTTGGCCTACTCGTTCGTTTTTCTCCTGACGCCGATTCAGATTTTGGCGACGGCCCTGTTGCCGCGTTACGGGTTCAAAAAGGTGATGTTGGGCGGGTGGGGGATTCGTTCGATTTTTCTGCTGGTCCCGGTGTGGTTGGCGATCGTCGTGCCGCTCTGGGGAGTGCAACCGTGGATGGCTTCCGCCTTGGTGGGCAGTGTGTTTGGGTTTTGTGTGTTTCGAACTGTGGGGGCAGCGGCAATCATGCCATTCCTGTATTCGATCCTGCCGCCCAAAGCTCGGGGTCGCTACTTCGGCAGCGACCAATTTGCCAGCGGTGTCGCCGGGGTCGGAACGCTGCTTACCTGTGCGGGATTGTTCGCTTGCCTCCCGATCTACACGGCCCTGCTCGCGCAATATGGGATCGCGCTGTTTAGCTCCTGCATGAGTTTCATGGCGCTGAAGAGATTGCCGGATGCCCCCAATCCACCGCCGGTGAAACTCCTCCAATTGATCAAGGATACGCCGCAGCATATGTTCACGCCGTCGCCTTTTCGACGCTACCTGTGGTTGGCCGTCATTTACGCTGTATTATCGACTCCGATCCCGCCGTTCCTAGCTTACTATTTGAAAGTTGGTCCGCAGCTGTCGGCCGGACAGATCATGGGATTCGAAGTATTGCGTTTTTCCGGAGTGATCGTGGCGGCCGCGTTCATTCGGAGGCGCATTGACCAAAGTGGAGCTCGCCCGTTTTTCCTGCTGACCATGGTGCTTTACGTTGGCGTAGGGGTGTTTTGGTGGAGTTATCTGGAAGGCATTCTGGGAGGGCTGGCGGTGATCTACGTGGCCTACTTTGTCCTCGGGCTCGCGGCGGCCTGTTGGACGATCTCGAATCTCAACTATTTGGCCCAAGTGGTCGAGGAGGAAAGTTGCGCTTTGATGGTGGCGGTTTTAGGTGCGGTCACGGCCTGCTCGGGGGGGATTTCACCGATTTTGTGGGGAATTGTCCTGAAGTCGGAGACGGAGACAGGGGCGGCCATCAATGTGAGTATATTCCAGATTTTTTTCCTGTTGGTGATCGCCGGAGTGGTGGTGCTTTCCTCTCTGCTCGCCAAGCTTTCCGAGGACAGGGGTGCCTCGGTGGATTCGCTGGTGATTGGTAACGCAATCTTCCGCCCCTTCCGGGCTGCCACTTATCTGGCCAGTCTCATCGATTTGAGGGATCTATCTCCTCCCACCAAATCTGATGAAACATCTTCGCCTAAGAAGTGACCAAGGTAGAATCGTGACGGTGCAAATCCCTTTATGTGGCGGGATTCTCATGAGCTTGTTGCTCGTGGGCTGCATCAGCTCGCCTCGATCTCAGTTTGTGGATGTCGCCTCGCCCCTGCACAGCGCCGAGATTGCGGTCATACAGGCGGATGAGGAAACCGTGCGACTGCGCGTATCCGCCCCAAACGAACCCGTTTTCCTTGCCTTGGTGGAGCCGGAAGTCATCGGTGACGGACTCTATCTTTTCCCCAGTTACATCTCCAAGCCGATGGTCAGCGAGCATGTGGACGTTCCGGTGGTGGAACTGGAGCTTCCAGCCAAGTGGAAAGATCGGATTTACTGGGTCGAAAGTCGTTCGGAGCCCCGATGGTATCAGATTTTCAGCAAACGGGTGCAGACGATTGAGCGCCGACATTTAGAACTGCCCGATGGACCGCCGGTGTCGTTGGGCGGCTAAACGGCTTAAGCGTTGCGTGTGGTCTGAACGCTGGCTGAGGCTGGCGCAGTTCCTGTCGCATGCCTGAGATTCGAATTCTACCCGATCGTGTTGCCAATCAAATCGCCGCTGGGGAAGTGATTGAGCGTCCCGCTGCGGTGGTGAAGGAGCTGGTGGAAAATGCCCTCGATGCCGGCGCGACCCGGATCGAGGTGGAATTTCGTCACGGCGGCAGATCCCTGATGCGCATCGAGGACAACGGCCATGGCATGAATCGCGACAACGCCATGCTTTCGCTGGAGCGACATGCCACCAGCAAGATCAACGAGGCGGTCGATCTCGATCAATTGGGCAGTTTTGGGTTTCGCGGCGAAGCGGTTCCTTCCATCGCTAGTGTATCTAAATTCACTCTACAGACGCGGGCCGAAGGCGATGAACTCGGCACCGAGATTTTGGTGAACGGAGGCAAGATCGTGCACGTGCGCGAATGCGGACGCCCCGTCGGCACTCGGATGACGGTGGAGCATCTTTTCAACTCGGTGCCCGCTCGCCGGAAGTTCCTTAAACGTGACCGAACAGAGGCGGCTCATATCGTCGCGGGCGTCAGACTCTATGCGTTAGCAAGTCCCCGGGTGGCTTTCACATTGATCGAGGATGGGCGGATTATTTTCCAGTCGCCCGAGTGCCCGGCGTTGCCGGATCGAGTGGCGGAAATTTTCGGTCGTCAGTTGGCGGAGCAGTTGGTGCCGATCGAGGTGGAGGAGGGGAGTTTCAGTCTGAAAGGTTTGATTGGTCGTCCGGGAGTGGGCCGTTCGACGCGTCACGAGATGATCGTGTTTGTGAATGGTCGACCGGTCGACAATCGCACGCTCAACTACGCGTTGATCGAGAGTTACCACGAGTCTTTGCCGAAGGGGCGGTATCCGCCCGCGTTTGTTTTCTTCGACCTGCCGCCGCATGAAGTGGACGTCAATGTGCACCCTACCAAGCGGGAAGTGCGGTTTCGGAGCGAGCCTGCGGTAAGGGGATTTGTGATACGGGCAGTGCTGGAGCGACTGCGGGAATTAAGCGCGGGGTCGGAGACTCCGGGGAAGCAAACAATCGAGCCGCTGGAACCTCTTCCGTCGGCCTCGATCACCGCCTCTCCCGATACGTCAAGCATGGTGTCGTCGCTCCCGCCGGAGCCCTCCGCGATTCCGGCGAGCATTCCCCGACTCGGTCCGCTGCATCAGACACCCACCACCGGACCCGCCATCGAAACGGTCAGGCCCACCGCTGAACCCGCGTCCCGTGGCCCACGCAGTTGGCGGTTCATTGGCGTCGCGCATTCGCATTATGGATTGTTTGAGACGTCCGCGGGAGTGGTTTGGGTGCACCGTCGGGCGGCGCATGAGCGGGTTTGGTTCGAACGACTGCAGGAGGAATTCCGTCAAGGCGAAGTCTCCAGCCAACAACTGCTTTTGCCCGTGCCGTTGGAACTGGATCCGGTGGCATCGGCGCTATTGATCGATCGCCTAGATTTTCTGATCAAACACGGGTTTGGTTTGGCGGAATTCGGGCGGAATTTTTTCCGGATCGAAGCCGTTCCGACTTGGATGGAGCCCGCCGACGTCGAGCCGTTCATGCGGGACCTGCTCGGTGCTTTGCGCGACGGTCGGTTTCGTTCCGATAACGTCGAGTTGGCGCGGGAGGCTTTGGCTCGATTGGCGAGTGCTAAAGGGGTCCGATTGGCGGAAGGATCGGGTGAAACCCAGTGGCGGGTGCTGCTGGAACAGCTTTTTGCCTGTAGAACTCCCCACAGCAGTCCCTCAGGCCGACCCACGTATTTTGAAATGGGTCACGGCGAAATCGCCCGAAAATTTCAAAAATAGATAAGCTCCAGTGAGATAAGAATCCCGGGAGATTTCGAAATACTTTCACTGAATCGTGAAGTAGTTTGATCGTGACTGCCGGCGACTCAGTTGGCACTGTTTTCGCTTCGCTCGAGATACGAGCCCATTTTTCGGATCAACATGCCAACTAAGAAAGCCAAGACCACCACCACCAAGTCTGCCGCCACGCCCCAGCGCCGAAAGTCCGATGATCCTGTCGAGTCCTTCAAGCAGTCCATACTGCAGCACCTCACCTATACGCTGGCCCGTGACTCCGGAGGCGCGACTCCGCACTACTGGTATTGGGCCACGTCCATGGCGGTGCGCGACCGGGTGCTCGATCGTTTGATCGAGACCCAATCGACCCATAACAAGAAAAACGTCCGTCGCGCTTACTACCTTTCACTGGAGTATTTGATGGGCCGTTTGCTCATCAGCACCCTGCAAAATGCCGGGGAGTATGATAACGCCCGCCAGGCTCTTGAAGAGCTGGGTGTAGATTGGGAGCCGCTGCATCGGGCCGAAGATGACATGGGCTTGGGCAACGGTGGTTTGGGTCGCCTCGCCGCCTGTTTCCTCGATTCGATGGCTACGCTCGATCTACCCGCCATTGGCTACGGTATCAATTACGAGTTCGGTCTCTTCCGGCAGGCGTTTGACGAAAACGGTAATCAATTGGAGTACCCCGACAGCTGGATGCTCGATGGCACGCCTTGGGAAATCAATCATCCGGAATACTCCCAAACCGTGCAGATTTACGGTAACGTGGAGAACATCTTCGATGACTGCGGCAACTACCGTCCGGTGTGGGTGAACACGCAGGAGCTCTTCGGTCTGCCTTACGACATCCCCGTCCCCGGTTATGGCACCAAGACCGTGAATATCCTGCGCCTTTGGTCGTCGCATGCCACCGAACCTCTTGATCTCAACGCCTTCAATGAGGGCGGCTACATCGAGGCGGTCCGTGACAAGGCTTCGCGCGAAACCATCTCGAAGGTCCTCTATCCGAACGATAAGACGGAGAATGGCAAAGAGCTGCGCCTCGTGCAGCAGTATTTCTTCGTCGCTTGTTCGTTGAAGGACATGATCCGTCGTCATTTCCGTCATGAGGATAACAGCTGGGAAAACTTCGCCGACAAGGTGACGGTCCAGCTCAACGATACCCACCCGGCGATCGCTGTCGCGGAGCTCATGCGCATCCTGATCGACGAAGAATCGATCGATTGGAACAAGGCCTGGGGCATTGTCACCAACACCTTCGCCTACACCAACCACACCCTCCTGCCGGAAGCGTTGGAAAAGTGGGGAGTGGGCTTGTTCGAGCGCGTCCTGCCGCGTCACCTGCAAGTCGTCTACGAGATCAATCGTCGTCATCTCGAAGAGGTTGCGGAGAAATGGCCCAACGATGTCGAGAAGCTACAGATCTGTTCGATCGTCGAAGAGGGTAATGGCAAGCAACTCCGTATGGCTCACCTCGCGGTCGTCGGTTCGCATGCCGTCAATGGTGTGGCCGCGCTTCACACCGAACTTCTCAAGGCCAATCTCTTCCCGGAATTCGACGAGCTCTACGAAGGTAAATTCCGCAACAAAACCAATGGCATCACACCGCGTCGCTGGTTGCTCGATTGTAATCCGCGCCTCTCCGACCTGATCACCGATACGCTCGGGCACGCCAACTGGGTGCGCGATCTCGATCAATTGCAGGGACTCGTTCCTTCCGCCGACAAAGCCGCTTTCCAGAAGAAGTTTATGGCCATCAAGCGGGAGAACAAAGTTGATCTCGCTGCGCTCATCACGGAGCTCTGCGAAATCGACGTCTCCCCGGATGCACTCTTCGACGTGCAGATCAAACGTCTGCACGAATACAAACGTCAGCACTTGAATCTGCTGCACATCATGGCACTCTATCGCCGCCTGTTGCAGAACCCGGAACTCGATGTGGTACCGCGCGTATTCGTCTTTGCGGCCAAGGCTGCACCAGGCTACGAACTGGCCAAGAACATCATTCGCGCGATCAATGTCATTGGTGACCGCATCAACAACGATACCCATATCAAAGGTAAGTTGAAGGTCGTATTCCTGCGCAACTACCGCGTGTCCATGGCCGAGCGCATTGTCCCGGCTTCCGATCTGTCCGAGCAAATTTCCACTGCCGGTAAGGAAGCTTCCGGCACGGGTAACATGAAGCTGGCGCTGAACGGCTCACTCACCATCGGAACGCTCGATGGCGCCAACGTTGAGATTGGTGAAGAAGTGGGTGATGAAAATATCTTCATCTTCGGCAAAACCGTTAAAGAGGTCGCTGAACTCAGCGCCCAGGGCTACAACCCCTACGATTATTACTATGCGGACGAAGAGCTCCGCGCCGTGATCGATTGGTTGGGTTCCGATTACTTCACTCCGGGCGAACACGGTGCCTTCCACCAACTCCACCACAGTTTGCTCGATGGGGGAGATCCTTACAAGGTGCTTGCCGACTTCCGGTCCTACAGCGATGCGCAACTCGCCGTCGACAAGGCCTACCGCGACACTAAGGGATGGGCCAAGATGGCGATTCTCAATACCGCTCGCGTCGGCAAATTCTCAAGTGATCGCACCATCTCGGAATACGCCGAAGATATCTGGAAGCTTCCTGCCGTAGCGGTCGATTGATCATGATCGTGGAACGACCGGATTCGGTTTGGTGTCGGTTCAAATACCGTCACTACGCGGTTATGAAGAATCGAAACCCCAGATTGTTATCGATCCAGAACTGTTGCCCCCTTGTTGCACTCGGTTGCTTGGCTCCTTGGGCTTCGGCGGATCCTCCATTCTGGGCTTCGCACTTTAGCTCTGAGGACATCCGACAAGGCAAAAGTTGAGTAATTTTTAGTTCATAATTCGAGGCCTTCGGGTCCCAGTGGGCTGCCTTTCGCGCGCAGGGATTTGAGGTATTTCATTTCGTCATACGCGACGTCATCCTGCCCGCAACGCCACCGGATTCGGATCCCCTTATCCGCGAGCGCTCTCATGATGGTATTAAACCCATGGCCCTTGGCCTCGCGCTGGCGATAGAACGCCTCCGCCCAGATGGAGTGCTGCCACGATGCTTTCGCCCCCGCTACGATAGCTCTGTCGCGTGAAGGTATCACCGCGCCGTCGGCGCTGCACCTTGCCCATCTTGCCACTTTGATCAGTGATGGGCGCGATGCCGAGCACTGCGGCCACCGCCTCTGGACTCTCGCAGTTGGGCGCATGCTTCTCCATCGCGGCGTGGATTCGCGGCGGATAGATCGGACCTGCGCCGGGCAATGCGGCGATTCGTTCGGCTTTTTCACCTACGCTTTTCACGAATTGGGCAAGGGCGCTATCGTGCGCTTTGATCCCCGCATTGAGCACTTCGAGCTGATGGAGGATGATGCTCACCTCCAGCTCATCGGCCGGGTTTATGGCCCCCAAGGGCACGAGGTTTTTGATCACGGCCCTACGCGCGTCCCACCACTGGGCCCACGCGTGCGCCACGAAGCGCGCTTGGTCGCGCGCATCGCTTTGATCATTGCGAGCGTGCGAGACGGTGAGCGCGTTACGATACGACCCCGTTGCCGCAGGATTAAGCGCATAGATCACCTCGGGGTGACGCGCCGCGAAGACGACGACCCGATTGGGAGCGGGTTGTGCAAAGGCCACCGCGATTCGAGCACGGCAGGTGCGCTCGGCACATCTCGCTCTGCAAGGAAGCCCTCACGGGCGGGATCGAATACGGCCACGGTTTTATCCGCACGGTCCAAAGATACCACCAAGTCAAAAGGCGGAGTTGATTCATTAGCTTTCATTACCTCATAGTTTCAGGGTTATGATTGCCTTTGCGGCGGCCGGCAAAGTCTTCCCCTCCATCCCCGCTCTTTCCTCCCTAAAGATTTCTTTTTTAACTGCTGGTTTCATCCGCTCTTCTCAAAGCCCTGCTTGGGCCGCGGATAACCCCTATGGCGGACGTTAATCGATTACCCGGTAGGGCGCCGAGCGCCGGCATTATAGAAGTGGCTTCCGGGATGGATTGGCCCGCCCTGTCGAGCGGTTTTTAAAAAATTGAGATCAGCTTTCCTCTGCCTTGGCCAGACGCTCAATTGCGAGGACTGCGATTCCCCCGATCAACGCTGATCCTCATACGGATGAAGGCCTATGGAAGATTCTCGAAGATTCGGAAGCCGAACAAACGGTTGGACCCCAACCGCCTGCATCTCCCGAGCCGAAATGACATTTCCATACTTAACCTTGTTACGCAGTGGCGCTGTCTATAAGCAACAGGTAACCCTGAGGGGGTCGGCACAGGTTTCGATTTGAGCACGTTCACGAAACAGCTTCTTGAAGTTATTGTTCCGGTGCTGGACCAGAGCGGATTCACGCGCTGGACACCGCGTGGCCCAGGCGGCGGAGAGTTCTTCTTGGCGGCGCGTTGGCAATCGGCGTGACTTATTCGAAGTGCAGTTGGATAAAAACGGTCGCCGTGCAGGCTTTGTGAATCTGGCATCCATCAAAGCCGACAGAATTGAGACGATGTTCGAAGGGCTTATCGCCGCGGACGAGGTAACCACCGCGGATTTGAGCGAGAGCTGTAGGTTTCGTGGAAATTCATGGTTCGGCGCGTTTAAGCCAAGTTTTTTGGACCGTATAGTTTCTCGCACTGAATTCGGGCGTGTGATTGGTGAGCGTATTGTCTCTCGCTTTCACATCGCCGACGCCTGGTTCAGGCAGAGAAAATCGAGTAGTCGATTGCAGCAGTATCGCCTATGACTTCCTTCCGTTCGGGGATACCGGTTCAGTCTGTAATCCCGAGCGCATTTTGAATCCAATTAGGGTCTCGGCGACAATCCAATATCCGGAATACAACGGCTTCGCCATCAATCACTCGATAGTAGATCGCGAAAGGAAACTTTGCGGCGAGATGGCGGTGAAACCCGAATTGCACACGGTGTATTCGTGTGAACGAGGTAAGGGAATCGATTTCCGAAAAGAGACTGTCGAAGAAGCGGCTCCCGACTCCTGGAGCCCTCAGATCATAAAATCGTCGACCATTGGCGAGGTCATCCTGTGCGGATCGAAGAACTCTGACTTTCATTCGAACTCGGCGCGGAGTTCTTTTTTGGCGACTTCCCAGTCCAAAACTTCGATCCGGCCCGCCTCGAAATCTTTTTCGGTCTGACGCAGCGATCCCTCGTGCCAGGAAGGGCTCTGGAAGGAATCATCATTGGTCGCCAAGTCGCTCCAAAGAACTTCAAGTATTTTCAACTTCTCGTCAGGAGGAAGTTTTCGAAGTTCGGCGATGCTCATGGTGCCATGCTGTAGGAATTGAACAGTAACCACAAGTCAGCGATTTTATCGCTTCAATCATGCCTTCGGGTTGCCCAGTTTTACCACACCGTAGACGCTGTGATCGATTGAACAGCTGAGTCGAAGCTCACCAGGAGAATCCGGTGACTTTACTCCCATGGAGTAGCGATGAGTCCGACCGGGTTTCAGAGCGATATACTCGATCCCGGAACAATGGGAGCTCCACGATGATTCGGCGTAGGACCCCAAATGGGTGACAAGCTCCAACTGAGGGAACACGGCGTTTCTGAGCGGAATCCAAATAGTTGATTTGCCGGTGTTTTCGATTTCGAGCGTGAAACTGACCAGTTCATCCGGGTTAGCTTCCGCCCGTTCGGGAAAAACTCTAAGTTCGAAAGGTCCGTCCAGGGGAGTGTCGCCCACCGTCATTTGCGGCACTTGGCAACCTAACAAGGGCAGCATCAAAATCAGCGATATGACAATAGTTGGCCTCATGACGATCAGACCACGCTATCGGACATGTCGCGAACTGCGATAAATTGTTCGGCGCTGTGTTTACAGGAACCGCGCTGCCAGTCCCGGATACAGGGAGTCCATCTTATCCTCATCCCAAGGCTCTCCGACCGGAGTAAGCGGGAATGCTATGCTAGACTCAGGAGGGTAAGTCGCCGGTCCGGTCATGGTATGCCGTTACGGCGGCGTAGAGCGTCTGCTCACACTCATTTTCATCAAATTTCGCCTCGGCCGCGGCCCGGATGGGGTCGGCGAGCGCAGCCTCGAAATATGCTCGCCCTTTCGCGATCAACCATGCCCGAAAGTATTCAAAACCGTCATCCGAACAACCGCCGTTCGCGATGTAAGCCACCGCCCATAAATCCCAACGGAAACTTTCCACCCGCCGTAGTTGGAGCTCGTTGTTAAACTCCAATACTTCGGAGAGGGGAAGCGTCTCGAGGAAGGCCTGAACCGAAGCTGCGACATCGTCCGGCTCCAGATTCACAGCTCGGACTGTATCGATGATTTTCCAGAACTCGTCAGTTGTCATGAGGAGATTTTGAATCGAGTCCGGCGATATTCGGTGCTCAGCCGCCGCCACCGCCGAGGAAGATGCGACGGATGATTTCCACGATGTCCACGCTGCTGCTGGGACGTGAAGGTTGGCTGGGTTGGCTGCTCGAACTGCTGGAACTCGATGAGCTGCTGCTTGAAGAAGAACTGCTCGAGGACGAGGAGCTGGAGGATGAACTGCTGGAAGAGGACGATGATGGGCTCGAAGAGGAGGAGCTGGAACTGCTGGGGCTGCCAGAAGACGAGCTCTGCGATTGGCTTTGCTGTCCGGGCATGGGGTTGAGCTGAGCCAACTGTGGCTGGCCCTGACCCTGACCGGATTGGCTGCTTTGCGACTGGCTCGGTTGGCCCTGTTGACCTTGAGACCCTTGCTGGCCTTGCGAACCGGACTGTGATCCCGACTGTCCCATCTGCTGTCCTTGTTGGCCTTGGCCGCCAGCCTGAGAGCCTTGACCCATCTGTTGGCCTTGGCCGCCTTGCGGATCCAATTGCGCGAAAATGGGGTTCTGGCCATCGCTGGGGCCCATGCCTTGACCTTGGTCCATCTCTCCGCCTTGGCCTTGTCCATCGGGGCCTTGTTGTTCGCTCATGCCGGTGCCGTCAGCGCCGACCGCCATGACGGGACCTCCGTTGCCGTAGCCACCCGGCCCGGCGGGACCCATGTGCGGATCGTAGGAGTAGTAAACGACATCGACCGTGCTTGACCCCAAGGCGGGGCGTTTGGCGACCACGTCGCTGCGCAACTCATGCATCTGGCCTTCGTGCTGTTGCGCCTCGCCCTGATCTTCGATGGGGCCGAAAAAGTAGGTCAGATTTTCGTGTTTGTAGCGGACATACCAACCTTCGTCGGTGAGCTCCTGATCCGTGAAGTCGATCCCGGGGTATTCTTCCTTAAACTCCTCGGCATTGAGTTCCCAGGCCGCCTCGATGGCGGAGGTTGGAAAGACCACTGTGTAAGCCGAAAGGGCGAGAGGGGTAAGGAGGAGCAGAAAAAAAGAGAGAGCGGATGCGCGGTTCATGGGGCTTACAGGTTGGAGGGTATGTCGACACCGCGTTCGGTGCCGGTGCCCCGATTGGACGTTTGGCTGCCGGTGGCGGCTTTCACGCTCATCCGGCTTTCTCCTTGTTCGTTTTCCAATTGGGCTGATGCGCTGGCTTGAGGAATACTGGATTCGGCGAGTTTGGCATTTTCGTCACCGATTTGAATTTCAGAAGGGGCTTCGAGGGCGCGTCCTTTTTGGCCAGCGGCATCAGGGGCACCTTCGGCACCTTCCGCTCCGGCTGGACCGCCTTCGCCTTCAGGACCCAGTTCGCCTTCACCACCGCCAGGTTGACCGGCGTCGCCTTGGTCGCCTTCGGGAATGGGGGGAGGCATGCCAGATTGGCCTCCTGCTCCGCCACCGCCGCCCATGATGGGAGGAAGGCCGGGAATCTGAGGGCCACCGGCAAGTTGGGGACCGCCACCGCCGCCTTGAGGACCACCGTCCCCGCCGGGACCTTGGCCACCACCGCCTTGTTGTTGGCCGGGGCCTTGTTCGCTTTTGGTCGGAGGTTGAGGCTCCTGACCGGGCATCTCAAACTGGGCGATCATGGTTTGTTCGGGACGTTCTTCTTCGGGAAAATCAGAGCCGTCAAAAATACCGGGATCCGGAATTCTGGAAGTGCCACGAGAGCTCGATCGCGAACTTACCGTCGTTGCGGTGCGGGCCGGCTCGTAGGAGGGCGGTCGTTCCAGCGTGCGCCGACTCGATCCGGAGGTCTGCAACGGGGGCAGTTCCACCTGAGCGGCAGACCATGCTGCGCTCAACCCGAGCGCAAGAGTGCCGGCAAGGGGCCACAGGAAAGATCGGGGGGAGCGCATGGGAGTGGTGCTTAAGTATCGGCTCGGGTTTTACAGATGACCGAGACCACGTTGGTCGACATCTGGGGGCGGACTTTGAGTAAGAGCATCACGTCCTGGTAGTTTTTGCGACGCCCGATGACTTCATAGTCGCCCGGTGGCAAAGAGACCATCTCCTGCTTCACTTTGCCGAGCATTCGGAAGTTGGTGATACTGACCCAAGTTTTGGTGTCGGATACGAACGTGATGTCGACCGGCTTGCTATTGAGCTCAAGCACGCGGCGCATCTCATTGGCCTCGGGGCTGATTTCCAAGTAACTGGGCTTGGTTTGCATCGCTTGGTTGAATGTGCGGATGGCGGTCTGGTAATCGGAGCCTAGCAGATGTTGCTCCGAGAGTTCCAAAAGTTTCTCGTATTCGAGCAGGGCGCGGACGGTGCGGCCGACGCGAATCAGACCTTCGATGGCTTCCTCGTATTCGGGTTCCAGATCGAGTAATTCTTCGTAGGCGCCCCGGGCTTCGTCCCACGCATACTCACGCTCGAGGTCGTAGGCTCGGGAGAGGGTATCGTAGACGGTCTGGTCGTGATATTCGACGTGTGCCTGATCAAGGGCATCCTCGATGTCTTCGCTCTTGGGATCGACTTCCAACGCTTGTTCGTAGTTGGAAATCGCGACGGTCCAGTCTTCTTCCTCGGCGGCGGCCTTTGCGGCAATGACAAACCCTTCGAAGAGGAAATCCTTTTGGTCTTTGCGGGCCCGGGCGGCTCCCTGCTGGGCCACGGTGGAAAACTCATCGAGTTCGAAGGCGCGGTCAAAATCGGCAATGGCGGAATCGAAGTCCTGATTCTTTCCCGAGATCTTGGCTCGGGTCAGCAGTTCCAACACTTCCGCCGCGTGTTCGGCGCGTTCGAGACCGCGGAGTCCCGCTTCGTTGGCGCTGTCATATTTCAAAGCGTTTTGGAAAGCCAGCTCAGCGGCGGGGCGGTCGCCGTTTTTCAGGGCGCGTTGGCCGCCGCGAAGGCTTTCGGCTACGAACTCCTTTTTGTTAGCTTCAAACTGCTCCAGAGTGTCGTTGGCTTCGTCGAAAGCCTGCCAGGCGGCACGGAAAGATCCGCCCTCCAGCAAATGACGGCCTTCGCCGATGGCGCTAAATGCGGCATCATAGTCTTCGATCGAGAAATCCTTGTAGCGCTCCATGGCCCGAATGCGGGCGTAGAGATCGTCGTAGCGCTTGTTTGCATTGCGCTGCATCTCGACGGTTTCCGTAAAATCTTCCGTGCTGGCGATCACCGCGTCCAGTGCGACTCCGGCGGCGGCGTATTCGCCGTTCTTCAATTTCGTTTCAGCGAGGAGGAAGGCTTTTTCGACCAGCGCGATCTCTTGTAAGAGACCCTCGTGGTTCACCGGAAGGTTTCGGGCTGCTCCCAGTGCTTGCGAGGCGTTCTCGTAAGCGAGTTCGGCGCGACCGCGGTTCTTATAGGCCATTTCCAGCTGTTCCTCGACGGTGAGCTGAGGTCCGACTTCCACGGTTTGATTTATGGCTCGCCAGGAGACGCCGAGTGCGGCGACCGCGGCCAATACGGCTACAACGGCGATGCCAGCGAAAATCTTGGTGCGTTTAGAGTCTCCGGTGGGCCGGTTGCCTTGGCTGGCGTTGGGGTTCCAGTCTATGACCTGATGCTTAGGGGTCTGTTTGTCGGACATGTTCGGATCGAGCAGGTTGAAAATTGGTTGGGCAGGTGGGTTCGACTGCGAAACGGCGCGTTTGTTCAGTTAGAATCTCGATTTAAGCCTACAGACCTGAAATTTGTTGATTTCTCAACGTTGGAGACCGCTTTTCGGCTCTGAATCGGGGTTCAAACGCTCCGGTCGGCTTGCGCTGGTTTTTAGGTGGAACAACTTGGGCCGAAGTCAGGTCTTCGGCATCTGCTCTGATTTCACCTCCATCGGGTCTCCCCATGAAGCATTTTCACCCCTCTCACTTTTTTCAATTCATCGGCCTAGCCACAGTAGTCCTCATCATCTCCGTCGGGTGTCAGGAAGTTCCGGTTACGGGTCGCAATGCCGTCAGTCTGGTCGACGACAAAGACATCACGAACAAAGCGATCGCCGAGTTTGAGCAGACTAAGAAGATGCAGCGCCTCTCGCGCAATCCGTCGCAGATTCGCATCGTTCAGCAGATTGGTTCCCGGCTTTCGCGCACCGTCTTCTGGGATGTGCCGCACGCGGAATGGGAGTTTGTCGTCTTCGAAGCACCGGGCGTGATGAACGCGTTTGCCATGCCGGGCGGTAAAGTCGGCATATTTTCCGGGTTGATTGATTTTTGTGAGAACGAGGACCAATTGGCCTCGGTCATCGCCCACGAAATCGCTCACGTGGCGGCTCGGCACACCCACGAAAAATATTCACAAGGCATGCTACTCAGTCCGCTGGGTGTCGCGACTTCGATCGGCGTCGGTATGTCAACGGGGACGACGGGCGTTTACATTCCTAGCGTGGGATCGGCGGCGGGATTGGGCGTGACTTCGATCACGCAGTCCGCCTGGGACCGGGGCAAAGAGCTGGAGGCCGATCACATCGGGTTAATTTATATGGCCAAGGCGGGTTACGACCCTCGCGAATCCCTTCGCCTACTGGAGCGCATGGAGGAAGATATCGCCACCAAGGGCGGCCCGACCGCCAACGGTTGGTTGGCCAATCACCCCTCGTTCCCGCAACGCCAGATTAGAATCAACGAGTTGCTTCCCGAAGCCATGTCGCATTATGAGAAGGGCGAAATTTCGAAATCCCATACCGTCATTGAATAATTCTCTTTTCATTCGTTTGAGCCGCGGCGCACTCCTTGGGTGCATCTTTGGCGTGGTTGGATTATGGGCCGCGGACAGTTTTGTGCCTCCGCGGCTTACCCGCCCGGTGGAGCCGGTTTATCCGGAAGATCTCCATGATGCGGGCGTCGAGGGGCAGGTGGAGGTTATCTTTGAAGTGACCCGCCAAGGCTCGGTGGAGAACCCCGGCGTTTCTTATGCCACTCATCCTCAATTCGGCGAAGCGGTGAAAAGTGTACTTAATAAGTGGCGTTTTTCTCCTGCCCGTCGTGACGGTCGACCCGTGCGCCAGCGCGTGAAGATGCCGATCATGTTTATCGTCCAGTCCAACGATCCGTTGAGCAAGTGGGCGGGACGCAACGTCTACAAAAAACTCCGGGATGACCCCGTCGAAGCGGACGAAATAGACGAGTGGCCTGAACCCACCGCGTGGATCGAACCCTACTACCCACCGGAGCATAATGGCTCGGGCAAGCGGGAAGAGATCGTAATCAATTTTGTCGTCGATGAATATGGCGATGTGGTCAATCCCGAGGTTCTTACCGGTGATGACCCGCACTTCATCGCCTCCGCATTGGCGGCGACGGTTATCCTCGATTTCTCTCCCCACATGAATGCCGAGGGTGAGCCCACTCTCGTGGCGATGGCGGTCGCTTATCAGTTCGATGAGAAGAAGCAGGAGCAGTGGGAACGCGTTGGTGACGTCACGGAAGCAGCTAAACGCTAACGCTCTCATCGAAATCCTCCGAACGAGGGTTGCTCCCGAAAGGGGGGATTCAGGTACTGACCGCGTCATGATGAGCTCCAAACCCCTGTGCCGATCTTCCCGGATCGCTCACGTCATTGCTGCATGAGTGCCCGGCGCTTGAGTCCCAAACGGGTGTTGGCCCTGATGCATGAGGACCTCGTTCCTCCGGGTTCGGTTGAAGGTCTGACCGAGGACCAGATCCATCCGTGGAAGATGGAGTATGATGTAAAAAACACGTTGCAGCAGATGGGCCACGAGGTGCATGACGTCGGTATTTACGGTGATCTTACGGTGTTGGACGAAGCATTGGAGCGGGTGCAACCGGATATCGTTTTCAACATGATGGAGGAGTTCGATGGGCAGCCCCTTTTCGACCAGCATTTGGTGAGCTATCTTGAGCTGCGAAAAGTGCGTTACACGGGGTGTAATCCTCGTGGTCTCACGCTCGCTCACGACAAGGCACTCTCAAAACAGATTCTCGCTCATCACGAAATCCCCGTGCCGCAATTTGCCGTATTCGAGATCGGGCGAAAAATGCGTCGACCCTCAACCTTGGCTTTCCCGTTGCTCGTGAAGTCCCTGGCGGATGAAGGGTCCGTGGGTATCTCCCGAGCGTCAGTTGTTCGCACCGATGCGGCCTTGGCCAAACGGGTGACGCTCATTCATCGGCAGACCGAACGGGCGGCCATCGCCGAGCAATATATTGCGGGCCGGGAACTCTACATGAGCGTGGTGGGGAACGAGCGCGTGAAGACCTTCACTCCGTGGGAATTGAAAATGAAAAATCTCCCGACGGGTGCGCCTAATATTGCCACCAGTAAGTTGAAATGGAGTTACGCCCACCAGAAGGAAGTCGGACTCTCGACGGAAGCAGCCGATCTCACTCCGACCGAGAACCGTCGCTTGGTGCAGCTATCCAAACACATCTACCGAGCGCTTTCCCTCACCGGTTACGCCCGTCTCGATTTTCGGATGTCGGAGGCGGGAGAGTTTTATCTCTTGGAAGCGAACCCTAATCCTTGTCTGGCCTACGGGGAGGACTTCGCCGAGGCCGTCGAAACGGAGGGGACCGATTACGAATCCCTACTCGATCTCATTTTGCGGCAGGGATTGTCCTATCATAGCGGGATCTAGTCCCGGGCGAAGTGAACCAAGAACCGTTCTTCGGATTCCACCGAGCCGATCAACGTCAGGGTTCCTCCCACCGGCAGTAGGGTGTCGGGCTTGAGATCAATGTCGCGTTGGGTGCCGGTGGCGATGGCGACGATCGAACAACCGGTTTGGGAGGGGACTGATGACTCGGCCAAAGTCAGGCCTTCGAGCCCGTGGGGCACGGGTGTCGAGAAGACACTGACCCCTTCGGCGAGGAGTAAATTTTCCTTACCCTTTAACTCGTTGAAAATCGAATTCGCGCCCATCGAAGCATACGAAAGTACCAGATCGGCGCCCGCGCGGTGCAGTCGTTTGACATTCGATTCATGCGTGCAGCGGCTGATGATTTGAGCCTTTGGTCTCAGCTTGCGGTAGAAGATGGTCAGAAAGGTGTTCGTATCATCGTCGTGAGTGGTGACGATGACGGTCGTGGCATGGTGCATACCTGCTTTGACCAGCAGGTCAAATTCGGAGGCATCGCCGACAAAACTGCGTTCGGGGAACTGGATCCGATCGGCCTCCTTCTCGATAATTGTCCACTGGATTTCCCGATCATCGAGAGCCCGGGCGGTGGCGCGACCGACGCGACCCCCCCCGACGATAATCACGTTGGGCTTGGCGCCGGATTCGGTGGCGGTTTGGCCGAAGATTTCGTTGTAGGTGTCGATCTGCTGTTGCGTGCCACTGAGGATGAAGAACGTGTGTTCATCGATCTGCGTGGCCGGATCGGGTGGCACCAGACGTCCGTGTTGCCAGACGCCAACCACGGTCACTCCGGAGCGCGCGCGCATATTGCACTCGACGACAGATTTGCCGACGAGATCGGTATTGTAGCCGGTCGCCTCCACGATGACCAACTCGTCGACACGCCCGATTTCCTGTGCGCAAGATCCCGAGTCGACTACGCGGCGAGCCAACGCTTGGCCCATGATCTCTTCCAAAGAAAGAATGTCGGTGACTCCGGCCAACTCGAGTGCATCGCGGGCAGCATTGGAGCGGGCGGTGGCAATGATGGGGATGGTCTCGTTGATCTCCCGCACCGAAAACGTGACGTTGGTGTTGATGATGTCGGAACGGGTCGTGACGACCAACGCCGCCTGATCGATCCGAGCCTTCTCGTAGGTTTCCGGATCACTCAAATCGCCCACGACCACCGGAAGATCGCGATCGTGCATTTCGAGGGCTTCGGGCACGGTGGGCACGAGAAAAAAGTAAGGGAACCCATGCTTCTCCAGCATGCGGATGAGGATTTTTGTGACCGGGCCATGCTGCGTCATGATGACGTGACGATGGGTGCTGATCGGAAGTTCGCGCGGGGCCCGGGCCGCCGCTTGAGCCTTCATCCACGGCGCATAGAAAAACTCGATAAAAGTGAACGGCAACAACACCAACAGGAAGACCACCCCGGTGATCAAAACGATGATCGAAAATAGGCGGCCGATGTCGGAATAGAAGGTGATATCGCCAAACCCCAACGTGGACATCACGGTCAGGGTCCAATAAAAGCCGGTCATCCAGCTGAAGTCTTGACCCTCGTGCTCCATCAAGAGGTGGAACACGACGCTGTAGAGCGTTACGAGGCCCGCGAGGACTCCGAGCAGCTTGAATAATGCCAGCAGGTTTTGACGGCTGGTGCGGGTTTCCAGAAAGGAAGTAACGACGGGAACGAGAGCTTTCACAGGAGTGGCCGGTTGAAGCGCGTCTTAGTTGGACGAAAACCCTGGGCAATTGGCAATGCCCAACCCACTGGTAATTTTGGGGCCTGATTTGGGTTCCCTCACCGTAAACAAAAAGAATCACCGTTTTTTGCAGCGTTTTGTTGGCCTTAAGATGATGGAGCAACGCGAGGGGAGTGCCGATGGGGGACGCCACCATGAAGACCGCACTTCCGGGGACGCGTACGATGTGAGAACTCTTCGCGATCTCGCCCAGACCCCGGGTGGCGTTGCCGTAGATCTTGTCGGCGATTTCCATCCGCCGGCTTTCCATGTCAGCATGGTTGCCAACAATATGGCGCCGAAGGCCAACGGTACCCAGCCTCCGTCAAAAAACTTGGGTAGATTGGCGGCGAAAAATCCCAGATCGATCGACCAGAATGCCAGACACATCGCGGCGGCGAGTGGCGTGGTGATTTTCCAAATGCGGGTCGCCACGAAAAACAAGGTGAAGGTCGTGACCGCCATGGTCCCGGTAACCGCGATACCATAGGCCGCGGCGAGGACGCAGGACGTTTGGAAGTAGAGGACCGTGGCGATGCTGCCGATCGCGAGGCCCCAGTTCACCATTGGCACGTAGATTTGACCGCGTTGATCAGGGTTGGTGTGCAGCACTTTCAGCCGGGGGGAATAGCCGAGTTGGACGGCCGCGGATCAAGGAGTAGGTGCCGGAAATCAGCGCCTGACTCGCGATGATGGCGGCGAAGACCGACAGCAGCACCAGCCCGATGCGCAAGGGGCCTTCGGGCGCGAGAGTGAGAAAGGGATTCGCCACGTCGGCGGGGTGAGCGATGACGTGAGCGCCCTGCCCAAAGTAGTTTAACACGAGTCCAGGTAGCACGACGCCATACCACGCTCGCAGAATGGCTTTGCGACCGAAGTGGCCCATGTCGGCGTAAAGCGCCTCGACTCCGGTGAGCTGATTGCCACCACGATTGCAGGTGCCGAGGCGGGCTGCTGGCTTTGCGGTTTGCCAGCGACTCCGTGACTTGGTCACGCCACCCGAGCTTGGTGACATAGTGGTTCCAAAACAGGATATCGGTTTCATTCAATCCACGTCCATTCTCTTGGGTCCAATCAAAGACTGCTTCAACGTCCTCGGTGCCGAGGGTTTTCTCACGAAGATCGGCGTAGTCGATTCGCAGGTAGTCGCAAAGGCGTCCATCCAGCCCCTGACCGATCATCTCGCGGAAGTCCTCGCGTAGAGTCCCTGCCTGCAGGAGACGGATCTTGTTAAGCATGCGCGGAAAGTAACGCATGCCATTGGTTTCGATGTAGGCACGGATTGGACATTGAGCGTCGGACATAATTTGGCAGGAAGTCCTGATCCGCTCCCTCCAAACGTGATTCGTCGTCGGGTAAAGGGCGGGCCTCTGAAGTTACCTGGTTTCACGGACGCGTCTGGGGAAGAGGTCGCGTCGTGACTAAATTGCTACGCAATGCGTCTACGACCCGCCCCCATTGGGCACGGTTTTGGCGTGCTTTCGGCTCTTGATATTTGCCTGCCCACCGGAGCCTTGGCGAAGCAGGGTTACTTACTATTTGTTACTTCCGCGGCCGCCAGCCCTAAAACTTGATCAACTCCGCCGTCGGCGGCACGTCTTTGATCAACTGGGACGGTTCCGGGCCGACTCCGAGATAGCGCAGGTTCGGCAAGGCGTCTTCGGCTGGCCAATTAGACCCCTCGTAGGCGACTTCCAAAATTGAACGCATCATCGCAGCGATGTAAGCGCGGACATTTGCGGGAAGATCTTCGAAGTTTCGAACACCGCAGATGTCTTCAGTCCAACCTGGATGAGTGGTATAAACCGGTCGCAGCGTTTTGCGCACCGCCTCATTGCGGGGGACGTGGTGGTAGCGATTTCCATTTTCATCTTCGTAGGCGACACAGATCTTCAAATCTCCCTGCCAATCGCCTTGATGGGTTAGGGCATCGGCCTTGTTGATCATGATGTCCTGAAATCCGCCGTAGCGAAGGGCATCGCCTTTTTCCACCGCATCGAACCAGCCCACCATTCGCTGACGTCCGGTCGTGGAACCGAACTCAAGTTTCTTCAGCAGGATGGTCAACGCGTTGCTGTCATCCATCTGAGTGAGGAAGGTGTGGGTGCCGACCTTGGTGTCGTAGGCCTTGGCTACGCCGAAGGTGTGCACGGGTTGCACGGGTATGCCGGCACTCTCAAAAATCTCCGGTGTGAAGGTATGAGACGCCGTAACGTTGGGGGAAAATCCGTGTCGTTTATCGAGCCAGTAGGCTTGGCCGAATTCTCCGAGGATAGTGTGACCTGCGGCCAATTCCTTTCGGATCAATTCGCGGACTTCCACGATCCGAGGTGCGAGTCGTTTTCCAGCTGACCAATAGACATCCACCAAAGCGTCGAGGTTCAGTGAGAAAGGCTCTTTCCCGCGGAAAACGGTGAAGTCGAAGTCGCTCTCGTTGACCACACCGAGCGAGATTGCCTCGGTGTTGGCCCGTTTTTCAGCCGCGCCCAGCAGATCGAAGAATCCGGCGAAAGTCTCCGCATCGACTTGGCACACGTGCTGGATCGTGCGCATGGCTCGGTCAGCGCGTTGGGCGACTTTGCGGGCGTAAAAATTTGGACCGGCCAGAAAATCGGAGAACCAAATCTGCCATTGGCCTACTTCGTCGAGATAGGCCGGGGTGATGCCGCGACCGGTGGATCCGCGGGGCTCCTCCTTCAGCACGTGCTCGCGATAGTGTTCCCAGGCGACATCCAGTAATCGGTGAATCAGGTCCGAGACCATGGTGCGTTCGTCGATGGCCAGACGATTGATCACATTGTAACCCTTGTGCTCGAGCGGGGCCGCTTCCCACCAGACCTTGCGGGGATCGGCGACCACACCACATCCAATCGCCAAGTGTTTGATGTCTTTTTCGACTACGCCCGATGGGAGCAGATTGAGCTTCACGCCCGCAGCAGTATGGCCGGAGTTGGCACCCCCGTTGACTTTAAGAACGGTGGAAACCTTGCGTGGTGTGCAAGCGAGCTCACGACAGACTTCAGGAACGAGGCGACCCTTACCCTCGTCACCGAGGGAAATTCCCACGTCGGCGATGAGTTGGCTGGAAAACGGAATTTGAGACATGGCAGCAGGTAATTGCGCAACCGGGAGTCTCCCCATTGCTTTAAAGGGCAAAGAGATGATGGTCGCCCGGGGCAAGCGGGAATATGCGAATCAGTTCTGAACGCCCGCTTTAATTTCGAGCACGTCGTGCGGTGTGGCCTCTTTTTGGCCTGCGGGGCTGACCCGAATGTAGCGGGCGTTCTTCCGCAGGGAGGGAAGATCTTTGGCACCGAGGTATCCCATGCCGCTCTGGAGTCCACCGGCCAAGTTGGCTAATACGTCGTCGACCGATCCGCTGACCTCTTTCAATGCCTCAATTCCTTCAGCGGTCATTTTGCGGGTTTTGTCGGACTTGCTGTGGCCGTAGCGGGCGGCGGAGCCGTCCTTCATCGCGGCGAATGATCCCATGCCACGATACTGTTTATAGACCTTGCCGTTGATCTCCATGATTTCGCCCGGGGCCTCACGGCAACCGGCGAGTAGACCACCCAAAATCACCGCGTGTCCCAGAGTGAGGGCCTTGACGATATCCCCACTCTTGGTAATGCCTCCATCGGCGATCACCTTAACTCCCCGGTTCGCGGCGCCCCGGGCGGCGACATGGAGCGCGGTGAGCTGGGGAATGCCTACTCCGGCGACAATGCGGGTCGTGCAGATCGATCCGGGGCCTTGGCCCACTTTGATGGCGTTGGCTCCGCAATCGGCCAAATATTCCACACCGCCCGCGCTGGTTACGTTTCCGGCAATGATGGAAAGGTCGGGGAATGCGCCGCGCACTAGTTTGACCATGTCGCCCACTCCAGCGGTGTGGCCGTGGGCGGTGGAGACCGCGACGCAATCAATGTGTTCGTCTACCAGATATCCGACGTGTTCGAGAATGCGATCACGGTCCAAAGATCCGTCGGGGTGGCGCACCGGAGAAAGGGCAGCGCCTGCGATGAGTCTAAACTGAGAGTCCCGCGCCGGGCGGCGGCGGGCATTGGCTTCTGAGGTGATGCGCTCGATATCTGAAACGGTCGCTAGGCTGTGCAGCCGGTCGTTCTGGTCGACCACGATCATTTTGTGGATGCCGACATGCTCGGAGAAAAATGTGTCCGCTGCCTTGATGGGATCGGGCTTGAGGGCCGCGTTTGAAATGGTGCGGATTTGTTCGCGGGGCGTCATGGCCTCCGCTACGGAGTGGGCGCGGTAACGTTCCCGGACCGTGCTGCCCGAAAGCAGGCCGATTAGTTGCCCGGTGCCATTTACCACCGGGAACGTGCGGAAGTCGTAGTTCTTCGCGTCGATCAGATCCAAAACGTCGCCGATAGTCTTGTCGGGGGTGACCGTGATCGGATCCTGAATAAGGCCGTGAATGTGTCGTTTCACCCGGGCGACCTCCTTCACCTGATCACGCGGCTGCATGTTGTAGTGGATTAGGCCCATGCCGCCGTTCAGAGCCATGGAAATGGCCATGCGTGACTCGGTAACGGTGTCCATATCGGATGACAGCACCGGGATGGGTAGGGTAATTTGCTCTGACAGCGCGGTCGAGGTATTCGCATCCTTGGGCAGGATGTCTGAAAACCTCGTGGCGAGTGAGACGTCATCAAACGTCAGCCCAACGGGGCGGTTGGCGGCAAAAAACGCCTCGGCCGACTGATAATAATCGGCGTCGAAAGTGTCGGTGGTGGGCGTGGCAACCTTAGTCATGAGTTGCAGAGAACGCAATAAAGGCCTGAGTCAGCCGTGCAAGAAGTAACTGCGTTCATGAAAACTTCCGTGCACAAATTCCTTCGAATGGTTTTGGCATGGATCGATTTCCAAAGCACCTTGAGAGCGTGCGTAGCCGTTTCTCTGCCCATCCCTACCAATTGCCGTTTCGGGTGCCGTTACGGACGGCCCACGGGATGTGGGCGGAGCGAAAAGGCTGGTGGATTCGTCGGGAGAGTGACGATGGCGAGGTGCTTTGGGGGGAGGTCGCACCCATTCCGGGTTTTGGCGGACTGGGGGCTGATGGAATTGAATCTGTTCTCGGGCAACGGGGGACACAACTCACTCCCACGGATATTGAATCGATTCTGGAACGGGGGGGAGAACCTGCGTTTGGGGTGGGAGCGACTTTCTGGGATTGGAGGGCGGCTATAGAAGGAGGGCCTGACTATTTACCCGTGGCGGGACTGTTGCCTTCGGGAGAGTCTGTTTTCCCGGCATTGGATCGCCGATTGGATATGGGTTTTCGCACGTTAAAGTGGAAGGTCGGGGTGGGAGACGCACGGGATGAGATGGCGATGTTGGATGATGTCATGGCCAAATTGCCGGCGGGATCCCGATTGCGATTGGATGCGAATGAAGCTTGGGATCGTCGCACGGCCAAGCGGTGGCTTTCGGCCTGTGCGGAACGACCGATGATAGACTATATCGAGCAACCCGTCGAACGCGGAGCCGTTGACCTATTGCTCGGTCTGGCTGGTGATTTTCCGGTTACTTTGGCGTTAGACGAATCAGTATGTGGGCGGAAAGACTTTGAGCGTTGGTTGAATTTGGGGTGGGAAGGGGTCTTCGTGATCAAGCCCGCCTTGTGGGGGCAGCCGTGCGATTTGGTCGGAACACTGCTTTCCTCGGAAGCCGACGTAGTCATTTCTTCAGCCTTGGAGACTGCAGTGGGCGCTCGGGTGATGTTGGCGGTCGCGTTTGCGTTGGGAGCAGGAGGACGTGCTTTGGGCACGGGAGTGTGGCCGTTGTTTCAGCAGAGTGGAATGGAAGGCCCATCGATGGCGCCGTTCGTGCGTAAATCGGATGTGATAAATCTCGACGTCGAATCAGTTGCGCGGAGGGTCGGAGAATTATGACCCGGGCTGAGTTCACGACTCTCTTGGGCGGAGCCCCCCGGGCCGATCCCGTTGCGATTGTGGTCGAAGCCCCTGATGCGGCGGAATGGACGGAGCATTTCGTCCGTGCGGTCGCGGGGACAGGTCCGGTTTTCCTGGCCAATCCCGATTGGGGCGAAGCAGAACGAGTTCAGTTCCGTTCGTTGATACGAACTTTCCCGGAAGATTGGGACCCGGACTTCGGTTGGCTGATGATTCCCACGGGAGGCTCCTCGGGAGCAATGAAGCTGGCCCGACATGATCAGGCGACGCTGTTGTCAGCGGCTACGGGGGCCGCGCAATATCTGGGAATGGCAAGTATTCACAGTTTGGGCACGCTTCCCCGTCATCACATCGGAGGCCTGATGGCGTGGTTGCGGAGTGTGCTGACCGGAGGACTTTTCATCAATGCTGTATGGCGGCGGATTGCCGAGGGTGGGTTTTCCGGGATTTTGAATCAACCCATGGTGATTTCCTTGGTGCCGACCCAATTGGGGCGATTGAAACAGGTTGAAGGAGCCGTGGACTGGCTGCGTCAATTCGCGGCGGTTTTGGTCGGAGGAGCGGCATTGAGTCCTTCTCTCGCGAGATGGGCCCGGGAAGAAGGAATCAGACTTTGTCCGACCTACGCAGCGACCGAGACCGCGGCGATGGCTGCTGCGCTAAGTCCAGATGAATTTCTCGGCGGAAGATCCGGAGTCGGTAAACCGCTTCCTCATATTCAAGCCGAGACCGGACCCAGCAAAGAGCTTCGATGGAGTGGATCCTCTTTATTTCGGGGATATTGGCCGGAACGAAGGCTCGGTGACGAGGAGTGGGTTTCGGGAGATTTGGGATCAATCGACGAGGATGGGAATATTCACATCCATGGAAGAGCTGACGGTCTCATTAATTCCGGGGGAGAGAAAATAAATCCGGTCGAAGTCGAAATAGTTTTGGCGGAAATCTGGCCCGACGGGCATTACAAAGTTTTGGGAATACCCCATGCTCAATGGGGTGAGTGCGTTGTGGTTGCCCATGAGGAAGGGATCAATCTCGATTTGACCAAGATTTGGACCGTCTCGGAGGGGCGATTAGCGAAATTCAAGTGGCCGAAGTTTGCCGTCCCCATTTCGAATTGGCCCGTGAACGCACTCGGCAAAATCGACATGCGGCGTTTACGTGTCGAAGTTAACGAAGCACTGAGTCAGGATCGGGATTAACTCAGTTGATCGACCCAGGAAGCAACTCCAGCCGGGAGCGGAATCTTTTTCCGGCTGATTGAATCGATGCACACATGTTCCGTGCGGATCGCGGCCGCACGTTTTTCCCGCGGGTCCGTTTTCCAGATCGTAGTATCGATCGCGAACGCCGAGTCGTTCAGCCGAGCGGGTGCCAACTCCACGACGATTTTTTCACCCGTGACGAGCGGTCGAAGATAGGATGCCTCACTCTTGGCGATGGGAATAATCACGCCATGGTTGGCGAATATACTAGCCAAGGGCAGCCCGTGGTCGGCGAGGGCCTCCTCGTAGCCCTCGTGGGCAATACTTAGATAACGGGCGAAGAACACCACGCCAGCTGCGTCAGTGTCGGGAAAATGGATTGTGCGCACGTAGCGGAAGGCGGCCATCCGAGGGATTGAATGGGCTTGAGGTGGTCTCTTAAAGCTAGAAAGCCGATCAAAAATGTTCGCATTCGGAAAAAACAAAACTCTTTCGTGTCATTCCCGCATTTCGTGGTTCAACGTTGGACATGACCAAGAACGCGATTGCCGAAGTGCTGGAGGATATTGGAGTCCTATTGGAATTGAAGGGAGAGAATCCTTTCAAAATCCGGGCCTACGGGAGTGGAGCACGAATTCTGGAATCGATGGAGCAGGAAGAAGTCGATCGTTTGGTGGAAGAGGATGATTTGGATTCCGTGAAAGGAATAGGAACCGCGCTGGCTCAGAAAATTGATGAACTCTACACCACGGGAAAACTCGAGTTTTATGAAAAACTCCGGGCTTCCATCGCCCCCGGCCTCGTGGAGATGCTCGAAGTGCCGGGACTTGGGGCCAAAAAAATCAAGGCGATCCATGAGAAACTGGAGATCGACACTGTGTCTGAGCTGGCGAAAGCCTGTGCGGACGGACGCGTGGCGGGACTCGCGGGATTCGGAGAAAAATCCGCGACCAAGATTTCGGAAGGAATTCGCAATCGTGAAGCTTACGGAAAGCGGCATTTGTGGTGGTTGGCCCAGCAGGTCGGACAACCTATCGTTGAAGGGTTGCGTGAGCTTCCCGAGGTGGTTCGAGCCGAGTCAGCTGGCAGTTCGCGCCGCGGAATGGAAACCGTCGGTGATTTGGACTTCATAGTGGGTTCCGCTGATCCCGAGCCGGTCATGACGTGGTTTTGCGAATTGCCCGAGGTGAATGAAGTGACGGCAAGGGGGGAAACCAAATCAAGTGTGCGCTTCGCGAGCGGTTTACAGGCCGATCTGCGCATCGTGCCTGATGAGCAGTTTGTCTTCGCACTGCACCATTTTACGGGCTCGAAGGACCACAACGTGGCGATGCGACAGCGTGCGTTGGATCGCGGCTACAGTATGTCGGAGTGGGGGCTCGTGCCTTCGGAGGGTGAGGGCACTGCTAAAGAGAAGGCTGATCGTGGGGAGAGCCTGGCGGTGGCAGATGAACACGAACTATTCCGTCACCTCGAAATGGCGTTTGTCCCCCCGGCTCTGCGGGAAGGTCGAGGAGAGATTGAAGCGGCGGAAACAGATGACCTGCCGATGTTGATCGAATTGGGCGATTTGAAGGGAGCTTTTCACAATCACACTGATGCCAGTGATGGGAAGGCGACGCTCGCAGAGATGGCGGCTGCCGCGGAAGAATTGGGGTGGGACTATCTTGGCATCGCAGATCATTCCAAGGCGAGTTTCCAAGCCAACGGATTGGACGAGGAACGACTATTGAAACAGATCGAGAAAATTCGGCAACTCAACGAATCGGAGGAATTCAAGACCCATGTATTCGCAGGCTCGGAGGTCGATATTTTAACGGATGGTCGGCTTGATTTTGCCGACGCCACACTGGGCGCACTCGATTACGTGGTCGCGTCCGTCCACAACTCCTTTTCGCAGGATGAGGCCATGATGACCAAACGGATTATTCGTGCGATTGAAAATGAATATGTAACCATGCTGGGACATATTACGGGGAGAATTCTACTCCGTCGCGAAGCCTACAAACTGGATCAGGAGAAGGTTATCGATGCGGCGATTGCGAATGATACCATCATCGAACTAAATGCCAGTCCGTGGAGATTGGACATGGATTGGCGGTGGTGGCGTAAAGCTGCGCAGCGCGGACTGAAGTGCGCGATAAACCCCGATGCCCACGAAACTGCGGGGCTGGCACACGTTGCCGCGGGCGTAAACGCAGCCCGTAAGGGGTGGTTGAGTAAGGAACATGTCCTGAACACGTGTAGCCTCCGTGAAGTTAAGCGCCATTTCGGCATTTAGTTTTCTAGCTGACAGCGGAGTGGTGGTTCCCGAAAGCTCCTGCATCCCATGAAGAAGGCATTCATAACCGGCATAACCGGCCAAGACGGTTCTTATCTTGCCGAACTATTACTCGGAAAAGGGTATGCAGTGCATGGACTTGTGCGTCGGGCCAGTACCTACAATCGTAGCCGGATCGACCATCTCCGCACGGACGAGAATCTTAAGAGCGGGCGGTTGACTTTGCATTACGCAGAATTGAACGACCTGACTTCCTTCCATTGGTTACTGCATAAAATTGAACCTCAGAAAATCTACCACCTCGCCGGCCAGAGCCATGTAGGGCTGAGTTTTGAATTGCCTGAAGTTACCTGTTTGGAAAACGGAATGGCGACCCTGCATCTGCTCGAGGCCATGCGGGAGATGAAGAGCGATGTGCGTCTCTACATCGCTGCGAGTTCAGAGGTGTTTGGGAGTCCGAATGAAGAGCCCCAGACTGAATCCACTCCTCTGCACCCCACCAATCCCTATGGTGCCGCCAAAACGATGGCGATGAATCTGGGAAGAATCTATCGGGAATCACTCGGATTGTTTGTTAGTAATGGTATCGCCTACAATCACGAGTCGCCTCGGCGGGGAGAAAATTTTGTTACTCAGAAAATTGCGATGGGAGTAGCCCGAATCACCAATGGTTCGAAAGAAGTGATCGAATTGGGGAATCTGGATGGTTGTCGCGATTGGGGTTACGCTCCGGAATATGTGGATTGTATGTGGCGGTCGTTGCAGACGAATCATCCGAGTGATTACGTTATTGCCACCGGGCAGTTGTACTCGGTGCGCGAATTCGTGCAGGCCGCGTTCGCGACCGTGGATATCGCTCTCGATTGGGAACGGCACGGAGTGAATGAAGTTGCCCGTCGTTGCGACAAGGGAGTAGTGATCTTGCGGGTGGTTGAGCGATTTTTCCGGCCGGTTGATTCCACTCATTTGCGTGGCGATCCAAGCAAGGCAATTCGTGATCTTGATTGGTGTGCCTCCGTGCTGGCGCCAGAACTTGCATAAATCATGGTGACGGCATTGCAATAAACCTAGCCTCGTCCCTTTGACCCTCAAAGCATGTTAACTTATCTTATCACCGGAGTGGCCGGGTTTATCGGGTCACACACCGCGAGGGCATTGCTGAATCAAGGGCATTCGGTGGTAGGAATCGACGCGTTGAATGACTACTACGATGTCCGGCTGAAAGATCATCGATTAGACCTTTTGTTGGGCGGCGATGGATCTGTGGTAAGCGATAATCCGTTCCAATCAATTTATGCCGATTCCAAGGATCGGCGTCATGGAACGTTTACTTTTTTGCATCGGGATGTAGTGGACGCTGACGCGATACAGGAGTTGTTTTCAAAATATCAATTCGAGGCAGTCATCAATCTAGCTGCACAAGCGGGGGTCCGCTATTCCGTTGAACATCCGGAAGTGTATGCCTCAACCAATGTATCTGGAGCGGTAAATTTACTCCAAGCCACGCAACGCGCCGGAGTGCATAAATACGTTCTGGCTTCTACCTCTTCTCTGTATGCCGGGGCTGCTCCTCCGTTCCGGGAGGACTACGATGTTAATTGTCCGCGTTCTCCCTACGCGGCGTCAAAACTGGGAGCGGAAGCGATGGCAGCGGCCTTCCATCACTTGCATGGTATTGATGTCTCAGTCTTGCGATATTTTACCGTATACGGTCCCGCCAGCCGGCCGGATATGAGCCCGTTACGGTTCCTGAAATGTATCGATGAAGGCAAGCCAATCGACCTTTATGGTGATGGTTCCCAGTCCCGCGATTTTACCTACGTTGATGATATTGTCGCGGGCACGATCGCCAGTCTGCGACCCGTCGGTTACGAGGTCATGAACCTGGGTGCAGGGAACCTTCCCATGACGATACGAGAGATGATATTGGGCTTTGAAACAGCGTTGGGAAAGCAGGCAGTTATAAATGAGCTGCCTTTCCACGCGGGGGATATGCCTTCGACACATGCGGACGTTCGCAAAGCCGCACGCATTCTAGATTGGATTCCCAAGATCCAGCCGATGGAAGGATTTCAGCGCACCGTCGAGTGGTATCGGGCAAACCGCGGTTGGCTGCGTAACATCCAGTTGTAAATGGAGCGGCAGCACTAGCCCGCATATTGCATGAAGACGGTTTGGAGGCAGTGGCGCCGGTGTAACGATACGGTTTGGTGCCGGGTCAGCTGAACTGGAGAGGATTTTGTCCTTAACCCTCGACAAAGCCCCCTTGCCCCCGTCGATGGGCGCAAGGCGGGCAGGGCATGACTTTTCAAATCCTCCCGGCCCGCGCACAGCGCGGCGGCCTTTTGTCTTGTTTTGGCTCATCGCTTGGATTGGTTATTTGTGTCGTATACCCATTGTATATCAATGGTTAACCATCTAAGCGATACCTGTTTCATGCAATATCCGCACTGGGGAAATGCTGATTTACCCAACACTGCCACTGCTTTACTGTAGCTGGGGGCGCCGACTCCGGTTCACTGAGGGGCAAAACTATTCAGAGGCAAACGCTCCGGGGCCGGGGCCCTCGGCTACAACCCATTCTTCAGTGCTTCCCTAGCGTTCATCAACGGAAACTACTCCCGAACGAAGCCGCGCGCCTGTTGCAGACATGCCGCCAGATCGTGCGCTTCGGTGTCGATTATCATATCGGTATCGGTCTCTTTCGGTTCTTCAAATCCGCTGTCTTTACCGGTGAATTGCTTCACCTCGCCAGCGGCAACCTTGGCATACAATCCCTTGGGGTCGCGTTGCTGGCAGGTTGCAAATGATGCACGAGTGTAGATCGAAATCAGGTCCTCACCTAAAATTGAACGAGCCTGGTGGCGAAGCTCCCGTTTCGGCGTGATGAAGCTGACCAGGGTGATGGCACCTGTTGCAGCAAAGAGTTTGGCGACTTCGGCTATACGTCGGATATTTTCGGTCCGATCGTTGTCTGAAAATCCCAGATTACGATTCAACCCGCCCCGGATATTGTCGCCGTCGAGCGCGACTACGTGACGTCCCGCGTCGTGCAACTCGCGTTGCAAAGCCTGGGCAATTGTCGATTTACCGGAACCACTCAATCCATAGAACCAGAGCACTTGGCCATTTTGTCCCAATTGTTTCTCGTGTTCCTCGCGGGAGACCAACCGGTCGTGGGTGCTGTAAAGATGATCGGGCATGTGAACCCTAGTAGAACGGGAATCCTAAGATGCAGACAACCAAAAGTGATCCATCATCCGTCGGATGAGACCTTATTTCAGTTTGTGGACAAGTGCGGGATCACCGACCGTAAGAATCGAGCCGTTCCGAAAATCGGACTTCCCATAACGTAAGGGCGTTCGGTCGGGATGGATGAGCACCGCACCTCCGGCAGCTTCAACGATGGCTTGGGCGGCGGCAGTGTCCCATTCCATCGTGGGCACATCGCGCAGGTAGATATCGGCCTTACCTTCGGCGACGAGACAAAATTTGAGTGAACTTCCGATACTGAGGCATTCCGAATTTGGAAAGCGTTCTAGCAGAGCTTTAACTTCCGGACCGGCGTGATCGCGGCTTGCCACAATACGCAGACGATCCGCTGCGGATGTGATGTTAATTGGCACGGGAACGGCGTCTGTTTCGGCTCGCCATGCACCGTTTTTATCCGCTCCGTAAGTAACCTTGGACACCGGAACATGGACAACACCCGCGACAGGTGCACGACGCGTTACCAAGCCAATGTTAACCGTGAAAGAACCCGTTTGTTTGATGAATTCCTTTGTGCCGTCCAGAGGGTCGACCACGAACCACGTGCCTTCGGGATCGAAATTCGAGGGCACAGATTCGTCCTCCTCGGAAATCACTGGAATATCAGGAAACGCGGTCGCCAATTCGCGGAGGATCAATCGATGCGAAGCTAGATCTGCCTGGGTAAGCGGGGAGTTGTCCGCCTTGGCGTCAACCGTCAGAGGCTGGCCGTAAAACTGTAAAGCCTCGCGGCCGGCGGTTTCGGCGATTTTGCGCAGAGAGGAGAGCATGGGTTGCAAGTTTGCGGATCTCTATTGATGCAGTCGCCAAATCACCGGACCATTCCGGCGGCGACCGTTTCGTTTGAAAACTCATCGACCAGAATTACCGATCCCGTTATACGATTCTTTCGATAAGAGTCGTAGAAGAGGGGGGCGGATGCCCGCAGAGTCACGCGGGCGATATCGTTCAAACCAATTTCCGATATACCATCAATTTTGTGCAGGGTGTTTACGTCTAGCTTGTAGTTGATATCGCGCACCACAGCCCGGCACTCTTTAGAGGTGTGTTTCAGCAGATATTTGCTCCGGACTTGCAGCGGCTTTTTTTCGGAGAACCAACAAAGCATCAGATTGATGTCTTGGCCCACGTGAGGTTGGTTGTTGGGTTTGACCAACATGTCGCCGCGACTGATGTCGATTTCACGATCCAGAGTGATGGCTACGGAGTGTGGACTGAAGGCCTCATCGAGTTCACCGTCGGGGGTGTTTATTGCTTTGATTTGGGCATTAAAACCACTGGGTAGCACGGTGACGTCGTCACCCGGTTTAAATACTCCACTCGCTACGCGACCGGCGAATCCACGGAAATCGTGCCATTCATCCGAGTGTGGCCGGATAACGTATTGGACCGGGAACCGAGGATCAACGTGGTTCACATCAGTGCCGATATAAACGGTTTCCAAGTGATAGAGTAGGGGGGCTCCTTGGAACCACGGCATATTGGCAGATTTCTCAACCACGTTGTCACCGTGCAGCGCACTGATCGGGATAAAGGTGATCTCAGGGATTTCTAGCCGACTGGCGAATCTCTTGTAGGACGCCACAATTTCATCGAATTTCTCCTGCGACCAGTCCACTAGATCCATCTTATTTATGGCTACCGTGACATGTTTGATGCCCAACAGGTGCGCGATAAACGCGTGGCGGCAGGTCTGTTCAATTACACCCTTGCGCGCGTCGATCAGGATGATGGCAAGATTGGCCGTGGAAGCGCCGGTCACCATGTTGCGGGTGTATTGGATATGCCCCGGGGTGTCAGCGATGATGAATTTCCGCCTGGGAGTTGCGAAGTAGCGGTAGGCCACATCGATCGTGATGCCTTGCTCGCGCTCGGCCTTGAGACCATCGGTCAAAAGCGCTAGATCAAGCCGGCCGTCGCCGCGTTGCTTGGACGTCTTCTCGACGGCATCCAGCTGGTCTTCAAAGATCGTCTTGGTGTCATACATCAGCCGCCCTATTAGGGTGCTTTTGCCATCATCAACGGATCCTGCGGTAGTGAACCGCAGCAGCTCCATGTCTTGGTAGTTGGTATCGCTCATTTACTGGTAATTGTTTTCCGGAGGTTAGGATCTGAGGGCTCGGTCTAGAAATATCCCGCCTTTTTCCGGTCTTCCATGGCAGTTTCACTACGTTTGTCGTCTGCCCGGGTGCCACGTTCTGTTTGTCGAGCGGCGGCGACTTCCGCGATCACATCGTCCAAACTGGCTGCCGGTGATTCGACGGCTCCCGTGCAGGTGGCATCTCCAACTGTGCGGAAACGAACTTGGCGTTTTTCAACCATTTCGCCATCTGCGGGAATGATGAAATCGGTGACCGCGAGCAGTGTGCCGTTGCGTTCGATGATATCGCGTTCGTGGGTAAAGTAGATGTTGGGCAGTTGAATTTCTTCCTGTTTAATATACTGCCAAACGTCCATCTCAGTCCAGTTGGAGAGTGGAAACACCCGGAAATGCTCTCCCGGGCCTTTGCGACCGTTGAATAGATTCCAGAGCTCGGGGCGTTGATTTTTAGGGTCCCACTGGCCGAACTCATCCCGGTGAGAAAAGAACCGTTCTTTGGCTCGAGCCTTTTCTTCGTCTCGACGTGCACCACCGATAGCGGCATCGAACTCGTGTTCTTCAATAGCATCGAGCAGGGTTACAGTTTGCAGACCGTTTCGGGATGCGTTGGCTCCTTTTTCCTCCTGAACGCGACCCTGATCGATTGAGTCTTGCACGCTCGCGACTTCGAGCCGTGCGCCAATATCGGCCACGAACTTGTCACGATAAACGATGGTTTCCGGAAAGTTATGCCCCGTGTCGACGTGCATCAGAGGGAACGGCATCTTGCCTGGCCAGAACGCCTTTTTAGCCAGATGGGCTACCACAATAGAATCTTTTCCGCCCGAGAAAAGAAGGACAGGTCTTTGGAATTGGGCGGCGGTTTCTCGAAGAATGTAAATTGCTTCACTTTCGAGATGTTGGAGGTGGTTAACGGAATAGGAGGACATGGTTTCTGAAGCCGAGCCGAGATTGTGGACCAAGACAGCGTGTCGTTAGGAACGAGAAAATCGCGAAAATGGAAAGTGGCTAGCGAGTGGATATCGAATTCGTTGTCAATTTTAACTTAACTGAAATAGGTTATGAACTAAAAAATCGTGCTGGTGTTGAGGAGATATGCACGGAATTCGGGAAGAACCCAGTAACATGCGTAAGTTGACTAGGAGTCTATTTTAAGATTTGCAAGTTCAGTTCATTTTGAACTGAACTCCAAACGTAATTCGCAATTTATGACTGTCAGTGGTGCTGTCACCCGCAAAATCTTCCGCAAAATCTTCTCTGGATCTATCTTCGGGATCTGGTGGGGCGAAGCTTTCGCCATTTGAATTGGCCGTTATCAAGGTTTTCGTTCAATCAATGCAGACGCTCGGGTTACCAAAATCCTACGGCGAGGTTTATGGATTGCTCTATGCTTCCGCAAATCCGCTGAGTTTTGCTGAAATTCATCAACGCATTTCTCTGAGCAAGGGGTCTGTTAGTGGAGGATTGAAGGCGCTTAAGGAGTTTGGAGCGATTGAAACTTAAGATTTGCAAGTTCGGTTCATTTTGAATTGAACTTCAAACGTAATTCGCAATTTATGACTGTCAGTGGTGCTGTCACCCGCAAAATCTTCCGCAAAATCTTCTCTGGATCTATCTTCGGGATCTGGTGGGGCGAAGCTTTCGCCATTTGAATTGGCCGTTATCAAGGTTTTCGTTCAATCAATGCAGACGCTCGGGTTACCAAAATCCTACGGCGAGGTTTATGGATTGCTCTATGCTTCCGCAAATCCGCTGAGTTTTGCTGAAATTCACCAACGCATTTCTCTGAGCAAGGGATCTGTTAGTGGAGGATTGAAGGCGCTTAAAGAGTTTGGAGCGATTGAAACGGTGGCATCTCCCGGCGAACGTCGGGAGTTATATCGCCCCGAATTAGAATTGCGAAAACTCGTTCTCAGGCTTCTGGAGGAGAGAATTCAACCCCAGCTAGAAAAAAAATCGGCTGAAATGGCTAATTTGGAAGAATTGCTCGCGGACAGTCAGCATTCTCTGGAGCATGAACGGATTCTCAAGAAACGAGTGGGAAAACTATCCAAGTGGCGTCAAAAAGCCTCCGGGCTGATTCCTTGGGTCAATCGATTTCTTCGCTAGTCTGATATAAATTCATGGAGAATCAGTTGATTGAATGAATAAAACTGCATTGATAACCGGTGCATTAGGGCAAACAGGGCGCGAGCTTTGTCAAAGATTTAAGCGACTGGGTTACTATGTTGTCGCGACCGATAAAGAAAATGGAGTATGTGATTGCCATTTTTTCATCCAAACTGATATCACCCGATTACTCCTGAAAGAGCCGCCGGAGATGTTCAATCGAGTAGTCTTAAATGCGATTGGCGGTAAAAGTTTGGATTTACTGGTTTTAAATGCTACACTCGATCAAAAGCGAAGATTCGAGGAAACTACGGCGAATTCGTTGGTCGAGACGCTGCACTGTAATGTAGTTGCTCCTCTAGTCCTTTTAAAACAATTTCGCAACAAGATTCAGGATTCCAAGGGAATCGTAATGTTCACTACTTCGGCTTACCGAAAGCGAAACTTGAGCGAACGGTGTGAATATACCGCATCGAAATATGCATTGACGGGTTTGGTGGCTTCCTTGGGCGAGGAATTTGGAGAATCGATCCGCGTATATGGAGTTGGCGCTGCACCAACGTCGTTAAATGACAAGATGGACTTTGCGGATCAATTCGGCCAGAGAATTGCGGATGCGGCCGTTAGGGTTGTGGAAGAAGAAGATTTTTTGCCCAGCGGGCATGTTATCTATTTGTAGTAAAAATACGAGCCAAAGAACCGAAACTAATGAATTCAATAAAAGAAAAACTTGATAATGGTAAGCAGGTAGTCGGAACTTGGTGTAATTCAGGAAGCCCCATCGCGGCGGAACTGCTAGCCGCTGCGGGATTTGACTATATTTGTGTTGATGTAGAACACTCCGCGGTGGATCTACCCGAGACCCAGCGTATTTTCCAAGCGATCGCATCGGGAAACTCAAATTGCTCAGCTGTCGTAAGGGTTCATGGCGTGGACTATTCGTTGGTGAAAAGATACGTTGATGCTGGTGCCAAGGGTGTAATTTGTCCTTTGATTACAAACAAAGAAGAGGCCGAACAACTTGTTCAGGCGGTGAAATATCCTCCATTGGGAAGTCGCGGAGTGGGTTTTTGTCGTGCCAATCGTTATGGACTCGATGTCGAGAGCCACTTTGCGTCCGCAAATGACGATATATTGACCGTCGTGCAAATTGAACACATCGATGCGGTGAATCAAATTGACAAAATTCTCACCGTTCCCGGGATTGATGCAGTTTTTATTGGTCCCTACGACTTGTCTGCATCCATGGGACTCGCGGCTCAGTTCAATCATCCAACATATTTAACCGCACGAGATAAAATATTAGATTCCTGTCGGAATCACTCTGTGGTTTGTGGAATTCATGTAGTCGAGCCTGACCCCGAGCAACTTAAGGCTAGAGTTGGTGAGGGTTACCGATTGCTCGCTTACAGCCTTGATATCACAATGTTGTTGAAGTCCGCCCAAGAAGGCGTCGCAAAATTCCGATCCCTGGACACGGTTTGATTCCTATTATTCAAATTTCTTGAAATATGTCTGATCACAAACTGATAGCACTGCTTCCAATGAAGGCGCACAGTGCTCGGGTAAAGGGGAAGAATTTCCGCAATTTTGCAGGCCGACCTTTGTTCCGCTGGATACTCGACACGCTCTTGGCGGTGGATGAAATTGAACGCATCGTCATAAATACCGATGCAAGAGAAATTCTTGCCGCAAATGGCCTCGAAGAATCTGAGCGAATTACAATCCGAGATCGAAAACCTGAAATTTGCGGAGATCATGTTAGTATGAACCTAGTGTTGGAGGACGACATCAAATCCATCTCTTCCGAGGCTTACTTGATGACTCATACGACAAATCCCCTTTTGGGAGAGTCCACGATCAGGGAGTCACTCACTGCATATCAGGTCTGTTTAGCAACTGGGCACGACAGTTTATTCTCGGTCAATCGTTACCAAACTCGATTCTACCGGGAAAATGGCTCTCCGGTTAATCACGATCCGGATAATCTGGTTCAAACTCAAGATCTTGAGCCGTGGTATGAGGAAAACTCGAATCTCTACATCTTTAGTCGCTCCAGTTTTGCTTCAACCACCGCTCGCATCGGGAAAAAACCGAAAATGTTTGAAACTCCCCATTTGGAATCGGCCGACATAGATGATGCAACGGGATGGCACCTTGCAGAAATAATCGCGCTTAGTAAGATGGTAGCGCAGAGTAGATTGAATCACCTCTCAATTTGACCGTGACAGGATCGAAGCTGACAAAATGTTTCACTACACTAACTTGGATTCATTGTTAAATAGATAGCTCTCGATGGAAAAATCGTCAATAAAAGTCTACGAACCAGGATCTCCGTTCAGGAATCCAAGCCAATTCCATACAGAGATTTTGGAGGGTTTCCACGCGGCCAGGGAATTGGCTTGGCAATTAACAAAGCGCGACTTCAAGGTCCAGTTTCGTCAGTCTATGGCAGGATATATTTGGGCTTTTGTTCCACCGTTGCTAGGGGCTTTTACGTTTGTTGTATTACGAAATTCAGGGGCAGTTCAATTTTCCAACTCAGGTGTCCCATACGCTGCATACGCCCTTGTGGGTATGATGCTTTGGCAAGTTTTTGTCGATTCGATGATGAATCCCCTGAAGACCATGCAAAGCTGTCGTCAAATGTTGACGAAGATCAATTTTCCGAGGGAAGCATTGATCTTATCGCCAATTCAACTTTCGGCGATTGGTTTGGGCATCCGTATTACAATTTTAATTCCGGTAATGGTATGGTTTCAGATTCCCCTTACCTGGGGAGTCCTATGGGCGGTAGGTGGAATGCTTTCTTTAATTCTACTTGGAACATGTTTCGGACTCCTGATGGCGCCGGTCGGTGCGCTCTACCGAGACGTCCAGATGGGGATAATTGCTTTAACTACGTTCTGGATGTTTATGACTCCAGTTGTATTTAACAATGTGCAAGAGGGGGTAGCTGGAATGATTATGGGGTGGAATCCAGTGACTCATGTTCTCGGCGCTACACGCGATTGGTTGTTCGGAATTCTTGATTCCCCTTTTGCTTCGGGATTTCTGGTAGTAACAGGTTTCTCGATTTCAACATTGGTTTTTGCTGCAATCATATTTCGCGTGCTCCTTGGTCGAGTTGTTGAACGTATGGGCACATGAAATTAAAGTCATTCCTCCAAAATCTCCGAAAATAATGCTTGAGGATCCAAGTGCAATAGAGCAAAGCACGCCAAATTCTCGCTCATTGAAGGTGGCTGATAACGAAGTACTCGTTAAAGTAGAAAATCTAGGCAAAGTATTTTGTCGAGATCTGAAGCGTTCCTTGATATATGGATTGCAAGACGGGTTTAAGGATTTGATGGGGTTTGCAGGTCGGCGTGTTGAATCAGGTGGTCAGTTCCTTTTGAGGGAGGGCGAATTTTGGTCCAATCAAGATATAAACTTTGAACTAAAGCGAGGTGAGTGCTTGGGCTTAATTGGGCATAATGGTGCGGGGAAGACTACTCTGCTCAAAATACTTAACGGTCTTATTAAACCGGATGTTGGGCGAGTTGAAATGCGCGGGAGTGTGGGGGCCCTTATAGCATTGGGAGCGGGTTTTAATCCAATATTAACTGGTAGAGAAAATATATTTATAGCTGGCTCCGTGTTAGGTGCATCTACGAAGTACATTCAGCAAAAGCTCGAAGAAATTATTGAATTTTCAGAAATCGGAGATTTTATTGATGCACCCGTCCAAAGTTATTCTTCCGGAATGCAAGTGCGTTTGGGATTTGCCGTAGCTTCTACGCTTGAACCAGACATTCTACTTATAGACGAAGTTTTAGCCGTCGGAGACATGGGATTTCGAATAAAATGTCTAAATCGAATTCACAGTTTGTTACCTAAAACAGCGGTGATATTCGTATCACATTCAATGCAAATGGTTTCTCGAATTTGCACGAAAGGAATTTTGTTACAAAAAGGGCGAATAAGTGCGCAGTCGGAATCAATCACTAACATTATTAATAATTACAATGCCTCCTTTGGCCACGCGGGGATGAGGCTGAGTGGATCGGGAGGAGTATCACTACAGCAATTTACAATTAACGGTGAAAATCCGATTTCTTCAACTGTTGTGCTTGAACTCGGTGATGCATTTCATTTAAATGTTAATCTGAACGTTCATATTCCACTTGAATCAATTCGGGTTCGCATTATAATCGAAAATGCAGAGGGGCAAGCAGTATTGGATATATTAGATCCGACGCTTAGTGAGAGCATATTTCCAGTTACAGCAGAAAATATAAATTTCTCGGTGGAAATTCCAAATATTAATTTAGTCGGAGGAAAATACTTTGTTACAATTGCGGTGCTTGAGGTAGGATCACGAGTTTGCCTTGCGCGAATTGATAGGGCGGGTAGTTTTTTGTCTTCTCAAACTATACCGAGTGGTGCCCAGCAATTTTATCCGGCAAAGTGGAAATTGTGCCCCTGAATTGCGCCCCCATAAAAAAATTTCTACTACTATGCTATCTATATATCCTAGGAAATTCATTCATACCAGAATAAAAAATTACAGATATTATCAAATAAAGCGTAAGTTGATTTCTGGCGTTAGAAATTGTGCAACTAAATCACCGACGTTGGTAATTGGTAACGCGATTCCGAAAAGTGGCACTTACCTGCTTAATTCGGTTTTCTCGACTCTCGGTAAATGGGGAGACCCAAAGTTACATGTATTGGATCATGAACTGCAAAAACAGAATTTGGGTGAGGACACGTCTATCTTTACAATTGCTCCCAGTTCCGCTATTGGAATGATGCCGAAAGGAATTGCCTTGGCGGCGCATATTATATATAGTGACGCGTTGGATATATTTCTCAAAAGAAATAATCACGTAAAGCATATTTTCCAATACCGGGATCCTAGAGATATATTTATTAGTTACACCAATTTTTATACAAAATCAAAAAATGCGGGCCATTGGAATAGACCGAGAAATGAACAGAAATTTTACCGAGAGTTTTTTGATAATGATGCTGATCGGCTGACGTATAGGATATGTAAAACAATGGAACACACAAATTGGGAGGGATTTGCTAAATGGTTGAATCATCCCAACACCATGGCTATCCGGTTTGAGGATCTCTACACCGATTTGTGTTCTTCGTCGAATGAATTCGGAAGCGTTCTCCAGGGTATTTTCAAATTTTTAGACATCGAATCTTCGGATCTCGAACCCAACGCATTCCGAAAATCGGTGTTGAATAGCGGCAGAACGTTATCGAACGAAAAAAATAAAATTAGACAGTTCGAAAGAGTGTATAATGATGATCATTACCGCCTCATGAAAAGTTCTCGAATTAAGGCCGTTCTAAAAATGTTTGACTATCCTGAATGAATATGAGTGCTCCTGATTTGTTGATATTATAAAAATTTGAAATGAAAGCAGTACTATTAGCTGGAGGTTTGGGAACGCGCTTAAGTGAGGAAACCCACCTTAAACCAAAACCGATGGTTGAGATAGGGGGGAAACCGGTTTTGTGGCACATTATGAAGGGCTACTCGAGTCACGGAATAAATGAGTTTGTGATTTGCGCGGGATACAAGGGTTACATGATCAAAGAGTATTTCGCCAACTATCTGCTGCACATGTCGGATATCACTATAGACACTGCCGAGGATAAGTTACGAATTCACCATCGTAGGTCTGAGCCGTGGAAAGTCACCATAGTGGATACGGGTGAATCAACGATGACGGGTGGTCGACTCCGCCGCGTCCGGGAATATATTGAAGGCGAGACGTTTTGTTTTACATATGGTGATGGCGTCGGGGATGTGGATATCGGTCAATTAATTGAATTTCACCGTAGACAAGGGACAAAGGCCACCCTTACGGCGGTTCAACCGCCGGGTCGTTTCGGATCCTTGGCGATACGCAACAATAAGATTGCGAAATTCCAGGAAAAGCCGATTGGCGACGGTGATTGGATCAACGGGGGGTTTTTCGTTTTGGAACCGGATGTTTTTGATTACCTGCAAAGTGATGAAACCGTTTGGGAGCGTGCCCCAATTGAAAGACTGGCCACCGAGTCAGAATTGTCGGTTTACAAGCATAGGGGCTTTTGGCAGCCCATGGATACTTTGAGCGACAAGGTAAAGCTCGAAAAATTTTGGGACGCAGAACAGGCACCTTGGAAAATCTGGTAGAGTGATGTCTGAATTTTCCGACCAATTTCGTAATCGGCGCGTTCTTGTCACGGGTCATACCGGATTCAAGGGCGCGTGGCTTTGCGAGTGGCTCATTCAGTTGGGCGCGAAAGTTGCTGGGCTGGCACTTTCTCCTCCGACCAATCCGTCCCTTTTTGAGCAATTGAGCCTAGGTAATCGGATTACGCATTATGATGCTGATGTGCGTTCGTTTGGGGCGGTTTCAATGGTGATTGAAGAGTTTCAACCCGAGTTTATTTTTCATCTGGCTGCACAGTCGTTGGTGCGGACGTCCTACGCGGAACCGGTGGATACCTATGCCACCAATGTGATGGGCACCGTTAATGTTCTGGAGGCGCTACGAAAACGACAGGAACCCTGCACCATCGTAGTAGTCACCACCGATAAATGCTATCGGAATAACGAATGGGATCATGGCTACCGGGAGTCGGATCCTCTGGGAGGTTACGATCCGTATAGTTCTTCCAAAGCCGCCTGTGAATTGGTAGTTTCAGCCTATCGCAATTCGTTCTTCGATAGAGGGAAATTCGACATTCGACTCGCATCGGCAAGGGCCGGAAACGTAATGGGAGGAGGAGACTGGGCTTTGGATCGAATCGTGCCTGATTGTATGAGAGCCTTGCAGGGTGATGACACAATTGAAGTGCGAAACCGTCATGCTACGCGTCCATGGCAACACGTGCTTGAGCCGTTGTCTGGATATTTATGGCTTGCGGCTTCCTTAAGTCAGTCGGATTCTCCTGAACTCTTGTCTTCCTCGTTTAATTTCGGACCCAATTTGGATTCCAATAAGTCTGTCCAGGCATTGGTTGAAGCGATATTGCGCTCATGGCCCGGGGGGTGGTCGGATCGATCGGACCCTGAAGCGCCCCATGAAGCAGGGCGCCTCAACCTTTCGATTGAGAAAGCCCACCATCAATTGGGGTGGAGCCCAGTGTGGCGGTTTGAGGAAACTATCCGCCAAACGGTTGAATGGTATCGTGAAGTGCACCAATCGCACGATCTCGCCCAATTGAAAACACGAAATCAAATGTTAGCCTATGTCGAAGCTGCTCGAAGAGCCGGCATCATATGGGCAGCAATTTAGTAGCATATGCTTACATCACTTCCGGCACGTTCCGCAGGAGAAATCAGAGCCCAAATTCTTGATCTCACTCGGCAGTTTTCCCGACTCAGTCACCGCGCAAGTCTTCCCGCTTTCGATGATCGTAGAGAGAATTGGCAGGAGGGTGATCCCATTCCGTATGCCGGGCGCGTTTTCGATGAAAATGAAGTGGAAGCGGCAGTGGGTGCGATGTTGGATTTTTGGTTAACTCTGGGGCCCGAAGGGGCTGCCTTCGAAGAGGAATTGGCCGAGACTTTGGGAGTTCGACACACACTTTTGGTCAATTCGGGATCCTCTGCCAACTTGGTTGCCTTATCAACGTTTACGACGCCCAAGTTGCCGAAGAACCGTAGAATACTCCCGGGGGATGAGGTGATTACTGTGGCGGCCGGATTTCCGACCACTGTAACTCCGATTCTTCAGGTTGGGGCGGTGCCCGTGTTTATTGACAACAATCCCACGACTGGAAATGTCAGAGGTGGACAGTTGGAAGATGCATTCAACCCCGGTAAGACGAAGGCGGTCATTCTGGCTCACACCCTCGGCAACGCCTTTGATCTCGGATGTGTTCTTGAATTTTGCTTGCGCCATGAACTTTGGTTGATCGAAGACAATTGCGATGCTTTGGGTTGCACTTATGAGATGCCAGAAGTTATGGCCCGTGCATTGGGTCTCAAGCACCTTATTAAAATTGCCGATCACGGAGAACATGGCTCTATTCGGTGGGTTGGCAAAGATCACGAACGGTGCCTAATTGCCCCCACCGGAACATGGGGAGATATTTCGACCCAGTCTTTCTACCCACCGCATCACCTCACGATGGGCGAAGGGGGGGCCGTGAACATTGTGCGGCATGCCCCTTTGAAATCATATGCTGAGAGTTTTCGCGATTGGGGTCGAGACTGCTGGTGTGCTGCAGGCAAAGACAACACCTGTGGTAAGCGATTCGGTTGGCAACTCGGTGAATTGCCCGAAGGCTATGATCACAAATATATTTACAGTCACTTTGGTTACAACCTTAAGCCTTTGGATCCGCAAGCTGCCATTGGGCGACAGCAATTAGCGAAACTACCCTCCTTCGTTGAAGTTCGTAACCAGAATTGGAATTATTTGCGACAAGGATTGAACGACCTTGGAAATGTATTCGATTTCTCGTTACCCACCCATGCCACCGAGTGGCTGGGGGATCGCAGATTTAACTGGGATGAGTCAGGATGTCGAGTGGATTGTTCGTGGTTTGGATTCATGTTGCGTGTTAGGGCGGGATCTCATTTTACCCACTCGGAATTGGCAAGACATCTGAGTGAAAAACAAATTGGTAACCGTATGTTTTTTGGTGGTAATTTGTTACGGCAACCAGCTTTCGTTAATCTTCGAAAAGAAAATCCGGAATCCGTGCGAGTTGTTGGCAAATTGGAAGGCGCTGATGAGATCATGCATCAGGGGCTATTTCTCGGAACTTACCCGGGACTCACACAGACAATGCTCAACTTCGAATTGGATATAATCCATCAATTTGTCCAGAGTAAATATTAATTTACTACCTATTTAGCAGAAAAAAATGATTGGGATCAACTCTCTCTTGTTGGACAGCTGGTGGTTTCGTAGGTGTTTAGAGAACGAATTTAGAGTCACACTAATTGAAATGGAGGCCATGATAATTGAATAATGCCGACTATTTGGCTCAATTCCTTCACAAGCGGGGCATTAAGCATGTGTTTGAGCTTGTAGGGGGAATGATCACGGTCCTTCTCGATGCGCTACACCGACGGGGTGGCACGGAGATAATAAGTATGCATCACGAACAAGGGGCCGCCTTTGCTGCCGAAGGCTGGGCTCGAATCCGGGGGCTACCGGGAGTTGCTCTGGCCACCAGTGGGCCCGGGGCGACCAACCTTATTACCGGAATAGGAAGCTGTTATTTCGATTCTGTGCCGGCGGTATTTATCACGGGCCAAGTGAATCGTTACGAAATGAAAGGAAGTCGGCCTATTCGGCAGCAAGGATTTCAAGAAACCAACATTGTCGACATGATCAGTCCCATCACGAAAAAAGCGTGGATCGTGCATGAACCGTCTTCATTTCCTGAAATACTTGAAGAGGCGTTCAAACTTGCGGCATCCGGTAGACCCGGTCCGGTTTTAATTGATATCCCAATGGATGTGCAAAGAGCCGCTTGTGATATTTCCAAAGATAATGGATTTCCACCGGTGGAGCAGTCCATCGTTTGTCCAGATTTCGAAAAAGAACGGCAAGAGTTCATAGACGAACTCATCGGGGCAATCGGAAATTCGAAACGGCCCCTCATTTTAGCCGGTGGAGGAATTCGCAGTGCCCGGGCGCATTCGTCATTTGAACAGTGTGTCCGTCAACTCAGGCTCCCGGTCGTTCATTCATTGATGGGAGTTGATTTGTTACCCCATGATCACCCGCTTAGAGTCGGTCTAATTGGAAGTTACGGTAACCGTTGGGCGAATCTGGCCCTGGGAGAAAGCGATTTTCTCTTAGTGCTGGGAAGTCGACTCGATGTCCGCCAAACCGGTGCCGATGTGGATGGTTTTAAGGCTCAGCGAAAGATTTACCACGTCGATTGCGAATCAGGTGAAATGAACAACCGCGTGACCGGATGTCAGGTCTGGAATGAAGACTTAAACCCGTTTCTTATTGCTTTGAAAAATGCCACCGATACCGGATTGGCAGTCAGGCAGGATTGGAATGAAAAGATTGCGAGCCACCGCCAGGAATGGCCCGATTCGAAAGAATTGGCCGGAGTATCAGGAATCAACCCCAACGTATTTATCCATGCCCTATCTGCCCACTGTAGATCAGCGAAAACATTTATAGCGGATGTGGGTCAGCATCAAATGTGGGCAGCGCAGAGTTTGCGTCTATCGGAAGGTCAACGATTTCTGACTTCGGGTGGAATGGGCTCGATGGGATTCGGCCTTCCGGCGGCAATCGGTGCCGCGAAAGCGGCCGGGTTGAGTGTTTTGATCGCTGGTGATGGAGGTTTTCAATGTAACCTCCAGGAATTACAGACGGTGGTTAGAAATAAGCTGCCATTAAAAATGGTGGTTATAAATAATGGTTGTCATGGAATGGCGCGCCAATTTCAAGATTCATATTTTGCGGGTCGACTGCAGTCTTCGGTATGGGGGTATGATGCGCCGAATTTCAAGAGGGTGGCTGAGTCTTATGAAATTTCGTCCGCCAGAATCGAGACTTCGCAGGAAATCAATGATGGTTTGGCAAAAATGATGGACAACCCGGAGCAACCGTATTTGTTGGAAGTAATAGTGGAACAATCGGCCAACGCGTATCCCAAAATGGCCTTCGGACGTGAATTCGGAGCGATGGAGCCTAATGTCGATCCCTTGGAAATGGAAGGAACCTGAAGGTTTATTGTATCGCGAAAAATGGAATCATCGAGAACAACATTCTTTAATATTCATGTTCCCAGAACAGCGGGTTGGATGTTTTGGAATATCCTTAAAAGAAATTTCGGAAAAGATCTGAGAGACGCCTATTTCTCGGCTTCATATGAAGTAACTCGTAATGAAGGAGTTGAGTGGATGCTCCGCCAATATCGTTATAAATGTTATACTTCGCATTGTATACGATTAAGTAGTATCCCGGTTATAAAAAACCATCAAATGATTGCTTTCTCGTTTATTCGTGATCCCGTTGAAAAGTTTTTGTCTTATTATTTCTATACTAGAGGGCATGATGTAACTCATGATTTGCATCCTACTAAACAATATAAATTGAGCACTTTTCTAGATTTGCTATTAAATGAACCTTCATTCTCAAGACTTCCTCTGGATGTTTCCCAATCACGCTTTATCCATGGAGACATGCTTGAATCAGAATCGAATTATAAAGTCGAACAACTATTCGGAAAATATCATATCTTTGCTACCGAATTATTTGATGATGCAATGATTATATTGGAAAAAACATATCCAGAACATTTTAAAGACTGTAGCTACGGTAAACGACTCAATCACTCTAAACATGATCAAACAGTGACAGAGCAAGATCTGCAAAAAATTCAAAATCTTCCGTGGATTGAAAAGGATAAAAAACTGCATCAATATTCACTAGAGTCAACCCGAGCCACCCTTAGGACTGCATTCGGTGATAATAAGGCAATTGAAAGAGTTAAAACCGAATTTTTAAAGCGCTGTCAAGCTAAAAAACAACAATGGAGACCTTCATTCTGTGGTAGAGTGAAAAAATCACTAAACATTCTACTAAAAGATTAACTTGAAAAAAAATCTCAGTCTTAGTCTGTGCATACCGACTTTCAATAGAAGTCATCTACTTAAAGATCTACTCAACTCGGTTGTAACGGCAATGAACTGCGAGAGTCTCTTCCCGTTTGAAATAATAATAAGTGATAATTGCAGTTCGGATGATACAAAAGAGATTGTTAATTCGTTTGCCCGCAGCACGGTTGAGACCTGCCAGAAAATTACATATTGAATTCAAAGATCGGCCCGATGACGCAGGAGCAGAAAGCCCTTACCGAAAGCAAATTCCAAACATACAGAAATCCAAGCTAATTGGATGGCAACCGACAACTTCACTTGAGGAGGGATTCAACCGCACAATCAATTTCTATAAAAGAAGAAAACAAGCATATTACAATTATGATGAAAAATGAATTGCTCTAATACTGCGAACAAAATGTCACTGGATCCTACGGTTGTAGAGGACATGAACCAAGTGTTAGCAGAAAAAATTGATTGGGATCAACTGTCACAAAAAACAATATTAGTTTCGGGAGCGGCGGGATTCTTGGCCAGATATTTTATTACAGCCTTGTTGTATGCCAGCGATAGATTTGAACTTAATCTCAGAGTAGTGGGGCTGGTGCGCAACGTGCAAGCGGCCGAAGCAGCCTATGGGAGTCTGAGTGTCCACTCGGCATTAGATCTTAAACACGGGGATGTTATAAAACAGATCCCTCAATTACCAAGAGCAGATTTTATTGTTCACGCCGCAAGTCTATCGAGCCCAAAATGGTATCAAAGTAATCCGGTGGAGACCATGTTAGGTAATCTGCGTGGAACTCAGAATCTTCTGGAATTTGCACGAATTTCTCCGGGTTCGAAGTTCCTTTTTTTTAGCTCGAGTGAGATATACGGCGATCTTAGCAAATTTGATGTTGCTGAAATGGGGGAATCAGATTATGGCGAGGTCGATTGTCTGGGGGAACGGGCATCTTTTCCAGTATCAAAAAAAGCAAGTGAGGCTTTGGCTTGTGGTTTCGCACGTGAATTTAGTTGTTTTGTTACGATTGTTCGACCGTTTCATACATATGGTCCCGGAATGAAGCTAGGAGATGGTAGAGTTTTTGCAGATTTTGTTAAAAATGTAGTTCATGGAGATCGTATTTCAATAAAAAGCGATGGCAGGGCGATTCGTGCATTCTGTTATTTGTCGGACGCGACAGTTGGATTTATTCAAGCAATGCTCAAGGGTGAGAACTGTAATGCATATAATATAGGTAATCCGCATGCTGTCTCCAATATTAAAGATTTAGCCATTATGGTTTCAGGGTTGAGACCTGCCAGAAAATTACAGATTGAATTCAAAGATCGGCTTTATGACAATGAAGTAAAAAGCCCTTACCGAAAGCAAATTCCAAACATACAGAAATCCAAGCTACTTGGATGGCAACCGACAACTTCACTTGAGGAGGGATTCAACCGCACAATCGGTTTCTATGAAAGAGGAAAACAAGCATATTGCAAAAAACAAGCATATTACAATTATGATAAAAAATGAATTACTCTGATACTATGACCAAGGCATCACTGGATTCTACGGTTGTAGAGGACATGAACCAAGTGTTAGCAGAAAAAATTGATTGGGATCAACTGTCACAAAAAACAATATTAGTTTCGGGAGCGGCGGGATTCTTGGCCAGATATTTTATTACAGCCTTGTTGTATGCCAGCGATAGATTTGAACTTAATCTCAGAGTAGTGGGGCTGGTGCGCAACGTGCAAGCGGCCGAAGCAGCCTATGGGAGTCTGAGTGTCCACTCGGCATTAGATCTTAAACACGGGGATGTTATAAAACAGATCCCTCAATTACCAAGAGCAGATTTTATTGTTCACGCCGCAAGTCTATCGAGCCCAAAATGTTATCAAAGTAATCCGGTGGAGACCATGTTAGGTAATCTGCGTGGAACTCAGAATCTTCTGGAATTTGCACGAATTTCTCCGGGTTCGAAGTTCCTTTTTTTTAGCTCGAGTGAGATATACGGCGATCTTAGCAAATTTGATGTTGCTGAAATGGGGGAATCAGATTATGGCAAGGTCGATTGTCTGGGGGAACGGGCATCTTATCCAGTATCAAAAAAAGCAAGTGAGGCTTTGGCTTGTGGTTTCGCACGTGAATTTGGTTGTTTTGTTACGATTGTTCGACCGTTTCATACATATGGTCCCGGAATGAAGCTAGGAGATGGTAGAGTTTTTGCAGATTTTGTTAAAAATGTAGTTCATGGAGATCGTATTTCAATAAAAAGCGATGGCAGGGCGATTCGTGCATTCTGTTATTTGTCGGACGCGACAGTTGGATTTATTCAAGCAATGCTCAAGGGTGAGAACTGTAATGCATATAATATAGGTAATCCGCATGCTGTCTCCAATATTAAAGATTTAGCCATTATGGTTTCAGGGTTGAGACCTGCCAGAAAATTACAGATTGAATTCAAAGATCGGCTTTATGACAATGAAGTAAAAAGCCCTTACCAAAAGCAAATTCCAAACATACAAAAATCCAAGCTACTTGGATGGCAACCGACAACTTCACTTGAGGAGGGATTCAACCGCACAATCAGTTTCTATGAAAGAGGAAAACAAGCATATTGCAAAAAACAAGCATATTACAATTATGATAAAAAATGAATTACTCTGATACTATGACCAAGGCATCACTGGATTCTACGGTTGTAGAGGACATGAACCAAGTGTTAGCAGAAAAAGCGGCCGAAACAGTCTATGGGTCAGCTTTTCGAATATTCCCAAACACGAGATCAGACCAACATTGAGAGTATTGAAATTCGCGATGATTTCGATTGAGAAAGCCCACCATCAATTGGGGTGGAGCCCAGTGTGGCGGTTTGAGGAAACTATCCGCCAAACGGTTGAATGGTATCGTGAAGTGCACCAATCGCACGATCTCGCCCAATTGAAAACACGAAATCAAATGTTAGCCTATGTCGAAGCTGCTCGAAGAGCCGGCATCATTGTTACGGCAACCAGCTTTCGTTAATCTTCGAAAAGAAAATCCGGAATCCGTGCGAGTTGTTGGCAAATTGGAAGGCGCTGATGAGATCATGCATCAGGGGCTATTTCTCGGAACTTACCCGGGACTCACACAGACAATGCTCAACTTCGAATTGGATATAATCCATCAATTTGTCCAGAGTAAATATTAATTTACTACCTATTTAGCAGAAAAAAATGATTGGGATCAACTCTCTCTTGTTGGACAGCTGGTGGTTTCGTAGGTGTTTAGAGAACGAATTTAGAGTCACACTAATTGAAATGGAGGCCATGATAATTGAATAATGCCGACTATTTGGCTCAATTCCTTCACAAGCGGGGCATTAAGCATGTGTTTGAGCTTGTAGGGGGAATGATCACGGTCCTTCTCGATGCGCTACACCGACGGGGTGGCACGGAGATAATAAGTATGCATCACGAACAAGGGGCCGCCTTTGCTGCCGAAGGCTGGGCTCGAATCCGGGGGCTACCGGGAGTTGCTCTGGCCACCAGTGGGCCCGGGGCGACCAACCTTATTACCGGAATAGGAAGCTGTTATTTCGATTCTGTGCCGGCGGTATTTATCACGGGCCAAGTGAATCGTTACGAAATGAAAGGAAGTCGGCCTATTCGGCAGCAAGGATTTCAAGAAACCAACATTGTCGACATGATCAGTCCCATCACGAAAAAAGCGTGGATCGTGCATGAACCGTCTTCATTTCCTGAAATACTTGAAGAGGCGTTCAAACTTGCGGCATCCGGTAGACCCGGTCCGGTTTTAATTGATATCCCAATGGATGTGCAAAGAGCCGCTTGTGATATTTCCAAAGATAATGGATTTCCACCGGTGGAGCAGTCCATCGTTTGTCCAGATTTCGAAAAAGAACGGCAAGAGTTCATAGACGAACTCATCGGGGCAATCGGAAATTCGAAACGGCCCCTCATTTTAGCCGGTGGAGGAATTCGCAGTGCCCGGGCGCATTCGTCATTTGAACAGTGTGTCCGTCAACTCAGGCTCCCGGTCGTTCATTCATTGATGGGAGTTGATTTGTTACCCCATGATCACCCGCTTAGAGTCGGTCTAATTGGAAGTTACGGTAACCGTTGGGCGAATCTGGCCCTGGGAGAAAGCGATTTTCTCTTAGTGCTGGGAAGTCGACTCGATGTCCGCCAAACCGGTGCCGATGTGGATGGTTTTAAGGCTCAGCGAAAGATTTACCACGTCGATTGCGAATCAGGTGAAATGAACAACCGCGTGACCGGATGTCAGGTCTGGAATGAAGACTTAAACCCGTTTCTTATTGCTTTGAAAAATGCCACCGATACCGGATTGGCAGTCAGGCAGGATTGGAATGAAAAGATTGCGAGCCACCGCCAGGAATGGCCCGATTCGAAAGAATTGGCCGGAGTATCAGGAATCAACCCCAACGTATTTATCCATGCCCTATCTGCCCACTGTAGATCAGCGAAAACATTTATAGCGGATGTGGGTCAGCATCAAATGTGGGCAGCGCAGAGTTTGCGTCTATCGGAAGGTCAACGATTTCTGACTTCGGGTGGAATGGGCTCGATGGGATTCGGCCTTCCGGCGGCAATCGGTGCCGCGAAAGCGGCCGGGTTGAGTGTTTTGATCGCTGGTGATGGAGGTTTTCAATGTAACCTCCAGGAATTACAGACGGTGGTTAGAAATAAGCTGCCATTAAAAATGGTGGTTATAAATAATGGTTGTCATGGAATGGCGCGCCAATTTCAAGATTCATATTTTGCGGGTCGACTGCAGTCTTCGGTATGGGGGTATGATGCGCCGAATTTCAAGAGGGTGGCTGAGTCTTATGAAATTTCGTCCGCCAGAATCGAGACTTCGCAGGAAATCAATGATGGTTTGGCAAAAATGATGGACAACCCGGAGCAACCGTATTTGTTGGAAGTAATAGTGGAACAATCGGCCAACGCGTATCCCAAAATGGCCTTCGGACGTGAATTCGGAGCGATGGAGCCTAATGTCGATCCCTTGGAAATGGAAGGAACCTGAAGGTTTATTGTATCGCGAAAAATGGAATCATCGAGAACAACATTCTTTAATATTCATGTTCCCAGAACAGCGGGTTGGATGTTTTGGAATATCCTTAAAAGAAATTTCGGAAAAGATCTGAGAGACGCCTATTTCTCGGCTTCATATGAAGTAACTCGTAATGAAGGAGTTGAGTGGATGCTCCGCCAATATCGTTATAAATGTTATACTTCGCATTGTATACGATTAAGTAGTATCCCGGTTATAAAAAACCATCAAATGATTGCTTTCTCGTTTATTCGTGATCCCGTTGAAAAGTTTTTGTCTTATTATTTCTATACTAGAGGGCATGATGTAACTCATGATTTGCATCCTACTAAACAATATAAATTGAGCACTTTTCTAGATTTGCTATTAAATGAACCTTCATTCTCAAGACTTCCTCTGGATGTTTCCCAATCACGCTTTATCCATGGAGACATGCTTGAATCAGAATCGAATTATAAAGTCGAACAACTATTCGGAAAATATCATATCTTTGCTACCGAATTATTTGATGATGCAATGATTATATTGGAAAAAACATATCCAGAACATTTTAAAGACTGTAGCTACGGTAAACGACTCAATCACTCTAAACATGATCAAACAGTGACAGAGCAAGATCTGCAAAAAATTCAAAATCTTCCGTGGATTGAAAAGGATAAAAAACTGCATCAATATTCACTAGAGTCAACCCGAGCCACCCTTAGGACTGCATTCGGTGATAATAAGGCAATTGAAAGAGTTAAAACCGAATTTTTAAAGCGCTGTCAAGCTAAAAAACAACAATGGAGACCTTCATTCTGTGGTAGAGTGAAAAAATCACTAAACATTCTACTAAAAGATTAACTTGAAAAAAAATCTCAGTCTTAGTCTGTGCATACCGACTTTCAATAGAAGTCATCTACTTAAAGATCTACTCAACTCGGTTGTAACGGCAATGAACTGCGAGAGTCTCTTCCCGTTTGAAATAATAATAAGTGATAATTGCAGTTCGGATGATACAAAAGAGATTGTTAATTCGTTTGCTCGCAGGCTTCCAATTAAGTATTTCAGAAACACTCAAAACATTGGGGTAGTTAACAATATAATAAAAGTTTCAAAATTGGCTAGTAATAAATTCATTTGGCTGGTAGGCGATGACGATATTTTAATGCCAAATTCTTTTTCTGAATTGCGAAAAAATTATAACCGCAATCAAGATGTTGATGGCCTTATTGTATGTCATTTTATTGTTACGGAATCCGAACGATCGAAGATTGCAAATAAAAATATAACTGTCGATCAGTCTAAATATAGATCTTTGCTAAGCGATTCGCAAAAAATTAACAGGCTTGATAAATTTGAATATATTTATATTCATACGAGTATGAAGAATGCTTTAAATTTTATGCCAAATATTGTTATTTCGAGAGAGCAGTGGATTCTCAATCTGCAAAAACATGAAAACGATTTCGAAAACGAAAACAATTTCGACAAAATGTTTACAGCATTCTTTCACACGTGCATGTGGGGAGACATATTAATTGGAAGACCAGTTGGGGTTATATCAGCACCAATCATTGCAGGTTTTCTTGGCAAACAAGATTTTTTAAGTAAATGGCCGGTAATGACATATGTCTTCTTCCTGGAAATTTCAGAATATTTTCTTAGCATGGGGGCTGAAGAAATTCCAATAGGTATCATGCAGGATCTGATTCTTGGTCAAACAAATATTTTAACAACACTATTGTCGTCAACTGATAGCTACACAAGAAATCATTTTTCCTTAAGGAGGTTACTTTTTCGCTATGGTGATCGTTATCAGTTTAAAATTTCGTTATATAACTCACTAAAGGCTATAGAAAATCGCTGGCTTCTTTTCAAATATTTGGCGATTATTATGATTTGTGGTTTGATCAATTTCAAAGCCGCGAAAGTCAATTTATGGATTGTTTTAAATATTATTAAAAAAGGGAATGCGCCGGCATGCTAAATTCAACCCTGTTCTTTGAGTAACTGCAATATTATACTTTGGCATGTGATGTTTGTAATATAAGTAAATATTATTTATTTTGGATTTCGAATGCTATTCGAAAGAAAATAATTTAAAAATAATTTAATAAGTTCAACTTTAAAGTCTTAATTAATGCGCATAATAGCACACTATTTGCCTCAATATCATCCAATTCCTGAAAATGACAAATGGTGGGGTAAAGGATTTACGGAATGGGTGACTACCGCTTCAGCTCGTCCCCTTTATAAGGGACATTATCAACCAAGGATACCAGGACAACTAGGGTTTTACGATCTTCGACTGTCTGAAACGAGAAATCAACAAGCCGATTTAGCGAGAATGGCTGGAATTCATGGATTCTGTTATTGGCATTACTGGTTGGGCAACAATCGAAGATTGCTCGAGAAACCTTTTAATTCTGTGTTGGAATCAAATGAACCTGATTACCCGTTTTGCTTGGGTTGGGCAAACCATGATTGGAAGGGGGTGTTTTTTGGTGCGCAGAAGCAACTGTTGGTTAAACAGGAGTATCCTGGAAAAGATGATCTGAAGATGCATTATGCGTGTCTTGAAAGAGCCTTCAATGATCATCGTTATATAAAAATTGACGGTAAACCGGTATTTTTTATTTTTGATCCTCGAGCAATTCCTGAATGTAGAAAATATTTGGAGGAGCTGCGAAAATTATCACAAGCGGGAGGATTCCCAGATCTTTATATAGTTGGACAGTCCATTCATACGAATGAAAGACAGGTCTATGGGTTAGATGGAGTAAATTTCGGACGACATCGTGATATAGAACTGAAATCCAATATTTGGCGTAAAAGACTCAAAAAGATTCTCAACAGATATAGGTTGCCAGGTGGGCTGAGAAAATACCGATATACTCAAGCGATGAAGTATTTTATGGGAGAAGGGAAATTGTCGAAATATGAACATCCATCCATTGTTGCTGGGTGGGATACTACTGCTAGATTTGGAAGAGAAGCTACTATTTTAACCGACTTTACACCCGAAAATTTCAGAAAACACATTCGAGAGGTTTTTGATAAAGTGAAAGCCCGCGGATCTTCTGGCCAAGAGAGTATGATTTTTCTTAAATCATGGAATGAATGGGCCGAAGGAAATTATATTGAACCAGATAGAAAGTACGGCAGTAGATTTTTAGATGTGTTGCGCGAGGAAATCGGGAAAGTTAGTCAGTCTTAGTGGTTTACTTTAGTTGAATACATTTTACTATGAAAAACCCTAAACGAACCACGGCTTATGGACTAGCCAAACACTTACTTTCTGAGTCGATTACTTGGGATATTAAGCCGACTGCCTGGAAGAATCGTAGACGGATTTCAAAACTGAAAGGAAAATATAAGGGGGGGAAAGCGGTAATTCTCTGTAATGGACCGAGTCTGAATAGGGTAGATTTTAAATTATTGGATGATGTTTACGTATTTGGACTAAATAAAATAAATCTCCTCTTCGACAGAGAATCTTTCCGACCTGATTCAATTGTTTCTATGAATAGACTTGTTTTGGAACAAAATGCGGAATTTTTTAATTCTACGGATATTGATATATTCATCAGTTCACGTGGCGCAAAGTCTATAGATTTTAGAAAAAATACTCATTACCTTCAGCCGGTTCGATGGGATCGAGTAATGGGAGATGTTTCTTGGGGCATTGTGGAAGGCTATACCGTTACGTGCACGGCATTACAATTAGCCTTTCACATGGGGTTTGAATCTGTAGGTTTGGTGGGTTGTGACCACAATTTCTCCAGAAAAGGTTCTGCAAATTCGGAAGGCGATGCGGTGGGCGCTGATCCGGATCATTTTGATCCCAATTATTTTTCTAATGTTAAGTGGCATTTTCCGGATTTACCGGCGTGTGAATATTTTTACTATCGTTGCAGAGAAATGTATGCCCGAGCAGGACGCTCAATTTTCAACTGCACGGTTGGAGGCAAGCTTGAGCTCTTTCCACGAAAATCGTTAGCCGAGTTTCGGCATAGCAAGTAATGAGTCCGGTGAAAATGAAATCCCTGATGGTGGTCGAATTTAGTGGCGAGGGGCATGCGGCACTTTACCTTTGCCATTTCCTTCGTACGGTGGAGGCAGAGTTTCCCGATATCGAGATCCGCGCCTTTTTTCCAGAGCCCGACAGGCTCAAGAGTCTCCTGCCCAACAAGATTCGTTCGGAGGTTCTCCCCTTACCGTGGCCCCCAACCCGTTACATGGGTGTGGTGCAAAGAGTGTGGGAGGTGGGACGACGCTGGCGTTGGATTAAGCGGGAAGCCAACATGTTTAGAAGTAGCCGGAAGGTGATGACCCCAGGGGTATTTTTCATGCAGTTGGATCAAATGATCTGTGCATTTTACCTTTCTGGAGTTTTTGCTCGCTTGTGGTGCAGCGGGTGGCAGTTTGGGGGGCTTTATTTTCGTCATTTTCCATTCCGCAGGAAGTTAAACACATTGAAGCTGAAATTACTCCTTGACCACCGAGATCTTTTAAATCGACCGCAATTGAAGACGATAGGTCATTTTGACGAAAATCGGCTAGAAGAAGTTGCCAGAAACTCATTCGGCCGGGTCTTTTGGGTTCCCGATGTCGTGGTTAACTCCCACATTGAACGAGATCGAGATTCAAGTCTGGTTCAAAAAATTCGGTCAAAGGCTTCCGGCCGTAAGATAATTCTCTCGGTGGGTCTACAAGACCGTCGGAAGGGGATTCTGGAATTAATGCGACTGGTGGACAAACCGAAGCTGAAAGACTACTTCTTTGTCTTTGTCGGAAGACTAGCCCTCACCAGTTTTAAAGGCGAGGAACTCCGAGAAATAAGACTCTTGCTTGCAAACGATTCTCAAAGCAAGTTTATTCACCCAGAATTCGTTGAAGACGAAGAAGAACTTAACGCAGTTGTCGCCGAATCGGACTTGGTCTATGCCGTATATCGTGATTTTCCCTTCACCAGTGGGGTGGTTGGAAAATCATGCATCCTAGGAAAGCCGATATTGGTGGCCGATGGCGGGCTAATGGCGGAAAGAGTATCAAAATATGGCTTGGGGGTTGTTGTATCATCAGAGAACCCCAATCACTTACAGGAGATCCTCGAAAACGATGAATGGGATCAATATCCATCGGCAGAGGGCACCAAAAATTACCAGAATTTATATAATGATATGGAGACGTTTGATCAGGTTTGTATACAGATGGTTGAGTCAATACTTGAAATGAGATAAGATCTTTTATTCCTGTCCTTGAGAGGCTTCCCTTAAAGAAAAAATTAAAAAGCACCCTGCACACCACAAAAAAAGCCGGTTTGCCGTGTGACTTGAGACATGTCATGAACTGGACAACTTGATAATGAAACCCGCACTCATCATTGGGAATGGACCGTCGGTCGATCATCTAGATCCATCAGACCTGCCCCGCTTTGAAAGTTATGGATGCAATTCGATCTATAGAAAATTTAAGAATTGGGGGCGTCAGGCAGACAATGTCATAATCACCGACTCGCAAAGGTTAAATGAAATAGGCAATGCTTACAAGGATTTTAAAGGGAGGTTATTTATAGGGGACCAACGCTATATTACACCGCCTTACAGAAAGTATCGGAGGCTATTGGGAAGAGACTTTACACCACTCAACCAGCTCACCAAAAAGCATATGCCAAACAACTGGCTTACACGCCGTATCCCGTTTCCCAAATATTTAACAACAACCGTCTTCCAAAAACTGGACATGTCCTTTGACCTTCAAAAGGGTATAAACTTTGGAAGGAGCGTGTCATGTTCTGCCGTGCAAATTGCCGCCATCTTGGGACATACCGAAATTTTGATTACTGGGGTGGACGCCAGCTACTCGTTCAGGAAGGATTATTTTAAAGAGATGAAACGAGACGTCAAATTCGTAAATGATACCTTCATTCAAAATCCCAGACTACACATGGAGCCATTTTTTGTCATTGCCCAAATCTATATGGAGGAGATGGGAGTGAGGTTATATGACTGCACGCCGGGAGGGAGGCTGCAGTTTGTTCCGAAGAGGCAATTGGCTGATTTTACATAGGAAATACCTCCAGCCAGAATTTAGAGTCATATGATCGATTTTCTTTTAACAATCTCAATTATATTTAACTTAGGGGCTGCGGTGGTGGCAGTTCGAGCGACTAGGAATTGGCTGAATCCATTTTCCTTTGTCCTATGCCTGTTTGCGCTTGCTGGGTGGTTTCAGATTTTCACCCCGATTTGGGTTTATCAGGGATATCTTGAGGGAATAAGCCTCCAAGCTGCCTTTTATATCGTTCTTATTTCCATTGGCCTGTTCCATTGTACTGTATTTTTGCGACCCATGGAACCGACAAGAGATGTATTTCGAATAGTACCCAACCTTCCGAAGTCCGCAGTTCTGTGGGGGTGCTTTATAGCTAACATCCTGATCACGCTGATGATATTGCGAAAAAACGAATGGATTCCACCGCTTATGCTCATAGGTAGCAACTGGGGAACGGTGCTTCACAGCAAATATGCGGATCATGATATTGCTTTTTTCACTCCATTGAGTTTTGGGTTGGGTCGTTTTATCTGGATTTACCTATTTTGGGAGTGTTTGGTCCAAAGGAGGAAGATTGTTGATCACTTTAAGGAAAATAAATTATATTATTTAATGGCCCTTGTTTGCTGTTTAACTGGAGTTCTTTCCGCTCGGCGGAACGTCGTTTTTTGGCCAATATGCTGGTTGGCGCTGGCCTATATGATCACTAACAAAATAACGTTCAGGGAATTTCGCAAGGGCGTCTTCTATTTAGCCGTGTTTACGCTGGTTTTCACAGGTCTGGGCAATTACCGAAGAGGCAGCGTTTTTGATGCTGGGAATCGTGCATTTTTACAAGGTGCCCATCGTTTTGGCCTGCCTGTAATTGTTGATGTTTACGGACAGGTTGCACTGTATACAACTCCTATTTATGCAAACTTAACGGCAATGATCGAGTTCCCACCCCAGTTAAGTCATGGGAAGATCATACTTAGTGAAATGGTGCCTGACAAAATTTTAGCCACAGTGATGACAAGTCCTGAGCATAATGCCATTGGATACCTGTCTTCCACCGGAGTGCTACCAATGAGGGGACAAACGTTTCGAAGTATCTTTACTGACCTATATGCTGATTTTGGCTATTTCGGATCCCTGCTTGCTGGGGTAGTGATTTTTGGCCTGATGGTCTACATGTATCCGAGATTGCTCAAGAGTCCGTATGTATTATTCATATTTATGGTATTTCTCCCAGGGTTGATGTTTTTTACTTTCCTCAATGGGTTCACCAAGATTGTTACGATGATATCATTTCTTATCTTTGTTATATCATTTCGAGTGGAGAAAATACTACCACATGAATTTCGGATGGCAAATCGTAATAACATAGCACATAGTGTTGTTGGCGTTACTCGGATAAATCGCAGGAAAAAATTGCAAAATCGGGGACTGGAATCGTAAAAATATGACAAAACCATCAGTATTAATTGTTGGGGCAGGGTTTGCAGGTCTTACGATCGCGGAGCGACTAACAACTCAATTAGGGATTCATTGTTTGTTAGTAGATCGACGCGGTCATATTGGCGGAAATTCGCATGACCGATATGACTCGGATGGAGTGCTTATTCATCCGTATGGACCGCATTATTTTCGAACCAACTCCATTCGTATACGCGAATATTTGGACCAGTTTACTGAATGGCATAAGGTCGCCTATAAGATTAAGTCGTTCAGTGATGGACGATTCTGGAGTTTTCCCATTAACCTCAATACATTCGAAGAAATGCTTGGTCGTGAAGCGACAACCGAGGAAATGGTGAAGTGGCTGGATGAGCATAAAGTTTCCATTTCAGATCCGAAGAATTCCGAGGAGGTTATCTTATCACAAGTGGGGTGGGAATTGTATGAGCGTTTTTTCAAAGGTTATACTTTGAAGCAATGGAAACGTCACCCTCGGGATCTTGATGCATCTGTCTGTGGGCGAATTCCCATACGGACCAATCGTGATGATCGTTATCTCCGGGAAGAATTCCAAGCACTTCCGCGTGATGGTTATCATCGTTTATTTGAAAACATGGTGAACGCCTGTGGCGACCTGCTGGAAATACGACTGAATACCGGATACCGGGATATTACTCCCTTGGGACCCTTTCAACATACGGTCTACACGGGACCGATTGACGAATATTTTGCTTTCAAATTTGGGCATCTGCCCTATCGATCACTTCGCTTTGAGCGTGAGCACCATGGTCCGGGATCGTTGAAGGAGCGCTTGCCGATCGCGGGTAAGCCCGGCTTTTGGCAACCTGCGATGCAAATCAACTACCCCAACGACTTCGAATATACACGAATCGTTGAAATAAAACATGCCACTGGCCAAGAGATTGCGGGAACCACCATCGTGAAGGAATATCCTGACGACTACGGTCCCGGCAAGGTTCCTTACTACCCGATTCCTGCTCCCGATGCTAAAGAGACCTACATGCGTTACAAAGAATTGGCTGATCGTGAGAGTGCCGTGTCATTTGTTGGCAGATTGGCGACCTATAGATATTACAATATGGACCAAGTCGTAGGATCCGCCTTGACCGAATATGAGAAAATTAAGGATTGTATTGAATTTGCTGCCAGTTCAAAACACTATTAATGTCGTCCGAAATAATTAATACACGTTCTGTTCTATTTGTCTTTGGTAGTGCCCAGGCCTACGGTGCCCAGAAAGTTGGGGTGGGGATGGCCCGCGGGATGGCATCGCAGGGCCTAAGTGTGGTGGTAATACATCCTCCGGAGGTATCCGGGGATGTGCCTTCAATTCTTCCCTTGCTCGGTCATGAGCGGATCCTATTGATCGAAGAACGGGGTTTAGAAAAGACTGTAAGTATGGCCGGAATCATTCGAGCGCTGAGAATAACTCGACGAATTCGTCCTTTCGTAATTGTCAGCTTTATTCAGCGCGCGATGCGATTGTCGGCGCCTTTGTCAAAATTATCAGGAGTGCCACTGGTGATCTCGATTCAGAATCCGGCCGGTGCTTCGGGAACCGGATGGATTCAAAATCTTAAGCGCAGGTATTATGGTTGGGTTGTGCGTGACGTTGCTCGCCTGAATTTCTGCACGTCTCAAACGCTGCAGGGGCACTTGGTTGATGATTTTGGTGTGACTGAGGACCGGACCCGCTTACTGGCAAACGGCATCGATGTGAGAGCGCAGGAGTCTTCCCTTGGTGTAAATGGTTCCGCCATTAGAAAAGAGTTTGGTATCAGCGCAGATGATTTTGTTTTCTGTTTCGTTGGTCGATTGGCTTGGCAAAAGGGAATTGAATTTATAATTGAGGCGTTCGAAAACACGGTGGAGCATCATTCTCGTGCTCGTCTTTTAATAGTTGGTGCGCCCAAGAAGGGGTTGGCGACGGCTGAAAGTTATGCTGAAGAAAGGCGAAAGCAGGCGGATCAATCCAAAGCAGGGGAGCGAATAACCTTTGCGGGCTGGCGCAATGATGCGGCCGACATCATCGGAGAATCTCATTGCTACATCCAAGCCTCTCGATTCGAGGGTCCAGCTGCCCCTCTGCCGGTCATTGAAGCCATGGTAAGGTCGAAGCCTGTCATAATATCGAACTGCAGTGGAGATCCTCCGGGATTTGAACAGGGCCGGGAAGGATATGTCACCCCCGTGGGTGACGTGGCCGAACTGACCCGGCGCATGACAGAGATGCTTACCCTAACAACTGAAGCCTATGCTCGGATGGGAGAAGCCGTGCGTCAATTGGCTTGGCGGGAGTTTGATGAGGAGAAAATTGCCCGGAGTTTTCTCACGACCCTTTCCCAAGAATTTTCAGAAAAGTCGGATGGAGGGAAGAGACCTTGTTGACTGATTGCCCCCAGTTTTTGATCATCGGCGCGGCGAAGGCGGGAAGCACGGCCGTCAGTGCCTACCTAGAGCAACATCCGAGCGTCTTTGTCCCCCTGCGAAAGGAGTCTAGTTATTTTGCGTTTGGAGAATCGACATTTTGCTACAAGGGACCAGGAGACGAGTATCCGAACCGGAATTTCGTCCAAAACTGGGCAGACTACCTGAGGCTCTTCGATGGAGCGAAACCGAGCCAGATCACGGGGGAGGCCTCAGTGTTGTATCTTTACCAGCCTGGCACCGCAGAACGGATTCATGAGCGATTACCCAGGGCAAAACTTGTGGTCATGCTACGAAATCCCGTCGACCGCGCCTACTCGGCCTTCATGCACTTGCGGCGAGACGGAAGGGAAAAGGATTCGGACTTTGCGGCCTCGCTACGATGTGAAGATGAGCGGACTTCCCAGGATTGGGAGTTACTCTGGCGCTACCGAGGAGGAGGGATGTATGCTCAACAGTTGGAGCGGTTTCTGCGCGTGTTTCCCCGTGAACAAATATTTGTAGGATTGACAGAGGACATGAAAGCGGACCCGCCCAAGTTCATTCGCCAGGTGCTGGCGTTTATTGGTGCAGATCCCGATGTGCAGATCGACACCTCTTTCCGGATGAACGAATCCGGGCTGGCTCGAATGAAGTGGCTCAATCATGTGTTGAACAAGCCGTTGTGGATAAAGAATGGGTTAAAACAAATACTGCCCTTAACTTGGGCTCGGCGAGTCAAGGGACGACTACAAGGCTTTAATCTTGAAAAGGCGCCGGAATTGGATCCGACGGTGAGGCAGGAGCTGCGGCAGTATTTTCGGCCCGAGATCGAGCGACTCGAGCAGTTGATTGACCGCGATTTGTCTGTTTGGAAATCCTGACTTGCGAACCGATGTCTGGCAATATTCTGGCTGCGCCCGCCCCGTGTGATGCGAATCGTATTCGTCAGTGACGATGCCTATATCAGCGGTGGCCTCGCGCAGGTCGCGGTTGCCGAGGCGATAGGCCTGTCCACTCGTGGTCACCAAGTCTTGTTCTTTGCTGCGACTGCTCGGGTTGACTCCCGCCTAGAGGCTGCCGGGGTTCAAGTGGAGGCATTGGGGCAAAAAGACCTGCTAAATGCCAGGCCGGTGGTGGCAGTTTGGCGGGGACTCTATAACCCGACTGGTGTGAGTCGTCTCCGCGCCATCCTATCTCAACTGCTCGATCCCGGCGAGACGGTGGTGCATTTCCACAGCTGGATGAAGGGTCTCTCGCCAGCAATTCTGGCCGTGCCACGCTCGGTGGGCATTCGCTCGGTGGCCACGTTGCATGACTATTTTCTAGGCTGCCCGAACGGTGGTTTCTTGGAGTATCCGATTCAGCAGATCTGTCATCGGCAGGGTGCTTCCCTCTCTTGTCTGGCCTGCAACTGCGACTCTCGTAACTATGGTCATAAATTGTGGCGCTATGGACGGCTGATGTTGCAAGATCGCGTATTGCGCTCGCCGCGAGCAGTTGATCGTTTTATCAGCGTGTCTGAATTTAATGCCCGAAGAATCGAGACCTACATACCGAAAGGCACTCCGCACGATGTCTTGCATAACCCGCTTGAGGTTCGAGCGTGTGACCGGGTTAAAGCGGAGGAAAATCATACCTTCTTGTTCGTTGGTCGATTTTCAGCCGAAAAAGGTGCGCACGTATTTGCTGAGGTCGTTGGGCAAGGAGACCTTCCGGCAGTGTTTGTTGGAGACGGCGAGCTGAGGCCTCAGTTGGAAAAGCTTGCGCCCAACGCCAGATTTACTGGTTGGCTTGGCACCGATGGGGTGCAGGAAGAAATTCGAGGGTCCAGCTGCCCCTCTGCCGGTCATTGAAGCCATGGTAAGGTCGAAGCCTGTCATAATATCGAACTGCAGTGGAGATCCTCCGGGATTTGAACAGGGCCGGGAAGGATATGTCACCCCCGTGGGTGACGTGGCCGAACTGACCCGGCGCATGACAGAGATGCTTACCCTAACAACTGAAGCCTATGCTCGGATGGGAGAAGCCGTGCGTCAATTGGCTTGGCGGGAGTTTGATGAGGAGAAAATTGCCCGGAGTTTTCTCACGACCCTTTCCCAAGAATTTTCAGAAAAGTCGGATGGAGGGAAGAGACCTTGTTGACTGATTGCCCCCAGTTTTTGATCATCGGCGCGCAGAAGGCGGGAAGCACGGCCCTCAGTGCCTACCTAGAGCAACATCCGGGCGTCTTTGTCCCCCTGCGAAAGGAGTCTAGTTATTTTGCGTTTGGAGAATCGACATTTTGCTACAAGGGACCAAGAGACGAGTATGCGAACCGGGATTTCGTCCAAAACTGGGCAGACTACCTGAAGCTCTTCGATGGAGCGAAACCGAGCCAGATCACGGGGGAGGCCTCAGTGTTGTATCTTTACCAGCCTGGCACCGCAGAACGGATTCATGAGCGATTACCCAGGGCAAAACTTGTGGTCATGCTACGAAATCCCGTCGACCGCGCCTACTCGGCCTTCATGCACTTGCGGCGAGACGGAAGGGAAAAGGATTCGGACTTTGCGGCCTCGCTACGATGTGAAGATGAGCGGACTTCCCAGGATTGGGAGTTACTCTGGCGCTACCGAGGAGGAGGGATGTATGCTCAACAGTTGGAGCGGTTTCTGCGCGTGTTTCCCCGTGAACAAATATTTGTAGGATTGACAGAGGACATGAAAGCGGACCCGCCCAAGTTCATTCGCCAGGTGCTGGCGTTTATTGGTGCAGATCCCGATGTGCAGATCGACACCTCTTTCCGGATGAACGAATCCGGGCTGGCTCGAACGAAGTGGCTCAATCATGTGTTGAACAAGCCGTTGTGGATAAAGAATGGGTTAAAACAAATACTGCCCTTAACTTGGGCTCGGCGAGTCAAGGGACGACTACAAGGCTTTAATCTTGAAAAGGCGCCGGAATTGGATCCGACGGTGAGGCAGGAGCTGCGGCAGTATTTTCGGCCCGAGATCGAGCGACTCGAGCAGTTGATTGACCGCGATTTGTCTGTTTGGAAATCCTGACTTGCGAACCGATGTCTGGCAATATTCTGGCTGCGCCCGCCCCGTGTGATGCGAATCGTATTCGTCAGTGACGATGCCTATATCAACGGTGGCCTTGCGCAGGTCGCGGTTGCCGAGGCGATAGGCCTGTCCACTCGTGGTCACCAAGTCTTGTTCTTTGCTGCGACTGATCGGGTTGACTCCCGCCTAGAGGCTGCCGGGGTTCAAGTGGAGGTATTGGGGCAAAAAGACCTGCTAAATGCCAGGCCGGTGGTGGCAGTTTGGCGGGGACTCTATAACCCGACTGGTGTGAGTCGTCTCCGCGCCATCCTATCTCAACTGCTCGATCCCGGCGAGACGGTGGTGCATTTCCACAGCTGGATGAAGGGTCTCTCGCCAGCAATTCTGGCCGTGCCACGCTCGGTGGGCATTCGCTCGGTGGCCACGTTGCATGACTATTTTCTAGGCTGCCCGAACGGTGGTTTCTTGGAGTATCCGATTCAGCAGATCTGTCATCGGCAGGGTGCTTCCCTCTCTTGTCTGGCCTGCAACTGCGACTCTCGTAACTATGGTCATAAATTGTGGCGCTATGGACGGCTGATGTTGCAAGATCGCGTATTGCGCTCGCCGCGAGCAGTTGATCGTTTTATCAGCGTGTCTGAATTTAATGCCCGAAGAATCGAGACCTACATACCGAAAGGCACTCCGCACGATGTCTTGCATAACCCGCTTGAGGTTCGAGCGTGTGACCGGGTTAAAGCGGAGGAAAATCATACCTTCTTGTTCGTTGGTCGATTTTCAGCCGAAAAAGGTGCGCACGTATTTGCTGAGGTCGTTGGGCAAGGAGACCTTCCGGCAGTGTTTGTTGGAGACGGCGAGCTGAGGCCTCAGTTGGAAAAGCTTGCGCCCAACGCCAGATTTACTGGTTGGCTTGGCACCGATGAAGTGCAGGAAGAAATTCGCAAAGCACGGGCAGTTGTGTTTCCATCACTTTGGTATGAATCGCAGCCTCTTACTCCGGTTGAGGCGATGGCTCAGGGGGTGCCGGTCGTCACATCAGACGAGTGTGCAGCGATTGACGTCGTAGTTGATCGTGGGAGTGGACGACACTTTCGCACCGGATCGACAAATTCACTTAGTAACGTCCTTGAGGAGATATCTGAGAATGATGAACAAGTGCAGTTTCTGAGTAGGAATGCGTATGAGTGGTATTGGGACCAGCCTTGGTCTCTCGATCAACACCTTGATCGGTTGGTAAATATCTACTCGAAAGCTTTGGGGAAACCGTCAGTGCAATAAGATTCAATGCTCTTTAATTCGACAACGTTTCTTTTTGTTTTTCTGCCGGTGGTGGTGGCTGGCTATTTCTTGTTCGCAACGCAACGCAACCCAACACAAAAATCCCGTTGGTGCCTGATATGGCTGGTTGGGTGTTCTCTGTTCTTTTATGGATATTGGAAGCCCGTTTACCTTTGGTTGTTGCTGGGTTCTATCTGTATCAATTTCGCTATCGGGCGATTATTACGCCCAAGAAACGGAAGATCTCAGACTTGGCGGAAGACTTTTCTTATTGTTGGTGTGGCGTCCAACTTGCTGCTTCTGGGATATTACAAATATCTTGGGTTTTTAGTAACGAGTTGGGTGGGACTGGTGGGATCAGACCTTGCGGTTCCAGAAATTTTCCTACCTTTGGCGATCAGTTTTTTTACTTTCCAGCAGATAGCTTTTTTAGTCGATGCTTACAAAGGTGAAGAAATAGGAGACAATTTTGAGCGATACGTCCTGTTTGTTTCATTTTTCCCTCAATTGATCGCCGGGCCTATCGTGCATCATCGGGAAATGATGCCGCAATTTACTGATAAGCAACAGCGGAATATAAATTGGAATAATATCGCCGTTGGGTTGTTTACGTTGTCTTTGGGGCTCTTCAAAAAGGTTGCAGTTGCCGACACATTTGCACTTTGGGCGACCCATGGATTTGATCACGCCCCCTCTTTGAGCCTCATTCCCGCTTGGTTAACGGCACTCAGTTACACCCTTCAGCTTTACTTCGATTTTAGCGGATACACGGACATGGCTATAGGTTCCGCATTGCTTTTCAACATTCGATTGCCGGCGAATTTCAATTCGCCCTACAAAGCGTGTAACATCCAGGATTTTTGGCGACGTTGGCATATGACGCTAAGTCGATTTTTACGAGACTATGTTTATATTCCATTGGGTGGAAAACGTGGAGGAGACATGCGATTGTATCGTAATTTGTTCATCACATTTCTTCTGGGAGGAATCTGGCATGGAGCCGGATGGACCTTCCTCTTCTGGGGGGCTTTGAATGGGCTGGGTGTAGTAGTATTCACAATCTGGGCGAAACAGGGAAGACGTATGTTTTCACCGTTGGCGTGGGGCGTGCACTTCGTCTATCTCAACATCTGTTGGGTATTTTTCCGTTCGGTAGATTTTACGTCAGCGGTTAAAGTCTTACGGGGCATGTTCGGATGGGATGGTGTCGTTTTACCGACCAGCGTCTCATTTCTCAATCCTGTCTGGGACCTCATCGGACTTAAGGTTGCTCCAATCTTCACCGAATTCCAGCAACCAATGTTAATGATCGTAATGGTGCCGTTGTTTGTGGGAATCACGCTTTGGGCTCCAAATTCGAATGAAATTCGTGACAAATTTAAGCCGAATATTCGATATGCTGTTTGGGGAGCGGGTCTGTTGGTTGTTGCTCTAGCATGCCTTCACCGCAATTCGGAGTTTCTATATTTTCAATTTTAGAAAATGGTAAAATTGCATATACAGTCTCGACGATGGACATTGGTTTTCGCGGTCTTCTCCGTCGTGTTCAGTAGCGTTATCATGCTCATAAACTACGCTATCGATCCGGTTTGGGCCACCGGAGGAAATAAAGTGGGAGAGGTGAATTTTGCATTTAACGAGCGTCGATCCAAGTTCTTTCTGTTTGAGTCTACTTGGATTAGCCAGCAGAGAGAACCGAAGGTGCTCATCCTGGGTAGTTCAAAATCGATCCCACTCAATCATGAGCTCATTGCTGAAGGAAATTGCTTCAATTTTGCATTCGGCGCCGGGATAATCGAAGAGTATCTTGAACTGGGGCGTTATCTTCAGAAAAGAGAAATTACGCCTCAGGTATTCATCGTCGAGTTATCGAGATTCAATTTTGAACCCCAGCCCTTGGCGCGTAGTAAATTTCCGGACTTTGTTGCTGCTGGGGAACCTCCGTCTGGGCTTTTTTGGGAATATCTTAATTGGGACAACCTGGGTTACTCTATCCGGACTCTCACAAGGAGAGGATATTTACCCCGACCCTACAACGAGCGATTTGTAGTCCAGCCTTACCCTTCTACTCCTCCCTACAAGCCGTCAAAATATCGTCTTCGTGGCCCGCGTATAGAATTAAAGCGGATTTTGCTTTTCAAGGAACTTAAAAGTATATTTCCCGACTCCCGTTTTATTGGTTATGTTCCTCCGCTTTCATCGTGGCGGGTTGTTCGGGCGTATCGTTCACAAAAGGAGATGTATTTTAAGCCCTTGATAGAATTGGAGCATGATTTTGGTCCTATCATTGACTACTCAATTCCTTCGGAATTGACCAGTCAACTAGCAAACACTCATGATGGAATCCACTATCAAATCCAGCTCATGGACATTGTGGCCCAAGAACTTAGCCGATTGACCGAATCGGAAACCTCTCGGCCGGATACAAAACGTTTGTTTGGCGTCGTTGTTGATTCCGGCGGAGATAACTATCAGAAAATCTTTAAGGAAAGCGTCGATCGGTTTCAAGATTCGACTCGCTACGGATTGGAGAAATTTGAAGATTGAATCATGCGCGTCCTACAGGTAGTCGAGCCCGGTTTTGATGGAGTCTTTCGGCATGTCGAAGGACTGATCGATTTTCTCCTCGCGCAACCTGGGATCGAAACAGCCTTGGCGTATTCAAGTCGGCGAGCCTCGGCGAGGTTGGCTCCTTTCGTCGAGCGAGTGCGCGAGGCGGGAGGACCGGCTATCGATCTAAGGGTGGGAAATGCGCCCCAGCGGGTTGACCTGTTGGCATGGTCCGAGATTCGCCGCATCACTTCCGTGTATCGGCCTCAAATAATCCATGCCCACTCCTCCAAGGCTGGAGCCTTGGTAAGATCCCTGGGAATAGCGAACGAGGTCCCGTTGGTTTACACCCCGAACGCGTATTTTGGCATGAGTGGCCTGAAAGACGTGCGGTCCGTCTTTTTTAACGTCGTGGAGGAATTTCTCGAGCCGAATGCCTGCTCGATTCATGTCTCGCCGGAAGAAGAAGAATTTGCTCGTCGCCAGTTGCATGCGCGCGGTGGGATGGTGCAGATTCCGAACGCGGTGGACTTCGACGTGTTTCGACCGCCTCATGACATGGCGGAACGAACCCAGTTGCGCCAGATGTTCGGATTGCCTGCGGATGCCGTGGTAATCGGATCAATCGGACGCTTGGCGTTCCAAAAACACCCGGAGTGCCTTTACCGGGCCTTCGCCGAGCTTGTTTCTTCGTCTGCCAGCGGCTCACCGTACTTGCTGCACGTGGGGAGGGGGGAGCCGTCCGAAGAGTCCGCGTTATGGAATCTAGCGGGGGAGTTGGGAATCTCGAATCGCGTGGTTCGGCCAGAATATCGCTCCGATCCCGAGCTCTTTTTCAGGGCCATGGACGCCTTTTGTTTATCCAGTCGATACGAAGGCCTGCCGTTCACGGTATTGGAGGCTTTGGCGAGTAATCTACCGATCATCCTGACCGACGTGCCGGGCCTTCGGTCCTTTGGAAACCCCCGCTACGGATTTGATCACGTTTATCATGCGGCAGACTCCTTGTCTGACAGTCTCGCCGTGGCCATGAAGGCCTGGTTAATTCGACGTTGCGAACCAGTCAATCATCGGGCACGGGCTCGGGGGCACTTTTCCGTTTCGGTCTGCTATCGCCGAGTCCTTGAGCTGTATGATCATCTCCTCAATGGTTTTCGACCAAAGGTAATCTAAGGGTGGGGAAGTAGCCCGTTGGCCTAGTGGGCGTTTTGACGCCGAAGGAAGGTCAGGATCATGATCTGGAAGTCGAACCAGATCGACCAGTTCTCAATGTAGTAAAGATCGTAACGCACTCGGTCTACCAACGAGGTGTCTCCCCGCAATCCGTTTACCTGCGCCCAGCCGGTCAGGCCTGGGCGCACTTCATGTCGGGGATTGTAGTGCCGGATTTCCTCGGAAAGTCGATCAACATGCAAGGTGCGTTCCGGACGCGGTCCGACCAGACTCATATCACCTTTGAGAACATTCCAGAATTGCGGGATTTCGTCGAGATTCCAGCGTCGCATCCACGCACCGCATCTTAAGAAGCGAGGGTCTTCTCGTTGTGTGCTCTGAAACTGGTGGTCTTGGCTTGCGGGACCGATCTTCATGCTGCGGATTTTGAGCACTTTGAAGGGGCGATTGCTGCGTCCGATTCGTTCCTGTTTATATATCACTGAGCCATTATTGTCCTCCCGTTTGATTAGAAGGACCAAGACGACGAAAAGGGGAGCAGATAGCAACAATCCGACCAATGATCCCACGATATCAACCATCCGCTTTATCACCTTGTTGGCTAATTGAGAGATTCGCAGAGTCTCCAGGCCGAGGATAGGGACGCTCGAAATTGACTGCATCTGTAGACTCGAGATGAAAATTTGGAAGAATGATGGCACCACCTTGAACTGCACGTAGTGACGTTCACATATGTGCATCACATCCACCAATTGCTCCCGAGACAGGTCCTGATCCGCCAACACGGCGATATCAATATCATTGCGGTCCAAGATCTGATTGATGTCTTCAAAGTCACCCAAGACCAGACCCTCCTGAAGGTGGCCAGAGGGTCCCTGCAGATGATCTCTCACGGGCACGACACCTGCAATTTCATAGGGGTGGTTTGAGTCAAGACCAATGGCTTCGACCAAACGAGCGACTTCCTTACTCCACCCGATGACGACCACCCGTTGGGTGAGTATGCCCCTCCAAGGTCCCTTGGATACAAAGTGGAAGTAGAAATGACGCCATGCTGTAAGCGTCAAGAAGGTCGTGACGGTCGAGATCAGCACAAATAATCTTGAGATTTGTGGCTCAAGCCGGAAGGCCAGAGAGAAGCCGAGAAAGACAAAAAGCCACCAGAAACATCCCCGCATTACTAGACTTGAGGAGCGATGCGGTCGCAACAAGAGCTTCGCATCGTAGATACCAAGGTAGGTGAAACTGGCGATAAGAAAGAACAGTCCTAGCCAGATAAGAGGCTGGTAGCCCCAAAAGCTGATGCTGGCATCAGCCTCGACTCCCAGCAAGCCTAACGGCGATCTCACGCGAAGCCAATAGCCCATTGCCAAGCCTGCGTAGCCTGCAGCGATGTCGCCGAAAAATGTGAACAGCAAAAGTTTGTTCTCTGGTTGCACGAGTGAAGATTTCTGGGCCATGAAGACACGTATGTTTCCATTGCCTAGAGTGAAGACAAGGATAGTTTGTGCTGAATGGTCGATACGACCAACGAGCATACGCTGAAAGTGGTGGAGAGGGGGTGAAATTAGGCGGCATCAAGGGAACGGTTGTTCGAGTGCCGATGCAGGTGTTGCATGAATCTCAACTGGTGTTGGTCTGAACCCCGTCCGGTCCAGAGGTAAATTTGAGGAAATGCACAGGAAAAACTGTTCCTGTCGTTGGTTGAGCCCGAACCTCGCGAGGTCTGTGAAGATAGCATGCCAGGGAGTTTGACCGACTGGCCCATAATGCCGAGGAACTCCGCCAGCCAAGTGGACGAACCAGACATTTTCGGTGGCAGTCCCAGCCTCAAATACGCGAACTTGAATTCTTGGGATTGGAATCCCAGCGCCAACAGGAACCTGAAAGCACCGGCTGATGCCGACGTTTCCAGCCACCGGCGACCCAGCAAACATCCGGGGTGTGACCCGCAACAAGCCGAGAGGACATTTTGTCTGCACTCCAGTAGGCTAAGTATACTGATAGTCGTTGTCCGTTTGGTCCCAGATAGTCCCAATGGAGACCTTGGGAATAATTCAAGAGTTCTCCCACGGCTTTGCGCATTTCAATTGTCCCCGCACTGGGTCGTTCTATGACCGACCAACCCTCTTCAGGCTCTGGGAGAATTTCATTAATTTAACCGGTAAAATCGTTCGATAGAGTTCGAGAGCCGGAAAAACAGACGACAGTCACACTGCCAACCAAGAGTAGGACCATTACACCGAGGGACAATTTGGAGGCGAAGTTTAACTTCATGACTTTTGGTGACAACGTTGCAACATGGGGACTCGTGGGCTGAACGGTTAAAAATCGAGAAATAGCTTATTTCAGGATTTGCGATCGGATCATTGATATTCCCCTAAATTCCTAAATGCCAATTCAACAACCTCGCAATGATCGACTTCGATTATACAGGGCAGCACGCGTGGCCGGAAGGTAAAGGTCAACGAAACAGGAAGCGATTCAGACTGCACGGGCCGGGAAAAAAACATAGGGGTGAAGTTACGAGAAAATTCTAGATAAGACTGGGTTTGCCTCTTAGCGAAAAGACGGGGCCAAACACTCCAGAGAGAGCCATCTGAGTAACGGAGGTTGACATCGAATTCCTCATAACGTGCAGGATCGTTCTGCTTCAGTTTGAATTCTGCATAGGGCAATTCTAAATTGGAGTCAGTTGGGTCTGCGGGAACTAACCTGTATCTAAAGCTCAATGATGCGTCCGGGGGAAATACCCAATCGTCCGGTAGAGGAAGCTCGATTTCTGCGTAACGGAGCGGGGCCGGTGGTAAGTCATTAATCGTAATACGCCAACCGTGGGGAGTTTCTTCGATATTTGAACCTGGGGTATTGAGCCAGCGGTCTAGGGCAGGATTTTGAGTGAGCATTGCCTCGCCGTTTGCGCGCGAGCGAGTCAGTTGTTTCCCGCGGGCTTCAGCGTTGTCCTCAGCAGTGAATTCAAACGTGTCCTTTTGCTGTAGACGGAAGACTGAAGTAGACGGGTATAGTTGCGTTTCGAGCCTCGAAGCCACGATTGGATTTCCTAGCCTAGTTGATGGATGCAGCGATTTCGAAAGATCTCCGGATGCCGTTTCGGAGACCTCCTCCTGAACATTTAATGCTCTGGGCAAAGCGTGTTTTGTCAGCCATGTCGCACTCAAGCGGTGCGGTTGGAATTCATCACTGGGGATGGTGGCAAATAGTTTGATTTCCCGGCGCTCCCTGGGTTTCAGGGTAATCTGCTCTTTCAGAAAGGGAGATTGGTCGGAATTGGTTCGCGGTTTATTTGCAAGGTTAGAAATAAGTTTCGTTGGTTCCGGTTGATCGAGGTCTCTAGTTCGAGTGAGTTTCGTCGGTCTCAGGTAGTTTTGGCTCTCAATTTCACCTTTGCGGTCATTTACTTTACTGGCGGCATCCAGTAAAAACTCCAAAGCCGAGGTCATTACATAAGATTGATTGGAGTCGTTTTTGATTATTCGTGTATTTGCGTCGGGCCAGCTGGTTGTTACTGAGGGGAGTAGTGATGAGCGGGGTGAAATTGGGCGAATGTAAGGGCGGGCAGTTCTCTTGGCCGGAGTCCTATCATCGTCGGCCGTCGGAGGAGACGCTGTCGTCGCTGCAGTTTTAGCTGCCGCGGGAATTTCGATTATTTCGCCTAATCCCAAATCGACGGCTAAGGTGCCGGTGATTGATTCGTCACTAAAATTATAAAGAACAATACTGAACTCTCCAGAACTGGTTACACTTTCAGATGACTCTTGCCGACCGGATGAGCCATTTACCACCGCTTTTGCGTGGAACTGCGCGTGAGGTAAAATGTGTCCATTATAACGTTTAACGCTCTTGATTTCATCGCCTGCGATGAAATCGATGACAACAGACGAGGGCCTATTGAATTCGCTTAAAAGTGAGACATCGTGACCCCATGAATTGTCCCAAAGTGGATCAAGGTTTTCCGAATCGTGGCTGTGTTCCAATGTGTTCTTGGTTTGGTCGTCTCGATCCGTCCTTTGTCCCCGCAATAAATTCAATTCATGTTGTTTATCTGATTTTGATCGAACATCATTTGGGACCTCAGCAAGAAGCCCAAACTCGTTCACACCGTTTTCGTAGTAGGGTTTAATGACGAAAGCCATTGCACCGACTATGCTTCCGTCGGTGATTGAAGGAACAGTGAGAGTGAAGAAACGTTTTTGACGTTCTCGGCCTTCAATTGTATGTCGATCATAGCGGTCAAGAAGGCCGTAACCATACTCGGTTAGAAACAATGGCAAGGCCGATGCACTCATATTTGAATCGACGCGATTGAAGTCGCTGATTTGTTTCGATCTCCACTCGATTCTTTTAGGACTTATCGCTTCATTCAGTGCTGCGATCCATACGTTCCGGACTCCCTGAAAGTCTTCAGGATATCCATAGAAGTGATAATTGAAGGCTTCAGTGTAGTTTAGGACGTCATTGGCGACGAGCTCATCCCAATAAGGACCAGGTGGGAGCGCCAAAGGCGAGTGCATGACGGCACTAACGGCTCGCTTATTGGGGGGAGGTCTCCAAAACTGACCCTTCGAATTTTCCATATGAGAAATAGAAGCCTGCCGGCCGGCGATGATTCCAAGAGCACATGCCTTGTGAAACGAGGCGAATGTTTCTGCATTCTCCGGCACAAACCCGATATCGGGCTCATTTTCGACTTCCCAAGCGTCAATTAAGTCTCCGTAGGTGTAGGCCAGATCGAAACTCCGCTGGAAAGGTTCCAGTAGATTCGAAGGGAGCCAACTTCGACCGTGATGGGTGCGAGTTCCTGAGTCCCACGATTCTCGTTTCCATCGAAGCAGTGCTACGATTCTGTGCCCGCGTTGGCGGAGGCTCACCAATATTTTCCGACGTTCGCTCAAACTGGCTGTGCCGATAGCGCCTTCCCATGGAGTAACTATTTCTCCGTCTTCGTTCCAAATTTCGGATTGGGGAAGATCGCGAAGCCGTAGCCAGGTGCCGTGCTCGCCGCCTATTCCTGCGTTCTGTAGAAATGCAGCGCTCTGTTCAGGTGGCCATCCTGTGTCAAAACCCAAAGGGTTAGCAGCGACGGCCTCTCCCGCCCCGAAAGCGGTGACCAAAACGGTTAGGGTCATCGGGACTTTTGCTGACATTCGAATGCGACGCTTGGTTCGCTGAATCATCTTGGCGGTCAATTGAAGGCAGATCTAATCAATCTTTTATTGGCAAGAGCGCAGTGGGCGCAGAAGCTGCTAGCATGGTAGACACGAATACCACAAACCAAGTTGTAAGGACGGCGGGATTTTGCATGGGGAAATCGACAGTCGCATGCGCCATCGTCATCAAGAGACTTGCTCCCAATGCCATCGCCGGAAATCGTCTTCGATGTCCTGCTCGCACGAGATGAATCAGGAAAACAACGAATCCGACGACAAGAAGTCCCACCCCGATCCGGCCTAGTTCAATCAATGATTGGAGATAATCGTTATGTGCATGCTCCCAAAATGTGAACCTTTCAGTTCGTCCTCGTTTAATGTAGGTAATTTCGGGATATGCGATTTGATAACGGGGAAACAGAAAACGGAATCCGCCAGCTCCCCAACCGAATTTCGGCCGCTCAGTCCCCATCTCCCAACCCGCCTTCCATGCTAATTGTCGAGAGATCACTGAACTGTCCAATTGTTTACTGTCAGTGAGGGCACGTATATGATCGAGTGTGCGTTCCGAGCTGACTAGTTTCTCCCCAATGCCCAAGAAGACAGTCACTCCTATGCAGAATACTGATAATATCAGGGTTGTCTCTCGGGCGGTGCGGCGAGTGACAATGCGGAGGCCGCCAATCATTATGGTAATTATGAGAAATGATAAGGTTATGATAATGGCCGCACGCGAGTAGGTCATCAACACTGCGATCAATAGGATCATTCCCATAAAAATGAAGATTCCTGCAGGACTGCTACGCTTTAGTTGTCGTGCGGCTTGAGTGTGGTGCCAAATGGCCATGGCAACGGTTAACCCCGCAGCAAGTGCAAAAAAACTTCCCGCGTGATTTTTATAAATAAACGAAGCAAAAGTGTAGTTTTGAATTCCCTTGCCTGCCCACAAAATTGTTCCGTTTGCGGTTATTCGAGCCGCAATTCCAACCAATCCAAGAACAGCGGCATTTCCCACTATCACGGTTATCAATGTGACTATAGACTTGCGACGGGTGATACCTGACCAAAGTGAGCAGGCGAGGAGGAACGGGGCGCCCCAAATCCACATCTGGCGCCAAGGGTTCATAATCTCAAGAGGAGTTCGCATACTCGTGGGCAGCCATTCGTAGTGATCGATTTGGCGCATTCCCCAGCTATTATCCATTTGCACGAATTCCCAAGCGGGATTCAAGGCTTGGATAAAAACGTAGCAGAAGAAGACTACTCCTATCCACCATATGGGCCAACGCAGTAGCTTTCGATGAGGCGAGAATCTGTAGGCATCTCCGCGGATCAGATCTCCCTCGTAGTTGCGAGGGATAACGGAAATCCCAAACGCCATCACGCTCAATCCTAATGAAATGAGTTGGGCCCAAATCCTCATGCCCGCTAACATCCACGGAAGAGAGCAGACATTGAGTATAGCAACGATCAAGAGAATTTTCTCGAGAGAGTGAAGCGGGAGCGCGACTTTTATGTCACCTCTAAACGCGGCAAGTTTATTCCGTCCGTGCGAAGTTTTCGGAGAAATTCGTCGGTAGTCTTCAGACACAGTTGGATAGCCGCAAATTGCCGTCTCATTTGCAAGCTATGTTTGGACTCGATCGTCTCCAACGGATCTTCCGTGGGTTTTTGAATGAGGATCAGCTGCGAATCGCAGGAAAGATCTTTTCCTGCCTGGCTGTTCCGTGATTCACTCTGTGGGTGCGTGGACTTCGGGTTACAGTTTATCTACTAGTATTCGTAGGAATTGCGGTTGGTTCACTTTCGTTTGGCTGGCAGACTTGGCAAGAATTTCAGCGACTTCAGGAAATCGCTCGGGTAACGGAAGAGCGTCTGTTGGTGGCGGAACAGAGACTCCGCGATCAAGAGGAGCAGTTGCGACGTTTGCGCCGGGATTCTGCCTACGTGGAATTGGTGATTCGGCGTCGACTGGGATATGCCGATCCCAACGAACTGGTTTTCAGGTTTGAAGAGGAATAGCCGCAGGGAATTGTCGGCCAATAATCGGAATTTGCGGACCCATTTCCGTATATTTCTCACCAATTCTTAATCTTTCGGCTGCGTTAAAACTACCCTTTGTTGGCGTTTACTCAATGAACTCGATGGTTCGGAGTGGGATACGGCCCTTATCCTGAATCCACGGATCAATGAAGAGGAGATGCTGCGAGCCATTTTGCACGAACTGGGGCAGCCAGAATTGAAGGATATTCTCGCCCTTCCTGAACTCCGTCAGCTTCGCCAACGCATTCTGGTTCACTATGAACTCAATCCGCTCACCTGAGGTGATGTGGCTCACTACATTCGTCATCGCCTTTCTTTGGGTGGTAGCGAAGGGCGACCCAAATTCACAGATTGGGCGTCCCGAAGAATTCACCGCTTTTCGAAAGGGATACCACGGATAATCAATAACGTGTGTGATAAAGCCCTTCTGGCTTCCTACATTAGAGATGCTGACGAGGTGACTTATTGGGATGTCAGACGAGCGATCAAGGACGTCAAAAAGCTCACCTTTTAGGGACTACACAAGAGGAATCAACAATGAGTCTTATTAACGAAGCTCTTAAAAAGGCGCAGAAGCAGCGAGCGGAGGAAGAGGCCGTTCGATCGGGAAAAGTGGCTGCTCCGGGGACCCTCTATTCGCCGGGAGGGACGCAACCTCCAGAACTACCACCACCGGCGGCTCCTCCCGCCGCCGCTTCTGAGCCCGAACCAGATCCAGTTTCTCAGCGGTCAGATTTACAGGATAGCCGTCGCGGAAGCTCAAACGGACTTTCATTGAAATGGATTGGTGTGACCGCGGGAGTTCTGGCCAGCGAATCATCTGGCAATGAACTAGGCGCTGCGGACACACGCCCTCTTGAGATCGACGTTGCCGCTCGCGGCTTGCCGTCGGTGGTTGAGCAGAATCAACCAAGCAGTCCTGACTCTCAATCCTCCGCCGATAACGATACTGACTCCAAACCGGCTTCTGATTCAAACTTGCCTGTCGATGAATCCGTGGGAACTCAGAAAATAGTCGGCAACCCTGCGGCGGGAGAGGTGGTCATCCTGACTGATGATGTTCCGCCACCCGTTCAAGTCGAGGCATCCACCGACTCCGGGACCGTAGCTGATGGCGCAATCTTAACTTTCCTCGAGACTGCCCGCGTGACAGGTGTTCGTGCCTCCAATACTGATCCTAAAGTGCTCATGAACAATAGAGTCTATCGCCTAAACGATCTGATCAGTCGCGACCTGCAATTGCGTGTGACTCTCATCGAGTCACGAAAGCTGCAGTTCACTGATGCTCGGGGATATGTCTATACAAAGGAGTTTTAGGAGATTTTAAATCCCCCCCGGCAGGTAGTGCTCGGCTACTCCTGCTCCTTCAAGTCGGCGAGTTTCCACGGAAAATTATCCAAGGGAGTAATCTTGTAGTGGAGCACGTCGGGACTGATGAGTTTGGAGTTGGTGTAGTGGTAGATGGGCATAACCGGCATCTCCTCAATCAGGATTTTCTCCATCCGATTATACACGCCAAAGCGTTCGGCATCCGTAGGGGAGTCTAGAGCCTCCTGAAGCATGCGATCATACACAGCGCTACCCCAACCGGTGTCATTGTTACCGCCACCGGTTTTCCACATATCAATGAAAACGTGAGGGTCCACGTAGTCAGCGATCCAGCCGGCGCGCATGATCTGGTAGTCCATGTTGTCCTGAGCATCGAGGTAGACTGTCCATTCCTGATTGTAGAGACCGATATTCAGTCCGAGATTTTGACGCCACATCTGCTGAATGGCCTCCGCGATTGTGCGGTGTTTTTCGGAAGTGTTGTAGAGCAGTTCAGTTTGCGGGAATCCCTCGCCATTGGGGTAACCGGCCTCGGCCAGTAAGCGCTTGGCCTCGGCTAGATTCATTTCGAATCTATTTTCGCTTTCGTAGTCCAGCAGTCCGGGAGGCACGACATGGTATGCGGGCGTCTCGAAAGCGAGCGTCACTTTCTCCACTAAGGCGGTTCGATCGATCGCGTATGCCAAGGCTTTGCGCACGCGCACATCGTCGAACGGAGGGCGCGTGGTATTGAAGCGGTAGAAATACACGCCATTGTAGGGCATGATGGAAATACTCTCCGGGCTCTCTTCCTGGTAGGTTTTGATTTTCGAAAGCGGCACTTCATTTGTGATATGAAGCTGTCCTGTGCGGAACATCCGTTCCTCCGTATCAATACTCTCGATGGGATAAAAATGAATTTCATCCAGTTTCACGTTTTCGGCGTCCCAGTAGGTGGGGGACCGTTCGGCGATGATTTTTATGTTTGGCTGCCAGGATTTTAGATTGAACGCTCCGTTTCCGACGAAATTTTCAGGGCGGGTCCATGCAGTGCCCTTGCGTTGAAGACCGCCGAATTGGTTGATCACCCTAACGGGCACCGGATACCACGCATAGTGGTTCATGGCGTGGAGCAGGAAGGGGGTGCGTTGGCGAAGCGTCAGTTCGAGAGTTTGGTCATCGAGGGCCTGAAAGCCGGTTTCGCTGAAATTGTCGATTTTCCCGAGAAGATAGTCCTCCGCCCCCACGACATGAAAGAGCATGTAGGAATACTCGGCCGCGATGCTGGGGGTCAGCATACGTTTATACGTCCCCACAAAATCGTGGGCAGTAATGGTGTCCCCGTTTGACCACTTTGCACTGGGATTGAGGTTGAACGTGTAGACGAGTCCGTTGTCCGATATGTCCCAAGTCTGCGCCACACCGGGGATGACGTTCAGGTCGGGATCCTCGCTAACCAGCCCTTCGGCGAATGCTTTCAATAAATGGTGTTCAACTACTCCCGTAACCGCATGGGCATCCAAATCCTGAGGTTCCGCTCCGTTTCCGAAATGCAGAATCTTCAAACCGTTGTCCTCCGAGGAGGAAGAGCCACCACACCCGACGAAAAAAGTCAGAGCAAACGCGGACATTAGGAGGTATAAAACGATTCGCATAAATTCACGTTGGTAGTGGAATGCTCGCTGGCAACTCTGTCCGACAATTCTTGAGTGATCGAGACGGTGTCCGGCGTTGGAGCATTGAATCCGACCGATGAATAGTCAGCTAGTCGTCCGGCATAGAAATTGTCTGCTCCGACGACATCGGTCATCAAAAAGGTGTATTGAGAGCCCAGCGTGGGAGTCAGAGCCCGGCGCCAACTGAACATAAAATCCTCCGAGGTGATTTTCTCACCATTTGACCAACGGGCGTCTTCGCGAATGTGGAAAAGGTAAGTCTTACCATCGTTGGAAACAGACCATGAATCGGCGACGCCGGGTTCAGGTGTTAAAGTGGCGGGATGTCCCCGTAGTGGCCCTTCGAAGAGCATGGGCACGATTCGGAAATCGGGCGGAGTATTGATGATATGGGGATCCAGTTCACTGAGTTCCCCCGGACTGCCCACGTGTAGTGTTCCGGTCCGGTTCCCCTCCTGCACGCGGGGCGCAGCCCAAGACAACCAAAGTGAGAATAATAGAGGTTAAAAACGGGAAGCGCATGGTTTTTGAGCGGCGGGGAACTAGTCGTTCGAGGGTTTCAACCACACGTGTTTATAGGGATGATGATCTAGCAACGTCGGATGCCATCCTTCAACCGAGGGGTTGATGGCGAATACGTGGGTGAATGAGTAGAGCGGAATGATGGGAGCATCATGGAGCAGGAGTCCTTCCGCCTGTCTGAGTAGATCGAAACGCTGCGTCGGATCTTCCGTTCGCGCTGCTGCGAAGAGCAGGTTGTCGTAGTTTGCATTGCTCCACCCCGTGTAGTTATTGCCGCTGTTGGAACGGAAGATATCGAGGAAAGATGAAGGATCCACGTAGTCGGCAATCCAGACGGAACGCAGCATCTGATAGGCTCCGCTGCGGCGAGACTCCAGCATGGTCTTGTTCTCCATGTTGTGAAGCGTGATTTCGATATCCAACTCGGTTCGCCACATGGCCTGCAGCGCTTCCGCCACGAGGCGATGGTTTTCGGAAGTATTAAAAAGCAGTTCGATGGTAGGAGCCGCGCGCCCCTCCGGGAATCCAGCCTCATCGAGTAGCGCCCGGGCTTTCTCTGGGTTGTAGTCTAACCCGTCGGGAGGCGTGTATCCGGCTGTCCCGTTCGGGGTTAATGTGCTCGCGGGTAACTGGCTTCCTCGCAGGACCTGATTCACGATCGTCTCGCGGTCAATCGCGTGACTCAGGGCCGCTCTCAACCTTCGATCGGCCAAGCGCGGCAAAGTCGTGTTGAGCCGAAAGAAATAGGTTCCGAGATACGGATCAACGCGCAGAAGTTCCGGCGAATTGATTCGGTAGGCGTCAATTTTTGAAATGGGCAGGGCATCCGTTAGGTGAATTTGTCCTGAGCGAAATGCCCGTTCTTCCGTGTCGACACCTTCAAAAGGATGGAAGTGAATTCTTTGAAGCCTCACGGTATGCGCATCCCAATACTGGGGGTTTCTACGGACAATAATTCGCTCTTGGCGCGGCCATTCTTCGAGGTAAAATGGACCGTTGCTTACCATGATTCCGGGTCGAGCCCAAGGCGTGGTGCGGTTATAAGGTGAACCTACTTTCCGAATCGAATTCAAGTGCACCGGATACCACATCCAGTGTTGTAACAAGGAGAGGAAGTAGGGAGCGGGGTATTCCAAACGCACCTCCAGTGTTCGTTGGTCCAAGGCGGAAACACCCACCTCGGCGAAATCATCACTTGCCCCGCGATGGTAGGCCTCGGCACCGGCAATTATATAAAGGAGATTTGCGTAGTCGGCGCCCAACCTCGGCGTGAGCACGCGGCGCCACGAATCGACGAAATCGCGGGCAGTCAACGGATCTCCGTTTGACCATCGGGCATCGTTTCGCAGATGGAAGACGTAGGTGATTCCATCGGGGGAAACTTTCCAATGTTCGGCGACTCCCGGGACAGGACTTAGATCTTTAGGGTGTTCTCCCACCAATCCTTCAAACAAAGCTGACAATACATTGTAATCAGCTGTTCCCGTTGCGAGGTGGGGGTCTAGATCGGCCAACGCGGGACCTTGTCCCCGATGTAGCACCTGTTCCCGGTTTCCCTGTTCCACGTTGGTCTCCCGATGCGAACACGCGGTCAGTAGTAAAAAACTGAATACTATGCCGATCAACGCTACATCTGAGGATCGCATTGACGAGGCCAAACTGAAAAATTGAAAACATGAATCCGAAGCACGGGTCTGCTTATTGGCGGGAGGAGTTGGATCTGTCCGGTCCGTGTAGTGAGAGGTAGTCACGGAAGACACGGAGGTCGTCCCTCCGAGATGCTTTGGGGAGGGAGCCAATCTCACTGCGGGGAGGAGGTGCGAAAAATCAAAGCCACGGCATGGGCGGCGATTGCCTCACCTCGTCCTAGGCTTCCGGCTCCCTCGTTGGTCGTGGCTTTCAGCCCGAGTTGCTCCACCGTGATGCCGGTCGACGATGACAGCGTTGCCTTCATGTCCGTCAGTCGCGGAGCGATCTTGGGTTTCTCGGCGACCAACGAGGCATCGATATTGCCGATTGACCATCCTCGATATCGCAGATCCTTTGCGACGCGTTGAAGCAGTAGTTGGGAGTCGATCCCCGCGAACTCCGGATCCGTATTGGGGAAGCGGTGACCGATGTCAGGAAGACCTGCTGCACCCAAGAGGGCATCACAAATTGCATGCGTGAGCGCATCGGCATCGGTATGGCCTTCGAGGCCAAAGGGAACGTCGAAGGTTATACCCCCCAGCACCATGGCCCGGTCCGGCACAATGCGGTGAATGTCATAGCCTTGGCCAATGCGAAATCCAGTCATGAGAATTCAGGGTCGGGAGCCTTAGCTCTCACTTTGTTTCGCCAAATACTCGAGCCAAGCGAGGTCGGAGGTGGCGGTGAGTTTAGGATTTGATTCGGGGTTTTCCAAAATGGCGACCGGATGACGAAGCAGTTCCACCGCCGCAGCATCATCGGTGAGTATGGCACCCTTGTTGGCAGCTCGGTTGTAGGCCTTGACGATCAGGTCACGATCGAAGACCTGCGGGGTTTCCATCGCCCATAGCGCGTCGCGATCAAGGGTCTTTAAAAGACCGGTCTCCCGGTGAAGTTTGATCGTGTCGGTAACCCGATGAGCGAGAACAACAGCATGTTCTTTTCGAACGATCTTGTGCAGTGCCACTAGATGCTCGGGGAAGATGAAGGGGCGGGCGCAATCGTGGATGAATACATGGCTGATATCGGCGGGAAGCGCATCCAGCGCATGAGCGACAGAATATTGGCGTTCCGTTCCTCCGGGGACGAAGAGCGTGGGTGTTGGGGCCAAGGCAGCGAGTTCCCGCATCTGTTTTTGATCCCGATGAACGATGACAAAAAGATCGGCGACGCCGCTGAAGACAAAGGCTCCTGCACTGTAGGAAAAAACAGGTTTGCCGTTTATGGGAGCCAGCACCTTGTCCGGAACGGAGTCATTCATGCGTTTCCCGGAGCCAGCGGCGAGAAGGATGACGGCGGTTCGGGACATGGTTCAGATAAATCGGGAGTTGGGGTATGCTCGCGAAGACTGATTCACGAATTTGCCAATTCGGCAACTATCGCCTGAGCGGCGGTCAAGGGATCGGCGGCTTGGGTAATAGGTCTGCCCACGACGATGTGAGTTGCCCCGGCCCTTGCCGCATCGCCCGGGGTCATGACGCGGGACTGATCGCCATGATCGGTCCCGGCCGGACGAACACCGGGAGTGACGAGTTGAGTTCCCGTGGGGAGTTGCTGGCGCAATAGCCCGACCTCATGAGGTGAGCACACGAAACCCTGCAGGCCGGCGTCGCTTCCCATGTGGGCGAGTCGGGGAACTCGTTCAGCGGCAGTGTCCATCCAACCCACCTGCTTCATTTCATCCGTATTCATGGAAGTGAGCACGGTCACCCCCAGGAGCAGAAGATCGGGATTGCTCGCCTGTTGCGCTTCCCGAGCCTTGGCAATCATGGCGGGGCCTCCCGAAGTGTGGAGTGTCAGCATTTGAATGGCCAGAGGAGCGAGTGATTCGACCGCCTTGGCCACCGTGTTGGGAATGTCGTGCAGTTTTAGGTCGAGAAACACTTTGTAGCCCCCGTCCGCAACTTCCTTGACCCAGTCAACTCCGAACGCGGTGAACATCTGTAAGCCGACCTTCATCCATGGAACCGTCCCTTGCAGGTCTTTCAACAAAGGGCGGGCTTGTTCGCGCGTGGGCACATCGAGAGGGAGGATGATTTCGGTCGGCACACCTTCGTTCAAAGCAGAAAACACGGGAGTCGAAAAGTATGAAAACCAAATGCTGTTGTTCCGACTGGATCGGAATTTGCATTTCCCTTTTGCGGGAATCGCTCTGTGATCGCTCGCGTTGAACGCGATCTCTATTTTTTGCCCCGCCAAAGTGAATCTGTTCCTGGCCGTTACCCACCGCCGGGATGATGGCTTTCACGGGCTAGTATCGGTGGCGGCTCCGTTGGAGGTAGGAGATCGTCTCGAAATTACGCCGAATCCTTCCGGTGAATTCTCGCTGCGCGTGGATGATACGCAGGTTCCTCAGGATAGCTCAAATCTCGTGCTGAAGGCTGCGGTGGCTTTTCGAAGGGCATCTGGTTGGTCCGGAGGAGCGCACTTCAAATTGGGAAAAGTGACTCCCATGGGTGCAGGTTTAGGCGGCGGCAGCAGTGACGCGGTCGGTGCTCTCAAGGGATTGAACCAGATGGCGGGCAATCCTCTCCGTTGTGAACAATTGCAAAAACTCTCCGCGGAATTGGGCTCAGATTGCCCGCTCTTTTTTCAATCTACACCCGTGGTAATGCGAGGCCGCGGCGAACGAATCACCCCGTTGTCCACTGACCTCGGAGTTCGGCTGAACGATCAGCTCCTGCTATTGTTGAAGCCTCCCTTCGGAATTAACACAGCTTGGGCCTACAACCGCATGGCGGAAAAAGGTGAACGCTATTATCTGCCCGTCGACCGCGCCGAAATTCGTTTGAACGAATGGCTCGTGAGCTCAAGCGCTCCTGCGGATGCGCTGAGTTTCAACTCATTCGAACCGGTTGTGAGCACCAAACATGTTGCACTACCAGCGATGACAAGGGCGATTGCAGAACGTTTTGACCGAACCCTGTCCCTTAGTGGCAGCGGCAGTGCCTGCTATGTTTGGCCTCGCGATGAAGCAGAGTGTGATGAGATCGAAGAACTGGTTCGTTCCGCTTGGGGACCAGAGTCATGGACCGTGCGGACAAAAATCAGGGCTGAACGCATCAATTTCTGATTGACCGCAATAGCGCGGAGAGAGTTATTGTGTTAAGTTGCCACTGGCCGAGCAATCCCACTCACACGCTCTACCCAATTTCCCGAATCAAACTTGATGCCTGATCACCCGGCTAAGCCCGAACTGGTTTTCGAAGGTATTTCTGCGTCTCCCGGGATCGCTCATGGTGAAGCCTTCGTTTATCGGAAAGCTGAGGTTGAGGTGCCGGAATATCAAATTCCGGCTGAAAAACGTTCGGGAGAATTCGCGAGGCTTGAAGAGGCGTTAGTGCGGACTCGAACGCAGATCAGGGCTATTCGCGACGAAGTTAAAGATAGTTTAGGTGAAGACGAAGCCCGTATCTTTGACGCCCATTTGATGGTGCTGGAAGATCAAGCGCTGATTAGTGAGACGGAGCGTGAAATCGAAACAACCGGTAAGAATGTTGAAGCCTGCTTCAATGCCGTCGCCCAGCGCTACATCACCGCCTTCAAAGAGATCGACGAATATCTCCGGGAAAGAGCAGGTGATATTCGAGATGTCACATCCCGCGTGCTCTACGCTCTGCTCGGCCAGACCGTTGAGTCGCTGAGCGAACATGTCGGAAAACACATTGTCATCGCGGACGATATTACACCTTCGGATGCCGCGTCGCTGGACCGGTCCGAAGCACTGGGATTGGTCACGGTTTCCGGTGGTAAAACAAGTCACGCCGTTATCGTGGCACGTTCGATGAAAATTCCAGCAGTCGTCGGGGTTGGCGAAATTTTGGATCAGATCGAAACCGACGATGAGATAATCATCGATGGATACGATGGCCGGCTGATTGTTCACCCCAGTGAAGGAACGCTTTTTCGTTACGGAAAGATCCATAAAGAAAAGCAGGTATTCGAAAAACGTCTTCTTGATGCCGTCAAAGAACCGTCCGTCACCCGAGATGGAGTGAAAGTGCCGTTGAGGGCGAACATCGAAAAAGAGGACGAGTGCCAGTTGGTCAAAGACCACGCCGGTGAAGGGGTGGGGTTATTCCGTTCCGAATATCTCTATCTGGCGGTGCCCAAGGTTCCGGATGAGGAATCGCAATACATGGCTTACCGAACTGTGGCTGAGGCGTTTGGTGAAACTCCGGTCGTAATCCGAACGCTGGATCTGGGTGGAGACAAGCCGATGAGTGGAGCTCCGCATCTCTTTCCTCGGGAAGACAACCCCTGCCTCGGCTTCCGGGCCATTCGATTCTGTCTAAAACACCGCGATATTTTCAAAACTCAGCTCCGGGCGATTTTGCGGGCCAGCTGTTACGGCAACGTGCACATCATGTTTCCGATGATCAGCGGAACGGAGGAATTGCTTCAGGCGAAGGCGGTTTTGCAGGAGTGCCGAGAGGAATTGCAGGCCAAGGATATTCCGTTCGATGCGGAGATCCCCGTGGGAAGCATGATCGAAATCCCCAGTGCGGCCCTCACGGCTGATCAACTCGCTCGGGAATGTGCATTTTTCAGCATTGGGACCAACGATCTCATTCAATACGTTATCGCGATTGATAGAGTTAACAATCGGACCGCCCATCTCTACCAGCCAACGCATCCCGCGGTGATCCGAATTCTGAAAGAGGTAGTGGAGCGAGGTCATGCTGCGGGGATCAAAGTCAGCGTGTGCGGGGAGATGGCGGGTGACCCGGTATACGTTCCGTTACTTTTGGGATTAGGGGTGGATGATCTCAGTATGACACCGCCTCTCATTCCGGCGGTGAAATATCTGGTTCGGGCGATGGATATGACGGTGGCCAAGGAATTTGCGACCGAGATGCTCACCATGAATTCTGCTTCCGAGATTGAGCAGAGATGCATCGCCTTCTACCGGGAATTGATGGATCGCACCTGAAGTAGGTGTGAATTACCCGACACTTCCTTCGGCCGGGAGGGTCAAGGCTTGCTACTGATTTGCAAAAAACCGATTATCCCGATCTCGCCCCCTTTTCTGTATCATGAATCCAATACGCTCTGCGCGTGCGATCGGAATGATCGCAGTATTCGCTTCTCTTTTTCTTTGTGATGCTCTGGCGACATCGATTGCCCTCCAAACTTCACGCAATTGGTAGACCAATCGGGCCGTATTGTTCGGGTGGAAGTGCAGGATTTTCGTCCCTACGAAGATTTCCACGAGGGGGAACGGATCGTGCGCACGGAGATAACGTTGAATGTTCTGGAGTCGATTTCAGGTGATGTGCCCTTGGACGAACTGAAAATCCGGCATCTTGGAGGCCAAATTGAAGGACCAAGACTGGAAGTCGGCACTATGCCGAAATTCGACGTGGGAGCGGAAGTCGTTCTTTTCTTGCATGGCGAAGGGCGCTTCATTTGCCCTACAGTTGGTTGGGGACACGGAATGTATCTAATTGATCGAAAAGGCAGTGATGGGGTTGCTCGGATTCGTCGATCCGATGGGCAGTTTTTGCGGAGTTTGACTCACGTTTCACAACCAATTCATTCCCACGAAGATCACGAAATTGACCACCCGGCGATATCCCCTCCGCCCGCAGAACTTGGCATGTCCTTGTCTGTTTTCGTCAATCCATTCTCGAACAAACCGCACGTTGAAAAATCTCGACAATGAGCCAATACATCCGTCAACAATTTTTGACCGCGGTCGCCATCGGGTTAGCGATGTCGAATAGCCTGGGTGCTTTTGTCACGGATGTGGATGGGGATGTTGGCGTTTGGCCCGACGGCGATGTCGTATTTCAAGTCCGTCTTGGCGGGGAGGCGAGCGGAACACTTTTCGATGGATCATCCAGTTGGACCACAGTGGTAGAAAGCGGAATGGCCGAACGGAACCGCCATTTGCAGAATATCCAAATCAGGGCCGTCGAAGCACCGGTTGGAGGGGCAAGGTAAGGCTGATGGAACGAACGATATTTTCTTTTCCGAGACTCAATATGGAGATGAGTTCGGTGAATTTACAGCAGGTGTTGCACTCACGAGATGGTCCGGCTTTTCGACTCCGGTCCCACGCGTTGAGTCCGATATCATTTTTAAGATAGCGGATGACGTAGATTGGAATTCATACCGTGGGTCCAAGCGCAATAACGTGGATGATTTGCGGCGGGTCCTGATCCACGAGATGGGCATTCAATCGGTCTTCGTCATCCTGATCAATTCGGTCAAAGTGTTGATGCGGTTATGAATGCCTTCGGCGGTGATTTAGATACCGTCGCGACTGACGACATTTTCGGGGGGGAGCAGTCACTCTACGGCGTTGGTGTCGCGGGAGAGCCGGGTGGGAGTTCCGGTGGCGGATCGGGAGGTGGCAGTGGATCCTCGGAAGGGAAACTCTCGAACCTTTCAGTACGCGCGCGCGCGAGTTCAGTCGGAGCTTTTGCGCCCACAAGCTCGCGAGAGGCGATTCTGTTGCGCTCAGTCTCTGCCGCTCCTTACACGGTGCAAATGACCGACCGAGGTGGTAACGTCGGGGAAGTGCTTATCGAAGCCCATGACGCAGATTCGCTCACCGCTTCCAGCCGACTCACCAACCTTTCGACTCGCACTGAAATTGGCGGAGCTGCAGGTATTTTAACTGCGGGATTTGTCATCAATGGCTCGGGTAGCGTTACGCTTCTGATTCGAGGAGTCGGCCCAACCTTGGCTGAGTTTGGTGTGACCAATGTCTTGATTGACCCCACTCTCCGCGTCCTCAATGGCACCACAGCGGAGGAGGGCAGAAACGACAACTCGAACAGTAGTGATGCGGCGGAAAAGCGATCCGTCGCAGATCAAGTTGGTGCATTTGCGCTGAATGAGGGCAGTCTTGATGCTGCTCTATTGATCACGCTCAACCCGGGAGCCTATACGGTTTTGGTGGAAGGCGTGGGCGGAGCAGCCGGCAACGGCTTGGTCGAGATTTACGAGGTTTCAGAGTAGCTAAAAAACCGGCCACTAAAAGTTGGCGGTCGTTTCGAGCTCGTCGCCAGGTTGCAATTCGATCTCGCCAACTGAAGTGCACTGTTCCTCGTCGTTTTTCCAAAGCGTGACTTTGACCGCTTCCGACGCGACATCACTTTCCCATCGCCATTTTCCGATGGAAACGAATTGCAGGGGAGTTCCCTCATCCGCCGCCAGTCCAGCACCGTCTCCGCGGATGAACAGGCGATTGCCGATCCCGATGTAGGCGGTGACGGTCAGTCTCGTTTTTCCATCTTCGGAAGCAGCGGTTGAGTTATCTGGTTCAGTAGGGGGATCAACGCTTTCCGTTTTTTCGATATTAGTATCGGTTTCTGGTGATTCGTTGGTCGGCGGGCGCTCTTTGAGCGATTCCGGCTCGGCCCGAGTTTCCTCCGTAGGTTCCGAAGCAGGCAGACTCTCTGGTTCTTCTGCCTCAGTATCGGTAGAATCAGGTGACTCAGCCGCGCCCGGGGATTCGGATTGTTCAGAAACCACGGCTTCGGGAGAAACCTCCTCCTGTAGTGCATCTGCGCTAGAATCCGAATCAGCATCTGCCACGGATTCCGGAATCTCCGGGGAGATGGGCTCCGCCGCGGGTTCGATAAGGTCGAGTTCTGGCTCGGGGGCATCGGTCGCGACTGCATCAGTATCGACAGTGAGTAATGACTCCTCTTCGGCCTTCGCGACGGTTTTCTTACGTGGCTTCCGAGGCTTTTTCTTTTCCGGGGCGGCTTTTTCCGGCGTAGCATCAATCGCTTCGGTCGGTGCCACTGGGATGGCTTCTAGTTTGCTTTCCACCCCATTGATCTGGGCTCCGAGTGTTTTTCCCAGCTTGCCGAAAACGGCTTCGATTCGCGTGATTTCGTCTCTTAACGCGGCGAACTGATCATCGTTGGTATTCGATTCTTCGCTCAGAGCTGTTTGGCGGGCATTTTTCACCTCGAGGGGTAGACTCTCCATCAGCCGCATTGATTGCTTGGTGTTCTCAGCAATTTCGTTCAACCCATTGGCGGCGATACTGGCCTGATCAGCGGCTTCGGCGGTTGTCCGAACCAAGGCTTCCAATGCGCGTTGGCGCTGATCGAGTCGCCGATCTTGGGCTCGTGAGTATTCCGCCAGAAAGGGCGCGACGCCGAGTCCGACTCCGATGCCAACGCAGATTACGATCCCGATTATGGAGGCGGTCGACGGCGGTGAGCCCGCCGTCAGCACCAGAAAGAGAGCGGCAGCGAGAAAGATGAGGTCTCCCACGATGAACGGGAGCTTAGGGAGGCGAGGGGTATCGTCGGGAAGATCCATGGGCTGGCAGAGGTCAATGAGTGAAGTCGAGCGCTCCGCATATATCAAGGTTTGAATGCAGGTGAATTTATCGCGGAGTGCGTTTGATGTCGCTTCGGTGCGAGATCGATTTCAGTCTGCTCTCGCCTCATGAATTACCCCAATTTCGTAGGAATTGAGCAGGAGAGCGCGAATGGCGAATTGCTTCACTTTGTGGTGCACACTCGTGATCCGAAGATGGCGGTCAAATTCTCCGCTCAACAGGTGAATGGCCGAGTCGAACCTGGAACTATCCAGCATCTCGCAGTGCCAAATTCGTGGGCGGGCGAGTATTCACAGTATGGAAAATTGTTGGTCAAAGCCGAAGCGTTTTTCAGAGCGACTCTCAACGGTGAGGACCCCGCACCGAACCGTTTATCCTCGCTTGATCCTCCGACCTAGGAGTGCTGCTCCTCGGTAGCTTTAGGTGACGGCGCGCCACCTTCGCCCCGTCAGCGCGATGAGCATCTCGATGCGGATGGCACCTTCGAATGTTAGAATGACGAGAATCCACTTCATGCTGGTGTTCCGGCGCAAGGCGTAGCCCACCAGTGAAACAGCAATGAGGACATAATATGCACCCGGGCGAATGAGGGGCACGAACATCATCCCCATCCAATAGGCGATAAGAGTGAGTGTCCAAGCGGCGGCTTGAGGCTCGCGAGGGCCGGTTTCCCGCGGATCAGTGCCACGCTTGATGTGTTTCACTCCCACCAATCGCTCAGCCGCAACGAGTTGGATTAACTCGAAGAGCAGGAAGATGGCGCGACGTAGGCAATTATGGGGACGGAATACACGGCTAAACGAACTTGTGGGTCAAACTGGCGATCCTCGGTCCGGGAGCAACTCACAAGCGACTTCTTCGACTCGTCACATTTATGACGTTGCGCGGGGCCAGACTGCAGAATGAAGCTGCGATCAGATATGTCGTCACCCGAGTTGATTGAATCCTACCGCCAAGCTGGCCAAGGCCACGTCTTCCAATATTTCGCCGACCTCGACGCTTCCCGACAGGAACAGTTGTTAGCTCAAGCGGCTGAGGTGGATTTGGCTGAAATTGCTCGGCTAAAATCCGAGTTGATTGATGTAGATGCAGGCGCGGGCGTGGATTTGTCGGATTTGGTGCCTGCTCCCTTCGAATGCCGTCCGGAGAAGGGCGGGGATTCCGAGGCTTGGCGCGAGGCGGAGCGCGTGGGCGAAGCGGCATTGCGAGCGGGACGTGTGGCAGCTTTCACCGTGGCTGGCGGTCAGGGAACGCGATTGGGATATAATGGTCCGAAGGGGACGTTTCCGGTCACGCCCGTGCGGCAGGCAACGTTGTTTCAGGTTTTTGCCGAGAAAATTGCGGCCGCGGGAAAACGTTATTCCTGCACCATCCCGTGGCTCATCATGACGAGCCACCAGAATCACGAAGCCACGGTTTCCTTTTTTGCCGAGCATAGCCATTTTGGGTTGGCTTCAGGACAGGTGCGTTTCTTTCGACAGGGGCGGATGCCAGCGGTCGATCGGGAAGGGAAAATCATGCTTTCGGGCAAGGACAGCATCGCGATGTCACCTGATGGGCATGGCGGCTCGCTGCGGGCCTTGGACCGTTCGGGAGCCTTGGATGAGCTCGAGAAATCCGGCGTCGATACCATCAGTTATTTTCAAGTCGATAACCCGTTGGTCCGTTGCATCGACCCTGCCTTCATTGGCTGGCATCTCCAGCGGAAATCAGAGATGTCCAGCAAGATGGTTCCCAAGGCTTACACCGATGAAAAGGTGGGTCATTTCTGTGTGCAGCGGGGCCGATCCGTTGTGGTTGAATATTCCGACTTGCCGATGGAATTACAGGAACAGCGGGACGATGCGGGAGAATTACGATTTCTAGCCGGGAGTATTGCCATCCATATGCTAGACCGGGAATTCATCCGACGGCTGGTTCGAGGTGGGGAGGGGATCGAAGTCCCATTCCATCTCGCCCATAAAAAAATACCGACCATTGATGCATCCGGACAATCGGTTAAACCGACGGAGCCGAACGGGATTAAATTCGAGATGTTTGTCTTCGATGCCTTACCGTTTGCCGAGAATCCCGTGATAATCGAAACGCTTCGCGAGAACGATTTTTCTCCTGTGAAAAATGCGGAGGGAGTGGATTCCCCGGAGTCGTGCCGGACTGATTTGTTACGCCAATACGCACGTTGGGTTAATGCCCAGGGCGGTGACTTGGCTACCGATGAAACGGGACTGCCCGGCCAAACTTTCGAGGTATTACCCTCCTTCGGCTATGATGAGGTATCATTTGCAGACAGTTGGGCAGCATCACATTCTCCCGCTCGAATCGAAGACCAAACGATCCTTTCGTGACTCCAATTTTTTTAGAAACCAACATGACGACACTTGAACGCATCCAATCAGCCGGCGAATCGGGCAACCTCCTCGAGTCGACCGTCGAAAACTTAACCGTTTGGCTCAAAGCCGATTTGCCCGAATGGGTCGCTCAAAGTGTGGGAGAACTGGTAGAGCAAGCGGCTTGGGATGAACTGAATGATCGGTTCTATCGGTATCTCGCTTTTGGCACCGGAGGCATGCGCGGTCGCACCATTGGTCGAATCGTGTCCGAAGCGGAGAAGGGCACACCCGGTCCCTTGGGAACGCCGATTCACGCCGCCGCGGGCACGAACGTGCTCAATGACTTCACTTTGGTTCGCGCAACGGTGGGCTTGTTCCGCTACGTCAGCTCCAACCTCGCCAAACAGGATCGGTCCGATGTGCCGATGATCGTGATCGCGTATGACGTGCGTCATTTTTCGCGCGACTTCTGCGAACTGGCGGCCTCCACTTGGATTAAACTGGGGGGCAGTGCCTTCATCTTCGATGGGCCGCGCTCGACGCCTCAACTCAGCTTTAGCGTGCGCTGGCTAGGCGCGCATTGTGGAGTGGTGATAACCGCCAGTCACAATCCACCGCATGACAATGGTTTTAAGGCCTACTTCGATGATGGAGCGCAAGTCGTGCCTCCGCATGACAAGGGTATTGTCGATCAAGTGAATGCGGTTCCCCTGAACGAGCTCAGTGCGTTCCTCGATGTCTCCTCCGAACGCGTCGTCACGTTGGGCCGCCCGGCTGATGATGCTTATCTATGTGCCGCCAGCAAGGCAGCTATTGATAAGGATGTATTCAAGGAAACCGAGTTGGGCGTAGGATTTACCAGTATCCACGGAGTGGGTGCGGTGGCATCCGTGCCCTTGTTGCTCCACGCCGGCTGCCACGTTCATGAGGTGCCTAGTCAGTGTGAGTTCGATGCCCGGTTTCCGACCGTAAAATCTCCGAATCCGGAGAACGCCGAAGCTCTGGCCATGGCCATCGAGATGGCCGATGAAAAGGGACTCGATGTCATCATGGGAACCGACCCCGACTGCGATCGCATGGGTTGCGCAGTCCGTGGAGCCGATGGAAAGATGCATCTGCTGACCGGTAATCAAATCGGATCCCTCCTGGCGGACTACCGCATTGGGAAATACAAGGAGCTCGGATGGATTCCCGCCGAAGGTTCGGACAATGTTGCCTTGGTTAAGACATTTGTCACCACGCCTCTGCAGGACTCAGTTGGCGCGGCGCACGGTGTGAAGGTGATCAATACCCTCACCGGGTTTAAATGGATCGCGGCCAAGATGCGTGGTTATGAGCAGAAGCTGCAGGAAGCGATGCTCGGAGAGGGGATCGGGCTCGACTACGACGACACGCCATTCGAATCTCGTGCGAAACTCCTCCAAAAGCACAGCACCTTCTACGCATTCGGTTCGGAGGAGAGTTACGGTTATTTGCCCAACGACTATGTTCGCGACAAGGATGGTAACGCTGCTTGTCTCATGTTTGCCGAATTCTGTGCCGCGGTGAAAGCCAGCGGTGAGACGGTGCTTGACCGTCTTGATGCCATGTATCGCAAGCACGGATACTTTACGGAAGGCACCATCAATCTCTACTATGGAGGAGCCACCGGAGCCGATAAGATCGCCCGCATTCTCAGCACCTATCGCAACGACCCTCCCAAGGCGTTCGGTGGAGTCGCGGTAACTGAATTCAAGGACTTCGGCGTGCAAGACATCGCGGATGCAGATGGTGAGCTGATTCCGAAGCAGGACCTCTACGTCGTAGCGATGGCCAACGGCTACTCCTTTGCGGCCCGCGGAAGTGGAACCGAGCCGAAAATGAAATTCTACGTCTTCGCTAATGCGCCGGTTGAAGAGGGCGCTGATCTCGCCGGAGTGAAGTCGGCGGTGGCAACTGAACTCGATCGGATCAAAGCAGCCATTGAAGCCGATGCCAAAATTCGCGCCGAGGGCTGAGATCACGAACTGCACTTAAAGTTTTTTACCTCAAATTAATTTATGAAAAAAACCACTCGAATCCTTCTCACTGTTTTCAGTTTTGTCATGTCCACTTGGTTGGTCCAAGCGGAGGAGCCTGCTGGTCCCGTCGCTCAATTAAAATCGGCCGATATTCAGCGCTTTATTGAGACCATGCCGAAGATGATTAGTGAGCTGAAGAAATTGGGAAAATCCTATGAGAATATTCAGGATCCCAACGCCGCTCAAGCCATGATGGCGAATGAGAAAGTCCAAGCGATTCTGAAGAAATACGACTGGGACCAGCATGAGTATACGCGCAAACTTACTGCTATTGCCGGTGGTTAAGCGATGGTGCGAATGGAAGCAGAGTTGGCCAATCTACCCGAACAGCAGCGAGAGATGATGAAGTCGATGGTGGGTGCCCAGATGTCCCAGATGTTTTCGGTGCATGAAGCCGACATCGCGCTGGTGCGAAAACATGTCGACGCTCTCAACAAGTTTTTTGACGAGCAGTAGATATCGGTTTCCTGAACTAGCGAGGCGTCGTGAGAGCACCGTCGTCGCCGTAGGTGGATACCCATTTGAAGTGGTCCCGATCTGCGTTGTCTTGGAAGATGACGTCAGAGGGTGAATCGTAAGTCTGCCCACTGTCACTGGGCCTTCGGCTGCTGGTGGGGCGAGTATCCGGAGCCCGGACAACTTCGTAGAGAGATTTCTGGGGAGTGAATTCAGCGATTGAGAGCGAGGTGAGCACTTCGTTGAACATCAGGGCTCGTTTGGCGCTTGAATAACTTCCGTTTGCAGGACCTACCAAACGCAAGACGTGCAGGTTGCTATCGAGTTTGAGTTGGATGAGTTTTTGATCCACACCAAAGCCGTTTACGTGATTGAGTGGAATTTTGAAAAAGGGGCTATTCGGGTCGAATTCCCCGAGCGAATTTTGCCAATAAAGGAATTTCTGAGAAACCACGATTGCGCCTCGGTTGTGGGGTCCAAACCCGCGGCTAAACTTAGCTGCGGGACTGATATCCGCATAGCTGACAAATCTCAAATCTTCGCGATCTTCGCCTAAACTGGCTGCAATATGTTCACCGTCTTCCTTAAGTTTGAGCGGCACCCAAGAGCACCCGACGTTAAGAAGAATGAAACACCCGATAACAGCTGAGAAGATAATGGGTTTCATTTTGCGGGAGAGCCTCTGAATGAAAATGGGCGCAGGTTTCAAATTAGAACATACTGACGATCGGCCGTTTTCTCAGACATGATGATCAGTTGTAGTTGCTCGTTCCGTCGTGGATGTAGCGATTGTCCTGAGAAGGGTTTTCCACCGGTTTATGTGTGCCAGCATAGATTGGGCGATTGATAAAAGGTTTCTCGATAGTATATTCGGGGACGTTACTACTAAGAAGTATTTCGCAGACTGTCAGCGATTCCCCCGATGCTTTCCTGATGACGATTCCACTGGGTAATCCGTAGGAGGTGCACTCTATTGTCGATTACCAGCTGTAGAACACTTTGGTCCATGGCCACTCCAGAGACCGATGAGATCGGGATTTCTTGGAAAGGACGTGGCGGATCTTCGAAATCTTGGCCTTCGCGCCAGTAAATAGATTCGTTGGTGAGCACGAATGTGCCCTTCGTTGTAGCGTTGAATCCGTCTTCTATTTCGTCGAATGGTGCGAAGTCACCGAAACTGACGTATTTCAGATCTCCGACATCTTTGCCGATACTCCGCGCGATGGGTGCACCGTGTTCTTGGATCGTTAGGGGAAAGCTGGAAGTGCAACCCGCGAAAAGTAGCGAAGTCAGAATAATAGTGGGGTAAGTGATCTTTTTCATGGTCTAAATGAGGACCGGCAGGGGGCTCTTCGCTGTTTGAGACGAGTTGGATTCAGCAAATATTCAAAACTCCGCTTTTTATCACTTTTCCAAATCCTAATGGGGCGAATACGGAATTCTCATCGCCAGTGTGTTGAATAGGGTATTTCTATTTGATCGTAAAACCATGGCCGTATGCGAGGAGACTGATTTTGTATCGTGCTGCATGTCAATTTATTGCGAATGAAGAGATTGACTCAAATTCGGTATCGCGGTCGAAGCGAATTGGTCAGGAACGGTTCTCCCTAGGGCAGGGAATTTACTGAAATCGCTCCCATTGCGAGTTCCTTAAGTTCCCCTAAGAAAGTGCCTTTGCGTAATCTTCTAGTAAACTATTGACAGAGTAACCTCAGAACGGTGTGTTTTTCCCTTTTCCATGAAAGTCGTCTCTTCCATCAGGTCCGCCAAAAAGCGCCATCCTGCGTGCCAAGTGGTTCGCCGCAAGGGCCGCATCTACGTGATCAACAAAGTTGAGCCTCGTTTCAAAGCTCGTCAGGGCTGATCGCGTCCAAGCTTAACCAGGAGAATATTATCCGTGAAAGCCCAAGGCCATCCCTCTCTCAACAACGTCTGCTTCGTCGACGTCGCTACCGGTAAGAAGTTTCTTACCCGCTCCGTTGCCAGCTCGGCTCGCAAGGAGACCATCGACGGCGTCGAATATAATGTGATCGTTCGCGATGTCACCAGCGACTCTCACCCGGCATACACCGGCGAGAAGCGTCTCGTCGACACAGCCGGTCGCATCGAGAAGTTCTCGAACAAGTTCAAGCGCGTCCGCGCCAAGTAGCCGAACGTTCGTTTCAATTTTTCTAACCCGCTTCCTTACCGGAGCGGGTTTTTTGTTTTCCCCCTTGCGACAATGGCCGGGATCGCATGCGGTTCGCGCCGTGTCTGCAGCAAACCGATTAGTCGTATTTGATTGTGATAGCACTTTGAGCTCCATCGAAGGCGTGGACCAACTCGCGCGGATCCGGGGACCGGAACTTTTCGCCGAGGTCGAAGCCATGACTCACGAAGCTATGGACGGGAAGATCGCGGTAGAATCCGTTTTCGGTCAGCGGTTGGACATAATTCGACCTAGCACCTCCGATGTGGACCTAATTGGACAAAAATACATCGAGACGATCGAGCCCACCATCGCGGAGACTCTATCCGCACTTGGTAAGCGTGGATGGACTCCGATTATCCTGAGTGGAGGATTTCGCCCCTGTATCATGCCCTTAGCGAATTTATTGAAAATTTCCCGAGTGGAAGCCGTTGATCTGTATTTTGATGAAAATGGGGAGTATGTGGACTTCGATAGAGACTATCCCACCACGCGTTCCGGAGGGAAACCCGAGGTGATCGAAAGACTTCGAGCCGATTTTCAACCCGAACAGATTGTAATGGTAGGGGACGGCGTCAGCGATCTGGAAACTCGCGACGTGGTCAGCAAATTTATTGGCTTCGGTGGTTACGTCCGACGGGAGAAGGTCGCTACCGAAGCGGAAACGTTTATTACGCGTTTGGACGAACTATTAGGGATTTTGCCTTAAATTCAGCGTCGAATCTCTTGCGTACGTCTCGCCGGTGGCCAACCCTCGCCGAATGTGTGCTCAGTCGAAGCTTCTGAATAAGATCATGCTCGCCTTGTTGGCGTTGCCGCTCGCCGTCGTGGCAGCGGGTGGAGGAGGTGATCCTGGACCGATAGCTGAATTTCCTCAGGGATTGGAAAGCTACGCCGACGACAAATCCACAGGCCTGATTGATACGCTGGTGGGAAGAGCCAAGGAAGAGCCCTTCAATGTAGTCACGACGGTCATCTTTTTTTTGGCGATCATTCACACCTTTCTGACTGCGCGTTTCCGCCACATGGCGCATGAGATCGAGGAAAAACATGCGGCCCAGCTCAAACTACGTTACCGCAAACCGGATACGGATAATGACGGCGATGGCAACCCGGATGAAGTGAGCTTCAAGGGACAGATTCTGCACTTTCTAGGGGAGGTAGAGGCGGTATTCGGGATTTGGGCAGTGGTCCTCATGGGCGCTCTCACCATGGATAAAGGTTGGCACACGGTGGTCGACTATATCGACAACGGCGTAAACTACACCGAACCCATGTTTGTGGTCGTGATTATGGGGATGGCCTCTTCCCGTCCCGTGCTTCGATTTGCCCGCCAGCTCATGGCCGGAATTGCCTCGGTGGGGAAACAATCGATCGCGGCGTGGTGGCTCTCAATTTTGATTGTAGGTCCTGTTCTTGGCTCGTTCATCACCGAGCCTGCCGCCATGACGATCTCGGCCCTGCTGTTGGCTCGCCAATTTTATACGCTTAAGCCGTCCCCAAAATTTGCTTACGCAACGATCGGTTTGCTTTTCGTCAATATCTCTGTTGGAGGGACCTTCACCCATTTCGCCGCTCCGCCGGTTCTGATGGTGGCGGCACCTTGGAATTGGGATATGGCGCACATGTTCACCAATTTTGGATGGAAGGCGTTCATCGGTATTCTCGTCGCGACATCCATCTATTTCTTCGCCTTCAAAAAAGAATTCGCGGCCATGGAGGCGCGTCTCGCAGGCGACCCCAGTATGGATTCGACCGCTAGCGAAGGCTTGCCCGTTCCGGTTTGGATCACTGTGGTGCAGCTGCTTTTCATGGCGTGGACGGTATTTGTAGCGCATCACCCGGCCATGTTCGTCGGCGGCTTTCTTTTCTTCCTCGCTTTCGCTCAGGCGACCGCTCACCACCAAGCAAAAATCGACCTCAAGTCGGCTTTGCTCGTGGGCTTCTTTCTCGCGGGTCTGGTAACTCACGGTGGACTGCAAGGCTGGTGGATTGAGCCGGTATTGATCCGTCTGAGCAACCTGCCACTGTTTGCCGGTGCCATCATTCTCACCGCCTTCAACGACAACGCGGCCATCACTTATCTCGCCACGTTGGTCCCTGATTTTACCGAGGAACTCAAATACGCGGTGGTCGCTGGTGCCGTTACCGGTGGCGGCCTCACCGTCATCGCCAATGCGCCCAATCCCGCGGGTCAATCGATCCTGCAACGTTATTTCCGCGATGGCGTTTCTCCTATAGGCTTGGCCGCCGGTGCTATCGTTCCGACTCTCGTTATGTCGGCCTGTTTCCTTCTGCTCTAGTCGTGGAAGAAACGTTCAGTTCGTATCAGTGAGCTCGTAGATTTCTACGAGCGCCACGCCCTCAGTGCCGCCAGCATCCGATACCGTTGCGGTGTGGGCGCCGGGGGTGATCTCGAGAATGACGGCGGCGTCCCGACTGTCGTCGTCCGGCAGGGCAAAAGCTCCTGAAAATCCAAATGCGGCTTTAAGCTCTGGGTCTCCCGACCAGTTGTCGTTCTCCGCCAAAACGTCGAGCGATCCTTGACGACGAATCGCCAAAACAGGATCGGGCAGAGAGCCTTGAACGCCAAAATCCGCCAATGTGGACCCCACCGCCCGAATCAAAAGGCGCATGGTTCCGGGACCTTCAAGCACAAACCCCGCGATCAAAACGTCATCGCCGGTGCCTACTCGACTACGCGCTGAAACATTCACCAATCGAGGCTCCCGCGAATCGTCGGCATCGTAGACTTCAACCAGCGCAATTCCGGGGTCGGCGTTGGCACCGTTTACTTGAGCGGTAAACGGACCCTTATCGACGGCCTCCAAGACTACCGCATCCAGACTCTGAGTGTTGATCAGAGGAAAAGCAACCACGGTTTGACTGATATTCACAATTGAATCGGCACCTGCCCAATTATCGTTTTGAGCCACGGCGGGCTCCCCCCAAAGGTGCCAAGATCAACGACGGGTCGGATAGGGCATTGGCGACCCCAAAGTCTGACAGGGTCGGTCCGATTGCCCGAACAAGAAGAGATTTAGTCGTGGTGTTTTCGCCGTTCGCGACTACGAAGCCGACCGTTAATGTCTCACTCCCGGATCCGGCTTGGCTTCGGACCGATAGATTTACCAGGCGGCCCTCTGTGGCATCGACCCCGTTGTCTCCACCACCATCTCCGCCGTTGTCTCCACCACCATCACTGGTCGCCGATATACTCGTGCTCGAACTCGATACGGTTCCCATCGCATTGGTGATTTCCACCGCGTAGGTGCCGTAGTCATCGGCAGTTGTCGTTGCTCGAGTAAGGGAGGCTCGGGTCTCCCCCGTGATATATTTGTCGTTCTTCAACCACTGATAACTGAAAGGGCCGGTTCCGGAAGCGCTTGCCGAAAGCGTAAGCGCTCCTCCAGCTACATACGCAGTTGCATCAGGTTGTTGAGATACGGTCGGAAGTTCATTCGCCTGATTGATATTCAACTCGTGAACTGCGTCAGCGAAGGCTTTGAGATTGATGGGACCCCAAGGCTGATTGAGAGAGCGCATTTTGGAGTCATAGAGAGGCCGGTAGTGCGCAGCGGATCGATAGTTGCTTCCTTCCCACAGGCCGACCCTCAGCGGATCGTCGGGAACTCCCATGGCGGGAACCGCCGTTGAATCGAGAATGAATTTTTGCCAGACGATACTGCCTCGACTTGTCTCAGTGGTGGAGTTGGCGAATTCGAGGCGGGGATATTGATCAGCTATCGCCTCGTCCACATATTCGTCGGCAAGGTCGGCGAAACTGTGACCACTCTCGTGCAAGAGCACTTCCAAAGAATCTTCGTCGATGGTGGCCACCATGGGAAATCCCCCCGCTCCACCTTAGCGGGTCGAGTTTACCAGCAAGGCGACGTAGTCATACTCTGCGACATTATCCGCCAAGACTGAAAAGATGCGTTCCCGGCCCGTATTGTCGGCGACATAAACCAAACGCGCGTTGGGACTGTCTACATAGCTGGCTTTGAAATAGGGGTCCTTCGTAATGTTCTCGTTGGGAATGGTCGTCCCGGATTCGTTGCTCTCGGTAAAGATCGCGGACACATTGACCAAATCCGCGAAAGGAGCCATCGCGGCATCTTCGAGGATAATGTTCATCCGCACCGTGCATTGATCGAAATACGTTTCCTTTTCCGCCGCCATGTAACCATCGCCAAGAAAGACCATATTGATGGTGTTGGCCCGGGCTCCCGCGTCCTTTAATTGGCGTAATTCCGGCGTTTGCGCTGAAGCCGAAAACACGAACGTGACAAAAAACGATGCGATCAAAATGCGGAGGAATAAACCGCCGGATTCCTGTTCGATGAGTGTTCGGGCCATCCGTCCATCATTGGAGTCGGCGGGATGTTCGATGATTCTGCGGGTGGGGTCCTCAACGGTTTGCGAAAATGTGAGCTCATTTTCTGCGTTGTAGGCGTCGATTCTCACAAATCCCGGCGACGTGCGTAAGGGGCCGGGCTTCGCTCTTCCTACCGCCCCCGTCGCCTTTTTGAGGATACTTCACCGCTTTGAGTTATCTGGATTTGGAGGAATACCATTCGGCCCGGCATCATGTAACTCTCCATAACTTCACTGATTCCTTGGTCCCCAACTTTCTCCGGTGAGGAAGAATTTTCAGGACTCGGTCGGATCAATGGTGAGTCGGCTGAATCCGCCAACGCAGGTTGGTTGGTTTCCGCAGAGTCTGTCTGTGGAGAATTTTCGCCCTCAACGGTTTTCAGAAGGAAGACAACCCCCACGAGAATCGCTACCAATCCAATCGCAATTACGCGGCGTCTCACCGAAGGGGTGTTTGAGGGGGAGGGAGCAGAAGACGACACAGCTAGATAGATTCAGTATGTTAAGACCAACACCTTGAAGGTTGATCCTCCAAAGTCGGAGGGCGCGAGAGGGACACCCGGGGCGCAGATTTAGGGGAAAAGACCGCGGCTTTCATTGGCATCGGCAACCCGTTGAATCCCAAGGGTCTGGGCAGCAAGTCGGCGACTGAAGCCGAATTTGGCTTTCTGGGCTTCAACGGCGTTCTTCGCTTTATCGAGAATTTTGAACAGCTTTTGCATGACCTCGTCCTTGTCCCAATAGTAGTTCTGCTTGTTTTGCAGCCACTCGAAGTAGGAGACCGTCACGCCGCCGGAATTGCACAGCACGTCGGGAATGACCTTGATGTCCTGTCGCTTCGCCAGAATGCGATCGGCTTGATAGGTGGTGGGGCCGTTCGCCGCTTCGGCCAGCAGGCGGCAGCGCAGTTTTTCGGCGATTTCAGGGGTAATGACGCGCTCCAAAGCAGCTGGGATCAAAACCGTGCAATCTAAGGTCAGCAGGTCTTCGTTGTCGATGGGTTCGCCTCCATCGAAATCCTTTAAAACGCGTTCAGAAGCCACACAACGCAGAGCTTTCTGAATATCGATGCCCTTTGGATTGTAGATTCCGCCGGTGTAGTCGGAGATCGCGATAATCTTGGCACCGTATTCGGCCAAGGCTAGGGCGGCTTCACTGCCAACGTTGCCGAACCCTTGGATGGCAACCATGGTATCGCTCATCGAAATCTTCATGTCTTCGAGATAGAGCTTCACCAGATAGGCGACGCCGGCCCCGGTGGCTTCCCGCCGCCCCTGTGATCCGCCCAATGCGATGGGTTTTCCGGTGACGATGGCTGGGGAAATGTACCCAACGTGGTTTGAGTAGGTGTCCATCATCCACCCCATCATCTTTTCGTTCGTTCCCATGTCAGGAGCTGGCACGTCGGTGTCGGGACCGATAAATGGAATGAGTTCCTGCATGTAGCGGCGTGTTAGTCGCTCAAGCTCAAAATCTGAAAGCTGGGTGGGATTTACGATCACGCCGCCTTTAGCCCCACCGTAAGGGAGTCCCACGAGAGAGCATTTCCAACTCATCCACATGGAAAGGGCGGCTACTTCGCCAAGGGTGACATTTTGATGAAAGCGTATTCCTCCCTTGGAGGGGCCGGTTGAGAGGTTGTGTTGGACGCGGTAACCCTCAAATACGGTGACACTGCCATCATCGCGCTGAATCGGTAAAGACACCGCGAAACATCGCCGCGGGTATTTGGTGCGATCTCGCAATGTTTCGGGCAGACTGATGGCGTCGGCCGCCTGATCAAATTGTCGACACGCCATTTTGAATGTAGGCGAGTTATACAGGGAAGAAATGATAACCTTAGACATGAGGTTGTGTATCAGAAAGGTGGCGCGGTCCGTCTTATCTGGCAATGGGGATCGCATCTTCGTTGGAACGCCCTCTTGAACTTCCGAGGCAGGCCGTTGCAGAATCGGCCCGATGTATGGATTTTTCTACCGATTGGGCACTTGGCTGCTGAGTATGCTTGGCGCAGCCGTCTTGATCGTAGTGCTGGCTCTGGTGGGCGTGGGACTCTGGTTGTATGTCAACGATCAGGTGGACGCGGAAACCCGTCGATTGGGGTATATCGATACTCTGAGGTCTTCTCAGGCGGAACTCGCGAGCAAAAAGGCGGAGGCTCTCACGGCATTGGAGGTGTTGCGGGAAGAGGGGCAAGCCCAAGGACAACGCGTGGAGCAGGCTAAAAAGATCGTCAGTCAATTGATGGAGCTCCGCAGTTGGTGGGAGGACTGGTTTGGTAATTCGGAACAACAGGCGGCCAATGAAGAGCAAATCACCCGGATGACAGCCCTCGCCACGGCTTCCCAAGGCGAGTTGGATGATATTAAGGGCAAAATATACGACGGTGAACTCTCTCTGGCAGATCTCGATTTTCAGCTCGCGAGTGTAGAGCGTGATCTCAGCAGCGCGGAGGATTCCCAGTACGCCGCCGCTCATTATCTGCGCGATGCTTGGGACCAATCGAAATGGTATCTTCTGGTCGCCTTGGTGGCGTTCTTTATCGGACCTGCAATCGTCAAGACCCTGGCATTCTTTGTCATCGCTCCCTGGTTGGCCCGCGGTAAGCCCATCAGATTTGAGGAGGAGTTCGTCGCGATGCCCCGCGTCCGCGAGAGTAACGTATCCACCGTCGTAAACCTGTGGCCCGGGGAAGTGCTGCGGGTTAAAGAGAATTTTCTGCAATCGAGTGACGACAGCCTTAATCGGAAGACCCGGTTCGTGTTGGATTGGACCATTCCGTTTTCGAGCTTGGCCTGCGGTTTGACCGAATTGGTCGAATTGCGCAATGGCCACGCCGGAGATCAATCGTCTTTGACATTGTCCAATGGCGACGACCCCTATACCGAGCTTTCCGTCATCGAGGTTCCGGATGATGCCTCGTTGATTTTGCGCCCCAGTTTTTTGGTGGGCGTGATCACGCAAAATGAAGAACGGGTGGTAATTCGCCGGCGCTGGACGCTGTTCCGTTGGCAGGCCTGGATTACCTTGCAGTTTCGTTTCTTCGAGTTTGTCGGCCCCTGCCGTTTGGTTGTGGCGGGCAGCCGGGGCGTGCGGGCCGAGATATTGCGGGATGATAAAACAGGATCACGGGCCGCTCGGAGAACCAACCAGCGGGCGACCATCGGATTTACGCCAAATCTGGACTACCTTCCGGTTCGGGCGGAGACCTTTTGGGGCTATTACCGGGATGTGAACCCATTGTTTGACGATCTCTTTGCCGGCAACGGTTTGTTCGTTTTGCAAGAGACCGCCAACGATCCCAGTCCATCGGGACCCAAGAGGTTTTGGTCTTCCGTTTGGAATAGTATCCTCAAGGTGTTTGGCATTTGAGGCATTCGGTGTTTCGGTCCCGCATCACATGAGCATGAGCATCACCAAAGCGGATTTAGGCATACTTTTCGACTGGGACGGCGTCATTATAGATTCCTCGCGTCAGCATGAATCCAGTTGGGAGCGCTTGGCCGCGGAGCAGAACGCACCGTTGCCTGCTGATCATTTCGTCCGGGGCTTCGGTCGGAAAAACGAACTGATCATTCCCGAAATCCTCGATTGGACCAAAGACCCGAAGGAGATTCATCGACTGTCCCTGCGGAAGGAAGCGCTCTACCGCGAAATAGTAGTGGAAAGTGGACTTGAGGCGCTTCCAGGCGTGCATGTGTTCTTGCAGCGACTTCGTGATGCTGGCGTGCCGGCCTGTGTGGGCTCCTCAACGCATCGCTTGAATATCGACACTATCCTGAAAGTGATGGGATTCGAAGGTTTTTTCGACGGCATCGTTACGGCGGAGGATGTCACTGAAGGTAAGCCCCATCCCGATGTATTTCTCAAAGCCGCCGCGACCATTGAGAGGCAGCCGGGCAAGTGCATTGTCTTTGAGGATGCCTTGGCGGGAATCGAGGCGGGCAAGGCGGCGGGAGCCAAGGTGATCGGAGTTGCCACCACTCATCCGGCCAAGACGCTCGCACCCTTGGTGGACCGTGTGGTGCACCAACTTGATGAGCTTTCACTTGAGGATCTGGTCGACCTTTTCGGATAAACACTATGTCTCTATTTAAGCTCGCGGCCGATTATGTCCCGACGGGAGATCAACCCGAAGCGATCAAGGCTTTGGTCGAATCCATCGAGGCCGGTAATCGTGATCAGACCCTGCTCGGTGTTACGGGGTCGGGAAAGACATTCACCATGGCTAACGTCATCGCTCAATGCGATCGACCGGCTCTCATCATCTCCCACAACAAGACCTTAGCGGCCCAACTTTATTCGGAGTTTAAGAACTTTTTCCCCGAGAATGCCGTCAAGTATTTTGTCAGCTATTACGATTACTATCAGCCCGAAGCCTATATCGCTTCATCGGATACGTTCATCGAAAAAGATTCGTCCATCAATGAGGAAATAGAACGTCTGCGAATCGCCGCAACCAGCGCGTTGGTTTCGCGCAAAGACGTTATCGTGGTGGCATCCGTATCGTGCATCTACGGTCTGGGATCGCCGGAAGATTTTGCCGAACTACGTGTCGAGTTGCGAAAAGGCGGACAAATTCCCCGCCAAAAGTTGCTCGAGCGATTGGTGGACAACCTTTACGAGCGGAATGATTTCGACCTCAAGCGAGGGCGTTTTCGGGTGCGGGGAGATGTGATCGATGTCATGCCCGCTTACACCGAACAGGCGTTGCGGGTCGAGTTGTGGGGGGACGAAGTGGAGTCCATATCGGAGTTTGATCCCTTGACCGGCGAGACCCTGCGTTCCTTGGATCAATTCGACCTGTATCCCGCCACTCAATACATCACGACCAAAAGGAAAATGGAACAGGCGGTCGATGTGATTAAGACGGAACTCGACGAACAAGTCGCCATTTTTGAGGGACAGGGGAAATACCTCGAAGCACAGCGTATTCGCATGCGGACCAACTATGACCTCGAGATGCTGCAGGAGATGGGGTTCTGCAATGGTATCGAGAATTATTCGCGGCACATGGCGGGAAGAAAAGAAGGGGAGCGTCCGACGTGTTTGATCGATTTCTTCCCGAAGGACTTTCTCCTTTTTGTGGACGAGAGTCATGCCGCGGTCCCTCAGATTGGCGGGATGTTTAACGGCGATCGGGCCCGTAAGGTAAACTTAGTGGAACATGGATTTCGATTGCCTTCCGCGATCGATAACCGGCCGCAGAATTTCGAAGAATTTCGCGAGATCACTTCACAGACTCTTTTTGTTTCAGCCACACCCGCCAAATTTGAATTGGAAAAATCGACTGTCATTGCCGAACAGGTCATTCGACCGACCGGTTTGCTGGATCCCGAGATTATCATTCGTCCAATCAAAGGACAGGTGGAGAATTTGATTGGCGAGACCAGAGAAGCCGTCGCCGCAAAAGAGAGAGTCCTCGTGACAACGTTGACCAAGCGTTTGTCCGAGGATCTCGCGAGCTACCTGCGTGAGGCGGGTTTGAAGGTGGAATACCTCCACTCCGATATCGACGCTATCGAACGCGTGGAGATTCTGCGGAATCTTCGATTGGGTAATTTTGATGTGCTGATTGGCATCAATTTATTGCGCGAAGGGTTGGATCTACCTGAAGTCGCCTTGGTCGCCATTCTCGATGCGGACAAAGAAGGATTTCTCCGGAGTGAAACTTCACTTACTCAAACGGCAGGCCGCGCTGCCCGTCACGAGAAGGGCCGCGTTATTTTCTACGCGGATAAAATGACTGAGTCGATCAATCGAACCATTGCAGTCACATCGGCCCGACGCGCCAAGCAGATGGCCTACAATGAAGAGAACGGTATCACACCACGTAGTGTGCAGCGACCTGCCCAGCAGAGCCTGCACGTTTACGACGGTAGTGGACGAAAAGACGATGCGGAGTTGATGGCGGCTGAGGGCGATGAGGATGTCGCGACGGTCATTGCCGAACTCGAAGTTGAAATGACCGATGCGTCCAACCGGCTGGAATTTGAGCGCGCCGCGCTCCTGCGTGATCAGATTGAGGCCTTGCGCAGTGGTGAATACAAAGCACCGGCCAAGAAAAAAACGCGTGGCCGAAAGGCCAAATACGGAAAACGCTGATTCAGTTTTTGGGATGTGTCGTTGCTCGAGCTTCTGGTTTTGCTAACTTCACGACCGTGAGCAAACGCATCGCAATTCGAGTTCAGGTTTTCTGGGCATTATTTGGGATTGCGGGCGTTGCGACGGCGGATCGTCCGTTGGATTTGTCCATTAAACCGCCGACCGCAGATTGGCTGACGACCGTTCTGCATGAAAACAGTGGAGTGAGCTGGAGGAGTTGGCGGAGTTGGCGGTGACTACGGCGACCGGAGCAGCTGAATCGAATGGATGGGAGGCGATGGAAGGGTGGCTCCATCTGGGGCGATGGTCACGCTTACTGGGAAGCAACCAGCGGGACATAAATGGGCGATGGATTGACGCGATAAACTCCGCATGTTTGGGGCATACGAATATGCGCCAGGATTACCGTGCGCCTGACGAGTCGCTGAGTGCTTTGTTGTCGGCGGATTTTGCGCGAGTTCTGCTGGCTGATCCTCTTTTATCTCGCGATTTTTTCGATCTTCTTACTCCCTACGATCATCTCCCCGTAGTGTTGAAAACCCTGGAACGCATTCACTCTGACAATGCGACGGTGTTTCGCGATTATCAGGAACTGGCGCTGGCCATTGCGTTGGTTTTTGATGTGCCTCCTCCTCCCCAGTGGCCCCACGGTCAGGTGTCAGCTCGACAATTGCCCCGCGAATTGGGAGATCCTCTCTAGGTATTTCGCTTTTGGGTAGAAGCGGACAAGCAGCGTGCAACACTTCACCGCTTGAACACCATGCGATCGACGGAACTCAAGTTTGTGGTCGATGCCGTGGCTCCCGAAAGTGAACTGGTTTGGGCGCGAAAATCTCTGGGGACATCATTCGCAAATCTTCCTCGTGCGTATGACGCGGTTGGTTATCGGACGGATCGATTGGAGAGCGGACGCTTTGTTTGGCCGAGTCGAACATATGAACTTCCCACGATTCTTGAGCAGGGAGGCATCTGCGTCGACCAAGGATATTTTGCCGCGCAAGTGGGCAAGGCGAGTCGGGGCGCCAGGTGGAGGTGATGATGGTCTACACGTCGCCGCGCCAAGCTTGGCGCCAGGTGGAGAAACGCCGCCTGGATAAGGGCCCGCGGGTGCCGTTCGACATTTTCCGCCAGGCGCACGACAACGCGCTGAGCAATGTGCTGGAGCTAAGCGACGAATATAACGGAAATCCGAATGTCGAGTTTGTTTTTGTTGACAATACCGGAAAGAAGGAAGATGCTACGCTCATCGGGCGGACCCAGGTGATGCAAAAAGCATTTCAGGATAGCCCCATCGGACCCGATGAGGCGGCCAAGATCACCCTCGAAGAAGAAAAGATTTATGGAACTAAAACGCTACAAGGAACTGATGGCGTTGGGCCGCAAGAGGGACCGGGCGCTACTCAAGCAGGGCCGGCTGGACCAGCTGGGGCCGTCGAAGTCCCCGCTCGCCAAGGTATTGGTGCAGAATCTGCGGAGGTCCGCCCAGGCGCAGGCGGCGGACGCGGACCCGACCCAGCAGTAGGCCGGTGGCGTCCCGCAGAGGCGGCCAATTTGATTGGTCGCCAGGCTCCTGGCTTCGATCAGAAGCTGCAGCCGCGTGATCGCACGCGCCGCGATGAGAACGGGGAGCTGCCGTTTGCGAGCCGGGGCAAGGGGCGCCCGGGGATCGATCAAATGGAATTTGCGCCGGCCGGGCCCAATGATGGGTTCACGGCGTTTGCCCTGACGGGCGAGGTGGTCGATGCGGACATAGCCAACTGGTCGAAGGATGAGCAGGCCGAGCATGAGGCGTTGGTGAAGCGCGAGCAGGATGCGCAGGCGCAGTTTGATTTTGCGCAGCGATCGGCGCGTGGGCAGGCGGCCCGGCGCGAATCGATGGAGCCGCGCCGGCCCCGGTGGCGCGAGGAGGCCGAACAGTTGGCGCCGGGGCTGATGGCGCGGTTTCGCTTGGAGTTTGGGGATCCGCAAGCTTTGGTAGCGCGCGGGCGGGTGACCCAGGATCGCCTGGACGGCACGCAACAGGCGGCCTATGATGGCCAGGAACGGATCTTTTACCTCTTCGATGCGGCGTTGCAGCGCAATACCGATAATACCACGCGGATAAACCTGCTGCATGAAATGGGGCACGCGCATTGGGATACGCTCAGCGCCGGGCGCCAGCAGGCATTGGCCCGCCAATGGCACCAGGAGGTAGGCCAGGGTAAGGGGCCGCTGTTTAAGGCCCGCAAATTGCGCCCAGGCGTGGCGCGGGGCGTCGCGGCCGATGTGCGCGAATGGTATGCCGAGCGGGTGGCTTGGGCGAATCGCAGTTGGGCGCGCGGCGAAACGTCGCGCGGCCAACATGGTGGCTTGGTCAATGGCCTGGCGGCTGCTCTGCGGCGCCTGCTGCAGCGTTTCCAAGGCTGGGTGCGCCAGTTGCGCGGCGATCGCATCGATACGGATTTTCGCGCGTGGTTGGCGGAGCCAGTCGCCGCGGAGTCCGCGGAGCTCAACTTTGCCTCCCGGGATGCGGAGCCGGGGCCGGCGGCGGTGCCGGTGGGGTATGCGGCCAATGGGCCGAGCCGGGTAAAGACTTGGCTGCGCCGGTGGTTTACCAGCGCGGCCGGCCTGCCGGGCGGCGTGTTTGAGTTGAAGCTGCAAAAGGATGGACGGTTGGCGGCCATAACGCGCCAGATCGAGTTTTCGCTGCGGGATCTGGACCGGGCCGTGCATGATGTTTACGGAGGCTATCGGTCGCTCACGGCGCAGGACTTGGGCACGCTCAATGCCGCATTGGGGGGCGAGCTGAACCTGGACTCCTTGGATCCGCGGGTGCAGCAACCGCTGAACCGGATGCGGCGGATGATCGATGGCTTTTCCCGGCGCCTGGTGCGCGAGGGCGTGATTGATGGGCCGATCGCGGCGCGCGTGGCCGGCAATGTGGATGCTCGGAAAAATTGGCAGATGGATGCGGGGCGGTATGCCGAACAGAAGTTCGTGGCCGGTATGGCGTTCGACCCGCAAACGTGGCAAAATGTTAACGACCACGAATTGGTATTTCTAGCCGAGCGTTTTCATGAGTTGCCACGTTATCGGCAGTCCATGGCATGGGCGCAAATGGCGCGGGAGTATTTGCGATCCGGCAAAGTTTCCCAAGCTCTGGAGGCATCTCATAGAGCCACTGGATTGGAATCTCGGAATGTGGCTGGGTGGGAGGTCCGGGTCGTGGCCGAGCAAGTAAATGGGGCAGAACTTGCGGGATTGGAAAACACGATGAAACAGGCGGCGCGTGCAATGCAGCGTTACCCGGATCTCTACGCGCGATTCATCCGGGCGGCAATTGGTGTGATGCGTGAACGGGGGCAGTTTAGCCGGGCAGACCACGAAGAAAGAATGCTGGCGCGTAAGTTTCGGGAAATCGGACCGATTTGGCCATAGGCCAAGCTGCACTACTGATCAGTCGAACTTTGGCTGACGATGATCCTTCCACTCAATTACGCATCTTTGAAAGCGCTCTGCGACAGTTTGGGGTGGGCGCGGGAATGGATGCTTTTGATCGTCTTATCCGTTCCTGTTTTGACCACATAGTGAAGGAGGGACGGGTAGACGATGCCAAACGTGTTATAAGACTGACCCGACGTCTGGTTCCTGCCTCACTCGGTTCGCAGTTTGCTCAGGAAGTGATTGCTCTGGAGAATTCAATATAGCCCGCGCAGGTCAGCGAAGAATCGGCAGGATACTGGAAAATTCATCGGTCCAAATTGCACCGTGGAGGTCATCAGGATCGTTAATATCAGTTACATCGGTTATCTGGGAATCTTCCAGCGCATTCCGATGCGGAGCCAGCAGCAGCCACTGACTTGGGAGTTCCCACCATCTTGTAGGCCCCGGGTAGTGATTGATGTGAGCTAGAGAAAGTTGGAAATGACGGGCATTGCCTTCGACTGCGCGGCGGAGATCGACTATCCGATTCGAAATATTGATCACCAGAACACCGTTGGTTTTCAGTCGTTCAAGATAGATGGAAAATGCCTCCTGCGTCAGCAAATGAACCGGCACAGCGTCTCCGCTAAACGCATCCAGGATCAACAGATCATACAAAGCGGTTTTCGAGTCGATCTCCTCCTGCAGCATCAGTCGTCCGTCGCCTAAAACGATCTCTATTTCGGCATCGGTTCGTGCCAAGAACGAGAAGTGATCTTTAGCCAGATCGATCACATTCTGATCAATTTCAAAAAACCGGAGATGGTCCCCGGCCATGCCGTAAGCGGCGATCGTGCCGACGCCTAATCCCACGACTCCAATTTTCCGATTCGGCTTCTGGTCCAATCTGAAGAACATTCGACCGACGCCACTGTTGGGGCCGTAGTAGCTGCTCGGATGCATTTGGAACTCAGGACTGAAAAGTTGCATTCCGTGCGTGGTGGTGCCGTGACTCAAAAACCGTGCGCTGCCAGTAGGATTGGCTTGAAGATGATCAATTACCGCGAGCGAGCCGTAAAATCCTCGCCTGATTTCCACCGCTCCTGATTTCCACCGCTCCTGATTTCCACCGCTCCTGAAGGGGTGTTTGCAGCGGAAAGAAAGTAGTGTCCGATCGTGACGAGCGGAAGTATCACAATCAGAGCAGCGACGGGCGAGCGCCATCGTTTCAACTTAACCCAGAAGTGATTGAAAATTAGATAGACCAAACCGGTTACCAAGATGGCAGAAATCATGGGTTCCTGGCGAATGATGTCCGACAGGTTTTCCCATCGCGAAGATTTAGCGATCGGGCGAAGCAAGGGAGTGAGGACAAATGCTCCCAGCTGACCTATCCAAATTACCATGCCGGAGGCGGAGTCTTTTTCCCGGAATGTCCGCCATATTAAGAGCCCAATCAAGATAGTCCAAAATAGGGATAGATCGATATTTTGGGTGAAAATCGTAGGGGAAATCACCGCCACCCAGAGCGTTCCCAGAGCACTACCGCCTGCCAGAGTAAGATAGAAATCAGTCAAGTTCCGAGCATCGGGACGTGTTCGATAGAGTTCTCCATGGCGGACGATGCATGCGACCGCCAAGGCTAGCACCTCGCGCTTGAACTGCTCGGAATAGTTGGGTTTGGTTCGCGGCATGGATTGGATTCCTTTTGGTGCTCCACTCTCCACAAGTCCACAATCCCTGGGTAACCCTAGACTAAAGGGCGATTTGTCCGGGAAGGTGGCGAAACACCACCGTTGCACGAGCGGGCCGGTTGCAGACAAGAGAAGCAAAATGGGGCCGATATGGGCGGAAAGTAGAAATAACAGTTCGCTCACCGGAGCCCCTGCAGTGGCCACCGTTGGCGGAGCATCTGGTATGGGCGGAAACTATAATATCGCGCCCACGAGGAGTCCGAGATGTAGAGTAGCTTGTCTCTCGACGGACCGCATCCGTCCCAGAAGGTGGCATAGAGATAGCCCACGAAAAGGGAGCTCTGAAAGAAAAGGAGACAAACGGTCCAAATGGCTGGCGATCCACTGAACCAGGGTAGCACAAAGCGACCGGTTAAGGGTTGAATCAAAAAGAGTAGAAATGCACCTAGAAAGGTGGCGATCGCGAAAGGCATCATGCGGAGGGGGCAGAGAAATTTACGTCCTCCGAGCCCGCAATCAAGTGCGCTCTACTACCGCAGTTTCACAAGATTAAACCCTATAGTCTACTCGGGTCGCGCAGGGCTTCTTGTGCGGTCACAGCGGCCGCGGCACGAGTCTCGCAACCTAGTTTCGGAAGATATTTTCGACGTGTTTATGCACCGTTCGCACCCCTGCACCAATGATGGTAGCGATGTCAGGATTACTTTTCCCCTGCGCAATCCAAAACAAAACCTCGGCCTCACGGGGAGTTAGCCCCAGCGGAATCAGAGCTCCCGGATTGAGAGAGGGGGCTTTCTCTTCGAGCACGATAAAATGAACGTCATCGCGTCCGGATTCATCGAAGCGGCGGAGGGCAAGTCCGACTTTCGGGCAGTTTCCCGGAAATCGTGTAATCCGCGCAATGTCGATGGAGCAAGGACTCCGCTAATCTCGTGGTGAAAATTATCGCACCACTCTCATCCGTTATTACCACCGCACGATCCAAAGATTTGGCGAGTTGATTCTCCGCATCAATCCGAAGCGCCAATTCATCTTCGAGATTTCTCCGGAGCTGTCGGAGTTCCAAATGGGTGCGGACACGGGCCAATACTTCCGGTTCGAAAAACGGTTTAACGATGTAGTCCATCGCCCCAACTTCGAAGGCACGCACTTTCTGTTTTGGTTCATCTAGTGCGGTCATGAAGATAACCGGGATCGTGCGATATCGACTATCAGCGCGAATGCGGGCACATGTCTCAAATCCGTCCAAGTCCGGCATCATCACATCAAGGAGAGTGAGCTCCGGAGTGGCGTGTTCGAGTTGATCCAATGCACTCTGCCCACTTTCTGCCACAAGCACATGATATCCGGCTATTTCCAGGGCCTCTAGTAAAACGCCGATATTTGCCGGCGTGTCGTCAACGACCAGAATAGTTGCGGAATCAGACATTTTCGGAAGGCGATGGATGGGGGGCTTTGAGTCGGAGGTAACGCCGAGTGTTTGGCGAATACGATCCATTTGGTAAGCTGCCACCATGGGACGAAGCGTTTACGCGAGCGAGGCCAATTCGGCATACTCCATGGACCACGATTCGACCTGTTTTCGGATAGCCCGAACATCTCCGCGTCGGGCGCTTTCCAGTAGTTCGATTTTTACCCGATCGAACGATTCTAGATCCAAATGTTTTAGCTTTTCGGAAGGGTTGGATGGAGGCGGCGGTCTCTCCCGTATCCAAACGAGTTTTAACGCTCTTGCTAATCGATCCAGTAGATCCTGTTCGCGGAATGGCTTGAGCAGGAAGTCATCGCACCCCGCGTCAAACGCGATTTGCGGGTCGAAGGCCAGCACGGAGGCGGACATCAGAATAATCTTCGGACGATCACCATAGCGTTTTCGCACTCTCCGGGAGAATGCCAGACCGTCTATTCCCGGCATACGTAAATCCACGATGAGGGCATGGGGAAGTTTTGAGCTGTTATCGGAGAGATAAGTGAGCGCACTTTCAATATCTTCTCGTTCCTCGACTTCGAATCCGCTGGAGGACAAGATCTCTTGAATAAGCGTCCGGTTAACAAGGACATCATCGACGACCAAAATTCGGCGCAATGGCCCTTCATAGCCCGTGATGTTGGGGAGATCGACCACGTCATCGTCACTCAGGGATGTAATGCCCGGAAGCATGATGGAGAAGTAGAAACGACTGCCCTCGCCCAAGTTGCTTTCGATTTCGATTCGCCCACCCATCAACTCAATCAAGTGCTGACTGATGGAGAGACCCAGCCCGGTGCCCGGTTCCGGAGGGCGCCCGGTAACCGACTGGCGAAATGGCACAAACAGATCCTTCTGATCGTGTGGAGAAAGTCCCACCCCCGTGTCGGTAATCGAAAAGGAGACTTGATCTTTCCCTTCCAGCTTTACGTGCAATTGCACCTGTCCGGCGGCGGTGAACTTGATCGCATTTCCCAACAGGTTTTCGACGACTTGCCGAATTTTCTGAGCGTCTCCAATCACGAATTTTCGAGCTCAGGTGATTGGGTAATCTCGAACTTAAGAGACTTGGCGTCTGCCTTCGGCCGTTGGTTGGCGACAATGTCGTTAAGAAGTGCTTCGAGATTAAATGGAGCGGTTTTTAACTTGATGTGTCCCGCCTCGATTTTGGAAAAATCCAGCACCTCATTGATCATACGCAGCAGATGTTCTCCGGAGTTGGCGACTACATTGACTCGTTCGCGATTACGTTCGTCGAGTTGAGCATCCTTCAACAATACCTGAGCATACCCGATCACACCGTTCAAAGGCGTGCGCAATTCGTGGCTCATGTTGGCGAGGAAAGTGAACTTCGCTTGGTTGGCTGATTCCGCTTCTTCCTTGGCTACCTCCAATTCAGCGGTGCGCGTTTCGACGAGTGCTGCTAGGCGATCGCGTTCCCGTTCATTCTTATCAAGACGCCAACGGAGAAGTGTGACCGCGGCCAGGAGCGCGATTAATCCGTAAACAGTATATGCCCATCCGGTGCGAAACCAAGGAGGCGTAATGCCAAACGTGAAGGTGGCTGATTCGCTTAAGGTAAGTGCGGTGTCACGAGCCCTTACTTCCAAGGTAAAAGGCCCACCCTCGAGGTTGGTGAAACTTACCTGAGGAATGTCGGACCACTCCGACCAACGATCATCGAAGCCCAACAACCGGCTCTGGAATTCGAAACCATCGCTCAGGTCGTAACGCGGGACGGCAAGTTCGAAAGTGAGGGGGCTGGTGGTGTAGGGGAGAGAAAATTGTGACGTTCCCTGCGGACCATCATCGACTCGGTAGATTTCTCCGTCCCGCCTTACGGAGCGAATCAGCGTAGCCCATGCCCGTGCGTTGTCTTCAATTTTAGAAAGGTCGATGCGGATGTGGTTTTCGTAGCCTCGAGCCCAGAGCAAGGGTTGACCTTCGCGGTCATCATTGAAGAGCACGGCGGAACCGCCAAATCCAATTTCATCCAAAGCTCCACCGGGAGCTGTTTGCCAGCGCAAAGATCCGTCTTCGGTTGATATGTATCTTCCAAATGGATATAATGCGTTCATCGCACTGTCACCAAAGACAGAAGCCCAGGTCGAGCCGTCCGAAGTCACGATCGAGGGTGTGATGCCCAGCCCATTTCGACCCTTTATTGGATAGCGATCGTCAGGTTCAAACTCTCCGGTGGTTTCATTGAATTTAACGCCGCCTACATCGGTGAAGAAAACCGTTCCTGCAGCCCCGGAGTCACGGTGGACCAAGTCATTTCCTCAGGGAGTCCATGGCTGCGGAAATAGGTCTCCACGGGCAGATCATTTAAATCTGCAAGTTGATGAGCGCGCGGAATACGGGATATTCCGGTGGTGTAGCTTCCTAGCCAGATGTCGCCATCTTCCTCTTCGGTGTGGAAGAAACAGACGCCGAGATCCAAAACTTCCCCGACGATTTCAAATCCCGAGGAGGTACGTTCTAAAATCGTCAATCCATCCTGTCCGGCTGCATAAATACGGTTGGGCACCAGTGCCGAATCCGCCATCAGTTTCGGTGGATTGTGACTAAGGTCGACGAACAGATCGTAGGAACCGTCGTCGCGTAATCGATACAGCCCGTCGGAGCTGGAAAATATTAAATCACCGTCGAATTCTGAGAATGCAAATGCGTTGGTTACCGAATCAATGATTCGTTCGAACCGGGCTGATTCTCCGGTCGATGAATTTGGTGGCATCAGTTGGTGGATACCATCGAATGAGCCGGCATAGACCGTTTCGCCGACCCGAAACCAACCATCGATCCTGCCTGGAGTGGGACCGTTGTTGCCATCGAATACCGTGACGGGGCTTTGATGTGCGATCTGTGCCAGCCCGGAGTTTAACCCGGCCCACAAGCTGCCATCACGATCGGTGAAAAGTGATAAAACGGCGTTGTCGGCCAATCCTACGCCGCGATTGATTCGTCGGATCTTTTGTCCCGCGTAGTCTGAGATGATGATGTCATGCTGACTCGTCGCAACGGCGAAGGTCTGATCATCGAGCCGTTCGATATCGTTGATCCGACTGTCAGCACAATGGGTATCCAGGGCTCCGACTTTAGTAGTGCCTTCAGCGATCTCGAAGGCGCCACGTTGACCGATGACCCAGAGCGGAGTGTTTCCGGGGCGACTGATCACGAAGACATTGCGACCACTTAAAATCTCAGAGTCCGATGCGATGACATCGAGTTTATCGCCCGTGACGCGAACGATCTCGCTCCCACCGCGGAGCCAAAAGAGTTGATCATCGATAATATTTAGCGAACCACCGATACCACCCGTGTCGCTTGTCCAATGATGGATTTGATCTCCTGCGACTCGAATCAACCCCTTGGAGGTGGAGTAAAACACGGCTCCTCAATGGGTGACTAGGAAGCCACCGTGCCCGACATCCTGCATCTCGGGCGGGAGTTTTTTGATCAGGGAATGATACTCTAGATTTGTGCCCTCCGCCGCGGCGGCGAAGTAGCCGAAATCATTGGAGCTGGCGGTCCATATCCGACCCTCGGGACCCACCAGCGTGTTGTAGGTGAATGCCAGGGGAGCGGCATGATGTTTCCACCGAACACCATCGTATTGGATGATACCTTGGACGTTCGCTAGGTAGATATATCCGTCGGCATTTTGGGCGATATCAAAGATTTGTGGATGTCAGAGATAATCCGTCGGTCGGTAGTCTCGAATCACCGGACGACCGGCCTCAGGATCCAGTAGGTCCGCCTCTGCTGGAAAAGGTGTTGTCAATGCCAGTGTCAATCCAGCCCAGAGGGATGCACGGGGGAGGTTTCGAATGCGCTACAATTTCGGTGCAGAAATCACGAATGGGAAGAAACGAAGCATTGAGTAAGCAGACGAAATCGGTGGCCCGATCGTCAATCTTCTGTATTGGAAATACGCATCAATGCGTAGGGTTCAAACTACCTTCGATAGACTCACCGTGATATCGAATTCGAGATCCTCAAATAGATTTAGTTTCCGGTAGAAGATGCAGCCTCCAAGAAAGCGGCAAGGGCCGCAGGATTTTCCACAGTTTCCCGCCATGCGAGGTCGAGTCGGCTCATTGGTGTGTGGCCTTGCAGTTTTTTGAATACTACGCCTTGCGGCAGATTTCGCGCCTCAGACGGACACATGAGGGTCGCACCCATGCCGGATTGAACGAGACCCACCGCATTCGCTCTCGGCCAAATTTCCTCTACGACCTGAGGCGTGACGCCGGCTTCGGCGAAGGCGGACAGGGTGCGATCATAGAAACTGGGTTTGTGCATCCGCGGGAATAGCACAAAGGGAACCGTCGCCAAATCTTTGAGACGGAGGGTTCGTCGTTTCGCCAAGGGATGGTCCGCGGGCAGGACCGCACCGTTTCGTTCTTCCAGCAGTTGTTGGAATCGAAACCCGTCGGGGAGGGCATCCGGATGAAGGAACCCGCAGGCGATGTCTCCGTCTCGAAGCGCTTCCACTTGGGCCGCGGTAGGGGATTCGTTCAGCTCGATCCGGATCCCCGGATGTTTCGTTTGAAACGTCTTGAGTATGGAAGGCAGGACCGTGGCCATGGCGAGACCGGTGAATCCGATCCGCATCGAGCCTGACTCTCCGCGGGCAATCGCTTGAAGGTCGGACGGGATGCGTTGGCCAGGGGTCAACCTGAGCTTGGAGGTGTCGGCCGGCGCTGGTGAGTTCCACGCGACGACGCGAACGCGTGAAGAGCAGTGTCCCTAAAGCACTTTCGAGGTGGGCGATTTGGCGGGACAAAGCGGGTTGCGCAACACCAAGGGATTCGGCCGCGCGGCGAAAATGGAGCTGGTGCGCCACTTCCCGGAAGTAGATGAGATGGCGAATTTCGAAATTAAATTGATACTCACGAGGCATCAATAAGGATGAAGTAAGTATTTTAAAGTTATCGCAGAACTTGGTAACGTCTTCGCCAATATTCTCCATCATGGCTAAATCACTCTTCGAAAAAGTATGGGACGCACACACGGTGCGCACGCTCGCCAACGGTCAGACTCAACTCTTGATCGGCACACATTTGATTCACGAGGTCACGTCGCCCCAAGCCTTCGGCATGCTGCGGGATCTCAATATGCCGGTGCTCATGCCGACCCGGACGTTTGCGACGGTCGACCACATTGTTCCGACCGATCAATTCGTCGAACCCTATGCGGACCCTCTCGCTCAAGCGATGATGGACGAGTTGCGCAAAAACTGTGCAGAGAACAACGTCACGTTCTTTGACCGCGCCACGGGAAAGCAAGGCATCGTGCATATCGTGGGGCCGGAGCAGGGAATCACACAGCCCGGCACAACGATCGCTTGCGGTGATTCCCATACGTCCACTCACGGGGCGTTTGGAGCCATCGCTTTCGGCATCGGCACTACCCAGATCCGCGATGTGCTCGCCACGCAGACCATGGCGTTGGGTAAACTCAAGGTGCGACGTATCGAGGTAAATGGTGAGTTGCGCCCGGGCGTTTATGCTAAGGATGTCATCCTTCATATCATTGCCCAACTCGGCGTGAATGGTGGCACCGGTTATGCCTACGAGTTTGCCGGCACTGTTTTCGACAATTTCACCATGGAGCAGCGTATGACCGTCTGTAATATGTCCATAGAAGGTGGCGCGCGGGTCGGTTATGTTAACCCCGACCAGACCACCGTCGATTATCTCGAGGGACGGCCCTATTCGCCCACCGGCTCCGATTGGGATGCGGCGGCAGAACGTTGGCTCGGATTCGCTTCCGATAAGGATTGTTCCTATGATGATGTGGTTACGATCGACGCGGCCGATATTGCTCCTTCGGTTACCTGGGGAATCAATCCGGGGCAGGGCATTTCGATCGAGCAGCCGATCCCTGATCCTGAGACCGCCGCCAGTGAAGACGAAAAGACCTCGATCGAAGAGGCGCTGGATTACATGAAACTCACCCCAGGAGCCCCGATCAAAGGCACGCCCATCAATGTCGCTTTCCTCGGATCGTGCACCAATGGACGTCTATCGGATTTCCAGGAAGTCGCCAAGTTTGTCGCCGGTCGTAAGGTTGCGGACGGAGTGAAGGCAATCGCTGTGCCGGGTTCTCAAATCGTGGCCGCTCAATGCGAGAAATTGGGGATCGACAAGATCCTGTCGGAGGCCGGCTTCGAGTGGCGGGCGGCGGGATGCTCCATGTGTCTGGCCATGAACCCTGACAAACTCATTGGCGACCAACTTTGCGCGTCGTCGTCCAATCGAAACTTCAAGGGTCGCCAAGGCTCCACCACCGGTCGCACGGTTCTCATGAGCCCCCTGATGGTAGCGGCTGCGGCGGTGACCGGACAAGTATCGGATGCCCGCGAGGTCTTCGACGTTTCCAGCAACTAGTATTTCAAAGAAAGACATTCCCATGGCTTTAGAAAAAATTTCCTCCGTCACCGGTTCCGCGGTTCACGTCCCCGGCAACGATATCGATACCGACCGCATCATCTCGGCCCGCTTCATGAAGTGTGTCACCTTCGATGGTCTTGGTGAGTACTTGTTTTATGACGTCCGTAAGGATGCCGATGGCAACGACCGTCAGCACCCTTTGAACGATGATCGTTTCAAATCAGCCACGATCCTGCTCTCCGGAGCAAATTTTGGCTGTGGTTCTTCCCGCGAACATGCGCCTCAGGCGATTCAGAAATATGGCTTCCGCGGTGTCGTGGCAGAGAACTTCGCCGAGATCTTTTTTGGCAACTGCACTACGCTAGGAATCCCCTGTGCCTGTGCTAAACGTGAAGATATCGCCCAAGTCGCGGCGGCCGTTCAAGCGGACCCAAGTTTGGTGGTAACCATAGACGTTGACGCGCAGCTAGTGCGGTTCGGCGATCAAAGTGTTCCCGCTGAGATCCGAGGATCTGCCCGTGACGCGCTGTTGAATGGCCGTTGGGATGCGATTGCCGAGCTTCACGAAGGAGTCCCCCAAGTGAAGACGGTGGCGGCTTCCTTGCCCTATTTGGCAACCTAAAGCTAGGAAACCTGCTGGCGCCGAATCGTGGCAGTCGGCAGGGATAACTCATATCGGGCGACTCGAGTCCGATGGACTTCTTCGCGGGCGGAGTGTCGAGACTGCGATCTTAGTAATTTTGATAGGTTCGGGTAGTGGAAGAATTTCCATTGATGTGCCGAATATTCGAGAATACCGCGGTCTGGATCTTGATTCCCATCATTCAGGTGTCTAAGATCTTAGGTGACCCTCCACATGTCCGACCCTTATTTGATCGACCCCGCCCGGCTCGCTGCGATCAAAGCGACCCAGTTGTTGGATACTCCACCTGAAGAGTGTTTTGATCAATATAGTCGTGAGGCTAAACGGATTCTCAAAGCAGAAATGGCGATCGTCTCATTGGTTATGGTCGATCGGCATTTCTATAAGTGTGCCTTGGGTTTGGAATGTCCTCTGAAGAACAGAAGGAAGTCTCCGATTGCGTTCAGTCTGTGTAAGATCGGAGTAGAACGGCGGGAACCGTTGGTGATTCGAGACGGTCTCAACGACCCTGAATCTAAGGATCACCCGGCGATTACCCAATTGAAAATCCAGTCGTATTTGAGCGTCCCGTTGATGGATGAAAACGATCACGCGCTGGGAACGCTTTGTGTTGCTAATCTTGTGCCTCAGGATTGGACCGATCAGGACATCACGTCGCTCAGCGTATTGGCACAGACCGTCCAGAATGAGATAAGACTGCGAAAACTGGAGCCGCAGCAGAAGGCTTCACAAGAAGCTCGCGATCTGCTGAGCGGGATCCTCGAGACCAGTATCGCAGCAATTACGGTGCTCAATCCGGATGGCCGAATCTTATATTGTAATCAGGGTGCGGAGCGCGTTCTGGGACCGAAGTCGAGGGCCGATCTTACAACGATCCCCAGTGGCACAGCACGGCGGTCGACGGTAGCTCGATTGTGCCGGAAGATCTCCCATTTAATCAGGTTCTCGCCACCGGGAAATCCGTTTATGATGTGCGCCACGCCATCGCGTGGCCGGATGGATCACGACGGGTAATTGCTGTCAGCGGCGCACCGTTGCGCGACCAGAACGGAGAAATCGTTCATCTCGTATTTTTGGTGAATGATATCACCGACGAATTTGATGCGACGCAACGGCTCGAGAAGGTTGCTCAACAATTTCAGAAATCCGGAAGGATTTCGCCCAACTTTGCGGTTCTCTGTCAACGGGCCGATCGGCGGATTGTGGAAGTAAGCGATGGATGGGATGTTGAATTCCTTGAAGCTTACACGAGAGGCGTGTATCGGGAAACGATTGGATGAGCTTGATCCCGGATTCAAGGTGGCTGAGATAGAGACACTTTGCGCCGAAGACGCGATCAAGAGCAGTGGGCTGATCGAGTTGCGGCTAGGAGCGTCGGATGATCAATTACGATTGGTTTCAATTCGCGCCCAAACGCTGGAAGTGGGTTCGACGTATTACTTACGGATGACGGGGCAGGACCTTACCGTCCAGCGCGCCGCGGAGCAGCGTAGGGCGTCGTTGGAATTGCAGCTGCGGGAAGCTCAACGGACTGAGACCATAGGCCAACTGGCGGGCGGATTAGCCCATGACTTTAACAATATTCTCACGGCCATCGTTGGTAACGCTCAACTGACGTCCCAGCTGGTGGGATCCGATCATCCCGCTCAACGTCCTCTCGGGGTGATAAAGAAAGCCGGTCAGCGTGCGGTCGATCAGGTGCGGCAGATTCTTTCGGCGAGTAATAAGGATCCGGGGGAAGTGTTGGCCGCCGATGTAACGGAAGTGGTTTGCGAGTGTATCGATTTACTGCGCTCTCAGTTACCCGAAAATATCCGCCTCAAAGTTGAGCGCCCCGATGATCGCGTAGCGGTGCCTGCCACCGGCTCCCGATTGCACCAAATTTTGATGAACCTGCTCACAAATGCGGTTCACGCCGTCGGAAGTGATGGCACGGTCACCGTGCGAATTGATCCCTATGCTGAGAAAGCTGGGACTACATTGACTTCGGAGGATCAAGTGGTGGTGGAAGTCATCGACAATGGAGATGGGATAGATCCGGTGAATCGGGATCTGATCTTCGACGCTTTTTTTACAACCAAAAACTCGGAAATAGGATCGGGAATCGGGCTCACTTTAGCGCGGACCATCGCTCGTGGGTTTGGTGGAGATATTGAATTTGAAAGTGAACGGGGAAAGGGAACCTCATTTCGTCTTTCGCTGCCGCGCTTGTGTCGCGGTGATCGTGATCAAGCCAACTCGCGTGATCCGTTCGGTCTGCGGGCCGGTAAACCGTCAGCTAAGATATTACTCGTTGATGATGACGAAGAGGTGCTGGTCACCGGCTGCATGATTCTCGAGGAACTGGGTCATACTGTGACCACGACTGCGAACGCCGAGGCTGCGTTGAAAAGCCTGACCGAGCCTGATTCAGCCTACGATTTGCTCATTACGGATAACCTTATGCCGCACATGGCGGGCATCGAATTGATTGAGACCCTGCGTAATCAAAATAACGATACGCCAGCCATCCTGGTGTCGGGTTACGGGACCGCCCGGACTCAGATTGAAAAACTCAAGAACCAGAAAACAGTCTTCGTGCCGAAACCGTTTTCCATCACTGAAATCTCTGACGCCATTCAATTGGCGACCGAGTAAGCCTGATTCTAAACCTTAGGGAGAATTTAAGAGCCCTTTGGGACGCACAGGACTATCACTACCCGAGTCGGAAACGAATTTGTCCGACGTTCCTCCTGCGCTAAAGCTATGGCGGACAAGAAGCGCTCGACTGACCAGAGAGGCAACGAATCGAAATTGTGGGTCGGGCTTTACGCCCGGCATGCTACACTCCTTTTTTAGAATTCCCAGACGCGCCTTAGGGTGTGTTTAACAATTGGTATGTTAGTGCTTAATCCATATGATGATACATACTAAAGCGAGCATGCTGGCAAAGGTTCGATGTAGTTTTTCATAGCGCGTAGCGATCCGGCGGTAGTGCTTGAGTTTTGCGAAGAGGTTCTCGATGCGGTGACGATCACAGTAGATGTGCTCGTCAAACTCGGGTTTTTGGGACCTGTTGGGGTGCACGGCTATGACGGCGTTGCCGCCTCGTTGTTTCACACCTGCCCTGATGGCATCGCTGTCATAGCCCTTGTCCATGATCGCCGCAGCCCCTGGCCGCAGATAAGATTCCAAGAGGGGTTTACACTGATCGCAGTCGGCTACATTGGCACCCGTGAGGATAAAGCCCAGAGGGTAGCCCAAGGCGTCACAGGCAAAGTGGGCCTTGGTGGAGAGGCCCGCTTTGGAGCGCCCCATGGCTTGGGCTTGCTGTCCACCACCGGGTCCGGCCGCGTGCTGATGGACCCGCGAACTGGTGCTATCAATCATGAGATACGCGTGATCGCCTTGGAGAGAACCGAGGTAAGCGAGCACATACTCCCAGAGACCGTTCTGAGACCAGCGCCGGAACGAGGCATAGGCGTTTTGCCAGGGACCAAACCAAGTAGGCAGATCGCGCCACGGGCACCCGGCACGCGCGATCCAGAGCACGGCTTCAACCCGACGGCGCAGGTTGGTGCATTTGCGTCCACGACGATGTGGGCCACTCAGACTGAGACGATGGCCGTTAATTTTTTTAGCTCGCCCCAGTGGTGATCACGCAGGACGAGTCTTACTCGTTGTTTCACAATGTGATGAAGTCATTCTGGAGCCACGAGGTCAATGAAAAGTATCCTATTAATGGATACTTTTTGCCTCCAATTTATTTGTTAAACACACCTTAGGGAGTCAGGTCAGTAACGACGATGTTGTCGAAACTGACTTTCCCACCCAATCCACCGGCTTGAAACCCGAAGTTATCCTTCTTTTCGGTGATTCCGATATGGTGACCCGAAATAGTGTGGCCATCGACCGTTAAGGTCAGTCGATCAGATTTCATTTCAACCTCGACCCGATACCACTCATCACGGTTTAGGGACAGGGGGATCGATGCGAGTGCTTCATTCGGGTGATCCCAGTCACCTTCCTGTGGATCACGTCCCTGATCGTGACCGAGAGATATCATTTGTTCGCGCTTTTTGACCTCCCTGATTTTAACGATTTGCGCCTCGTCGACTTTGATTACGATTTTGGCGATATGGGCGAGGCCCCAATTGATCAGTAATTGGTGAAATGCGTCGTCCTCGATCCGCACATCATAGGCGTAACGAACGTCCTGATGATTCAGATGGATTTTGCGGAAAGCGATGTGGTTGTCCGCGTCCAGCTCTTGTCCAGTCAGGATCTGGTCGTTGATGACCCAATGGCCTTGGCCCTCGGTGAATAGGGAGGGAGTTCGGTTTTTCGAAAGCCTCTTCAAGTAAGATTTCATCTGAGGCGAAAGCGGCCGTAGCCGTGAAAAATATTATTAATGCGGTCGATATCCGCCGGGGGAAGAGCTTGGAGGAGGAGGGAAATCCTGCCCTAAATTGAGGTGACCGCAAGGGGGGAATTCATAGGCGTCGTCGTGAATCAGGCGCAAATAATATTGGGCTGAAATGGGACCGACCCTTGACCCCAAACGGGCCTTGGGAAACTTTTGCGGACCATTTGGACGTTTTCCGCGTCTTACTCCCGCTGATGCACATGTTTCTTGGCCTTATCGACGTCGTTGCCGGTGCCGACATCCTAATTTACCCACTCGGGCTTTGTTCTCTGGTGATGGTTTTTATTCTCTGTGAGCGGTCATATGCACTGCGCCGAAGTGCGATCATGCCGCCGGATATGGTTCAGGCCATCGTGAATGGGGAAAAGCTGAGCGGTGGCCAGCACTCGGTTTTGGCCCGTATTGTGCAGTTCTCTCGAAAACATGAGGGAGACGAAGAGGCGGTTAAGGCGTTTGCTCGACTCGAGCTCAATCGCATGGAGCGGGGCTTGCCCTATCTCGATATCATTTATGCCGCGGCGCCGCTCATTGGTCTTACCGGGACGGTGTGGTCACTCTTAAGGGTGTTTTCGTCCATCTCCGGAGAGACCGGGCTCCCCGACCCTGTGGCCTTCACGAGTGGGGTGGCGTTGGCTCTGTCCGCGACCTTGTTGGGGCTTACAATTGCGATCCCCGCATTGGTTGGGGGCGGTTATTTGCAACGTCACGTCGAAAATTACGCCGCGCAGCTCGACGTGATTCTCGAGCGCATTCTTGGAGCTGTCGCGGCCGAGCAAGACGATCAGGCCTCATGAGCAGTATTTTACGAAAACGTCGGCGTCGACCGGAGATGAATCTCCTTCCTCTGATCGACGTGTTGGTGATGCTCATCTTTTTCGCCTTCGTCACCATGCAGTTTCGCTCTGCGGCAACGCTCAACATTACTTTGCCGAAGGTAGAGACCGCGGGAGAAAACGAATTTAAGGGCACTGTCACGATCGGCGTGGATAGCGAAGGTGTGATGTCTTTCAACGGACAGATCGTCACTGAGGAGGAGATCGAAGATCTGCTTCAGCAGGTCAAGGAAGTGAACCGCGACATCCCAGTCTTGATTGCTGCAGATGAAGCGACGCCGCTTAAAACCGTCGCCTTTCTCATGGATGCCTGCCGCAAAACCGGCCTCAATAAATTCAGCCTCCAGAGCCGATAGTCTAACTAGATTCAGCCCCCTCATTCCTTATGTTTCGACGCGATTTTCTTTCTTTTTCCACCCGCACTGTCGGAACGGCACTCGCTGCGGGTCCCTTGGCTTCGCAGGTCTTGTCTGCAGCTCATCATGGCAAGCCGATGGGGATAGCTCTGATGGGCTTGGGCAACTACGCCACGCGGCAGCTCGCGCCGGCGTTTAAAGAAACGCATCACTGTAAACTGAGTGGGGTAGTTTCGGGGGACGCGGAGAAAGCGAAGCGTTGGTCCGAGGAGCACGGTTTTGCTCCAAGTGGAATCTATAACTACAAGAATTTCGACACCATCGCCAGCAACCCGGACATCGATATCGTTTATATCGTCCTCCCCAATTCGATGCATCTCGAATTCATCGAGCGAGCGGCCAAGGCGGGTAAACACGTGATCTGTGAAAAGCCGATGACGGTGACGTCAGAGGAGTCGCGTCGAGCGATCAAGGCCTGCCGCGATGCTGGCGTGCAGTTGTCCGTGGGTTATCGGCTGCATTTTGACCCGAATTACCGGGCGCTGATGCTGGCACGAGACGAACCTGACCTCGGGCGCGTGCGTTACGTGCAAGCGGATATGGCGTTCCCAATCGGCAATCCCAACCAATGGCGTTTGCGCAGGGACCTGGCCGGTGGAGGCGCGATGTATGACGTCGGCGTTTATTGCACGCAGAGTGCCCGATTCTTCGCCGGCGAAGAGCCGATCGCGGTAACGGCCCAGGAATTCAAAACGGACCCAGTGAAATTCGCCGAGGTGGATGAAACCATCATGTTCCAACTCGAGTTTCCCGGTGGCGCCACCGCGAACTGCACCACCTCATACGGATTCCGTAGTAACTCGGTTCACGTCGATTACCAGAAAGCCTGGGGATCACTTCAACCCGCGCACAGTTATGGTCCGATCCAAGGTGTGTTGAAAAACGAAACCCTCGCGCCGCGGAAGTTCAGCCAACAGGCCCTGCAAATGGATGACTTTGTGCGGTGCATTCGCGAAGGAATTGAATCCGAGGTTTCGGGACTCGAAGGATTGAAGGACGCACTGGTGGTTGATGCGATCTACCAATCCATTGCAAACGGTAGCGAACGGACGGCTATCGAGGCCGTCTGACTCCGCGGTATTCCACATCCCCAATAAGACCCCCCTATGAAAATACTGATAACCGGAGTCTCCAAAGGACTCGGTCGCGTGTTAGCCGATACCTACATGGCCGAAGGGCACACGGTCATTGGTTGTGGACGTGACCCCGAGAAGATTCTCGATCTTCGATTTGCGTGTGGCGAAAAGCACCGTTTCGACATCGTGGATGTTGCGCAGGCTAACAAAGTGGATGTCTGGTTCGAGACGGTGGATGCGTCCCATGGAATCCCCGACCTCATCATCAACAACGCGGCGATTATGAACGAGCCAGCCAACCTTTGGGAGGTGCCGACCAGGGAGTTTCATCAACTGATCGATGTGAATGTGAAGGGGGTCTACAACGTCATCAGGGCTTTCGTCCCGGCGATGGTAAAGCGTGGCACCGGTATCATCGTAAATCTCTCATCCGGCTGGGGCGTGAGCACCAGTCCGCACGTGGCGCCTTATTGTGCGTCGAAATACGCCATCGAAGGATTGTCGCAAGCAATGGCGCAGGAACTCCCTGAACCCATGGCCTGTATTCCCATGAGTCCGGGAGTCTGCTCGACCGAGATGTTGGCAACCGCTTGGGGAGAAGATTCGAAACAATATCCGACCCCCGAAGAGTGGGTTAAAGTTGCGGCTCCTTACATTCTCGGATTTAGCCGGGCAGAGAACGGTCAATCCGTCAGGGTGCCGCAATAAGCGACACTCGTTTGGCGGCGAGCGCTGCTACCCCGAACGCTAAAGCGAATCCGGTTAGCATCATTTCGAAACTGACTCCCGTGCCTAAAAGCACGCCGGCCAAGACCGGTCCGATTGCCGAACAAACCACCGCGAGTGATCCGGTGAGTCCTTTAATGGCGCCCAGTTGGGAGGGGCCATACATCTCCGCCCAAACCGCGGTGAAAACGTTACCCGCCGTCCCGCCTGTAATTCCCGCTAAAATAAAAAAACCGACGGCCGCAGCGGGGTGAGAACCCAGCGCGAGTAGTCCCATGCCAGCCGCCACTGGCAATGCGACGAGACCGACCAAAGAAAGAGCTCCGTGTTGGTCGATACGAGGATCCACTCAGATCGACGTGCCCGCCTTACAGATAGCAAACACACTGAACAAAGAAGCCATGAAAGTGGTATTCCATCCTTTGTTCACGGCGAGGGGCGCTTGGTAGAGAAAAACCGCTGTTATTAACATGGGCAGTAGCATTTGAATGGGCAATAACTACCAAAGCCGTGGATCAGCAGTCATGAGTTTCCATGCCTTACGAAGTTTCCCCTTCCGCTGATCTTTCAACTGATCGTAGTCCGGTGCGACGAATGATTCGAAGCGGGCCCGTTTTACCAACCAACTGACTCCCCAAGGCAGCGCGGTAAGATGGAGGGCGGCAACGAGCGGCCAAAGGATGCGCCAATCTATAAAGAGCAACAGTCCCGCGGCCAGCGGAGGTAGTAGGGCTTCTCCTTATCGGATAGCCGAGTGACGCAAGTCCCAGTGCCCTTCCGCGACGTTTTTCGAACCCTTTCGCCATGGTTGTATTGGAGACGTGCGTCATTAACCCGGATATTGCATGAAAGCGGTTTGGCGGCAGTTGTTGCGGTTTTTCGACACGATTGGTGCGGGTTAAGTTGAGTTGGAGAGGGTTTTGTGAGGTGCGATCGACAAGCCCCCCTTACCCCCGTCGATGAGCGGGAGGAGTGCAGGGCATGATTTTTTTACCGCGGAGGAGCCAGTGTGCCGTGGGCGTGCACGAAGATATCGTGCCCGGGATGATAACTGCTCAGGTGGAGGCGAACGCGGGTAGCCGAGCGCACGATCACCGCGCCGATCTTCGCCAACTTAAGGTGCAAGGTGGCGCAGGTTGCCCGCGCCAGTGCCGTGCCCGAGAGGGCCAGTCGTCGCAATCCTTGCAACAGGGTGTAGGCCAAACCTGAGAGGAGCAGACGCCCTGGGTTGGCCCACCAGCGGTGGGCGCTCACCCGATCGGCAAAGAGCATCATCTGCTCTTTGATCCGGTTCTCCATCTCGCCGCGAGCGCAGTAGCGCCGGTCGTAGAGTTGCTGCGAGTCACCCACGATGTTGGTGACGATGAAGCGCGGATTGGAGCCCTTCGCCGCGTGTTCGGCTTTGGCAATGACCCACCGCAGGCGCCGCCACGATCCGGCGGCGTAGTCAAAGGCCGTGAACCAGCGTTGTTTTTGTTCGGGCTGTTCAAAGCGCTCGCGCGCCTCGTTCATTAGCCCCGAGGTCATCGCCTGCAATCGGCTATTGCGCACGATACCCACGATATACTTCACGTCGTGGCGATCACACCAGGTGAGCATCAGGTCACAGCAAAATCCGCGGTCGGCGCGCAGGACGATCTTCGTGCGCGGCCACACCTGCCGGATACGCTGGACCAAGAGTTTGAGGATACCCGCCGGGTGCCGGGATTGGGCGTTTTCAAATCTACCCAACGTTGAGGCACTCGCCAAGGGTCCATCGCCACCGGCGGCCCCCTGATGGATCGAATCGAAGCGCAAGGCCTGCGCATCGTTCAAATCCTTCCAGCCCGCGCATAGTGCGAAAACGCGCTGGCGCAACATCGTGGCCGCTTCGTGAGCGACCTTGCCCCTCTGACGCGCATCCGAGGGCTCCGCTGATACCTGTTGGGTCAGGCGCAGCCGCCGATCCACTTCGCGTAGCAACAACCGCCCACCGTCGCTGCTCACTTCGCCTCCCTTGAAATCCGCTTCCACCCGGCGGCCTTTTGACCTTGTGAAACTCAGTCCCTTCGGCTTGTTTTTGCCCATCGCTTAGATTGGTTATTTGTGTCGTTACCCATTTTTACCAATGGTTAACCATCTAAGCGATACCTATTTCATGCAATATCCGGGTTAACCCCTTTGCCCATCTCCAACGGTGTCCGGCAATGGACATCACGAGCATGATGGGATGAACGGTCAGGGCGAAGAGAAGGGCGGATACCCCCAACGCCCAAAATACTCGCCGCGTATAAATTACCAGTGGCGTCGAGTCGTAGTGCGACGCGATGAACGGCAGAATCACTGCGCCCACCAACGTTCCGATTCCGTAAAGGGTGCCGAATTTGGCCATCACTGATGGGCAAGGCCGCCACTAGTGCCGGCACAAACAAGGAGATGAAATAGGTCTGCCCGAAACTCGTTGATAACGTCGTCCCAACCCCGAACGCAGCCTCAACGGGCTGCTCGCGAATGACTGTGCGGTAGCTCAATTCCTCACTCCCGGTTGTGCGTGTCGAGGATGAGTGTCACGGGACCATCGTTGACCAGAGCAACTTGCATCATGGCGCCAAACCGGCCGGTCGCGACGGCATCTTCACCAAGTTGTGTCCGAAGGTGGCCACAGAACTTCTCGTAGAGCGGTTCAGCATGAGAGGACGGAGCCGCATCGTTGAAGGACGGTCGCGTGCCTTTCTTGGTGCGGGCATGCAGGGTGAATTGGCTTACCACCAAAGCTTCGCCACTGACGTCGATCAAAGAGAGATTCATCGCTCCGGTTTCGTCCGGGAAAATTCGAAGTTTAGTGATTTTATCGGCCAACCACTTGCCGTCGGAATCGTCGTCTTTGCCGGTGATCCCCAACAAGATCATCACGCCTTGGCTAACCTCACCGTTGCAAAGCTCATCGACGCTTACGCGCGCTTCGCTCACCCGCTGACTGACTGCACGCATGGAAGGAAACGGGGCATTCGCCGCCTAGCTGAGCGACTTGACCAATACCTTGGCGTTACGACCGTTGGTTTGAGCGACGGATCGCCGCGACTCCGGCAGGGCGGATTCATCGGCGAGCGCGAATCCACAGGAGCGGGAGAAGAAGGTTGAACTCTGGGTCGAGAGAGCGACGAGTTTGCTGGCCCCTCGGTCCTTGGCTTGAAGCGTTGCGAACCCCACCATCTTGCGCCCGATGCCGCGTTTGTGGTGGAAGGGCATTACACACAGTGGACCGATTTCGGCCGTGTCCGGTTGATCCGGATACACGTGCAGTGAAATGCACGCGACGATGTTCTCATCGATTTCGAATACGAAGAAACTTTCGATGTGTTTCTCGATGGCATCAAGGTCGCGATAAACCAGTTCCTCCCGTTCGACGGCGCTACGAATCAAACTATGGACAAATCGGATGTCAGTGCGCGTGGCGGCCCGGATATGCTGGTAGTCGTTGCCGTAAACCAACGTGCCCACGCCCTCGCTGGAAAAAACCTCGTTGAGCAAGCCGTCGTAGATGCGTCCATCAATCAAATGCACGCGTGGTATGCCGCTCTTCACTCCCTTGACAGCATGCTCCGCCTTGGATCGAACATCGTTATCAATTGCTCCCGGTGTGTCGCTTAGGACCGCCGCGAGTTCATCGACCGCGATGTCTCGGCGGAAAATACCATCGATACTTAATCCTTCCCGCTGGCTTAAATAGATGACCTTGGTCGCATCCAGTGTCGAGGCCACTTTGATGGCGAGCAGATCGGAGTTAATCCTCAGGGTGCCGCCGTCGGGCGCAAACCCAATGGGTTGGATGATCGGCACGATGTCGGCGGCAAACAGATGTTCGAGGGTGTGCGTATCGATCCGGTCCACTTTGCCGGTGAATTGGCGATCCTCTCCCTTGATCACGCCAACCGAAAGCGAGCGGACCGCATTGGTGATGGCACATTTTAACCCGGATTGGGTGAGGCCTTCCAAAATCAAATGAGACACCCGTGACGATGCCCGCACCGCGAGATCCAAGGTCGGCGCGTCGGTCGTGCCCGTGCCATCCGAGTCGGAAAGTGAGACATCGCGAATCTCGGACAGCTCCTCGAGCTGGGACGAGATGCCATGGACCAAAACTACCTTGATCATCAGGCTTCGCAGCACCGCGATATCCACCAGCAGATTGGCTAGATTGTCATCGGCAATGACGGCTCCATCTAGCGCGATGACAAAGATCTGATCGCGAAAACGCGGGATGTATTTCAAAATCCCTCGCAAGTCGGTGGGCTTGAAATTGGTTTCGATATCAGCGGCCGAAAGCGCGTTGGAACTGGCGGAACCCGTGGTCATGGAAGTCGTTAGATGCAGAGGTTTGTCAGGTAAGCGTCCGCGATCGTCAATCGTGGCTTTTTGCGCTGCCTAAACAGTCAATGCACCACGAAAGTCCACCGGCGGGACTCTCGGTCACCGACAAGCGTGGCACGATATTCACCCGGCTGGAGCGTATTCGCGGGAATCGTGATTTGAGCTGTCACCTCTTTGCGTCGGGCTTGAAGACCATCGGGTGTGGGTTGGTAATCGATGATCAACACGAGTTCTTGATGACGCCGATAGAGAGTGGTTTCCTCCACGCGCTCATCGAGGTCGGGTTGCGTGAAGGCGACGGTGATCACGTAGGGTACACCAGACAACGCCGAGGACGGGGCGGCTACCAAAGGGAAATCAACCGGCACGGGAGGCTTGTCGATTAGCAGATCGCTCAGGAGGGGTGGGATGCCCCCCGCAATGGCGCTGGCATCGGTCGTCTCGGCCGGTGGCACGTCGGGGTCGACCATGAGTTTCACCGGCAAATCGATTCGGCTGAATTCGTGTTCCAACAGGCGCAAAACCTGAGCGCGATCCTTGTTATCCTGATAGGGTTCGTGCGCAGGATTCGGTTTCCGGTAGGCCAGCGTTATCCATGTGTAGGGGATGATTGTGACCAGGATTGTGACAATGATCCACTTCATCGGCCACGGCTTGCGGTTGAAAGGATCCTCAGGCGTGGGCATGATTGGAGCGGTGATGGTGAGTCGGCGACTCTTCGGGGAGAGCCGTTGACTCAATAGGGCAACGGGTGTGCCGCCGTCAGTTTGGCCACGCGCGCTTTTATCGCCGTCAGGGTCGCCTCGAGATTTTCGGTATTGATTGCCTTGAGCACAGTGTCGATGCAGTCGGCAACTTCATCCATCTCATCAGCAGTGAATCCCCGCGAGGTGACTGCTGGGGTGCCCAACCGGATTCCAGAGGCCTGAAATGGCGAACGGCTTTCGAAGGGCACCGTGTTTTTGTTGCAGGTGATGTGGGCGAGATTGAGCGTCTCTTGGGCCTTTTTGGCCGTGAGATCGGGAAGTGTGTCCCGGAGATCTACGAGAAACAGGTGATTGTCGCTGCCGCCGGAAACCACCTTGTAGCCCCGCTTCAGAAACGCGTCAGCCAGTGCTTGACTGTTTTTTACGACGGTCGCGGCGTAGTCCTTGAATTCCGGTTTGAGTGCTTCTGCAAAACACACGGCCTTCGCGGCAATGACATGCATGAGCGGACCGCCTTGTCCACCCGGGAAAACAGCCGAGTTGATCGCCTTCATGTGTTCAGCTTTGCAAAGAATCAAGCCACCACGGGGACCACGGAGCGTCTTGTGGGTGGTGGTCGTAACAAAATCAGCGTGAGGAACCGGCGAAGGGTGTATGCCTCCAGCAACGAGTCCGGCGATGTGCGCGATGTCAGCGAAAAGGTATGCGCCGACTGATCGGGCGATCTCGCCCATGCGCTCGAAATTTATGATACGGGAGTAGGCGGAGGCACCGACCGTGATCATTTTGGGCTGCTCACGTTCGGCGATGGCGGCGAGTTCATCGTAGTCGATGTAACCGGTTTCCTCGTTCACCCCGTATTGCACGAAATTGTAGAGCTTGCCGGAAAAATTGGCCGGATTGCCATGGGTGAGGTGACCGCCGTGAGCGAGGTTCATGCCGAGCACTTTGTCACCGGGCTTCAGCACGGCGGTGTAGACAGCAAAGTTCGCCTGTGATCCTGAGTGAGGCTGGACGTTGGCGTGATCGGCCCCAAACAGCTGCTTGGCGCGTTCAATGGCGACGACCTCAACCTTATCGACCTCTTCGCAACCCCCATACCAACGCTTTGCGGGGTAACCCTCGGCGTATTTGTTGGTGAGAACGCTGCCCTGAGCTTCCATCACCGCCGGATAGGTGAAGTTCTCGGAGGCGATCAGTTCGATATGATCTGCCTGTCGGGCGTTTTCGGCCGCGATGGTGGCGGCAATTTCAGGATCGAGAGTGGCGAGCGGCGTGTCAGTCAACATGGCTTGTAAGGAATGATCTCAGAAACGAATCCCCAAAATCCCAAACCAAAAAGCCCCGAACGGTTATTTTGATGTTCGGATCGGCGGTTTTGTCTGGCGATTGAACGTGACCGAGGGCCTGTTTGATAGAGTCGGTGACGCTGTGTAGCATTGTGGGCATAAAGCCCGATTCACGGTTAAATACGTCCTGATGGGTGGGTCGGGCTTTACGCACGACATCCTACGCGCCCTCAGTCCGGGAAACGTTTTCTCGTAGGAATTTCACCATTGAGGGGATCGATTCCACAACCTCGTCACGGCAGGTTTCGTAGAGGGGCAGCGGTCCCCCGTAGGGGTCGGCGACTTCTTTGTCGGCTTCCCGGGGCATGAATTCGCGGAGGAGATAGACGTGGCGCGGCATGGGCTCAAATGAGGCCTGAATGATCGCCCGATGCGTTTCGGTCATCACAAAGATGGCGCTCGCGTCGCTGATGAGTTCTTCGGTGAGGGGCTGGCTTTGATGGTTGGAGATATCCAGTCCCACTTTTTTCATCGCCGTAACCGAGTTTGTCGAGGCGGGGGCTCCCCGGGATGCGGCGACTCCGGCCGAGACTACTTTAAAATCGTGCAAAGAACCGGTTTCGGCATCCAACGCGTGGGCGAGCAGGCCTTCCGCCATGGGGGATCGGCAGATGTTTCCCGTGCAAACCACAACAATGAGTCCGAACTGTCCCATAGAACCTATCGCTATGTGCTTCCGCAGGAAAAGCAATCCGCCGGATCACGCAGGCTATTTTCGGTTGAGTTGTCGCGCCCCGATGTCGCGACGAAAAACTTTACTGCTGCAGTCGATATTCTCGCAGGTGGCGTAGGCCAAGTCAGCGGCTGCTTGCAGATTCTCAGCTAAAGCGGTCACCCCTAGAACTCGTCCCCCGGCGGTGACCAGTTGCCCGGCGTTATTGTGCGCTGTTCCGGCTTGAATGACAGCAACGTTTGCCGGCATGGGATGAGGCAGGGTGATAACATCACCCTTGGGGTAGGAAGCCGGATAACCTCGGGAGGCGATCACCACACACATGGCATGTTGGTCGTTTACCAGCAGATCAAAACCGGCCAGTGCACCTATGCTCGCCCGCCACAGCAATTCGTATACATCACAATCGAGCCGAGGTAGCACCACTTGTGTTTCCGGATCTCCGAAACGCGTGTTGTATTCGAGAACCGACGGGCCCTCGTCCGTTAGCATAATGCCGATGAACAGCGTGCCGCGAAAATCGATGCCTTCATCGGCGACAGCTTCGACGGATGGCCGCACAATTTCGTCTTCGATCTGCCGCAACAACGCAGGTGTCACGACGTCCGCCGGTGAATAGGTGCCCATTCCGCCCGTATTCGGGCCTGTGTCTCCGTCGCCAATCCGTTTGTGATCCTGGGAGGTGGGCAGGATTAGGTAGTCGCGTCCCGAAACGATAACCAGAATGGATGTTTCTTCGCCGGCCAGGCAGTCCTCAATCAAAACGCCGGACCCGGATGAACCAAATTTGTTGCCCTCCAGCATATCGCGCACTGCAGCCTCGGCCTCGGCGAGATCAGTTGCGACGATGGCACCTTTACCGGCCGCGAGTCCGTCCGCCTTCACGACGATCGGCGCGCCCCTCGATTGCAGGTAGTCCAAGGCGGGTTCCACTTCGGTGAATACTTCAGAGGCTGCGGTGGGGATGCCGTATTTCTGGAGGATCTGCTTGGTGCGGATCTTGGAAGCTTCGAGTTCTCCACCGTCGGCCTTGGGACCGAATGCGGGGATTCCTATCTCGGCAAGTTGATCAACCAGTCCGAGCGCCAGGGGAACCTCCGGCCCCACCACCACAAAAACGATGGCTTGGCTTTTGACCAACTCGACCAATCCCGCGATGTCGTCCGTCTTTACGTGATGGCAGATTGCGCCATCCGCCGCCATCCCCGGGTTTCCCGGTGCGGCGTGAATCTCCGGGGCGCCGGTTGATCGAGCGATCGCTCGAACGAGCGCATGCTCCCGACCGCCGGATCCGACGACCAAAACTGAAGCGGGAAGAGGGTAAGGGGAGGAACTGGCCATGGTCGGGAAATTCAAGGAACCCACGGGGCACGCAACGAAGAAGTGCAATTAGAGCACTTGAAGTTTTTCGCGATAGAAGGCGACGACCTCGTCGGGATCGTCGGTGAAGAGAAGATAATCGGCCATCCAAGCCGGAGCCCGGCCGGCTCGAATCATTTCCATAATCTGACTTCGCAGATCGCCAAAGTATTCTGCGCCGAAGAACACAAAGGGAACCCGGGGACGGATTCCCAATTTCAGGTTACAGAGTTCGATCCCGATTTCCTCGAGCGTTCCGACTCCGCCGACGTTGAACACGCAAAAATCCGCAACCTCGAACCACTTTTGCCGGAAGTGGCGCGAGGATTCCTGGAAGGTATTGAAAAAATCGACTCCAAGTTCCGGAGGCTGAGCCTCCAGCTCCAGAAAACATGCTCCGGTCAAAGCGCCTTTGTTGCGGGCTTGTTCGCAGGCGAGTCCCATGACGCCGCTACTTCCGCCGGTGATCATACCGACGTTGGGTTCCATGTAGTCGATCAGTTTGTCGATGAGTTGAGTGATTCGTTCGGACTGCTCGTCGTTTAACCCCACGGCACTGCCGTAGAAAGCAAGCACGGTGGACTCTTGGAAACGTCGTTGTGATTCTTCGCGAAGAAAAAAGCCGTGTCCGTTTTTATAAGTATGCAGATAAAGTTCACCGAGTTGGGGAGTGAACCAATACACGTCGATTCCGAGGGCGAAGAGGGTGTCGAGCCGGGAGTGGGCGTTGTGCGAGAGGAAAAATCCGTGAGTCCGCGAAGCATGGCGAAAAACGATTCGCTTCAAATTCAGATCAGGCAGTGCCCCGAGTAGTTCCACCTGTTCCAAAAGGTTCGGAAAATAATCCGTGATTAAAGTGTCCACGCCGGCGGGGGCGGCATCCAGAGCCTCGAGTAAGGTGGGATATCCTGCGGTAGTTTCCGCGGATGTGATTGCTTCCTGAATACGGCGAGGGCCTTCTCCGGCACTGAGGAACCGCGATGAGTTTGGCATTGCAGCATGTTGGCCTTTTACCGTGACGCGCAGACGCGGTTTACGAGCGGGCTTCGATGTGTGCGTTTCGGACAATTCGTCGAGACGCTGATACGCGCCACTCGTCATTTTGGTGAGGAGTTCACGCTTTTCCTGCAGCGCTTTTCGCCGGGAACCATCCGTTTCTGGGGCACGAAAAACTTCAACCGATACCATGGGGTTTACCACCGGCTGGTCACCCGGGTTGTAGATTTCCAACATGATGTTGGTGCCAAAAGTCTTCACCGGATCCAACAGCACGGCGCTGGTGTGCACGCCGAAGTTCCCCTTGCCTTGGTTGAGCACAACGTAGTGCTCCTTGAGATACATCGAACAGCTGGTTAAAACTCCGGCGTGCGGTTCGATCGTAAGCGGGGACGCGGGATGGCGGACTTGGACCTTATCGAGCAGATCACGTCCCGCCAATCCGTTGGCGAGGCGCGACATGGTCACTCGTTCCAAATCACTCTTCAGCGTATAGCGAACGTGGTGGGGCGTCAGAAAGACGCGGCCCTCCCGATCGATGGAGAGCGTGTTGGGCAGTTTTAGGACGTTGGATCGAATGGCTTGCCAGATCTCATCGGTCGTCAGTTTGGCTGCCGCCGGAGCAAAGTAGAGTCTGCCGACGGGGGTGCCGGGACGAAACAGCTTGGCCCAATATTCCGCGTGAGGAACGGTCTTGTCATAGATGAACGCCTCCGCCTTGAGCACGAGACGATTCCCATCACGGCGGGGAGCCTCGGGCGTGAGCATTTCGATACCGATTCGAGCCAGGGTGCTGCGCTCGGTGAATTTAAACTCGGTGAAGTGTTCCTGCCAAAACTCCCACTCAGCCGCATCGCGGGGCCAGAACGCGAGAGTCAGGCGGAGGGGTTTATCTGGTTGGGGCGATTGAACGGTGAGGACTTGGCCGTCTTGGCTGGTCCAAAATTGATCCGGTTGCATGAGATAGGGAACCAACCGCAGAATGCTTGTCCTTACAAGCGATCAGTGGTCGAAACGATTGGGCCATCAGTAACTCATGATCCCTGCTTTCCTTCTATGAAACCTTTCCAGAGCTTTCCTCTCCTTCTTTTGTCCGTAGGCCTCTTGTTATTGTCCTCGGTCGCAGCTCAAACCGCGGAGCATTCGCATAGCCATACCGATCCGGTCGATTCTCTGACTTCAGGCGCTTCGCCTGAGCTAACCGATGCGGAGATGTTGAACATCTATGGGTGGATGGCGGGAATGCGGGCAGGAATCAGCCGTCTGGGATTAACGGACGAGGAATTTACCGCTTTTGTTCAAGGGATCGACGCTGCCCGGTCGGCTCAGGATCTTGATGTAGATCTACAGGCGGTAGGCCCCCAAATTTCCGAATTTGTGCAGGCGAAATTCGAAGCTCATATGGCAAATTTGAAGGCCGAACAGCTGCTAGAATCGGAAGCCTATTGGTCGGAGGTGCTGTCAGCCGAAGGCGTGAAGCAATTAGACAGCGGACTCGCCTATCGTATCCTAGCCCCGGGGAACGAAGTTAAACCATCCGGGACCGACACGGTCCGAGTGTATTACACGGGCAAATTGGTAGATGGCACGGTTTTCGACACTTCTGACGGAGGCGGTCCGTATGAGACGGAATTGGATCGGGTAATTGAAGGCTGGACTCAAGGCGTCCCGTTGATCGGCGAGGGTGGGAAAATCATGCTCTATATCCCGGCTGAACTTGGCTATGGCGACGAAGGCAGTGGCCGAATTCCTCCCGGCGCGACGCTGGTGTTCGAGGTTGAGCTGCTTGAAGTTGTAAGAGAGGCGCCGGAAGAAGAGACGTCATCCGCCGTGGAATGAGCGTTCGGATTTACCCGGAAGTGACCGATTCCAAGTCGGCAAAGAAGAGATCCAGATCCTCTTGCTGGGTTTCCCATGAGCACATCAAGCGATTGCCCGTGCCTCCTATGAAGTTGTAAAAATGCCACCCGCGATCGTGCATGGCTTGGGCAACGGAGTCTTCCAAATGCACGAACACCGCGTTGGCTTCGGGAGCGGTTACGAGTTTGAATCCGAAGCGGTTTTGCAGCTTATCGGCAAGTTGCTGGGCCATCGCGTTAGCGTGAGCTCCATAGTTTAGCCAGACTTCATTCCGCAAAACCCCGAGCCATTGGCTGCTGAGGTAGCGCATCTTAGAGGCCAATTGGCCGGCTTGTTTGCATCGGTAGTCAAATTCACGAGCCATGGCCGGATCGAAAAAGATCACTGCTTCGCTCGTGTTCATGCCGTTTTTAGTGCCGCCGAAGCAAAGCACGTCGACGCCGGCTCGCCAGGTGAAGTCGGCGGGTGAGGCGTTCTGCCGTTCGCGCAGCGCCGCGGCGGCGTTGGCGAAGCGGGCACCGTCCATGTGCACCGCGAGGCCATGTTGATGGGCAGTGGCGGTGAGCGCCTTAACCTCATCAACACTATATACGGTGCCCCATTCAGTGGATTGCGTGAGGGAAAGCACCCGGGGTTTGGGATAGTGTAGATCCGTTCGTTTTTCGATGATTTCCAAAACACCGCCCGGCGTAAGTTTCCCGTTCTCTCCGGAACTGGTCAGGATCTTCGTGCCATTGGAGAAAAACTCCGGAGCGCCACATTCATCCGTTTCGACATGAGCGTATTCTTGGCAGATGACGCTGTGGTAACTCTGACAAAGAGAGGCGAGGGCGAGTGAGTTTGCGGCGGTGCCATTGAATACGAAAAAGATCTCGGCGTCCGGTTTCTCAAAGATTCGGCGAATCTCGTCGCACGCCTGTCGGGTCCATTTGTCGTCACCGTAGGAAGGCACGCGTCCTTGGTTAGCCTCGCTGAGCGCCGCCCACGCCTCGGGACAGATGCCGGTCGTATTGTCGCTGGCGAAGTGGTGGTGATGATCGATTTCAGACATGACTCAATTAACGACCGCAAAGGGGCCTATGGCGAGCAGACCAAACTTTTCAAGTTTGGCAAACGATGACGCGACCTCTTGGGTGGGGTTTTCCTGCTCAACTCCGATGCCAAACGACACACCCGATACCAATCTCTACCTCGTGGGCTTCATGGGCACCGGTAAAACCACCATCGGGCGGGCAGTGGCCTATCGATTGAAACATCAACTCTTCGATAGCGATCACGCCATCGAAGAAAAAGAGGATCGCACTGTCGCCGAGATCTTTGCGTCGGACGGGGAGGACTATTTTCGCGAAAAGGAACGTGAATTCATCGAGAGCGGTCATCCGAATAAACGTGCCGTGGTTGCCTGTGGCGGAGGTTTGGTGGTGCAACCGGGGATGTTGGCGAAACTCCAACAACGGGGTATCGTGGTTTGCCTGCATGCTTCTCTTGAAACGATTTTGCAGCGTACTTCCGCCAACCGGAACCGACCTCTACTCCACGTGGATTACCCGATGGAGCGAATCAAGGAGCTCTACACCGCACGGGAGCCGATTTATCGGAGAGCGGGGGCGGTTATTTTGACCGACCATCGGCCCACCCAGGATATTATTTCCCATGTCATGCGGGTGTATCGTCGAGAGGCGGCGGATGTTGGTCGTCCTCAACGCAAATAACCAAGATGTCCGACCATCGCGAAGCACTGCGCGAAGAGCTGACGGCCTTGGGTTTTGATGTGGTTCGATTTGCGGAGGTGACCGCCGAAGCGAAATCCAGTCCGGCATTTCGTCGCTGGCTTGAGAAGGGAATGCAGGGGGAAATGGCTTGGTTGGCAAAAAACCCGGAACGCCGCACTGATCCGTGTCGGGTATTGGAAGGGACCTCTTCGATAATCATGCTCGGCGTAAACTACGGTGGTGAACCGGACTCAGGTAATGGACCCAAGTGGGCGCGGTATGCTCTCAATCGCGATTACCATGATACGATGAACCCGGCCTTGGCGGCCGCGGGAGAGATTTTGGAACAGCGGTTGCAGTTATCTTCCACCGACTACCGTTATTACGTGGATACCGGGCCGGTGCTGGAACGTAGTTGGGCGGCGGAGGCCGGGGTGGGGTTCACCGGGAAAAATGCGATGCTGATATCCCGAGATTTTGGCAATTGGTTGTTTCTCGCGGCCATCTTGGTCAGGTTCGATTTTGAGCCTGACGCTCCGGTGAGTCGCAAGGTGGCAAGCCACCCGGTCGGGGCGCTTTGCGGTTCATGCACAGCCTGTTTGGATGCATGTCCCACCGACGCGCTACCGGAGCCGGGGGTGGTGGACGCCCGGCGCTGTATTTCTTATCAAACCATCGAAAACAAAGGCGTGATTCCGCGCGAGTTGCGGGAGGGCATCGGCGACCGTATTTATGGCTGCGACATCTGCGCCGAAGTTTGTCCTTGGAATCGATTCGCCCAAAATGCTCGGTCGGGCCTCATCGAGGCTAAGCCGCAGATAGAGAAATTGTCTCTGCGCGAAATACTGGCACTCACGCCTGAATCATTTGCGCGTGAATTTAAAGGGACCCCGATCAAACGCTTGAAGCGCCGGGGACTGATTCGTAACGCCTGCATCGTGGCGGCGAATTTGCAGGCCAAAGAGCTCCTGCCTCAATTGACTCAAATAGCCTTGGAACATGATGAGCCTCTGGTGCGGGCCCATGCGGTTTGGGCAGTGCGTCGGTTGGGCGGAGAAAAAGTACTGCTGCCCCATGCCGAGACCGAAACGGACGAACGGGTCCGGGCGGAATATCTCGCCGAGATTTAGACGTTGAACGACTCCGCCATTTTGTTCGCAAACATTTCCGGAGGTCGAACGGGATGACCGCTGTGGTCGACGAAGGCGTGCTCGGTTGAGGCGGTTGCCAAAAGCGTGTCTCCGCGATGAAGTTCGTAGTCGAGCTTGATTCGCAGTTGCGGTCGCCTCCGCAACCGCACGGTGATTACTATATCGTCGTCATATATGGCGGGTTGCCGGTATTTCATCTCCATCGAAAGCACGGGCAGACGATAACCTGACTCTTCGAGCTTTCGGTAAGTTAAGCCGAAATGGCGGAACATGTCGGTTCGGGCTACTTCGAGCCAAGCGGCATAGCTCCCGTGGTGAATTACACCCATCATATCGGTCTCCGCGTAGCGCGCACGAATGGTGGATTTAGATTCAAGCATCGTTAGTAGTTCGAATTCCGGAGCGACGCGGGTCAATCTTCGGAACTGTCCTGCGATCTGGAATCGCTAGGCGTGCCGAAGAGCACTTGAGCTGATTCGCTCCAATCATTTTCGTGCGCCCATTTTCGGCCCGCCTCACCTAGCTGAGACCTCAGCTCTCTGTTCCCCAGAATTTCGGTCAATGCCGCCGAAAGTTGCTCAGGTTTATCGGGAGGAACGAGCAAGCCGGTCTTGCGATGTTGCACTGCCTCAGCGACGCCCCCGACCGCATGCGCCACGACTGGGAGTCCATGGGCCGATGCTTCGAGATAGACCAGACCAAAACCTTCCACACTGTTGCGATGATCGATACTCGTCATTGCGAAGACGTCCGTTTTTTCGTAAACTCCCACCAATTCTTCATCGGAAAGATCACCCAAAAAACGCACCGGAAAATCAGCTTCGGCTGCGACGGATTTTAGTTCCTCCTTGTAACCGGTGCGTCGCGCCGATCCGGCGAGCCAATATTCGATGTTTGAACGCAGATGCGGCTTCATGCTCATGAGCGCACGGAGGGTGATCAATTGTCCCTTACGCGGATGCAACCGGCCGACGGTGAGCACCACGAGTTTCGGGGAATCCGTTGCGGTTGGCGGAAGGGGTGTTTCAACCGCAAAATCCGTGCGAAGTGCCCCCGGGGTAAATACGATCTTTTCCTTGGCCTCCGGGAAGTGGGTGCGCAAAAGGTCGCTAGAATAGCGGGTCAGCACGCTGACACGTTTCGCGTGTTGAATGAGTTTCCGCGCCATCGGACGGATAAATGCGCTTCGGTGAAATTTAAGTATTTCCGAGCCGTGGAAAGTGAGGATCAGATTTTTCGGCCGGAACGCTTGAAAACGCTGTAACAACATCAAGGTGAGCATCGGGCCGGGCTCAGGTAGATAGACGGTGGATCGACGAAGTTCCCGACGGCGGCTGATGAGATGAACCGCCAAACGTAGCTGGCAGGTTAAATCATGGGTGCCTTTGAGAGGCAGGCGCCAAATCCGGAACGGCCAATTCTTCTCAACGGTACCTTGGGCATGTTGCGCCCAAACCTCAGTCTCCCAGCCGAGGTCCGCAGTGGCTTGAGCAATCTCTTCGGTAAACGTAGCGATTCCGCCCCTCTTGGGGTAGAATTCGTGGGTTATAACATAGATCGAGGCCGGTCTGGAACGTTGGGTCATAACAAGGATGGAATGGACCATCAGCAGGATATGTTTCCTCCACGTTGTTGGAGCGCCACGGGCAATGCAACAGATCAACCATCAGGACTTTCTCAGTATCTTGATATTGACGCTGCCGGTAATTCGTTCCCTAAAAGCAGGGATTTTTCAGGGTATTGGCAGCGCTTTGAGACCTTAAAAATAGCGTTTACATTCAGATACCTCGAATCCTAGTAGAAAATTATGCCTAAAGCCGACCCCGCAGGACAGGACAGTTCCGATGATACCGGATCTTCCCTCAAGCCATTTACCGTCGAAGACGAGTCCGCTCTACGAGATTCCTTAAAGCGGTGTTCTCCTGCTACCATAGAAGCAGCGATCGCCTATCGTAAGACTCACGAAGCCAGTCACTTGCCCGCAGTTATTATCGGGGTTATCGAGCGATTTGTAGAGCCTGATCTTCGGGCAAAATTGAAAGAGGCCGATGACGAGCTCCGCCTCGTTGAGGATCTTGGGATCGATTCCCTCACGATGATGGAAATCGTGATTTTGGTCGAAGACGTCCTTCAATTGCAGATCAATAACGAAGATTTGCGCAATCTTCGCACGGTTGGAGACACCAAAGTATTCATCGATTGTAAGGTCAGGGGGCTTCCTCCGCCTCGGCCTACCAAGTTTCTTCCCATTGAGCAGATCATCTCGATCATGCCGATTCAGTCGCCATTCCTATTTTTGAACGAGGCGACTATCACCGGCGCCAATGCGCAGGGGAAATACAAGATTTCGGGACAGGAATTCTTCCTCCAAGGACACTTTAAGGACAATCCGGTCATGCCGGCTTCGCTCATGCTCGAAGCGCTTGGCCAACTTGCGGTGCTCTACTTACTGGAAGGAGCTCCTCCTGAGGACGGTAAGACCATTGATCGCTCCAAGATTTTCTTCACGTCCTGCGAAGGCGTGCGTTGCCACCGAATTTGCCGGCCGGGAGATTTGCTCTCTCTGTCAATCAAACCGAAGCGCACCAAGATGCCTTTGGCGACCTTCGAAGGCTCTATTCGCGTTGCTCAGGAAAAAGCCGCCATGGCCGAAGAAATCACCCTGACTTTCGCCTACACCGTGGCGAAACACGTTGAAGATTTGAGTCTGGGTTCGCGAGAAGACGATTCCCAACCGCCGATGGCAGCTGCGGTTAATGCCTGAGTTGGGATTTGTGACGATTCTGCGCCGGAGACGTTGACCCGGCAACGCTCTTGTCCCTTCTTCGAGTCTTCCATGATCTATACGCGCCAGGCATCGCCCTTTACCCAATTCTCTTGATTATCCGACGGCCGCTGCTGAGGCGGTCCGACTGATTATGACGAAGGTATACGTAACCGGACTCGGATTCATCACCAGCATCGGTAACGATGCGGAAACCGTTACGTCACATTTAAGACGACTCGAGCATGGGGTTGAATCTTATCCGCCGTTTTCTAAACCGGAAATCCCCGTCAAGGTTGCCGCTCCGGTAAAAGGCTTCGATACCTCGTCCTACGACCCCGAGGACTGGGAGTTTCCCTCGGACTATCGGGTTCGCCGCGAGTTTCTACGCAGTATGTCGCCGCATGTGTTGTATAGCTACTGTGCCATGCAACAGGCGATCAAGGACGCCAACCTGTCCCCCGAGGAAATTTCCGCGGACAATACGGGACTATTCGGTGCATCGGGGGGTTCACCTGAAGTTCTGACTTATTACGTCGATCGTATGAGATCGAAGGGGATCATGCGCTGCTCGCCCTTGGGTATTCCCGCCAGCATTTCCGGCACTGTGCAGTTCAATCTCGTGGCCCATTTTGGTATCAAAGGGGCATCGACCGGGTTTGCTTCAGCCTGCGCTTCATCCTCGCACGCGTTGGGTTATGCTTACGACGAAATCGCCCTGGGTAGGCAGGATCGGATGTTTGTGGCGGGAGCGGAAGACGGCAACGTTGAGACAATTCTCCCATTCGCGGCGATGCGGGCGCTTTCCCTTAATGATGACCCCGATTCGGCCTCCCGACCGTTTGATCGCGGACGCGACGGATTTGTGGGCACGGGTGGGGCGACCGTCTTGGTGCTCGAGAGCGAGGAGGAAGTGAGTCGCCGGGGCATCGTGCCCTACTGCGAGGTATCAGGTTGGGGGCAGGCTTCTGACGGGCATAACGTGGCCATTTCCCATCCCGAGGGAGACGGCTTGGCCAACGCTTTGAAGCGTGCCTTGAAATCGGCCCGGGTCGAGCCAAGGGCGGTTGACTACATCAATGCCCACGCTACCTCGACCCCGATTGGCGATGTCTCGGAAGGTAAAGCAATTCGCCGTGTTTTTTATGATGCCGGAGGTCGTCCCGCCATCAGTTCCACCAAAGCCCTCACCGGACATGGTTTGTCTTTGGCTGGAGCGATGGAAACCGGATTTTGTGCGCTGTCTACGCGGGATGGATTCATTCCCGGCTCGGCGAATATTACGAATCTGGAGCCGGCTGTGGAGGACTTGAACATTATTCGGGAGACCCAAGAAATCCGCCCTCAAATTGTCATCAACAATAGCAGTGGTTTTGGTGGAGCGAACGTGGCGATAGTTCTGCGCGCCGTTCCCTCGGGCACCTAAGTATGAAGTCTTCAGCGCCACGAACGGTATTCGTGTCCGGAGCATCTCGCGGATTGGGTCGGGCGATCGCGGAGTATTGGCTGACACGAGGGTGCGAAGTCTGGGGGAGCGCGCGGAAAACGGGAGGTTTGGCCGACCTGCTCGAACGCGAGCAGTTTCATCCGGTCGAAATGGACCTGGGAGATCGTGATGCGCTGCTTCTCGCCTACGAATCGGCTGAAGTTGCCGCCCAAGGGTTTGATCTGGTGGTGAATAATGCGGGTTTTGGTATTTTTGGTGAACTCACTGAAATTGCCGATACGCGGTGGGAGAATCAAATCACCGCAATGCTGACCCATACGGTGCTCTTGATTCGTCGGCAGATAGGATTGATGAAATCCCGCGGCAGCCCGGCGAATTTGGTTAATATCTCTTCATTGGCAGTTGAATTCCCCCTTCCATTCATGAGTGGTTACAATGTGGCAAAGTCGGGACTGAGCGCTTTGAGTGAAAGCTTACTCATGGAATTGTCCCATACGCCGATCGGCGTGATCGATTTTCGTCCCGGGGACTACCGCACGGAATTTAATGACCCCATGCGAGGGGATTTACCCCAGTCAGAATCCGGGGGGAGACTTGGCACGGCTTGGGAAACATTGGAGAAGAATATCCGGGAAGCACCGGAGCCGGAGCAGGCTGCCGCGGATCTGCACCGCGCCATCGCCTTCAATCGCCGCGGAGTGGTTCGTTCGGGCGGATGGTTTCAAACCGTAATTGCACCGTTCCTGCTACGATTTGCTCCGGTCGGCTTGGCTCGATCGGTGCACTGGCGATACTTTGGTCTCCGATAAATCATGGAAAAGAAACTACGAATACTGGTTTTAACTTCGAGCACGGGCGGCGGGCACGACGCACGAGCCCAGGCGTTCGCCCAGTGGTGTTTTGTGCTCTACCGTCATGCGGTTGATGTTCGGATTGAGCAGATGTTGGAGAAGTCGTCCTTGATCAATCGTTCGGGTGTTAGCCTCTACAATTGGATTCAGATGAAGCTCCCGTTTCTGCATAATATTTTTTACGAGACGGTGGAGCTTTTGAGTGTGCTGAATCGTTCGAGTGTCACGCTGGGACGGACCTACTACCACGAGGTTTTAGAGGACTATAAGCCTCATTTGATCCTGAGTGTGCACGACTGTCTAAATCGGGGTTATTTCCCCTACGCCCGCGAAGTGCTGGGGGAGGCGAACGTGCGTTGCGCGACTTATTGCGGTGAGTTTTCTGGGGGGTGGGGTTACAGTCGCAACTGGCTTGAACCCACGGTCGATGCCTTCATCTCCCGCACCGAAACCGCGCGGGATTATGCGATTAAGCACGGCATGCCGGAAGAAAAGACCCGGGTCCGTGGACATTTGATGCGGCCGCAGGCAATGCTCGAAACCCTCGATGAAGGGAGGCGAATTCGCTATCGGTGGCGGGAGTTGGGATTGAAGACAGATCGGTTTACAGTGTTTCTGGCAACGGGTGGAAACGGAGCAAATAACCATCTGGCGTTGTTGCCCACGTTACTGAAGCACGCCGGTAAATTGCAGGTGATCGCCATTTGTGGTCGTAATAACGAGACCTATAATGAGCTCATGCACTGGCGGTCCAATCACCCCCAGTTACCGATGTTTATCGACGGATTTACCGATGTCATGCATCTGCTGATACAGGCTAGCGATGTAATCGTGACCCGCGGGGGGACCACCACCTGTGCCAAGGCACTTCACTATGGATGCCCCATAATTTTTAACGCCTTCAACGGCATTATGCCCCAAGAGAAGCTGACCTGGAAGTTTTTCCGAAATGGCGCTCATTCGGAGAAGATCGAATCGGCCGGAGATTTTTCCAGTTTACTTGATGAGTGGATGGATACACCGGAAGCGTTCGAAAACTATCAGAAAGAGTTTCGCTCCATGCAGTATCCCGATGATCAGATGGAGCTCATTGAAGATCTGATCACTCTGGCGGAGGAGGTTACGCCCACCCGGGCGACGCGTTACCCGTTTCCCCCAATTCGGGGGGACGAGAATTCATCGGTATCCGGGAACCGACCCTAAGGTAAGTAAGCGCTTGGCCGGATTACCAAATGAGGGCAGTTTTCGCGAAGTGCCTTCATCGTCCCTGCACATCGTGTATCTGTTTACCACGTTCCCCAAGACGTCGGAGACGTTTTTGCAGCGCGAAGTAGCGGCCATGCAGGCTCATGGCCACCGACTGACGATTTACTCTCTTTGGGGCGGCGGCGGCGCATTCCAAGGACTACCCGTTCATCGATTCTCGATGTGGCGCCTTTTGGAGTTGGTTTGGGTTATCCCGTCGGTCGCGGTTTCCCGATGGGATGTTTTTGGTGTGATCTGGCGTGGTCTTTGGACGAGAAAAGCTCCGTGTTGGCTGAATTTCTGGGAAAACATGCTGGGAGCGGGGTTTGTGGGCATATTTCGTCACCGAATCCGATTGGATAAGCCTGATATTATCCACGCCGCGTGGGGAGGCGCGCCAGCCACGGCTGCTTGGATGCTGCGCCGGCTCGACGGTTACGGGTATAGCGCTGCCGCCCATGCGTATGATATTTATGAATACAGAGGAGACTGGTGGCTGGACGAGAAACTGAGCGAGGCGGGATTCATCCACACCTCAACCGAAATGGGTCGAAAGTCATTGGAGGAAAGAGGTCACGACCCAGACCGGATTCACGTCGTTCGGCGCGGTCTGGAAGTATTCCCCATTTGCCGACCTTTGCGAATTAACCGTGAACCGCTTCATCTGGTGAGTATCGCCCGATTAGTGGCTAAAAAAGGCTTTGCCCATCAGTTGGAGATTTATCGTCGATTGGCTGTTGCGGGCATCAAGTTTGAAGCCCGAATCGTGGGTGAGGGGGAAGAGCGGAACCGAATCGAACGTTGGATTGAAGAGTATGAATTGGAGGAAAATGTTCGATTACTGGGATTACTGGATCAGGAGGCGGTAAAGCGGGAGTTAGCGTGGGCAGACGCCCTTCTTCATACCGGAGTTGTCGCGGCGAGCGGGGACCGTGATGGTTTGCCGAACGTAATTCCGGAGGCCATGGCTCATGGAGTTCTCGTTCTTACATCTCCCCATGCTGCCACCACTGAAGCCGTTGCCGATCAGGTTTCGGGCTGGGTCTTGGCGGAAACCGACCCTGACCAATGGGTGGAAGCGTTACGCTCAATTCAGGCGGATTCGCCTGCGCTGGATAAGGTTCGTTTGGCTGCCCGGGCTTGGACGGAGGAGAATTATGACGGGATCAAGAACGCGGCCCGGCTTTCGGAGTTGTTTCGAGAGGTGGCGGAGCGATGATTTATTTCGACGTAACCAAATCCGCCAAATCTCGCCACGCTTCGGGATTGATGCGAGTAAACCGCCGTTTACGGGAAGAGTTGGGCTCCGATATCGTTGAAGTGGAATGGGGGAAGTGGGACCCATCCCATGCTAAACCTGAGGATTGGTATTTCAGCACGGAGGTTTTTGACATCGCTCAACGACCGGGATTCGAGGCGTTCTTGGCGAATCCGCCCTGCCGGACTGCTGCAATGTTTCCGGACGCGATTCCTCTTAAGTTTCCAGAAATCACCTGGCCTCATTCGGTGGAGAGACATCCGCGCTACATGCAGTCCTTGTCTCAATTTGACCATGTGTTCGGGATTTCGCAGGAGGTCAGGAATGATCTGGAATCGTTTTGGAAATGGCAGGGCAATCGACCGCAGACCGCTCTGAGTGTACTGCCTTTGGGCGCGGATTTTGATGCTGCTCCTCGCCGGTCAGCACGCGCCGACGTGCCGCCGCCCAGTTTGGTTTGCGTCGGTATTGTTGAGCCGCGAAAGAATCAATCGTTTCTCTTCGATGTCGCCGAATCCTTATGGGAGGACGGACTTGATTTTGATCTGAATATTGTAGGGCGAGTTAATCCTCATTTTGGAGCGCCTATCGTGAAACGCATCCGAGCTGTCGCCGCACGGCACCCCGGACTGCATTTTCATCCCTCCGCGTCCGATGCCGTTTTTTCCCAATTATTGGATCAAGCCCGCGCCGTGGTATTTCCTACAATTGCCGAAGGATGTGGATTGCCTGTGCTTGAATCTCTCTGGCGAGGATTGCCGTGTGTCTGCTCCGACTTGCCGGTGTTACGGGAAAACTCGAGGACGGGTGGATGTGTGAATCTTGCTCCCAACGACCTCTCGGCGTGGAGAGAGGGTCTCACCAAGGTTCTCACCGACGACGACCTTTGGCGGCGACTAGCTGTAGAAGCGTCTTACCGCGAACTTCCAACCTGGGCTGACTCGGCGGAGGAGATTCGGCGCACCTTGGCGTGAACTGCTGATTCTCGTCAGAGTTTCTTCACTGCGTAGGCCATCGCATCACCGATTTGATCGATTTGGTCATCGGTATGCAGGGCGGAAATGGCGGTGCGAATAAGATCCTTGCCGGGAGGCACGGCCGGCGCGATCGACATGACCGAAAAGACGCCTTTCTCCAACAACGCCTGCCAGAAACGGTAGACCGCCTCCCGTGATCCCAAAACGATCGGAACCGCCGGAGTTTCCGTTCCCCAGGTGTCCAGTCCCAATGATTTGAGAATGGCGGTGTAACGCTTGGTGTTTTTCCAAAGACGTTCGTGGTGCTCCGGTTCGTTCTGCATTACGTCGAGTGCGGCGGACGCCACCGCCGCCTGCGAGGGAGGCACGGCGGCGCTAAAAATAGTCTGTTTGGAGTTGGTCCGGAGATATTCGATCAAATCCTTCGACGCGGCGATGAAGCCGCCGGTGCTGGCCAGTGACTTCGACATGCTGCCGCAAATAATATCAACCTGATCGTTGAGGCCAAAGTGGTCTACCGTTCCCCGACCTTGCCGGCCCAAAACTCCAAAACCGTGTGCATCGTCGACCACGGTAAAACAGCCAAATTCCTCACCGATTCCCACCAGCTCCGGCATGCGGGCGATGTGACCTTCCATGGAATAAACACCCTCCATGATCAGCATTTTGGCTTGGCGAGGACTAATCGTCTCGGCAATTTCGCGCAGATCGTTGGGATTATTGTGCGAAAAACGCTCCATTGTCGCCATGGAGAGGCGGACCCCGTCCCAAAGGCAGGAATGAATGTTTTTGTCTGCTAAAACAATATCACCTTTTTGCGCGAATGCCGCGACACTCGTCAGGCAAGAGAGATATCCCGCAGCATGAATATGACATGCTTCCCGCCTCAAAAATGCCGCGAGCTTTTCCTCCAACTCCGTGTGGTAGAGGCGGGAACCGTTGCTGGGGCGAGCTCCCGTGGGACTCGTGCCCCACTTCTTCATCGCTTTTTGCCCTGCTGTGATAACGTCCGGATGGAACGAGAGTCCGAGGTAATTATTGCTCGAAAGCATGATCATGTCGCGGCCGTTTAATTTGATTTCCGTGCCTTCCTGAGACTCTATCGTGTGGTAGTAAAGTGCGTATTTAAGGCGCATCTTGGTCGGATAATCGTCGCAGGCACGCTGGAGAATAGCTTTGGGACTGCGCTTGAAAAAGGTGAGAGCCATGTGAAAGAGGAGAATCTAGCCGGACCGGTCTGGCGGGAAAAGAGCAAATTCAGTCGACTACTTCGTCTCGATGGAAGCCCTGAGTTCGCCCATCCACTCGTGCAGTGACTGGGCGGCAGTCGCCCAAGTGGGAGGTGTCCGGCTGCTAGCAGCCGCTCGGAATTCAGCGAGTCGATCAGGGTTTTCCATCAACGCTGTCATGGCCCGAGCGACCTCTTCAGTTGAGTTGGTATTCACCGAAAGGCACCCGCCGCCTCGAGCGGTCTCGCCGGTGGCTCCACCCGAAGAGCAAATACAAGGGCGGCCGTGTAACAGGCTCTCCCAGACCGGGAGCCCAAATCCCTCGAGCAGGGACGGGTAGACGGTGAAGGCACTTTCGGTGTAGGCCGTGTTGAGCTCGGTATCGCTCAGCCACCCGTCGTATTGGATCGGCCTCCCGTTGCGCTGCAGTTCGTGAATACGGCTCATCGCCGCCGCGCCGGTTTGCCGCTGGAGGGAACCGATTAATCTGAGTTTGAAGTGTTTTCCTGCTGCCCAGAGCTGCTCCGCGGCATTCAAAAGTGTGAGATGATTTTTGCGCCCTTCGATCGAGCCTACAGTCAGAATTGTGAGGGGCGTGGTGATCCGCTCTTTTTCGTCAGCCTCGTTGGTGGGCAGGTGATCAAGCCCCAGGGAAATCGCTCGCACGGGCGGGGTGTTTTTCCAGTCGGCCCATTGCCAATATTCTTCGAGTGAATTTTTCGAATCCTCCGAGACCGCCATGATACCGTCGAATTGGCGTAGTTCAGAAAGGTAGGTTGGGAAACGGCCAACGGTGCCGGGAGGAGCCAATTGGGGCATACGCAACGATATCGCGTCATGAAAAACGGCCACTTTAGGCCCGCGGATATTCCGGAAAAGTTTACTGAGATTCTGGCCGGTTCGGGCCGTGAATATTTCGGCAGTGACGAGTCCGTCGGCACTTTCCGGGATATCCGATTTTCGGCCCAAAGTTCTTGTAACAATACCCTTTAACTGGGCGGGCAGCGGCCAATAAGCACCACGGCGTTTGGTTGATGATGCGGTCTTCGAGAGTGAAACTGTTTCCCAACCTTGCAGCGTGCGCCACGTTTTTTGGTGAGGATCGTAAGTTACATCAGTGAGAGGTGTAGTCGCCTGCAGAGCGCGCCGTAGTTCCAAGGTCACTCTCTGGACGCCGGTGCGCGCCTGCGAGTGACTGGTGTGCGATAAATCGTAGAGGAGCATTTCGCTCAACGATGCCAAACGTTGTATTTCAGAATCGCAAAAATCGCTCGAAATCCATCGCGCCAGCCGATCTTTTTGCCTTCGGCATAAGTGCGTCCAGCGTAGCCCACTCCCACTTCAAATATACGGCAGTTCATCCGGGCGATTTTGGCTGTGAGTTCTGGTTCCACGCCGAACCGATTTTCTTCGATGGTAATCTGCTGGATGATTTCCCGGCGGAACAGTTTATAGCAGCACTCCATGTCCGTGAGGTTGAGGTTGGTGAACATATTGGAAAGCTGAGTGAGGAATTGGTTACCCAAAGAATGCCAGTAATAGAGGACGCGATGAGGTTCTCCACCCATAAATCGGGATCCGAAAACGACGTCGGCTTTGCCTTTGAGCAGAGGTTGGAGGAGCCGAGCGTATCCGTTGGGGTCATACTCCAAGTCAGCATCCTGAATAATAACATAGTCGCCGGTTGCCTCCCGCATTCCGGTGCGGAGCGCGGCTCCTTTCCCCTGATTATACGCGTGATGAATAACGCGGGCTATTTTGGGCGCGATATCTTGATCGAGGACCTCGGCGGTGCCATCAGTGGAAAAATCATTTACGATGATGATCTCTTTCTCGATCTCGATGGGGGCGTTGAGGACGGCATCCACCAAAGTATTGACGGTGTCGCGCTCGTTGTAGCAGGGAATGACGATGGAGAGAGTGGCCATGGCTTCGCGGAATTGAGGTGAATTGCACCGCCTCGTGCAATGCCGGAGGTTCAAGAGCCAATCGGTGGCGATTTCGGCGATTGACGCGCCGTCCCCCGTGCTGCTTAACTTCTAAGTATGCTGCACCGCATTTGGCATTGGCTGACGACCCCTCTGGGAAAGCGTGCGTGGCTCCCGGGGTTTACCCTGATTTATGTGGCCGCGGGCTTTGGCCTGCTTTCCAAGCTCGGAGAGTATTATGTGCCGGATTACGGATTTACCTATCTGATCTGGCAGGGGGACGAGCCTGTGCGGGACTATGATTGGATTGAGGAACGAGATGTGACCGTTTACCGGCACTTCAGATCGTTCGGCTACGATGCGCAGTATTATGCCCAGCTGGCATTGGACCCCGCATTGCGTGATCCGTCCTTATCTCAATCAATTGACAACCCTCCCTACAGGGCCCGTCGCATATTGTTACCGTGGACTGCCTATCTGATCGGATTTGGTCAATCGAACTGGGTTTTGAACGTTTATGCGCTGCAGAACATCCTGTGTTGGTTTTTGTTAGGCTGGTTGTTGCTCCGATGGTTTCCACCGCGGGACTTCGCTCATGCATTTCGTTGGTTAGCGGTCATGTTATCGATTGGGATCTGGTTAAGTGCGTTCTTTTCCTTAGTCGATGGACCCAGCATGTTGTTGCTCGGACTCGCCCTGCGCTGGATCGAAATGGGACGAGGATGGTGGGCCACAGGACTCTTGGCGTTGGGTGGTCTAGCCAAGGAAACCAATCTGATGGGGGCCGCGGCTTTGGCTCCGGAAAAGTGGACGAACATTAGGGGATGGAGCAGGGCAATCCTCCAAGGGGCATTGGTCGCGGTTCCGCTCGTGATTTGGTTCGTAATTTTGGAACAGCGGTTTGCTGGCACCGGTTCCTGGGCTGGAGCGCGAAATTTCGCTTGGCCGTTCGTAGACTACGGTAATCGCTGGGCAGAGCTCTTTGAGGCAGTCGTTGATGGTCAGACACGCTGGAAATTTTTGTCCACCGGACTGGCCACGCACATAAGTGTAACAGTCCAAGCATTATTCCTCTTACTGTGGTGGCAGTGGCGACGAGCAGCTTGGCGTCTCACCGTGCCTTTCGCGGTTTTGGCATTCACGTTGGGACACGCGGTTTGGGAGGGTTACCCGGGCGCTTCGAGTCGGGTGCTGTTGCCCATGTTACTCGGATTTAATCTGCTTGTTCCTTACACCAGAAAATGGTGGCCGATATTGCTGTTGGGTAATTTGACGATGTTTCTGGGTCCGTTCTCACTCGGACCTCGCCCCGGTTAAACGTATTCTGTGCAAATTGAATCGTCCCCCTTGTTGGTCTCCGCGAGTCCGGCGAGTGCCGATTTATCCGTTAGTTTTCCTCGACCCTGGTATCGTACCTAAAAAAATCGTAAGCGGCAGTGGCGCTGGTCGGAATCCGACGCCGATATCGTCATTACCAATCCTTACTCGTTTCCCTTGGAGATCGAAGTAAGGGGAGAGTGGGCGGCCCAATCCGAGCGAATGGCTCGATTGACACAGGAGGGCAACGTGCTTTGGCGACAGCCGATTTCGGATCGGGCGACTAAATGGCGGGTAGGTCGGATCTTACTTCAACCGGGCGAAAATCGAATTCGCGTTGAGTCGGACGAAAGTAATGACGAAGCCAATGTGGGAGACGATCGGCGGCTAGCGGTATGCCTTCTCCGTTTTTCCATCAAGGGACGAGCTGTCTCTCCCGGGGTGGAATGATTAATCCGGCCACAAACGTGTGGCATCCAGTCGCTTCTTGTAGCGCAATCCAATCGCTGAGGGAGAGTAGTGCTCGCGCATGTCTTTGGCTCCTCGTTTGCCGCGTGAACGCCCTCGATCCGGTAATGCCGCGACATCCCGCATCGCTTCCGCAGCAGCTTCGATTCGGGGGTTTGCCCATATCTGACCCTTTTCGTAAGGACCATGAGTTTCACTCAATCCTATGAGATCGAACGGAATGGGGTAGCCGTTGTTCTCATCAACGAATTCCGCGGTGGCTGACCAATTTGTGCTGATAACGGGTTTGCCGAGAAACATGGCTTCGGCAATCGCTAGGCCGAATCCTTCGGAGCGATGCAACGAGACGAATACATCGCAGGCAGCCTCCAAGCTGTGCACATCTTCCCGAGACAACGTGCGGTCGATCAAGGTCGTATGGTTAAGCCCCTCTAGGGCACTTTGTAATCGTTTGCAAGCTTCAAGGTTCCGATCTGGATTCTGAGTTTTGATGATCAGGTGAACTCCAGATTCGTCGGGAAAGGCCAAGCGATAGGCATCGATTACGGCATGAGGATTTTTCCGCTCCTGATAGGAATTCAGATCGTAAAGGAAGAGGAAGGTGCAGCGGTCTGCGGGGAGATTAAAGTTGCCGCGTTGATCACCCACCGGGACCGGAAAATCGATGGCGTGCGGCATCACTATTACCGGAAGCGGAACTTTCGCGGCAATCGCATCCCTTACAAATGCAGAAGGGCACCAGATTTCATCGTAGTATTGGCAGGTATCCACCCATTGATCCGGAAATTCAGTAAGTTCCCACGCCCAGTAGGCAATGTTCAGGCGGTCTTTGCGAAAGACATCGCCATGATGGTGATCGATGTCGCCCGATACCGGAGGGTCGATATGAAAGACATTAGCCCGATAGGGATTGGTGCTCTGCAGCTGTGCGGTGTAGGTATTGTCGCCCATGCGGTTTAAGCAGGGGAGCTTCAAGTCGACCAATGCGTGGGGGAGTCCTGCCGCTGCTGTCGCTTTAGCCATGCACCGTGCACTCTCACCGATACCTAACTCGGCACGAAACCAACCAACAACATTGAGACCTACTGGGTAGTCCTTCCGCTCGCGCCGGTTTACCCGTAGAGGCTGCGGTTTGCGGAAATCATATATGGCGCGTTCATCACAGAGGATTTGCTCAATCCGCAGACGGCGATTCTTGAATTGGGGACGATGCGCTTCGAGTTGGACTCTCCATTTTTTCGGCAATGGCCAGCTTTGGGTAATCCGTCCCAGCCATGCCAGTTTGTCCTGTTTTTCGGTGCCCAGCAGTTCGACTTTAAGTTCCACCGGTTCATCTGTGACGACGTTCGGACGATTGATGCCACAATTGAAATTCGTGCGATTGAGCGGAAGAAACTCATCGGACTGCACGCCATTGACCGTAAGACGAAGTCCCAATTCGCCTTCCGTTTCGAGACGATCTTTCGTCGGAGGCATGATGAACCCGTTGATAAATACATTTTTTTCGATTGTTCCGGGGGCAAAAATTACCGTGAACGCATTGCGGAACGAGTAACTCAACAGCTCGATATCATCCTTGCGGAGGCCCTCCAATCGATAGGCGGAAGGATCGTCTCCCGGGGGTGGACGGGGAATTCCAAGCGTTTTCCGCCAATGCAGTTCTTCGTAGAAAATAGCACTTCCGACCTCCACCCAAGCGGCGCGAGGGACGTTCTTACTCAGTCGCCAATGGTAGCCCAACGCGGTGAACAACATTCGCCAAGGAACGTTCTCCCGGTTCTCCCTCCACGTCTGGACTTTTGCTCGAGCCCAATCCCGGGCACTCAAGTTTATGATCTCTCCCCGCCACCGACCAAACAGTCGCCGGCTATTCGCTTCGTCGTGAGGACGGGCAGTTCCCCGGGACGCACTAACATGGTGACGAACGACACTGTTCAGGGCGATGGCCACGCGATGCCCACGATCGGCCAGAGCGAGACAGAGATCCACGTCTTCACCGCCGTTTTCGAACTCCTGACGAAATCCGCCACCCGTATCCAGAAATAGCTTACGACGAACCAAACAACAGGCGGCAGTTACCGCGGGCACATAACGAATGGGATTTCGACGAACACTCCCGGGAGAGGGGAGATTGCGGATATGCTCCAGTTTGGCGTCGGCCTTGAACCGAATTCCCGCGTGATCGATTTCATCATTATCGACGCGCCGCTGGACGTTGCCGATGATTGCAATGGCGCGATCTTCTTCGAGTGCGTGCAGCATCGGTTCGAACCAGCCGGGCAGGAGCTCCAAGTCGTTATTGAGGAGAGCCAGATATTCACCCTGGGCCTCGCGGGCTCCGCGATTGTTAGATCCCGCGTAGCGAAGATTCGTTTTGTTAACTAGTCTCCGGCAGGGGGCCTCTAAGGTCTGTAACCATTCTCGGGTGCCGTCGATGCTCCCGTCATCGACAAAAATTATCTCGTAGCTCAGGTCGGAAGGAAGGGTCTCCTGCAAAGTCCGCAGGCACGTTTGCGTCAATTCAAGCCCGTTGTAGAGCGGTATGATGAATGAGACCTTGACCACGGATCGCTGTATCAACCGCCTTTTCGGGGAAGTGCTTCAAGGTAGGCGCCGTAGGAGGATTTTCCTAAACGGGCAATTTGCAGATCAAGAGCCTCGTCGTTGGTCCAGCCTTTAGTATACGCGATTTCTTCCAAGCATGCGATTTTTTGGCCTTGGCGATTGGATATAATTCCCACGAATTCGCCTGCTTCCAGCAGAGAGTTATGAGTTCCCGTGTCGAGCCATGCTGTGCCACGGCCGAGGAGTTCGACGTGTAAGTGACCACCTTCCAAATAACAGCGATTTAGATCGGTGATCTCGAGTTCACCGCGAGGAGAAGGCTTAAGAGCGCGGGCATGGTCCACTACCTTTTCATCATAGTAGTAGAGGCCCGGAATTGCGTAGTTGGATTTAGGATTAACCGGTTTCTCCTCCAGTGAAACAACACGTCCGTTATCTGAAAACTCCACCACACCATAGGCCGTGGGATTGGCGACATGATAACCAAAAATCGTGGACCCATTTTGGCGAATTGAAGCTTTGCTAAGTGCCTTAACGAAATCATTTCCGTAGAAAAGATTGTCGCCCAGAATAAGAGCGGAGGGTTGCGTGCCATCAAGAAAACCTGCCTGCTCGGCGATAATAAATGCCTGAGCAAGACCGTCCGGACTGGGTTGAACCGCGTAGTTAAGGCTGATGCCAAAATTCGAACCATCACCGAGAAGCTTCTCAAACAGCGGCAGATCTTGAGGAGTGGAGATGATCAATATTTCTTTGATTCCCGAGAGCATGAGCACTGAGAGAGGGTAGTAGATCATCGGTTTGTCGTAAACAGGCATCAGCTGCTTGGAAACCGCGATAGTAAGCGGGAAGAGACGAGTGCCGCTGCCGCCGGCGAGAATAATTCCTTTTCGATTCATGTTGTGTGAACTCAGTCTTGTCTGAGTCCTTCCAGTTGGTAGTCGCTGCTCATGATATTGTTCGTCCAAGTCTGGTTATCCAAATACCATTGAACGGTCTTTCGGAATCCCGAACTATGGTCCTGCCGTGGAGACCAGTCCAATTCGGCTTTGATCTTCGACGCATCGATTGCATAGCGCAGGTCATGGCCGGGACGATCGGTGACGAATGTGATCTGATTGGCGTAGGTATTGCCATCGTCCCGTGGTTGAAGCTCATCAAGCAGACTACACAGTAATTTAACCAAATCGATATTTTGTCGTTCGTTGTTTCCGCCGATATTGTAGGTCTCGCCAGTTTTTCCTTTAGCAATAACCGCGTGCAAGGCTTCCGCGTGATCACCGACGTAGAGCCAATCTCGGATGTTTTCTCCTTTGCTATAAACCGGGATTGGTTCACCGCGCAGAGCCTTGAGTATTACCACCGGGATCAGTTTCTCCGGAAATTGATAGGGGCCGTAGTTGTTTGAACAATTGGTTATCAAAACCGGTAACCCGTAGGTATCCGCCCACGCTCTAGCCAAATGATCCGAAGAGGCCTTGCTGGCTGAATAGGGAGAGTGCGGATCATAAGGGGTGGATTCTGTAAAAAGTCCGGTTTTACCGAGGCTTCCATAAACCTCGTCGGTGGAAACGTGCAGAACACGAAAATGGCTCTGCTTTTCTTCACTCAAGGTTTCATAGTATGCTCGGGCGCCCTGTAAAATCGTAAAAGTCCCAACCACATTGGTTTGGACAAACTCTCCCGGCCCGTCGATGGAACGATCCACGTGAGATTCGGCCGCCAAGTGCATCACCCAGTCCGGTTGAAATGCGTTGAATGCGCTCGCTATGGCCGAAGCATCGCAGATATCAGCTTTCGAAAAATGATACCGCGAATCTGTTTCGAGATCAATCAGCGAATTTCGATTTCCCGCATACGTGAGTTTGTCGATGTTGAGCACTTCGTGATCGGAGGTCTCCAACAAATTTCGGATGAGATTGCTTCCAATAAAGCCGCAGCCGCCGGTTACTATAATTTTCATTGTGAAATCTCTTCGGGTTGCCAGCGAGCCAGATCTCGTTGAATCGCTTCGTGAACTTCAGTCATTATTATACCGCTTTCGGCCAATTTTTCAGACGACATAACGCAGTTTGATCGAGGAGTTTTGGCCGCTTTTTCCATAAATTGAGATTCGTCGGCAAAAAACTCGAATTGTTTAGAGGATAGACCACTAGCCTTGATCAGGTCCACCACCTGCCGGGTTGTAACATGGCCGGGATTCGTGACATTGTAAGTGCCGAACGGGATGCGTTTCTCCCAGCAGGCAAATGTGGCGGCAACAAACTCGTGTAGTTGCGAAATGGAATTCTCTGCCTCCAACAGACGCTCATAGCGCATTAATTTCGTCAGATAATTTCGAGGCCCATCGCGATGATCAAAAGGAATACGAAGGCGCCAGATGTAAACGTCATCGACCCCAGCGAGGGTTTCTTCGCCGAGGGCTTTGGTGCCACTGTAGAAGGAGCAATTGTCCGTTCTGAAACTAAAGTTGGGAGTATCCTCTTCGGTAAACCCACTTCCGTCCGCGCGGGAACCGGTGAAAATACAGCCGCTTGAGACATGCCCCCAGGATGTCCCCGTTGCGTTGCAAGCCTTAGCGACTCGCCCGGGAAGCACTGCATTTCCGAACAAACATTCGGCTTTGTCCTTCTCGCAGGCGTCGACATTCGGTTTCCCCGTATATCCCGCCGCATTAATCAGAAACTCCGGTTTTTCTTTGCGCAACGCTGAGATCAGAGTGTCAACATTCGTGTAGTCCACCTTCGCGCTAATTATATTGCGAAAGGGGATGCCTTTTTTAATGAGCAGCGCCTGATAGGCCTGCCCGACGTAACCGGAACCTCCGAGTAGATAAATCATGATTCAAAGTATGTTTCTTGTCGAGCGATGGAGTGCAATGGGGATCTTACATCCGATCGTCGGGTCGTTTGTAGTCCCCGCGGCTGAAATATTTCTCGAACCAGATATACATGCAGATGAAGAAGTAGCGGCTCCCCATCTCTTTGATCTTCAACTTGGCCTCTCCGAACTGTCTGTTCCGCCACGTGATTGGAGTGATCGACCACGAGAAGCCGCGCACAATTGCCTTTAACGGAACTTCCACGGTTAGATTGAAGTGAGGAGCCAGAAAAGGCCGGCACCCGTCAATAACCGTCCGCCGATAGGCTTTGAACGCGTTGGTCGTGTCATTGAGCGGAATATTAAAAAGTGTTTTGATGAACAGATTCGCCAGTCGGTTAACCAATAATTTAATCCGCGGGTAGTCGAAGACCTTGCCTCCTTTGATAAAGCGACTGCCGAAAGCGCATTCATACCCCTTTTCAAGGATCCGCCAGTATTTCACTGCGTCTTCGGGTTCATCCGAACAATCCGCCATCATGATCACGACCGCGTCACCCTGACTGTGGTTCAATCCTTAAACTATCGCCCGTCCGAAGCCGTGCGGGCCTGGGTTCTGCACGTGAGCCAACGTCGGATAAGTAGACTTTAGATCCTCCAATACGGTCCAAGTTCGATCAGAGCTCCCGTCATCCACCACCACAATTTCATGGGGAATCGATTCCCGTTCAAACGTCTTGTGGATGGCGGCGATCGTAATGGGCAGAGATTCTTCCTCATCCCGGGCAGGAATAATAACCGAGAACAACGTCGGTGGCGGCAGTATCTCCTTGGGTTTAGTCAAGATTGTGAGCGTTTAGAAAGGAGCGGATTGATCAAGCCAACCGGGATTGGCTTTGGCATGCTCGGCGATTTCTTTCAAAATTGTCAGAGTAGGAGTCGATGGTCTCCCCCCCCCATTGCTTCTCTGCTTTGGTCGAATCAAGAACCATCCACGGGATATCAAAAGCGCGAGGAACGGGATCCGGAGCGATCTCATGCTTACCAAACTGTTCATCGCACCAAGCCGTCAATTGGCGTAGTGACATGGCCGAAGCGGCTCCTCCGCTCACATTGATGATCTGCTCGTCGGTGGAAAGCCGCCCGGCGTGAAACTGTTTTTCGAGCAACGTATTGAGATCGGAGGGGTGCAAGCAGTCGCGGACCTGCTGTCCCTGACCAGTCAAACCCGATATACTTGAGAGGACGACGCTGCAGGTGAGTATTAATCCAAAATGCAAAAATTCCCTGGTCTGGACGGCCAAATTGACCCGCGCCGGCCATCACTCCACATCGGTTGATGAACACGGGAAAATTAAAGGTCGCGCCGTATTCAAGCGCGAGTGATTCGCTGGCAAGTTTGGTTGAACCATAGAGTGAAACGGGAGCCGCAGTAGTGAAATTTTCGGCAACACCTCGATCGGACAGTCCGGCTGGGAGCTCGATATTCACGGCGGGCTTGAACGCCCCACGGTGGGTTTCTACCGCTAGGTTAGCCAGCGGAGGAATGGAGTATACCCGGCTGGTGCTAAGCAGGGTGAATCCCGCTCCGTGCTTTTTGCACAGCTCCAACATGTTCACCGTGCCGGTCAAATTATGCTCAACCAGCTGGCGCGAGCTGGATTTCCCATCAACTCCCGCCAACACACTTGGGTTGGATGCCGCATCAATCACCCAGTCCAAATCGGGTAACGTCTCCAAATCAGAAGCCGCGCGGATATCTCCGTGGAAAAGTTTAACCCCGAGTTGCTTAAGAGACTCCCGGTTGGATTCGCTCCCAGGTCGGATGAAATTATCCAAACCGAGAAGTTCGTGCTGTCCGCTTTCAGCCAGCCCCTTGGCAAGGGTGCTGCCCACAAAACCGCAAATTCCGGTGATTAAGATTTTCATCAAAAGGTAGGCAAACGTGAGGCCGCTTCCGGCGGAAGCGGAAAATCCATCTTGCCCGTGCCTGTTTTAGCCATCAACCGACGGCCAGATCACTTATTCTTGGCCGCTTTTCGTTTGGCCGCGTCATCAGCCTTAGCTTTTTCGTAGGCCTTGCGCTGAATCATGCCGATTTCCAATAGATCGCTCACGAGCATGCGGGCATCGGTTTCTTTTTCCTTGGCGGTAATCGGAACCCGTTCTGCCAACGAAGCGGTGGGAAGTGGAGCAGCCGTTATCACCGGAGTCACGCTCTGATATTTTGCGGGGTCGAACGTCCGTTTTTTGATGGCGAGAGTGGATTCCCGACCACCGGCGGTTACGGCTATCTGGTTTTCCTCCGCAGAGTAGCGAAGCAGGGTTACTCCCGCGATCGTTTGCCCGATTTTCATCCATTGGCTACGATTGGAGTTGGTGTCCGTCACACAAATTAACGGAGCATCCTCCAACACAATGACACCGGTAAACTGATAGCGTTGCTCTTCGGGGGCCGTTGAAGCGGGACTGGATGAGCTGCCGGTTGTCCGCGAAAAGGGCGAAGTCTGTGCCGCCAGGAATCCGCTGAGGAGGAGATTAATGGCAAGGAAACCTAAAACGGAGCGAATCATGGATGCAGGAGGTTAGACGCGCGGTGAGACAAAGTGTTTCATGAATGGGAGCGGGTTTTCCACGCTCCGACAATTTGACGGATCGTTTCCTCCAATGAAATAGAAATATCCCAGCTCGGGTAGTGGTCGCGCATTTTACGAAGATCAGAATAGTAGCAGATGTAATCACCGATACGGTTTTCATCCACGTAGGTGTGGACTTGCTCGCGTCCCGAAAATTTCTCCGCCCACTTGAATGCTTCCAAAATTGAACACGAGTTGTCTTTCCCCCCGCCGAGATTGTAAACCTCGCCCGTTCGCGGGGATTCCACGAAGGCGGCCATGAAGCGTGCGACATCCCGTGAGTGGATGTTGTCCCTCACTTGTTTCCCCTTGTATCCGAAAACGCGGTATTCTTTGCCTTCGAGATTGCACTTAACGAGATAGGAAAGAAACCCGTGTAACTCCACTCCGGTGTGGTGTGGCCCGGTTAGGCAGCCGCCTCGCAAGCAGCAGGTCGGCATCTGGAAATAGCGGCCATATTCCTGCACCATGACATCCGCGGCGACTTTGGATGCGCCAAAGAGAGAGTGCTTGGATTGATCGATTGAGAAGGTCTCGGCAATGCCATGGGCGTAGGCTGGGTCGGCGTAGTCCCACCGGGTATCGAGCTCCTGCAAATCAATCCGGTTCGGGGCATCTCCGTAGACTTTGTTCGTGCTCATGTGCACGAAAGGGGACTCGGGGCAGGCGTGACGGGCTGCTTCGAGGAGATTCAGGGTGCCAACCGCATTGGTATCGAAATCGTCGAACGGGATAGCCGCGGCACGGTCGTGCGAGGGTTGCGCTGCCGTGTGCACGATAACGTCAGGCTTAACTTCGTTGAGCAAAGACTGAACCCCGGTGCGGTCCCGGATATCGACCTCGTGATGGGTGAATGACGAAAGATCTTCTGATAACCGCTGCTGATTCCAGCGAGTGTCACCCTGCGGGCCAAAGAAAACCGCTCGTTGGTTGTTATCGACGCCATGGACGGCGAAACCGAGTTCGCGGGAGAAGTAGGTGCAGACTTCAGAGCCGATTAGCCCCGAAGATCCAGTGATCAGAAGTTTCTTGGTCATTCGCAGAAATAAAAGAGGTCCAAGAAGAAACAGTCTCGGGCGACGCTAGCAAGATCGGGTTGGGCATAAGGTATTTCTAGTAGTGCTAATCAGAGCTTTTTGGGAGATCGCTTGATGAAGCCAGAGCGATCAAAACGCCCGTAAACAGCAGGGTACTGCCGAGGCTGAGCCACCACAGGTGATACTTAATAAGTTTCCCCGCAGCCCACGAGCCGATCCCCAGCTCTACGGGAGCGGTCACAGCCACATGTGCGAGGCTGTCGTTGTCCTCGATCTCGATCCACCACGTTCCAGCCGGACGCCACACGTTGATGGGTTTCCAGCGATTACGGGCGGCTCCATCGGGAGTGATTTCGATTGATTCGTTTTGAGTGACCAAACGCATGGAGAGCGCCGCTTCCGGATCTCCAAGTGCGCCGTTGATTTTGAAGCGCAGGAATCGCCCGGACTCATCCTGCTGCGGGTCACTCTGCCACCGCCAGGCCTCGGTTTGCTCATGACGCGGTGATATGGCAATTACGGGATGCGAAGTCGTCGGAATCCCGTCCGGAAGTATTGAAATAGTCGGAGCGATTTGCTCAGCGGTTCGAATCTTCGCGGGGAGAAATTCTCGTATGCTGGCGTGTCGCCAGCGTTCGGTGAGAACCGATGGGGAGGGATAGGGTAAATCGTGAATCGGCGCACCATGCAGGACCTGCGGATTGTCGGTGCTAAGGTAGTGCCGAACGATCTCGCTCTGCAGTTCGACGAGATCGGCCCGAGGGACCAGCGTGCGTTTCACGACTTTGACTGTCGCGAAGCCCAAGCATAGGAGAATGATTCCACTCCAAAGAACAAGTGCGCCATCGGCCCACTTTTTCGGTTTGATCCAGCTGAAAGCTAGCCCCTGAACAATCACTAGCAAAGTGTAGTTTGTTAGGTAGCGGGAAATCAGCGGTGAGCCGTGCCCACGGAAAGTTGCCGTGGCGAGAACGATCAAACCCAGCCAAACGACCAGGCCGATATAGGTCAGTTCAAACCGGTCAAGATCGCGCGATTTCAACAAGCGAACCGCCAACCAGATTGCCGGGACTCCCAGAACAGCCGACCAAGGCAATCCATCGCGGATCGGCCACGCCAAACCGAAGTCAAGGCGTGCCATAATTCCGCCAGGTTTTGCGCCCGCAATCCAGCGTGAGCAGACACGGTGGTGCGACTCGCTAATCCGATGATTGCGATCACCAAACTCAGTCCGAGGGTCCAGTACTGAAAGTGCGAGACCTCCCGGCGTCGCCAGATGCGCGCAACGCCGACGATAAGAATGGCCGCACTGGACAACACACCTCCAGCCATCGCCCCCAGCGACAGAACTCCGCATACATTTCCCAGTGTCCATCTCCAACCAAATCGGGTCGCTCCAAGCACACCTCGGAGGTGCAGGAAGGAGAAAATGAGCACAAGATACACCTGCGACTGAAATCCCTGGATCGTGTTCTCCCAGTCCAACGGTAGGACCCACAGTGCGTTGATCACCGTGCCGAAAAGTGTCAATCGCCAGCCCGACATTCTTTGCCCGATCCAGAGAAGGACGATTATGAGGAACGCAGCGTGAATAACCGCATTGAGCACGACCTGGATGTAGGCATCCCATTGACCGTTAGTCGCCACCACCGCCCAAGCGATTAGTCGGGTGAAAACCACCCGGTGCTCGTTGTGCGGCTCAAAAAAAGCGCCGATTTCCAAACGACCCTCCGCCCAAGGTCGGATGATTGTCTCTCCTTCGGCATCAATTTGATCCCGGTAGGGGACATCGCTTCCTGCCAGATCGATGCACCAGAGTTTAGCTCCGACGACGATCAGAAATAGTCCCGCCCAGACCAACCAACGATGGGGAGGAATTTGCGACTTCATGACGCGATCCTCACCTTCGGGGAGGGACTGCGAGGCTGAAGTCCTCGAATTCTGCGGTCAGATTTGGATTATAGGCAGAATCATGATCCAGTTGCTTCGCCCAACGCTGACGCATGGTTTTGATCTCGTGAGCAAAACGATCTAGTTTATCGGGAGAATCCTCGATTCCACGACTGGCTGATTCGTGATGATAAAGCTCCGCAAATGGCGTCCAAACATTCCGGAGTCCCGTTGCCGCGACTCGCAGGCAAAAATCGATGTCGTTAAATGCCACGGCGAGATGCTTTTCGTCGAATCCACCCACCGTTTCAAAAACTTCACGACGCACAACCATACACGCGGCGGTGACTGCGGAATAGTTTTGCACCAGTCTCAAACGATTGCGTTGTCCTTCGCTTCCACGATCCGCGTCCTTGAAAGCGTGGCCCGCCACCGAAGGCGTGCCGTTGAGGCCGCCAATACCCAAGATTATTCCGGCATGTTGCACGGTGTCATCCGGATAATAGAGCATGGCTCCGACTGCGCCCACTTCAGGTCTCAGCGCCTGGCTGACCAACTCTTCCAACCACTCGGAATGAATCGCTTCCAAATCGTTGTTCAGAAAGCTGAGAACCGTGCCCTCTGCATGGCGAGCGGCGAAGTTGTTAATCGCGGAGAAATTAAACTCTCCGGAAAATTTCAATACTCGAAGACCCTCGTTTTCGAGCTCGGTGAAGTATTTCAGGATCGTGGGATCGTCCGAGCTATGATCGACCACAATGACCTCATAGTTTGCATAGTCGGTCCGGCTTCGAATTGAGTCCAGACAGGTCCGCAGCAACTCGTATCCGTTATGGGTCGGAATGATCAGGCTTACTTTGGGAGTAACCGCCGGCAGGGGATACTTAATTCGCCAATGTCGGCCTTCCACGGGAATTAATTCCGCTACTGATTGTTGATCCGCCAGATGATCACGCAGTGCTTTCTCCGCTGCGATGAACGGGTAGTCAGCCTTCTGGTCGATGACCAATGCGGTAGATCCCGGAATGGCCCGCCAATGGTAAAGCACCTTGGGAATGTGGTGGATAAGTCGGGAGGGTAGATTTGCCGTCGCGCGGAGTGTAAGGTCCCAATCCTGACTACCCTCCAACCCCACGCGAAACCCATCGATGGCGCGTAATCGCTCGGTGCGAAAAGCGGAAAGGTGGCAGGTGTAATTTTGGCCTAGGAGTAGATCCGGATTCCAGTCCGGTTTGAAGTAGGGATCAGAACGATGACCGGCTTCGTCGATCTTATCTTCGTCCGAATAAATGAACTCCAAGTCGGGAATTTCCTCCAATGCATAGATCACTTCTGCCAAGGCGTGCGGAGCCAGTTCGTCGTCATGGTCGAGCAACGCGCAAAAGTCTCCCCCGGCAAGCTGTAAGGCGGAGTTCGACGCGGCAGATATATGGCCATTCTTTTTCCGAGTGATGATCTTTATTCGACTATCGCGTTTGGCGTAGTCCTCTAGGATTGTCCGGACATGGGGGTCGCTGCTGGCGTCGTCGGCAATACAGAGTTCCCAGTTGGGGTAATACTGATCGCGAACAGACTCGATGGCCTTGGTCAACCAGACCGCCGGCGTATTAAAGACTGGCATGAGAATGGAAATCATCGGACGATCGGTCTCTAGCATGCGTTCAATTCGAGCGCGATGATTGATCGTATCCGCCAGCTTTAGTATGTCATATTGCTGAACCCATTGGCGGTAGTTTTGCCGTAAACTGGCCGAATCACCGTTGGACACCTGAGTGTGTCGTGCGGCGAACCTGTGCCATTCCCCATCTGCCGTGAGTGCTTCAAATACGGTCTCACCATTCCAGCCCGGAGGCAGTTCGTAAGAGGCGGTAAATCCGCCGTGACCCGCGAAGGGATTGTCGGGGTGAAGCGTCGCCACATCGGGACGGGAGATTCCAAGATCCACGGTGATCTTAGTTTCTCCAATGAGGATACGCATATCCACGATTTCCAGTTGATCCCGGGAAACCACCCAACCTCGTATGACACCGTTGGCTGGCAGGGCCGCCCAGTCTGCGGGTTTGTCGAGATTGTGGGGGAGGCTAGGGTCGATGGACACGTCCGTCGTCGGTGACGGCTGCTCTTCCGCTGAGGCCGACACTTCAGCGGCTTCACGTTTTAAAATGGGGTCGAGTAGAGCGCGGCGAAGTGCTCGAAACGGAGCGGTGAATACCCAGGATCCCGAGGTCGAAAGGCGATCGAGTTTGCCCTTCAGTTCATCAAAGCGGTCCCGGTGTTCGCGTTCGTTATGTTCGTTCAGATCCCGCAGATCTTTCACCTCGCGCTGTAATCGATCGATTTGCGGAAGCAGCTCATTTGTCCGGTCGCTTAGTTCTCGCCGCACGTTCTCTGTGACGTGGCGTGTTTCCTCGATTTTGGCGGCATTATACCGTTCGCCCGCCGCATGACGGGATGCCGCGGAACGGGCGTCGGTGAGTTCTTTTTTGAGCACCTCCAACTCCGCATTGAGTCCCCGCACCCGTTGACCTAACCCTGCATCCAATCGCTCAACCAGTATAGCTACTTCGTTACCGGTCGATGGACTTTCGGCAAAGATGCCCGGAAATTCGGCCAAAGAGGCGTAAAAACGCATGAGACCCTGGGTGTTTTGCTCCAGGTCGAAATGCATGCGGGCGAACGTGTGCGCTCCGCGAGCTAATCGTTGCGCCAAATCCGCATCGTCAAAGACCTGCAAGCAGCGCTTCACAATCTCCGCAGGACTGGCGGACTCCAACAAAAGTCCCTCCTGGCCGTCTCGAATCAAAAGTCCCACGTTTGTGGCCGGCATGATGGTGGGTTTGCCCGCCCACAAAAATTCCGGTAATTTGGAGGGCAATCGGTAAGCGTTGAAATTATCCGCTGCACCCGGTTGCACCAAAACATCCGCAGCGGCGAGCAGGCGCGGTAGTCTTGGCTTCGCCACAAACCCCAGATCAGTGACGAAGTCTCCGCCGACTTCCTTTAACATCTCTTGATATTGAGCGGGCTGATGTCCCGTCCTAACCAGACGCGTTTTTCGACCGGATTCGTTGAGCATCCTGGCGGCCAGTGTGAGGCACTTCACGTCACCTAAATTTGCGAACGTTGTGCTGCCCGTGTAGACGATCAATTTTTCCCCGGAATCGAGACCGATTGACATACGCTCTCGGGACAAATCGTCCCGCTCGAATTCAGTGGGCGAATCCAGTCCGGGGCGCAGGAGATGATGGGGAATGTCGTTGGGAAACGTTTCCAGGAGTCGTTCAGTAATATGGGTGACTCCGTGGGCAACTTGCAAAAAGTGCGGGGCGCGACCGGGGTGCGATAGATTTTCCGGAAGTCGCTTGGCCGTCTCTTCGTCCGGATACGATACGAGCTCCGCACTGCTTTGACGGGTAAACGCGGTTGTTAAATGAGCCTCATTATCCTCTAGGTGAATTACCAAACGTGCGGAGGGATGCATGGCCAGATAGGCCATCGTGAAGACCCTGACGTTTTCTCGCGGTGTCCAAGCGTGAATGACATCAGCGCCGCGGCGATCAGGGAACGCCGTCGAATTCTTAAGTAGAGCGACAAAAGTTCGCACCTCGAAGAGAGGTGAATCCAATGCTTCAGCGGTTTCGGGACGAGACGGAATGCCAACCAAACACGCGTGACCGGCCTTGGTCAGCTGGTTCGCGAATGCCGCAATGTGGTTGAGGCTGTTGGACGTGCAGTCGCCGTAGTTCGCAAAAAGGATATTCACCGTAGGTAAGAGCTGATCACGTTAGGGGGAGCTGTTTGATCAAATCGAGCACGGTTTTGGCGGTTTCTTCCCAACCAAAATCGTTTGCGCGCAGAAAACCAGCATCAATCTGCCTCTCGCGCTGCAAAGAATCATGTTCGAGTTTCATCATGGCATCGCTCCATTCGGCGGGAGCGTCCGGAGCACACAATAGGGCGGCTCCTCCCGCTACTTCGGGTAGACTCGCCGTGTCGCTGGCAATCACGGGTAACCCTTGGCTGAATGCCTCCAAAATCGGCAAACCGAATCCCTCGTGCCAACTGGGTTGGAGCAGTGCGAACGACTCTTGAAATGCGGCCTGCAGAGTGGAGTCGTCCACATAGCCGTCGTAAATCACTGATAGACCTCCGGCTGCCATCGACGCAATGCGATCGTGGATTTCCTGCGAATGCCATCCGCGTCCGCCGATGATGCGAAGAGGGCGAGGCACCGCGCTACGGGCATGGTAGCGTTCGTAGGCGTCCAGAACCGTCGCATGATTTTTCCGGGGTTCAATCGAACCCACCATCAGCCAATGGGCGCTGGCAGCCGGTGTTGGATTTTGCGCCGGTCTCGCCCAACGACTGGCTCCCGGTGCAATGACATGCGGCCGACCAGATTCCTCGAGCCAATTGGGAAAGAGTTGTTCGAAATCGGTCTGGGTGGATTCACTCACGAAACACAATGCGGAAGACCGGGCGAGGGCTTGTCCCAATTCTCTCTGGCAAATCATCCGAGTAGTATCGGTAGCAAAATCAGGGTGAGTCCAAAAAACCAAGTCGTGAATAACATACACGAGTCGCGCGGGAGAAACATTGGGCGCATGAAAACTGGAAGCGATAACCACATCCGGGTTTCCGGGAAGTTTTGCTGCCCCTGACTCAATCTCCCGCCACAAAGCCCGCGCCGGCACCGGTAGCAGGGAGCGCATCGGCATTTCAATGTCTCGCCCCGTCAGATAGGTTCCATGACCCGGCTCGCCGTTGATCCAGTCACCAAATTGATGATACAGAACAAATTTGTGCCCCTCGGGACGTGCCACGTTTACCATCGCGCGAGTGAGCGCGTCGGCATACCACGCACAGCCGGCTTTCTCAGCGGAGGTTTGGGCAACGTCGAATCCTATTTTCATGGCACCAAATTACGCGCGGCGGCGTAAAGGAAATGGTTGAGCTTGGACGCCTCGTAGTGCCGGGAAAACCGACTGAGTTGTGCGGTGCCTTTGGCGACGAGATTGGCCCGAAGTTCCTCATCGTCCGCAACTCGTGTTAACGCGGCCGCGACGTCCTGAGGATCCCGCGGATCAAACCACTCGCAGGCCCCCCGACCTACTTCGGGCAATACGGACGCACGGGCGGCAAGAACGGGAAGTCCGGTCTGAAATGCTTCCACCAGCGGGATGCCAAAACCTTCGTGAAGAGAGGGGAAAACCAGTGCGCCAGCGTGATGCCAAACGGACTTGAACGCGTCGTCCGGCAGATAACCGGCGAATGTGACCAGCGACTCCAGTCCGAGGGCTTTGCTCAACTCTTGTAGTGCCGCCATGCGTTCGTCCGGGTGTCCGGTGAGCAACATAGGCCAGGCACCGTCGCCAGCTGCTTGGAAATACTGCCGGTAGGCTGTGAGCAAAACTTCATGGTTTTTATGCGGCCAGAAATTGGCCGGATAAAAGAAAAACTTTCCGTCGGGCAGAGATGGCGGCCGACTCGGCTCTGGACTTTCGTGTTCCAGCCGGTTTTGCACCGAAGCGTAGGTATGAAAACAGCGAGTAGGGTGGATGCCGAAGTGATGGTGCAAACGGTCAATACCATGTCGGGCGAGGGTTTGAATCCATGCCTTGGATCCTAACGTTCGTTTGAAGCTATCTTCGCGAAAATTAACTTCTTCGACCGGCAAGGCCGCGGAGAGATCGCGATGCAGACTGTCCACCAAAAGGGCAATCATGGGCAGGTTTTCCCGGGCAAATGCCGACGCCCCAAAGGGACTATACAACACCTCAGCGGGAAAGGATGCTTCCAGTTCCGTCTGTGATATTTTTTGAGAGACTGCGCTCATTCCCTTAACCAACCAGGAGGCACCTTCGCGGGAAGCCACTATATCGGATGAGCGTAGAAAACTCATCTCCTCCAATAATCCGGTTTGGGCCAGAATCACGAACCGGAGAGGCTGCCATGCCAATAGGGTCATCTCCTCCAAGAATCCGTAGACGAGCGGTTTGATACCACCATTTGCTCCGCGCGGTTCCATCCGCAGGAGATCGACCCATACGATGGCGGGGTGATCCCATTCGATTCGCCTCTCGTCCTCTCGCCGTAAAATAGCCGCGTGAGTGCGTCGAACCGCATCAGGGACCGCTTTGGTCGAACGTGCTCGTTTCAGACGATATCCGCGGGCCGATTCGATAGCTTCTGATTGTTGTAAGGCCGCGGCTCTCGACTCCCAGCGTTCGAGGAATTTTTGGGCATTCCTATATTCGTAGCTTCCGCGTCCGCGACTGGTGGATACGGCGTGCTTAACAACACTGTTTCGGGCGACATAGATTTTCCAACCGGCTTCACGGGCACGCAGACACAGGTCGACGTCTTCAAATCCGTTACGGTATCGTGTGTCCAGTCCGTCCACGACATGAAACCAAGCCCGATTCACCAAGCAACAGGCCGCTGTCACAGCGAGGACCGCTCGCGAATTCGGACCCTTGGCGAGTTCGCGTAATGATTCCTGATGATGAACGGGGTAACCACCGTCGATAAATTTGATCCCGGCATGATCGACCTCTTCGCCCTTCGTGGTGATCTGCACATTGCCGACAATACCCGCATCAACGTGAGCCTCCGCCACCGCGATCAGTTCTTCAATCGCCCCGGGGGTAATCTCAACATCGTTGTTGAGCAGACATAGCCATTTTCCCGTTGCGGAATAGGCCCCAACATTGGTCGCTTCCGCAAATCCACTGTTCTCCAATAGGGTAACAACGCGGTGTGGATGGGAAAGTTCGCCGAGGAAATGCTTGGTTTCTTCGTCACTGCCATCGTCCACCCAAATAACCTCGTAGTTCAGCGCCGCCGGGAGATGTGCTTCCAACGAATTTCGACACGCCTGTGTGTGGGCGAGTTGATTGAAAACGGGGATGACGAAGGAGACCTGCAAGAGAAGCGAGAAATCGAAAATGGAGGGCAGATTTTGGGCAACGCAATTGAGGCGATCAGCGCACACTCAAAGTGCCGATGATCGCCCAATCATAACCGGGGTTATGATCCGGTCCGGCATCGATCCATAGTTCCAAATCGTGATTCGGAGGCAGTCCGATATTCATCTCCAACAGGGCTCTGTCTTCCGCAACGGTAAGCGGTTGGACAAAATCGCTCCAAATCAGTCGCTGGCGTCCGTCGGGGCCACGGGACAATAATCGAAATCTAACACCGTCAGAATCATGCTTGTTCCGCCAAATCTCCGGACGGAGACCGTAGGTCATAAATACGTCACGGGAGAATGATCGGGCATCGAAGCGAAGTCCGCCAGGGGGATGAATATGTAACACGGGAGTACCGTCCGCCTCGAGATTAGCCGGATCATGACGCGTGAAAACGGCGTCGGGGTAGGGAGAGATCAGATCAAACATTCCGTTGGCTTCACCAAATGCCAAGGAACGCCAATTGGCGGTAATGAACTCAAGTCGTGATTCACCGGGGTCCATCCGATCGGGACGGACTGCGAGTATAAGGCCTGTTTCTCGGTAGCGATCGAGTATTTGGCTCAACGATTCGCTTCTTCCGGAGGCAGCGTAGACATCCGCGCGCTCGGTGGAAAAAATGGGTTCGGTAGACAGTCCTAATTCGCGGCACCGATGATGCACCAACGCTAGGTCTCCCGCGACTGAATCCACTGCCACCAGTATCGAGAAGTCCGAAGGCGCCATTGCCTTCCGGGAAGTCAGCCAAGCGTATTCGTCAGTTTCGTGAGTTTCGCGCACAAACGCGATCGGACGTCCGATGGTGTAGGTCAGAATGGGATCCCATTCCTGACCAATTACCAGAATTTGATCGTCGGAAGTTGTGAGTTCATTCATCAGCAACCCGAATTCGGGCAAAGGTCGATTGCGGATTTGCCCGCGACCCAATCCCTCAAGATACCTCTGACTCTGCCATCCGCCGAGGCCGAGGAGTAGGGCAGTCAAAACGAGTCGTTGCCACATCGCCTTTCCCATCCAACGCCACAAGCTGGCCACTCCGACGCCGACGGCCAATGTATATGCGGGAACAACCGCCATGAAGTAGTAGTTGTGTTGTGAACGTAATACAGATTGGCGAAGGCGAGCGGCCCGGTAATCGCGGCGACACTCGCCAGCGCCAAACAGACGCGGATGGGGCGACTGCCGCGCCACCCCCCGATGATGATTAATATCGCCAAGATCGCGGGAAATATCAAATCGAGGTGGAGCCCCCACCGGTCCCACCACATGGGGTCCAGTCGTTGCGACAATGTCCCCCAATTCTACGTCGTGAGGTTGTTCGAGGTAAGGAAGTCAGCGTAGGGGTGGTCGTATTTGACCGCATCGGTATAGCGAGTCCAGGCCACGGCAGCTATGAGACTGGGCAAAGTCACTGCTCCCGATCGAATGATGGCTTTGATTCCCGAGGTCCGAGCATGAATCAAGGTAAGCAAGGCTCCCGCTGGAAGAACGATCGCAAAACTGGTCACCTTGGTCAGAGCGGCGACCACGCCGAGTAAAGCCGCGATGACCAAACGGGGTGTGCTGGGGGAGTTGCGGTGCAAAATTTCGACCAAGGCCGCCAGCCAGCCTAGGGCGTGTTTAACAAATACAGCGTTAGTGTTTGATCCATATTATGATGCATACCAATGCGAGCATTGCGGCGTAAGGATGAAGCAGTTTTTCGTAGCGAGTGGCAATGCGTCGGAAGTGCTTGAGCTTGGCGAAGAGGTTTTCGATGCGATGACGATCGCGAGAGCGGTGCTCGTCAAAGTCGGGTTTTTGCGACCTATTGGGATGCACGGCTATGACGGCGGTGCCACCAATCTGATTCACACTCTCCCGGATGGCATCGCTGTCGTAGCCTTTGTCCATGATGGGTGCGCCAACGGGCTTTAAGTAGGATTTGAGCCGGGGTTTACATTGGTCAAAGTCTGAGACATTTGCGCCGGTGAGGATGAAACCCAAAGGGTATCCCAAGGCGTCACAGGCGAAGTGAGCCTGCGTTGATAGACCTGCTTTGGCGCGAGCCATTGCTTGAGCAAGCTGGCCTCCCACTGGACCCGCAGCATGCTGATGGACCCGTGAGCTGGTGCGATCAATCATCAGATACTCATGGTCGCCTTGGAGGGTGCCCAGCCGTGCGAGCACTTGAGTCCACAGTCCACTTTTGCTCCACCGTCTATATGAGGCGTAGGCGTTCTGCCACGGCCCAAACCAAGTGGGCAGATCCCGCCATGGTGACCCGTGCGAGCAATCCACAGTACCGCTGCAATACGGCGTCGCAGGTTGCGACACTTGCGTCCACGTCGATGAGGGCCAGTCAGACTGAGCTGATGAGCGTTCATTTTTTTAGCTCGGCCCAGTGGTGATCACCCAGCGCGAGTCTTACGTTCCGATTCACAGAGTGATACGATCTTAAAATAACCCCAATGTCAATAAAACGTATCCTATTAATGAATATTATTTACGCCGATTTATTTGTTAAACACACCCTAGGGTGTGTTTAACAATTGGTATGTTAGTGCTTAATCCATATGATGATACATACTAAAGCGAGCATGCTGGCAAAGGTTCGATGTAGTTTTTCATAGCGCGTAGCGATCCGGCGGTAGTGCTTGAGTTTTGCGAAGAGGTTCTCGATGCGGTGACGATCACAGTAGATGTGCTCGTCAAACTCGGGTTTTTGGGACCTGTTGGGGTGCACAGCTATGACGGCGTTGCCGCCTCGTTGTTTCACACCTGCCCTGATGGCATCGCTGTCATAGCCCTTGTCCATGATCGCCGCAGCCCCTGGCCGCAGATAAGATTCCAAGAGAGGTTTACACTGATCGCAGTCGGCTACATTGGCACCCGTGAGGATAAAGCCCAGAGGGTAGCCCAAGGCGTCACAGGCAAAGTGGGCCTTGGTGGAGAGGCCCGCTTTGGAGCGCCCCATGGCTTGGGCTTGCTGTCCACCACCGGGTCCGGCCGCGTGCTGATGGACCCGCGAACTGGTGCTATCAATCATGAGATACGCGTGATCGCCTTGGAGAGAACCGAGGTAAGCGAGCACATACTCCCAGAGACCGTTCTGAGACCAGCGCCGGAACGAGGCATAGGCGTTTTGCCAGGGACCAAACCAAGTAGGCAGATCGCGCCACGGGCACCCGGCACGCGCGATCCAGAGCACGGCTTCAACCCGACGGCGCAGGTTGGTGCATTTGCGTCCACGACGATGTGGGCCACTCAGACTGAGACGATGGCCGTTAATTTTTTTAGCTCGCCCCAGTGGTGATCACGCAGGACGAGTCTTACTCGTTGTTTCACAATGTGATGAAGTCATTCTGGAGCCACGAGGTTAATGAAAAGTATCCTATTAATGGGTACTTTTTGCCTCCAATTTATTTGTTAAACACACCCTAAAGGGTGACTGGTTCGGTCCTTTGATTCTTCCTCAGGTTGTCGTGGGATCTGGTTGCCTTCCCTTACCTCTGCCATGTCTCGTCTCTGTCGTATATTTTGTTTCCCGTTTTTGGTCGCGTTGAGTCTGCCTTTCGCAGCAATCGCTCAAGTTCCGGAAGGAGGGGTAAACACCGTAGCCGAAGCTAGCGCTGGTGATGCGAGTTACTACACGGGAGATGGCCCGGTGATCTCCCGCGAAATCGTGGCGGTTTCGGGGCAGTCCTTCAGTGAGGCGACCCGCGTCGCGACGTTAAACCCGACGGGGCAGTTTTATTCGAGTGCGGTTACGTTCACTTCAAACCGGTCGTTTTCCAATGGTGATGTCATATTACTGCGTTTCTTCGCCCGGATGGAGGAAACCACCGATGAGTCTGGCACCGCGACGATGGAGGTTTATGTCGAAGGACCGGCCCCCAACTACACGAAGTTGGTGACTTACCGGGTGAATGTTGCGGGAGCGTGGCAGGAGTTCTATGTCCCGTTCACGGTTTCGGGAAGCTATGCTTCGGGCGAGGTGGGATTTAAATTTGGCTTCGGTGCAATCGGTCGGCCGCAGGTAATCGACGTGGGAGGCGTGGAAGTCTGGTGGTATGGGACCTCCAAAACTATCGCGGATATGCCGCGCACGAGTTTCGAATATCCGGGACGTACTTCGGATGCGGCTTGGCGGGCCGAGGCGGCCGCCCGAATCGATCAGCACCGCAAGGGAGACTACCAGATCGAGGTCATCGACGATATGGGGGATCCGATGGCGGGGGAGAGTGTGCGGGTGCGTTTGCTCAAGCATAAGTTCGAGTTCGGTTCCGCCATGGTAGCTTCTCGTATGATGGATTCGACTTCGTCCAGTGCCGAAACCTACCGGAGTAAAATCTTAGAACTCTTCAATTCCGGAACTCTGGAGAACGACACCAAATGGACCCCCTGGATCGGGGAGTGGGGCAATAGCTTCAATCAAGCTCAGACGATTTCCGCCTTGGATTGGACCCAGCAACAGGATCTCGCCATGCGAGGCCACGTGTTGGTCTGGCCCTCGGAGCGCAATATGCGCCGACCGCCGGACTGTTCGTCAACGACTATGGCATTCTTTCGGGAGGTGGTCTCAACGCCGTGATCCCTGTCGTGATGGGAGATCGCAGTGGGGGACGTTTGGTTAACCTCTCAACCCGCGGCGCGGTGGGCACGGGTGCTGACATCATGGTAGCGGGATTTGTAATCGAAGGCAGTGAAACCAAGGATCTGGTTATTCGGGCGGTTGGACCTCGTCTCGGCGATTTTGGGATTCCGGTGACCTTGCTGATCCGACGATCGCCGTTTACCGGGCGGGTGAGACGGTGCCGATGATGGAAGTCGACGGGTGGGACCCGACCTTGAGTTTGGTTTTCGCTACGTTGGGCGCCTTTAGTTTGGAGACGGACACCGCCTCGGCGGCAGTTCGCCTGCAAATGGATCCCGGATCCTACACGGTTCACGTGTCGGGAGTGAATGACGGCACGGGCGTCGCCAGCGTGGAGGTATATGTTGCCGCCAGCCTGACGCCTGTTCAGATGATCAACCTATCGACGCGCGGTGCGGTCGGCACGGGAACTGATATCATGGTGGCGGGCTTTGTTATTTCGGGTGACGAATCCCAACGGGTTTTGATTCGAGGAGTTGGACCAACTCTCGGCCAATATAGCGTCCCGGGCACCCTCGCTGATCCGGTTCTGCGCCTATTCCGGACCACCGGCGGTCCTTGAGACCAATCAGGATTGGAGTTCTGCCTCTAATGCGACGGAGGTCACGTCGACGTCTTCTGCGGTGGGCGGATTCGCCCTCGAAGCGGGGGCGGGTGATGCGGCTCTGCTGGTGGATCTCGCTCCCGGCTCATACACTGTTGAATTGGCTGGAGTGGACGATGGCACGGGCGTGGGACTCATCGAAGTCTACCGCGTTCCCTGATCTGAATCTCAAATTCCCTTCCGAGCGCGGTTTTGCCTTTGCGCTCGGAAGCGTTTTTTGCGGCGATGACGGCTCATGCGCATAACCGGTCTTACCCTCGTGCCGCCTCCGACCGCGGCGGATCTACCCCAAGTCACTCCTGAGCTGCTCGCTTCCGTTTTGGCGCGGTATTCCCGGAGCAATGATGGAATCCAAACCATTTTGGATAAAGTGGATATCGAGAATCCGGACGCCTCGATCGACCGTATCCTAAAGTTTGTTGATTATGGTCATGCGTCGATCGGTGGCCTGACCGGTGGCCTCGCGGTTGCCTTGGACGACGTATCGATGTGGTTGGCCTTGAAAGTATTCGAGATTGCCCAGATGGCTGATGGTCAGGAATCGAGCACGCGTTACATCACGATGGACGCGACCAATTTACCCGACCCGGCGGAGATCGGCATTCCCGAAGACATGGCCGACCGTTGGCGGGAGCTGATGGCGCAATCTTTTGCCGCTTATCATGCGGAATACCAGCGATTGGATGAGTTGAGCCGGGCGGAGCCGGACCAACTCCGTCTCCCTGAAGGCGCGAGACCCGCGGTGGTGAACCGGTTGCGGAAGAATTTCGCTCTCGATCGGGCGCGTTATTTTATCCCGATGGCGACCCGGACGAATTTGGCGCTGGTGCAAACCTCCCGGATGTGGGCGACCACGGTGAAGCACCTTGATTCGCTCCCGCACCCCGAAGCCAAAGCGGCTGCGAAGATGATTCGCGATGAATTGATCAAGCAATCACCACGCTTGATGCGACACAGTTTTGCGGAGAAATCGTATGAAGAACAGGCGCGGCAAGAGTTGGGCCAGAGCCTGAATATGGGTCTCGAGCGGCTATCCACGGACGGACTGGCGGATGAGGTGTGGGTCAATGTCGAACGATCAACGCCGCCTTGGCTGCCCCCGACTCAGCCGATTTCCGAAGCATTGAAGCACCGGGGCAACCGGTATGGTTATCAAGGTTCGGCGACACGGCGCATGCTCGTGTCGTTCGCTTGGAACAATATGGCTTTGGCTGAGTTGCGTGATCTCAATCGTCATCGCACTGGGCACCGCTGGACCCCCTGTATCCAGGCGGGTTTCTATCTGCCGCCGGAGGTGGATCGGGCGCATCACGCGCAGCTTTTGTCTGACCAAGCCGCTTTCACCAAGGAGCTGATGGAGAGGGGGAGTGAAGCCTACGTCCATTCACTGCTTCTAGGCGCCCAGACGCCGTTCGAGCACTCAACGCATGCCGATAAGTTCATCTATGAGGTCGAACTTCGGACCGGAATGGGGGCTCATTTTCGTTATGCCGAACACGAGAGCGCGGTTTTACGGGAATTTCTCAAAGCGGTCCCTGAAGCCCGGGAATGGGTCGTGGAAGGCACGGCTGAGCCGGAATAAGTCGGCCTAATCGGCATTTTAGGTCCTGAAATTAGGCTTGCCGTCTCAAGCGGGCGATCAACCCTTGGAGCTGTCGGATGCGACTTCTGTTTCCAGCATATTTGTTAGTTGCGGCGATGACCTCTGTCACCGTCTGTTCTGCTGGCGGCCACTCGTTTCAGCCTTCGAAAAAATCACGGGCAGTTGTCGTGCAAAAAGCCTCGGGCTTACAGGGGATCAATCGGGTTTTGCAGCCGGGTAATCAGATTTTCGCGACCACCGGAACGAACTATCGAGTGCAGACTGCGTCCAGTATGCCGACTTCCCGTCGACCCTTGGGGCGGATTGCCCCAAGTATCCCGAACTTCTCAGCTGAAGAGCAGTGGGACGAGCCCACTTCTGCAAGCCACCCAACGAGTGACGTCAGTTTCGATTTCCAAGATCACTAAACGCCGAGGCCTGTTTGGCTTGTTTCGAAAAAAATGAGTCGGGTTCCGCATCCTCCAGTTTAATATGCAGTTTGGCCAAGTCTGGGATGACAAGGCACCGGACACAGCGCCGATTCGGGTGGAAGAGGCTTTGGCTGAGATTCAACGACATGACGCTGATATCATTACGTTGCAGGAAGTCGAAAAAGCGGGCCCCAACGGGCAACAGATCCAACCACCTCCGCACTATACCCGGGTGCAACAGACCCTGCCGGGATACGACAGCTATTTTCTTATCCTGATGCGGATGAGCGTGAGCTGCCATTTGGTGTTGGATTGGCTATCTTCAGTCGGACACCTTTGTGGGATTCGTTTCGGGAATCCATTCCTTCTCCGCCGGTTGAATTTGATTTTTTCGGTGAGACTAAAACGCCTACGGATCGATTGCTCGTCGGCGCGAAGACCACGATCGACGGTCGGGATATTTCAATTCTCACCACGCACCTCCTCGCCTTTTTTATGCTTAAGTCCAGCAGCGAGGAACACGGAAGACAGCGCGCGCAAGTCGGTGAACATCTTCGTCGGGCTGAGTTGCCGACCCTGCTAACGGGCGATTTCAACGTGAGCCAGTCCTCATCCCTCATTGATGAATACGGGGCCTTTGGTTTTAAAACCGCCCAAACCGAAGAGGTGACCTAGCGTCGTAAACCTTTCGTGCTTGATCACGTATTCTACAACGCGCCATTCCGTTGCGTGCATCACGAGGTGATTCCCTCTCCCGCTTCTGATCACCACGCGCTGGTGGCTGATTTCGAATTTGTAGATTAGCCCGCCCGCCGCCGGAGAACCACTGCGTCGTGCGCACCGTCGATATGACTCGGGTGGTGCGCCAAGACCTCGAACCACGGACTCCACTTCTGTTTGATGTAGTCGAGGGAATGATACGCCACCATATAGAATTCCGGTAAACCCTTGGTGATTTCGCCGGTGCGGTAGGCGAACCCGGTTTCCCGCACTTCCGCTTCAACCGCCGGATCCTGCGTCCAATAGCGTTCGCCATGAGTGGATGGCACCAAGATTCCTCCCGGTTCGATAATTCGGTGCATCTCCCTGATCCAGGCGGCCTGCATTTCCTCGGGAAGATGAGTGAATACGGACACCGAATAAACCGCATCGAAAAATCCATCGGCGAAGGACGTGGGTGGAAGGGTAGGGTTGGTCTCGAACTGACCAAGATGACTCAAATTCTGCTGATTCCATTCGATTGACTCGCCATCGATATCGCATCCCCAGATTTCTCCTTCGTGGTCGACTTCTCCGAAGCTGCGCAAGACCCGTCCACATCCGCAGCCGAAATCCAAGACCCGACTGGCTCGGATCAGCGGACGGTCGACCGCGGAAAATACTTCGGCAATTTGATCAAACATACGCCGGCCGGCCGGATAAAAATCGGCCCCCCACACGCTGCCGACCTGTCGCACCTGCAGATGGTCCGGGGGAATGACGATGGGTTTCAGAGCCGTTGCTGCCCGGATTTCACCGCTGGCAAGCTTTAGCGAAAACAACACTTCGGTTCCCGTAAAGGCGGCGACACCCAGGCGTCCTGAAAATCCCACTACGTGAGGCCATTGGAGGTGCGCGTCTCGCACATCGGGGCGTTCGTCCAAGGCCAACCACTCGCCGTCTTCCCCGCCGTTGCCCACGCCTTGGATCGGCTCTCTGGCTGCAATCCATCCCCGCACCTCAAAAGGCAGGGCCAAAGGAGACTCGGTGGGGGACTCCAAATGGATCAGGTATTGCGGATTGCTCATGCGTAGCGCCGTAGCATTTGAGCCCCGCGGGGCGTGGCAACCGAAATGGAGGAAGGGATGAGGAAAATATATTTATCCCTTGCCAATCTAGGGAAGGTATGAGCAAAAGTGAATTATTACAAGGCATCCTCGACCTACTGGTCCTCCGCGTTTTGCAAGCCGCTCCTATGCATGGGTTCGGCATTGCGCAAAAGATCCATCTCCTCTCCGCCGATGCGTTGCGCATCGAGGGGGGGTCGCTCTATCCCGCGCTTTACCGCATGGAGCGAAGCGGAGTGGGGGGTCTCGGAAAATAACCGCCGAGTAAAGTTCTATCAATTGACCCGCAAGGGCCGTAAGCAACTGGTGACGGAAACGGCAACCTGGCAGCGCCTCACCTCCGCCGTGGGCGAGGTATTGGCCAAGGCGGATTGAGAGGAAAATACGCGATGTGGAAACGAATCACCCATACGATCAAGACGTTGTTTCGGCGGCGAAAAGTAGAGGCGGAAATGGAGGAGGAGATGCGCTTCCACCGCGAGGCGCAGGCCGAAGCCAGTATGTCGGCTGGCATGTCGGAGTTCAATGCCCGCGCCGAGGCCAATCGCCGATTTGGGGTGCGCGGCGGTATTGAGGAGAATGCTCGGGAGGCACGGGGGTTTATTTGGTTCACCCATTTCAAGCAGGACCTCCGCTACGGAGCCAGAATGCTGCTCAAGCATCGGGGATTCACAACGGTCGCCGTGCTCACATTGGCTCTAGGACTGAGTGCGAACATTACGGTGTTCTCGGTGATCGATGTGTTCTTCCAACCCATTGCAGGTGTGTAGCGGTCGGAAGAATTGGTCGTCATGACGCGGGATGATCCCCGGAATCAATTTGCTTCGTCGATTTCCTGGGCAGACTACGAGGACTACCGCGATAATGTGCCGGGCTTTGACGAATTGGGAGCGATCCTTTTTAGGCCCGCTCATTTGAGTAGGCCGGGTCAGGCAGCGCATCGGACTTGGGTCGAATTTGTCAGTACCAACTACTTTGAATTGGCTGGCACCCAACCGGCGTTGGGGCGGCTGTTCCTCCCGGGAGAGGGCCTTGCTCCAGGTGCGGATATGACGGTCGTATTGTCTGATCGTTACTGGCGGGACCTGTTGGGTAGTGATCCGTCGGTGGTTGGCAGTTCTATTATGGTAAACGGTCAAACCTGCGAAGTCATGGGTGTCGCGGCGGAAGATTTCTCCGGACTGCAGTGGGGAATTTCCCCCGCGCTATGGACACATGCTAAGTCGGTTCCGGCACTGTTACACTGGGAAGAAACCTTTTTGAAAGATCGCAATTGGAACGCCTTTCGAGCTGTGGGACGCATGGCCCTCGGGGTCAGCTTCGATCAGGTGGTTGCGCAATTGGCGACGGTGGATCGGCGACTCGCCGAATTACACGCGGCGGGCTCGATGAATGAAGTCGTGACCCGAGTGGTGCCGGAACAACGAAGCCGTCTCGAACCCTCGGTCAGCGGGTTTCTGCCGCTCGCAGCCATGGTCTTTCTCGCGCTGGTGTTGATGATTCTCCTGATCGCCTGCGCGAATGTTGCCAACTTGCTTTTTGCCCGGGCGGCGACTCGCCAACGGGATGATGGCGGGCTTCAATCCTAATGGAGATATTCCAATGTCGTCCAGCTCCAGCACCGGGAGTATCTGGACCGTCGTATTTGCCGTTGGGGTGTCCTTGGTGGCGGGGTTTGTCACCGGAGTGCTGTCGGCGTTGCGGGCAAGTCGGTTGGATCTGGTGCAGGTTATTAAAGGAGGCGCCGCCGGTGATCGCAAACGGCACTGGCTACGCGATATGTTAGTGGTTTCGCAGGTGGCGTTTGCGCGGTCGTGTTGGTGGCGGGTGGGCTGTTTGTGCGCAGCCTGCATCAAGCCACCGAGATCCAACTCGGGTTCACGCCGGAAAACCTGGCCATGGCTTCGTTGGATTTGGACTTGTAGGGCTACAGCCCCGAGCGCGGTCAACTTTTCCTCGACGAATTGACCGCTGAGTTGGCGGCTCTGCCAGCGGTTGAGTCGGTCAGCTATGGCAATGTTTTGCCGATGAGCACGAGCCCGGGATTGCGCGACGTGGCCGCTGCAGATTCCCCTCAACTGGATGACACCGGTCGTCGTGAAGGAGAGATCCAAGCCGCGAGCAACATCGTGGAGGTTGATTTTATCAAAACCATGGAGTCGGGACTGATTCGGGGACGGAATTTCACCGAGTTCGATAACGCAGATTCACCGCCCGTGATAATCGTAAATCAAGCGTTGGCCGAGAAGCTGTGGCCCGGGGAAGATCCTTTGGGCTGTCGATTGACGTTCCGCTGAGGTGAACCGATGGAGGTTATCGGCGTCGTGCAAACCGGAAAGTATGTGATGGTGAGCGACCCGCCTATCTGCAGCCTTACGCTCAAGCTTACAATGCGCCCATCACCCTTTTCCTGCGCACGCGGGGGAATGCAGAGGGTGTCATCCCGCAGATGCGGGGAGTCCTGCAACGCATGGATTCGGATCTGCCGGTATTCAATACGCAGACGATGGAGGAGCATCTGCGCTCCAGCGCGTTTGGATTCATGCCAATGCACCTGGCCGCGTTTGTGGCCGGAGGGCAGGGAATCATCGGACTGCTTTTAGCCGTGATGGGCGTCTACGGTGTGGTCGCTTATTTGGTCAGTCAGCGCACCCGTGAAATCGGTATCCGTCTCGCACTGGGTGCGGAACGCACCGATGTCTTCCGATTGGTTGTTCGCGGCGGCTTAAGCCTGATCGTGATCGGATTGGTGGTCGGGTTGATCATCGCGATTGGATTGGCCCTAGTGCTGTCGGGTCTGCTCGTGGGATTGAGTGCGTTTGATCTCCCGGTGTTCGGAGGGGTGGCCGTCGGACTGGTCGTCGTATCCCTGCTCGCCTGCTACTTGCCAGCGCGTCGGGCAATGGCGATTGATCCCGCCATCACGCTGAAATGTGAGTAAACGTTGAGGGCTCTCAGCTCTCCCGCACGCGGTCTTTTTCGTCTTCGCGTTCCTCTTCTAGGCGGGTCCGTTCGCTTTTGATTTGCGACTGGATCTGCTCGATCTCCTCCAAGTTCTGTGAAGCCATGGCTTCTTCCAACTTCTGCTGGAGGAAGATCTCACGTTCCGCGATCTTGCCTTGGAAGACCTGATCGATTTCCGCCAGTTTGGCTTTTTGCTCGTCAGTGAGGGGACGGTTCGCGGCCGGGTCGGATTCCTCCAACCGTTCCATGGCAAGTTCGTAGGCGCTCTTCATCCCAGAGGAATCAGGAGAAATTGATCCCAAACACAAGCACGAGTAGCGTTGCCAGCGTTGGTAGGCTCCATTTGATCCTCGGAGGGAGGTCCGGAAATTCGTGAGATCCTATCACCGCGGCCATTACGACGATAATCCCAAATTCATCCCACCAAAGGTGGCCGAATGATGCCGGAACTCCCCTGGCGAAACTCAGCGGTGTAGTCAGCAGCTCAAGCATGGTCCAAAGCACCATGGCTCCGGCGTGGTTAAACAGTGTTGCCGCAACTGTTACCCCCATTAGCCCCAGCACGATACTCGCGAACCCGGCGGTGATGGCGAGTGAGGCCAAGGGAACGAGGATCAAGTTGGTTACAAAGGCGAGTGGGCTGAACCATCCGAATACCCCGACGCCGGTGATCATGCCGATCAAGGAAGCAGACCAAGTGAACGCGACTGCCATCGTCAGATCTTTCGCTCGATTTTGCACCCACCTTTGGCGGCGATTAAGGGATGCTCCCGGAAGGTGCCGCCAAGGGCGGGTGACTTCCTGAGTCGCGGTGCCTAACGGAATTCCGTGTAACAGCAATACGAATACGACGGTATAACTCATTTGGAATCCGGCGGAGAATAACTGCATGGGGTCCAGTAATAATACTAGGAGCGCCGAGGTGGAGATGGCGGCCACGGAGTTTCCCGGCGCCCGCAGCACGCGAGCCCCGTGAAAGCACGTGATCATGATCCACGCCCTTACCGCAGAGGGGGTGAGGCCGATCAAATCAACATAGGCCAGTAGGATTAAGCTTCCGATTAGAAAAGCGATGCGACGGTCGACTCTCACCAAGCGGAGAAGGCCGTTGATGGCGACGGCGATTACGCCGATGTGCAGACCGCTGATAGCGAAGAGATGCATGGTTCCGCTGCGCAGAAACGTGGTCTTCGTGGCCTCGTCCAATCGATATTTTTCCCCCAGCAGCATGGCCCCCAATGCGGCCGAGAGGAAGGGGCGGTGATCAAACCCTCGTCCGAGAATTTCCGCGGCCTTGGTTTTTGTTTCGTGCCGAAATCTCGCGTAGTCCGATGGAGGCTCCACTGACTTGATGAATCGTCCTTGGTGAAGCCTGAAATTGTGGCCGGAGTCGTGGAGGTAGAGGTCGAAATCGTCGACTGAATTGACGGGATCGAGCCATTCGATTTGGCCTACCGCTTCTATTGCGGCGCCACGTTGAATCGCGTGCGGGTTCGACGAAGGCCGGCGAATGCGGGCATGCAGGGATTGGCCCACCAACTCATCCAACGGGTGTCGGGCGCGAACGATCCGTCCGAGGATATTTTGATAGCGATCTTCGGCTAGAGAACCGAAGTCCCGCGTCACTTGAACGGTCAAAACGGCCTCACGATCCGGTAGAACCTCCCAGGCCGGAAGTTGTTCGCGGTGGAGGGCATAGTGAATTCCCCCCACTGCGGTTAGGCCCACGCCCAACAGGAATCCCCAGAGGGCCGGGAATGTCCGCAAGGACACGATACAAAGTCCCAGCGCCACGGCCGCGGCGAGTGCCCAGATTTCCAACGAAATCTTCGCGGCGCAGGCATGGGCTATAGCGATCCCGGTGGCGAAGGGGATAATCAACCAAAGTAGCGGAGAGCGAACGAGTTTGGGTGCGGTGAACGACACTCCCCTTGAAACGCGGAATCAAGGCCGGTTCTTTCACTCGATCTTCCCCAAGTTTCATGCTCGCCTCAATTTATGGCAGAAATCGATCAGTCGGATTTTTTTGGCGAACAAGCCGCGGGCAGAGCGGCTGATATGGCACCCAAGGAACCGGCGGCTCACCAACCTTTGGCGGCTCGGATGCGTCCGCAGTCCCTGGCGGAGATCGAGGGGCAGGATCAATTAACCGCGCCGGGGAGCCTCTTACCCCAACTCATCTCCACCGATCGGTTCGGCAGCCTGCTGTTCTACGGTCCGCCGGGTTGTGGCAAAACCAGTTTTGCGGAGGTCATTGCCCGCGAAACCCAGAGCCGTTTTGTGCGGATTAACGCGGTGATGTCCAACGTGGCTGAACTGCGGGAGATCCTCGGCGTGGCCCGCAAAATGCTCGAATCGCGCACGCTGCTCTTCATCGATGAGCTGCACCGGTTCAACAAATCTCAACAGGATCTGCTGCTGCCGGATGTCGAAGAGGGATCAGTCCGCCTGATCGGTGCCACCACCCATAATCCCGGATTTTATGTAAATCCCCCTCTGCTTTCCCGCAGTCATCTTTTTCGGCTGGAGCCGCTCTCTACAGAAGCCGTAGCCACCGTTCTGCGGAGAGCGTTGGAGGATGACAAACGTGGATTGGGCGAGCGAAAACTGCAGGCCACCGACGAGGTGTTGGCGGATTTGGCGGTGCTGTGTGACGGTGACCTGCGTCGTGCGTTGAATGCGTTGGAGGTAGTTGCGCTAAGCTTGCCCGAAGAGGAGCTGGAGATCACGGCGAAGTCCTTGGAGTCATTCGCCCGGGAACGCCGCATCCGCTACGACGCCAACGAGGACGAGCACTACGATACGATTTCCGCCTTCATTAAAAGTTGTCGGGGCGGAGATCCCGATGCGGCGATGTATTGGTTGGCCAAAATGTTGTCGGGAGGGGAGGACCCCAGGTTTATCGCCCGGCGTTTGGTGATCCTCGCCAGCGAGGATATTGGCCTGGCCGACCCGTTTGCTCTGCCGCTGGCGGTTTCCGCCCATCAAGCCGCAGAATTTGTCGGTCTCCCGGAAGCAGAGCTGACCTTGGCTCACGCCACCCTTCACATTGCCTGTGCCCCGAAAAGCAACTCGGCGACCAAAGCGCTGGCGGCGGCCAAGCAGGCGCTCAAAAACGACTCAGTCCAGCCCGTGCCGATGCACTTGCGGGACAAAGGTGGCCAGGCCAGTAAGCGGGCAGGACATGGTAAGGGGTATCTCTATTCCCACGACTACCCGGAAGGAATCTCACCGCAGGACTTTCTGGAGACTCCGCTCAAGCTTTACGAGCCCTCGGCCAACGGATTGGAGGTTCGCGTGGCGGATCGGCTTGCGCGGTGGCGAGAACTTAAAACGAAGATGAAAAAGTCGTGAGGCTCGGCGGGTGCTTGCCTGCGATGGGGTTGTTCCGCAACGTGTCCCCATGAATCGATTTATTCGGATCCTGTCGTGGTGCGCGATGCTGACGTTGGCCGGCTCGTTGTGGGCGCAGGATTCGACTGACGAGGAGTCGGAAATCATAGGTGTGGAGATGGCTCGTCTTGATGGCACCTTTCTGGGACTGGCGGTGGAAGGAAACAAATTTGTGCTGCGGTTTTACGACGCAGAGAAAAAAGCGACGGATCCTGATTTCACCCGCGCAGCGGCCTGGTGAGATCCCCGGAACACAGCGGGTCGCAAACGCACGGTTTTGAATCTACAAAGGGACGCGTTGATTTCTCCGCCACAGGTGCGTCCGCCTTATGTGTTTTTTGCAATGATTACTCTTTTGGACGAAGACGGCAAAGGGGCCGGGTCTTGCCGGCTTGATCTCCTCGATCTGAATAAGCCCAAATCATCCGGCCAGGGCGGCGGATCCGGGTATTAACAACGGGTCATCTGCACAGAAACGTGCAGTTGTTTGGTGTGGGTGCCCTTGAACACCCCGCGAGTCGGAGTGCAGTCATGGAAGTCCCGTCCTGTTCCCACGCGCACGTGACGTTCGGCGCATTCACAGTCATTCGTCGGGTCCAGCGCCCACCAGTCTCCGCCGGGTAGTCCGACTTCCACCCAGGCATGGGATTCCGTGGCGCCTACCAGTCGCCGAACACGACGGGATTTGCCCGCGGCTTCCTTTTGCGCATCGGTTTCGATGTATCCCACTACGTATCGAGCGGGGATCTCGGCGGAGCGCAGCACCGCGATCATAACCTGGGCAAAGTCTTGGCAAACGCCTTCGCGTTTTTGCATGACCTCTGCCACGGATGTTTCGAGATGGGTAGTCCCCGATCGATAACGAAAATTTTGATGAATCCAAGTGTTCAGTGAACTCACGGCGGGTCCCAGTTCGCTTTGGGGGCGAAACAACTGATTGGCCAATCGGTTGACCCCGGCATCGAATACGATCGCTCGCGACGCGTTCAGAAACTCGTAGTTTTGCAAGGGGTCGCTACGGTAGATTTGTCGCGCCTCCGAAATGGAAATATCCCGCGCGGCCTCAGACGGATGAGGTGCTTGAGTTTCGAGCTCCGCGTAGCTGTCCAAGGTCAGTTCTCCATGTCGCCGGACGATCGAAAAAGTCTGCACGGCGTTCCCGAAATAGTCCTGATATTCGTGGATGTTGCCCTCGGGATCGATTTCCAGTCGGTGGGACAGCAGTTTTTGAGTCGGGGTCTCCGCCGGTTTCAAGCGCGCCTCCATAAACGACTCCGACGCTTCGCCCGCGTAGAGATAGTGGGTGCGATGATGAATTTGAAAGCGCAAGGGAGTGCGAAAAATTAGGTTCTGCTATAGCGCTCTTGCCACTCTCGCAGGGACTCGTTGGAAAGAGATTCCACCGCCGATTTAATCTCCTCGATCGATGGTGCCGGGCTTGGATTGGTTGAGATCATTGGCGAGACGCATGACCGCGAGCTGATTGTTCACCACGTCCCTAAGCATGGCTTTGACGGATTCGATGGCAGCGAGACGCACGCACCGTTGGCGGCGGCGCACCAACCAAAAGATGAATCCATGAGTGATGCCGACCGCGGTGGCGGTGATTGCCGTTACCTTCCATGCATTGGTATTCATATTCTGCGATACGACTCCTGAGGCCAATATCGCCAGCAATCCGACAAATGTCAGATGGAGCTCCACGTTTTGAAGTATTCGATTCATTTTGTCTCAGTTCTAGGCGCTGCTAGTGCACTAGCAAGTCTCCTGAGGATTGGCCGGTCGCGAGATTCGCGGCTTGGTTCTGAAGGGGGTTAAGTAACGGAGCTAATTGGGGATCATGCTCGGGAGATCATATATTGGGCCGACTAAAACGGAAACACATCCACTTGTTATCCAACAGCTAACATGAAATTTTGGCCTGTAACATTATGGTATTGAGGTTGCGGCGCGGGTGGAGCTTTTGCTTCCCGATGATTTCGGGTTGCGCAATTGCTCGGTCTGTCTGTGCGTAGGCAGATCTATTCGTTCTCATGAGTCTTGATTCACCAACTGCACTTTCTCTCGACGGCACCGGTCTGCGTGTCGGCATCGTCGCGGCCCGGTTCAATCAACGCTACGTTGAAGGGCTGATGGAGAATGCGATCGCGGTGCTGAGAGCGGCTGGAGTCTCTCCCGCGGACATTCGGACGATTCGTGTTCCGGGCAGCGGTGAACTCCCTACTGGCATGCAACTTCTGCTGGAAGCCCAGAGCTGTGATGTAGGCATTGCCCTTGGCGTGGTGATCAAGGGAGGCACGCTCCATGACCAACTCGTGGCCGAGGCGGCTCAGGATGGGTTGATGCGCGTATCCCTCGATTCCAAGACACCGATTATCGCGGGAGTCGTAACCGCGAACGACAACGCCCAAGCTGAACAACGTTGCCTGGGTGACATCAACCGCGGTGCGGAATTCGCGCAGGGAGCGATCGAAATGGCGGTCCTCAAAAAACAACTTTCTTCATGAGCAAAATTATTTTCGCCCAACGGCGCGACGGTCGCGTCGCTGCGGTTCAATTTCTCTACGCTTGGAGCCTCAATCCGCCGCAAAACCTTGCGGAAGACCTGCGGGTTTTCTTCGCCGGGTTAGCCACGATCGAAAAACCGCGCGAGCACTATCATTATGCCGAAGAGCTGATCGATAATGCCATCACCCGCCAACCCGACGTGGATGCGCGTATTCGTCAGCTCGCCCATAATTGGGAATTCGATCGGATCGCGCGCATTGATTTGGCCATCCTGCGCATGGCGATTGCGGAGATGCTCTACCGAAAAGACATCCCGCCGATCGTATCGATCAACGAAGCCATCGACCTCTCGAAACAATTTTCCACCGCGGATTCGAAACGCTTCATCAACGGCATTCTTGATCGCTTGAAAGACCAACTCGGTCGCGACGCTCGCAAGGCGGAGTGAGCTGATGGTTGCGAGTTTCGGGCATCGATTAGCGGGTAGATTGCGGATTCATCATGCTGGGTATTTTCAAAAAATTTAAGGACGGTTTTTCCAAGACCGTCTCTGCGATCAGTCAAACGACGCGGGGTCTTTTTGGCGGTAAGAAAATCGATGCTTCTTCTCTCGAAGAACTCGAAGAGGCGTTCTATACGGCGGACTTCGGCGTTGAGACCACCGAGGAAATTCTGGAGGAGATTCAGAAGGCTTACCGCAAGAATTCTGATCTCAAGGGGCAGGACGCTGCCGCCATTGGGGCCGCCGTTTTGGAACGGGTGCTCGACGGCAGCGAAGGCACGCTCGAACCTGCTCCGGAAGCGCCCACCGTGGTCGCCTTGATCGGGGTCAATGGCTCGGGCAAAACGACCACCGCCGCGAAACTTGGACACCTTTTGAAAAACGATGGTCAGTCGGTCATGTTGGCCGCCTGCGATACTTTCCGCGCCGCGGCGGTCGAGCAGCTTAAATCATGGGCCACCCGTCTCGATCTACCGATCGTGGCTAGCCATACCGGAGCCGACGCTGCTGCGGTCGCTTTCGATTCGTGGCAGGCAGCGAAATCCCGTGACTGCCATACGCTTCTCGTCGATACCGCGGGCCGCCTGCACACCAAGTCGAACCTCATGGAAGAATTGGCCAAGATTCGGCGCGTGTTGCAGAAGCACGACGAAGCCGCTCCCCATCATTCGTGGTTGGTTGTCGACGGCTCTCTCGGTTCCAACTCCATCGAACAGGCCAAAGCTTTTCACAAAAGTTTCGGCCTTACCGGGCTGATCGTGACCAAGCTCGATGGCACTTCGCGCGGTGGTGCTATCGTTGGTATTTGGCGGGAGTTGAAACTTCCCATCTATTTCCTTGGACTCGGTGAGCAACCCGACGACCTCCAACCCTTCAATGCCCGTAACTACGCGCGCGCGGTGTTTGGATTGGATGCCTGATCGATGAACCCCATGGGGTTCAGTCTGATTTCCTTGGCTGAAACCTTCGCGACTGAGAATTTTCCTGCCCAAGAAATTGCAGGTTGAGCAGCCGCAGATTAAACCAACGCAGCCAGCGAGCAACCGGTCCAAAAAATCGAGGACGCCAGCGGGTCACATCGTCCGTCATCATGACCACGAAGACGATCAGCCCTACGCCCCACACCAGACTTTGCACTGCCGTCAATTCGGTCTTCGGCGTGAAGCACAACAGGATGTTCGCGAATGCGTAGGCGAAGAGCGGATTACGACCAGCGGCGAAAATTATCCTTCCTTTGCCTTTGAACCGCGGTCGACGGCTCCACCACCACCCCAATGCCAACGCGAGAACGCTCCCCGTGATTCCAAATGCGAAGTAAGCGGGATGATTAAGCCCTCGGTATTCTTGGAACGTCAACCACAGCCAAACATCCTTCAAATTAAACATAAGCACTTCCGCCCACAGAACGAGCTCCGCGACCAGGATCATCAGTCCAACCCACACTTTCGAAATACCCGAGCTCTTCGCCCGGTTCCAAATGTAGCCGAAGGTCACAAACGTGATCGCATGCATAACACTCGGACCGGAGCGTTCACCGATTCCGATCATGAAGCTCCAAACGTAGGCATCCATTTCGATGCCCCAAAGCCACCACGAGGCGATCCATGGCACTGGGACGATGACTGATGCCGCCCACAGTCCCCATCGCTCCAGTAAAGGAACAAGAAACGGGACCACCACCACCATCGCGCAGTAGGTCATCCAGATTCCTGCATACAGGCCGAATCCATTGAACCTGAGCGCATCCCAAGTCTCCTGCCAGGTTTGCTCCCCCACGATCCCTTGGATCAAAAGCGTTAACAAAATTACGCCGTAAAACGTCACTGCCATGGGCCAATAGCGTTTGATCAGTCCGTGCACACTTCGCCCGATGGGACGCCCTCCGACACTTCGGCCCACGGAGGCGCCGAATACGATCAAGAGCATGGGCGTCGCCAGAGCCGTCACGAAAAACAACGGCGCGGTGGCTTCCCATTTTTCCAAGTAGAACAGGATATGGGACACCATCGTGAGGACGATGGCGAAGGAACGCGTGACCACGAGATGGTCTTCGCGATCGCCGCGCAGTTTTATTTCCGGTTCTCCCAGACAAAGCTGACTGATCGGCATGCTCTGCCATCCCGAAACTTGGCGGCCAAAATAACGCTCCACCGCCATCGCCCCTAACCCGGCGTTGCGGATTCGCTCATAGTCCGGCTTCCCGTTTGCCAAGGTCGGCATCTCCTCGAGAGCTATGACGTTGAGCGTGCTGCGCGGGATCTGCAGTCGTTCGGTCCAAAACGTTTTGAGGGTTGTCGTGGATTCTTTGCCCACGGCTGCGATCACGATGTGGCCATCAGCTCCGGCGACGCGTGCATCGATTCCCGCCTCTCGAACATCCTGTTCAACTCCGTCCAACGAGATTCGTTTCCCGGCTACCTTAACCCAGCGCGTTGCGCGTCCGACAATCCGATAGCGACCTGCACTGTCGCGTTCCGCGACGTCTCCGGTGTGCAATACTTCGACTTCCGCTTCTTTGTTGAGATCGGTCCGGCTCTGGGCTTAGCCCATCATCACATTCGAACCTTGGTAACAAAGCTCAGCCGGTTCCCCAACGTCGCGGACTGTTTCTCCGTCCGGATCCAATAACCGGATCGTGCCGCCTGGGATCGGGTAGCCGATTCGATCCGGGAATGCCGCCGCCATCTCGGGGGGGAGATAGGCGATGCGGGGTGACGCTTCGGTTTGACCATACATTACCCAAAATTTGACCCCGCGCTCCTTAAGCTTGGTGGAAAATTTTCGCACGCGGTCTGAGCCCAATCGTCCGCCTGCCTGCGTCATGGTGCGTAGACCCGGCACTGCGCGGGAGGGAAACCCGCGCTCTTCCAACAGTTCATACGTCAATGGCACACCGGCGAAACTGGTCGCTCCCATCGCAACAAATTCCGCCCAAAATTCTTCCGTATGTGGCTTGGCGTCGGTTAAGGCCAGCGATCCGCCCCGCGAGAGGTGCGATGTGATCACGGATATCCCGTAGGAATAGTGCAGCGGTAGGGAAGTGATCGCGCGATCCTCGGCGGACAGTTCGAGGTAGAGCCCAATTGCCCGGGCATTGTGGGTAACGTTCTCACTCGATAGGCGAACCAGTTTTGGGTCTCCGGCCGAGCCCGAAGTGGACAAGAGCAAAGCGAGATCTCGGTGTAAATCCGTCGCCTCGCGTGTAGGTGATTTATGTAGTGTCCAAGTTTGCGCCGAGTCGCGTCGATATTCGATGTCGGGTTGGAATTCCGCTCGCAGACGAGGTTCCGATTCCAGCATCCCTTCCGCCAAAAGTAAGACGGGAAACCCCGCTCGACTTGCCCCGATCCACGCTACCAACGCCTCCCATTCGTTGACCATTTCGATGGCAATCAGTCCTCGGATTTCGCCCAGTCTAATCGCCCAGTTGTCCGCCTCACGGGCCAAATCCGAATAAGACCATCGCTCGCCATCTGCCCGCACCACCGCGATTTGATCTCTAAATTGCTCCAGAGAGGCGAAAGGTCGATTGATGGGGGGCGGCGTAGACAAAGAGATAATTACCTCAATGAAAAACACCGGCCGAATCAAGGAGCCGTAGGAACAAGACCGTATAAAGTTTGCCGCAAATGAAGTAGGGCGTATCCGACTGAGCGGGCTAAATCGAAAAGGACCGGGGCATGAGTTTGCCTCGGTCCTTTCGAAAAATCAGCACTTCGTTGCGCCGTTTGTTTTGCGCAACCCCTAGAAACTCATCCGCAGATTGAGACTGATCTTTTGGCCGGAGTGAGGGGATCCTCTCCTTCGAACCCTATCCTTGAGGTTCCCGTCCATTTTTCGGCGAATCAATACTCCAGACCGGTTTCAACCGTGCCATCCATGTAGCTCAGGGAGCGGACGCGGAATACGACTTTCAATGCGCCAGGGTTGGTGCGCAGGAGGTTCGTGGGTACTTCCTTTTCCTGAAGATTGAAAGGGGCGATTTCGGTGGATGCTCCCGCCTTCAAAAAGACTTCGCCAGAAATCGCTATAGTGTGGCCGGTGAAAAATAGCGTGCTGCCGTCAGCATCGGTGCCTTCGAATCCACCGCTTATGTCGTCGACGTCTTTCCCTGTAAGATTGGTAAAAGTGAACATGGGGTAACCCGCGTCATTAATCTCTTTAAACGAAACGTTGAAAACCCCGCCGCGCGGGCTCGCTTGGCTTCGTAGGCCACTTGGGCGGCCTTGGCTGCGGCGATACTTTCCGCTGAAGGCGGGGGCGGAGGCGCGGGCGCGGGTTTCGGCTCGGATGACTTGTTGCAGGCGGCTAGCCCCAGTATTGCGAGAAGTGTTACTCCAAAAAGACGGGACGGAATCATCGAATGAAAAGGGGCAGACTGGTTTTGTTGTTTTCGCACAATTGGCGCGAAGAGCAAAACTCAGGCTGCCCCGCGGATCTCTAATGTCAAAAACTGAGGCGAACGCTCATACTGATGTTCCGACCGGAAAGAGGGGCGACGTCTTTGAGGAACGAGGTATGCAGGCGGGCTTCACTGTCGGTGAGGTTTGAGCCGCGCAGCAGCAAGTCCCAGGTCGTGTCACCAGCGATGAACCGGTAACCCACGTAGGCGGACAACAGTTCATAGGCATCGGTGGGTAACTCTTCCGGGGCGAGACGATCCTGACCTTCATTGAAGACGACTTCGGTGCCGATCCGCAGCGGGCCGCGTTGCCAGTCCAAACCTGTGCGCCAGCGCCATGGAGAGATCCGCGGCAGGAAGGTGTCATCGGAGCGATTTTGGGCATGCACAAAATCCATGCCGAAGCTCCAGTCGAGGTGGCTCTGATCGGTCTCCATCAGGTGGAGCATGCCAGTCGCTTCGACACCGTAGAAACGGGCATCGCGTTGGGTGAATTCATAAACCGGAAGTTCGTCGACGTCGTCTCCGGTCGGATTTTCGTAGATGTAGCGGTCGAAGTCATTAGCAAAGGCAGTTACGACTCCGGAGAACAGACCACCGCTGCGGCGGAGACTCACGTCGAGGCCGTGTGAGCGCTCGTTGTCGAGAGTGGGGTCTCCGACTTCGTAGGCGTTGGTGCCGATATGTGGGCCGTCGGCGAACAACTCCTGTGAGATAGGCAGTCGGTTAGTCAAGGAGACCGAGGTTGCGATACTCCATTCTTCGGAAATCGTGTGCACGATGCCGAGTGACGTGGCCCAGCCCGTGCCATCTGCGTCGCGTCCGGTCCCGTCCTTGACCTCGATGGATTGGGAATCGACCCGTCCGCTCAGTTGGAAGATGTTGGACCCTTTTTCCAATTCCTCGAAGATCATCAAGGAAGTGATGTCGGTTTCGGTCGGCGGCACGAAGGCCTCCGCGCCGACGGCATTGAAGTCCGATCGACTCCATTCCAAACCGATGGTGCCTTGCCATTCGCCCCAGGGATGGTGCAGGGCGTCGATTCGAATATCGTAGCCTTCGTTGGTGAAGACCGTGCCGATCTCATCACCTTCGAATTCCGTGTGCTCGTAGTCGGCGAAGGCCGCATGCCAACGAATCGCTTGCAAGCTGGGAACCGGGTCGCGCATCTCGCCTTGGAGCTCGAACCGACGTTGTTTCAGGTCGATGGAGACCAGCTCCTCTTCCTCTTCGCCGTGCTCATCTTCGTGATCGTCCTCGTCATGATGCTCTTCTTCGTGCTCATCCTCGTGCCCGTGCTCGTGGCTGTGGGCTCCGGAAGGAATGCCGTATTTTGAATCAAACATACTGAAGGAGGCCCCGAGGTAGCCGTTATCGGTGATCCAGCTTAGGCCGAAGGCCCCGCCTTGGGTTTCCACGAATGTATTGGGAACGGTGCCGAAGGCTTCTTCCTCTTCGTCATCGTGTCCGTGCTCGTCTTCATCGTGCTCCTCATCTTCATGATCGTCGTCCTCGTCCTCGTCGTGATGTTCCTCTGCTTCCTCAAGCGCCTCGAGAAGACGCAGGTATTTGCTCTCGGCAAATCCGGGAATGTCGATGGCTTCGGTTTCCCGGTAAAACGTATCGAAGTGCCAGGCGAGTTGATCGATTGCTCCTTCGAGCACGATCCCTCCGGAAGCTTCACCGTCCACATCGCCGACGCGGCCTTCGATGCGGCCGTGCACCCCTTTGGATGGCAGGGTCTCGTGGATACGGTGCGTCACCACGTTGACGGCACCGCCGATAGCCGAGCCGCCTTGGAGAATGGCGGCCGGACCGCGCGTGATTTCGACGCGTTCGATCAGGAGCGGATCCAGCGACACCCTGTGATCCGGGCTGATTGTGGACGCATCAATCATGTCCGCGCCGTTCTGTAGCACGGCGACCCGCGGTCCTGACATCCCCCGAATAATGGGTCGGCCCGCGCCGGGACCGAAGTAGGTCGAGCTCACGCCGGGTTCTTGAGAGACGAGATCTCCGAGATTGAGGGCTTGGCGAAGATCCAGTTTCGTTCCGCCCAAAACCGAGGTCGGCTGGGCGATTTCGTTGGAGCTGCGAGCGTAGGGATGGGTGCTGACCTCAAACTTATCGAGGTGCAGCGGGTTTTCTTCCGAAACGGAAGGAGTGGTTTGGGCGGTCGCGGTTGCGATCAGCCCGAGGGAAAGAAGGGAATAGAGTGATTTCATGTTAAGCAGCAGAAATGTGACGAGCCGTCGGGCCCGATGCATTAGGTTCAGAAACGAGCTGTATTCATCGCCGAATATCCTCAGGGGATCGGGCGACAGCTCGGAGTGAGTGTGTTTCGGACTAGCTTAACGGTGGAGCACGTCCGGGCGGATGTAACCGCTCCGGCGGGTTCAACTGAATCACGGGCACCGTAGCGGCCTCGCTGTGCAGCAATGTTGCTGGCGCGCTGATCCCGACTGTGATGTCGCCGACCAGAACTCCTTTGCTGAAGACCTCGACCACACAATGGTGATCGGCCTCATGGGCATCATGGTGGATGTCGACGTGGGCGGTGGGCGCGAATTGCAGTGCACCGATCCAGACTATGCTCCACGCCAACGCAGCTCCCAGCACGGCAGTGCGGGCGCGAAATCGACGGCGTTGGAAAAAGGATATCATCCGGATCTATGTGGAGGTCGTGGCAAACGGATCGGGATGTCAATGCGTTCGTTGTAAAATGCGAATCCCGAACAGCCACCATCGACCATCGTCGCGCCGTTCCATTCGTGCGGATATGGTTTGACCGGGTTTCACCAAATCGAGCACCCGACGATCAACTTGGAACATCATGGTCATTGCCTTCATGAATCCGGGAATCTCCTGATGGCGAACCACCAGAGCATTTCTTTCGGTCATGACGGTCTGTATTTCGCCTCGGAGCACGTAGACGGGATTGTCTGGATCGGTTAATTTTACGTTACCGCACGTGCAACGCGTCTCCTCGGCTTCGTTCTTTTCCTCGGCCTGAAGCCCAAGGGCCAGAAGTCCGAACAACGTGAATAGGAGAATAGGTTCAATGTATCTCATAAGGTTTCTTTCTGCGCGGAATTTATTGCCAGTGGTCTGAGTCAGAATGTCAACTGCTACCCTAGGGTGTGTTTAACAATTGGTATGTTAGTGCTTAATCCATATGATGATACATACTAAAGCGAGCATGCTGGCAAAGGTTCGATGTAGTTTTTCATAGCGCGTAGCGATCCGGCGGTAGTGCTTGAGTTTTGCGAAGAGGTTCTCGATGCGGTGACGATCACAGTAGATGTGCTCGTCAAACTCGGGTTTTTGGGACCTGTTGGGGTGCACAGCTATGACGGCGTTGCCGCCTCGTTGTTTCACACCTGCCCTGATGGCATCGCTGTCATAGCCCTTGTCCATGATCGCCGCAGCCCCTGGCCGCAGATAAGATTCCAAGAGGGGTTTACACTGATCGCAGTCGGCTACATTGGCACCCGTGAGGATAAAGCCCAGAGGGTAGCCCAAGGCGTCACAGGCAAAGTGGGCCTTGGTGGAGAGGCCCGCTTTGGAGCGCCCCATGGCTTGGGCTTGCTGTCCACCACCGGGTCCGGCCGCGTGCTGATGGACCCGCGAACTGGTGCTATCAATCATGAGATACGCGTGATCGCCTTGGAGAGAACCGAGGTAAGCGAGCACATACTCCCAGAGACCGTTCTGAGACCAGCGCCGGAACGAGGCATAGGCGTTTTGTCAGGGACCAAACCAAGTAGGCAGATCGCGCCACGGGCACCCGGCACGCGCGATCCAGAGCACGGCTTCAACCCGACGGCGCAGGTTGGTGCATTTGCGTCCACGACGATGTGGGCCACTCAGACTGAGACGATGGCCGTTAATTTTTTTAGCTCGCCCCAGTGGTGATCACGCAGGACGAGTCTTACTCGTTGTTTCACAATGTGATGAAGTCATTCTGGAGCCACGAGGTTAATGAAAAGTATCCTATTAATGGGTACTTTTTGCCTCCAATTTATTTGTTAAACACACCCTAGGGTGAGGATGTTGTCCGTGCCGAGTTGCGGCCCGTCGAGATCGCGGCTGATCACGTTACCGTATTCAACCGCCAAGCGATGGCCTGCAAAGGTGCCGGTGGGGATCTCCCAATTCAGCCCAAACCACGCGGTGGTTTCCGAGCCGCCGCGTAAATCAGTGCGCACGGTGGGAACCATCATCGGATTCAAACGGCTATCCGCTCCGTCTATGTCGCCCCAATGGGCATAGCTCAAACGACCGGAAACACTGACGCTGGGGTGGAGGAGATAGCTCACCCAAGCAGTCGTGTCGAACCGGTTGCCCAGCGTGTAGCTACGGTCATTGTCGCCGAGTCGAATCGTCGCGAGGCCTTGTGCGCCGACCGACCAATTTTCGCCCAGAAAGGAGCAGGTTATGCCGGGCTTCAGGTCGTAAGTTCCCGAGCCGAGACGCATGGGGTAGGGCAAGAGGGTGTTAGGACCCATGGGAGTCGCATCGCGCACATCGATATCCCCGGTGGGTAAACTAAAACCGAGATTGAGGTGAGCGCGGTAGGAGGGGGACTCCACTAGCGTCCAAAGTGCGGCGAGACCGGTGTCTCCGATGCCGCTGCTGCGCGTCGTAAATGTGACGCCATTACGCACCAAGTGGTCCATACTCGTCTCAGTATAATCGAGCATACCCATCAGGGTAATTTTGTCAGTCGGGGCATACATCACACCGAGCATGTGCATGTCCATACTCACAGGGGAGATCATGAATTCGGCGTGGATCTGAGCTGTCGTGACGCTGCTTGAGCCCGAGTAGTTAGGACCCATGCTCATGGTCATGTAGCGGTAGAAGGTCATCCACTCTCCTTGGCGATGAGTATGGTCACCCATGACGGTGAGCGGGGCGTGGCTGTCGGGACGAGCCGACGCGGTGCTCACGGTGAGACCGAGAGCGACAGTGGAAGTGAGGATGCGAAATAGATTTTTAGACATGGCAAGATTGGAAAAAAGATGGGTGAAAAACGACGCGCTACTGGGACGCGTTCTGAAGGGTGATGCATTCGTCCGTCTTTTCACCTGGATCGAAGACGCCGGGCAGAATGCCCGACCCACAATGGGGTAGCGTCTTGTCGGGAGGATCAAGCTTTATGCCCGACATCCCGTGTTTCCGGAGACGGATAAGAGTTCAGGCCACGATTAAACAGGCCTTGAACGAAGCGATTCAGCTCAGACTCGAGGTGGAGGTGTCGACGGACCCGCCCTTAACCCGGAAGGAATCAAAGGGTCGGTGGGCGACCAAGGGCTCCTGGTGGTGCCGGCCAAAATGATTGCGGCACGGGAGCGAAGTTCAGTTGAATCTTCTGGGTTCCGGACTTGCCGGCCGAGTTTTCGCGGTCGGTATCATCTTGGGTGGCTTCCGCCACGATCTTGCAAACGCCGCAAAGATTGTCGGCGGAAAACGTCAGTTTGGCCGCATCCATGTAGGACATGGACTGCGAGTAGGTGGCGAACATCTTACCCCACGCGAAGGTCTGCACCAAATCCCAATGACTGCCCGTGGCGAAAAGCCACGCGAACAGGGTCAGAATGAGGGACAACTTTGCGCTCACCTTCTAGGTCGAAACGAAACGCAAACGTCACTGCAAGAAGGAATCGTCGTAAATACGCCAAGGCTCGAAAATGTAACCTGATCGAACGTTGTCAGGGGCCGCCGCGTTGCTAGGGTGATTGATTCCGATGAGCCATCCGCCGCCAGACACTCCCGATATTGAGAGCCACGAGGAAGAATTCCTCAAGGCTTCCTTCGAGGAACTGACGACCTACCCGACCGAACGGCTGGAGGAGTTTTCCGATTTCGCTCTGGCTCGGGCCCTTAGCCGATTCGAGGTCGATGAGATTCGGGAAATCCTCCGTAAGGTCAGCGAAGAAAAGGCATCCGATATTCTCGCCGAAATGGACGAGGATGATGCCGCCGAAGTGCTGGGTGCCATGCGGAACAGTCGGGCGGTCAAAATGATCGAGGCCCTCGACCCCGATGATGCCGCTGATGTGGTGGCGGAGTTGGAGGACGAGGATCGCGAACGTTTGATGGATGCGGTCGAGCCGGAGACGGCGGACGATATCAATCTACTGCTATCCTACGATCCGGAGACCGCGGGTGGTGTCATGACCACCGATTTCGGCGTAGTCCGCATCGATCAATCCATCGAGGAGGCGATTCAGGACATCAGGCGTCAGCGCGAGGAGATTGAAAATATCTACTACGTTTACGTGGTCGATGACATCGAGCACCTCAAGGGAGTCGTATCGATTCGTGAACTTTTACTCGCCCGGTCCGGTGCACGCATCCGCGATATCATGCACGATGAGGTCGAAGGGGTCTGTGCCCCGGATGACGACCGGGAACTTGTAGCCAAGCGGACAGCTGAGTTTAATCTCGTAGCCCTTCCGGTGGTGGATACGGCCGGGAAACTAATCGGTATCGTGACCCATGATGACGTGCTTGATATCGTTCAGGATGAGGCCACGGAAGATATCCAGAAGATGGTTGGTGCGGGTGCGGACGAGAGTATTCTCGATTCAGTCTTTGAAAGCCTGAAGAAACGCAATCCGTGGCTCATCGTAAACTTGCTCACGATCAGTGTAGCGGCCGCAGTCATCACGTTCTACGAGGAGCAGATCGAAAACATGGCCATCCTCGCCGTGATGATGCCGGTAATCGCAAACTTGGGTGGAAACACGGGAGCACAAACTTTGGCCGTTCTCATTCGCAGTCTGGCGGTCGGTGAAATCCAGCCGCGCGATTCGTTGGCGATATGTGGTCGGGAAGCCCTCAAAGGTCTGCTCAATGGCATCGCGATCGGCATCATCACCGGAGGCGCGGTGGCTTGGTTCACGGGTGATCTGACGGTCGCCTTCGTGGTGGGTGTGGCCATGGTCTGCACCATGACGTTCTCCGGATTCGCCGGGGCGGGAATCCCCCTCACGCTGAAAAAGCTTGGGTTTGATCCCGCGCAGAGTTCTTCGATTTTCGTAACGGGGATTGTAGATATGGTGGGGTTCCTCGTCTTTCTCCAGTTGGCCACCTGGCTGTTGTTTTAATATGGCCGCCGGAGACGAATTGCCCCCTTTGCCGCCGGAGCCCAGGCCCGGTCGATACCGCCACTACAAGGGCGGGAAATACGACGTGGTGGGACTGTGTCGTCACTCCGAAACGCTCGAAGCGATGGTCGTCTATCGCGCGCTTTACGGCGAGCAGGGATTGTGGGTGCGCCCCGCGGAAATGTGGAATGAAACTGTCGAGGTCGACGGTCGTTCGGTCGTCCGATTCAGCCGGATGTAGTGGCGGTTGATTCCCGTCGTGCTTGCCACGTGGCGAGCATCAGCGTTGCGGTTAGGAACGGCAAACACGTGAAGAGAAGTCCGTTCCATCCGAAGGTGAAAACAAACCATCCTGATGAAAGGGATGCGATTGCCTGACTCCCGAACACCACCAAATCGTTAACTGCTTGAGCCTTGAAACGCTCGTTCGGTTCGTAGTTTAGTGGCAGCAGTGCGGTGCCGCCCATGAAGAGAAAATTCCAGCCGACACCCAGCAGGATCAGACTGCCCCAAAAGTGCATGAGCTCCTGACCCATCAGACCTACCACCACAACCACTGCATACAAAATTGCGCCGACCATCATGATGCGTCCGACCCCAAATCGCTGCATGAGATGCCCCCCCACAATGCTGGGCAAAAACATCGCGACGATGTGGCTCTGGATCACCTTCTTGGTGTCGTTCAGTCCGAAACCGCAGACCTCATACATCGTCAGTGGTGTGGCGGTCATGACAAAACTCATGACGCCGAAACCAATGGCCGCACACAGCGATGGAATGAAAAACTGCGGCCGCCGCACAATGGTCAGCAACGGTCGACCCGGTTCATTGGCGTGTTGATCCGCGATGGCCGGCTGGTGAGTAAACTGAAACACGACCACCGCAATCCCGATCAAACCCGCCAATAGGATGAAACACCCGGCGAACTCCGGTAGATGCGGAAAAATCGCTTGTCCGCGCGCACCGATTTCGGGTCCTAAGAACGCCGCGATCAAGCCACCGCCCATCATGACGGACAGGGCGGGGCCGTTGAGTTTGGGGTCGGGCAGACTCTCGAGAGCGGCGAAGCGAAATTGCTGCCAGAAGGCGACGGCGACCCCCATGCTGTAGCCGGTTGCAATGAGCAGAGGAAACGACGCCTGCACCGCCGCTTGATAGCCCAATCCCGCGGCGAGAAACGAGAATATGAACCCGACATTGCTTCCGCGTTTTCGGCCGAAATGTCTCAATAACAGCGCGACCCAAATCGTTTAAGTCGCTGTGCCTAAGATGATTATCACCAACGGCAAGGTTGCGAGTTTAGCGGTGGGAGCGATGCGCACCGCCAGCAACCCACCGACCAAAATCATCATTGAGCCGGCCGACATTCCGAGGGCTTGGCAGACCGCCAGAATCCACACGTTTGCGGGTAATTTGGCGGAGGAAGAAGATGACGCGCTCAAGGAAAAGTCTTACGGCTGCGATCGATCGTGGATCAAGCGCGGTTGCGGCGTTGCAGCATCGCGACGACGACCAACAGCACGAAGGATATGACTAGGAGCACCGCGGCGAAGGCGTGGGCTGAGGCATAGTTGAGTTTTTGAACTTCATCGTAGAGCGCGATACTCGCCACGCGCGTTTCCCCGGCGATGGAACCGCCAATCATCAAAACCACGCCAAACTCTCCGAGGGTATGGGCAAACCCGAGCGTCAATCCGGCGCCGATGCCTCGCCCCGCGAGAGGCAGATGGACCCGCCAAAATGTGCGCCACGCTGTGGCCCCACTGGCCCGGCTCGCGTCGAGTAACTCGGGAGGCACGGCGCGCAATGCGGCTTGAAACGGTTGGACCGCGAAGGGCAAAGAATAGACCACCGATGCGATAACCAAGCCGGTGAATGTGAAAGAAAGGGGTGCTCCGGTCAGGGCCACCCACCAGCTACCGGGAGGATGTTGCGGGGAGAAAAAGACGAGGAGGTAAAACCCGATAACCGTGGGTGGAAGCACGATCGGTAGTGTCACCAGTGCTTCGAGAAAAGGCACCGCCCGGGTGCGGGTTTCATTGAGCCACTTTGCCAAAGGCAGACCCACGATCGCGAGCACCAGCGTGGTGATAGCCGCGAGCTTAAGCGTCAGCCAAAGCGACTGCCACAGAGCGGGCTCCAATAACCAGGTGCTGATAACGGGCGAAGACACTGGGGCCGACCGTAACGGGCTGCGCCCCGCGGATCAAGGCAACCGATAGCCGTTTGAGCCCAAAATTTTTCGGGCTGTCGGGGCCTTCAGCCAGACCAAGAATTTGTCCGCTTCCATCACGTTTCGTGCCGATTTCAGGCGCACGGCACCATGCGGGAGTGCCTGCGGTCCCAGATCAATGGTCAGGCCGGAGTTGAGTGCGGGGTTGGCGACGAGCAAAGAGGCGGCGACGAACCCATAGTCTGCGTTGCCGCTGTGCACGAAGTGCAGGGTTTGAGCGACGTTTTTGCCCCACACCACCTTTGATGTGATGGCCGGCCAAAGGTCACGTGATCGCAGCATGCGCTCGGTGGCGGTCCCGTAGGGCGCAGTTTCGGAGTGGGCGATGGCGATTCGTTTTGTTGCGGGAGCTCGCAGGGCCTCTCCCCAGTCTTCGGTGCCCGGATCAGGCCACAGCATCAGGATGCCGTGGGCAAAGGTTTGCAGGCTGTCTTTGGCTGCGTGGCCGCTTTCAATCAGCGCTTGAGGGTATTTCAAATCGGCGGACAGAAAAATATCGAAGGGAGCGCCATGACGAACCTGGGCCACCAGACTGCCAGAAGCCGCATAGGCCGGGGATATTTCGGTCTGTGGATTTACGGAAGTGTAGGCCGTGAGTAATTGCGGGAGCACAAACTGAAGGTTCGAAGCCGCCGCAATCCGCAGTGTTTCGGCGGAAACCAGTCGAGGGCCGCAACAGATCCCCAAACAAACCAGTCCCAGCCGGAGCAGCGGACTCATTTCTTGATCACCGCGACGCGGAAGCTACTCTTGAAGCGTTCGTGACCGTGTTGGTTCATGCCGCGGAACGTAACATCGAGATGGCTGTGTTGATCATCGATATCGACGATGCCGAAAAATTCTTCGGTTGAGTCGGGCAATAGCGGACCGTCGGTCCAACGACCGATGGCGGGCTCGCGTCGCAGATCGATGATACCCGATTGCAACTCACTGAGTTCGCCCAGTTCGTCAGCGGCAATCGCCGCAGCGAGCACTCCGCCATTTCCGGAGATGATGTTTACTCCGGAGATTTTTTCAGTCTTGAGCCATTCCGTCAGATGATCGCGTTCAGCAGGGTAGTATCCCCAGTGGTCATCGGTGCCGGAGACGGCTTGATCGGCATGCCAAGGCACCGCGGAAACGATGAAAATCAGAGGGTGAACCAGCGCAGCCGCTTTCAACTCCGCCTTCATCCAGTTCAATTGCCAATTGCCCAACAAAGTAGGGTTTTCACTGTCGAACGCAGTGCGGGCGGTGGAGGTATCGAGGACGATAAATTTCACCCGGCCCACCGTGAAGCTCTGGCTGATCGGCTTGAGGACCGCCTCTTCTTCAATGGTAGCCCCGGGAGCGTCCGCGGGAAGGGGGTAGTGGGGAATGAAGCTGCGATAGGCGGTATGTGCTGCGCTTCCCCCGGAGTCATAGTTGTGCCACGTCTGCACGATGGGCACATGCTGATAGAGCTCGGTTTGGGTGAACGATTCGAAAATCTGGTTCTGCAGGAGATTCCAAGAACTCACCTTGTTCGGAACATCGGGGGTATTATGGGCGTTGTCCAGATGAAGAAAGAAGAGGGGCTTTTGGTAACGAATTTCGGAAAATGCACCGGCTTCGGAAGCCGTTTGCACTCCAGAGGAGAATGCAAACCGGAAAGAGGCGGGACGGTGAGCCAGGGGGGAATGTCCGGAAAGTGCCGATGGTCTGATACTCGATTTTTCGGCCGACTTTGACTCGATAGTAATAGGTTGTGCTGGGGTTCAGGAAATGCGCCAACGCCGGAGGGTGTTGAGGCTGGCGGGCCGATTGAGGGGTGGGCGCCGGCCAGGAAAAGTCCTTGTAGGTACTTACCTCCAGTGTGGTCAGGCGAGGTTCGTTCAACACCATGTGCACATCTGCGGTCTCCGGGGTCATTGCTCCCACCCAAGGACCGTGATGAATCAACTGGGCGTGGGCGGTGACCAGCCCTAGGGAGCTGGCGACCAGAGCGGTGCGAAGAAAGTGCAGCATGGTGCGGAGAGGGACCCGTGACCTAGAACGGAGGTTCCTCTTCAACTTCACCGGCCCCCATCTCGGGCTCGCGAAGGGGAGGACCGTCTCCGGTGTCGGGAGCACTCGCACCGCCACCCTCGAGGGACTCGAGCTTCCAAGCGTTGAGATTCACGTAATAGTTCTCCTTCCACTCGCGACCGCGAATGTCGAAGAACACCTTCACCTTGTCGCCGTCCTTGAGGGGAGCGAGCAGGTTGACCTTATCCTTAACGAGCTCGAACTTAATGTCTTGCGGGTAACGCTCGGCGGAAGTCGTCAACACGAACTCCCGCTTGTTGAATCCGCTGCCAAACGTCTGCTCTTCAAAAATCTTCTTAATAGTGCCGGAAATATCGAACATAGCCGGACACGTTGAGGGGGAATGTCCGTCGGGAGCAAAACTGATTTTGAGAAAACCACGCTCGCCCCAGGTTTTCCGGTGGTTGGGGCTCCCTGGGAGCGCTGATACCCCGTCGAGCAGAATTCAGAGATCCAGATCGTAGATTTCGATAAGGCCCTGCCCGGATCCACCATCGGCACCCCAGAGGTGAATGGTGTAGAGACCGGGCCAGAGAGGGAGAACCATGGCGGCATCGAGACTGCCGGTTTCGAGCTCAAATGCCCCGACAGCCTCGAAGGCACTGCAGAGGTTCGCGCTCCAATTATCATTACGAGCCATCACCTCGCCGTCGGAATCGTGCAGAATGATTTCGGGGTCGGCCAACGTTCCCTCCACCCCGTAGCTGGAGAGTCCGGGACCGATGCCGCAGAACAGCACGGTTTTCGGGCCGGTGCCTGAGATAATTGAGTCTGGTCATCTCCGATAGTGATATCGGCGAGGGTGCCGTAGGTAGTGAATGCTTCGCTGGAACCGGGCGCATCGTAGATGGTGCGATTGATCGTGCCGTCGGCCGCGATGATGGGATCGGCACCGTCATAGGCCACCCAGTGGGAGCGATAGTGGGAGGAGCCGTCGGTGTAGCGGGCGTTGGCGGTGAAGATGTCATTCAACTCGTGTTCGAAGAACGCAGCGTAGGAGGATTGTTCGGTATCGTAGCCGTCCCATCCCGGCTCGCCGATGAAGGTGCTGACGGGGATGCGTGGGCCGGGAAGGAGCGTGCCTTCGTTGGGTAAAAACTGGAGCGACTGGCCGCCGTGGTTTTCCTGGAAGTTGCCGAGCACGGTTAGTCGTGTTCCGTCTTGCGGAGCCCAGGTGAAGGAAGGGGTGAGCACTCGCGCATCGTCCGCCACGTAGTCAACCTGAGTGTCGCTGTCGCGGTAGACGCCGACCCGGTAGAGGAATTTATCGTCGGTATCGAGGGCGCCGGTGAAATCACCGGCGATCTGGGTGCGGTCGTGGGAGCCGTATTGCACCTCGAGTTCGCGGCGGGTTTCGGCCTGCGGAAGTTTGGTGACGGAGTTGACGATGCCACCGAGAGCGCCGCGCCCATAGAGCACCGAGGCGGGGCCTTTGACTGCTTCGACCTACTCAAGCGTGTAGATGTCGGAGCGGGTGTTGTTGTAGAAACCGAAGAGAGATTGAAATCCGTCTTGGAATTTCAGCGGATCAATCCCGCGGATGCGGGTGGCGTCGAGACGGGAGTCAAAACCGTAGGGGCTGGTGGTGATACCGGGAGTGTAGTTGAGGGTATGCTGGATGCTGATCGCGCCACGATCCTCGATACGGTAACGATCCACCACCGCGACGGAACGCGGAACGGTAGTCGTCAGATCACCGAGGCGGCGGGACGTCGTGAGTTGATCGGCGACCTCCTTATCGAGTTTGTCCGCTTCGACGCGGTAGACGGAGAGCTCAACCGTGTTTTGCTTGAGACCGTCAGGGGCATCAGCGAATGCGATTGAGCAGAAAAGCGAGCTGCTGATCAGGCCGGTGGCAACGAGTCGTCGGGAAAGGCTGCGGGTCCTTCGGATTGAAAGAAGTGATGAATTTTTCATGCGAGTTCGATTTGAAATTGAAGAGACGAATTGCCGCCGAGTGACCAAACCCGGCGGCATCAGTTCGTGACCGAAACTCGGCGGTGAGACCGTTTTCCGGAATTCATGAGGAAAGTCATAATTAAAAATGAGACCCGATCTCAGTATCAATTATAAGATTTGATCCTATATTAGAATTAATCTATAATAATCAGTTATTTAAATAACTGAATTATCGAAATAATATTTCGATTGTGCTTATGAGTAGCGATCCAGATCCCCGTAGGGGAAATAAGTGCCTGGGCAGACGGTGTGGTTTTTATCCACGCGTTTGTGCACAGTGACGTCCACGCTGGAGCGGGTATAACCGTCCTTCAGGAAGACGATGAGCTCATTCATCGCTTGGCGCTGCCGATCGGTCGGGCGGTGTTTCTGTAGGTTGCCGACGATACAAATGCCGATGCCGGAATCGTTGACCTTAGTGCTGCGGACATGTCCTCCGCGGAGTTGTTTGAGCCACCGGGGACCGATCTCGATTTCGCCATCGCCGGAGTCCCGGCCGTTTCCGATTACAAAATGATAGGCCAAGCCGTTTTCCATACCGCGGCGAAGATGGGCGTGACCATAGACTTCGGCATTGCCCGCTTCGATCGCGCTGTGATGGCAGACGACGTAACGCCACCGCGATGAATCGACTCTCAATCTATTGGTCGCAGCGATCACCGGAGCGAGCAGGGAGCTCCCTCCGGCCGTGCGGGGTGCTCCGCTGACGGGAATTGTCAGCTTCTGACCGATTCTGATGCGGTCTGATCTGAGCTTGTTTGTCTTCTTGATCGAGCTCACTCGGGAGCCGTAAGTTTGCGCGATAACACTGAGGTTTTCACCTCGGCGCACGACATGAGCAACGGACCCGGATTCGGTAGCGATACCAGGAATCTTTAATTTTTGACCCACCTTGATAAGGTCGGACTTCAGTTCGTTTTCATCGCGAATCGCGCTGACGCTGGTGCCGTATTGTCGGGCGATGATACTCAATGACTCGCCTTTGGTGACAATGTGAGTCGCCGTGCGGGCCTCGGTTGGCAGCGCGAGTTTTTGACCAACACGAATGGTGTCAGACTTCAGGCTGTTGGCTGATTTCAGTGCGCCGACACTGGTGCCGTATTTCTTCGCGATGGCGCTGAGCGTGTCGCCCTTGCCCACAACGTGGGTGTCGTTCGCAGACCATAGATCGTAAGGCACCGCCCACATTGCGAGGGCGGACCACAGGGTTTTCTTCAAGAACTCTCGCCGATGCTCCATGATTGAATTGCGAGTTCTAGGTGGTTTTAGGGGCTTGGGCGAGCGCTTGTTTCACGATGAATTTGGCGACCGCGTAGCGTTGTCGGGTGAGCTTCCAACTTCGGGTTGAACCGTCGTCGCCGAATACAGCAATCGTCGTTTCGACGAGCGGGCAACCGGGATCCACACACCCCGCCTCCATCACCGAAACAACATCATCCGCCCTGAGGTTAAGTTCCTCCGCCACCCATTGCTTGATGGCTCGGGTATGTTCCGGATCGATTTGGGCACGATCATCGGCGGCGGGGATCAGGGTGTGCATGGCTGAAGCTCGGGCGAAAGTCGCCTCACTGTGCGTCGGTTGGCTCGCCCTCAAACATCTTCAGTTCGTCGATCTTGGTCCTTACCACTGCCGATACGTTGGCCGGGTCGTTACCTACGATGGGAAATTGGTCTCGCCATGGGTCAATGGATGGGTCGGCCGATTGCAGCACGAGGTGAAGCCGGAGGATATTGTCTTCAGGTGAGGTCTCCACCCATCCCGTAAACAGGAATTCCGATTCAGTCCGCCCGATCCGAGCGATGAGATCATGGGAAGTCGGGGCGATACCAAGTGGCACCGGGCTGTAGGAGACCTGGTCTCGATGATCTTTTTCCAGATCGGCGACCAGACCCTTCAAGACCTCGTTGGCGAACTGGATAGTGGACTTACTCTGGCCGTTGGTGGAGAACGGCACGATGGCGAAGGTGCGACCCGCCTGTGCGACGTCGGCCATAGCGCCGAGGAATCGACCGAACCCGGAAAGGTCGTCGTCTGCTTCCACCGCGGAGCTGAGTTCCGCGACCACTTCAACCGGAACGTTTGACCCGGAATCCGGTGTATCCAGGGAAACGTCGGGAGCTTGGCATCGGGCGAGGAGAAAGAAGATGGCCCAGACGATAACCACAAAGCGTAATATCCGGGGGGAACCCCCGGTAGGCCCGATAGGCGCACTGGACGATCCAAACCATCAAATTGAAGACATGGAGCCAAGCCAGTTCATCCGTCTTGCGGTGCGGTTGAGCAGGGTAGGGGGGAGATCCTTGCTTTTCTTTTGAGATGATGCCGGCGCCGACGATGTCTTCTTTGGTCTGACCGATGGACGGCTCTTTCTTGGCTCGGGCGGGGCTTCGTTTCCCGTCAGCACCCGCCGACAAAGCTCTTCCAGATCGGCGTTGAACTTTCCATCGGGGCATCGCGTCCAGTGGATGTGGTTAAAACGCTCGGGCACGTGAGCCCCGGCTTCGGTGATACCCGAGATATTTACCGGTAGAAGAAACATCACGTCGTCGGCCATATCGAGCGTGCATTCCGCAGCCTGACGCCATTCACGGCGAAAGTAACCTTCTCGCCGGGCTTCGGTTGCATCCGAAACGACCGGCATGAAATAATCACATTCACGTATCCGGCGTCGAATTTTTTGATCCCATGCATCACCACCGGTGAGGTCATCTTTGTCATACCAAACCTCTATGCCCGTTGCGCCTATGGAATCGCGCAACAAGGGGGCGGCTTCACGGTCTTGCGACGCATAGCTGATGAAAAGCGTAGGCGCGGGAGGGCCGGAAGGAGAGCCGTCAGCTGACATAACAGGGGAAGTTCAGACGGTTAAAGGGGGTGGCGCAAGTGCTTCAGGACTCAACCTTCAACACGTAGACAACGCCCTGATCGTTGCCGATCGCCAGAAAACGGTCTTCGGGAGACCAGGCGAGCTGCGTGGCAGGGTGGGGCAGCTTCACATTGGCTCGCACGGGTTGTTTGCGGTCGGGACTCCACAGGCGAACCACGCCATCCCGGGAGGCACTGGCGAGGACCCCGTGTCGGTTTTGGTAAGCTACGTAACAAAGCGGTGCATCGTGCGGTATCATGGCGGGTTCCCTTCCTTCCGGGCCCTTGCCCTCGCAATCCCAAATGCAGGCTTCGCGACCGCCGCTGGTCGCGAGGTATCGTCCGGTGCGATCGAAGGACAGATGTTTCACCTTCGATTCGTATCCGCTCATGTGAAATTCATCTTTTTTCTCGGGTAACCACAAATGAACGCTGGGATCCTGATTGCCCGAGACCAGCCACCGGCTGTCGGTCGACCATACCAGCGCGTGGATCCCGTTGGCATAAGCAAATTCCTCCTGGGGCACTAGGTCATCGGCGTCCAACAGAATGACTCCACCGAAATAGGCGGCGGCCAGACAACCTCCCGCCGGTTGCAAGGCAATGGCGCTGATGGTTTTTGGCGCGGGTGAAAAGGTATGGCGAAGCGTTCCGTCGGATTGCACCAGGGCGAGCGTTCGTCCCGCTGCCACGGCGAGCGTCTTGCCGTCGGTCGACTAGGCGAGGTGATCGATCCAGCCGCCCTGCAGATCGACTGACGCGACCTGTTGCCCGGCTTGGGTATCCCACAGTTTTACCCGACCATCCTGTCCTCCGGACGCAAGCAATGCCGATTGGGTGGGATGAAATGCGATGACGTTGGTGCCCTCTTCATCGCCGGGAATTTCGTGTCGGACCTGCCCATCGGCGACTTCAAAAACCGTGACGGGACCGGCGGCGGAAGCAGCAGCAAGAGTTGACCCGTCGGGCGACCAACCCAGATCGATTACGCAGTCGTCCAAGGCGACGGCCCAATGCTTCGTTAGCTGCATGGAATCAAAGAGTGCACAACGTGAACGGAGGGCAAGAGCCGAGCTCGTTCCAGAGAAGACACCGGACGATGGAAGATTCGGACCCGGTGGTGATGCAGCTGTCCTTAACCGGCGCCTCTCCCTAGCAGCGGAAGGTCTTGCGTTTGGGCGCGACCGGATTTCCTCGCCGACACTTCATGATGTAGGGTTCGGCATCGGGGACTTTGCACGCGGTCTCGCCCATATCAATTTCGACCTTGCCCAAGGCTCGAGCCGTTGCGATCGCCGCATCGCCGAGGGGGGCGACGTAGGTGCCCACGCAGATCACAAAATTGTTCATGCTGTAGCGCACATCATCGGTCGCGGCGGGCAAATCGCGCACCACGCGATCCAGCAGATGGGCGAAGGTGTCCACGGGCAGATCCTCGTCAGGTTGGATACCTGCCATGGCGCATAAAGTCGACCAGCCCGACCGCACGACGGATTCCTTCTTTGCATCGATCCATTTAAGCGCCAGGGACAGGCCTGCTTTATTTTCCGAAGCAACCCAAGCGACCGTGTTGCCACTGATCAACCCCCACGCGGCTGTCTTGGCCCACCGGTTGAGTTGAGGTTTGGTCATCTCGGCTCCCTTGGCGATCATGCCCGCGAGATATTGGGCGTCACTGTTGCCGGTATCATAAAGCTCCAAGGCCAATTCCTGCTTTCCCTTGAGTTTTTTGGCGATGGGTTTCAGGTCGCCGACTTTGACGCCGAAGAACGGATCAATCGCGCCATGGCGCCGCAGGACCTTCCCGGTCTGCTCGGAGCCGAGAGCCTCGAGCTGAGCCATGATTTCGTCCAATGGCATGGCAAAGTAACTACATCGCTCCGTTGGCTTTCCGATAGGCGGCGATCACGGCGTGTTCCCCTTCGGCTCCCTTCATCGAGTTGCCGTGCTCCATCCCCATCACCCCGGTGAAATTCTTCGACTTGATGTGATCGAAGACCTTGCGGTAGTTGATCTCCCCGGTCCCGGGTTCCTTGCGGCCGGGGTTGTCTCCACATTGGAAATACGCGATCTCACTCCAGCAGTGATTGATGTTGGGGATAAGGTTTCCCTCGATGATTTGTTGGTGGTAGATATCGAAGAGAATCTTGCACGCGGGGCTGTCGACCGCGCGGCACACGGCATAAGCTTGGTCGGATTTCTGTAACCACGTGCCCCCATAGTTGGTGTGTTCGTTCAGCGGTTCCAACACCATGACCAGATCTTCCGGCTCCAGAATATCAGCGCAGCGGCGGAGGAGATCCACCACGTTGGCAAATTGATAGCCTTGGGCAAGACGAGGTTCGCCATAGCGGTCCCATTTTTCTGCCTTGTTGGTCTGTTGATCGATCGAGCCGGGAACGACGGTCATCCACGTGGCGTTGCAACGTCGCGCGATGTCAACCGACTCGCGGACTTGATCGAGAATCATTTTGTGGGTGTCGGCGTCCCCATTGGCGAAGGTCGGGGTATCGAAACTCGCATAGGCGACAAATACGCCCATCTGCATATTGAGATCGGTGAGGGTTTTGCCGATCGCTTCCTGTTCTTTGGCGGGACGCCGGGGCATGCCGTTGTCCTCCCATGCGGTGAAGCCTTGGTCGGCGGCGAATTTGATCTGATCGATCACATCGTCACCCGCGAGGGTTTTGAACATTCCGGGATGAGGGGCGTAACCGAGGTCGAATTTTTGAGGCATGGCGGAGGAGGATTGGCCGAGGGCGCGGGAACCGGAGGCGAGGAGGGCCCCGCCCGCGACAGCGGTGGAATTGATGAAAGTGCGACGATTCATGGGGTTGAAGGGCAGGGGTGAATATCGACCTCACCCCAACAGACACCCCCACCCCACGCCAAGCGTTCTTTGCTCCTCGTCATAAAGTAACCCAGGAGGTTACTTTGTAACGAGAGGGCTCGGGTGATGGCGAACGAGGGGACCGCGGAGCGAGTTATTTTGGGGCGGGGTTTGTTCGATCACGACGAACTCTAGGGCGTGTTTAACAAATACAGCGTTAGTGTTTGATCCATATTATGATGCATACCAATGCGAGCATTGCGGCGTAAGCATGAAGTAGTTTTTCGTAGCGAGTGGCAATGCGTCGGAAGTGCTTGAGCTTGGCGAAGAGGTTTTCGATGCGATGACGATCGCGAGAGCGGTGCTCGTCAAAGTCGGGTTTTTGCGACCTGTTGGGATGCACGGCTATGACGGCGGTGCCACCAATCTGATTCACACTCTCCCGGATGGCATCGCTGTCGTAGCCTTTGTCCATGATGGGTGCGCCAACGGGCTTTAAGTAGGATTTGAGCCGGGGTTTACATTGGTCAAAGTCTGAGACATTTGCGCCGGTGAGGATGAAACCCAAAGGGTATCCCAAGGCGTCACAGGCGAAGTGAGCCTGCGTTGATAGACCTGCTTTGGCGCGAGCCATTGCTTGAGCAAGCTGGCCTCCCACTGGACCCGCAGCATGCTGATGGACCCGTGAGCTGGTGCGATCAATCATCAGATACTCATGGTCGCCTTGGAGGGTGCCCAGCCGTGCGAGCACTTGAGTCCACAGTCCACTTTTGCTCCACCGTCTATATGAGGCGTAGGCGTTCTGCCACGGCCCAAACCAAGTGGGCAGATCCCGCCATGGTGACCCGTGCGAGCAATCCACAGTACCGCTGCAATACGGCGTCGCAGGTTGCGACACTTGCGTCCACGTCGATGAGGGCCAGTCAGACTGAGCTGATGAGCGTTCATTTTTTTAGCTCGGCCCAGTGGTGATCACCCAGCGCGAGTCTTACGTTCCGATTCACAGAGTGATACGATCTTAAAATAACCCCAATGTCAATAAAACGTATCCTATTAATGAATATTATTTACGCCGATTTATTTGTTAAACACACCCTAGGGTGTGTTTAACAATTGGTATGTTAGTGCTTAATCCATATGATGATACATACTAAAGCGAGCATGCTGGCAAAGGTTCGATGTAGTTTTTCATAGCGCGTAGCGATCCGGCGGTAGTGCTTGAGTTTTGCGAAGAGGTTCTCGATGCGGTGACGATCACAGTAGATGTGCTCGTCAAACTCGGGTTTTTGGGACCTGTTGGGGTGCACAGCTATGACGGCGTTGCCGCCTCGTTGTTTCACACCTGCCCTGATGGCATCGCTGTCATAGCCCTTGTCCATGATCGCCGCAGCCCCTGGCCGCAGATAAGATTCCAAGAGGGGTTTACACTGATCGCAGTCGGCTACATTGGCACCCGTGAGGATAAAGCCCAGAGGGTAGCCCAAGGCGTCACAGGCAAAGTGGGCCTTGGTGGAGAGGCCCGCTTTGGAGCGCCCCATGGCTTGGGCTTGCTGTCCACCACCGGGTCCGGCCGCGTGCTGATGGACCCGCGAACTGGTGCTATCAATCATGAGATACGCGTGATCGCCTTGGAGAGAACCGAGGTAAGCGAGCACATACTCCCAGAGACCGTTCTGAGACCAGCGCCGGAACGAGGCATAGGCGTTTTGCCAGGGACCAAACCAAGTAGGCAGATCGCGCCACGGGCACCCGGCACGCGCGATCCAGAGCACGGCTTCAACCCGACGGCGCAGGTTGGTGCATTTGCGTCCACGACGATGTGGGCCACTCAGACTGAGACGATGGCCGTTAATTTTTTTAGCTCGCCCCAGTGGTGATCACGCAGGACGAGTCTTACTCGTTGTTTCACAATGTGATCGGGCCTGAGTTTGTGAGACACGGATGTGTCTTGTTTAGTAGGTTATGGGTTTAATTGCAGGTTAGGCAATCGAGTTGTGCATTGCCCCCGATGGGGGGCAAAAATTTTGCCTCGGCTTGCATCGGGCTAAGGTAGCCCAGCGAGGCATGTTTTCGGTATCGGTTGTAGAAGACTTCGATGGAGTTGAAGACATTGGCGCGCACCTGGGTTTCGTTGGCGAAGATGTGATCGCGCACCGCGGCGGCTTTGTAGCGACCGAAGAACGATTCCATCGCCGCATTGTCATAGCAGTTGCCTTTGGCGCTCATGCTCGGGTGCATCTTCAGCTTGGCCAACACGCGCTGGTAGCGATCCGAAGCGTAAGTGCTGCCCCGGTCGCTGTGATGAACGATGCCGTCGCGCACGTTGCCACGGGTCAACGCGGCGTTTTCCAGCGCGATGCAGACCAAGTCCGAGTCGTTGCGTTGCGACACGCTCCAGCCGACGATTCGTCGGGTGCACAGGTCCATCACGGTTGCCAGGTAACACCACCCCGCATCGCTGAGTAGATACGTCGTATCGGCCACCCAGATCTGATCGCGATGCTCCGGTTTGCCCAACTGCTTGAGTAGGTTGGGATGATAACCGAAGAGATGTTCGCTGTCGGTGCCGATCGGCTTGAAGCGAGTATGGGCGCGCCCGACCAAATCGAGCTCGCGCATTAATCGCAGGGTGCGATCCCGGCCACAGTCCACTCCCTGCTCGCGCAGATGCTGGTGGACCGGCCGGTAACCGTAGGGGCCGTGAGCCATGCGCACAACTTGTTCAATGATCGGTTTGATCAACTCGTCCTGTTCTCGACGCGCTGAGGGCTTCGCTTCGGCCCAACGGTAATATCCGCTGCGCGAGACCCCGAGCGCTTCGCTCATCTCCGCCAGATCAAACCGTCGGTCGTGGTTTTGCATGAACTGGTAGCGGCTCATTCGTCCTTGGCGAAGTAACTCACCGTTTTTTTTAAGACCTCATTGATCCGCCTCTCCTTGGCCAGCTGCTTGCGCAGTTGATCAAGCTCAGCGGCCATTTGGGTCGGATTGGACTTCGCGTGGGAGGGGCTCGCTGCATCCAGCTCCGCCAGGTGGTCACGCTTCCAGCGGTAAAGCAGGCCGGTGTTAACATCCAGCCGCTTGGACACCTCCGGCGCACTCAAACCGTCCATGATCATTAATCTCGCCGCCTCACGTTTGAACTCGGCGGTGTATCTTTGTCTCTTCACTATGGGTTTCTCTTTCTAAGAGACTCCCGTGTCCATTTTTCTCAGGCCCGATCAATGTGATGAAGTCATTCTGGAGCCACGAGGTCAATGAAAAGTATCCTATTAATGGATACTTTTTGCCTCCAATTTATTTGTTAAACACACCCTAGGGCACCAGCGTGAAGGTCTCCGCAGTCAATGGCACTTCGTCGTTACTCTGGAGCAGGGTGTAATTGATCGCCTTACTGGTATCGACCAAGTCATGGTAGCGATTGAGGTCCCAGGCATCAACCGGCTCTCCGTTGAGGCGGATAACGAGGTCCCCCACCTTGAACCCCTCGGCCTCCGCGGGGGAATCGGGGGCCACCGCCGTGACCCGCCAGTAGGCGCGAACTTTTGAGAAACTGATTCCCGAACTCATTTTCGGCGGGGACTCCACCATGAAGTCGTCGCCGGGTCGGTAGAACGCCACCTCTTTGGCGAATTGATCAAACGTGACTTCGAAATTCTGGAGAATCTCACCGCCGAGCGACGTCAGCGTTCCGCTCAAATCGACGACGGGAGATTCGATCTGAAAATCGCTGATGTGCACGGTATCAGCCAACCGCCCGAGGGTTTGCCGGTGATTGCCATGCAGGGTTCCGATCATGGTGCCTTGTCGCGGGGATTGCGCGAAATCCAGATCCAAACCCGCCGGATCCAGACTCATACTCCCGTCGCTCCCACTATCTATAAGAGTGAGAATGGAATTCCCTCCCACCGCGACCTCGATCAACGGAACGCCATTTTGGGCGGTGAAGGGAAGCACGCAGCCTCGCAGCGGGACGGCGTCGTTGAGTTTGGACATCACGATACGACGCTCGGGGTAGTCCAAGGTGAGTCGAGCGTCGGCGAAGAGGTTAAATCCGAGCACGCCGTCGATTTTCAGGCCGAGATGGTCCGAGATAATCCGGCAATCGAAGACCAAAGCCCGGACGTTGCTGAAATGAGCGGGACCGAAATCCACCTTATCCAATAATACTGAATCAACCGGCACGGCCTGTCCGGTCGCGTCCCGCAGCCAAACGGTGGGGGCGGCAGGATTGGCGCTCCGACTGCGCCGGCGAATGGCGAATTCCGGCGAAACCAGCGTGGCCGACGAACCGGTATCGATGAGGAAATTCCACGGCCCGCCTTCATCGTCCGCCTGCACCACGACGAGTCCTCCGATGAGTTTCATGGGGAATTCCACTCGCGTGGGAATGCTTGGGGCCGTTTGGGCCACGACCGGCATGGGTGAAAGGTCGATGGTGGATTCCAGTGCTTCCTTAAATTTTGGTGGAATTTTAGGCCCGGTTTGGCAACCGGTCCAAATGCTCACGAATACCCCCGCGACCAGAAGGAAGAAGCGATGGGAACGGGGAATCATTTCACCGGGGGAGGCAGCCGCCGGGCCAACCACCAACTACCAAAACTTAATGCTGCCGCCGCGGCGAATACGGTGGGTCCACCCATCATCCAAAAAATCACGCCGGCGGCGATGGGGGTGATCGCCCGGGCGAGTGAACCCAGCGATCGGAAGATGCCGAGAATACGACCCTGTTCGGTCTCCCCAGCGTAAAGCGAAATTAATCCCGAAGTCGCCGGGTTAACCAACCCCGCGCCCAACGCCAGAATCCCCAATCCGACATAGAGCGTGGTCACGTTGGGAGAAATACCGACCACGATGAATCCGATTGTAGCGGCAAGTAATCCCATCAGCAGCACGCTGGTTTCGCTCCGCTTCTTGAGCAGCCGCCGGACAATCATTCCTTGGGTGATAATGGAGCAAAATCCGAGGTAGGCTAACATGATGCCATTTTCCCGGGCGGAAAAGCCGAACCGATCCTGTCCCAGAAATGTGAGCGAGAATTCCATCGCGCAGAAAGCGAGGGCGAACGAGAAGCCGACAAAATTGACCAATCGGATGGAAGGGTCGGTGATTTCACCGGCCGCCTTTAACGGATGGCGGAGTCGGAGCCGTTCCTCGCCATTACTGCGTTTGTCGGGAGCGAGGGTTTCGTCGAACTGTGCCCGGATCCAAACGAGATTAACCACACTCATGGCCAGGGCGATCAGCGCTGGAACCGAAAACGGGTGGATTCCCCAGCTTGCCCACGTCGGATTGGCGTCGAGGATATTGATCTGTGCGGTCAACGCGCCGATTCCCGGACCGGTGACCAGACCCAGCCCGAAGGCGGCACCGACTAACCCCATGGCTTTGGCCCGCTCTTGACGACTAGTGACGTCGGCGACCGCAGCCGTGGCTACGGAAATGTTGCCTCCAAACATTCCACCCAGCAGTCGCGCGGCGACGAATAACCAGAACGAGCCACTTACAACCCACAGCACATAACTCAACGTGGTGCCTGCGACCGTTAGGGTCAGCACGTGACGGCGACCCTGGCGGTCGCTCATCGCACCCCAGAAGGGCGCGAAGACAAACTGCAGCAGTGCGTAGATCGAGCTGAGCGCACCGCCGAGGAGGACGGCGGCGAAATTGGAGTCCTTTCCGAAAGTGGTCGCGAGTCCCTCCGTTACCGTCATCAAACCGCCCAATATCCCGGCTTTGCCCTCTACGTCGAGATAGTGCGCCAGAATGTCCGGCACCAACGGGAAGATGATCGAGAAGCCGATCAGATCGATATAGAGGGTCAGAAATATGACCCCAAGGGAGAGGGGGCGTTGTTTTTCGGAGCGAGTCACAAGCGAGGGAAACGAACAGAAAGACAAAGCGGATGCCGAATGGAAAGTCTCGACTCAATTTCTCGACGATTCGAATTGGGGATCGATTTTGGTTTCCCCCCGAGCCCAGCACGGTTGAGTGGGGCCATGGTTATATCGGTTGTCATGGCGCTCATTGTCGCGCGTTTGCTCGCTGAATGGATTCTGGGAGAACTGAATCTCAAGGAAGTAGGTCGCAATGCAGATCGCGTGCCTGACGCGGTCGCTGCGACCATGGATGAGTTAACTTATCGTAAGTCGGTTGCCTACACCCAAGCGAAGTCGCGATTTAATCGTCTGACCCTGCTCTTCGACGCCGGAGCGCTCGCACTGGTTTTGGTCAGTGGAATATTACCCGTAATTTTTGCTCATGTCGGCGCTTGGGCTCCGGGCGCAAATTGGGATGACGCTTTGTTCATCCTGATCGTGAGCGTGCTGCTCTCGATCCCCAGTTTACCCTTTGAATGGTGGGCTCAGTTTCGTCTAGAGGCTCAATTTGGCTTTAATAAGGCGACCCCCGGATTGTGGATATCGGACAAAATCAAGGGTGTGCTACTCTTGTTGGTGATCGGATTTCCGCTCCTGTGGGGACTGCTTTCACTGGTGAACTGGGTCGGCGACTCCTGGTGGATCTGGGGATTCGGACTCCTCTTCGGATTCCAACTCTTGATGATGGTGCTGTATCCGAAGCTGATTTTGCCGCTGTTCAACAAGCTTACTCCGCTGCCCGATGGCGAACTGAGGGATCGGTTAATGGCTCTGGGAGATCGCACCGGTTTCGAGGCTTCCACGATTGAGGTGATCGATGGCAGCAAACGTTCGGGACACTCAAATGCCTACTTCACCGGATTCGGACGTTTCCGTCGTATCGTTCTGTTTGATACTTTGATCGAGCAACTGGAAGCGGAGGAACTGGAAGCAGTCCTCGCGCATGAAGTAGGTCACTACAAGCGGGGCCACATTCCGAAGATGCTTGCGATGGCGGCATTCTCCCAGTTCGCGGCCTTCGCGGTTATCGCTTGGCTTCTGTCGGCGACTTGGTTTCTCCCGGCATTTGGATTTCCGATGGGTGAGCTTGCTCCGGCTCTGCTGCTGTTTGGTCTGGTAAGTGGGTTGGTGACATTCTGGTTCACCCCGGTGAGCAACATTCTGTCGCGAAAGCATGAATACGAAGCCGACGACTTCGCCCGTGGGGCCATGGGCCAACCCGAGCCTTTGGTCGCGGCGCTGCGAAAGCTCGCGAGCAAAAATCTCAGTAACATGACACCACATGCCTGGTTCAGTGGTTTCTACTACTCCCACCCCACGATCGTGGAACGGGAGCGGGCCATGCGGGCAGCGGAGTAGATGTGATCTGGCGTGTCGCGGCTTGGGTTTTAGGACTTCTCGGTGCCGGCTTGGCATCGGCGGAGTCGATCACGTTAGCCACCTACAACGTCTCAAACTACAATCTGACCAACCGTCAGATCGAGGGCGCATTCTTGGCGGATTACCCAAAGCCGGAACGGGAAAAAACCGCCCTGAGAAAAATGATCCGGCGTATGGATGCTGACATTATTGCCCTGCAGGAAATCGGCGGAGACGAATTCCTGCGCGAACTACAACGAGACCTACGGAAAGAGGGCATGCCCTACGCGGAATCCGTGGTGGTCAATGCGAGCGATGAGCAAAGGCGTATCGGCCTGCTCAGTCGGGTTCCGCTCACGCACGTGCGTCGGCACACTGACTTGGATTTTGCCTATTTCAGCGGGCGCGAACTGGTGAAACGTGGCATGTTGGAAGTGCGTTTTGACACTGCTGAGGGTGAGGTGGCACTCTTTGTGGTGCATCTCAAAAGCAGGCTGACCGTTCGGCGCGATGATCCGGAAGCCAAACTGCGGCGAGGACGGGAAGCGACGGCGGCTCGCGATCGCATCCTTGAGCTCTTCCCCGAACCAACGGCAGCCCGATTTATCATCGCGGGAGATTTTAATGAGGGCACGCTGCATCGGCCCGTGCGGGCGTTCTCGGAGATTGGGGGCCGACCGATCAGCGAATTGGTTCCCGCCTATGATTCTCGGAGTGAGACTTGGACGCACCGATATCGACGTAATGATGAATATTCACGGGTGGATTTTTTCATGGTGTCGACTTTACTTGAGCCGTTCGTCCAGAGCGGCGCGGGGACAATTCCGGATGATCCGGATGTCATGATCGCGAGCGATCATCGACCGGTTGTGATGACACTGGAGTTGGCTCCCCGGTAGTCGCTCAGATTGTTTATTTGCTGAATGAAATTTCATAACACGGAGGGGGCTAGACAAGTGGCGTGAGCCTCCTCACGTTTCTCCTCCAATATGACGTTGGTGGATTAGATAATTGTCGGAATCTACGCGATATCCACCTTGTGGCTTGGAAGCTATTGTGGTCGCCGCCAGTCCTCGACCAAGGAGTATTTTATCGGGTCTGGGTCGATGCATCCCTTGCTGATTGGAGTCTCGCTGTTCGCCACGTTGTTGAGCACGATTTCCTACTTGGCGATTCCGGGAGAGATTTCCGGCAAGGGACCGATTTATTTGACCAACTCTATCGCCTATCCATTCGTGTTTTTGGTCGTCGGTTTTGTGGTGCTGCCGGTCTACATGCGCAACCGGGTCACCAGCGCGTATGAATTGCTGGAACAGCGACTGGGGGTGAGTGTTCGGCTGTTGGGTGCGATGATGTTTTTAATGCTCCGCTTGGTTTGGATGGTGCTGCTGGTATTTCTTACCGCCAAGGCGATCGCCATTATGATTGGAGCCGGCCCGGAAGCGGTGCCTTGGATTGTTTTGGTCACCGGTGCGTTTGCGGTTTTTTACACCACGCTGGGCGGACTGAGAGCGGTGGTGATTACCGACCTTGTCCAGACCATTTTGCTTTATGGTGGAGCGTTGTTGGTGATCGGAACCGTGACATGGAAGATGGGTGGATTCGGCTGGTTTCCGACCGAGTGGCAGGGCGAAGTTTGGGATTCACAACCGATCTTCAGTTTCGATCCGGCCACCCGTATCACCGTGGTTGGATCTTTGATGTCTGTGTTCTTTTGGATGACCGCGACGATGGCGGGTGATCAGGTTTCGGTGCAGCGATTTATGGCCACGGAAAATGCGCCCAAGGCGCGGCGAGCATTGGCTGTGCAACTGACGGTCAGTATGGTTGTCGGGGCGACGCTTGGATTCGTGGGTTTGGCCCTTTTGGGATACTTTCAGGCCCACCCAGAGCTCTTGCCCGAGGCGGGGGTTTTGAACGATCAGGCGGACAAGTTGTTCCCGCACTTCATTGCGTTTGAATTACCGCCGGTGATCACAGGACTCGTCGTTTCGGGTCTTTTTGCCGCGGCCATGTCCAGTATTGATTCGGGGGTAAACTCGATTACTGCCGTGGTAATGACCGATGGGGTGGAGCGATTTGGTCGCAAGCCTGCGACCGCTCAAGAGAACGTGAGGTTCGCGCGGCGACTGGCGATGATTATTGGTGCTATTGTAGTGCTGTTGAGCACGTTCATGGATCGCATTCCAGGAAACTTCATGGCGGTGACGAACAAGGTCGTAAATCTGCTCACTGTGCCCATCGCACTCCTCTTCGTTTTCGCTCTCTTTGTGCCCTTTGCCAATGCCAAGGGTGTTTGGGTCGGGACGCTTGCGAGTTTCAGCACGGCGCTGTTGATTGCGTTCTCCGGAGTGATTTTTGGACTGGACCCGGTCACCGGACTTCCGCCCATAACGTTCCAGTGGATTTCCCCTGCAGCGGCCGTGGTGGGACTCACCGTGGGTTTGGTGGCGTGTAAGGTATTCGCAAAAGAGGAGAAGCAATGAGGAAACGTCAGATAACTGTTGGGCTGGTGTGTTTGGCCGCAAATTTTGTCGCGGCTCCTTTGGCGCCGGCGCAGGTCTCGCCTTCGACTTTAACCAAGGCCCGAGAAGTTCTTCGCGCCGGTCTGAAATCGAAGGAATTCTGGCCCTCAATGCATGCGGCCGAAGCCATGACGATTGCGGGAATGCAGGGTGAGGTCGTTGCGCACGTGAAGCCCTTGTTGGGCGAAGAGACCGATGATCAACGCCGCTGCGGTTTGGCTCGCGAGTTGGTTCGTGCTGGTCAGGTGGAATATGCTGAAGAAATGTTGGATATTCTGCGGGCGGACGATTCCCACGGACATGTGCACGCGGCCGAGAGTCTTTTTAAAGTCGGGTGGGACGGCGATAGCACTCCCTTGCGGCAAACACTGGTGGAATCGGACAACATCATCATGCGATTGATGGCCGCCGGGGCACTGGCCAAGCACGGTTCCGTCGCTGATCGTGAGCAGGCGTTATCCTTTCTGCGCGAAGTGTTGCGCACTTCTGATGACGCCAACGAATTCCGCATCGCCGCATGGGTTTTAGCGAGGACGGGGGAGCGTGACGATATACCTCAGATCCGCCTAAGATTGGCCGACACCACTGACGAACGGTTCCGGGCGTTCCTTCATCATGCCATGGCGGCATTGGGTGATGAAATCGGAAGAGAAGAGCTGCGAAAGAATCTGGTCTCCGAAAACCCTGCTTTAAGAACCTACGCGGCCACCTTCGCGGGGGACGCCGGAATGATCGGTGCGATTCCTGACTTGATTCGAATGCTCGACGACGAAAGCTTGGATGCGCGGATTCGGGCCGCGCAGTCAATTTTCGCACTTCGAAAACTCTCCTTAAATGACTTTTTATGAGATCCAGTAAAACGTGGGCCAAAATCCGGGCCGGTGAAGTAATTCGCACCTGCAATCTGGGGCACTTTATTCCCGGTTACGTCTGCCATGCGGCACGTAATGACTACGATTGTATCTGGTTGGATCTTGAGCATCGCGCGATGGACGTGCGGGAAGTTCAAGCGCTGCTGGCATTTTCACACCTCTACGATATTGACGTCATGGTGCGGCCACCGGTTCGCGGAGGCGCCGCCCTCTATCGTTTCTTGGAAGACGGTGCGGCGGGGCTTTTGATGCCTTTGGTCGACACTGCCGAGGAAGCGAAACGCTTGGTCGATACGGTGAAATTTCCTCCTGTGGAAAATCGCGGTTTGGATGGAGTGGGACTCGACGCGGATTTTGGGGGGCATGCGATCGAAGACTATGTGGCTTGGGCGCAAAAAGAGACGTTTTTGGCGGTGCAGATCGAAACCCCCGAGGCGGTTGAGAATGCCGATGCCATCGCAGCAGTGCCGGGCGTGGATCTACTGTTTCTTGGTCCGGGCGATCTGGGGCTCCGACTCAAAATCCATTCTGAGATGACGCTAGATGACGCGTGGGCAAAAGTGGCGGCAGCCTGTAAACGTCCCGGCAAAGCGTTTGGTGGTCCCACGTTTACTCCCGAGGATTCCCGTCGCCGTCGAGAGCAAGGGGCGCAGCTTTTTGTCGGAAACGGAGGGTTTCGTAATTGGGCCAACGCTTTGGCCGACCCTAGTTCAAAATTCGATGGGCTGTGATATCCCCAAGCAAGGACAGTGTTTCTGCAAGATTCTGAGACGACGCCGGGTATGCCGGCGCGCGAAATCCTATCGATGGATTCTGTGGTCCTCTACGCTAATTTCTCCGGGAAATGTTCCCGCAGAATCGCCTGAACTTTTTCATCGTTCAGGGGCTTACTGAGAAATTTATGAATTTTCTCTTTGGATCTCGCTGCGGTCTCGTCGTCCGGATTCAAGGAGGTGGTTAGCATCACAATCACAATGCCCTCCTGTTGATCGGAATCGAGTTGGTGGTAGGCTTCCAAAAACTCCCAGCCGTTCATTCCCGGCATATTGATATCCAAGAAAATCAGGTCCGGTTGAGGGTGGACGCCGGATTCGGTTGATTTGAGATAAACCAGTGCTTCTTCAGCGCGTTGGACGGCGACCACTTTTTCCGCGCAAGCAATCTCTTCCAAAGTGAGTCGATGAAGGAAGTTCGTCGCTTCATCATCGTCGATCAACAGGATGCAATTCAGTTTTTTGATCATGTCTTTCATAGATTGAAGTCTGACCATTGCAGGTCCCAGGGCGAGACGTCGAGTTAACAAAGCTTCCTACAATAACTTATCGCTTTCGTGGTCTGAATTTAGCGCTTTATGGCTAACCGGTCTTTGCATTGCGACGATACATTTGGGAGGTTCAGGCTTGGGAATCGGAGAGCAATGCTGATCAAACAAAAAGCCGCCATCTTCCGACGGCGGCTTTATGAAGAAAAGGGAAGTAAGGCGCTAGCGAACTGTGATGGGGATCGCTATCTCTCCGCTGCCGAAGCCGGTGAGGAAAAGACTGCCCGAGCCGGGCAAACCTCCTCGAACGGGAACCGATACGGAGTTGCTTCCGGCGGGGATCACCACTTCCGGCATGATTACGCTGTCCGGCACATCGGTTGTGATGTCCAACATCAAGCCGCCAATGGGAGCGTTTTGCGGTAGAGTAAACGTGATGGACTGGGTTTGTCCCTCGGACAGATCCAAGGCTCCTGGGAAGACATCAATGCCGAGTGGGTCGACTCTGAATGACCCCACCGGTTGGGTTCCCGTCGTTCCCACGACCGCGACTTGGTAGTTACGACCCGGGGAAACAGCGGGGACAAAGAAGCCCAGAGAATTGCTGGATTCGAATACGGTGCGGGTCGGTTGTCCGTTCAGCGTGATGGTGTCCTGAACAGTGAAGCCCTGACCGACAACGCCGATTCGAGCGCCGACGGGACCGCGATTCGCAATCATCGAGAGCACCTGTCGACTGCGGAGCGTGGCCTTGGTGATCGCAGTGTAGGCCTCCCGGTGAGTGATGCTGCCACTAAAACTGACATCGAACGTGGCGAGGAAGTAGTAGGAAACCTCGGTCCGTCCGGCAGGAATTTGGTAGTCAAATTCGTAGATATCGTCGCCCAACGGACTACGCTCCAGATCGTGAATTTTCCCATCAATCACAATTTGTGGCTCGAGGGATGATTCAACGTATCCTCGGGATTTGAGGTCGAATTTAGCCGAGAACGTATAAATCTGAGAGGGATTCGCGGGCAGCGTAGAAGGCGTCAGATTGGTGATGACAAGTTCCTTACAACCAGTGAGGAACATCAACACCGTGGCAGTCGCCAGCCATTGCCAGATTCGTTTCGCGTGAGAGATGCGTTTTTTTTCCATGAGTTTTCGCATTAAGATCGTGGTCGATACGCAACACAATCACTCCTCGTTGGCAATGAGCGAAATGCCAATGTCTACAGACTCCCTTCGGCCGGTGCCCCTAGCACCGCTGGGATTGTATGTGCATGTGCCGTTTTGCGCGACCACTTGCGACTTCTGTCCGTTCTACCAAACCGCTCCGACAACGGAAGGGATCCAGACTTACCTCCGCGGGATTGAGACCGAAATGACGTTGATCACTCCCGATCGACCGATCACCACCGTTTTCTGGGGCGGGGGAACTCCCGGATTGTTGTCCGCCAGTCAAATCGAACGCCTCGGCAACGCGATTAATCGATACGCCGGAAGTGAGATTGTCGAGTGGACGGTCGAAATGGCACCGGCTTCCGTGACGGAAGCGCGATTGAAAGCACTCAAAGAAATTGGTGTTACCCGCATATCGATGGGTGCGCAGAGCTTTGACCCCGATTTACTGGAGGGATTGGGCCGTCAGCACACCCGCGAGCAGGTGTTTCAGGCTTATGACCGGATTCGCTCAGTCGGATTCGATAGCGTGAATTTGGACCTGATGTTCGCCCTCCCGGGGCAGTCGGAAACGCAATGGCAGACCGATTTGGATACGGCGATCGGTCTTAACCCCGATCACTTGTCGACCTACTGCCTGACGTTTGAAGAGGACACCAAGCTTTGGGTGAAACTCTCCGAGGGAAAAGTGAAATTGGACCCGGAACACGAAGCCCGGCTCTATGAAACAACTTGGGCTAGATTGGATTCAGTGGGCTTCAAACAATATGAAGTCGCAAATTTTGCTCGGGAGGGGCATCGGTGTCGGCACAATTTCAACACGTGGAACATGCACGAGTGGATTGGATTGGGTCCGTCGGCAGCCGAACAGTTTACCCATGTGCGAGCCGCCAATCCTTCCGACTTACAGGCGTGGGAGGAAGGTTTGCAGCGGGACGAGCGCATGACCGAAGACCGTACATCCTTGTCTGATGATTTGCTCGCTCAGGATGCCCTTATCTTCGGTTTGAGAATGACAGATGGGGTGGAGTCTGGCGCGTTGGTCTCCCGATTCCCGTCCCCGCAGTGGCCAACCGTGCTCGAAGCCCTAAATGATCTGGTCGCCGAAGGCCTGGCGGAAAAGACGGCTGAACGGGTGCGTCTCACGACCCGTGGCCGACTCCTCGCCGATTCCGTCGGCGAAATGATCATGAGCGTGATGGACCCCTAGCCCAATGTTCGTAATACGAACATTGAGGCGGTTGACCGCGGGCTAAGACTCGGCGGCGGGGGCCGATTGATCGCGGGGAAACGGCGCGAACCATGCGGCGATGAGTGACGGGATAGCCGCGAAACAGACAATGATGAAGAACGTTTTGTAACCGTAGTGATCCGCCATGGGACCCGAGATCATTTGGAGCGGCATCAAGGCCAAGTTCATGATCGCAGTGCAGAACGCATAGTGAGTCATGTGATATTTCCCGGGCGACATTTGTTGCATCATGTAGAGCATATTGGCAACGAAACCGAAGCTGTAGCCGAACTTCTCAATTGTTACCAAGGTACCGATCGTTGCCAGCGAGCACGGTGATGCTGGCCTGACCCCGTGAAATGGGACGATTGACAACTTGAAGTTCTGCGATCCAGAAAGGACCGTAGAATCCATGAAAAGAAGTCGATTTAGCGAGGAGCAGATCATCGCCATCCTGCGCGAGAGCGAGGGAGCCGAGGGGGTCGGTGAATCACTGGACGACCTCCCCAACATGAAAACAGTCACGCCTCCGAGTCAGCGGGATTGGCCAGACGGAGAGGAACTTGAATCGAAAAAAGAAGAAAAAGAGCGCCAATCACAGGCAGCGTTCCGCCCAATTGCCCAACTTCGCAAGAAGCTGCTGGATGCATCCAATAGGAATCGTCTACTGAACTTCAAACACACCGCTCGAGGTAGCAGTTTCGTCCGGGTTATTAACCGATCTTTAGTCGGAGCCTTCGACTACGTTCAGAAACGCAAAGCTTTCAGGTTGAGGTTGCCCTAGTTTGACGGACACGGGGATGGGGACCAAACGAAAGGTCCCCGATATGAAGAACCAGTATGATGCCGAGTTTAAGCGCGAAGCGCTGCGACTGTGGCGAACCAGTGGCAGCAGCGCGGCCAAAGTAGCAGCGGAGTTAGGCATCCGTGCCCCACTGCTGTATCGATGGGCTCGCGCGGAGCGCGAGCCCATCGAGGTCGATAAATCCAAGTCGACCTCCCCGCCAAAGCAGTCTTCCGCTGATCTCCAAGCAGAGATCAGGCGGCTCAAAGCCGAGAACGCTAAACTGCTCGAGCAGCGCGAAGTGCTAAAAAAATCACTGGGCATCCTCTGCGAACCGCCACCGAGAGGTATGCCCAAATCGTGCGAATGAGCGGCACGAAGGTGGCATGGTTATGTGAAGCGCTGCAGGTCTCGCGCAGTGGCTACTACGATTGGTTACAGCGACGTGATCGCCCGTGTGTGCGCCAGCAGCGCGATACGGATCTTTTGCGACAAATCCGCGAGGTCTTTGTGGCTAAAAAGAAGACCTACGGCAGTCCTCGCATGGCCCGGGAACTCGGCACCGCCGCCAGCCGTCACCGCGTGGCCCGGCTAATGCGCCGAGCGCATCTGGTGGCGCGGCCACGATCCAAATACCGTGCCAGAGGCACCGACAGTCGCCATGGGTATCCCGTAGCACCCAACCACCTCAAAACACTCCAAGTAGAGCGCATCGACCAAGCTTGGGCGATGGACGCCACCTACGTGCTTACCGGTCAGGGCTGGCTCTACGTCACCGCGGCAATCGATGTGCACTCCCAACGTATCGTGGGCTGGAGCATGTCTGAGCACCTGGATACCCCGGCAGCCCTTGCCGCCTTGCGCATGGCTTGTCGCCGCCGCAAACCGAGCGAACCCGTGGTGGTCCACTCAGACCGCGGCACCCAGTTCGCCAATCATGCCTTCAGGGCTGAACTGCAACGTCACGGCTTCGTTGCTTCCATGAGCCGCAAGGGCAACTGCTACGACAACGCCTTCATCGAATCGTTTTGGAGCAGTATGAAACTCGAACTGATCAAACGCACTCGCTTCGGCACCCGTGATGAGGCGCGCACGGCCATCTTCCATTACATCGAAAGCTTCTACAACCGCGAGCGACTGCACTCCAGTCTTGGCTATCTAAGCCCTCTCGCCTTCGAATCCCACCACACAACATAATCACCCCATCCACGTGTCCGTTTTAAAGGGGCAAGCCCAATGACGCCCTTTTGTTTAAGTGACAGGCCCAGACCACCATCCGCGACTTCGGCCTGCATAAACAATGGTGCCCCAACCGGCAGCAGTCCCTCGGCGCTGCGAAAAAGAAAAACGAAAGCTAACATGCCCCGGATTTTCTTTTTCTGAAAAAAAGCTACGCATGACGTTCCGAAAGTTACGAAAGCCTGCCCAGCCGAGCCGGCCCGCACTCCTACCGATCCCTTTGGAAGAACGAAGAGGTGGTAGATGGCCAACAACGCCATGGTTGCGGCGCTTAAGCCCAATGCCCAGGACCAGGCGGTTTTGGGGTCGTGCCCCTGATTCTCCTGCATTGTTCCCGCAAACCACACGACCGCGGCTACAGCGAAAAGCCTACCAACATTCCAAAACACCCCTTGCACGCCGATGAATGCGGCCTCCTTCCGCCCATCCCTTGACTTACTCTACACCCTCAACCACTACATCAATCCATCCAGACTAACTGTTTAGGTGGACCAGTTTGGATAACCCGACCACACCCAAAATCGCTTGGTGCGATACATGTCCAGAAACGCGGCCCAGAGGGGCTTGAGCGACCACATGATGCCGATTGAGGCCGTTGCCACTGTGATCTGGCCATCCGAGTGCCCCAGATCTTTGAACATCGTCCCCGCCACCCAGATCACGATGGAGAAGGGGATGCCCATGGTGAAATATAGGGAGGGCACCCAAACGGTGGGGTGGGGAATGGCTTTGGGGTCGGAACTCATGGGTGAAAGCAGATGTGCAGGGTTACGGTGAATGGGATCTGGATGCCTCAGGGCAAGCATCACGTTGCTCAACGATAGCGGACTGGGGTTGTGGAATCGTCGGCGTTTGTTTTGAGTGGTCAATATATGCGTATCGGCTTGAGAGTCATAGTCAGTGCCTCGGTGGTGTCCTTGTTCGCTGGCACGGCCCCGGCGGAGCGACTGCGCTTGGCTTGGCCCACGGCGAATACGGCTTATGCGGAGGGGCGGCCCGTGGAGGATTATATTCAACCGACAGTTTCGGGACGGGTGGAGTCCGGGCTCTTTGGAGGTGTGCGCACAGGTGGCAACCAATTCCATGAAGCGCTGGATCTGAAGCCGATCGAGCGCGATGGCCAAGGCGAACCCACGGACGAAATATTCTCCATCCTGGCGGGAGTTGTGCGGCACGTCAGCAATCACCCGGAAAAGAGCAGTTATGGTCGTTACATCGTGATCGAGCACGTGGATGCCGCGCTGCCCGTGAGCACGCTTTACGCCCATCTCGCTTCGATCGCTCCCGGAATCAAAAAGGGTGCCCGCGTGCAGATGGGGCAGGTTATTGGGGTGATGGGACGAAGCGCCGGCAGCAGTCCGCTACCGAAGTCACGGGCTCATTTACACTTCGAGATAGGTCTGCGCCTCACGGATAAGTTTCAGTCGTGGTATAACTGGAAAAAATTCGGGAGTAAGAACGATCACGGCATTTGGAACGGCATGAATCTGGTCGGTGTGGACCCCAAAGCTTTCTACGATGCGTTCCGCGATGGGAAAATGGATACGTTTCTTGAATTTTGGCAGCAGAAAACCCCCACTGTGACCGTTCGGGTCGCCACCCGCACGAGTCCCAATTTTATCCGCCGCTATTCCGCCCTTCGATCCGAGCCCATGCCCTTGTTCGGACTGGCCGGATGGGATGTAGATTTCGATGAATTTGGAGTCCCCATCGATTGGCGGCCGCTGTTGGCCGACGCGGTGGAAGGATACGGAAAATATGAGGTGCGTATCATCGCCACCGATGACGAAGCTCTCCGATCGGTGCGGTGTAAGGATCTGGTGCGCACGCTAGGGGGCAAGCAGGTGCCCGATTCAGATCTGCAAACCAATTTGCAATTGCTCTTCGGACTGCGTCGCTAGGGTCGGCGATTGGAGTCGTCCCTTGCGTAACTCAGGCTTTGCTCCAGTCGAGCATGCGCTGGATGGGAGCGAGCGCCGCCCGGCGCACGGACTCGGCCATCTCGATGGCGGGAGACAATGTCTTCAGCGCGTCGCGCACTTTCTCGATCGTGTTCATCTTCATGAAACGGCAATCGTTGCAGGCACAGGTGTTGGTCGGCCCGGCGATAAAGGTTTTCTCGGGCACGTCTTTGCGGAGGCGATGGAGCATGCCACTTTCCGTTACGACAATGATGTGATCGGATGGGCTTTCCTTGGCGAATTTTACCATGAGTTCGGTTGAGCAGACTTCGTCCGCGATATCGCGGACCGCCTGCACGCACTCGGGATGAGCGACAACGGGAGCGTCGGGGAATTGCAGCCGGATCTTTTCAATGGCCTCCGTGGTGAACAGCACGTGGGCGTAACAACTGCCGGGCCAAAGTTGCATTTCGCGCCCCGTTTGCTGACTTACCCATTGGCCGAGATTCTGATCGGGCACGAACAGGATATCCCGATCGGCCGGAACCTGGTCGACAATCTTCCTGGCGTTTCCGCTGGTGCAGATGACGTCGCTGAGAGCCTTCACTCCCGCGGAACAATTGATGTAGGCGACCACGTAGACTTCAGGATGGGCCGCTTTGTAGGTCGCGAGCCGGTCGGCCGGGCAGGAGTCTGATAGCGAGCAACCCGCGTTCATATCGGGTAGGAGCACGGTGCGTTGCGGATTTACGATCTTAGCCGTTTCGGCCATGAAGTGGACTCCGCAAAAGAGAATTACGTTCGCCTCCGCTGTCTGCGCCTGATAGGACAGCCCTAGGGAGTCGCCGACATAATCTGCTACCTGTTGGATCGATTCGATCTGGTAGTTGTGCGCCAAAATCACCGCGTTGCGCTCCCGCTTGAGGGCGAGGATTTCTTCCTGAATCGGCGTCAGAGCGGGAGGTGTCGCGCGAGGCGCAACAATCATGGGTTCGTAGTCGAGCACGGCTGGCATGGGCAAAAAGGTTCAGGCGGTGAATCAGTTATTTTTCAACGTCTCGATCATGTCACGAAATTCCGGATACGTATGGAGTTTGGTCAGATCGGGATCGTTCTCCATCCAATCGTAGTCGGCGTAACCGAGATCGATGGCTTGTTTGAGGGTCTTGAGGGCGTCCCGTCGCCGGTCACTCAGCACGAGGGAGCAGGCCAGATTGTAGTGCGCGGTGGCATCCTCCGGACAAAGGCGCACCATCCGGCGGTCCATCTTCAGGCCGGCTGCGATTCGCCCGGTCTTGGTGTAGAGACCACTGAGAATCGCCACCACGTCGACGAAACGAGGGTCGCGCTTGAGGATGGATTCAAAGAATCCGATTTCCCATTCGGGATCTTCCTTACGGGCCATGACGGAAAGGATCAGGCGGGCCGCCGCTCACAAACGCCACCTTCCCGCAATTTGTTGCAGCGGGAGGAAACCTGCAGGCGTTGGGAAACGGCGCGCTGGTTGACTTTCGAGGCGACAGAATTGCCATACCATTCCATGAACGGGGCCTCGATTTCGAAAATATGGTCACAGTCCAAGCAGATGACTTGGGCAACCTCGGTTCCTCCCTCGGTATTGGGCAGGTAGTATTTGAGATTTTTCCCGATATCGACTTCGCGGAGGAGGGCACTCTCCACCATGATGGGCAGGGTGCGGTAAACGGTGGCGCGGGAGACGGAGTCATCAATCGCTCTTGCGAGATCAAGCAACTCTTCCGCCGTGTAGTGTTCCGACTGGGAAAACGCGGCCTCAAAGATAGCCAGGCGTTGATTGGTGACGCGCAGCCCTTTGGCTCCGATGTAGGATTTAAATTTTTCGTGCGCTGCGTCGTTACTCACGAAGTAAATTTCGTAGGTCAGGGCGGATGCTGTCAACCGTTCGTCCCGACGCTTGCCCCCCGACGATCTGGAGATCACAACAGTTGGCTTGAAAATTGTCGGGGTGCATCCACTAGCGGGCTTTGATAAACTGCTGCATTATAAAGTGCCGTCTTTGATGACGGATACGGTGCAAGCGGGCTCCTTGGTGCGTATTCCCATAGGCCGTCGCTTCATCTTGGGAATCGTGGCAGTCGAGGGAGCGCCGGATGATTTTCCGGTCGATCGGCTCAAGCAGATTGCCGAAGTCGTTTACGATTTTCCGGCCTTGCCACCCGATCTGCTTGCGCTGGCGAAGTGGATGGCGGTTTACTATGCGGCTCCACTCGACGGAATCATTGAGACGATGTTGCCGGGAGCGGTGCGCCGGGCGGCTTCCCTTAGGCAGGAGAAGCTCTTGGAAGTGGATACCAAGCTTTCGGAGGAGGAACTCGCGAAACTGAGCAAACGAGCACCTCAGCAAGCGAAGCTCTACCAATTTGTCGCTAGCCAATTCAAACCGGCGGCCAAACCCTTGGTCATGCGTCGGCTCGGGGTAGGGGCCTCCTCAGTCAATGGATTGGTCAAGCGGGGTGCGCTGCGCGAAATTAGCCAGCGGGTGAAACGCGTGGCTTATGCGGATGACTTCGCCAGTGGCGAACTGGTGGCGGCGTTGCCTCATATCCTCAACGAGGAACAGCAGGCGGCATTCGACGGGGTCAAAACAGAAATCGATAAAAAGGAGTTTGGCGTGACTCTGCTGCAAGGTGTCACCGGATCTGGTAAAACGGAGGTATATTTGCGCGCTATTCAGGAAGCGTTGGATGGCGGGGGCGGCGTGGTTTTTCTGGTGCCCGAGGTGGCATTGACTCCCCAAACCGTCGCGCGGTTACGGAGCCGGTTGGAAGCCATTGCCCCCGGGAATGCGGCCGTGGTGTGGCACAGCCATCTGAGTGAAGGCGAACGGATGGATGGATGGCACGGACTCGCCACCAGCGAGGCGCGGATCGTGGTGGGGGCCCGCTCCGCGATCTTCGCGCCGGTTCACAATCTCCGTTTGGTGGTGGTCGATGAGGAGCATGAACCCGCCTACAAACAGGATGAAACCCCGCGCTACCATGGTCGGGATGTCGCCGTCATGCGGGCCAAGTTGAACGGAGCCCATTGTCTGCTCGGATCTGCTACGCCCTCGCTTGAGACCTACGCCAATGCTCAGGCTGGGCGATACGGTCATTTGCACATGCGCCAACGCATCGACGACCGTCAGCTCCCTTTCATTGATGTGGTGGATATGCGGGTGGAGATCATGCGTTCCCGCGGCCTGACCACGTTGTCTCAAAAATTGGTCAGTGAGATGCGGGATCGGTTCGAAAAGCGTGAACAGACCATTCTTTTCCTCAACCGGCGGGGGTATTCGTCTTCCATGATGTGCCGGAGTTGCGGACATGTGGAAGAGTGCCCGCACTGCAGTATCACCATGACCTACCACCGGTCGGACGAATCGTTGCGGTGTCACTTGTGCGGACACGAACGCAGTGCGCCCGTGCGCTGTCCAGAATGTGAGGCGCCCGATATTCGATGGAAGGGCTCGGGAACCCAGCGGGTCGAGGAAGCGGTGCGCCGGATCATGCCCCGGGCACGGATCGAACGGATGGATGCCGATACGATGTCCAAGAAGAACCGATTCCGGCAGGTGCTGGGCGAGTTTCGCGCGGGCAAGATCGACGTATTGGTCGGGACGCAGATGATCGGCAAGGGACTCGATTTTCCGAATGTAACCTTGGTGGGTCTGGTAGACGCGGACCTCTCGATGCACATGCCGGATTTCCGGGCGCACGAAAGAACTTTTCAACTATTGGTTCAGGTTGCGGGCCGGGCAGGCCGCGGTGATCGGGCCGGCGTGGTCGTCGTCCAGACGTTCACCCCACAGGCGGAAGCGATTCAGTTTTCGCGTCAGGCCGACTTTGATGGATTTGCCGAGGCTGAGTTGAAGTCCCGAAAGGATTTCCGTTATCCGCCGTACCGCCACCTCATCCATCATCAGTTTCGTGGACCGAATCCCGAAAAATTGGCATTTTTCGCCGAACAGTGGGCGCGCCAGATCGAATCGGAGTTTGGCGACAAAATCGAAGTGCGCGGGCCGTCGCCGTCACCGATCGAAAAAATTAAGGACCATTATCGGTTTCAGGTTTGGTATTTCACCAATGGAGTTACCCGGGTGATCGGTGATCTGAATAAGATGCGGCGTGAGTTCGTCTGGCCGGATGACGTGATTCAGGTCCTCGACGTCGATCCGGTGACCCTGGGTTGAGTTGCTTGAGAGCAACGGTTCAATATTAATGGATGCGGCTAGGCTTGCCGTAGCGTATCGGTTTGCAATGGTCAGGGTTTCGACTGCTAACCCCTTGGTAAAACTTATGTCTGAAGACCTCAACTTGAATTCGGAAGATGCCCTACTCGAAGAGGCACAAACCTGCGGCACGATGCGCCGCTTCGCAATATTCTCCAAGCTTTCGGGTCCCGGTTGGTTGCAAGGTGCGGTCACCCTCGGTGGCGGCAGCTTAGCTGGTGCGCTTTTTCTCGGAGTATTGGCCGGACCGCATCTGTTGTGGCTTCAGCCCCTGGCGGTGATTTGTGGCATTATTTTGTTGGGAGCGATCGGGTATGTGACCCTTTCCACCGAACGTCAGCCGGTCGATACGATCAGCCAACACGTCAGTCCGGTTTTGGCGATCGCTTGGATCTCTGGGCACGATCGTCGCGAATCTCGTTTTTGGCGTGCCACAGTTTGCGTTGGCGACTTCGACGGTGGTGCAGAATCTTATTCCGGGCCTGCACGATAGCACGGTCGCTCCGTGGGTTATCGGGGTGATTCTCGCGATTGTCGGTTTTATCGTGGTGCGCCAATACGAGTCGGGCGGCAGCGGGGTGCGTACCTTCGAGCTCGTGCTTAAAATTCTCGTGGGCGTGGTTGTCGTTTCATTTCTCGCCGTGGCGGTGATGATTATCGGCAGTGGCCAACTGCACATTGGCAGCGTTTTGGTGGGTTTTGTGCCTTCACTTTCTCAATTCACCGAGCCCACCGCACCGTTGGCCGCCGCCGCTGCGGCGACGGGAGCCAATGAGGACATTTGGCGTGGAATCATCGCTGATCAACAGCGCGATCGCATGCTGGCTGCCGCCGGTGCTGCGGTTGGTATCAACATGACCTTTTTGCTCCCGTTCACGCTCCTGCGTCGCGGTTGGACTCGTCGTCATCGCGGTTTGGCAATCTTCGACCTCTCGCTCGGATTGTTCATCCCTTTTGTAGTCGCCACCACCTGTTTGGTCATCGCGGCGGGAAATCAATTCTACAACCGGACCGACGATGTGATCGCCAAGGATGGCACCATCATCGCCAACATGGCTGGTTCCTACAATGCGTCGGCGGATAAGTTCCTGGAGATTCAAAGTTCTCCGGCCTTTGCCGCTGCCGACTCTTCTGAAGCCAAGGCCATGGTAAGAGCAGCGCTGCCCGAGAGCGATAAACGCCTTGCGGCCATGCTTGCTTCGCGTGATGCGGGCCAATTGGCCCGCACCCTGCAACCCCTTCTCGGTAAAACGGGTGCCAACCTGATCTTCGGCGTGGGCGTCTTTGCCATGGCGGTTTCAACCATCATTATGATGGGACTGATGAATGCGGCAGCCCTCGGCGCACTCTTGCGAAAATTCAACGACCGAAAAGTATTCCTGATCGGAGCCAGTATGCCGCTGATTTTGGGTATCTTTGCCCCGGTGATCTGGACAGGAGCGTCGCGAGCGGCGCTGGCCATTCCGGCTTCAGTGACGGCGGTGACGCTTGGTCCGATTGCTTACTTCACCTTCCTGCTCTTGATGAACAGCAAGGGGGGCATTGGGAGAACATCAACCGAAGGGCGGTGCGCGTTGGTTGTGGAATGGCTTGATGACCTTTGCCACAACACTGGCCACGCTCGCCAGTGTCTGGGCCTTGAACAGCAAGGGCATGCCGGGGCAGATAGGATTAGTCGGTCTGCTGCTACTCGCCGTGTTCGGATTGGCGGGCTTCATGAAGCGCCGCAAAGTCTGACTTACGGCACCAAATAAACTTCTACGAGCGCGATGCCGGTAGCCTGGGTCGCGCTCTCTAAGATGACGGTGTAGGCACCGGGCTCCAGAACCCGTAGAAGCGAAGCGTCGGCACTGCCTTCGGCAAAGCGCGGGGGAAACGAAGGTGCTCTTCTGGTAGGGCAACCAATTGGCGGCGAGGATCCAATCGACGCCGCCGACGTCGTTGTGGATATCGCCCGGTTCACCGGACCACGCACGGAGGGCGATCTTGCCGACGTGGTCGACGAGATGGGCGTGACATTGACCGGCGGCGGATGATTCGGAAGTGATCAACTCGATCAGATTTGCGACGAGTTGAGGCGGAGGCCCTGGATCGAGCGCGATCGAAGTGGAGGTTGGTTTGTTCAGCGCGAATGGGGTGACTGCCCGCCAATTAACTCCGAGGAATGTCTGCGTGGTTTCCTCCAGCGGAATGCCATTTTGAGCGATGAGCACATCGAAGGCGAGGGGTTGCCACTTGTTGGGCGCCAGCATGACCATGCCAGGGAAATCGATCCGCAACGGATTGTTGCTGGCGATGTAGCCGGAGGTGTCGGCGTAGACGTTGGCCTCATTTGAACCGTCGAGCAATCCGGCAGCTAGCACGGCGGCACCGATGCGGTTGCCAATGGCCGCGGGAGATTCACCCGCGTTGGAAGTATTGTCGGGGTTGAAGCCGAGTTGTTGCATGAGCCAACGAAACCCAAACTGGGAACGCTCCTCGCCCGGACTATCCGCATAGCGCGCCGTGAGCACGGTGAAAGCAGCGTGACTGATGGCTTCGGCCTGAAGCCGACGTGGATAGACTCGCTGGCGACTGCTGCAGGAAGAAAGCGGGACTGGTCGCCCCTTTATTTCGCAATAGTGCTGAATGCAGATGATTTTCGCTACTCGACGGTATCCCTTCGTTGGGGAGGTAGAGGTCAAGAAACCATCTCGATCATAATCATAATCAACCAGACTGATCGTGCGCGCGTGGTGTTTGTTGAGTGAAACCGAAAGATCGGCACCACGGCTCACCGCCTCTTCGCTGAACGAACCGTTACCCTGATTGTATTAAGAGGAAATAGCGCGGGCCATCGGACGGACCAAGAATGATATCTGCATCTCCATCATAGTCCAAATCGCCGCTGCGATTGCCGCGATATCACGGTAGGTCGTCAGACCGAGTTCCGAAGTCGCCTGTCGAAACGTGCCGTCTCCGTTGTTGATGAGGGCAAGAATGGAATCACCAAACCGGGCGAAGAGGAGATCCGTCCAGCCATCCCGATTGAGATCCACGGCACACGCCCCGGCTTCGTCTGGGGTGCGCTCTTCGGAGGTCGAATGGACGTAGTTGATCCCCGTAGCATCCGCCACTTCTTCTAAGGCGGCATTCACCGAAGACATCGAAAAGCAGACGGCGACCAAAGCGGTGCCGAAAACGCCGGGGCTGGTGATCGGATTTCTAGAGAACGGGTTCAAAGTTCGAGTGAGCTGCAAAATCGGAAACACGATGCCCCGACAAAGGCAACGTTAGCGAATTTAGAGGAATGTTGCCAAATACCTCAAATTTCTCCGGGTCGACAATAGGACCCTGACAGGTTACTCGCCGTCACGTTCTGACCGCTGACACAAACTGATCGATGATACCGTCAAAGGAGCCATTGGTGAAAAACACCGCGACCTCGTGTTCTGAACCTGCGGGTCGATTGAGGATCTGGGTCAAAAGCTCCTGATTGCTCGGGGCGGTTTCGGCTCTTGTTCCTTTAGCCGTAAGGGCGGCAATAACAGATTCACTATCAAATCGTTGTTCTTCAATTAGTGGTTGCGGTCTTGCAACGGCTCCGAGATATGCTTGATCTGCCCGAGCTAGTGCCGAAATAAATCCCTCCTGATGGACCCGTGTACGCGCTGAGTTACTGCGGGGCTCGAAAATCGCGATAAGGATCGAGTCAGGGTAGCGATTACGCAAGGAACCCAAAGTCGCGGCCAAAGCGGTTGGATGATGTCCAAAATCTTCAAATACCGTGAGCTCGGCTTGATCCAGTTTTATCTCCTGACGACGTTTTACCCCTCGGAATTGCGGAAGCTGGTCCAGAGCTAGTCGCGTTGGATCTCCGGGGTTCATCGCCAGACCTGCCGCCAACGCGGCCATGGCGGCATTGCGTGCGTTAAACAGGCCCGGCTGAATCCACCGCATTTTGATCCATTCGGCCCCTCGCCAAGTTAGCGTGAATTGGGTTCCTTCGGCGGATTCGGAAAAATCCGTGATGCGCAGGTCATTTGCGGGGTCGGTGCCTACCCGGAGAACTTGAGTCCACGGGCAATCGGTAAACTCCGCGAGATTGGGGTCGTCGCCGTTTAGTAGGATGAAGCCGTTGTGCGGCACGATCCGGGTCAGATGCCGAAATGTTCGTTGAACGTCCTCGAGATCCCGAAAGATATCAGCGTGATCGAACTCGAGGTTGTTTATGACCGCAATGTGCGGTGAGTAGTGGATGAACTTCGATCGCTTGTCGAAGAAGGCGCTGTCATACTCATCGCCCTCCATCACAAATGGCGCATCCGGCGCGCCGAGATGCTGCCCGATGGGAGGATCCAGTGGCACACCGCCGATGAGGAACCCTGGATCCAGATCATTGGCCCGCAGAAGAAAAGCGGTCAGCGCGGTGGTGGTCGTTTTGCCGTGCGTCCCCGCAATGACGATATTCTTGCGCGAGGAAAGCACGGTTTCAGCCAACAAGGCGGGCAGTGAGGTAAATGGGAATACGCGGGTTTCCAGTAACCATTCCACCTCCTCGTGGCCGCGGCTCATAGCGTTTCCGATAACCACAAGGTCGGGGGCTAGCTCCTGAAGTCGATTGCAGCTATAGCCTTCGGATACTTCGATGCCCGCTTCGGCCAATACATCGCTCATGGGTGGATACACTCCCCGATCCGAACCGTATACTTCGTGACCGGCCGAGCGGGCGAGCAGGGCGGCATTGCCCATCGCGGTTCCACAGATGCCCATGAAGTAGATTTTCATTTTGTTGGGATTACAGGGGTATCATTGAAGAGGAAGCAGCATCTCAATTTGATGCTCCAGTTGTAATCGAATCAGTTCGGATTCGACCCTGGCGACAGGAATTGATTTTCCAGCAATAAAAGTGGCGGGCCTTCGCTCATCATCTTCTCCAATAGATCGGGATGTTTGAATCTGAGACCAACGGGAGAGTAGCTGGCTCCCAACACGAGGTCTTTGTCTCCATCTCCGTCGAGATCTCCGCTATCGATGGTCATCCACCGTCCGTTGAAAGTATCGGGATGGGTTCGTGGTAAAAATTCCAAGGGGGATGTCTGTTCCAGATAGATGAAATTACGTGGAGGATCGGCCGCGAAATCCGGATGGAAGGCGATGGCGGCGATGTCCAAATCTCCATCGCTGTCGAAGTCCTCCACTTCCGCGCCAAAGACACCATGCATCGGGTAAAAATAAACTTCCTCAAATTTGAGTTCACCTCGATTCAGCAGTATCCGAATGCCTTGGTGGGATTTCAGCGTATTGTAGGGATCTGAATCTCCATTGTCGCCATTGAGGGTGAGAATGTCGACGAGCCCATCGTTATTGAAATCTCTGAGTTCTAGACCCGTGTAACCGAAACTGGCCGGTTGCGAGGTGATTTGATGAGATTCAAATTTGGCATCGCCTTGGTTTACCAAAATGCTGAGCCCTTCACGGGCGTGACTGGTCAATACCGCGATATCAGGTCGTTCGTCACCGTTGAAATCATGAATCTGGCTTTGCACGATTCCCGGAACCTCAAGTAGCCGAATAGGCTCTTGCGCGAAAGACCGCCCGCTAGGGTGTGTTTAACAATTGGTATGTTAGTGCTTAATCCATATGATGATACATACTAAAGCGAGCATGCTGGCAAAGGTTCGATGTAGTTTTTCATAGCGCGTAGCGATCCGGCGGTAGTGCTTGAGTTTTGCGAAGAGGTTCTCGATGCGGTGACGATCACAGTAGATGTGCTCGTCAAACTCGGGTTTTTGGGACCTGTTGGGGTGCACGGCTATGACGGCGTTGCCGCCTCGTTGTTTCACACCTGCTCTGATGGCATCGCTGTCATAGCCCTTGTCCATGATCGCCGCAGCCCCTGGCCGCAGATAAGATTCCAAGAGGGGTTTACACTGATCGCAGTCGGCTACATTGGCACCCGTGAGGATAAAGCCCAGAGGGTAGCCCAAGGCGTCACAGGCAAAGTGGGCCTTGGTGGAGAGGCCCGCTTTGGAGCGCCCCATGGCTTGGGCTTGCTGTCCACCACCGGGTCCGGCCGCGTGCTGATGGACCCGCGAACTGGTGCTATCAATCATGAGATACGCGTGATCGCCTTGGAGAGAACCGAGGTAAGCGAGCACATAATCCCAGAGACCGTTCTGAGACCAGCGCCGGAACGAGGCATAGGCGTTTTGCCAGGGACCAAACCAAGTAGGCAGATCGCGCCACGGGCACCCGGCACGCGCGATCCAGAGCACGGCTTCAACCCGACGGCGCAGGTTGGTGCATTTGCGTCCACGACGATGTGGGCCACTCAGACTGAGACGATGGCCGTTAATTTTTTTAGCTCGCCCCAGTGGTGATCACGCAGGACGAGTCTTACTCGTTGTTTCACAATGTGATGAAGTCATTCTGGAGCCACGAAGTCAATGAAAAGTATCCTATTAATGGATACTTTTTGCTTCCAATTTATTTGTTAAACACACCCTAGGTTCTCCGAGATACAGCGACAGATTTCCGGTGTAGTCACCAAAGTTACTCAGCAGGACGTCCGGAACTCCATCGGCGTTTAAATCACCCCGCACAAAATCCGACGGACGGTGTTGGTCGGTGAGCAGGACCTCGAGTCCGTAGAAAAGTCCGCCGACAACGCGTGCGCGCTGGAGTTCGCCGAAGCCTTCGCCGATGCGGGAGGCAAAAAGATCACCGATACTGAGCAGGTAGACTTCGTTCTCTTCGAACTCTCCCTCCACCAGAACAATTCCGGGAGCGGGGTGTTGACCGACAAGGTCGCCATCGCGGTCTAGAATGGTGAGTTGTTCAGTTAACCCGTCGTGAATCAGCAGTTGGCGCCGATCTTCGCCGATTAGGACTAGAGAAGACAGCGCTTGGCGTTGATCATATCGGGTGGGATTGGAGTGGAACAGAGGAAGTTCAGTGAGGGGAGAGGGATGTTCGATCTGTGGGAGGGGGTTGCTGGGAGCATCATTGAGGTAGTAACGGCGAAGCTCTTCCCAATCGGAGTCTGAAATGAGGGGGGAAGAAGGCCACAGTCCGGCGGTGGTGATGAATTCTTTTCGGGCGGCGAGGATGTCGTGTTCGTCTGCGCTCAGTGAATTCCGATCAGTCTTCTGGTCGATCCCCAGAAAATAGCCCATGTAGATGAGACAGAATTCCCAACTTTCATGGGTGAGTTCTGATGGGGCAGGAAGTTTGTGACAGGCTACACAGTGAGTTGCGGCCAGTTGTTCTCCGCTGGATGTAATCACATCTTGCGCAAGGAGGTGCGTTCCCAACCCAGACAGGATTAGGCAACAGATTTTGACTGGGAAACTTCGCACAGGGAAAACTTCTAGGCACTCAGGAACACGCCTCCAAGGGAGAAGCTTCGCAAAATACGGACAAAAAAAAGAGCCCGCTCATTTTGAGCGGACTCTGAAATTTTGAGGTTTAGTTACCTTAGGGTGTGTTTAACAAATAAATCGGGGTAAAAAGTATTTATTAAAAGGATACATATATTGACATTGGAATCGTTTTAAGATCACGTCACTTTGTGAATCGGAACGTAAGACTCGTGCTGGGTGATCACCGCTGGGCCGAGCTAAAAAAATTAACGCTCATCAGCTCAGTCTGACTGGCCCTCATCGACGTGGACGCAAGTGTCGCAACCTGCGACGCCGTATTGAAGCGGTGCTGTGGATTGCTCGCACGGGCTCACCATGGCGGGATCTGCCCACTTGGTTTGGGCCGTGGCAGAACGCCTACGCCTCATTTAGACGTAAGCGTCCGTTCTAGCGCGTGTGGGAGATGGCTTGACGATCAAGCCTTGGGACTCGGGGTCCAATCACGGGGGCTCAATTTGGCCTTGGCAACCTCATGATTGGTCATGCCCGGCAGGAGGCGCAGCATGTCGTTGAGGTAGGAGAGCGGTTCGACTTTGTGGCGTCGGCAGCATTCCAGGATGGTGTCGATCATGGCCGCACGTTTCCGCGCACTGGGGTGGCCGATGAACAGCCCGTTTTCGATGGCGTAGCCGATCCCGTCCGCACATGCGCGGTCGCTTTAGCCTTACGCCAAAGCGTTCAGCGAAGGCCTTTTCCAAGCGGTAAAGGGGGCAGGTGCTCGACATACTTCGCCACCCGTAAAAACGCGATGAGACCCGCAGCAGGCAACCCGCCCGGCACCACCCGATGCGGCAACGCCGCAGTCAGGATCACCGTCTCGGTGTGCGCCTTGCGCTTAAACTTCGCGCGCACGATGCGACGCCGGATCACCGTCATCGGCAACACATCGAGTTCCTCGGTCACCTCTTCGCCGATGCGCTCAAACGCCTCGGGCTCGGCCTGCACCTCCTCGGGGATGATCTCCTCGGTGCTCCTCTCAAGTTCTTCGGGCAGCTTGGCCGCCGGTGCCTCGGGCCGGGCTCGCTGGCGGGTGTAGCCCATGACCTCTTTGATCGCTTCGCGTTGGGCAAAGGCTTCATTCTCCAACTCGCTTAGCGCCAGATTTAACTGCGCCTCGCTAACCTGTTCGCCACGCGATCAACCACGCGAGCTGCGCACCGGTAAGACGATCCCGCCCGCTCGCACTCCCCGGCCATACGAAACCGCGATGATGTAACCGCCGCGTGCCACACCACACCCCCGTTTCATCCACCCTGAGGAACTTCAGGAGTGCGCGGGTGCGATTCGAAAATACGGAGAACGCATCCGGCTGCGGCTCGCCCACCAAGGCACGCAGTCCGTCGGGCCCCTTGCGCAAATCCACCACGCCACCATACACATATATCCGTTCCGCTTCGATCTTTGCCATTCCACCAAATTAACCCCATCCTCTCTCCTTGCCTACCACGCGCCAAAACGGACGTTTACACTTGAGGTGTCGGATTCTTTCTCGAAATTTGGACAGGAAAACTGACTGATCGTTCCGATTACCCACTGGCAAAAAAACCGCTCCGAAAGCGGGAGCGGTTTTGAAATATTTATGCGCTGATGTGCAGTAGGCTACTTTTTGACCTTAGCGGCTACTTTTTTCCGCTTCAAGTAGGCCTCGCGGCGTTTGCGCTTCTGAATCTTGTTGGATTGTTGTCCCATAGTCGGAGGGATGACGCAGAATTTCCGAAAATAAAAGCCCAAAATCTCTCCGTTGCCACGTAGAGGCTGCGGATTCAGTAAATCGACTCGGAGTCACCATCAATGGTGATCCCGTGGCGATCCAGTGTGATTCCCATTTGGCGGTCATATTCCGCCAGTGCCAATTGCAGGTCCGTCCGGGCTCGATCTACGAAGATTTGGGTATTGGCCAGGACTTCCTGCTGGGTGAGCACGAAGAAGGTGTCGCCGGTGCCCGCGCGCAGCTTCTTCAGCTCGGCATCAAGATTTTGCTCGGCGAGTTTGTAGGATTCCTGTGTCGCTGCCACGCGGAGTTTTGCCGTCTCGATCTGAGTCGCGGCGTTGCCGATATCGACCACGATATTTTGCTCCACTCCGGCTAACGCCATCTCCGCTTGTTGTTGAGCGAGTCGGGCGGACCGATATCGACCTCGCTCCGTGGCGAAAGTCAGAGGAATCGAGACGACGGCACCCAAACTGAAGGAGCGATTGTCACGATCGCTGACTAAATCCCAACTGGTGCCGAAACGCGCGTCCAAGCCGTTGTAGCCGATGGATCCTACCAAATCTAGCCGGGGAAGAAGTTGGTTTTTGCGGTAACGACGAGTGATGTCGGTCCGAGAAACGTCGATCAGCGCCTGCTGGTAGTCCGGGCGCCGTTCAAGGGCAGCTCCGATCTCTGCCGCAGGGTCGGGCGTGTGGGAAGGGAAGAGTGGGGGTTCGGCGATGATGACCTCACGACTGAGTAGCGCGGCGGTGGTGTCCTCGGAGATAAGCTGTTTGAGCGCGTTTTCCCCTACTCGAACTCCGCGGCGCGAGAGTAGAATTGCCTCCTCGCGTCCAGCTACTCGCGAACGGGCGGAGATTACGTCGGCTTCGGAAAGGTCGCCTGCTCTGGCGCGTTTGATGTTTTCGTCTAACAAGCTTTGAGCGAGACCGCGCGATTTCTCGGCCGTGGCCAGACGCTTGTTGGCGAAGTCCAGCTCAAGGAAAGCGTTGATGACTAACGTCACGTTGTTCATCACTGAAGCACGGTATTGCCATCGGGCGCTGTCGTGGCCGGCGGCAGCGAGCCGAACGCCCGCTAAATTGGCGTGTAGTCCAAAGTCCTTGAGCAAGGGCTGAGTCACTTCGAGACCGCCAAAGCTGTAATAGTTGTCTGAAAAATTGTTGAAGGTGCCGCGCCGGTTTTGAGAAAAACCACTGATCGAATAAGTTGTGCCGATCGGACTACGACCGCCGACGCCGAGACTGTAGGAATCCGTCTCCACCACTGAGGCGGGGGGGGCGATCCCCGGAAACCGGGTCGGCCGAAACCGGCGATCCATCTTCGGAGGAAGTCAGAGAGGCTTGGAACCCCGGGTGAAACAGTCTCCATTCTGCGTCAAGATCAGCCTCGGATATTCCGGTGCCGAGTGCGGCGGCTTTGGTCTGGTAGTTGTGCGACAGAGCCTCTCGAATCGCCTCCGGGAGCGAAAGCACATTGGCTTTCAACACCCCTTGCTGGGCGAATACGGGGGAAATGAGGCATGTCGCGGCGAGTGCGGCGGAGGAAATTAAAATGCGAGAGAAGCCTATGGAGTTGTAAGTGTGGATTCACCATTGCAGTGTTTGTGCCAAGCAGAGTGTAGAATCGTAACATGTTACTGGGTAGATTAATGAGAAATTAGAAATATATAGAAAACACCGTGGAAAACCAACCGCGGGAATTTTCCGTCCCAATAATGGGACGATTCACTGGGTCGGATGATGGCCCTCCGTAGCGATCTACGGTCGACCGGGACTTATTCGGTCCGTTGGCCGTCTGCCAATCGCACGATCCGAGATCCGAAAGCGGCGTTCTCGTTGGAGTGGGTCACCTGAACGATGGTTACGCCCTCATCTTGATTCAGTTTTTTGAACATTTCCATGATCTCGCGCCCCTGGTCGGAGTGGAGATTGCCGGTCGGCTCGTCCGCGAGAATTACGCGAGGATTTGCCACCAGCGCGCGGGCGATACCGATCAATTGCTGCTGCCCGCCGGACAGTTGATTGGGATAGAGATCCTTTTTCCCGACGAAATTAAACCGATCCAGTATGTCGGCCACGATTGAGGCACGTTCGGATCTGGGAGTGTCGCGATAGGTGAGGGGAACTTCCAAGTTCTCTTAAACCGTCAGATCGTCGAGCAAATGGTAGCTTTGAAACACGAACCCCATGTTCTGTTTTTGCAGGGCGAAGCGTTGCTTCTGGTTCAAACGATGGACCGCCACGCCAGCAAAATCGAAAGAGCCGTTCCACGCGTTGTCGTGCAGCCCCAGCACGTGCAACAATGTTGATTTCCCGGAACCAGAAGGGTCCATGATTGAAACGAAGTCTCCTTCCGCGATTTCCAGATTGATATTTTGCAGTGCGTAGAAGGGACCACCTTTGAGAGGATAAACACGTTCGATACCGCTGAGAGAAATCATGTCTTAGGGCATGAACGGGGAAGCGAAGCAGGCACAATTTCTCTATGGAGGGATGGCCAGAAATCGAACTGAGCGGAGAAGCTCAATCGCCGCCTGAATCGATGGCTGTGATTTTACCGTTCTGTTGTTGCCAGTTTAAAAAGCGAGGCGCTGTCGGGTGATTCAGTTTCTTGGCCAATTTGGGTGCGCTGCGTTTGGGCAGTTCCTTCATGGCCACTTCCGCTTCGTCACACCCGAGGAATCGCGTGAAGGGTTTGGAAACCTTGGGCCGCCCGATAATCCGCCCGTTTCCTGCGTTTGAATCGACGCGTGCGGGACGTGATTTTTTATCCATCACCAGCGCCGCGTAAGGCAGACTGCGCAGGTCGATGCCCGCCCGTTTCTCAAACTTAACCCAATTCGAATCCGCGAAGACTCCTGCGGGAGGAGCTGCGAAATGATGGCACCAATGACGCTCATTCCCCAGTTTCAGCATGCCGCAGGCGCCTTGATGAGGGCAGGGGTAAACAAAATTGAAGTGCTCCTTCAGTCGGTCTCGCCACTGCACCATTTGTCCGGCCACGTCCGAGGTTCCCAGCTCCACCCACAGCACGGTGTCCGCTGGGAGCATTCCGTTCATCAGGTCCCCGGTGGAATCTTCGTCCAATTCGTTGAGTACATGACTGATCACGATCGTCGAGATCGGGTTCGATCGGTCCCAGCTTTGGGCGGAGAGATCGAAATCTAGTGTTTGCGCGCGTTCCACCGCGAAGGTTTCGGCAAGAGTGGACTGATCGAAGACCTGTAGTGAGTTGAATTCCTCTGACCATTGCTCGATTACGCGGCGATGGGCCACGCCGGATCCACAACCCCAGTCGAGCAACGTGCCTGGCGCCGGTCGCCATCCTCTTTGCTTCAGTTCGCGCAGGACATGATCCCACTTCCAGCCGATCCTTTCGGCGTAAGTGAAGTCGTAGTGTGCCAAGTCATTTAGCGATTTCCAACAAGGCCCTTCCGCGGCGGCACCGGTTAAAAACCCCTCCCGAATTCGATTCAACGCTACCCAATCAAGATTGTCCCAGGTGACTTCCATGTGCGGGTTTTTTCTTACTCCAGTTCGATGGCGAGGTGGGTAGCCAAAGCCTGTGTTTTAACACCGTAGAATTGGGCAAATGCCTTTGCTTTATTTAAAGCGATGGGATCGGACTGGACTTGCTTCCCGTTGGGCCTCGTGGCCGCAATCATGATATTTTTCGCGGTGTGTTCAGTTGAAACGAATTCGAATACCTTGGTCGTGAACCCGACCGCCTCAAGCAGAAGTGCGCGCAGCGCATCGGTCACAAATTCAGCTTGGCGTTCCTGGAAAATTCCATGCCGCAAAGCAAGAGCGAGTTCCGCTGATGGCCTTAACTGAGGTCGCAATTCCTTTTGGCAACAGGGAGCCACCACCAACAGGGAAGCGCCTGCTTCAATGCCAGCGGCCAACGCGTCGTCGGTGGCGGTATCACACGCGTGAAGTGCGATCAAAACATCGAGTTCTCCCGCTTTTTCTTTAGTATTGGAAATGTAGCCGACGTGAAATTGCAATTGGTCGATTTGGTGGGCTTTGGCCAAGGCATTACATGTATCCACTAATCCATGACGTCGTTCAATACCCACGACCTCAGCCGATTTTCCCAGCAGCGCGGCAGTCGCGAATGTGAGGTAGCCTTTACCGCAGCCCATGTCAGCGATGCGAATTGGGTTGGAGGGGGGAGTCTCGCTTGGGGCGGCAGATGCCATGTCCGATTCGCGCAGCAAATGTTCGAGGATTTCCGCGAATTTTTGAATTTGCCGAAACTTAGGGGTCTGACCGCGCGGTTGCCCCAATTCGTTGGTGATCCCCAGTGCCTGGAGCCAGTTCGCCGATGCATCGATATGATGTTGTTTGGAACGGTTGTGATTCGAAACTGTTTTTTTGGCCTGTCCATCGCCGGTTTTGATTTTTACTCGAACCGATCCATCGTCGCGGGTTTCGAGTTGGGCCTGTTCCGTCTCGGTAAACAAATGTCCGTCCCGGAAATCTTGACCCAAGAGTTCATCGATCTGTTTGAGCGCGAGGGAGGGCTCCATGTTTTTGGTGATGTCTTGGGTGGCATGGTGCCAAAGAAAACTGAGGTGCGGTCCGTCCCTAAGCCTCACTGGACGAATGATCAGTTTTTTGAGGGTGGGATCGCTTCCACGGTATTTCCCGAGCGAAAGTTTGTCGAGAGTTCCGGATTCAATGGCACGATTGAGCGTGGCAAAAAAACGTTCGCGTGGTGAAGGTTGAGGCATGGAGGAATGAGTGGATTTTGCTTTGGCGCCGATCAGCCCTCCTGGCCGAACAGTTGTAGGTCAGTGATGTTCCACTTCGCCCAAGCTTTTCGATCGGTGATCGTGAAGCGAAGGTAACGTGTCTCAAGCGGGGTTTCGAAGTGAATTCGTAGATTCGGTTCGCCGGCACCTTCTGTAACCAGAGCGCTCCAGTTCATTCCATCTGAAGATGTCTGCACGGCGTAGAAGGGAGGGAAGTCTTTGGTGGTTTCCCCCGCGTTCATGGTAAGGCTGCGAATCATACTCGTTTCGGGTAACGCGAGCGTGATCCATTGATCCGGAAACGGAAAACTACGGGTAGTGTAGAGCGTTTCCAGGTCAGCATCGACGGCGAGAGGCAACAACTCCGGAGAGTAATTGCTGTCGAGAATCCATTCGGAGCGGCGCTGGAATGGGTTGGATGGCACCGTGAGGCTCGCTTCGGTATTCTCCAGTTCGGAAATCGTCCAGAACGCACTGCGATCGGCTCGTTGGGACCGGACCGCGGCGATTTCTTCCGCCGTCACAACGGAACTGCGGTTCCCGAAACTGTTGCGCACGTAGGTCAACACATTGGCAAGTTCCGGATCGGTGTATGATGCCATGGGCACCATCGGCGCGGCATAGTCCACCCCGTCAATTTTACCCTGCAATCCGTGAAGCAGGATATTGATTGCGGCCTGTTTGTTTCCGAGCACACGGCGAGAGTCGGTGCAATGGTCCGCGTATCGTTAAACGGTGCTCCCCGACCGTCGCTGCCGTGGCAGGCGAAGCACAGTGAATCGTAGAATTTTTTCCCGCGCCGAAAGGACTTAAGCCCGTCGGAACCTATAAGCGCCATGAGGTAGGGATCCTCTTCGTCGCTGGCCCATGCTTGTTCGTTAGCCGTGTAGATACTGGTGAACGTCGTTTTCTCCGCGATTTCAGCGGAGAGGGCCTCGGCTTCGGGTGCCCCGCCTTGTTTCAATGAAATCATGGCCTGCAAAATCACGCGGGGGTTTTCATGTCGGAGTAGCGCGGCTACACGAGCCTGCAACCGGCTCAAGGAGGCGAGGCAAGGCTCGGCCAGTCGCATCCCGGTTTTAACGACTTCTTGATTCGAATCGGGCAGCGCGGTGGTCACTAGATTTTCGGTCATCACGCCCAGTCCTTCGAGGGTCCAGAGTGCATGGAGTCGAGACTCGGTGGTGGTTCCGTTTGCGGCGAGATTGAGCAGGGCCGGAATGACAGAACGATCTTGTTCGAGGACGAGAAGTTTTTGGGCGGTGTCTCGCCACCAACCGTTGGGATGCGAGAGGTGAGCCACCCACTGCGCCGGGGTTTCGTCGAGCCTGCGTGGTTGCGGACCGGGTTCGAAATCCTCGTGGGTCAGGCGATAAATTCGTCCGAGGCCGATTTCCTTTTCCAAATCATGCGCCAGAATTTGTTCGCGCAGGTAACTCCCTTCACCGGTCCAAGCGCCTTCTTGAATGATGCCCCGATACATATCGACGATGTAGAGGGTTCCGTCGGGCGCAGTCACGTGATTGATCAGACGGAAGAGGGGATCGGTCGAGCGGGTGAATTCGTCCTGATGATAGGCGTTGCTCAGTTGAGTGACACCGTCGACTTCGTTGATTTTGGTGCGACGAATTAATCGACCGACAGGCTCGGCAAATATAAGATCCCCGCGCATATCTACCGGAAGTCGATCACCGCGAAAAATATCGAGGCCACAGGTGGCGGTAAAATGGTTCAGGGTGTTGTCTTCCCGGAGTTGGCCGATGCCTCCTTGGGTGTCGGGAATGTTGTCGATGGGCCAAACGGTTTTGTAATCGCCCATCTGCTCACCCTCAAATTCGAAGTGCCCGTAAAGGGGATGGGTCTGGAAATGCACGGGTCCGGTTTCATTGCCCGCATTCACTGTTCCAAACCCGTCCGGTATTGTCCTGTGTTATGCCCCATTGTCCGGTGTTGGCGGGAATCTCTTCGCGGATGACTCCTCCCGGCGTGTAGCCGGGGTGCATCTCCATGGCTGCGATCGCTTCGGAGGGTGTCTTCGCGATTGAAACGTAAGTCGACCCGATGGGCTGGGCGGTCTCTTGAATCGTCGCCGGTGGAGTTGCGACCGGTGCACACGCCGCGACTAAAACAGTGAAACTGACAGCAAGGTAAGGAGATGATGAGGATCTCATTTTCGAATGAAGCCTAGAACCAACGCATTATGCTTCAGTGCGTCGATTCCGGAATGGTGACCTCCGGTGAACGATGAGCCCGTTTGAGACTTGGCGTGGGCCGGAATAGTCGCTCGGCTGGAGTGATGCGACTTTTACCCAGATTTGTTGGTTGGCCCTTGTTGGCCGCGGTGCTGGCACCAGTGGTTTCCCATGCCGCTAACACTGATGTGAACTGGTCGGCGTATTTGGGAGACAAAGCCGCGACCCAATACTCCACCCTGAATCAGATTTCGGCCGCGAACGCGGGGGATTTGGAAGAGGCCTGGACCTGGAGATCGGAAGATGCCCGGGGCGGCAACACCCAGATCCAATGTAACCCGCTGGTGATCGATGGCATCATCTATGCGACTACGCCGAGCTTGAGTCTGGTGGCTCTCAACGGCGTGACGGGGGAGGAGTTGTGGCGTTACGAATCGCATGAACCCACCGGGGTGAATCGTGGTCTCGCTTGGTGGCAGGATGGAGATGATCGCCGCATTTTGATGGGAGCAGGGCAATGGTTGCAGGCGGTGAACGCAGATACGGGTGAGTTGATCACTGACTTTAGCGCGGGGGGATATGTGGATTTGTCCCAGTCGATGGGACTGAATGCGACGGGCATGGCGGTGCGGGCGAATACGCCCGGGGTGGTTTTCGATGATTTGATCATCATGGGCATGCGGGTGGGCGAAGGGCCCGCGCCGGCTGCTCCTGGTCCCATTCGCGCCTACAACGTGCGAACGGGTGCCCTCGAATGGACATTCCATACGATTCCTCGTCCCGGCGAGGCGGGGCACGAAACCTGGCCGGCCGAGGCTTGGACCTATATGGGCGGAGCCAACGTGTGGTCCGGCATGACAATCGACGAAGACCGTGGACTGGTGTTTTGTCCCACCGGCTCCGCATCGTTTGATTTTTGGGGAGGTGATCGGCAGGGAGACAACCTTTACGCGAATAGCCTACTCGCACTCGATGCGCGGACCGGGCAACGCGTGTGGCACTATCAATTTGTGCGCCACGACGTATGGGACCGGGATCTTCCCGCGTCTCCTACCTTGTGCACCGTCACGCATGAAGGCCGGAAAATTGACGCGGTGGCGCAGATCACCAAATCGGGTCATGCGTTCGTTTTTGATCGGGAAACCGGCGAATCCCTTTTTCCCGTCGAGGAGGTTCCGGTGCCATCTTCGGATTTGGCCGGTGAAGTGACCGCTCCGACCCAACCCCTTCCCCTCAAACCAGCTCCTTTCTCGCGTCAGGTTTTTACGCCTGATCTGATCACAAAGCGCACTCCGGAGGCGCACCGTAGCGTGCTGGAGCAATATTCGCGGCTACGGCCGCACATGCCTTTTGCTCCTCCCAGCACGCAAGGCACCATCGTTTATCCTGGTTTTGACGGCGGCGGTGAATGGGGCGGCGCGGCGGTTGATCCCCACGGAGTGCTCTACGTCAATGGCAACGAAATGGCTTGGATCCTCACCATGGTCGAATCCGGGAAATCGGATTCGGAGGGAGAACGGGTTTACATGCAGAATTGCGTGGGATGCCATGGCCTGGATCGCGCGGGTAACCTCGCCGCCAATATTGCTTCGCTGGTCGATCTATCGAGCCGTTTGACGCGGAGCCAAACCTTGGAAGTGATCGAAAAGGGTCGGGGCGTGATGCCGCCGTGGGGATTTCTCAAAGGTAGGGAGCGAGCGGCAGTGACGGACTGGTTGTTGGCCGAAGGTAAGAGCCCCGCGCCCGAGGAAGAACCGCCAGCAGATGCCGAACCGGAGGGTCATGCTGCCCTAACTCCGACCAAGCCGAATTGGGAAACATATGTCAGTGATCGCGGCAAGTTGGAGCGTCCCGCCCCGGCTTATACTCACACCGGCTACAATCGATTTTTGGACCCTCAGGGATACCCTGCGGTTGAGCCACCCTGGGGCACCTTGAATGCGATTGATTTGAACACCGGGGAATACCGATGGACAGTGACGTTGGGGGAACTACCGGAATTAACCGCGGCGGGTAACGAACCGACCGGCACGGAAAACTACGGTGGTCCGATTGTCACCGCGGGCGGGGTATTGTTTATCGGTTCGACCAAGGATGAAATGTTCCGCGTCTTCGACGTCTCTAACGGAGACGAACTGTGGCGATATAAATTACCCGCCGGAGGTTATGCCACCCCTGCGACATACTCAGTCGATGGACGTCAATACGTAGTGATTGCCGCCGGAGGAGGTAAAATGGGCACCAAAAGCGGCGACGCCTACGTGGCCTTCGCCCTGCCCGAATAAACCAGCCCTAGTCCTACCTGTCGCGAAAACCTCAGTTGGTGCTGTAGGCGACTTTAACCAATATGGTTAAAGTCCGAGTGGGGACCGAGGGAACGAGAAGTTTGGATTTGGGGCTACGGGCCGTCGAAGGCGAGGGTGGAGGATTTCTCTGCGGCGGGGACGTCGATGGTGACTTTTTGCCGGTGCTGACTCACTCGGTTCTACAGCGGACAACGCCAAAGCCACCATCTAGTCTTTCGGGGTATTCTGACCGGATTCCCAATTCCTCGTGGCGTCAATATTCAGATCTACGATGGGTAGGTTCACCGGTTTACTTAGTGAATTCATTTCAAGTTTGAGCCGGATTTTGTAGTTCCCCATGGGCAATTGTCCAAATGCCTCAAATATGTGGAAACTCGAGGAAAACGTGTGATCGGGTTTGAGTTCGTATCCAATCACGTGCTGTCCAGCCGAGCGGCTTGGCGATTCGAGTGGTTTCCCTGATTTATCCATCAACTCGAAAGTAATACTGCTCACGATCGCAGCGTGAAGTGAACGATTCGCAATCGTCCAAGTTATGATCCTTCCCGCCCAAGATTCATGCTGAGTATTCAAATGGGTGGTGCCGCGAAACCCTTCAATCGAGTCACCCTATTAGAGCGCATCTTCGAGAAACTCGGGAATTGGGCCTGAGATCCCGATGATTTGGGTTCCCGTCAAATCGTAATAAATGATACTCCGATACTCCAACGATTCCTCAGGTTGGAGAAATATTCGGTCGATCGTTTGATCTGATCTCTGGTCTATATTAACCCTGTAAAACCCACCCCATCCATAAATATTATGGATGATTGAGTATACACGGAGTCGAGGGTCAAAAAGGCGGTAATTCAGAGAATCATTTGTAGTGAAGGGGGCGGCGCTAGCGTAGCGGATTCGTTTGCTCGGTCGCCCCTCTTTGTCATTAAACTCGTATTTAGCGATATAGCCCCAGTTGGGATTCGCCATAAGCTGTAAATTCGCCGTTGAAATGGACTAATTCAATGGTCCGACGAATCATCGCATCAAAGCTGTGGCGGCTATGACGGACGGATCTGGGATAAACCAATCCAACGAAGAAAAACACTGCCCCAATTGCGACCAGAATTCCTGCCCGAGTCATGGCGCAACCAAACAAGCGCCGGACTGACGACGCAAACTAAACCCATCCTTCCTTCTGCCTACGAGGCCTTCGTGTTTCCCAAATAAATCGGCCCTATTTCCGACACTTTAACCAATATGGTTAAAGTGCTAGCGGGGACCGGGGGAACGAGAGGTTTGTATTTGGGGCTACGGGCCGTCGAAGGGGCGGGCGGAGGATTTCTCTGCGGTGGGGAAGTCGGCAGGGACGTCGATGGTGACTTTGCCGGTGCTCACCCATTCGGCTCCGCGGAGGAAGGTGGTGATGAAGCCGACCGACTCATAGGAGTAGTCATCGTGCCCCAGGGTGCTGTGGAAAATTCGTCCTTCTCCGTAGGTCAGGGTCATGAGCATGGGCTCGTGTCGTCCGGAACCTTTGTGGTCCGGATCAGCGTAGGTGGTCGCGAGGATATTCAGATTCTTCGCGGGACCACGCAGACGATCATAGCACTCGTCCTGAGTGTGCATCCATTCGGGAGGCAGGCCTTTCATGATCGGATGATCGGCGTCGCGGGTAGTGAGTTGAAATTCCCGTTGAGGTCCATGGCCGCCGCCTTTGCCCGGTGAGTTGTCCACGATGCGTTCGTCCGCATCATTGTAGTAGACGTAAGGACCGCTTTCTTCGTTGCGTCCGCCCCAACCGCCAAGGCCGATCATCTCGTTGTAGGCTTGCCATTCGGGCCAGGAATTGTCGGCGGCATGAACTACGACGAGCCCACCGCCGTTCTTCATGTAGTCTTCCAACGCTGCCTGAGTCGCGGCCGGCAAGGGGGCCGCCTTCAAACCGAAATTAGAAATAACGACATCGTAGTCCGCGAAGTTAGGGGCAAAATTGGGGTCAGCCTTCGGGTCCTTCAGATCCTCGGTGGGCAGTTGGGAATCCAGCGGGTATTTCGCGATCCATTTGTCCGCTTTCCACGTGTAGTGACTCCGTTGAATGTCGACCGTGAACATCCCCGTCTCTTCCAAGTAGGACTTCATCATGAACGTAGATTTTGGCCAAACGTTGTGGTTGTTTTGACCATCAATGATGAGTGCGCGGAGTGGGCTTTCCGCTTCGGCGGGAGCCTTCTGGCAGGCACTTACCAATGTAATGGCGATCAGGACGAGAATGAAGCGCAGGGGTATCATGTGCCAGATATCCGAGGCAGATTGCGGGTGAAACGCAACCTCTCTGTTTCGCTGAAGACTATTCGGCTGCCAGGTAGTCGGTCGTCATGACTCGGTCCGCGGTCAGTTTGCCGGCGGGTTTGAGAATGCCGAGAGATTCAAGCTGCTCAATTTGAGTCGTAAATCGGGCGGGCTCCAATTGTCCGATCTTGGCGACGCCCCCGTCGGATCCGCGGCCGGTTACCAGTTTTTCGTCGATGATCATCTGGCGGGAATAGGCCAAAAATTCATCTGAATTGTTGGGGTTTTCCTCCTTCATTAAGTCGTGGGCCGGAGTCGGATCTCCGTGGAGATAATCATCCCAACCACGGATGTAGGCGGCGAGGAACGCTTTGGTGGACTCCGGGTTTGCCTTCGCCCACGGAGAGTTCGCGACCAGCACGACGTAGGAATCAAAACCGGAATCCCACGCGTAGAGAAATTTGGGTTTTTGTCCGCCACCCTGTTCAATGAAGAACGGTTCCGCGATGTAGAATCCCTGCTGGATGAAATTCTTGTCGGCGATAAAATTGGCGACCGAAAAGTTGAAAGGGATGAGTTTGAACTCGATATCGTATTTATTCTTCAAATACGGAAGAAACGCCCATTCGGGCCGGGCCATGATGGTTTTTCCATCCAGCTCCGCAAACGACGAAATGGGGTTCTCGGCGTGCAACATGAGCACGGAAGGATTTTGCTGAAAGACGGCTGCGACTTGCGTGATGGGAAGCCCTTCGGCGATGGCGAGATTGGTGTTGGTGCTGTCGGCCTGAGCGAACTGCACTTGCCCGGCGGCGACCTTCTGGGTGGGGAAGGCGTTGGCTCCACCTTGAATCAGGGTAACCTCGAGGCCTGCCTCCTGGAAAAAGCCCTTGGCCTGAGCTTGGTAGAAACCGCCGTGTTCCGGTTCCGCGACCCAATCGAGTTGGGCGGTGATCGGGATGAGTGAAGCGTTCGAACTCGCAGGGTCGGATTTGGAGCATCCGCTGAGCAGACTGATCACAATCGCAACCGAGGGGACAAACCAACGAGCAGAAAAAGACATGCTTTTACGGTGAATCCGGTTTCGCCCCAAATGCAATCGGGGAGATAAAGACGCGAAACCCCTAGAAGCGGTGAGTCACCACGAGTTTACCGGTCGGTCCGGGGGCCCGGGTGAGGAGGGTATTGGCTCCAAAAACAGGTTCAGCGCCCGTGAAGACATCGTCATCAGTGAGGTTGAAGCCATGCAGGGCGACGCGCCAATTTTCTGCTTCCCACGCCAGAGAGGCATCCACGACGATGGTTGAGGGCAGTCGCATGGTGCGGTCGAAATTGTGCCAATAACTCGCGTTCCAGCGAAATCCGGCGGACAGACGGAAACCTGCGCCAAGGGCTGTGGAAATATGAATCTTGGCCTGATCCTGAGGTGTGCCGGGGTATTCCAAATCAGGATTGCTGGCGGGGGCAGGGTAGGGACTAAAACCGGTGGCGGATGGAATGCCGCTGAAAGGACTATTGAGTTGTCCGCCGTAAAGAGCCCATTGCTCTTCGGTGAGGGGAATAGAGCGAAAACCCAACGGTGTGCGACGGTTTACTTCCTGATGGCCCAAAGAACCGATGATGGCGAAACGATCATGAGGCGCGTAGGTGAGTTCGAATTCGACACCTTGGCCTTCCAATTCCTCTGCGTCGTTTTCGCGCGCATTGAAGGCGGTCTGGTCCCATTGGAATGCGGAGAGTGACGCAAAAAGAGTTTTTGGGGGGTTGGTGAACTTGATTCCGATTTCATCCAAAGCGTTCTCCGCAAAATTCCCGCGACCGATGATGGCACCACCGTCGATGGGATCGATGGAAGCACCGCGTTGGAATGTCGCGTAAAGACGAACAGTTTCTGTTACCGCCCAGACGGGACTTAAGCTCGCGCTCGTGAAGTTTTTCTCGGACGAAACGGAATCGCGGCGAGGATCGTTGGCCCCCACGCGATCCACCCCATCCGGGTAGCGCGTTTTGTAGGGCGCATGTGTGCCCACCAGCGAAGTGAAAAGGGTCATACTATCCGACACCCGGCTCTGTGCAAAGGTAAACGCGCTGAATTGCCAAAGTGTGGAGTGCGCGTTGGCACCGCCTTGTGATGTCGGGGACCAAAAATTAACGCCTGCGGGATCGGTTTGATTTCCGACCGGTATGACCGAGTTGCCGGAAATTTGAGGACTGAGAATATCGCGTCTACTGAAGGGCTCGTCGAAGAAGTCTTGGCGCAGTTCCGAGTCGACCCGGCGGGCGGAGATTCCGGAAGTGAGCTTGGTCGACCAAAAGTCAATTTCGCGACTGTCGCTTACCTTGGCTTCCATCACCAACTGATCGGTGGTGGCAGCGTAACCGTAGGTCGACCGTTTGTCGGTCGTAATATAGTCGAGCTGAAATTGCGCCCTAAGTTTTGCGCCCGAAACGTGGTGTCGGGTCAGGTCCGCGAAATACAAAAAGTTGTCGGCGTCGGCAAAATCATCATCCGAGGCGAGCACGTTTTGAGCCCGGATAGGAGCGGTGAAGACGGAGCCTCCGGCGGCAAAGTAAGCCGGAGTGTATTGGTAGCCATCGATCGTCTGAGTGATCGTCGAAAGGTCGGCAGATCCGATGCCTGCGTAGGCAATGGCCCGTTCTGCGGGATCACCGAGATTCCAGAGAGCGTCGCGATGAGCGGCGGTAATGGTGCCGGCGGTGACGGCGGCATCCACGACGTGACCGGGCACGACCAATGCCGGATTTTGATACAAGAGGTATCGGTTCGCGCGTCCCTCCCACGAGGACGAGGCAATGTTGATGGGCTCACCGATTACATAGCGACTCTGGTCAATCAATTCCTGGGTGGGACGATTCCAGCCCGCGTTTTCATTGGATTCGAATCGAAAGGCTTCTGCACCCGTGAAGAACGTGATTTCCGGCGAAAGCTGGATTTTCAGAGATCCATAAACAGATACAAAATCATTGCGGACGCGGTCGTAAGGCGTGCCGTCGGCTTGGCCGGTTAGGGACAAGCGATAGGCTGCTGGTCGATCTCCGATCAAAATGGGAGCTCCCGTGTCCAATTGAGTGCGGTAGTTATCCTCCGTGCCGATTTCCACGGTCACACTCGAGCGGCGTTGATCAAAGTAGGGCGACTTGGGGAGGAGATTCGTGTATCCACCCACTTGGCTCGCCCCGAAATGGGCGGGGGCAGGGCCTTTGACCAAATCCAACGATTCGAACGAACCGAAGGAGAGCGGCATCTCGTTACGTTGATATGCTCTCTGAATACCGTTGAAGAAAACGCCGCCGATAGCACCGCGCAGAATCGGAGTGCCCGGAACTCCGTAGTAGTTGGTCTGCTGGGTGCCCGCCCCGATGCGCTCGAGGTTCGCAAAATCCTGAATATCAAATCGAGCCATCAGCTCAGGGGTGAGGACCGTAAGGCTCCGGGGCGTGTCCAAGACCGACTGTTCCCCGAATACGGAAAAGGTCGGCCGCGAAGTTGGGAGTAGATCGCCGGATTCAGCCAGAGCTGACTCAGTGGCGATGAATTGCTCTAATTCCGTTATTGGCTCTTCAGGCAACTGCTCTTGGGCAATCGACGCCGACACACCCACCGCCGCGAGAATTGCAACGAAAGCAGGGAAAATTGAGTGTGAGTGGCGTGACATTGAGTGCGGTCTGAGTGGCAGTGAGGAGGCGGAATCTCCTCAAAACCCTAACGGAAAGCATGCGAAACCCGGTAGGGCGAGCCGTTATTGAACAAACTACTGGCGAGCCGATTCGGCACGCGTTGAGGGACGAAGATCTTCGGGAAGGTAGCGCAAGACGGCATATTCTCGTATGAGCATGTCTTTTTCGAGCACGCCGAGCCGATGGAGGAGTTCTGAGTGAGCCCTCAGTCTGGCCGGATCAAGTTTGCCAATTTGTTCTCCGCGATTCGGAAATCCTTGGACGAAGCGGCGCGCCCGCATTTGTTCGTGAGAGTAGGCCATTTGATCGGCATCCATGTGCTCATTTGCGGCATCGATCAGCTCATGCGCCGGAGCCGGATCTCCTAATAGATAATCTTCCCAACCCCTTAATGTAGCCGCGATAAACGCTCGCATCGTCGCTTGGTTTTTGGCGGCGAATGATCGGTTAGCCACAATCACTCGGTAGGGATCATATCCAGCGTCCGACAAAAGCAGGGTCCGCACCGGCACTCCCTCTTTGACCAGTCGGTAGGGTTCGTCCGTAATGAAACAGGCTTGGATTAAATCTGGGTCTGAAATGAATCGGGCGAGGCCGTAGCTTAGCGGCATGATGTCGAATTCAATGTCGAATCGACTCTTCAGATAGGGAATCCAAGCGGCTCCGGGATAGGCCATGATCTCCTTCCCCTCGAGATCATCGAAATTCTTGACCGGACTATTGGCGTGCACGAGCAGAGCCTGTGGGTCGTGTTGCATAAGCGCTGCAACGATCAAGACCGGTAGCCCCTCTTGAGCTGCGAGCATCATGTCATCCGACCGCCCCATGGAAATGTCCACTTGTCCTGCCGCCACCTTTTGCGTCGGGCGGCCTCCCGGACCTCCGGGGTTAAGTTCTACCTCCAGTCCGACTTGAGTGTAATAACCCTTGGCTGCAGCTTGATAGAAGCCGCCGTGGGCGGGTTCAGGGAACCAATCGAGTTGCACGCTGATTGGGGTCAGCTCGATTGCGGGGGCCGAAGCGTTGGGATCGCCACCCGGAGTGTGCTCGGATTTCGGGGCACAACCGGTCCCCAGCAGAACTGCTGTCGTCAGACATCCGAGCGTTCGTAGGAGTCGTGCCATTGGTGAAGGCAAAACCACGACACGCGATGAACCACGAGCACAAACATAAATCCAATCAAACAGCCGGAAATTACCGTCGCGAATAACTCGGCCATTTTAAACTGCGCGGCGTAGATAATGACCAGAAACCCCAAACCTGCGCCGTCATTGGCGGACGAGCCGGCGGAGAAATCACCCACGATGGCACCAATCGACGCCAGAATCCCCGAAATGCGAAGGCCGGTAAAAAAATATGGCATGGCGGCGGGGAGCCGCAGTTTCAGGATCTGCTGCCATCGATTGGCGCGGTAGAGGTCAAAAAGCTCCACCAGCTTACTGTTAGTCGACATCAGTCCTTGGGTCGTGTTCACCACGATGGGAAACAAGCAGATCAAGAACGTGATGATGGAAACCGAGGGTAGGCCGGGGCCGACCCATATCACCAAAATTGGAGAGAGGGCGATTACGGGCATCATCTGCAGAGCCATGAGGTGTGGATAAAGGCTTGCTCGGACAAATCCACTGAGAGACATCGAAATTGCCAACGCAACCGCGACGATGGTGGCACTTGCGAGGCCGATTGACGCCCCCATTGCGATATTCAGAGAGGCGTGTAGCAGCGTCGACCAATTCTCCACAAACGCTTCGGCGACATCGTGGGGCCAAGGCAGCATGAACTGCTTTTCGGGCGGCAGGGATGCGCGGATGCCATACCAAAGTCCGATAAATACCGTAGCCGAAAAAATCGGTGCCAGAATCCGAGTCTGCGCTTTGGTCACGGGGCTACCTCCTTTTCGACGGAGTGAAGCAACTGCGACAACTCATTGGTCAATTCATGGAATTCGGGAGTCTCCCGCATTTGGGCAGTGCGCGGGTAGGAGAGGTGGACTTTTACCTTACGAGCTATACGACCGGGATTTGCGGCCATGACGATAACGCGATTGGCCAGAAAAACCGCTTCACTGATCGAATGCGTGACGAAAAAGGCAGTCCATCCGGATTGTTCGCGGAGGCGAAGCAACTCCTCGTTTAGGTGATTGCGGGTCATCTCGTCCAACGCACCAAACGGTTCGTCGAGGAGCAGTAGCTTGGGCTCCAAAGCCAAACCGCGAGCGATTGAAACCCGCATCTGCTGACCGCTGGAAAGTTGACGCGGGAAGGCGTCGGCACGATCGGTAAGACGCACCTGTCGAAGACATTGGGTGACGGCCTGACGGGCATCCTGATCGGATACGCCGCGAAGCTTTAATGGGAGTTCGACGTTTGCCGCCACTCGTGCCCAAGGCAGCAAAGTGGGCTCTTGGAAAACGAACGCCAGTTCCGGTCCCTCCGATCCCGCGGGTTCGCCGCCGATAGTGATTTCTCCGGATGTGATCGGGGTGAGCCCGGCGATCAATCTAAGCAGCGTTGATTTGCCACAACCGCTTGGACCAATCACCGCAACAAAATCACCCGGCTGGGTCTGGAGATCGACGGACTCCAATATCGGGGGACCGTCGCCGAACTTTTTGCTCACGGCCACGATATTCACGGCACAGGCATTGTCAATAGCGTCAGTCACGAGAGATCAGGTTGAGTAGGTTTGCGCCCATGATGGCATCCCATTGATCGGAAGGTAGACCCAATTGTCGAATCTCGTTCACGGCTCGTTTGAATTCCGGTTCGTGGGATTCCTGAGGGAATGTGCACAGAGGGTAGTCGGTGCCGAAGAGAATACGTCGGCTGCCCACCGCATCGATTGCTTTTTGGTAGCAGTCTGCCGAATAGATGAGCGGAATGGTAGCGAGATCGAAAAACAGGTTAGGCGGTAGGGAGGGAGTTGAATTCCAGGGCAGGCCGCCCCCCAGATGCGCGAGAATAAAATGGGTGTGGGGGTGTTGATGAGCGAGAGCCTCGAACTCGGGTAGCGGTGTTGGTTGCATACCGGGACGGTCGTCCAGTTTGGGGTCTGTGACGTGGAGATTGAACGGGACTTGATACTCTTCCGCCAAGCGCACGAGCTGCGCAAAATTATCATCGGCGTAGCGGTAACCTTGCACGCGATCCAATAGCTCACCGACGCCGACGAATCCCCGATCGAGCCACCGACGGGTTTGTTCGATGGCATTTGTTCCAGCGGCGGGGTTGACCGCGGCAAAAGCATGCAGGCGGTCGGGATGCGCATCTCGCCACGCCTGCATCCAGGTGTTCTGCTCCTCGCAGGTGGATTGATGCTGCCAATACCAACCGAGCATCACCGCCTGATCTATCCCGGCACCATCCATGTCTCGAATCAAAGTTTCAACGTCTGCCCAGCCTTGAATTGAAGGACGATCAAGGGGAGCAACACTATCGGCCCACCAAAACTCGTTGCGTTGCTCAGCCCAGGTCCGGGGATGGCGGAATATCTCGCCCGGATAGGCGTGTATATGGGCATCAACGCGAATCGTCATCGTGATTCAGGCCTCTGCGGCCAGAAACCTCTTCAAGTCCTCGGAAATCTCCCGATGGTGTGGAGCCAAATTGACCGCCTGTTCGAGGGCCGCGATGGCAGCCTCACGGTTGTTGCGTCGTGTTTCGATGGTCGCGATATTCCACCAAACCTCAGCGGGAGGAGCAGCTTGATCAGGGGCGGGCAATCCAAGGCATTTTTTCAAATATGTGTAGGCTTCATCCAGTCGCTCGCCGGACTCCGTAGCACATCGGCCGAATTGGAATAACGCCCAGTAATTGTCCGGCGACAATGCGATCAATTTGGCCAGCGACTCCATGGCCGCCGCATGCTTCTCCTGAGACCGATGGATCGAAGCTTGGGCAAAAATCCCTTTGGCTGTATCCCGGGCGCCGATCTCGGTCGCCTGTTCAAGAGCTGCCTCGACGCCTCCCCCAATCCAGTCGGGTGCATTGACGCAAAATTCGATCAGACCTTGGCGAAACGTAAGATTATCCGGTTGTAGTTCGATGGCATGACGAAGGTGTTTCCGCGCTTTATAGGCGTGATTTAAAGCGGATATAGAAGTGCCTTTGCTGGCGGCGTAGAGGCCACAGGCCGCACCGTATTCGAAGTGCAGTTCGGCCTCCTCGGGAGTGTATTTCAATGCCTCTCCCAAGTAGTCCACGGCTTGATTCCGGTCCTGTCGTTTCGCCGCCAATCTCCCAAGATATTTGAGCGCCGTCGTATCGTTGGGGCTTTCCTCGAGGATCTCTTCGAACATTGCTTGAGCCTCTGCGTAACGTCGGGCCTCGAAAAGATCCCGGGCCGTCGTTGATGGCTTCGCTTCCTGCCCACCTGCGGCAAAAGCCACAGGAAGAAAACAGATTCGAAAAACCAAGGAAGTCAGCCTCATTGAGTTACGTTGAGGTTGCGGGAGTAGGTAGGCAATTCCGACTTGATCGGAGATATTGAAGGTTCAGCGGGAATAGCATTGCCCAAGTCGGGTTGGAACTCATTGCCTCGTTGATTCACCGATTGTTCGTCTTTAGCCCAATCGTTTCTCCTCGCATTATCACTCATTGCTCCCGCTTCCCGTCCTATGATCTCAGAAACTCCTCTCATTCACCACGTATTCTTCTGGCTCAAGAACCCGGACTCCTCCGATGATCGCGCCGCTTTGTTGGCCGGAGTGAAGGCATTGGCCGAGATCCCGCAGGTCAAGAGTGCCCACGTGGGTGTCGCTGCGGCCACGGAGGACCGCGGGGTGGTCGATAGTTCCTATGATGTTTCGGAGATTCTGTTGTTCGACAGTTTGGAGGATCAGGCGACCTATCAGTCGCATCCGCTCCACCAGAAGTTCATCGATGAAAATGCTCACCGTTGGTCGAAGGTCGTCGTCTACGACACGGTCAAAGGTTGAGTGCCGTTCGGCGCTCTGGTGGTTGAGCACTCTTCCGGTGCTTTCCGATCGGCAGTGATTAGCGGTCGGGCACCACGTCTTTACGTGGGGGCAATTCTCCGATGAGTCGCAGCGTCAATGGGTAGCGAAATACTTCATCATTGGCGGCTTTCACGATTCCGATGATCGTCAGGATGAACGTAGAAATGGCGAGAACTGCGATGAAGAATGCACCGATCCCGAAGAGGGGGATGAGCGGCAGGCACAGGAGCGTCCAAAGGAAGAAGCTAAGATGGAAATTCAGCACCTCGGCGGCATGAGTTGATACCACGGTGCGATCATTCTTCGACACGAGATATACGATCAGAGGGACCAGAATAGGCACCCCCAGAAACACTGCGCCATGGCTCAAAATGGCGAGGAGGCGGTGACTCGAGTCGACGGAGGTGGGAGTGACGTTGATAGGTTCGGTCATGGATGAAGGGAAGATTGAATGGTTTAAGCACTTTCAGGGATGAAAGGTAGGTTTGATTTCAATACCCACATGTGCCATGGAAAGTTGCTTAGAATTCTGCCTTTCGTTTGTAACCGCCTTCAGTCCGGCAACGTCTTGATCCTTCTATGCCCCGTTTTGCCCCTCTCTTCGCCGGTTTTTGCCTCTGCGTAGCCTTAGTTCACGCCCAATCCACTCCACCTCAGCCCACCAAAACGGTGGCCCCGGTTTACCCGGCCTTGGATGTTAAAAAACCGGTCGAAGGCACGGCGGTAGTCAATTTTACCGTGAACAAGGAGGGCCGGATAGTCGATGCCGTTGTGAAATCTGCCGACGACCCTGCCTTTGGTAAGGCCGTGCTGGCGGTATTGCCCCAATGGGAATTTAATCCCGCCACCAAGGATGGCCAACCGATCAACAAGAAGGTGGGTATTCCCTTTGAATTCAAACCGCGCACAAATGATCTGTTGAATCGCAGTTTCGGTCGGCTCGTTTTTATCACCTTGGACGAAGAGCCCTTGATCGCGCGGGATTTGGGTAAACGTCCCGAGCGCGCGGGAGGAGTGGGCATCCGATATCCCAAGACCAAAATGGGGAGTGGCGAAAGCAAACGGGTAAGGGTCCAGTTTGTCATCGGAAAGGATGGTTTGACCTACAACCCGGAGCTCATGGACGAGGTTGAAAATGTGTGTGCCATGTCCGCCTACGCCACGGTCGCTGGCATGAAATTTAAGCCCATGAAGCACAAGGGTAAGCCCGTGCTCGTGCAGGTCGCCTTTCCGCTAAATATCACCGAAAATCCCGCTCAAGGTCGTGGAGGCCGAGGGGGGGGCGGCGGCCGCGGTGGTCGTTAGATTTTAGCCGCGTCTCGAATTATTTGACTCGTGCGGCCATGGCTTCAGCGAGCTCCCGCAGGAATGTAGGGTCTCCGGGTAAGGCCGCGAATGCTGCGACTGTTTTGGCGGTTTTTTCTGCGACGAACGCGCGGGAGGCTTCGATGCCATGTAAACGCACATAGGTGGTTTTTTCGGTGGCCTGATCCTTACCGACGGTTTTGCCCAACGTCGCCGTGTCCGCGGTGACGTCGAGGATGTCGTCGACAATTTGGAACGTCAATCCGAGGTTCCTGCCCGCGTTGCGAAGATGGTTGATTTCCTCGCCGCCCCAATCCGCCAACCGACCTCCCATGACAAGCGCGGCTTCGATCATCGCGGCGGTTTTATTGAGATGGATGAATTCCAGATCCTCAGCGGTGGCATTTCCGTCTGCCTCTCCCAGCAGATCGGCCATTTGCCCTCCAATCAGACGTTTAGAACCAGCCGTATCGGCCAATTCCCGGATTAACGCATGCGCGAGCACGGGATGTTCCGCGTAAGCCTCTGCCATTAGGCCAAAAGCGTGGGTCAAGAGCGCGTCTCCCGCCAGTAAGGCGGTCGCTTCGTCAAATTGATGATGAAGGGTGGGGCGTCCTCGTCGGAGATCGTCATCGTCCATGCAGGGCAGATCATCATGGATGAGTGAGTAGGTGTGGAGGCACTCAATCGCGACTGCGGCAGGCAATGGGTCGACGGGGGAGTCCGAGCCTCCCATGTCCGCAACGGCCAGCACAAGCGCGGGTCGCAGGCGCTTTCCGCTGGCCTCTATGCCGTAACGCATAGCTTCGTGAATCTGCATCGGTCGGGTGGTGGCAGGCGGAACGAATCGGTCAATTCCGGATTCGACCCGTTGAACGAGTGCTTTTAATTTGTTTGTGACATCCATCGGGGGGGATCTATGTTCGGCTTATCTTCGTCCTTACGCCGCAATGCCGACCCTAGAACTCGTTTGCAAACGCCTTTTCGCGGACTCGTCGTGGTTCATCAAGTGCATCGTGGGTGCACTCCTCTTGGTGATCCCCGTCGCGCAGTTTTTGGCGTTTGGTTATCTTTATGCCTTGGTGGAAAGAGCCCGCCGGGGTGAAACCGTTATTTTGCCCGATTGGGGAGAGTGGAAACGCCTCTTTTTTGACGGTATCGTGGCCTTTGTTATCTTTCTGATACTGGGTGCCGCTCCCATTTTGATGGCTTGGCTCTTCACGCTGCCGTTACGGGTTTTTGGTTTCGGGGTGTTCGTTTATCTCCCCATGGTTCCGGTAGTGATGATTGTCGGGCCGCTGGTGGTCGCCGGAATCTATCAATACCAAAAACGTGAACAATATGCGGATGCCTTCCGTCTGCAGGTGCTTGGTTCGATGCTCCGCTCGGCTCAGTCGAAGTTCGTGCTACCCACCCTGGCTCTGATTGGGCTGCTCGTGGCGGGATACCCACTGATGACATTCACCGTGTTCGTTGCTCTGGCCGGAAGCTGGACGTATTACGCGGCGACCTACCGTTTTATTGAAGAGAGCCGTCGAGGCGGCGTTAAAGTATAATGCCTCCTCCCAATTTTTATCAGTCAATATGCCAACTTACGACTACACTTGTTCCAAATGTGGATATGAATGGGAAATGTTTCAGTCCATGAAGGACGAACCCGTTAAGAGTTGTCCCGAGTGCAAAAAACGCTCTGCTAAACGCCTCGTCGGCGGCGGTGCTGGATTGATTTTTAAGGGAACGGGATTTTATATCACCGACTACAAAAACAAACCGTCTGGAGGCGAAAAATCGGGTGATAAAGCCGAAAAAACCTCCACTCCAAGCAAGTCGGCTAAACCCGCCAAAGCGGAATCCTAATCTTTAACCCCCACAACCATGGCTAAATCCTCCAAACAAATTGAACGCGAACTCTATGGTCCGAGCTTGTTTGAAGTTACGCTCGGGGCTACCCTTAGCCTCCTTCTCGGGGCTGGTTTAGCGGCCGGGTATCTGGCGGCTCAACCGGTGGAAAAAGTTCGGGCCATGCCCCGCGAGCCCGATCCCGAGAAAGTCTATTACGTGACCGGTTCGGCTCGCAGCAGTCTCGGAAAACAGTGGTTACGCAAAAAACAGATTTTAACCGAAACCGGAGAAGTCCGAATCGAGCTGAACGAGGACGAGCTGAATACTTGGCTGGGATCGACTAAAACGAACACCGACAAAGAGGAGTCCGGTGGTATCATCACCGCTCAGAAGATTAATTTCCGGCTACGGGATAACGCCCTGCAGGTCGGGTTGCCTTGCGATATCAGTGTGGTGGGATTTGCCCACTCGCTGGTTATTCAGACCCGCGGTGGTTTTGAGAGTGATGGTGATCGTTTCCACTACCGACCAAACGAAATTATGGTCGGTCAGTTGACGGCACACCGTTTCCCCCTTATTGGTGGTTTTGTCGTGGGGCGTCTGTTCGCGGGTCACGATATCCCGGAGGACCTCGAAGATGCTTGGGATTCCCTTTCGGAAGTTTCCGTGGAAGGCGATAAGTTGGTTTTGGTCCGGCACTGATCAGCTCCGAAACGCTCTCCGATCGTCCGGAGCGAGAACTAAACCTCTCCCCTAATTTCCGATCGCCTCGATTAACCGTTTCATGTCGAGGTTCTCCTGCACCATGCGCTTGATGACCGGAATTTTGTCCTGATCACGCGGCTGAGTCTTCACCGTCATTCGGTTGATTTTGGATGCCACGGGATAACTTTCGCCCTCGGCCAGCAGCACGGGAATGCCCGTTTCCGCTAACTGGTTTTTTAACTCGAGGCTGGGCATGATATCGTTGGTTAAAATGATACCACAGACGGTATGACAGCCGGAAGCCTGCGACGCGAAAATTGCCGCATGTAGCAGGTCGTCACGATCTCCCGGTGTGATGATTACAGTGTCGGGCTGGAGGTGAGGACCGAGGTGTTTGGCGGCCATCGCGCCAATGACCAACCGACTGACGCGAACTGATTCCGCGTTTTCCGGTGGGTTCAACCAACGCCCTTTTATCTCTTCCGCAATCTGTTGAAGGTTAGGGCTGATCAGAACCTGTTGAGTAGGTAGTAAGCCAAGCAGGGGGATCCCCAGTCGCTCCAATCCTCTGCCCACAACATCGCGAATGGAGTCCGCGCGGGCGGGATCCACTTTGTTGATGATGGCTCCAACGACTTCGACGCCGACTTTGTCGAACAAGGCTTTGTTCAGGCCGACTTCATCGATAGGTCGGCCGATGCCACCGGGGCAGACGATCACGGCCTTGGCATTCAGCAGCTCCGCTACCCGGGCGTTGGAGAGGTCAAAGACAGTGCCCACTCCCGCGTGACCGGTTCCTTCGATCAGTGTGAAATCTTTCTCCCAAGAAACGCGGTCGAACGCTCGACAGATATTGTCCTCCAATTTCGGCAACATATCGCCGGGATCCGCGATATATCGGCGGGTAAAAGAGCCATCGATGGCTACCGGACTCATGCTTTCCAGTGGCACTCGCACCTGATAGATGGTGTCCAGAAGCACGGAATCTTCGTCGACCTTATGGCCGTGCACCTCGACGAAACGTTGTCCGATCGGTTTGATAAATCCGACTCGAGGGAAGACGCTTTGCAGCGCCGCAAACAATCCGAGACACGTGGTGGTTTTACCATCGTTCATGCGCGTGGCCGCGACGAAAATACGCTTCGTATTGGTGTTCGTCGGCGCCCGCAGGAGAGGCAGGGCTGGCATGGAAAAGGGATTCTTACTGGTGTTACTCATGCCGGAATCCTCTCAAGGGCAGGGAAAAGTTCGTCGCGATCGATTGCCTGCACTCCGCAAACCATGGCGGCTCCAAAAACATCGTGAGCGCTCGACCCCCGGCTTATTTCCGCCGCCGGTTTGGTGAATCCGGTCAAGATCTGGCCGAAGGCGTTGGCGCCAGCGATGTGTTGCACGAGTTTGAAACCGATGTTGCCGGAGTTGAGGTCGGGAAACACGAGCACGTTGGCTTTGCCCGCCACTGGTGATTTGACTTTTTTCGCCTCCGCGATGTAGCGATCGAGGGCGGCGTCGAGTTGTAACTCACCATCGATCGAAAAATCTAGACCAGCGGTTGCCGCACGGTTGCGGGCTAATTCAGTCGCATCCCGCATCTTCAAAACCGCGGGATCATTGGAACTGCCATGGGAGGCGTAACTCAACATCGCGATACGCGGAGTTTCGTTGGTGAGGTGACGGGCGATGATCCCCGTCGAAATCGCGATATCCGCGAGTTGTTCCGTCGTCGGGTGGGGCAGCACCCCGCAGTCGGCCATGAAGAGAGCACCGTCACTGCCAATTTGCTTTTCGTCGAAGTCCAGAATCATCAGGGAGGAGACGGTTTTGACTCCTTCCAATTTGGGCACGATTTGCAACAAAGGGCGCAGAGCGCTGGATGCATTTTTAGTCGCTCCGCCTACCACAGCTTCGACCTGATTGTGCATGAGCATCATGGCGGCGAAAGTGCTATGATCCTCCAACGCTTCACGCGCCCCTTCGAGGGTGAGTCCCTTTTCGGAACGAAGTTGGTGCAAATCTTCCGCGAACTGATCGACATCATCGCTGCGTGACGGATCGAGCAAACGCATGCCTTCCACGTTTACGTGCAGCCGGGCTGCCACCCGCTTGATTTCCGTGCGATCGCCCAGAAGGACCGGCACGCCGAGCTGGCGAGTCACCCACTGGCGGGCCGCTTGAATGATACGATGGTCCGTTCCCTCCGTGAACACGATGCGTTTCGGATGACGTTGCAGCTTGGGCAAAAGTAGTGAAAGAAGGGGCATGAATCGACGAACGTGCGTTCTCCCCAAATCGGCGTCAATCTTCGGGCGATTGAGAGGTTCGAACGTTTCGATCGAATCTTAAATACGAATGGGTGAGCCCAGTTGTAACTTGTTACTTGGCACAGACCGTGTGAGAAATGCAGTGTGTCGCGCAGTCTCAAGAACATCAGTATCGTCTCGGTGGCGACGGTGATCTCCCGGTTTTTGGGATTGGCTCGGGATATTTTGATCACTGCGGTGTTTGGCGCGAGTGCCCTGGCTTCGGCCTTCGTAACTGCCTTCACGTTACCCAATCTTTTTCGGCGTTTATTGGGTGAGGGAGCGCTGACGGCGGCTCTCATCCCGACTTTAAATGACGAACTGGCGGCTCAACGACGCGACGGCGCCTTTCAAATCGTCAATCAGGTATCGAGTTGGTTGGGACTGATAACGGCCTTCATCATCGGTATCGCAATGGTCGTGCTGAATGGTCTGGGGACTTCGGCCTGGTTGGACGGACTTTCTGCGGATGCGGAACTCGTTTCCCGTTGGCGCACCGCGGCTCGTCTAGCGGTTTGGTTGTTTCCCTACCTCATGTTCATCTGTCTTGCCGCTGGACTGAGTGCGGCGTTGCAGACTCTTGGTAAATTTCAAGCGGCGGCTTTATCTCCGATTTGGCTAAATCTGGCGATGATCGGTTCCTTGGTTTGGGCGATTTGGGGACTCGGTCTACCGGCTAAGTCTGCGCAGATGACATGGCTTTGTGGGGGCGTATTGGTGGGCGGGTTTCTCCAGATGTGGGTGCCGGCTCTGGCGTTGCGACGAGAAGGCTGGAAGCCGAGATGGGATCTTAAATTGAGCCCGGCGGTGCGATCGATTTTGGTGCTGATGGGACCCACGGTTTTGGGATCAGCGATCTATCTGATAAACCTCGCGGTGACCCGGCTCATCGGGCTGTCCCTCAAGGATTCGGCGGCGGCTATTCTCAACCTAGCGACGCGATTGGTGGAACTGCCAATCGGCGTGTTTGCCATCGCGGTTACGACCGTGGTGTTTCCCTTGATCTCCCAGCACGCAAGCCGGGGTGATTGGACTCAAATGGCTCAGGCCTACCGCAAGGGCATGCGTTTGATTCTGGTAATCAACACGCCCGCAGCGGTCGGCTTGGTTTTGTTGGGAGCACCGATTATCCAGGTCTTGTTCGAGCGCGGCGCATTCTCGGCAGCGGATACCGATGAGATGATCCCGGTGCTGGCGGTCTTCGCCAGCGGTTTACCGGTTTTCGCCTACGTGAACCTGCTGCTACGCGCCTTCTACGCGCAGAAGGATACCCGCACGCCGGTCCATGCCGCCTTCATCAGCTTCATTCTTAATGTGGTTCTCTGCTTTGTGCTCATGGGTCCGTTGTCCACCCTCGGACTCGCACTTGCCAGCAACATTGCCGTGGTGGTCCAAGCGGTTTATCTGCAACTCCGACTAACGGCCAAGCGCCCCGAATTGACGTTTATGCCCTTGTTGAGGGATGTTGGAAAAATCTTGATAGGGTGTATGGTCTTGGCCGCAGCCCTGACGGGCGGTTTGTGGACTCTGGCTGAAGTGGAATTGGGGTGGTGGGGGAGCGCGCTGCGTTTGATCGTCCTTATCCCCGTTGGCGCGGGTCTGTATGGTATTACCGTCTACGTGCTGAAGCTGGAGGGGGGTGATGAGTTGATCAATTTACTGAAGAGCAAATTCAGGAAAACTGCCCGACCCGAATCTTTCTGATGGCCGTATTTTTGAAAAAGAATTGGTTCATGTTGGCGATGCCCATTGCGGTGGTTTTCGCGTGGATCTACCCTGAGGGAGGCGCCTCGGGTGGGATTTTTCGCCCCGAGATTACGACCAAGTTATCCGTTGCCGTAGTATTTTTCATTCAAGGACTCACGCTTCCGGGCAAGGCATTGATGGACGGTGCCAGTCAAGGACGTCTTCACTTGGGGGTGCAGGGGTTCTGTTTTCTTGGGTTTCCCCTTGTCGGGCTCACATTGGACGCTCTGGCCGGCAGTGTGCTCCCGCCGGATCTGCGCTTGGGGTTCTTGTTTTTGTGTGTCCTACCTTCGACCATCGTGATGGCCGTGGTGCTGGTCACCCTTGCGAGGGGGGATGTAGGTGCTGCGATTTTTAATGCCGTGCTTTCCAATGTGATGGGCGTGTTTTTGACCCCGCTCTGGGTGACTTGGTTGATGCAGATCTCGGGTGAATCGCAGTCGCTGGGTAATGTGCTTCGTGAAGTGAGTCTTCTGCTATTGGTTCCCCTCGCGGCGGGGCAGATCGCACGGCGAATGGGCCTCAAGACGTGGGCCACTGCCCAAAAGAAGCGCTTGGGGCATTTCTCCAATGCCACCATTCTGTTTATTGTTTACGCGGCATTCTGTAATTCTGTCGTCGGCCGGATTTGGGAGAATCAAGGAACCCAAACGTTGCTGATCAGCGTTCTGGGAGTTGTAGTATTGATGGCGGTTGCCCTGACGGTGACCGATGGACTGGGAGGGCTTTTGCGATTGGACCCACCGGAGCGGATCGTGCTCACCATCAGTGGATCTCAAAAAAGTTTGGCCGCAGGGGTGCCGCTCGCGAATGTCATTTTTGGTTCTCATCCCGCTCTGGGAATTATCCTTTTACCGATCATGATTTATCATCCCTTGCAGCTGTTTGTTTGCGGATGGTTGGCGGACCGTCAGGCGCGACGTAATAAGTGACAAACAGGTGACATTATTTTCGGCCCTGACTTGCTCGAATGGTCCACGAAGGTAAGCTTCAGAAAATGGGACGCACGAGCGACGCAGATCAACGACTGATGGATGCCGCACTTTTTCTCCTCTGGGGTGAGAGTTACGGTTCTGTGACCATCGACGACATTTGCAAACGCGCCGATGTGCGAAAAGGGAGCTTTTATTACTTTTTCGATTCGAAGTCCGATCTGGCGGTGAAGGCTTTGGATCGCATGTGGCAAGGTTATCGATCGTCTTTTGACGCCATGTTCGATGCGTCGATTCCTCCTCTCGAGCGGATTCGGAACACGTGCGAGGCAACCTATGCGGCCCAGATGGAGTTGAAGGAAACTCACGGTCGGGTTCTCGGTTGCGTGCTTTGTTCCCTTGGTTCCGAGATCGGTAACCGCGACGATGCGATTCGTGACAAGGTCCGATCTATCCTTGAGGACAAAAAGCGCTATTGGGTCATGGCCATCGCCGATGCTCAGGATGCAGGGTTGGTTGAGTCGGGTGACACGACCGTAAAAGTCCGTTGCGCGATGGCGGTTGCGGAAGGGTTATTGGCCCAAGCTCGTCTGCACAACGACCTCGAATTGATCGCTGATTTGGCAGACCGTGTTTGCGAGCATCTGATAGCCCGGCAACCCGTGCACGCGGTGTAGTTTTTATAAAAATGAGCCTGCTGTTTGCTTTTTTCGAATAGTTGACTTTTGAGTCAACTATCATGAATGCAACCGAAAGCACCGTCTTCACCGCCACTGGCGAAAACTTTGAACAACTTGTCATCGAGGGATCTCGAGACCGATTGGTTTTAGTCGACTTCTGGACCCAATGGTGTGGCCCCTGCAAGGCCTTGGCACCCGTGCTTGAACAGGTAGCCCAAGAATGGGCCGACTCTGTGAAAATTGTGAAAGTAGATGTCGATGCGGAGCAACGTCTGGCCCAGAATCATGGGGTGCGTGCTTTGCCTACCCTCGTGGTTTTTCGGAACGGACGAGCGGTGTCGCAACTGGTAGGTTTGCAATCTGCCGAATCCATCAAGTCGGCGCTCGATAGCGTTGACCGCGCTTGAACCGCATACTTCGAATCCTTCCATGCCTGAAACGAGTATTTTGAATACACCCTTGCGGGTTGGCGCCCTGGAATTGCCCAACCGGATTATCATGGCGCCTTTGACGCGGTGTCGTGCCGGGGAGGGCAGAGTGCCGACCGAGTTGATGGCGGAATACCATGCTCAGCGCGCTTCGGCGGGCAAAGAGGCGCAAGTTTTTCGATCTGGTAACGAATCAATGGCATCGTCCTGTTGCTTTGACTTTCCCGATTGCTGAACCAGTTTCTCAGTTGTGAATTCACGCCGCGACTTTCTGCGCTCTGCCACCACCTGTTCCGCCGCCTTTTTGGGGCTGCGCACTCTGGTCAATAATCCTTTGGCCGCCGCCTTGGTCGAAGCCGGCCCGGGCGTTGGCTTGGGGCCAATCAAAGAAGTCGCGGAGGCGATGGTTCAGTTGCCCGCTGGCTTCTCGTTTACCGCCTTCTCTCAGGCGGGGAGTGAAATGGACGATGGGCTGCTGGTTCCGGGGATGCATGATGGCATGGCCGCTTTTGCCGGTCCCAATGACAAAACCCTGCTGGTGCGTAACCATGAGAACGAGAGCGCCTGGAAGCACTACAGCCCCTTTGGCCCCGGCGACGAGCGACTGAAGTCGATCGATTCCAGCCGTATTTACGATCGAGGTGGAATGACTCATCCGGGACTCGGTGGCACCACCACGTTGGTTTTCGATACCCGCACCCAGAAAATGGAGAAGCATTTCCTGTCGCTGATCGGCACCCAGCGCAATTGCGCCGGAGGACCGACCCCGTGGGGCACATGGATCACCTGCGAGGAGGTCAACGCGGTCCGGGAGCCCACCGAAGAACAATGGCATGGCTATAATTTTGAGGTAGTTCCCTCCGCCGTGCCCGGCTTGGTGGAACCCGTCGCGCTACGCGATATGGGCCGCTTCCGACACGAAGCGGTGGCGGTGGATCCGGCTTCTGGCGCAGTTTACGAAACAGAAGATTTGGGCGATGGCCTGTTCTATCGCTTCCTGCCGCACGAACCGGGAAATCTGGCGAAAGGCGGCCGCCTTCAGGCGCTCGCGATCAAAGGACAGTTGCAGGCCGATACCCGTAATTGGCCCATGTTACCCACGTTTCCCATCGGCCAGCCGTTTCAGGTAGAGTGGATCGATCTCGAAAATCCCGACAGCCCTGAACTCGATTTACGCTACCGCGGTCGCGCCAAGGGTGCCGCAGTCTTTGCGCGCGGCGAAGGTGCTTGGTGGGGCGAAGGTGAGGGCTATTTCGCGATGACCAATGGAGGCGCCAATACCTTCGGACAGATTTTCCGCTACGTGCCCAGCCCCTACGAGGGAACCGCCCGGGAGTCCGAAAAACCGGGCACGCTGGAGCTTTTCGTCGAACCTAACGACACAGAACTCATTCGCAACTGTGACAACCTGACCATCGCGCCTTGGGGTGACCTCGTGGTTTGTGAAGATACCAAGGGGGTAAATCGCATCATGGGAATCACCCCTGCGGGTGAATTTTACCCGATCGCGATAGTTGGGGCGGGCTCTGAGAGTGAATGGGCAGGAGCTTGTTTTTCGCCGGATGGCTCAACCTTGTTTGCCAACATCCAGAAATTGGGTGTGACCGTGGCGATCACCGGCCCTTGGCCGACGGCTTAGCAAAAACAAGTGCTCTTTCCTCCAAGGAGAGTTCTCGCCAGTGGCCGGGGACTATTGCGAGATCAGTCAGCTTAAGTTGACCGATTGCAACTCGAATCAACCTCAGGGTGGGGTGGCCGACCGATGCTGTCATCCGTCGAACTTGGCGATTTTTACCTTCGGAGATAGTCAGCGAGATCCAGCAATCGGGAATAGTCGTGCGGTATCGAATCGGAGGGTCGCGCGGTGGTATTTGAGGTGCGGGAGAGATCAATTCTACTCCGGCGGGTCGGGTCCGATGGCCTTTGATCGTTACCCCGTTCCTGAGGTTCCTTATTGCCTCGGCCCCCGGGGAACCTTCGAGTTGAACCCAATACTCGCGTTGGTGGGAGCGCTTGGGATCAAGGAGTTGATTATTTAATCCCGTTTCGTCGCTGAAGAGTAACAGGCCCTCGGAATCCGCATCCAAGCGGCCCAGCGGATAAATTTTTTTCGGGAGTCCAAAGTTTGCCAGCGTGCGCCATTTGGATCCCGGTTCGGGAGTGAATTGGGAAAGGACGCCGTAAGGTTTGTCGAGTGCGATGAGCACGAAAATAGTGACAGCGAGGGTAGGCTGGGAGACAAGAATTCATCGCCGTAAGTTCGACTCCCCGACTCAACGTGTTTTCCTGAATGCTATGCGTGCTGTTCAATTTCCCGCCCTCGATAAGATTTCCATGACGGAGGTGGCGGACCCTGCGCCGGTGGGTGGAGAGGTGACGGTTGATCTAAAGGCGGCCGCCCTCAATCACCGGGACCTCTGGATCAAGCAGGGACAATATGCGGGGCTGAAGTTTCCGCTGACCCCGGGGTCAGATGGTGCTGGTGTAATTTCAGCGGTGGGCTCGGATTTGACCGATTGGCAGATTGGTGACGAGGTTGTGATTAATCCCAGTTTTAATTGGGGACCCGATGAAGCGGCTCAATCTTCCGAATTTTCCATTCTAGGTCTACCTCGGCAGGGAACGCTGGCCGAAAAGATTGCTGTTCCCAGCTCCCAGATTTCACGGAAACCGGGGCACTTGAGTTGGATTGAAGCCGCGGCGTTGCCTCTGGCCGGACTGACCGCTTACCGGGCACTTTTTTCGCGGGCGAACGTTCACGCAGGCGATCGCGTGCTTATATCGGGCGTCGGCGGAGGCGTGGCTTTGTTCGCCCTTCAATATGCCGTGGCCATCGGCGCGGAAGTTTGGGTGACCTCGAGTAGCTCCGAAAAAATCGCTCAAGCGGTGAAGCTCGGGGCCAAGGGAGGGTTCGATTATCGGGCCGAAGGATGGGCGCGTCAGGCTGATGAAACATCGGGCGGATTTAATGTCATCGTGGACAGTGCCGGCGGTGTGGGATTTAAAAGCCTCATCGACATCTGTGCGCCGGGAGCGCGAGTGGTGTTTTTTGGGGCCACCCGCGGCGACCCCGAAATCCTGCCGATGCGTAAGATATTTTGGAAACAGATCAGTCTATTGGGCACGACTATGGGCAGTCCAGCCGACTGGTGTGCGATGGTGGCCTTTGTCGATCTTCATCAAATTAGACCCGTGGTCAGCGATACGTTTGCAATGACCGATGCGCCGCAGGCCTTCGATCTTATGGCACGGGGCGGGCAGTTCGGTAAAATCGCCCTGAAGATCGCTGATTAGGTTCGGACGCGTGGCGGTGACATGACCAAAAGGGTGCTGGCAATCATGACGGCGCACCCGATGAGCATGCCCGGGGTGATTTGTTTATCCAGAATCAACGCTCCCCAGCCCATTAAAAACACGGGAATGATGAAGGTGATGGTGGTGCAGCGATTGGACCCGATGTCAGCCAGCAAGCGATAGAAAAGCAAATAGGCCAGCGCACTCCCGACTACAGCCAGAATGAGCAACGCGCCAAATTCTCTGAGTCCGGGAGTTGAGATTAGCGGCGATACGCGCAGGCCGACTAACACCACGGGGGCCCACCATCAACTGACTCCACGCCGCGATGCCTTCCGAGGGCAAGTGATTCGCCCGTAGTTTGATGAACACCCCAGAAAGTGCGTAACAAAGTGGTGCGATGACGGTGATGCCGATGGCGATGAATGTTGTGTTGTTGAGCTCCACATTGCCCAATCCGTTCGCTAGAGTGACTCCCAGCAAGCCGAGGAATACGCCGAAGGCGCGTTTCCATCTCAGCCAAATAGCGGCAAAAATTGAGCCGAAAAGCGGGGTGCAGGCATTGAGGATGCCGAGCAGGGAGGCGGGTAATTGCAGCGCACCGATCACAAAACAGGAAAAAGGCACCGCCGAAGCGAGCAAACCGATACGCAGATATAGTCCCCGATGCTCACGCCACTTCGTGTCAAAAGCCGGTGGCGCGGAGGTAGGCCGCCAATACCAAACCTGCGATGCCGAGTCGCCCGGCCGCGGTAAGCGCGGGTCCGAGCACGGGTGCACATATGCGAATGAACACGAACGAACTGCTCCAGATGGCGCACACAGTCCGATGAATCTAGTCCAGTCCTGTTTTCTCACCGGGGCTTTTGGGCCTTATATTTTTGCTCGTGGTTCAGGAGCCATTGCTTCCGCCACAAACCTCCTCCGTAGCCGGTGAGCTGGCCGTTCGCCGCGATGACGCGATGGCAGGGAATGATGATTGAAATGTAGTTCATACCATTGGCCCGGCCCACCGCTCGGGTCGCTCCGGGGCGACCAAATGCCGTCGCCATATCACCATAACTTGAGGTCACTCCCGGGGCGATTGTCCGCAGGTGATCCCAGGCGGAGTGTTCCCAAGCCGAGCCGTTTGGAGCCAGCGTTAGGTCAAATGCCATGCGGTCGCCGGCGAAATATTCTTTCATTTGCTGGGCGGCGGCAGACAGAACCGGATGGGATCCAGGGACGACGGTGACCTTCAGTCGTTTGCGTAACGTGATGAGTTTCCGCTCCAGTCCTCGACGATCAACGAAATCGAGCACGTGCAGGCCGTCGTCTCCGGCCACCGCCAGCATGCGGCCGAGAGGCGTCGATAGCCGTTCCGCGTAGAGCACGCGGATACCGTTGGCCGCCTCCTTGGGCGGAGCGCCAAAGAGTCGATGAACGGCGTCTCGAAATCCGCTGGCAGACTCAAAACCCTGGGCGAACTGAGCCTCGGTGACCCGTTCGCCTCCGCCAATGTCCTTCAACGCCAGCCCCATTCGACGGGCTCGGGCATAGGCATGGAAGGTCATACCATAGTAACGGCGAAACTGTCGTCGGGCGGTAGAGGGCTCGATTCCGCGGTCTAATAAGTCTTGTTCGGTGATGCGACCCGTAGGATCGGCTTCGATAGCTTCCCGCAACTTCAGCACGAGAGGCGGAGGCGGTAGGGTGGAATCCAGTGGTTTGCACAGTTTGCAGGGACGGAACCCATCGTGGAGCGCGCCCGATGCATCCGCGTAGAAGGCGATGTTTTCCGGCTTCGGTTTGCGGGCCTTACACGTGGGACGACAAAAAATCCCCGTGGTTCTGACTCCGACGAGGAAAATACCTTCCGCTGATTCATCCCGGGCATAGAACGCTTTTTTCATGGCGGCGGGGGACGGAAGGCGATCGGTGATGGACATAGGCTTGGCGGCGAGGATCAAAGTCATGAGACCATCCTAGCAAACTCACATTGCCACTCGCCGCCGATTTTCGGGCAGGGATGTGGGGGCAGGTGCAGCTACTAGGAGGTGCAAGAGCTTGATCCGAGCGTAGTAAGACCCTGAGCCCGTATGGGCTAAGTATCAGGATTTGGGGCGGGTTATTGCGGTATGATTGGAACACTCTAAGAACCCTTTTTGAGCAACTCAAAGCCGGACAGGACTCATATTATACCTGCGTCGGAAACGACAATGACGAACGTTGTCGGGCAAAAAGCCCGACCCACCAGAGAGGCAACGAATCGAAAATGTGGGTCGTCCCTTACGTCCGACCTTATACGCGTAGTGGTGGGAAACCAAAAAACCGCCCCAAAAGAGGAACGGGTTTTTAAAGATGGTGGCGAGACTCGGATCCGAGCGCAGCGAGAACCTGAGCCTGAACAGGCGAAGCATCATTGGTCGGGGTGACGAAAACTGAGCCATTGAGAGAGTTAGTCTGGGAACCCAGAAAGGACCCAGACCATGAAAGGCAAAAGATACACGACCGAGCAGAAGATACGCATATTGCGTGAGGCCGAGCAGGCCGCCGCGACGATCCTGGCGGTGTGCCAGGAGCACGCCATCGAGCGAGCAAACCTTCCACCGCTGGAAGCGCGAGTTTGGCCTGATGGAGCTCGACCAAGCCAAGCAGCTCAAAGAGCGGCAAAAGCAGAACGCCCGGTTAAAGCGCATGCTGGCCGATGAGATGCTCGGCCAAGAGCGCCTGAAGGAGGCGCGCGAAAAAAAACGATGAGCCCCGGTCACAAAAGACAGATCATGGTCGCGAGGGTGAACCGGGGCCGTTGCCCGGCGCGCGAGGCCTGTCGGCCCTTTTGCCTGCATCGCCGCACGTTTGGCTACGAGGCGAAGCAACCTGATGCTTGGATGGCCAAGTTGAAGGCAGCGCTACGCCGGATGAGTCGAGAGCACCCTGAGTTGGGCGACATGAAGATCGCTCGCCTGCTGAAGAAAGCAGGCTGGCGAGTCGGATCACGACTGATCCCACGGCGGCGCCAGCAGCTCGCTCTGATGGTGCCCGTGAAGCAGCCCAAACGACGGCGCGGTGGGATCTCCACGGGGCTTGCGACGAAGGCGACCCATCCCCATCACGTATAAACGTGGGACTTCGTGCCCGACACGACGATGCGTGGGGGCAAACTACGCATGCTGACGCTCCTCGATGACTCCACGCGGCAAAGCCGGTGCATCCACGTGGATCGTAAGATCACTGCGCGTAAAGTGCGTTCGATCATGAGCTGGCTGGTTGCCGAGCACGGGGCTTGCGGAGCATATCCGCAGCGACAATGGCGCGGAGTTTATCGAGAAGGAGTTGCGAGCTTGGCTCGCCTCTGAATCGATCAAGACGCGCTACCTCGAGCCGGGTAGTCCTTGGCAGAATGGTTACATCGAAAGCTTCCATGCTCGGTTGCGCCACGAGTTGTCTCAACCGCGAGATGCTCTCCACGCTGACCGAAGCTCGGGTCGTGATCGAAGCCTGGCGGTGCAAATACCATCACCTGCGCCCCCACGGTTCGTTGGGCTATGTCAGTCCCATCGCGTTTGAACCAAACCTAGACAAAGAAACCTCCACTCTTGACTTACTCTACACCCTCAACCACACCATCAATCCATCCAGACTAACTGTTTAGGTGGACCAGTTTGGGTAACCCGACCACACGGTTAGCTCATCGGGCAGGATCAGCCGTGTTCCCGTGGGAGAGATTAACACGGATTTTTGGTCATTAATTGGTCTCGTTTTCCCGGGCGAATCCGACAATCAATTCACCCAGAAGGTCTCTTTGATCGAGAGAAAGCCCGGGCGCGATTGGATCGCAAGTTTTTGGATATGGTCCCAAGTAACGCCGCCGTTCTGCCAGCTCCCGTTTTGGAGCCGATCCAGCCATGCGTGTCTTTCACGTTCGAGTTTAGCCAGAGTCTTGGCTTCGCCAGCAGTGGGCGTCTGCCCATGCTGCGACTGCCTCGATGTCAGCGCTTCCACCCTTTGGAGAATGCGTTCTGTGGCCTGATCGCGTTTTGCGGCAAACTCCTTCAACCTTCTACTCCAATTGGACGGAAGCTGCTTAAAAGTAAGCAGAGTGGTGAGATGAGGATAGAAAGGCTCGGCGAGGAAGGACATTGTTCCCGCTGGGGTAGTCGGTGCCGAAGAGAATTTTATCGGAATTGCCGATAGAGAGCGGACCTCGTTCCCGAGTTCGGGGAAAAACGCGACCAAATCCTTTGGCCCAATATTTTTGAGTGAAGGAGCCCGGCGTGCCACCTCTCCACTCGGGTGCACCTCTTGATGGGGACCGTTAGGACCCGATGTATCAATCGGGGATTAGACATTGAAGGGATTGAACGGTTGGCCGAGATCAATGCCCTGTGCCCCAGACAGCCATTGCGACAATGAGAACAGCACGGGGCAGTGGAGCTTTTATGTCTATCAAAATAAAATATTTGCGTGTGGTAGCAATCGCAAACAGGCACTTTGGATTTTTTGAGATTGGTTTGTAGGGGAAGCCACTCAGGCTGAGGAGCGTGATTCGAATTTTATTTATCGGTGATATCGTGGGCCGTCCCGGGCGGGATAAAATTGCGGCGTGGCTGCTGCGGCTGCGAGAGAAGCACCGGCTGGATTTTGTTATTGCGAACGGTGAAAATGCTGCCGCCGGAGCGGGAATGACGGGAGCAATTGCGCGCACTTTGCTTCAGCAGGGGGTGGATGTCATCACATTGGGAGATCACGTGTGGGACCAACGCGGTTGGAAGCATGAGATCGATGAATTTCCTCTCGTTTGTCGGCCAGCTAATCTTCCTGAATCTTGTCCCGGTAGGGATTACGTGGTGCTCACCAAAGGGAATTTCCGCTTGGCGGTTTTCACCGTCTTGGGACGCACATTCCTAAACATGAAGGGGGAGTGCCCTTTTCTGGCCGCCGATGACGTGCTCAAGAAAACCGTGGCCGCAGACGTGGCTGATGCAGCATTTGTGGAAGTGCATGCCGAGGCCACCTCGGAAAAAATCGCGTTGGGCTGGCATCTCGATGGACGCGCAGTGGCGGTGATTGGAACCCATACTCATGTGCCGACAGCTGATACCGAAATTCGCCCGCGTGGCACGGCTTACATGTCGGATGCGGGCATGACCGGACCCTATCACGGAGTCCTTGGTCGTCAGATTGAACCCGTGGTGGGCAGGTTCTTGGATGGCATGCCAAGACGTTTTGGCGTGGCGGAAGAAGACGTGCGTCTTTGCGGCGTTTTGGTCGATTACGATCCGGAGCAAAAACGAGCGACACGTTGCGAACGCCTCGAGGTCAAGTAAATCAGAATCACCGGATCTTAATCCGTCCCCAGAACGCGGAATCGTAGGCCTTGTTGGGTCCTGCTCGCGTCGCAAAACGGAATTCGGAATAGGAAGCAGTTTCGGCTTGGAATGTTACCTGCAGAACGCCGCGCTCATCCGGGTTGTTCCACGGATCGATCCACCGTTCCCAGATCAATGTTTCTGTTCCCTCGGAGGAAACGCCCCAAACGCGAAACCATACTCCATCCGAATGATTGGCCGCATTTTCGTGCTGATAAGGAATCAAACCGTGCTCGACGTCGAATGTTGCGGTGTGCTGAACCCAAGGAATCCAAAGATCGGTGTCAGCATGGGCCCCCAGCACCACGCGTTCGTTTGAATAAATGCTGAAGGAAAGTCCGAACTCCACTTGGTAGCGGCTCGGGCTGGGGGTAATCAGACTGAAGATGCTTCGACTGAGATTGGGGGTGACAGGATGAATCTCAGAATCAGCGACAATCTCATCGATTTGCTTCTCCATCGAGAGAACATCATCGAGCAATTTCAGGCCGCACGTAGCTCGTGCGGGCATTCAGAGAAAAGTTGATATTCTCGCGGAGATCATCCCGGGCGTAGTAGAATGTTTCGCCGGCTCGAAGAGTAGGGTTGGCGGCGATGTCGAAGCGTTTGCGGGCTTCATCAATAATTCCGCGCGCGCCATCCCCCATTTCCAAAACGATCAATCCCGCCACGGAGTAAGGTTCCAAGGTCTCCATCATCCGCTCCATGATTTCTGGATCATCGTGAAGATTCTGTTTAAACGCCATCGTCCGCCGCTGTGTAAAGTAGGGCACATTCGCAGACCAGTCGCCACCCGTCACCAGCAGGATATCGTCGGGGTCAGTGGCATCGTTTAGAAAATCGAGCAGTTCACCGCCACCGTAGCTCACGACACTTTGTTGGGGGAGATAGTTCGTCGCGTAGCTGCGCCATTGTAGCATTGCCAAGGCTACCACCAATGCTGCGGGAAGCCAAAACCAACGGGTGCTGTGGGACAGGTGCTTCATGCTGAAGGCGAGGGCCACCAATGGAAGCATACCGACGGCGTAGAAGTAGTAGTCGTGAATCTGATACAGGCGCGGGAAACTCAGCCAAGTTCCCACCGTCGCCAGAACGAGCCAGATTGCTATCCGGGAGCGTCTTCCGGAGAATGGCACACCAAGCATCACGATCAATAATCCCCATCCCATCCATGGCGTGACGCCTGTCTGGGCATGGCCGAAAAGCTGCTGCCAGAGCGCGAGATCGAAACGGTCCCCAAGGTTGCCAAAATTGAAGTCGCTCATGTTTTTCGAGGTCAGAAAAAACCCTCCGGGCGACTCAGCTTTGATTGCATCGGCAAAACGCACCCACGCGATTCCGGCCACCAGCGGGACGATGCCGCCGATGCTTGCTTGAGCAATAAAGGTATTCCGCTTCTTCGTCGCGCCATTTCGGGTTAGTTCAACGATTCTTGACAGGCCCAAGCCGAGAGCAAGTGTTCCCCAAATGGCGAATGTCGTTACTTTGACACCAGCGGCCATCGCGCCGAATAAAGTGGTGGCGACTACCGCCCACCAAGAGCCTTGTCGGCGCACGATATCGAAGGCCCACAGAAACCACAGACTCAGGGCGAGAGCCATGGACTCGATCAAGACTGCGCGACTGTAGAAGATGTAAATGGGCGCCATCAGCACCAATGACAGCGCCAGCAGGATCGTAGTTACGTCGGCAGAAAATCGACGCATGAGCAAGCCAGCGGCAACCAGGCCGAGGTAGAAACAGACGATCGAGATGATTCGAGACGTTCTCGGAATACTGGCACCTGTTTCGGTAGAAAGTATGGCACTTGACCATTGGTAGAGCGGGAACTCCATCGGGATGGACCAAGGTGGACCAAAAACCGGCGTGGGGTAGGCCAAGTCGTAGTTTTGATCCTGTTGGATGAAGAGAATACTCAAGGCCGTTTGGGACTGGCGAAATTCATGCCCCGCGAGATACCCTGTATCCAAATTATGGGTAACCTGAACGAGATTGATGGTGAGTGCCGCGACGAACACGAAGCCCGCAAGCCAGATTCCAAATTGGGCGGGGGAAGCGGAGTCTGTTTTCGTTTTCATGATCTCGGGTGCTCCGAAAAAATGGATTAGGCCGGGCCGAACCTCAGGCTTCAGCAGCAGCGGGTTCGGAGTAAACACCCATGTTGCGGAAGTGCTCGTAACGGGTGTTGAGCAACACCTCTGAAGATAACCCCTTCAGGTCGTTAAGGTGTTTTTGGAGTTCGTATCCCAGAGTCTCCGTCGCTTTTTCGGGATCGAGATGTGCTCCGCCGAAGGGTTCTTTGATGACTGCGTTGACGATGCCGAATTTCTCCAAGTTCCCCGCATCCAATTTGAGTGCTGATGCAGCTTGAGGTGCGGCCGCAGCATCCTTCCGGAGAAATGACGGAATAGTAGCTGTTTTCGAAAATAAGCACGCGATCGGTCACGCCGATTCCCAGTGCACCGCCCGATCCGCCTTCGCCGACGACGACCGAGATGGAAGGCACGCGAAGCATGGCCATTTCGCGAAAATTGACCGCGATCGCCTCAGAAACATGGCGTTCTTCGGACCCGATTCCCGGGTAAGCACCGGAGGTATCAATGAAACAAAAAACAGGAATACCGAATTTCTCGGCCAGTTTCATGAGCCGCAGTGCCTTGCGGTATCCCTCGGGTTGAGGCATGCCGAAATTTCGTGTGATCTTCTCCTTGATGGCTCGCCCTTTTTGTTGGGCGATGATCATCACGGGTTCTTCATTGAAAAAGGCCGTGCCGCCGATGAAGGCCTGATCATCGCGAAACTGACGATCGCCGTGCAGTTCCTGAAATCCCGTGCACAGCGAGTTTACATAATTCAATGCGTAAGGACGCTTGGGATGGCGGGCGATTTGAACCCGCTGCCACGGCGTGAGGTTTGAGTAGATACTGCGTTGGGTTACTTCGATTTTCGCGGTGATCGCGGCAATCTCGCTCCCGAGATCCAGGTTGTTCTCCATCGACTGCCGGCGCAGACCATCGAGCTGCGCGGTCAAATCGCGCAGTGGCTTCTCGAACTCCAGCGTGTAAACGGGCGTTTCCAGTCGGCGGGGAGACTGCGGGGCCGGGTTTAGATGTGTCAATGAGTGGGGCGGCAGGAAAAAATCACTCAATTGTGCTTCAATTTATGCCATCCGAAGCTCCGGGAGGACTTTTCAACTGATCCCTCCATCCCAGCATCTTGGCGGCGGCGCCAAATTTCTCGGCCTGTTCTTTGTTGCCTTTACTCACCCATATTCGGGAAAGCGAGGTGTTGATAAAAACGTCATCAGGGTTGATCGCGTGCGCCTTCTCAGCGGCTTCGAGAGCCGTATCGAGTTGTTGCATGTTCAAATGGATTTCCGCCCGAGCATGCCACGCGGCGAATGAATCCGGAGCGGCCTCAGTCGCTCGAGAAATCTTCGCGAGCGCATCTTCGTGATCCCACATGGTGTAGTCGAAGGTAGCTTCTTCGATGAGGTTTTGGAGTTCGTCGGGTGTCATGGTTGAAGTTCAAACGATAAGCATGGCATCGCCATAACTAAAGAAGCGGTATTCGCGGGCAATGGCTTCCGCGTAGATTTCCTTGATCCAATCAATCCCGTCGGTCGAACCGGGAGTGAGCAAAGCGGAAACCAAACAGAGCAAGGTGGAGCGCGGTTGATGGGAAATTGGTGATCAACGCATCCACGCCCGAGAATTCGAAGGGTGGGGTGATAAATATATCCGCGTCGGTCGCGGTTATAGAAGACTTCAATCCACTCGAACAGGAGTTGGCGAGCAGGGCTGTGATCGCGTCGTTCGTGGCGGTAGACGAGTTCAATTTTGCGGGTAGAAAAGAAGGACTCGGCTAAGGCGTTGTCGGAGCAATTGCCGCGGCGGCTCATCGACGCGGTGATACCGTGGGCGCAGAGTTCTTCACGAAAGCGTGCGCTGGAATATTGCCCCCCACGATCAGAGTGAAGGAGCAGGCCCGCAGGCCAGCGACCACCGCGGCGCCCACTGGCCATGCGAAGTGCAGCGATGCCCCGTCCGGTTTCCCGTGAGTCTGAGCATGCCCAACCGAGCCCACGCTTGCTGTAAGAGTCGATGACTACGGCCAGATACCGCCAGTGCTCACGGGGGTCCAGGTAGGTGATGTCGGTTTGCCAAACCTGGTCACAGGCGGGGATAGCCTCGCGCTGAGCGAGCCGATTGGGTGCGATAGGGCCGTCGTGATTGCGGTGCGTAGTGGAAGGTCGGTCGGGAGCGTAGCTGACGTCCCTGTAGACCTTCGCTTTTCATTAATCGAGCCACCCGCGCCTTACTCGCACGCTCGCCCTGAGCGCGTAGCTCACGAGTCATCCGGGGATAGCCATCCGACTGGCGCGAGTCGGCAAAAGCGGGGATGATCTTCTGGCGTAAGTCCTGAGCTCGAGTCTCACGGCGGCTACGTTGACCGCTTGCCCAAGCGTGGTATCCACGGCGAGAAACAGGGCGCACTTCACCAAGTAATCGAAGTGGGAACCCGCCTCTCAAGCTTGGGAAGCTCACATTCTACCGATGAACTACCGGCGCAGCAGAAGGAGTCGACGGTGAGTGGGCAAGGGCATTTTCGCAACGCCCAAGTCCGCAAAATCAGTCTTAAGCATCCGCTTCGACGGGCACGGGGGAGAGGTGCTGCCAATGCTTGATAATTCGGCATTTGATATCCGCGGGACCGAGCCCATGGGCAGCCCTTAAAACGTCGACGCTACTGCCGTGTTCTACAAATCGATCGGGCCAGCCAATTCTTTCGAGCGGCGGAGCGTTTTCGATTTCTTGCAGCGCTTCCAGCACGGCTGAGCCAAATCCGCCAGTGACTACATGGTCTTCCAAAGTCACTAGAAGCGAAGCCGCATCGGCGTGTTGTCGTAGAAGCTCTGTATCAAGCGGTTTGGCGAAACGCGCGTTCACTACGCCCACCGAAATACCCAACTCTGCGTTGAGCTCTTGGGAAAGTTTTTGAGCCGTCGCGACCATGGGTCCAAGAGCCCAAATAATGATATTTGATCCTTCGCTAATGATTTCCGCTTTACCGATGGGAAGGGCGGAAGGCTCGGGTTTGATGGCAACGCCTTCAGCTGCTCCACGCGGATAACGGATAAAGGCCGGCCCGTCAATTTGCAGACTCGTGTGCAGCATGTCTACAAGCTCGTCCTCATTCCGGGGTTGCATGACTATTACGTTCGGAACGCAGCGCAGGTAGGCGATGTCAAAAAGACCATGGTGCGTCGGGCCGTCGTTTGCCGACAATCCAGCCCGGTCCATACAGAAGGTGACTGGCAGGCTCTGCAAAGCCACGTCATGAATAATCTGGTCGTAGGCGCGTTGGAGAAATGTGGAATAAACCGCACAAACCGGCCGGAATCCCTTAGTGGCTAAACCAGCGGCAAAAAGGACGGCGTGTTCTTCCGCAATGCCCACATCAAAAAACTGTTTCGGACACCCCTTTTCCAAATGGGTCAATCCGGTCCCGGCTGGCATCGCACCCGTGATTCCCACGACATTTTTGTCCGCTTGAGCGAATCTAGTCAGCGCCTTACCGAACACATCCTGATAGTTCGGAGCGCCTCCGCCTGATCCTTTGCTTTCTCCGGTTGGGGGGTCATACGGACTGGCACCATGGAATTTTTCCGGTGACTTGATGGCGGCCTCCAGCCCCTTGCCTTTTTTGGTAATTACGTGGAGCAGGATCGGTTGATCGCAGTCGCGGGCGAACTCCAGATTCTTGATCAATTTCTCTTGGTCATGCCCATCGATGGGGCCGACATAGCGCAGGCCAAATTTCTCAAACAACGATGACTCCATAAAGAAGTCTTTGGTTTCCCGCTTCCACTTCATGTAGAGACGGTTCATCTCCTGCCCACCGGGGAGTCCGGTTAAGAACCGCTCCAGATCATGATGAATTTTATTGTAGGTCGGATTGGTGGAAAGTCGGTTCAGATAGTGGGCGATGGCGCCGACGTTTTTGGCGATCGACCACTCGTTATCATTGAGAATAACGATCAAACGTTTGGTCGACGAAACCACATTATTGAGGGCTTCCAGGGTCACGCCGCAGGTGAACGCGGCATCCCCGCAGACTGCTACCACGTGTTCGTCGCTGCCACGAAGATCGCGGGCCGTCGCCATGCCCAAGGCGGCGCTCAATGCGGTTCCGGCGTGCCCGGCGCCGAAAGCGTCGTGTTTGCTTTCCGCCCGGTAAAGAAATCCACTGGCTCCGTCGGTCTTGCGAAGTTTTCCGAAGAAATCACCGCCGCGGCCGGTGAGTAATTTGTGCACGTAACCCTGGTGGGCGACGTCGAACACGAATTGATCGTCCGGCGTGTTGAACACGCGGTGCAGTCCGATGCAGAGCTCAACAACACCCAGATTGGGACCGACATGTCCGCCCTGTTGAGACGTGACCGTTATGATTTCTTCGCGAATTTCCTGCGCGATTTGCGATAAAGCCTCGGGCGGTAGCGCCTTGAGGTCGGCCGGTCCCGAGATAGTCGGAAGCAGGGGAGAAGGCGAATAGGGAGCCGTGGTATCGGCGGGTTGACTCATGGATTTGGTCAATGCACCGGGTCAGTCGACTGACTCAGTGGTTTCGAAGGTTTCGTAGCTCTCGCTACCATCCTTGTTCAGTTTAAGTTGTTCGATTCGCAGTTCGGCCTCCTTGAGACGGGTTTCGCACTGTTTCACCAGTTTGGATCCCTGCTCGAATTTGGCCAACAAATCGTCCAAGGGCACATCGCCGTCCTCCATCTGTGACACGATGGATTCCAGCTTCTCCAGCGCCTCCTCGAAGGAGGGGGATGTGGCCTTGGATTTCGTCATAAAAAGTCAACATGCCGCCCTGATCGGTCATTTCAACGCAATATAACGGATACTCATTCTCGGGCCAAATTCGTTTGATGCCCGTGGTGACGAATGCTCTGGTGGCGTTTCGCATGAAGTATTGGTCCCAGTTTTTTATTCCCACCCTCAAGGAAAGTCCGGCGGATGCCGAAATCGCCTCCCACCAATTGCTGGTTCGAGCCGGTCTGGTGCGTAAATTGAGCGGTGGCCTGTATACCTACATGCCAGCAGGGCTGCGCGTGATGCGCAAAATATCCGATCTTTGCCGCGAAGAAATGGAAAAGGGCGGGGCGACTGAGCTGTGGATGCCTCATGTGCACCCGGCCGAAAACTGGGAAAAAGGCCCTCGTTGGGCGGCAGCTCGCGAGATCATGTATCGGGCAGACGATGCTGGTGCTCGTCAAAAGAAGTCGGAGGATCCCGAGTTCGTTTTGGGACCGACTCACGAGGAGGTGATTACCCCGTTGGTTAAAAACGAGGTGAACAGCTACCGTGATCTACCGAAAAATTTTTATCAGATCGGGACAAAATTCCGGAATGAGATCCGACCCCGCTACGGTCTGATGCGAGCTCGTGAATTTGTCATGATGGATGCGTATTCATTCGATGTGGATGACGATGCCGCGATCGTTGCTTACGGAAAAATGAAGGCCGCCTACGAGGCATTTTTTAAACGGGTAGGTGTGTTGGCTATTGCGGTTGAAGCGGACACCGGAGTCATGGGAGGCAGTTATTCTCACGAATTTATGGTCCCGGCCGAGGTCGGCGACGACGACGTGATCTATTGCGAAGAGAGTGGATACGCGGCGAATCGGGAAAAGGCCACCAGTGGCTTGATCCCCGCCGATTTGGCTGACGCGGCGCTGGAGGCGGAAGTTGAAAAGTTCGCCACCCCGGGAGTCACCACGATTAAGGGACTCGCTCGGGAACCTCATGGCATTCCGGCTGAAGCACAGTTCAAAACACTCGTTTACGTGGGCGATGATAAACCCTTCCTCGTTATCCTGCGGGGAAATGACGATCTCGAGGAAGCGAAGTTAAGTTCGCTCGGCTTCGCCGTGGTGCGCCCGGCGACACCCGCTGAAATTGAACCCATCATGGGGGCAAAGCCCGGGAGCTTGGGTGCCGTAAAAGGCACGATCGGTAATCCGGATCAGTTGGCTGGAGTTTACGCCGATCATGCCATCCGGTTGATCGGCAACGGCACCACCGGGGCGAACGAAGATGGGTTTCATCTGAAAAATGTGAATGTAGGCCGCGATCTCGCGATCACCTCATTTGGCGATTTCCGCACGGTTAGGGCGGGTGAACCTTGCCCACTATGCGGACAACCGCTGAAGAGCCGCCGAGGAATTGAAGTCGGGCATATCTTTAAACTGGGCACCAAATACGCGGACTGTTTCGAGGCGACCTATATGGACGATCAGAAGCAAAGCCAGCCGTTGGTTATGGGATGTTACGGCATTGGAATCAGCCGGACCTTGCAGGCGGTGATTGAACAAAGCCACGACAAGGACGGGGTGATCTGGCCTTGGGCCATCGCGCCTTTCCAAGTTTTGATAACCCTGCTGGATCCCGATATGGCTGAAGCCACAGAGTTGGCTGACGCCATCGGTGTCGCCGCGGAGTTGGCGGGAGCAGACGTATTGGTCGACGATCGCGATGGTCGACCGGGCGTGAAGTTCAAGGATGCCGACCTCATCGGATTCCCTCTAAGGATCACCATTGGTGGCCGGGGATTGAAGGAAGGCATTGTTGAAGTCAAATGGCGGCATGAAAGTGACGTGGCGAAAGTTGCGATCACTGAAGCGGCCAGCCATGTCGCTTCGCTCGTGGATCAGGCTGAAGCGGGTGTTTAGAACTCGCAGAATTTCTGTCCTAAGTTTGACCGACGGGAACCTCGGTGGGAGACTTCCGACCATAACTGCATGACTATCGATCAGGCCCAGACCAGTCCCTTACCAACGCTCAAGGCGGAGACGTCCAGCGAGCTGGAGGGATCGTGGAAGGTCGTGGTCTTGAATGATCCGGTCAATCTGATGAGTTATGTCGTGCTCGTTTTTCGGAAGGTGTTTGGTTTCAATGAAGTTCGGGCACGCAAGCATATGCTCGAAGTTCACGAGCAAGGCCGATCAATTGTCTGGTGTGGCCTAAGAGAGCAGGCGGAGCATTTTGCATTCACCCTCCATCAGTGGCATTTGACCGCCAACTTGGAACGTAATGAAACGGATTGAAGTAAAACTCAGTCTCGGGGTGGTCGCTCCATTGTTGGATGTCATCAAGTCGGTGAGCGAATCCCTCGAAGGCGAATTGGCCGCGCCCGTGTCCTTGGATCTGGTTGACGAAGATCTTCGTGACGAATGGAAGGAGGAACTCATCGCCGCTCAAAATGGGGATGTGAACAATCTCCTCGCTTTGTTTGATTCGGATTTTTTCGCCTCCGGGGTAGTAAATTTCGATGAAGACAATGCCGACGCCATTCTGCGATCATGCTCCTCCGTTAGGTTGCGGCTTCGGGAACGGTTTTTGGGCGATCTAACCGATGAGGTATTGGAGAGCGGAGAAATTCTTCTGGATGAGCTTCCTGAGCCCGACCGTTGTCATTTCATGTGTTACCTTTTTCTCGCGACGGTGCAGGAATTGGTCATCGAGCACTTGGATACAACGGGGGATGAAGGGTAGTAAAAAGGATCACTCTTGGCGGTTGACGCCCACCTTTCCCCGCCTACGGTTCTCCCCACACCCTGCTGTGTTCGAGGTGTCTAATACCGCTCTTCGCCTTTGAGATTCTTCGGGAACCAAGAGGTGATGAAGAATGCCGGGCCGTAAATCGGAAGGCAGGATTCATCACTGGAGGTGCCCGCCTTAACTTAAAAAGGTCCTGAGCCTTTTGGCATACGGCACGAGTGGAGTGTATTCATTTTTTCCTACCATGTCAGTCGCCTTCTACCAAATCCTTCACCTCCTCTCACTGGTCGCTTTAACCGGAGGTATTTTCTACGGTTTTGCCAGCTCCCCTGATACTCGCCGTAAGGTGCTTATGATTACGGGTATCGCCAGTATCTTGCAAATATTCAGTGGCATCGGGCTTCTGCACAAATTGTCCTACGGGTTCCCACCTTGGATCATTGTGAAAATGGTGTGTTGGTTGGCCCTCAGCGCACTCGCTGGAATCGGATACCGTCAGCGGGGCCGTGCCGGACTGTTCATGGCGATCATCTTCGCGATCATTTTTGTCGCGCTGGTCTCGGTTTATCACCGCGGCATCTAAGCGAACTATAAGGTCATGAGCGCCGATTCGATATGCGGCGTATGGGTCGATCGTTCTGGCAGTGTCTGGGTCAATCGATCCACTGGCTCCGAGGGTCTCCGACAGGAGTTACAGATACCCTCCAAGTGGTTCGCCTGGCTGGGCGGAGCAGACCGTGAAGGCTCTCTTTCCGGTGAAGAACTGACGGGAGACGGACTGTTCACCCACTTGGTCCAGTCCGAATCCCGTGAGGATCTGGAGAGACTCGCCAAAAGTATGCGGGGGACTCTTCCGGTCGACGTGGTTAAGCCCTTCGAATCCCAATATCTACTGCAAACGAAGGAGCGTCTTTTTGCCGATATTGGTTTTGGTGAGCTTCGTCGCTGTCAGCTGGATATTGAAACGGCGTCCAGTGGAGACGGATTCAGCGACGCCAATTTGGCCGATGATCGGGTGCTGGCGATTGGGTTAAAATTTGGTGATCGCGAGCGGACTTTGGTGTTGAAGGAAAAGACCGATGAGGCTGAACGGATACTTCTTCAAAATCTGAATGTAGTGATCGCCGAAGAGGATCCGGATACGTTAGAAGGACATAATATCTACAAGTTCGATTTGGACTTCCTGAAACGTCGGGCCAAACGACTCAAGGTGCCCTGTGCTTGGGGACGATTCGGCCAGAATGCAACGTTTCGAAATAGCCGCCTCAAAGTTGCCGAGCGCTGGATCGATTTTCCCCGCTGCGATCTGCCCGGCCGCACCGTAGTGGATACGTTTCTGCTGGTGCAACTTTACGACATCACTACCCGGGAGCTGGAGGCGTTCGGTTTAAAGGATGTCGCTAAGCATTTTGGGGTAACGGCCGCGGATGGCGCCGGTCGCACCTATCTGCCGGGCAATGAGATTCAAGTGGCCTACGAGAATGATCGGACCGCTTTTCTTGCCTACCTCAGCGACGACCTCCGAGAAACCGCCGGCATCGCCGATATCCTGCTGCCCACCTATTTTGAACAAGTAAAAACGTTTCCGATTACCCTCCAGGAAGCGACGCTTCGAGGAACCACAGGAAAAATCGATCTGCTGTTCCTCGAATACTACTTTCACGCGCGGCACGCGATTCCAGCGCCCGGGGCAGTGGCACCATTTGAAGGCGGCTATACCCGTAGTTTTCAAGAAGGAGTATTTCGAAATGTCCTCCACTTTGACGTCGCGTCCCTGTATCCGAGCTTGCTGTTACACATCGGCCGAAACCCCAAGAACGATGCGCTGGGGGTATTTATTCCTCTTCTCGAAAAATTACGAAAGTATCGGCTTCGCTACAAAGAGTTGATGCGTTCGGGGGAGACCGAGGATATTAGAGCTGAGGCTTCGGCGCGCCAAGCGAGTTTCAAAATTTTGATCAACTCTTTCTACGGCTATCTGGGCTTTTCCGCTGCTCGTTTTGGCGACGGTGAACTCGCCGCCGAAGTCACCGGCAAAGGCAGGGAACTATTGCAGGCCTTGATTGATGAACTGACCAAGCAGGGCGCTACAATTCTGGAAGCGGACACGGATGGGATTTATCTTTCCAGTGAGTCTTATTTTGAAACCCCCGAAGAACTATTGGGTCTGGCAGCCAAAGTCCTCCCAGAGGGAATCGATCTGGAATACGACGGTCGCTACGAAGCTATGTTCTGCTACAAGGCCAAGAACTACGCCCTGTATGACGGAGAGAAAATCATGCTTAAGGGGAGCGCTCTGCGGTCACGCGGGATCGAACCGTATTTGAAGAAACTGAGTCAGAGTTTGATATCCCATTTGTTGGGCGCGGGGGGCGAATCGCCCGTTGAATTGGTGCTTCGTTATCGTGAAGAAATCTCCTCGCTGAAGACGCCGGTGAAGGAGTTGGCCAAGACCGAGAGCCTTAATCAAAATCCAGAGACTTATGCGTGCTTCGTGGCGGAAGGAGGAAAGCCTCGTCGAGCTCCCGCCGAGGTGGCCTTAAAAATGAATCCTCCCGCCCGAATGGGGGATCGCATCAGTTACTATATTTTAGCCAAACAAAAGGGGCAGACCACTAATTGGCAAAGGGCCCGGGCACTCGTCGATTACGACCCGTTACAGGCTCCCTATGATCCGTCATTTTATCTCAAGAAACTCGAGGATTGGGTAAAAAAATACGGTCCGTTTCTCGATACCAACGCGCTGCAAGACTCACCCGAGCAGGGCAGTTTATTTTGAGCACTGAGTGTGTTTGCGGCTGGAAATATCCCCACGAATTCACGTCTTCGTTTGCAAGCGCTTAACCGTTTGAACCAATTCGATGCCGTCGCGAAGTCCGACGTTGGAGCCACCGATTTCGCGCCATGCGATATCTAAATTACGAACCGGAACCCCATCACTTTTCGCCGCGAGGAGGAGTTCCAAGTCGAAGGCATATCCCTGCTCCCTCCAGGGCGCCTTGCGTTGCCGCCACCAATTGGCTGGAACCAGTTTGAATCCGCATTGGCTGTCCGTGGCTTCCAAACCTAACTGGCGTCGCGCCCATGTTGCGAACCAACCGCCCGTGCGTTGACGCAGCCATCCGCGTTCCACTATCCGGCCGGCAGTTTGGTGATAACGGTTCGCCGCAATAATTGGCAGGTTCTCTTCCAGATTCGCAGCCAGATTCAAACCCTCCAGAACCGCGATAGGGGGGACCGCTCCATCGGCATCTACAAACGCCAACCAACGCGAGCTGGGAGAGGCATTTTCCCAGCCGTGTAAAATTGCTCCCCCTTTGCCGCGGTGATGATCGACGTGTTGAAGCGGTTGCAGCAGAGGATATTCACGGCGAATTTTTTCCACTGCCTGTGCCGTAAGCCGGGGCTCGTTTCCGGGTGAACCATCATCCACGACCATTATTTCAACCGAAAGGTTTCGCTTGCTGACCGTCTTCGCCAGCGCTTTTAAGAACGACGGGAGACGTTGGGATTCACACCAGCAGGGAATCACGATGGTGAATTCAGGAAAGGTGGAGTGGTCTTCTCTTTCGAAAATACCGCTAGTAATCTGGCGTGATGACTGATGCGTCGCGATTACGGCGAATCGGGAGTCTTGGGCCAAAACCTCTTTTATTGCCGCGTCCGGCATGAGTAGGAACGCGGTGGAAAGTGCGTCGGCCAGAGTGGCGGATGGTGCCAATACCAGCGACTGTGGACGGGCCTGCGCGCCGCTGGAGCCGGTGACATGTCCGGGTTGAAAACCGTCGCCGGAGGCCCCCAACGCGAAAGGAGCATCCAGCTCCATGGTTTGGTTGTCCGTCGATTGGGGCAGGGAAATTTTCCAACTGTCTCGATCGGGATGGGGACTGGGGCCCACGACGAGAATACTTGAGCCCCCACCATTGAGCACCGCCGAGGATACATCCCAATCATTCAAGACTTGGGCCATGACATCGAGGGCGGCTCCTTTGCCGATTGCTCCGAGATCCAACCATCGCTTCCCACTAAGTTTAGTTATGACCTGATGATCAGGATCCACCGCGATAACAGGTGTATTTTCACCGGGCGATGGCGGTTCTAAATCACGCAGATGCAAGGGTGTTTTCCGATCCTTGGCCACTAGCGAGGCATGGCCGGCAAAGGGATCAAAGGCACCGTCACTGACGGCGGCAATTTGCATACCTTGGAGAAGGCATTGATGCGTGACGTCATCAATGCGAACGGACTCTCCTTGAGCGGCTCGATTGATTTTGGTCACATCGCTGCCTTCCCGATAAAAACTGAGAAACTCCTCGATGCGGTCGAGTTCACGGAACACTTCCTCAGCGATACCGCGGAGCGACGTTCCAAAGGGGGATGTAGGAAGGTAGAGTTCGAAACCCGTTGCCATAGCCTCGTGTTCGAAACGAGTCATGCCGTCCAGGTCCAGCAGTCGAACGATGGGGGGAGGAGCCATTTCAGTTGTCGGTTAGCGGCGGAAAAACGCGTTCCCAAGTCGGGCCGGCGATGTAGACGAAGAGCATCACGTTGGGTCGCAAACTGTAGATCTCCCCCACGGGATAATTCATTAAAGGATCCGGTGCTTCGCCCATTTGGTCGTCCCACACCACAATATCCCAGTCGGTCAGGTTTGGGGGAGGCTCTGTGAAGTAACCGATTTGTTGTTGGTGCCGAAGATACCAGGGCAAAGGCCACGCATGTTCCGGACTCACGATGGCGACTCTGAGCGGCTCTGATTGCGCCACCTGCAACTGTTCAATCCGGGCGGGAAGTCGCAGCAATCCTCTAGGTGCCTGTTCATAGAAATACGGGTTCCGAACATCCCCCGGATATCGGTCGAGGGCGAGCGAACTCTTGGCGAATGATTGTGCCATTGTGAGCGGTAGAATCACCGCCACGGCTAGGATTCCGCGCTTCGAGTATTTTAATAACTTTGCTAAAAATTCCGCGGCAAGGAGGACCAGCCCGATCACCGGCGTAAGCAAAAGCCACGGCGTTTTGTAGGAAACAATACTGTGAATGACGAGTAGCCCGAAGGTGAGAATTGCGACGACTCGGTGGGCTCGGGAAGCGGACTTGAACAGGGCTTGGATTCCTCCCACAAGTCCGAGAGCTAAGAGCAGGTATTGTCCCCAATTGGGACCGCCGGATGGGACAAGTCCGAGATACCTCAAGTGATACCACCAGGGGTAATCGTGGCGGTTGTCTGAGAGCCTTTCAGCTTGGAGAAAGTAGGATCTGAATCCGTCGAGCAGACCACTCGGATTACTTCCGAAACTGGAATAGAAGAGGAGATACGGAACGACGAAACCTAGCGCCGCTGCGATGCAGCGATTCGCTGACCAGGCCTTGTCGTGTTGAGGGCGCGTCGCCCAAAGCGCTAATCCGGCCAAACCAAAATAAAGCGGAGAAATTTCCTTGGTCGCCTGGGCTAATCCGACAATGAGCCCGATGAGCCCGAAGTGGAGCAATGGGTAGGTCTTCTCCGATCTGAGACCGACAATTACGAACGCCCAAACCAACAAGGCCAACGATGCTTCCTGCACAAAATAGGTGTGGTAAAGGGTGCTGAAAGTTTCGAAGACGAGCAGGCAAACCGCCAGCGATCCAGCTCCCGGCGAGAACCCCGCTAAGCGAGCACCCGCTCCGATTAAAATCAGCGTTGTGATTCCGATTGCCAAAGAAAATCGACGCGCGGAACGATCATCAAAATTGCTCGCGTCCCCTCCGCGCAGGATATGGAGAGCGGCGCTGCCGTAGTAAAGCGTCGGACCATGTCGGTCCAACGGATCATACACATAGCCCTCGCCATCGAGTAGCCGCCATGTTTGCCAAGCCTGCACCGCTTCATCCGCGTGCAGAGGGCGGTTCTCCAAATGCGCTGCCCGCCAACCCGTGCCGACCACAATGGCTAGCACGGTGATTATCCACCAAAGACGTCTATTTGGCGGTGCGGCCAAAGACTTCCACTTCGATGTAGTGATTCAAGCCGTCGCTGGTGTTACCATTCGAGTAGAACCGCACGTAACGACCGGTCACCTTGTTGCCGGGAATGAGTCGTCCGTGGTTCTTTTCCAAATAGGCAGGATCTTTACCTTGGCCCATTTCCGATGAATTATCGTGGTCGTTATTAAAAATGGTGGCCACGCCGGAAGCGAACTCCTCGTCATCCGAGATCTGGATGAGCACGTCATTGTAGGCGCGTGGTTGGGCGTGGTAATGCCATAGTCCGATGCCATAGATCTCGGTTGAAACCTCGAGATCGACCTGCACCCACTGCTGCATTTCGCCGAGTTCGACGTAGTAGCCGTCTTCGGATTCCTTGTCGCCATCGGTGACCATGTCGAGTTCGCCAATGATGGGCCACGGATCGGAAGATGTTACGGTTTTACCCGCTGCGACATTGGTCACATCAGCCGGAGCGTTGATTGCCGGTGGCTTCTTATTGGGAGCCTCCAGATGAGGGAGTTTGATCGGCGCCGGCGTGCTGGTAACCTTGGGCGGAGGAAACTCCAATTTAAGAACCTGCGAGTCGGCAGCTGACACGGAGGTGGCAAAAAAGGCGGCGGGAATGAGCCAAATGGCTGAACGGATATTCATGAATCGGATTGTTTTTAAAGGAGGACAGAACTTCTGGCTTAGGCCTTAAAGTCTTCGGGTTTCATTTCGATGGTGTTTCTCGCAGCAACGGCCGGGTTGACCTTGAAGATCGGTGCTTCGCTCTCGAAAGCATGGGCACCATCACAATTGAGTTCGTTTTCACCACGGACCGCGCCGAAGAAGTTCTCTAGATGCGGTTGATGCAGAGGTTTATTCAAAACCACCGGCAGGTCGAAGGCGACGAGCGGAGCCGTTTCACGAACGTCGACCGTCGAATCCTCCGCGGGGGGAGGGGCTTCGTTCTTCAAGAGATATTTGAGGTCGATCCACTTGTCCCAATCGGGGGCACGGTCTTCGCGATACACCTTGGTGAGCGTGGGGTTCTCGGAAATCTTAACCGAGCCTTCGTCGCCCATGAACTGCTCGAAGTAGCCTCCGCCCGCACTCGTGGTGGTGAGCACTTGGTAAAAGGCCCGCACGGGACCCTGCGCGGTATCATACTCGAAGATAGCCATGACATTGTCATACCACTCGCGGCTGGCGTAGTAGTCCGAGCCACCTGAAGCCATGACGCTCTTCGGTCCCGTGCCGAGAAACCAATTGAAGATATCAATTTGGTGGGCGCCCAAATCGGAGATCGGTCCACCGGAGAGTTCTCGGAACCAACGCCAATTGCGGAATTGGTGCATGTCCTTAAACCCGTAGTGCTTCAACTTATCCGCGGGGATTTCGTAGCGCGGGGGAGAGCCCAGATCTTCGGAAACTGCCCGATTCCATTGACCGTTGATATTGGTGATACGGCCCGGGATCTTCGCCTTGTTGATGATGTTGTTCAGGGCGTGAAGATAGCGTGGGTTGCTGCGGCGTTGATGCCCAATCTGGAGCAGTTTGCCTGACTCACGCTGAGTCACCACCATCGAGCGGGCGGCTTCGACGGTGTGAGCCATCATTTTCTCACAGTAAACATGGAGACCCGCCTTGAGACACATGTTGGTGTGCGGCGCGTGCCAAAAATCCGGAGTCGCGATGATGACGGCATCGAGGCCGGTTTCTTTAGCCAACAAATCTTCAATGTCTTCGTAACCGTTCGGATTGAAACCGGCTTTTTTCAGGCGGTTTACACCGTAACGCCGCGAGAGCTCCCAAATGTCGCAGACGGCCTGAAAATTGAGGCCCTCAATATTGAGAAGCGAGTCGAGCAGCACGCGGCCTTGCGATCCGACGCCTATGAGCGCGACGTTTAGGGTGTCGCTCGGGGTCTGCGCCTTGATGATCGACGGTGCGGCCAAGACCATACCACCGGCGGAAATGCCGGTTTTGAGGAATCCCCGCCGTGACCACGGCAGGTTGTTGAGATCGGTCGGAAGTTGATTCATGGAGAAGAGTTACCAGCGGGGAAGAACGGAGAAGCGGTCGTGTTTGACAAGGCGCAGGGCGACGGCCACGAGCAGAACGTGGATGCCGAGCCAGGCGATGCCGCCACTTTCATTGAGAAGAATGAGACCCATGGATAGGCCGGAATAGAGTAGTCCCTGCAAAAATAGACTAATCCGTGGCGCCAAACCGATAAGCAGGGTAACACCCAAAACGATGAGTGCGGGTCCTAGGATGGCGTCAAAAAGGGAGAGACCCCAGTTGGGCAATAAAGGTTCCGCCGCGAACTTACTGGCCAGAGGGGGAGGAACACCGTGGTAGTGTTCCATGCCGTAAACTTTGGTCTTAATTTCGATCATTGCACCGTTAAGGTCGGGCTCACCAAACTCATCGAGAAGCGGTTCCTCAACGGTTTCGGTTCCGGCATATTTTTCGAGACCAGTCAGCAGGGCACGTAGGCCCAGCCAAACTCGGAGCACAAGGTATCCAAATGTGTCGGTCAGCTTTTCGACCACATTGGCGTTGGAAGGGGATTCTTCACTCATGATTTAAGGGGTGGTTATTCACCCATTCCTGCGCCGAAACGCAGGGATGGCAAAAAGGAACCGTTACTTGCCGCTTAGTAGAAGCCCGGACGATAGGACTTAGTCAGGTATGCATTAGCCGGCTCGTAATTGGTGAAGCGAACATTCTTGGCATCAAAATCCAAACGACGATTGGCGCGGATCGCCGCATTTCCGAGCAGCACGGTTTCCGTGAAGGGTCCAGCATAGTCAAAATTCGAGGCGGGCTGTCGATTCTCGCGGATCGCGTTGCACCATGCCAGATGGTGATTGCCGGTCTCGACGCGCGGCAACGTCTTCGGTGGAAGGGTCGGACCGACTTTGCGCATGTCGGACGACGGGAAAATCCGCGGGCTTTCACCGTAGGTTGAATTCACCACACTGGCTTCCGAACCAATGATGATGGTGCCACTCTTGGCGTAGGCCCGACCGTCTTCCCAGTTGGCTGGGAACGGAGGGGTTAACCCGCCATCATACCATTTCCAAGTCAGAGCTGGCTGCATCTTTCGAGCGGCAAACTCATACTGAACAACGGAACTGACGGGGCCGTTTTGTTTGCTGTTCTTCGACGAGTAAGCCTCGAGTGAAGTGGGTGATCCCAATTCCAGTCCCCAGTAAGTGGCGTCCATGATATGGCAGGCCATGTCGCCAAAAGCACAGCATCCGAAATCCCACCATCCGCGCCAGCTGAAGGGCAGGTAGGCAGGATCGTAGGCGCGTTCCTTTGCGACACCCAACCAAAGATCCCAATCCAGAGTCTTGGGCACGACGGGAAGCAATTTGCTGTGGTCGGGAACCTTGAGTCCCTGTGGCCAAACGGGCCGATTGGTCCAGCTATGGACTTCGCGAATCTCCCCGAGGACGCCCGCCTGAATCCACTCCTTCGTGATGCGCGTTCCTTCGTTGCTGTGGCCTTGGTTGCCCATCTGGGTAACCACGCCTGTTTCGCGGGCGGCTTCCGTCAGCAAACGCGCTTCTTCGACGGTGTGCGTGAGGGGCTTCTCGACGTAGAGGTGCTTCTTATATTTCAACGCCGTCATGGCGATGGGGAAATGCATATGATCGGGAGTGGTGATGACCACGCCATCGATCTTGTCCGCCATTTGGGCGAACATTTCCCGATAGTCGCGGAACCGTGGCACATCAGGATAATTCTCATACGTATCCTTGGCGCGTTCGTCGTCGACATCGCAAAAAGCGACAAAGTTTTCGTCCGCCAAGGATTGAATGGCACTCGTGCCACGGCCGCCTACTCCGACTAGAGCCAGATTTACCCGGTCGGTCGATGCGACGCCGTCCTTTTGACCCCGCACGATTGCGGGAAAGGCGGACGCGGCGGCGGTCGCCAAGGTGGTTTTCTGGAGGAAGTTGCGACGGGATAGCGCGGATTCAGATGACATATCTTAGGGTAGGTTAGGGGTGTGGCCCGGAGTTGAAACCAAGCGTGATGATTGAGTAGAAAGGAACTCCGCAGAGTTTGGCAACCTTACGCGGCCAGAATCGCCGGTTTTGTCCGTTTTCCTTCGGATGTAATACACTGGATAGAACCACTCGAACGACTCAATGCCGGAGAGGAGTCATCCTGTTGGACGTTCAGTGATTTTCTCTCGCGCTTGCGCGGCTCACCAGAGAGCCCTCTCTACGAAAAAGAAGCTGCGAAGATCAATCGGAGATGCGTTGTTTGACCCATTTGACGATCGCTGCGTCGTCATCGGGATTGCGCCAAACAAGGGAGAGAAACTCGGCGGGCATGATATTATTCCGATGGAAAAATGCCCGATCTCCTCCACAGCTATACATCATGGACGCGGGTAGTTCTCCCTTAAGTTTAGCCCGTGCCTTGGGTAGGATTCTAGGCAGCCAGCGGATGCCGTCGATTTCCTCCGCTTTGGATGGCCAAGAATCCGCATCGGCCACGTGGTTGGAGGCGACACTACCTTGAATCGTCAAAAAATAATCGCGCCGAACCGTCTCAATGGTAAGTGCGTTGCCGAAGCCCGGCTGGCCTTCATCCGCATCGTCTTCAACATAGTCATACATGTATTGGGTGGTGATGCCGTTCGCCGCGAGCCATGCGGTTTCGTCGGAATCGTAGAGGTTTTCCGCTCCCCGTTGTCCTTCTTGGAACGCCTGAAATCCCTTCTTGTAGAGTTTTCGAAAGGTCGTGGGAAAGTCGAAATGTACCAGATTCATTAGCTGATGACGCTGGCATAAACGGGAATTATGGCAAAGCATTCCCAAAGAAATTTGAAGAACTTGACCTGTATCGAACGTGACGATTTTTCCCCTTGTGCTCGGCCATCCTCTGAAACGGTTTACCTGAATTTAGGTAAACTCAGGGTTCGAATACCGGCCGCGACATTCGGTTAATAGCGCCGTTCCTCATCGGAACGTTTTCCGCGGTCAAATCGAGTCGAGTCAGTGATCGTGGGATTTCTCTCGGGGCCATCGGTATACGGACCAGCATGCCGATGGTGCCGTTATTAATTCCGAGCCGAAATTACATCTGGAAATGGACTAAATTCCAGACGTTTAGGCCCTCCTTTCGTCGCCATCAGAACGGAGTTCGTAGTCGGTGATTTGAATGTGGGTGAGTGCGCTCAGTTTTATTCAAATTTTTGGAGCAGGGACGAAACGTCTACCAGGACCTTGGGATTGTTCACCAGATCAGGGAATTGGCGGACGATTTGGCCTGAGATTTCCCAATGAACGCGACCGCCGTAAATATCCAATATACTCTGCTGATACTCCTGATCCGCGATCTCAAGGATCGCTTTTTTCGCTAGCGCAATACGCTGCCGGGCATTTCCCGTCACCCGGTTGGATTTGAGGAGACGAATAATGCCATTACGGGCCGTCGTTTGGTCTTTCACTAAAGCATCTTTGTCCATGGCCAGTGCCAACCATACGTCTCCGCCTGAAATGTCAGTCCAGCGCTGGAGCGATCGCAGAGCATCAGGCCTCAGCTCGTGGCCACTTAGGATCAACTCCTGCAAGTATGCCGCGGAGGCCGCTCCGGAGTTTCCGTCCAGAATGGCGAGCACGTCACGGCGTAATTGATTGGATGTCGCCGCTCTCATAGCGGGGGCGTAGAAATCACTCCACAGATAATCCGGCACGGCCAAATTGGCGGACAGTTTCTTCAGACTTCCTTGGGCCTGACGTTTGTCTGGATCATCGGAGAGCACAGTTTTCAGGAGTAACCCTATACTCTTGGTGTCACCGATGACTTCCATGCCTTTGAATGCGGCTTCGCGGATTTCGGAATCATTGCCGGGCTGGCCGAGTCGATTGATGAGCTTGAGCACTCCCTCCGGATTCCGCAGCACCAAAAGGGCCAGTGCCGCAGCTCGATCACCGGCAGTCCCAGACCCGGTGGCCGTGGCTAGCAGTTTTTTATCAATCGAAGGAGCCCGCAATCGGGCCAATGCTGCCGACACGGTGCGATCGCGCGGGTCTGCCAAGTAGCGATCCAGCAGAGGCTGGTAACTCGCATCTGAACCCACAATGCCGAGCGCTTCGATCACGTTGTCGTTGCCCGCGTCACTCACATTGCCGAGCAGCGGGAGAATGGCGCTCTCGTATTGCGACATGCGTTGATCCGCAATTGCTCCCAAAACAACGGACTGGTCCGGGGAATCGAGGTTGGGCAGCAGAGAAACAACGTCGTCCGAAAGTCGACTCGCCATCGCTTTTCTCAGCAAAACGCGCCGATTGATGTCGGTTGGATCACGCAGCACTTCTTCAAGGCGTTGCAAAGCGTCGGCGCTATCAAGTTTCAGCAGCAGTTCAAACGCCCCTGCTTGAATTGCGGGAGATTGACCGTCTCGGGCCAAATTGGCGGCAAGGTTTTTGTCGGTCAGTCCGGCGTCGATCAGCGCAAGTTCGATATCGTGCTTCAACTGTCCATCCGCGGTAGCGTGTGCTTCCAGCAGCGCTGCCTTGGAGGACCGGCTGGCGATCTTGCCCAGCGCAAGAGCTGCGTCGGATGATCCAGCAAAGAGCAGATCGTCGAGTTCGTTTCGAGCCCGTGGTTTTCCACGATAGGCCAGAGTGTCCGCATAGCCGCTTTGCTGGACCGCGGTTGCGGTGAGCGTAGCATTTTCTAGGGCGGCGTCAGCTGAGGAGGCTGGCAAGGCGGCCAGAGCTCGGCGAGCGAGATCGGCAACCCGTGGATCGCCATCGTTGAGAAGGACGGTGAGGGGCTTGACGGAGGCGGAGTTCCCCACCAGTTCGAGCATGCGAATGGACCAATCGCGGGTAGCGAAATCTCGATCCGGGCCGATCACCCCCAGGAGTTCCTGCTCGAAGGCGCGGAGTTTGGCTCTGGAGGCATCCACCAGGGTCTGACGCATATCCAAACGCGCCGACTGACGAGTCGTGTAGTCGGACGAGTTAAGGTTGGCGATGTGGGATGTGATTTCGCTGGCGGTGACCGAACTGGCCCAAAGACCGCAGGCGAGTATCAAAGAAAATTTGGTTTTCATATTCTGAGTTGTTGCTGCGGTTAAGTTAGGCCGGAAGCTCGTGACCGGCCCGGCGGGGGCGGTCTTCCCATCGACTGGCGCCGGCATCACCGACAATCAATTCTGCCCGTGGATCCCACTTGATAGGACGATTCAATCGCTCGGAGATTCCGGCGAGTTGACAGATGGTCGCAGTGCGATGCCCGATCACTGCATCGCAAATCGGACGGCGACGCGACCGCATGCATTCCAACCAATTCTGTTGATGATTGCTGGACTCATAGAGGCGGACATCATCGGGCGAAAGAGGGCGCTTGGCCAATTCCGGACGAGACGTATCGAGCCGATCGCCCCGGCTTACCCAAACATCTCCATCCGTGCCGATGAAGCGAATCATGTGCCCGTTGTCGATGGGAGTATTGCGCACGACCTTGATGCCGTCGGCATATTGGTAGTATTGATACTCTTCGCCTTCGTGACCCTTCGGCACGAACAGCGTCGGCCCGGTGTTGTCCCGGCCGAGAGCCCATTGGGTGATGTCGTAGTGGTGGGCCCCCAGTCGCCGTTTTTGCGGGAACCGTATTCCCAGTAGCTGCGCCAACCTCCGCCGTAGTCGCCCAGCACTCGATTTGGCGTGTAAGGCTCGTAAGGCGCGGGTCCGAGCCATTTGTCATAATTGAATCCAGCCGGAATCGGCTGTTCGGCACCAAGGGTAGGTGGCGGGAAAATACCGAGTCGGGTGTGCACTTCCTTGACCTCACCAATCCATCCGCTGCGCACCATTTCGGCCGCTCGCCGAAAGGCGTGATTGGAGCGCTGTTGGGATCCCACTTGGACGATCGAACCATATCGCCGTTGTGCCTCCACCATGGCTTTGCCCTCGGCGATGGTGAGCGTCATGGGTTTTTCCACGTAAACATCCTTACCTGTTCGCATAGCGGCGATGGCAATGGCCGCATGCCAATGATCGGGCGTGATCACCATAACCCCATCCACGGCGGGATCAGCGACGATGTCTTCAAAGTCTGGCGTGCCCTTGACGTCCGCATAACCGTGTCCGGCCATCATGCGCTTGGCCTTCGCCAATTCGTTGGATTTAACGTCGCACACGTAGAGGGGCTCGACGCCTTCGGTTTCCACGATGTCGGTGTGACCGTTCATCTGTTTTCCGAAACCAATGAAGGCCAGATTGATGCGACTGTTGGCTCCGGGGGCACCGTGTCGGCCCAAAACTTCGGAACGAACAATTTGAGGGGCGGATATCAAGGCAGCTCCGAGCGCGGCACTCTTCTTGATGAATGATCTCCGCGTTGAGGGACGAAGGGAAGGGGAAGGCTTCATGATTACAGGGGTGGGGGCTTAGACTGCACGAACGACGACTCTGTCATCGGACCGTTAAACTTCCCAATCAAAATTGATATACGAGTTAATTAAAATGTGTGGCCGCGGGTAAAAAATGCTCTCTCGGACGGGTAGTTCTCTTCGTTTCCCGTTGACCGGAAACGCTGGCACCTCGGAGTTTCAGGGGAAACTCGGGCGATCGCATTTCGCGTAGTGGACACCCGATGTCGAGAGAGTGGCGGGATCAGCGACGTGAAATCACTTCGGATTCCCAGCCCGCCAGAAGGTTTTTCAAATGCAGGGTTACTTCGGGCCGAATCGGCAACAGATCGTCTTTTTCGGCGGGATCAGCAGCCAGATCGAACACGTGTTCCCGAAATTCGCCAGTTCGGGTCAGGCTCATGTATTTCATGTTTCCGTTACGAACTGCCCGCCAGATGCGATCGCCTCGTTTACCGCGCCAAAATAAAGTGCGAGCGAAGTCTGTTTTGGCGCTCTCAATATGTTTGATGATATCGATTCCGTCCGGAGTGAGGGTGGGTTTTGACGCCCCGCTGATGCGGCCGATCGATCGGGTGAGGTCCATCGAAATTGCGGTTTGGTGACTGGTGGTTCCGCCGTCGATGTGCCCGGGCCAACGCACGATGCACGGCACACGAATGCCTCCTTCCCACGTGGTTCCCTTGCCCCCCGAAAAAGGAACGTTGCGGGCGTTGCTGGTTCCCCCGTTGTCGCTTTTGAAGATGACGAGGGTATTCTCGTCCAGTCCTGCCTCGCTGAGAGTTTTTAGAATGCGCCCGACGGCCTGGTCCAGTTGCTCGACCGTTGAGACATATCCTTCCCGTGTGCCTTTGTTCCAAACCTCGCGTTTTATCGGCTCCGCAGTGTAATTGTCTGGACCTTGAATGGGAGTATGCGGCGCCGTCATCGGAAGATAGAGAAAGATAGGTTTTGGCGATTCGTAATTCTCCAAATAGGCGACCGCCCGATCAGAAATGAGATCCGTGACGTGGCCATCGGCTTCAATATTTCGATCATCTTCCTGCAGCGCATAAACCCCGTCTTCTTCGACGTAGTGGAAGTAGTCCGAATTTCCTCCGATGATCCCCCACCAATGGTCAAAACCATGGCTCAGGGGCGAAAAATAACGTTCATAGCCGAGGTGCCATTTGCCCAACATCACGGTATCATAGCCACGTTCTCGGAAACCCTGCATCAATACGTTGTCCTTCACGGGGAGCCCGAGTTGATCGGCCTCTGACAGACGGATCGCGTCATCATAACGCCCGACATTTCCGACACCGATCGCACACTCTAGTCCTCCAATCCGTTGCTGGTATTGTCCACTGAACAGGGCGGTCCGGGTCGGGGAGCATTCCGTGCCGTTGGAATAGAACTGGGTGAACCGCACGCCTTCTTGGGCCAGTCGATCGATATGAGACGTCCTCACATCGATCGCGCCGTAGCAGCCTAGGTCTCCGTAACCCATATCATCCGCCATGATAAATACGACATTGGGAGGCGGGGATCCTGCCGAAACGGCGGCTGCGAGCAAAGCACTTAATGCGGACCACAATCCGAGCCGGGGTATCATGACCGCTAAGTCCGAGGTATTGAGGCCAGATGGCAATTCAAAGTGACTCCGATGCCTGCTTCCGAAACAGTGTCGCCAGTGAGAGAGCTAAAAGAGGTGATCGATGAAATTCACGCCGAACTACGAGACAGAATTTCCGAGGGTAAGGTTGCGGACTATATTCCGCAGTTGGCCAATGTGCCCAAAAACAAATTCGGCATCGCCATCGCAACCACCGACGGGAAAATCGTGACCGCTGGAGACGCAGCGGAAGAGTTCTCCATTCAAAGTGTTTCCAAGCTGTTTACTCTGACTCTGGCGCTCGGTCGGATGGGGGATCGGCTCTGGGAACGCGTGGATCGCGAGTCCTCCGGCAATGCGTTTAACTCGATCGTGCAACTGGAGCACGAACACGGCAAACCGCGGAACCCATTCGTCAATGCGGGCGCGATTACAGTGACCGATGCGATTCTGGCTGGGCATCAACCCAAGGAAGCCATCGGAGAGATTCTGCAATTTATGCGCGGACTCGCCGACGACAATTCGATCTTGATTGATCGCATTGTCGCCAGATCCGAGCTCGAGCACGGTAACCGCAACATGGCCTTGGCGCATTTCATGCGCTCTTACGGAATCATTGAGCAGACACCGGAAGAGGTCTTGGGCGTTTATTTTCATCAATGCGCGATTGCCATGAATTGTGTGCAGTTGGCGCACGCCGGACTGTTTCTGGCGGACAATGGCCGCGATCCTTTAAGTGGAACACAGGTCGTATCCGCAGCGCGTGCCCGACGCATCAATTCATTGATGATGATGTGTGGACACTACGACGAAGCGGGGGATTTTGCGTTTCGGGTAGGCCTGCCGGGTAAAAGTGGCGTGGGTGGCGGCATCATCTCCATCGTGCCTGGCAAGGCATCAAGTGCGGTTTGGTCGCCTGGGCTGGACGCCAACGGCAATTCCTTAGTTGGCATCGCCGCACTCGAGTTATTGACCTCCCGGTTGGGATGGTCGGTTTTCGGGTAGCGGCCTAGTTTGAGGTCTTGCGGTGGCGCAGGGCATCCAAGGTCACGGCGGCGACAATGATGCCGCCTGTGACGATCTCTTGCACCCAGTTGGCGAGCCCCAGTTTGGTGCAGCCGTTGGCGACCACACTCATGATGAGTGCACCTACCAAAGTGCCGCGCACCGTTCCCTGGCCGCCGGAGAGGCTGGCGCCTCCGATGACTACCGCCGCGATGATGTTCAGTTCGAGGCCGACAGCGGTGGTGGGATCGCCACCTGTAAGATAACCGAATTGGAGCACCGCCCCAAGTCCTGCGAATGCCGCCCCCAGCATATAAACATAGATCTTTACCCGATCCACAGGCACGCCGCAGAGGCGGGCGGTGAGCTCGTTCGAGCCCACCGCAAAAAGATGCCGTCCGAATCGGGTAAACATTAGCACGGCGCCCACCAGCACGGCGAATCCCAACATGAGCCAAACCCCGCTGGGAAGCGTTCCTTTTTCGCCGAGTTGCATCAGGCTGTTCAACCAAGTCTCGTTGTCGGGGTAGATGGGTTGCTCGCCGGCGAGTCCTTTAGCCGCGCCCCGCAGTGCTCCCATCATGCCCAACGTGACGACGAAGGGGAGTAGGCGGAGTTTGGTAATCAGTAGTCCGGACAATACGCCGCAGAACGCACAGGCTCCCACCGCCGCGATCGCCGCGGCCATTGGCGGCCAACCAGCCTGCAGAAGCAAAGCGAGAACAATGGTTCCCAACGCGATGATTGATCCGACCGACAAGTCGATGCCGCCCGCGATGATCACCATTGTCATGCCGAGCGCCGCGATACCGATCACAGCGGTCTGTTGCAGGATGATCGCAAAGTTGTCCCACGTAACGAAGGTCTCCCAACGCAGTGAAGCAAAGAGGGCGCAAATGGCGATCAGCCCGATAAGGGGGCCAACTTGGGTCAGAGACTGGCGAAGTTTGGCGATCACAAGCAAAGGGGTTAGGCAGCGTCTTCAGCCGCGCCGGTCGCGGCCAACATTATGGCGTGTTCGGTCCAATCGGAAACAGGACGAGCGGGACCGAGACTGCCGCGACACATGGCCGCGATTCGGTCGCAGGTGCCCATCAGTTCGGGGAGGTAACTACTCACGAGGAGCACCGCTTTGCCTTGTCCGGCAAGTTCGTTGATCAAACCGTAAAGGGTTTGTTTGGCGCCGATATCAATTCCCCGCGTCGGTTCGTCGAGAAGTAAAATATCGGCTTCGTTGCGAAGCAGTCGACCGAACGCGATCTTCTGTTGATTGCCGCCGGAGAGTTCTCCGACAGCCTGGGTTGGTCCGGCCGCCTTAACGCCCAATTTCTGTAACCAGCCCGACGTTTCGTTTGCCAGTTGAGCAGGTCTGATCAAGTGGGAAAGTCTCGGTAGCGTGAGATTTTCAGTGAGAGAAAGATTCAGGGCGAGGCCTTCGGTTTTTCGATCTTCACTCAAGTAGCCGACTCCTTTTCGCCAGCATTCCCGAGGGGAGGGAGCACCGGTGAAATGGGCGATCTTGAGGTTCCCTGAGCGGATGGATGCGAGTCCGAATAACGCTTCCAAAAAATCACTGCGACCCGCTCCGATGAGACCCGCCAAACCCAACACTTCACCGCGATGAAGTTTGATTGAGGCGGAGAATACATTGGGCGGACTGGCCAGTTCGATTGTCTCCAAAACAACGTTACCCGGTTCGTGCCGAGTGCGGTGATAGAGTTCATCGACTTGGCGACCCACCATGTGCCCCACAATCTGTTCGGTAGAAAGATCGGCCGTTGGTGCACTGGCCACCGTCGCGCCATCGCGGAGAATAATGCACCGATCGGAGAGTTCCTGCACCTCCTCTAGAAAATGTGAAATGTAGACGATGGCAGTTCCCTGATCCCGCAGCCGCTTTACGAGAGCGAACAGTTTTCGGGTATCCGCCGCGGTGAGACTGCTGGTGGGTTCATCCAGCACCAGAACCCGACATCCCACTGCCAACGCGCGGGCGATTTCGATGAGTTGCTGTTCGGCAATCCCCAGTTCGCCGGCCAATCCGTCGAGAGGGATGTCGGGGCGTCCCAATTCGGTTAGGGCCGATCGCGCGCGACGACGAATTTCCGCTTGGTCCAGAATCGGCCCCCGCGAGGGTTCAGCCCCCAGTAGGATATTCGCCGCAACCGTAAGATGGGGAGCAATGGCGAGCTCCTGATTCACCATCATGATGCCCGCTTCGCGTGCATCGGACGGCCCGCGCGGGGAGTAGGGCTCACCTTCGATTTTCATTTGCCCGGCGTCGGGTTGATGCACACCCGCCAGCACCTTCATTAAAGTGCTTTTCCCCGCTCCGTTTTCACCGACCAGCGCATGCACCTCACCGGGCATGATACTCAGATCAACGCCATCGAGGGCAAGGGTGGCCCCGAAGTGTTTCTTGATTCCGCTGAGTTCGAGAATGGGCGGCATCGAACTGAAGGTGGATTATTTGCCGCCCAGAACGGTCTGAATCTCAGGGTCGTTCAGGTTTTCCTTGGTGACCAATACGCAGCCAGTATCGATCAGCTGTTCGATTTCGTTACCTCGGAGATGATTTACGGCGGTCTTCACCCCGAGGTATCCCATCTGGGTAGGATTCTGGGCTACCAGTGCTTTCACATCCCCGCGCCGGAGTGCGGAGAGCAGGAACGAAGAGGTATCAAAACCCACCAGAGTCTTACGCCTGATGAGACCGGTTTGACGGAGCGCCAGAATCATTCCCTGGGTCGCGGATTCGTTGGAAGTGAAAATCCCGTCGGCCTCGCGCAAGCGATCGAGCATATTCATGGCCGTGTCTTGAGCCGCACTGATGGTCGCGCCGGCGTAGCGATTGGATTGGATCACTTCGATGCCAGGGTGTTTCGCCATGATTTCGAGGAAGCCGGCTTCCCGTTTGGCTGTGCTGGCGGAACCCTCGGAGTAACGCAGCAAAACGACCTTACCCTTACCGCCGAGGAGCCGGACGAGCTCTGCTCCGGCGATCTGGCCGCCGAGAAAATTATTGGTGGCGACGAAACTAATGAAATCTTTGCCAACCTCGCCTTTGAGGGAGGAGTCGAAAATCACCACCGGCTTGTTGCGTTCCATGGCGGAGCGAACCGGATTGCGCAGGGCCGTATCGTCGAGTGGCGCCAATACGATGGCATCGGCGTCATCGGTCGCGAACTGTTGGACGACTGCGATCTGCTGAGCCCGGTCGTCTTCCTTGAGCGGCCCCTTCCACACGATCTCGACGCCCAGTTCTTTTCCGGCATCGCGGGCTCCTTTCTCTACGGATTTCCAAAAGCTATGGGTCGTGCCTTTGGGAATGACGGCAATTTTTTCACCAGCGGCGAAACCGAATGAACAGACGAAGAAAGCCAGAAGGCCGATACGGAGTCTCATAATTTAGGGGTAACAGGAGATGAGATGAAAGGACCGCGAGACTCGCTCCCACACGAATCCGGCGCAAGCGAAAGCTTGGTCTCTCATCGAAGGGGGCTGGATGCTCATTGGATAACATAAGGAACTTATGACCAAGATGAATATCAGCGTATCCGGGGGCTTTCAGGGTGAGTTCGAAGTTGGCGCGTTGCCTCGACGTAAGGATTTCTTCGGATAAATAAAATTGAATCACCGCTTCGGTTTCAGACGTATTTATTCGCTTGGGAAGACTCATCGGAACCTTTCGCCCAGATTCACCCACAGACTTGCTTTGGTAAGAAAAAGAGGGGATGGAGTTTCCTGATCGGATCGTGAAATTCAAAAAACGTCTTCCATTGAAACTTTCCTCTTCGAACGAGACTCCGGCCAATTCGTGGCCGAGCGAACAAAATGTTCCACTAAAGAGCGCTATTGGTTGAGGCTCCTCGTCAGTTGGTTTGGAGATGCATACCAATGCGATTGCGATCAAGGCGGCGATGAAGAGAAACGATCCCATGGGATTGGTGTTGCGGCGATCGGATGGCGTCAAAGGTGCTAAAGCCACCGCGCGAGCGCGGAATTCTGCAATGCCGGCTCCTCTACGCGCTTCATCCACATCTTCAGGTCGTGCGTGAGTCGTTTGCGAATCTCAGCATAGCCACTGTCATCATAGCGATTGTTCAGCTCATCCGGATCCGTCGCAAAATCCAACAGCCAGGGCTCATCCTTCCCCGATATGATTAATTTGTGGCGGGAATCCGTCACGGCGACCCAGTTGGGCTTCACGGTCGTTCCGCGCATGTAGGTCGCATGATTCGAAGCCACCACTTGGCGACCATCCTGGAAACTGAGCGAAAAATCACGTCCCGGCACGTCCGCCAAAGTTGAACCGATGTTCATCAAGGACAGGATGGTCGGGCCAAAATCCGCCGACGTCATGCTGGCGTCGATCCGCTTTCCCGCGGGAATTTGACCGGGCTTCTTGAGCAAGAATGCGACCTTGGCCGAGGTATTATAGGGGAGTCCTTTGTTGTGGCGGCGGTGTTCGCCCATGAGGTCACCGTGGTCAGAGGTGAAAACGACAAGGGTGTTTTCAGTGAGTTCGAGCGAATCGAGTTCGGCCAATAGTCGTCCCATGTTGTCATCGATACACTTCACCATGCCAAAAATTGCGGCCATGGCTTCGGGCTTCAGCTTCTGGTCTTCACTGTAGTTGTTTCCACTGCGTTCGCTCCAACCGGGCGTTTCCTTGTCGCTCTTGAACATGGTTCGGGGTTCCTGGAAATTGAGATGCTGATACATCGTATTGTAAGGCTCCCGCACCTGGTTCGGACCATGGGGGTCGGGCAGGCTCAACATCACGCAGAAGGGGCCATCCCTCTCGCGGCGAATAAACTGCAATGTCCGATCTATCAGAAAATCGGTGGTGTAGGATTTCTCATCAGCATCGCCGACATCGGACCGGGGAATCCCGTCCTTGCCCAATCGTGCATCCACCCGAGGACCGTCGGTGGTTTCTTTGAGTTTTTTGTAGTGTCCGCGATTGAACATGTAGCGGTTGTCCTGCCACCCGAATTTTCGCTCCGGTTCCCACTGTGGTTTGCCGGTCCCGTCGAGGTGCCATTTACCGATGTAGGACGTGGCGTAGCCCTCCCGACCCAAAACTTCGGCGATCGTCACCGTGTCGTCATACATGGGCAAATCGTTGGTCGGCACGCCCACCTGATGGGGATACTTACCCGTGAGGAACGCGGCGCGGGAAGGGGAGCAAACCGGGGTAGAGACGAAAAAGTTGCTCAGAAGGGCACCCTCCGTAGCCAGTGAGTCGATGTGGGGTGTATCGACGGCTACTCCTTCTCCCCAAACGTAAGCTTGCTCCGGAGCCATGAGATCGCGATAGCAACCCAATGTCCGAAGGTTGTGCTCGTCGGTCATGACGATGACCAAATTAGGGCGATCGGCGGCCCGGAGGAAGCCAATGGACCCGAACACAACACCGAGTGAGAGGAGTATTTTTCGAATCATAGGGGTGGGGATTGGTTTCGATTCCTAACGGATGGGGTGGGAATTAGCAATCGTAACCGTCGGTCAGTAGCGTTTGCCTTTGCGCTTTCCTTTGGGCGGCGGGCGCCTGCCGGGACAATCACTCATATCCCGGGTGCTTTCCAGATCCTTGCCTGATTCGGCTACGCGTTTGAAATCGATCTGGCGGGCAACGCGATCGACTTTGGAGACGGAGACGTGAACCCGATCACCGACGGATATTTTCTCCTTCGTTTTGCGACCAATTAACGCCGAGTTGTCGTTGTTGGGATTGAAGAAGTCCGGGCCCAACGCGTTGGCTGCCAGAAAGCCAAATGTCATCGATTCCTCCAGTTCGATGAACAGTCCGTGCGAACGGACATCGGTCACGATTGCGACGAAGACAGAGGGTTTTCGTTTCTTTAAATCTCGTTCGAAAAACTCGAGGAGTTTGATTTTCTGACTCTCCCGTTCCGCTTCCTGTGAGTTGGTTTCAGTGATGCCGAGATGCTGCCCCATCCGGTCCATCTTGGCCGCATCGTAGGTGAATTTGTAGCGGGGAGGTTTAGGTAATTTACCTTGCTGGATCAGATGATGCTCCAGCACTCGGTGAACGACCAGATCGGAGTAGCGACGGATTGGTGACGTGAAATGGGCGTAGTCCCGTTTATGCAATCCGTAGTGGCCATCCGGTGACGCCCGATATGCCGCCTTCTTCAAGCTGCGCAGGAGCTGCGTGCGCAAAACATGACCTTGGGGGTGGTCACGTAAGGTGCGCAGTAATTCCGTGATTTGTTCACGCTGAGTCAGGTCACCCGTGCGGATGCCAAACGTGCCGTAATACTGTTGGAGTTCGGCCAGCTTGTCCTCGTCCGGATCGTCGTGAACGCGATACAGCGCCGGCAATTTCTTCTGCCGGGTCAACTTGGCCAACGCTTCATTGGCGGCCAACATGAACTCCTCGATAAGCTGGTGGCTTTCGTCGTTTTCGACCAGTTCCAAGCGATCAGCGAACCCCTTTTCATTCACATAGATCTTGGTTTCCGACATTTCGAGATCGAGACTGCCGTGAGCCATGCGATCCCGACGCAGACGATTGGCCAGCGACCAAAGGGTGCGGACCCACGACTGCAAATCAGTCAGCTCTTTTTCGGATAAGGATGATAGTGCCTTACCAGTTGAACCCGTTTGATGCTTTGGCGGGAGCGGGAGATCTCGGGCCGCCTGAATATCGTCTTCCTTGAGCAGGGTATAGGCCTGCTTGTAAGTGAGTCGCTTGCGGCTGCGGATTACGGTATTCGCAAAGGAGGTATCAACGATCCGTCGCTTCTTGTTGAAGGTCAGGAAAACAGCCTTGGTCAGACGATCCTGCCCCTCCACCAACGAGCAAAGGCCGTTGGAAATTTTTTCGTGCAACATGGGAATGACGGTGCCCACGAGATAGGTGGAGTTACCGCGACGTTGCGCCTCCTTATCGAGAGCCGTGCCCGGTTTCACATAGGTCGAAACATCGGCGATATGAATTCCGATTTTGAGCTGACCATCAGCCAGTTGCTCCACTGAAAGCGCGTCGTCAAAGTCCTTCGCGTCATCGGGGTCGATCGTGAAGGTAGGAACCTTACGGTAGTCCAACCGATCATGCCGCTCGGAGGATTCAACTTGGTTCGGAACGGCTTTCAACTCCTTCACCACCTCGGACGGAAACTGAGGACTGAGGTCAAATTTACGAAAGACGCCCAGCATCTCCGCGCCGGGTTCCCATTGGAGTCCGAGACGTTCGATGACGCGGCCTTGAGGCGCCCGACTGCGGTTGGTCCACTCGTGAACACGAGCAACCACCTTATCACCTTCTTTGGGCGACGGCTCGAGTTTTCCCTCCGCGGGGTCCGTGACGGCGATGTCGTGAATGAAACGCGGATCGTCGGGAGACACGTAGTATTTGCGGCGCACCTTTCGTAAGGTGCCCACGACGGTATCGGAACCCCGTTCGACGATCTCTACGATTCGTCCACGAGGTTCATTGGCACGGGGATTGCGTGGGTTGCGACGTTGATTGCGACGCACGTCTAGTTTGAGCCGAACCCGGTCACCATGAAAGGCGGTGCCCGCATCTTCGGAAGCGATTTGAACGACTTCGGGGGCGTCCGGATGTTCACCGCGATCCACGACCACAAGGGCCGATCCACCGGTTCGAAAACGGAGCAAACCAGTCAAATAACCATCACTGCCTTGGGCCGAAGCGCGGTGCAGCGTGATTTTGTCGCCGCCGACCTGGACCAGTTCGCCACGCGCTAAAAGCAGGCGAACCTCATGGGCGAAGACCCGACGTTGTTTTTTATCGAGTTTTAGTTGTTTAGCTAAGGCAGCCTCATTTACGGGACGGTAGTCCGCGGCTTGGAGATGCTCAATTAGACGAGAAGAAAATTTCATTTAAGTAAATATGGATTAAGCCAGTCTCGGAAAATTAGGGAAGGACTCAACATCCAGTTGATTGGGTGGATTTCCCGCCGGCCCAACTCATGTATGGGGGCGCGGCAGAGGTTAGAGATAACAGAAGAAAACTTCTGTCGATGATTCCCCGTTCCCGCAGGAAATTGTGCTTCATGTTTAATCAAGCGGTGCAAAATGCAATCCCAGAGTTGTTCAGCCCCTGAAAGGTGACTTTTGGCATGAAGCCAAGTTGTGGATAGTATACAATTATGTTGGAAATTCAGAAAAATTCACTATGCTGGAAAAATGAAATTTCCCGCAAATCCCGCCCTCTTTTTGCTTTTCCTGATCTCGACGGTGAACGCCAAAGACACGGACGATTTCAATCTTACGGGAGCAATGCAGGGCGTCTCCGAAGAGAATGTCTTCTACAATCATGAGTTTTTCAATTGGGGGTCCGGTATCGTTAAGGGTGATGACGGAAAATATCACCTGATTTACTCCCAGATGCCGCGAAAGCATGGTTTTTTCTCGTGGCTCACCGATGGAATCGTTTCGCGCGCCGTCGCGGATAATCCAACCGGACCTTACAAGCACGTGGAAGTCGTTTTGGCTGGGAGAGGAGAGGGGTATTGGGATGCCTACACCGCCCATTGCCCGAAAGTCTATAAGTTCGAAGGGAAATACTACATCTACTATATGTCCACGAACTCCGGAGAGCTTAAGTTGAGTCCCGAACAGCTTGAGGACGCGCGTCGCTCCAAGTGGAATGAAAGCGAAATGCGAGGGATGATGCGGTTGAATCAGCGGATCGGCGTCGCCGTGGCGGACAGTATCGAGGGGCCGTGGAAGCGATTCGACCAGCCCTTGATTGAGCCGGAACTGCCAATCGCCAACATTGTGAATAATACAACGGTCACCCAGCGCCCGGACGGTGGCTATCTCATGGTCGTGCGCGGTGACCAACCGGATCAACCCGAAGGGGACATTATCCGAATGCAGGCGGTTTTGCTGGCGGACCATCCTCTGGGATCTTGGAAGATGCAGCCCGAACCTGTTATCAAGGATTACAACTCCGAGGATCCGGAAGTTTGGTATGACGCGGAGCGCGAACGCTACTACTCACTCTACCACGCCTTTGGTTACATGGGTATGATCACATCGACCGATGGCCTCAACTGGAAGCGAGCCAAGCACTACAAGGTTTCCGACAAATCCTACACCACCACCGATGGAAAAACGATTGAGGTTCATCGCTACGAACGGCCGACGATTTATCATGAAAATGGCAAACCCTTGGTGATGACCGCAGGAATCCGTCAATTGGATGGCGATACGTTTTCGATGTTCATCCCGTTGAAGCAATGACTTGAAGATGCCCCGCAGGTTGATCGGGGCAGGTATTCCGCAAATTTCCTGTGGAGGCATTTGACTTTGCGGTGGACGCCCAACGTTTCGCGGAGGAGCGTTCTGATATGAATATTGCGCATGTTGCCAGTGAGATGTTTCCCTACATCAAGACAGGCGGTTTGGCCGATGTGGTGGGCGCATTGGCTAGAAAACTGGCTCAACGTGGTCACCAAGTTTCTGTTTTCCTTCCCGGGTATCGCGAGGTGCTGGAACACGAACAGATCGCGAAGAAACTGCGGCGCACCCAACGACTCCGACTCGAACTGGGGGACGGATTCATGACCGGCGACGTGTGCGAATTCGAGGCGGAGCCGGGGCTTCGAGTTTTTCTCATCTGCCGCGAAGAGTTCTTCGATCGGAAGTTGCCCTACGGCAACGGAGAGCGGGACTATGAGGACAATCACCACCGGTATATCTTCTTCTGTAAAGGTGTGATCGAAGCCATGCGCCGCAACGACCTCAACGCGGATGTGCTTCATAGCCACGATTGGCAGAGCGGGCTCATGCCCATCTTGACCCGGGTTGAGGAGGAGCGTCAGGCGATGACCTTGGCAATGCGAACGGTGCATACCATCCACAACATTGCGTTCCAGGGGTTGTTTCCGATGCGCTCGTTTTACCGCACCAATCTTCCCGACGAACTGATGGGTGTTGATGGTCTCGAATATTACGGGCAGGCCAGTATGATGAAAGCGGGACTCCAGTTCGCGGACCGGATCACGACCGTGAGTCCCAACTACGCCAAGGAAATCCAGACTCCTGAATTTGGCTGCGGGTTGGACGGCATGGTGTCGCAGCGCGTGGATGACTTAAGTGGCATGATCAATGGTATCGATACTGATACTTGGAACCCGGCCTCCGACCCGTTGATTCCCGGCCGCTATCAAGCGGGAGACATGGGCGGCAAAAAACTCTGTCGGGCTGAACTACTCAAAGAGCATGGCTTCGACTCGCAATTTAAGGGGCCTGTTTACGGCATGGTTTGTCGTGTCACTGAGCAAAAGGGAATCCCTCTCATCCTAGCCAACGAAGAACTGCTCGGTGATTTAAAGATGAAGTTAGTCATCGTTGGTTTTGGTGACGCGAAACTTGAAACTGGGCTTCGGGAATTGGCCGCTCGATGGCCGGACAAAGTTGCCTATCGACCGGTGCTGAGTGAACGACTCAGTCACTCGATCGAAGCAGGTAGCGATTTTTTCCTGATGCCGTCATTGTTCGAGCCTTGTGGACTCAATCAGATGTATTCTCAGGTTTATGGCACGATTCCGATCGCGACGGCCGTGGGTGGATTGATTGACACAATTATCGATATCGATGATGACCCGGAAAACGGGGCCGGGATACTGGTTAAGCCCTCCGCCCAAGGTGTCGCTTCAGGGCTTCAACGGGCTCAAGATCTGTATGGCGATCGCAAAGCCTATGTCCGGGCTCAACAGAATGGGATGCGTCGCGACTTCAGCTGGGACGAGGCGGTGACCACCTACGAGACGTTTTACGAAGAAATCGTTTAATCGATTCACTTGCAACGAGGACAGGCCTGCATTCAATGCGCACAGTGAAAGCTGACCCTACTCTCGTTTGGCTAAGACACGACCTGCGCTTGGCGGACCAACCCGCCTTGGCCGCAGCGCAAAAGCGTGGTGCGCCGATCATTCCGATAGTCATCTGGGATGAGGCAGGTGAGGGGGATTGGCCTTTGGGCGGGGCCAGTAAGTGGTGGTTGCATCACTCACTCGCCCGATTGAGCGAGGCGATTCAGAGCCGGGGCGGAAGACTCATTTTTCGACGTGGAGACAGCGAAAACCTTTTGGGAAAGTTGGTCGAAGAAACTGGCGCAACGGCGGTGTGTTGGTGTCGCCGTTACGAATCGGAAGTGATCGAACGGGATCGCGGGATTAAGGCGACGCTTTCGAAGCAAGGACTGGATGTGCAGAGCTTCAATGGATCTCTCCTGCACGAACCACACACCATTCAGAACAAGCAAAATAAACCTTTCCAGATCTTCACGTCTTATTGGCGGCATTGTTTGGCTCGACCCAAGGAAAGACCCTGGAAAGGGGCTCCGGATAAATGGATTGTGCCAGCGCAATGGCCTGTCTCGGAAACGCTCTCGGATTTAGGACTTCTCCCGAGATTGGATTGGGCGGATGCATTTGCTTCCCACCATCACCCCGGGGAAGTCGGCGCCCAAAAACGACTTCAGGAATTCCTGCAGCACGCCGTCGAAGGTTACCCTGACGGCCGCAATATTCCAGGGATGAAGGGAACCTCGAGACTGTCTTCCCACCTTCATTTTGGCGAGATATCTCCCCGCCAAATCTGGGCCGCGGTAGAAGCGTTGGGCGAAGAAGCGGGAACCTTTCCCCCCAGCAAAGGAGCGAGTGTATTCCTGAGTGAAGTCGGCTGGCGGGAGTTCGCTTTCCATCTACTTTATCATTTTCCCCACACGACGAAAGAACCTCTCCGCCAGGAATTTGCCAACTTCCCTTGGCGGGATGACGGCGATGGAAAATTGCTCGAGCAATGGCAACGGGGTATGACCGGCTATCCGATCGTCGATGCCGGCATGCGCGAACTCTGGACGACGGGATGGATGCATAACCGAGTGCGCATGGTTGTCGCTTCATTCCTCGTGAAGCACCTCCGACTCCCCTGGCAACACGGCGCAAATTGGTTCTGGGATACCTTGGTCGATGCCGATCTCGCCGCGAATACGCTCGGCTGGCAATGGAGTGCGGGATGCGGCGCTGATGCCGCCCCATATTTTCGGGTCTTCGCGCCGGTCCTGCAGGGATCCAAATTCGACGGACAAGGCGAATACGTCCGCCGTTGGGTCCCGGAGATAGCCGGACTTCCGGACAAATATTTGCATGCCCCATGGGAAGCTCCGGCCGATGTTTTAACCGCGGCGGGAATTGTGTTAGGAGAGAATTACCCGCTACCGATGGTAGATCACAAAACGGCTCGCGAAGCGGCTCTGGCCGCGTATCAAGAGCTCAGGCGCTCTCGCCCCTAATTTGACATCTGATCCCATGCCCCGAATGCGCCTGAAATCCCAGTTGCCCACCAAAACTTGCGCGGTTTGTGGTCGTCCTTTCGTGTGGCGAAAAAAGTGGGAAAACTGCTGGGATGACGTGCGCTATTGCTCCGCCTCCTGTAGGTCGCGCAGGAAGGTCTCTGACTATGAATGAACGGCTCGTGCGCAAAGTTGAACTGCCTTGTCCAGTTGCGAAGGCTTTTGCCTGGCACGCCCGTTCGGGGGCTTTTCAAAGACTGACCCCACCGTGGGAGCGGGTGGAGCTCGAGAGTGCGGATGGCGGGATTCGGGATGGAGGTCGCGTGGAGCTGAAATCATTCCTCGGACCGTTTCCGTTGCGATGGGTGGCGGAGCATTTTGACTTTCGTGAAAATGAACAATTCTGCGACCGCCAACGGACTGGTCCTTTTGCCCATTGGGAACATCGCCATCGTTTTGAGTCCACCGGCGCAGGCACCTGTCGGCTCATCGATGACATTTCCTATCGTTTACCCTTCGCGCCGTTCTCCAACGTAGCGAAAAATGGAATACGCCGGAAACTCGATAGGATGTTCGATTATCGTCACACCATCACCCGTCAGGATCTCCGATTACAAACGGAGTCGCCGGGTAGGGTGCTTGTCACCGGAGCGTCCGGGTTGATTGGGCGGGCGTTGATTCCTTTTCTGCAGACGAAAGGATGGGAGGTTGATCGATTGGTTCGCCGAAGTCCCACTTCTCCGAATGAAATCGAGTGGTCTCCCCACGCCGACAACGTGGAATGGTCCGAGAAATACCATTGTGATGCGGTCATTCATTTGGCGGGGGCCAACGTCGGGGCGGGACGTTGGACCGATTCGCGCAAGAAAGTGATTCGCGAAAGCCGCACAATGGGCACTCAAACGTTGGTTAAAGCCATTGGCCTTTTGGCCCGCCCTCCGAATGTAGTCATTGGAGGCTCGGCCACGGGAATTTACGGCGACACCGGTAGTTCCGCTGCGAATGAAAACACCCCGTTAGGGAAGGGTTTCTTGGCGGACGTTTGCGACCAATGGGAGGATGCGTTAGCTCCGCTTCGCGGCAAAGGGGTCCGGGTTGTCATGGCTCGAACGGGAGTCGTCCTAAGTCCCGCGGGAGGTACCCTCGCCAAGATGCTCTCTGCGTTTAAATTCGGTTTCGGCGGCAGGCTTGGTTCAGGGAATCAATGGCTGAGTTGGATTGGAATCGATGACTGGCTGCACGCAGTCCATCACGTGTTGATAAACGAAGCCGTTTCCGGACCGGTGAATCTCACCAGTCCCGAACCCGTTACCCAGATCGAATTCGCCCGAACATTGGCCAAGGTGCTTTCGCGTCCTGCTCTGGTTCCCGCTCCGGCTTCGGCCCTGCGTCTGATTTTGGGAGAGATGGCTGATGAGACGCTTTTGGCAAATAGCCGGGTGGCTCCTGAGGTTCTTCGGCAACTATCATTCGAATTTCTGCATCCCTCGCTTGAGAAAGCACTCCGGCACGTGCTCGGTAGGCAGTCTTCAGCATGAAAAACACTACCATCATCATCGGCGCCGGAATTTCCGGCTTGCTTGTAGCCCGGGAGCTCGCGGCTCGGGGAGCAAGGGTCCAGGTGCTGGAAAAAAGCCGCGGAGTAGGGGGGCGCATGTCGACCAAACGCGTGGGAAGCGCGGTTTTCGATCAAGGCGCACAATTCTTCACCGCTCGCGATGAGCACTTTGAAGCCCGGGTTCAATGTTGGGCCCGCAAGGGCGTGGTCGAATCATGGGAGGGAACCGATTCTGATCAATCCCGTTGGGTGGCGAAGCCGAGTATGACAGGACTCGCCAAAGCACTCGCGAGAGACCTGCCGGTGACGTTACAAAGCAAGGTCTCCGCCGTGCGATGGCACGAATGCGGATGTTGGGAAGTTGATGTTGAAGGCGGGGAGATGGTTCGGGGAGAACGACTCGTGATGGCTTGTCCCGTCCCTCAGGCTCTCGCCTTGCTTAGTGAGGGTGAGGTCAAATTGCCGGTCGGGCTTAATGCTTCACTCAGTGGAATTGAATACCATCCCTGTCTCGCCTTGTTGGTTATTCTCGACGGTGAAAGTGCGGTTCCCTCCGTGGGCCAAAAGTTAACCGAAGGAAACTTTCGTTGGGTAGCAGACAACGTAAAAAAAGGCGTCACTCAAAATGTTCCTGCGGCGATTACCTTTCATGTGAATTCTTCGTATTCCAATCATCACTACGGGGATTCTGAGGAGAAGGTTTTTTCCGATTTGGCCGCGGAAATGGAACCCTGGTTGGGCGGCGCAAAAATCACCGGTCGGGCACTACATCGGTGGCGATTCAGCGAATCCGTTGCATCCTTTCCCCAACCTCACGTTTGGCTCCCGGAAAAATCCTTGGGATTTTGTGGAGATGCGTTTGGTGGTCCACGCGTCGAGGGAGCCGCCGTCAGTGGATTAAGTTTGGCGCGTCAGATCGTGGGTGTGCTGCAGGAGTCATGACCGGGGTCGTGATCGTCGGAGCGGGTGTGGCCGGCTTGACGTGTGCCCTCCGCCTTCAGGAGAAGGGAATTCAAAGCACGGTCTACGAGGCAAGTGATGCCGTCGGTGGTCGGATCCGCACCGCCGTGGTTGACGGGTTTCGACTGGATTGCGGGTTCCAAGTTATGCTGTCGGCCTATCCCGCATGTCGAAAGTATCTCGACTACTCGGATCTCAATTTTTTGGCATTCGATCCTGGTGCGGTCGTCTACACCCAACAAGGATGGCAGCGGGTAGTGGACCCTCGACGGCGCTGGTCGGAGCTTTGGCCGACGCTCGTCAGTAACGTAGGCACTCCGGTCGACAAACTTCGGGTTTTGCAATGGGCTTGGGAATCCCGGCAACAGTCTGGCGAATTCTCGGAATTTGATGACGACCAAACCAGTCTGCATTGGCTCCGGTCGAAGGGGTTCAGTGAACAAATCATCGATCGGTTTTGGCGACCTTGGCTAAGTGGTATTTTTCTGGAATCAGAATTGGTCACATCCCGCCACATGCTGGAATTCGTATTTGGAATGTTCGCCCGAGGAACGGCAGTAATTCCGCAAAATGGTATGCAGGCAATTTGCGAGCCGATTGCCCGACGGATCCGTGAAACTGAATCGTCCGGTGTCCGCCTTGGAGAAGGACGGAATCCTTTTTAAGGACGGCTCCCACGCTTCCGCTAATGCCACCGTGCTCGCCGTCGATTCCTCGACCGCACACGAATTTGGCATCGCGGATCAACCACCCCTTTGGAGAGAGTCACGTTGTCTTTACTACGCTGCCGATACGGCTCCGTTTAAAGATTCACTCCTGCGACTTAATGGGGAATCACATGGAGTGGTGAATCACCTGGCCGCCCTGGACCAAGTTAATCCCGCCTGCGCCCCTAGCGGAAAATCGCTCATCATGGCGGGAATTCGTCCCGGTGATGTCCGCGAAAACGAGGTGGTGGAGCGTGAGGCTCTGGTGCAACTTTTGCAATGGTTTGGAGAGGATGCGAGGTCATGGAAATTGCTTCGGCATGACCGGATCAAACACGCTTTACTGGCCAGAATACCTCGCTGCTCAGAGTCTCCTACAACCTCGTCGCCCAATGTATTTCGTTGTGGGGATTATTTATGGAACCCTTCGATTCAGGGGTCCATGGAGAGTGGGGAGAATGCAGCCGAAGCCGTCGCTGATAGTTTACTGCGGGACAGCTAATGACCAAGCGCGTCCTAAAATGAAGCTTCCCTTGAGGGGCTCGGCTCGGTTGAGTTGAGGCGCGTATGGATAAAACATTCATCATTTTTAAACCCGACTGCATGGCCAAAAACCTGGTTGGTCAGGTTTTGACCCGATTCGAGAATGCCGGATTCTCTTTGGCCGCGGCCAAGCTGACTCAGCTGAGCTCCGAGAAGTTACGTGAGCATTACGCGCATGTCGCCGACAAGCCCTTCTTCCCGGAGATCGAGAAGTTCATGGGCTCGCGCCCGGTGCTGATGGCTATCCTCAAGGGAGACAACGCGGTCGCCAAAGTGCGTGAGCTGCTGGGGCCCACGGATTCGACGAAAGCACCTGCGGGCACGATTCGTGGTGACTTTGGTGAAACCATGATGATCAACATGGTGCACGCCTCCGATAGTGACGAGAATGCGCAGATCGAAATCGATTGCTTTTTCGATCCCAGTGAAGTCCTCGGGTAACAGATCAGAAAATCTGAACTCCTAGGTCAAACCGCTGCCCATCGTAGCGCTTTTTTTGTGCGAGTGACTTTAACCATATTGGTTAAAGTCACTCGTAGAGTGCGACCATTGTCTTGCTGGTTATTGCAATTTTTTGGCGTAATTCGGGCGGCGCGAGGACTTGGGCGTCGGCACCCCAGCCGAGGATCCAGCGTTCGATTTCCACGAGTGATCCAAGACGAAGGTGCAGATCCACCGATCCGTCGCGACGGCGATTGGTCTTTTGCGATTCGTGCCAGGCGCGTTCTTCGATGCGCTCCGCGACTTGGGTGGAAAAGAGAACATGAATATCGTAGGCCTGACCGCTGCCAGCAACGACACCTAGGGCATCGGCGAAAAAGGTTTCGGGGTCAAAATCATCGGGTCGCTCAAAACGTTTATTGGTTACGGTAACCGAATTCATACGAGGAAGGGCAAAGGTCCGGATATCCTCCCGCGCAAGGTCATGCCCGACGAGATACCACAAATTATCGCGATGAGTGAGGTGATAGGGTCGCACCCGGCGAGTTTCGGCCCGGGCCGCTCCCGGCTTCTTGTAGGTAAAAGTAACTTCCTTCTGTTCGTTTTGCGCCTTTTGCAGGCGATCGAAAGCCTTCGCATTGGTGCGGCCTTCACCAAATTGGGAGAAAGAAACCGCGTCATGATCCTCCGCGGTCAGTTCAACCGAACCTTTTAGATTGGAGGTCAGTTTTTCAAACGTGGCTTGGAGACGATCGAACAATGGCGTGCCGCGGAGGGGCTCAAGGGCGCGTTCGGCGACGAAGAGGGCGAAGGCGTCGCCCTCACTCATCTGCACGGTGGGGAAGGCTTCCACGGGCGCCGTGTAAACGTAGGAGTGCGTGCCGCGGTCGTATTCGAGAGGAAGTCCCAAGCGGTCGCGCATGTGGTCGATGTCGCGTTGGATAGTTTTTCGCGATACATTGAGTTCGGCGGCGAAACGCGTGCAGTTGAGCGAGGCACCATCACGAAGACGTTCGTGGATGCGCATCATGCGCTCGACGGAGAAGCGGGAACGGAAACCGGAGTCAGACATATAGGATGATTTTAGTCACAGAGATCACAGAGCAGGGTGAGTAGCGGAGGTCGCACTGAATTTGTTTTGAGTTTTTTTAGCATAGGACAGTTTATGTCCCATGCCAGCTGATAATCTCTGGGCATGAACTCAACCACTGCTTCCCGCCGTCGCTCCACTCGCCGTCCTGTTAACCTCTCTCCAGACCTCATCTGGCATCACATGGGTAAAGGGTATCGTGTTTCGATTTGGCCTGAGGTCGCTTTTGAAAAAGAGATCAGTCAAGGGCTCTGGCGGCCTTATACGCCGGATCCTCGGGGTGATGTATTTTGTGCCGGTGCAGTGATGTTGGATCATCGCCGCTGGAAGCCCTACTTGGAGTTCTGCCCGCAGAGTTGGCAGATTCTCATCGGGCGTTTTTCGTTCCACCGTCTGCACGCATTGACTGCACTGGCTTTGTGTCCGGCATTGCAGGTGGACTTCGAAGAAGCACCGATTCTGGCATTGCTGGCCGCGTCTCATGCCGAGCTTAGAGGCAGCACTCCAGAGTGGGGAGAGCTCAATGCAGTGCGTGAGCATGGTAACGTCTACTCAGTCATGGAATGGTTGGGACTTCCTTCAACGAATGAGGCGTTGGAACAGCTCAATCAAATCGATCTCGATATCCCGTTGCGTGACCTTCGCCGGGTGCGTGAACTCTTGTGGCAGCGGCACGATGCCCGGCTTGGCGCCCCGGTGAGCTCATTCACCTTTAGCCCGATGGCTGCTTAATTTTAACACGTCCGTTCGGCTGGCGGACAACGAGCACATGCTCGGTTGGTTCAGAAAACCCGTTTTCCCCGGTTGGGGAGAGCGGGTTTTTTGGGTAAACACAATCAGGGGCGACCTCGATGAGATCGCCCCTAGAAAAGTGAACCTACAGGCCAACCAAAGCACGGTGAATGCCAGCGTGCCAAAAGGGATAATAAACGCGTTGAGACAGCTTCTCGGCTACGAACCCTCCATTTTTTCAGAAGCTAAGATCACCTACATCTGACTGAACATCCCAATGCCTAGCCCACCTCGTGGCACTTGTCCTTGGTCAACCGTAGGAAAACCCGCAGCCGATTTAATCTGCGATGAATCCGAACAGAACTGAAGTAGGGATGCGACTGCTCAAGCTATGCCATAGAATATTGTGCCGCTCCGCTTATTAAGGCCAACTTCGAGTTCGAGGAGAGTATGCTTCGGGGGTCCGTTCTACGTGAATGGGTTCGAGGACGGTTCGGTTTGGGGCCCCACCGTCAGGCACTTTGGTCCACCTGTTGCCGACGCGCGAGCTCCGCAAAGACCCGTTGCGGGCGAGCAGGGAGTGGTAGTCGCCCAATTCGACCAATTCGCCTTTCACGATGACGAAAATCTTGTCCGCGTTCATGATCGTGCTCAGGCGATGAGCAATGACGACTCGGGTTACGCGCATGCGATTGAGGCTTTCCGTTACGATCGCTTGAGACCGGTTGTCGAGAGCACTGGTCGCCTCGTCGAGCAGGAAAATCCTCGGCTTGGAGGCGATCGCTCGAGCGATCAAGAGACGCTGGATCTGGCCGCAGGAGAGCGTGGTGGCGCCGGGATTGATCACGGTGTGCATCCCCATGGGCATGGCCGCGATTTCCCGGTCAAATCCGGCGAGTTTGGCTGCTTCTCAGGCCTGCTCCTCGGATAACGGGAGGGCACCGATGATGTTGGAGTAGATGTCGCCCGGCAGGAGTTGTCCGTTCTGCAAAACGGTGCCCGTTTGTTGCCGCACTCCGGTGATGTCGAGCGTGGCGAGATCGAGGTTATCGAACAGGATGCTACCTTTTTCCGGCCGATTGAAGCCGAGGAGGAGGCGCATCAAGGTGGACTTACCCGATCCGGATGGTCCGACGAAAGTGACAAATTGGCCCGGCTCAATGGTCAGGCTAATGTCCTTGAGCACCAGAGGATCTTCAGGATTGTAACGAAACCGGACCTTGCTGAGTTCGATACACCCCTCCAGTTCGGGTGGATCCATCGCGTCGGTCGTCGCCCCAGGCGGCATTGACCGCGAGACCGGCCGTTTCGGCCGCAGTAGCACCGGACAGACCGAGGATGGAGAAGAGAACGATGTAGGTGAGTTTTGATTTCATGATAATTTTTAAATTTAAGAATGAGAGGTTGTTTGTGAGTTGATTCACTACATCGCATGAGGCGTACCAACGGTGTTTTTATAGTCGTAAATAGTTAATTTGCAGATATATAAAATTATCACTATTTTCCCAAGGCCCGCTGGGATCGTAAATTCTCGCGAGGCTGGGAAGAAAAAATCCCATTTTCGGAACAGCCCCAGCGCGCGTCTTCTCGTAGCGGTGGAAAACGGATGGATTGCGCCCAAGCTACCGTTGCTGTAACCTTAAACTACCGTGAGCGCGCCTCCTTTTCTCATTGCCTTCGATCAGGGAACAACCAGTTCATGCGCCATTGTATTCAATTCTTCAGGACAGAAGATTGCGACTGCGCAGCGGGAATTCAAACAATACTTTCCGCACTCGGGTTGGGTGGAGCACGACGCCAATGAGATTTGGGAATCCCAGTTAGCTACATTGGAGGAAGTGCTGGATAAATGTGATAATCCATCGCAGCCTTGGGAATCACCAACCAGCGCGAGACGCTTGTGGTTTGGGAGCGAAGCAGTGGAGTTCCCGTTGCGCCTGCCATTGTTTGGCAGGATCGCCGCACGGCCGATGATTGTGAACAGATGGAAAAAGAGGGACGAGGTCCGGATATTTCCCACCGCACTGGCCTGCGGTTGGATCCGTATTTCACCGGAATCAAGCTGGCATGGCTGTTGCGGGAAACGCTCGGACTGAAGGACCGGGCTGATCGTGGCGAAGTTTTGGCGGGGACCATCGATGCTTGGCTTATTTGGAAACTCACGGCGGGAAGGGTGCACGCGACGGACTGCAGTAATGCTTCCCGCACACTGCTGTTTAATATCGAGTTCGGTGACTGGGATCTTCTCCTACTGGATTTGTTCAAAGTGCCCCGATCCATGCTCCCAGAGGTGAGGGACTCAGCTGACGACTTCGGCTCTATCGCGGAGGGACTACCGGGAGCGGGGATTCCGATTCGCGGAGTGGCCGGAGACCAGCAGGCCGCGTTGTTCGGCCAAGGATGCACCAAATCGGGTATGGTGAAGAACACTTATGTGGTCGGGGTTACGAAAACTGAGCCATTGAGAGAGTTAGTCTGGGAACCTAGAAAGGACCCAGATTATGAAAGCAAAGAGATACACCACAGAACAGAAGATCCGCATATTGCGTGAGGCCGAGCAGGTCGAAGCGACGATCCTGGCGGTGTGCCAGGAGCACGCCATCGAGCGAGCAAACCTTCCACCGCTGGAAGCGTGAGTTTGGCCTGATGGAGCTCGACCAGGCCAAGCAGCTCAAGAAGCTGCAAAAGGAGAACGCCCGATTAAAGCGCATGCTGGCAGATGAGATGCTCGGCCAAGAACTCCTGAAGGAGGCGCTCGAAAAAAAACGATGAGCCCCGGCCACAAAAGACAGATCATCGTCGCGAGGGTGAACCGGGGCCGTTGCCCGGCTCGCGAGGCCTGTTGGCCCTTTTGCCTGCCTCGCCGCACGTTTGGCTACGAGGCGAAGCAACCTGATGCTTGGATGGCCAAGGTGAAGGCAGCGTTACGCCGGATAAGTCGAGAGCATCCTGAAATGGGCGATATGAAGATCGCTCGCCTACTGAAGAAAGCAGGCTGGGGAGTCGGATCGCGTTTGATCCAGCGGCTGCGCCAGCAGCTCGGCCTGATGGTACCCGTGAAGAAGCCCAAGCGACGGCGCGGTGGGATCTCCACGGGGCTGCCGACGAAGGCGACCCATCCCCATCACGTTTGGACGTGGGACTTCGTGCCCGATACGACGATGCGTGGAGGCAAGCTACGCATGCTGAGCGTCCTCGATGAATACACCCGGCAAAGCCGGTGCATCCACGTGGATCGTAAGATCAATGCGCGTAAGGTGCGTTCGATCATGAACAGGCTGATTGCCGGGCACGGAGCTCCGGAGCATATCCGCAGCGACCATGGCTCGGAGTTTATCGAAAAGGAGTTGCGAGCTTGGCTCGCGTCTCAATCAATCAAGACACTCTACATCGACCTCGGCAGCCCTTGGCAGAACGGCTTTATCGAGAGCTTCCATGCTCGGTTGCGCCACGAGTGCCTCAACCGAGAGATGCTCTCCACGCTGACCGAAGCGCGGGTCGTGATCGAAGACTGGCGATGGAAATACAACCACCTGCGCCCCCACGGTTCGTTGGGTTATATCAGCCCCATCGCGTTTGAACAAAAGCTCGAATCAGAACCCTCCCCTCAAGGGAAGGGCTCCAGTCGGCCTCCGGCCTCCTTGCGCCCTTCCCTTGACTTACTCTACACCCTCAACCACACCATCAACCCATCCAGACTAACTGTTTAGGTGGACCAGTTTGGGTAACCCGACCATATGGGACGGGCTGTTTTTTCCTGATGCAAACCGGTGAGAAACCCGTGCGATCCCAACACGATCTCCTGACGGCTGTAGCGTGGCGCCTCGAGGGGAAGACATCCTATGCGTTGGAAGGAGCCGTTTTTGTAGCAGGTGCTGCGGTTCAATGGGTCCGGGATGAGTTGAAGCTTGTCGAAAGCGCGGAGGAACTCAGCTGTCTAGCGGCATCCGTGGAAAACGCTGGTGGCACCACTTGCGTTCCCGCTTTTACGGGTTTGGGGGCACCTCACTGGGATCCCTACGCCCGGGGCAGTCTCATGGGGTTAACCCGAGGCACGGGGCGGGCTCATATCTGTCGGGCAATTCTTGAAAGTATCGCTCTGCAAAGCTGTGACCTGATCGACGCCATGGAGAAAGACAGCGGCCTCAAATTGCGGGAGATTTGGGTGGATGGTGATGCCGCCGTCAGCGACCCGCTTATGCAAATTCAAGCAAACCTGGCGAGAAAGTCGGTAATCAGACCCGTCGAACTTGAAACGACAGCATGGGGCGCAGCCAAACTCGCCGGGTTGGGAGCGGGAGTCTGGGGTGATATCGCGGAGATGAATCAATCGGATCAGGATTTGTTCCAATTCGTGCCAGATCTAGCGATCGACTCGACGCTCCTTAAGTCTGCCTGGGCGCGAGCGGTGAGGTTGTCCAAGGGCTGGGAAAAGACGGAGTGATCCGGTCGGTTGTCGTCTCATCCCGTCAAGGTTTCGATGTGTGGCGCTCGACCCTTTTAGGACAGCCCACCTGGGACCAACTCGAGACTAAGGGATGAGATAGATTTCTATCATGCCGATGCCGCTTGATGTATCGCTGCTGGTAACCTGTGCGGTATACACTCCGGGTTCCAATGTGACAAGGATCGCGGCATCCGCACTGGTCGGCGAGAGGGCAAGGGCTCCAACCTGAGAACCAATGGTTGCCGTATTCTGGGCATCGGGAAACTCCACCCAATCGTCGTTCGACACGATTACGGTTTCTCCGGAGAAAATATTGAGTTGAGGATCAATTAAGACTCCGGAAACGCCATAGTCCGCTAAGGTCGGCCCGATTGCCCTGATGAGCACCGTCCGCGGTCCCTCTTCTGAAATCACAAATCCGGAGATCAGCGGAGAATCGACGGCATGAACAAACCCTCGAGTCGAAATATTTAAAAGATGGGTCGGCGGCGTCCCTTCATCCGCGTCATAGAGCTCAACGATGGCAGTTCCCGTGTCCCCTCCCGGGCTGCCGGTCACCACCGTGTATTGGCCGGTATCAAGTTCAACCACCATGGCGGCATCATGGCTATCTTCTACCAGAGCAAACACCCCAAGCGTAGCCGCCGAAGAGCGCAGGGTATCCAAATTCGGACTGTCACCCCAATTGTCGTTGTTTGCCACATCGGTGTAACTGCCACTCCCGCTATCGAAACGTTTAAGCGTTACGCTAGGATTCGCGTGGACGTTGTTCACCCCAAACGACGAGTTCAGTGTTGGGCCGACGGCACGAATGAGGAGTCGCTTACGGCCATCTCCGGCGATGACGAATCCGGGCACGAGCGCATTGTCGCCAGTCAGGGAACGCCCTCGGGTGGAAAGGTTCAGAAACCTGGCTCCAGAACTGGGAAAGGTGATGACCGGGATAGGGACCGGGGTGAAGGAATACGTCCCCAGGTTACCGCCCGTGGTGAGTGACGCCGCCCAGACTCGAGACTCATCCCAATCCCGAGCCATGCTTGTGCCCACATCGCCTACGACCAGAGAGTGCCCATCCGTATTTGAAAGAGGATACCATGCGGGGTCGTAGCGAAAGCGCAGGATATGAACGTCCCAAGGGGCGGGCAGAGTGAGCGCAATTGTTTCTCCGGAATTGTTCAACGCGCCGTCATAGTTTCCGGCAGCGAGGACGTTGGCTGCCTCTGGGTAGCGTGACAGAAAGCGAGCTTGGTCGCGGGCAATCATGATTTGTGCTCCGGGTGCAAGCTCGGTTCCGGGAGGAAACGTGTAGTCGATGCCGTTGGTGAATCGGACGCCCGACAGATCAAGAATAAAACGCCCAATATTAGTCAGTTCCAAAAACTCATAGTCTTTGGGATCCGACTCAGCCGTCGGATTATACATGATTTCGGTTATACGGAGGTCCCGCAGCAGGGTAGCGTAGATCGAAGGCAAAAAAGTATCGTTGGATAAACCGGGAGTCGGCATCGCAAAATCAGTCCAAGTCGCGGCTCCATCGGTGGGCCGGCCGGTGGAGTAGTCCTCGGGTTGCGAAGCAAAACTAACTTGGTCGATGACGGCACCATTGGCTCCGGTGAAGGAAATGTGTTCGAATTCGCCGTCGAATCCGAAACCCAGTTCATCCGAATCTAGAAGGAGCCGACTCTGCGCGGTAAGATATGAGAGCTGCCCAAAGTCATAGCGTTCAGGACGAGCGAAGAGGTTGTCGGTCAGGTGGGTTCCACCGAGACCAACCGGTAAATGGGAAGCGTTGTAGAGTTCGATAAAATCGTGGTCAGTTCGGAGGTGGGTCGCTCCGACCATTCGTTGATGACGATGTCATTGATGTCAGCAGTGGGGAGCGCATCTCCGTTTGTAGTGCCCAAGGTCGGGGAGGTTAATGCCCACTCTCCGGGGGCGTCAGCCGTGCGACCGATTGAGAAGTCTTCGATTTGAAAACCGAATTTAACGGTGTCGATTAAAGCACCGCCTCTAGCGACGGCCTCGTAGAGAAAATTTCATCGCCTCCGCCATTAAGACCAAAATCGGTACACAGGCCGGTTTCATCATCGCTCTCATCTGCGTAGACGAGCAAATACCCGCCTGCCGGAATAGAGGTTCCGTTGGGGAAGGTGAAAGCGGTGGGATCATTCGTATCACCCAAACGCATTCCGCTCACATCCCTTGTGGAGCCACCGGCATTGTGCAGCTCGATAACATCCGGAAAGCCAGACCCGTTGGCGTGAGTAATCGTGTTGGAAGCAAGGACTTCATTGAGGCGCAACGTCGAGGTGCCTGTGGCGCTGGTGGTGGCGTTTGAAGTCCCGGATGATGGCAGGATCTTGGCCTCGCCGATTTCGTTCAGAAGATAGGATTGGCGTTGTGCCATGAACGCTTTCGCATCCGAAAGCGCGTTGGAAGAAATCCAATTGCCCAAGTGGTTGTCGATGAATTGATGGAAATTGGGAGTTCCAGAGGCAGAAGGGTCCGTATCGAAAACGGAACCCAACATTTCACGGATGGCCGTGAGGTATTTCTCCCGAAAGGAGGCATTGCCGGGATTTGTGCTGTCGCCCAACAGGGGCTGTAACGGCTCCAAGACAGCAGTCTCACTGAACCCGAATGAGCCCGGTTCGGTGACATCATAGAGTGGCACCGCGTCGACGGGGTAGTAGTCTTCTCCTCGTCCAAAGACTTTATCCATGTCGTGGGGGAGTGGATACTTCCGGATGTGTTCTCCGTCTGAGCCAAAGGCGGCGGCGTAGTCGTCATCCTGACCCGTTGAAATATTGGTTTCCCGGTTGGCCATGATGGTCTGCACCGCGAGCCAACGGGCGAGGTAGTCGAGATCTATAACGGTGCCAAGGGTGGTCATTTCCTCATCTGTGAACGCGGTGCCATCCCAGGTGCCGGTGGCAACATTCCCGGGAGAGGCTCCCGAAAAATGATTGGCGGCCAGTTCCTGCCACACGGGGGAGAAGTTGATCACATCACTCCAGTCGTTGGCTTGACCGTTGCTTTCCTTGCTCCATCTGGACCACGTGTGGCTCGAGTGGGAGGGAGGTGTGGTGTTTGTGGCTGACCAATCGGAATTGTGCGCCTTGTGGTAAATCTGGGCGTCCGGAGCGTCCGGAAAGTGGTTTTCGAGATAGTCGGCACTAAACGTCTCGAGTCGCACAAATTGCCCGAAGTCGGCGGAGGCTCCGGTTTGAACGGTCTGTTCGATGCCTTGACGTCGTAACTTAAACGGCGAGACGCCGGATGAAACGAGGCCGATGGCCCGCTGAATGGTGTGGGCCAGATATTGCCATGGGCTCCCACGGTCCCGATGCGGAAGGTTTCGACGCCATTCCATTTTTGATCAGAAGGAAAATGGATGCGCAGTTGGCGGATCTTATAATGACGGCTGCCATGGCCGCGTGTTCTCATGGAAGTGAGATAGTGGATAGTAGTTTTATCTCCGCTGTTAGCGATAAACGTGGTGTTAAATTGCCAGTTGCTGAAGGGATCAATCTGATCGAAGGCGGCATTTTCCGCGGCGGTCAGGACGAGGCGATAAACCGGTGAGGTGCCGGGCACGATTTCGTTGTCGATTTGAAACGTGGCGTTCGTGGTTTGCCCTCGGGTGTTGGGGGCCGGCCAAGTGCGGGTTTGGGTGCCGTCCGTGGCTTCGACAAAAAACTCCACGATCTGGAGATTCGGCATGGCATCCAGCGTGACTGAAAAACGGCCGGAGCCGGCGCCGCTCATCGGAACCATATTAAAGCCATCGGGCGATTGGGCCGATACGTTTCGCCAGTGCAGCGTGGCCGCAAGCTCGCCAGCGGCCAACTCGTCGGTGAGCCGAGCCGAGACCGTGATAGTATCCGAGCTGTTGGGAACGGTGGGAGAGTGGCGAACATTGGAGATCACAGGTGCGATGTTAGCAACAAGCAGTGAGTTGTCTGCGCCGGGGGTGCCTCCGGTAGCAAGCGAATCTCCCCAGTTTTGACCGTTGTCGATGCGAAGATTGGGGGTGCGCCGTTCCAGTGAATGGCCGGCCGTGTCGGCCAGACTCGCCCAGAACCAACCATCCTGTTCATGGAGGTCTCGAGTAGCCCAGTCTCCTTCGTCTGAGTAGTCGATGGAATCAACCGTGATCCAGTCACCGTCACTTTCGATGTCAGGGCGGGACAGCGTGAGGGTCTCGCCCCCATTGGAAAGCGTTCCACTGGTCCAAGGACCGCTCGCACCACTCATGCCAAGTGCTCCGGGATTGGCGGCTATCACGAGAAACCCGCGCGGTGCGATGAAAAGTCCCTAGGGAAACGTGTAAGTCAGTCCCTTCGTAAATCCCCAGCCGGATAGATTAATGACGCCATCCGTGGGATTGTAGAGTTCGACAAATTCAAGCTGCGTATTCTCGGGATAGCTCGTTCCCGGCCGATACATTATTTCGTTGATGACCGGAGAGCTGCTGGAGGTAAGCGCAACGCATAGATAGAAAATGGCGGCCAGAGTGGAAAAGCGATTCATGTATGATCGAATAAATGGGAGCGTAAGGACGCTAGAGACAGAAGGGGCTGGCGCGGATGCAGGTGTCGCCCACGAACGAGTGCAATCGATTTGGCTCTCCTCGATATTAATCCAATTCGGCAAATTTTACCGTGTTACGATCGGATCGCTTGAGGAGCGGAGAGCTGTGATAAAATTAGGTTAGATTGGATTTTAGGTAAGGGTGCCATCCCATTTATGTCAGCGCTTAGTTGCACGAAAGTTACAGAAAAGTGATTTTCGGATCTGAGACTACGCGATTAGGTTGGCCGCATTCAGCTCAAGAGTGATTTTCCCTGAAAGTAGCGGGGAATTCTCAACCCGGTAAGACGGGTTGGATGATCTATTTATACTATCCTTACTAACTTACCTAAATTACTAAAACTGTCTTGATGCTCTCGCTTCAGCTTGGCACGTTGATCGTTCGCTCATGAGCTCCGAACAAGAAGCAACTAAGCCACTGGCTGCCAACGAAGGCATTAAATCCGCGTCGAATTTTCTTCGCGGCACAATTGCAGAGGAACTGCGGGATGAGTCTACGGGCTCCATAACCGCGGATAATCAGCAGTTAACAAAATTTCACGGTCTCTACATGCAGGATGACCGCGACCTTCGCCGTGAACGTCGCAAAGCGAAGTTGGAGAAAGCATTCTCCTTCATGCTTCGCGTTCGTCTGCCGGGTGGACGTTGCACCCCTGCTCAATGGATGATGCTGGACAAATTGGCCGATGAACGCGCCAACGGCTCCCTGAGGTTGACCACGCGCCAGACGTTCCAATTTCACGGCATTCTCAAGGGGAATCTGAAGCCCCTGATTAAAGGAATGGACCACGCTCTGATGGATTCCATTGCCGCCTGCGGCGATGTGAATCGAAACATCATGGCGGCTCCAAATCCTGAACGCAGTCCTGCCCACGCGGCGATGTTTGAGCATGCCAAAGGGTTGTCCGAACACACGCTGCCGAAGACTCGTGCCTACCACGAAATCTGGCTAGACGGCGAACAAGTCGCCGGTGGCGAACCCGAAATCGAACCGCTTTACGGAGAGACCTATCTGCCACGGAAATTTAAGGTCGGTTTCGCTATTCCGCCTTCCAATGACGTGGATGTTTACTCGCAAGATCTTGGATTTATCGGGGTTTTGGAGAACGGAGAACTCGCTGGCTACAATGTCACCGTCGGTGGTGGACTCGGCATGAACCATGGTAACGAAGAAACGTTCCCCCGCCTCGCCGAGCCTCTCGGGTTCATTACCGTGGATCGGGTCAATGCCGTCGGCGAAGCCATCATCGCGACACAGCGGGATTATGGTGATCGCACCAACCGCAAACACGCCCGCCTCAAATACACGATCGAAGACCGCGGTCTGGCGTGGTTCAAAGGTGAGGTTGAAGGCCGTTCAGGCATTACGTTTGGCGAATCGAGAGACGTTAATTTTACTACTATCGAAGATCCGCACGGTTGGCAGGAATGCGCCGATGGCTCTTGGTTTTTCGGGCTCCATATTCTCTCGGGTCGCATCAAGGATCGCGATGGGTGGTTGATGAAAACGGCGCTGCGCGAAGTAGCTGAAATCCATTCCGGCGACTTTCGACTTACGCCTTCGCAAAACGTCACGATCTCCGGTGTGACCACCGAAGCCAAGGCCCAGATCGAGGCCATTCTCGAAAAACACGGACTTACGGGTGAAAACCAACACAGCCGTCTGCGTCTCAACGCCATGTCCTGCGTCGCGTTGCCTACCTGTGGGTTGGCGCTGGCTGAGAGCGAACGGGTGCTTCCCGAAGTGCTCGAGAAATTTGACGCTGTTTTGGAAGAAGCCGGTCTTGGCGATGACGCTATCAGTCTGCGCATGACAGGGTGTCCAAATGGATGCGCCCGGCCGTATCTCGCTGAAATCGGGTTTGTCGGCAAAGCTCCCGGAAAGTATGCGCTCTACATCGGAGCGAAATACAACGGCAGCCGCCTCAACCGTTTGGTCTCTCCCAAGTGCACGGTCGATGAGTCTATCGAGATTCTACGCCCCGTGATTCATAAGTTTGCCAAAGAACGTCTCAATGGAGAGGAGTTCGGCGATTTCTGCCATCGCGCTATTCTGCCCGAGGACGCGACATTCCACAGCATCGGTTCCGGTCTGCGGGTCTGATTAAATGCGTTTCGAATCGGCGGTTTTCGGGTCGCCGATCATCGACGAAATTCTCACGCTTGATTTCGTGAAGTTCTCCCTGCGTTTCGGAATCATCAGTTTAGTTCTTGGCACGATCTTTGTTGGGATCGGGTTTGCCGCCTACACCAACCACGTTTGGGAAGACTACTATATTACCTTTCGCTCCAGTCAAAATCTGGTCGAAGGGAACGGGCTCGTATTTAATCCCGGTGAGCGGGTGCATACGTTTACGTCACCGTTGGGAGTGTTGCTGCCAGCGCTGGCGTCCCTGCTAACAGGAAGAGATTCGACCGTCGCCGCGTTGTGGTTGTTTCGGATGATGAGTCTTGCCGCGCTGGCTGGTGCTGCGGTGCTCTTGGTGCAGATCGCTCGTAGGTGGAAGGTCCCGAGCGCAGTGGCGGGTGCCGCCGGAGTCTTACTCGTGATTGATGGCAAGAGCATGGACTTCGCCATTAATGGCATGGAGACATCGTTCCTGATCCTTTCCATCCTCTACGCGTTGTGGTCGCACTTGAAGGGAGTGGGGGGCGTGGAAGCATCAGGGAGCGGCCTGGGCTTTGATGATGTGGGCACGACCGGATTGTTTCATCTATATATCGCTCCTCGCATTGGCCGTGTTGTTGTTCGGCATCACGGAAGAACAAGAGAATCGCAGGGATCAGATTGTGGCGTGGTTGAAGGCGGGTGTGCTCACAACCGTTCTCTATCTGCCATGGTTCATTTGGGCGTGGATGTATTACGGCACGCCGGTGCCTCACACCGTAGCGGCAAAGAGTGGTTTAACTGATCCATTTTCGCTTACGGCCTTCGTCCTAACCGCTCTCAAGCTTCCGTTCTCCGCCACGGGCATCGACAATTCCATGGGAATCACATTCTTACCGTCGTATTACCAAATGGGCGGCTGGAACGAAACGGTCGTGTTTTTTGGGCGACTTCTTTCGGGAATCGTAGGGCTGGCCTGGTTACTGCCCAAGGTTTCCCGACGCACTCGACTGTTGGCATTCGTCTTCGGAGGGATGCACCTCTACATGTCCTATTTCCCGTATTACCCGTTTCCCTGGTATATCCCCGCGAGCACGCCGTTCGCGATTCTCACCCTGATGAGCTTACTGGCTGATTCGGGGTTCCGCAGATTCAAAACAACGCCCGTGCGCTCGTGGATGATCACCGGCATTGTGGCGATTTTCGTAGTCGGATCAGGCCTGCTTACCTGGCAGATCGCCCGCCAAGTGAAAGCACAGCAGATCCACGTCGAGGATCGAGTTCGCACGCAAATTGGTCTCTATCTGCGCGAACACGCGGATCATTCCGATACAGTGCAAATGGAGCCGCTGGGCTACATCGGTTTTTTCTCGGGACTGCGCACCTACGATTTCCCCGGCATGTCATCACCTGAAATGGTAGCCGCTCGTAAACTGGTTCAGGGTAACACTCGGCGCCTGATCGGCATACTGAGACCTGACTGGATCGTCATTCGGCCTTGGGAGTTAAGCCATTGCCAACATCAGAATGAGTGGCGACTTACGCAGGCTTACGACTGGGTGCGGGATTTTGACCAATCCGCGGAGATAGCCGACTTACCCGTGCAAGGGCTGGATTACCTGAAATACGACGCAAAATTCTCCCTGTATCGCAAACGTCCTTCGGTGCAATCGGAGGGCGATGGCTGGCGGGCTCAAACCGACTTCGGTGCCAACGAAATCGAGTTTGAAGGTGCGCGCTGGTTGCTCGTCCATGCGGAGGGCGAAGTTAAATTCCCGGTTCCGCAAGGTGCCAGATCCGTGGTAGTAGAGTTTGGGTTTAATAATGGTGCGGACCTCTCGCCAGATCCTACCGACGGGGTTCGGTTCGGTTTTGAAGTCCGCGACCGACCACGTGTTTTTCCCTTGGGCTACGAGGAAATTTACCCACCGGGTGATGCCCTTAAACGGACGGTGCACTACGACATTCCAAGTGACTTATCGGACCGCGCCATTCTGCGCGTAACCCTTGATCGGGTTGTTTGGCGAGACCAAGATTGGACGATGGTAAAATTGCCCGAATTTCAGTTCGATTAGGAAATCGAAAAGGCCACCGTGATCAAAGGTGTCGGACTGGAATGTCCTGCTCAGCCAAATAATCCTTCACTTGAAGGACGGTGAGTTCGCCAAAGTGAAAAAGACTGGCCGCCAGCACCGCGCTGGCTTTCCCGGATTCCAATGCTTCGGCAAGATGGGGCAATTCACCAGCACCACCACTGGCAATGACCGGAACGGAAACCGCATCGCTGATCGTCCGGGTAAGCGCGACGTCATATCCGGTCTTCATTCCATCACAATCCATGCTGGTTAGAAGAATCTCCCCGGCGCCCAAATCCACCGCTTGCTTCGCCCAGGACTCGGCATTGAGTTCGGTCGGGTTGCGACCACCGTGGGTATAGACTCGCCACGATTTTCCGTCGGGCTCCCGTTTGGCGTCAATTGCCACGACAGTGCATTGGGCTCCGAAGCGATCTGAGGCCGCTTGGATGAGCTCAGGATTCTTAATCGCGGCTGTATTGAGCGACACTTTGTCGGCGCCTGATTTCAACATCGCTTCGATATCATTTACCGTTCGCAATCCACCCCCGACGGTGAGAGGCATGAAACACTGTTCGGCCGTCGCGGCCACGACATCATGCATGATGGACCGGCCATCCGACGACGCGGTGATGTCCAAAAACACCAACTCGTCGGCTCCTTGGGCATCGTAGGCCTTGGCACACTCAACCGGGTCTCCGGCGTCGCGGAGCTCCTGAAATTTTATGCCTTTAACAACGCGACCATTGGTCACGTCGAGGCAGGGAATGATGCGCCGTGCGAGCATGGTGTTACGATCGAAAAAACCTTAGCCGTCGAGGGTAGTGACATCCGGTTCGAAGCTCACCGCGAGACGGTAAACATTGCCCGGACGCATGATCAACGGATGGTCGCGCTCCAACGTTTGCAGATAGTGAACCTTGCCGTAGTTCGTGCGATAGGTCGGATCGTTGGTCACCACCTCTGTTTCCTGCCAGACGCCTTGGAAGTCGTCCTTGGTTACGGTGCAGCGGTGTCCTTCGGGGCCGAGGGCCAGTGATCCGCCGACAGGGTAAATGGAATGGGGGGCCGCGATCGCCAACATGAACCGGAACTTATCCAGCGTGACTTGCTGACGGACGGTGTAGGCGAATTCCGCACTAATTTGTGGTCCGGCGAAATTCCACTGAACCTTTACGGAACCCAGTCCCTTGAGCACTTCCTGTTCGGTGGTGATCAGATCGGGTTGGTCGTAGCGGAAGAAGAAGCTGCGACGAAGGCCGAGACCGGTAACGCAGTTCTTACCGTAGAAGGCCGGCACGGTTTTCTTATCACCGAAAGTAAGTTCAGGCACCATGATCGGCGCATAAACATTGTTCGGCCAGTCAAAGACTCCTGGGCAATGTGGGAAAGGCAGGGTATCTGAGGTCGCTGAACCGGCGGCGGCACTGAGGGGAATCTGCGCGTGCAGGCCACTGCCAGCATCACGATAGAGGAATACGCCCTGTTCCTTGCGGTTGGACTTGTCGAAGATGACGAAACGGCCAGTGGTGCGAGGAGGCTCCGGGGTGACTTGCCCAGCAGGCATGTGCACGGTCTTGGCCAGACGGGACCACTGGCACAGGTAACGTGCCGCATCAAAGTTGGCCATACGCGTCGTGTGCAGCTCATAGGCAGTGCGCTCAGCATCACGGATATCCAAATCGCCCCGCTCTTGGTCCAGATACGTCTGGTAAAAGAAGAGGAAGAGACGGCGCAGGATATCGAAATACTTCGGCTTAAGCTCGCTCGAGATCCAGCCGTCGCGAAGCCCTTGGAGGATTAAGCTGATGCAGTGCATCTGGCCATACGCGCCGGCGGCGCGACCAAAAGCCCACCCGAGACCATCGGCGCGAACGAGATCAGGCATCATCTTGATGTATTTCTCGGCGTAGGTGCGAAGGGTGGGGAGTTTGCGATCCCGCACACCGCTGTTGGCGTGCAACTGGAGCGCGGAACGGATGAACACGAGGGACATCACGCCGTAGAGATTGTAGTTTCCACCGAATCCCTCGTTGGAGTCATCGATGAATCCGTTTGAGCTAGTCTGATTGATCCGGTCGACGTAGCGCTCGATCAAGCGGGAGGTTTCATCTTTCTTGGAGAGACCGAAAGAGAAGCGGGCCACGGCCTTGGCAACGTTGAAGGCCTGCCAGTGGTTGTCGTAGTCCGAACGGTGGAGGAGTGACTTGTCGATACGCTCCTGGGTTTCCGTAACGAGGCGCTCCCAAACTTGGTTACGCTCTTTGGAGGGGCCGAAACTGAGCAGTCCCAGCGAGGCGTAGGCCAGTCCATTTTCTTCGGCGGGTTCGGTGAAGACCTGGGCGGTGACGGTGCGGGCGGTCAGATCGACCAAGTCGAAGCCATCGAGGCTGGTTTCACCGGTGGCGCGGTAATATTCGCCCAAAGCGTAGGCGGCGTGACCGGGTTCGTCGGCCCGTGAGCCTTCTCCTTCGAGGGGGGTGATGGTGCCGTCAGACTGGATGGAGGCGAGATTATGACTCAGAATTGATCGGGCCATATCGAGGCACTGCTCGGAAAAACTATGCATACGGAAGGAGTTGCGGCGTGGACTGCGCTGAGACGATTTCGTTCAGCGGAAAGAAAGTTTGTTCAGATTTTTTCGCGCCTGCGCAAGGGGGAAAACATCTTGGGCAGCTGAGAGAAGAAAAAACCCGCGAAGACGAGAGGCGTTCGCGGGTGGAAATGGCGCATTATTGCGAGATGAGTCTCAGGAACTCGGCGTTGGTTTTGGTCTTGGAGAGACGGGCGATCATGGTCTCAGTCGCTTCCTCGATCTTCTGTTGGACGAGGGCCCGACGGAAGAAGTGGATGCTATCGAGATCCTCGGCATTGATGAGCTTCTCCTCCTTACGGGTGCCAGAACCTTGGATGTTCATGGCCGGCCAAAGGCGCATTTCGGCGCATTTTCGGTCCAAAACGAGGTCGCTGTTACCTGTGCCTTTAAATTCCTGAAAAATAACATCGTCCATGCGACTGCCGGTTTCGACAAGGATCGAGGCAATGATCGTCAAAGATCCGGCTTCCTCGGTGTTGCGGGCGGCGGCGAAGAGTTGTCGGGGTTTTTCGAGGGCGCGGACGTCCAAACCACCGGAACCGGTGCGGCCGGAATTGCGTTGGGTGTTGTGAGCGCGGGCGAGGCGGGTGAGGGAGTCGAGTAAGATCACCACATCCTTACCGCACTCTACGAGGCGTTTGGCCCGGTCGATTGCCATGTCTGCAATGCGAATATGGCTGTTGACCTGTTCGTCGTTGGATGAGGCCCAAACTTCGGCGCCAGTAACGCTGCGCTTGAAGTCGGTGACTTCTTCCGGTCGCTCGTCCACCAGCAGGATCATCACGTGACACTCGGGGTGATTTTCTAGAACGCCGAGAGCCATGTCGCGGAGCAGGGTGGTTTTGCCGGTGCGGGGCGGGGCCACGACCAGACCGCGAGTTCCCTTGCCGATTGGACAGAACAGATCGACCGCGCGGGTGGTGATTCGACCGTCGACCGTCTCGAGTTTAAAGGGTTCCTCTGGTGAGAGCGTCGTGAAGTTAAGGAAATCCCATTTGGCCCGGCGATCGTCGATGGAGAGCCCGTCAACCTTCTCGATGAACTTCATCTTTGGGTTGGGGAAACGCCCCTCGGCGGGGAAAGCGGTGCCGGCGATGTGATTGCCGCGCCGGAGTTTGAAGCGGCGGATGAGTTCCTTGGGGACAAAAGTGTCGTCGGGTCGACGTTTGCCGTAGCGCTTGAGGTCAAGCAGGACGCCGTTGCCGCCTTTTTGCTTGTCGATGTCGAGGACGCCCTCGACGGGAATCAGGTTAAGTTCCTTTTCAGGGGGAGGCTTGGGCTTGGGGGTCTCTTCAGCCGTGGTCTCGGGAGCCTCTTCGGCGGGGGATTCGGATTTTGCCATGGAAAAATTTAACGGAAATTAGAAATGAAAGTGATTCGTGAACGATCGGCTCTTGACGAAATTCACGGGCAGCGAGATAATATATAACTCCGACGGTCTAGTTGGGCCGCGGGCAGTATAGAACTAACCTCAACGATCCAAAACGTGACGGACCAAAACATTACCTCAGTGTCCCGTGAGAAACGGGTTTTTCGACCAACGGTCGATTTTCAGAGCCAAGCCGAGCTCGGCAGCATGGCTGCTTATAAGAGGCTCTACAGGGAGTCTGTCAACTCCCCAGAAAAATTCTGGGAGCGACAGGCCAAAAAACTCATTAAGTGGAGGAAGCCCTTCACGTCGGTGCTCAAGTGGAAGGCACCCCATGCGAAGTGGTTTGGCGGGGGCACGCTGAATGTCGCCGAAAATTGCATCGACTGCCATCTCGAAACGCCACGTGAGAACAAGGCCGCGATTGTTTTTGAGGGTGAGCCGGGGGACGTGCGCACGATCACCTACAAACAGCTCTATTTTGAAGTATCCCGCCTCGCCAACGTCTTTACCAATCTCGGTGTGACCAAGGGTGATCGGGTTGCGATCTACATGCCCATGGTGCCCGAGGCGGCTTTTGCCATGTTGGCCTGTGCCCGGGTCGGTGCCATTCATACGGTGGTGTTCGGCGGTTTCAGTGCCGAGTCGCTCAAGGACCGTATCATCGATTGCGGAGCCAAGCTGGTTATCACTGCCGACGGCGGCTGGCGTCGAGGTAAGGCATTTCCGCTTAAGCCCACCGTCGATGAAGCGGTCGCCAAGGCAAAGTGTGTGGAGCACGTGCTTGTGCACCAGCGCTGCGGCATTGACGTAAAGATGAAGCGTAAGCGCGACATCTGGTGGCACGAAGTGGCGGCTGAGGTCTCCAATCACCACAAAGCCAAGGGCTTCTCATCCGAAAATCCACTCTTCATCCTGTATACCTCCGGCAGCACGGGTAAGCCCAAAGGGGTCCTGCACACCAGTGCCGGTTATCTGTTGGGCTCTAAATTGTCCTCCAAATACGTTTTCGATCTCAAGGAGAACGATCTGTATTTCTGCTCAGCGGATATCGGTTGGATCACGGGTCACAGTTACGTCGTTTACGGTCTGCTTTCCAATGGGGCCACCGTTTTCATGTATGAGGGTGTCCCCAATCACCCCGGTCCGGATCGTTTCTGGGACATGATCGACCGTCACGGGATCACGATTCTTTACACCGCTCCGACTGCTATCCGCGCCTTCATGAAATGGGGCACCGAGCACGTTAAGAAACACAGCCTCAAATCGCTGCGCCTCCTCGGTTCGGTGGGCGAACCTATCAATCCCGAGGCTTGGATGTGGTATTACCGGCACATCGGCCGTAAAAAATGCCCGATTGTCGACACGTGGTGGCAGACTGAAACCGGCTCGATCATGATCACGCCGCTGCCGGGCGCGACCCCTTGTAAACCCGGTTCCGCGACTTTCCCGTTCTTCGGCGTCGACCCGAAGGTGGTGGACGATCGCGGCAAGGAAGTGCCGCTCGGTTCAGCCGGCAAACTCATCGTCGCCCAGCCCTGGCCGTCGATGCTGCGCACGCTTTGGGGAGACGACCAGCGCTTCAAGGACACCTACTTCAGTGACTTCCCCGGAGTCTATTTCACTGGTGACGGAGCTCGCCGTGATGAGGATGGCTACTTCTGGATCATTGGTCGTATCGACGACGTCCTCAATATTTCCGGACATCGTCTGGGCACTGCCGAAGTTGAAAGCGCTTTGGTCGCGCACCCGAAGGTAGCGGAAGCTGCAGCCGTCGGCCCCCCCCACGATTTGAAAGGGCAATCGCTCGTTGTGTTCGTAACGGTGAAAACCGGGATCAAGGTCGACGACGCCCTGAAGACCGAACTCCGCAACCACGTCGGCAAAAAGATCGGCGCAATCGCCAAGCCCGACGAGGTGCGGTTTGCCGGAGCGCTGCCCAAAACCCGCTCGGGTAAAATCATGCGGCGTATCCTCAAGCAGATCGCCGCCGGCCAGCTCGTGAAGGGCGATACCACGACCCTTGAGGATTTCTCGGTCGTCGCAGCTCTTCAATCAGACGAATAAACGCTCCTGCCCAATCCTGAATTCCATCCGCATGACTTCTCTCCAACCTCACCGTCAGGGTCCGGTTTTGACGGACCGATCCGCGTCACGTGCATTCACCTTGGTTGAGATCCTTTCGGTTCTCGGTGTGATTGCGGTGCTGATCGCGATCACGTTCGCCACATCTGCCGGAGTCAACGACAGCGCAGGCTCCGAAAGAGCCCACGCGGAGTTGGCGATCTTTGTTGCGATAATCATCCCGACGGTCGGCGGAGCGAGTGACTCGGCAAATCGTGCTTCAACCAAGGCACGATTTAATTGATGAGCCAGCGCGATGGAAATATATCGGTAGGAATATGGATTTTACCCTGACATTGCCATCAGCGGTCGCGTAGACACGGACCGGTTCAGCGCTGAGTTGGCGGGCCGCACTTTGGCCGGCGATTCGGTCCGGGGCAGCACCAATTGGGGCAACAAAAAAGGTCTGAGTTTTTATACCCTCTCGGCTTCGGATCTCGATCCCTCTGGAGTCGCGCTGGTGGATGCTTTTGGACGCGGCGCGACTGAGGGCATTGGAGACGGGAAATTCCAATGAACCTCGTGAGCAGATTCTGGCGGAAACCCGTCGCGTATTTGTTCGTTGAGTCGAGATGGGAGGACACCCGTGGTAAATCGAAACCCCAAAGGTGTGGCCCTCCTGCTGGTTGTCTCCCGGATGGCACTGGTCACATTGCTCGTGGTGAGTCTTGCGATGATTACCCGAGTGGAGACGCAAGTGGGTATCGCCCAGTCCCGCCAACAAAAGGCGCAGGAGACCGCACGGCTCGCATTGGACGTCGCCCTCGGTCGTTTGCAGAAACTCGCTGGACCGGACCAACGCGTGACCACCACCGCCGGCGCTACGGGCGAGACGAATAACATTTATTGGACCGGCGTTTGGGACGCTACCGGCACCGGGACGACTCCTGAAGGTTGGCTGGTAAGCGGAAATTCACCCAACCCCAGTTCCAGCGATATCGCAGCACGGAATCGGATTGAGCTGGTTGCGGGGACCGATGGCGATTTGAGCCGACAAGTCACCGCGCCGCTCGTGCCCGTGGTTGATAACGGCACCGTTCGAGGGGGGGCTTCGGAGCGAATTAATTGGGATCAGTATTTTCCCGATGACCCGATGAAATTGGATGAAGCTTCTCCGGGTTTTCTGACTTCTGCGGACTTGATGACAAATCTGAGCACAATCCTCTCGCCGCGTTCAGATATCTTTGTGATCCGCACTTACGGCGAAGCGGTGAATGCCACGGCCGAGACGAACTACCCTGGTGACACAGATCCGCAATCGAGGGCATGGTTGGAGGCTGTGGTGCAGCGCTTTCCCGAAGGTGTTTCCACCACCGATTTTGTAGAGGGCGCTGCCGGCAACTGGAACGAAATGGTGGCTGATCCGAATTGGGGTAGACGTTTCCGCATCCTTTCGCTGCGCTGGCTCACTGAAGAAGACTTATGAACCGGTGGTTGAAAATTTTGATGCGGTGTGGAGTCTTGGCCGGCTCTTCGTTGTGGGCCCAGAATTCCCCCACTCTGGACTTCGAGTTCTCCGTCATGGGCTCGGACCGCATGCGGGATATCGGCTACGCTCAACTCAAGCCGGAGGCGCGGGTAAACCCTCGACCTACGGCGGCTGATTTTGCCATCTTGCCTCTCCGGGTTTCTTTGCAAGGACGCAGTGATTTGTATACTTACTCGGGGCCGCTTCCGTTACGATTTGTAGCCACCTCCGGCACGGGCGATGAACTGCGTGCGACCCGGCATGGATTGGGTCGATCTCTGAGCCTGACTCCAGAGGAGGACGGTTCCGTGGCGGTGATGTGGATCGACGATTCCGCGGCGACATTTCCGGCCGGTCATGTTCGCATGGTGAATTTAGCCGGACAAAAAATTAAAGGCACGCTCGACGGAACGCCGTTTCGCATGGAGCTGGGACAACCTGTCCGGGAGCCTCAAGTCGTTGACGATAATATTCGGCTGGGGGTGGCCTATGAGCGATTCGACCGACCCGTGGTCGTGTTTGATCAGTCTCTTCGACTCAGTAGCCGTGAACGAATCCTGCTCGTATTTCTTCCGCCGTTTCGCGAGGGCGCTGATGTCCGTGCAAGGGTAGTGCGTGATCAGGTTCGTGAGCCAGCCATTCCCTGAACTTCACTCGATCAGGCCGATACGCCCAGTGGCCCTCGCGCGAATTGGAAGTCTACAAAACCTCCTGCAGTGGCGATGGGCTGATAGTCTCCCGACAGGGTTGCCTCTATCAGTCCTCGCAGCGCAGATAGATTCTGTAACGCGGCATCCGATCGCATAATCAGATCCACCTCGGACTGAGTTTCAGTCGAGTCGCTCAACTCGAATCCGAGTTGAAGCAACGACAACAAGGGGTGTCCTTGTTGCGCTGAGCCGCCGACCAGTCCGACAAAAAGGTGGGCACCGCATGCGCCCAAACTGGTCAGGTTTTCGACCCAATGGTCACTGTCGGTTTGGACGACGTGGAAACCGTCTTTAGTGAAAGAAGCTCCGTTCGCCAGCGTCGCTGCCGGGGGTATGTTCCCTAGAAGTGGCACGAGGAATTCAGGATCGGCCAACAGGGGATCACTTTCGGGAATCAACACGGATCCGCCTGCTTGGAGAACTTCCTGTGAAATTTCAGCGAGCGTGGAGGCCGCCGGCGAATTGTGCGACGATACGCTGGCTAGACCGAGGTTGACTCCGCAAAGACCACCGGGTGGATCCTGAGTGAATTTCTCCTGATGATTGAAAAGCGGTGCACCTTCAAACCACGCTTCGATATTCCCCAGCGTGCGTTCGATTCCGCCGTCAAGTTGCACGCTCGCCCAGCCAAAGCGATCAAGGGGCAGGCCGGTCGATTCGAAATATCGCCGCATAGCGTCGTTGGGAATCTTTTCGCAGCCGTGTTCCAGCAGCAAAGCGGCACCCACGTTGGGGTGCGTCGCGTAACCGCGATAAGTGCGACACAAGGTTTGATACATGGTCTCGCCGCCGAACCCGCAGCCCTCGCTGTGGGGCAATGCGACAAAGCGAGAAAACCCCAAACGCGAAGCGAGGCCGTGCTCATTCATCCGCACCGCGGCCATGCGTGCGATCTGCGATGAACACATACTCGTGGGTAGCACCAAGCCCACGCGTTCTGTGCTCCTTGCCGAAACAGGAGCGGCAGTCTCCGACTCCACGTGCGTGGGCAAGGGGACGCCGGATGGTTCTGGTCGGGACAGGATTCGCGATAGATTTTGATCGTCCTTCTGCTGCCAATTTCTCCACAGCGAAGATTGGTAGTGACCGGCTTCTTCACCTTTCGAGCGTTTTCCCGAAGCTGTTTCGATCAATAAATCGAGCGACTTTTGCGTGAGTGATTCGAAGGACTCTCCGTCCAGATATTTGCCCGCGTTGATATCCATTTCTCGTTCGAGTAATTTATGCCGACGCGTGGTGGTGGTAATCTTCAGCGTTGGGACGAATGGGAAATTGGTAATAGATCCGTTACCGGTGACGAAGATCACCAGATTACAACCCGAACCCACTTGGCCGCCGATTGCTTCGAGATCGTTACCCGGACTGTCCATGAAATAGAAGCCGGGCTCTTTGATCGGGACCGCGTAATCAATGACATGATCCAACGGTGTCCGCGGATCCTTCTTCTGCACCGCGCCGAGTGATTTCAGGGTAATGTTATAGAGACCACGAAACTTGTTTCCGGCCGATGGGTTGCTCTCCGGCGTCACGCCATGCCATCGCATGCGTTCCTTAAATCTCGCGATACACGACAACAGTGATTTCGCGACCGGCAGGGACTTGATGTTGCGCATCAGATGATCCTCGGCACCGACAATTTCATCAGTCTCGCAAAGCACGCCCATCCCTCCGTGTCGCACAATTTCATGGGTCATTGCGCCAGCGAGGGGGTTGCCCGATACGCCTGAAAACGCGTCAGATCCGCCACACTGTAACGCGATGCGAAGCTCACTCAGAGGTTGAGCGCTGCGGGTCTGGGTCGAGACGTCCGGAAGCCACCTCTGCACGATGGCTTCCCCTGCGGACATCGCAGCGGACAAACCGTGTTCGGTGCTTAAAAATTCGTGCGGCACCTCGTCTGAAGCATAGCCATTTTCAGGCATGAAGGTTTGCAGCCGCGCGTTGGTGATGGCTTCAGTGCCATGGTCAACAGCCAGCACCGCACCGACATTGGGATGGACCATAAACCCCGCGATTGTTCGCAGAATCTCCATCGCGTTGTTGGGCTCCGTCGAGTCTCCGCCTTCAGTATGAGCAACGGCGACGATACCATCAATGCCGGGAAATTGTTTTGCGGCCGATTGCAGTCGTGCGGTGAGTTGTCGTGCGAAGCTGGCGGTTCGCGATGATGTTCCCAAAATCACAATATTATTGCGCGTGCCGACACCCCGGTTTCCCGGTCTGCGATACCCCTGAAAGATCCGGGGCCGCGTCGCGGATGAAATATGGGCGGGCGAGGGAAGAGCCGTCTCATTCAGTGCAAACGACACCAAATGGTCGGCGAAGTTGGCGACTTCCGGCAAAGTGATCGCCCTTTGTCGCACCCGTAGAGCCTTCAGCGTAGAGTCATTGCAGACGTAGTCGCCCGGAGCGATGGATCGGGTCGCGTGTCCAAAGGTAAGGTCCCAAGAAAGCAGTGGTTCGCCAATGGAGATCGGCCGAATCGCGAAACGATGTCCCTCCAGGACCGTATGGGAAATGGTGCAAAATCCTTCGGGAAGATGAACAGAAGAGCCTGGCTGAATTTGTCGGATAGCGATGGCTACATTATCGTCAGGGGCAGGGAGGCGTCCAATTTCATGCAAGGTGAGGGGATCTGGCATAGGCGCGAAACTACGCGGCCGAAGTCGAAAAACCCAAGGACGGATTCATTCACGGATGAAGCCGGCCATTCATTTTGGACCCCAGTTGGATTCAATAATTCGCATGAGGAGTGTCCGGAAATCGGGCAACAGAACCCATGCTGTAGCCAAGGGCGTTGACCTCGGTTTTCTGGCTGCTACGGACAGGCCGCAGTCGACGATTAAATCCGCGTGTTTAGGTCAATTTGCTTAACGGCCCTCCTTTGCCCGGCGGGCTATGGTGAGCACTAACCCCATTTGGATTAGTGGTGCCAGAGGGCGGATTTGAACCGCCGACCAAAGGCTTATGAGTCCTCTGCTCTACCACTGAGCTACTCTGGCAAACTAATTGAATACAAATTATTTATAAAAAAATTCATCAGCTCTGATTTTCGTTTTGTCAGCCTCTTTTGTCACCTCATTCTAAATCTCATGCCTGACAAGCCGAAATCGGGAGGAGTGTTCAAACGAGTAGCTGAAAACCTCTATCGTCTGGAGACGAATAACCTATATACGCGTTGCTCAAAAGAGCTGACAAGCAATTTCGTCGATCTTTGAAAACGAACGACCGGCGATTGGCGGAACGATGACTCAAGGAACTCAAGGCTCAGGTCGGTAATCTCACCACATCAGACGATGCTCGATTGTCATTCGATCAGGTTGCCGAACGTTGAATGGCTCGCACACGCTGAAAGAATCATCCATTAAGCGGCGCAGAACATGCATTAAAAACCTGTCGCCGTTCTTAGCCCGCATATTGCATGAAGACGTTGCGGGAGGGTGCCGGGGTCCGGGAGAGCCAACCGTCGTAGTCCTTGCATCAGCGTGCAGGCCAAGCCCGGGAGCAGCAGACGCCGTGGGTTGGCCCACCGCCGGTGTGCGCTCACCCGATCCGCAAAGAGCATCATCTGCTCTTTGATCCGGTTCTCCATCTCGCCGCGAGCGCAGTAGCGCCGGTCGTAGAGTTGCTGCGAGTCACCCACAATGTTGCTGACGATGAAGCGTGGGTTGGAGCCCTTCGCTGGGTGCCCGGCTTTGGCGATCACCCGACGCGGTCGTCGCCACGATCCGGCCGCGTAATCAAACGCGGTGAACAGGCGTTGTTTTTCGCCGGTATCCTCGAGGCGCTCGCGAGCCCAGTTGCCGGTCCACTTCGCGCGGCGGCAGCAGCCCGTCATCGCCGCTCACTTCGTCTCCCTTGAAGTCAGCCCCGACCCGCCGGCCTTTTCGACCTCGTGGTTGGTCGAGCCCCTCGCCTGCCTCGATGACATGCCGCGCCGACTACCGGGTATGACCAACCACGAGGTCGAAAAGGCAAACCTGACTCCACGCAACTGGAAACCCACCGCCGGATCGTCAATCACGTCCGCAACGCGGTAGAACGGACGCTTACGGTTGAAGTGCCCAAGTCATTCAGTTTTGCTACCAATCTCCACTGAGGACTAATCAGATCCTAGGTAGCCCCAAGAGAGGAGTGGACAATTTGGAAACCCGTCAGGGTGAGAAGAGCGGCGGCACCATAAACGAGCAAACATTTGCCGTGAAACATCAGGTTACGATTCAGCCACGCCAAGTGGAATAGGGCGATGGCGGCTCCGATATTCGCAATTGCCCCGAGGTTCCCAAGAGCCATGAGAGAGAATGAGACACCGCCGAAAAAGATCCAGCGATAGGGTGAAAGAGTCAGACCGGCCTGAATAATTCCGACGACACTAAAAGTGGCGTAGACCAAAACAGCCGAGTCGGTATGGTCACCGTGTAACGCCGTAGATAAGTTGAGGAAAAATATGGCCAAACATACGCCGCAAACCCCGCCGAGAAAACTACCAAAGCGAAGTTCCAACCAAGCCAACGCGCTGGCGTAAACGGCCGAAAAGAGGAGTTTCAGTCCGATGTTGGCGATGATCGGATCAAAGAGCGCATGAAAAGCCGCTCCCAGAAACAGCCAACTGATGCGGACTCCGTAGTAAGTAGAACCAAATTCCTCAAGCATCCCCGACCAATCCCACTGATCGGTCGTGTAGAACCACATATCAACTTGATCGAATGGCGGAAACAAATAGCCCGGCCGAAATCCCCAAAGTAGCAGTTGGCCAGCCAACCACACCAAGGCCAAGCCCATCATCGAACGTCGCTTGGAAGAGAGCGGGGCATCGATTTGGGATGCTGGACGGTCGCTCATAGTTTACCTAAACGCGTTCCGCGGATACCTTGATGCTGGATAAATGGGGCGGAGCGAAACTCAGCTCCAAAGCGGAGATATTTTTCCCGCGGCGGCTTCATCCTCTCGGCAACGACCGATGGGGACATAGTTTATTTTCGTCAAATTCTCCAAATGAGGAAGAGCCCGCCAGAAATCGACGACCGTGATGCTTTCCCGCCCGCTCAGAAGTTGATCCTCGGTGAGTTTTAGGTAGTCCGCGTCGCCTGTAGTGATAAGAACGGCATCCGCATCTGCGAGCGCTTGGGAAAGGTCATCCGTCACGAGAACACTCATTTTTAACACGGTTTCGGCGTAGGGTGCCGCGAGGTTGTCATGTCCGATAACGCGATATCCTGCCTCAGAAAGTGCCTTGCAAAGATAGACTCCAGAAGACTCTTCGATCACGTGGGACAGCGCTTTGTAGGCGAGTCCGAGCACTGCCACATTAGCACCCTTGGGTAGTTCGGATTGAAGACGAGAAACATAGCGCTTGGAGAGGTTCCGGTTGTAGTCGTCGTTCATCTCCAGAAGGCGACTATCCACATCCAATGACTTCCCCATGAAATTCAAGGCGATGTTGTCCCTCGGGAAGCAAGGTCCCCCAAATCCGAATCCGCCCGTGAGGTATTTTCGTCCGATGCGCTTATCCATGCCAAGGGTGTCCGAAACCACATCCACATCTCCACCCGGAATATTCTCACAGAATTCGGCGAGCATATTTGCGTAGGAAATTTTCATGGTGACATAACTGTTCACCGCGATCTTGGCCAATTCCGCATTCTCAATGCTCATGCGCTTCACCGGTGCTTCATTCTCAGAGACCTGATTGTGAACCGACTCCAGGAGATCACCGGAGCGCTCGTCAAACTGGCCAAGCAGGTAAAAGTCCGGACTGAGGAAGTCTCGAATGACAGAGCCGAGGGCGATGAATTCCGGATTATAGCAGAGACCAAAATCTTTCCCGCATTTCTTGCCCGATGCCTCCTCCAGAATGGGAAGTAATCCGTGTCGAGTTGCTCCCGGCAGCACGGTGCTGGTGAGGACGATCACGTGATAGCCGTCCTTGGCCTTGAGGGCGTGGCCCAATGCCTTGAAAGCATAGGAGGCGTATTGAAGAGTAAAGGCACCGCGTTCGTCACTCGGGGTTGGAACGATCACAAAACTAATGTCAGTGGCGAGCACCGCTTCAGTCGTGTCCAGAGTAGCACGAATACGCTCTTGGTTCGCGGCGATCATCTCGCCCAGTCCTGTCTCCTGCACGGGAGCACGGCCGGAATTTACGGCATCCACCGCCTGTTTGTTGACGTCGACGCCGATGACGTTGAGACCGTGAGAGGCCATGCCAGCGGCCATACTGCCGCCCAATTTACCGAGACCGATGATGGAAACTTTTTTGGTCATAATCTTTAAAGAGGAAAAATGAGAGGAGAGGACTAGTCTTCAAGTGGCCATTTTCGAATGAGTTCGAACCGGGGTTCAAGATAGTCGTCGATGCGGGTGTTGGCGTAGTAGCTGGGAGTCTCTCGATATCGCGTTTCGATTTTTTCCCGGGCGGAGTCCGCGTAGTCTTTGAGCGCCAACACCCGATCATTACCGGAAGTGCTGATGGGAAATGCGAACAGGTAAAGAGGATAGTTAGTGCCGAGTTTTTCTTCCAATTCCGTGCGCAGACCGAAGAGAAGAAGCATCAGTTCAAAATCCCATTTTAAGGAGAATTCCGAAAAATTGGGAAAATCTCTGATGCATTCGGCATCGAGATTATATGCACGGCTCATACGGGGGATTTTGTGATAATTTAAGTAGAGCGCAGGGGTTCGGGCGGACTCCTTTTCGTCAATACGTAGTTCAGAAACATCTCCTTTAACAAGATTGTCCAAAATAGATCGAAAATCGACGTAGCGATCGTCCGAGTCACGCACGGTAAAATTGAAATAAGTGTCCTGAATCGTCCAGGTCTCGATACCCTCAATCTCCAAAGCCACAACGGTTGTGATGTGGGTGGCTCCATCAGGAGGGAGTCCGAAATTTAGACTGTGAGCCTCAAAGCCGAGGAGGTTGTAAACTTGTCGGGCTATCTCGGTTGAGGCACCGCAAAAATACCCTCCTGCCCGGCTCTCAGCGAGATGCAGTAACTCGGCCAGAGGATTTTTATGATGATCCACTCCTAGGTCGGCGAGATTGCTGTGGCGGTCAGCGACGGGAATGTAGCTGTGTAGCCAGTCTCGCACCGCCTCCGCTTGTTCCACTCGACTCGCGTCCGAAGAAAGTAAACTGGGGATGCGTTCCTCGAGCTTCTCCCGAATTTCTGGCGAAGTCATGTCCGCCCGGAAGTTCTGAGGAAGCATTGCAGGGTGATGATGAGACCACGTCCTTGCTTCGAGCGAAGAAACGATCAATCCCAAGAGGAAAAGCAGACCTGAGAAGCTGAAGATAAATTGGATCAGATGTCTCACCGGAAGGAATAAAAGATCAGATCGGCTCCAGCTCTTTGGGGGGAAGCGTAAGGGTCTTGGTCAAATCGTTGGGTGTGGAACCCACCCGCCGGAGCAAAACTCCCTGCTGCTGTTTCGCCAGATCGACAAATTTTTCGTGGTCTTTATGTCCGCGAAAACCGATGGGGACCAAAAAGAAATAGAGCGGATGGGACCGTTTAATTCGAGCATTCAGTTGCTGGTCGAAATTGAACAAGGACGTAAACATCAGCCGGAACCCCCAACGGACGGAAAATTCTTCGAACCCGTCCCAAGGACGAATACATTCTGCCTGCAGTTGATATCGTCGATTGCGCCGGGGAACTTCTGCGACATCGGAATAAAGCACCGATGTTTTGGGTAATTCGGGATCATCAATCACGATGGAATCAATCTCATCATCGATCAGATGCTGCAGCAGTTGGGAATAGCCCATCAGCGAGCCGTCTAGAGTGCGCAGGGTGAAATTAAAGTAGGTATCCTGGATCGTCCAAACCGGTTGGTTTTCGCGCAGAATCCTAACGAATGTCGTGAGATGAGTGGAAGGAGTCCCGCGAAATCCGAAATTGATGGTGAAGGCCTCGAAATCGAAAAGATTGTAGATCTTCCGAGCCAACTCGGCATGGCCACCGCATTGATAGCCTCCCATTCTTACCTCCGTGGCCCAGAGAAGTTTTCCTAAATCCTTTCCATTGTGATCGTAATCCGTATTGGACAGGGTGGTTCGGTAATCTCCCACCGGCAGGAATGAGTGGATCCACTTTCTCAAAGCGACGACTCGTAATTCCTCGGATACGTTGGCGTCAGAGAGAATCGAGAGATCCTTCGCGATAATCTGCCGGATGTCGGGAGCGCTCATGCCCGCTTTGAACTGGGGAGGAGGAAGTTCCGGCCAACCCGATAGCGTCGAAGCCATTGCCGGACCGACAATGGCAAGGAAACCCACCCAGACCGTTAGCCGCTTAAGCAGTAGGATTGTGGGCCCGAAAAACATCATCAGCCGTCAATCAGGAGAGATTGACCACGGAATCCTTGGAGGCGCCGGATTTTATCTGGTCGTAGATCCAAGCGTAGGTCTTTTCCATGCCGGTGCGGAGGGAAATTGAGGGCTCCCAGGCGAGTTTTTCCCGGATGATCGTGTTTTCCGAATTACGGCCGTTCACGCCTTTCGGAGCGTCGAGATTGTAATTTCGCTCCAGTTTGATACCGGCAATGTCTTCAACAATATCAACGAGTTGGTTGATGGAAACCTTCTCTTCGCTTCCTAGGTTGATCGGGAAATCGATGGTGTCGCTATGCATGATTGCCTGCGAACCGTGCACACAGTCGTCGATATACATGAAACTGCGGGTCTGTTCGCCTGAACCCCAGATCTCCAAGTCGTGGTTGCCACTGAGTTTGGCGTTGATGATTTTGCGACAGATCGCCGCCGGTGCCTTTTCGCGGCCACCGTCGAAGGTGCCATTTGGGCCGTAAACATTGTGGTAACGCGCGACGCGGGTCACGAGACCGAAGTCTTCCGTGAAGTGGCGGCACATGCGCTCGGAGAAGAGTTTCTCCCAGCCGTAGCCGTCCTCCGGCATGGCGGGGTAGACATCCGACTCCTGCAGACCCGTGATGGTGGGGTCAGTCTGTTTGTCGTGGGCGTAGACACACGCGGAAGAGGAGTAGAAAACACGCTTCACGCCGGCATCCCGTGACGCTTGGAGAATGTGCGTATTGATGAGCACAGTCAGCATGCATAGGGCCTTGTTGTTCTCGATGAACCCCATGCCGCCCATGTCGGCGGCCAAGTTATAGACCAAGGTCGCGTCCTTAACCGCTTGCTCGCAGGCTTCGAGTCGCTGCAAGTCCAGGGAGAGATTCTCAACTCCGTCGAAACGTTGATACCAACGATCCAATGGTTTGAGGTCCACGGCGCGGATGCGCGTGTGGCCCTGCTTCAGGAGGTCTGATACTAAGTGACCACCGATGAATCCACCGGCGCCACAGACTACAATCAATTCGTCTTTCATGGACATAATCCATCGCCTCAGCGGACTTGACCCATCAGAGTCAACGGAGACTTCACTTGCGGTGGGATTGTTTGAGAGCAGCCAACTCCGCCAACCAAACGTCCGCCTGGGCATCGCTGGGCATTCGCCAGTCTCCGCGCGGGGAGAGTGCGACCGTTCCAACCTTGGGTCCATCGGGCATGGCCGATCGTTTGAATTGTTGGGAGAAAAACCGCCGGTAAAACCGCTCCAGCCAGCGAAGCAGGGTGCTAGCACTATAGTCCCGGCCGAACGCCTGCTGGGCTAAAAACACCACCTTGGTCGGTGAGCAGCCGTGTCTAACCACGTGATAGAGGAAGAAGTCATGCAGTTCGTAGGGTCCCACCACAGACTCCGTTTTCTGCGCAATCTCCTCCTTGGCATCGGCCGGCAATAATTCCGGACTGATCGGCGTGTCGATGATGTCCTGCAGGGTCGCGGCCGTAGCTCCGGAAAATTCAGTCTCCGCACACCAGCCGATGAGATACTGCACCAACGTTTTGGGCACGCCGACATTCAGGTGATACATGGACATGTGGTCCCCGTTGAAAGTGCACCAGCCAAGGGCAGCCTCCGAGAGATCGCCGGTGCCGACGACAAAACCGCCGACTTTGTTGGCCAAATCCATGAGGATCTGGGTGCGTTCCCGCGCCTGCGAATTTTCGTAGGTAACGTCGTGAACATCAGGATCGTGGCCAATATCGGTGAAATGGTGCTTCACTGCCGGACCGATGGGAATCGAGGACAAACTTACACCGAGAGACTCCGCGAGCTCCTCTGCATTGCCACGGGTGCGTTTGGTGGTGCCAAATCCCGGCATGGTCGGAGCGATGATGCCCTTGCGATCCAGTCCAAGCACATCGAAGGCGTGGACCGTGACAAGCAAAGCTAAGGTGGAGTCTAATCCGCCGGAAATTCCCAAAACTACTTTTTTCGCTCCCACATGGCGGAGGCGTTTGGCCAATCCGGTCGACTGAATTGCAAATATCTCCGCGCAGGTGGCAGCGCGCACGGCACTGTCCCGAGGGACGAAAGGTTGTCGTTGATGAGGGCGTTCTGTTCCCCACGTAGGGGCACGGGGGCGAGGTAACGCGATGGGGAGACTGATACGGCGATAGGAAAAGCCGGACCGTGCCGCGGAGAAACTGGAATTTGTGCGGCGCTCATGATTGAGGCGATCAATGTCGATATCAGCGATCTGGAGAGTAGACTCGAATTTGAACCGCTCGGATTCTGCGAGAATAGACCCGTATTCAGCGATCAGGTTGTGTCCTGAATAGACTACATCGGTGGTCGATTCGCCCGGCCCGGCACTGGCATAGGCGTAGGCGCAAATCCCACGGCCGGACTGTTGTTTTACCAAATCCCGTCGGTAGCAAAGTTTGCCCAATAACTCGTCACTCGCGGAGAGGTTACAGATAAGATTGGCACCGGCGAGGCAAAGATCGCCACTGGGTGGATTCACGGCCCAGAGGTCCTCACATATTTCAACACCTAAAACCAAAGCGAGGGCATCATTCTCAAATAGGAGATCGACGCCGAACGGCACTCGGGTGCCTTCAATATCAATCGATTCATTTGTTATTTCGCTCCCTTGGGTGAACCACCGTTCCTCGTAGAATTCCCCGCCCGTGGGCAGAAACTGTTTGGGCACGATTCCCAAGATTTCTCCAGCGCCGATGACGGCGGCGGCGTTGTAGAGGCGGCCATGGTGGGCGATGGGAAGCCCCACTATCGAAACAACGGGCGATTTGCGACTTGCTTGAGCGAAACGAACCAGTTCATCCCGGGCCGCTTTCAATAGAGCATCCTGGCCAAAGAGGTCTCCGCAGGAATAACTCGTCAGACTCAGCTCCGGGAAAACCAACACCACGGCTCCGGCCTGCTGCGCCTGCTTCAGCAGGCGGGTATGGTGTTTGCCATTGAAATCGGTGTCGGCGACCTTGAGTTCAGGTGAACATACGGCGACGCGGATAAAGCCAAGATGGGTGGACGGTTGTGGCATGGCGCTAATTTTTGGACGCTAACAACACTGGGCGAAGGCGTTCAGAATAACCCAAGAGATCGACATTCGAAAAGCCCAATCCCTCCAAATATTTTTTCTCCTCGGCGGCCGAACGATGACCTTCGAAGAGTAATCGTGATTGGCGGGAGAGAAAGGCCTCGACCGGCTGGGGGTCGGGTAGCCAGTGGACGACGGACAATGCGGAAACCAAATCGTATTTCTTATCCCAGCGGGGCCATGCGTCCCGGTCCTGAAGGTCCATTTGTTGGAATTTAGCGGAAGAACCGAGGGCGGAAGCGATCAACCGTGAACTTTCCACCGCAATACCGTCCTTCTCCAATCCGGTGGAGTCCCAGCCGGCCAATGCTGCGTAGGAGGAGAGCAGACCGAGATTACTGCCCAATTCCAAAAACTCGCCTTTGCCCTCCGTGAAGGCGCGGCGGAGCAGGTGCCAACGTGTGCTCCAAGGCCGTTCGCCCTCAAGGCGAAAGGGCCCCCATTGCCATTGGTAGTAACACGCGTGCTTGCCGGGGGAGTTCGCCGCGGAATGCCGGCCCAATTCCCAGGCAAACCCCAATCGACCCGCGGTGCGGAGAAAATCGGCTTCCCAGCCCAGCTGTTTGAGCAATCCGCCGAATCCGGCGCAGGCGCGATCCTCGCCCCATTCATTACCGAAGTCGTCATCGGACGACTCTGCCACTGCTTGGTCGAAGTCCAACAAAGCCAGTCTTCGATCCGGCGTGATTAAAATATTCTCGGCCCGTAAGTCGCGGTGTCGCACCCCGCGTTGATTGATCAAAGCAACCAAATCGGAAAGTGCGCGAATCGTTGCGTTTTTTTCGCTTCGTTGGGCAATGTTGGAATGAGCGGCAGCAAGGGTCGTTCCGTGCTCGAAGGGGTAGCTCACCCAACTGCCATTCTCGCCGGTGGCGAGTGCGACCGGGGTTGAGCATGCCCCGAGATCTGTCAGTTTATCGAGCAGAGTTATCTCCTCACGAGGCGAGAGCCTTTTTGATGAATTGTGCGGGGAGTATTTGTAACCCAAGCCTCCTCGATGGAGAATGCGACTGCCAGTATCACTGGTATGAATCTCGGTGGTGGAGTCGGGTTTTGTCTCCCACCTTAGTGCGGTCAATTTCGACAACAGGGCGGTTTGTGACCACTCGAGAATCAATTGATTTTCGGCACCCAGGTCGTGTTTGAGCTCGGGCAGTCCACCTTCTCCCGTGTTAAAGGCCTGGAGTAAATCTACCACAGCTCTGGAAAAGTGCCGATATTGTAGATCGCCGCGACGAAGATCGCTCTGAATCGTTACACTTATTTTTTCCGGAGCCGAAGAGATAATCAGGGTGAAATCGGTAAGGTCACCTTCGAGGCGTTCCTCCAACACACGTAAGAGGTGTGAAAGAATTCCCCGCTGCACCATAGGAGCTGCGACGGCGGATCGCTTCCATTCAAAGATAGTCTTTTGGCCCCGGGTGGTGCCGAGCAAGTCGAGCAGCAGTCCTGCCTCCAGGATTTCAAAATGCAGTGGAACCACAGTTTGCCCGCCAAATGTTGGGGACAACTTCCCCCATTCGGAGATCAGCGGGTTCAGCTCTTCACTTAACTCTACGGATGAATCGGCATGCCTCACCGGCGGTATATCGCGTGATAAACTCAAAAAATTGGCCAAAAATTCATCCAGTCTATCCGGCCACCAAGAGGGCGTTGATCCTATTAGCTTACTCGCCGCCTGAATGAGCAGGCTGGCCTCTTGAAATCGTCCCCGCTGCAGCAGGTAAAAAATTATTAATGGTGCCGTAGCGCTCAAGTCGGCGGGATTGTCCGATTCTGGCATACAGGGATTCTCGGCCTGTTTCAGAGCCGCAGTCCATTCACGAGCGGGTTTGGACTCGATGTCGAAATGCCGGAGTTCTGCATCTTTGATTTCGACCAAACTGGCAGGAGAATCGGTGCCTCCGTTGCAGATCACCAAGCCCTTAACCTCGTTACCCGGCACCTCGAAGTCGATTTGATGTTCGCCCGTTTCCGCGGTGTAACGATCGCCCATAAAAGAAACACTGTCCTCCGCCAGAATCCCAACATCAACCTGTCCTTGATAGACGACCAAATGCAGGGTCAGACGGGCTCCTTTCAGCGACATCACGCGTTTTGATACAAAAGGCACCCATGCTTGAAATTCCCAGGGTGTCGTGGTTGTGGCTACTTGGCATTTTCCGGAGATTCGGGCCTTACCGATTGATTTCAGCGAACCGAGGCCGTTCTCGACCTCCGTATACATGCTATCGAAATATTCAGCGGTTCGTTCAATTTCAGCCTGACATAGAACGATATCGGAATTGGTGAAATTCGCGCCGACATGACCCAGTTCGAAACCGATCGTGTCTTTTTCTTTGCCGCCGAGGATATCCTCCAAAAGGGCGGAATAGTCGATCTGGGAAAATGAAGATGACACGATTTAAGCGGGGGCGGTCAATTTGATGTCGGAGGGCAGACAAACCGCCGGCCCGATAGGGAAGGGTTGGTGAAATTCGACTTCGAAAAATACCGCATCAGTCACCTGATCCACGATGATACTTCGATTGAAATCGTAAACACCATTGATGGTGCGAGCGCCCTCTTGAAACCCCAAAAGGGTGAATCGCGCGGCGTATTTCTCGGCGGTGAAAGGGAATGTCATTTTGACGGCAGCCCGCACGGATTGGCCCTCTTTCATATCAAGCCGAAGATTTTGATGCACGTTTTGAACCCCAGCCACCCGATCGCCTTTCACGTTGAAAATAGCGATTCCCAGGACGATATCCGAAGTGAGATCGCTTTGAGCCGTGATTCTCATGTGCCAGGTGGCATCCTGTTCGAAGGCCACACTTTTGATTCTAGTGCCGTCGGTATCGGTTAAGATTGCGCTTTGGAATCGAACTTCCCCTGTGCCAATTCGGCCGGCCTCTTCGGCTTTGGTGGCGAATTCGACTTCAGTGGCGGCGAGTTGTAGATTGATCGGATCGCCGTCGGGATTCGGTTTTGCAGCGGTGTTTTCAGGATTGAGATCGCCCAGGATTGCCGCCTGAGCGGACCCTATTTTGGCCGTTTGGGAGTCGAATGGGATTCCTTGTTCCTGCCAGCAGAATTTTTCGTATTCTCGGGCGACTTTCTTGGCGCTGCCCCAGGCGGCGATTTCACCGTCCTTTAACCACATGGCCCGTGAACAGACAGACTTCACCGTAGCCAAGTCGTGGGAAACAAAAAGCAGACTGACACCTCCCTCAATCAATTCTCGCAGACGCCGGAAACACTTCGCCTGAAACGGGGCATCACCCACACTCAAGGCCTCGTCGATGATCAGAATTTCGGGGTCAACGCAGGTGCTCACGGCGAATGCTAGGCGCATCATCATACCGCTGGAGTAGGTTTTGACCGGCTCTTCCATAAATTCACCGATATCGGCAAATGTAGCTACGTCGTCAAAACGTTCATCCATCGCGGCCCGGTTGAGGCCAAGCACCGAACCATAGAGATAGACGTTCTCCCGTCCGGTGAATTCGGGATTGAAGCCCGCGCCCAACTCCAATTGTGCCGCGACCCGTCCCGTGACTGAAACTTCCCCGGTGGAAGGTTGAAGGGTGCCGGCGATGATCTGGAGGAGGGTGGATTTACCCGAGCCATTGCGCCCGATAATGCCCACGCTTTCACCGCGGCGCACTTCGATATTGATAGCAAGGAGCGCATGGAAATCCCGATATCCCTTTTTGGCTCTGGATTGGATTGAGCTACTGCTGGGGAGTCGCTTATCCAGTCCCTGCCATAAGGCGGTGCTCAGCCGGGCGGCAGGAGACTCCCAGATGCGGTAGAATTTACTGATACTTTGCGCGGAAATGACGACGGAATCACTCATGTCGTTCTTATAGGACATCGGCGAAAGCCGGTCTCAGTTTTTGAAAGATCCAGTAACCCACTGCCAATGCGACCAAACTGGTGAACCACGTGTATCCCAGATGGACTAGGTTCGGATCCCGGTGCCACAGCAACGAATCACGAGCCAACTCGATCGAGAGGAGGAGAGGATTGAAACGCAGAAAAGCCCAGATCGCCGGTGGCACAACGGATGACGGAAAGAAAATGGCACTCCCATACATTATTAGTAGCGTCAAAAACTGGGAGAGTTGGGCCAGGTCTCGCCAAAACACCCCGAGAGCGGAAATAGCGAAGGAGAGTCCCAGAGCGAAGAAGGCCACCGGAATAAGTATGAGTGGGAGCCACAAGGCGGTTAAGGCAAAACCCTGACCGAACAGGAGGACCCCGAGAACCACTAAGCCCAAACTTATCAACATGTGAAAACAAGCGGTGCCGACGGCAGAAGCGGGCAGGACAGCCAATGGGAAGACGACCTTTTTGACGAAATTGGGATTACTCACGATCAAACCGGGAGCGAGGGCGAACGCTTCGGCGACAAAATGAAAGAGGGTGAGCCCCAGAAAGATGCCCAAGGCATAGTCGACCGATGTCTCCTCCGGCAGCACATTGAAGGATCCTCCGAAGATATAGCCAAATACTGTGACATATAGTCCCAGCATGAGGAGAGGCTGGAGGAAGGACCACGCCAGCCCGAGATGGCTGCCCTTATGACGCAGTTCGATGGAACGCTGCGTGAATTGCCAAAGTAAATCCCGCGTTTGCCAGATGCGGGAGAGTCTGGACGTAGACACAGGATGAGAAGCAGGCATGAAAAAGGAAGAGCAACCAGATACGACTCGCGTGAGTAAAGCCTAATTTACACGGATGCAAGTGGTTCAGAGGAGGTTGACCGAGGGAGATTGAGCTTGCGTGAGGTCTTGTGGATATGGCGGTATCCGAGGTCTGTTTCGCTGTATTAAGCGGTGTCAGCCGTCCAATCTGCTAGGTTCCAAGATGCATTTTTTTCATTGCCTCCGTAATCGCGGTGTTCGCCTCGTCTCAATTTTCACGTCATTTGTGGCTCTCGGCAGTCTCGTTTCTGCCCAATCGGGTCTCTCGTTGCCGGAAAATGTTTTACCTCAATTGAGCGAGCAGATTGACGCGGCTTTCGACGACTCTCCGGAGCTGATTATCCGCCGCGCCGACGCTGCGGTATCCTTGTCCGACTACGAAGTAGCCAAATCCAGCCGTTTACCAAATCTGGGTGGTTGGGCCCAGTTTTCAAAGGCGCGTGACGATCGGGATTATTTTGTAGATTCTCAGACTTCCGACAAACTCTACTATTCACTGACGCTGAGACAACCTCTCTACCACTGGGGCAATATTCATCGCTCGATCCAGAACTCTCGTATTCGCACCGAGATGGACACGGGGGACTCCCGGCTTACTTACTTGTTTTTAGCCCGGAACATTCGATTGCTCTATATGGAATTGGTGATCGGTAAACAGCGGCTGGAAAGGACCCGGTTTGCCCACAAAATTCACACCGACAACTTGACTGAAGCGCGGGAAAAGCGTCGCCAGAACCAGAATTCCGGGGCGGATGTATTTCAGGCCGAAATCCAGATGCAGCGCAGTGATGTCGCGTTAGCTGAGGCAGAGGACAATTTTTGGAATGGCGCCCGGGTATTGGCCCGACTCACCGGAGCTGACGAGCTCACAGATGATCAAGTTCCCTACGAAATACCTCTCCCGGACGTTTCCAGCGATGCTCCGGTCTTGGCTGGCCTCCTCGCTCGATTCCTCTCGGATGAATTTCCGGAAAATACCGAATTACAGCATTCACGGATGAATCTGGAAATTGCGGAGAATAACTTAAAGAACACCAAAACGTCGTTGCTTCCTCGCGTCGATTTTGTCGCGGGAATGACTTCGGACGAACAACAGTTTGCCCGGCAAAATGACACATTGGAGTTTCAATCCATGTATGCCGGTATCGGACTGACTTGGAACATCTTTGACGGATTTGCCACCAAGGCCCGTGTCCGTTCCAGTTTGAACCGACTCCGGGCCGCCGAGGTTCGTTTGGAACAGGAACAGTCCCGATTGGTTGACGATGTGCGTTTGAACGGCCGCCAACTGAAGCGTTTGGCCATGTTGGTGAGTTTGAGCGAACGGGAGTTGAAATCGGCCCGCAACCAGTTGGACTATACCCGGGATCAAGCCTCTCGTGGTGAAGCCTCCGATTCTCAAATTGATTCGGCGAAGCTCGGCCATTGGGACGCCTTGGGGCGTGCGATGATGAACCGTCACAACTATTGGGTAGCAGTCAGCGAGGTTCTAAGTCTCACGGAGACCGATCCTCTGCTGAACCTGATCCCAACTGAATTTGGATGAAGAAGTTTCTTGTTCTGATAGCGATAATTGCGGCCGCAGCGGTTGCTTTCGTATTCTCGAACCGGCCCACCGCCACGGTGCGCGCCGCTTGGGATGGTAAGGCCGTGCAGGCGGTGCCGGGGAGTGTTGCGGTTTTGGCCGAATACGAAATGGACCTGAAAAGCGCGGTGGGTGGTCGCGTGATTGAGTCCGAACTCGACCCGGGAGCCGCATTCAAGGAGGGTGCCATTCTGGTGCAGATCGATTCGAGTGATCTCTTGCTGGAAATTGAACGGATCGAAGGAGAATTTGAGGCGGCAAGAGAACGTATCGCCGTGGGTTCGTCCATTGCCCTTGACCTTGCTTCGGCTCAGGAAGATCTGTCCGCCTCGGAACGACTTATGCAGAGCGGAAACATGTCCGCGTCAGTATATCGTAAACAAGAACGCGAGGTTCTTCAGATCGAAAAGAAGTTGGAATTGGAACGGGTGAATAACGAATTGCTGCTCTCCAACTACCAAAACACGCTCGCGCAGAAGCAGCGCGAATTGGAGAAGATGCAGGTGATTGCTCCGTTTGAGTGTGTTGTTTCCGAGGTCTACGCCCGTCCGGGTGACCTCATCAGCAGTGGAGCTCCGATCGCAAAATTGATTTCCACGAGCCGCACGGTTGAAGCGCGAATAAGTGAGGAAAATTTCTCCAATCTCCGTATCGGACAGTCCTCTTCCGTTCGTCTTTTGGGTTATGGTGGGCAACAATTTAACGCCACTGTTTCCAAAGTTCTTCCATCGGCAGATGCCGAAACTCAACGCTACATCGTCCATCTCGATGTCGATATCGAGTTGGTAAAACTGGTCCCAGGCTTGACGGGTGAAGTGAGTATCGTAACCGCCGAGCGCGACGGAACGGTGATCATTCCCCGCCGTGCTTTGATCGGTGAGAAAGTCATGGTGGTGAACAATGGAGCGATTGAGGTTCGGACGGTGGAACCCGGCTACGAAAGCCTGAATGAAGTTGAGATTGTTTCAGGAATCTCCGTCGGCGATCTCGTGGTGATCGAGGAGTTGGATCTTTTCCGCGATGGGGACAAAGTGCGCACCGCGGAGCGGGGTTAGTTCTCTGTTATGACGCCCAATTTCCTCATCGCCCTGCGGTTTTTGACCGCAAAAAAACGGGCCATGCTAATGAGCCTGTCCTGTATTGTGTTGGGGGTGGGTCTTTTCGTGATCACTCAGGCAACCACCAGTGGATTCGAGAAGTTCTTCATTCGCACAATTCTTGGCACCAATGGTGCCATTCGCATCGCGGATAAAATGCAGGATACCATGGGTAACATGTTTGCTGCCGGGGCAGACCCCGGCGAATCGAGCATGGTTGTTTCCAATCGAGAGAATCGAAAATATATCGAAGGAATCGACGAACCGGCGCTGTTGATCAAGGCACTCAGACCCTTCGGTAATGTAGCCGCGATATCCCAAGTGGTCACAGGATCTGTAACCGCCGAAAGTTCGTTTAAGGACGAAGATGCCAAGATCTACGGAATCGAATTGGACGCGCATATTTCGGTCTCTGATTTAGAGCACCAGATTATCCGCGGGGATCTGGCGGAATACCGCGTTTCTCCGTTGGGGATTCTGATTGGCCGCGTTTTGGCGGATAGATTGAGAGTTGAACCGGGAGATTCGATTTCACTAAAAACCCGTGAGCAGAGTCGACGCTACACCATCCTCGCGATCTACGAAACGGGAGTGGCTGACATCGACAAAGAACGCATCTACGCGCATTTGGGCGAGGCGCGATCTTTGCTCAAGAAAACATCGGGGGCATCTTTTTTGCAGGTAGGATTGATCGAACCTAAACGAGCGCCGGCTGACGCCTTGTTGATGGAAGAAACCCTCGATCATAGTGCCACGAGTTGGCAGGAGAGGGAGAAGACTTGGCTAGAGGTTTTTCGCGCGTTGCGGATCTCCAGTGCGATTACCGTCGCGGTTTTTACGCTGATCGCTGGTCTGGCGATGTTCAATACCCTGGCCATGATTGTCATGGAGAAGACCAAGGACATCGCGATCTTACGATCGATGGGCTACACTCAGGACGATGTCTTGCAGATATTTCTTTGGCAGGCGGCGATCGTGCTTTGTATTGGCACCGTGTTGGGGTGCTTACTCGGGTTGGGCGGCACGTTCGCTATTTCGCAAGTTCCCGTGCGGATTACCGGAATTTTCGCGACGGACAAGTTTATCGTATCGTGGTCAGGCTGGCATTATTTTGGGGCTGTTGTCACCGCCACCATCATGGTCATGTTGGCTAGTTTGGTGCCTGCGCGTCGAGCGGCTAAACTTGAGCCCGGCGACGTTATTCGGGGGACGGCGCAATGAGTGAGAGTGCTCCCAATGAAATTGCCCTGCGGTGCGAAGGATTGCACCGCTACCTCGGAGAGGGAGAGGGACGGGTCCATGTTCTCCGAGGCGTGTCGTTCGAGGCCAAGCGAGGAAACGTCTACGCCATTGTCGGTCCTTCCGGTTGTGGCAAATCCACGCTACTCTATCAATTGGGCCTATTGGACCAACCCGACGGAGGGAAGATTTGGCTCGATGGCGATCTGATGTCCAACAGCAGCGACGAGGGACGGACGGCAGCACGGAATCAACACCTCGGCTTCGTATTTCAATTCCATTTTTTGATGCTCGAATTCAGCGCGTTGGAAAATGTGATGATGCCGATGCGCAAGCAGGGAAAACTGACGATTAGCGAGATGGAGGATCGGGCGCGATCACTGCTTGAATCAGTTGGCCTCGGCGACAAGACGCACCGGCTGGGCAATCAATTGTCCGGTGGTGAGCAACAGCGCGTGGCGGTCGCCCGCTCCCTGGCGAATCAACCTTCCGTCATTCTGGCGGATGAGCCGACTGGAAATTTGGATCAGAAAAATTCGAGTTTGGTTTTCGATCTTCTCACGCGATTGGCCAAAGAAAACAATCAAGCGATCGTGTTGGTGACGCACAATCCGGAGATTGCCAACCGCTGCGATTTTATCCGCCCGATGCGAGACGGTGAGTTTACGGGTGAGTCCTGAGGGCTTCGTTGAACTCTCGGATCGCTCCCGGAATTCTCAAGTTCGATGAAACAAGCGTAGTTGTTTCCGCGTCTTACCCCCATCGCTAACCCGATTTTTGAGTTAGCGAAACGATGACACGCGCTGGAAAACGATTCCTCTCCGAAAGTCTGAAGTGGGTACTACTGCTTCACTCGTTTCTGTTGGCAGGTCGGGCGGACTTTACTCCCGAGGCTTACTATCTGGACTATTCGTTCAATGTGCCCGCGGATATTATGACCTCCCACCGAAGGGCGATCGTTCATGCCGAGGCCAACGTGGACCTAGCAGCGGCGCTAGTATCAGGAACCACGGTTTACGCTTACCTCAGTGTCGGCGAACTCGGCAAAAATGCGCCTCATCGGTCGGAGGCACTCGCGCTAGATTTACCTCTGCGGGGGCAGAATCCGATATGGGAATCAGATTTACTAGATTTGGCGGACGGACGGTGGGCGGAGTTTTTAGTCAACAACATGGCGGCGCGGGCGGTGGAAAAAGGGTTTACCGGGTTCTTTTTGGATACGCTGGATAGCGTGGAATATCAGATCAATGGCGATGGAGCGGTCGTTCAGCGCGCTGCCCTCATTGATTTGATCAAAGCGCTAAAACAGCGTTTCCCAGATCAGGATATCATAATCAACCGCGGTTTTTCGCATTGGATGAACTGGCTGGAGTTGTCGGTGGGCTCATGGCGGAGTCCGTGTTCTCCGCTTATGATTTCGAGGGAGGTTTTTATCGACCGACTTCACCGGCCGAGACGCAGGGACTCTTGCAAGTATTCGATGCGGCGATCACCGCGGGCTACGAGATCTTCGTTTTGGATTATGCTGATCCGAGCGAGGCGGCAGCGGCGTTGGAAGCGGCCAACCGAATACTAGAGTTGGGTTATCACGCATTCGTATCCACGCCTGCCCTCACCGGCACCACCCTGGGCCCTTGGCAGGGGGCGGCATCATCCGTCGAATTTATCACTGCAACCGAAAGAGTGTTTTTACCGGAGAAATCTTTCACTATGAGTGTTGCCGTCAGTGGTGAACCACAGCCCTCGGTCGAGTGGATCAAGGATGAAGTCATCGTTGAGGCTGTGACCGGAACGATGCTGGTTTTGTCTGACTTGGTGGCGGCTGACTCAGGGGCTTATCGGGTGCGGACGACGAACCGATATGGTCAGACGACTTCCGTGCCGACTACAATACGAGTGGATCCGAATGCGAGAGTAGGGCGCCTTTCGAATTTGTCGGCTCGCACATGGGCGGGATCTGGGGAGGCCCAACTGACTCCGGGAGTCGTTAGCGATGGAGCCGTTCAAATTCTCGCCCACGCTGTCGGACCGAGGCTGATCGAATACGGGGTCCCTAATCCATTGAATGACCCCGTGCTGCAAGTGGTGGCGAATGGTGTTACCGTCCGCGCCAATGACAATTGGGGTGAAAGCGAGGAAAGTGATGCCCTTCGTGATACCGCTGCAATCGTGAGGGCGTTTCCTTTGGTTGACGGCAGTGGTGATGCCGCCTTGCAATTTGAACCTGTCAGGGGCCGCTACGTTGCCGGTTGGGGGTCATGGTGGTCAGGAGGGCAACGCGTTGGTTGAGTTGTATGAATTGGGCGGAGAGTCGAATTTTGGTCGTTTGGTTAATCTATCAACGCGAGCTCGATTATCAGGCAGCGATGATGTTTTGGTCGTCGGTTTTGTTCTATCGGGCGAAACGTCTCGGGATCTTTTATTGCGAGCTGTTGGGCCGGGGCTGACTGAATATGGCGTAAACGCACCGCTAGCTGATCACTCATTGGAGATTTTCGAACAAGGTAGCCTCGTCGCGACCAATGAAGATTGGGTCAACGATCTGCAATCGACGACTGCCACTGAACAGGTGGGCGCTTTTCCGCTCTTAGCGGGGTCGAAGGATGCCGCACTGATACTATCGCTCGTTCCGGGAATCTATACCGCAACGGTGAAAGGAAAATCGGATGCGCTGGCAGGAATCGTTTTAGCGGAAATCTATTTAATTCCCTAAAAAGGGGCGTGAGACTACGCCCATTGAGTCGCTGGTTCTGCGTAGTTGTTCACCCAAGCTGTTCTTGCTGAAAGTAGTTGGCTGACTAGATTACCCCTGTATGTCACATATTTTGGTTACAGGTGCAGCGGGGTTCATTGGCAGTCACACCGTTGATCGATTGATCGCCGAAGGCCACCAAGTCACGGGGGTGGACAATTTCCGGTCCGGTCACCGGAGCAATCTCAGCGCCGCTGACGAAAGTGAAAACTTTCACTTCTTTGAAGCCGATGTTTCCGCAGATGGAGTTTTGTCCGGCTTGGTTGCCGAGGTTAAACCGAGCGCGATCATCCATCTCGCCGCCTTGGTGAGTGTCCAAGACAGTATGGATAATCCTGAACTTAACTATCAGTTAAATATTCTGGCCACACACCGGGTGGCGGAAGCGGCTCGCGAACACGGAGTGGATCGGGTGGTTTTTGCGTCCTCCGCTGCGATCTATGGCGACACAACCGATCTTCCCATCAAGGAGGAAACTGAGAAGCGCCCGATCAGCCCCTACGGCGGGGCGAAACTCGCGTCCGAAGCGATCCTACTTTCGCACGGTGCCGCATTCGGTTTCGTGGTTCGGTGTCAGCGCTACTTTAATGTATTTGGTCTCAGGCAAGACCCTGCGTCGCCCTACAGCGGGGTATTTCAATTTTTGATAAGCGCTATCGTGACGGGAAGGGCGTTACCATCTTTGGTGATGGCAACCAAACCCGGGACTTTATTTCGGTCCACGATGTCGCCCGGGCCAATGTTATCGCAGCAACTCGGGAAGAGGTGAATTCAGGTTGGGCAAATGTGTGCACCGGAAACTCTACATCGCTGCGAGATATCTCCGCTATCTTCGGCCGCCACTACCCGTCAGCACCCGCTCCTGAACATGCGGCCCCACGAACGGGCGACATTATCCACTCGCTTGGTCAGGCCGATCGGATCGCCACGGAGCTGAAGTTTGAAGCGGAGGTTTCGGTGGAAGACGGACTCGCTGAACTTATTCGATTGGGGTAGTTTTTATGCGCACGAAATTGAATTTCGCGGTTCTATTGCTCGCTCCGCTGTTTGCTGGGGCGAGTGGAGGGTTTTATGTTAATTACGACGCAACGGTGCCGGATGCGCCGCTGTGATTATATCCTTACTCGATTGCCCATCCGGATGCCGATCTCGACCTCTCGGTCGCGCATGAGGCCGGAAATAAAGTGTTCGCATATCTCAGCGTGGGTGAGATTGCCGGAGATGCCCCCCCTATCGCGCAAAAGTGGAATCCTCTCAGATGCGGTTGCGAGGTCGTAACGAAATTTGGAATTCGGATATTATCGATCTGAGTGACGAGCGTTGGATCAGCCTATTGGTGGATGACTTAGCCCGAACGGCCCACGAACGCGGTTTCGATGGGGTTTTTCTGGATACGGTGGATTCCGATCGCGCGAGAAGATCGGGCGGCCGGCATCAACCTAGTCAAGCGCCTGCGGGAGTCTTTTCCGGAGTCGATGATAGTCGCCAATTGTGGATTCGATTTGGTGCCTGAATTGGCGGATACGATCAATGGCGTGTTGGTCGAATCCGTTTTCGGAACTTTCGATTTCGCCGCGGAAATTTACCGACCTGTCCCACTTGCAGACACAGAGATTTTGCGAGACCAACTCAAGCGAATCGAAGCTCTGGGCCTTGAAGCCTGGGTGCTGGACTATGCGGCCCCCGGCGAGGCCGAGACGGCGTTCGCGATCGCGGCAAGGATTCAGGCGGAAGGGTGGCGAGCGTTTGTCTCTACCCCCGACTTGAGGGGCGCTGCTCTCGCGCCTTGGCGGCAGATTCCAAGACGTGTTTTTAGTTTGTATGGCAATTTGGCTACTGAAGCCATCGCCGTGCCGCATGTGCGGGATAGCAGTTGCCCTTGGCGCTCATGCTCGGGTGCATTTTAAAGTGGGCGAGCCCGCGTTGATAACGATCTGAGGCATAGGTGCTGCCACGATCGCGGTGAGGCACGATGCCGGCGCGCACGTCGTCGGGGGTCAGCGCGGCGTTTTCCAGCGCGGTGCAAACCCGTTTCGGCATCGTTAGTAGTTGAGATGCTCCAGCCAACGATGCGACGGGTGCAAAGATCCATCACGGTCGCCAAGGAGCACCCACCCGCATCGCTGAGCAGGTAAGTGGTGTCGGCCACCCAGATCTGATCGCGATGCTCCGGTTTGCCCACCTGCTTGAGCACGTTGGGGTGATAATCGAAGAGATGTTCGCTGTCGGTGCCGATCGGCTTGAAGCGAGGATGAGCGCGGCCGACCAGATCGAGCTCACGCATCAAACGCAGGGTGCGATCGTTTCTCGGCGAGAGCGCCGCCCCTATTTCATCACCGAACATGGGATTTATACGAAGGAGCGAATTGCAGAAACCAGCCAGGCAACATGGATACACGATCCTCCCGTCGCTATTTCGATGTTACGCGTGGTCTGGACCCCTTGAAGCGCCTCTGGATTGGGTTGTTTGTCTTCCTTGGCGTGTTGTCCTACTCCGCTGCACAGCGGATCATTTCGTTGTTTAAAGGAAATACGGGTCTGCAAATCGAATTCGGCACGGAGGCCAGACGACTCGAGGTGGTTCCCAATGGAATTGATCCCACGAAGTTTGATGCGTCCCTCGAAAAGCGCCGAGAAAGACTGACCCGGGGAGAAGGTGAAATTGTGATCGGCTTTATTGGGCGAGTTGTCCCGATCAAGGATGTCAAAACTCTGATTCGAGCCGCCCGTTCAGTCGTGGCGCGCAATCCAAATGTTCGGCTCGATTTGATCGGACCCTTTGAGGAGGACCCGGAGTATTACGCGGAATGTGCGCAAATGGTTGAACTTATGGGTCTCAAGGAACACGTGCTGTTTTTAGGACCTCAGAATGTGCGGGAAATTTTGGCCGATTTGGATCTTTGTGTGATGACCAGTATCAGCGAAGGACTTCCTTTGGTTATCTTGGAAGGGTTTTCGGCTGGAGTTCCTTGTGTGGCCACCGATGTGGGAGCCTGTCGTGAATTGATTTTTGGGCGCACGCCGGAAGACAAGGCCTTGGGACGGGCGGGTCTTCTTACAAAAATATGCTCACCGCTGGATACGGCCGATGCCTTGCTGCAGGTGATATATGACAGAGAAAACCTGGTGCGTATGGGCGAAGCCGGTCGCCGACGGGTAGAACTCTATTATCAACAGGACGATATCATGGGCATTTATCGGAACTACTATGAGGATCTTTCGTGGGCCGCGCCCGCTGCACCGCCCGGGCCTTACGCTGCTCTGGGTAACGAAACCATTAAGGCGCAAAACGTTTCAGAGTAATGGCGGGTATTGGTTTCAAACTTATTCGATTGCTGGACAAGCAAACCTTTACGGGTGTGTTGCAAGCATAACGGGTATGCCGCGTTGATTGGCAGTGGACCGTGGGTTCTTTCCATGATGACACTGGGCATGTTGGGCGTGGCTCTCCGCGCGAGCGGGATGGAAGGTGGGTTGGATAAGTTTTTTGTGGCAGTTACCTACGTATTCGCTTTTTGCTGTTCGCTACCGGGCCGCTTCAGTTGGTGATTTCACGCTATGCGGCAGATCGGGTGTTTGCGCGCAAAGAGGATCGCATTTTTCCAGCCTATCTCGGCGCACTGGGTCTCGTTTTTGGATTTGCTGCATTGGCTGGCGGTATTTTTTTTCTGAGGAGGGAGTTCCGGGTTCAACAGTGTTTCGTTTCTCCGGAATCGGATTACTTATGGTGGTATCCGGAATTTGGATATCCACGGTCTTTCTGTCCGCGGTAAAAGACTATGCGTTCGTTTTGAAGTGTTTTACTGCCGGTTACGCCATCAGGTTTGGCGCGACGTGGTGGGGAGGACAAGTTGCGGGCTTGAGTGGTATGATGGCCGGATTCCTTGCGGGACAGTTCTGTCTCTTTTTCTTGTTGTTTCTCGTTATCTTTCGGGAGTTTGGACTGAATCCGATACCGAGTCTCGCGTTCCTGAAGTATTTCGAAAAACACCGCATTCTGGCGGCCTGTGGATTGGTCTACAATCTGGGGATTTGGATTGATAAGCCGGTTTATTGGTGGCTATCCAGTCATGGGTATGAAGTGGCTGGTGCGCTTTGGGCCGCGCCGCTCTACGACGAGGCCGTATACTTGAGCTTTCTTTCGGTGGCGCCTGGTATGGCGGTATTCTTGTTGTCGGTGGAGACCACTTTCGCGCGGCACTACGAACGATTTTTCGGCAAGTCGTGAAGAAGGCGTCGCTGAAGGAATTGAGACGCACCAAGGAACGTATGATCGAGGCGCTACAGGACGGAATTACGCGGATGCTGAAGTTTCAAGGGGCAGTCACTCTGTTACTGGTGATTCAAGCGGAATCTCTGTTGAGCAAACTAGGGTTGGGAGCCGTGCAGACCTTGGTCTTTAGAGTGACTTTGATAGGGGTATTCCTCCTCGTGATCCTGTTGGCTCTGTTGACCGTTCTGTTCTATCTCGACCGTCTGAAGGAGGCCTTCTTTGCCTGTATAATACTGGCCGCTATCAACGCGGCAGGGACCATGATCGGTCTCCTCTTCGATGAGCGGTGGTATAGCATGGGGTTCACCTGCTGCGCGGTGGTTTATGCGATGGGACAAACAAACCGGTGGCTGAACCGAATTGATTACGAGACCTTCGCTTCTCAGTCCATTTACAATAAGTGAGGCCATCGGTCACGGCTCACGACTTTACCAGTGAAGATAATCTCCGCGTTTCAAGCTTCGGGAAAATTCGACAAGTAGCTTCACGGTGGATTCAACGTCGGCGAGATCCACGATTTCACTGGGAGTGTGCATGTAGCGTAGAGGAATGCTGATAAGACCCGTGGCGACACCTCCTCGAGCGATCTGAATAGCCCGGGCATCAGTTCCCGTTGGCCCGGCATCGGCCTCCAATTGGAACGGGACTTTCGCCTTCTGAGCGGCCTTGACCAATCGGTCGTAGATCAGGGGATTGATGTTCGGTCCACGGCAGATCACGGGGCCACCACCGAGCTTAAATTCTCCAAACTTATGTTGATCGCAGTCAGGATGGTCCGTGGCATGACCCACATCGATCGCTACTGCGAGATGAGGATCGACCGAAAACGAGGTCGTAGTGGCTCCTCGCACACCAATTTCTTCTTGGGTCGTGCCCACAGCGGCGACTTGAGCGTTTAGTTTCTTCTTAGACTTCGCGAGCCGGATCAAAGTCTCGCCGACGATATAAGCACCCACTTTGTTATCGAAGGCTCTGGCTGTTCCAACGGAGCCGTGAATCAACTGAAAATCGTGATCGTATGTTGCGGTATCGCCGATGCTAACACGGTCCAAGGCATCAGCTTTGGAAGTTGCTCCGATATCGATCCACATTTCGTGAATTTCTGGAACCCGTTTGCGATCTTCTGGATTCATCAAATGGATCGCTCTTTTCCCGGTTACGCCATGAACGATTCCATCACTCGTGCGGATGTGCACTCGACGCCCGGATATCATGGTGCGGTCGTGGCCTCCAATTGTGTTGAAGTAGAGGAATCCGTCGGAGTTGACATATGTAATGATCAATCCGAGTTCGTCCAGATGGCCCGCGAGCATAAGGACCGGGTCTCCTTTGAGGTTTAGTCGAGCAATACGGTTCCCTAACGCGTCTTTGGCGTAGTCATCGGCGGAGGGTCGGACATGTTTATCAAACGCGGCCTGCGCTTCAGCCTCATCGCCGGAGGGCGAACGGGCGTCGAGTAGGTCAGTGAGAAAACGGGGAGGAGTAAAAGAAAAGGAGGAAGGCATATTGAACGTTTGCTTTTCGTTCAGGCTGAAACGGGAATTCGTCAGCGAAAACCAAATTCAGCGTTATGACGATTTATCCTGCAATTGATATTAAGAACGGCCGAGCTGTCCGACTTCTCCAAGGTCGGGCCGATCAGGAGACCGTCTATGCCGAAGATCCGGTCGAAGTGGCTAAGTCATTTGAAGCGACCGGCAGCGATTGGGTGCATGTGGTTGATTTGGACGGTGCTTTCGAGGGAACGCCCAAAAATCTCGAATTGATTCGCCGCATCGTTGCCTTGGGGATGCGGATGCAGCTGGGCGGAGGTCAGCGTTCACGCGAGATTATCACCCATACTCTCGATGCCGGAGTAGCCCGGGTGGTTCTCGGAACGGTCGCGGTGAAGAAACCCGAATTTGTCGCTCAAATGGTGGAAGAATATGGAGATCGTATCGCGGTCGGAATCGACGCAAATGCTGGTAAAGTCGCGGTTCGCGGTTGGGTGGATACCACGGAGGTCGATGCTTTGGAGATGGCGCGGAACATGAGTGAAATGGGTGTTCACACCATTATCTACACGGATATTGGCACCGATGGTATGCTCACGGGCCCCAATTTGGCTGCGCAGGAAGCGATGGCTGAAACGATTTCCGCCAACATTATTGCCAGTGGAGGCGTGAGTCAGCTCCAAGACGTGGTTGCTCTGGCGGAAATAAAAAAACGCCGCCCAAATCTGGACGGCGTTATTGTGGGGAAAGCGATCTACGAAAACCGGGTGACAGTCGAAGAGCTTTTGGAAATCAGCTGATGTGCGAGCCGATCAGAGCTGGTCGGCAACATCCTCCAGCGGATAGGTCAGGATTTCGGCCAGGGTAGGGTGATACCATGGGGCTTTGAGGAGATCCTTCACGGTGGCCCTCATCGCCAAAGGCCCGCTGAAGCAGTGGATCAACTCGCCGGCTTGCGGGCCCACGATTTCAGCACCGAGAATACGTCCGCGTTTGGGTTCGGCGATAACCTTCACGTAGCCCCGTTTCGCTTCCATCAGAATTGATTTACCATGGTCGTCGAAAGGGTAGTCGGCCACGAGGTAGGAGACGCCGTCCGCCTTCAGTTGCTTTTCCGATAGGCCGATTGAAGCGAGCGGTGGATCAGTAAAAACAACGTTGAGGAGCAAATCGTTGTTAATGGCTTTAAGGCCTTTGCCCCCGAAGGCGTGACGGGCGGACAGTTCCCCCTGGGCAACGGCGAGATGCACCACATCATGCGGACCACAAACATCGCCGCCAGCGTAGATGTGTTTTGCTGAGGTTTGTTGCCAGCGATTTGTCAATATACGTCCGGAACTATTCAATGTGACTCCAGCGTGCTCCAGTCCGAGATCGAAAGAATTGGGTTCTCTGCCCAAGGCGTTAAAGAGATGAGCGGCTTGGCGGTTAGTGCGTTTTCCATCGCTCTCAAAATCCACTTTTACTCCTTTGGCGGTCTTCTTGATTTCGATGATTTTGGTGTTGGTGTGCAGATCGATACCCTCGTCGCGAAAGGCAGTTTGCACGACCTCGGAAGCCGCTGGAGAATGGTCTTTTAGGATGTTTTTGCTGCGCTGAATAAGAACAACTCGGGATCCAATCCGTCGGAGGAACTGACCTAGTTCACACGCAACAATTCCACCACCGAGAACAATCACGCTAGGCGGCACATGATCCAGTTCCAGGACATCATCGCTGGTCCAAAACGGCGTCTGAGCAAGGCCCGGAATAGGTGGGACGGAGATGCGAGATCCGGTGGAGATAATGAATTTCTTTCCCTGAATTTTCTGGCCGTCTTCGAGCTCAATCGTGTGAGTATCAACGAATTTTGCGTTCTTTCGGAAGACGTCGTAACGTCCTGACGTCATCGCCTTTTGGCGATATTCAGCAAACTCGCCAATGATTCTTCGTTTGCGCCGATGAAGTGCCAGCATATCGACTTTCGCCTGAGGGATTTTTAGCCCTAAAACTTTTCCATTTTGGGCTTCGTGAAGCACGTCTGTGGAGTAGAGCAGCGTTTTGGAGGGCATGCATCCTTGAAGAATACAAAGACCTCCCAATTCGCGGGCACCATCGATGACCGCTACTTTCTTCCCCAGGTCGGCTGCTACCCGAGCGGCATTGAATCCGGCGGAACCGCCTCCCAGGGCGACAAAATCAAACTTCTTTATTCGCATAAATCATTGAGTCCGTAGTTACGGTTAACATTCCCATGTAATTGAGGCTTTCCCCGTTCCGCGCGAAGAGAGGTTTCGACCTTTTTCAACGGCCCTTCCCGAACAGCATCAAATGGATCGTCCTCAGCACGATGGCTGCGTCCACGATGAAGGAAAAGTGACGAATGTAATAGAGATCGTATTCGAGCTTTCGAAGCGTGTCGTCTAAATTGGCCCCGCAGGGGTAGTTAATTTGAGCCCAGCCGGCGACTCCGGGACGGACCAAGTGACGAAAATGGTAACAAGGAATATTGGACTGGTAGTCCTTAACCAATTCCTCTCATTCAGCCCGCGGGCCGATCAAACTCATGTCTCACTTAATAACATTCCAAAGTTGGGGGATTTCATCGATTCGCGATTTCCGTAAAAATGCTCCTACTCGAGTAATTCGTGGATCCTCCTCCTGAGTGTAGCGCTGATCCCCCTGGATGGATTCCTCATTCTGAATTCGCATGGACCGAAGTTTCATGATCGAGAACGGAATCCGGTTCCGTCCAATGCGGTTTTGTCGGAAAATCACCGGACCACCGTCTTCAAGTTTTATCGCGATCGTAGTGATCGGGCCTGAGTTTGTGAGACACGGATGTGTCTTGTTTAGTAGGTTATGGGTTTAATTGCAGGTTAGGCAATCGAGTTGTGCATTGCCCCCGATGGGGGGCAAAAATTTTGCCTCGGCTTGCATCGGGCTAAGGTAGCCCAGCGAGGCATGTTTTCGGTATCGGTTGTAGAAGACTTCGATGGAGTTGAAGACATTGGCGCGCACCTGGGTTTCGTTGGCGAAGATGTGATCGCGCACCGCGGCGGCTTTGTAGCGACCGAAGAACGATTCCATCGCCGCATTGTCATAGCAGTTGCCTTTGGCGCTCATGCTCGGGTGCATCTTCAGCTTGGCCAACACGCGCTGGTAGCGATCCGAAGCGTAAGTGCTGCCCCGGTCGCTGTGATGAACGATGCCGTCGCGCACGTTGCCACGGGTCAACGCGGCGTTTTCCAGCGCGATGCAGACCAAGTCCGAGTCGTTGCGTTGCGACACGCTCCAGCCGACGATTCGTCGGGTGCACAGGTCCATCACGGTTGCCAGGTAACACCACCCCGCATCGCTGAGTAGATACGTCGTATCGGCCACCCAGATCTGATCGCGATGCTCCGGTTTGCCCAACTGCTTGAGTAGGTTGGGATGATAACCGAAGAGATGTTCGCTGTCGGTGCCGATCGGCTTGAAGCGAGTATGGGCGCGCCCGACCAAATCGAGCTCGCGCATTAATCGCAGGGTGCGATCCCGGCCACAGTCCACTCCCTGCTCGCGCAGATGCTGGTGGACCGGCCGGTAACCGTAGGGGCCGTGAGCCATGCGCACAACTTGTTCAATGATCGGTTTGATCAACTCGTCCTGTTCTCGACGCGCTGAGGGCTTCGCTTCGGCCCAACGGTAATATCCGCTGCGCGAGACCCCGAGCGCTTCGCTCATCTCCGCCAGATCAAACCGTCGGTCGTGGTTTTGCATGAACTGGTAGCGGCTCATTCGTCCTTGGCGAAGTAACTCACCGTTTTTTTAAGACCTCATTGATCCGCCTCTCCTTGGCCAGCTGCTTGCGCAGTTGATCAAGCTCAGCGGCCATTTGGGTCGGATTGGACTTCGCGTGGGAGGGGCTCGCTGCATCCAGCTCCGCCAGGTGGTCACGCTTCCAGCGGTAAAGCAGGCCGGTGTTAACATCCAGCCGCTTGGACACCTCCGGCGCACTCAAACCGTCCATGATCATTAATCTCGCCGCCTCACGTTTGAACTCGGCGGTGTATCTTTGTCTCTTCACTATGGGTTTCTCTTTCTAAGAGACTCCCGTGTCCATTTTTCTCAGGCCCGATCAGTTTATGCTTGTTACCCCGGTGATGCTAAGGAAGCGGAATCGGCATTAATTGAGGTCATCGTCCACGCGAATAAATCGGTCGCGCACCTCACGAGTGGCCCGGAACAGACCGAGTATACTTTCGATTTGCTCATTTCAGGTTGCATGGGATCGATGGCTTTAGTGGAACGCCACGTCTACAAAGCACTAGGAATCCCCCCCCCGAATTATAGGACCCTTAAACGGAAAAGAAATGATAGTGAGGCCTAACAAGAGCGCTACAGACACGCCCCTCCGTGTCTGACAGCAGACGTTCGAGGTCACGCAAATTGGCATCACTAGTTCATTCTTTTTGATGTTTCCATCTTGGAGCCATGCCAGGACGACGACCACTCAGCCAAGCCGAAGAACGTCAACTACTCCGAATCGTTCGAAAGCTCCCAACCCGAGATCGGACCCTGATCACCGCACAGTGGCTTACGGGCTTTCGAATCTCCGAAATCCTCACCTTCACCGTCGGCTCGGTAACGAGGGGAAGGGCACTTCGAACGAGGATCGGTGTAGCACCAAGGAATCTCAAAGGACACTACGGAACCACACGTTGGGTTCCTATTCCACCTGAACTAGAGCGCACTTTCAAAAGCCACCTGCACCGTATGAGCCTTCGCTACGAACTCACTCCAGACCTACCGCTCTTCATCAGTCGAAAGACTAGGGGTGGGAAACCGCGGTCAATGACACGCAGCGCAGCCCAACGCCTTCTCAAGCGGGTATTGGCCAAAGCGGGAGTGGAGGATGATGGCAGACTGGGAACTCATAGCCTGCGAAAGACCTTCGCGCGATCCGTCTACCGCCACAGCGGAAACGACCTCATGGTCTTAAAAAGTGCGCTCGGCCATAGCAGCGTCTCTGTGAGCGAAAGGTATTTGGAGGTCGACTCCGATGAAGTCGAAGCAGCCATGCGTGCGGTCGACTTTACCCGTGGTCCCCGCCAGCGCCTCGCGGCCTGACCAACCGCGAACGCACCGTTTGTCCCCTTAGGCGGTGTTCGCCGTGGCGGGAGCCACTAGGGCTGAGGATCACCATAACGTCGATGATGTCGTCGTCTGTAACTGTGCAAGGTTACTCCGGATATGCCGAGCCCCTCGCACCGTTGGCGGAACTCAGTTGCTCGATGACCTGCTTTGCAGCGTCGAAGGTAGGGGAAGAGCGGGCCTTTGATCGGCAGTCTGGACAGGATCTCTGCGACAGCCTTTCCAAACCTGATTTGCGGTGGAGTCTGATTGTCCAGCCCGCGTGTCTTCATCCTTATGTAGGTGATGGTCATGGAATCCCAATCGACGTTCTCGGCTTCAAGGTGGGCAAGGTCTCCTTGTGAGGCCCCAAGATACCATGCCAGCTCATAATAGGCTTTTCGCTCCTCGTTTCCCTCCCGGGCGACGATCCGCAGATGTTCCTCCTCTGTGATCGCGCGCTTTGCCTTATACTTCAATTTCGGCCACTGACGTTTTGGAACAAGCGGCCAAGGCAGCCAGTTCATATCAACACAGAAGTTGTGAAGTCGACGCAGGAAGGTGTTGGTCGAAACGCATCCCTCCCGAATCGCCTTGAACAGGTCCTCAGCCGTCGTCTTGACAATCGGCATTTCCATGAGCGGGTGGAGTGCCTTGTCTTTTGCCACTCGTTGCTAGCGGTCCTTGTTTTCTCCGTTCTTCGAATTGGTCAGGGTAGTCAGAGCCTCGCCCCAAGTGCGTTGTGTCATCGCACTGTCTGCTCCCATCAAATATGCTTTTGCAATCTGCAGATTCAACATGGGTTGGGCCTCGGCCTCATTTTTGGCATCAACTATGCGTTGTGCTTCACGACGGTTGGATGTCTTGAGACTAGCCCTTTTGCCCGTGATTGAATCGATGCAATACAGTGTGTTTCCGCGAGAACCGCGGCGCGTGATTCGATATTGTGCTTTCATGATTTTGAAGATCACGATGATAGACGAAAACGAATCCGCAGTGTTAGCGGGTAGTCGGCGGGTTAGTTCCGGCAGTCCCGGATTCTACAGGAGTAGAGAACGCGGTGTCTGTTTTGGTGTCCAAAACCGGTCCAAAATCTCCAAAGCACTGCATATTAGCAGTTAAGAATTGGAGGCGCGGGGCGGAATCGAACCGCCGATAGAGCTTTTGCAGAGCTCGGCCTTACCACTTGGCGACCGCGCCGGAAACTAGGGAAGGCGGACGTTGCAAGGATTTGTGAGGCCGCGCAAGTCCGGAAATCACTTTGCTAAGCCGTGGCAGGTGATGAGGGCAGGTCAGGTCGGCGGATGGTTTCCTGAATCGATGGTTTCGAGTCTCCTTTTTCGTAGGTGAGGGCGAGGCTGAATCGGAAGGTGGATCCTACACCGGGAGTGCTATCCACAGAAATTGCCCTTCCCATGAGTTCGCAAAGTCGTTTTGCAATTACCAGCCCGAGCCCCGTGCCTCCGCGTCGCCTGGTGCTGGACGGATCAATCTGATTGAAGGGCTTGAGAAGGTCTTTGATGCGATCCGGCGGGATTCCGATTCCGGTGTCAGTGACCTCGACGAACAAGCGCAGTCCACATACCCCTTCAGGAGAAACTTCCGAGGCGCGAGCGCACTCGACTGATACTTTAACCGAGCCTTGTTCGGTGAACTTCAACGCATTGCCGATGACGTTCATCAACAGTTGCCGGAGCCTGACCTCGTCGCCATTGAGATATACCGGCACGCTGGGATCGGTGTTGAAACTCAACTTGAGTTCCGCTTTTAGCGCTATGGGAGAGAGGTGCTTTCGAACCTCATCGACACTTTCGCGGATAGTGAATGGAGACGACTTGATCTCCAATTGACCGGCTTCCAACCGGGACACGTCCAAGATGTCGGCGATGAGTCCCTCGAGAATCATTCCGCTCTGATGAATATTGTCGAGATACTCCTCTTGATCACTCGAAAGGGTCGTATCGCGCATGAGTTTGGAGAATCCGATTATGGCATTAATTGGAGTCCGGACTTCGTGACTCACCACGGCCAGAAATTCACTTTTGGCGCGAGCGGCTGATTCGGCTGATTCTTTTGCGGTGATAAGTGCAGCTTCGGCCGCCTTGCGGTCACTGATATCGTGACCCACCGCTTGATACTCCAAAATATTGCTGGCGGCGGATTTGATAGCCCGATGGGTCCATTGATAGCTCACAAGTTCTTCCGCATCTGCGGGTGTGAGTTCCACTTCAAATGAATCCCGCTCGGGGAGGTGGCCTTGAAAATCGCGGGTGGGATAGCCCAGATCGAAAACGGGAAACGTTTTGCCCGCTAGTTCTGCGCGTTTGCGGCCAAAAAATCGGGAGAAGGAAGAGTTGGTAAAGGTGAGCGCACCATTGGCCTTATACCGACAAATCAGGTCAACTTGGTCCTCCACGATACCGCGGTAACTGGCCTCCATTTTTTGGAGAGTCTGAGCCATGCGTTCGATTTGGCGGGCGACGCCGATGATTTCATCCTGTTCGCCGCTGAAGTCAGGTTCCGGTTCGTATGCGTTTGCCGCCCCGTCGGTTTCGGCTTCATCCGCTTGCGCTCGCGCCTTTTGGTTTATCTCGCGGAGACGATCCATCATCGTCCGATCCCAGACATAACCGGCGAGGACCAATAGAATGGAGCCGATGATCGCGAGCCCCAGCACCCAGTAAGTCATACCGAGTCGCTCCCGGAGTTCACTGTCGGTCGCCAACACGATGAGCGAGACCGCCAGACTGAAGGCGAGGGCCAGAATCATGGCCGTCTTTCTTTGGATTAACGCGCTCACAGGAAGCACAATACTGGGCGCTATGAAACCGAGTCTAACCTAAATGTAGCCCTCGGCGCAGGGGATTCACCCTAGATACTAACTCCATGCCGACTAGACCTTTGAAGTATTTCCGCTACCAAAAACCGGGTTATGGATTTTTTCCTGAGCCAATGTCGTGAGAGGGCCGTGTCCGGGGGCCAAAACCGTATCACGTGGCATCGCGAATATTTTCTGTCGGTTGGAGCGAATCTGATCCTGATAATGGGTGGGACTACCACCGACGGATGACGCAAAAAGGGAATCTCCGACGATCGCGAGCGGCCAACTCAGACCGGAGACGAAGAATGTGGTTTGCCCGGGAGAGTGTCCGGGGGTGAGCACGGTCTTTATATCCAATGATCCGATGTGGAAGTGGACTCCTTCTTCGAAGTGGCGGATCTGGGGAAACGAAACGGGCTCCATTTGATGCGACCAGACCTCGGCATGGGGGTGGGTCTTGGTGAGCGTTTCGAGATCAGCAACATGATCGGAATGATTGTGAGTGATCAGCACGTATTTAAGCCGCAATCGATCACTGGAGATCACATCCAGCATGCTCGCGACCGAGGTGCCAGTATCGAAGGCAACAGCTTCTCGGCTCTTGGGATCCCAGATGAGAAAACTGTTCACTGTCATGCCACGAAATGACGTGTTGAACGCCGCGAATCCCCGCGGGAAGACCGGAATTTTCGGATACCAAGACTTACGCGCCAGAGCTTCCAACGCGTTCGGATTGAGCCGGAGATGCCGTGCTACACGTCGCAACACGGCGACAATGAGTTCACCATTTTTTACCTTGGCGAGATCATCGGGGGTGACGTCGGCGCGCCGAGCCAGGTCTTCATCGGAAATTCCCAGACCGCGTTGGGCCTTGTTGAGAACGTCGTCGAAATTGTCTTCGAGCGGGATGAGTGGCATCGCTTAGATTGCGTCAATAATCGCGTTCAACGTCGAACTCGGACGCATGGCGGCAGTCGCCCGCGCCTCATCCGGTTGGAAATACCCGCCGACATCGATGGCATTGCCTTGAACACCATTCAATTCGGCAACAATCGCGCTTTCCGCCGCGGCCAATTTATCCGCGATGGGTTCAAATTGGCTTTGGAGTTCTGCGTCTTCTGATTGGGAGGCGAGCGCTTGGGCCCAAAACGAGGTCAGGAAGTATTGGCTGCCTCGATTATCGATTCCACCGAGACGACGAGTCGGAGATTTATTCTCCTGCAACAAACGTCCCGTGGCAGCGTCGAGGGTTTGAGCCAATACCTTGGCGCGAGGATTAGCGAAGTTGTCGCCCAAGTGTTCCAGCGCGACGGCAAGGGCTAGGAATTCGCCTAACGAATCCCATCGCAGGTAGTTTTCGCCCTCGAATTGTTGGACGTGTTTCGGAGCGGAGCCGCCGGCGCCAGTTTCGAAGAGTCCGCCACCATTCATGAGCGGAACGATCGAGAGCATCTTGGCGCTGGTGCCGACTTCGAGGATAGGGAAGAGGTCGGTAAGGTAGTCCCGCAGCACGTTTCCAGTCACCGAAATGGTATCGAGACCTTCTTTGATGCGCTCGAGACTGAAGGAGCATGCCTCAGAGGGAGCCATGATTCGGATATCTAAACCAACGGTATCATGATCCGCCAGATAGCTATTCACCTTGGCAATCAGTTGGCTATCGTGAGCCCGGGATGAGTCTAACCAGAATACGGTCGGGGATCCCGTGGCGCGGGCCCGATTGACCGCCAGCTTAACCCAATCCCGAATCGGGTCGTCCTTGGTTTGGCAAGATCGCCAAATGTCGCCGGCTTCGACGCGATGTTCGATCAAAGTCTCACCGGATCCATCGACGACACGAATGGTGCCGGAGTCAGGGGCCTCGAAGGTTTTGTCATGCGACCCATATTCTTCGGCTTTCTGAGCCATGAGTCCGACGTTGGGCACGGAACCCATGGTGGTGGGGTCGAGGGCACCGTTTTCCCGACAGAAATCTAGAGTGGCTTGGTAGACTCCGGCGTAGCTGCTGTCGGGAATGACAGCTAATGCATCGCGGATCTTTCCTGCGGAATCCCACATGACGCCGCCGGCACGAATCATGGCTGGCATCGATGCATCGATGATAATGTCACTGGGGACGTGGAGTCCGGTGATTCCCTTGTCCGAGTTCACCATCGCCAGGTCGGGACGGGAGGCATAAGCGGCGGCGATGTCCGCTTCGACGCCGTCACGCTCTTCGTCGCTGAGAGAGGGCAGTTTGGCCATCAGGTCGCCAAATCCATTGTTAAAATCAACGCCCAGTTTGGCTAACGTGCCTTCATGGCGAGCGATGAGGTCCTTAAAGAAAACCTTCACGGCATGGCCGAAGATTATCGGGTCGGAGACCTTCATCATCGTGGCCTTCACGTGGAGCGAGAAGAGGATCCCCTCGTCCTGGGCGCGTTGGATCTGGTCCGAGAGGAAACTCACCAATGCCTGTTTGCGCATGACGGTCGCATCGACGATTTCGCCAGCCTTGAGAGGAGCCGCCGTGCGCAAAGTCGACTTGGATCCGTCCGCAGATTCGAATTCGATTTGGAATGTGGTGGTCTCTGCGATGGTGACGGATTTCTCATTGGAGCGAAAATCGTCGCGACCCATGGTAGCGACGTTGGTCTTCGATTTAGGAGACCATTCACCCATGGAGTGAGGGTTGGATCTGGCGTAGTCCTTAACCGCTTTAGGAGCCCGGCGGTCGGAGTTGCCTTCACGTAAAACTGGATTCACCGCACTGCCTTTTACGCCGTCGTAGCGCGATTTGTTGTCCGAATCTTCATCGGAAGAAGGGGCATCGGGATAGTCTGGTAGACTGTATCCCTGAACTTGAAGCTCCTTTATAGCGGCCTTCAATTGCGGCACCGAGGCACTGATATTGGGCAACTTAATGATGTTGGCCTCAGGCTTGAGGGTGAGGGCACCCAATTCGGCCAAGGCATCGCTAACCTGCTGATCGGCAGAAAGTTTGTCGGCGAAAGTAGCCAGAATTCGTCCGGCGAGCGAGATGTCACGCGTCTCGACATTCACTCCTGCAGACTTGGTGAAAGCCTTTACGACAGGTAAAAATGCATAGGTGGCGAGAGCCGGAGCTTCGTCGGTTTTCGTGTAGATGATAGTGGATGCCGCTGACATGATTTGAATGCAGTAGAAAGATTGCGAAAGGGGAGCCAAACAAACCAATGGGAGCGCGGCAAGCCCGCGGAATTGATTCCACCGTTAGACGAGAAAACTTGAGTGAATCTCGCGGATGTTAGGCTATGTAGATTCCCTGATTCAGCGATCACGCGGTGAATCCTGAAAATACATCCCCATGAGCATCTACATTGGCATCGATTCCGGCACTCAATCCACCAAGGCGGTCGCGCTCGACCTCGGCGCCAAGAAAGTCGTCGCCGAAGCGCGCGCTCCGCACCGGCTGATATCGGGGCTGCCGGTGGGGCACATGGAACAGAATCCGGCGGAATGGGTGGCGGCGTTGGACACCACTATCGGAACCGTCGCCTCTCAAATCGATCGGACCCGCGTTAAGGGGATCGGGGTTTCAGGCCAACAACACGGCTTTGTTCCTCTGGACAAAAACGGACAAGTCATTCGTCCGGCCAAGCTCTGGTGCGATACTTCCACATTGGAGGAGTGCGAAATTCTAACGAAGAAAATGGGCGGAGAAAAGGCGGCGATCCGAAAGGCCGGGCTCGCATTTTTACCCGGATTTACTGCTCCCAAGATCCTTTGGTTAAAGCGTAATGAGCCCCAAAACTACGCCAAACTTCGACACGTTCTGTTGCCTCACGATTACCTCAATTTTTACCTGACGGGTAACTATTTCATGGAGCAGGGAGACGCGTCAGGCACAGCGTTGATGAATGTGAGAACTCGAAAGTGGTCCAAGTCAGCCATCGGCGCCGTTGACCCCAAGTTGGCGGATTATCTACCGGCGATCTCTTCATCGGATAGTATCGCCGGCACCCTGCAGTCATCCGTGGCCGAGAAATATGGCTTCTCCACCGATATGGTGGTCTCGGCGGGCGGCGGAGACAATATGATTGCCGCGATAGGAACCGGTAATGTGAAACCAGGGGTGGTGACCGCCAGTTTCGGCACCAGTGGCACGATCTACGCGCATGCCGAAAAACCGGTCGTGGATCCCCGAGGTGAAATCGCTGCGTTCTGCGGCTCCACCGGAGGATGGATGCCATTGCTCTGCACGATGAACGTAACTACGGTGACCGAGCAAGTGCGCTCATTGTTTAGCTACGATCACAATGCGTTGGCAGATGCGGTAAAGGCTGCCCCGGTAGGTGCGGATGGCCTCGTGCTATTGCCCTACCTTGAAGGGGAACGCACCCCCAACGTTCCTGCCGGTTCCGGTGTATTTCTGGGAATGAATGCCCAGACCATGAAGCCGGGACATATCGCCCGTGCTTCGATGGAAGGTGTGACGATGGGAATGAATTATGGGCTGCAGCGGTTGTCTGATCTCGGGGTGAAACCCAAAGAGATTCGTGTCACCGGCGGCGGGGCCAAATCACCCATTTGGCGCGAAATCATGGCGGATGTCTTTGGCGTGCCGGTTGTCGCCATGATCGAAGATGAAGGCGCAGCGCTGGGCGGGGCGATTCAAGCAGCTTGGGCGCAATTGCGACAGAAACGACCCAATGCTCGCCTTGCCACCCTCACTGATCGTATTGTTGCGAAAGACGAATGCACTCGGGTTAAGCCGAACAAGCAAAGGGCGCGGCGATATCGCGAGATTCAAGACGTGCAGAACAAACTCAGTGAGTCGCTCCGTTCGATATTCCCGCTCCAGCGGGAACTCGCCGGCGGCTAAAGGTCGCGAAGATGTAGGGCGCGTTTCGCGGAAACCGCCGGTTGGTGTGGGAGGCTGTGAGGCAGGATAACCGGCCTCAGCGAGACGGCTACAGAGCCTTGTTGGTTGATGTAGTCGCGCCCGTAAAGCCCGACATGCTTCCTTTTGGTGACTTTTCCTACCGCGGTCTAGGCCCACTGCCGCGGTGCGGCGTGGGCGTCTGGCGAGCCAGGTGCCGAGGCTCAGCGCCATCATGATGGCGCCGTAGCTGGAGGGTTCGGGGACGGTGATTTCGTTGGCATCGAAGTCGAAGGTGAGCCAGATGGTGTCCGAGGGAGTAAAGCCGTTGAAGGTGATTTGGGCGGTGTTGTTGTCGCGCACGTCCAGGCCGACGGTGCCGAAGCCGCCTTCGAAGCTGGCGGCAGTCCAGAGGTCTTGGAAGGACACCCAGTTATTAACGGTGATCGCCGTGGTGGTGCCGTCGATCTCGAAGGCGCCGATGTTAAACTCCGTGGCCACGCCCGCGCCGAAGTCGATCACGGTATTACCGGTGACGCGGAGGCCGTCGACGTCGAACTGGGTGCCGTCGCCGGCGAGTGCGAGGGTGCCGCCGAAGTTAAAGTCGCCCGTGATGTTGAGGGTGTTGCCGGCGGTGAGGTTCAGTTCGCCGGTGGAGTCCACGCCGGTGCCGCCGGAGAGGGTGCCGCCGTTTAGGGTGAGGATGCCGTCTACGTCTAGGGCGCCGTTGGAGACGTTGAGTTGGTCAATGGTCTCGTTGATCCCTCCGGCCATGGCGAAGGTGCCGGTCCCGGAGACATTGAGGTCCATGGAGTCGGTGAGGATGTTGGAGGTGCCCAGGGTGAGGGCTTCACCGCCGATGGTGACGTTCTGGAGTTGGAGTTGGGCGCCGGTATCTACGTTGGTGGAGCCGGTGGAGACGTTGATCTCTTTGGTGCCGTCGCCGCGGAAGTCGAGTTTGCCGTCGATGGTGGCAGTCTGGGTGGTGTTGGTCAAAAAGATGTCTCCGTCGACGAAGAGGTTGTTGCCGGTGCCTCCGGTATTGGCGGCGTCGATACTGCCGCCGTCCAGGGTGATGTCTTGCACTTAGGTGGTGTGGCCGCCGGTGTCGAAGTTGTCGTCGGAGTTGATGGTCACGTTGACGCCGCTGGCGAACATGTTGGAGAAGTCGGTGGCACCGCCCGCGGTTAGAGTGAGTGTCCCATCGTTAACTGTGGTGCCGCCCGTGTAAGTGTTGATACCTGACAGGGTGAGATTTCCGCTGCCGTTTTGCGCGACCGAACCGGTGCCGGAAATCACATCGCTGTAGGATATGGCGTTGGAACGATCAAAAATGATTACGGAATTATTGGTGATATTGCTGGTGATCGAACCGGTGGTCGTATCGTTACCAATGTGGAGCGTGCCAGCACCAGTCAACGCATCAACGAGCACATTGGCTTCGACTCCATTAAAAATGGCCCCGGAAGCGACATTAAGATCTGAAAGATTGCTGGTCCAGATGTCATCCGCGAACGAGCCACTGACCAAGGTGCCTCCTTGGATGTCGATCAGTCCTCCGGAGCCGAGGGCGAATTTAACGGTTGGTGTAGTCCATCGAAGAATTCCGTCGCCGGACTTCACGAGCGTTCCGGTGCCCGTGAATTCGGTATCGCTGCCGTTATCGCGGGTGCCGCTTGCCACGTTAAATTCAAGGGTAGCGCCGGACGCGATATTCATTGTCGCGGAATCCGTTTGGCCGGAAATCAACAAAGTGCCAGCGTTCACATTGGTGGTGCCTGAATAGGTATTGTCCGCCGAAAGTGTTAGGGTGCCACTGCCGACTTTGGTGATGCCACCCGATTCCGAAATGATGCCGCTGACCTCGGTGGACGTATTGTCTCCACCGCTGGTCAGGGTTCCGGAGCCTAGAGTGATTTCGCCCGCATCAGCACTGGAGGCGACCGTGTCCGAATTATCGTTGAGATCAAATGTCGCACCGGAGTTCACCGTGACTTCGGTTGAATCGGAGAGCGCATTTGAGACGCCGAGTTGAAGGGTGCCACTGTCCGTGATGGTTGTGGTGCCGGAGTAGGTGTTTGTTCCGGAAAGGGCCACCGTGCAGGAACCTTCAATCGTCAGATTTTGCGCCCCGCCGCCGATCACTCCCGAGAGCGTCAACGTGCCGGAGTCCGATTGAATGGTGCTGGCGGAGCCGAGTGTGATGGCGCCAGCCCAAGAGTTGTTTCCCGATACATTGCGGAAACGCTCCGTTTGAAGAGATTCCGGTTCCATTCAGGGTGAGTGATTCCGCACCGACCGCGATACCTCCTTGGATTTCGAGAACAGCATCGGAACTTACAGTGACGCCACCGGCGACAGTGCCGAGCCCCGTGGCGTTGCGGACGGAGACGATTCCTTCTTCCACGTCCACCGCTCCGGCAAAGGTATGAGCACCGCTGAATATTAACGTGCCGTCGCTTTGCTTCGTGAATCCTCTCGATCCGATTACGGGGTCCCTACTGACGGTAAACTCCACCGTATTCGATGAGTTTTGCGCGTCGATCGTCAGGGTGTTGCCATTGAAGTTGAAGGAATCGTTGACGGTGAGTCCGCCATTGGCGGAGGTGAAATACCACGTTTGATCGTTTGCGATGGCGAAACGGGCGTCGAAAATGTGAGTTACTCCGCCCTCGTGGATCAGCCCGTCCCCGTTTGATGCGTTGATTGTTAGTAATGCATCGTTCCCATGTTCGAGGAAGGTCATGGCTCGCGTAGCCGAAGACGTGAAGTGAAACTGACCGGTCGTCCGATTTTGATTCATTTCGGGATCTTCAAGATTGGCTCCCGTGAACAATGCCCGAGTGGTGGAATTATTCGGCTCGCTGCCTCCGCTCCAGTTACCGTTTCGCCCGTAACGATCGTTGCCACCGCCGCTGGAAGTCAGGCGAACCCATGTGCGAGTGGCATCAGTCAGAACAGTCTGCGCAGCCAGTTCGCCTGCTCCCAGAAATGTCAAAATGAGAGCAATCGCGTAGCGTCGATTGTAAGAGGAGCGAGGCAAGGTGGTTTTTTATGCAGGAATCACCCCTTAGAAGCAAGTGTTCTGCAATATTTGGGAAGCCTGATGGGATTCATAAAAATATGGTGACTATATATTTGTGAAAAATAAGAAGTAATACGTAGTCTCAAAATTGGCGGTTTTGGGTATCCAATCTTATGGATGAGCCAAATAAGGACCAAACGTGAGCTTGGCGCGGGCCTCTGCATCTGCGACGTCTGGGACGTATGCAAAATCCTGGAATGGTGTATTTGGTCGGAGCAGGACCCGGTGATCTCGGTTTGGTCACCCAACGGGCCCGTGAGCTCATTCGGCGTGCGAACGTGCTGGTTTACGATTATCTGGTTCATCCTGATCTGGTGGAGTGGGTGCGGTCGGATTGTGAGGTCGTTTACGTCGGAAAAAAGGCGGGCTTCCATTCGATGCCGCAGGAAGAAATCGAGGCGTTTTTGGTGAATCACGCGAAAGCGGGAAAACGCGTCGTGCGCCTTAAAGGTGGCGACCCTTATGTGTTCGGACGTGGCGGCGAAGAGGCACGGGCGCTCGCGGCGGATGGCATTCCGTTTGAAGTCGTTCCCGGCATCACAGCGGCGTTGGCGGCGGGAGCTTACGCAGGTATCCCGCTCACGCAGCGCAATACGAGTTCTTCATTGGTTTTGGTTACCGGTCACGAAGATCCCACTAAACACGAACTTCAAGTGGATTGGCCTCAGCTGGGGGCACTGAAAAACACCACGCTCGCGATTTATATGGGGATGAGTCGTCTCCCAGATATTTTGGCTGGTTTACATGAAGGCGGATTGGCCACTGACACCCCGGCTGCCGTGGTGCAATGGGCATCGTTGGGCCGCCAACGCAGTGCGGTGGGCACGGTATCGGATATCGTGGAACGCGCCGCCGACGCCGGACTCAAGGCCCCGTCCGTCATTTTTATTGGTGAAGTCGTCAAACATCAACAGACTGTCGATTGGTTTGAGAATCTCTCGCTCTTCGGTCGTAGGGTGGTGGTCACCCGCACCCGCAGTGGCAACAGTGTCTTGCGCAGCAAGCTCGAACATCTCGGTGCTGAGGTGATTGAGTTGCCGCTGATCAATGTGGTTTCGGTTGTGGATCGTGAAATGATCGTCGAGGTGTTCAGCGAAATGGGCATGTATGATTGGGTAGTCTTCACGAGTGCCAACGGTGTGCGCATATTCTTCGAACACTTCTACCGTGCGTATGACGATATCCGCGCATTGGGGTTGCTGAGATTTGCCTGCGTCGGCGAAGCCACGGCCAAGGAAATTGAGCGGCATCGCATCAAAGTGGAGTGCAAACCTAGGATCGCGACAGCCGAGGCATTGGCTGAAGCGCTGATCGCCACGGGGAGTCTTGACAGCGCGAAGGTCATCGCAATCACCGGAAATTTGAATCGCGACAATCTGGTCAAGAGGCTGGAGAAGGCCCGGGCTATTGTGGATACGTTGCCATTGTATCGCACTGAAAAGTTGGATTTGTCAGAGAGCGCGGCGGCTCAGGATTTCCGTGAACGCGGAGCCGATGCCGTGCTCTTTGCGAGTTCGTCGGCAGCCGACGCTTACGCGGATCAAGCGGAAGGCCTCGCATTGGGTTCCGGTGCGGCGAAACCGCTTCTGGGATCCATGGGGCCGCAGACAAGTGCGACCATGAAGGAACGCAGTATGTCGGTAGACTTCGAGTCGAGCGAACCGGGGCTGGATGCCTTCGCGGCTAAATTGATTGAGGCGCTGGGCTCCTCAAAGTAATTACTCAATCTACGAGGCGGCGCTTGCCTGAGTTGTCGGGTGGTCGTAACGTTCCGTTATCATTTTGGCATGAACGTTCCGTTTCTCGATCTCTCCCGTGCGCATCAGCAACTGCGCCCTGAAATACTGGCGGCGTTCGCCTCAACCTACGACGCCGGACGATTCTGCCTCGGGGATGATGTTACCCGATTTGAGCAGGAATTTGCGGAGGCATCTGGAGCCCATGCGGCGGTAGGAGTCGGCAATGGCACTGCCGCGCTTCATCTGGTTTCCCGGGCACTTAACATTGGTCCCGGTGATGACGTGATCGTTCCTGCATTTACCTTTATCGCCAGTGCATGGACGGCGAGCTTTGTCGGCGCCCGCCCGGTATTTTGTGATGTTGATCCGGATACGTTTACGCTCACGGCCGAGACGATCGAAGCCGCGCTGACTCCGCAAACCAAGGCGATTGTTGTGGTGCATCTGTTCGGACACGCCGCCGACATGGATCCGATTCTCGAACTGGCTGAACGGCATGGAATACCTGTCATCGAGGACTGTGCCCAAGCGCATTTGGCTTCTTATAAAGGCCGTCCGGTGGGCACTATGGGAGTAGCAGGAACGTTTAGTTTTTACCCAACAAAAAATCTGGGCGGAGTGGGCGAGGGCGGCGCGGTAGTCGGTTCGGATGATGTGTTTCTGAATCGTGTGAAACTCCTGCGGGTTCATGGTTCCAATGTGCGTTATCAACATGATGACGTGGGTTACAATTACCGGATGGAAGGACTGCAGGCCGGCGGGCTGAGCGTGAAGCTTAAACACCTTTCGCTGTGGACTGAACGCCGTCGGGAAATCGCCGCGAGATATCGTAATGGTATCCAATTAAAAGATACGGTGCTGCCTCAGATTCCAGCCTGGGATGATTCGGTTTATCATCAGTTTACGATTCTGCACCCGGATCGGAACGCCTTGCGCGAACATCTTACGGTCAACGGGATCGGCTCCGGCTTGATTTATCCGCGGGCCCTGCACCAGCAGCCCTGTTTCGCTTCAGTTGGTCCGGCGGAAGGTGCGTTGCCCGTGTCGGAAAAGTTAGCCCGAGACTGTTTGAGTTTGCCGGTGTTTCCCGAACTCACCGAGGAGGAAATCGATTATGTCATCGCGACCATTAACTCATATGGAAGGTGATCAATGGTTGATGGGGTAAGACTTAAGTTTTGTGGCCTAACATCTTTGGTTGATGCCATTCATGCGGATAAGCTGGGGGCGGATTATTTGGGATTTATTCTCCATCCTAAATCGCCGCGGTTTGTTTCGCTGCGGGACTATCGAAACTTCGCTTCAAATTTACCGTCGGGGCGCAAGCGAGTCGCAGTAATGGTCGCTCCAAGCGCGGATGATCTACTCGCAGTGCGCAAGGCCGGATTTGATCGTTTTCAGGTTCACTTTTCCGCTAATACAGAAAATTCGCAGTTAGCTGAATGGCGTGATATGGTGGGCAAAGATCGTCTTTGGTTGGCTCCCCGTCGCTCCCCGGAAACCCCCTTCGCCCCCGAGTGGTTGGACTACGCGGCGACAATCCTTGTGGATACTTATTCTGCGGACAAATTTGGAGGATCCGGAAAGACCGGTGACTGGACGGAATTCAACCAACTGCAGCAGCTTTCCGCTGACCACACCTGGGTCATCGCAGGTGGACTAAGTCCAGATAACATAGCGGACGCGTTGGATGAAACAGGCGCCCGGTTTGTGGACGTAAACAGCGGCGTGGAACTGGCACCAGGAATAAAGGATCACGCGAAAATGAACGCAGTGGTTCTGGCGATTCACGAACAGCGAACGACGACGGTATCTCACGATGTCTGACACGGCCGAGACCCCACGTGGATTGGCCCGAATGGGGCCGGGAATTTTGGTGGCCGCAACCGGAGTGGGGGCGAGCCGATCTGATTGCGGCGGCAGTGGCGGGACGGCAGTTCGGTTTGGCGCTGTTGTGGGTGGTCGTGGTGGTAGCCTTGTGCAAATGGCTGCTCAACGAGGGCATCGCGCGATGGCATCTGGCAACCGGTGAAAGTGTGATTGTCGCCTGGGCCACGCGGCTGCACCGTTTGGTATTTTGGCGCTTATCTTATTATTTGGGGATTTCTGGTGAGAGGAGCATTGGGTTCAGCCTGCAGGGTGGCCCTGAAGGCACTCTGGCCGGAGGCACCCGGTCCGGTGGGAATCTGGGCGGTGATTCACGCCATCTTGGGTTGGTCGATCGTCACGGTGGGCCGCTATAAGATTTTTGAAAAGGTGATGCAGATCTTGGTCAGCCTGATGTTTGTCTTCGTGATCGGCTGCGGGATTGCCTTGGTGCAAAGTTGGCCAGCTGTTTTGGCAGGCTTGGTGGTGCTGAAAAATACCCCCGGGAGCGCTCTTGATCAGCTTGGGTCTCATGGGCGGCATCGGTGGCAGTGCAACATTGCTGTGTTATGGCTATTGGTTGAAAGAAAAAGGCTGGCAGGGGAAATCGTTTCACGGTGTAGCACGCTGGGATCTGTTGGTGGCTTACGACCCCACCGCTGCGTTTGGAGTGGCGATGGTAATCATAGAGCTGCCGGGGCGGAACCTCGAGACGCCTCAGGTTCGGCTTTGGTGGTGGCGTTAAGCGAAGAACTCGGCAGCAAGCTGGGGTCCTTTGGCAAGATGATGTTTCTCGGTGGATTCCGGTGCGCCGTATTCACATCTCTGTTGGGGGTTTGGCAGGGCGTTTCCTACTTGTTTGAGGATTGGTGGAAATATCGGAAATTGGGAACGGCGAGCGATACTTCGCCGATTAAATCAAAGAGCTATGCTTACTTCTTGGCGTATCTCGCCGTCTTTCCGCTGATATTGCAGATGATGGATCGTCCGCTTCTCGTCGTGATGCTCTATGCTGTGGCGGGTGCGTTTTTTATGCCGTTGCTCGCCGGCACTTTGTTGGTGATTAACAACCGGCGCGAATGGGTGGGCGATTTGCGCAACTCGATTTGGACCAACTTGGGATTGGGAGGCTCTTTACTCCTGTTTGTGGGTCTATTTGTGTTGGAGTTGAAGAACCGTTTCGGTGGGTGGTAGGGCGCGCTGGGTCCTTCGCTTTGGTTCGATGTCGGGGTTGGTGAACAGAAAACAACAGGGTTGAGTATCCAGCGGGTTTCCGGATTGCGCGGGATCGGGTCGATGTCACCGTTCAGATGCTGGCTAGTTCCAGCTTCACCCCTCTTTTCCTCTGATCCCCTATTGAGTCAATTGCGACTCCATTTCATTGACTCACCCGTTGTTCACCCGACCGGGCAATTTACCCTTTCTTAATATCCCATGAGTAAAGACGCCTCCGCCGCCGTATCTGATCTTGATCCTTCCGCCAAACTGAAGATGTCCGAGAAGGTGGGCTATGCCTTCGGGGACTTCGCGTCGTGTCTCTACTTCGGGATCTTCATGAATTTCCTCACGTATTACTACACGGACGTGATGGTGATCGGAGCCACGGCGGCGGCCGCGATGATTTTTTTCACCCGGACGTGGGATTGGATCAACGATCCGATCATGGGCATGATCGCCGATCGCACGAATTCGAAGATGGGTCGATTTCGTCCCTGGCTCCTGTGGATGATCCCGCCGTATATGATCATCGGCGTGCTGACGTTCACCGCTTTCGATCTCAGCGATTCCGGCCGCCTGATCTACGCTTACGTGACGTATACGGCGCTGACTATGGTCTACACCATGATCAATATTCCCTACTCGGCATTGATGGGAGTGATGTCCGCCAAATCGGAAGAACGCACAGTGCTTTCGTCATTCAGGTTCGTTGGTGCCTTCACCGGCGTGGCGGTGGGGGACGATCCTTTGGTTGGTGAAAATTCTGGGTGGCGGCAATGAACGGCTGGGGTTCACGTTGGCTGTCTCGATTTACGCCGTCCTCGCAGCGATTTCATTCTTCATAACCTTCAAAACTTCGCGTGAACGGGTGAAGACTCCGCCGACTCAGCGGAAGAATGTGTGGGCTGACCTCAAGGCTCTCGTCAAAAACGGACCGTGGGTGGCCATGATTGTGGTTAGTGTTCTCACAATCATTTGGATAACGGTGCGAGGCGGTGCTATGATTCACTATTTCAAGTATGTATCGGGCAATACGGAGTGGGGGGGTATTTTCACCTGACCAGTAACATTGTGCAAATTGTCGGAGTCCTGTTCACGAAGCAGATCGCTGAATTCCTCGGCGGTAAACGACGGGCCTTCATCAACATCAATTTTGTTTCGGCCGCTTTGATTGCATCGTTCTATTTCGTGCCGGCGGACAACCTCCCCTTGATCATCGGACATCAATTCTTGAGTGCCAGCATCTCCGCTCCGCTCATGCCGCTCTTTTGGTCGATGATCGCGGATACGGCTGACTGGGGCCACTGGAAGCTGAAACGCGGTCGCTGGGACTACTTTTCTCCGCGGGCACATTCTCCCGGAAGATAGGTTGGTCCATCGGTCCTGCGATGGCTCTGCTGCTGCCAAACTATTTCGGATTTGTAGCCAACCAGGATCAATCACCTGAGACGATTGAAGGACTTCGCCTGATCATGAGTTGGATCCCGGCCGGATTTGCGGTTCTCGCAGGTTTTTCCACTTGATTACAAGATCGGCGGCTTCTTTGATCGCGACGTGATCGGCGGTGTTTAAGCTGTGGCCCAGCACCTTGAGGGCTGATCCGAGCACTTCGCGCGGATCATCGAGCAAGGTCATTCGTCCCGCGAGATCCTCCCGTTCGAAGATCCTCCAACTGGCCTCGAAGTCTTTCATCTCGTCTTTGCGGTAGGCGAGGCCAGTGGCGCCCGTCATGTAAGGGATGCTGTAAACCATCTTTTTATCGATCGATACCTTGCCGACAAAAATAGAATCGAGATTCTTGATGTTGGCGTGGTTCAGCTTCTGCAGCAGACCATCATCTGGCATCAAGCGAATCATGTAACTCGAAGGCCAGAGCATTTTAAATTAAACTGTAGTCATTTTATCTGGAGTCGTCCAGCGCGGACTCATGGCAACCCTATCGATGGATTTGAGACAGCGCATCGTGAGCGCTTACGACCGCAAGCAGGGCACCCAGGATGAGATCGCCAAGCGTTTCGCGGTCTCCTTGGGCAGGGTCAAAAAGTTACTCCCGCAGCGGCGGTGCACCGGCGAGATTGCTCCGCGGCACCGCTTCAGTGGCCGCAAACCCAAGATTCTGGAGTCGCACCGCAGCAGGTTGAAGGAGCTGGTGAGGGCACAACCAGATCTGACCCTCGAGCAATTGCGCCGCAAGGCGGGGCTGGAGTGCACCCTGCCGGCCATCCACTACGTGCTGGTGGACATGGAAAAAAGACGCTCCGCGCGGTCGAGCAGAACCGACCGGACATCGTAAAAGCGCGGCGCAAGTGGATCAGCGGCCAAAGCGGGCTCGACTGGTCTTCATCGACGAATCGGCGGCGAAGACCAACATGACGCGGTTGTGCGGGCGCGCTCCGCGGGGTGAGCGCCTCCTGGCGGCCTGCCCGCATGGCCATTGGCACACCACCACCATGATCTCTTCGGTGCGCATGGACGGGACCACCGCTTGTATGACCATTGAAGGGGCAACCCATACCGCAGTGTTCCAAGCCTATGTGCGCGAAATCCTCATTCCCTCCCTGCGACCCGGCGACATTGTCATCATGGACAACCTCGGCGCTCACAAAAACTCCGCCACTCTCGAACTGATCAAAGCCTGTGGAGCGCAACCACGGTTCCTGCCCGCATACTCTCCAGACCTCAATCCCATCGAACTTATGTGGAGCAAGGTCAAAGCACGGCTACGCGCGGTCGAAGCGCGCACGCGCGAACAGCTCCAAACTGCCATTGGCGAGGCTCTGCGGTCAGTCACCCCAGAAGATGCACTGCATTGGTTTGCCCATTGCGGATATAGTTGTATTTAAAATGCTCTAAGACACAAAAAAACCGCCCTGCATGAGGGCGGTTTGAAAATGAGATCGCGAATTCGATCAGAGGGACGCGCGCAGGTCGTCCAATTGGCCGGCCGAGCCGAGGAGCTCATTGCGGCTCGCGATGAACTTCGCGTATTCCGCGATAAAGATCGTTCCGGGGGGACGGAAATCGAACTTCTCAGGATGCTGGTGGAAGAACTCGCGGTGGACGCGGGTCCAGACCAGACGGCCGTCAGTATCGATGTTCACCTTGGTGACGCCCTTCTTGGCGGCGGGGAGGTATTCGTTCACATCGACACCCATGGAGCCGGCGATTTCACCACCCGCGGCGTTGATACGCGCGACCTCATCCTGAGGAACAGAAGACGAACCGTGCATGACGAGCGGGAAGCCGGGGAGCCGGTCCTTGATCCTGTCGAGCACATCGAAGTGGAGAGATTGACGACCCTTGAATTTGAAGGCGCCGTGGCTGGTGCCGATGGCGCAGGCGAGGGAATCACAGCCGGTGAGCTTGACGAACTCCTCCGCCTCGGCGGGATCGGTCAAGCAGGCGTTGCCTTCTTCGACGACGATATCCTCTTCTACTCCACCGAGCATGCCGAGTTCAGCCTCGACGGAGATGCCTTGAGCGTGGGCGCGGTCAACGACGCGCTTGGTGATCGCCACGTTCTCTTCGAACGGATCGTGGGAAGCGTCTATCATGACCGAGCTGAAGAAGCCAGAGTCGATACAGTCATAGCAGGTCTCTTCGTCACCGTGATCGAGGTGAACCGAGAAAATCGCGTCCGGGTAGATCTCGGAAGAGGCGCGGATAATCGCCTCGAGCATGCGTTTGTCAGTGTATTTGCGCGCACCCTTCGAAAGTTGAATGATGAACGGCGACTTCGAGTCGACGGCTCCTTGGAAGAGCCCCATCGCCTGTTCGGCATTGTTGATGTTGAAAGCTCCAACGGCGTATTTGCCGTAAGCGTGTTTGAAGAGCTGAGCAGTGGTTACGATCATGGTTCTAGCAGGGTGTGGTGTGGAAACACCGAGTGGCAAACTTACCGAGCGAAGGATTCGTCGGGCAAGGGGTTTTTAGCAGAAACCGGGCCGTTTTTGGTATATCGGTTCAGCTGAACGTCGCCGGAACGGGTTCGGGAGGGACTCTGGACTCAACCTCCGCCGCCACCTCGAGGACCGGAAGCCGTTGCTGACGAGTCGTTAGAGTTACGTTGGCCTCTACCTTGGGTCGCTTCCCGCATCGCGCTCGTGAGCATTTGGGCCGCTTCTTGCTCAGCCTGCAGAGACTGCAACGCGGAGAGTTGTGAACCCGAAAGCACGCCTTGGGCGCGCGAGATGGTTTCGTCGGTGATGGTTACACCGCCGCCTCCGCCACCACCGAAGGGTGAATCTCCACCGCGTCCGCCGCGACCTTGGACCGAGCCGGTCTCTGATAGAATAGCCGTGAGCGCTTGGGCCTGACTCGTGTTGAGGGGAGCGCTGGAGTAACTGAGACGTGATTCCAGTTGATCCACCATCGCCCTTTGGCGATCTGAATCCTCATAGGCTTGGAGAGTATCGAAGTTAGCGTCACCGATTGTTGCCCGGATATCCGCATCAATTTCCGCTTGAGTGGCTTCCATGAGAGCGCGAATCGAATCGCGATCCTCGCGACCGTTAAACCCTTCCTCGCGGGCGGCCATGAAAACGTCCCGCGTGGAATTCTGTTTCTCGACCAACAGATCCTGAAGCTTGGAAAGGGTGGCGGGAGGGAGGTTTAGTTGGGCAAACAGATCGGCATACGCACGATCCAATCGAGAAACCTGTTGGAGCTTAAAGGCTTCCGCATACTCGGGATCGTTCATCATCTCAGCGATGCGGTTCCCGATATCATTGCGTCCCCGGTTGCCTCGATCGTCCCGGCGACGCTCTTCGCGTTCTTCTTCGGCGGGTTCTTCCGAGATCTCAGCTTCGGCCGCTTCTACTACTGATTCTTTTTCAACGACTTCGGCGATGACGGGGCGAGCCGATGCACGCTCGGTTCCGGTGGGCAACTCGACCTGACTTTGGGCCAACTCCGCGGCCAATTGTTCGGCGCGTTTAAACTGTTGATAAGCGAGGCCCGCCGCAGTGACGGTGGTCAATCCAAGGATAGCAATCGCAGCAAGTCGGGGTTGGGACATGATACCTAAGACGAATCCCAACACAGAAGGTTTCAACTGGATTGCGGATTTTTGTGGTTTGGAGGGCTCAGACGGCTCCGTGGCTGGTTTCTTGATGCCTGCTGCTTGTTACTTCCGACAGACTCCATTGGGTCGCCGTCTGTTTATCGGATTGCTCCCGACCAGTCTCTGAAGGTGTGGGTCAGGTTTTAGGCCCGACAGTCCTGCCTCCACGCTATTCACCCTGTTTTCGCCTACCTCGGCGGAAACTCAAAGTCGGCTTTGGTCTTGGTTTTGGAGAGGACCAGATGTGCGTTGAATTTCGATCCGCGTTTGGAAACGAAGTCTTCCAGCAGGGCTGTGCGGCCTTCGCTCATCAAGGCGGTGGCCTCGTCGCGCTGAATTTCGCGTTCACAGAGTTTCTTTTTGAGTTCAAACACGATCCGGGGCTCGTTTTCCGTGCCCGAGGGTTTGGTCACGATCCAGGACGTTTTGGTTTCGAAGAGTTGAGCTTCTTCCCCGTGCTGTGCCGCCGGACCGATCAAGGTCGATTTTTTGGCGTCAAATTTCTTTGGTTCGCGCTTCTTAGCACCGGGCTTTGCTTCGCGCGGAGGGAATTCCCAGCGCACGCGATTTCCACTTTTCAGCAGGAACGCGTCAAAGAGCCGGCCTCGTTTGGAGATGAATCCTTTGATTAACTCGGATTTGCCAGTCTCCATCATTTGCACGGCCTGCTTGCGGGTCACTTCCTTTTGACACATCAGACGTCCCACCCGGAACGTCCGCTTGTAGTCGCCGCCATCTTTTTTGCGCAGCACGTAGTTGGTGGAGTCTTCGCAGAGTTCCTCACCGGTCTTGGGATCGGTCCAAAATGGTTCCAAGGCTCCGAGATCCTCATCGTCCTGGCCGAAGTCTAGGGAGACTTTGCGGATACCTTTGTCGTCGGCTTCAGCCAACTTCAGCTTGGCGGGGAAGTGCTTGCCGGAACGAGCGGAGACGAATCCATCGATGGGGCCGATTTCGCCCTTGGTGACGAGCTCGCGGATCTCTTCCTCCTCCATCCGGCGGCCACTGGTGACCTTGTAAACCGTGAGCATACCGTCGGCCGAGCGATAGGCTCGGAGCGTTTCTGTCATCGGCTCATTATCGGTTGGAGAGAGAATGTCGGTGACGCGTTTCTCGCCAGCTTCCTCATCGAAGTTCTTCGTGCGATTGACGATACCTTCGGTTTCCTTGATGATCTCGGCCATGAACGCGGGACGTTCGTAGCGGCCGAACTCCATTTCGCGCAGTTTGAATTCCCATTCGCCAGTCATGTCCGGCTTGGTGAGCGCGTCGGCTTCAACGGCATGCAGAAACTCCATCAACTGTTCCGCCTTGGCGGTGGGCTGGAGTTCGCGTTCGTTGCGTTCGAGATACTTTTGGTTGATCAGGCCGTCGATGGTATCGGCTCGGGTCGCCGGAGTGCCGAGGCCACGGTCCTTCATCGCGTCGGCCAGTTCATCGGAATCAACGAGTTTACCCGCCGTTTCCATTGCGGAGAGCAGGGTGGCTTCCGAGTAGCGGGCGGGCGGCTTAGTTTGCTCGGCGTGAAGTGTCGTCTCGCGGGTGGCAGCGTTTTCGCCATCGGCGACGGCAGGAAGTGTCTTGTCCTTGCTGTTGCCGGGGTTGGCTACTGCGGCGTCGGCGGGATCTCGGCCGTAGACGGCCAGCCAGCCGGCGGAGGTCAAAATCTTGCCCTCGGTTTTAAATTTGTGTTCGCCCGCAACCGTGGAGATTCGCGTGCTCACATCGAATTCGGCATGCGGGTAGAACGCGGCGACGAAACGTCGGGCAATCATGCCGTAGACCTTGGATTCCCAATCGCCCAGTTTGGCGGGAGACGTGGTGGTGGGGATGATTGCGAAGTGATCGGAAATCTGAGTGTTGTTGAAGATCCGCTTGTTGTGTTTCAGCCAACCTGAGTTCAGCAGTTTGCTCGCGTGCTCTTCCAATTCACCGGTCAGGCTTTGCAGCGTTTCCTGACAAGTTGGAATATAATCCTCGGGGAGTGCTCGGGAATCGGTTCGCGGATAGGTGATTACCTTGTGGCGCTCGTAAAGGGCCTGAGCGATCTGCAGGGTGCGGCGGGCGGAGATGCCGAAGCGGTTGTTGGCCTCGCGCTGAAGCGTGGTCAGATCGTAGAGGCGGGGTGCGATTTGTTTGGTCGCTTTCTTTTCTTCGCTGACTTCGGCGGGAGGGTTTCCGGCGCAGGACGCGACGACCGCTTTGGCTGCGGACTCGTCCCAGAGGCGATCAATCCGGTCGTGTTGATCGGCTTTGCTGAAATCCGGACGTTGGTAGACGCCCTCATAGGCGCCGGAGGCGACGTCGAATTGGGAGGTTATGCGCCAGAAATCACGGGACTCAAAATTGCGGATTTCGAGTTCACGGGCCACCAAGATGGCGAGCGTGGGGGTCTGCACGCGACCCACGGAAGCAACGTTACCTGCCCGGGATCCGAACATACGTTTGGTCAGTGCCCGAGTGCCGTTGATGCCGATCAGCCAATCGCTTTCGGAACGGCAACGTGCTGCGTCGGCCAGACCGCTCATTTGCTCGCCGTCCCGCAGCTTCTCAAAAGCCGTGCGGATTCCGCCGGCGGTCATGGTCTGCATCCAAGCGCGTTTCACGGGCAACTTGGATTTAGTGAGTTGGTAGAGGTAGGCGAAAATCAGTTCACCCTCGCGACCGGCATCACAGGCATTTATAACCTGATCGATATCCTTCCGCTTAAGCTGCTTTTTGAGGATCTTGAGTTTGTCCTCGGAAGACTTGATCGGTTTAAGGCCAAACTTTTTAGGCACGATCGGCAGGGTTTGCAGCCGCCAGTAACCGTATTTTTTCTTATCAATATCCTCGGGCATCTCGAGTTCCACGACGTGACCGACGGCGGCGGAGATGACATAAGTGTCGTTCTCATACACGTCGCCTTTTTTAGGAACGCGGCTGAGGGCCTTGGCCAAATCGGTGGCCACACTGGGTTTCTCGGCAATAATAAGAGACTTCATAAGGAGCAGATAAAAAAGGGACGGGTAACCAAGGGGTTATCTAAAAATCAAGGTTATCTTTCGGGGTAAAAAAAGGCGGACTAAAGTCCGCCCGAAAAAGAAATGTCAATTCGTGCGCTAAATTAGTCGTTATTGACGGGTGTTTTGGCCATGACCGAAACGACGGCATCGAGCATTTCTGCTATGGTTTCGTCGGTTTCGTCACCCATATTTGATATGCGGAAGGTCTTACCTTTGATCTTACCGTATCCGCCATCGATCACGAGGGCGTGCTCGGCCTTGAGGGTCTTGTTGAGGGCTCCGAGGTTCAAATTACGGGTGTTGGCAAAACAGTTAAGGGACAGCGATCCGGCGGTTTCAGGTGGGAAGAGCTCGAAGCCCTGAGCCTTGATCGTCGAGCGCACTTTGGCATTGAGCCGGGCGTGGCGGGCGTGCCGGTTTGCGATGCCCTCCGCGTTGATGTCCTCCAGCTTGGAGCGCAAGGCGTAGATGTGTGGGATATTCGGGGTGCTCGGCGTCATGCCTTTCTCATGGTTCTTTAAGAACTCAAGTAGATCGAAATAATATCCGCGGTTGGAAACCGCCTTGGCCCGCTCGAGAGCACGCTTGGAAACACCGCACAGTGAGAGACCGGGGGGCAGAGCGAGGGCCTTCTGCGAACCGGTGATCATGATATCGATGCCGAGGGCATCCTTGGCGATGGGCACCGCGCTGAAGGAACTGACCGTATCGACCAGCGATATGACTTCCGGGAACTCGCGGATCACGGCCATGAAGGCATCGAGATCGCTCATGCAGCCGCAGGACGTCTCGTTGTGGATGAGGGTGATCGCGTCGTAGGCACCGGTAGCGAGTTCGGCGCGAACGGCCTCCGGGTCGACAGGTTGACCCCAATCAAATTTCAGGGCGGTTGCGGGTATGCCATTACGGTTGGCGACGTCATGCCACTTGTCGGAAAACGCGCCGTTCATGCAGTTCAGCACCTTCTTGGTGCATACGTTGCGCAAAGCGCCTTCCATGATGCCCCAAGCACTGGAGGTAGAGAGGAAAACCGGATCCGCGGTCTGGAAGAGTTCCTTCAGGCCGGGTTGAACCGATTCGTAGAGAGCTACGAAATCGGGGCTGCGATGACCGATCGGAGCAGACGTGAGAGCCTGCTTGGTTTTGTCAGAGATGGCGATCGGGCCGGGAATGAACAGTTTGTAGCTCATAAAAGTAGTAGGGTCAGGCGGCGGGCCGCTTGATGATGTTGGTATTGGCGTTCCCGAGAAGCAGGACCTTTGGTTCCCAATTCTCGGCTTCAGCGGCCTCGAATCGGGCGAAACACATGATCGTTAACAGGTCACCTTTGCTGCCGAGGTGGGCGGTAGCGCCGTTGAGAGAGATGGTTTTCGATCCTGCAGGCGCTTTGATTGCGTAGGTCCCGAAACGTTCGCCGTTGGCCATATTGCCCACGAGAATCCTCTCATACTCCCGCAACCTCACGATGTCCATGAACTCGGAGTCGATCGCGAGGGAACCCTCGTAGTGTAACGAGAGATCGGTCACTTCGGCCCGGTGGATCTTGGACTTGAGGAGATTGAGTTGCATGCGGACGTGGCGAAAGAGATGGAGAATCGCGAACAAAGCGTTTTCGGTTGGGCATCGTCAACCGCCTATTGTCCCAAATCCCATGTCCAGCCCTTGGCTAAAACAAAAGCTCACCGCCTTTGAGCAATTTGCCATCGATGTGGTTTACGGGCGCCGGGACGATCTGCCGGCGGTAATTTTTGCCGGGTTTCTGCAGGCGCTTTCCTATCTTTTCAAGGGATTGGTGAAGCTCCGTTGGCTCCTCTATCGGAAACGGATTCTGCATGACCAGCCTCTCGGCTGTTTGGTGGTGGTGGTGGGGAATCTCACGGTGGGCGGCACGGGAAAGACCCCGGTGGTGGAGAAATTCGCCCGCGCACTCCATGATCAGGGCCGTTGTGTCGCCATCCTCAGCCGAGGCTACAAGAGTAAGGCCCCGCCCATGTGGAAGAAGTGGTGGTATTGGCTGACGCATACCGCCGAGCCGCCGCCGAGGATCGTTTCGGACGGCAAAGATGTTTTGCTCGATAGCGAAGAAGCGGGCGACGAACCCTACATGCTGGCTCGGAATTTGCCGGGTGTCATCGTGCTCGTGGACAAAAACCGGGTGAACGCCGGGACCTATGCCATTAAGAAATTCGGTTGTGATACGCTGATCCTCGATGATGGGTTTCAGTATCTTCCCTTAAAAGGACGACTGAATTTGTTGCTGGTCGATAAAACCAATCCGTTTGGCAACGGCTTTACCTTGCCTCGGGGAATTCTACGGGAGCCGATTTCGCACTTAAAACGGGCCAGCTATGTGTTTTTGACCAAGAGCAACGACGAACGGGATGAGGAGCTCGAAGATCTCATTCAAAAACACAATCCGGGCGTCGACGTCATCGAATGCATCCACCAGCCCCAGTATCTACAAATTCTCGGCGAACCGCCTGAAACCGACGAAACCCGCCAGCCCTTGGAGTTTCTGCAAGGCAAACGGGTAGGGGCATTTAGCGGAATCGCTACTCCAGAGAGCTTCGAGAAGTTCATTCGAGATCTGGGCGGAGACATCGCCTTCACCCGGCGCTACCTCGACCACTATCGATTCGAGCCAGCGGATTTCGTGGATATCTTTTCTGAGAGTATAAAACACAAAGTCGATTTCATCGTGACCACCGAGAAGGACGCGGTGCGGATCGATCAGGGGATTCCCTGTCCGGTCCCGATTTACTACCTGCGGCTGGAAATCGATATCATCAACGGAGCCGCCGATTTCGACGAAGCCGTGGGGCGTCTCTGTTTCGCCGAGACACGCTCGTAGTGAATGGCGTGGTTTTGGGCAACTGCCGGGCAGGGCTTCGATTGGATCACAAATCTCCGGATCGAACTGAATGACTGACCTGTCGGAACTCATCCAGATGGAGCTGAATTCTTGATACATGTTACTTGATACTTGGAAACTCGCGCGAAGCGCGTGATAGATTCGGGCATGTTAATTGATTCCCGTTTCCACGATCTGGCCAAAGGCCTCACCGGATTTTCCACCAAGCTGAAACGCGGCGAGCGCGTTCTCATCGATGCCTTCGATGTGCCGGACGAAATCGTGGTTGCGCTGGTGCGGGCCGCCCGCGCCCGTGGCGCTACGCCCTACGTGAATCTCAACAAGGCCCGGGTGATACGTGAACTCCTGCTCAATAGTAAACCCGGCGAATGCGATCCCCATTCCGCAGTGGAATTAAAACGTATGCAGAACATGGATGCCTACATCGCGCTGCGCGGTTCGGATAATATTTTCGAGACCTCCGACGTTCCCGCCAAAAAGGTGCAGGAAATGGCGAAGTCGATGAAACCGGTGCTCAATCATCGGGTGAACAAAACCAAGTGGGTCGTGCTGCGTTGGCCGACTGCCGCGATGGCCCAACAAGCTTCCATGAGCACCGATGCATTCGAGGATTTCTACTTCCGCGTCTGCACACTCGACTACGCGCGAATGATCCCCGGGATGCGCACACTCCAGAAGCTGATGGAGAAGACGGATCAGGTTCACATCAAGGGACCGGGTACGGATCTGAAATTCTCGATCAAAGGCATCGGTGCCTGCCCGTGTGGGGGCGATCGCAATATCCCCGACGGTGAAGTGTTTTCCTGTCCGGTGAAGACCAGTGTTGAAGGTGTGCTGCAATACAATGCGCCGACGGTTTATCTCGGCTCGTCGTTTGATAACATCCGGCTCGAGTTCAAACAGGGAAAGGTGGTTCACGCCACGGCGGATTCTCCAAAGTCCACCAAGCGACTTAATCAGATTTTGGACAGTGATCTGGGGGGCCGTTACATCGGTGAATTTGCCCTTGGATTTAACCCTCACATTCTCGAGCCCATGCGGGACATTCTTTTCGACGAGAAGATCGCCGGCTCCTTCCACTTCACTCCGGGGCAGGCCTACGCTGACTACAGCAACGGTAATAATTCCCAGGTGCACTGGGACATGGTTTGCATTCAACGGCCGGAATATGGCGGTGGCGAAATCTACTTCGACGGCAAGTTGGTGCGCAAAGACGGCATGTTTGTGCCGAAATCGCTGCATAAACTGAATCCGGCCTATCTGCTCGGCTCGAAGAAATAAGCACTTCTTTGGCGGCTCCATCCCACATTTCCTCGCGCGGATTTATTCGTGCGCTGCCGAAAACGGAAACGCATCTTCACCTCGAAGGTTCGCTCGCCTACGAGCTGCTGCACGACTGGGACCCAGCCAAATACCCGGCCGATCCCGTCTGGCGTCGTCCGGAGCATCGTTTCGAGAGTTTTCAGAAATTCGACGACACCTTATTGGGGCATGCCTTGCCTTGGTTTTCCTCGCCCGAGCGCTATTACGAGGCGGCCCGCGTTTCCTTCGCCCGCCACGTGGAGCAAAATGTTCGCTACTTGGAAACCAGTTTTCATCTGGGAATCGTAGAGTTCGTTGATTTCTCCGGCCAGGAAATTGTCTCGGCTATACGTGCCGCCGTGCCTCCCGGACTCGAGGTGCGCATTTTCGCCGGTATGTTACGCAGTAATTATGATGGTCCGGTAAAACCCGTGATCGATGATTTGGCCAACTGGGACGAACTGGCCGGAGTTGATCTCCACGGCTACGAGCGCGTTCCCACCGAATCATGGACTGCGCCGGTTTGGCGGCGATTGCGTGACGCGGGTAAAATTACCAAATGCCATGCGGGTGAATTTGACGGAGCACACCGCGTGCGGGAGGCGATCGAACAACTCGGTGTGAAACGTATTCAACACGGGGTCCGCGCGATCGAAGATCGGGAGGTGGTGAAGCTTGCGGCTGATCATGATGTGACGTTTGACGTCTGTCCGATCAGCAACGTGAAACTTCAAGTTTTCCCCGATATCGCCAGTCATCCGCTTCGCAGCCTGATGCAGGCCGGGGTCCGCTGCACCGTTAGCAGTGACGACCCGCTGGTGTTCGGCAATCAAGTCAGCGACGACTACGCCGCCTTGGCGGAACAGGGCGATTTTTCCCACGATGAATTGGTCACCATCGCCCGCTCAGGTTGGGAAGTTGCGGATGTGTCGGATCAGGAACGCGACATGCATCTCGCGGAGATCGCTCGTGTAACCGCTGCATTTTCCCATGTCTGAAACTCTCATCGTTCCGCCGGGAATTATCCGCAGTCGCGCGGATAAAACATTGGCGGCGTCTTTCCCGGAGCATAGTCGGGCCACGTGGCAGCGGCTGCTAGATAGTGGTCTGGTGATGCGCAACGGCACGCCGATGAGTAAACGCGATGAGGTGAATGAAGGAGACGAGTTGGTCTACAAAATTCCGGAGATCGCCCCGACAGATCTTACGCCGGTGGCAATCCCCTTGGATGTGCTTTTTGAGGACGAACATCTGTTGGTTATCAACAAGGCGGCGGGAATGGTGGTTCACCCCGGAGCAGGAACGAGCGGTGACACCTTGGTTCACGCTTTGCTTCATCACTGCGCCGGCAGCCTGAGTGGTATCGGCGGAGTGGAGCGCCCCGGCATTGTGCATCGTCTGGATCGCGATACCACGGGCGTTATTGTGGTCGCGAAGTCCGATGCCGCTCACCGCGGATTGGCCGAGCAGTTTGCCGAGCGTGATTTGCACAAGGAATATCTCGCCATTGTCAGCGGCCTGCCGCGACTGATGAGCGGAATGGTCGATAAATCGATCGCTCGGGATAAACGTCATCGGCATCGCATGGCGATCGACGAGGACGGCCGTTCAGCCAAGACGGTTTGGACATTGATGGAGAAGTTTCCCACCGTGCCAGCGAGTTTGTTTCGCTGCGAAATCCACACCGGTCGCACGCATCAGATTCGGGTGCATATGAAATCGATCGGCCATTCCTTGGTAGGTGATCGGACTTACGGATGGCGATCCTACGAGAAGGACAACTTCACGACCGATCGGGTTATGCTTCACGCCGACCGACTTGATTTTACCCATCCGATCACGTCGGAGCCGATGTCGATGCAGGCGACCCTGCCGAAAGATTTCAGCGATTTGCTGGAATCACTCCGAAAGGAGTGAGTCGGCCAAACCCCAGCGCAGGTTGAAGGGGGAGTGCTGGAACTCGGTCAAAATTGCTTGTTCAGCCAAAGTCAAAATCGTCGCAAGCGCCGTGGGCAGGACGTCGGCCCGTCGTGCGGGTAAACCGGGGATTTCCTTCCGTTCACTCAGAGGCAGCCGCCCCAATTTTTTCATGATCGCCCCGAGCAACTCCACCGTGACTCGGGGGGACGTTTTGCTGAATCCAATATCTTTTGCCGCGGCCAAAATCGCCCGAGAAGTCGTTATAGATCCGCCGGTGAATGCAGCAGCTGGCCCGTCACTTAAAAACTCAATATCGGCATCGATGATGGTCCTTCGCACATGCGACCGGATCGCCTCGGCGTCCTCGGCGGAGAAGGCGGCTTCACGATCCTTAACGAACTTCTCGGTCAGCCGCACGCAACCCAGCTGCAGACTGATCGCATGTTTCAATTCGCGGTTACGAAATGTGAGGAGTTCGAGGCTGCCGCCGCCCAGATCAAAAACGTGAAAATCGTTCCACTTGGTCATCGCGGGATCGCAGAGTAACCCTCGTCCGATCAGGCGGGCTTCTTCCTCTCCACTGAGCACTTGCAAAGGCGTTCCGGCAACATCTTCCACCCGGTTCGCGAAGATCTTGCCGTTACTTGCTTCGCGGACGGCGCTGGTGGCAACGATACCGATCTTTTGCGGCTCGTGCGGTGTGATCATGGCCATCAGTTCCGCGACGGCTTCGATGCCTTCCGCCATGGCGTCGTCGGTGAGGTGCATGGAGGATCCGCTGATGCCTTCGCTGATTCGCGAATCGAGGGTGCGTTGCTCGACTGATTCCAGCAGGCCGTGTTCGTTGCGGGTGGCAACGAGCGCTTTGATCGTGTTCGAACCGATGTCGATGGCAGCGACGGTGGGTTGGGCAAGTTTCATAACGTAAAAGAGGCGGGGGCGATGAGGACGACAAATTCGCCCTTCAGGCTCATGGTCTTGAGCTTTCGGTCAATGCCCCCGATGGGCCCGACGAGGAAAGTTTCGTGCAGTTTGGTGATCTCCTTCGCAATACAAACCACGCGATCATTTCCGAGGACGGTAATGATATTGGCCGAAAATTTTGCAATACGGTGGCAGCTTTCGTAGACCGCGAGGGTATAATCGAAATCTTGATACTTCGTGAGAAAACGCTGCCGGGCAGCGGTCTTGGGTGGCAGAAACCCCACATAGAGAAACCCGTTGATGGGAAGACCCGAGGCGCTGAGCGCAGCGGTGAGGGCACTCGCTCCGGGGACAGGAACCACGGGGAGCCCGCGTCGGCGGCAAGCGCGGGTTAGTCGGAATCCAGGGTCACTCAGACTGGGGGTTCCCGCGTCGCAAACGACCGCGACTGATTTGCCGGAGGCAATTTCCTCGGTGAGACGTTCGGCGGCGGCGGTTTCGTTGTGGTCGTGGTAAGCGACCAAATCACGTCGCAGACCCAGTCGAGTCAGCATGGCTCCCGTGGTGCGGGTATCTTCACAAGCGACCAGATCGACGGCTTCGAGGATGGCTCGCGCGCGATCCGTGAGGTCACCCATGTTTCCAATGGGCGTGGCCACCACATACAAATGTCCCGGTTGAGGGATAAACGAGGGGTTCGAGCCGGACGCCGTGGACATAAAAAAATCCGGCGCACGAAGGCACCGGATTGCGAGTAAAAATGGAGGAAAATCGACTTAGCGGATTCCAGAGCCTTTGCCCGTGCCCATACCGGGAACTTGGCCTTCCCAGTTGGCGGGACGGGTCCAAGGAATCGGGGAGTCGGCTTGGGTTGCGCTGGTGCAACCGGTGAAGATAAACGTGCCGGCGATTCCGGCGAGGGCGAGCAGAGTGCGGAGGGTGGCTTTCATGTGTCAGGGAATGAGTGAGGCGGCATCGCCTTTTCGGATACTGCCAGAGAGGGTTTCAGGTAAGACCTGCGCAATGGAATAATGCTCCCTCACTAAGCTAATTTCTACGTTAGCGAGGGACTTTCTCCTCTTTTGACCTGCATGCGTTGGTTGGGGGCAACTGAATGCGATTCACCAAAGTTTATGACTACAAATGTATTACGTGGCCTCACTTTGATGACTTGGGTGTGGTTCCCGCGACTAGCCACCAATGCGGGAGAACCTTTTTTTCAGTTAATCTTTGCTCCAACGGAGCGATCCGGGCCTGTAAATCGGCAATAAGCTGGCGATACCGCGCGACCTGTTCGGCCGAGAAACTGGCGGCAAGTTGTTCTTAAGCCTGCGCCAGATCGGCTTTTTGCGCCGAAAGTTGAGCGGTCAGTTCTTCGCTGGCAGCCAGCGCGGAGGCGCGTTCCTCTTCGACGAGAGTGAGCGTCTGCCGTAGCTGATCGGCATCAAGTTTGAGGTCGGTCAGTTCCCGTTTGTGGGCCGCCAGATCGGTATCCAAGTTGCGGATGCGACTGATGAGCTCGGCGTTGTTTTCCTCAGCCGCGGCCAATCGGGCTTCAATCGCCGCTTTCTCCGCGAGGGTATTTTCCCAGCGGTGATGCAACTCCTGTTTGGTGTTGCCGATGACGAAAAACATCACGCCCGATGCGATCGCGCCAGTCAACGCAAGGGTGCAGAGGATAAGCGTGAGATTTCGCATCGGTCGTGAAGTGAGATTTGTCGTGAGGCCCGGCGACTAGACGTGGTAGGAGGTCTCGAACCAAGGTTCGCCGACAGTGCGGGAAATTTTCCCATTGGCGGCTAAATGCTCGAGGATTTTGTAGGCCAATTCGGCGTCGCCATCGACCTGTTGAGCCAAGGATTCGGCAGTGAATGACTGACCGGTTGCGGCGGCCAGCGCAGTTTCGAGTTTTCCCTTGAGGATGATAACTCCGCCAGCGGCTTTCTTGCCCGCTTCGACACCGGGCTGGTGATAAGCGTTGATCCCGACGAGGGAAGCGTAGAGCCCGACGACGCGTTCGTAGAGGGCGACCAACATGCCGAGCGTTCGCGCGGAGACATCGGGCACAGTGAGGGTGACGGACCAGCGGTCCTTCTCGGTTAGAGCGTCACGGGTGCCGAGCAGGAATCCTTGCAGGAAATCGCCCGCGGTGACGCCATCTTCCACCTGCATCGACTCACCTTCGCGATCTTTCAAAACCTCAATGAAAGTTACGAAGAAATTGTTAATGCCTTCCCGGAGTTGTTGAACGTAGGCGTGCTGATCGGTGGAGCCTTTGTTGCCGTAAACCGCGATGCCTTGGTTCACAACGTTGCCCTCTAGATCCAACTCTTTGCCGAGTGACTCCATGATCAATTGTTGGAGATAACGACTGAACAGCAGGAAGCGGTCTTTGTAAGGTAGGACAACCATGTCCTTGCTGCCTTTACCGTCGGTGGCGAAATGCCAAGCGAGGGCGAGCAGCGCGGCAGGATTTTCCGTCGTGGTGGTTTTACGCGTCACTTCATCCATGGCGGCCGCACCATCCAGGACAGCATCGATATCAATCCCTTGCAGGGCCGCGGGTAACAGCCCGACTGCACAGAGTTCCGAAGTGCGTCCGCCCACCCAATCCCACATAGGGAAGCGAGCCAACCAGCCCTCGGCGGTAGCAACTTGATCGAGCTTGGAACCATCACCGGTGACGGCAACGAAGTGTTCGGCGGGATTGAGCCCAACCGATTTGAACGCCGCCGAGGCTTCGAGCATGCCATTGCGGGTTTCGGCCGTGCCACCGGATTTGGAAATTACCACGGCGAGGGTCTCGGGTAGTTTTTCGCCGATTTGTCCCAAGACAAAGTCCATCCCATCCGGATCAGTGTTGTCGAAGAAGTGCACCGCCATCTTGTCGGAAGCGGGCTGACCAAGGGCATGGTTGACGAATTGAGGGCCGAGAGCGGATCCACCGATACCGATCACCAGCAATTGGGTGAATTTGCCCTTGGGGCCGGAAACCTCACCGCTGTGCACGTCGGCCGCGAAAGTTTTGAGCGACTTGAGCGTGTCGGTGATCGCTGCTTGTAGTTCGGGTGTCGGCGCCAGAGCTGCACTGCGTAGCCAGTAGTGGCCCACCATGCGATTTTCATCCGGATTGGCGATTGAGCCACGTTCGAGTTCAGCCATGGCCGCGAAGGCAGCTTGGATGGCAGGTTCCTTTTCCGCTAAGTAACCTTCCGGCAACGGCAGGCGGCTCAGGTCGAGCGAGAGCCCGAGTTCAGGGTAAGGGTGGTGATATTGCTTGAAGCGTTCCCAAGACATGATCTCGCCAGCAAAACCAACGCTGCGCCAAGGGGCAGACAAAAAATGGCGCAATCGGTGAAGATTGCGCCACGAGAGCTGATTTCGCGGCTAAAAAACTGCCGAGGGGTCTATTTTTGCAGATACATGTCCGTTACCGCGCCTTCGGAGGCGCTGGCGACGGTCGCAGCGTATTTGGCCAACACGCCGCGGGTTTCACGCGGGGGCGGAGGGGTATAGGCAGCCATCCGGCTGGCGTATTCGTCGTCCGGGATGAGGAGGCTGATCGTATTTTTAACGGCATCGATTTCGATTTGATCACCGGTTTGGACGATGCCGATTGGGCCGCCATTGGCAGCTTCGGGAGTGATGTGACCCACATCGAACCCGTGACTGCCCCCTGAGAAGCGACCATCGGTGATCAACGCGACGTCTTTGATGAGACCCCGACCGGCGACCGCACTGGTGGGGGAGAGCATTTCACGCATTCCGGGGCCACCGACGGGGCCTTCATTGCGAATCACAACGACGTCACCTTTGACAACGTCGCCGCGCAGAATGCCTTGGAGGGCGTCTTCTTCGCCTTCGTAGATCTTGGCAGTCCCTTTGAAATAAACGCCCTCCTTACCGGTGATTTTACCAATGGCTCCTTCCGGCGCGAGATTACCCCGCAGCACGCGCAAATGCGTCTCCGGTTTGATCGGATCGTCCCAAGGGCGGATAATGTCCTGCTCCGTGGGATAGACACCGTAGGGCTGCACATCCGCGAGCGATTGAGCCATCGTCTCTCCCGAGACTGTCAGGCAATCTCCATGGAGCATGCCGCGATTGAGCAACATCTTCATCATGGGGCGAATGCCGCCCACCCGGATGAGGTGGCTCATGTTGTATTTACCAAAAGGCTTGAGGTCGCCCAGCAGCGGAACGCGGTCGCCGATCTCTTTGAAGTCGTCGAGGGAGAGAGGCACTCCCGCGGAATGAGCGATAGCGAGTAGGTGCAGAATCAGGTTTGTCGACCCACCGAGCGCCATACAGACGGTGATGGCGTTTTCGAAGGCCTGACGGGTCATGATGTCACGGGGGCAAACGCCTTCCTCCAGCATGCGCATAACCGCCGCACCGGCGCGTTCGCAGTCCTTGCGTTTGGCGTCACTCACTGCGAGCTGGGCGCTACTGTTGGGCAGACTCATGCCCAAGGCCTCAATCGCACTGGCCATGGTGTTGGCGGTATACATGCCGCCGCAGGAACCGGGACCGGGGATCGCGCATTCTTCGACCTCCTTGAGGCCGGCATCGTCCAACTCGCCCTTGGCATGCTTTCCGACCGCTTCGAAGATGGAGACGATATCGAGGGGTTTTTCTTTTTTGGTATCGGAGTGAGCGAAGCCGGGAAGAATTGTGCCGCCGTAGATGAAAACAGCCGGGCGGTTCAGCCGGGCGATCGCGATCATGGCACCGGGCATGTTTTTGTCGCATCCGCCGATGGCGACGAGCCCATCAAATCCCTCCGCCGCCGTTGCGGTTTCGATGGAATCAGCGATCACCTCGCGGGATACCAGGCTGTAGCGCATGCCCTGGGTGCCCATGCTGATACCGTCGGTTACCGTGATGGTGTTGAAATAGACGGGCTTGCCTCCGGCTTCGGCGACGCCTTGGCGGGCGTGTTGACTCAGTTCGCCCAAGTGCACGTTACAGGGCGTCATGTCGCTGGCTGACGAGGCGACGGCGATCTGAGGTTTTTTGAAATCGTCGTCGGTGAATCCCACGGCTCGCAACATGGAGCGGGCAGGGGCGCGATCGTTGCCGTCGACGACGACGGAGGAATGGGGGCGGGAAGAGGTCGAATCGGAGCTCATGAGTAAGGTTAACGACACGAGCAAAAGCAGCGTCTACGGGCAAGGGGCGTTTTCGTCGTTGCTTCCCTTAGCGCGTCACCCCGAAATTCGACCCTCCCTTTCGTATGGCTTTCCATCTTCCTTCTGTTCTCAAAGCACTGCTATTTTCCTCGGGGCAGCCCCTCTCCGTTAAGGACGTTCAAGACGTTTTCGCCCGTTACCACGAGCAGCACCAAGCTCCGGCTGATTCCGAAAAAGAAGGCGAAGCAAAGTCTCCGGCGGCTGATGAGGGAGAGGAACTCGCCTCTGCACCCGGTGCTGACGAAGTGCCCGAGCTCGTCACGGCGGCGGAGATCCGCTCCGCGATGGAGGAGGTTTCGAAAGAGCTGGAGGCCGGGAATGACGTCTACTTGCTCGATGAGGGGGCGAAGGGTTACCGCATTGTCACCAATCCTCAGTATGCCCCTTGGGTTCGGGTCCTGCGCAATGAGCCCCGCCCGGCACGCCTGACTCCCGCCTCGCTGGAGACGCTTGCGGTGGTCTCCTACCGTCAGCCTGTCACGCGCAGCGAAATCGAGGCGGTGCGCGGGGTATCGGCCGATGCGGGTCTTAATAAACTACTCGAACGAGAACTAATTTACATTACCGGACGCGCTGAACTCCCCGGTCGCCCGCTGCAATACGGCACGACGGACAAGTTTCTGGAATTTGTCGGGGTTAAATCGTTGGTCGAATTGCCTGCCTCCGATGTGCTGACGCCGCGTCAAATCGATGAATGGCTCGTGGACGCCATGAACCCTCAAACTCCCGGCGATGCCGAGATGGGCTTGCCGCTTGAAGAGAGTGAGGGAGAAACCCCGCTGACGGATGAGGCCCACATCGAAGTCACGGAAACAACCGACCAAGAACAATCCGAGCCGAGTGAAGAGGTAGAATCTACCGCCACCGATTTTGAACCGATCGATTCGAATGAATCCGTGGCCGAGTCCGATGAGGGACTGAGTGAATCCGCGGCTAACCACGATGACTCGGAGGAAACCGTGGTTGGTGACGAACCGGAAGACGAATCTGACCCCAAGGAACCCAAGTCATGAGCGACGAACTGGAACCCATCCGCGAACAAATTGATCAGCACGACCACGAGTTGGTCCGTTTGCTGAACTCCCGTCTCAATCTGGCCGCCGAAATCGGTAAGCTCAAACGAAGCAGTGGAGGCTCGATTTACGCCTCGGAACGAGAAGACAAGGTTCTGCGCAAAGTCTGTGGCCTAAACGACGGTCCCATCAAGGACGAGGCGTTGCAGGCGATCTACCGCGAGATCATGTCCGCCGCGATCGCGTTGGAAAAGCCCACCGCGATTGCTTATCTCGGTCCGGAGGCGACGAACACCCACGCCGCTGCCATCCGTAAGTTTGGCGCCAGTGTCAGCTATGAGCCGCTTCCGAGTATCGCCGACCTCTTCACCGCGGTCGAAAAGGGCGAAGCCGACTACGCCGTGATTCCCATTGAGAATTCGACGGAAGGCAGCGTGCGCGAAGCACTCGATAGTTTCGTCGAAAGCGACCTCAAGATCGTAGCTCAGGTTTATATGGAGATCACCCATCATTTGATTTCCAACTCTCCTCCCGAAAAGATTACAAAGGTCTATTCGAAAGATCAGGCGCTCGCGCAATGCCGCAACTGGCTGCATCGGCACCTGCCGCATGCCCAGTTGATTGATGCTCCGAGCACATCCCGCGCAGTCGAAATTGCCCGTGATGAAGAAGGTGCCGCCGCTGTCGCAGGTGAGTTGGCCGCCCACCATTATGATATGCCGATTGTTGACTCCAATATTCAGGACAAATCCGACAATACCACGCGGTTCTTCGTGCTGGGGGAAAAGGCAGCAGGCTCGGTCAGCAATGATCGCGATATGTCCAGTTTCATTATTTCCCTCGGAGATCAGGCCGCATCCCATTCCGGCGCATTGTTGAAAATGCTGATGCCGCTGGGCCAGCGGGGCATCAATCTTTCCAAAATCGAATCCCGGCCTAGCAAGAAGCGACCGTGGGATTACTATTTCTTCGTGGATGTTTCGGGACACTATCAGGATGCCAATATGCAGGAGGCTCTGACGGAGCTCTCCAAATTCTGTCCGATGGTAAAATGGCTGGGTAGCTATCCGGTCGTAAACTGAACAAGGCATGAATCGGCTACGGGTAGGATTTATCGGTGCGGGCGGAAATACCCGTTTGAGGCATCTTCCCGGGTTTGCGTGGATCAATGGTGTTGAGCTGAGTGCGGTGGCCAACCGCTCGGAAGCATCCTCACGCAAGGTTGCGGAGGAGTTTGGGATCAACCGCGTTGCTGATGACTGGCGAGAGATTGTCGCGGCGGATGATATCGATGCGGTCTGTATCGGCACGTGGCCAAATACTCACGCTGAGATGACCTGCGCCGCCTTGGCCGCCGGCAAACACGTTTTGGTGGAAGCCCGAATGGCGGATTCGTTGGCGGCGGCGCAGACCATGATGGAGGCGCAGGCTGCGCACCCTCAGCTGGTAGCGCAGATCGTGCCTTCTCCGATGACATTGCAGGCCGATACCACGATCGCCCGGTTGATCGCCGAGGGGGATCTGGGGACGTTACTCGAGGTGCGGTCGGACGTTGCCAACGATTCCACCCTTGATGTCGAAGCACCCCTTTCCTGGCGAATGGACGAGTGTATCAATGGTATCAATACGATGGCGCTGGGCATTTGCTATGAACCGATTCAGCGATGGCTGGGTGGAGATGCGGAGGTGGCTCTCGCTCACGCCCAGATTTTCACCTCTCGACGTAAGGACCGTGAGGGTTCCGAACAAACCGTTAAGATACCGGAGCGGTTGGCGGTGCAGGGACTCTGGGGTGGGGGGGGCGCGACTGGAAATGACCCAATCCAGTGTCTCAACGGAGGCCGCAAACTGTTGTTATCAGCTCCAAGGCACGACGGGAGTGTTGGACTACGACGTGAGTAGCGGCCTGATGGGGATCTCACGTCCCGACGGCACGACAACAGAAGTGAGTTATCCGAAGCTGCCCGAGGGCGGCTGGACAGTGGAACAGGACTTTGTGAATTCGATCCGGACAGGCGCTTCCGTCAACCGGACCGATTTCGCGACGGGACTCCGCTACATGAAATTCACCGACGCCGTATGGCAGGCGTGGCAGTAACAGAAATTTTCGACCAACAGGGTAGGGGCGATCAGTTTGGGTTTAGAAAGGGTAGGGCGTGCTCGCCGAGCGCACCGGTTTCAACCTGCTGGAATCCTGCACGAGGCAGCAGTCCTCATCGGGTTGCGGCGGTTTCGGCGAAACACGCCCTACAAGCGGAATACAGTGAAGTGGCAGGTAGGGCGTGCTCACCGAGCGCGCCGGTTACATTTAATCAGGCTTGCGACGGATCTAGTAACGCGTCCGATAGTGACCGTTTCGACGGGGAGGGCGGTTTCTAGTATTGAGTCAGGACAATCAAGACGACACTCGCGATACCGAGCAGAGCAAGTGCGGCGAAAATCAGCCAACAGCCCGATTTGGAGATTCCGGAACTGGGTTCCGACGGCTGCGTTTCGGTCCACTCCTCCAAGACCACCTCTGGATCGGCGTGCACGCCGGGGGAGGGATTGTCTGACTCCCACCGAATCGGCCCCTGCGGCTCGGAATCCTCGGTCGAGGCTTTTCGAGCCAGTTTAAGGCGAGGTGACGCGGGGGGCTCCGAGTCGTCCTCGCGGGCAATCTCTTGATCCAGCCAAGCCAGATGTTTGGCAATGGCGGTTTTTTGTTCGCGGAGTTGCTGGAGTCGATCTTGATCGGCCACTCGTTTACTCAAGCCGCGAACCATTGGCTCCAGCAAAACAAAAAGCGCCGCACCCGGAAGGTGCGGCGCTTGAAATTGTTTAGAGGTCGGGCTACTTAAACGGCCTCGACGACGCTCACGCTACGGTGGGCTTTATCGAACTCAACTACGCCCGGCTTGAGGGCGAAGAGGGTCCAATCGCGACCACAGCCGACATTCTTGCCGGGACGGGTCTTGCTGCCGCGTTGGCGAATGATGATGTTGCCAGCGATGACTTTCTGACCGCCAAACTTCTTCACGCCGAGGCGTTTGGAATGGCTGTCGCGACCGTTGCTTGTAGAACCTGCTCCTTTTTTATGTGCCATGACTAATTATCTCCTGATTTGGGTCCGCGAGGGTTAGGCGCTAATGGTTTCGATCTTGATGACCGACAGCTCCTGGCGATGTCCGCGTTGCTTATGGTAGCCCTTGCGCTTTTTCTTTTTGAAGACGATGACCTTGGTACCGCGCTTGTTTTCGAGCACTTTGGCGGTGACCTTCGCACCCTCGAGTTGGGGGGTGCCGAACTTGAAGTCAGCGCCTTCGCCGGCAGACAGAACGTCCGTAATCTCAACAGTAGCACCGGCTTCCGTGTTTGGATAGCGGTCTACGGTCAGGATATCGCCCTCGCTTACGGCGAACTGCTGGCCTTGAGTTTTGATGGTCGCTTTCATGTGTAAAAGATCAATTCAAGATGTTTTGGGCAGTCGCAGGCAAGTCCCATTTTAAAAACAATTTCCCTCGCGCCTTCCTTCCAGGGGCGGTCTGAATCAATCGCCTATGAAAAGTGTGAGTGCCGAGGATGTAAAAGCGCTGTTTTCAACGGAGTCCGTCGTCGATCATTATGCAGCAGCGGCCATTGATATTGGACTATGGTGTTCGGAGGAATTGGTGCTTACCCGAGTTTTTCAAAAAACTGACACAATTCTCGAGCTCGGCTGTGGTGCGGGGCGAATTTCGATCGGACTGTGGGAACTGGGGTTCCACCGTATCATTGGCACGGATTTGAGTCGAGCCATGATCGCGACAGCTCGATTGTTGGCTCGAAAACTCGAGTATGCGATTCCCTTGCGAGTGGCGGATGCGACGCGGCTGAGTTTTGAATCCGATACGTTCGACGGAGTGATATTTGGGTTTAATGGCCTCATGCAGATCCCCGGCCGAAGTGCCAGGCGTGAAGCATTGACCGAAATGAGACGCGTAGTTCGGCTCGGTGGAAGAGCTGTGCTGACGACCCATGATCGGGAGTTTGGTGCGCCCGGGAAATTTTGGGAAAAGGAGACCGAACGCTGGGAGTCGGGGGAGCAGGATGGCAGACTATTAGAAATCGGTGATCGCTTAACCGAAACGGATCACGGGGAAATGTTCATTCACATCCCAACGCGGCAAGAGGTGGCGGAAGACATCATCGCTTCCAGATGGTTGCTCAAAGAAGATGCGATGCGTTCGGAGATCTGTGCCGAGCCGGAAAAGATTCAGGCTTTCTCGAGGGATTGCAGATTTTGGGCGTTGGAGAAGCCTTAAAACTTAACCGATATTTTAGGGGTGCTGGATTCCGAATGAGCCGCCAATCGCTCGAGAACGAGGAGGGTTAGGATGAGGGCGGAACTGCCCGAGCCCGTAAGTCGTCGGTATCTGCATTTTCCTGATGATCGGTTAAAATCGCCATCGCCGTACCGACAGCAACCTTCACTTCGAAACGCAGGGGCAGACGTAGTTCATCATTGGATACCCAAATTTTTATTTCACCACCGCGTTTAAACATGCCCTTGGGCTCGCCTTCCATTCGGGGGATCAAGACGAGGGCTGATTTTTCCCCCCATTTGGTTGAGAGTGTTTCTTCCCGGGCGACCGTAATGATGAGTTCATAAAATTCGTCGTCGAATAATACGGACACTTTTGCCTCCGCGTCCGCGCCGATTTCCCATGACCGGGTTTGAATAAGGGTGGTCAGAAAGTCGGCAGGTTCTTCCGGTGGGATTTCGAGTAACATCGATTTTTCGGAGCGCACATGATCGACGTAGTTCGCCTCCATTTTGGTGTAGTCCAGATCGATGGACGCGTTGGTGGTTTTACTCCCGGTCTCGGTCCAAGCTTTGGCCTCCTTTAAACGACCACTTTCGGCTTCATAGAGAAATTGTCCCCAGCCATCGAAACGATAGAGCGCGCGGATGAAACCTTGGGTGGCAGTGTGAGAGGTTATGCGAGTAACACCCTCTGGTGAGGCGGGATCTTGGTCGGCCGCGATCTCGAGCGTGGCGGCCTTTCGAAAAGGACCCCAACTGAGACGATAAGTGAATTTCTCTCCGGGTTTAATTGCCAGGGGGGCGGCCGAGAGCGTGGTCATCGAAATAACGAGGAAGAGGAAATGAGTGAAAACGCGCTTGTTCACGGGAAAAGAGGGCGGTGGCTGGTGGCGAGGTTTACGAAAGCCGATACGGGTGGCGAGTTCCGTTAGTGACGCACTTGGTGGCGTAAAAATTCATAAACCGAGCTCTAATTGGTTGTTTTTGCCCAACGCCCAGGCATCCCAACCTTGAGCTCGCAAGGTCGCGGCGAATTCCGTGGCAAAGCCATGAACCGTGTAAATTCGCTGTGGGTTTACCTTGGCGACGAAATCAAGTAATTCTGGATAATCAGCGTGGTCGGATAGCGGGAAAGTGGCATCCGTGGCGTGACGATATCGGGCGGCGTCATCCAGAGCCCAACCGGTAAGCACCGCGGTTCGCCGTGGCTCGATCATGCTGAACATCTCGCTCTTGAGGGCCTGGTGGGGGGCGATAATGACATGCCCCGCCGCAAGCATCGGTGCCAGAGAAGTATGGGCAGGGAACGCGATGCCCAACTCCTCGTAGCAGCGGGTGACCGTCTCGACTTGGGGATGTAGCATGATAGGGAGAACGGCTTCTTTGAGCTGAAACAGAATTTCCTGACAGCGTCCCAAGCTGTAACCGAGTAGAACTGGAATCTCTACAGCCGCTAAAGTATCCCGGCAAAACGTAATCACGCGTTCCATCGTTTCCGCGACTGGGGGGAACCTATAGTGAGGCCGGGCGAAGGTCGTTTCCATGATCAGCACATCCGCCGTAGGGGTTGCGCAGGTTTCGACCGTGCCCGAGGCGCGAGTTTTGAAATCTCCCGTGTAGAGCAATCGGCCAAATTCGGCGTGCTCAATCAACGCCTGTGCCGATCCCAGCACGTGACCTGCTGGCAAGAGCGTGAGCGTCGCTGCCGGAGTGATTTTTTGCGGCGTCTCAAATTTTAGCGTTTTTACGGTCTCCCCGGGTTTGGCCCCCCGGGCTGCGATCAAAGCCGCTGTCTCGGGAGTGCAGATTGATTCCCCGTGACGGGCGATATGGTCAAAATGAGCATGCGTGATGACTGAGCGCGGTGCGGGGCGATGGGCGTCGAGGTGCCACTCGATTTGCGGGAGCCAAATCCCATTGCGACTGCGGATCTCCCACTGCATCGCATCGATTCAATCGAGGCCCAATACGATGAAAAGAAACCCCAGTAGTGCGACGACCCCCGCCAGCCACCAATACCAGGGCATCTCGCGAGGAAGAGCAGAATCGGCAGATTCGGTGTCGTCCCAGGATTCCTCCGGTAGATCCAACCCATCGTAGATGTCGTTATCTCTCCATCCGGTGCGTTCATCGGCTCCGCATTCAGAGCAGGAGCGAGCCCGACGGGGAATGTCGGAACCACAATTTGCGCATTTTGCAGGAGTAGAAGCCATCTAGACGGCAGAGAAGTATTTTTGCCGCGCCAATCGCCAAGCAGTTACGAAGAACGCCGTTAGCGGGATCGCCAAAATCATGCCCAGTATCCCGTCAAAAGCAGCCCCCCAGAAAAATACGGCAAAAATTATGGTAACGGGATGGAGTCCGGTGCGTTCGCCCATGATTTTCGGAGTCAACAGCCAGCCCTCAATGTTCTGCACCAGAATGAAGACCGCCAATGTCAGCGCGACCAAAACCCAGCCACCGTCCGTTTGGAAGAAGGCCAGCGGCAAGGTTAGGCTTAGTCCTACGATCGTCCCGAGGTAGGGAATGATATTCAGGATTCCGAGCGTAAGTCCCAGGACCAGGGCGAACTTTAGTCCGACTACCCAGAACCCTACCGTGAGCAACAGTCCCATTATCAATCCGATTAGGAGTTGGCCGCGAAAAAATGAGACCACGATGTCAATGAAGTTGCGGACGAGGAATACCACGTCCGTGCGAACGTCTTCTTTGAGAAATGTAATCTGCTGGTGCAGATTACTGGTCGGATCGCTCCGGGAGAGCAGGAAAAAGAAGAGGTAGATCGGCACGATAGCCAAACTGGCGCCGAATCCAAACATACCGAGAGCGCCACTACCGGCCGCTTTCAGGGACGGAACCGCATTTTCGAGGAGTCCTTGGATCTCGCCTGTCACGGAGGTGAGAATGGATTTCACCGTTTCGTTGTCGGCGTGACGTTGAGCGATTTCGACCCACGCCGGATATTGGGCGAGAACGAACTCGCTCGCGCGTTGCCAAGCGATGGGCAGGAAGGCGGTGAAATCGAGCAGCTGCTCCACGATGGCGGGGATGATCAATAGTAGAAATCCACCGAAGGCCAATGCGACCAAGGAATAAAGTATTACTACCGAGGCCACCCGACTGAGTTTAAACCGATTTTCGAGCAGGCTGACGGCTGGCTTGAGCACAAGGGCGGCCACTGCAGCGGTGGTGATCGGCCAGAGCACGCCGGAAAAATGACCGATGAACTGGGCGAACAAGGCAAAAGAGACGCCGAGAAGCCAAATGATCACCGCAAGCGAAACGAACCCTATGGCGAACCCGGCGAGACGACGTTGGCGGTCCGAGAGCAAACGAGGAGGAGAATCAGCCGAATCCGACATGGGTGTGAGTCAATTGCCTCCGCCTCATCATGCCAGCGCAAAGCGTGCTGGATCAGCTGGAAACTGAGGTGGAATTGAGAATTCTTCAAATATGCGCTTGCGCTATCCGGTCTAAGTTCTCTTTTTCTACGTTCCTCCATGCACCCGTAGCTCAACTGGATAGAGTGCTTGACTACGAATCAAGAGGTTAGGGGTTCGACTCCCTTCGGGTGTACCATTTTGAAGCCAGCGTACTGCGGACGTCTCGAACTCCCTAGCGGTTAGGGGTGTCAGGCTACTCGCCTGCAGCTCGTGAAAGACTCCCTTCAAAGTGCCAGCCTTACGGTAAAAAACGGCCCACGCATGACGGAGAATTATAGGCGGGTTTTTGATTTTCGATTGAAGGAAGAACGTGCGGAGGCGGAGAGAAATAGTGTCTATACTGATCGAGCGGGCCTTTGTTAACTTGGGTACAAAGCAACGCGGTTATGCGATTTTACCTCAAGATTAGTTCTTTCGTTCTTGCGTCCGAGTTGTAGTTTGGCGGCTTGCATTTGAAGATTCAGAAATCGGATACGGTTGGAGTGGCACTGCTTACGCTTTGTTTGGCCGGGGCACTATGGCTGGGGCATGCGGGATGGCATGTGTCCGCGTTGTCGGGGCAGGAGTTTCGTCAGGCCCAGACGGGGCTGAGTATTCAGGCGATGCAGGAAACGGGGTTTAAATTGGCCTACGATACCCCAGTGCTTGGAAAACCTTGGTCAATTCCGATGGAGTTTCCGCTCTATCAGGGCATGGTGGTGGCGTGGATTGACTTGACCGGCGATCCCATTCCCGAAGCAGGAAGAATGGTTTCCGCTCTAGGGTTTTGTTTCGGACTGGTCGCGGCGTTTAATTTATTGCGGATGGTCGGGTTTTCGATCGGAGCCTGTGCGTTGGCACTGTGTCCTTTAGTGGTATCTCCGATCTATCTTTTTTATTCGCGAACAGTATTGATCGAATCTTGGGCGTGGAGCCTGGCGACGTGGTTTTTGTGGGGGATATGTGAATACCGCCGATCTCGGACCTGGAAATGGTTCCTCCTCGTCTGGGTCGCCGGTTCGCTGGCAGTTCTTGTCAAAGCGACGACTTGGGCGGTCTTTTGCTTGCCGTGGGCCGTTTTATTTATCCGCGATGTGGGGCAAAACTGGCGAGATTATCAGTCCCGTCTTCGCGGATGGTTGATGGAGGCGGTGGGGCTTGGACTTCCTTTGTTGGGACTAGGGTATAGTTGGGTCGCTTACGCCGACGCGGTCAAGGCTGAGAATCCAATCGGGAGGTTTTTGGTTTCGAGCAATTTGACAGAGTTCAATTTTGGGACGAGCGCCTTGATGGTTTCAGCGGATTTCTGGGAGAAAATTGGCTACTACACCACCAGTGGTCTCGCTCCGTCGTTAAGTCTTTGCGGAGGCCTGATTTTGGCGTTATTGTGGAGAGAGAGTCGGTTGTTATTGGGTCTTGGAATTGTGGCATTCTTAGGTGGGTTCTTGATTTTCTCGGGACTCTATTTTGGTCACGACTATTATTTCTACGCCAACGGGGCTTTCCTAGTGGTCGCCATGGGAGGTGGAGTGGCGGCGGGGTGGGATGCTCTGGCGCACGACAAGAAACAGCGGGCGGCCTTGTTGGGTCTTTTGGCGATGGGGATTTATGGTCAGCTTGCCACGTATTTTGACACTTATCAAGAAACCCAAACTGCCCCGGACCAAGCGGATTTCGGACTGCCTCAGGTGATCCGCGCTTTGGTGAAGCCAGATGAGGTGCTGGTGGCTCATTCGCCGACATGGAATTCCACGATACCACTCTATTCTCGACGGAGTATGCTTACGATTCCGGATGCCCAGATGTATTTCAACCCGGACAATGTGACGGAGGCGATCGCCAATCTCGAGGATGAGTCCGTTCCGTTGGTGCTCGTGATTCGAGAGTCCCGAGTCCACCGCAGGTGGGTGGCTCAACGCATCACGGATTTTGATTTGTGGCCCACCCCCATTTTTACTTGGGCAAACGATGTTTCCGCGTATGCCCGACAGGATCGACGAGAAGAGATGTTGGCGATACTGCGCGAGGCGGAATTCACCAGCGTAGTAGTTGATGAGTCCAAGGGGTTGTTACCGGCCGATCAGCGCATTTCGCTCACTGGGTCGGAATCGGTGGAAAAGCTGGCACAAATCGGTATCACGCCCACTGAGGGGGAGTTTGCCATTCGGTCTCTCAGTTGGACACAATCGTGAGGATATGGTCATGTTGGTGCATGCGACCACGGAGTTGTTTTTCGACATCCCGGCGGATGCCAAGAGCCTTGAAGTGGGCTATGCGGTTAATCCCGACAGTTACGAAAATCTCGATTATGATGGTGTTACATTCCATTTTGATTTTCTCGATGAAAATGAGGAACTGGTTCCGTGGAAATATCACTGGATGAATCCCAATGAAGACTATCACGTGGTTCATCACGACTGGGACTTTCCTGACGATCGGACGGACCGCCTCGTGATGCGTGTCCTCCCTGGCCCGAACGACAACAACGCCTACGATCAGGCCCTGTTGCACTACTTGCGATTCGAAACCGGTGATTAAACGACCTCGGCGAAGTAGTCGGTGGTTTTGTAAAGAATCAACACGTCCTGCATGCCCCAGGACTCTTCGATGTAGGACCGCACAATTACATCGGTGCGCGACTCAACTTGTCGCATTACCCACGCGGGGGAGCATAGCGATATGCCGTAGTCGTGGCGATCGAAGTAGTTTTGGTAAGCAAATCCGCGTTTATTGAATTCCTTGAGTAGGGCATTTTTATCCACGTTATCAGCGATATAAGGCTGTTTATTGGCCAACGTGCTAGCGAAGAAACGGCCTTGGAGTGTGAGAACGAGAACGCCACACTCTTCCGTCGAATCGATCAGGAAGTTAAGCGTCTTTTTGAACGCAACTTCGTCGAGATGAGTGAGGACCGAGCCGCACCAAACGAGGTCGAATTTTCGGCCAAACTCGATTTCGGATACATCGGTTGACGCTTGCACCGGAATCGTGCCCCAGTGTTTTGCGCAAAAAGAGACAGCGGCTGGGTCAATCTCGCAGGAGGTAATCTCTGCATAGTGGTGTTGGGGACGGAGCCACCTCAGCACCCGGGCGTAACCACAACCGAAATCCAGAATATTGGGGAAGTGCGGTTTATCGCAGAGTTTCGAAGCAAACTCGATAAGTTCGAGAGCTCGATGACCGATCTCGAAATACTGCTTTTCGCGTCCCGGCACGATCATAGTGTCGCGGGGAGAAATAGTGCGGTCCAATTCGAGGTGACTGAAATCGTATAGCGGCACGGAAAACGCGAATTTCTAGAGACAATTCCACAATATCCAATGACGAATGTTAGAATCCCCCAATGACGCGACGAAGGGAGGCGGGGATCTGACTCTCGGCCGGAGGCAACAAGCCTCAGCCCTGGAGCACGCACTTTAGGGCGTGTTTAACAAATACAGCGTTAGTGTTTGATCCATATGATGATGCATACCAATGCGAGCATTGCGGCGTAAGCATGAAGCAGTTTTTCGTAGCGAGTGGCAATGCGTCGGAAGTGCTTGAGCTTGGCGAAGAGGTTTTCGATGCGATGACGATCGCGAGAGCGGTGCTCGTCAAAGTCGGGTTTTTGCGACCTCTTGGGATGCACGGCTATGACGGCGGTGCCACCAATCTGATTCACACTCTCCCGGATGGCATCGCTGTCGTAGCCTTTGTCCATGATGGGTGCGCCACCGGGCTTTAAGTAGGATTTGAGCCGGGGTTTACATTGGTCAAAGTCTGAGACATTTGCGCCGGTGAGGATGAAACCCAAAGAGTATCCCAAGGCGTCACCGGCGAAGTGAGCCTGCGTTGATAGACCTGCTTTGGCGCGAGCCATTGCTTGAGCAAGCTGGCCTCCCACTGGACCCGCAGTATGCTGATGGACCCGTGAGCTGGTGCTATCAATCATCAGATACTCATGGGTCGCCTTGGAGGGTGCCCAGCCGTGCGAGCACTTGAGTCCACAGTCCACTTTTGGTCCACCGTCTAAATGAGGCGTAGGCGTTTTGCCACGGCCCAAACCAAGTGGGCAGATCCCGCCATGGTGAGCCTGTGCGAGCAATCCACAGCACCGCTTCAATCGGCGTCGCAGGTTGCGACACTTGCGTCCACGTCGATGAGGGCCAGTCAGACTGAGCTGATGAGCGTTAATTTTTTTAGCTCGGCCCAGTGGTGATCACCCAGCACGAGTCTTACGTTCCGATTCACAAAGTGATGTGATCTTAAAATGATTCCAATGTCAATAAAACGTATCCTTTTAATGAATATTATTTACGCCGATTTATTTGTTAAACACACCCTAGACAAACTTCAACTTACGGGCAGCGAAGATTACCATGTGGAGGAGGAGCACTCCTCCGGTCCAACGGTTGATGTTGGTGGTGCCGTAGGTGCGGTCCCGGTAGCGGATCGGGATATCCCGGATTTTCAGATTGAGGCGATCGGCACCGAACAGCAGATCAAAATCACCGTAGGGATCGAACTCGCCGAAGTAGGCGCGGTTCGCCGCGATGCGTTCGTAATTTTTTCGCGTGAGGACTTTGGTGCCGCACAGGGTGTCCTTGATGGGTTGGCCGAGGAGCCATGAAAAGATGATGCCGAATGCCTTGTTCGCGATCATATTGAGGAAACGCATGGCTTCGTCGTCCATGGGATAAACCAATCGGCATCCGTTGGCGAATTCGCAGCGTCCATGGACCACTGCATCGTAGTATTTGGGCAGTTCCTCCGGTGGCATTGTGAGGTCAGCATCAAGGATCATGAGCAGGTCCCCCTCGGCCACGGCGAACGCTTCACGCACGGCATTGCCTTTGCCGCTTTGCGTTTGCTGCATGATACGGATTTTGCGGTCCGGGTAGGTTTGCTGGATACGCTGAATCTCCTCCCAAGTGTTGTCGCTGGAGCCCCCTTCGATGAAGATGAACTCGGTCCACGACCCCATGGCAGCGGTGCGCGTGATAGCAGCCTCGATATTGCCCGCCTCGTTACGGGCGGGAACGACGACAGTGACAGAAAGCGGGTCGGATTCGCCGTGATCCGATGGCATTTGCGGCGCGGTGGCCGGGCTGTGACGAACGGGACGCGCGATTATGAACTGAGTCAGACAGAACCATGGTAGGACGGGTGCCATCCACCGGTTAATCCATTTTTCAACCCATCCTCCAGCGTAGGGAAAGAGAGCGCGTGGTTGGGATTTAATGACATCCCAATCGGAGAGGGTGAGGAGATTGCGCACATCCTGACCCGACAACCAACTGTTATTCGGTTGATGAGCCCGAAGACCGAGGGCACGAGCGAGACTAAACAGGGGCCGCCAAGTAGTGTTGGGAATGTTGATCAGCAAACGACTGGACGCCTGCGACTTGGTGCGCAGATGGGCGAGTAGTCGTTGCACATCGCCGACCAGATTTACGGTATCGGAGATGATAATATAATCGAATGTCTCCGCGGCGTCGAATTGCTCGCCGTTGGCGACCTTGAATTCAGCCTCTGGCACGTTTTGTCGCGCCGCTTCAATTTGGCGGGAGGAAATATCGATACCGACCTTGCGAGCAGCTGGGATGTGTTTGAGCAATTCGCCGGAGCCGCAGCCGATTTCCAGAACGGAGCTGTCCGCGGGAATCAATAACGCGTAATAACGGGCCAACAACCTGCGATAGGCGACGGCGGTTCGCGAAAGCGGATGGGCTTTCTCATCGAAGTGCGTGCGTATGCGTTCAGTTGGTTCAGCCATCGACGGACGGGGAGAGGGTGAGGGAGCGAACGGTGATTCGTGAGATCAAGTCAACCCGACGTTTTTGGCGTAGAGTGAATTGATGAAGGCCACCGTTTGCTTTTCGCCATCCGAGGGTGAGCGAAGGCGGGTGTGCTCGATATAAAAGTCACGCAGCGATTTACCACTTTTTGACCAAGAGAAATGTTGCTGAGAAAATGCGAGGGCACCTTCAGAGAGGGCGGCGCCTAGTTCCTCGTCGCGGGAGATTTTCCGTATCGCCCCCGCGATCTCGGAAGCGTTGGCGGCATCCAGCACCCAAGCGTGGATACCATGTTTTACGACCTTACCGAGATTGGAGGAAGGGAGAATAACCGGGCGACCAATTGCGAAAAACTCGGGAAGTTTTGAGGGGAATCGGAAATCGTTGAACGCCCCGGGTGCGCCGGGTTGGACGAAGATATTGGCGGCACTCATCAGCACCGGCAGGTCCTTGGCCCGTTTGACGAAACCGATGTTGATGAGGTGCGCGGAGAGAAGTGAACCGATGGCGTTCTTGAAAGTATCGCTATCTCGGCCCGTGCGCAGTAGCCATGTCGGATGGTCGGTTTCGTTGAGTTCGGCCACCGCCTGATACAGGCTCAGCATTTCCGCCACGTTGGTGTCATGGACATTGCCGTGATAAAAGAGCACCGTATCCGTATCGAGAATACCAAGTTTGCGACGCAGCGGGAGGTTCAGATCCCGCGGGCCAAAGGCCGCCGTGGCGGCCGGCCAAAATGTCGTGCGAGGAACTTCTGCTGGCACGTGTCCCTGCAGAGAGTCGATGATCGTCGTTACGCCGTTGGCGGAGGAAAGAAAAGCGGTGGCGTGGACGGGATGAGAAAGACTGGAGGGCACCTGTTGATCGAGCTCAGTCGCTGATAATGACGTCAGGTCCATTTCCGATAGCTTGAGATGGTTGCGCAATAGTTCCCGTTCATTGTCCTCAAGGTGAATCACCAAGTCGGTGGAGAAGCGTCGTTCGATGTCTTCCCAAACTCTCCGAACACACTCCCGGGGTGTCCAAATATGGGTCACACTCGGTCCACAGTGATCGCGAAAATAGGCGGCAAGATTTCCCAGCTCGGCAAAAGTAATGGGCAGGAAACGCACGGTGGGCTGGGCTTCGATGGTCTCCGGGTGGTCGGGCGCCGCCACGATGCAATCGAAACCCAAGGCAATCAGTTCATTGGCCAGCGCGGTGACATGATTCGCACTGTTGGAGGCAAAGTCGCCAAAAAGCACGAAGAGAATGTTCGTCGGGCCCGCTCCGATGGGCTCATCCGGGACGGGTGGCACGGCACCTACTTCATTCGGAAGTAGGCTCCAAAGATTGCCCACTTGGCGTGACGGAAGAAAGGCCCCATTTGTGATTTCAGCCTGCAGTTCAGATTCTATAAAATACGTCCGTCCGCAGATGGTTCGGGCCTTAAGACGAATACGGCCCCGTCCACGCGGAAGGTTCTCCTTCGTGATAAAGCCAGCATGGCGGGCAGCGGGTTGATCGGGAAAGCGAGTGGCTACATCCGGTCGTTTCAGACCGAATTCGGTCGGGACCACTATGTCGCCCATGAGCACTGAAACGTCTTTGATCGTTTGTTCCGGATGCCAACACCAACCCGCGAGACGCACCTCTTCCGAAATACGGCCCAGTTCGCCGGCGGGCTCGAACTGCCCCATCATGGGGTGAGAACTCACGGGCATCATCATTGATTTCACGATATGCCATGAGGTACCGCCATCAGCACTGGCTTCCAGATGTCCCACATGAGTGCCGAACGGAAGGTAGCAGATAAAAATGAAGCCGGAATCCGCTGCATTGGGGTCGTCTTTGAATTGGTCGGCGACATCTGTTCGCACGGACCGTGATTCCGGCTCGTGCAAGGTGTCTCCGATCCGGAGGCGAGTGACGGTGGATTCCGAGCTGTGGCGAATAAGGGCCCAACCCTCCAGCCGGACATAGTTTTGGCGCGGCTGCAGCGGGTAGGGAGTCTCCAATCCGTAGACAATTTCCGGGAGAGGGAAGGAGCTCATGACTTGGGGCCGAACAACGCTCTCCACGGCCGAGCGAGTTTCCAAAGCACCGACGCTTTAATTTCGGCGAGAGTGTTTTCAGCGTTAGACAACCGCGATCGGGTGTCAGTCAATTGAGTCCGGTTTTTCTCATCGCGGACTTCAGACTCCAGCAATGCTTTGCCGCGACTTTCGATTTCTTCCGACTTACGCTCGCATTCGATTTCGAGTTCCCGGATGCGGGTGTTGAGCGTTTGATCTAGCTCGATGATGTAGCCGATCTTTTGTTCGAGCACGAGTTCAACCTGACCGAGAAGGGCGACGGCATCCGCTTGTTCCGTTTCTCGGCGAGTGGATTGATCCTGAAGCTCCGAGATCTGGGTTTCCGCCGCAATGATCTCACGACGTAAATCACGAACGCGGGTATCGGAGGATGCCGTCTCGCCTGGCGAAGAATCTGAAGATGGGGAATTCACGGACGTAGCGAAAGCGAAATTGGCTGAGAGCACAGGGGCAACAAACAAGTCTCGTTGGGTGAAAGCTGATTAAAGTCCGACCGGTGGCCGAATTCCCCATCGGGCCAACGCCGTGCGCCGAGCGCTGCGGCGGAGGTATCGCAATAAAGCAGGGGCATTAATGAGCTCGTTGGCGGTCAATTGCCGCCCAAAGGTGCGTTCCCGCAAGGCGTCGATTTCACTTTGACCGGTCGACCCAATGACGGCGGAGGACTTTTGTTGAATGTGCAGTCGGAAGGCCCCGAGGAACCGGGGGATATGTTGGATATTAGCGCCGGCCTGCTGGAATCGGAGAAGCAGGTCCCAATCCATGGCGAAATGGAACGCGCGGTCGAGTCCGCCCACGCGATTCCAAATTCGTCGTCGCCAAAATAGAGTTTCCTGGGGCACGAAATCGTAAAGCTTTAGAACCTCGGGATCGTGGGGGGCAGATGCCAGCGGCCGACCTCCCGACCGGTATCGTCAACCAGCACGCGATTGCCGTAGATGACATCTACATTCGGGTTGGCGGCGAAGAAGGCGCGGACAAAATCAACCGCACCAGGGAGATGGAAATCATCGGCATTGATCCATGCCATGAGGTCATCCGGGCTCCCGGAGGTGGTCTCGAACCCATTAAGGATTGCGTCGGTCTGGCCATCGTCCGTTTCACTGCTCCAAGTGGCCAGCTGATCATCAAACTGTTTTAGGATCTCCATGCTGTTGTCGGTGGAGCCCCCGTCTCGCACATGATGCTCCACGCCGTTTTCTTGCCCGTCGACGGCTGAACCAAGGATGCATTGAGCGAGCCAAGGACCTTGGTTGAGATTCGGTGTGACGATGGAGAGTCGAGGTAACGTGACGTGGGCGAAAGCAGGCGGAAATAACTCAGGTGTAATAGCACGAGGTGTGTGCTGGGGAACCAAGGCCAATTGCCCGGCCAGAATATCGACTGGGTCGCCGCTGCCGAGCGCTACGGGCCAACGCCATCGCGACGGCTGGATGCGGTGGCTTACCAGCTCGGACCAGCTTCCCTGTGCGGTTTGAACGTCCAGAGAGAAGGTGACTTCCCTAAAGCCGCATTGATCGTGGGGGGCGTCAGGAAAAGCCTCCGGCACATCCGGTCGGTGATAGCCAATACTGCCCGCGAAAGCATGGTCATTCAGCCGAATTCGAACGGCCTTGATGGGCTGACCATCTTTTCCGAATGCCCAACCCCGGATGGAAATTAAAGCAGGGAGATCATCCCATTGAGTGGGATGATCGAGATGGAAAAGGACAGCCGACGACGAGGCACTCACTAAACAGTGACGCTACGCAGCGGTTAAACCGAATCGAAATGCGAGTAGGATAGGTGAGTCATGCGGAAACGCATCATGATGGTGCGGTTGTTGGTCGCCAAAGGAGGTAGCCAAATTTGGGGATCACAGCCATTGATAAGAATCCGCAAGCCACCGTCCGTTTGATCCGGAGTGGAGAGTAGACGACACGTGCCCCAAAGGCCGAGTTGACCTACCTTAGTGTCATCCAGGCTCCAAAGCACTCGGCCGGATTGTGGCTCGGATATATCCAACTCATGAATCTCCATGATCCCCGGCTTGTAAGCGGGATCGAAACGCAGAGTGGTGCCCGGGTGATAGTCGGTGACCATGAGGTAATGGCTTTCTTCTCCATCCAGAATCGTTTCGAGATTGAAAACGCGCTCCTCGCTGTGGTTACCCCGTTCGTCTGGGACGAAGAGTTGAACGAGATGCTGCAAATCAGGGTCGTGTTTGCCGTAGCGACCTTCCCCCAGTTTACGTTCGTGCCACAGGGTCATCCGATCGAGATCGTAAGCGGGTTTCAGCGCGGTAACCCGCGCGGGTGGCCAATCCTGCTGGAGCCAAGGATGATCGGGCGACGCGTGGTAAGCACCGACCTCAAGTGGCTCCTCGGGGAGCTCGAACGGAGCGAGCCCCCAATTCCCGTCGTTCAAAGCGATGGGTGCATCATTGAGCTTCATTTGCTCAATGACCGGATTGAGGACAGGCCACTCGGGGTTGAGGATTTCGGCCACGTTGAGACGTTCGAATAGTTTCTTTTCACCTTCGGGGGTCCAGCCCGATCCCAAGCTGTGTTCAATGTGAAAACAGACACACGGAGGCAGCAGGGAGATTTCTTCGATTCCGCCGTAGTGAGCCGCGTAAACACCGACACTATCAATATTAAATGAATAGCCAGCGAATTCAGCGTAGCCGGCGATCCGATCCCATGCGGATTTGGATAGCAGCGTGAAGTCGCCACAGGCGTTAGTGTGAATTACCCCCATATCGACTCCGCCGTCGGGGCTCACCAGCCAAGCCTCATCATGATTGATGGCTTCGAACCTGGACAAGGTTTCGAAGAATTCGGGGTTGGGAATACAATGTTTACGGAATATCTCATCACCGTAGAGGTGTTCAACGAGAGGCGCCGGTCCGCATCGGCGATTGGTCCGCAGGATATTTTTCCAAGCGTATTCCAATGTTTGTTCCAATGACAGTTCGGCCGGAAGCCCTGCCTTAATGTCGTATCGGTCAACCCGATACATCCGGCTCGGGTCCAGTCGTTGTTTACCGATGAACGACATAAGTTCGGCGGAGAATATAATGTCGATATTGGTGGCTACGATAAATTCTCCCTTGGCTCGCCGGATGCCGACGTTCTTCGCAATCATTTGGAAGAACGGAAGTTTCTCGGAATACTTGAAGCGGTTATGCAATTCCGTGGGCACTGTAATCACCCGTCCTTGGCAATAGGTTGATTCCTCGGGGAGTTGCAGGGCACCGGCTAGACCGGGGCGCCCCGCGACGGGATTCCAATCTACAATGATCAGTTCGGTCGGGAGTTGAAGTTGCTCACATTGCCGGGCGAGACAATTGACGAAAATCTGAGTGCGCATTAGCGGATCACCGCCGTGATCGTCGTTGCGCGATGCGCAGACCACGGAAAGATAGGGTTGGTCAGTAGGGAGGGACATGAAGGTTGTAAAGAGGAGACCGAAACGGCTGGCTATCACAGAGGCAAGCCAGCTTCACGGCGAAGAACTGGAGATCGTAAACGAAGTCACGGCTTCGATGACCTTTTCCTGCTCAAGAGAGGTCATTGAGTTGTAGAAAGGCAGGCGCAAAAGGGTGTCCGCAGTGTGATTGGTCACCGGGCAGGAATCCGCGGCGGCTCCCCAGTTCCTGCCAAAGGGGGAGGAGTGTAACGGTACATAGTGGGTTACGGCGAGGATGCCGCGGTCACGCAGATGGACGCGAAGGTCTTCGCGTGCCTGTAGGTTGGACATCAATAAGTAGAAAAGGTGCCATGCTGGATCACATTCGGAAGGAATGTGGGGTAGGCTCGCTCCTTGTTTTTCGGCCCATGTCGCCACTTCGGCTTGATAGTGCTGCCAGATTTTCTTCCGGGCTGACTGGATTTGGTCACGAATCTCGAGTTGCGCCAGCAGATAGGCGGCCAAAAGGTCGCTAAGGACGAAGCTGCTTCCCAAATCTACCCACGAATATTTCTCGACTTCCCCTCGGAAAAACTTGGAACGATCGGTGCCTTTTTCGCGGAGAATTTCGGCGCGTTCACAGAGAGCGTCATCATTGATGAGTAACGCGCCGCCCTCACCACAAGAGAAGTTTTTGGTCGCGTGAAAACTTTGCGTGCTTAGCGCACCGAGGGAGCCCAACCACCGACCCCGATATTTCCCCAACAGGCCGTGAGCGTTGTCTTCCACCACGGGAATTCCATAGCGCAAGCGATACCAGCGTAGTGCACCGGCACGATGACTTTAGTTGGGGGGTGATCAGAGATTCCAACTGCCGCTCATCTAGATTTAGTGTATCCGGTCGAATGTCGGCGAAGACAGGTTTAGCCCCTCGGAGAACGAATGCATTGGCGGTGGATACGAATGCAAACGAAGGCAGAATCACCTCGTCGTCTGGCCCGATTTCCAATAGAATCGCCGACATTTCCAAGGCGTGGGTGCAAGACGTGGTGGGCAGGCACCGCTCCAAATTGAGCTCTTCCTGAAGCAGAGACTCGCATTTGCGAGTAAAGGCCTGATCGCCGGCGATTTGCCCGCTGGAAATCGCGGTTTGAACCAGCTCGATTTCTCGACCTTGCAGATCGCTGCGGTTGAAGGGAATCGTGATCTCCATGGGGTGCTTAGCTTTTCCAGTAATGAAACCAATGAGATGTTTTCGCGATACGGAATCCGGCTCGCTCGTAGATCCGTAGGGCACCGATATTGGTGGCCTGGGTGACTACACTCACGCGAGAACAGGACTGGTCGCGCAGTTGCTCGATGACGTGGTTCAATAAAGTGCCCCCGATTCCCCGTCCTTGTTCCGCTGGGGAGACAGAAACAAGTCCGATGTTGCCGATGGCGGTGGATCGGTCGGAAGCACAGGAAATAAACCCAATCGGTCGGTTGTCCCCGAGTATGACGGTCACCTGTCCGCGGTCGACATCGCGTCGAACCCACCGCGCATAAAGCTCGCCAACGCGTTTTTGGGGGAAGCCGATGATCTTTATGGAAACGGGTATCCTGTTGGGTTGTTCTGGCCATGTCCTAGAGTAGAGGCAAATCCGTGTGAGTGGCTGATCGCGTTGGGTGATTAACTGACCGGGACGGAGAGGCGTCAGGCGAAATCGACCGTTGAAGTTCGACTCTTAAATCTACCCAACGAAAGCCTCGTTGCTGAACCCCTGAAAGATCCATGTCTGGATTTGGTTCCGCTTGCCAATAGACACAATCGTAGTCGAGTGCCTCGGCTTGCTGAGTCACCTCGGAGAGTTCTTTCGAATCCAACCGTCCTCGAGTCACTTTTCCAATTTTGATGTCAAAGAACATGGAGTCCCAGGACAGGTGACTGATAAGATGAGCTGTCTCAGCCATTCTTTGTTGGAGCCCGGGATGTGGCCTCGGCGGTGGTAAAGGCGGGCTTGTTCATGCTGCGAAAATGCATTCGCGCGAGATATTCCCCCATGATGCCCAGCGCAAAAAGCTGGGATCCTGAAAAGATGACGATCAGTGAGGCCAGAAAAGTAAAACCGGGCACGGTGGTTTCGGCGAGGGCGTATCTGCCCACCAAGTAAGTCAAAATGCCGAAGCCAAAAAGAGTGAAAACAAATCCAATCACGCTGGCCAACTTCAGCGGAGCGACGGAAAAGCCCGTCAGCATATTCATGGCATGCACCAAGAGTCGTCTCAGCGTGTAATTTGATTCACTCGATTTTCGACTATCGTGTCTCACTTTGACGGCGGTAAATCGGGTGGTGCCCCAAGTGAGCAAAACGTCGATATTCACAAATGGGTTGTCGTAGTTGGCGAAGGCATCGCTAAGATTTGTGCGGAACACCCGAAATGCACTTACCATGCGCGCGGACTCGCTTCCCATTGCCTTGGTCAGGGCAATTTTTGTGATGACTGAGGCAGCATCTCGCCAAAGTCCGTGGGTCGCCGACTGGGGACAGCCGTAGACCACGTCAGTATTTTTCCCCAACGCTTCGATCAACACGGGGATTTGATTCGGAGGATGCTGCAAGTCGTCATCCATGGTGACCAAACAATCGAAGCGCGCCGATCGAATGCCGGCCAACAAGGCATTGTGCTGGCCGAAACTTCGCATTAGCCGGATTCCATTCACCTCAGGATATTTGAGGCTGAGAGCCTCAATACACGGCCAACAATTGTCGGTATTGCCATCATCGACGAGAATGACCTCAAAAGGCTTGGCAAGCCGTGTCAGCGCAGGGTGCAAATCGGCCATTGGCTGAGGAAGAATATCGGAACTCCGAAAGACTGGAATCACCACGGAGTATCCGGGAGTGAGTGGACTTGGAGAACGCGAAGACATATCGGAAAAAATTGGAAGAATTACCGCGCCTTGGCGAGGCAAACAATACTCGTCCCGGTGGGAATAGGTTTCCCTCGAGCCAACGGATTTCGCTCCCAGTGATGGATTCGGTTGACGAGAGGATTCAATGGACCGGGCAGAGTGTGGATCTTACGCATGTCTTCTGCCGAGTTGATTTGCACTTTAGCCCGCATATTGCATGAAGACGTTGCGGTAGGGTGCCGGGGCTCACGAGGGAGTTGTGGCGACTCATTGGTGACGAATGACGCGATATTTGGCGACTGTATCGACAAGACCCCTTTTCCCCCGGGGACCCGGCGGACCGACTCGCGCTCAACTTCTTGAGCGTGGCGGGGATAAGGCACCGCAGGCGTGCAGGAAGATCCCGCGACAAGGATGGCGGGAACCCGGGTGGAGGCGAACGCGGGTGGTTGAGCGCACGATCACCGCGCCGATCCTCACCAACTTCAGGTGCAAGGTCGCGCACGTCGCCCGTGCCAATGCGGTGCCCGGGAGGGCCAACCGTCGTAGTCCTTGCATCGTAAGCGTCCGTTCTGCCGCGTTGCGGATGTGATTGACGATCCGCCGGTGGGTTTCCAGTTGCGTGGAGTCAGGTTTGCCTTTTCGACCTCGTGATTGGTCATACCCGGTAGTCGGCGCAGCATGTCATCGAGGCAGGCGAGGGGCTCGACCTTGTGGCGGCGGCAACACTCCGGGATGGTATAAATGATTGCGGCGCGCCGGCCTGCATCGGGATGACCGATGAACAACCAGTTTTTCGCCCCGGGTTTGGTCGGTCGGATCGCTTGTTCGGTGAGGTTGCTGTCGATGCGGACCCGGGCGTGCTCCCCGCCGGCGCCCGGCTTCGACCATTGATTACGGGTATGGATGGGTGATGGCTTCGCTCATGGCCGTCTTCGGCAAGTGCCGCAGGGCATCTTCGGCCGGGGAGGCTTCGATTTGGTCGAGCAACGTTTGACCCCTTTACCCCCCCCTTGGGACTGAACCCTTGGATTTCGATGTGGGGAAACCCGATGGTGGCAACGGCGCGCCCCGCACGAACCCGACGGGACGGGGTGCCCGGCAACGCCGGATATACACCTTGATCGGGCTTGGGCTCGGCCGGGTCATTCGACTCATCAACCCGCACAACTGAAGCTGGCTTCGGACCCGGCGTGGTAATGACGGATACACGTGTCGCATCGACCGCGACATGAGCGGCTGCCGGGATGTGACCGGAAGTTGATACCATGACTCCTTAGCCCCCGGATTTCAGCTTTCTCGCCTCAATTTGCTTCAAGAGTTCCTTGCTACGCCGTTGTGCGGCCAGCGTGGCCTGCGTCCCGAGCCGGTTTTCAAGATTGTCACGATTCCAGACCGCGTCTTCGTCTCCCGAGATGGCTGCCATGTTGAACCATGCCCAGGCCTCGACATCATCCCGGGTGACGCCGCTGCCTTTATCGTACATCAATGCCAGATTGTATTGTGCTTTGGCATACCCCTGTTCGGCCGCCAGTCGATACCCCTTGACCGCCTCGACATCATCCCGGGTGACGCCGCGGCCATTACGGTACATCATCGCCAGGCCGAATTGAGCGTCGGCATTCCCCTGTTCGGCCTTTTTTCTCAGGTCTCCAAGTTTCCGTTTCATCCGGCTCTTCTGTGTGGAATAGTAAACGAGGTCAACACTTCTGGAACCCCTCGGGCGGGGCCCAAGGCCCCGCGGGCGTGCGGGAAGATCCCGCGACAAGGATGGTGGGAGCCCGGGTGGAGGCGAACGCGGGTGGCCGGGCGCACGATCACCGCGCCGTTCCGCAAAGAGCATCATCCGCTCTTTGATCCGCTTTTCCATCCCGCCGCGAGGCGGGCCCCGTCGGCGTTACTGCGTCGCGGACAGGCCACCGGCAGGTAGTCACCACAAAACACATACAGTGGCGGGAAGCAGTGGTGATCGTGGTAGCCGTGGAAAAAATGTCCTTTCTGGCGCCCATGGGTGGGCGCATCGGTGGCATCAAAATCCAAGGTGATCACCGCCGGAGGCCGGTCATGCGACGCGCTGGATGAAGGTATCCACTCATATCCGGTTGATCGGGACCGCCGTCCGGCGCGGTCGGGCATTTTCAAACCGGCACGGCGTCGAGGCACTCGCCAAGGGCTCATCCCGGGCGGCGGCCACCTGATGAATCGAGTCGTGGCGTAGCGCCTGCGCATCGTTTAAATCCTCCCAGCCCTCGCACAGCGCGAAGACGCGCTGCATCATGGGCCCCCTTGCCTGACTGGCGCTGGTCGCAAAGCACGCTCGATGCCTGTTGGGTCAGGCCGAGTCGCCGATCACCTTCGCGCAGCAACAGCAGCCCACCATCGCTGCTTACTTCGCCTCCTTTAAAGTCCTCCTCCACCCGACGGCCTTTTGACCTTGTGAAACGCATTCCCTTTGGCTTGTTTTTGTCCATCGCCTGGTTTGGTTATTTATTTTTCTACCCATTGTTTACCAATGGTTAACCATCTAAGCGATACCTATTTCATGCAAAATGCGGGCTAGGGCGTGTTTAACAAATACAGCGTTAGTGTTTGATCCATATTATGATGCATACCAATGCGAGCATTGCGGCGTAAGCATGAAGTAGTTTTTCGTAGCGAGTGGCAATGCGTCGGAAGTGCTTGAGCTTGGCGAAGAGGTTTTCGATGCGATGACGATCGCGAGAGAGGTGCTCGTCAAAGTCGGGTTTTTGCGACCTGTTGGGATGCACGGCTATGACGGCGGTGCCACCAATCTGATTCACACTCTGCCGGATGGCATCGCTGTCGTAGCCTTTATCCATGATGGCTGCGCCACCGGGCTTTAAGTAGGATTTGAGCAGGGGTTTACATTGGTCAAAGTCTGAGACATTTGCACCGGTGAGGATGAAACCCAAAGGGTATCCCAAGGCGTCACAGGCGAAGTGAGCCTGCGTTGATAGACCTGCTTTGGCGCGAGCCATTGCTTGAGCAAGCTGGCCTCCCACTGGACCCGCAGCATGCTGATGGACCCGTGAGCTGGTGCGATCAATCATCAGATACTCATGGTCGCCTTGGAGGGTGTCCAGCCGTGCGAGCACTTGAGTCCACAGTCCACTTTTGGTCCACCGTTTAAATGAGGCGTAGGCGTTCTGCCAAACCAAGTGGGCAGATCCCGCCATGGTGAGCCCGTGCGAGCAATCCACAGCACCGCTGCAATACGGCGTCGCAGGTTGCGACACTTGCGTCCACGCCGATGAGGGCCAGTCAGACTGAGCTGATGAGCGTTAATTTTTTTAGCTCGGCCCAGTGGTGATCACCCAACACGAGTCTTACGTTCCGATTCACAGGGTGATACGATCTTAAAATAATCTCAATGTCAATAAAACGTATCCTATTAATGAATATTATTTACGCCGATTTATTTGTTAAACACACCCTAGGGTGTGTTTAACAATTGGTATGTTAGTGCTTAATCCATATGATGATACATACTAAAGCGAGCATGCTGGCAAAGGTTCGATGTAGTTTTTCATAGCGCGTAGCGATCCGGCGGTAGTGCTTGAGTTTTGCGAAGAGGTTCTCGATGCGGTGACGATCACAGTAGATGTGCTCGTCAAACTCGGGTTTTTGGGACCTGTTGGGGTGCACGGCTATGACGGCGTTGCCGCCTCGTTGTTTCACACCTGCCCTGATGGCATCGCTGTCATAGCCCTTGTCCATGATCGCCGCAGCCCCTGGCCGCAGATAAGATTCCAAGAGGGGTTTACACTGATCGCAGTCGGCTACATTGGCACCCGTGAGGATAAAGCCCAGAGGGTAGCCCAAGGCGTCACAGGCAAAGTGGGCCTTGGTGGAGAGGCCCGCTTTGGAGCGCCCCATGGCTTGGGCTTGCTGTCCACCACCGGGTCCGGCCGCGTGCTGATGGACCCGCGAACTGGTGCTATCAATCATGAGATACGCGTGATCGCCTTGGAGAGAACCGAGGTAAGCGAGCACATACTCCCAGAGACCGTTCTGAGACCAGCGCCGGAACGAGGCATAGGCGTTTTGCCAGGGACCAAACCAAGTAGGCAGATCGCGCCACGGGCACCCGGCACGCGCGATCTAGAGCACGGCTTCAACCCGACGGCGCAGGTTGGTGCATTTGCGTCCACGACGATGTGGGCCACTCAGACTGAGACGATGGCCGTTAATTTTTTTAGCTCGCCCCAGTGGTGATCACGCAGGACGAGTCTTACTCGTTGTTTCACAATGTGATGAAGTCATTCTGGAGCCACGAGGTCAATAAAAAGTATCCTATTAATGGATACTTTTTGCTTCCAATTTATTTGTTAAACACACCCTAGAGTGGTGTTACGATTGGTATGGCCGGTATCCCGGCGGCAAAGTCGTTGACCCGACAGGACCGCGCCGGGGGCACTATCGGATCGCCCGAGGAGGGTGTTGGCGCATGGATGGAGCGGTAGCGCGGCCCGCGGGCCCGCCCGGGTTGACTATATACACCTTAGGCTTCCGCATCGCGCTTCATCGCGTGCGATAGCGTTGCGAGATTCTTCAAGGAATCGTAGAAATCGGTTTGAGCATTCAGAGAGCCCTCCTCTTTTCTCACTCTTCCCGCAAAGAATCGTAGATCCGTTTCACCTGAAGATCTCCGAACCCGTAGACAGCAGCCTCTCGCTGGAAATGGCGAAACGCGCGGCCAAAGTCGGCACTTGGATTGCCCCGCAGAAATTGGCGAAGTAGGTTGCGGGGAAAGTCCTCCTACACCCTTCGGCGGTGCGCCTCGATGGCGGGGAGAAGCATGGGCCAATCGGGAGCCAAGCGGGCCGCCGTATCAGCCAGAGCGGTGAGGTCCCCGGAACGATAGTGATCCCATAGCTCTGCAAATGTTCGCAGCTCCTTGGAGCTGATGGGGTGAGCTCGGTCGATGAGATCCACCAGTTCAGTAGCAGTGCTGTGGCCGAAACTGTAAGGATATTCCGGGTTCGGCCGCACGAGATGGGCGTCGGTGATGCTCTCGACCGGTTCCAATAGATGACATGCGAACCAGAGATTAACCTGGCAGAAAAGATCGTCTTCAAACCACCGAACCACTTCGGATTGCGGAGGGAGCGTTCGCATGTTTTCAAACTGCCCGCCGGACGCGGCGATCGTAGTCTGATGGTGAGGTCAGGTCATAGGCGTCCTTCAAAAATTGTATCCGGCGGCAATTGGCCGTCCAAGTAATCCCCGTTGAGAATGTGAACGCTGTTTTTGTTCAGCTTCACTCCACCCAATCCCGGCCGTTGCGGAAGAGTTTCATCCACGGGGAATCCTCGCCCCATTCGGACGGCGCCCAACTCATGCAGCTGGACCGGAATACTCGCTCTGGATGGGGCATCATGATGGTGACGCGTCCCGTGATGGTGGTCAGCGCGGTCATACCTTGAGGAGAACCGTTGGGATTAAGCGGATAGGTTTCGGTGATCTCGTGGTTGCCGTCGACGTAGCGTGCGGCCACCTGACCGTTCCGGCTGAAAGCATCGGCGGCGGTATCAGCAAACTCGGCGTAACCTTCACCGTGGGCAACCCCAATCGGCAGAACACTTCCGGCCATGCCGCGGAACAGCACGCTGGGCGAATCTTCGATCTTCAGGGAAACGTAGCGTCCCTCGTAACGATCGCTGCGGTTCTGCACGAAATGAGGCCAGGCCTCAGCACCCGGAATGATGCTCTTGAGGTTGCTCAGCATTTGGCAGCCATTGCAGACGCCGAGGGCAAAGGTGTCTGCACGGGCGAAGAACGATTCAAACTGATCGCGTGCCCGGGCATTGAACAGAATGCTCTTGGCCCAACCTTCGCCAGCCCCGAGCACATCCCCGTAGCTGAATCCGCCGCAAGCAGCCAGTCCGCGAAAATCGTTCAAATCGACGCGCCCGTCGATGACGTCGGTCATATGCACATCGACAGATCGGAATCCGGCGCGATCGAAGGCTGCCGCCATTTCGACCTGACCGTTTACGCCCTGTTCGCGCAGGATGGCGAGGGGAGGTCGGACGCCGGTGTTGATACTGGGTGCCGCCGCCGGATCAAAGGTGACTTTGGGCCGGATACCGCGGTTGTCGGGATCGGTGCGAAGCGCCTGCTCTTGATCCGCGCATTCGGGATTGTCCCGCAGCCGAGCCATCTGGTGGGTCACGCCGGACCAAATGGCCCGTAGAGTGAGGAGCTTTTCTTCGAAGATCGTTTCACCGTTTCCCGAAATGCGGAATTGTCCGTCGGTCGATACGCCGCCGAGATGGTGAACGTAGGTGCCCAGACCATATTCCTTGAGAGTCGCTTCGACCGCGCTCTGTTGTTGTTGGGCAACCTGAATTACGGCACCGAGCTCTTCATTGAAGATTTGGCCAAAGTAGTCTTCTCCGGAGGGGAGATTAATTGAAACACCTGTATTTCCGGCAAAAGCCATTTCGACCAAGGTCGCGAGTAAGCCGCCGTCCGAACGATCATGATAGGCGAGGATTTTTCCCTCGGCGCCCAATCGTTGGATGGCTGTCCAGAATCCCTTGATAGCCACGGGACAATCGAGATTTGGAGCGGCCTCGCCCATTTGGGAGGTGACCTGTCCAAGGATGGAGCCGCCCATGCGGTTTTTGCCCATACCGAGATCGATTAGTAGAAGGGCAGTATTGGTGGCCTGAGAAAGTTGGGGCGTCAGGGACCGGCGGATGTCGGTCACGGGAGCAAATGACGAAACGACCAACGAAACCGGAGCGGTCACGCGACGGTCTTCGCCTTTCTGTTTCCAAGCCGTGCTCATCGACATGGAGTCTTTGCCTACGGGAATGGTGATGCCCAATTTTGGACAGAGATCCATCCCCACCGCTTCGACCGCCGCGTAAAGATCGGCGGCGTCACCGGGGACGGCGGGAGCGGCCATCCAATTGGCGGAGAGATTCACTTTGCCGATATCGCCGATTTGCGCGGCGGCGAGATTGGTCAGTGCTTCGCCCACCGCCAGCTTGGCGGATGCGGCGGCGTCATTGACGGCTACGGGAGTGCGTTCGCCCATCGCCATGGCTTCTCCGGCGTTGGTATCGAACGAAGCCGCGGTGACGGCGCAGTCGGCGACAGGGACCTGCCACGGACCGACCATCTGGTCGCGGCAAATTAACCCGGTGACCGTGCGATCGCCGATCGAGATCAGGAAGGTTTTGTCCGCGACGGTGGGGTGGGCCAAAACGCGTCGAACGGCTTCGTCCAGCGAGATGTCGCCCAGTTCCAAAGGCTCGAGCTGACGTTTGAGCGAGGTTTCGCGGCGATGCATTTTGGGAGGTTCTCCCCAAAGCACTTCGAGCGGTAGATCGATGGGACGGTTGTCGAATTCCGGATCGTCGAGGATCAGATCGTTTTTCTCGGTCGCCTCTCCGACGACGGCGAACGGGCAGCGCTCGCGGGCGCAGATATCTTCGAACGTCGCGAGCCGGTCGGCTGGCACGGCCATGACGTAGCGTTCCTGGGATTCGTTACACCAGATCTCCAGTGGCGACATGCCGGGTTCGTCATTGGGGAGGGCACGTAGGTCGAACTTTCCGCCGCGACCACCGTCGTTGATCAATTCAGGCAGGGCGTTCGAAACACCGCCGGCCCCGACGTCGTGAATGAATGAAATGGGATTCTCGTCGTCCATCGCCCAGCAGCGATCGATGACTTCCTGACAGCGACGCTCCATCTCCGGGTTTTCGCGTTGCACGGAGGCGAAATCCAGATCCTCGCTGCCGGAGCCGCTGGCCATGGAGGAGGCCGCGCCACCGCCGAGTCCGATCAACATACAGGGTCCCCCCAACACGATCAGTTGATCGCCCGGATTGATGTCTCCCTTCTGAACGTGATCGGGCTTAATGTTGCCCAATCCTCCGGCGAGCATGATGGGTTTGTGGTAGCCGCGAATCTCGGTGGAAGTGGCTCCGGGGTCATCGACCCCGGCTACAGCGGACGGAACCTCTTGCTCGAACGTGCGGAAGTAGCCGTTGATGGCGGGCCGACCGAACTCGTTGTTGAAAGCCGCTCCGCCGAGAGGGCCTTCGATCATGATATCCAAGGCGGATACGATCCGATTCGGTTTGCCGTGATCTTTTTCCCACGGTTGTTCCGCTCCAGGGATGCGGAGATTGGAGACGGTGAATCCTGTCAGCCCGGCCTTGGGTTTACTGCCCCGGCCAGTGGCACCCTCATCGCGGATCTCACCCCCGGATCCGGTAGCAGCACCGGGAAAGGGGGAAATCGCGGTGGGGTGGTTGTGGGTCTCCACCTTGCACAGGATATGAATGTCCTCGTCGTGAGCGGCGTAATCTCCGGTCCGCGGGTCCACGTAGAAACGGCCGCCGCGGGAGCCGGCCAGCACCGCCGCGTTGTCGCTGTAGGCGGATAAAATGCCTTCGGAGTGCAACCGGTGGGTATTGCGAATCATGGCGAAGAGCGATTTCGTCTGAGCCTCGCCATCGATGTCCCATGAAGCGTTGAAAATTTTGTGTCGGCAGTGTTCGGAATTGGCCTGGGCGAACATCATTAACTCGATGTCGTTCGGGTCGCGTTTCAGTTGCTGGAACGCGCTGACGAGGTAGTCGATCTCGTCCTCGGCCAAGGCAAGGCCGAGGTCACGATTTGCCCGCTCGAGGGCATCACGCCCCTCCGCCAGCACTGGAATACTGGCCATTGGACGCGGTGATTCCTTCCGGAAAAGAATGGCGCATTCTTCGACCGAGTTAAAAACCGCTTCGGTCATGCGGTCGTGCAGTTCGGCGCGGAGCGTTTTGATCTGATCCGCGGAAAGTTGAGACAGCGGCTTGGGCAGTGCGGCGTTGTCGAGTTCGACGGTATATTGGATTACCCGTTCGATACGAATGACTTGCTTTAGGCCGCAGATGTGGGCGATGTCGCTGGCTTTGGATGACCATGGGGAGATGGTGCCCGGACGGGGAGCGACGATCTGCGTCAGTCCTGCAACATTCGCACTCCCGCGGCTGGGACCGTAAGTCAGCAGTCGATTGAGGACTCCGGATTCCGTATCATTCAATTGTGCCGAAGTTTCGACCAAGTGAACGAACTCGGCACTCAGTTGGCGGACGGGCAAACCGGCGGCAGTCAGCAAGGAAAGCCGTTTTTGAAGACGAAAGGACGAGAGAGCTGGGGAGCCGCGCAGGATCAACATGGTCAGAAGCTCGCGACCGTCCCAGACCGAACCGACTCGGTCAAGCGGGGCGGCACCTCGGAATGGAATTTTCAGGCCCTGGAAGGTGAAATTCGTTGACCGAAAGCGGCATATTCCCGTGATTACCGCTTTGACGCTCGTAAGAATGAATCCCCACGCCTTCGCCAGTTCGAACCGGAAAAACCCTAACTGCGGCCCCCATCCGCACCCATTCCTCGGGATCGGGCAATGAGCGATCGTCTGACGCACGAGTGTGGCATCGCAATGGTGCGGCTGAAGAAGCCGCTCCAATATTATCAGGAAAAATACGACAACCCGCTGTGGGGATTCACCAAACTCTATCTCTTGATGGAGAAGCAGCACAACCGCGGCCAAGACGGCGCGGGTGTGGCGTGTGTGAAACTGGACGTGCCGGCAGGCGAGCCGTTCATGTTCCGTGAGCGATGCGTGAAGGCCAATCCGCTCGATAAGATTTTTAAGGGTCTACTCGGGTCCTACCACAAGCAGGTCGATAAAGGCGCGATTCACCCGGAGTTCGCGGATACGGTGAAGCAGAAGTTCGATTTTGGCGGAGAACTCCTGCTCGGCCATCTGCGCTATGGCACCAGTGGCGGCTACAACATCAGTTCCTGCCACCCCTTCTTCCGCCGTAGCCCCTGGCCGACCCGTAATCTGGCTCTGTGTGGAAATTTCAACCTCACCAACACGTCCCAACTGAATGACAATTTGATCGATATGGGCCAGCATCCGATCTTCGCGACGGATACTCAGGCCCTGCTCGAGAAAATCGGATTCTATCTGGATGAAGAGCACACCAATATTTATCGCTACCTAAGGGACGTGGAAAAGCTGGCCGGTCGTGAGATATCGGAGCGAATCGGCAAGGAGCTCAATATCGCCCGTGTGCTCAAGCATGCTGGAGAGAAATGGGATGGTGGCTACGTGTTGGCGGGCGCGGTGGGGAATGGAGACGCTTTCGTCGCCCGCGATCCTTCAGGTATCCGACCGTGTTTCTATTTTGAGAACGATGAAGTCATCGCGTTCGCCTCGGAGCGGGCGCCATTGATGACGGTGTTTGACCTGGAGTTGGCGGAAGTCGAGGAAGTGCCGCCGGGCAACGTAATGGTCATCAAACGCGATGGGGTGATGACTGCCACACCGTTCCAACCGGAGATGCCGCGCACCTCGTGCACATTCGAGCGCATCTACTTTTCCCGCGGCAACGATATCGACATCTACCGGGAGCGGAAAGAGCTCGGAGCGCGCCTGGCCGATCAAGTGATGGCGTCGGTCGATCATGATTGGGCGAATTCTGTTTTCAGTTTCATTCCCAATACTGCGGAGGTTGCCTACTACGGCATGGTTTCGGCCCTGCGCGAAAAACGCCGCATGGAAGTTAAGGACGAGATTCTACGCGCGTCGCGAGCGGGCGAACTTTCGGAAGAAAAACTTGATGATCTGATTCTGCGCAACTGGCCGCGCGCCGAAAAAGTGGTGAGCAAGGACATCAAGCTGCGCACCTTCATCGGGCAGGAGAATCTCCGTAACCAGCTTGCGAGTCATGTTTACGATATTACCTACGGATCCGTCGATTCGGGTAAGGATAATCTCGTGTGTGTTGACGATTCGATCGTGCGCGGCACGACCTTGCGCAAGTCGATTTTGCGGATTCTCACCCGACTGAATCCGCGAAAGATAGTCATCGTTTCGACCGCGCCCCAGATTCGTTATCCAGATTGTTATGGAATAGATATGTCTGAGATCGGTAAGTTCATTGCGTTCGAAGCCACGATAGCGCTGTTGAAAGAAACGGGGCAGGAGGATGTTTTAACCGAGGTCTATCAGGCTTGCCTCAAAGCGGTTGAAAACGGCGAAGAGGTGAACCACGTCAAAAAGATCTACGAACCGTTCACTCCCGAAGAAATTTCAGCCAAAATCAGCCGTATCGTATACCTGAATAACGTGGAATGGGCTGGCGAGGTGCAGATCATTTATCAGACCATCGATAATCTCCATGCCGCGGTGCCCAATCATTCGGGTGACTGGTTCTTCACGGGTGATTTCCCCACGCCGGGCGGTTACCGGGTCGTCAATCAGGCCTACATAAATTATTTCGAAAACAGCGACCGACGGTCCTACTAAGCCCGTTCGATGCCCAGAAAAGCGAGACGATCAACCCCAGTTCCGCCGCCTATCCATACGGTGCGAAAGCAACAGCTGGTTTTGGATAGCGATCTCGCGGAATTATATGGCGTGGAGACCAAAAGGCTCAATGCGGCGGTGCGTAGGAATGATGCAAAGTTCCCCTTGGAGTTTTGTTTTCAAGTTATACCGCAAGAGTTTGCATCTTTAAGATCGCAAAATGCGTCATTAAAGATAGGGTGCCGCTCTTTTTCGCAATCCAACTTAACTCTAACGTTGTCGGGCGTAAAGTCCGACCCCCATCGTTGTTTCGGATCCACTTTGTGGGTCGGGCTTTACGCCCGACATTCCTTGCCACACATCGCATACTCTAGCGGTATTCACTGACTTGGCGTTCAAGCGAAAATCCGAATTTCCCAACCCAATTTCCGCATGAGCCTTTCCTACGATTCTTCCGGCGTTCGATACGACGAACTCGATGCTTTCAAGCGTGCCTGTCAAAAGGCTGCAAAAACGACTTCCGATCTGTTGACCGATCACGGTTACTCGGAGCCTGCCGCCACCCGTGGAGAGAGCTGCTACCTCATCGAAGCCGAGGATCATTTTCTGGCTCACGTTGAGGAGGGTTTGGGCACGAAGAATCTCGTAGCTGACGCGGTGCTCAATCAGTCGGGCAAGACGTTCTACCGCGAAATCGCCATCGATACGGTGGCCACGATTGTTAACGATCTCATTACCTGCGGTGCCTTGCCCATCTCGCTGGCCATGCACGCCGCGGTCGGAGACTCGGCTTGGTTCGGCAACGCCGAACGCACCCAGGGTCTCGTCGATGGTTGGGCGGAGGCCTGCCGGATGTCGGGTGCGGTCTGGGGCGGAGGAGAGACTCCGACGCTTCGCGGTATCATTGAACCGGATTCAATTTGTTTGGCCGGTTCGGCCATGGGCAGAATCGCGCCCAAAGAGCTCCGTATTATGGGTGGTGCTCGGGATGGTGACTCGATTCTCTTTTTGGCTTCATCCGGCGTGCAGACCAACGGGCTGACGCTCTGCCGCATGATCGCGGATAACCTCTCAGACGGCTACGCGACGCCACTGGGACATGGCGACGACCGGACCTACGGCGAAGCCCTGCTCGCGCCGTCCGTCATTTACGTGGCTTTCGTGCGCGAGTGTCAGAAACGCGGCATCAAGTTGAACTACGTTTCCCACGTGACGGGTCACGGTTGGCGCAAACTGATGCGGCTTGACGAGCCGTTTGTTTACGAGATCAACGAGATCCGTCTGGAGCCGGCGCTGTTCAAATTTTTGATGGAGCAAGGACCGATCGAGCTGCGCGAAGCCTATGCGACGTTTAATATGGGCGTGGGATTTGCCGCTTACGTGAACCCGAAGGACGCCGAGGCGACGCTCGAAGCGGCGAAATCCACGGGTTACGATGCTTGGATCGCCGGACGGGTGCACAAAGATGGCGACCGCAAAGCCGTCGAGGTTCCCGGACTGGGTCTGACCTTCGAAGGTGATACCCTGCAGGTGCGCTGAACGCATGTCGGGCGTTCAGCCCGACCCACCCGGAAGGGGGCTCCGCCAGCGTGGCTTGCAAATATTTCAGGGAAAAGTAGGGTCTGACCTTGCGCGCCGATTTGAATCCGTCACAGGGTAAAGAATGCATTGCCTACCCCTCACTCGCTGGGCACTCGTCAGTTGCGTTGCCGCGACCGTGAGTTTCGCCCAAGCTACGAAGTCACCACCCAACATAATTTTGATCCTCGCCGATGATCTCGGCTACTCGGATCTCGGAAGTTATGGCGGCGAAATCAAGACCCCGCGTTTGGACGCGTTGGCGCATAACGGGCTGCGATTTACCCAGTTCTACAACACCGGACGCTGTTGGCCGACGCGGGCGGTTTTGATGACCGGCTACTACGCTCAGCAAGTAGGAATTGATCCTCGTATTGGCAAAGACTGGCCGAGTTGGCTGACGCTCTTGCCTCCCCAATTAAATGCGGCGGGTTATCGCTCCTATACGAGTGGTAAGTGGCATTTGCACCATACCTCCGGTCACGAGTCCGCAGGTTTCTCGCGATCATATCAACTGCGGGATCATGACCGTTTCTTCAGTCCTGAGCGCCACTTTGAAGACGGCCAACCGTTGGGGGTTACCAAACGGGAGGAAGGCAAATACACTACTCGCGACATCGCGACCCGAGCGATTGGTTACTTGTGGGAACATGTTGCGCACGATGATGAATCTCCCTTTTTTCTCTACCTGGCATTCACCGCTCCGCACTTCCCGTTGCACGCCTTGCCGGAAGACATTGCGAAATACAAAGGTCGATATGACGGGGGCTGGGATAAGTTGCAGCAGGAGAGGAAAGCACGGCTGAAGGAGCTGGGTATTTATGATGGTGAGCTCGCTCGGATGCGTTCGGACGTCGTCGCGCCCTGGAGTTTGAGTCAGGAGGAATTGGAAGAGCAGATCGATTCGGGGGAACTCGGTAATGCGGTGCCTTGGTCCGATCTCAATGAAACGCAGCGAGCCTTTCAGGCGGGGAAAATGGAGGTGCACGCCGCCATGATCGATCGTATGGACCAAGAAATCGGCCGGGTCATGGACCACGTCGCTTCGATGGGTGAGGCGGACAACACGATTGTGCTGTTCCTGTCCGACAATGGCGCCACTGCGGAGCAGATCAATCGCGGTGATCGCCACATTCCCGGAGCGGTTTCGGGCAGTGCGGATTCCTACCTCGCGCTTGGTCCCGGTTGGTCCACAGCGGCGAATACTCCCTTCTCGTTGCACAAGCATTGGAATCACGAAGGCGGCATTTCTACACCGTTCATCGTGTCCTGGCCGGAAGGCATCAATGCGCGGGGTGAATTCAGGCACTTGCCCGCCCACGCGATCGATGTGGTGCCGACGCTCCTTGACCTCGCGGGCGCATGGCCGACGGCGGATTACAATCGCCGCAAACACCCGCCTTCGGACGAACCTCATCCGTTGCCGGGGCAGAGTTTAGTGGACGCATTTGCCGGTGAACCCGATTGGCTGGACCGACCTTTGTATTTTGAACACGCGGGAAACCGAGCTTTGCGCTTGGGTGATTGGAAGCTGGTCATGCGGCGCGACAACATGAATCGCTGGGAGCTCTACAATATTGCCGAAGACCGGGCGGAGTTGAAAGACCTCGCGCTTTATCATCCCGAGAAACTCGCCCAACTCGTCCAGATCTGGGAGCACCAAGAAGTTGCGTTCGATATCGACGCGGCGCGCCCGTAGATCCGGAAGGGGGGAGCGGCAGATGTGGCGCGCTCGGCCAGCATGCCCTACCTTTTGGCTATATTTTTAATAGAGATCTGGCAAAGGCAGACCATTGTGAGGGTAGGGCTGTTTTGCCGAAACGGCCGTAGCGGTCGGAAGGTGAGAGGCAGCAAGACTGTGTCCTACCCTCAACTTACCGCCCTCTAACCTTAATTCGCGAAGTCCGTATAAACTTCCCGGAAAGGCAGCCAGCGATCTTTGCCCGTGCCGATCTCGGGATCGCGGGCGATGTTGAGGGTGACTTGAAGTTGTTTCAGGGCGGTCTCGAACTGACTCTTGGAGCAGCTGTGTCGATTGATTGCGATCGCGCGGATTTCCGCGGTCTCTGCCGGATCGAGACGGATGATTTCGAACACCTTTTGGGCGAGATCGCGACAGTCGGAAACCGGTTTATGAGCTGTAGGGTAGTGAGCCTCACGCAGATGATCCATGGCCATGAGCACGGCGAGTCCGCCGGAGATTTTGCCGTAGAATACCTCGTCGGGATACGTCGCGGGCAGTTCGTTTTTCCACGCCCAAATCGCTTCAAGTCGAGCGCCCCATTTCGTCCGCCCGCCACCGGACTCCGGGAGATCCACATAATCCCAAAAGGCAGGTAATCCTTCAACCCTGTTGCTGAACAAGGTGCAGGTCTTGACCTCTTGGACAAATTCGAGCGCGCCCTCGAGAGTATCAAATTTGGCTGGCTTCTTCTTCATCGGGATTAGTTCTGTTTTTTGATTTTGTGGGAGGGTGTCGCGTAGATGATGATCTGGCGATCCACCGCGAGTATATCCCGGGCCACCTGCTTTACCTCTTCGATCGAGATCGTTTCCAGATCGGTCTTTCGGGTGTGCGGGGCGATCAGTGCGTCCAGATCGGTTTGTGCCCGGCTGGTGACATACCGGAGCCAATATCCGTTGGAGTTGAGTTGGCTCTCCACGCCTTGAATCAGGGGTTCCTTCGCGCGGGTCAGTTCTGACTCGGTAATGTGACCCGCGGCCAAGTCCTGCGTGATCTGCGTGACTTGTTTGTGCACGCGATCGACATGGTTGTGATCGACGTTGAAGGAGACCTGAAAGTATCCGAAATCAGGAAACGATGCAATCCACCAGTGGTTGGCGGAGGGACTGTAGGTCATGCCCAGTTTTTCCCTGATCTCCTGATTTATCCGCGCCCGAACGATCCAGGCGAGCAGCTCGATCGTGCGACGGCCCCGGGCGGTGGAAAACCCTTCAGCCGGCCAGGCCACAACCAAAGAACTTTTGTTGTCGGGAGTCTCGACGCTGTATTTGGCCATCCGACCCTCGCGCAGAATCTTAGGATCTGCGATCGGATCGGGTTCTTCCCGCTCCTCAAGTGTGCCCAAGGTTTCGGCCGTGGCCGTGATCGCAGTTTCGATATCGATATCTCCCACCATGCCCACTTCAATGGCTCCGACGGCCAATGACTGTTTCAGCCAAACGCGAACATCCTCCGCCGTGATGGCTTCAACTTTCGACCATTCCGGTGTTCCGAAGCGCGAATCCCCGTCATAAAATACGTCTCCACTGTGCACGCTGATGGCGCGGTTGGCGTCGAAGGCGGTGGCCGCATACCAACTTCTCACTTGTTCAAAAGCGGTGGTCACCGCGAAGTCTTCGACCGCGGGTTCGGTCAGGTAAGCCGTCAATACCTGCAGCAGCAGATCGAGGTCGGTGGTCTGTCCGCTACCCCGAAAGTTGAAGGCGTTTTCGGAGACGGAGAATCGTAGCCGAATCAATCGCCCGGCCAGGGTGTTTTGGAGTTGTTGCCATTTGATCTTCTCCAGGCCGCCACCAAAAAATGCTCCATCTGCGATGTTGGCCAACCCCAGTTTATCAAGGGGTTGATGCAGGCGTCCACCGTTGTCGATTCGAAGCGTGAGGAAAACGGATCCTTCATCAAAAGTAGTGCGCTTGAGGTTCAACTTCAGTCCGTTTTCAAACTCCACCATGTGGACGTCGAGAGGATCATCATGGGATCGTTTCGTCACCGTGCCACTCGGCCCGAAGTCTTCGTAGGGAAAGTCCACGGTCTCGGCTACTACCGTTGGAGGAACGGGATTGGACAATGAGTTGTTGATGGCCTTGGTGATTTCATCGGCCGAAAGTCGTGAAAGGGACTCGGAAGAAACCAGCAATCCCGGGAAGCCGTTTTTGGCAAAGGACTTGATGGCCCGCATGCATTCCTCCGCGGTGATGGTGGGGGTAATTTCCTAAGCCAGTCGGTAGTTAAATTCCGGCGTGGTCGGGGCTATGCCTCGAAGAAAAAGCTGAGAGTATCGTTGCGCCAAATTGTCTGACTTTTCGGTCACACCCGTGCTCAGGGAACGTTTGGCTCCCGCGAGTCGGTTCTTACGAAATCTCTCCAGCTCGGCTTCCTGCAAGCCGTGCTTCATCAAGCGCCGATATTCATCTAACACGACTTGAATGATATCCGGCCAATCCGCGGTCCGACCCTCGGCGAGTAGACTGAGCTCTTGTGAGTGAGGGGTGGGAGAGGAAAGCCGCACGAACAGATTGCCATACTTGCCCGGGTTTTCCTGCCGAATGATTGTCAGCCGTTCGTTCAGGGCCGATAGCCCCAACCCGAGGGCGATGCCGTGTCGCCGTTGTTCCACGTTGTCCTCGGGGGGGTGTGCTTTGACCAAAACCAACTCAGCCACAAACGTCTTCACGGTTTCATTCGGGACTAGGTGCGCACGTGGTTTGGATTTGTTGGCAATGTTCCTCACCTCCGGAGGACGCGATGGGTGGGTGGGTTTTTCCCAATCCGAGAATGCCTTGCTCAGTCGCGATTCCATCTTCGCAGGATCAATGTCTCCCGTCGCGATTATCATGGTATTGTCGGGCCGATACCATTTCCGATAGAACGCTTTCAGACGGTTGGGCGTGACGGAGTTGATCTGGTCTGGGTGAGTAACCGGTGGACGTTGGGAAAGCAGCGAGTCAGGGTAGAGAAACTTCAGCCGTTTGATATACATCTTCACCGCACTTTCGCCCCGGCTCAAATGCTCGGAGCGGATGACGCCTTTTTCCCGTTGAACCTGTTGGCGGGCGAAACGGATCTCGCTGGCCCACTCCCGCATCACCGTGATCCCGAGGTCTAGTTTTTCATCGGTGGCCGAGGGTAGATCGAGTTGGTAGATGGTGTAGGAAGGAAACGTGAAGGCGGTGAGTTCCGGACCGAATCTTATGCCGGCCGCCTCCAGTTTCGGCCCCAGCGTTTCTTTCCGAAACTTGTTCGTTCCATTGAACGCCATGTGTTCGACAAAATGAGCGATGCCCACCTCGTTGGATTTCTCGTGGAGACTTCCGGCCAAGACCACCATGCGCAAGCTGACCGAACCAATGGGGTGGGGCTGGCGCTTGATGGCGTAGCGCAGCCCGTTGTCCAACTCTCCCCAACTGATGGCGGGATCAACTTCAATGCCGTCCCCGCCGAGCGGCTAGTTGTCGGAGAATGCGGAGGCACAAGTCACTGTAGCCCAAAGGATTACACCGCAATATTGTTGCCAGATCCGCATATTGGAAGTCGCGCAGAATGCGGAGAGACCGTCAAACCTCAAGTGGCCGCCAAGTGGTCGAAAATTAAACCGAAAAACTCCTCCTCGCCGTCAAAGTAGTCGAGCGATTCGCTGCGGATCAGGCGGCGTTCGGGAGATCGCACCAACCACTTGCCGCTGTCCGGGTAGTGACAGGATTCTCCGATGGGGTTGTCCGCCACGATGAGAAAAGTGAGGTCCTCGGCGTCCGCTGCTCTCAGCTGGCGGGGCTCACCGGGTTTGAACAGAAAAGTGTCTCCGACCTCAATGGCTTCCTCACCATTCTTATGGCGGACGAAACCTTTCCCGCCGGTGACGTAGTAGAATTCCCACTGCGCGCTGTGGGAGTGGAACGGGCAGAGTTTTTAGCCGGCTCGTATGCGACTGATCTCTACGTCAAACGGTTGGCGCTCATTCAGATCGGTCGAGGATTCACTGCGACCGAGGGCGAGGGACAGACCTTGAAAAACTCCCCCATAGTTGCCCTTGAGTGAATTGGAAGTCTCGGCCGGAATATCACGCAAATTTACGATTTTCATGACCTGTATCCGGTTTTTAACGACGGGATGCCATCACGATGCGAATGACATACCAGAGCAGCAACATGACGCCGGAAAACAGCGACAGCGCGGCGGCCACGTGTTGGTCGGTGCGGTAATGGTGAATGATGTTTGAAGTCGTGTAGAGAATCGAACCGCTGGCGAAGAGCACCATCACCCCGGAAAAGAAGAGTCCGAGGTTAAATCCAAACAATATGCTGCAAAGGATGATTCCCATGGCGACGAATCCGCCCATGGTGAGAATTCCGCGCATAAAGGAAAAATCCTTGCGGGTGATGAAGGCAGTGACCGTAAGACCGGCGAACAGTAGCCCGGTAATGATGCCGGACATCGGAATCACATCGGGAGAACTGTAGTAAGTCGCGATGAACAGAAGCGGCAGAAAAATAATCGCCTCGGCCACCACGAACAATCCGAGTCCCAAATACTGTTGGCCGACGCTAACGTTGGAGCGGGCCCACTTGTCGGCGAGCCAAGATACGCCCATGAATGCACCCAGAACGATCAGCCAACTGAACTGACCGCCGGTCATGGTCCGAACTAGACCGGGCGCCCAAGAGGCATCCAGAAAGTAGGCTTCAAGGCCCACGAATGCCAGAATTGCTCCGGCGAGATGCAGATAGGTTTTGCGAATAAACGTGGCGCGATCCGTCGCGCTGGCCTGCGCCGCGACCGTGAAGGGGTTTGAGTAGCGTTCCATGGCCGAAGTATCGCTGAAGCACCACGGGTGGCAATCAAGAATTGATGTCCATCACCCGCGTCGCAGATGGCCACGGGTCTGGTCAGGCTTTGGCTTCAGCTTGGCGGGTTCGCCACCGAAATTCGCGAGGTTGATCGAGAGGCGTTTCGGCGGCTGAGCCCATCACAATGTAGGCGCGGCGAAAGTCGCCGGAGTTGTTGGGCAGAGTAAAGTGTAAGGTGCGGCCGGAGTGGATGTTGGCGCCACCGGCGGGGAGCTCGCAGGCCACAGCGGAACTGAGGTCGACAGTGTCCGGTTCAAGTTCCAAGCCGGGTTTGCGGGGGTCGTCGTCGATGGGGCGGTGAGGCACGACTTCCAGTTTATGGGAATCGAGGATGAAGTGCATGCCGCCGTTTTGGATGGTGGCCGGATCCCAATAGGCTTCGTCTTGGTGCCAAGGGGTGGGCTGTAAAGAAGATGCGCAACGTAACGATTCTCGTCGGTCTGTTTGAGCAGACTGGTCCGTCCGCTGCTGGAAAGTCCGTCGACCCGGAGCACGCTATCGGGATTCAGCAGGTCAATGGCACCTTGAAAGAGTTCCCGATGCATCCGCACCCCGTGATGGCAGTAGAGTCGGTCGAGGGGATGGGCGAAGAACAGGGTATTTCCGCGCTGCACCACTGCGGGGTAATCTGAGTCTTCCAACCGGTAAGGCGTGTTCTCATGGCTGGAATACTGCAAATAGGTCCGACTGAAGTAGGGCTCTCGAATCATGGCGATGGCTTCACCACCGGTGAGTTTCGTCCGCAGTCCCGAGGGGGGGGAGTTAAGGAACGGTGTCGAAACCAGATCCCGGCTTAGGTTGGTTTTCATCACGGTGTAGTCGGTGTCGTAGCCAGCCAGCTGATCGAAGGTGCCGTTTACCTTGATACTGCCGTCCGCTAAACGGGAACACCATTCGGGATGCTGCTCGGCATCGGTGGCCGACCATCCCACGGTATAATAGATGGGGCAGCGCACCCCGATTTCATGGCATGCTTCGATTTGTGCTCCGAGCAAATCGAAATTCAGATTCGGATGAATCGACCCAACTTCGGTGGGGTAGTAGCTCCAACTGTGGTGACCCTTACCGAAAATGTTGATTTGGTTTACGTGGCCGATACGAAGGGCCTCTTGGAACTGGGCCCTATCGAACCGTCGGCCGATCTCGGGGATGTGTTCCGACGTGTGGAAATCGAGATGAATATCCCGGGTGGGCAAAGGCACGTTTGAGGAGCCATGGGTAAGAGGAGGGCACATCAGAAAGATGAGAAGACGGACAAGTGCGCGTGAGTTCACGGCGGGAGGGGGGGTACAAATCTGATTCAGAAAGGAGAGCCGTTGGCCTTGGTGCCGCAGAAACTGACTTCGAGGCCCAGCTCCCGGGCGAGGGCGGCCTTGGTGTAGACGGCGAGGTCGGCGTCCTTGGCGGACTTTGCGTAGGCGACTTGCAGGTGGTTGGCGGCATGTCGTCCCATCATTTCATCGCGGGATACACCGTAGGTGACGGCGTGCATGATGGGCCACTCGGGGGAGGTTTCCTGCCAGCGCCGTTCGGTTTCCTTGCGCGGCAGGCGCACCACTTTGGCGCGGCCGAGATCCATTTTAAGTTTACCGTCGGCCACAAACACCCGGCTCCAAATAATCTCACCCGGTTTGGCGATGCCGCGAACGGTGCCGCCGCCGAGTCGGAAATACATGGGCGGTTGACGATGGGAATCCGTGCCGCGGTATCCGCCGATGTGATGAGCGGGCGGTGCCGCGCCAGAAATCAGGAAAACCCACACATAGTCGTCGACCGTGCCGCTTTGATCGATGTCGCCCCAACGCAGATCATGCAGGGTGTTTTCCACCGGTTGGCCGAGCGCGCGGTGGACGCGATAGGTCATGAGGCAATCGAGACCGGCACATTCATCGACCTCGTTGAAATGCAGAATCGGCTGACCGGCGCGGATGACTTTACCGGAACTGTTTTTAACCGGTGGGCGCAGGGAGTTGTTGAGCAGCCCTTCGGCCAGATCCGAAGCGGGGAGCAGGTCCTTGAGTCCCTGTTGATATTGGATACCAATGGCGTCGCAGCCGAACTCGTCGGCGATGCGGGCGGCGGCGATATACATCCGGCACTGCCACAAAACCTGATCCTTGGTGAGCTCGGTTTTGTCGTTCTTTCCGAAGTGGAACGTCATGCCTTTTTTGACTAACCAGTTGAACACCTCGCGGGCTTCGCGGAGGGAAACCTGGGTCGCTCCGTAGTATAGGGCGGATTGAGAGAGGCGTTCCTTGTAGACTCCCGTGCTGAACAGGAGGTGATCCGGGATGATGGCGTTGAACATGCCCATGCAGCCCTCGTCGAAAACGCCCATGATCGCCTTGTTGCGCTTTAACTCAGTGGCGAGTTGGCGGGCCGTCTTGGTCGCTTTGCCCGGGAGTTTGGCATCGCCGATGGCATGAACGTGTTTCTGCGGATGGGGGAGTGATCCTGATTTCAGCCAACGCTTCAGGCCTTTATTGAAAAACGCATCGGTGAAATCGATTGACCAAAGACTGGAGAAACGCACCCCGGCTTTGATTAAGGAACCGTTGAGGTTGAGCATCCCGACTAGCCCGGGAAAAGTGCCGGACCAATTTGCGATAGTGAGAATCGGAGCCCGGTGGGAAATGAGCCCGTGGAGGATATGATGGGAGTATTGCCACACGCTCTCCGCGACGACAATTGGCGTGTCGAGATCGATGTTGGCGAAGACCTCCATACCCTGCTTCTGCGAGGCGATGAACCCGTGTTTTTGAGCTGGATCATAAGCGTGGGCCCGTTCCAGTTGATAGCCCTGATCGGCGAATGCCTGAGTCAACTTTGCCTCCATCGCAGCTTGAGCCGGCCAGGTGCCTTAGTTGGCGGGAAGACGAAGATCACCGGAAGCGATCAGGAGGACTTTGGGAGGGGTAGAGGTGTGCTGTTTCATCACCCAAAAGTATGGGCACTCCCTGCTCCGATGGAAAGCCTGATGCCACTGAAAATGGCATAAATATTTAGGGTGTGCCCTTGTCAGGTTTTACACCGGCGGTCTTTGCGGATCTGAATGGAATCATGCCTCTTCGATTTCTCTCCGCGCTTGGTCTGGGGTTATTATCCCTGTTTTCGAATGGGCTGGCAAATCCGAGTTGGATCGCGTGCGAAGGCGACTACGAATTCCATCTGCAGGGGTGGCTCGGGATCAGGAAAAAATCTGCATTGGTGTTTTACCACTGAGCTGGTGAAGACGGACTCCGCGGGGAAGATCATTACCAAGGCGGAGGTGGCGAACCACCATGGCGATCTGACTTACTGGGATGGAAAAATTTACGTGGCGGTGAATCTTGGTGAGTTCAACGAGCCGTAGGGCAAGGCCGACTCCTGGGTCTACGTTTATGATGCGGAGTCATTGGAAAAATTGGCGCGACACTGGATCCCGGAAGTCGTGCACGGAGCCGGTGGCATGGCCTTCAAGGATGGCAATTTTTACGTCGTAGGCGGACTGCCGGCGGGGGTGATCGAAAACTACGTCTACGAGTATCGCGGTGATTTCCAGTTCATCAAACGGCACGTCATCGAGAGTGGTTGGACTTCGATGGGTATTCAGACCGCGGAATGGCACGCGGGCGCGTGGTGGTTTGGTTGTTATGGCGATCCGCGCACGCTGCTCACCACCGATGCGTCGTTCCGTTTGACGGGTCACTTCCCCTTTGATTGCTCACTAGGAATTGTAGTCGGGGGAGGGGAAGAGTTCTTGATCGCGGATGGTCCGAAAACGCCCGAGGGGCGTTGTTTGGGACGAGTTCGATTGGTGCGCCCTGATCCACTTCTCGGTTTGGTGGGAGTGAGCGAGTAGCATGACGCTCGAAAACCCTGCCTCCGATTTATGGCCTCGTTGAAAACAATGGCGATGGAGAGCCGGCGGTCGCTCTTGCTGGATCTTCTTAGCGGGACAGCCTGCGGCATGGTGCTGGTTTATCACCTCAACTCGTGGTTACCAACCGGGCTGGGGCAGGGGGCGATGGAGTTGTTCTTCGTATTGTCCGGCTACCTGATTGCCAAGAGTCTGGCGAAGTCCCTGGAGCGGAGCGGTTGGGCTGGTGTGAAGGAATTTGCTATAAGGCGTCTGCGCCGACTGATGCCGGCCATGGCGGGATTTCTCGTGGGCGCGATCATTCTCAACGTGTGGTTGACCGATGTCATCTGGTCACAGCTCAATTGGGTTTCGGTCTCTTCGCTGTTTGGGTGGTATAATTTTTATTGGCTCTGGGTGGAGCCGACCGTGATCGGCTACGGAGGCATCTGGTCTTTGAGTCTGGAGGAGCAGTTTTATGTGACGGCGCTCATTGTGGTGCTGGGACTTCGCAAGATTTCCTCCCGACCGGCGGTGTGGTTGGGAACCTTGGCCGCGCTGTTGTTGGCGTGGGGACTCGGTTGGCGCATCGCGGCTTACACGGGAGCGTATCAACCGCCGTGGGTGCCTTACATTGCTTACCTGCCCTTGCTACGGTTCTGGGGATTTGGTCTGGGAGTATTCGTGGCCTGGCTGGATCTGGTGAAACCGATCAAGTTGGCCAAAGGCCGCGGGGCTACCTTGGCTGCAGCGGTATTGATCATTTGGGTGATGGCGTGGCTGATCGACTCGGTGGCATTTTACGATGCCAATACGTTCATGTTGCAATGACTGCTTGTCCCCGTTGGAGGAGCAGCGTTGATCCGAATGGCTCCGGTCATCGATGCAGCGATGAAGTCAGGATTCGAGACGATAGAAAAATGGCCGAACCTATTGCGTCGGTCCGCTCTTCAGACGGTGGGAGCCTGTCGATTGTTCGGCGTGATCAATATGCTCGTCTGACCGGCCTCGATCTTCTGAAGAGTCCGAATATTGAGATCAGCAAGCTCAGAAAGGCGTTCCTGAGTTAGTTTGGACGCTACGCGTTCTCTTCTGAGATTCCGACCAAAGTGGGTCAGCTTGTTTAGAATCTCGGGATCGTGAGGCACGCCCCATCATGCCGCATTCGTCGCTTGACAAGAACGGCGTGCCATAATCGCTAACCATGTACTTGATTTCCAAGAAACGCGCAATGGATATCCGGAAAGACCTAGCCAGCACGGGACAACTTGGTGAATTGGAAAAACACGGTGAACCCGTAGTTCCCAATCTCTCAGAATCCTCCCCGTCGAGCTCAGCGAGCATTCCTGCAGGGAATGAAAATCAGAATCAAACTATTCGACTGAAGCGGAGCAGAAAGATGACGTTGGGGAAGATTAAATCTAAACGAGCAGTCCTCATTACTGCGGGACTGGTTACACTCACATTTATTTGTCTAGCGGCTCTCGGAGCGTTCGAACGCCGAGAAGGATTCTATGCGGAGATTTGGCTAGGTCGTTCCTTTGTAGATTTAAGGAAAGACAAATCGGCTGTGGCGCGTATTGCGGGTGTACGTGGAGACAGTAACCAATACCAATGGCATGAACAGGGGGATACTATTCGACTTAGTCCGAATGGAGGCGGAAGCCCCGTATTGCTGCGGGTTGAATCTGGAGATTTGGTGACAGGAGAATGGCGATTCCGGAAATACACTGGCGAACCGGTCGTTCGGTTGCCCAACTGAATGGCCTTAATCTTATCAGCAGTGGACGAATCCGGAACTGACCTGCTCCCCTGAAGCTGGCGCTTACGTTCCCGTGTCAGACCCTTGGTGCGGTCCAGCTTGGCCTTGTTGTTCTTTCACGTATTCCTTAACATCAGCGTGCTTTTTCACCCCAGCTGCTTTCACGGATACTACCCTTGGATTACCGTTCGGCTCGATAGGCGCGTCGGTAAGCCTGACTAGGCGGCACGCCGTCCAGCAATGCGTCAGCAAAGGCTTGCTGCTTGAGAGTGATTTGTCGGAGTGCGGTTTCCATCGGTCGGCACAGCAATAGAACTTCATTGCTCGGTTTGGTCACCGCCAAAATGAGAGGCGTTTGTCGCCTAGGTTTACTCGATCCTTCTATGAATCCGAGTAGCTCCAGAAATCCCGATGACCAGACTCACTGGGACTAAGACGAAGGATTCCCAGACAAACCTTCGCAATGGCTCAGTTTTCGTAACCCCGAACAATAGCGATCCGGATTGAACAGGTGCCTAGTTCTCTTCCTCTTCGCCTAACTGTTTTTCCAATGCCTGGCGAACGAGCCCGATGATGTAGGTGAGATTTTCGTGCTTTTCCAAGCGGACTTCGACGTTCCCGTTACCCCATCTACCAAGGCTAGTAACATCGCGGCAGATACTCCTTGGATCATCAATTTCCGGGAAGTTGAGGTTCAAACTCAAGCGAAGGCCTCTTGCCTGCGGCACGACGTCGACGAAGTTTGTCTCGGCCTTGTAGGCCACATAGAGTTTGAGGAATTCCTCGTTCACACATTCATCCAATGCGAGAACCTGTACTCGGAAGGCGTCATACAATTCACGAGCTAGGCCACCTTGTAGACGGGGATGATCGGAAAGCGTATAGTTCGCGCCTTCGGGAGGCACCCGTTTGTAGGCGAGCAGGATGTCTTCCGGAAGCTTGGGGGCTGGCCAGATACCCGCTGCTGCTTGTGCCAAGGTTTCGCCCCGCTTCTTGATCGCCGATTCGTTCCAAATTTCACAAACTCCAAGCTCCTGATTCAGCTTGAGTGGACTTTCTTTGAATCCGCCGGTCATGTCGCGCTTTTCTGAGAAAGGGCGGTTACTGTATTCTGGGTTGTAGCCTGTGAGCGTGAGGTTGCCGAGGGTGTGGAGGTGCTGTTCGTGAATGCGCTTCCAGTCATCACCCAAATCCGCACGCCATCGGGCACCAAGTTCCTCATCTTGGGGCATGATGTGTTCAATGGTGTAATCCTGGACCGGCACTCGCTCCTTGCGCCCGTGATTCTCAAAGCGGCGAAGCCAGTATGAACGCCGGTTGAACTTGTAGAGATTGCGGACTTGGATTTGCCGAACGAACTCATCGTCACCGGGGAAACGCCGATAGGAGGGCAACATCAGGAACCCGGCTTTCACGCTCTCGACATATCGGTCCTTCTTCACCTGCCGCAAAAAGGTGGCGAAGGTCTGCTGAAGTGAGTTGGTCGGAATGTCGCAAATCGCACGGCGGAATACGTAGCCTTCCACCATGCGTAGGACGGTCAGAAACTCCTCATGGGTGATCTGCTCTTGCCTGAAATCCTGATACACCTCCATGAGCATCGGGTAGCAAACATCCGCTCGAAGTTCTCGGATGTCGTGAAATGCCTCCGCCAAGGCCTTGTCCTTCTCGGTGCCAAGCGCGATGCAACAATAGTAGCCGGCAAACTCCTTGAGCGATTCGAGCAACTCCTCCACCTCGTGTTTGCGGAAATACGTCTTGAACTCGTCGTAGACATCACCTTGCCGGATGCGGACGTTCCCGGCGCGGATGACGAGGTAGTAGCGCATGAACTTGTCGAATTCGTTAATGTAGTTCTCCGCGCCGAATTCGACTTCCATCGGCCGCCAGTAATCGGTGTAGAGACGCGTCTGGAGGTCATGCTTCAGTCCCATGAGCACAAAATTGCGGATCAGGTCGGCCTGGGTCAGGGCCTTACCGGTCGAATTCATGCTTTCGAATATCATCTGAGGATTGTCGATACCTTGTTGGAGGCAGACATCCACGATCATTAGCTTTTTAATCCCTTTCCAGACATCGCCCAGGTCGGCCTTTGCGATTTGGTCACCGAAAAACGCGAAGTTTTCGATAATTCGGTAGGATGCATCTTCCCCAGGCTCCTTGCCATCCACTAGGCGCATCAGGGTGTCCTTGCCGGTGCGAGTGAGTAACATGCGGTAGGCGGCCTCACCTTTACCGTAGCGATTGCGTAGATAGTAATCCTCGATCTCGGCGGCGGAAATCGGCACATCCAAATTTTCCGCTTCCAGTCGTCGTTTCAAGGCGATCAGGAGCAGGCTCATGGTCGCGATGCGCTGCTGACCGTCGATGACAAACCAGCTTGGAATGGCTGCATCGACATCGGTCGTGGGAATGTAAACGGCGGAGCCGATAAAGTGGCTGTCGCGTGTATCGCTTTTGCCAACTCGAATGATGTCGTTCCAAAGTTGTTGGCAATGGTTCTGCTTCCAACTGTAGGTGCGTTGAAATATCGGTATTATGAACTGCTTCGAGCCTTCGAGCAGCTGGGTAAATTGAAGGTCTTGGGCTTTCATAAATGCAATTAGGCTCCAGTCGGGTTACCCCAGATGGACCAACTAAACAGTTAGTCTGAATGGATTGATGGTGCGTTTGAGGGTGTAGAGTAAGTCAAGAGGGGAGGTTTCTTTGTCGAGGTTTTGTTCAAACCCGATGGGACTGACATAGCCCAACGAACCGTGGGGGCGCAGGTGATGGTATTTGCACCGCCAGGCTTCGATCACGACCCGAGCTTCGGTCAGCGTGGAGAGCATCTCGGGGTTGAGACACTCGTGGCGCAACCGAGCAGGGAAGTTTTCGATGTAACCATTCTGCCCAGGACTACCCGGCTCGATGTAGCGCGTCTTGATCGATTCAGAGGCGAGCCAAGCTCGCAACTCCTTCTCGATAAACTCCGAGCCATTGTCGCTGCGGATATGCTCCGGAGCCCCGTGCTCGGCAATTAGCCAGCTCATGATCGAACGGGTGCTCTTATGATCGAATGCTCTTAAAAGGGACATTGCTTGATTCTTGACAAAAGACACGCGACTTACGGTCTGCATTGCGAGTAGTCTCCTCCTTCCAGCGGCTTGTGCGGGAGAGCTTCGTGTCAGTGGCACCAGGTCAACATCACGCGTAGAGGAGCAATGTCCTCATACCTGATGAATCTGTAACCTATTTCCCCGGTTCATATCCCTCTTATCTGATCCCATTTCTTCACAGTTTTCCTTTGTTTACTAGCCTCTTAAGCTCTTCTTCTTTGGCTTCGAGTTTGAGGGTATTTTTTGGATTCTCGCTGTTCCGTTCAGGTTGGAAGCGCCCTAACACAGCGCCGATACCGAATACTAACAGACTTATAGATAGCATGGAGAAACCTGTGTTCGCCTCATGCCAGCTAGCGCCCCAAGCGTGCGAAATTGTTGATGTCAGAATCATATATCCTACAGAGATGATTACGCCTCCAATACCGGTGAGATAGCATACTGTTGATATGAGACCTTTGATCATACTCTCTGCACTGATAGGTTGGGTTTTATTTCCAGTTTCATTGTGCTTAACGCGGTGAAGGCCGCGACCGGAAATAATTAGAGCGGAGCTCCCCGCTACGAGTGCTAATCCACTGATCGCCCAAAACCATAGCGGACTCTCCTCGTTGGGTATGGTGCCTTTCGATTCACCGAGGGCAATAAGGGGACCTTGCTTGAAGCTCGACAAACGACAAACGACTGAAGATCTGCAGCGCGAGTAGCACCACCCTCCAGCAGCTTGTGCGGGAGAGCTTCGTCTTAGTGGCGCCAGGTCAACATCACACGCAGTGTGCGCGGTTCGACAGGATGGAGGTGGATGTCCTCGATTCCTCTGGCCGGTTCGCCGGGGAGACGTGAGGCGTAGTAGTATTCGATGTCGTTGTCGGTTTGATCGAGCAGGTTGAGCGCATTGAGGGCGATTTCCCAGCCGGCGTGCCAGCTGTGGGTGAGGGTGGCGCCGAGCACGTTGCGGTCATCCACTTGCTCGAATTGGTCTCCGTTTACCGGGTCATCAAGAAAGTAAGTGAAATTCGAATACAAATCGAGCCCGTAGTTGAGGACATAAGCGTCAATCCGAGTTTCGGCGTCGGCGTGATCCCACATGCCGGCGAAAGTCAGGGAGAAGCGTTCGGAGTCTCCCCCGTCGGTGGGGTCCATGTAGCCGAACCGGTTGAGGTTGCCGTCGGTGATGGCACGAGTAGGGATTTGATCGGTGGATGTGCATTCCGCGCTGTAGCCGGTCGCGGTCAATGTCAGCTTTCGGTCCTCAATGGCGTGATGATACCGCAGGAAGACGTTGGCCCGAGCGAAGTCTTCGGGGAGTTGGAAGGGCCCGTCGTCTTGCACCGCTTCCACGGCGGCGGTAAATGCGCCACTTTCTGGCGATCCGGTCGATCCGCCCAGCACCAGTCGGCGGTGGTTGTTCTCGCCCCACGCGACAGAGACGAAGTCCTGGGGCAACACATCCCAGAACTCGAGTCGAGCCGCACCGGCGGCGGAAAAGTCACCAACATCGGCGAAAAACGGCCCTTTGCGGAATTCGATGCCGCGCACGACTTCAAGGATTTCGCCACGACGGAGCATGGGGCGGGCACTGATTTCAGCTGGCCCTGCGAGGCGGTGGCGGCTTCTCCCAACAGATCATTGGATCTGCCGAAAACGGTCAATGGCTGCAATTCCACGGCCTCTCGGGCGCGGTTTGAGCGTGGGCGAAGAACGTAGACAGAATTGCGAGTGTCAGGCCGAGAAGGGGCCTTCCGTGGAGGCGGGTCTGAGCATGCGTCGTAGGTACGCGGTCAACGTGCAAAGGGAAGTGGTGGTGTCAACCTGAAGACCTTGCCTTTGCAGATCTTTTACATTAGGGAACGTGAGCATTCATGCATGAGGGAGCACTTAGGGGAGCTTAAGAGGTCTTTTGGGTAGTTGAATGTCGTGCTACCGGCCTCGGGAACGAAGTTGATGATCGTTGTCGGGCGTTCCTCCTGCGCTAGGGCTACGGCGGACAAGAAAGCCCTACCCACCATGGGGCAACGAATCGAAATTGTGGGTCGGGCTTTGCGCCCGACTTTCTACGCGCCATTTTTGTTTTCCCGGAGGCGAGCTGGGTCGATTGCCCCAGTTCTCCAGGATGATGGGATCTGAGGATTCTACGGTTCAGAATTCGACGAGTAGCTCGTTTGGGGTAAATAACCGTTAATGCTCTGCTCGCATCTCGCGCTTGTGTAATCGAGGTGAACGGCTGAATTTGAGTCTTCCATGAAATTTAAGGTTTTTGTTGATGGGTCCGAGGGGACCACGGGATTGCAGATCCACGAGCGACTGGCGGGTCGCCCGGAGCTTGAGCTCGTTACGATCAATCCAAAGAAGCGCAAAGACCCGGTGGCGAAGGCGGAGTGCCTCAACGCAGCCGATGTGGCGTTTCTGTGTCTGCCCGACGCGGCGGTGCGTGAGTCAGTGGCCTTGGTGACCAATCCCAACGCGGTGTTGATTGATGCCAGCACCGCCCACCGCGTCGATCCGGATTGGGCTTACGGACTGCCGGAACTGGGTCCCCAATGGCGGGAGGAGATCGTCAAATCGACTCGTATCTCCAACATCGGTTGTCACGCGGGTGCGTTTATCATCGGAGTTCATCCTCTGGTGAAGGCGGGCGTCATTCCAGCGAGCCAGAGATTGAGTTGCTTTTCCCTCACCGGCTATAGCGGCGGGGGCAAAAAGATGATCGCCCAATACGAAGCGACGGACCGTCCCGTGACGTTGCAGAGTCCGCGACCCTACGCTCTCGGGCTATCCCACAAACATCTGCCCGAGATGCGTCAGCATACGGGACTCGAATATCCTCCCATCTTCAGTCCCGTGGTGGGCGCCTTCCGGCAGGGATTGTCGACCACGGTGCCGTTGGCGCTGCCTGAATTACCAGGCGCGCCGAAGTTGAAGGACCTCCACGAGGTGCTGAGCGATGCTTATGCTGGCCAAACTTTTGTGAAGGTGCTTCCACTGGAAGATGATGCAGTCAATCTTGATGGCGGTTTGTTCGATATTCAGGCCTGCAATGGCACTAATCGGGCAGACGTTTTGGTAACGGGAAATGGGGATCAGGCGTTGGTCATGGTGCGGGTCGATAATCTGGGCAAAGGTGCCTCGGGGTCGGCGATTCAGAATATGAATATTCGCCTTGGCCTGCCCGAAGACGCGGGGCTTCGGGCTTAGATTTCTCGATTCTATACCGGCATGGAAAAACCGCTCATACTGATCGTCGAAGATGAGCCCTCCATTGCTGATTCATTGAGCTATGCCCTGGACACGGAAGGCTTCGATGTGCACCATTGTTTGGACGGCGCGTCGGGCATGGCGTCACTGCAAACGAAGGCTGTGGCCCTTGTGCTGCTCGATGTGGGATTGCCGGATACGAACGGTTTCGATTGGTGTCGCGAGGCTCGAAAGACGAGCGACGTTCCGATCATATTTTTAACCGCTCGAAGTGATGAAGTGGATCGCATTGTCGGGCTTGAAATCGGCGCGGATGATTATGTGTCGAAACCCTTCAGCCCGCGAGAAGTGCCGGGCCGGGTGTTTTTCCGGAGTGATTTGATGCCGGCGGTTTGGGAAGATCCGGGGGCGAGTATGGACCGGACGGTTGATGCGCATATCAAACTGCTGCAGGGAAAACTGCGGGAAATCGACCCCGCAGGGAATCCCATCAAAACCCACCGGGGCTTAGGCTACTCTTGGTCAGACGAGGGATGAAAGTCCGCACCGCCATATTTCTGACTTACACAATCGCATCGGCGATTGGGTTGTTGGTTCTGATGCGGTTTGTCTTGGCGGAAGTTCGGCCGCGTTACGTGAGCTCGATCGAAAATACCATGCAAGATTCGGCCCAGATCATAGCTGGCACCCCAGCCTTTGTCCGACTGGCCGAATACGTTTGAGGCCATTGGTCCGGGATCGGGCGGTATTCAGCTCCAGGTTTTTGATGCAGAGGGAGCCTTTTTGGTAGAGTGGAACCCGGCTCCCGCTGACGAGGGTTACGAATCCTATCCGTCCTCAACCCGCTACAAAAGTGCCAAACAGCGGGTGAGTCTTTTCATCGACAACGAACCGTTCGCGGATGACGGCCAATTGGTGGTCGGGGCGGATATTATAGCGGGCGGAAACCGGGTTGGTCGAATCGAGTTGTCGCGTCCGTTGCGCAGCATCAATTCGTTCATTTGGTCCGAACGGCGAAAGCTCACTTGGGGCGCGCTCCTGATCGCGGGTGCGATGATTATTTTGGGTTGGTATTTGTCTCATCGGTTGATGGGGTCCCTAGCCAAACTCGCCGGATACGCAGCTGCCGTTCGTGATGGGAAGGCGGCCCGTCCTCCCGGGTCCAGGAGATTATCGCACTTCGTGATGCCATCGAAGGCATGCGACGGTCACTGGAGGGGCGTGATTTTGTGCATAGTTACACGCAGAATCTGGCGCACAAATTGAAGTCCCCCATTTCCGCGATTCGGGGGGCGGCCGAGTTGTTGAATGAACCTGAAATGCCAGATGCTAAACGAACTCGTTTTTTGGCCAACATCACGGCCGAGTCCGATTGCCTGCAGCAAATTGTCGAGCGGGTTATGACGCTGGCCTCGCTCGAGGCGCAGGGTGAGCCGGTGACTCGGGAAGAGATTTCGTTGGGAGGCGTCGTGGGGGAAGTTGTCTCGACCTTGGAGCCCGACCTTAAATCCAAGTCTCTTCACGCAGAGACCGATGTTGGGCCGGTGGCGGGAGTGCGGTTGGAAGGAGATCGATTTTTGGTCTACCATGGCATTCTGAATCTTGCTCGTAATGCCGTGGAGTTCTCGCCGTCGGGGGGGGCGATTACGATCCGGGCACTGCTAAAGTCTGAAACGGTGCGAATTGAAGTGACTGATGATGGACCGGGGGTTCCGGACTATGCCCTCGAGCGTGTCTTCGAGCGATTTTTCTCGTTGCCGCGTCCTGATACGGGACGAAAGAGCACGGGATTGGGTCTTAGTTTTGCTCGCGAGATCGCGCGGGTTCATGGGGGCGATGTCGGCGTGGAAAATCGATTGGAGGGCGGGGCATTGGTCTGGATGTCGCTGCCGGTGCTTGATCGGTAAGGCGGCTTCGATCTTCTCGATTTCTTGAAGATTTCATCCTCGTTTCACACTCACTTCATGGAGACATGGCAGGACGAAGAAAAAAATCTGGCGAATATAGCAGGTGCGAAATTGGGAATTTCCAGATTGGGTGATGAGGTCCCCATCGACCCTCAGCAACGTAGTTATCAATTTTCGTTCGGAGTCGCTTTGAAAGGCAGCCAACAACTGCGCTTTGCTCTCTTGTCGACCGGTGCTCGGGTTGAGTTGAAATCAACTTCGAGCGATCCCAGTTTTCAAGGAGCGGTCCTACCGGAATCTCGAGCAATTTCGGAGGAAGGATTCGAAGCGTCCTGGTCGCTAGGGGAGATGGAAGGGACGACTCCGTTGGCCTAGACGGGAACCAACCTGGCGAGTGTATTGCAGACGACTCGAGCCGAATCGTTGCTGGGGGTCACGTTGCTTTCAGGCGTGACGGATTACCGTTCTATTGAACGGGCGTTGAAATATGGCGTCCTGTTTTTACTGACCGTGTTTGCTGGATGTTTTCTCGGCGAGTTTTTGGGAGGACGTCCCTTGCACGTGCTCAACTATCTGTTGGTAGGGGCAGCCTTGTGTTTATTCTTTCTCGCCCTGTTAGCGCTGTCTGAAATCCGGGGATTCGTGGTCGCGTATGTCGTGGCGGGACTGGCGTCGACCGGAACGATTGTTGCCTACGCCATGGCAGTCATGAAACGGGCCCGGGCAGTGCGTGCGCTCGGTCTGGTTCTAAGCGGAATATTTGGCTACCTGTTCCTTGTCGTGCGTTTGGAGGACCTGTCGCTCATCGCAGGCACGGTTTTGCTCTTTGTGCTGTTGGGTGCAGTGATGTTCGCAACGCGCCATTTGCAGTTAGAAGAGACGTCCAAGCCCTTGAGAATACAGGGATGAAGATCTATCATCTGCCGCGATTGCGTTGTGCCATGCTGGGATTGTTGCCGTTTGGTTTATTGAACTTCGATCAGTCCGTCGTTGTTTTGGCTGGTCCCACAAAACAGTCCCCGCGCCTTAAGCCTTCCAAACCTTATGCAATCAAAGTGCCAGCTGTTTGAACGAGTCCTATCGCTCCTGATATTTGGGATCTTCGGTGGAATGTTATGCGCAGTGCCCCTGTTCTATACGGCTGTCGCGAGTGTGGCTAGTTTCTGGGAAAAGATCGCGATGATGTTCAGTCAGGCTTCACCGCGTGTTCGGGTAATCACTTGAGCCAATTGTCAGTATCAGATTGGATGGTCTGTATGACTGAGCACCCACGACTGTTGCTCCACGAAGAAGTGACCCTGTTGGCTTTGTCCGACGAGAAGGGCACGGTTGAAACGGGGAGCTGGTATCCTCAAGTCATCGGCGGTGCTGTGCTGGCGGAGCTGATGCGATGGGATCGCGTTCGGGTGCAGTCCAAGAACGAAGCGCAGTCCACGGGTTCATTGTTTGATCGGCAACCCAAGCTGGTGGTCACCAACCCGAAACCGATCGGGGATACGCTGGCGGACGAGTGGCTTAAAACGATTTCTGAATCCACTAAACTGCGCCCTGTCGCCCATTGGCTGGGGAAGATTGCCGGGGTCTCCCAATTGAAAGCGCGGGTGGCCGCCCGACTCGTCGATTTGGGTATTCTCGAAGAAAGGGAAGCCAAAGTGCTCTGGGTTTTTAACCGAAAAATCTATCCGGAAGCGGAGGCCGGGCCTGAGTCCGAAATTCGACGGCGGTTGGAGGACGCCATGTTCAATGACAACGCGGACGCCGATGTAGGCACCATCATCCTGTTGTCCTTGGTGAAGAGCGGGGAATTTCTCCCCCGTCTCTTCGATCGAAAGAAACTCAAGTCTCGCCGCAAACACATTGATCGTTTGATAGCCGGAGAAAAATTGGGTGCAGCGACGGCGGAGCTGATCGAATCGATTCAAGCCACGATCATCGCAGTAACCGTGGCTACGACCGTGGTAACCGTCTCATCCTGAACCGCCTCTCCAATCCTGCGTAGCCGATCATCCACACAAATGTTCGTATTACGAACATTGAGGGTAGGGAGAAGTTGGGATGGGGGACTTCGGCGGTTGTGTTTGGTGGAGTGAATCGTTCGAGTCCGGCCATGAGTCTTTGGGAAGTAAAAGCGACCTTGCCGGTCGAACAGGTCGACGCCGTCGATGGCATGTTGTTGGAGCGTGAGGATGAACGTTGGAGCGTGATGCATGACGTATTGATCCCTGCTGCTTGGGTGGCGGGGCTATTTGGCGACGAAGAGGAGGCCCGACAGGAATGGGCCGCGGTGGGGCCATTGATTCCGACTGCAGGGGAAGCGGCGTTTCAGGAAATGGCAGACGAGGACTGGCAGGAGAGCTACAAGCTGCACTTTCAGGCGTGGCGCTGCGGACGCCTTCACTGGGTTCCGGTATGGGAGTGGGAAAGTCATCGCATGAAGCAAGGCGAAGTAGCGATCTGGCTAGATCCCGGGATGGCGTTCGGGACCGGCAATCATGAGACCACTCGCTTGTGCTGTGAACGCTTGGTGGGCTGGGCGGAAAACGCCCCGCGCGATGCCAAGATCAGCGATGCGGGATGCGGCTCGGGAATTCTGGCGATCTCAGCGGCGCGGTTGGGATTCACCAACGTGCAGGGTTTCGACAACGATCCCGAAGCTGTGCGCATCGCCAAGGAAAACGCCGCACTCAACGATTTGGGCGCAGGGTTGGAGTTTTTCGAAGGTGACCTCACCACCGGTTTTCCGGACGGGCCCTACGACTTGGTGCTGGCCAATATACTTGGTCACATCCTGGCGGACTTCGTGCCCCAGCTTACGGAGGCCGTGAAGCCGGGTGGACTCCTGGTGCTAAGCGGTATTCTGGCCGTCGAAGTGCGCACGATTCAGGCCGCATTTACCCGCTTGGTCCCCGATTGGACGGTTGAGGCGCACGAAATGGGGGAATGGTGTGACATCGCGCTTACCCGCCTGGCCTAAAAAGCGTCCCAAATTGTAGACCACGTCTTGCACCGATTCGACTCGCTTGCTTGAGTGGTTGTCGCCGTATCGGCCTTGGTCGATGCCATGGACTTTATTCACTCGAATCCCCTCAGATAACCTCATGGAAAATCCTCACGAAAATACCAGTGGCGGCAAATGCCCCTTTCCTCATCTTCATGGTGATGCCCAGCAGCCCACCTCGGCTGGCGCGAATGATAATAGCGTATGGTGGCCCAACCAACTGAGCATCAAGATGCTCCATCAGAATTCCAATTTATCCGATCCCATGGATCCGGATTTTGATTACGCTGCCGAGTTCAAGACACTTGATCTGAAGGCGGTTAAGGAAGACCTCTACGCGCTGATGACCGACTCCAAGGAGTGGTGGCCGGCGGACTTCGGTCACTATGGGGGATTCTTCGTCCGGATGGCTTGGCACGCGGCCGGCACCTACCGCACGGCCGACGGCCGGGGTGGAGCGGGAGCGGGTCAACAACGCTTCGCGCCGCTCAACAGCTGGCCCGACAATGCTAATCTCGACAAAGCCCGCCGCCTACTCTGGCCGGTTAAACAGAAGTATGGCCGCAAACTTTCCTGGGCCGACTTGCTCGTTCTCACGGGTAATTGCGCCCTCGAATCCATGGGCTTTGAGACATTCGGATTTGGTGGTGGCCGCGCCGACGTTTGGGAGCCGGAAGAAGACGTCTATTGGGGAGCCGAAACCGAGTGGCTCGGCGACAAGCGCTACACCGGTGATCGCGAACTGGAAAACCCGCTCGCCGCGGTGCAGATGGGACTCATCTACGTCAATCCGCAAGGTCCCAACGGCAACCCGGACCCCGTAGCTGCCGCGATCGACATTCGGGAGACTTTCGCCCGCATGGCGATGAACGATGAAGAGACCGTCGCCCTTATCGCCGGGGGGCATACCTTCGGAAAAACCCACGGCGCCGCCGCCGAGGACCATGTCGGTCGCGAACCCGAAGCCGCATCAATGGCTGAACAAGGCCTGGGATGGTCCAGCAGCCACGGCACGGGCGTAGGCGCCGATGCGATCACGAGCGGCCTTGAGGTGACGTGGACCACGACCCCGGCTCAATGGTCGAACAACTTCTTCGAGAATCTCTTCAACTACGAGTGGGAGCTCGAAAAGAGTCCCGCCGGAGCGCACCAATGGATGGCCAAGGATGCCGAGGAGACGATTCCCCACGCTTTTGACGCTACGAAAAAACAGCGACCCCGTATGCTCACGACCGACCTCTCGCTGCGTTTCGATCCCGCCTACGAAAAGATCTCCCGCCGCTTCCTCGAGAATCCGGATCAATTTGCTGATGCGTTCGCGCGTGCTTGGTTCAAACTCACTCACCGCGACATGGGGCCGAAGTCCCTCTATCTCGGACCGGAAGTGCCGGCCGAAGATCTGATTTGGCAGGATCCGTTGCCGGCCGTTGATTCTCCGGTGATCGATGCCCCCGACATCGCTGCGCTGAAGGCCAAGATCCTCGAGTCCGATCTCTCGATCTCCGAACTCGTATCGGCGGCATGGGCTTCGGCTTCGACCTTCCGCGGTTCCGATAAACGCGGCGGAGCCAATGGTGCCCGCATCCGACTGGCACCCCAGAAAGACTGGGACGTCAACCAACCTGCTCGTCTCTCCAAAGTGCTCGCTACGTTGGAAGGCATTCAAGGTGCGTTCAACGATGCCCAAGGTGACGGCAAAAAAGTTTCTTTGGCCGACCTCATCGTGCTCGGTGGCAGCGCCGCGGTCGAAGCTGCCGCCAAAAAAGCCGGTCAAGACATTGAGGTTCCGTTTACCGCCGGTCGGGTTGATGCGACCCAAGACCAGACCGACGCCGAATCCTTCGAACCGCTCGAACCGACCACGGATGGCTTCCGTAACTACGCTCAATCGAAGTATACGGTTCCCGTGGAGAAGCTTCTCGTTGATCGGGCTCAACTCCTGACCCTTACCGCGCCGGAAATGACGGTGCTGGTGGGAGGACTGCGGGTGCTCAATGCGAACCACGCCAAGTCCCAACATGGCGTATTCACCGATCGTCCGGAAACCCTGACCAACGACTTTTTCGTAAACCTGCTCGATATGGGCAACGAGGTGAAAGCGACTTCGGAAGCGGACGATATGTTCGAAATCCGTGATCGTGCTACGGGCGACGTGAAATGGACCGGCACCCGCATCGACATGGTATTCGGATCCCACTCCCAACTTCGTGCGTTGTCCGAGGTTTATGCCACCGATGGTGAGCAGACGAAATTTGTGCAGGACTTCGTTGCCGCGTGGGCGAAGGTCATGAACGCGGATCGATTCGACCTCGCGTAGATCACGTCAATATTCCGAAAACTCTCCAGCCCTGTCGCTTCGTCGCGGCGGGGCTTTTGTTTACGCGGTCACGGCGCGGCGCATGGCTGCGACAGGCACATCGGCTTCGGTCCAGATTTCCAGTGCGCGCACCCCTTGATGGATGAGCATGGAAAGACCGTTGGCATGGGGGAAGCCCAGTGCTTTTGCGGTTGCCAGTAGTTTGGTCTCGGCGGGGCTGTAGATCATGTCGTAGACGCCGCGGGGCGATTGGATCTGGTTCAGATCAATCGGCAGGGGATCTTTCGGTTTCAGGCCCGCACTCGTGGCGTTGATCACCAGCGCTCCGGTTGGCAAGTCCGTCGGGATCTCAGCGGGCGCAAAGCCGGACACGGGAATATCGACGATGATCGGTTGCAGCTGGGCGAGCAAAGCATCGCGATTGGCGGCGGTGCGATTGGCGATATGGAGCGACGCGCAACCGCGTTGCAGGCATTCCACCGCGGCTCCACGGGCAGCCCCTCCCGCTCCGAGTAAAATGATCGGAGTATCAGATACCTCGATGCCCAGAGATTCGTTGACCGCGGTCGCGAGGCCGTAGCCATCGGTGTTAAATCCGTGCCACCCGGATTCCTGGCGACGCAGCGTATTCACGGCCCCAATCGGTTGGGCCGCCGCGTCGACGGAGGCGATACCATCAAAAGCCAATACCTTGTGCGGAACGGTGAGGTTCAGCCCCATAAAACCGGCGGCGTGCAGACGATCGAGCGCGATGGGCAAATCGTCCGGCGGCACGTCAAAGCGGAAGTAGCGCCAATTCTTAAAACGCCCATCAATTTCCGCCATCTCCGCCAACGTGGTATTGTGCATGGCGGGACTGATGGAGTGTTTGATCGGATGTCCCAGCACCGCGAGAGCAGTGCCGTCGCAGGACCAGTTATCTAAATCGGCGAGAGTGAGGACAGGCTCCATGTGCACGGCGGAGTGCTGGGATCGAGGGTAGAATTGTCAATCCACCGCTATGTCCGGATTACGGTTTGGTGCGCGGGCGCCGGCGACTGATCACGCATCCGGCGATGATACCGCTGAGTAAGAGCGCGGTGCTGGCGGGCTCCGGCACGGGAGAGCCCACGATTGTCAAGGAGCCCAACGAATTGAGCTGACTGGCGTCCCAACTGAGCCCCATGACCAGTTCTGGCAGCACAAGAGTTTCGAACGAACCACTGACACGCGGAGTAAGGCCCGTCTCCGGAGAAAAATCGCCGGCAAAGTTGAAAAGCGTCAGGGTTGTGCTGGCGATCGGGTTGAATCCTTCCTCCAATACCAATTCGAAAGTTCCGTTGAGATGGGCTTGTTCAGAGAAAGAGATGGAGTCGTAGGAAGTGAACGAAATCGGATCGAGCGCCGACATGACGAGCCGGCCCGTGCTGGCCTGCGTGAATGTTTGATTCATGAAAACCATTACACTGTCGGTGGATGAGCCGGAGTTGATGAACAGGTTTCCCGTGTTGGTGAACGCTTGATCGATGTTCGCGAACCCTGTGGTCATCTCCCCGAGATTCACGGGTGCGCCGGTGCCTTCGATGACGGTGCCGTTGAAGGATGTGTCTCCGGCAAATTCCAACACGCCATTGTTCGTGATCGTGCTGCCGTTGAGACTCGTCTCCGCAGTGATACGATTGTGATCTCCGGTGACCGTTAATGAGCCGCCGTTGGCGATGAAGCGTTGAGCGGAGAGCATGGCACCGTCGAGATTGAGTTCGGGCGTGGTCATACTGCCGGGGACGGGGTTTACCGGCGGATTGGTTTGCAGCACAAAATCTCCGGCGAGAGTCAGGGTCATGTCCTGTGCCAAATTGGTGCGGATGGATGCATCGAAGAAGCCGCCCGTGATCTCGGTAGTGCCGTTCAGGTTTGCCACCGGCGTCTTGGCGATCCCGCCGGACTGGATGAATTCGCCGCGCTGACCGATGCCAATTTCCAAATTGCTCGCCTCGAGAATGCCATCCTGCAGATCGTATCTTCCCGCCGGACCGTCGTTCACGACTTGAAAGGGATGGAGGCCGATCCGAACTCTGGCCGCCGTGTTGTCATCCAAGGCGTGCACGTGTCCGCCGGTTTGAGTAAATGTCCCCGCCGCATGGGCGCTGATATCAATCAGGGGCTGAGAAGGTTGTCCTTCGACGAAGAGGTGCAAGTCTCCTCCGCTCATGCGAACTTCGCCGTGGTAGGCTAGTAATCCGGTATTCGTATTTCCACTATTGTTGGCATTTCCGATGGATATACCTTGCGTGACATTTAAGGTGCCACCGGTCATTTCGACCACGCCATCGCCGTTGTTTCCCACCCAAGGTCGCGTGGTGGTGAGCTCGTGGGGATCGATCCTTGGGATGTCTTCCGTCCCCGGAATGACACCATCGTATTCTGACATCACGAAGATCGTGTTTCCGCTGCCTGCATTCCCTAGCATGAGGTGTCGGAGAAAGTAGACGGGATTCGTGCCATTGAGGCCGCGTCGGAAGGTGATTTCCCGATCCGTGGTGTCGTTGTGAGCGATATCGGCGATCGCGAGGAAATTGGGCACATCAGGCAGGCTGGGGGTGTGCGGTTGCCAATTTTCCGCTTCATCCCAGAAACCATCACCTCCCGTCCAGGAATAGGTCTGTGCATCGACGAACGTAGCGGCAAAGAGGACGGTAAGGAGGGTGAGCGTGAAGCGGAAATTGACGGGCATAGCGATGAACAGAATTCATTCATTCTATCGCCATCGGCTGCGGCTGGATATCCCGCCTGAGGCGGAGGCGCTCTCATCTCTTGGGACGATACGATCAGGCGCAAAAAAAACGCGCGTTGAGTCACGCGCGTCGAAAATGAGGTTCGGGATGCGGTAGCTGGGCTACGTCATGTTCTTCGCGTAGATCGTGTCGAACTCCGTTACGAAACCGTCGAACATGTTCGCATGGTTTTTATCTCCGTGGCTATCGAAGTGATTCGCGAGATTCCGACAGCTCCGGCAGATCATTTCCCGCACGGGAGTTGGGGCGAGATCGGTCAGTTGCGGGGAAAGGTCTTGGGTGCGGAGAAAAACAAAAATCTCCTCAGGCGACCTAAAAATACCGCCATCAAATGCATCAATAAAAAACGGGTGCTCCTCGGTGAAGCAACCGATCATGAAATGCCCCGGCAGGCCGATCGGCTCCAAATCCAGGCCGATCCTTTGGGCGACGAGGAGATAAATCGTGCAGAGCGAAATCGGGATACCTCGGCGGCGTTTGAGCACCTGATCGATGAAACTGTTATCCGGGTCGGTGTAGTTTTCGACGTTTCCACTGAATCTCATCTCATGATAGAGAATACGGTTGATGACTCGGCATTTGGCCCGGGTGGAAGACGGCTCGATAATGAGCTCACGACAACGGCTCGCGATACGCTCCAATTCTTCGCAACAGGAACCCGTATCGAGTTCGGGACGCACCGTGCGGGCAATGAGCAACGCGCCGGATTCGAGCTCGTAGTTCAGCGATCTAATAAAACCGCGAAAATCCGCACTCGGGTCCGTGAGGTGAAGCTCGTTGAGATATTGTCTAGCGTGCCAAGCGAGGTGGCGATTGGTGCCGCCAGCTGTTTCCCGCAGGAAGTCTCGCGCGGGCAGTCCCAAGTGGGTGAAGTGATGGTTAAGTCCTCGCCTGACCGCGGCACTGGGATCGTCGATCAGACTCAGCAGAGCGGACTTTTCCGTGGGTGTTAGGTGGCAGGTTATCCACGGACTTATGGGACAACCCGAAACGGGAAATGTGGCAAGGTATTCGAGAAAAAATGGACTTTATTTTCAGCGGTGGAGTGGTGCTGCCAAACCAGCGTGAAATGGGCGGTTAAAATGCCGGCTTGGGTCGAGTTCCGAATAGGGCTGTTCCCACTCGAACTTGGGTGCTGCCCGCTGCAATCGCCGCGTCGAGATCACCGCTCATGCCCATGGAAAGTTCCTTCAGCGGCGTGTCGAATGCGTGACTCAAGCGATCTCTGATCTCACGCAAATGGGAAAATGTGCGCTCCGCCACCGACTTATCTTCCGACAGGGGGGCAATGGTCATTAAACCGTCCACCTGTAGGGCCGGCAGAGAAAGCGCAACTTCGAGCAGGGACGCGGCGTTTTCCGGGTCGGCTCCATGTTTCGCCGGATCGTTTCCGGCGTTGATTTGCAATAGGACCCGCAGATCCCGATCCGTCTCATGAGCGGCGGCGGCAAGTTTACGCAGCAATTTCGGGCTGTCCACACTCTGAATCCGGTCGAAATGCGTCGCTGCCAGTTTAGCCTTATTGGACTGGAGATGACCGATCAATTCCCACCTCAAAGGGGCCGATATTTGAGGTTTTTTCTCAATGGCCTCTTGCACTCGATTTTCGCCCACGCCGGTCACGCCATAGCGCGCGGCGAGAGCCGGCGCCCAAGCACCGTGGGTTTTGGTCACCGCCAGAAGTTCGACTTCGGACTCATCGCGCCGGGCACATTTACAGGCAGCCGAAATCTCGGCGCGAACAGCGTCAGCATTGGATCTGAATGTGTCGAAATCGAGTGCCATGAAGATTGAATAATAGGTTGCGCCGAAATAAGGAACAATTATATCTGAGCTGCAACATCAGCAGCTTATGCAAATACAAAACTTTAAGGTCTTCGCTGATCTCGTCGAAACGAAGAGTTTTTCGAAATCGGCCAAAATCAACGGTATCACCCAATCAGCGGTTAGCCAGCAAGCGCGGGCGATGGAGAAGCACTTCAAGACGCTGCTGATCGATCGAAGCCAGAAACAGTTTCAGCTCACTCGTGAGGGATTGTCGGTTTACGAAACAGCCAAGGATCTGCTCCACAGCTACGACAAGCTCCTCTCCGAACTACAGGAGATGAAAAAGGTGATCAGTGGCACGATCCGTATCGCGACGATCTATTCGATCGGACTTCACGAGTTGCCCCCTTACATCAAGCGGTTCCTGCATGATTTTCCTTCGGTCAATGTTCGGGTGGAGTATCGCCGATCAAATTTGGTCTATGAGGATATTCTGCACAATTCGGTGGATTTCGGCTTGGTCGCATTTCCGCTCAAGCACCGCCAGATCGAAGCTTTGCCGTTCCGCGATGATCATCTGGTTTTGATCACGCATCCCGATCATCCTCTGGCTAAACGCGGAACTCCGGTCGAGCTCGAGGCGATGGCAGGTTTAAAATTCATCGGCTTCGATCCGGATATTCCCACTCGTAAGGCGGTAGATCAGATATTTAGAGACAACAAAATTGAGATGGAGCCGGTGATGGAATTCGACAATATTGAGACCGTAAAACGGGCGGTGGAAATCGATCACGGCGTCGCGATCGTGCCCCAAGCCACCGTGCAGCGTGAGGCGCAACAAGGATCTCTTAAGACGCTGGCTTTCAAGGATAAAGACTTCACGCGACCGTTGGCGATTTTGCATCGCAAGGGTCGGGTGCTCACTCCAGCGATGCGGAAGTTTATCGATGTCTTGGGCATGGAGTTGAGCACGGTTCCCCTCAGTGTAACCGGTACTAGATAGACCGAGTTAAGCGGGAAGTTTGTTTTTGGGGCATAAACCGGCACGGTGTCGGCTCTGACTCACTGCCAATGTCGACTTTGCTCACAGCCGTGTACTTTCTGATCCTCCTAGGGTTGACCCTTTATGGTGCCCACCGGTTGAAAATACTGGTGCTCTACTGGCGGGCGATGAAGCGTCCGGAACAGGTGTTGCCGGAATTGAGCCACACGCCGAAGGTCTGTGTTCAACTTCCGTTGTTTAACGAGCCTCTGGTGGTCGAAGTGCTGTTGGAAAAGGTGTCGGCGATCCGTTGGTCGAAAGATGCCATGGAGATCCAGGTGCTGGATGATTCCACGGACGAAACCTCGGAAATCATCGCGCGTTGGATGGAACGAAACCCTGCCGCGGCCAAAGGAATGACTCACGTGCAGAGGCCTTGTCGCGAGGGCTACAAGGCGGGTGCCCTCAAGTATGGCATGGAGCTTACGGACGCGGAATTTTTTGCCATCTTCGACGCGGACTTTCGCCCGGAGCCTGACTTTCTAGAGCGCATGATGCCTCATTTTGCGGTCGATGATGTGGCGGTGGTTCAGGCTCGGTGGGAATTTGCCAACCGTAAGCAAAGTCTGCTGACCCGTTTTCAGGCGGTCTTTTTGGATGCCCATTTTGTGGTCGAGCAAACGGCCCGAGCGGCATCGGGATTGTTTTTCAATTTCAACGGGACTGCCGGAATTTGGCGCAAAACTGCCCTCATCGATGCCGGTAATTGGACCAGCGATACGGTGACTGAAGATCTCGATATTAGTTATCGGGCTCAACTTCGGGGTTGGCGGTTGATCTACCTAGACCGCTACGCCGTTCCGTCCGAGCTTCCGGAAAATCTTATCGCATTTAAGTCTCAGCAGCGCCGTTGGACAAAGGGGGGCATACAAGTCGCCCGCAAATCCCTGGGTCGGGTTCTAACCTCTTCATTGCCCCCTCGCGTCAAACGGGAGGCTTGGTGGCATCTTACGATCGGAGTGGTGCATCCGTTGCTGGTGTCGTTTTCCCTGCTGTTTCTTCCTTACCTCTGGTTCGCCAGTGATCAACTTGGAGCGTGGTGGCATCTGGCAAATCCGGCGGTGGTATTGTTGGCGGGTGGGGCGCCGGTCGCGTTTTACGTGGCGGGCCAGTTTTTCCAACGTCGGGAGTGGCGGGAAGGGGTGGGGTGGTTGCTGGCTTCTCCGTTACTTCTGTCATTTGGTTTGGCACTGAGCGTGACATTGTGCGCCGCGTTTATAGAAGGTCTTTTCTCCAACGGGGGGGAGTTCATTCGCACGCCCAAAGGAGGACGCCAGGTGCGCTCAGGCGGACTCCTCACCCGGATGCGAAGTCGCACCTTCTTTGCGTCCGTTTCGGCGGTCGAAATTGCCCTTGGCTTGGTGCTCTTGAACGGAGCATTTCAATTTGGGTTCAGTGGCCAGCCGGAGATCGCCGCTGCGTTGAGTCTTAAAGGTGCTGGATTCATAGTGGTGGCTTTTTTGTCTTCCGGAGACTTGTGGCCTAGTTTCTGGCGCCGGAGTTTCGCCTTCCCCGTTACGTGATCGCTTTGCGATGGTGTCGTATCGTCTCCCGTGAGGTTTAAATAATATGAATGTGAAAAAGCTAATTTTGCTCAGTTGCAGTGTATTTCTTCTCTCGATTTTCACGGGTTGTGGGGGGAGCAATGAATCCGATTCATTCGCGAATTCTCCATCGTCGAATAATCCTCCTAGCGGCGAGTCGATTGCGGATCTTCCCGTGCTCGGTAAGGCGGAAAATTGGAGCCTTACGCGATTGGATGGGTCGGTGCTTCATTCGAGTGAATTGGCTGGCAAAGTGGTCGTGATAGATTTTTGGGCAACATGGTGCCCACCTTGCCGGGCAGAGATCCCGGGATACGTCGGAATGCAGCAAGACCTCGAACAAGAAGGCTTGGTGATCGTCGGTGTTTCATTGGACGAGGATGGCCCCGAAGTGGTGCGTAAGTTTGCGCAACGGTATGGGGTTAACTACGAAATGGTAATGGGCGATGAACGCATGGTGGATACCTTCGGAGGTGTCCGGGTCATTCCGACCACCTTCCTGATCGATCGTGATGGTCAGGTGCGTCATCGCAAAGAAGGCATGATGGAACGCTCCGAATACGAGCCTCTCATCAGGTCGCTGCTCTGACCCGCATTTTCCTTTCCGGATACAGGAAGGGCCCGCCGAAAACCCCTTAATGGCGGGCCCATTTTTTCTCGTTGGTTCTTGCGAACCAACATCCATGTAACCCCAAAAACGGCTAGCCGGTTGGACCTCTGTAAAAGCACTTGCCATGCCAACTTATAGCGTCGGCATCGGATCATCTTAATCTTTTGAAAACGGGCCATTTTACTCAAACCGTCGGCAATCCTGCGGTCGTTCCGGGCAATCGGTAATTTGTGTGGACCTCCCCAAAGATTGTTGTGCCGCAGCCAGTGCTCAAATGCTCCGGGCATCACCAGACGGACGTAGGGCGGTCCGAGATTCCCTTCCCACCGGCGCATCTTGTAGACCTCGTGAGCTTCTTGCAGCCGACTGTCCAATTCCTCGGCAATGTTGGATCCAGTATGGGTATCAACCGTGCCCGGTTGGAGCTCAATCCACCATTCGTGACGACCGGAGTTTACGCCCAGTTCCGTGCTTTCGGTCAAAGGAGCCACATGGAAAAACGACAGGTTCCATTGATTCGTGCGACAGAGCCCGGATAGGGCTTCAACCAACGTGCGGGTGAACAAGCTTTCTCCGAATTGGGTTTAGTCGTAGGCCGACCTGTCCCATCGGGAGGGAGGATGCGGGGAGGGTGAACACTTGTGAATCGAACCACATTGCCGGGTAAGTGCCGGACCAATCCGGCCGGTGTGGTTAAGACAATCAAGTAGTCTTTTCCACTTTGTGCCTTTTCGACTGGAACCGCTTTGTGGCCGATCTCCTCCAAAGGTTTGGCGTCGTAGTCTTCCAAAGGGAGGAATTCAAAGTAGATCCCGGTGCCGGCCAGAAGATGTAGCCCGGGTAAAGCGCCGGGACCCTGGGCGGCGATCATGGCCTCGGCCGTGGTGAAGACTTCATGGATCATGACGCCATCTCCGGCGGATTCCCTCAACTGCCCCATGACCGTCATGGCGAACCCACCGGTGACGCTGACACAACGCAACCCCGGCCAGATTCCCAGCAATGAATTGTAACGGCGTTTTCCGCGGGAAAAAGTGCGCGTTATTTGGCGCTGAAAAGCCAGCAGCCAGTGCGGGTTTCCTGCGATCAAAGTGACATTCTTGGAGAGCGTGGATTTGAGCAATCGCTCCACCATCGAGTCCTAGTCTTCGCGCAGCGCGATTCGAGAGTTGGGTTCGAAATAGTGGCTCGCGATCCATTCCGGATGTTGCACCGCCGCGAGGGTAGCCAGGTCGGCGGCGAAGAAATCAGCGTCTTCGTTCAACTGATTCGTCGGCACATTTCCGCCCAGTAATAGCACTCGTCCCAAGAGCGCATGAACACCCCCTGATCGCGTAGTCGCATGCAGAATCGCGGCGCGGCTACACGCCGAGTAAGCGGATTGCATGGCCGGTGTCACTGGAACGAGGCGAGGCGTCCCTGTGGTGGTTCAGGCCGTCGCGGCGAAGCAATTACACTTGCCGGGCCAGAGCACATTCTTTTTGCCCGCTTTGACGTGCTCCAACCAGGGAGCGAGAGCTTCGTGATCGGAGATCGGGATATCTTGTCGATACGAATCTGGCGACATCTCCGCCTTGATCCCTAGTTTCTTCCCTCGTTTGGTCTTGGCCAACGGCGCCAACAACTTGGGAAGTGTTTTGCGTTGTAGTTGGGCTGCTCGCTTCTTTTGGTGCAGCCGCCGACGCGTCAGCGTGGTGAACCAGTCGCCGGCGATGTTGAGCAGAGATTTGTAGATATCGGGCATGGGCCAGTCCGTGATCGACCTTCAAGGCGACGACGCGATTCCCTCCGCGGCAAGCAGATTAACTTGTCTTTCGGGTTTCCAAGCGTGTTTTACCGATTGTTTGAACAATGAGGATCAGCCAGGTTGCCCGGGTGAGCGATTTTACACTCATACATGAAGACGAAACACTCTTGGTCGTAAACAAGGCGGCGGGTGTGCCTGTGAACCTGCATTCCAACGAAAAGCGGGGCGGGTCTAGTCTCACCTCCCAGCTTCAAGCCAAGTATGGAGGTGATGTTCTTCCGGCCCATCGCGTCGATGACGACGTGGGTGGATTGGTGGCCTGCGCCCGTGGCAAGGTCCCGTTGGATTTCCTGAGTGGACAGTTTCAAAGTAAAACCGCGGGACGAGTTTATCGAGGTTTTTCGTTTGTTGCCACCGAGGACGAGGCTGACCGAATCACGACTCTGCCCCTATTGAGGGACGAGCGTGGGTGTTTACCCGAGACGTTCGACGTCAATTATGCGTTGGCTCCCGATCAACACGTGACCGGTCGAATGCACGTTTATCGCAGAAAAGGGGGCCGACCCGCTTTCACTCGGTTTCAGGTGTCGGAATCGTTCGGACGATTCGTTTGGTTCGAGGCTCGCCCGGAGACCAGTCGCCAAATGCAGGTTCAAGCCCATCTGGCCGCGATCGGCGCACCGGTTCTGGGGGACGAAGGTCATGGACTGCCGGAAGTGAAGCTTCTACTGTCGGCACTGAAACGGGGCTATAAGGGCAGGGATGAGGAAAAACCAATGGTCAACGGATTAGCTCTGCAGGCGAGCGCGTTGACGCTTCGTCATCCGGATACGCGGGAAGAAATGTCGTTTCAGGCCGAAATGCCAAAATCCTTCACGACCGCTTTGCGAAATCTGCGTAAATTCAGTCGGCGCTAGGCGGCGAGGATTGCATGGGGAGACAAAGTGTCTGTGATGATCGGCCATGTCTGCTCCGATTCGCGTCACCGTTTGGAACGAATTCCGCCACGAAAACGAAAATCCCAAGGTCGCAGCGGTCTATCCGGACGGAATCCATGCGGCCTTGGCGAAGTTTCTGGGTGAGGCGGTCGATATTTCAGTCCGCACCGCGACGTTGGACGAACCCGAGCACGGTTTGCCGCAGTCGGTTTTGGATGAGACTGATGTATTGATCTGGTGGGGGCACAAAGCTCATGGGGATGTCGACGACGCGATTGCGGATCGGGTCGCGGCAGCGGTGCATGGGGGCATGGGCTTCATTGCGTTGCATTCGGCCCATTATGCTAAGCCATTCAAACGGCTCATGGGCTCGACCTGTTCCCTGAAGTGGCGGGATGATGGAGAAAAGGAACGCCTGTGGAATATCCGGCCTTCTCACCCGATCGCGGCGGGACTGCCCGAACACTTCGAGTTGGCGCAGGAAGAAATGTATGGTGAACCCTTCGGCATCCCGGAACCTGATGAATTGATCTTCATTTCATGGTTCACGGGCGGGGAGGTCTTCCGCTCCGGTGCGACATGGCAGCGTAGTCACGGTCGCGTGTTTTACTTTCGACCCGGGCATGAAACCTTCCCGACGTATTTCGACCCCAATATTCAGACTGTGATTACAAATGCGGTTCACTGGGCCCGTCGAACGGTCCCAATCCCCGATGGTGCCCCGCGTTCAAATTCCCTTGAATCTTGACTTTTGAAAATCCCGGCTTTATCGTGGTTTTCCGCCTTTGTTTTGACCGGTGCAGTAAGCGCCTCCGCCCTCACCATCGAGCTCGATTACACCCATGATCTAGCGGCGACAGATTTTTTCGGAACGTATGCCATGGCCAAAAGCGCCTTGGAGCAGGCGGCATCTGATATTAGCGAAGTGCTTAACTCGTCTCTGGGCGCTATCTCATCCCCTGAATCTGAAGGGGTGACCGGGACTGTGAATGACACAGATATTACCTTCGACTGGAGGTTCACCTATACCAACTCCCTCGACCGGCGGTTCGAAAGAGCTCACGACGTTCACTTCGGCCGCAAATACGGTTAAAATTTTCGTCGGTGCTCGAAATCTAACGGGATCGACGCTGGGCCAAAGTGGACCCGGCGGTGCCGGATTTTCATTGAGCGGCAGTGGATTTGAAAGTGACTGGGTGGCCGCCATGGCAGCCGCTGAAACTGCATCCAATAGTGTGTTCGGACGCGGAAGCCAAGTGCCAACCATCGGCAATATTAGTGGTTCACATGAACGGCCGTATCTATGACCCGCTCCTGGGTCGGTTCCTCTCGGCGGACCCGTTCGTTCAATTCCCGAATAATCTACAGAATTACAACCGGTATAGCTACGCGTTAAACAATCCTCTCAGTCTCGTTGATCCGAGTGGTTATAATGCGGTTCCGACCGAAAAAGAGCTACTTCATGGGATCTATCAGGATATAACAAACGGAGTCGCGATCAGCGACAGTTCCGTGAACAATTTCCGCGGCCTCTACAAAACGGTAGATTCGGTCCTCGATGGGAATTCGATTTTGGTCGTCACCTATTCTGAGGTTGATCCTAACCAGCCGGTATTAAGTGAGGCATCCGGTGATGAATCACGTAAAAACTCATCCTTGTTATTAAGAGGTGCCCAAGGAACCACGTTAGGTCATATTGATGCCCTGGCGGGCATCGGACTTTTTGCTTCTGCTTTAACTGACTCAATCAATCCTAATGGAATTCAGACGAAGGATTTAGCTGCCGGACACGGTGCGATTAGGGATGCATGGGCCAATTTTGCAGGAATAGAGCAGGGGGACCCGCAGTTGAATCGGCTGCATTCGTGACAGCTTTGCTTGAAGGATTGATTTCTGGAAAACTTTCTCCGGGCCGCTACACGAATCCCACGGGAAAACACTATAGCACTGCCTTCGAGATGACTTTGGATATGGGTGATCTTGGTAAAAGTCGCTCCATTCACTTTAACCGCGCGAACGCCGCTCTTCAGGTTGATGCAAATTTTGCCAAACAATTAGAAAAATTAATCCCAGGAGCAGAGAATGCGGTTTCTAGAGTCGGTGGACGACAAACGCCGGTTTCTTGGATATGGCATCATGAGAATGCAAAAGGTGTCATGAGACTTACGCCTGCGGCACAACATACTCCCGGTTCTATCTTTTCAAGAGCCTTGCATCCCAGTGGCCGTGGCGGTTATTCAATTTGGGCAATCCCGAGAAGAGCTCCACCAAACAGATAATCAATGCGTAATTTGATAGAACTTAACATCAACGAAGGTGGCTCTTCAGTTGGTCGACCTCCACCGTCGAATGCGCAAATTGCATTTTCGAGTTGCATTGGAATTTGAAGCTTCCGGCATCGTATCTCATTTTGCTGAAACATTCGAACGGCGGTTGTCCCGAAATCAACTTGGCTGAGTCAAACGATGGATCTATCAGTTGGTCGATTAATAGATTCTTCCACTTGAATGACGACAAGAATGATCCGGAAGGGCTTTGGAACGCTACAAAATCCTGGAGAAGTTGTGTAGGGAGAGATGCCCTGCCGATCGGTGGTGATGGCGGCGGAAATCTCTTCTTTATTAATACATCGTCAGCCGGTGATGGTGCGGTGAAAATATGCGTTCATGATGACTATTTCGCAATTCATATGCTCGCTCCATCGTTTGAAGAATTTATTGATCGGCTGACTGTCGATCCCGACTTTATATAGCTGAGATGTCGAAATTAGGCCGTTACGCAGGAAAACCGCTTCTTCGAATTCTGGAGTGTTATGTGCTCTGGTCGATCGGAGAATTATCAGAGTCTGATGAAACTAATCTCCGAGAAATCGAGCCTCAACTGAGGAGGGTTCTTAAACAACAAGGTGACTGGTGCGAAGTAATCCAAAAGGAGATGGAGTTATCCGAGGACATGCCCGAGATAATCTGTGCGAGATAGATGAAAAATCAAAATATTGCACAGGAAAAAAACATCGACCTAACAGCTCAACAATTTGCTGAAATGTTCGTCGATAGTAACTTCGCTTAGTGGTATGAACCGGGGCCTGAAGAAGGGGTCAAACGCAAAATATAAAGATTAGGGGAGAGGGACGAGCAATCCCAACGACAAGCCCCGCACGCCAGAGGCGCATAAACCCCTGCGGCACACGCCGCGCCATCAAAGTGCTGTCACGCCGTCTGCGCGTTCCCTCCGCTCCTGCAGGTCGCTCCAGTCCACAAGCCACGCCTGCGCAACCCTGATGCTTGAAGGCGGTGCGGACATCCGCTTCATCCAGCAGTTGCTCGGTCACGCCAAACTCGAGACGACGCAGATCTACACGCAGGTCTCGATCCGGCAGTTGAAGCAGGTCCACACCGCGACCCATCCGGCGCACTTGGAACGGGCCGACGAGCTGGCTGAGGACACCGGGGAGTAACCGGAACAGGGCTCTTTTTTAGTTGCTCAACGCGCCCTGCTGGCCATCGTAAACGATGCTCGCCCGGGTGCACGACGCGCCCGGGAAAACGCGAGTGACTGACGAACCCCAACTGGAGGAAACGAAAAGCCCACAAGCCCCGCCGCTCGAAACGGCCCCCGCTCTTTGCATTGGTTGCCCGGCCGGCCCGCCGACACCTTCCCAACTCTCGCCCCGAAAAACGCCGCTGCGGACTGAAAAACCGCACTATGAGTTTTTTTGTCCGAAGTCCCCGAAAACGCGCCCGGTTCCGACTCCGCAAGTCGCTGAACTGCACTAGGAAAACCAGCCCGCGAATGCTATGGTGGCACTGGGCTGCGTTGTTGCCCCAAATAATGCAGAATTTGCTAAGCCTCCATCCAACTCGGATAACAATAAACTTCACGCAAATGATAAGGCAGTAGGCACATTCACGACTCAGGATATTATAAAAGGGCTAAGTCGAACAACCACCGGGGCGAGATTGGTCACCTTGGCCGACAAGAAGGGTGCATATGAGGTTGAGTTTATTGACGGAGTAAATTCCGAATTTCGCCGACCAAATTCTTACAATGGCCTGAAGCGACCTACGTTATTTGTTGGTAGAGACCAAAGCCTTCTTCAGGCCATCGAATATGCGGAGCATGAAATTTTGCATTATTTAGATACCAGAAACTGGCCTCGCGACAGTGGCAACGATCTCGTAGCTCGGGAATCTAGAGCATTCAAAATTCAAGCTCGAATATATAACAAACTTCGCTCTTTACATCCCGGTTACACCGACATGACATCAGATTACCTCAACGACTTAATTGCAGATGGTGAAATAGAGGAATTTATTCGAAGAGCATATAAAACTACAATAGAAGCCCTGGATCAGAAATAGTTCGCAATGAATACAATTCCACTAGTTACTGGCATTTTAGCATCATGCATATCCACATTAGGCGGGCAGCCATCGACCGACATGAAACTCAAGAAATATAATGATATATTCCCGGCATTCGGGAATCGAAAATGCATAAAGGAGGTAGTGGGCTACGGTTTTTCAAGCACAGTGGTTATAGGATTTAGTGGCGACAGGAGTGCCACAGGAACCTATCTTACCTTTTCCGATAAAACTGAATTCTTCCCCAATTTCTTTGATATAAGGAGGGAAGAACGAGTTTTAGGCCGCAGTTATGGCAGCCTTCATTCTGATATAGCCAAGATGAATCATTTGGTTGCAGTAAGCTCTATGGTAAAGAATGGAGAAGTGGAGGCAAAGCTATTTATATCAAAGCTTTTTTGCCAAGTTCTAGGATTTGGGAATGTAGTAGAATCAGCCACTTCGCTTGGGAAATGGCGTAATCTCGTCGATCACGAAGCAGTATTGAAAATCAAGCCAGTAGTCCTGGAAAGTGACGTAAATGGAACTACCCATATTGAATTTACAACACTGATGCCAACCAAGGAACTGGCTATCTGGTCATTCAAAATAGACGAACGAGGTATGATTACAGAAGCTCATCGGACAGTTCTTCAGCAATGGTCTTTTCACTCTTAAGGCAGCAAAAAGACGTCATGTCTCGACTCTTGACAAACAGCCCTCTCCCGACGGCTCACAACGCGTAACAACGCGCCCGAGGCGCACAAGCCACGCCTCTGCGGCACACGCCGCGCCAGTCTTCTGTCGCTCCGCTCCTCCAGTCTGTCACGACGTCTGCTCGTTCCCTCCCTCTCTTTCGTTCGTCCAGTCCACTGGGCACAAGCCCCACCGGCGCCGACCCTGTGTCGCCTACGCGCCACGAAGGCAGGGCTCCTTTAAGACCCGCCCTGTCACCGTCGTTCCGCCACTTCGCGTTGCTTCGTTCTGTCACGTCGGTGCCCGCCGTGATCAGACCGGCGGGGACCCCGCTGCGCCCGGCTGGGTGCCGGGCGCGCTCAGCTCGCTAACGCGAGGTCGCGCGCCCGCTCCCTGCACTTCGTTTCAGTCGCCCAGCGGTTCCAGTCGCGTCGCTCCTTGCAGCCGGGCCAGCGGAAGGGGACATTGCGTGACTCTTTACAAATCGCTCCATCCGGCTAAGGGCTTCTTTTTTAGTTGCTGAACGCGCCGCGCTGGCCATCGTAAACGATGCTCGCCCGAGCGCACGACGCGCCTGGGAAAACGCGAGCGACTGACGAACCCCAACCGGAGGAGACGAAGCCCACAAACCGCCGCTCGAAACGGCCCCCGCTCTTTGCATTGGTTGCCCGGCCGACCCGCCGACACCTTCCCAACTCTCGCCCTGAAAACGCCGCTGCGGACTGAAAAACCGCACTAGGAGTTTTTTTGTCCGAAGTCCCCCAGACGCGCCCGGTTGCGACTCCGCAAGTCGCTGAACTGCACCAGGAAAACCAGCCCGCGAATGCTACGGTGGCACTGGGCTGCGTTGTTGCCCCAAATACCGCAGCGCGCGTCTATTGGGGAGCGACAGTCGAAGTAGAATTATACGGACGCTTGGCCGAAATGAATGCTCCGCCAGAGTGGCGAGACTACCATGCTTCAAATATTGAGCTCATTCTGAACGGGGCGGAAAGCGCCGGGAACGCGGGTATGCGTGTGCGTTTGTATGACGAGGAACGCGTGGTACTAGCTCTATGGGGAGCTGTGATGAGCGGCGAAATCTCCGCTGGAGAGTTTATCGAAATTTACAGCAACGCGGGGGACGCAGTTAAGGCCGCCGGTTTGGCGTTTGCTCAGAAACGAGCTAGGTCCAATGCGATTGCGATTGCGCTGAGTGCACTACCTGCCCTCCGGCTATTTCCTCAGTCGGCGGTTGCAAGCAACCCAACCGCAGGAGTTGCTCGCTCGGCGCTTGGAAAACGCTACGAAGAGGGATCTCACACTATTTTTAGAAGAAATGGGACTACAGGCAGAGTTAACCATTATGAGACTCGAATTCCACAAACTAATCCACGAAACCCCAATCCATGGCAGCGGGAAAAACGTTATGATGGTGAGGGACCGCCCCATTTTAATAAACATCAGGATAGCTATGTTCCGACACCTCATGTTCATGATCCCGAGATACCCGGCGGTGTTCGGCCAGCAGATCCGACTGAAATACCAGGAGGAGGTTAGTTAGCTATGAGTTTAGAATCTATACAGTGGTTACAACAGTGGTTTGGACAGCAAGCTGATGGTGCTTGGGAACACTCCTTTGGTGTCAAGATACAGACTCTAGATAACCCTGGATGGGTGATCATGATTGACTTGAACGAAACTCAATTTGAGCAAGTTGCATTTAAGGAAGTTCGCCGAAATATGGACGATAGTGATTGGTTGAGATGCCGTGTAGTAGGAAGTCGTTTTGAAGCGTATTGCGGACCTAGTTCATTACACGATGCGATTAATGAGTTTAGGGTATGGGTGGAGGCGGCAGCAAAACAGAGGCACTTAAAGGGGACATTGCTTGATTCTTGACAAAATGCGTTTCACGCGCCGCGTTTGGTCCTGTTGAGCAAGTCTGAAGCGGCGAACATATTGACTGACAGTCGCGGGCGGCCCCATTCCGAGACGCTCCGTGATCAAACGAGCTCCATCGAAATGAGGGCAATTCTGGAGGAGTGATAATCTTGGCACGAACCGGATTGAGGTGGATGGAGTGACTTACCTCCGCCAAGGCATGGCCGGGTTGAACGAGCAGAGACTTAAATCTCCCTTGGAATGGTCTTCCCTTAATTTTGCGCAAGCGGTTGAACCGGCAGACCCAAGTGCCCTGCAACCACCTCATGCCTTCACTTAAATTTGGCTCCGGAGTCTCCATCGCCATGTGGAAATGATTACGCATGATGACGAAGGCATGCCGCCGCCACCCGGACCGTTCGCAGGCTTGAAACATCGTGCGTTCAAATGCTGTCCGGGCACCATCAGTCGAAAAAATGTCGGATCGATAGTTTCCTCGATTGATTACGTGGTAACAAGCGCGGGGGTATTCAAGACGAGCGGTGCGGGGCATGGTGGATATCTATGTTCGCATCGTAATCTTGTCAAGAGTCAAGCAATGTCCCCTTTTGAGGCCGATGAAGAAGCGGAAGACGCCGAGGAGTAGCTTCTTTTTTAGTCGCTGAACGCGTCTCGCTGGCCATCGTTGGTGACGCTCGCCCGAGCGCACCTTGCGCCTGGGAATCGCGAGCGACTGACGAACCCCAACTGGAGGAAACGAAGCCCACAAACCCGCCGCTCGAACGGCCCCCGCTCTTTGTATTGGTTGTCCGGCCGACCCGACCCCGACACCGCTCTAACTCTCGTCCTGAAAACGCCGCTGCGGACTGAAAAACCGCACTATGCGTTTTTTGTCCGAAGACCCCGAAAATGCGCCCGGTTGCGACTCCGCAAGTCGCTGAACTGCACCAGGAAAACCAGCCCGCGAATGCTACGGTGGCACTAGGCTGCGTTGTAGCCCCAGTTAGTGAACTCAGGGCGCCGCAGCAGGGCGATGTGATAGTTGGCGTGATACTAGGACTCGGGGATATCAAGGACGGATTGACTACTTTGGTCACAACAGATCCCCGAGAAACAATACCGGCGATTTGGACCGAAATTACCTCTCGAGGTTTCTTAGGCCGAGAGCTCGAGCGTTATAAAATTGCACTGAGAGACCCTGGGGCACGAGGGCGTGTAATTTACTCAGAACTGTTGGCTGGGGGAATCTTAGGCAAAATCGGTAAGCTTGGAAAACTTGGCCGCATAAAGTTTGGGCAAGCGAATGTTAAAGGAGTGTTTGCTCATGGCCCGCATGCAGGTAAAACCATTGGAGAAATTGCGGAAGGACTTCGCTCAGGTGCAATATCCCCTGATTCGTTGCCGATTGACTATATTGTAAGAAATGGGGAAGCGGTGGCCTTGAACAATCGTTCTTTGACCGCATTGCGAAGGGCAGGCCTTGATCCGACAGTGACAAGAGATCTTACTGGGAACGCTGCGGCAGAGGCTTTACTAGATAGCCATCTTCGCGGTGGATTGCCGTCTGAAACCATTAGAATCCGTGGTGGCCCCCCAGGAACCTCATTAACCGATTAGACAAATGAAAATTACTCCGTGGAATCTGCCAATCTGTGCTCCTTGGCCGCGAGCGCTGGAACTACAGGATCTGACCTTCGATACTAGTGGACTTGTGCTTTTACTCGCAGAAGAGGAAGGTGAGAAACACTGGCGATTGACATTCAAATCAGTGCAAGCGTTCAGGCTCATAACTGAAGAATGTGCTGGCACATTAATGGGGATATTGCCCGAAAAAGGTGGGTTATTTAAAATCGAGGAATCTTCGTTCATCGAAGACCTAGGCCAGCCGTATTTTTTATCAAATGCCCACCACTTTGTTGTGTGTTGCTATGAGGAAGTGGTTGAGGTTGTCGCAACCGATGCGGAGTGCGTTCCCCATATTGAAAGTGCTCAGAGCTGAAGAAATTGAGGATAACGAGGTAGAGATACTTTCCTAACTCCAACGCAAACCCCGCCCCTGCGGCACACGCCGCGCAACCCTGATGCTCGAAGGCGGTGCGGACATCCGGTTCATCCAGCAGTTGCTTGGTCACGCCAAGTTGGAGACCACGCAGATCTACACGCAGGTCTCGATCCGGCAGTTGAAGCAGGTCCACACCGCGACCCATCCGGCGCGGTTGGAACGGGCCGAAGAGCTCGCCGAGGAAGAAGCCGAGGACGCCGGGGAGTAACCGGAACAGGACTCTTTTTTAGTTGCTCAACGCGTCGCGCTGGCCATCGTAAACGATGCTCGCCCGAGCGCACGACGCGCCCGGGAATCGCGAGTGACTGACGAACCCCAACTGGAGGAGACGAAAAGCCCACAAGCCCCGCCGCTCGAAACGGCCCCTGCTCTTTGTATTGGTTGCCCGGCCGACCCGCCGACACTGCTCTAACTCTCGTCCTGAAAACCACGTCGCGGACTGAAAAACCGCACTAGGAGTTTTTTTGTCCGAAGTTCCCCAGACGCGCCCGGTTGCGACTCCGCAAGTCGCTGAACTGCACCAGGAAAACCAGCCCGCGAATGCTACGACGGCACTGGGCTGCGTTGTTGCCCCAGTTAACGCAGGAATTGGCACTGGATTACTAGGACAAGATGGCATCGTTTTCGCTGATGACCAAATATATACGCCAGAGGAATATGACGCGCTGTATGGAGGAGTCCCTGACATTACAGGCATTGGCCAGCCAGGTTTTTGGGAAGGAGTGATTCCAGTCTGGGGCTCTGGCCGCGCGGCAATTGATGATTTCCAAAACGGGCGATATGTCTGGGGGACGATCAATGCCGGACTGGCCGTTACCGATGTTTTCCTTATCAAGGGAATACTTGTTGGTGTCGTTAAGATTACAGGAAAGCAGGCGGTCAGGAAGGGTGTAGTTGCATTTGCGAGAGGCACTGCGGACAGTGCATTTACTCCAAATAGGCTGCAGCACGCGTCACGGCACTTAATTAGATCTGGGGTTCTTCCAAATTGGAGCAAGAAGACTGGCGAGCTATTCAAACAGATTGGTTCGTCAATTTTGGAGAATCCAATTAAGACTTTTGATCATGTTTTACACGACGCTCCAGTGAAGGGATTTATTGGTCAACTAAACGGTCAGAATGTGGTCATTTACGTCTTTAAAGATGGGCAATATGCGGGTCAGGTTGCGACGGCTATTGTGCCGAACGCGGCGCAGGCAGCAAAATTGGGACTCTAGTTTAAAATGATAACAAACGATGTTTTAACGGTATTCTGGGATGGAGAAGAGAGCGCCGGACTGACTTTCTACGTTGACTGCCCTCGTTCCAATATAGTCGATCCGACTCTTTCAATTATTGAATGGTCCAGTGGCACAGAGGTAAGAAAAAGCAGGCTCTTGGGTGAGAGTTGGAGCGTATATGTTTTTGATGTTAAGGTTCATGTGTGGCCAAAGAATTGGTTGCACAGTGTTGAGCGCACTCTAGCGGATCTAACTCGCCAGACCAACTCGGTAGCTTGGTGTGGCCTCGAGGGGTGCTTCTCTGATCCTCCTGACCTGTTGGATCCTGCGGTGATGCGGGAAGGCGTGTATGCTGCATACTCCGTTCGCACGGGGTTTTATTGTCACACGGACATTGATCGTGAATTTGAATCGCTAACTCATGATGAATTACTGGCGCTACGAGCTCAATTGGGCGGAGGGGCAGTCTAACCTTATCAGTCTTCACCGTGTACCGTTAAAATGTAGCGCTGAGTGCCGATTGACAGGCGCTTATGAAATTTTGAGGCACTTAAAAGGGACATTGCTTGATTCTTGACAAAATGCGTTTCACGCGCCGCGTTTGGTCCTGTTGAGCAAGTCTGAAGCGGGGAACATATTGACTGACAGTCGCGGGCTGCCCCATTCCGAGACGCTCCGTGATCCAACGAGCTCCATCGAAATGAGGGCAATTCTGGAGGAGTGATAATCTTGGCACGAACCGGATTGAGGTGGATGTAGTGACTTACCTCTGCCAAGGCATGGCCGGGTTGAACGAGCAGAGACTTAAATCTCCCTTGGAATGGTCTTCCCTTAATTTTGCGCAAGCGGTGAACGCGGCACGGTCATGGTGCGCCAGGGCAAAGGAAAAAAGGATCGCATGGTTCCCCTGGGCGAACGGGCGTTTGCGTGGATCCACCGGTATCTCGACGAAGCGCGGCCCAAGCTCGCGCTCTCGCCCGATGCGGGCCGCGTGTTTTTGACCAACGTCGGACTCGAGTTTGAGCCGAACCGCCTGACCCAGTTGGTGCGTGACACGATCGACGCGGCTCAGATCGGCAAGACCGGGTCTTGCCATCTGTTCCGCCACACCTGCGCGACCCTGATGCTCGAAGGCGGAGCGGACATCCGCTTCATCCAACAGTTGCTTGGTCACGCCAAACTCGAGACCACGCAGATCTACACGCAGGTCTCGATCCGGCAGTTGAAGCAGGTCCACACCGCGACCCATCCGGCGCGGTTGGAACTCGAGGCCGAGTTGGCCGATGAAGAAGCGGAACAGGACTCTTTTTTAGTTGCTCAACGCGTCGCGCTGGCCATCGTAAACGATGCTCGCCCGAGCGCACGACGCGCCTGGGAAAACGCGAGCGACTGACGAACCCCAACCGGAGGAGACGAAGCCCACAAACCGCCGCTCGAAACGGCCCCCGCTCTTTGCATTGGTTGTCCGGCCGACCCGACCCCGACACCGCTCTAACTCTCGTCCTGAAAACGCCGCTGCGGACTGAAAAACCGCACTATGCGTTTTTTGTCCGAAGACCCCGAAAATGCGCCCGGTTGCGACTCCGCAAGTCGCTGAACTGCACTAGGAAAACCAGTCCTCCGGCGCTACGACGGCACTAGGCTGCGTTGTTGCCCCAGATAGCGCAGGGCAATATGGCCCATATGCTGATGGATACAGATTATCTGATCTCTTTAAGCAAGAAAGCTTCGATGCTGATGTAGATTCAGTGGAGGACCATGTGCTAGCTATGGGTAAAAGACCTGCACGAAATAAAGATAGAGCAGGCCACCGGAAAGGGAAGTCCAAGCAGAAGAAGCAAAAACATCAGCAAGCTCAAGGTCACGGCGGCAGACAAAAACCGAATTTCACGCCGGTTCCCAAACGTAATCGATTCGAAGTCCAGCAACCGGATCAATTAGGCGCTTGGACTCGAATCGGGCTTGTGGTTGGTGGAACCGTTTACACTATTTGGGCAGTCGGTAATGATATAACTGGTGTTGGCGCAGCCGATGACTGGACTATACCTATCAGCGTGAGCATGGTAGTGATTGGAGTTAACGGCGAAAGAGAGGCTCAAGAATTAGAACCATAGAAAGATCTAGGGACTTAGTTGTTCGTTATGAGTAATAAAGATACAAATTGCAGCTTACTATCTGATGAGAATTTAGCTTCTCAAGAAGTTCAGGCTGAGATTATCGAGATCGTAGAAAATGGATCAAAAGTCGGTCGAAATCTCGTTGAGAAAATCATAAATAGTCGGATTGAAAACTCATGGTTAACCTCTCTTAAGGGTTTTATTTACTCCGAGGGACTTCATGTTGAAGCCGATTTAGGCAAGGCAAAGTCCTATTATGAGAAGGCTGCGCTAAGCGATGAATCCAATGCAATATGTTGGTTGGGATATTTTTTCGAAAATGGTGTAGGCGGGGAGGTTGATCATAAAAAAGCCTTCGAGTTTTATAAGAGAGCGGCGAGACTTGGAGATATGATAGCCCAATATAATGTTGCACAGTATTATAATGAAGGAGGCCCTGTCGAATTAGACAAAAAGAAGGCTGTGGAATGGTGGCTCGTCGCCGCTAGAAACGGCCACCCTCAGGCCCAGTGCAATTTGGGGGTAGCGTATGAAAATGGGAAATCATTTGGTGTTAAACAAAGGAATCCTCGTAGCGCTCTAAAGTGGTATCGGCTTGCGATGGAGAATAAGGATAAACTGGGCCGGGAAAACTACATGAGATTAAAGAGACAGGTGAGTTGGCCGACAAGAAAGCTGAATGGATCAGGCGCAAAAACAAAGATTGAACCTGACGCTGGTTCCGGCTCACAACGCGAATAACAACCCCGCCCCTGCGGCACACGACGCGCCAGCCCTCCGTCACCCGCTTTGCGGGATCCTCTAGTCTGTCACGTCGTCTGCTCGTTCCCTCACACCTGAGGCGGTGTTCAGTCCACTGGTCAGTAACCCCACCGGCGTCGGCCTGGTCGCGAAGAGTCGCGCCCGGGGCGCTTAAAGGGGACATGGCTTGATTCTTGACAAAATGCGTTTCACGCGCCGCGTTTGGTCCTGTTGAGCAAGTCTGAAGCGGGGAACATATTGACTGACAGTCGCGGGCTGCCCCATTCCGAGACGCTCCGTGATCCAACGAGCTCCATCGAAATGAGGGCAATTCTGGAGGAGTGATAATCTTGGCACGAACCGGATTGAGGTGGATGTAGTGACTTACCTCCGCCAAGGCATGGCCGGGTTGAACGAGCAGAGACTTAAATCTCCCTTGGAATGGTCTTCCCTTAATTTTGCGCAAGCGGTTGAACCGGCAGACCCAAGTGCCCTGCAACCACTTCATGCCTTCACTTAAATTTGGCTCCGGAGTCTCCATCGCCATGTGGAAATGATTACGCATGATGACGAAGGCATGCCACCGCCACCCGGATCGTTCGCAGGCTTGAAACATCGTGCGTTCAAATGCTGCCCGGGCACCATCAGTCGAAAAAATGTCGGATCGATAGTTTCCTCGATTGATTACGTGGTAACAAGCGCGGGGGTATTCAAGACGAGCGGTGCGGGGCATGGTGGATATCTATGTTCGCATCGTAATCTTGTCAAGAATCAAGCAATGTCCCCTTTTGAGGCCGATGAAGAAGCGGAAGACGCCGAGGAGTAGCTTCTTTTTTAGTCGCTGAACGCGTCTCGCTGGCCATCGTTGGTGACGCTCGCCCGAGCGCACCTTGCGCCTGGGAAAACGCGAGCGACTGACGAACCCCAACTGGAGGAAACGAAGCCCACAAACCCGCCGCTCGAACGGCCCCCGCTCTTTGTATTGGTTGTCCGGCCGACCCGACCCCGACACCGCTCTAACTCTCGTCCTGAAAACGCCGCTGCGGACTGAAAAACCGCACTAGGAGTTTTTTTGTCCGAAGTCCCCCAGACGCGCCCGGTTGCGACTCCGCAAGTCGCTGAACTGCACTAGGAAAACCAGCCTGCGAATGCTACGACGGCACTAGGCTGCGTTGTAGCCCCAAATAGTTTAGCCGCAGCGGAGGTTGGTGCAGGTGGAGGCGAACCTGTGTTTAATGTGGCTGATGTTGCAGGTGTTTTGAACAGCACGCCGGCAGGCCAAGCATTGCTGGCCCGACTAAAGGGAGAGTTTGTCGTTAAGACGGCGGATGTTTATCTCACAGTGATGAAGGATGGCAAAGCAGTATCGGCTAGAGACGCAGATGGGAATCGCGTGCCGGCTGCCGGGTTGGCAGGAGGCTACGTGAGAGGAAGCACGGAGCCGGGGGTGATTATCATCAACAACCAGTTGGGTTCAGTTGGCACATTTAAAGGGACCGATGCACAGTTTTATGCGTATGTGCTCGTCCAAGAAGTCAATGAACACGATCTCTGGAAGGCGAAGACTCCCGGCAATGACAAAGCCGTTGAAGTGATTAACCGAGTAAACTCCGAAAACCAAGCTCGCGCGATGGGGTTGCCGGAGGCTCAGGCCGGATATCGAACGGCAACGGGGGAGCCTGATACTGATGCTATTCGAAGAGATGTGGCCAAGAATCGGGCATATAGCGGTCCGAATCACGGTGGTTCCTATGTTGTAAGAAATGTCGTAACTATTCCTTGGCCATGATTATCAAAACTCTAACAAGATTGATCCTCACCGCTTCGATTATTGCTGTTACCGCATGTTCGCGGGATGCAATCAATGTGAGCGACACATCAGCTGCGGTTGAAACTGAAGGAGGCAATGAAATGCCAAGGCAACAGGACGGAACTTCGTTCGAACGTGCCATTGTGTTGGAAGCGAAGACTCAAACTGACGGTATAGCTGCGCAACAGGCATGGATTGAAGAGCATTTACCTGGTGCCCAGCCGGCACCGCCTCCAACGACCAAGTCTGACGAAGAAATCGTCAGTTTTGGTCAAGAGGTGATCCAGAATGGTGGCAAACTCTATAGCGTAGTTCATCTTGTTACGCCTGACGGGAACACAAGGGCCGTTCACTTCGATATTACCGGTTATTTTGGAAAGTGAACGATGGACAGACGACGTAGGGGCAATCCGAGAGGGTCAGGGGCACTTAAAAGAGACATTGCTTGATTCTTGACAAAATGCGTTTCACGCGCCGCGTTTAGTCCTGTTGAGCAAGTCTGAAGCGGCGAACATATTGACTGACAGTCGCGGGCTGCCCCATTCCGAGACGCTCCGTGATCCAAACGTTACTGGCATCAGTGAGTGTCTTTAATAGGTAAGCCAAAAGCACCTTGTCATTTTCGGTGGTTTTGGGTCCGAGTGTTGTTAGTTCAATTTGCGCCGCCAGAGCGAAGGCGGAGAGTTTTTCACCTCACTGAACAGCACGTTCTTTGGCCCACTTCTGGGAAGACATTCCCTCAAAACGCTTTGGTTTTTTCCCTGCGCCTCCGCTCCGGTCGCTGCAGCCGGGTCCGCATGGCCCGGCGCTCGCGGAAAGCCGCGTGCTCGCCCCTTTTGTAGGGCCAGCGGAAGGGGACATTGCGTGACTCTTTACAAATCGCTCCATCCGGCTAAGGGCTTCTTTTTTAGTTGCTCAACGCGCCCTGCTGGCCATCGCTGGCGACGCTCGCCCGAGTGCACGACGCGCCCGGGAATCGCGAGTGACTGACGAACCCCAACTGGAGGAGACGAAAAGCCCACAAGCCCCGCCGCTCGAAACGGCCCCTGCTCTTTGTATTGGTTGCCCGGCCGACCCGCCGACACTGCTCTAACTCTCGTCCTAAAAACCACGTCGCGGACTGAAAAACCGCACTATGAGTTTTTTGTCCGAAATCCTCGAAAACGCGCCCGGTTCCGACTCCGCAAGTCGCTGAACTGCACCAGGAAAACCAGTCCTCCGGCGCTACGACGGCACTGGGCTGCGTTGTTGCCCCAAATAGGGGCACTTAAAAGGGACATTGCTTGATTCTTGACAATCTGCCTTTCTGCAACGGTTCAGGATGCGATTACTCCAACTTTGAGGAGGAGCCGACTAGTTTCTGAGCGCCTGAATCGGATGGCATCTTTAGGGGAATTATCAACGTCGACCAGAAGAACCCCAATTCGGAGGAGATGGATTAAACAAAAATTGATCAATATGTTCCGGACCAACGACAGTCGTTCCGTTGCTATGAAATCGAACATGACAATTCAATCGCTGGTGGTCGCAGGTTGGTCTTAGCGTTCGAAAATTATGAAGCTCTCTCCATGGCATAAAGATCAAGTGTTTGATTTCGATGACTTATGCGATAAAGCGATTCTCGATCTCGATGCGAAAACTTCGGCGCATCAAGGGGCATGGGGTTTAGCCGAATCAGAGCGATGGGATCTCAACCAAGACACCGGAAAATTGACCTTCACGTTCCCGGAAAAGATCGCCTCGTGCGATGCTCAAATTGTTGGAACTTGGAATTCGAAAATGAAGAGTTGGTTATGGGCTTGGGATAATCGTTCAATCGATGATGCCCTAGCGGTTATTAGTGCGAAGTTACGCGATTATGGCGAAAATCACGACATTGAGCAGCTTGCCAAACCAAAGTGGCAAGCGAGTGAAGAGGATGCCTGGCTGATGGCAGCACTGGCCTCTCTAATCTTTGAGTAGCAAGGAGCCTACCGAGCACCGGCCGGAGATATATTGGTATTCATCACTTTCGATAAAATTACTCTTCGAGAAAGATGATTGAGAAAAATCAATCACCGCCGCCAATTAGGACCCCCTTCGCTAGCTAATTTCAGGCATCTTGTATGAAAAGAATGGAACCTCAAAAAAATGAGGGATGGACTGGCGATTCCTATGACTTTGGGTTTGGCGAAAAGCTTAACCGGAAGGTCGGCGCAACCCTTAGTGAAGCCTGCCATATCTTTTACTATCAACGCCAGTGGAGTGATCGGGCCTGAGTTTGTGGGACACGGTCGTATCTTATTTGGTAGGTTATGGGTTTAATTGCGGGTTAAGCAATCGAGTTGTGCATTGCCCCCTCCATGGGGGGCAAAAATATTACCTCGGCTTGCATCGGGCTGAGGTAGCCCAGCGAGGCGTGTTTGCGGTATCGGTTGTAGAAGACTTCGATGGTGTTGAAGACGTTGGCGCGCACCTGAGCTTCGTTGGCGAAAACGTGATCGCGCCCCGCGGCGGTTTTATAGCGTCCGAAGAACGATTCCATCGCCGTGCCGCATGTGCGGGATAGCAGTTGCCCTTGGCGCTCATGCTCGGGTGCATTTTAAAGCGGGCGAGCACGCGTTGATAACGATCTGCGGCATAGGTGCTGCCACGATCGCTGTGAGGCACGATGCTGGCGCGCACGTCGTCGCGGGTCAGCGCGGCGTTTTCCAGCGCGGTGCAAACCCGTTCGGCATCGTTAGTAGTTGAGATGCTCCAGCCAACGATGCGACGGGTGCAAAGATCTATCACGGTCGCCAGGGAGCACCCACCCGCATCGCTGAGCAGGTAAGTGGTGTCGGCCCACCCAGATCTGATCGCGAGGCTCCGGTTTGCCCACCTGCTTGAGCACGTTGGGGTGATAACCGAAGAGATGTTCGCTGTCGGGGCCGATCGGCTTGAAGCGAGGATGCGCGCGGCCGACCAGATCGAGCTCACGCATCAAACGCAGGGTGCGATCCCGGCCACAGTCCACGCCCTGTTCGCGCAGATGCTGGGGGACCGGCCGGTAGCCGTAGGGGCCGTGCGCCAGTCGCACGACTTGCGCTATGACCGGTTTGATCAACGCGTCGTGGGCGCGACGCGCCGAAGGCTTCGCCTCGGCTTTGGCGATAATATCCGCGGCGCGAGACCCCGAGCGCTTCGCTCATCTCGGCCAGATCATACTTGGTTTGTTGGCGTGGCATGAACTCGAAGCGGCTTAGTCTTCCTTGGCCAAGTAGCTGACCGTTTTTTTAGGATCTCATTGATCCGCTTTTCTTTGGCCAGCTGCTTGCGCAATGGGTCGATCTCAGCGGCCATGGCGGTGGGACTGGCTTTGGCGTTGGCGGGACCAGTCGCATCCAGCTCCGCCAGGTGGTCACGCTTCCAGCGGTAAAGCAGGCCGGTGTTCACATCCAGCCGCTTGGACACCTCCGGCGCACTCAAACCGTCCATGATCATTAATCTCGCCGCCTCACGTTTGAACTCGGCGTTGTAGCGTTGTCGCTTCACTTTGGGTTTCTCTTTCTAAGAGTCTCCCGGGTCCATTTTTCTCAGGCCCGATCACTTACGTGATTATGAGTAATCACTCCCACTTGGCCGTGCGCACCCCGGAGGCTAATTTGGGGGACGGTATGACGTGGCTGCAGAGCACCTTTGCTACTCGCTTCAATCGGTTCACCGGCGAACGAGGGCACGTTTTCCAGGGGCGATATAAATCAATTCTTCTTTCGGAAGACCGTTCTTTGGGGGTATGAAGAGGACTTTGTCGCGAAGTGGAGTTCGATGCAGGATTTGAAGGCGAATACGCCTTGTTGTTCCCAAGGCCTTAACTGCCGGGAATTATCGAAAACTCTGGAAGACTAGCAGACCGGAAAACTGGTCTGGATGCCGGGTCAGACGCCAACCCCATCGTTTAAGCTTTTAATCTCTGCGTCTGATGCCCTCTCCGAAGTACTTCCAGCCAAGATTTCGTCGCAGCGCAGCGACGGCTTCCGGAAGGAGTATGTCAGTGGCACGGGTGGGGCGCGTTTCAGCAGTCAGTGGAATCGCTGTTCAGGAGTTGTTTGGTTGATAGAAAGAGGTACTTGGCCGGATGGGATGGAGTGGGAGATTTCTCAGAGAGGCGATCGCTGGGGGGATGCCTCATTACAGCGAAGAATCAAAATCAGGAAGAATTCGACTCCGCTTTTCATTTCCGGACGTCATGGAATGGTATGAGCGGAACCATGGAGTGAATCTGCCAACCAGAAGAAAGCTCCGCGAATTTGGAGAGTAGTAGAATCCTCCGAATATACCTTACTCTCTTTTGTTCTTCTATTGCGTGTTCTTTTCGTGAAACCGCTTCAGTCGCGGATATTTCCGATAGAACCTACGTGCGTGCGTCCGATCACGTTGGCGAACTCTATCATTCATCATCTTCGTGTCGAAATGCTCAGGTCCTAGCTCAAAGAAGGCTGCGGCTTTTTCCTGCTTCACCCTTCGGAAATAGTGTTTGGTTACGACTCCCTCTGATGTGCCGGCTTCGACGCTAGTCGTGACTTTTGAGTCGCTGTAAACAACCCGATGGGAGATGGCGGTGTGTCGGATGAGATTGTCGAACTTGTCTCCAAACTTGTCTGGCACGGCGATTTCTCGGGCTCGTGTATCCAAGCGAGAATACCGCATGGGAACCCCACGGCCCTTGAACAGCTGGAGCCATCTCGCTAGCGCGGGCGTGATGGTAATTTCGCGGCTATATTTTGGAGCTGAATCATCGTGAAACCTGATACTTTTCGTCTTCAGATTGATGTCCTCCCAGCAATCCCAAACACGGGTTTTCTCTCTTCCGTTCGCACGAATGGTCCGAGTTTTTTTGAAAAACAGAGCTAACTCTTCATCGCGTAACATCGTGAAGAGTCGGACCACAATGTGGGGAGCGCATCCAAGGAGCAGCGCAACCTGGATCAAATTTTTAATCTCCTCCAGCTCATAGATGAAACGGCGAGGTGCATTCGGTTTTGGTTTCCGCAATTCCAAGACCGGGTTCTCAAGGATTAGTTGAACACCCTCGCGCTTAGCCGCTGCAAAATTGAAAAATGTCCTGAGTGCCGAGTAGTACTTACTTTTGGTGGTCTTACTTACCTTGCGGGCGTTTATGAATTTTCGGATGTGCTTGGGAGTCACTTCATCGAGTTTGAGATCTCCAAACCCGTCTCTCACAAACAGGCTCAAGATGCTCTTGTAGTCGGCGATGGACCGTTTCTCCAAGTCGGATCTGTCCGCCAGAAACTCAGGAATGAAATCAACAACTTTGGGAGCTTTCGGGGGAGGGGCGTAGCGGGTGACAAACCAGTCCACGGCATCTTCGAGTCGCCCCGCCGTCGCAGGGTCGGTAACGTCCAACCAGTCGTTGTCATCCGGAATGCGGAATGCCTTCTCGGCGACCTTCACCTGAGTGGGACTCAGACTGGTTGTAACCACGTGTAGCCCCTGATTGCGCAATTGTTGCTCAACCTGCTTCTCTTTCACCAAGCTCTCGGCTTCAGCTTTGGTCTTAACCAGCTTCCGTTGTCTGTCACCGGCCTCATACCAAAAAACACGATATCCCGCCCTGACCCGACGTTTGCCCTTCAGGCGATAAAACGGGTTGAAGCCTGGTTGATAGGAATAGGGGCGACGACGCACCGACTTGGACTGGGCGGGTCCGCTCATTTCGAAGTTAGTATGGCCACTTTTATAGCCACAGCAACGCCAAATGGTGTGAGTGATATACCCCTACAAATTACGTAAGTCCCTGGTGCCCGGGGTGGGACTCGAACCCACACGCCTTTAAAGGGCGGCGGATTTTGAATCCGCTGCGTCTACCAATTCCGCCACCCGGACATATCGAGAGGAGAAGGAACGCGGACGCTAGGCGTATGGCGGAGCCTGTAAAACCAAAATTCGCGCATTTCTTAGCGTTTCTCAGTTCGATCCCAGTTGATTAGGTTCAATTTACTTACTGAATAGGCGCATGTCCTCTCCGGATTCACCCGCCAAACGCAATAAAGCCCTTGTGGCGAATTTGAAGGCGTCGCGGATTTTTGAGGACTATCAAGATGCTTTTCGGGAGACAACTGGCATGCCCTTGAACCTCCGGGCGGTGGATGGGTTTGATCTGGCTCATCATGGCGATCCGAAGGAAAATCCTTTCTGCGCCTTGATGGCTAAATCTAATCATTCGTGTGCCGCATGCCTTCAGGTTCAGGCCAAGATGGAGCAGCAAGCCGCCATGGAGCCGAAAAGCCTCAAGTGCTTCGCCGGGCTCTGCGATTCGGCGGTGCCGGTGCGGGTAGGGGAGAACTTAGTGGCTTTTCTGCAGACCGGTCAGGTGCTCGAACACAAGCCCACCAAGAAGCAGTTTAACAAGGTTGCTCAGAACGTGCTGAAATTTGGCACAGAAGTAGATCTCAAGAAAATGGAGGAGGCCTGGTTCCAGTCCCGAGTCGTTTCGCGCAAACAGTACGAGTCGATTCTGAGGCTGCTCTCGATTTTTTCCCAACATCTCGCGGCTTTGAGTAATCAACTTATGGTGCAGGAGGAGGCCGCCGAAGCTCCTGCAATTGCTCGGGCCCGTGATTTCATCGATCAAAACCACGCTCAAGAGATGTCCCTCAATGAGGTCGCCGAGGCGGTTAATATGAGTGCGTTTTATTTCTGTAAAATGTTCAAGAAGGCGACCGGGATGACCTTTACCGATTACTTGGCCCGAGTGCGGGTGGAGAAGGTGAAAAACTTGCTGCTAAACCCCCACAAGCGAATCAGCGAAGCGGCCTTCGAAGCGGGTTTTCAGTCATTATCTCAATTCAACCGAGTTTTTCGGAAGATTGCGGGTGAAGCGCCAACCGCCTACCGGCAGCGATTGCATCAGGCCGCGTGAGTTTGCGCCGCAATATGCTGGGCGGGGATTTTGGTTTCAGCATGAGTCCGGTCCTTGCACACGGCGCAGAAGTTGTGTCATATACCCATTGTATACTAATAGTTAACCATCTAAGCGATACCTATTTAATGCAATATCCGGGTTCAACCCCGCAGCCATGAAACCGAGGGCGTAGGCCATGCCAGCGTGCCAAGGCGCGTCACACGACATCTGCGGGGCGTGGTCGGGGATGACGACACCTTTGAACCCACTTTCATGCAGGATCCGCATGATACGCAGCACGTCGATGTCACCGTCGTCGATGAAGGATTCTTTGTAGGTAGGCACCTTGCCGACGACGTTGCGCAGGTGGACGTAGCCGACGCGATTCTGTCGAGCGTAGTCTGCGACGGTTTCGTAGACGTCTCCCTCCGTCATCTCCGCAATCGATCCGACGCACAGTTCGAGCGTATTGCACGCACTCGGGCAGATATCGATTAGCTTCTGATAAAGGTGGGGTTGATAGACCAACCGCGGAGTATCGCGGATCGTGGGCATCGGCGGATCATCCGGATGCGCGGCGAGCTTCACGCCGGCGGCTTCGGCGGTGGGCAGGACGTCGTTGAGGAAACGCTCGAGTCGATCCCAGAGTTGCTCGGAAGTGATGGGAGCGAGCGGAGTGCTCACCTTTTCGGGATCGATGATCATATTCCACGCCATGCCCGATGGCATCGGCAGATCATAGGGTCCTTCCATGCCGACCGACGGGGCGCCGCCGCGCGCATAGGGACCGGCGGTGCGACCAGCGACTCCGGCGATGGAGAAATTGTAGCCCATTATAGGGATTCCCGCTTTGCCGAGATTTCGCAAAATGGTCTTTACGTTCTCGATGTGCAGATCGCGTTTGGGCCCGTCGAGCAGGATGTCGTGCCAGTGGGCCGGATCGAAATTCTCGATGGCCTCCAGGATCAGGCCGGCGGACTCAACGTCGCGGCGCAGTTGGGTGAGCTCTTCGGCAGTCCAGAGATGGTTCGGATCGCCGGCAAGTCCCCAACCTAGGTCGGTGCCGACGGGTTGGTCTTCGTGGTGGGCGTGATCTCCATCGCGAAAGTAGTCGACCAAATGCGCGACGATATGGGTGGCCCCGGCTTGGCGGGCAAAGGCGAAGTTCTCCGCCGTGAGCATGTGCCGATAGAGGCCAAGACCAAGGTTCATGGCCCGAAGACAAGTTGATGTCGGACAATATACAACTGCCGAGGGGCAGGGAGCGGTGGTTTCGGCGAAACCCGCCCTACCTTGGATTCAGGGTCTTCGCATTAAATCGGTAGGGCGACCTCGCCGAGGGCACCAGTTTCAATGTGCTGGTTTTGCTGAGAGGTAGGGATCGGGGCGCCCGACGGTCACGCCCTCCCTTGAAACTACTTCATCCGCCTTGTGGCGCCCCTGCCTATGTGGGTTAATTTTCTACGGCTTCGTGGGTTTATTTTGACCTAGGAAACTTAGTCTGAGTTTTTAGTCCTCCCACTCATGTCATCCCCCGAATCGCAACCCTCGACGAACCCCTCGCCCGATCCTGCTCAGATGCAGACGATGGTGGACAACGACTTTGTCCCGGTGCGGGCGAAGCTCATTGAAGTTGCCGCCTTCATGGACCGGGTGGAACGGCACGGCGTTTCTGATGATTTCCGGTGCGAGGCGTTGGGCAAAGCAGCTCAAGTGCTGCTCGATGGTAGCCCGGAACGGACCCGCCGCATTCTCGAAAGCCTCAGCGATCCGACTTCCGAGCCGGACGACGTGTCGACTGGCAAACCCGCGGTGGGAGCCTGGGAAACCCCGAAGGCCGAATAAGAACACTCATGCGCTATATCGAACCCCACGGACACATGGTGAGTCGCACCACCAATGACTACCAAGCGATGGTCGCGGCGGGATGTGCTGCGGTATGCGAACCGGCATTTTGGGCAGGGTTTGACCGCAGCTCAGCCGATGGGTTTCGCGACTACTTTCGTCAACTCACCGCTTATGAGCCCGCCCGGGCGGCGAAGTTCATGCTCCCGCATCACTGCTGGTTATGCATCAATCCCAAAGAAGCGGAAGACCTGTCCCTGGCGGAGGATGTGATGTCGCTCATCCCGGAGTTTATTGGTAAGCCAAATGTGCTGGGTATCGGTGAGATCGGCCTGAATCGGAATACTCGCAACGAAATGAAGGTGTTCGAGCGGCACGTGGAAATCGCGGTCAAGTACGATCAACTCATCCTCGTGCATACGCCACATTTGGAGGATAAACTCAAGGGCACGAAACTCATCGTCGATATGCTGCTGAGCCATTCCGGTGTTAAGCCTGAGCGCGTGATCATCGATCACGTGGAGGAGCACACGATTCAGCACGTGCTCGATCAGGGATTTTGGGCCGGCATCACACTTTACCCCGACTCCAAATCCTCCCCGCCACGGGCGGTGGATATGCTGGAGATTTGCGGACGGGAACGCCTGTGGCTGAACTCGGCCTGTGACTGGGGTATCAGTGATCCGCTCGCCGTGCCGAAGACCGCTTTCGAAATGCGTCGCCGGGGTTACGATCCGGACTTCGTTGATCAGGTGCTCTTTCGCAACCCGGTCAATTTCCTCTCCCAATGCCCAAACTTTTCCGAACCCCGGACCTGAAATTTCAGTCGGCGCACACCCTCGGACATTGAGATGAAATTAAAGCACGGCCTTCACCTCGCCTATTGCACGAACGTTCACCGCGGCGAGACGTGGGCGCAGACGTTTGAGATGCTCGAAAAGCACACGTTGGTCGTGCGCCAACGTATCGCCTCCGGGCAACCCTATGCGATCGGGTTGCGGCTCGGCGAACGCGCCGCGGTTGAGATCGCCCAGCCGGCGGTATTGGCCGCCTTTCGCGGCTGGCTCGACCAGCACGATTGCTACGTTTTTACCATCAACGGTTTTCCCTACGGCAACTTCCATGGGCAGCGGGTGAAGGAACAGGTGTATGCGCCGGATTGGTCCACGTCGGAGCGGGTCATTTACACCAAACTTTTATTCGATCTGATGGCGGAACTCGTCCCGGCTGGAGTAGGGGGAAGCATCAGCACGGTGCCGGGGTCATTCAGGGAATGGATGGCTAACGATGCGGATCGTCGCGCCGCGATTTTTGCTAACGTTACCGAGGTGGGTCGTTACGTGGCCGAGCTCTCCGATCACACCCAAAAGGACCTTCACCTCGGTCTCGAACCGGAGCCATGTTGTTACTTCGAAACCACTCCGGAGACGGTGGGATTTTTTAATGAATGGCGCACGAGCGATGCTTCGGTCGAGTCGGACGAATTGATGCAACGCATCGGGGTGAACTACGATTGCTGCCATCTGGGGGTGGAGTTTGAAACCGCGGGCGAGTCGCTTGATGCGCTGACCGCCGCCGGCATCCGATTGAGCAAGATTCATTTGAGTTCAGCGTTGCGGGTGAAACCGGATGAAGCGGGCCGCGCCGCGTTGCAGGATTACATTGAGCCGACCTATTTACACCAAGTGGTCGTGGGTGACCCGGCCACCGGGATCGTGCGCCGCCGATTCGTTGATTTACCGGATGCCCTTGCCTATGACTCGCCCGCAAATGCGAATGACGAGTGGCGGGTGCATTTTCATTTGCCGCTTCACGCCGCGCCGGGAGCGCCCTTCGCCGACACTCGGGATCATCTCTTGGGCACGCTCGACTGGATGCAGGCAAATCCAACCGCCTGCCAACATGCTGAAATGGAAACCTATACTTGGGAAGTCCTGCCGAAGGCCTTGCGGATCGGCATCGAGGATCAATTGGTGTGCGAATACGAGTGGACCCTCGAAGCCCTGAGCTCACGCGGATTGGCGTGAATTCACGAGTATGAGTGAGTCGCCATTTAGGCTTTGGCTGGATCTTGCGCGGGCGGGAAATTTTCCGTCGATGTGGAGCAACGTGCTCGCCGCACTGCTGCTCTCAACTCCAGGTGCGCTGGTCTGGCCACAGTTCAGTTTGATCGCCTTGACTTTCCTAGCGGGGAGTCTGGCCTACGCGGGTGGAGCGACCCTTAACGATGTTTTCGATTCGAATTTTGATCGGCACCATCGCCCCGATCGGGCGATTCCCAGCGGGAGCATTAAGTTTCGCACGGCGGCCTGGGTGGGAGGACTCCAGCTCGGCGCGGGCATGGCCCTGTTGATTTGGGCCGGAGCCAGCACCCCGATGGTGCTGGGACTGGGAGCGGTAATCGTGCTCTATAATTGGCTGCATAAACGTTGGAAAGGCTCGGTTTTTCTCATGGCGGGGTGCCGGGTGATGCTGGGTCTGTCGGTGGCTTCTCTACCGACCCGGGAATTTTCCGTGGCTTTGCTGGTATGGCTGGGAGTGCTGTTCACCTACATCGTCGTATTGAGTGTGCTCGCGCGTCGGGAGTATCATCCGGGAGCACCGGCCGAAAAATTGGCCCGACTCGTGCGTAAAATGCTGGCATATATACCCTTGGTGGATGCGCTGGTTCTGGTGATCGTGGTGTCCTGGCAGCCCGCACTCATTTGTGCTCTTGCGGTTCCTCTGGGGAAAATATCTCAGCGTTTGGCGGCTTCAGGGTAGGGTGGAATTTGGGCTGTGTGCGGAGAGGGAAGAAACGGCGGTTTCGGCGAAACGCGCCCTACCTTGCTGGCGGGTAGGGCGGCCTCGCCGAGGGCGCCGGGTTCATTTCGTTGGTTCTCAAAGATGATGCGTGGGCGGGAATAGCGAATAAGGATAGAGAGCACTGCGGGTTTGTGTATCACGAAGCTGCAAACAGGCCTTGCCGTGGGGCGGGGGGAGCGGGCTAACTCTTCTTTCGCCCATGGTCGAGTCCCTCTCAGCCCAATCCTTCCCCATCAACTTGCCACACACCCACCGGCTGGTTTTGACACGCAATGTCTTTGCACCGGAGAACGATACCCTCGCCGAAGTGCTCGTTCCGCGGGAGCCCGGTGAGCGGGTTCGCGCCTTGGTTTTCTGGGACCCCGGTCTCGCTACGCCCTTTCCTGAGTTCGGTAAACAGATCACCGCCTGGTTTGCCGCCCATGAGGCCGACCTCGATTTGGCGACTGCTCCCATCGCCTTGCCGGGTGGCGAAGCGATCAAGAATGACTTTTCGCAACTCAAGGCGGTTTGGCGGGCGATTGAAGCGGCGGGTCTATGTCGCCACTCTTATATTCTGGCAGTCGGTGGCGGCGCGCTGCTGGACCTCGTGGGATTTGCCGCATCCACGGCCCATCGCGGTATTCCTCTGGTGCGTTTGCCTACTACCAGCCTGAGTCAGGGCGACGGTGGGGTTGGCGTGAAAAATGGCGTCAATTTTTTCGGCAAGAAAAACTGGCTCGGTACCTTCGATGTGCCGCATGCGATTATCAACGATCTGGCTTTGTTGCATGGCCTGCCTCCCCGCGAACGGCGGGTAGGTTTGATCGAAGCGGTCAAAGTTGCTCTGATTCGAGACGCGAAGTTTTTTGAGTTTATCGCTGAACGCGTCGACGCGCTGGCTCGCTTTGAACCTGAACCGTTTGAAGAGATCATTTGCGAGAGTGCGCGACAGCACATGCAGCATATTGCGACAGCGGGTGATCCGTTCGAGCGCGGTTCAGCGCGACCGTTGGACTTTGGCCATTGGGCGGCGCACAAGCTCGAACAGCTTTCGGAATTTCGCGTCAGTCATGGTGAAGCGGTAGCGGTCGGCATGGCGATTGATCTGGTTTACGCGCGCCGCGTCGGGCTTTTACCGGAGGCGGAATCCGAGCGTATTTTGACAGTGATTCGGGATCTCGGTTTCGAGTTGTTTAAACCGATTAATGAAATCCAGGGAGCGAGTGGCCGACAGGACATGTTGGATGGGTTGGAAGAGTTCCGGGAGCACCTCGGTGGACGTCTGAGTATTCCCATGATTCGGGCTCCGGGTGATCGCCTGGAGGTGCATGAAATCGATGGCGCTGTGGTTAAACTGGCGGTGAACGAACTCCGCGAACGATTTGGATGAGCCATGGCTGATACCCGCACTGCGATCATCAACGTTGTCGGGTTGACCCCGCGTATTCTGAGTCCGGATACGCCCAAGCTATCAGCACTCGCGGATGAAGGGGGTTTGATTCGAGTGAAGCCGGTATTGCCGGCGGTGACCTGTTCCGCGCAGAGCACTTATCTCACGGGAACCGCTCCGGCGGGACACGGCTGCGTCGCTAACGGTTGGTATGATCGCACCCTGGCGGAGCATCAGTTTTGGAAACAATCCAACCATGTGGTAGCGGGACCTAAGATTTGGGAAACGCTGCGCGAACGCCAATCCGGCTATACCTGCGCCAAATTGTTTTGGTGGTATAACATGTATGCCAGTGCGGACTGGTCGATCACGCCGCGGCCGATGTATCCGGCGGATGGGAAAAAAGTCTTCGACGTTTACACCCACCCGATGGGACTGCGCGAGGAGATCAAATCGGACCTTGGCGATTTTCCATTTCCTTCTTTTTGGGGCCCCATGGCGGGGATCAAATCATCGGAGTGGATCGCCGATTCGGCCAAGTGGGTGGAGGAGCGCAACCGGCCCGATCTATCGTTGGTTTATCTTCCGCATCTTGACTACAATCTACAGCGACTCGGTCCGGATGACCCGAAGATGGCGAAGGACTTTCGCGAGACTGATCGCGTGGCGGGCGGCCTGATCGATTTCTATCAACAGCGCGGGATTAAACCGGTGGTGCTTTCGGAGTATGGTATTACAAAGGTGAGTCGTTCGATCGCGCTTAACCGGATTTTCCGCGAGCGAGGTTGGATCACAATCAAGGAAGAGATGGGGCTGGAGTTGATGGACTGTGGAGCGAGCCGGGTTTTTGCCATCGCCGACCATCAGATAGCTCACATCTACGTGAATGATCCGACCTTACTTTTGCAGGTTCGGACCGTCGTCGAAGAGATAGACGGTGTGGCGTGCGTTCTGGATGAAGAGGGTAAACGCGCCGAAGGAATCGATCATGAACGGGCTGGAGATCTGGTGGCGTTTTCCGATGAGGATGCATGGTTCACTTACTACTACTGGCTGGATGATCAAAAGGCGCCGGACTTCGCGCGGTGTGTGGATATCCACCGCAAATACGGCTACGATCCGATGGAGCTCTTTGTGGATCCGGAGTTAGCTTTGCCGAAGTTGCGTATCGCTGGAAAACTGTTGCGAAAGATTCTCGGGTTCCGAATGTTGATGGATGTGATCTCCCTCGATCCATCTCTGGTCAAAGGCTCGCATGGCACGGTCCCCACCAGTCAGGATGAATGGCCGGTTCTCATCGGCACCGGGGCAACAGAGAGTGACGCTCCGATCGCGGCTACGGCGGTGCACGATCGCTTGTTGGCGACGTGCTTGCGGAACCTTCAGAGGTGAACCGCCGCCGACGGACAGGAACGAAGTCTACATTTTGTAGCGCATGCCGGCGAGCACGGCCCAGGGGTCGTGGCTGGCGTAGCTGGCTCGGTGGGTAGGTCCGTCGACGATGTAGGTTTCATATTCGCGGAGCAGATTCTTCCAGTCCACGAAGGCGGTGAGTTTGGCGTTGAGCTTGTGCTCGGCCTTGAGATTCAGCAGCACCCGATCAGGGGAGAAACGGTCTTGGAAGGGACCATTTTCGCCCATGCCGATCAAAGGCAGGGTTTCGCCGGGGCGTTGGGGGTAGGCGGCCTCGGAATCGCGGTGGGAGTAGGCCACGCTCCAGGACCACGGTTCGAGCTCGGGAGTGAGGCCGCCGAGATCATGCTGCACGATCACTTTGGCGCCGTATTGGCGGGAAGGGTCACCGTTGCGCAGTTGGCGAAGTTCGAAGCCCGCGAATTCCCCGGTCGTTAAGAGCTCGGTCTCCCGGTAAACCGGGTCCGTGATGTCGCGATAGAATACACTGCCGGAAACGAGGAGGTCTTTGTTCGGCTGGTAATCGAGAGCAATGTCGTAGTTTTGATCAGGGTCGCTCGCAGTCCGGGGGTGCCCTCGGTGATTTCAAACTGTGGAGCAGGTAACAGGTGGACTCACAGCTGGGATCAAAGTCCGCTTAAGGCGTACCCGTGCGTCTTAAGCGCATCAAATCATCACGAACAGGGGCCAAATTGTGAAACAGGCCTTTAACTGTGGAGCAGGGGCCAAACCCTGAGTTAAGCCTATTTCCGCCTGTTACGGCTCCTAACGCCCGCCGTAAACCCCCTCCAGCTACGGCCAGCTATCTTACCTGCTTTCACCAGTTGAGGCCTGCTTTCACCAGCTTATCTTTCCTCTTCCGGATTCGCAATCTGATACAGCGTGCTCATTTCTGCCGTAGCGGCCTGCTTGGCCTTCGGTGATGCCTTCGGATCGTTGTAGGGATGTGACCGATCTGCCCGAATCGATGCAATCTTTGCCTTCGCTTCTTGCGGACTGCCAATTCCCAGCGTGTCACCGGCCTGACGAATCGCCGTTGCCGGTTTCTCACTCACCATTTCCGCCGCCTTTGCCATCGCCTAAGTCTTTGCCCGTGGTCGGATCACCGGAGTGGATGCGTCGCAGGGCGGCGTTGGTGTAACCAGCATGATCATCGGTGATGACCCCACGATTGATCTGATCATCAGGATCAAACCCGCAGGGACCGTAGATCGTCGGGTCCCTGTTTTCTTTTTCCCGGGTGATGATCATGGCGTGCCGGTTGAGCTTCTCGAGCCCCCCGTGCGGGTTATCCATGTAGGCGGGATCGGCGACGATAATGGGCATCGGCTTACGCGGCTTATCCGGAGTCCAACGCGGCCAGTTTTCCTTAAACACCGGCCACGCGGGGCGCCGTTTGGCGTCACCCTGAAAACGCGCCATAGGGCGCATGAGCCCTCAATGTAGGGCAAAGTCCGGTGATCATGCCCGAGGCGAGCGTCCCTTGCCGGCGCGCTGGGAGTGGGTCGCGGGAGTAATCTGATGACCATCGACGGCCCATACCGGGTGCTCTGCGAGTTCCGGGTAGTCTGCCCACCCGTCTCGCTCGCCCCACTCTCGATCAAAGCTCGCGTAACTTGGGGGGGGGCGACCGCGGTGAGCATAGCCAAGCGTCGCGGCGACTTGAACGCAGCAAACCACGTGCGGCGCGGCCGCGATTCGGCTTGATCGGCCCGAGTCTGCCAAAAGGCTCGGCCGGACTCTTCGCTCTCCAGCGCGCGCCAAACACCCCACTCTCAAACCGGTTCGTCACTCAGGCCGATTGCTTGCTTGCGCACAGCGTGAGTGAGCAGATGATGGGCCGGTTCCATGAACGTTTTATCACCTTGCGGACGGGAGGAAAATGACCTCTCAAGAGCGTTATACATCAGGGCCAAATTGCGATACTTTAAATGGTTATAATTAATTAATTACATTGATTATGAGAGGATGGAATTGCCTATGCATGCGGTTTGATAAACCGGACTGAAAACTCTCCGTATCGAGAGATTAAATGCCACTACGCATTGCTTTAGAAGTCCGCGTTGCGGCCGCCAAACCTGGCTGCAATCCACAATCCCCCCTGAGCCACCCCTGACTCCAGACGACAAAAACCATCCTCTGAGTATTATCTCCAGATCCGGCTCAACCCAGCATGCCCAACCCTCTGATCCTCAACACTCATGACTCTCTTCTCGGACACCGTTGAGGCAGTCAAAAGGAGGCAAACGCAAAATATAAAGATTTCTCTCTGAGCTCGGTTAATCCAAATTGATTCAGTAGCGGTTGATTTGGTGATCTGACTCTATGTGGAAAACAGTATCTTCGTAGACTCCGCCCTCCGCTTCGGTGATTTTGATGGAGGGTTTGTTTTCGGGGAAAATGGTGATCAACGCTTTGCTGACCCCGAATTCTCGTAGTTTTTCCAATCCGAGTTTCAGGCTGAATATGCCCAGCCCGCGACCGCGGTGGGTTTTGCGGACGTAGTAGCCGATGTGCCCTCCGTTCACGCGGGTCAGTTCGGTGAGATAATGACGAATCTTCAACATACCCACGATCACGTCATGATCATTGATCATCCAGAAATTCGTCTGTCGCGCCAAGTGCGGTTCGATGCGTTCGGGGTCGTCCATATCGCAAAACCGCTGGAGATAGGATTCCAGCGAAAAGTCGTCGTGGTTGATGCGTGATCCCCCGAACCCGTTTTCGCCGTCGCCGAGGTCGCGCAAGAAATCCAGCAATCCCTCCGGGGGAGTCATCGATAGCCGTTCCAACCTCATCCTCTAAGGCTGGTTCCGCGGATGGGATCCGGTCGAGCGGAAAGAAGTCAGCTTCGGGGAGGGGCACCGGAAAGCCGAGAGGCAATCGAATTTGACTACAGACATATCCGCCCTTGGCGGGTTTCTCGGACTTCTCCGATCATTCCAATCAGAGTTATCGGTCGAATTCTGAGGGTTTAGTTCGTTTAGCAAATTTGCGACAATCTGAGAAATCTTTGGTTCATTAGTCAGTCGTGGGAGGAAGCAGCGGACGGGATTAGAGACTGGTTGAAGGCTGTCGAGCGTAAAGCCCGACCCACCCAGAAGGACGCGTTTCCATCTAAATGTGGGTCGGGCTTTACGCCAAACAACCGTTTCCACTCAGACCTCATTCTTAGGCATTTCGATCTTTGACCGACGCGGTTTTTTATCCTTTTTTGGTCCTTTGTGACTGATCACACCGTTTCTTTCCGACTCACCAGTTCGGTGCGCTTGAGCACTGTCGTCGTTTCAGCCATCTTTCTTGCTGGCTGTTCCGTGAAGAATTTTGCCATCAAGGAAATCGCTTCTTCGTTGGCCGAGGGGTCGGGCAGTGCATTCGCCCAAGAGGCCGATATCGAGTTCGCGGGGGAGGCGATTCCTTTCAGTCTGAAACTCGTTGAGTCGTTACTCGCGGCTCAGCCGGACAATCCGGACCTGTTGTTGGCCGCGGCCTCGGGATTTACCCAATACGCCAAAGGTTGGGTCGAGGGACCGGCGAATTTTATTGAGGCCGAAGATTTTTTTGCGGCCCAACGCCAATACGAGCGGGCAGCGAATTTCTATCTGCGAGCTTACGATTTTGGCCTGAATGGCCTTGAAGCCAACCATCCGGGATTCAGCGCAGCTTTCGCCTCGGACCCCATCGGCGCGACTGCTCAGCTCACGGCTGCAGACATTGATTTGGTTTATTGGACGGCGACGGCCCTGGGATCCGCCATCTCCCTGAGCCGCACCAATCCTGAACTTCTGGCCCAGCTTCCGGCGGTGAACGCACTGGCAGACCGTGCGCTCGTATTAAATCCCGAATGGGGGTTGGGTGCCATCCACGAGTTGTTGGTCACACTCAAGTCCTCGGGCACGGGTGACCCTGTCGCGATGGAGCAGGCGGTTCGTCGACACTACCATGAGGCGGTGCGGGCCTCGGGCGGGGCGGCGGCGAGCGCCCACGTGAGTCTGGCGGAGGCGATCAGTATCCAGAACCAGAACCGGGCGGAGTTCGAAGGACTCCTCCAATCGGCAATCGCGGTGGACGCCGATGCCTTCCCGGACAACCGGCTGTCAATACTGGTCGCACAACGTCGCGCCCAATGGTTGTTGGAGCGGGTTGACGATCTGTTTCTCGAATGATGCCTATTTTGTTTAGACTGATGAAGAATCGAATCAAATTTCGCACATGGATACTGGCAGCGCTCGCCGGGATCCTTTTTGCCTCTCCGATGTTCGCCCGTCCGGCGCGAGTGAAGCTGGCTACACTCGCTCCCAAAGGAACGTCTTTTCACCTGATTCTACAGGAGATGGGACAGGCGTGGCGGGCGGCTCCGGACGGTGGGGTGCGGCTCACGATTTTTACGGACGGCACAATGGGTGGCGAAGGTGATGTGGTGCGGCGTATCGGGTTGGGCCAATTGCAGGCTGGGCTGCTCACGACATCGGGACTGACCGAAATCGACAATGCGGTGAGCGGGTTGCAAAACATTCCGGTCGCCTATCAATCGTATGAGGAAGTCGAATACGTGCGTGATCGATTGGGGCCGAAATACGCGGAAGTCCTCGCGGACAAAGGCTACATCGTGCTCGGCTGGTTTGATACCGGTTGGGTGAAGGTTTTTTCAAAGGAGCCGATTGAACGTCCGTCCGACATGAAGGGCGGCAAAGTATTTATCGTGCCGGGCAGTTCGGGAACTCTGGAAGTCGTGCGTTCGATCGGCACCCAGCCCGTGGAGCTTGAGCCGACTGATGTATTGGTGAGCCTGCAGACGGGACTGGTGAATATCGCGCCAGCGCCGCCCATATATGCGTTGGCCGCTCAGTTTTATCAACCGGCTCCCCACATGCTCGATGTGAATTGGCTGCCACTGTCGGGCGCGATTGTGATGAGTCAGAAGAGTTGGGATCGTCTCACGGATGGACAAAGAGACGTGGTGCGTTCCAGTGCGGGCGCGGCATGTGACAAGCTCACGGATCGTGCCCGAATCGAAATGCAGGAGTCGGTCGATGCCATGGTTAAGCGCGGCCTGAAAGTGCAGAAGATCGAAGGTGAGCTTCTCGATGAATGGATGGAGTTCGGGGTGGGGCTGCACCCGCAGATTCGGGGTGGCATTGTACCCGAGGATGAGTTCGATGAGATCATGCGCTTGCTCGAGGAATACCGGTCGTTGAATGGCAACTGATCGGGAGGATGACCATGATGAGGTGAAGACGGCGGGAGATACGCCCGATGCTGGTGGCGTGGATGATGGTGGGGCTAAACCCAAGGTTTGGCGGATTCTTCACGGCGGGGAGGACCTGTTGCTGGCGGTGGCCTTGGCGGGTATTCTGGTGGTGCCGATCACCGAGATGGTGATGCGGTCGTTTTTTAAGTCGGGGCTGGTGGGCGGCAATGCGCTCGCGCAGCACTTCACGTTGTTGGTGAGTATGTTGGGTGGAGCGGTGGCGGCGCGGGAGTCGCGACTGCTGATGCTTTCACAAGGGTTTGCCTGGCTGCCCGGAGCATGGGGTAAAGGCAGTGAAGTTTTCCGGGCGGGAATGGCGGCCGGGGTTTGTGTGCTGCTGGGCTGGGCGAGTTGGCAGTTTCTGTTGTTCGAGAAAGAGGGAGGGAAGGAAATCGCCTACGGCATTCCAGTGTGGTGGGCGCAGATAGTGTTGGCCGGTGGATTTGCGATCATCGCGGTGCGGATGGTCTTGCGGGTGGGTGAGGCCCATTGGATGAAAGTGGCGGCGGGAGTGATCGCTGCGGTGATGGGTTGGTATATTTTGCGTCACACCGTGGAGCCCGAGACATGGACACCGGCGATCGTGCTACTGGCCGCGGTGTTGGTGAGCGGAGTTTTTGGAGCGCCTATTTTTACGCTGTTGGGAGGGGCGGCGGTGCTGCTTTTCTGGGGATCTTGGAACCCGCTCGAATCGGTGGCGCTGTCTCACTACAGCCTCTCGACGAATCCCACGATTCCGGCGTTGCCCCTGTTTACATTGGCAGGGTATTTTCTGGCCGAAGGGGGCACCTCGGCTCGCATGGTGCGGTTACTCAAATCACTGACCGGAGACATGCGGGCGGGTCCAGCGATCGTGACGGTATTGGCGTGTGCCTTCTTCACGTCGCTGACGGGTGCGTCAGGGGTGACGATCTTGGCGCTCGGAGGATTGATTGTCCCCTTTCTGCAGGAAGCCCGCTACAGCGAGCGGGCGTCGATCGGTTTGCTGACGGGCTCGGGCTCGATTGGCATGTTGTTTGCACCCTGTCTGCCGTTGATCCTCTACGCGATCGTCGCGCAGGTAGAAATCAAGACGATGTTCTTGGGAGGCATCGGACCGGGGATTTTGTTGGCCGCCGCGACCGTCGCCTGGGCTACGTATAAGCGTCCCAAGGCAGATGCTTCGGCGCCTCGCTGGCATTTTGATCGTAGCGAAGCTTGGCAGGCGTTTTGGGATGCGAAATGGGAATTACTCATCCCGGTGGTCAGTTTGGGTGGCATATTCTCAGGACTCGCGACCCCGGTGGAGGCTGCGGCTTTGACTGCTCTGTATGCATTCTGCGTTGAGGCATTCGTTTATCGGGATTTGAAACTCGGCAAACTCGGCGGAGTGATGCGGGAGTGCGGGCTGTTGATCGGTGGTGTTCTACTCATTTTAGGTGTCGCCCAAGGGCTTACCAATTATCTGGTCGATGCACAGGTGCCCATGCTGCTGGTCGAGTGGGTGACGAAGCACGTGAGTTCCAAGTATGTATTCCTCGCCTGTCTGATCGTTATTCTCTTGGTCCTCGGCTGTATGATGGACGTCTTTTCGGCGATCGTCGTGGTCGTGCCGTTATTGGTCCCGTTGAGCGTGGCCTATGAAATAGACCCCATCCACCTCGGCATCCTCTTCTTAGCCAATCTGGGCCTCGGATTCCTCACGCCGCCAGTGGGAATGAACCTCTTCATTTCCTCCTACCGCTTCAACAAACCCATGGGAGAAGTCCTGAAAGCCTCCCTGCCATACTTCCTCCTGCAGTTTGCCGCGGTGCTCGTGATCACCTTCTGGCCCAACCTCACCCTCTTCCTAACCAACGGGATCAGGTCATGATTATTATACTTTTCTAGGCATCAAAATTTGCGAGATATTTACCCCATCCCACGGGAGCTGATGTAGTTACGTTGATTTCTTCTCCGGAACCCGGGTATCTAAAGCGGAGGTTCCTAGCATGAAGACCGAAAAAATGATCGCGTTTTGGTCCACCGTATTGGACATCACCGAGTATGGGATGACCGGCATCGGCACAGTGTAGTCTGGCTTGATGGCGGCGGCCTGTTTTCAGCATGAGTTCCAACCAGGTATAGTCCATCTTAGGTCCCCTTCCCCGAATACGGATACCGGTGCGCGAGGGTTTCCCGACCTGTGGATCGATTCGCATTGAACCGTCGATCTCAATGCCAATCGGTTTCTCAATTTTTGTTAAAGCATTGGGCCAAGTTCCTTTAACCAATGCCCAGTAGGATTTTCGAATGCGACGGTGCTCGAATAACTCTGCTAGTTCACTGAGTAGTCGACGGTTTTTACGCAGTAAAATCGCGCCGGATGTGAGTCGGTCCAATCGATGGCAGCAGCAGATATCTCGTCCCCATTGCTCAGACGCCCATTTTTCGATATCTGACTGATTATCTCGCCCACCCTCACTCAGCCACCCCGATGGTTTGTTCAGAACCAGCAGATCACTGTCCTCGAACAGAATTTCGAGAGATACGGACATAAGCAGAGAATTAGCACCAAATACCCTTTCGCAAGCTCTATGGGGTCAGGTCGTGATTATTATACTATTGAAATTTAAGTTCACCTAAAGTCCTCTGATTTATGGCTAGAAGATTAAGGATTCAGTTTCCTGGGGCGATTTATCACGTCATGAATCGAGGGAATTATAAGTCCGACATTTTTGCCGATCAGGGAGCAGCCCATGCGTTTGTCCTAACCCTTGAGGAAGCAGTGGAGCGGTTTGGGTGGCGACTCGGTGCTTACGTAGTCATGAGGAACCACTATCACTTGGCGTTTCAGACTCCGGAGCCCAATTTGGCGGCGGGGATGCACTGGCTTCAGTGCACGTTCGCGACGAGATTCAATCGAATGCGCAATGAACGCGGTCATCTATTTCAAGGGCGATACAAAGCCATTCTGCTTGAGACCAACCATGATTGGGCACGAGTGGTTGATTACATCCATTTAAATCCTGTGCGTGCGGGTATCGTCGCAACAGAGCACGTTTTACAGTTTCGCTGGAGTAGTTTGATCCGGTTCGTTAAAAATCTAGAATTCAAAGGCTTAACAACTGTTGGATGGTATAATACGTTGGGATTAGGAGACGAGCCCTCCGGATGGTCTGACTATGGGCAGCATCTATCGAAAAAGGCTAACCAGCTGGAAGATGAGTCCCGGGAAGAGTCGGCGTCACTGACCCAGGGTTGGGCGGTGGGATCGGATACGTGGAAGGCCGAAACGGTGAAACGGCTCCTTTCTGAATCCGGTGAATCTTCCCAGTCCGAGGGCCTACAATTACCGCCGGAAATGCTACCGCAAAAATGGCAACTTAGGCTGGATCAGGAGTTGAGGATGGCCTCGAAGACAGCAGATGACGTCGATTCGTCGATGAAAAGTGCCGTTTGGAAAATTGAGATAGCGGATCGCATGCAACGGGAGCTGGGAGCATCAGTCACTTGGCTTACCTCGGCGTTGAAAATGGGAAAGCCAAGCTCGCTTCGAGCCTACCTCTGGCGGAAACGCAATAATCAAGAAATCACGATCTGACCCCGTTGAGCTAGGTAGGCAAGGGATTCTAGGTGGCCAGCGGCGAGGTAGGGGGTCGCTTGGACTAGCTTTAGGCCGGAATTAGTTAAAATTGCTTCAACTTCGGCCTTTTTTAAGGCATTCATGGACATTTCGGGGCGAATTGCGGTTGTTTTTAGGAAATACCGCTTAATTCGCATCCATGTTGTCGGCGGATACCAAGAGAAGCGCCATCGTTTGGGTGGAGCCACGGTCGGTAACTGGAAGAATACGGCCCCGCCGGGGCGGCAAATTCGGCAGAATTCCTTGATGTATCCCGGAATGAGTGCGGGCGGAATGTGCTGAAGGGTGATTACGCTGTATACGAGATCGAAGCTCTGATCGGGGATGAGGGAGAGGTCGCTCTTAGTATTGAGACGAAATTGAACTTTATCCGGGGTGCGGTTGTGTTGGTCGGCGAGCTCAATCATCGGAGCTGCGATATCCACGCCCGTTACGTGATCAAAATGCGCTCCGAGGGCTTGGCTGAGTCGTCCCACCCCGCAGCCGAAGTCGAGGGCTTTACCATTCGCGAGGTCGGGAATCGCACGGGTTATGACTTCGAGATCGTCGTCGACGGTGGTTTTGCCTGTGGCGAAGAATTCATCCACATCCCAGCGGTTGTTGGATTTCTCCGGGTCCGTCAAAACGGCCCAATACGGGTCTTCACGGGCCAGTTTCTCCCAAACGGTTTTGTTGTGCCAGAGTCGCATGGATCTTCAGGTGCCCAGCGTTCACCGTTCGCTTCTCAACTCAAGGTGCTTCGTAGCTCGTGGTTGTTGCATTGCGATTTCCCTGTAGCTCGCGACCCTCACGAGATGACGCACTCGCACGGCCGACTCTAGCCCACGGGTATTTTACGCATAGGCGTTGGGATGGTCTTGGCATTGATTCTGTTTTCGGGGTGTGGGCGGAAGGAGCGTCTCGTCGATTCGGGTTTTCGAGACGGAATCCTACACATCAACAATGGTGGTGAGATTCCAGATCTCGATCCGCATGTGGTCACGGGCACCCCAGAATTCCACATTATGGATGCACTTTTTGAGGGGCTGGTAGATCAAGACCCGCGGACGCGCGAAATCTTGCCAGCGCTGGCAAGGGAGTGGGAGGTCTCGGCTAATTTGCGTTCCTATACGTTCTTCCTCCGACCCGAGGCTAAATGGTCCAACGGCAATCCTCTCACCGCCCACGATTTTGTGCGGACTTACGAGCGGACCCTGAACCCTGCGTCGGGCTGTGATTACGCGTATTTATTTGAGATCATCGTGGAGGGGAGTGCCTATTTGCGCGAGGAGACATTCGATTTTTCCAGCGTCGGAGTGCGGGCGCTGAGCGACCATGAGCTTCGGATCGAGCTCGTTCATCCCGTCCCCTATTTTTTGTCGCTGATGACTTACCCCTGGTGGCGACCCTTGCCGGTTGATGTGCTCGAAGAGCACGGCGGGTTACGAAAGCGGGGCACCCGTTGGACTCGGGCGGGGAATTTGGTCAGCAGCGGGCCGTTTGCTCTGACCCGCTGGGAGCCCGATCGAGTTCTCGTGGTTGAGTGCAATCCGCATTATTGGGACGCTGAGACGGTTGCGCTCAATGCCATCAATTTTTACCCGGTCGAGAGCCTCGATACAGAGGAGCGCATGTTCCGCTCGGGGCAGTTGCATATCACCAACGAAGTGCCGCTCACCAAACTTAAGACGTATCGGGATGTTGCTGATTCTCCGCTACGGATCAATCCTCAGTTGGGAACGTATTTTTATCGCTTCAACGTGACGCGCCCTCCCTTCGATGCTGCCCGGGTTCGTCTGGCCCTGTCTCTGGCGATAGACAGAGAAGCAATTGTGGCAAAAGTCACGAGTCGAGGGGAGTCGTCTGCCGGAAGTTTTTCTCCGCCGGGGGCCGGAGGATTTGAGCCCTCTCAGTTGGTCCGATATGACCCCGAAAAAGCTCGGCGTTTGTTGGCCGAGGCCGGTTACCCCGACGGTGCTGGTTTTCCTGATACGGAGCTTCTTTACAATACCTCGGAAGGTCACCGCACGATCGCGGAAGCGATCCAGCAAATGTGGAAAACCGAATTGGGCGTGGAGCTTCAGCTCTACAATCAGGAGTGGAAGGTGTTTCTCGATTCTCTGGATACGCTGGACTTCAACGTAGCGCGTTCGGGGTGGGTGGCGGTCTACGATGACGCCAACCAGTTCCTGGAAATTTTCACCTCCGGAAACCCCAACAACCACACTGGTTTCAGCAGCGAGGCGTATGATCAATTGCACGCCGCTTCCATGATGGAGCCCGATGCGGAGCGTCGGTTCGAACTCCTACAGGGACTTGATGCGATGCTGATGGAAGAGGCGATTGTTGCACTATACCAACAGCTACTTGATCGATTCCCGGGTTAAAGGTTGGTTCCCGGGGCCGTTGGATAAGAGGCGCTACAAATACGTTCGCTTGGAGGAGTAGTTCGCCGATGAGGCGTGCTTGAATTGCCCGCTCGGATCACGGCTTTTTAGCCACTCGCGTTTTTGTCGCATTGCAGCTTTTCGTAGGCCTCACGGCAGCAGGTTTCTACGTCGGCCGGAGAAGAGATATTCACTGCCAGATCCTGTAATAACCCATTGCTCAAATGGTAAATGCAGCCGTGGACCATGACGAGTTGGCCTCGGACCCATGCGTCCTGAACGGTCTTCATGTTACACAGATTGTGGACCTGTTCAATGACATTGAGTTCACAAAGGCGATCATGCCGGGCGGCTTCATCAGGGATGACCCGAATGCACTCGCGGTGCTGTTGTTTCACCGCGTCCACTCGCTTGAGCCACTGGTCCGCCAAGCCCAAAGGGGTTCCATTGAGTGCAGCCTTTACGCCGCCACAGCCGTAGTGTCCCACCACCAGCACGTGCTCAACTTTGAGGTGATCGATCGCAAATTGAACCACTGAGGCACAGTTGATGTCATCGGGGTCCACCACGTTAGCGATATTACGATGCACAAAAACTTCACCGGGCTCGAGCCCCACGATCTGATTGGCCGGAACTCGGCTATCGGAACAACCGATCCACAAAAAATCGGGGTGCTGCTGACCTACAAGCCGGTTGAAGAACTCGGGATCGTTGCGCGTCACTTTTTCTGCCCATTCGCGGTTTTGGAAAAATAGTCGTTCGAAACGTTTCATGGGGTGGCGGGTTAGTTTTGCGTTTTGTTGGCTGGAGCCAAGCCCAAGATTAGGCAGGCGCACAGGTCGCGGGGATCCATCCGATTTCGTGTTCCGTGTTCATCACTCGCGTCCACCCCGACTCGGATTCCATCGTCGCAACGTCCTCGCCTTTTTTCACCGTGAGCTCCTGCGTATCGTAGTCGCGCTGAGCCGTCGCTTGCCCAAGGGGCTCGTCCACGGAGAACCACGAAAGTGGGAAATAACCTTCGATACCTTCGTTCGTCGTGCCCTTGAACCAGCCGAGATTCTGGGGATCGTTTCCGCGAAATGTGACCGTTTCTTCAGCGGATACTTTGGGGGCGATTTCGAATGAACGTTCGTGCGCGGCACGGCATACTGAAAGCGCCGAAGTTGCCGGAGGTTCAGGCTGTAGAATTTTGCGCATTATGAAGCGGCGAAATACTTCCCCGAATCGTTCGACGACTTCGATCTCAGTCACTTCATAGCCCAAGCGATTGAATACGGGTCGACTCAGGTAACTTGCTTCCGTGCGGAGCAGGATGGCGCCGCCATCGCGGGCGATTTTTTCCAATTGCTGGTGTAATTTTGTCGCCAAGCCACGCCGGGCGAATTGTCCGGTGGTGTAGAGAAAGTCGAGGTGGTCGGGCGGCGTAAACTCAGCGAAAGCAACGGGCTGGCCGTCGAATAGCGCCACCCGGCAGAACCCTGCGGTGAGCCGGTGGCGAAACTCTTCGGGTTCATCCGATGGCCAACGCCTTCACGCTGCGACCTGACCCGGGGTATAGGCAATCGGCCCGAGCGTATTCACCGCGTCGACGTAGATTTCCGCGAGACGAGGGAGGTCGGCTTGGGTAGCGGGGCGGTAGGAAACGTCGCTCATCAGCTTTGAGGGAGATCGTCCAAATAGCCTTCGTCCTAAGCGATCCCGCTGAAAACACTGACGACTGCCGGGTCGGCGTTTTCACCGTCGTAGTATTTGCGTTTGACCCACGAGAAGGCGCGGCTCATGGGTTGGCCGGGTTTGCCCAAATCGAATGCGTCGTCATTCCACGTCGCGATGCGCTCCGGTGTTACGCCCGGTTGTTCGATAAACCACATCCCCACCGCGATGTCGCTCAAAGGAGCCTTGCGGACCACGGCGATGAGATCGTCCAAAGAAAATTCGAATACCCGAATAAACTCTCCACCCGTGGCGAGCTTGTGGCCGAAAAACGGTTCGAAATCGGCGTTCAACTTCCCTTGTAGATGTATTCCGGGTTTTGTCCGTCAACCGGGCAAGCCACATGCAGTCAGCAATGCTCTGGTCCCACGGTCGGCGCAGGGGTGTTTTTCACTCATCCAAATTCCTCAGGTAGGAGATTGTGCGTTCGACTTCGCGGAAACCCAGCCGTTCGTGGGCGCGCTGACTGGAAGTGTTCATCATCTCTGCATCGCTGGCGATTTCGATGTAGCCGGAATTTTTCGCCCACGTGCAAACGAAGTCGATCAACGCTCGTCCAATCCCTTGGTTGCGCCGATTTTCGTGGACATACCAACCCTCCAAATAAGGCACCGCCTCTCCCCGGGAACCGGTGACGTGTTCACGACGAATACTCACTTCGGCAAATCCGAACGCGTGGTCATTTTCATCCACTGCCAGAGCAACCACCTCGGGTGAGCGCAGATAGAGCTCACGTTCCAGCGCATGGCGCTTGGCGGGGCAGCCGGGCCAAAGGGCCGACCGGAGGCGAGCCCATGCGGTATCACCTTCGGAGGTGGCAGAGCGTATCGAAAAATCGGACACGGCGAAGGTGTTTCAAGTGCCGTAGAGCCGGTCACCGAAGTCACCCAGACCGGGCAGGATGTAACTCAGTTCGTTCAACTCGCGATCAATGGCCGCGGTGATGAGCGGGACATCCGGGTGGGCGTCCTCAATGGCAGCGACGCCCTCGGGCGAGCTCACGATGGTGACCAGTCGGATGTCCGTAGCGCCGGCCTTCTTGAGGACATTGAGGGCGTTTGAAGCAGAGCCGCCGGTAGCGAGCATCGGATCCACACAGAGCACGCGGCGATTCTCCAACGGGGGCAGTTTACAGTAGTAGTTGTGGGCGACGGCCGTCTCGTGATCGCGCTCGAGACCGACATAGCCTACACTCACAGAAGGAAAGAGATCCGTGTAAGGTTGGAGCATGCCAAGGCCGGCGCGGAGAATGGGCACGATGACCAGACTCTTGGCGAGGGTTTGCGCTTCCATGGGTTCCAGCGGGGTTTCGATCGGCGTGGCTTTGGTGGGCAGGTCTTTGGTCGCCTCCAGTGCGAGCATCAGGCCGATCTGATAAGAAAGGGTGCGAAACGTTGCAGGTTTGGTCGTCTTGTCACGCAGGTGGGAAAGGATGTGGGAAACGAGGGGATGTTGGAGCACTTGGGTCATGGCGTAATGAGGAGGGCAGTTAGAGGAGTCCGCGTTCGATTTTGTTCTCGAGGATTTGGGCAAGTTGATTGTGAAGTGCTTTGGAACGGCCTTTGAGTCCCGGCATTTGGGCAAGCCAAGCGTAGATATCGCGGCGTAATTCTGGAGCGAGGGCGGGGGGGATTTGACTCACATCGTCGAGCGATTTGATCACGCGTTTGGCGAGTTCATTACCCACGGCGGCGACGGTTTTGGTCGCATGTCCTTTGGCGAGACGAGTGGAGATCTTGACGGAGTTTTTTACCCTTTTCTGCTGGAGCACGCGGTAGTCAATCAGGCTGAGGGTGCGGACGACTTCGGTCCGGGGGTAGAAACTCGCCATAAGATTCCAAGGGTCTTTCTTGGCGCTGCCCTGATCACCGGCGGCGCGAAGATCGGAGCGCAGCAGCACGCAAGGAATGTCCGCAAACTTAGCCAACATAAATTCGACGACGGTGCCGCTATCGAGTTCGGTGCCGTCAAAATTAAAAACGGCGAGATCTGATTCAAAAAGAGCGGTGATATCCTGATCCCGGATCACGTGAGGATTGAGCCCGCGCAGTTCAAAATCCTGAGGGAGATGACAGCAGTATTTCCCCTTCGACTGAGTGTAGATTGCCTCGGCGAGCAGGGCGTTGCCCGCGAGGTGTTTGATGTCGAACAACTCTCCCGCGAAATAGACGGAATACGAGGAGGGGGAGGGGGTGCTTTTATTGCTCACCGTTCGATGGGGTAGCCGGATACTAGGAGGATTTAATCGGGTTCCGCCAACGCAATCCCGGGAATCGATCAAAGTCTGAAACGTTGGAAAAGACAGTGGCGCCATGTTCGATCGCATGGGCCGCGATTTGGGCGTCAGTTGTCAGCTTACCGGCCATGCCCAAGTTTCGGATCTGGTTGAGAAAATTATGCCGAAATCCCGTCCCGGGCACGACTTCCCGAACGACGGGTTGATCCAACCAACTCTCAACGATCTGGGCCACCTGTTCAGCCGTGAGCGGACGACGGACAACTGCACGGTTGGTGGTGAGGCGAATGAATGCGGAAATGACCACCCAGGGCAAACCGACTGATTCGTTGCCGTTTAGGGCCGTCTCCCACCAAAGCCGGGATTTTTTGTGTTCCGTGACGTCGGAGTTATACGCGTAGATGAGTAAATTGGTGTCGGGAATGATCATCTGATGTTCGTTTATTCAAAGATCTTGAGCTCTGGGTTTTCCCGACCGGGATCAGTCCTTCCGTTGACTGCTGATCCACGCCTCGACTTCCAATTCATCTGCCAATCGATTTAGATGCGCCGAGTCGACTCCGGGAGCGAAACCCATGGCATGTGGTTTAACGCGGAACGGTTTTTTTACGTTTCACCGCTTCGATTCCGAGCCCGCGTTTCAAGGCCGAGTTCACCGTTTCCTTGAAGGATTTTTGGTGAATTTGCGCCTCCTGTTTCAGTTTTTCCGCAACTGCAGGCTCCAGTGTAAGGGTCGTGCGCATGGACAGGCATCAAACATCAAAAACAATTGATGTCAAAGCATCAGAATCTGAGAAAAGGTGTTCCTATCGACGGTAGATGTTACCTACGACTCAGGGTTTCAGGACGATTACGTGATAGGGCTCGCCGGGCAGGAAGGGGGTGGGAGCTCCCATTGACCACGCCGCGTGGCCAGCGCGATAGAAGGGCGAGCGGGGATTACCGCTTTGACCTCCGGGAATATGCATGAGTCCCGAGTCTTCCTGACCGGGAGATACGACGAAGCGCAGCGACGCGCCGTGAGCGGGGCGGGCAACCCGCGGCATCCGACTGTCTCCGGATTGGGAGTCGGCGGGCATGTTGATCATTTTCGCCAAAATCTCCGGAAGGAAGTGTGAGAAGGGGTGATTCATCCGCAGCCGATTGGTCTCTCCCCACGTGTGGGTTTCCCAATTGTCTACTTCTGCGACGACGACATCGGCCACGTGGATTCTCATTTCCGTCCAGGCCGTGAACGCGGGTGCGAGCAAATGCTCGGGCTGAGTTTGGTGGAGATTCCAGAGCGCTTCTTGGTAACGGAAACGGCGATAGGTGAAACCCAGATCGCGCCGACGTGTTTTTTCGAAAATGGGATCCAACGTCGCAGAAGCCAAGGCCCCGTGCCATTCCCTGAGCAGACGGTAAGCCACCGAATCGGAGGAGGCTTCGCCCGACCAATTTTCGATCGTGGACAGAAGTTTGCCGCGAGGACTGTCGTCCGCCTGCACGCCGATTTCGTGCAGGGTTTCGATCAACAGTTCCTGCCACCGCCTAAGCCAGTCGCCATGATAATCGAGTTGGATTGCCAGCAGATCGTCGGGAGTGACCGTTGCGGGGAGAGCATTGATGCCTCGTTCGATTTGACCCGCGCGTTCGGGACCGTCGTAGCCAGCATCTCCGATCAATTCGAGATCCGGCCCGGACACTTTGCGTTGGTTGCCTGACCACAACGCGCGTTCCGAGCTGGCGCGCCGAACGGGTCGTTTATCAGCCGGTAGATAGCCATCCCAATTGCGGTCACCGAAGGTCCACGAGACAGGGAACATCCCGTCGAATCCAATCCGCTGCGGAATTTTCCCGGTTAATGTCCAAGCCGCGTTTCCGGCCGTATCCGCCACGAACATGTTTTGATTGGGCATGCCGGAAGAGCCCGCGAGGGCCAGCGCTTCATCCACCTCCCGTGCTTCCATCAAGCCGAGAATATCAAAATTTAAAGCGGCGGGGTCATGAAACGTCCAGCGGAAGGCGAGCGGTTTGCCCTTGATGGTGCGACCCACGATCGGACCGTGGACCGTCCAGGTTGAGGGAACCTCTTCGGTGTCGCCGTTCTTCAGCTGAACCAAATCAATGCGTTCCTCGAACTCCACGGATTTCGCGCCGATATGGTAGAAGATTTCCGGCGCGACTTGATTCAGATCGATCGGAACCAAATCCCCAACATCGATCGTCGCGTTGGTGAAGGACCAGGCAATGTGGCCATTTGATCCGATGATGATGCCGGGCACGCCCGGCAATGAGACGCCACTCACGCGATGGGGATTGCCGGAGTCATCCGGCCAAATGAGGGTGGCCCGATACCATATATTGGGAATCTGCATACCAAAGTGAGGATCACCGGCGATCATGCCCGCGCCGTGGCCCGTGCGGGATCCCGCGATGGCGATGGAGTTTGAGCCCAACACAGGGATCTCTTCGTGCTGCCAAGAGATTTCCGGTTCCGGCATTGCGTAGTCTCGCAGATCAAGAACTCCCGGGCCGGGAGGGGTGCGCAGGGGGCCACGTGATCCGTCGAGGGCACTATCTTGAGGTCCCACCAGCGGGTTGAAATAGTCGACCGAACTTTGCGCCATAACGTCGCGCAGGGAATTTAGATTGAGTTCGTAGCTGCCACGTTCGTCCTGCAGTTCCAGCACCATCGCATAGAAAACCAAACCTGAGTCCTCGGGGGACCAAGGAACGGGATCGGATCGTAAAACAGCGTATTCCCAGGGGGCCTTACCGAGCGAAGACAAACCCGCATTCACACCCTCGGCGTAGGCCTGCAATTCTGTCTGTTGATTTTCGGGCAGGGCGGCGATGGCGGTTTCGGCCAATGATCGGAAGCGGTGTCCGATCGTTGCACGGTCCAGCGGCAGGGCGGCGCTACCGAAAAGCTGGGAGAGTTCACCCGCCGCCCGGCGACGCGAAAGATCCATTTGAGAAAAGCGATCCTGTCCGTGGGCAAAACCCAAGGCGCGAGCAGCATCTTGGCGGTTGGCGGCATCAATGCTGACGACCCCCTCGGCATCCCGTTCGATCCGAGCTTGAGCGGAAATTCCGGCGGTTTGGTAGGCGCCATCCAATTCCGGTAAACTGGCCCCGATGCGTTGCCAAACCCAAGTTAGGCTGAGCAGCACGATCAATACGAGAAGGCTGGCGATCAGGCCAACCCAGCGGAGCACGCGGGTTATTTTCATTCGTTGCCTAAAGTAGGAGGGGAGGAGCGTAAATATTCCAGTGCCTGTTGCACAATCAAGTCCGGCGAATCCGCGACGTTGCACCAAAGTGCCTGCGTGGGAGCGGGAACCTCCAGCGTGGCGAGTTGCGAGTCCAGTAGGGTGGGAGGCATGTAGTGGTCGGTGCGGGCGTTCATGCGCTCGGCCAACAGCTCCCGGTCACCTTGGAGGAATATCCAGCGGAGTGAACCTTGGGCGGGTTGCAGGCGTTCGCGATAAATTTCCCGCAACGCGGAGCACGCGAGCACTATGCCCTGGCCGTTTGCGAGTCGATCTTCCACGAGATCCCGCAAACGATCGAGCCAAGGTCCACGGTCTTCATCCGTCAGTGCGATGCCCGCGCGCATTTTGGCCACATTGGACTCGGGATGATAGTCATCGGTGTCGGCGTAGACGCAGCCTAACTCATCGGCCACGCGGATGCCGATGGTGGATTTACCGGTGCCGCACACGCCCATCACGATTACGGCGAAGGATGGATTGAGGTCAGACATGGGATGAGCGGAGAGGTCGATTTTCGTCGACTTCGATCAAATCAAAAAACGTTTCGGCGCCGCTGTCCGCGTAGCTCAACTTCGCCCTGAATTTGGCCAGAAAATCCGAGCGGTCATCGCGCCAACCGAGTTTGGGCAGAAAGGTATTCCAAACGGTGCAATCGTGTTCGCTGCGAGAGATGCCGTGTTCAAAACACCACGCCAAAAGTTCATCATCGGTTGATCCGGTGAGCACCTGAGCTTTCACATCTTCATAGTCGACGCCGAAAAAGTTACAGGCCCGCGCGTCGAGTCCACTCCCGAGGGCGGCGTGAAAATCGACTGGAAGGTCTCCTCGTTCGTGGAGACGAATCTTATCGAACATCCGGCCCACATAGATGAGAGGTCCGACTTTGTCGTAGAGACTGCGAAGTCCGGAAATGGCAGGCATGGAAGAAGGATAAAGACGGGTCAGTTTCGCCGCCAGTAAATCCCTGTGCAGACCGCGGCGGCGAAGATCGTGGGAAGCACGATCCACCAAGGGTTGAAAGGCATCTCGTAGCGTTCGACCAACCAAAATGTGCCCCAAGTCTTCAAACCGATCAAAATCCACCCCAACAGAATCCAGAATTCGGACTTGGTGCTGCGGCCGACGGGGCGGTGGATTTTCACCTCCTGCACGAAGGCAGCCTCGGACATGGGTGGCGGGCGGCGGCGGAGAAACGGCAGGAAATTGGCAAACATAGCGTCTCAGCATTCTAGGGTCTTTCCCGGACATGGAAAGCGGGGTAATTAGAAAAGTGCGGTGATTGCGGAACAATTTTAATTTGGATCGACGCGGTTGATCGGAGCGATTCGCGCGGAAAAACTAAACAATTTTGGTGAAGTCGTGGTCAAAGAAACGAAACCAAGAAACGTCATGAAAAGTTCAAAAATCTGTTTTATCCTAGGTCTGGCAACCGGATGTCTAACGGCCTCTGCCGCGAATGCGATCGAGGTAAATTTCGTAGACTCGGATAAATTTACCGACTTCAAGGCATCTCCCACCGCCCGGTCTTCCCAGAAAGCCTATATCAGCGAGCTTTCGAAGTTCATTGGCCGTCAGATGGAGAATCGCTTGCCGCCCAGTTATCGGGCGGAAGTGGTTATCACCGACGTCGACATGGCGGGTGAGTTTGAGCCGTGGCGCCGATCGGGGTTTGATGATGTTCGTATCGTCAAAGACCTCTATCCCCCGCGGATCAACCTCAGTTTCCGCGTCGTGAACGCGGCGGGTGAAACGGTCCTCAATGGCGACCGCAAACTCCGTGATCTCAATTTCATGTATGCCGCGCGCCCGCTTAACAGCGATCCGCTGCGTCATGAGAAGGAATTACTGGCCAAGTGGATTCGAAAGGAATTTCGGGAAGAATCCCTGACCTGACCCGATCACGTCGTTTGATTTGATACCGGCCGCTTCCCCGTTAGGGTGGCGGCTGTTTTTGTTTTGAATTCCCCTTCCGACAACAAGCCCAGTGCCAACACCGCTCGCGTGGACCGTTGGCTGTGGGCGGTCCGGGCGTGCAAAACGCGATCCGTGGCCGCCGCCGCCTGCCGAAGCGGTCGGGTGCGGGTGGATGATGAGGTTGTTAAACCCGCCCGAGTGTTGCAGCCAGGAGAGACGGTCACATTGCGGACGGGATCCGATGAACGAATTTTGGTGGTGAAGGATTTCCCGAAATCCCGCGTCGGGGCGAAGCTGGTTCCGGATTTTTGCGATGATCGCACCCCGCCCAAACTCAAGCCGGCCGAGCGCATGGCGCAGGGCAAAGCGGTGTGGGTGCGCGAACCGGGCACGGGCCGCCCCACCAAGCGGGACCGGCGAAAACTGCTCGACATTTTGGATACACCATGAAAACGGGAGACGACATTTACGCGAAGTTCGAGACCGAGCTGGCCGTGCGGCCGGACGACATAGACCTCTATCAACACGTGCACAGCACGCGGTATTTGGACTACGTTCTGGCAGCGCGCTTCATTCAGATGGAGCGCGACTACGGTATGTCCATGGCGGAGTTCGCGGCCCGGGGACTGGGGTGGTATATGACCTCGTCGACGGTTAATTATAAACGACCGCTGGGCCTCGGCGATCGGATGACGGTGCGTTGTTGGATCGAGTCGATAACGACCCGGGGATGTCGGGTGGCGTTTGAAATCGATCGCGAGCCCGTGGGCAAAAGATCGTGCGACGGGTTTTGCGATTACGCTTTGATTGATTTAGAAACCAACCGTGCGGTCCCTATTCCGGCGGACGTGCGTGAGAAATACAGCATTTGAACATATGAGAAACGTTACCTTCCCCCGCTTAATACTTTCGTTGGTCGCGGCGACCGGTCTGGTGCTCGGCTTAGTCGGCTGTGGTGGCCAAGCTCCCGCCGCCAAGGGCAACGTGCTCCACTACGCCAATGGCACGGAACCTTCGGACCTGGATCCTCAAACCGTGACTGGTCGGCCGGAATCGATTGTCATTCGGACATTAATGGAAGGCTTGGTCACGCCCAACTCCAAGACGCTCGAACCCACGCCGGGACAAGCTGCGTCCTGGGATGTCTCCGATGACGGCACGGTTTACACCTTTCATATTCGGCCCGAGGCCAAATGGTCCAACGGTGATGCGGTCACTGCTCATGATTTCGTGAGGTCTTATCAACGGATGCTCACCCCGTCGCTGGCTTCTGAATACTCCTACCAACTCTTTCTGCTCAAAAACGGGGAAGCATATAGCAAGGGTGAACTCACCGATTTCTCGCAAGTCGGGGCCAAGGCGCTCGATCATCAGACGCTGGAGCTGACACTGGATCACGCCACGGGGTATTTTCTTGATGTGTTGTTCCACCAAAGTTGGAAGCCAGTTCATATCCCGACGGTGGAGAAATTCGACGGACTCGCCCGAAAAGGAAGCCGTTGGACGCGCCCGGAAAACTACGTGGGGAACGGTCCCTTTCTTCTCAAGGAGTGGGCACCCAATCAGCATATTCTTGTCGAACGCAGTCCGACCTACTGGGGCGCGGCGGATGTAAAACTTGATGGGGTGAGATTTTTCCCGATCGAAAATGCCGATACGGAAGAGCGCATGTTCCGCACGGGCCAGTTGGATGTCACCCGTGCATTACCGCTCAACAAGGTCGATGAATACCGGGAGAATCGGCAGGACGTCCTGCAGATTGATGATTATCTGGCGGCGGCCTATTTCCGGGTGAATGTAACCCGGCCGCAATTGCAGAACCCCAAGGTTCGCCGGGCGATTGCGTTGGCCATTGATCGAGTTGGCCTGGCCGGGGAGATCCTCCGCGGAGCCAAATTCCCCGCGTGGCATTTTACGCCCGTCATGCCGGGATTCGCTCCGGCCAACACGTTTGAGGACGACGTAGCCGAAGCCCAGGCATTGCTCGCTGAGGCGGGTCATCCCGGAGGTGAGGGCCTGGCTCCGATCGAGATTATTCACCCGACATCGGATTCGGGGCGCATTGTCTGTGAGGCGCTGCAAGCGATGCTTCGCACGAATCTGGGTCTGGACGTGCGGCTCTATAATCAGGAGTTTAAGGTCTACCTCGAGACCATGCAGCAGAAGAGTTACGACATCGCTTGGAGCGCATGGATCGGCGATTACCCCGATCCGATGACGTTCCTCGATATGAACGTCACCGATGGGGGCAACAACCGCACCGGCTGGTCAAATACCCGCTACGACCAATTGGTTAGAGACGTTCAAGCCGTGCGAGATCCGGCCGAACGTTCGGAGATGTTTTATGAGATGGAACGCATTATCGGCGAAGAGTGCCCGGTCATCCCGCTCTATTTCTATACCAGTGTTTATGCCAAGAGCACCGAGGTAAAAGGGTGGTATCCAACCCTCCTCGATATCCACCCGTTTCAGGATATATGGCTCGAACGCGCCGAATAAACCGCTAGCGGGGGGCCGTTTACCCTGTGTAACAATTCAGTTTCAGCCGGTAAAGGGGGGCTGAAATATTGTTGCATTTAGGTTCTGCCCGCTTCTTCTGACCTCGTTCGTTAGAAAAGCGTTAGTTAACAGGAACTGGTGGATCGTCGTTTGGGTAAGGCTCTAGTGATGATTTGAAACCCGATGGTCGGGAACGGACTGCAGGCAGACGAGTATCGACGAAAATCATCAACATTATGTGTAATTCAAAACTCTACGTAGGAAACATGTCCTTCAAAACCACCGAAGACGAGCTGCGTGACGCGTTCGCTCAATTCGGTGATGTCACCGACGTTTTCGTCGCCATGGACAAAATGACCGGCCGCCCTCGTGGCTTCGCTTTTGTCACCATGGACACACCAGAGAACGCTGCCAAAGCAGCTGAAGCCTTGAATGGCGAAGATTTCGGTGGGCGCGCCCTGACCGTTAACGAAGCACGTCCGAAGGAAGATCGTCCTCGTGGCGGTGGCTTCGGTGGTGGCGGCGGAGGCCGTGGCGGCTTCGGTGGTGGAGATCGTCGCGGTGGCTACGGCGACCGTGATCGTCGTGGTGGTGGCCGCGATCGCTACTAAGCGATTCGGACCGATTTAATCATCTCAATTTCAACGGAGTCCCCTCGGAGGCTCCGTTTTTTTGGCCTGCGGGGGGAACCGAAACGTCCAAGAGAGGCTCAAATGGTGCTTCCGCACCGCGTATTTCGTGATCTAACGTCTCCCCATGCGTCGCATTTTTCTGCTCATTGCTGTTTCAACCCTGCTCCTTCCGTCGTTGGCATCCGCCCAGCGTGAGAAGCTGCCCCCTCGCGACTTGATTCAAGTCGAGAAGAAATGGCCCAATGCCGTGCGCACTTCGACGGGCCTGTGGACGGTTCTACTCGAACCGGGGAACGGTCGCAAACCCCAGCGGGGCGATATGGTTTCCGTGCTCTACAAGGGCAGCCTGCTTGATGGCACCATGTTTGATTCGGCGGAAGATCGGGAAAAACCCTTCACGTTCCAACTCGACCGGGGTAAGGTTATCGGTGGCTGGGAATACGGCATGCTCATGATGAATGAGGGTGAAAAACGGCTTTTGATCGTCCCTTACGAATTGGGATACGGCACGCGAGGACGCGCTCCGGATATTCCCCGCATGGCGACTCTCGTCTTCGAAGTGGAGATGCTCGAGGTGAAGCCCCGCGAATAGCTTGTTCGGGTGCTTTAGTCTGCCTTGCGACGTTGCAATGCAGCGACCGTGTAGCACACGAGCCCGATCCAGATCAGCACGAAGCCGGTCACGCGGATACTCGACAGGGGTTCATCGAAGACCAGCCAACCCATCAGAAACTGACATGTTGGCGCCACGTATTGGCAGAGACTGATCGTGGTGTAAGTCAGGCGCCTCGTGCCGTAGGCGAACAATACCAGCGGAATCATGCTCATCACGCCGGTGCCGGCGATCGTGAGATCGATCCGGGTCGAGATTTCGGCGAAGGTGCCCATCCCCTTGGCATGCAGCCAACCTAGATACCCGATGGCGATGGGAGCTACATAGGTCATTTCGAGGGCCAAACCATTGATGGCGCTGGCGTCGGATTGTTTGCGGCCGACCCCGTAGGTGCACCAGCTGGCGGCTACGCCGAGTGACACCCACGGAAGGTTTTCGACTTCCGTGAAAAGGACTGCGACTCCGGCCCCGGCAAATACCAAAGCCACCCTTTGAAGTCCAATCAGGCGTTCCTTGAAAATTATCCGCCCCAATCCTGCATTGATGAGAGGAACGAGAAAATAACCCAAACTCGCCTCAATCACCTGTTCATTGAGAAGAGCCCATACGAAAACACTCCAGTTGATGGTGACCATGATAGCACCCCGTAGATGCGCCCGTCGATTAGCGGCGTTACGCCAAGTCGACCATAGAACGGGCAGTCGACCCCGCACGGTCTGAAAAACCATGACCGCCGCGAGGGTCCACAAGATGCGGTGAGCCATCAGTTCCAACACGGGGATCCCCTCCAGCATCTTCCAATAGACGGGCAGGGTGCCCCATAGAAAGTAGGCCACGAACGCGGCCGCCGCTCCGCGCCGGGCGACGGAGGAGGATTCTGCGGATAAGGATTTCAGATCAGACACGATTTGTCTGGGCTAACGGCGCGTCAACGATCCCGGTCAATCCCGATTGGCCCAAGTCCCTCAGATACGGAGGATTTGGCAGGCGCCTAAAAAAAGAAATCGCGGCCCTGTCATACGCTGTTGAGATTCTGCCCGATGAGCGACGAGCAAGATCCTCCTGCTTTCAGCCTGCGCCCCCGCAAAAAACCTGCGGAGGAAGGTGGCGCTTCGGCTGAAGCCGATAAGAAAGAGGAGCGTCCTAAACTGAGTCTCAAGCCCAAGCCCAAACCGATGGCGGCAGAGCCCGCGGCCGAACCCAAGGAAGAGACACCGGCACCCGCCAAACCCCGCGCCAAACCCAAACTTTCTCTCGGCGATACTTCCAAGGAGCCGAAAAAGACCGCGGAAATTCCGGCACCCGAACCGCCACCTGCTTTAGTTGATTCTCCGCCTCCCCCCTACTGCCGCTGAAGCTCCCGCGGTGGAAGCGCCACTACCCGATGCTCCCGCAGTGCCACCGCCACCGTCCGAAAGAGAGCATCGCGACGAAACCAACCCCGCGCTTGATCCGGCCGTGTTGGTAGCCCTCAAGAAGGCCAAAAAGGAAAAGCCCAAACTTAAGCTTAATGTCAGCAAGCCGGTTGAAGAGCCCGAGGAGGGGGAAGGCAAAGACCAACCGCCGCCGCCTGATTCCAAATCTCCTCCCGTGGACTTACCTCCATCCGTTCCGGTGGTGACAGACGAAAATGGTCGTTCCGCGACCTTGCCGCCTTTGCCTCTGCCGGACCTCAATGAAGACGACGAGGATGATGAATCCGAAGCCCCGGTCCGAAAACGGCTGCGACCGGAGCAGAAGCCCATTTTCAAAATTGCGGTCCTGATAATCGGTATCTTGCTCCTCGGAGCGGTAGGTTTTGGCGGTTACATGGTTTACAATCTATTCTTCGGCATCCCCGATGCGCCGCCTCCGCTCACGCGTCCAACGGCCGCTGCCACCCCACGACCCGCGGTTGCCGCAGAACCAGCCCAATCCGATGGACCTTTCTCGATTGCGGGCAAGTTGATTGAGAAAGCCCAAGATGCGGCCGCGGCGCATGATGAGATTGCCGCCGACGTTGAGAGTGTTCTCGATGAGGGCGAAAATCAGACTAACGCTGGAGTCGCTATTAAGTCTGCGGATAATACCCCTCAGGTTGTCATTGATGCAGCGCCCATTTTGGAGGTCCCTGAGACGGTCGAACCCTCGCAAGCGTTTCGTGATTGGGTCAGCGCTGCTGTGATCAGTGGCGTGCGTGAAGGCGACCAGCCCCGCGCGTTCATCAACAGCCTACTGGTGAAAAAGGGTGATACACTCTACCGCCGCACCCTAATCGTGGGTCGGGCTTTACGCCCGATATTCCCCACCTGTTATGCCGCGGCTCGCAGAATGGCTTCGATTCGTTCGGGCGTAAGATCTTGCCGTTCGCCGAGCGCGCCCATGCCCCGTTTGGCCAAACGCTGCGCCACGTTGGTGGTGACATCACTAGACAGATCGTAGTCCTTCAAGCGGGTGGGAATCCCAAGCGATTCGTAAAACTCACGGGTCTTTTTGATCGCGGTGGTGATGCGATAGTCATCCTCGCCCGCTTCGATGCCCCAGACACGTTCGGCGTATTGCAGGAGTTTTTCCCGTTTGGTTTCGCGCTGCGCCTCGAGCAGATTGGGCAACACGATTGCCAGCGTCCGGGCATGATCGATGTTGTGCAGCGCTGTGAGTTCGTGGCCGACCATGTGAGTCGACCAATCCTGTGGCACTCCCGTTCCCACCGGTCCGCTGAGCGCACTCGTGGCAGCCCACACCAGATTGGCCCTGGCATCATAGTCGTTGGGATCGGACAACGTCTTGGGGCCTTCCTCGATCAACACCTTGAAGAGGGATTCGGCATAGCGATCCTGCACCGCGGCGTGGGTGGGATAGGTAAGGTATTGCTCGATCACGTGGCAAAACGCATCCCCGATACCGTTGGCGACTTGGCGGGGCGGCAGGGAAAACGTGGTGGTAGGATCCAAAATCGAGAAGTTCGGGTAAACCAGCGGGCTCATGAACGGCAACTTGGTCTGCATAGACCGACGGCTGATGACCGACGCGCTGTTCGCTTCGGAACCGGTAGCGGGTAGGGTGAGCACGACGCCCAGCGGAAGTGCGGAGGTCAGCGAACTCCCGAAATCTACCACAAAGTTCCAAGGGTCGCCTTCGTAGTTTACGGCTCCAGCCACAAACTTGGCTCCGTCAGCTACCGAGCCGCCACCCAATCAATCTTGTGCTCCCGGCAGAGCTCCACCGCCAGCATCAGTGTGTCGAAGTCGGGATTAGCCTCGACGCCCCAATGTTCGTGTACGATCCGATCACCTAGGGCTGCAACGACTTGGTCGTAAACCCCGTTGGCCTTGATTGAACCGCCGCCCGCCAGCAGGAGAACCGAGGCGTCGTCGGGAATCTCCTCGGCGATCTTTTGGATCTGATCGCGACCAAAGTGAATCTGAGTGGGGTTATGCAGCGTAAAATTTTCCATACGCGAACAAGCTACCCCGACGCGCCCCTTGCTTAAGCGTCCCGCTGAAACTCTCCCCAAACCCCCGACAGACACCTCCGACAGGCTTCGTGAAGTTTAACCATATTGGTTAAACTTCTGCAAAGGCGCGGGATTTTCGGTTGGAGGGAAGGGTGGAGATTTTGGGTTTCGGTTTGCGGGCGCGGGATGGGGGCTTTGGGTGGAGGGCATGTTAAAAGCCACATCCGTGAAAGCTGCCCTCGCGGCGACCGAATCATCCGACGCCATTTTGGTGAACGGATGGGTGCGGACCCGCCGGGATGCGAAGTCCTTCTCGTTCATCGAACTTAATGACGGGTCCTGCCTCAAAAACGTGCAGGTCATCGCCGATGCCTCGCTACCGAACTATACCGAGACCGTGCAAAAAATCACCACGGGCGCGGCAGTTTCCGTGGTCGGGAAACTGGTTGCTTCCAAGGGCGGAGGCCAAGCATGGGAAGTCCAGGCGACGGAAGTCACCCTGGTAGGGGAGACGGCGGCCAATTATCCGCTGCAGAAGAAGGGGCATTCCATGGAGTTCCTGCGCGAGATCTCGCACTTGCGCCCGCGGGCGAACCTTTTTGGCGCGGTCTTCCGGGTGCGCAGTCGGCTTTCGTATGCGGTGCACCAGTTTTATCAGGAACGCGGTTTCGTTTACGTGCATACGCCGATCGTGACAGCCAGCGACTGTGAAGGCGCAGGAGAGTTGTTTCGGGTTTCGACTCTGGATCCGGCGAATCCACCGAAGACGGAAGATGGGGAGATCGATTACGGGCAGGACTTCTTTGCTCGGCCCACCTACCTCACGGTTTCCGGACAGTTGGAAGCCGAGGTTTTTGCCTGCGCACTGGGGAACGTTTACACTTTCGGGCCGACCTTTCGGGCGGAGAATTCCAATACCTCCCGGCATGCGAGTGAGTTCTGGATGATCGAACCGGAGATGGCGTTCACCGATCTTGTTGGCAACATGGACTTGGCGGAGGATTTCGTAAAATACCTCATCGCCGATGTGCGCGAGCATTGTGCCGACGACCTCGCGATATTCGGCAAGTTCGTGGACAAGGGCCTGCACGAACGGCTCCAATTTGTGTTGGAGCGGCCGTTCCAGCGTGTGAGTTACACCGAGGCGATGGAGATTCTGGAAGTCAGCGGAAAGACGTGGGAAACTCCCGTGAAGTGGGGCGATAACCTGCAGTCCGAGCACGAGCGTTTTCTAGCCGAAGAGCACTTCAAATGTCCGGTCACCGTCTACAATTACCCGAAGGAGATTAAGCCCTTCTACATGCGGTTGAATGACGACGACAAAACCGTCACCGCGATGGATGTGCTGGTGCCGGGTATCGGTGAGATTGTCGGCGGCAGCCAACGCGAAGAGCGGCTTGACGTGCTCGAAGCCAACATGGACCGCCACGGCCTGAGCAAAGAGGACTACGGCTGGTATCTGGACCTGCGCCGCTTCGGCAGCGTGCCCCACTCAGGGTTTGGTCTGGGATTCGAGCGCATGCTCATGTTTGTCACCGGTATGGCCAATATCCGCGACGTGATTCCCTTCGCCCGCACCCCGGGAAGCGCGGAGTTTTAAGGAAACGCGGACTTTCATCAGAATAGTCACTGCCATGCTGTAGCCGGGGTCGCCATGCGTTGTCGGGCCTAAAGCCCGACCCACGGCAAAGCAACGTATCCAAATAATGAATGCTCACCGTCCTTTGAGGAACACTGATTTGTTCGAAATGATCACCGCTTAGCTGTAGCCGGGAGCGCTGACCCCGGTGCGGGGGAGTTGCTAACTATTGCTGGGGGGGGCAACTGCACCGGCCTCTCCCGATTCCGCCAAGGCTACGTCGGGCAGGCCGCGCTCGGCTTTTCAGCGTTTCCCTAATTGAACTCGAATTCCTGCCGGATCTTTATGTAGGCCGGGTGACCGTTTTTGCGGGGAGGTTCGAAACGGGTTTTCAGTAGGGTAAGGGCCGCGCTGATGGCGACGTCATTGCTATCGGTTTTGACCGCACGGGGAAAACGCGCGCGACCATTGGGACCGATATAAAATTCAACCAAACAGCGTCCGCGGGTGGCTACGCCGTTTTGCGAACTGTAAACCCGACGCTTTGACGACAATTGAGTGAGCGGACTATCGAGCTCCTTTTGTTTGCTCCTTTTGTAGACATATTGTCCCGCGGAATTTGCGTAGATCCTTCGCTTGGCCGCGTCGGATGGGGTATCGCCAAAGGGAGTAAAATTTGCCCCGGATCGCCAGATGCGTTGCTCCGGATCGAAGAAATGAACCCGCACATTCGTCCGCTTGCGAATGGCCTCCCCGTCTTTGGTTGCGGGGATAAACGTTACGGATTGAATCACCTTGTGCGCGGCCGGCAGGAGGTCGCGATGATTCGACGCGATGGGCATGACATCGAAGAGGGTGCCATCGGCACCGAGATCGATCATGAAATCAACATGGGGTCGCTCGATTTGGAGCGATCGCAGTTCCGGTGGGATAGTCGTTTCCAGGGATCCCTCCACCTCCACGGGGGTGGTTTTGGCGACTACAGCGGCCATGAACCCAGCGCAACCGAAGAGTAGAACGGATAGTCGTTTCGTGATTCTGGCTGTGATCATATCAGGGAGTCTTTGGTTTTGGATTGGCGAGACGACTCAAATTGCGTTTCCGCTGCGGCACCGATGAAGACGATTCGTCTGGCTGGGGACTGATTTCCGGCGCGGTTGTTTCAGCATGGGACGAATCGTTCATACTCTTACAACCCGTCAGCAGAGCAAAGGTTGCAGTCAAACCTATCGGCAGGATTAAAAAAGCCCATCTAAGCCTCCAATAAATCAAGATAGGATCTATTGTTCGTCAGCCAAATCCGGCCGGTTTTTGTTTCGTCCCAAAATGAGCGTCAGTCCCGCCCCGATTAATGCTCCAACAGCGAGGGTCAAAATGAGCAGGCCGGCGCGAGGCATTGAGATCGTCATAAACAGAATCTTGGTTTCCACGACGTCGGTGTTTTGGGCGATGACGATCGACGATAACACGACGGCAAAAATCACCAGATAGATTTTGAATTTGCGCATGCTCCGACATCCTGCATCGGCGGTGCCGCCGTGACAATCTTGCAAATTCTCCTCGGGAGCGGAGCCGAAAAAGCCCGCCTGCGAGAGGGCCATCTCACGGGCGGGCTGTTTGAACCGAGAAACCGGAATTACCGTTGGGTTTCTTTCGATTTCGTAGACGAGGATAGACCCGATCGGTTAAGGCCTGATTAACCCGAAGCGGATATAGTGTTAAGGCGGTGTAAAGTTCGCCGCCCGCCGATCATTCCGCCGCCGCATACCGCGGATCGGAGTCCTGAGCATGCAGGCCTGCCTCACTGAGGATCACTGCCACGACGAGAATGAACACCGTGAACAGAGTGGAGCGGGTTAAACGATTCATGAGCCAAGCGTGCATTCGTGGAATTAAGCCCATGTTTAGGAAGTAGGGAATTTTATTAAGACTCGGTTAAGATCGTGGCAGAGACAGCAGTTGCGTGACGGACTTGATCACTATTGGCTCCATGACTCCCGAACCCAAACCTTCCGACCCCATTCCCGTGCAGACCCGACTTCTTATGATCGATGACGACCAGAAATTGTGTCGTCTTGTGTCCAGCTACCTTGAGCCTCTGGGTTTTGTGGTGACTCCGGTGCACGATGGTCCCAGTGGCTTGGGGCGTGTATTGGCCGAAGAATGGGATGTGGTATTACTTGATGTGATGCTGCCGGGCATGGACGGCTTTGAGGTTTTGAAACGAATTCGTAGTTCCTCGGAGGTGCCGGTCTTGATGCTCACGGCCCGGGGGGATGAGATGGATCGCATCGTCGGACTTGAAGTCGGCGCGGAAGACTATCTTCCCAAGACATTTTCCACCCGTGAACTTTTGGCGCGGCTGCGAGCTGTGTTGCGAAGAGGCAGCCGCACCACGACTGAAGAAGCACCCCTGTAGGAACTGGTCATCGACGAACTGCGGATTCGGCCGGAAGCCCGGACCGCAGTTTTGGGAGATCAACCGCTGGATCTTACGCCGGTCGAGTTTGATTTGTTGCTGGGATTGGCGAAATCGAAAGGCCGGGTCAAATCCCGCGAGTCGTTGCTCGATGAAGTGCGCGAGCGAAACTACGATGTCTTTGATCGGCCCATTGATGTGCACATTTCGGCCCTGCGTAAAAAACTCGGTGATGATGCACGTGACCCGCGATTTATTCGGACGCTGCGTTCTGTCGGCTATCTCTTCATTGATCCCGCGACGCGGTAAAGCATTTCCCTAAAATCTTCACTGACCATGGACACGGCACCGGAATCCAAATCTCCTTCGGGGGATCGGATTGCAACACGGGTTCGCGTGCCGTTGTCCGTAAAGATCGGGCTGTGGTTGGGGCTCAACTTTCTCTTCGTGGTCGCGATTGCGGTGGGTGTGCTGTTGGGGCGGGGAGGATTGCAGGGTTGGATCGGTGAGCCGATTGGCGATCGCCTCCAACTCGTAGGCGTGGCGATCAATTCTGCGATTCGAAACGGGGAAGAGGTTGAAACTATGCTGGCCCGTTACGATGCGGCCTACGATTTGTCCTTCGCGTTTTACAGCAACGAAGGTGTCCGCGAGGGGGGCTCCGCGATACCGATCCCTTTAAAGGTTAATCATATTCTGAAAAACGATGTGCCGGGAGATGGATTGGGGGCTCCTCCGCGACAAGGACCCGATGATTCAGGGCCGCCTCGACCGCGGGAACGCCCCGATGACTGACGTCCGCCGCCGCGAATGGCGGGCGACGAGTTTGGTCCTTGTAACCCCGAGGCTGGCGGTCGACCTGATGGACCGCGACCACCGCTGCGGACGGGAAATCCTGGCATCCCGGAGGGGGGAGGTCCGACTGGGCGGGACGGACGAATTTTCGAATATGATCGCGAAGAAGGGCGTTGGTGGATCGGCGTGTGTGCTCCGGTTTTTGATGCCGAGGGACGTCCTCACCCGGGAGCTTTGTTCGCGATCACTGATTCCGCGTGGTCATTCGGGGGGACTGTTGGATTTGCGGCCGGCGTTTTATGCCGTGGCGGCGGTAGTCGTTTTGTCGGTGTTGTTTTGGTTGCCACTGGTATTGGGCATCACGCGCGCCCTTCGCCAAGCCGTGCATGCGACGCGAGAGATTACCTTGGGGCGTTTTGATGTGCGGGGCGAAACTCAACGTCGGGATGAGTTGGGATTATTGGGTGAGAGTATCAACCGCATGGCTCAACGTTTGGACCACTTGGTCAATGGTCAGAAAAATTTTCTCGCCGATGTGGCTCATGAATTGGGATCGCCACTGGGCCGGCTGCAGGTGGGAGCTGCTATCTTGCAAGAACGGGTTTCCGATGACCTGCAGGATGCCGTGAAGGATGTGCAGGAGGAAGTTCAGCAAATGGGCGAACTGTTGGGTGAATTACTGGATTTCACGAAATCGGGATTGCACACCCGGGAAGCCAAAATTCAGCCGGTCCTGTTGAGCGACGCGGTGAGCGAGGCGATCCGGCGCGAAGCGATCGGGGGATCAATCGATGTTGAAGTTGATGAAACCACCGTGGTCGGCGGGGATGCCCCTCTACTGGTCAAAGTGATCAGTAATGTTATCCGCAACGCGATGCGTTACGCCGGTCCGGATGCGAAGATCGGGATCGTCTCTGAAGTCACTTCGGCGAAGCGGGTGTCGTTGCGGATATCGGATGATGGCCCCGGGGTTCCGCCCGAGGCTTTGTTGCGGTTGGGGGAAGCATTTTATCGGCCGGATATGGCGCGAAATCGTCCGGCTGGAGGAACCGGACTGGGACTTTCGATCGTGAGGGAATCAATTGAAGCGATGGGAGGCGTCGTCGGATTTGCCAACGGCTCTCCTCAAGGGTTTGTGGTCACGATTGAGCTAAATCTCCAAGAGGTTTCGGCACCTTAACACTTCCCTAACAAAACCGGGGGTATTCGCACATACCCTCTGAACAGAGTCGGGCTAGAGTGATCGCATCATGACTGCTATTACCCGTTCTCCCACCCGCCCGGCATTCGCCGTAATCCTTGTTACGCTCGGTCTGCTATCGGGAGTATTTACCATTTCGCTTTTGGGTGAACCGGGATGCACTGGCGATGACGGAGAATGGGAGCGCGGTATGCCTCCGATGGCTGAAGAAGGCCGCGGTCGGGGTGGACCGCCTCTGGGTCGAGGGGCAGGACGAAGAGGAGAACGGGGAATGGGTCCACCTCCGGGGAACGATTTTTAGGGACACGTCACTAGGGAGTGACCATCTTGGGCATCATGGAGTCAAAACCCATGGTGCCCTTAAACTTTGTCCGGCGGGAAGAGTCGGACGTTCGTGCAGCCGCGCGAGCCCATTATGATTTTATCAGCACGCGTCGCACGGTGCGTCATTTTTCGCCGGATCCGGTTCCGCAGGAGATCATCGCAGACTGCATCCGCGCGGCGGGCACGGCTCCCAGTGGAGCCAATCTCCAGCCCTGGCATTTTGTGGCGGTGGGTGATGCGGAAACCAAGCGTCAGATTCGAGAAGCGAGTGAGGCGGAAGAGCGGGAATTTTATGCCAGCCGCGCACCCGAAGCGTGGCTTGATGTGCTGAGGCCGTTTGGCACGGACGCGATCAAACCCTATCTGGAAATTGCGCCATGGTTGATTCCCATCTTTGCGGTGAATTCTTTTCCGAACGAGAAAGGGGAAAAGCAACAGGCCTATTATCCCAAGGAGTCCGTGGGCATCGCGACGGGGTTCTTAATCAACGCCCTGTATGCCGCCGGACTGGCCACGCTGACCCACACGCCCAGCCCGATGAATTTCCTCAACCGCGCTCTCGGTCGGCCACCCAACGAAAAGGCATTCCTGCTCCTCGTGGTAGGCTACCCCGCGACCGACGCGCAAGTCCCCGACATCAACCGCAAGCTCCTCGAAGAAATCGCCACGTTTGTTTGAGGGAATAGAATGAATGGGCAGGGTGTCTTTCTAGTATGAAAAGAATTTTATCCGTTCTTCTGTTCGCCGTGGCTTTGGCGATTCCTTCGTTTGCTGAAACCGAAGAGGAGTTTGAGGCGCGGTTGGTGGAGGCTACGGACTCTTCGACTCCCACAGTGGTGCACCTTTGGGCGTCTTGGTGTCACAATTGTATCGTCGAATTCCGGGACGGAGTTTGGCCGACGTTTATCAAAGAGAACCCGGAGATTAAGTTCATCTTCATCTCCACTTGGGGTAGCGACAAAGATGATGTGGGCCTGCTCGGTCGTCACGGGATCAATACCAAGGATCTCTCGAATCTGGAAATCTGGCGCCATCCAAATGAATCGAGCCGCGAGGGCAAACGGGCGAGCTCATTGCTCGGGGTTCGATTCACATGGATGCCCACAACCTGGGTGGTGCGCGATACGCGAATGCGTTACGCAATCAACTACGGTGAGGTCCGTTTTGATATGCTTGATCAGATGATCAAAGACAGCCGCTCAGGGCAGTGGTAAGCTGACTACTTTAGCAGTTTATCCGCCGAATTGGTTTAGGATTTGGGCTTTTTGCTCGTCGGGCATTTCCGTGTTCTCGATCCAGACGCGGGCGGCCTGCGGATCGGCCCGCATCCATTGATTGCTCACATTGCGGATCTGCTGGTTCCGCTGCGCCGGATCCGTGATCTGGTCAATCATGGTGGCCGCGCGGGCCGGGTCGCGGTTGGAGAACGTGTTTATAAGTCCTTGCAGGGAGTTTTGGCGGCTTTCGCCGGCAGGTAAGGTGCGCACCCAAGTCTCCGCACCGACGGGATCGTCGTTTGCCCATAAAGCGGCGAGATTTATGAAGACACTCGGGGAGGTCGACGCGCGGCCGTGTTGATTCAGCCAGGCGGCGGTCGCGGCCGGATCTGTTTGGCCCCAGCTGGCGACGAGTGCACTGGTCGCGCTGTCGCGCGCTTCGGGATTAGTGAACGAGAGGGTCGTGAGGGCGGCGTTGGCCGGATCGTATTGCGCCATTTGATTTACCAGTTGGTTGATCATGGCGTTTTGTTCCTGGCCGGGAGGGGTCTGATCGACGAGTTGACGGGCCCGTTGAGGGTCGGTGGCGGCGAGAGCTTCCACCAGAGAGCTGTAGGCTTGAACGCGGGTATTGCCAGCTGGGAGGCTTTGGGCGAGTTGGATGGCGAGATCGGGCTGCGATGAAGCCAACGAAGGAAGCACCTGCTGGATGGCGCCGTCACGAGCGTAGCCCGTGGGAAGGGTGCTGATCCAATCAATTGCGCCAGCGGGATCACTCTGGGCATAAGGACGGGCAATGTTACGAACCGCCTGGGCAAGATGTTGGCCGTTGGGCAACGCTGAGGCAAAGAGGGCGGCGAGTTCGGGGTCGTCGCGGGCAAGCTGTTGGGAGATGTTTTGCAGGGCTTGGTTTTGGGTAGCACCGCTGGGCATGGATTGAACGTAGTCGATGGCTTTCTCCGGATCACGATTGGCGAGTTGGCCCAGGACTGAGGCCACCATTTGACCGTGTTGGGGAGTTTGCGGAATGCCATTGAGCTTGGCCAAAGCCGTTTCGGGATCTGCCGATGCCCATTGGTTCATGAGTTGTTGCAGCGCTCGAGTGCGGCTTTGGCTGGCGGGCATCGAAAGAGCGACCTCCATCGCGATTTCGGGGGTGTTCCGCGCCATTTGGTTTATAAGCGCGGCCTGAGCCTGACTCTTGGTAATTCCAGTTGGTAGCTCTTCGAGCATGAGTAGGGCTTGGTAGGGATCGTCGCGGGCAACCATGCCCAAGGTCGCACCATAGGCTTGTGCACTGTTCACGTTGCGGGGCTGGGTTTTGAGCCAGTTGTAAGCCGCGACTGGGTCGGACTGAGCCCACGTCATGGCTATGGCTTGCAGTGCATTGTTGCGGGAAGGTCCCGGCAGTATCGTGTTCAGCTGAGCGGCGGCGGCGGCGGGGTCGGATCGGGCCCACGAGTTGAGCACGTTTCTCCGAATTTGATCACCTTCTCCTCCGGCGAGTCCGGCGGCCCAAGTGAAAGCGGCGGCGGGGTCGTTGTTGGCCCAATTGGTGGCGATCTGTTGGCGGGCGTTGCGGCGGGAGTTTCCGGTCAAGTTCTGTTCGATCTGGGACAACGCCCCCTGCGGATCAACGGCGGCCCAAGTGGTGTAGATGCCCCACATCCGGTGGTTCTCGTCGGTCTCTCCTTCCGCTACGGCTTGGGCAAATGCGGCGGCGGGGTCCTTCGTGCTCAGATGAAAAGAAAGGGCTGCATTGGCTTGATTACGCAATTCACCCTCGGGCAAAGCAGCGGTCCATTTCCGCAGTGCCTCCACGTCGGTGTAAGCCCAACCCGACAATACACTGCGCACGGCGAATTCCTGGTCCCGGCCGGCGGGTCGGTTTTGGGCGTGGGCCAAGGCGGCGGCGGGATCGACTTCGGCCCACCGCGAATAAAACGCGTTGGTGAGCTGCATAACGGCGGGGGAGCGCGGTTTGTTCTCCAGAACACCCAGCAGACGTCGCATGGCGGATCCGCCGAGGCCATTGATGGCGATTTCCCATCTTTTGTTCATCTGCCAGTAGCCCAGACTCACCACGCTATTCACGTCGCGGATGACCGCATCAATATCTGACGACTCTGTGATGTCGGGACGCCGGTTATCGGTGCTGATCTCGGGCACCGGAGGCAAGTCGGCGAGGCTCGCACCCTGGGAGGTGCCAACGGACGGTGGAGCGGTCCATCGTCCGGCAACAAAAGCGCCAGCGACCACGACCGCCACGAGGGCAAATAGAATGATCGAACGGGACATCGTCGGGGAGAGGGAAGAAGGGCGGCCAGCCACTGACAGCCCATGACTCAGACCGACGATTGGAAAGGAAGTTTCTTAGTTTGTTGCTATGCCTACGCGTAGGAAGGGCGAAAGGCGATGAGGTGGTCCTAGTTGCGGAACATTTCGGCGTGGTTGGGCATGCCGGTGTCGTTCCACATTTTTTCCGCCTCGAGGTTGTCGAACCAAAACGGGCGAGGGTGGTCTTTCGTCATCTCCTTCACCTCGGATATCATGTGCGCCAATACCTTGGGATATTGGGAGCTGAGGTCGCGATTCTCGCCGATATCATCTTCTCTATTGAAGAGTTGCCACTGTCTCTTGAAACGCACGGCCTTCCACTCATCCATCAGAATACCCACGTCCGTGTAGCCTACCCGATGGCGAATGGTGTAGAGCACTTCGCCCGGTCGAGCATCTTTGCCCGAGAGAATGTCGCCGATGACGGACTTGCCGTCGAGTTCCTTGCCGGCAGGGACATCGGCCCCCGCGAGGTGCGCGAAAGTCGGATAAAAGTCCAATGCGCTGATCGTATGTTCGTAATACGAACTTTCAGGAATCACACCCGGCCAGTGCATGAACATGGGGGTGCGGAAACCGCCTTCCCACGGGTCGCCCTTCACTCCTTGGAGCGGAGCGTTGTTGGCTCCTTGGTCGGAACGACCACCGTTGTCGGAGAGGAAAATAATCAGGGTATCATCGAATTCGTCGGTCGCCTTCAATGTCGTGACCAACCGACCAATGTCCTCGTCGAGCGAGTGCACCATGGCGGCGTAAATCTGCCGTTTCCCCTCAAGCTCAGGATAGAGCGCGATGTCTTCGTCCTTGGCCGCAAGAACGGTGTGAGGAGCGTTGTAGGACATGAAGAGAAAGAAAGGATCATCCTGCGTGGTGGCGCTATTGATGAAATCGACGCCCTTCTGGGTGAGCACATCCGTGGTGTAGTCATCGGCGGTCAGACTGGTATCATCGATTCCGTTGTGCTCGGGGTGGATCTTGTAGTCCCACACGTTGCCTTTCTTGTTGTTGGCCCGGTAGGGACCGAAGTAGAGGATGCCACCGCCTAAGAAGCCGTAGAAGTTATCGAATCCCCGCGCGTTGGGATGATTGTGGGGCTCGGTGCCAAGATGCCATTTGCCCATCAGTCCGGTTTCATAGCCGGAGTCCTGCAGCACGTTGCTGATGAGGGTCTCGCTTTCGGGCATGCCTTGATCGCGGTAGTTGCCGCGGCTGTAGTCCGGCAGATTGCAGGGGGCGCCAAATTCGTAGGGGTAGCGGCCGGAAAGCATGGCCATGCGACTCGGGCCGCAAAAAGGATGCACGACATAAGCCGATTTGAAGATCATGCCATCGTGAGCAATCTCGTCCAGGTGGGGGGGTGCGGATCTCGCTGGGGCCGTTGAAGCTTACGTCCGCGTAACCCAGATCGTCAGCGAGTATCAACAGAATGTTCGGACGGGAACCCTCGTTTGCGCTCAGCGACGGGGCGAGAAGGAGACTGCTCCCGATGAGGAGAGCGCGCTTGATAAGGGGTTTCATAAAAGAGAAAGAGTCGCGCGACGTGCCATCCGAGGAGGGCAAAGCGAGGCATTGTTTCAAAATGAAGGGCGGGCAACTTTGGCTACAATCGTTTTGGCGACGTCGAAGCTCCAAAAAAGCCGGTCAAATTTGCAGTGAGATGCGATGCGTTGCCCAGGCGATCTGAGTATCGCGTGGAGGAGTCCTTCGCGCCCGAACTTGCATTCGGCTCCACAAGCCCCATGGTATGGGGTTCTGTTCTTTGATTGAGTGAGATCTCAATCAGGACACGATCTGTGGATGGCTACGGGGGTGTTCTGGATTCGACCTTGGGTTGGATTGTCTCGCTGCCGGTCGAGGATGAAGGTTCCTCGCTAAACCCCCTTCAAAAAACATAAATGGCACCTACGAAGAAATGCCCCTCGCTGCTTAAATAACGCAGTGACGATCGCCCAGTGACGCCTGATAGCTGACGCGATCGCCGACTTCAGGTATAACGTTTTCTGCGGCTCGCGGAGTTAGCGTCGTATCTTCGACCCGGGAGTAAGGATGTTGTGTGGCCGGGTTCATTGCCTGCGGCATCCGAGACTAAATTGAACCTATGCCGGTAGATGCGTTGCGAAAATGCCCAAGGGACGCGGGTTCGATTCCCGCCACCTCCACCATTATAATCAACAACTTATGTCGTTTTAATGCATATCCTGTCCGATTCCTGTCATTTCTGGCTTGAATTGGGCAGGAGTGTGCTGTTGTTTTGCAGCCGATGGCACAGAATCCGAGATCGACCCTTCGCTCATGGGAATACCCAAAGAAGTCGGGAATCCGAATCCGTGAGATAATGAACAGTCACGATGGCGAAGCGTTTGGGGGAGCCTACCTAGTCACCATACCGTCTAAGCTGACAGGCAGACTCCGGGAACGTCGGCAGTTCAAGAATCGTGAAGCCGCAGAGAAATGGGCTGATGATACGCTCACCGGGTGCCGGAAGCAGGGAGAAGATTTCTTTTCACTTTCAGACGATGAAAGACGAGAGGTTTCCGTCGTCCTTCCGATGCTACGTGAGCACGGAATTTCATTAGACGAAGCGATTCGCTTCGCAGTGAAACATCTGAGGCCAGAAGGTCGGACCAAAACCGTCGTTGACGTCGTGGCCGAACTTTCAGCCAGCAAAGAACAGCGTCACCTTCGCGGAGACTTGCGAGAACGCAGCTACCGTGATTTCCGACTGCGAGCGGATCGATTCGCTGAATCTTTTCAAGACCGGGTTGCCGCCAACGTTTCAGGGAGCGACATCAAAGCATGGCTGGTTTCACTTAAACTAGGAGTTCGTTCGAATCAGAACTATCTCTCGGTAATTGGAGAAGTGTTCAAGTTGGCTACGCAAAGGCGATACGTGGCATTCTCCCCTCTCGACGAACTTACTGATATTGATCGTAAGGAACTCTGCGGAAGAAAGGATGAAGGCAAGGAGCCGAGCATATTAACGCCCTCAGAGGCCGAACGATTACTGTCTGCAGCATTGACCCATCCCGAGCTGGAAATGCTCGGAGCAGTCACGCTAGCCCTGTTCTGCGGGCTCCGAACGGAAGAGATTAAGCGTCTGGATTGGGATGCGGTGAAATTGGCGGAATTACCCGCCGTCGTTACAATCGGGTCAAAGATCGCCAAGAAACGCCGAATCCGTCACGTCGAGATTGCACCCAATGCGTTGCAATGGCTGACGCTCGTCCCAAACCGAACCGGAGCAGTGAGTTCGAATCAGCATTTCAACGACCACCAAAAGCGGTTCAAGAAACTGTTGAAGTTGGCAGGATTCAAAACATGGGAAGCGAACGCCATGCGTCACTCATTCGGCTCCTATCACTACGCGCTACAAGGCAACGCTCTCGATACTGCTCGCCTACTAGGACACAAAGCGAGTGACCAAGTGCTTTTCGATCACTACCGCGCTTTGGCAACGAGGGCTCACGCGGAGGCATATTTTTCCATCCAGCCTCCTGCGAGTGCGCGAAAAGTCCTGAGATTTACGGCATGAAGGCTTCGAAGAAAAAAACAGCGAAAACGAAATCCGCAGCTGTTCCACTGCTAAAGGTTTCTCGCTCGAAACCAGAGAAGCCGTATGTCGAACGAGTGCACGATGAGATTCGTGCCAGATTGAGAAACCTTCACGAAGGCATTTTTGCTTCGCCTGAGGATGGTGAAAAAGAGCGATGCGTTGAAGCATTGGTGGATGCGGCAATGTTTGCGACTAACACACTTCAATCCCTCTACGGCTCAGGATCTGAGGATCAACGACAGCTCGTCAGGCAGGTTGCGCTGCGTGGAGAAAAATTCATAGGTATCTACAATTTTCGGCTACCATCAGCACTTCGGGATGAACCTCGCTCAGTCGAAACCCGAGGCGATGAAATGAGGCGAGAATTGACTAAGGATTGGCAGGCCCTGTCACCCCTCAAGGTATCAGAAAAAACCGAACATGATGCACTGCGTTTGGTTCTAGAGGGTTTTGTAAAGGCGGTCTTAACCCCCTCTAAGATACACCACGAACCAAGCGATAAGCCAAGTCTAGCACTCGACCTTATTCTTGAAAGCCAAGGAGTAATTTTCATTTCACCTGAAGTCAGAGCTACCTTGCTCGAACCCGAGGCAAAGGGGGATGCTACCACATGGGCAAAGGCATTTGTTAAATGGTATGAATCCCATCATCCGTTACCAAGTAACAACACACAGGATGACTCTACCACTTCAGGTGCAATTTACCGGGAGATTGTAGAGCAATCTCGCCGCAACCGTCTGGGCAAAAAAATAAGGGCATTTAAAAAGCGCTATGGGATTTCTCCGGCTAGGTTCTTGGAATTAACAGACGATGCAAAGATGGAGATACGGGACATGTCAGCCCGTGGAAAGGGGGAGCAACTGAATGCGGCCAAAGCAACGCGTGTTACCCATAAGGCCAACTCGATTTCAGGAGATAGTGATAGTTCACCAACCAAAGCTGAGTTTCGAGCAGGTCTTTATGAAGCGGCTTTGGTGCGGTTAAAAAAGGCGTTGCGAAAGTAACCCCAAATAAACGTGGAGTCATTTGGTGCCGTGTATCAATTCACAAGTATGCCGCGAGTCACAAAGAAATGACTCGTGAATACGAAAACCTGCTATCGCCTGCCGCCTGAGAAGGCTGCTTTCATTCGCACCTCCCCGCTGGTTGTCATGACCGTAATGGAGGCCGCTGCCTACCTCGCCGTCTCTCCTCGTAAACTTCGTGATCTGATTCAGGAGCGAAAAGTGAAGTCAACGCGTGTCGGCCTCTAAGATCGTCCTGCGCCGTGAATGGCTGGATGCCATTCTGGGAGTTTAAGCCATGCATGCTACATCACTGCTACCCGAGGTTACACTGGTCACTGATGGATCTTGCCTTCGTAATCCGGGAGGACCGGGAGGCTGGGCGGCAATTTTGCGTTGTGGCGTCTTGTTCTGGTTTAGCCGATATTGGTCAGGGCGTCATAAGTGTTGCTGGATTGATTCCGCTAGTTGGCAATGCGGCTGATGGTTTGAATGCAGCGATTTCCGCCGCTCGAGGTAACTATGGCGATGCTGCTCTTGATGCGGCCTCGGCCATACCCGGAGCCGGTCAGGTTGCAGGAATTGGAAACATAGGTGTTAAATTCAGTCGAGGTGGCACTAAGATTTTCACGACCATTAAAGGTGCATTTGGTGCTGTCGCGAAATTCTCGGATCCAAACACGATACGATTCACTCAGGATAGCGTCGGAGTTACGTTTAAGGATGGTAGATCAGTCCGAAGTCTAATCGACGGCCTGAAGTCAGGAAAAATTTCTCCTGACGACCTACCCGCAATACGAACTTTCGAAAAAGATGGTATAACCTATACGCTTGATAACCGGAGGCTGTTTGCTGCTCAACAGGCAGGTGTTCAGATAAAGACAATTCCCGCCACCGCAGCTGAGCTAGCAAAGGAACTTCCGACCAAATTTTCGACACCGAATGAAGGAACCATCATTGGCATACGTGGCACACTAGACTAAAATACTCTCATGAAATTACATGAAAAAATTGAATCAGTTCATTCGAAGGACCATCTGGTGGATTTCATTGTTGATCTAAAAGCGGACCTGAAAACCAACAAGGCTGACTGGGAGAATCCAAATTTAGAACAATATCTTGATGCAATGAAGGCGTGGTTAGATTCGATAGAGAATGTGTATCGAAATACGGGTAGGGAACTTCCATCGCAGCCATCATGGAAGACGTTCGCAGAGATATTACACGCGGCTAAGATCTACGAGTAGAAGCAACCTGAAGGGGGCCGACGCAAAATATAAAGATCGGTCCTGATCCTGAATCGAACTCCAACGATTAACCATGCCCCTGCGGCACACGGCGCGCCAGCCTTCCGTTCCTCCAGTCTGATCACGACGTCTGCGCGTTCCCTCGCTGCCTCACCGTTGCTCAGTCCACAAGGCAGAAGCCCCCACCGGCGTCGGCCCTGTGTCGCCTACGCGCCACGAAGGCAGGGGCCGTCCTAAGAGCTTTAGGCGTTTAAAGGGGACATTGCTTGATTCTTGACAAAATGCGTTTCACGCGCCGCGTTTGGTCCTGTTGAGCAAGTCTGAAGCGGCGAACATATTGACTGACAGTCGCGGGCGGCCCCATTCCGAGACGCTCCGTGATCAAACGAGCTCCATCGAAATGAGGGCAATTCTGGAGGAGTGATAATCTTGGCACGAACCGGATTGAGGTGGATGTAGTGACTTACCTCCGCCAAGGCATGGCCGGGTTGAACGAGCAGAGACTTAAATCTCCCTTGGAATGGTCTTCCCTTAATTTTGCGCAAGCGGTTGAACCGGCAGACCCAAGTGCCCTGCAACCACCTCATGCCTTCACTTAAATTTGGCTCCGGAGTCTCCATCGCCATGTGGAAATGATTACGCATGATGACGAAGGCATGCCGCCGCCACCCGGACCGTTCGCAGGCTTGAAACATCGTGCGTTCAAATGCTGTCCGGGCACCATCAGTCGAAAAAATGTCGGATCGATAGTTTCCTCGATTGATTACGTGGTAACAAGCGCGGGGGTATTCAAGACGAGCGGTGCGGGGCATGGTGGATATCTATGTTCGCATCGTAATCTTGTCAAGAATCAAGCAATGTCCCCTTTTGGAGTCCCTTTTCATGCCAAGCTCGAGACCACGCAGATCTACACGCAGGTCTCGATCCGGCAGTTGAAGCAGGTCCACACCGCGACCCATCCGGCGCGGTTGGAACGGGCCGAAGAGCTGGCCGGGGGCACTTAAAGAGGACATTGCTTGATTCTTGACAAAATGCGTTTCACGCGCCGCGTTTGATCCTGTTGAGCAAGTCTGAAGCGGGGAACATATTGACTGACAGTCGCGGGCTGCCCCATTCCGAGACGCTCCGTGATCCAAACGTTACTGGCATCAGTGAGTGTCTTTAATAGGTAAGCCAAAAGCACCTTGTCATTTTCGGTGGTTTTGGGTCCGAGTGTTGTTAGTTCAATTTGCGCCGCCAGAGCGAAGGCGGAGAGTTTTTCACCCCACTGAACAGCACGTTCTTTGGCCCACTCCTGGGAAGACATTCCCTCAAAACGCTTTGGTTTTTTCCCTGCGCCTCCGCTCCGGTCGCTGCAGCCGGGTCCGCATGGCCCGGCGCTCGCGGAAAGCCGCGTGCTCGCCCCTTTTGTAGGGCCAGCGGAAGGGGACATTGCGTGACTCTTTACAAATCGCTCCATCCGGCTAAGGGCTTCTTTTTTAGTTGCTCAACGCGCCCTGCTGGCCATCGCTGGCGACGCTCGCCCGAGCGCACGACGCGCCTGGGAAAACGCGAGCGACTGACGAACCCCAACCGGAGGAGACGAAGCCCACAAACCGCCGCTCGAAACGGCCCCCGCTCTTTACATTGGTTGCCCGGCCGACCCGCCGACACCTTCCCAACTCTCGCCCTGAAAACGCCGCTGCGGACTGAAAAACCGCACTAGGAGTTTTTTTGTCCGAAGTCCTCGAAAACGCGCCCGGTTCCGACTCCGCAAGTCGCTGAACTGCACTAGGAAAACCAGCCCGCGAATGCTACGACGGCACTGGGCTGCGTTGTTGCCCCAGATAACGCAGCGCGCGTCTATTGGGAAGCGACAGTCGAAGTAGAATTATACGGTGTTTTGGCCGAAATGCATGTTCCGCCAGAGTGGCGAGATTACCATGCTTCAAATATTGAACTCATTCTGAACGGGACGGAAAGCGCCGGGAACGCGGGTATGCGTGTGCGTTTGTATGACGAGGAACGCGTGGTCCTAGCCCTTTGGAGGGCCGTGATGAGCGGCGAGATTTCGGCAGTGGAATTTATTGAAATCTACAGCAACGCGGGAGACGCAGTCCAAGCTGCAGGAGCGGCGTTTGCTCAGAAACGAGCTAGGTCCAATGCGATTGCGATTGCGCTGAGTGCACTACCTGCCTTCCGGCTATTTCCTCAGTCGGCGGTTGTAAGCAACCCAATCGCTGTGCTGCGACCTGGAGGTAGGCTCGTTGGCACGCCTGGATCAAGTTCATATATTCGGAAATTGCAGGGTGGAGTTGCAGAGGCACAAGCCTTCTTCAACAAACTTGGTCAGGGCGCTGTCGTAGTTCGCACAACCACAAGAAATGGTGGTGTTTTAATGATCGCGAAACTACCAGGTGGCGGAGTTATTCGGTTCCGACCTGTGTCAACGAGCGGCCCTGCCACTGTTGACGTGAGTATTAAAGGAATTGGAATTAGGGAAATTAAATTTGTAGAAAGCCCATGATGTCCCCGATGAACCACCGCGAAAATACAGAATCTAACTCAAACTATAACCCTATACCGACAGAAGCTCTGGCGGCGATAATTGTTGATGCTTTGCTAGATGATAAGCTCATTCAACGCGTTGACACAAAGCGGGCGATAGAGATTGTGATCGATAAGATCGAGGGCCGGAAAGAAATCGGAGATTACTCTTAATGACCGAAAGCCGGGTCAAAACTCTTAAAGGGGACATTGCTTGATTCTTGACAAAATGCGTTTCACGCGCCGCGTTTGGTCCTGTTGAGCAAGTCTGAAGCGGGGAACATATTGACTGACAGTCGCGGGCTGCCCCATTCCGAGACGCTCCGTGATCCAAACGTTACTGGCATCAGTGAGTGTCTTTAATAGGTAAGCCAAAAGCACCTTGTCATTTTCGGTGGTTTTGGGTCCGAGTGTTGTTAGTTCAATTTGCGCCGCCAGAGCGAAGGCGGAGAGTTTTTCACCCCACTGAACAGCACGTTCTTTGGCCCACTTCTGGGAAGACATTCCCTCAAAACGCTTTGGTTTTTTCCCTGCGCCTCCGCTCCGGTCGCTGCAGCCGGGTCCGCATGGCCCGGCGCTCGCGGAAAGCCGCGTGCTCGCCCCTTTTGTAGGGCCAGCGGAAGGGGACATTGCGTGACTCTTTACAAATCGCTCCATCCGGCTAAGGGCTTCTTTTTTAGTTGCTCAACGCGCCCTGCTGGCCATCGCTGGCGACGCTCGCCCGAGCGCACGACGCGCCTGGGAAAACGCGAGCGACTGACGAACCCCAACCGGAGGAAACGAAGCCCACAAACCGCCGCTCGAAACGGCCCCCGCTCTTTACATTGGTTGCCCGGCCGACCCGCCGACACTGCTCTAACTCTCGTCCTAAAAACCACGTCGCGGACTGAAAAACCGCACTATGAGTTTTTTGTCCGAAGTCCTCGAAAACGCGCCCGGTTCCGACTCCGCAAGTCGCTGAACTGCACTAGGAAAACCAGTCCTCCGGCGCTACGACGGCACTAGGCTGCGTTGTAGCCCCAGATAGCACAGGCGGCATTGGTTCTGGTTTAGCCGATATTGGTCAGGTCGTCATAAGTGTTGTTGGATTGTTTCCGCTACTTGGCAATGCGGCTGATGGTTTGAATGCAGCCATTTCCGCCGCTCGAGGTAATTATGGCGATGCTGCCGTCGACGGAGCCTCTGCGATTCCGGGAGCGGGACAGATTGCAGGAATTGGAAACATAGGTGTTAAATTCAGTCGAGGTGGTGCTAAGATTTTTGGAGGTGCCACACAGGAAGTAAAGACTTCGGGTCATCGCTCTGATATTATTCTCAACGGTGGTCGGAGTGGGTCAAAAGTAAAAAACCTTACTGGTCCACCGAACTCGGCAGTTAGAGGTGGCAATGGTCGGGTGTTTCTTACAAATGATAAGGGAGAAGTTATTTTAGATATTACAAGGGATCGAGTAAAGCCGGTTACCCCAGGACGAGGGTTTGGCGAGAAGCGACCACCTAATGCAGAAGAGTTGAAACTTATTGAACAACTTCACGGAGGAGGATAATGAGCACTTGGAAAGTATCCATTTCAGAACTTGTTAAGATTTTTAAAGGCGCGCTTGTGGCCCTGATTCCGTGGTTGGGCCGTGCTCGAATTCCATTTGCACGTGAAGACGCTTATGATGATTTTGACGAAATATCAGGCACTTTATTTAAAAGGATCGTTTGTGCTACAGTTGATGATGCATTGGAAGGCTTTGGAGGCCTAGCATCATACGGTATGCACAGGAAAAACTACGAATCGTTCAGTTTTATACAGATCAAAAATCCAAATAGTCACAATGATATGACGGGTTTTGTAGCGTTTGAATTTGATCAAGAATCTAAAATTTATATCAAAGTGGCGGTCTTAAATGACGATCTTTCGGTCAAAGAATTCCAGAGTTGGTTGTGGCAAGATCTACGGTTTAGCTTAATGAGAAATTGCAACGGAGAGCTTAGCGAAATAGTTGAAGCTGAAATAGATATTTAGGGCAGCAAAAAGACGTCAGGTCTTGACTCTTGACAAACTACTCCGTCCAACGGCTCGCAACGCCTAACAAGCTACGCCTCTGCGGCACGCTGGTCGCCAGCAATAGCTGTCACCCATCCTGCTCGTTCCCTCACTCCTTAACGTCGTTCAGTCCACTGGGTGGTAGCCCCACCGGCGTCGGCCCTGTGTCGCCTACGCGCCACGGAAGGCAGGGCTCCTGTAGGACCCGCCCTGTCACGTCCGGCATCCTCTCCGCTGCGCTGCGAGACTGCGAGTCGTGCCCGGCCAGCAGGCGGGGGGTCCCGGTCGTTGACCATGCGCCCGTGCACGAGGCCGGGGGCAATGCCGTGCCCGCGCACCAGATCGGCAACGGGCTGGCCGGGCTCCCGCCTCGCGCAGGATCGCCGGGACCCGCGCCCCGGTGTGTCGTCTCCCCATGGGATGGGACCTTGGGGAGCTTGTCGTACGGGTGCCCTCCCAGACCTTGGAGGCATCATCGGCTTACTCCGGGAGTTTAACCTCGAGCGTCGGACTGACCCTTCCCACGGAATAAGCACCTTGGAGGCTTATGCACGGCTCTTCCCAACGGGTTCGGCAATACCTGCCTGCCGTGCCCATTCCAGCTGACGGCACCGTCAAAATGCCAAGATCAACACAACCGAGTGTTGGGCCTTGGCGACCAGGTCTTCAAGGGTGGGTTTGATTTCAGGACCATTAGACCCTGGCGATTCGCTGTTAAGATACGGCTCCGGCAGTGCCGGGGCATATGCACTCTTCATCGCATGATTCACGTTCTGCGTGATGTCGCCTGTCTCCTGGGCCGCTTTCAACCCGGGCCTTGCAACAATGATCCCAACAATGATCCCAATGATGTTCCCGTTCTTGTCAAGAAGCGGCCCCCCGGGGTTGCCCGATTACACGGGCACACTGACCTGCCAACTGCGCGGGTCATCACCGGGGCCGTCAAGGCTGCTGATTTCTCCGCGTGCAACCCTTGGGACTGGAGCCTTGGACTTCGATGTGGGAAACCCGATGGTGGCAACGGCGCGCCCCGAACGAACCCGACGAGACGGGGCGATCGGCAACGCTGGGCATACACCTTGGTCGAGCTTGAGCACGGCCAAGTCATTCGACTCATCAACACGCACAACCGAAGCTGGCTTCGGACCCGGCGTGGTAATGACGGATACACGTGTCTCATCGGCCGCGACATGAGCGGCTGCCGGGATGTGACTAAGGAGTTGATACCATGACTCCTTAGCCCCCGGATTTCAGCTTTCCTGCCTCAATTTGCTTCAAGAGTTCCTTGCTACGCCGGTGTGCGGCCAGCGTGGCCTGTGGCCCGAGCCGGTTTTCAAGTTTGTCACGCTTCCGGACCGCGTCTTCGTCTCCCGAGATGGCTGCCATGTCGAACCATGCCAAGGCCTCGATTTCATCTTTAAGCACCCCCTGGCCATTACGGTACATCACCGCCAGGTTGTGTTGAGCGTCGGCATGCCCCTGTTCGGCCGCCCGTCGAAACCACTTGACCGCCTCGACATCATCCCGGGTGACGCCGCTGCCTTTATGGTACATCACCGCCAGGTTGTTTTGAGCGGAGGCATGCCCCTGTTCGGCCGCCAGTCGAAGCCACTTGACCGCCTCGGCATCATCCCGGGTGACGCCGCTGCCATCACGGTACATCACCGCCAGGTTGTATTGAGCGAGGGCATGCCCCTGTTCGGCCGCCAGTCGAAACCACTTGACCGCTTCGACATCATCCCGGGTGACGCCGCTGCCATCATGGTACATCCTCGCCAGGTTATTTTGAGCGGAGGCATACCCCTGTTCGGCCGCCAGTCGAAACCACTTGAGCGCCTCGACATCATCCCGTGTGACGCCGCTGCCATTAGCGTACATCCCCGCCAGGTTGTATTGAGCGAGGGCATACCCCTGTTCGGCCGCCCGTCGAAACCACTTGAGCGCCTCGCCATCATCCCGGGTGACGCCGCTGCCATTAGCGTACATCAACGCCAGATTGTTTTGAGCGTCGGCATGCCCCTGTTCGGCCGCCCGTCGATACCACTCGAGCGCCTCGACATCATCCCGGGTGACGCCGCTGCCATTATCGTACATCCACGCCAGGTTGTATTGAGCGAGGGCATACTCCTGTTTGGCCGCCAGTCGATACCACTTGAGCGCCTCGACATCATCCCGGGTGACGCCTCTGCCATCACGGTACATCACCGCCAGGTTGTGTTGAGCGTCGGCATACCCCTGTTCGGCCGCCCGTCGAAACCACTTGAGCGCCTCGCCATCATCCCGGGTGACGCCGCTGCCATCATGGTACATCAACGCCAGATTGTGTTGAGCGTCGGCCTGCCCCTGTTCGGCCGCCAGTCGATACCACCTGAGCGCCTCGCCATCATCCCGGGTGACGCCGCTGCCATTATCGTACATCCACGCCAGGTTGTATTGTGCTTCGGCAACCCCCTGTTCGGCCGCCAGTCGATACCACCTGACTGCCTCGACCTCATCCCGGGTGACGCCGCTGCCATCAGCGTACATCACCGCCAGGTTGTATTGTGCGGAGGCATTCCCCTGTTCGGCCTTTTTTCTCAGGTCTCCAAGTTCCTCGGATTCTGCGGCGTCAACGCCGCCGCCGAGCAAGCTCAGGAGAAATCGCTTCAGCTTCATCTGGCTCTTCTGCGCGGAATGGTGAATGAGGTCAACACTTTTGGAAACCCTCAGGTGGGGCAGGTCTGAACCGAGGCCTCAACTGGGGGAGGGGGCAACCCGAAGGGGTCAAACGCAAAATATAAAAATCGGTCCTGATCCTGAATCGAACTCCAACGATTAACCACGCCGCTGCGGCACACGGCGCGCCAGCCTTCCGTTCCTCCAGTCTGATCACGCCGTCTGCGGGCCAGCGGAAGGGGACATTGCGTGACTCTTTACAAATCGCTCCATCCGGCTAAGGGCTTCTTTTTTAGTTGCTCAACGCGCCCTGCTGGCCATCGCTGGCGACGCTCGCCCGAGCGCACGACGCGCCTGGGAAAACGCGAGCGACTGACGAACCCCAACCGGAGGAGACGAAAAGCCCACAAGCCCCGCCGCTCGAAACGGCCCCTGCTCTTTGTATTGGTTGCCCGGCCGACCCGCCGACACTGCTCTAACTCTCGTCCTAAAAACCACGTCGCGGACTGAAAAACCGCACTATGAGTTTTTTGTCCGAAGTCCTCGAAAACGCGCCCGGTTCCGACTCCGCAAGTCGCTGAACTGCACCAGGAAAACCAGTCCTCCGGCGCTACGACGGCACTGGGCTGCGTTGTTGCCCCAAATAGTGCAGGAAGGGCTAAGGACATGCTTGGTGTCGAGTCGGGACCTTTCCCCGCGGAAACAGCGGCGGAAGAGGCAGCGTTACTTGTGAAATTTAGGGCGATGGCACTAAAAACGCGTAACGGTAAAGCTATTCTTTTGCGTATCGAAAAGAATGGTTATGAAGTATGTTTGGCATGATGATACTTCCGGTAGATATGATCCCGAAAGTAAGGAAATCCGATTGCCTAGATCGGGATGGACTGCAACTCCTTGGACGATGATTCACGAAGGTTTGCATGTAATTGAAGATGCCACAGGAAAATATTCATCGGACAAAGGGTGGGCTATGTATATTCAAGGCGAGATACGGGCATATGCGGCAGAGCTCAAGGCCTATGAACAGTATAAAAAGATTCCTGGAAATGAGGATTATGTTAATCCGATAAGTGAGCAGATTTTGGAATTGTGGAATGATCGCGAGGGATTCAAAATCTTCTTGGAAACGACATACAAACCCGGTTGGGAACGATTAACCGGGGGAGAATAAATATGAACACCCACGAACGCATGCGCTTGAAATCTATATTTGGAGTTGTCTTATTCTTTTTCCTTATAATTGGGTGTTCAAAAACGACCAGTGAATCGGTTAGCGGTCGATACCTCGCATCGGATTCAAGGACTAGTTTAGTTCTAAAAATTACAGGTGAAGCAGAAATTATTGATCACGAATTGGATGTAGATTTACTACTTGGGTCATGGTCATTTCACAATAATCGGATTGTGATATTCGCACACGATTCGGTCCTCGATTTTATCTATAAAAACGAAGGTTCGAATCCAGTTCTTAAGTTGGATTCACCAAGAGAAACACATGCCTTTTTTGAGGCTTGGAAAATTGATTCTACTTACACTCGGGTATCCGAAGAATAGCGGCAACCAATAGCAACGAGTAGGCAATCAAAACGGGTCGGCAGCAAAAAGACGTCATGTCTTGACCTTGACAAACTGCTCCATCCGACGGCTCGCAACGCGTAACAACCACGCCTCTGCGGCAGACGCCGCGCCAGCCTTCCGTCGCGTTGCTCCTCCAGCCTGTCACGCCGTCTGCTCGTTCCCTCCGCGCTGAACGCGCTTCAGTCCACGTGGCACAAGCCCCACCGGCGACGGCCTGGGCGCTAAGATCGCGCCCGAAGCAGGGCTCCTTTAAGACCCGCCCTGTCACCGTCGTTCCGCCACTTCGCGTTGCTTCGTTTTGTCACGTCGGTGCCCGCCGTGATCAGACCGGCGGGGACCCCGCTGCGCCCGGCTGGGTGCCGGGCGCGCTCAGCTCGCTAACGCGAGGTCGCGCGCCCGCTCCCTGCACTTCGTTTCAGTCGCCCAGCGGTTCCAGTCGCGTCGCTCCTTGCAGCCGGGTCCGCATGGCCCGGCGCTCGCGGAAAGCCGCGTGCTCGCCCCTTTTGTAGGGCCAGCGGAAGGGGACATTGCGTGACTCTTTACAAATCGCTCCATCCGGCTAAGGGCTTCTTTTTTAGTTGCTCAACGCGCCCTGCTGGCCATCGCTGGCGACGCTCGCCCGAGTGCACGACGCGCCCGGGAATCGCGAGTGACTGACGAACCCCAACCGGAGGAGACGAAGCCCACAAACCGCCGCTCGAAACGGCCCCCGCTCTTTGCATTGGTTGCCCGGCCGACCCGCCGACACCTTCCCAACTCTCGTCCTGAAAACGCCGCTGCGGACTGAAAAACCGCACTATGAGTTTTTTGTCCGAAGTCCCCCAGACGCGCCCGGTTGCGACTCCGCAAGTCGCTGAACTGCACTAGGAAAACCAGCCCGCGAATGCTACGGTGGCACTGGGCTGCGTTGTTGCCCCAGATAACGCAGCAAAAGATAGAGCAAGGCTTAAGGCCATCGCTGTTCAGTTACTACAAGAGCTAGCGAATGATCCCACGAATGCTGACGTAGTTCAGGCACTTATAGATGATGATGCGAAGATCCGAATATCGACCGGTATTAAGAGGACTCGCACCCACAAAGTCACCGGTGCAGTTACCGAGAAAGTTTATTATGGAGGGGTGGCCAGTTACGGAACAAAATCACACCGAATATCGATCACATTGGATGCGAATGGGAATGTCGGCCCCTACGTTAAGAGTCACATTGTGCATGAAGCAATCCATGCGCGTGATCGACAGGCAGGAATGGATATAGCAGGAAAGGACAACTTAGAAACAGAGGTGAATGCTTGGGAGAGAACCATCCTTCAGCAAGTCAAAGACACCGGGACAACAGAAGAGCCCAGCCACATGAGGCTGTTAAGATCAAATGGAACTGTGAACAGACGTGCGCTTCGGCGAGCTTTGTCTAAATCAACTCCCTACCAACAAACGGCATCGGGCAAAGCCTACTCCACTGTTGATGAACCCTTGGATCCATATGCAGAATTTAGCGTTAGAGCACTCCTAGGCCCATGACCCCATGATACCCAATGAAGTCGTTAATTTTCATTCTAATCCTTACTATTCTAAGTGGTTCCTCCGTATCAGGAAAGCCAAGTTACATGAAGATTGATTCAATCAACGAAGAGTGGCTGATACAGATTGGGGACATCGCGAGGTTCGCGTTGGGGAAATACGGATCGAACTATACATCTCCAGATTTTTTGGCGCAAGATACTTGGACATTGTTGAAATTGGAGGTTGCAGCGTCCAACAAACCCTTGCTTGCAAGACTGAAGAATGGAACTGCACTTTTGTTCCTTGAGACAAGTCAAGGAACAGTGACAGGTAGATTGAGTGTCGAAGATCTAGGTGGAGATGCGTGGATTTTCTATTTCAGAATCATTGAGGATCGTATCCTGTTAGAAAAAATGGTTGAGGGCTCGGTGCCTCAATCGACACATCCCAGTCCGTAAAAAAAGGCACTTAAAGGGGACATTGCTTGATTCTTGACAAAATGCGTTTCACGCGCCGCGTTTGGTCCTGTTGAGCAAGTCTGAAGCGGGGAACATATTGACTGACAGTCGCGGGCTGCCCCATTCCGAGACGCTCCGTGATCCAACGAGCTCCATCGAAATGAGGGCAATTCTGGAGGAGTGATAATCTTGGCACGAACCGGATTGAGGTGGATGTAGTGACTTACCTCCGCCAAGGCATGGCCGGGTTGAACGAGCAGAGACTTAAATCTCCCTTGGAATGGTCTTCCCTTAATTTTGCGCAGGCGGTTGAACCGGCAGACCCAAGTGCCCTGCAATGTAAGACGCCGCGAGGTTTGAGAAAGATTCGCAAAGGTTTGAGAAAACCAGCGATTTTGGGCGGGTCCTTGCCAGATCCGTGCAGGATGTCGGCAGAGGGGCTGCAAGGTACTAGAAGTTGTGGCTGAAGGCGGCGTAGGCACGACTGGCGGCGCCGAGATCCTTACCTGCCAAGCTCTGGCATTGATGGCCACGATGGACAGCCGCTGTCGGCCACGCACCCGACAGAGGTGGGCCTTTAGGCCTTTCGGGCTGAAGCCGCCGCGCACCGCTTGCCCTTGGTCAGCCAGCGGATTGCGGCATCGGCCTCGCCCGTGATCGGTCGGCGACCTTTTTCGCGGCGGTTGATCTCCGCGCGGTTGACGCCCAGCGCCTGACCCAAGGCGGCTTGGGTCAGGGCGAGTGCCTTGCGGCGGGATTTGTACTCGTCGGGGGTCAACGCACTTCCGCGGCGGCCTGCTTGGCGCGATCGAGTGCGTGCCAATCGGGCATTGATAGCGTCGTGCGCTCCGCGAGCTCATCGATGGCCTCACCCAGGCGCTCGATCGAGATCCCAAGGTGTTTGGCGACCCTCGCGATCTGATCCGAGGCACTTAAAAGGGACATTGCTTGATTCTTGACAAAATGCGTTTCACGCGCCGCGTTTGGTCCTGTTGAGCAAGTCTGAAGCGGGGAACATATTGACTGACAGTCGCGGGCTGCCCCATTCCGAGACGCTCCGTGATCCAACGAGCTCCATCGAAATGAGGGCAATTCTGGAGGAGTGATAATCTTGGCACGAACCGGATTGAGGTGGATGTAGTGACTTACCTCTGCCAAGGCATGGCCGGGTTGAACGAGCAGAGACTTAAATCTCCCTTGGAATGGTCTTCCCTTAATTTTGCGCAAGCGGTGAACGCGGCACGGTCATGGTGCGCCAGGGCAAAGGAAAAAAGGATCGCATGGTTCCCCTGGGCGAACGGGCGTTTGCGTGGATCCACCGGTATCTCGACGAAGCGCGGCCCAAGCTCGCGCTCTCGCCCGATGCGGGCCGCGTGTTTTTGACCAACGTCGGACTCGAGTTTGAGCCGAACCGCCTGACCCAGTTGGTGCGTGACACGATCGACGCGGCTCAGATCGGCAAGACCGGGTCTTGCCATCTGTTCCGCCACACCTGCGCAACCCTGATGCTCGAAGGCGGAGCGGACATCCGCTTCATCCAACAGTTGCTTGGTCACGCCAAACTCGAGACCACGCAGATCTACACGCAGGTCTCGATCCGGCAGTTGAAGCAGGTCCACACCGCGACCCATCCGGCGCGGTTGGAACTCGAGGCCGAGTTGGCCGATGAAGAAGCGGAACAGGACTCTTTTTTAGTTGCTCAACGCGTCGCGCTGGCCATCGTAAACGATGCTCGCCCGAGCGCACGACGCGCCTGGGAAAACGCGAGCGACTGACGAACCCCAACCGGAGGAGACGAAGCCCACAAACCGCCGCTCGAAACGGCCCCCGCTCTTTGCATTGGTTGTCCGGCCGACCCGACCCCGACACCGCTCTAACTCTCGTCCTGAAAACGCCGCTGCGGACTGAAAAACCGCACTATGCGTTTTTTGTCCGAAGACCCCGAAAATGCGCCCGGTTGCGACTCCGCAAGTCGCTGAACTGCACTAGGAAAACCAGTCCTCCGGCGCTACGACGGCACTAGGCTGCGTTGTTGCCCCAGATAACGCAGAGCAACCGGCCACAGAGCGGCGCCCTTGGTTCGTAATCGCTGATGATGCTGAGATTGTTTATATCCAGAAAGCGAGATTAGCTGCTCCCGTTAGATGGCTCGGTAGAGTAGTTTTCAAAACACTGGAGAAGATTGATTCTTTGGACCCCTATTCAAAATCTATAGTCGAGGGTATAGTTTACCCATACGAGAATCCGGAGTTACTGGGAACTCGATATCCGGATCATCCATTGAACTCCGCGTCAGTTCTGGTTGATGCGAAAGTAACTGGAACTGTTTACCATGGGAGTGATGTGATTGATGTAATATCGAGAGAGACAATACTCGGGAACGAGTCTCTGATGGACTTGATGTGCGAAAGAAGCATCGACCCATATGCCGTCCATCAGATTAATATCCGAAGGCACTACACTGAAATCGTTTACGCGGAACCTGAGCCATGAAGAAAATAGTCCTTATTATCCTTGGAGTTTTGGCGGCTGCCCTCGTGGCATTCGTTGCCAAAGAGACGCTCTTTTTCGACGATGAGAACCCATATGGCTCCAAGGAAATATCCTCTGAATTTAAGGAGTCGTTACCCGCTACTGATAATCCAGAATTTGATCTAAATGACTTCGGGGAAGTCGATCAAGTTCCCGTGGCCGATGACAGTGCAAAGCGTATTGTCACGGAATATTTAGTGTCTGAATTAGACCGGGCAGGGATTGATTCAACTGGATTTGGGTTAACAGCAGTCACGACGGAGAAGGGCGGAACAGTCTTTCAGTTCTTTGCCCAAGAGGCTGGGCAGTCGGCGAAGATTAGAATGGATCGTCACGGCGTTCTTTCGGTTGTCGAACTTCCGACAAAGTGAACCCTGCGGCACAGGGCGCTTAAAGCATGGGCGCTTAAAGGGGACATTGCTTGATTCTTGACAAAATGCGTTTCACGCGCCGCGTTTGGTCCTGTTGAGCAAGTCTGAAGCGGCGAACATATTGACTGACAGTCGGCGGGCTGCCCCATTCCGAGACGCTCCGTGATCCAACGAGCTCCATCGAAATGAGGGCAATTCTGGAGGAGTGATAATCTTGGCACGAACCGGATTGGGGTGGATGGAGTGACTTACCTCCGCCAAGGCATGGCCGGGTTGAACGAGCAGAGACTTAAATCTCCCTTGGAATGGTCTTCCCTTAATTTTGCGCAGGCGGTTGAACCGGCAGACCCAAGTGCCCTGCAACCACTTCATGCCTTCACTTAAATTTGGCTCCGGAGTCTCCATCGCCATGTGGAAATGATTACGCATGATGACGAAGGCATGCCACCGCCACCCGGACCGTTCGCAGGCTTGAAACATCGTGCGTTCAAATGCTGCCCGGGCACCATCAGTCGAAAAAATGTCGGATCGATAGTTTCCTCGATTGATTACGTGGTAACAAGCGCGGGGGGTATTCAAGACGAGCGGTGCGGGGCATGGTGGATATCTATGTTCGCATCGTAATCTTGTCAAGAATCAAGCAATGTCCCCTTTTGAGGCCGATGAAGAAGCGGAAGACGCCGAGGAGTAGCTTCTTTTTTAGTCGCTGAACGCGTCTCGCTGGCCATCGTTGGTGACGCGCGCCCGAGCGCACCTTGCGCCTGGGAAAACGCGAGCGACTGACGAACCCCAACTGGAGGAAACGAAGCCCACAAACCCGCCGCTCGAACGGCCCCCGCTCTTTGTATTGGTTGTCCGGCCGACCCGACCCCGACACCGCTCTAACTCTCGTCCTGAAAACGCCGCTGCGGACTGAAAAACCGCACTAGGAGTTTTTTTGTCCGAAGTCCCCCAGACGCGCCCGGTTGCGACTCCGCAAGTCGCTGAACTGCACTAGGAAAACCAGCCTGCGAATGCTACGACGGCACTAGGCTGCGTTGTTGCCCCAGATAACGCAGCGCGCGTCTATTGGGAAGCGACAGTCGAAGTAGAATTATACGGTGTTTTGGCCGAAATGCATGTTCCGCCAGAGTGGCGAGATTACCATGCTTCAAATATTGAACTCATTCTGAACGGGACGGAAAGCGCCGGGAACGCGGGTATGCGTGTGCGTTTGTATGACGAGGAACGCGTGGTCCTAGCCCTTTGGAGGGCCGTGATGAGCGGCGAGATTTCGGCAGTGGAATTTATTGAAATCTACAGCAACGCGGGAGACGCAGTCCAAGCTGCAGGAGCGGCGTTTGCTCAGAAACGAGCTAGGTCCAATGCGATTGCGATTGCGCTGAGTGCACTACCTGCCTTCCGGCTATTTCCTCAGTCGGCGGTTGCAAGAAATTTAACCGCAGGAGTTGCTCGCTCGGCGCTTGGAAAAGGACAAGGAGCCGTCCCTGGAGCACCACTTTCAGCGAGTCAGCGAACTGCACTCCTTAAAAATCGGACTGATACCATTGCTAATGTGCAGAGAGCTATCGAAAATCAATCATTGCCTCCTCAACTAAGAGAGCGAATGTTCCGAATCGGTATGCAGCGGATTGAAACGATTAATCAAACACTTGCTCGCGGTATTGTGCCGCCCAAACACTAATGGACTCGGAAGACCGTAAATGGCTGCAATGCATACTGAACGAAGGTTCCGGGGAGCTGAGTGACGAAGATCTTCAAGTTCTCCTATGTGGCCACAATGCTAGTGAAGAGGCCCTGTTGGCAGGAATTGGCTTTGTTCGAACATGGCTATCACGAAAAGCGCTAGTGCCGTTGTTTGAAATAGTTGTTTCCTCACACTCAAGAAAAGTCCGATGGGCGGCTGCTTCCGCACTCGGTCAAATCTGCGACGAATCCACAAAGGAAATAATTACACAAGGTCTTTTGGGGCAACCCAAGGGCCATGAGGGCAACCTGAAGGGGGCCGACGGGGCCTGAAGAAGGGCGCACTTAAAAGGGACATTGCTTGATTCTTGACAAAATGCGTTTCACGCGCCGCGTTTGGTCCTGTTGAGCAAGTCTGAAGCGGCGAACATATTGACTGACAATCGCGGGCTGCCCCATTCCGAGACGCTCCGTGATCCAACGAGCTCCATCGAAATGAGGGCAATTCTGGAGGAGTGATAATCTTGGCACGAACCGGATTGAGGTGGATGGAGTGACTTACCTCCGCCAAGGCATAGCCGGGTTGAACGAGCAGAGACTTAAATCTCCCTTGGAATGGTCTTCCCTTAATTTTGCGCAAGCGGTGAACGCGGCACGGTCATGGTGCGCCAGGGCAAAGGGAAAAAGGATCGCATGGTTCCCCTGGGCGAACGGGCGTTTGCGTGGATCCACCGGTATCTCGACGAAGCGCGGCCCAAGCTCGCGCTCTCGCCCGATGCGGGCCGCGTGTTTTTGACCAACGTCGGACTCGAGTTTGAGCCGAACCGCCTGACCCAGTTGGTGCGTGACACGATCGACGCGGCTCAGATCGGCAAGACCGGGTCTTGCCATCTGTTCCGCCACACCTGCGCGACCCTGATGCTCGAAGGCGGAGCGGACATCCGCTTCATCCAACAGTTGCTTGGTCACGCCAAACTCGAGACCACGCAGATCTACACGCAGGTCTCGATCCGGCAGTTGAAGCAGGTCCACACCGCGACCCATCCGGCGCGGTTGGAACGGGCCGAAGAGCTCGCCGAGGAAGAAGCCGAGGACGCCGGGGAGTAACCGGAACAGGACTCTTTTTTAGTTGCTGAACGCGTCGCGCTGGCCATCGTAAACGATGCTCGCCCGAGCGCACGACGCGCCTGGGAAAACGCGAGCGACTGACGAACCCCAACCGGAGGAGACGAAGCCCACAAACCGCCGCTCGAAACGGCCCCCGCTCTTTGCATTGGTTGCCCGGCCGACCCGCCGACACCTTCCCAACTCTCGCCCTGAAAACGCCGCTGCGGACTGAAAAACCGCACTATGCGTTTTTTGTCCGAAGTCCCCCAGACGCGCCCGGTTCCGACTCCGCAAGTCGCTGAACTGCACCAGGAAAACCAGCCCGCGAATGCTACGGTGGCACTGGGCTGCGTTGTTGCCCCAGATAACGCAGAGCGTTCCACAACGCACGTAGTTTTAGGAGCCCTTGGTCGGGCTGCCGCAGTTGGCAGGGCGGCTGTGAATACTGCGGCGGACAACCTAAACGAGACACGTAAGTCGACCGGTGGCTCAGATAAGATTTTTGGTCATATTGATAACGCGATCTTCCTAGTCGGCTGGTTTACGAATGGGCGATTCCTGATCGGAGAGAGCGACGATCGTTATTATACAGATGGGGATCGTTTAGCTGAACTGCTAAAGATTTCGAATGGCATAGAAGACGCCCTAGAAGCCTATAAAACCGCCCTCGGAGGGGGTTATCCGGTCGATGAACCGTTTGAGTTTAATTACGACACTCTTACCGGCTATAAAGATGTGCTCCTCGGTGGATTCTTGAATCCAGCTGAGTTGCAAATCGGAGGTTTTATTTATACAATAACTAACAAAGGAAATGGAGTATTAAATATACATATTGTGAATCATGCGTCAATTCGCTCTTTACTTGGACAATCGACGACAAGCAAAATATATAATTCTACCGCAGGTCGTGTATTCCCAATTTGGGACAGATGGCCGATTCACACACGTGACGGCGTCCCAATGGGAGGCAATATTCGTCAAGAATTTGACATAACCGTTCCGGTTCCTTAGTTTTTACAAACGCTAATCTGATGCACTACCGTTTTATTTATTTTAATATCTTCCTAGGTTGGAGTCTTCTTCTTAGTTCCTGCTATAGAAACGTTGACGACTTAGAAAAAAAGATAGTTGGCGTCTATGAAATAGAGTATACACACGGAACGGAAATTCTTGAGTTCGGTGATTCTAAAAACTATACGCAGACCTACCGTCCAAAAGATAGTGACGATGATTATACTACCAACAAAGGTAGCTGGAGTATTGGACCAAAAGGCAATGCGGTTTTTTTGATGAGCGCACTATTGTTTGATGATAGAGAAGGCAATGCTTACGATCCTCCAATACGGGCAACATTGGGACTGCGAATTGAATTGATATTTGGAAATCTATCACTCGCGTTGGACGATGAAGGAGCGCTGATGTTTGAACCTCATTTGTAAAGCCCAGCGAAAGGGGCAGCAAAAGGGGCGCTTAAAGGAGACATTGCTTGATTCTTGACAAAATGCGTTTCACGCGCCGCGTTTGGTCCTGTTGAGCAAGTCTGAAGCGGGGAACATATTGACTGACAGTCGCGGGCTGCCCCATTCCGAGACGCTCCGTGATCCAAACGTTACTGGCATCAGTGAGTGTCTTTAATAGGTAAGCCAAAAGCACCTTGTCATTTTCGGTGGTTTTGGGTCCGAGTGTTGTTAGTTCAATTTGCGCCGCCAGAGCGAAGGCGGAAAGTTTTTCACCCCACTGAACAGCACGTTCTTTGGCCCACTCCTGGGAAGACATTCCCTCAAAACGCTTTGGTTTTTTCCCTGCGCCTCCGCTCCGGTCGCTGCAGCCGGGTCCGCATGGCCCGGCGCTCGCGGAAAGCCGCGTGCTCGCCCCTTTTGTAGGGCCAGCGGAAGGGGACATTGCGAAATCGCTCCATCCGGCTAAGGGCTTCTTTTTTAGTTGCTCAACGCGCCCTGCTGGCCATCGCTGGCGACGCTCGCCCGAGCGCACGACGCGCCTGGGAAAACGCGAGTGACTGACGAACCCCAACTGGAGGAGACGAAAAGCCCACAAGCCCCGCCGCTCGAAACGGCCCCTGCTCTTTGTATTGGTTGCCCGGCCGACCCGCCGACACTGCTCTAACTCTCGTCCTAAAAACCACGTCGCGGACTGAAAAACCGCACTATGAGTTTTTTGTCCGAAGTCCTCGAAAACGCGCCCGGTTCCGACTCCGCAAGTCGCTGAACTGCACCAGGAAAACCAGTCCTCCGGCGCTACGACGGCACTGGGCTGCGTTGTTGCCCCAGATAGCACAGGCGGCATTGGTTCTGGTTTAGCCGATATTGGTCAGGGCGTCATAAGTGTTGTTGGATTGTTTCCGCTACTTGGCAATGCGGCTGATGGTTTGAATGCAGCCATTTCCGCCGCTCGAGGTAATTATGGCGATGCTGCCATCGACGGAGCCTCTGCGATTCCGGGAGCGGGACAGATTGCAGGTTTAGGCGGCATTGGTATAAAAATCAGTCGAGGTGTTGATAAGATTCTTGGAGGTGTTAAGGCGCCGAGTTCTAAGGCAAGTTCCCGAAAGTTGAGGCAAAATATGGATGCTGGGGGGAATCCCGTTGGCCAAGATGAAGCTGCGCATCACATCGTTGCTGGAGGTGATAAAAGAGCCGCTACTGCGAGAGAAGTTCTGCGACGAGAAGGTATTGAGATTAACTCTGCCACAAATGGTTCAGCCCTTCCTAAGAATACCAAAGTCGACAACCCTGCGGGGAAACAGGTGCACTCAACAGTTCATACGAACGAATATTACGACAAGGTTAACGAAGCAGTGACCAAGGCGGAACCGGGAACGGTTGCGGATGTTTTGCTTGACATTAATGATCGACTACAAAATGGTGGTCTATGAATATGAAGATCTACTCCGTTTCTACTGCTTCAAACGATTACCAGCAATTTGTTCCTGAAGACGATTCTATTTGGGCTTCTGGAATGCTGTCAATGGACTGCAAATCTAAACTTGAAAGTTGGGTTCCGCCCGCAGTCCGAATATATAATCCGAAACTCGTCGAAGGAGACTTCCTAGGGTATTGCCCAGGAGCCATTGCAATTGGTGAAAGAGCTGAAAAATTACTCCTCAGTCTACTAGAGCGTAGCGGTGAGTTACTCCCATTTGCATGTAATGATCGTAACTATTGGTTACTCAATGTGCTTGAGTGTGTAGATTGTCTGGACCACGAGAAAACTGAATGGGTGTATGGCAAAACTACGGGCAAACCGATAAGAATTAAAAACTACGAATTTAATCCGTCGTTCGTTCCTGAAGTATCATTTTTTAAGATACCAGAAACATCTAAAGGTTCTCTGTTAATGAGCAGTGGAATGAGTGATCCCGAGGACGAAGTTTTTCACCATATTGGACAAAGTAAGCTAACAGGATTGAAACTGGAATTAATTTGGCAGCAAAAAGACGTCAAGTCTTGACTCTTGACAAACTACTCCTTCCGACGGCTCGCAACGCCTAACAAGCTACGCCTCTGCGGCACGCTGGTCGCCAGCAATAGCTGTCGCCCATCCTGTTCGTTCCCTCACACCTGGGGCGGTGTTAAAACTCGAAACAGGTAGGTGAGATCAAGGACACGAAGACCGTTTCCAATACCGCTCAAATCCGAGCCCAAAAGGAAGCTGCTTCCACATCCGGTCGTGAGCATGTCATCGTTACGGGAAAAGAAACCCATGTGACGACCAACGCGGCCAAGGACTCCTCGGTCGTTCGTAGAGAGGACCTCGGCCCCTAAAAAAGAAACCTGAAGAACTCTGATGCCAAAAAATGAGGTAGAAAAATTGATGAACGAGCTGGTTCCGTTCGCTAAACGACTGCTAGCGGAGCGTGGAGAGTTTTACCCATTCGGTGGCTATTTGAAACCCGATGGTGAAATCGTTCATGTTGGAGTAGAACAAGCTGGCACGGATAAGCCCAAATCCACTGATCTGTTCCAGTTGCTGAAACAGTCCTTTCAGATCAAGGCGCAAGACGATGAATGCCGTGCCACCGCGATTCTTGCTGATGTGCGAGTCGTTCCGCCTAATAGCTCGCACAAAAGCGACGCGATACAGGTATTGTTAGACCATCAAGACGGTTACACAGCAGCAGTGTTTTATCCGTATACAAAGGCGCGCGATAACATCGTGTATGAGGCAATTTTTGCGCAAATGGGCGATAGCGATATCTTTCAGGGGCGCTTAAAGGGGACATTGCTTGATTCTTGACAAAATGGGGCGCTTAAAGGTGACATTGCTTGATTCTTGACAAAATGCGTTTCACGCGCCGCGTTTGGTCCTGTTGAGCAAGTCTGAAGCGGGGAACATATTGACTGACAGTCGCGGGCTGCCCCATTCCGAGACGCTCCGTGATCCAAACGTTACTGGCATCAGTGAGTGTCTTTAATAGGTAAGCCAAAAGCACCTTGTCATTTTCGGTGGTTTTGGGTCCGAGTGTTGTTAGTTCAATTTGCGCCGCCAGAGCGAAGGCGGAGAGTTTTTCACCCCACTGAACAGCACGTTCTTTGGCCCACTCCTGGGAAGACATTCCCTCAAAACGCTTTGGTTTTTTCCCTGCGCCTCCGCTCCGGTCGCTGCAGCCGGGTCCGCATGGCCCGGCGCTCGCGGAAAGCCGCGTGCTCGCCCCTTTTGTAGGGGCGGTCGATCAGCCCGCGTTCACGGCCCCCTACTCGGACGCTGCCGGTTTGCTCCACTCGGGGCGGTTGCGTGGCACCGTCACCGACCGCTACGGCGGTGCGGCGCTCCTGAACTCCGCGCCTTCGATCCCTGCGGCCTTCGGCCTGCGCGTCGCGTTGCTCCTTGCCCTACGGCCCGGCCATTGCTCCCGCTTTGCGGGATCCATGTCCGGACCGCCGGTTCGGCTCCGCTTCACCTTGCGCCGGGCCTAGCCCCCGGCGCTGGTTACGAAGCCTTGGCGACGAGTGCCTCGACGACGTCGAGGATCTTCTGTTGCTGGGAGCGCGGCAGCTTAGAAACGACCTCGAAGGCGCGCTTGGAGCGACCGACAGGCCCGCCACGTTTGGCGCTCGTCTCTTTGACGCGGAAGAAATCCTCCGCCTTCACACCGAGAATGTCGGCAAGTTGCTCGATTCGCTCGTGTGAGAGCGCGACGGTGCGCCGTTCCCAAGCGGCGTAACTCGGTTGTCTGATCTCGAGCTTCTCGGCGACCTGTGCCTGGCTAAGCCCGGCGGCTTCGCGCAACGTGTGAAGACGTGCGCCGAATGCGCTGCGTTGAGACTTGGCGGGACGACCGGTTTGCATGGCCGGATTATACGGGCCGAACGCCAAGTTATAGCTTTGGGGCACTTAAAGGGGACATTGCTTGATTCTTGACAAAATGCGTTTCACGCGCCGCGTTTGGTCCTGTTGAGCAAGTCTGAAGCGGCGAACATATTGACTGACAGTCGCGGGCGGCCCCATTCCGAGACGCTCCGTGATCAAACGAGCTCCATCGAAATGAGGGCAATTCTGGAGGAGTGATAATCTTGGCACGAACCGGATTGAGGTGGATGGAGTGACTTACCTCCGCCAAGGCATGGCCGGGTTGAACGAGCAGAGACTTAAATCTCCCTTGGAATGGTCTTCCCTTAATTTTGCGCAAGCGGTTGAACCGGCAGACCCAAGTGCCCTGCAACCACCTCATGCCTTCACTTAAATTTGGCTCCGGAGTCTCCATCGCCATGTGGAAATGATTACGCATGATGACGAAGGCATGCCGCCGCCACCCGGACCGTTCGCAGGCTTGAAACATCGTGCGTTCAAATGCTGTCCGGGCACCATCAGTCGAAAAAATGTCGGATCGATAGTTTCCTCGATTGATTACGTGGTAACAAGCGCGGGGGTATTCAAGACGAGCGGTGCGGGGCATGGTGGATATCTATGTTCGCATCGTAATCTTGTCAAGATTCAAGCAATGTCCCCTTTTTGAGTCAAAATCCCAACGGGTAACCACGCCCCTGTGGCACGCGCCGCGCTAGCAAATAGCTGTCACGCCGTCTGCGCGTTCCCTCCGCGCTGAACGCGCTTCAGTCTACTAGGCAGAAGCCCCACCGGCGTCGGCCCTGGTCGCGAAGAATCGCGCCCGAAGGCAGGGCTCCTTGTCACATCACATGGTCCATCCGCGCTGCTCCAGGCCAGCGGAAGGGGACATTGCGTAAATCGCTCCCCGGCTAAGGGCTTCTTTTTTAGTTGCTCAATGCGCCCTGCTGGCCATCGTAAACGATGCTCGCCCGAGCGCACGACGCGCCTGGGAAAACGCGAGCGACTGACGAACCCCAACCGGAGGAGACGAACCCCACAAACCGCCGCTCGAAACGGCCCCCGCTCTTTGCATTGGTTGCCCGGCCGACCCGCCGACACCTTCCCAACTCTCGCCCTGAAAACGCCGCTGCGGACTGAAAAACCGCACTAGGCGTTTTTTTGTCCGAAGTCCCCCAGACGCGCCCGGTTGCGACTCCGCAAGTCGCTGAACTGCACCAGGAAAACCAGCCCGCGAATGCTACGACGGCACTGGGCTGCGTTGTTGCCCCAGATAGAACAGGACCTTACCGCGATGGCTACCGATTCCCAGATGATACCGGTAACGTTGCCACGGTAGCTGATGGTTTCCAATCTAATGCTTCTGCCGGGCTACTTACCGTTGCTTTCGGTATTGCAGTTGCCGACGGCCCGCTTCCGATAGGGGATATAGCTGCTTCGGGAATTGTTCTATACGTCGGGGCGACCGAAGGATATGAGTTGTTGACTAGGGCTCGAGATAGAGCTCGAGCAGAGCAGAAAAGAAAGAGAACTGTAGGTCATCCCGTGTTGGTGGTGCCGAACCGTAGTATGAGTCGTGCAGGCCCTGATGTCACGTTTACGGAGGCGGTAATACTTGGGAAAATGAACCAGGACATCAGTGCAAGGACTCGTGGTCTGGCCAAGAGTATCGCCGTCGCTGTCTCTTACATAGATGAAACCGCATATGATATGCCAGCAGTGTTGCCAAATGGAGTTACCATCCCCGGACATTATCACCCACTGGATGAGAATGGAAATAGATTGCCTGTTCAACATATTCGAGCCAGGGAAACTTAAACGAAAGTAAGTAATATGAAATTTTTCACGCGTGAACTGCATGACAAGGCTCAGAACACCCCCCCGGATACAGGTCAGTGGGAAGAGGTGTTGCGCAGATATCAGGAGCATGTTCTCGAATTACGACCTGAAATTGATAGAGATTGGAAATCCCTTTTGGATTTATATATCCATGACGCGGAATTGGTATGGATTGATAGGGATGAGGACAGATCTTTGGTAATCAGTATCGATCTTACTAACACCATAGGAAGTGATATCGGATTTTGTAAACTTGTCTTTTATGAGATATTTGATGAGAAAATAATCGGCGAAGTTCAGGGAGATGTCTGTCTTTATAGTGAGTTAGTTATGTCGGAAAATGGGGAGATGGTTTACTCGGTTCTTTTGTGGAAATCGGAAATCAGTGTCTCGGCGAAAAGTGTGAAGTTAATAAAGCTGAATACGGCCTAAGGCCAACGGCAACACAGCCACGCCAACGCAGTCCACGCCCCTGCGGCACACGGCGCGCCAGCCCTCCGTCACCCGCTTTGCGGGATCCTCCAGTCTGTCACGTCGTCTGCTCGTTCCCTCACACCTGAGGCGGTGCTCAGTCCACTGGGCACAAGCCCCACCGGCGACGGCCTGGGCGCTAAGATCGGGGCCAGCGGAAGGGGACATTGCGTGACTCTTTACAAATCGCTCCATCCGGCTAAGGGCTTCTTTTTTAGTTGCTCAACGCGCCCTGCTGGCCATCGCTGGCGACGCTCGCCCGAGCGCACGACGCGCCTGGGAAAACGCGAGCGACTGACGAACCCCAACCGGAGGAAACGAAGCCCACAAACCCGCCGCTCGAAACGGCCCCTGCTCTTTGTATTGGTTGTCCGGCCGACCCGACCCCGACACCGCTCTAACTCTCGTCCTGAAAACGCCGCTGCGGACTGAAAAACCGCACTATGCGTTTTTTGTCCGAAGACCCCGAAAATGCGCCCGGTTGCGACTCCGCAAGTCGCTGAACTGCACTAGGAAAACCAGTCCTCCGGCGCTACGACGGCACTGGGCTGCGTTGTTGCCCCAGATAGAACAGGCGGCATTGGTTCTGGTTTAGCCGATATTGGTCAGGGCGTCATAAGTGTTGTTGGATTGTTTCCGCTACTTGGCAATGCGGCTGATGGTTTGAATGCAGCCATTTCCGCCGCTCGAGGTAATTATGGCGATGCTGCCATCGACGGAGCCTCTGCGATTCCGGGAGCGGGACAGATTGCAGGTTTAGGCGGCATTGGTATAAAAATCAGTCGAGGTGTTGATAAGATTCTTGGAGGTGTTAAGGCGCCGAGTTCTAAGGCAAGTTCCCGAAAGTTGAGGCAAAATATGGATGCTGAGGGAATCCCGTTGGCCAAGATGAAGCTGCGCATCACATCGTTGCTGGAGGTGATCCAAGAGCCGCTCCTGCGAGAGAAGTTCTGCGACGAGAAGGTATTGAGATTAACTCTGCCACAAATGGTTCAGCCCTTCCTAAGAATAACAATGTCGACAACCCTGCGGGGAAACAGGTGCACTCAACAGTTCATACGAACGAATATTACAACAAGGTTAACGAAGCAGTGACCAAGGCGGAACCGGGAACGGTTGCGGATGTTTTGCGTAACCTTGATGATAAACTACAAAATGGTGGTCTATAAATATAAAAATCTACTCCGTTTCTACTGCTTCAAACGACTACCAGCAATTTCTTCCTGAAGACGATTCTATTTGGGCTTCTGGAATGCTGTCAATGGACTGCAAATCTAAACTTGAAAGTTGGGTTCCGCCCGCAGTCCGAATATATAATCCGAAACTCGTCGAAGGAGACTTCCTAGGGTATTGCCCAGGAGCCATTGCAGTTGGTGAAAGAGCTGAAAAATTACTCCTCAGTCTACTAGAGCGTAGCGGTGAGTTACTCCCATTTGCATGTAATGATCGTAGCTATTGGTTACTCAATGTGCTTGAGTGTGTAGATTGTCTGGACCACGAGAAAACTGAATGGGTGTATGGCAAATCTACGGGCAAACCGATAGAAATTAAAAACTACGAATTTAATCCGTCGCTCGTTCCTGAAGTATCATTTTTTAAGATACCAGAAACATCTAAAGGTTCTCTGTTAATGAGCAGTGGAATGAGTGATCCCGAGGACGAAGTTTTTCACCATATTGAACAAAGTAAGCTAACAGGATTGAAACTGGAATTAATTTGGCAGCAAAAAGACGTCAAGTCTTGACTCTTGACAAACTACTCCGTCCAACGGCTCGCAACGCCTAACAAGCTACGCCTCTGCGGCACGCTGGTCGCCAGCAATAGCTGTCGCCCATCCTGTTCGTTCCCTCACACCTGGGGCGGTGTTAAAACTCGAAACAGGTAGGTGAGATCAAGGACACGAAGACCGTTTCCAATACCGCTCAAATCCGAGCCCAAAAGGAAGCTGCTTCCACATCCGGTCGTGAGCATGTCATCGTTACGGGAAAAGAAACCCATGTGACGACCAACGCGGCCAAGGACTCCTCGGTCGTTCGTAGAGAGGACCTCGGCCCCTAAAAAAGAAACCTGAAGAACTCTGATGCCAAAAAATGAGGTAGAAAAATTGATGAACGAGCTGGTTCCGTTCGCTAAACGACTGCTAGCGGAGCGTGGAGAGTTTTACCCATTCGGTGGCTATTTGAAACCCGATGGTGAAATCGTTCATGTTGGAGTAGAACAAGCTGGCACGGATAAGCCCAAATCCACTGATCTGTTCCAGTTGCTGAAACAGTCCTTTCAGATCAAGGCGCAAGACGATGAATGCCGTGCCACCGCGATTCTTGCTGATGTGCGAGTCGTTCCGCCTAATAGCTCGCACAAAAGCGACGCGATACAGGTATTGTTAGACCATCAAGACGGTTACACAGCAGCAGTGTTTTATCCGTATACAAAGGCGCGCGATAACATCGTGTATGAGGCAATTTTTGCGCAAATGGGCGATAGCGATATCTTTCAGGGGCGCTTAAAGGGGACATTGCTTGATTCTTGACAAAATGGGGCGCTTAAAGGAGACATTGCTTGATTCTTGACAAAATGCGTTTCACGCGCCGCGTTTGGTCCTGTTGATCAAGTCTGAAGCGGGGAACATATTGACTGACAGTCGCGGGCTGCCCCATTCCGAGACGCTCCGTGATCCAAACGTTACTGGCATCAGTGAGTGTCTTTAATAGGTAAGCCAAAAGCACCTTGTCATTTTCGGTGGTTTTGGGTCCGAGTGTTGTTAGTTCAATTTGCGCCGCCAGAGCGAAGGCGGAGAGTTTTTCACCCCACTGAACAGCACGTTCTTTGGCCCACTCCTGGGAAGACATTCCCTCAAAACGCTTTGGTTTTTTCCCTGCGCCTCCGCTCCGGTCGCTGCAGCCGGGTCCGCATGGCCCGGCGCTCGCGGAAAGCCGCGTGCTCGCCCCTTTTGTAGGGGCGGTCGATCAGCCCGCGTTCACGGCCCCCTACTCGGACGCTGCCGGTTTGCTCCACTCGGGGCGGTTGCGTGGCACCGTCACCGACCGCTACGGCGGTGCGGCGCTCCTGAACTCCGCGCCTTCGATCCCTGCGGCCTTCGGCCTGCGCGTCGCGTTGCTCCTTGCCCTACGGCCCGGCCATTGCTCCCGCTTTGCGGGATCCATGTCCGGACCGCCGGTTCGGCTCCGCTTCACCTTGCGCCGGGCCTAGCCCCCGGCGCTGCTTATGAAGCTTGTTGAAGAACGCCTTCGAGCATCTCGGCGACGAGTTTTTGTTTGGAGCGTGGCAGTTGCTCCAGGCGCTCCGCGAGTTGGGCAAACTGCGAGGGTGGACCAGGCTTTTTGCGGGTCTTGCTGGCATCGTTGAACAACTCACCGACGGAGACGCTGAAGAATGCCGCGATTTGCTGCACGACCTCCATACTCGGGTTCGTGGCAGCTCGTTCGTAATAGGCGATGCGTGCACGTGTCATGCCCAGTTCAACTGCGAGCTGGTTTTGCGAAAGACCCTTGGCGACGCGGAACGCGGCCATGCGTTGGCCAAACTTGGGAGCAGACTTGGGCACTTAAAGGGGACATTGCTTGATTCTTGACAATCTGCCTTTCTGCAACGGTTCAGGATGCGATTACTCCAACTTTGAGGAGGAGCCGACTAGTTTCTGAGCGCCTGAATCGGATGGCATCTTTAGGGGAATTATCAACGTCGACCAGAAGAACCCCAATTCGGAGGAGATGGATTAAACAAAAATTGATCAATATGTTCCGGACCAACGACAGTCGTTCCGTTGCTATGAAATCGAACATGACAATTCAATCGCTGGTGGTCGCAGGTTGGTCTTAGCGTTCGAAAATTATGAAGCTCTCTCCATGGCATAAAGATCAAGTGTTTGATTTCGATGACTTATGCGATAAAGCGATTCTCGATCTCGATGCGAAAACTTCGGCGCATCAAGGGGCATGGGGTTTAGCCGAATCAGAGCGATGGGATCTCAACCAAGACACCGGAAAATTGACCTTCACGTTCCCGGAAAAGATCGCCTCGTGCGATGCTCAAATTGTTGGAACTTGGAATTCGAAAATGAAGAGTTGGTTATGGGCTTGGGATAATCGTTCAATCGATGATGCCCTAGCGGTTATTAGTGCGAAGTTACGCGATTATGGCGAAAATCACGACATTGAGCAGCTTGCCAAACCAAAGTGGCAAGCGAGTGAAGAGGATGCCTGGCTGATGGCAGCACTGGCCTCTCTAATCTTTGAGTAGCAAGGAGCCTACCGAGCACCGGCCGGAGATATATTGGTATTCATCACTTTCGATAAAATTACTCTTCGAGAAAGATGATTGAGAAAAATCAATCACCGCCGCCAATTAGGACCCCCTTCGCTAGCTAATTTCAGGCATCTTGTATGAAAAGAATGGAACCTCAAAAAAATGAGGGATGGACTGGCGATTCCTATGACTTTGGGTTTGGCGAAAAGCTTAACCGGAAGGTCGGCGCAACCCTTAGTGAAGCCTGCCATATCTTTTACTATCAACGCCAGTGGAGTGATCGGGCCTGAGTTTGTGGGACACGGTCGTATCTTATTTGGTAGGTTATGGGTTTAATTGCGGGTTAAGCAATCGAGTTGTGCATTGCCCCCTCCATGGGGGGCAAAAATATTACCTCGGCTTGCATCGGGCTGAGGTAGCCCAGCGAGGCGTGTTTGCGGTATCGGTTGTAAAAGACTTCGATGGAGTTGAAGACGTTGGCGCGCACCTGAGCTTCGTTGGCGAAAACGTGATCGCGCCCCGCGGCGGTTTTATAGCGACCGAAGAATGATTCCATCGCCGTGCCGCATGTGCGGGATAGCAGTTGCCCTTGGCGTTCATGCTCGGGTGCATTTTAAAGCGGGCGAGCACGCGTTGATAACGATCTGCGGCATAGGTGCTGCCACGATCGCTGTGAGGCACGATGCTGGCGCGCACGTCGTCGCGGGTCAGCGCGGCGTTTTCCAGCGCGGTGCAAACCCGTTCGGCATCGTTAGTAGTTGAGCTGCTCCAGCCAACGATGCGACGGGTGCAAAGAACCATCACGGTCGCCAGGGAGCACCCACCCGCATCGCTGAGCAGGTAAGTGGTGTCGGCCCACCCAGATCTGATCGCGAGGCTCCGGTTTGCCCACCTGCTTGAGCACGTTGGGGTGATAACCGAAGAGATGTTCGCTGTCGGGGCCGATCGGCTTGAAGCGAGGATGCGCGCGGCCGACCAGATCGAGCTCACGCATCAAACGCAGGGTGCGATCCCGGCCACAGTCCACGCCCTGTTCGCGCAGATGCTGGGGGACCGGCCCGGTAGCCGTAGGGGCCGTGCGCCAGTCGCACGACTTGCGCTATGACCGGTTTGATCAACGCGTCGTGGGCGCGACGCGCCGAAGGCTTCGCCTCGGCTTTGGCGATAATATCCGCGGCGCGAGACCCCGAGCGCTTCGCTCATCTCGGCCAGATCATACTTGGTTTGTTGGCGTGGCATGAACTCGAAGCGGCTTAGTCTTCCTTGGCCAAGTAGCTGACCGTTTTTTTAGGATCTCATTGATCCGCCTCTCCTTGGCCAGCTGCTTGCGCAATGGGTCGATCTCAGCGGCCATGGCGGTGGGACTGGCTTTGGCGTTGGCGGGACCAGTCGCATCCAGCTCCGCCAGGTGGTCACGCTTCCAGCGGTAAAGCAGGCCGGTGTTCACATCCAGCCGCTTGGACACCTCCGGCGCACTCAAACCGTCCATGATCATTAATCTCGCCGCCTCACGTTTGAACTCGGCGGTGTAGCGTTGTCGCTTCACTTTGGGTTTCTCTTTCTAAGAGTCTCCCGGGTCCATTTTTCTCAGGCCCGATCATGAGGGGGGCGATGGAGTCGAGTGCACTTCAAGAGCACGTTGAAAAGGGGCTGCGGCATCAGCAGATTGAAGATTCTTACACGATCAATGTTCCCACCGTAACGTTCGCGGAGGTCTTGGATAAGGCAAGTTTGGGACGAATCGATTTTCTCTTCCTTGATTTAGAAGGTTATGAGATTGAGGCCCTGAGAGGATGAGATTTTGAACGACATCGGCCGAAATATATCCTGATCGAAGTTCGGGATCTGGCTAAAGTTGATCGTTTCTTCTCCGACGTCCGCTATGAGAGGATCGAGAAGCTCACCGAGCATGACTACCTCTACCGAGACGCGACCTAAGTCGTCTCATTTCATTGGGAACGATTTGGGTTGGGTGAAGGTAGCTGGAGGATCTTTGATTTTAAATTCGGGCCGTTGTGAACCGGGTCGAAAATTTGGTTCCTCGCGGGAGGACGTCATTGTGGTCGATGGTGCCCCCGGAATTAACAATGGAGTCCCACGCGAGATACGGCCCCAAGCCGGATCCGGAGGGTTTGGTAGAAACTACGAAAGGTTGGAAGATTTGTTTCCGGACGGAATCGGGTAAGCCAAGTCTGTTGTCGACAATCAAAATTTCAACAGAGTTTCCTGTGGCAGTGACCTTCAATATGCATGACGCCGTCAGATTGGTCCTGCATGGCTTCGATTGCGTTGAGACAAAGGTTCTGGAGCGCGCGAAGGAGTAGATGTTCGTCGGCCTGAATCAGGGGTATTTCTTCCAATGGTGAAGTGGAAATCTCAATACATAAATCGGTTGTTCGCGTCTTTGGATCCGTAATCAGATCATTGATCGATAGCTTGATGTCGACGGCCCGGATATGTGGATCGACTGGATTGCCCAATTGAGAAAGTTGATTCGAGAGTGAGGTCAGGTTCTTGACCTGTTTTTTGAAACGCGGGAGATGCTGATCAATGAGCTCCTTTGGGTCGGATCGAATTTCCATGAGCTCTGCAAAGAAGAGGAAACTCGCCGCAAATTGTTTCAGATCGTGACCAATTCCAGCGGCAACGATGGGCACCGCGGTAAGTTTACCGACCTCCCGATTGCGTTGTGCCGACTGGATGTGATTGATGACCGCACTGGTGGCCTGCGAAAGCGCGATCAGCTGGTCGACATCTACGAATGTGCGCGCCTTGCCGTCTCGACGGGGGCTCAGTAGCAATAGCACTCGAGGACTAGAGACTGAAATAAAGGCGGTTTCGATGTCGGCCTGCCACAGTGATTGCTGAAGCTCGGAAATATTGTCGTTCTACCACGAGCGCTCCAAGGAGTAGGTTGTGGCCCACCGGATCGACTCGAGAAAACGTAGACTTTTGACCGAAAGCTCGATTGGGGCAGCCGAGCTCACCCATTGATCATCGGTGTTTACTGCAGCCCTACAGATTGACGCGTCCAGCCTATCAGCGATCAAAGATTTAATTTGGCGCAATGTGTCCGGAATGGGGTGAAGGGATTCCCTAAGCCCGTGAATCTCCGAGATAAGTTCTTGGGTTAGCGGATTTGAGTCGGTCCGGAAAAAGAACGGTAAAATGTGATGTGATGCGAACCACGTGGGAATGGCGATTGCGGCCGTCATGAGATGGGCCCAAGTGGCACCGATTTACAGTTCCCCGCTTAATACCCGAACGACGGCGACCGCCACAACGGTTAACCCAACAGCCAAGAGGTAGCTGGCCATCTTGATCCCCAAAGTCTTCGAATCCAGAATCCGTTTTGCCAGAATCCCGTAAAGAAGGACCGCAAGGAATGTTGCGACGATGATGCCGGACCAAGCGGGCGAAACATCGTTGGGGAGCACATCTCTCAGAATATTTCGCAGCAGCACCAAAATTACGGCGGCAGTCGCGCTGATAACCATAAAGGTGGCTTCAAACCGCCGCATTCCAATGAGAGTCCTTCGGTCGCGAATCATGTGTCCCATTACGATGAATAACAAAATTATTGGCGTATATTGAATGAACTGCCTAATCGGTCCACGGAGGGGATTCAATTCGGTGGATCCATAGGGGATAAACCACGGGGAATAAACTAGCACCACGTAGAGCAACCCTCCGAAGTAGGGGATTCTGTCCTGTCGGAGAGTATCCGCCCAATTCTGGTTGGACCGCACGATGGTAATTCTGAGTAGCCAAAGGGAGGGCAAGAAGAGGCCCATGGAAGCAACCGCGGTTCGAACGTATTCCCCGTCGCGATCGAGATTGGCATGGACGCATCCCACGGCGAGAGCCCAAAGTCCCACCGAAACGAGCATCAGCGCGACCACGCGATTGATTGTCCGTTTCCGATTCGCCAGCAACACCGTGAGGGCGGGAGTGAGGCGCGTTAAAAATACGATTAATTTACCTCGAGAGGCACGTGATGGATCGATCAGATTGAATAAGGAATGGATAGCTGATGACCCATGGCTGCGAGCCAAAATCCTGCGCGCCTGAAGGACAGATTAACGCCAGGGGATTGCCTTCGGGGTCTTTGAAGAAAATTGATTTCGCTCGAATGTTGAGGAAACCAACTTCGCGCGGACTGCGGTCAAGCGTTGTGAGATGGGTTAGACTGTCGTGGTAAACCTCGACGGGAATCACTTTGGGGAGGTGTTTCATGCCAGCACCAGTGCCACGGCTCGTAGATAATGCCAAAGACGTTGTCGCGCGGATAACTTAGATAGAACCCAAACGCGGCGGCATTGTCAGTGAGCCACTGAAAGGCGGCGGAGTTTTCGAACGCCTCTTCCAACGGTTCCGTTCCGGGAGTGGATATATCGACGGTGCTCCCCGTGTGGTGCTCGCTGAAACCAGGACGGGCGTTGGTGCGAAAAATCTCATCATCATTGAAACCGCGGGTCCGCTTGCGATCGACGATTTCCTGTTGGCGTTGAATACTGCGGAAAGCGGAAACCAACTTGAGGGTTATGCGATCAGCCCTGGCTTTGCAGAGCATGGCGGACCAAGCCTTGGCGGCGGATGGTCTGAGGTGGAACCGGCGTTGATTCTGCCAGATCTCCACCAGGTCCGTCTCCTCAATTTGTTCCGAAAGCTGCATGGTTTTCAGGAATTTTTAAGGAAGAAAATGTCATCAATTTCATCACCTCTCCCGTAACCTGAGTTTAGATAGATCATCGATATCGTGCGGTGCCCAGGCAGCTAACTGCGGCCGAGGGGCACGATCGGTTCCTTTGCCAACCACTCCCGGAGCGCTGCCGTCATGCGTTCGACGCAGACGGGCTCCTGCTCGAGAAGATTCTGTTCCTCTGTCGGGTCAGTTTGGGTATTAAATAGCTCCACGGGATCGCCCTCAAACGCGAGTAACTTCCAACGACCTTCGCGAACCACTTCGGTGGCGTAGGGTTCCGGTTTAGGGTAGTGACGTTGCAGTGATTTGTAGAGATCCATTTGCCAGAAAATCATTCCGCGTTCGGTGGCAGATGGGGCCGGGCCTCCGGATAGATGAGGCAGCAGATTCACCCCATCCAGAGTATGGGCATCGGGGAGCGAAACATTCGCAGCGGCGCAAAAAGTAGGGAGCAGATCAGCGGAATGTCCGAAGGCGTGAGTAGCTGATCCGGCAGGAATTTTGGCGGGCCAACGTGCTACCATAGGCACGCGAATTCCTCCGTCGTGCAGATCGGTTTTACCCCCTTTCAGATTGCCGATGTGTCCCTCCCATGCGGCACCGTTGTCACTGGTGAAAACGACGAGAGTATTGTCGGCGATGCCGAGACGATCCAGTGCATCGAGAATGTCGCCCACTTTGGCGTCCATGTGTTGCATCATGGAACGGAAGCGATGTTGATCATCGGAAATGTTATCCGCGGCGGTAGCCGACCAATGCGGCTCGGGTGCCGGTTCGTAGGGCGTGTGCGGAACCAACCACCAAACATTGAGGAAGAAGAGCTTGTTGCCGCCCGCGAATCGTTCGATCAGTTCCACCGCGTGGTCGCCGTTGGCATCGGTGAAGTGTTTTTTAAAGTAAGGGTCGTTTCCCGAAATGTGTTGATCGTTTCGGATCAATACCGTGCCACCTTCGCGAAAGACCGTGCGGTCACGTCCCATCTGCCCCCGCAGCGGTTGTTGCTCGATCTGAGTTTGGTAGTGATCGAAACCGTGTTGGCGTGGCCCCGGCTGGTTGGTCAGGCGTCGGCCGTTTTCATCCACGTGTAATCCTCCCAAGTGCCATTTGCCGATGTGGGCGGTGGCGTAGCCGTGACGTTGCAGAATTTCCGCCACTGTGGTGGCTCCTCGCGGTAACCACATATTCACATCGTTAAAATGGCGGGTGATTTCATAGCTGCGGGGATAGCGTCCGGTCAGGATGGAGGCACGGGTAGGGGAGCAAACCGCGGAAGCCGAATGGAAGTAGGGCGATCGCACGCCTTGCTCACCGAGTCGATCGAGATTTGGCGTCTGCACCGCTGGGCTTCCGAAACTGGATAGGTCTCCGTAACCGAGGTCATCGGCAAGGAGGAGGATGATGTTGGGACGATCAGGTTCAGCAAAAATCAGCGACGGACTCATCGCGCAGCACAGGACCAACAGGAAGCGGGGTAACATGGTGGCCAGGTTACATTGCTGTGTCGCGGATTCAACGCGTAACCGATCGCGTGTGCTAGTCCACGTCTCTCACACAGCGGAATCCCGTATTGGACGTGGCACTGTCGGGGGTATTACTGTTGCGGGCGTCGACCCGGTAGCGATTGCAGTAGCTTTCGTGGCAAAGGAATGAACCGCCACGCATGACCCTTCGGCTCGAGAGGGGCTTGGCGGGTCCCGAAGGATCACAGTTCGGAGACGACGTGTAATAGCAGGGATCGAACCAGTCCCAACACCACTCCCAAATATTCCCCGTCATCTGTAAAAGGCCATATCCATTCGATCGATACGAACGGGCTGGGGCGGTGCCATAGTGGCCGTCGGCCATGGTGTTGGAATTGGGAAATTTCCCCTGCCAGACATTCATGCGGTGCTTTCCATCGGGTTCGAGTTCATCCCCCCAAGGATAGCGATTGCCGAACTCCAATCCCCCTCGAGCGGCGAATTCCCACTCGGCTTCGGTAGCGAGGCGCTTGCCCGCCCATTTCGCGTAAGCCATCGCGTCGTTCCAGGAGACGTGCACGACGGGGTGGTCCCGCCGTTTCTTAATATGCGAACCGGGACCCTCGGGGTGGCGCCAAGTTGCACCCTCGATACGACACCACCATTCACTGCCGACAGCGCGATGTTTTACTCGGGCCAATGCCTTGGGCGTGAGCAGACCGTGAAATACAAACGACCAGCCAAAAACTTCCGACTCAGTCTGGTGGCCAGTGGCGTTAGCGAAGACGTTAAACTGCTCGTTGGTGACCGTGGTTTCATCGATGTGAAAAGATCCGACCCTCACCTCATGCACTGGTCCTTCGCCGTCAGCGGAAAACCCGTAGTCTCGTTCATTTCCCATCTTAAATTTGTCGCCTTCGATCAAACGCATACCTTCCGTCGAACTCCGCGAAGTCCGCGCGAAAGGGGGATCGGCGAATTCGGACGCCGATTCAGTTGGTGAGTGGGCCGGGGGGCAGCAGGATTTACCGTCCATGAAGACTCAATGCTTGGTAGCCCCAACGATAAGAAGAAACCAAAATTCACGGGTCATGGGTTTTCCTAGTAGATCGTTTGGTGAACGGCAGCTTAATGGCCTTCATGAAGGTGAAGAGAGCCCGCTTTAGCCTTTTGCTTCGAAATCTCTATTCCACTTCTTCCACTACCTTGAGATCGCCAATGTCGACGTTTGTCTCGCGTCGATCTTCCTCGCGCAACATCACTGGCGAACTCGTTTCGGCGGCAAGGTAGGGGGCTGCGGTCTTGAGCATGAGAGTCATGTTGTCAGGCAGGTTGTAACCTAAAGTGGGGATACTGATTCGCGTGCGCCACAGGATCTCGGGCTCTCCGTTGTAGAATTTTTTCCCGTCAATGGCGGCGATCATCACAAAAAGACGATCGATCGATGCCTGAGTCTGGACGTCTTCCAACTCGTTGGGCTTCGATCCGTTTTGGAGCACTTTGGCACCTCCGGCCAAGGCGAACATCTCGCGATCACCGACATTGTCCGGAGTGACCGTTTGTCCGGAAAATTCACCCGTTTCTTCGTCAAATTCGATATTGTCGTATATGCTTTCCGGCACGTAGGCGGACCCGTAGGTGTGGACAATAAAGATGTCGGGAACCTCATCGCCAACTTCGCGACGCACAAATCCTTGGCTTTGCAGAGTGGTGTCGATCAGCTTTTCGATCTGGTCAGGGCGGGGCATTTTTTCGCCGGCGACGATTGCGCCCATGTCCCGTTGTTTACCCACAAAGTGCATGTAGGTGATCGGATTCTCTTTGGAGGGACGCACCTTTTCGGCGTCATGGCCGAAGGTGTCGCCGACGATCAGGATATCTGGCTCACCACGATCTTTTTTACCGAACAGAGCCGCGTGCAGCGGTGACGTGAGAATGAGTCCAAGGAGGATGTATCGCAACAAGGGCATAATGCAGATGACGCTGGTTGGGTGAGGTGACTTCGTCAGCAAAAAAAGAGATGATCGGATCCATCCCGGAATCTTGCTGCGCAGTTCGATTTACGGTCGAGGAATGTAACAACCAACCGCCTTCGTTTTGCGAAATTCCGGGACCTCGCCAGCTACAATGGATGCGAGTAGGTCTTGCAGGTCGTGCTGGGAGGCCGTGGGGCGAAACTTCCCGAACCCTTGGTATTGGTCGTCAATCCGACCCAAATAGACCAGATTCGGAGAGCGATCTTCGTCTGACAATACGTAGACGGCGACCTCCGGAGTGACATCTGCACCAACAAAATCTGCGATGGCGAATTCACGGTCGATCGCCGCTGGAAGAGCGAGCGAGTAGTCGATGCGATGTTGCTTGATGGTTGCGGCGTCGGAGAGGTCGTCGGAATAGACGAGCCAGCTTTTAACCCCCTTCGATCCGAATTGTTGGGCGACCCGCACCATGGTTGGGGCGTAGCGGTTTGAGATGGGGCAATCAGGCGCGGTGAAGAAAAGCACCACGGCTTTGGTGCCGCTTGATACCTCGAAAGGATGCACCGGCTCTCCTCTCAATCCGAGTCCGGTAGGCAGATCCGCTGCGAACGTCGTAGCGACGATGCTTAAAGCTAATGCAAACTGGAGACCAAGACGCAGCATGATGAGCTCAACAGGTATGGCCTTACTGATATTCTAGTCGAAAGAGAAATGAGCCTTACGGGGTATGATAGGGTGGCCAAGCCGATCGGGGTGCAAGGAAGTCAGGGTCACCAGGGAGCCATGGCTCAGGGATGACTTTTCCATCGTCGCCTTGGTTGGTCATCCAGACGTCGAGTTCGGTGCGGAGGCGGACAAGAGTTGCGGCATGCCGCGAGTCGGTGGCGAGATTATTCAACTCGCCGGGGTCCGCTTCGAGGTCGTAGAGCTCTTCACCGGGGCGCTGTAGGTAGCGGTTGAGAATCAGCGAAGCGTTGTGGTCGGTCTTAGCGGCTTCTTCCCATGACCAAAAATAGGCTCCGGCGTCGTCTTTGCGGAACCGGTAACTGTGGTCGCTCTGAAGCCAACTTGGTTGCAAATTGCGGATGTATTTCCACCGCTCGTCTCGCACGGAGCGGATGGGGTAGACGTTGGCTCGACCGTCGTTGTCGTGGATAGTGAATATGCGGTCTCGATGGCCCGCAGCCGGGGTTTTTAGCAAATGCTGGAACGATTGACCGTCCAAGTCGGCAGGGAGTTGGTCTCCCGCGACATCGAGTAGGGTGGGCAGCAGGTCGATCCAACTCACCATCGCATCGGTGCGGGAGCCGGGGAGGATATGCCGGGGCCAGGTCATGATAAGGGGGACGCGGATGCCTTCGTCGTAGAGATTCCATTTGCCGAAGGGCCATTGGCCCCCGTGGTCGCTCGACATCACGGTGATAATGTCTTTGCCGAGGTAGCGTTGCACGAGGGCTTTGGCCCGGGCGCATTCGGCGTCGCCGGAGGTGACATCGGTGTAGTAGCGCGCCCGGAAGAGGCGGGTGTCGAGGGTGTCGACATGGAACGGGGGGATGATGACTTCGTCGGGATCATAACCGTCGACCGCGGGCCACGGCACGTGGGGGGATTTGGTGCCGATGAAGATCGCGGCCGGTTGGTCGGAGTTGCGGTTCTTTAGCCACGTTTCAATGGAATCGAAATCGAGATTTTTACTGTCGATGAAACCAAAGCCATGTCGGGGAGCGTCCTTGCCGTGGGCGACCTTCCCGAAGGCGGCGGTTTGGTAGCCGAGGGCGTTGAAGCGTTTGATGAGTGGCGCGACATCGTCGCGCATGTAGGTATGGTTGGCCTCGGCCCCGGTGTGGACGGGAGTCAGTCCAGTCAGCATGGCGGCGCGACTGGGGGCGCAGGCGGGAGAAATAATGAAGGCCCGGTCGAAAGTGAGGCCCTCGTTGGCGAGCTGATCGAAGGCCGGTGTTCGGACGTCGGTCGCACCGTAGACCCCGACATCACGGGCGCTCAGGTCGTCGGTGAGGAATACGAATATGTCCGGTCGGTCCGCGGCAAAAACGCCGAGGGGCAGCAAAGAGGCGCACGTTACAAGTAATAGAAGAAAGACGCGCTTGGGTAACATGGTTTGGAAAAGGAGGGCGAAGAGGGAACCGCTCGCTAGGGCTGAGTTGATCGATCAGGAAATTTAAGTTATTTAGTGGTGCCGCGGCGGTTAGGAAGGACGTCGTGCGACCAGGCCCACGATTCCCACGCGGCGGCCATTTCGGCGACGAGCTTGGGGTGCCTGTCAGCGAGATCAATCGACTCGGTGCGGTCGGTGGTGAGATCGTAGAGTTCCCAGTTGTCGTCGCCTATCTTCCCGAGGATCTTCCAGTCACCTTTGCGCACGGCGCGATCGCGATAGTGCTCCCAGAACATCCACTCGTGAGTGTCGCGAGTGTCGCCCTCAAAAACGGGCGTCAGGCTTTCACTGTAGAGGGGCTTGATCTCACCACCGTCATGGTCAGATGGATACGTCGCGTCTGCGAGTTCCAGAAAAGTGGGCATGATATCGGTTACGTAACCTTTGGCCCGGGTGATCGTGCCGGGAGAAGTTTTGATGCCGTCGAGCCAATGCATGATGGCGGGAGTGGAGATACCGCCTTCGTAGAGTCGGGATTTATAGCGGCGGAAAGGCGTATTGCCCGCGTTGGCCCAGCCGGTGCCGATGGCGGATCCGTTTTCGATCTTCTTTCGGGGTCCGGATCCTTCGGCCCGCGGATCGTTAATGGATGCCATTGTGCCGCCGCCGAGGTCGTTGTAAGGCTCGGCGCAGGCCCCGTTGTCGTTGAGGAAAACGATGAGGGTATTGTCGAGTTCACCCTTGGTTTCGAGATGATCGACGAGGCGGCCCATGTTGTGGTCCATCCGATGAACCATCGCGGCGTAGACCGCCATGAAGTAGTCGAGCTTCGTTATTTGTTCGGGAGTAAGTTTACTCCAAGCGCGTGCACCGTCATCGCGTTGCGAGAGTCCCCAACTCGGGTCGACCAGCCCCGCGGCGATCTGACGTTCCCAGCGGGTGGCTCGAAGTAAATCCCAGCCCGTGCGATATCGACCGACGAATTTTGCGATGTCTTCCTCGCGGGCATGGAGAGGCCAATGAGGTGCGTTGTAAGCGAGGTAGAGAAAGAAAGGTTCATCCTCGGGAGTCGTGTCGATGAATTCCAGAGCGTAGTCAGTGAAGGCGTCGGTGGTGTAGTAGTCACCGGTGGGCTCAGGGAGGGGGGAATTATCAAGCGTAAGACCGCGCGGTCCGGCTGGACGAAAGTAGGAAGACGCGCCGGCGACGATACCGTAGAAACGATCGAAACCGCGCTGACGAGGCCAGCGGTCCTCCTCGTGATACCCGAGATGCCACTTCCCCGACATGTAGGTGTGATAACCCGCGGGTTTGAGTGCTTCGGCGATAGTCACACAGTTCCGATTGAGATAGCGGTGGTAGCCGAAATCAGCGTCGGCGGGGCCTGGTGCGGTCGGCGTTTCGGCCAGCATGCCCATGCCGGTTTGATGGGAGACCAAACCGGTGAGCAATGATGCACGGGTCTGTGAACACCGGGCGTTGTTGTAGAACTGGGTAAATCGTAGCCCGTTGTTGGCTAATCGTTGCAATGCTGGTGTCTCGATTTCTCCGCCGTAGGGCTGAATATCCGACCAGCCCATGTCGTCGGAGAGAATGAGCACGAGGTTCGGACGATCGTCGGCAGTAAGAGGAAGCGAAATGATCGAGCCAACACATAGTGCAAGCAGGCGGAAGTGGGTCCGGGTAAATTTGATAAATGCCATGTTGGGAAATTTTCTTCGAGCGGGCTGTCTTATGTGGCTCAGTTTTTTTTGCTGAGAGGGAATACGGGTTAAGGCGGCGCGTTCGGTTGCGTCGTCGCTGTCGCTTTGTTGTCGCATCCACGCTTTTAACTCCTGAAGCAGTTTCTCGATTCTGTCAGTCTGAGAGGGATCAGTCGCCAAATTTGTGAGAGACCACGGGTCTTTATCGAGATCGTAGAGCTCGAACTCGGGCCGTTTTGCGTAGTCATGATGGCGTTGAGCGGCGAAGTCGTTGCCCGATTCGCTGGCGGTTGCCCAACTAAGATAAGGCGCAAAATTGCGCGTCACGGAATTCTGGAATCGATCCGTATGATGGAGGTTCCAAATTAGCCGATACCGTTGATCCCGTACGGTGCGAATTCCGTAGGCCTCCGAGCCATGATGGATGCCGCGCGTGGTCTGGATCCCGAATACGTAGTGGTGAGGCTCCTCGTCGGATCCGAAAATCTTGGCGAGCGATCGTCCGTCAAAATCACCAGCCACGGATTCTCCTCCAGCGAGATCAATCAAGGTCGGCACGATGTCGACGTATTGAATCAGAGTATCGCGAATCGTGTTCACCGGCACCTCTCCGGGCCAACGCGCGATGAGAGTAGCTCGCAACCCGGAATCGTAGCATGTCCATTTGCAGAATGGGAAATTAGAACCCTGCTCGGTAAGGAAGAGGACGAGTGTATTCTCGGCCGCACCGTTGTTCTCCAGCTCCTGCATAACCCGGCCAAACTGCGCGTCCATGTAGGTAATTTCAGCGTAGTATTTAGTCATAGCTTCCCGGGTCGTCGGAGTGTCTGCCAGATAAGGAGGCAGGGTTAGCGCTGCGGCGTCGTAGACGGATGAATCGCCGCGATTCCAGGGAGTATGTGGTTGATTGGAGGTGACGACCAAGCACCACGGTTGGTCATCATTGGCAGTCATGAACTCTCCGACGACGGCGGTATCGAGATCGGCTCCTTTGCCATTGTCATGGTGGCGACCACCGAGATTTTCGAACGCGAATTGGGACTCGGGTTTCTCGTGACGTTTCCCCAGCAAGCCAACGGCGTAGCCAAGTTTCCTTAAGTAGTCGGGTAGACTACGAACGTGGGGATATACCTCCGAGTGGTTGGGGTGGCCACCGTGGCGGACCGGGTGCAAACCGGTATATAAACTCATGCGCGTAGGGGCACACATCGGAGACGAGTTGAACGCGTGGGTGAAGGTCGTGCCTTGCCGGGCGAATTGATCGAGATGGGGAGTGTGCACATCAGGATTCCCTACGCTGCCGAGATCGTGAAAACTCATGTCGTCCGCCATGAAGATGAGAAAGTTGGGCCGATCAGCGCATGCGCCGGCGACCGAAAGAAACAAGTAGCAAGTAACAAGTATCAGGCAGTTGAGGCGGGGGGGTGATATGGGTGATACCCTTGGGTCACGCAAAAGAGGGAGGGCGGACGGTTTCGGGACGGGGATCAGGTCGTCATAAGTTTACTTCGTAGAACTTATCAACGACCCGACCCCGGTGGTCGTCCTTTGATTTGTGAATCTTGTTACTTGATATTTGGCACTTACGCGTCAGCCCCGTGGCGTGGACGCGCTTCGGTTTTTCCAAATGCGGTGGAAAGCTTCGATCTCGGTGGCGTGCCCGCGGTCGCCTTGTTCTTGCATCCAGACATCGAGCTTTTCGGATAAGCGAACCTTCACTGAAGCGAAGGCGGGATCGTCGATGAGGTTGTGCTGATTCCACGGGTCATTGTCGCAATCGTAGAGCTCCTCAGCTGGACGGTGTTGGTAGCGATTCACGGCGGATATCGCATCCGGCTCACCGGCTTCGGCAGCGGCTACCCACTCCCGCCAATAGTCGTGGCGGAAGACTGCGTTTTGAAACGGAACCCAGGGAGTCAGGTTTCGGATATAGCGGTAACGGTTATCGCGGACGGTGCGAATGCCGTAGTAGCCTGGACCCTGATTGATGCCCGTGGAGGTCTGCAGACCGAAGGCGTAGTTTTTGTGGGTGTCGGATTTGTTGGTAAGAACGTGCTTAAACGAACGTCCGTCGAGTCCTTCGGGAATCGTAAGTCCGGCCGCGTCGAAAAAAGTCGGCAAGATATCGATGTATTCAACCAAGGCGTCCGAATGGGACCCAGCGGCGACCGATCCCGGCCAACGAACAATCATGCCGGATCCAAGGCCAATGTCGTAGCAGGTCCATTTGGCGAAAGGGAAGGCGTTGCCCTGTTCAGTCAGCACAATGACGAGCGTGCTGTCGACAAGACCGTGTTTCTCGAGCGCTGCCAATGCTTCGCCGACTTGGGAATCGAAATAGGTAATCTCGGCGAGGTAGGCGGAGAAATCACTCCGGGTGGAGGGAGTATCAACCAGCGGCGGTGGCAGCGTAAGCTGATCGGGAGGGTAGGCTGAGGCGTCGCCTTTGTCCCAAGGGGTATGGGGCTCGTTGGAGGTCAGAAAAATGCCGAAAGGCGTGTCGGTCGCGACACACTCACCGAGGAATTTATCCACAGCCGGAAAATCGGGATTGTTCTTCCATTTAGCACCTTGCAGGCGTTCGAAAGGAAACGCCTCGTGGGGATTATAGTGAGTCTTGCCGGATAGAGCTGCGCGGTAGCCGTTGTCTTGCAGGTAGTGGGGCAAGCTCCGCACGCCGTCGTAGACATAGGCGTGATTTGGCCACGCGCCTGATTTAACCGGATGTAGGGCAGTATAGAGCGCTTGCCGCGTGGGCGAACACATTGGCGCGGATTGGAACGTGCGGCTGAACGTCATACCCTCGGTGGCAAGACGCTCCATATGGGGCGTGGCCGCCTGACCACCGTAGAGGGAAGCGTCGGTGTGCGAAAAATCATCCGCGAGGATGACGACCAGATTGAGCCGGTCAGCAGCGTTACTGCAGATCGGAAGTAACAAGGAGCACGTAACAAGTATCAGATTTTTAAGACGGTGGGGCATGGGGCGAGAGGGGAAGGGAGGTATATTTATTATCCACGAAACACACGAAATACACGAAAGCGGTTGAGTAGGGACGAACGGTTTTGCGGGAAGGGGGCGATGGTGGCGTATATAAAAATGGGGGATACTTGCTACTTAAGACCTGTTACCCGCCAGTGGCGGGCGAGTATCAAGGCGCGCGCTTGAGTTGCCAATTTTCTGGTGGGGTGAAGTCGCCTGATCCGACGCGGAAGCGTTGAACCTGCGAGGAGGATTTTAGCCGCATGAGATTCTCCAAGGTTGAATTGAGCTCGCGTAGCGTCGTAGGGTCTGAATTCGCGAGATTGGTCGATTCGGTGGGATCGGACTTGATCTTAAAAAGTTCTATCTCGGTAGATCGGCTCTCGGTAGATCGGCTCTCGGTAGCATCAGCTGCATTGCGGTGGACAACGAGCTTGTAGTCGTCGTGGTTCAAGGCAAGCCGCTCACGGTGGTCGCCGTTTTGGTCGAGGTAGGTTAGCCAAGCCCGGTCGGGAAGAGGAGTTTGGTGCTTTAAAGCGGAAAGAGCATTCACGCCGTCAAGCGGCCGGGGTGGGAGACGATTCTCACCGATTGCTGCCAGCAAAGTGGGGACGATATCGATATATCCCATGCGAGCGTGAGAGGCTCTACCACCCGACATCCCGCCGTTGGGCCAACGGGCGATGGCGGCGACGCGGATGCCTCCTTGGTAGGGGGTGAGCTTCGAGCCGCGTTGGTCACCGTTGTCGCCGACTTTGTTGACGCCGCCGTTGTCGCTCATGAACAAAACGATGGTATTGTTGACGTCGCCGCGTTGATCCACGGTGCGCAGGATTCGGCCGATGGCCTGATCCATCGAGTCGACCATGGCGGCGTAGGTGCGCTTTTTCCCTTTGGGGCGATGCGGGTATTTTGCGAGGTCCTCGGGTTTGGCCTGAAACGGCGAATGAGGGGCGGTGAACGGAATGTAGGCGAAGTAGCTTTCGTCGGCGGAGATTGATGCGATGAACTCCACGGCGGCATCGCCGATGAGGTCGGTGGTGTATCCGGAATGCGGATTCGGACGGTCGTTGAGATGCCAATCGCGTTCTCCTTCGCGATCTTGGGTGAAGTAGTCGACCGCACCGTTGAGGCAGCCCTCAAAGACGGTGAATCCTTGGTTGGTCGGACGCCATTGTTGGCGGGCATGCCCCAGATGCCATTTGCCAAAGATTCCCCGGTGGGTGTAGCCCGCCTCGCGCAATAATTCCGGCAAGGTCGTTTCGTTAGGATCCAGCCCGAAGTCTCTTTGGGGCGGAATCACGGCGCGCATCATCCCAAATCGAAGCGGATAACGTCCTGTCATAAGTCCGGCCCGAGTGGGCGAACACATGGGCGCGACATGGAATTGTTCGAGGCGGACACCGGTAGCCGCTAGGTGATCAATGTTGGGAGTCTGGATGTCGCTGCTGTGGTAACCCATGTCCGCGTAGCCGAGGTCATCGGCTACGATCAGAACAATATTCGGTCGGTCAGCACTCACGCTGGCGACCGAAAGTAACAAGTAGCAAGTAAGAAGTATCAGGGTGGTGACGCGAGGAAGCAGCATTTTTTTAAACCACAGATTACACAGATGGACTCAGATTCTTAGAGGCAGGATTGTTTTATTAACCACGAAACACGCGAAATGGGTAAAGATAGGCGTGAACGTATTGGGATATTTGAACTTCGTGTGATCAGAGTTCGCGCACATAGTATGAGTTCATTTCGGACCACCATTCCCGAGCGCGCGTGGTGAATTCCGAGACGAGGGCTGGGTAGGTGGTGGTGAGGTTTTTGCGTTCTCGAATATCAGTGGAGAGATCGTGTAGGCGGGCGTCCGATCCATCGAGATTGATGAGGAACTTCCAATTGCCGAGACGCATGGCCAGTTGCGGACTCGCGTGCTCCGGTTTACCCGGAGCGATGCTGCCGAAGACCCCGTATTCCCAGAAGATTGGGGTGTCGCGTTGTTCGGGTTGGCCGAGCAGGACGGACGATTTGTCTAACCCGTCATATTTTTTTCCCACAGGGGCGTTGATGCCCGTGAGGGCGATCAGGCTTTGCTGAAGGTCGTAGGCTGCGATCACGCTCTGATTGTCGGTCGATTGAGGTGGCACGTGACCGGGCCACTGAATGATGAAGGGCATGCGGATGCCTCCTTTGAAAAGACTCCACTTGCGCCCGAAAAAGGGTCCTGAGGATCCGGGCGGAATGATTCCCGCATCGTAATAGCGCTTCCAGTCGGTGGGACCATTGTCGCTGGTGAAGATCACGATGGTATTTCCGTCCTGACCGTTGTCTTTTATTTGCTGAAGTAGTCGACCGACCTGCTGAGCCATTTCAACCAGCACGGCGAAGAATTTTCGTTCTTCGAGATTGTCGGTAATGTGCGCGAACTGAGCGACGGCCTCTTCCGTGGGCTCGAAGCGGTCGTGTACATCGTTGGGAAACAACTCGAGGTAAAACGGGCGCTCGTCCTCCCGGCTGATGAACTCTCGGACCCGATCGATGTAGCGTTGGGTGGTGGTGCGTTTCTTGATGTCAGTAATTTCGCCTTGGTCAAGTTTGGCGCTCTGTTTCGCCAAGTTGCCGTTACCGAAAAGCAGGCGATCGCCGAGTCCTTCAAAGGAAACCAGAGCCTCCTCAAATCCGTAGGCTTGCGGATGGGGAGCGTCGTCGACATCGCGTCCTCCGCCCATGTGCCATTTGCCAAAGTGAGCGGTGCGATAGCCAGCCGTTTTGAACACCTCTGCCGTGTGGATTGCCGCCGGGTCCAGGTAGTCCGCCATACGCCGATCGGCGTTGGCCTTGCGGCTTGCGAGGTGGGACTGGATCCGCCAGCGCTGTTGATATTGACCGGTGCTCAATGCCACCCGCGAAGCCGAGCAAATGGGCGAGTTGACGTAGAAGTTGGTGAAGCGCCGTCCGTCCGCTGCGAGGCTGTCGATATGCGGCGTTTCGACCCGTTCATTGCCGAAACAACTCGGATCACCGTAGCCCATGTCATCGACAAAGAAGATCAGGACATTGGGCCGATCAACGGCTTTGCCGTTGATCGGAAGTAACAAGTAACAAGTAAATGGAACGGGCGCATAGCGGGGTAGGTCATTCATGCTGCCAGCTAACGCTGAGGGTGAAAAGGCCAGACCCCACACATTCAACCGACGTATCTTCACGTCGAATAACTAACGCCAAGAACAGTCCTTAGGGTTACCCAGGGATTGTGGACTTGTGGAGAGTGGAGCATCGGCCCGGGCTTTGATCCGGCGTTCGGCTTCCACGAGAATCTTTTCGGCTCCGAGAAATTTGTGATCGTCCAGACAGAGGCGGCGTTTTTTGCCGTCTTTCTCGTAGATCGCGTAGGCGATGCCCTTGGTCTCCCATTTGCGGCGATCAGTATCGATGATGCTATCGAACTCCACCTTTTCGCCCCCGGTGCCGATGATGATTTCACCTTCGGCCCGGACGCTTTTGCGATGCTGGAGCAATACCCAAGCCGTAAAAATCACTCCGATCAACGTGCCGAATCCCGCGATGCCGCGCTGGCCGGTGAGATCACCCTCAGTTCGGTTCTTGGGCACTTTGGACTTTAAGTCGTTCTCTGCCGCATAATGTTCCCAGACGCGTTTGACCTCGGGATCTTTCTCCTTGGGGGGGCATCTTCGGGCACGATATCTGCCGTGATCTCGACTAGGGTTTGATAGCGCTCTGCTTCCGCCGGCCAAGCGATGTAACTGTCGTAGGCGAACCAGAGAGCGGAGCCCCAAATCATGGCGCCCATGCATATCATGCGCTTCCGCCATTCGGAAGAGATGCGTGCGTCGACTTGCATGATCCTGACTGGAAGACTTCTGCACAGAAATGCAACGTCGGGAATTGGTCGGCGGTAGGCGGGACTTGGAAATAGGACTGAATCCTACCTGTTGTCTTCTGTCGGGCTTTACACTCGCCGGCGCGCCCCTTCAATTATTCCGGAAGGGAGCGCTGACCACGATTTGCTCGATCAGGTCGCGAAAGCGATATTCCTCAGACTCAGTTTCGGCCAAAATCCCATCAAGGGCCGGACGATCCAGAGCCTCCATCCGCCGACCACAGGCAAACATCATTAACCGCTCCACCAACATGTGAGCGAACTGATCTTTTCGCTCCAGCAGTCGATCCCGAAGTGCATTTGCGTCGGCATAACGCTCGTCTTCCGGTATATCCGCGGCCAATTCAATGGGCAGTTTGTTGGGGTAGCGTTCGCGCCATCGGCCGATCGGGTCGAAGTGTTCGAGAGCAAAGCCGGGAGGATCGATGCGGAGGTGGCAATCGTAGCAGGCGGGCGTATCGCGGTGTCTGGCGAGAATCTCACTGATCGAACTCGCGCCGCGGACATCGGGATCGATGGCTGGCACGTCATCGGGAGGCGGGGGCGGGGGAGCGCCGAGGATGTTTTCCAAGACCCAGACTCCGCGTGTCACGGGCGAAGTCTCGATACCGTTGGCGGTTACCGTCAGGACGCTCGCGTGTCCCAACAACCCGCCCCGATTGAGATCCCCTAGATCTATGCGATGGAACGTATGCGCCTTTGATGGTGGCACGGCGTCTTCGACCTCATAAAGACGGGCGAGGGAGCGATTGGCGAAAGTGTAGTCCGCGTCAATAAATCGGATCACGCTCTCGTTGCGGTCCAACAAATCCTGCGTGAACAGTCGGGTCTCCTGCTTCATCGCGGCCTGCAGATCTTCCGCGTAGTATTCGGGAAACATATCCCGGTCGGGAGCCATGTCGCCGAGACTGCGCAGATTCAGCCAAGCATCGGTGAATCGGGTTACCAGACGTTCCGCCCGAGGGTCCGCCAGCAAACGGCGGGTTTCCGCAATGAGAACCGCGGGGTCGAGCAACGTCTGGTCCTCGGCTTTCACCATGAGATTCTCATCCGGCATGGTCGCCCACAGAAAGTAGGAGAGGCGATTGGCCAACGCGTAGGCGTCGAGCTCGCGACCTGTCGCGTCCTCCTCAACCGGTTCGATCAAATAGAGAAACGCGGGCGAACAAAGCGCCGCCTTCAGTCCGTCCTTCAATGTCTGCCACGGCTCATGGCCGGCGGCAAGTCGGGCGTCCACGACTTGCATTAACCGGTCGATATCCTCGGCGGTGGCTGGGCGGCGATAAGCGCGCTGGGCAAACCGCGTGAGAATATTGCGGATACCCGATCGATCGAATGAGTCATTGCCATAGACCAGCTGCTGGCTCCGGGAAGGCCACTCCGCGTTAAGCGGGCCGCGAATCTCGACGTCGTGAATTCGAATGTGCGGGAGGAAGCCATGACGCATGACGACGACGCGGTATTCGACGATTCCTTTGGTATCGCGAAGCGCTTCGGGAAACTGATTATTGTAATCGCGCAGGACGCGACCGTAGGCATTGCGAATGCTGAGCGCCCCATTGGGAAACGTGAAACGGGGCGTAAATCCCTGATCGAGCCAAACCCGAAAGGTATACCAATCGGCGGGGCCATCCGGGATCACAGTCTCACCGAGCAGAGGCTCGATGGGTTGGGGCTCGTGGAGCATGCCGATGTCGGCCCGACCTGGACGAATGCCGAGGCGGAACGGTTGGGATGGATCGGAACGGAAGATTTTTTGACTATACGGATGGTCCCGGTTCATCGCCTCCGCGTTAACTTTAATCTCATAATAGCCATCCGCCGGCACACCGGCCGCGAATTCCGCGATAGGGCCGTAGCCCCCTTCATGCCGGATGGAGTTGATGCCCTCGTAGAGTCCGATGAATTGGTTGTCGTGAACCTTGGTGTGCGAGTAACGCAGTTCAGGTTGTTGATAAAAATTGTCGGTGAACTGCCAAGTTTTCTCCGCGGGAGGGGGCGTGTCCCGCAGGGCCTTTTCCACGACCGCATCGGCCGCTTCGAGATATTGGGAAAGGAGATAACCGGACGTCCTGAGCGTATCTCCAATGTTGTCGAGATGCTCCACGGTCTGGTCCTGCGGGAATGCGGTGGTGGGATCGAACATGGTCATGTTGATGCCAAACAGATCACCGACTGTATTCAGGTATTCCTGACGATTGAGACGCCGCAGCACCACTTCACCGCCGGTGCTGGACAAGTGAGCGTGGCCGTCGAAGGCCAATCCGGTCAGGTGGTCGATCATCTCTCGCACGGCCTCGGTGGGTGGGTGTTTTTCAGCATCGTCCGGCGGCATGTCTTCGAGCGTGAGCACGTCGATGACTTCCTGCACGGACAGTAGCGTATCCTGATCCGTGACAGGCCAACTCCATTGGTCGAGACGGCGCTCGCCCTTTTGTTTGTCGGGACCGTGACAGGTGATGCAGTAGTCCCCGAAGAAGTGCTCCAACTCGGGGGTGACCGCGGGGGAGTCCGGCACTCCTTGCATGGATATCACGGCCCAGTTCAGGGCGATTAGTAGTCCGGTTCGCATGTGCCAGTAAGATTACCCCGTAAAGGAGTCAGGCGAAATCGCGAATCGTGCTAGAGCTCACGCTGAAGCGATCGGTCTCGAGACCAAATTGCTGCAGCATGGTCAGATAAAGATTCGAGAGCGGCACCCGGTGATGTCCCTTCTCGGGATACGCGCGATGTTCGCCGTGGGCGAAACCACCACCGGCGAGAATGATGGGCAGATTGGAATTAGTGTGGGCATTGGCGTTGCCCATGCCACTACCGAACAGCACTTGAGTGTGGTCGAGGAGGTTTCCTTCGCCATCCTGGGTCGACTTCATCTTGGTGAGGAATCGGCTGAACTCCTGCATCTGGTAGTGCTCCAGTTTTAGGAGACTATCGATGTTGGTCTGCACCTTCCCATGGTGAGAAAGAGCGTGGTAACCTTTGGCGATACCTAGGGCGCGAGATTCGAAATCGCCGCCGATCTCCAACGTGGCGATGCGGGTGGAGTCGGTTTGTAGCGCGAGCGCGATCAGATCGTAGAGCACCGGTAGATCCGATACGAAATCGGTATTCCGTGGCTCGTCCATCCCCGGTTGGGGCTTGGGCACATCCGCCCACTGGCGACGCTGGGCGATCTGTTTTTCGACGTCTCGCACTGAGGTGAAGTATTCGTCCAGTTTCTCGCGATCCTGATTGCCGAGCTTGCGGGTCAGGGATTTGGCGTCGCCATGCACGGCATCGAGAATGGACGACTGCAGGTCAAACTGATCGTTGCGGCGTACGATGTCGCTGGAGTCGTCGGAATGAAAGAGTTTTCGAAACAGTTCGTTAGGCGTGGAGATCGGCGGCACGCGGGTGCCACTGCGGGTCCAGCACATCATACAACCGCCATGCAGCCCGTCCTGTGACCCGATCGTAAGGGAAGGGAAGCGGGTGGCCCCGCCAATGGTTTCGGCGGCGCGTTGATCCACGCTAATATTTCCTTCGGGCATGGATTTGGCATCCATATTGCGAATACCGCTAAGGAAAGAGTGAATCGCGAAATGCCCGCCTTTGAGACTGTGATCCAGTCCGGAGAATAACGTGAAGTCGTCCTGATGGGCGGACAGGGGACGAAGCAGGGAAGGGAGAGTGTAGTTTCGGCCGGTTTGGGTTGGAAAAAACTCCGGTTGGTAAAATCCCAGCATATTACCCACGCAAACCATGCGTCGCGGACGAGTGGCCGCGACGGCATTGCCGGCCTGAGAGCCGAAGGCGATTCCCGAGCCCAACGCCCGCGGGGTAAGGGATTCGAGTAGAGGCAGAGCAAGCGTCAGGCCGGTGGCACGGAGGAAGAACCGGCGGTTCATTTTCGCAGACGGACTATTCATGGGGAAGGGGTTTAGAAGAACTTGATCACTTCATTGCAAAAAAGCGACAGCTTCCGAATCGGTTCCGTCAAGTATGAGCGGTGCCTAGAGAATCCGAATCTACGGATAAGTTTGATGGGGAATGTCTGGAAATACCGCGAGGGGTAGGACGGTCTCGCCGAGATCGCCGGTTTCAACCGGCTGGAATCCTCACCACCTGAGGCGCACGCGATGAGCAAGCCCTGCCTGACAAATTACTTCTATTCAGACACGCCTTCAAAATCTCAACAGTTGCCGCTTTGTCCGTAGTAGGCGCCGGGGCCGTGTTTGCGTTTGAAGTGTTTGTTGAGCAGTGCCTCTTCGATGGTCGGTAGGTTGGGCTTGAGCTGGAGTGAGCTGAGTGCCATGTCGGCGATGCATTCGACAGCGACGGCGACTTCGACCGCTTTTGCGACCGATTTCCCCCAAGTGAAGGGCGCGTGGCGATTCACGAGCACAGCTGGGAAGTCGGCGGAATCGAGTTCGGCGAATCGCTCGACGATCACGTTGCCGGTTTCCCATTCATAGGTGCCGCCGCTGATTTCCTCGTGGGTCATCTTTCGCGTCACCGGGATATCGCCGTAAAAATAGTCCGCGTGAGTGGTGCCGAAGATGGGAATCTCCCGGCCGGCTTGGGCGAAGCCGGTCGCACGGGTGGAGTGGGTATGGACGACGCCACCGATGGATGCAAAGGAGAGGAACAGTCGACGATGGGTCGGGGTGTCAGAGGACGGACGCAGTTCACCTTCGACCTGATTGCCTTCGAGATCGACGAGAACCATCTGCTCGGGCGTGAGTTCGTCGTAATCCACTCCGGAAGGCTTGATGGCGAAGATCCCGCGATCGCGATCGATGGCGGAAGCATTGCCGAAAGTGAGATTGATCAACCCTTGTTGGGGCAGGGCGATGTTGGCCTCATAGGCCTCGCGTTTGAGTTCTTCGAGCATGTTTTTGGAAAGGTGCGGGTAGTGAGCAGGGCTGTCCTTGATTGATATACGGACTAGGCGCGGAAGCCCTGATTCAGGTGGTAGTAGACCTCGTTGTTGCGGAGATTCTGCTTAAATTCGGAGAGACGGGTGTCGGCGTCGATGGTGACCAATTCGATGCCGGCGATGGTAGCAAAATCTTCCAGCATCTCGGTGGTCACGGCATAACTGTAGCCGGTGTGGTGGGCGCCGCCGGCGAGAATCCAAGCCTGGCAGGCGGTCTTGAAATCGGGCTTACATTCCCAGACGGCGCGGGCGACGGGCAGCTTGGGCAGTTTGGGATGTTTCACGGCTTTGACCTCGTTGACGAGGAGGCGGAACCGGTTACCCAGATCGATCAAGGACGCGTTGAGCGCATTGCCGGTCGGGGCGCCGAAAACCAGTCGCACGGGATCTTCCTTACCGCCGATGCCCAACGGGTGGATCTCGGCGGAGGGCTTGCCGGCCGCAATGGCGGGATCAATTTCGAGCATGTGGGAGCCCAGCACCTGATGTCCCTGAGGCGACAGGTGGTAAGTGTAGTCCTCCATGAAGGACGTGCCTCCTTTGAGACCGTGGTCCATGGCTTTCATGGCCCTGACGAGGGCAGCGGTCTTCCAGTCGCCTTCGGCGCCAAAACCATAACCATCAGCCATCAGTCGTTGGGTCGGCAGACCGGGGAGTTGTTTGAGGCCGTGGAGATCCTCGAAGGTATCGGTGAAACCCTTGAAATTCCCTTCCTCGAGAAAAGCCCGCAGACCGAGTTCCAGCTTGGCGGCGTAGCGCAGTGACTCATGTTGTCGGCCACCTTTTTTTAATGCCGAAGCCACCTTACATGCCTTCTCGTAGTCGGCGCAGAGATCATTGATCGCGGTCGGTTTTACTTTCTTGATGACCGCCACGAGATCGCCGATGCCGTGGGTATTAACGGAGATGCCGAACTGCATTTCGGCAGAAACCTTGTCCCCATCCGTGACCGCAACCTGGCGCATGTTGTCGCCAAAACGGACGAACTTCGCCCCCTGCAGATCAGTCCAACCGCGGACGGCCCGCATCCAAGTGCCGATACGCTGTTGCACCTCGGCATCGCTCCAGTGACCGACGACCACTTTGCGATCAAGTCGCATACGAGTATGGATGAACCCCGCTTCACGGTCGCCGTGGGCGGCCTGATTGAGATTCATGAAGTCCATGTCGATCGAGCCCCACGGCAGGTCTCGATTGAATTGGGTATGCAGGTGAAGGAACGGCTTCTTCAGGATGTTCAGCCCGCGGATCCACATCTTCGAAGGAGAGAAGGTGTGCATCCAGATAATAAGACCACCGCAGTTCGGATCAGCGTTGCCCGCGATCGCGAGATTGGTGATCTCGTCCGGGGTGGTGAGCAGGGCCTTGAAGACTACCTTCAAAGGCAGGCGTCGAGACTGATCCAGTTTCCCGGCAACGGTGGCGGCATTGGCGGCGACCTCCTTCAACGGCCCCGGCCCGTAGAGGTGCTGGGATCCGCAAACGAACCATATTTCGGGTGAAGAGAGGGATTGCATGAGAAGTCGGAAAACCGCCGGACTAAGCGCGGGATTTTTCCTTCAAGGTCAGCAGATCTTTCATGACCTTGCCGTGGTCGGCTTGGGCGTTGAGCCCGCCGAAACTATCGTGGAGTTGGCGATACAGCTTGTAGAGTTTGTTGTAAGTGCGACGGGCAACCGGGTTCGGTTTGTAAGCCACGTTCTTAAGGCTCGTCATCTTCTTTTTGGCGATGGCAAAGTCAGCGTGTTCGCCGGCCAGGACCGCTGCTGAGATGGCGGATCCCAAGGCACAGGCCTGACTCGATCCGGCGACCAACATGGTGCAGCCGGTGATGTCGGCGTAGGTTTGCATCAGGAATGGATTCTTCTCCGCGATACCTCCAGCACACACGACGCGGCGGATGGACACGCCGTATTCCCGGAGCCGTTCGATAATGGCCCGGGCGCCGAAAGCGGTGCCTTCAATCAAAGCGCGGTAGATTTCGGGAGCACTGGTGTGCAAGGTCGTGCCGAGCATCAAACCGGTGAGGCGTTGATCGACCAAGATGGTGCGATTGCCGTTGTTCCAATCGAGAGCCAGCAGACCGGATTCGGCGGACGCGAGTTTGGCGGCCTTTTTGGTGAAAGCCACATGGGTTTTGTCGTCTCCTCCGCAAATGACCTCGACCCACCACTTGAAGATGTCACCCACGGCTGACTGACCGGCCTCGATGCCGTAGTAGCCGGGGAGGATGGCACCTTTGACGATACCGCAGATCCCGGGAATGTCGGCCACTTCCTTGTCGGCCGATACGACGCCAACGTCGCAAGTGGACGTGCCGATGACCTTGACGAGGGTGCCTTCGGCGACCCCCGATCCGATGGCTCCGTAGTGCACGTCGAATTCACCAATGGTGAGAGGAATACCTTCGGGTAGGCCGAGCTTTCCGGCCCATTCGGTGCAGAGGTTTCCAGCCGGTGCGCTGGCATCTTCGGCGCGGTCGTAAAGCCGATCGCGCAGGGAAGCGAGTTTGGGAGAGAGATGTTTGAGGAATTTTTTGTCAGGCAGGCCGCCCCATTCCTCGGCGTAGAGAGCCTTGTGGCCCGCGGCGCAGATTCCACGCTTCACTTTGGTGGGATCCTTGATGCCACCCAGAACGGCGGGAAGCCAGTCGCACATTTCCACCCAAGAGTGGGCGGCGTCGAAGACCCTGGGGTCGACCTTTAGGCAGCGCCATAGTTTGGCCCAGAACCACTCGGAGGAGTAAATATTGCCGCACTTGGCGATGTATGCAGAATTATGTTTGGCGGCGAGCGAAGTGATCTTGTCGGCCTCGCGCCAGGACGTGTGATCCTTCCACAGCCAGCACTGGGCGTTGAGGTTTTTGGCGAATCGTTTTTGCGCGGCCAACGCGCGATTGTTGGCGTCGACGGGAATCGGGCTGGATCCCGTGGTGTCGACGCCGATGCCGACCACTTTGGACGGTTTAAATCCGCGTTTTTTGCCCGCTTCCTTGAGGGCGCCCTTGGTGGCCGCTTCGAGACAGTGCAAGTAGTCCAACGGGCTTTGTCGGGCTACGTTGTGATCCTTGGCGTCGAGTAGGATGCCCTGATGCCCACTGGGATATTCGACGACGCAGGAGCCGAATTCCTTGCCGTCGGCGCAGCGCACGATAAGTGCGCGAGCGGAGTTGGTGCCGTAGCCTAAACCGAGAGTGAAGCTCATGAGGGGATTTTGAGTGGTTTGGGAGGGGCGTATCATTCTCGCCGGAGCGATGACTGGAAAATACCCGCGCGAGACCGCGTTACCGCGTTTGGTGATCTATGAGCCTAAGTTGGACGAATGGACCTACGGTGCGGAAATCCCGGAAGGTCGCCGCCGTGGTGGGGCAGGGGCGGTCATTGCTGACGGCAAACTGTATCTGGTGGCAGGCATCATTAACGGACACTGGGACGGACACGTGGCCTGGCTAGATTCTTTCGACCTGAAGACAGGCAAATGGAAACAGCTTCCAGATGCGCCGCACATGCGGGATCATTTTCAAGCCTCGGAGATTGAGGGTAAGCTCTACGTAGGCGGCGGTCGGCGCTCGTCCGCGAAAACCAAGGAAACCTTCAACCTCTTGGAGCCCGCGCTGGATGTCTATGATATCAAAACAGCGACCTGGACAACGGCCGCTGCGGAGCTGCCGGAACCCCGTGCAGGGAGTTTTTCGATCGCTCACGCTGGTCGCTATTTGGTCGCAGGAGGTGAAAGCAATCGCCAGCAGACCGCGCATGACCAAGTGCACGCTTATGATCCTCTGACCGAAAAATGGTCTGCCTTGCCTCAATTTGCGCGAGGTCGTCACGGAGCCGGGATCATCTTTTATCGAGGCGCACTTTATACCTGCAGTGGCAGTGGCAACCGGGGCGGTAGTCCCGAGCTCGATTCGCTTGAGCGGTTGAAGCTTAAATGAGGATGCGGTGAGTAGGCGGAAGGATAGTGCTTTAACGGATTAGGGTGTCCGCGGCTTGCCGTTGGTTATCGGTTCATTCTGTATGGTTGGCACCCCTTTCCCCTATGGCTTCTTCCCGGCCGAACATCATTGTCTTTTTTACTGATCAACAGCGTGCCGATACCACTGGTGTCCATGGCAACCCGTCCGGGCTGACCCCGAATTTCGATCGGATGTCGCAAGGAGGGACCCATGTGCACAACAGCTTCACCTGCCAACCGGTTTGCGGTCCGGCGTGTTCCTGTTTGCAGACGGCTTTGTTCGCCAACCAGACGGGCGTCTGGCGCAACGGTAAACAACCTCACGATCATCTGAAGATGCTAGGGACCTATTTCTCGGAGGCCGGGCTACGATACCAGGTTACATCGGCAAGTGGCATCTCATGTCGCACGATAATTTTGGCGCGGTTCCCAAGAGTGCACGAGGGGGATACGACTATTGGCTCGCGGCCAATTTACTCGAGTTCGTCTCGGGTCCCTACGATACGCACTTTTGGGACAAAGACGACAACGAGGTCAAACTCCCCGGATACCGCGTGGATGCCCAAACCGATGCCGCCATCCGCTACATCGATGAAAAGGCGCAGGGCGAATCGGACGATCCGTTCTTCCTTTTCCTGTCCTACCTTGAACCTCACCACCAAAATCACAGCGACAATTATCCCGCACCAGACGGTTACGAAAAACACTACACGTAGGCGCCGAGACCACCCGATCTCACTCAGCTTGGCGGCACCTCCCACCAGCATTGGCCGGGGTATTGTGGTATGATCAAACGCTGTGATGAGGCGTTGGGGCGTATCATGGATTCACTCAAGAGTCTGGAGATCAATGAAAATACAATCATCCTCTTCACCTCGGATCACAGCGGCCATTTCAAGACCCGCAACGACGAATACAAACGCTCCTGCCACGATGCTTCGATTCGGGTGCCGACTGCGATTCGAGGCCTCGGATTCATGGGCGGCGGACAACTCTCTCAAATGTGTTCTCTCATTGATCTGCCGCCCACGCTGCTCGACGCCGCGGGTATCGACGTTCCGGATGAGATGATAGGACAATCGGTCAAACAACTGGTGGCGGATCGCGCCATCGATTGGCCGGATGACGTCTATGTCCAGATCAGTGAAAGTCACACGGGCCGATGTGTGCGCACCGTCCGCTACAAATACAGCGTGAGGTGCCCGAATGTCGCGGAAGCGGCGGAAACGTTCAAAGAAGTCGTCACCGATATGCGCGCCCGAATGGTGCGTCGGATGAAGGACTGCGGTGAACCCGAACCCCGGCTTTATAGACGCTCCCGCAACTTACGCATTTCAGCACCAAACAGAATATCAAGGCGGTTCGCGGGAGCAGTAGGACCCCGCGAAGATTCAGAAAACGAAAGCCATTCCGATTTTGATCAACTCGCCATTGCCGTGATCGAGTTGATTGCGGCGCGAATGCACCTCGCGCTTATACATCAGCTGGGTGTGCACGGTATCTGTTATTTTGAGATACAGGTGCGGCCCGATGTAGAACTTCTCCGTGCCATCGTCCTCGTAGATGAAATCTGTCTCCCACTTCACATGACCCGAAAGTTGGCCGACGTTGAAATTGATTCCCAAGTCGACATGACCGGACAATAGGAACGGGTTTATGCCTTCGAACGCCCAAGCGTCCACGCCAACGGAAAGCAAGTAACGGTAGGTTTCTGTCTCGTAGCCCGCGGAGATTCCGGCACCCCAATCCCGGTCATAAACCTCGTAGAAGTCCTTGCGTCCGAGAGGCACTCTTACTTGCGGAGCGAGTGTCCAGGAGCCGCTGCGACCGTCGAGGTTGAAATAGCGCTTCAACGGGATAGCCAATGTAGCGTCGCCCACGCCTTGGTCGCGCTGGATGATTTTGCCGCCGAAACCGTCAGGCAGTTCGCGTCGAGCATTGAGCACGAGGGGAAGCTTCGCAGTGATCCGGACGGATTTGTCCCAAGTGTAGACGCCTTCGAGATGGAGGAGATCGACTTCCTCGGAGAATCCGGCGGCGACTACATTCGAGCCCGACATCAAGTCGTCTTCGCTACGATTTTCGCTGACGAATTGCACGCCCCAGCCATTGTCCCAGCGGGGCATCTCGTTGAACACGGGTTGATCGGCCCGGATCACGATTCCGCAGACTGAAGCTAACAGAAGTCCCCGAAGAATGGGGGGGACAAGTAAGCGAAAAATCGGTCGCACGGAGATTTAGTTGCGCGCTTCGGAAGGCAAAGCAGTGGTGACAAGTTTTCCGCCCACCAATGCGTAGGACCGGACCGGGGTGTAGCCTGCATCCCAGATCGCCTGACTTAGAGAATCGAAATCAGGATCGTCGTCGGATGGGGTCACTGCGACGGAGACAAGCTGAGTTTTAGCATCCAGATCGACACCCTTGTTGAACCGCTTGCGATCGACGAAGGGCAGGCGACTTACCTTTTTGCGCACACCAATGGCACAGGAAGGGCAGCACAATCCTCCGGCATAGAGCACTACAATTGACGCGTTTGCGGATAGCTTTTCCCAGGCCGAATCAACCCGTACCTCTTCGCTGACCTCATCGTTAACCTCTTCGCCCAGAGCGAACGTAGAAGGAAGAAATACAACCCCGGCTATGGAGATCAGGAGGAGGCGAAAATAGTAAGAAGGGGCTGCGGACATGCGAAAAATTGCTTGAGCGGATTTATCGAGGCATACGGATGAATCGAGGCATTCTTAGATAAAAATTGGATTGATTCAAGACGCGGTGAAATTTTACCACCGTCGAATAGAGGGATGGGATGAAAGGTTCCGTTCTGAGTTCGACGAACGGAGCTTGTCCGCCGAAGGTTGGCTCGCTTGGGTGTTCCGGTGCGTCCCATTGGCAGTCCTATGCAAAGAATATCCTGGTTGAAGACACTGAGTGTAGTTCTCGGTTTGTGGTGGGGAATAGGGCTCTTGTTTTTCGGGCTCTCCGCCTGCCGCAAGATGGAGACACCCGAATCCGCACCGGCTGAGATAGCCGCCACCAGCGCTGCCCATCCGAGACTACCATCCACTGCTCCTGAACAGACCTCCCAGAGCTGCCGGGCATGTCACGCCGAGATTTTCGCAGTTTGGGAGGGGACCGATCACGCCAACGCCAATCAACCGGTGGATATTGCCGAGCTGGAGGCTGCGTTTGCGGCGGGCGAACGCGTGTCCGAGGGAGGCTCCAGCTTCCGGCTCGAGGTGCGGGAAGGTATCCCGACTATGATCAATATCGCCCGGGACGGCACCGAAACGGTTTACCCTGTGCATGCCGCGTTGGGCCAAAAACCCTCACGACAGATGTTGGTCGAAACCGAGACCGGTCGTATTCAGCCGACGGATATGGCGTGGGATCCGGTGCAGGAGGAGTGGTTCAACGTCTTTGGAGAAGAAAATCGTCACCCCGGCGAATGGGGACACTGGACGGGCCGCGGTATGAATTGGAATTCCATGTGCGCCCACTGCCACATGACGGGCTATGAAAAAAACTATGACGCGGCTGCCGACCGTTATCAATCAACCTGGGTGGAAGCGGGTATCAGTTGTATCCAGTGCCACGGGCCGGTGCCGGAAGGGCATGGCACGGATCCCCAGACCGCCGGGTTGGATTGGATTCACGACCGCCAGCAAGCCGAGCAGACCTGTGCCTACTGCCACGCGCGGAACGAACAACTTACCGATGAATTTCCTCCGGGCGCTGATTACCACGATCACTTCCGTCTGACTCTGCCGGTGCAGGCGGGCGTATTTTATCCCGATGGACAAATGCTCGATGAAGACTTTAATTGGACCTCGGTGAAGTTGAGCCGGATGCACCACGCGGGGGTATCCTGCATGGATTGTCATGACCCGCACACCAGCGAGACTATCCTGCCGGTGGAGAACAATGCGCTCTGCATGCAGTGTCATACCGCCCCGGGGCGGACGATGCCGCAAACCAACGTGCTGGCCCCGGTGATTGATCCTACCGCGCACTCCCGGCACGCCGAAGGTTCGACGGGAAATCAGTGCGTTTCCTGCCACATGCCGACGACGAACTACATGATGCGTTCGCCGCGGCATGACCATGGTTGGTTGAAACCGGATCCCTTGATGACTCAGGAGCTGGATATCCCTAACGCCTGCAATACCTGCCACGGGGATCAATCCGTCGACTGGGCGATTGAACACACCTCCGCTTGGTATGGCCAAAAGATGGATTCGCGTCAACGTGCCCGCGCCCGGGCGGTGGCGGCTGCCCAAGCTGGTCAGGAATCCGCGGTCGCCGCCCTCATCGCGCTCTGGGAGGACGAAGACATTCCGGCATGGCGGGCGACCTACCTGCAGCTACTGGCGAGCCATGCCGATCATCATCCCGAGATCGTCGCGCTCGCACGGACAGCTGTTGACGATGAGGACCCCATGGTTCGCGGATCGGCAATCCAAGCGCTGACGGGAATCCCGGGACAGGAAGATATCATCCGCGAGGCATTTGATGACCCCGTGCGATTGGTGCGTCTCGATGCGGCGTGGGGACTTTCCCAGGAAGCGACCGCTCACGCGACCTTAGCCAAAGAGTTTCTCGATTATCTCGATCTGACGTTGGACCAGCCCGGAGGCCGTCTGCGCAAAGGGCAACATCTTGCCAATACGGGTCGACTTACCGAGGCGGTTACCGAGATCAAACTGGCGACCCAATGGGATCGTTACTCGTCGGAAATCCATGAGACCCATGCACTGGTGTTGCAGGCTGCTGGGCGGATGCCGGAGGCGGCCAATGCGTTTTATCGTGCGGCTCAGTTGCAGCCGGAGAGCGGGGAAGCGATGTTCCGTGCTGGCTTGGCCTTTGCCGAAGCCGGCAAGATGGAAGAGTCCACCACCGCGCTAACCGCAGCAGTTAAACGTCAGCCGGATCACCACCGAGCATGGTATAATTTAGGACTGTTAAAAAATCAGTCCGGGGATATCGACGCTGCGTTGGATGCCTTGGCGAAAGCGGAAACGGCGGGACCGAACGTTCCAGATTACCCCTATGCTGCTGCGACCATCTATTGGCAATCGGGTGACCGGGCGTCGGCTCGAGATGCGGCCCAACGTGCCCTGCGCATCAATCCGGGTTACACGCCCGCGCTGCGGATGTTGCAGTAGTCGCTAGGAACAATCGGCATGCTCGTGGGAGGGTCCGGGCCAAGCCACAACCTAGGTCAACGACCTCGGCTACAGCGTTTTGTGGGGTTGCTGGGAAGTGATTCGGAGGGCTTATTCTGCAGTCAAACTGTCACCGGCCTCCCAGATAGGCGACGATATCGGCGACGTCCTGAGCGGAGAGACCGAGCTGATCGGCGCTGAGCATCAGGGTTTGACGATAGCGGTTTACTCGTTTGATTCGGTTTAGAGGCACGAGTTGAGTGACTCCGCCCATCGACTTGATTACGGTGGGGTCGCCGTTGGCCGAGACGATGCCGAAGATCTGGCCCCCGTCCTTAAGTTCGATCCGGCTACCTTCATATCCGTGCGCAACATCGCTGCCCGGGTTTACGATGGCCAGAATCGCCTGTTCGACGCCTTGGCGGTTTACCCAGCCATCGAGAGCGGGTCCGTAGTTGGGACCGGCTCCGCTATAGTTATGGCAGAGGCGGCAGGAGACGGCCTTGGACTCGCCCCGAGCCGCATTACCTTTGAGTGCGAGCACAGTCTCGACCGGAATCAGTTTTTCCGGGTCCGCCTTGGGATGCACGTTGGGGGAGATGACCACGGTATCGGGATCGTAAATGCCCTTGGCTTTGATTTGGGTCGCCAGATTGGTATCCGCCCAGCGGAGGTTCATGGAATTGAGCATCCACCACAGCGCGGTCTCTTTCACCACTCCCTCGGACTTTTCGTAGACATTCAACACCCCGTCGGCGGCTTCGTGGGAGGAAACGAAAGCCAACGCGGTAAGCGACTGGAGTCGGGCCTTATCGGTCAGATTCTTGTCGTTGGCGCGAGCGGTAAACTTTGAGACATAGGATGATGGGGTCAGGCGCCAGGCGAGATCGATGTAGTGGCTCGAACTGCGTTTGAACCGGACATCCGAAGACGCCTCAAGAGCATCGAAGAGTGCCTCCTCTTTCCCGGTTGCTCCGGTTCCCCAAGCTTCAAGGTAGTTGCGATCCTGACCGTCATACGAGGCGGCGAGTTCGACCAGATAAGGGATAGCCTTTTCGGCCGCGGTATCGCGCAAGGAAACGGCGACTTCGCGACGACCGGCGGAAGACGGATCACGAGCGAGTTTCCAGGCTGCCTCCTCAAGGGGAGCGTGCGCCCGGCGCAATGCGCGAAATGCGGCCACGCGGAATTGATCGTTGGTGTGGTCCAGCAGCTCGTTCGTAACGGCGATACCTTTGGGTCCAAGATGGGGGAAGATGGCGATGGCTCGGGCCGCAATATACGGATTCTCGTGCTTGAGCAGAGCTTTCAAAGCATCAACGGAGGCATCGCCGGCGGCGCGGAGGCGTTCGGCGCCGAGTGACCGGACGTTAACCGCCGGGCTCTTAAGAGCGATGATCTGACCAGCCGTCGTGTTGAGATCAAACTGAGGCACCTCGGGCTTAAATCCCTTGGGCGCGATCCGGTAGATCGTTCCACTCATGGTTTCGTCATGGTCTGCATGACCACCGACCCGCGGATCGAACCAATCCGCCACATAGATTGCGCCGTCCGGTCCGACGGAGACGTCGGAAGGGCGGAAGAGCGTTACGAGTTGGTTGTTCATCGCGCCTCGCAACGAATCCACGCCCGATAGCTCCTGGCCCGGATTGGGTGTAAAGAATTGCATGCGATCGAGGGTGAAACCGGCTCCTTCAGGTTTGGGTTGGTAGCCGAAGACCACGTTTCGAGCGGCTTCACAGCTCAAGAGTAGTCCGCGCCAATCGTCGCCCAGAGCACCGTTTTCGTAGTAAACGATTCCCGTTGGGGCTCCCGCTCCGTAGATGTCGCCCGAGGGAATGATCCCGGGGTCGTCCTGGCGCCACTCCGCGGTGGGAATATCCTGCCCGGGACGCCGATCGGCGGTCCAATGGCGGGTGCCGTCGCGGGAGAAGAACCCGAGGTTACCGTATTCCTGTAAGTAAGTGGTGCGGGAGGCGGGGGGATCGTCGTTGTCGTTTTGGAAGACATCTCCGAATGACGTTACCGTTTGTTCGTAGCTATTGCGGAAACCGTGCCCGATGGGTTCGACGTTGGTGCCGTCGGGATTCATGCGCATGGCAACGCCGCCGTTGTAGACATGCCCGTCATCGCTCTTGGCGCTGGCATAGTCGGGGGGACGTGGTCCCCAGACGTGAGTGCCGCGTCCTGAGGGGACCGGATCATACGAGCTGCCGAAGCGCCAAGTCTTCCCGGAACGATCGGTGAAGAAAGCGCCCGCGTTTCCTTGATTGAAATACCACAGACCGTCCGGACCCACCGTGACGGAGTGGGTGGAGTGATCGTGATTGATGCCGTCAAAACCGGAGAGAAGAATTTCGCGTTTATCGACGTTCGCGTCGAAACGAAGATCGCGGTCCACATCGGTATAAACGATCAGGTGAGGCGAGTTGGAGACCACGATCTTGTTGTCGATCACAGCGACGCCCAAAGGTGCCCCGAGGAGGGGCTCCTGCACGAAGGTGTGGGAGGAGTCGGCTATGCCGTCGCCATCGGTATCTTCGATGACCGTGATACGATCGCCCAAGGGATCGCGACCCTCGTGGCGGCGATAGTTGACGCCCTCGGCCACCCAAATACGTCCGTCGCGATCGATATCCATGTTGGTGGGGTTTCGAAGGAGCGGAGTATGGGCCCAAACGGTGACCTCCAGACCTTCCGGCACCGTGAATTGATTCAGCGGGACCATGGTGGGGGCGGATTCGGTATCGGCAGCGGTCGATAGATTGAAAGACGTCAGGCACAAGCCGACGAGACACAACGCGGTGGAACGGGACATAAGGTAGGGGTGTAAGGGGAGCTGAGAACGCGCTAATTCACATGATTTGGAGATGGGATTGCAAGGGTCCGATCTCGTTCTATTCTGTTCTCGCCGTGGGACGGTCAAATTCGTCCCGTATCTTCCAACCCCAAAGATTGTTTATACCCCATGGAACGACGTGTTTTTTTTAAAGACCGCTTCAGCCGCATCACTCCTCGCTACAGGTGTCGCCAGTGTAGGACATGCCGCTCATCACAAGTCCGGTGAATCCCGTGAATTCACCATGAAATTTGGTCCTCACGCCGGACATTTCAAACACGCGGCCGGTGATGACGTTCTGGACCAGATCCGTTACGCTTATGATCAGGGCTTCACGGCTTGGGAAGATAATCGCGCTCCTCGACGTCCGGTGGCCGAGCAGGAAGCCATGGGTAAACTCCTTGCGAAACTCGGTATGACCATGGGGGTGTTTGTGTCCTACGCGGATTTTAAGAATCCCACGTTCGCGGGTTTTCGCATGAGCAGGGAAGAGCGAAAGCGTGACCCCAAGGCTGTGCGTGAGATGCTGACGAAGGCGATGAACGACGCGGTTGAGGTTGCTGAGCGCTTGGGCGCAAGGTGGACCACGATTGTGCCGGGGGCGATCGACCACAGCCTGTTGGACGAATATCAAACCCAAAACACAGTGGAGATGCTCCGTCACTGTGCCGACATTCTCGAACCGCACGGCATTGTGTCCGTTTTGGAACCCCTTAACCGGATCAACCACCCGGGATGCTTCCTTCAGCGGGTCGGGCAGGCCCACTCAATTTGCAAGATGGTGGGCAGCCCTTCCGTAAAGATTTTGGACGACTTATACCATCAACAGATCACCGAGGGCAGTCTCATCACCAACATGATCGATGCTTGGGATGAGATTGCTTACATTCAGGTGGGTGACGTGCCGGGGCGGAAAGAACCGACAACAGGCGAGATCAATTACAAACACATCTTCCAATGGCTCAAAGACCGCGGCTACGAGGGTGTCGTAGGTATGGAGCACGGGATAAGTATCGGCGGACCGGAAGGGGAGGCCAAACTGATCGCTTCGTATCGCTCAGTGGACGCTTCGTAGCCCGGATTCCCAAACACGAATAGGGACGCCCGGCCGGTCCGAAATACCTGGAGAGACGCTGAGAAATGGGTTGTAGCCAGGTGTGTAAGCCCGGCGCGGGCAACAGGTCATCGACCTCGGCTAGAGCGTTTGTCTGGTCATACTAGGGAGCGCCGGCTCATTAGCCGGGCGTGCTGAGCCCGGAGCGCCTGCCTCTGAGTAGCTTTACTCGTTCCGTGAACCTGAGGCGGTGCCTGCGGATACAGCGTAGCGGTGGCTATTTCGATCAAATCAGCGGTGACTTAGCTCGAGTTCGTTTGTTCGGGACACAAAAAAACCCGGTCGTCATGACCGGGCTTTTGAAAAGGTATACTTTTAAACGAATTATTTGGCGGGAGGCGGTGGCAGAATTGGCTTCTTAACCAGCACACTGGTTTCTGCTTTTTGTGTCACCATTTGGGCCATCCGTTGGACTTGGAGCTCTGCGTTGCGCTTTGCAATGCGGGCGGATTCCACGTTCTTCATGCCGTCGTAGACTTGTTGCTTAATGTCCTCACGACTCTTGCGCAACGAAGTGAGTTTGAGCTCCAGTTCGTTGATATTGGCCTGATGCTTGTCCGAAGTAGCTTTGGCTTTAGCAGTGTATTGAGCGATTTCGTCACCAGCGGCTTTCCACTTGGCTTCGCGGTCGGCGATTTTAGCGGCCTCGTCGGCTTCACGTTCGGCGGTGCGCTTGGCGGCTTCCTCTTTGGACTGACGTTCAGCTGCAGCTTTTTCGTCAGCTTTACGCTGTTCCTCAGCCAGCTTTTCCACCATCTCGGCTTCCTTTTTAATAGCATCTTTTTTGGAGAAATCGTTATGGAAGAAAACGAAGATGCCCAATGCGATCAACGGAACGATGATATAAGACTTATTCATGATTGAAGAGTAGGGTTGGGCGGGGGTTATTTCTTATCAGAAGCGGCAGCTGCAGCAATCAGAGCTTCGGCGTGAGTTTCTTCGGCTTGCTGAATATCGAGGAGCACAGCTTCGAACTTCTTTTCGTTGTTCTGGGCTACGGTTACGAAGCTACGGAGGAATTCAGCTTCGTCAGCGAGGCGAGCCTTCTCTTCTTTGGTTTTGTCGATTTCCGACTCCACCGTTTGAATTGAGTTTTCGAGCTCGCGGACTTTGTCGCGAAGACGCTCGCGTTCGGCACGAGCGAGGTCGAGGTTATCGAGCGCGTCTAGGCGAGCTTTCCTCTTGGCGAGCTCGGCGGCTTCTTTGGCTAAGCGGGCGGCCTTGCGCTCGGCGTTAAGGGCGAGGGCTTCTTTGATGGCTTGTTCGCGATCGATAGCCTCCTGCTTCATATCGTCGATTCTCTTTTGTTTGGCTTCAGCTATAGCGGCCTCTTTCTCAGCGTCGTAGAAATCAACGGCGCCAGCGTAGAAAAAGTAAAAAATGGCTAGGGCGATAGCCGGGGGGAGGAAATAAGCTTTCTTCATTTGAGGGAGGGGATAAATTTAAATGTCTGCTTCGAGAGCGGCTTGGCGCTCTTCCATTGAGTTTCTAATGGCTTTCAGGAGCTCGTCGGCACGCTCGGCACCTAATTTCTCAGCTTCTTCGGCCAAGGGGAGGGCATCTTCGAATTTCTTGAGTTCATAGCCCATGTAGGCGACGAACATCAGAACAGAGGCGCGGTTGGACAGATTACCTTTTCGGAGGGCAGTTGTGCCACTCTTGTAGGCGTCTTCCATCTTGTCCAAGATGTAGTAGAAATTCGCGATACGGAAATCCAACTCGCCTTCAGTCGGGAATTTTTTGGCTGCCGTGCTGAGCACGCCGATTGCTTTGAATTCCTTGTTCACCTGCTGGTAGGACGAGGCGAGATATTCCCAGTTTTTCTGAGTGTCCTCGATCTTGCCGCTAGCCAGTCCTTCTTCGAGATAGTTGATGGCCTGGTCGAACTGTTGGATGTTCATGAGAATACCCACGCGATTGAAGTGGTCGCGGGGCTCATCCAGGATGCCAAGCTTTTGCGCCCGATCGATGGTGTGAACCGTGCGAATGTTCCACTCCAGCGATTCGCGGGAGTTCTCTTCAGCATCGTTTGCGAGCGAAAGATACGTCGCCTGAAGCTGCTGCCAGTATTCTTTGCGGGTGGGCTTCTGGGTGACCAAGAGTTCAAGGATTTCTGCCACTTCAACGTTTTTGTTATCCTGCTGGAGGACAGCGAGGATCAGATCGTAGAAACTTCCGCGGGGCTTGAGGTTCAGGAGAATTCCCTTTTCAGCGATCGAACGGGCTTCGTTCAGAAGCTTCAGATCGATGTTGTCGTCATCCATAATCGCCTGAGTGTAAATCATGATGGCGGCGTAGGAGAGGGAGTCTTCCGTTGGATTTGGATTCTCCTTCAGGTATACCTGAATGGCTTGATAGGCCTTGGAGAGGAAATCGGACCGGAGTCGTTTATCCGCTGCGCTGGTTCCCTTGATCTCGTTCGCTTCCTGAAAGTAAAGTTGCGAAAGGATCTGGTTGAATTCCAAAAACTGCTTCTGCTCCATGAAGTTATACGTCCTTCCTAGGCGAAGGGCGGTCTCCATTACGGGGATGGATTCGGCGTATTTTTCCTGGGTCAACAGCACTTGGGCCTTGATCTGGCTGAAGACCATCGTGTCGTAAGACTCGGGTTGAACCGTGGCCAATGCGGCGTTGATGACGTTGAGGGTTTCCGACCAGTTTTCCGTGTCCAACAGAGGTTGAAGTTTGGTCAGTGATTCGGATGCCTTGTCGGTAAACTCCTTCTTAGGTGCTACGTTGTTTTGAGCAACTGAGACACTGGGAATGACGATCGCCAATGAAGCGGCGATTCCAACAGTACGGAGTAGACGAGAAATGAAGATGGTTCGTGACATGTTAGTCGGTAATGCTGAACACGATTGGGACCTGCATGCGGGTGTTGACGGCTCGTCCACCCTTTTTACCGGGACGGAAGCGCCATTTGCTGACGGCTTGAACAGCCGCTGATTCGAACTCGCGGTGACTGGAGCTGATCGGATATGCTTCTCGAACGGTTCCGCGGGAATCTACAATGAAAGCAACCAACACGTTGCCCTCAATACCGGCCCGACGCATTTCAAACGGGTAAACTGGCTTGGACTGGAATCGAGGAGAAGGAGCTTGGTCGAGATTCTTGATATCGAAAAGATCGGGCATATCCCTACCAATTGCACGAGAAGCGCTAGTCTTAGGGATGGAGATCACGCCAGTTGGCCGATCCAAGCCGGGAGGGGGAGGCGGCTGTAGTTTTTGAACGAAGGCGGAGTCCACGTTAACGGTGGGAACGTCAGTATTCACCGGCGGCGCGAATTCGATCTCCTCAGGGGGAGCTTCGTCGGTCACGTCGATGATGTCCTCGGGCTCGGGCTCGAGGGGAGGCATCTCAATCAATTTGATGGTGAATTCCTCTTCTCCTTTGTCTACGACCACCACATCATCTTCGGGGAACAGTTTTTCGCCGAAGAGGAATGCTGCGTGCAGAGTAACGGAAATAATCAGGCCAATAAATAGGTCTCTAGTCATGATTTGGTCGTATTTAGGTTAGCGGCCGGTGGGGCGATAAACGGTCTCGAAGGAAACCTGCACCTTTTTAGGATCATCCGGGTCTACGCTGCGGACAGCGTCCAAAGCACGAATCACGTCACCGTATTGGGCGAGGTCATCTGAGGCGAGAAGCACTCGAGGGTTGGGCTCGTCGTTGACGTAATTTTCGAGGCGATAACTGACTTCCGGAAGCGAGATGAGTTCCTGATTCCAGTAGTAGTTACCGTTGTCTGATACCTGAAGGGTCACGGGCTTGTCGTCATCATTGTCCTGCGGCTTCGGCGGGACCGCCTCCGGCAGGTTGATTTCGATCGCCTGAATACGATTCAGGGAGAGGGTGAAGAGAACGAACGTTGCGAGCAGGAAGAAGATGACGTCAATGAGGGGGATAACCTCAATGCGTGCCTCCTTTACGTGCTCTTCGGTCGTCTTTTTGGATTTGCTGCCACCGGCCATAATGAGTGTATACGTGCAGTTTTAAGATTTATTAGAGAGAAGATCTCAGTCTTGGAGAACCCGAGTTTCGATCTTCACTTTTTGGAAGCCGGTCTTCCGCACTTCGTCGAAGACGTAGCGCGCCTGGCTGAAATATGCTCCCCGATCACCATTGATGAGGAACTCGGCCTCTTTGCCTTCTTGCGCATAGACGACGTCGAGTCGTTCCAAGAATTCGTCGAGTGAGATCATATCCTTGTTCCACGCCAGCGTTCCTTCAGCAGTGATACTGATGGTGTAGGTGCCAGCGGGATCACGGGCTGAGCTCGTAGAGGTTTCGGGGAGAGACACCAAAACGCCTCCCGATTTGTTCAAGGACAGCGTGAAAAGCACGAATGTCGCGAGCAGGAAGAAGATGACGTCAATGAGGGGGATAACCTCAATGCGTGCCTTCTTCGTCCCGTCGGGGTTTTTGCGGCCTCCTGAGCTTGCCATATTATGGTTTAGCTAGAGTTAGAATATTACAACAGAGCGGTTTAGACCGCGGTGTTGCTCTCGGTCTTGCTCATGATCAGCTCGAGGGCGTTGGATGCATCGGAGATGTCATGCTTAGCCTGAGCGATCTTGGCATTCATGTAATTGAATGGGAACAGACCGAAAATAGCGATCGCGAGGCCGCAAGCGGTAGCGATCAGAGCCTCACCAACCCCACCGGTGATAGCACCTGCATTGGCACCGATGTCGCCACCTTCACCGAGAGCGGCGAAGGTCGCCATCATACCGGTAACCGTTCCGAGCAGTCCCACGTAAGGGGCGGCGGTAACGATCGTGTCGAGGGTCGGCATCCCTTGATTGTAGCGCTGCATTTCCTGATTGGAAGCGCGGGCGAAGGCATTGGCCATCGAGGTTTCGCGGTGGGTCAGAGCGTAAACTAGGATGCGGGCGAGAAAGTCTTTGGACTTCTTACCAATGTTGATGGCTCCGTCGAAGTCACCGGCTTCAACGCGCTCGAGCATCTTCTCGACGGATTCGCGGTCGCGGTTGGCAGACTCACGGATGGTGAAGATGACGCGTTCGATAACCACCGTCAAAATGACGAAGGAGAGAACGATGAGAGGCCACATGATGTATCCACCATGGATGAAGAACTCCATCGGAGATAGGCCCATCAAGAAAGCGAACGGAAGGGAGAGTGAGGTCATGTTATCTAGTTATGATTTAGGAGGAGAGTTGGAGGTTATTAGTAAGAAATTGGGTAGGCTATAAGCCGGGGCAGTTACTCCGTCCAATCGGAGTGACGTTAGCAATCCGAATCGGGGTTCAATATCGAGCATTCGCAAATTGTTACGCGCAATCGTTGACTGGAAACTTTACGACGAAGAGGGAGGGGTGTTGGGTTTGTGGTCTAGAGTGAAGAGACGTAATCTAGGGAATTGGAAACAAAGGGAGAGCACAGGTCTTTGGAACACATGGCTGTGTCAATGCCGTTCGACTAAATTAGTGGGTAGATCGTTCAGTATTTTCCTCAAATGGCTGCCCGACTAGGGCTCGAACCTAGACTAGGTGAGTCAGAGTCACCGGTGCTACCATTACACCATCGGGCATTGAGGTCTCTCGATTTGGTGGTCTCGGGAAGTGGAGCCGGCGACTGGAATCGAACCTGTAACCGCCTGTTTACAAAACAGGTGCTCTACCATTGAGCTACGCCGGCGGAAAATTGGGCAGACAGGAGAGGTTGCCGGAAGCAGCTTTCGCTGTGAGTGTTGAAAGGGGTGTTTGCTGAAAAGAACGGTAATTTTTCTTCTGCCGGGGCAAAAGGCCGAATCACCAACGGAAAAAAATTGGTAGCCCCCCTCGGACTCGAACCGAGAACCAATTGATTAAGAGTCAACTGCTCTACCATTGAGCTAGGGAGCCAAGCTTTGGAAGGACGAATAGCTCATTCCGGACCTCTCCTTGTCAACCAATTCTTTCACGATTATCCGAGGAATTCCTTCATCCTCCAACCATCTGTTTTTTTTAACCTCAATCCTCCGCTGAATCGGTCTCAGGAAATCGTGCAAAATTCCCCTTGCCAAGGGGGGAGCCGCACTCTGTTTTCGACAGTTCTCCTCATGCAGAAGACCAAAAAATCCATCGCTAAGCGCTTCAAATTGTCCGCCAAGGGCAAGTTGATGCGTCGCACACCCGGTTTTCGTCACTTGATGGCCACGAAGAACTCGAAGCAAAAGCGTCGCGCCTCGCAAGACAAACAAGTGGCTCACGGCCGTGCGGCTAACCTCAAACGTGCCCTCCCGCACGGTCTCTGAGCAAGTGCCGATAAATCCTCAATCCGCAGTCCGGGTGATTCCTAACGAGACGACCCGACAGCGCCAAAACCAAACCTATATAAAACATGCCTCGTGCCACTAATGCTCCAGCCGCCAACAAGCGGCGCAAGAAGCTCCTCAAACACGCCAAGGGTTACTACGCCCGTAAATCCAAGCTCTACCGCTACGCCAAGGACGCGGTTGAGCACGCATGGCAATACGCCTACCGCGATCGTCGCAAGAAGAAGAGCACCGCTCGTGCTCTCTGGATCGTCCGCCTTAACGCGGCTGTCCGTGCTCAAGGAATGAGCTACTCCCGCTTCATCGAGGGTATTCACGCCGCCAACATTGGGTTGGACCGGAAGGTCCTTGCTGATCTCGCCGTTCGCGACGAGGTCGCCTTTGACGCCATCGTGCAACAAGCCCAAGACGCGTTGAAGACCAAGGCTGCCGCCGCGCAGGCCTAAATTTCCTCAACGCGAGCCCGGGCGGGCTCGTTTCCTTCCCTTATCCGGAGGACGGGTCCCGTTAATCGGGGCACCGTCCTCTTTTTTTTTAGCCTTTCTTATGCAAGACTCACTCACCGACCTCGTCGAACGGGCGAAACTTCGACTCCCTAACATTTCCACGCGACCCGAATTCGAGTCGTTCAAAGCTTCATTAGTGGGGCCGAAAGGGGAGCTGACGGGCCCGATGAAACAACTGGGCTCGCTCGCCAAAGAGGACCGTCCTGGCATGGGCAAGCTCATCAACGAAACCAAAACCGCGTTGCAGGCGTTGCTCGACGAATCTTTGGCCCGCATCGAGGCCACCGAACTCGCCGCTCAACTCGGACCGGCCGTAGACCCGACTTTGCCGTCACCTGATCCGGTAGCTGGCACCCGGCACCTGCTTACGCTCGTGCGCGAGGAACTGAATTCCATCCTGAAGAAGGTGGGCTTCACCGTCGTGGAAGGCCCGGAGGTCGAAACCGAGTATTATTGTTTCGATGCCCTGAATACGCCGGCGACTCATCCCGCCCGCGATCCGCAGGATACGTTTTATTTCCCGGAAAAGGCGAAGTTCAACAACGTCGCCAAAAAGGTGGAGAACGAAAAATACCTGCTTCGCACCCACACGTCTTCGGTGCAGATACGCACGATGCTGAAAGGGGAACCTCCCATTCGTATCGTTTCCCCCGGCCGCGTCTACCGTCGCGATACCGTGGATGCGACCCACTCGGCTAACTTCCACCAACTGGAAGGACTCTATGTGGACAAGAATGTCACCGTGAAGGATCTGAAGGCGCTGCTGGACTATATTCTGAAGTCGTTGTTGGGCTCCGATACCAAAGTTCGCTTCCGTCCCCATTATTTCGGTTACACCGAACCCAGCTTCGAAGTTGATCTTTCCGCCAAACACTTGCCCAAGGTGAATAAGGAGTGGGTAGAGATCATGGGCTGTGGCATGGTGGATCCCGCTGTGTTTGATGACGTTGGATACGACTCGTCAGTATGGAGTGGATACGCCTTCGGCATGGGCATCGAACGCATCGCCATGATGATGTATGGCATAGATGACATCCGCTACTTCTACCAAAACGACCTGCGTTTCCTCCACCAATTCGGCTGAGGGGCAAAGCATTCATTTAACCACAGATTAACACGGATAAACACAGATTTAGTAAGAGCAGACAGCGGATTAATCCGTGTTCATCTGTGTCCATCCGTGGTTGAATAATTCTATTTTATACTCGTGAAAACTTCCCGCAACTGGCTGCAAGATTACGTCGACCTTACCGGTCTGACTGACGAACAAATTTCTGAGGCGATCACCTTCCTTGGTTTCGAGGTTGAGGGCGTTGAATCCACCGGAGCGCCTCAGCTCGAAAACGTCGTTGTGGGCGAAATCCTCACTCGTGACCAACACCCCAACGCCGACCGTCTTTCGATTTGTAGCGTCGGAGTAGGTGAAGCCAACGGCGACACCAAACAAATCGTCTGTGGCGCGCAGAACTACCAGATCGGCGATCGGGTCCCGGTCGCGTTGATCGGCGCGATTCTGCCCGGAGATTTCAAAATCAAGCCGTCTAAGATTCGCGGCGAAGCATCCGAAGGCATGATGTGCTCCGGCAAGGAACTCCACATTGGTGAAGATCATTCCGGGCTACTTATCTTAAACGACCGTCCCGATGTAGGCACACCGATCAACGACGCGCTACCCGATGGTGACGTGGTGTTCGATATTGAGATCACGCCCAATCGTCCCGATTGCCAAAGCCATCTTGGCGTCGCTCGGGAACTCGCCGCATGGTTCCGCCGCGAACTCATTTACCCCAATGTGAATCACGCGGGAGCAGAGGCGGCTCGGCCCGATCTGCTCAGAGATCTTCGGGTTGATCACGCCGACGATTGTCCGCTCTATTCCGCTTCGGTCATATCCGGAGTCAAAGTGGGTCCAAGCCCAAGCTGGATACAGGAACGACTTTCCGCTGTGGGTGTGCGACCGATCAACAATCTCGTCGATGTTGGCAACTACGTGATGCTCGAATATGGCCAGCCGATGCATGCGTTTGATGCCAAGAAGTTGGCCGGCCCGTCCATCATCGTGCGTCGTGCAAACGAAGGAGAGACACTTACCACATTGGACGAAAAAGAACGCCAGCTTACTACTGAGATGCTGGTCATCGCCGATGCCGAAAAATCCGTCGTGGTGGCCGGAATTATGGGCGGTGAAAACTCCGGCGTTGATGAAGGCACCACCGATCTCGTGCTCGAAGTGGCGGTCTTCCGTCGCTTCTCTGTGCGGGCCACCTCGCGGGCGCTGGGATTGAGCTCGGATTCTTCTTATCGCTTCGAACGGGGTATCGACGCGCACTCTGTGCCGGAAGCCACCAGCCGCGCGATCGCTCTCATTCTTGAAACTGCCGGAGGCATGCTTTGCGGTCCGACGCTGCGAGTGGGCAACGACGTGCCTTGGGAACGAGAAGTCACGGTCAGCCCCTCATGGGTCCGATCGCGGCTCGGATTTGATGTTTCCGACGAAGATCAACGCAGTGCTTTGGAAGCCTTGGATCTCCTGATTATTCGCGAAGAAAAAGGCGAGGCCGGAGTGGCGTGGACCGTTCGTATTCCTAGTTGGCGAAACGACTTGGATCGACCGATCGATCTGGTCGAGGAAATCCTCCGTGTGCACGGCACCGCCAAAATCCCCGCTACCACGGTTACGGGTCCCGGATTGCTGGCCAACGACGATCCGGTCGCAGAATTTAATCGGCGGGCCGGGGCATACTTGATCGGCCAGAATTTCAATGAGTGCGTGACGTATTCACTGCGATCCGCGGCGGATATAAATGCTTGGTCGGGTGAGCCGGCGGTTCAGCCGCTCGGCTTGGATAATCCGTTTGTGGAAGATCAGTCCCACCTTCGTTCTTCAATTATTGGCGGCCTGCTTGATACTCTGAAATTGAATCAATCCCGCGGAAACGCCGTGTCCCGATTGTTCGAAGCGGGCCGCGTTTTCATTCCCCAAAACGACGGAGTAGTTGAATGTGCTGCGGTGGGGTTCGTGATCGCGGCCGACAACACTTCGGCCTGGAAAGAGCGCGAATCGAGTGATTTCTACACGACCAAACAATTGATCGATACCGTGGCTCAAAATGCCGGGGTCGACCTGTCGCGCCAACCTCATTTGTCCGATGATAGTCCCGCTAGCGCGGGATGGCAGGATGGGCAACACACGTTGCAAGGTGACATGAAATACGGCTGGAAGGCTCGCTTCGGCATGCTGGATCTCGCTGGCCTTAAGTCGCGTGGAATCGAGGGCAAGGTCTTGGCAGGAATCTTCGCGATCCTACCGGAGCGCTTGAAAAGCGGTGGCAAACGGAAACGTTTCCAGCCATTCTCGCTGCAGCCCGCCGCCTTACGCGACGTGGCGTTAATCGTGCCGCAAAGCGCAACCGCCGGTGAAGTGCTCAAAGACCTCTCCAAGGCAGCCCGCGATGTAACGCCCAAGTCCTTCGCGCTGGAGGACGTGAATCTCTTTGATGTCTACGAAGGCAAAGGACTGCCCGAAGGAACCAAGAGCCTAGCCTTCACGCTCAAATTCCGGGCCGCCGATCGCACCTTGAAGGACAGCGAAGTGAACAAAACGTTTAGCGCCTTGCTCGAAAAAATCTCAGCCAAAGTCGGCTACGAAATCCGGCAGTAGTCGAGCTGTGTTTCCATCCTGTGGAAGCTTGTCGGGAGTAACGCCCGACCCACATGGTCCGTGCATACGGAAGGCTTTATTTGCTCATCGCAACCAAGCTGGGGGATCTGGAGTTGACGCTCCTGATTCGCGGAACAACGGACTGTCGATGACGACTGCGATGGTATCGACAATACGGTAGTCATTTTCCGCCGAGCGTTCGACGAGTTTTTCAATTTCCCAATAACTCTCGGGCTCCACACCGTTGGCGTAGGTCAGAAGTTTCGTGATAAAACACCGGACAAAACGGCGTTGGTTTGTCGGGCTGTTCATCAGCTTTCGATACACGCGAATGTTGTCGTAGGAGTCGCCGTTACGGAAAATTTCCGACGCATCAACGGGAATGGGTTTGTTTTCCCAAGGCTTCGGCAAAGACGGCATTCCCATGGCTGCCAATTTTTTGTCCTCCGCCGCAATTCGCTTCAACTCAGCCCGCGCGGGTTTCTTCGCAATTTGCATGGTGTAGGCCTCGCGCCAGCGGCCTTGGGGATCAAAGTTTTCAAAGGCGTAGCCGTAAGGATCAATGCTGCGGTGACAGGAGGCACAGGTCTCTTCTTCGGTGTGGGCGGCGAGGATCTCTTTGATCGTTTTGGCCTGCCGCACATCGGGTTCCGAGATGTCGACATTTGGAGGGGGCGGGTTGGGATGAATTCCCATTAGATTCTCCATCACATAAATCGCACGATGGATCGGCGAAGTTCCCAGGCTGTCTGCGGTAAGGGTGAGGAATGCTCCCATCCCCAAGATGCCGCCGCGTCGCCTATCTTTGAACCAGTGTTGCCGAAGTCGCGAATCCTGCGGGACACGCTTGACGTCGTAAACCTCAGCTAGATCGGTATTGATCAACGAATAGTCGGCGCTGATGAATTCGGTGATGGGAAGATTCTTATCCACGACGTGCTGGAAGAACATCACGGCCTCTTCGATCATGTCCTCACTCACATCCTTTCGATTGTAGATGGGGAAATGGTCCGGGTCGGGTGCCATAAAGTTGATCCGATCCAGTTGCAGCCACGCGTAAGGGAACTCCTCCAGAAAGGGATTGGCTGCCCCGGATTCGAAGTGGCGGGTCACTTCCGTTCGCACTCCGTAGAAGTCATTCAGCATATCGAATCGCGCCGCTAAGCGAAGATTAGGGGAGGGAATCGAACTTTGCAGAAAGAGGCTCAACTTGCTGGAAAAACGATCCTGATCTATTCCTTCGGGAGAGTTGGCGAGCAGGAATGACGGCGACACCATGATCGCTACAATCCCCTCTTTGAACGCCGTTAGCGTGCCTTGTTTAGCTTCGATCCCCTTCATCATGGCGATAATGGAATCGAGCTCTCCGGCCAGCACATCCCGCCGCCACGCCCGTGCCGCGATCGGGGTCAGGATTTCAACCGCGTCATCGATCTTAGGGTATTCGCCCACTAACTTTTGCTGACGGGTGGAAGGCCAACTTTCGTAGATCGGTCCCTCCACATCGGCGTTGAATAATCGGGGGCGAGGCCCCTGCCAATATTTGACCCAATGAACCCAATGGGATGGCATGTCGCCGCGGAAACGTGCGAGAGGCACTTCCTCTCGGACCACGTATTCATAGAGTTTCTTGTCGTGTTCGATTATGTAGTCGTGAGCGATGCGGAACTGAAACTTGAAATTACCGTTTCCTATCTGTTTCAGCCTGTCGGTGGGATACGAGATCTCGATCCGGGTTCCGGCGGTCAACCACTTGTCAATGACCACTTCGTGAATCTTATTGTCCGGCAGGTCGAAGTCGCGGATTTCGTCGCCGAAATGCACCCGCAGATTGATCGGGTCATCGTGATAACGTCCGGTGGATTTTTCGGGGTAGCGGGTGCGGTCCATGCCGGTGGCGCGGATCTTGATCCGGTAGCGACCACTGTGTTCAACGGTCTTGAAGTTGTCGAACTGCACCCGATTGTCGCTTGGGGGGGATAATCAATTTGGTCAGCTCGGTGATGGCACGACGACGCAACGGGCGGAGCCGGGGTGGGTGAGCCGCCAGGCTGGAGTCAGCGCCTTGGCTGGCAAGCGGGTCAAAGCCGTCGCCGCCGGAGCCCAGCCCAGCACAGCATGGCTTTGTGTTCGGATGGCACCGTGGTGGGATGGGGACGAAACTCGCAGGGGCAGTTGGGCGATGGTTCTTCCACGCAGTGCAGCCTCCCGGTCACGGTGAACAGCGACACGGGACTCGATCCCCGTTACGTCCCGATTCGGTCGATTGCGGCGGGGGCCCTCCACAGTATCGCGTTGTGCGATGGTGGCACCGTGGTCGCATGGGGAGACAACCGCCACGGGCAACTCGGTGACGGGACGACGACCGACCGCACCGTGCCGGTGCTGGTGAACACCCCACCGTCGGCGAAAGTGCACTGGCCAGCCGGACGATCAACGATTTCGCGACTGGCTCCGCCGTAAGCTCGGCACTGCTGGATGATGGGTCCCTCGTGGCTTGGGGGGGGCGGGAGACAATGGTCTTTTGGGCAATGGTTCCGAGGTGGACAGTGCGTTGCCGGTGGCGGTCACGATGGCGGGGACTGGCAATCCCTTCGTGGGCCGAACGGTCGCGGCGCTGGCCGATGGAATCGGTGCGCACTCCATTGCCATCGTTGATCGCGCCTCGACGCTTGTTATCGAGCATCCGGCGGGAACCCCGATCGTCGCGGACGACGTGATCGACTTCGGCACGGGAGCCTTCGGGGGAGCGGGTGCGGAACGGATTTTCACCCTACGCAATCCGGACTCGGTGGTCGTGACCAACCCGAACGGGACGCTATCATGTTCAATCCGGCACTACCGATGGCTTCGCACCGGGCGAAGGGGAGTGATTGACCAAAGTCCGCAGTTCTTGGTGAATTTTTCCTCGGGCTCAGGCAATGATACCGGCGGTAAACATTGTCGGTTGCCAAGGAGTTGACGGGAGTTGAACGTTCTGGGTTCTTAATGGCCGACACTCCAGACCTTAACATAGACCGCGTGGCGAAACTCGCCCGCATCGCTCTCTCTCCCGCCGAAAAAGCGGAGTATTCCGCGCAGTTGGCGGGAGTGCTTAAGCACATCGAACAACTCAAGCAAGTTGACGTGACCGGCGTCGAACCCAGCGCTCATGCCTTCGCGGTGGAGAATGTTTGGGCTGATGATGTCGCCCAGGCCGGATTGTCCGCCGAAGCCGCCCTGCAAAACGCCCCCGCGCAACGCGACAACATGATCGCGGTTCCCAAGGTTGTGGAGTAAACCAGCATGGCTCAATCACTCCCATTTCAAACCCTCACCGAGGTCGCCGATCAATTGTCCACGGGTTCGGTTTCGTCGGTCGAAGTCACCCAGGCGGTGATCGACCAAACCCAAGCCGTTGACGATCGCGTCAATTCGTTCATCTCCACGGATGTGCCTGACGCGCTGGCTCAGGCTCAGGCCGCGGACACGCGTCGTGCCGCCGGCGAATCCCGGGGCCCCTTGGACGGCGTGCCGATCGCCATGAAGGATGTGATCGCGGTGCGTGATCAGCCCCTGACGGCGGGTAGCAAGATGCTGGAGAAGTTTGTATCGCCCTACGATGCCACGGTGACGACCAAGCTGAAGGACGCCGGTGCGGTGCTCTGGGGAAGGGCGAACTGCGATGAGTTTGCCATGGGTTCGTCGACCGAAAACTCGGCCTTTAAAACCACTAGCAACCCCTACGATCTTTCCCGCGTTCCGGGTGGTAGTTCCGGGGGCAGCGCGGCCGCACTCGCGGCCGGCGAAGCCATTGCCACACTGGGCTCCGACACCGGTGGTTCCATTCGTCAGCCCGCGGCGTTCTGCAACGTGGTGGGACTGAAACCCACTTATGGTTTGGTATCCCGTTTTGGGCTGGCCGCCTACGCCTCGTCTCTGGATCAAATCGGTTCGTTCACCCGCTCGGTCGAAGACGCGGCCGTCATGCTCGGAGCGATTGCGGGTCACGACGAACGCGACTCGACGTCATTCAAAACCCCTATTCCGGATTATCGCGCCGCGTTGACCGAGAGAAAGGGACCGTGGAAACTGGGTATTCCGAAGGAATATTTTGGCGAAGGTCTCGACCCCGAAGTGGGAGCCGCCGTCGAGAAGGCGATCGCGTTTTACCGCGAACAAGGATGTGAGATCAAAGAGGTATCCTTGCCGCATACCGAGTATTGCCTGAGCACGTATTATATTATCGCCACGGCCGAAGCCTCGTCGAACTTGGCCCGCTACGATGGGGTGCGTTACACCCATCGCTCGGCTGATGCGAAATCGGTGGAGGACGTTTATTTCAAATCCCGGGCCGAAGGGTTCGGCGACGAAGTGAAACGTCGGATCATCCTCGGCACCTACGTGCTCTCGAGCGGTTACTACGACGCCTACTATCTGAGGGCGCAAAAAGTCCGCACCTTGATCCGCCAGGATTTTCTGAATGCCTACCAAGATGTCGACGCCGTGTTGACGCCTACCACGCCGACTCCGGCGTTCAAAGTTGGGGAAACCGCGGACCCGCTCTCGATGTATCTGCAGGACATCTACACCGTGAGCGTTAATCTTGCCGGACTTCCCGGTGTTTCGATGCCGGGAGGCTTCAGTGAATCCGGTTTACCGATCGGGTTCCAATTGATCGGTCAACCGTATCAAGAAGCCAATCTTCTCGCCATCGCCCACGCCTACGACACCGCCCACGACTGGACGACTAGGCTCCCAAATCTCTAAAAAATTTTAACCACGAAATACACGAATCACACGAAAACTGTCCGGCCTGAAACCCGTTTTGGTGTTTTTCGTGTATTTCGTGGTTTAGAAAAATAATGAACTACGAAGTTGTTATCGGACTTGAAGTCCACGTGCAGGTTAAGTCTGCCTCCAAGATATTTACCCGGGTAGGGCAGGGCTATGGGTATGATGAAAACACCCTGACAGATCCCGTCGTGCTCGCTCTGCCCGGCGCGTTGCCGGTCATGAACAAGGCGGCTTTGGATGCCATCATCAAAGCGGGCCTCATGCTGCATTGTGACATCGCTGACGTCTGCAAGTGGGATCGCAAAAACTACTTTTACCCGGACTCTCCCAAAAACTATCAGATCTCCCAGTTCGATCAGCCGATCTGCAATGGCGGTTACGTGGAGATCGAGCTGCCCGGTGAGGCGCGCAACGTTATGGGGGAACACAAGAAAATCCCTCTGACCCGCATTCATTTGGAAGAAGATGTGGGCAAACTGAATCACGGAACGAACGACTCTTTGGTGGATTACAATCGGGCCGGCACGCCGCTGATGGAGATTGTCTCCGATCCGGCGTTGCAATCTGCCGAGGAGGCCTACGCCTATCTCACCACGTTACGCACCACCATGGTATATGCCGGAATTTCCGACTGTGACATGGAGAAAGGGCAGCTGCGCTGCGACGCCAATATCTCAATTCGACCGGTGGGACAGGAAGAGTTGGGCGTCAAAGTGGAGCTCAAGAATCTTAATTCCATTTCTTACGTTCGGGACGGCATTAATCATGAGATTAAACGCCAACACAGCGTGCTCAGAAAGGGAGGCCCGATTGTGCAGGAGACCCGCGATTTTGACGGCATTACCGGCACCTCCCAGTCGCTTCGCACCAAGGAAGATGCGCACGATTATCGTTATTTCCCAGATCCCGATCTGATGCCTGTGCGCGTTGATTCCGCGTGGAAGGGTCGAATCGAATCGGAATGTCCCGAACGTCCTTTTGATAAGCAGCGTCGGTTCATGGACGATTACGATCTCCCCTACACGATTACATCCGTGCTCATTCCAGACCGTGAACTGAGCGATTGGTTCGAGGCGGCCGTGGCGATCGCGGGCAAAGGTCAGGCTCAGGCGGTGGGAAATTTAATTACCAACGATCTCCTGCGCGAACTCGGCGCGGCTCAGACCGTATTGGCGGATTCGAAACTCACGCCTGCCCATCTTGCAGAGCTGGTCGGTCTGATCGAGGCCGGAACGATCACCAAGCAGATCGCCCGCGAGGTCTTTACCGAGACGTTCGCTTCCGGAGAAGCTCCGGTTGTAGTGGTCGAACGCAAAGGACTGAAAGACGACACCGATTCCGACGAGCTGGAGCAATGGTGCCGTGATTCCATCGCCGGAGACGACAAAGCCCGTGAACAATTTCTCGGCGGAAAAGAAAGCGCCATTAACGCTTTCAAGGGCCCCGTGATGAAAGCCTCCCGCGGCAAAGCCAACCCGAAGCTCGTCGACGAAACACTCCGCCGATTGTTGGCGGAGTAGAAAAAACTCTATCCATTCGATTTCATGGCACCGGAATTATCTGCAAGATTTCGGCTATTCCGTGCGGTCTTTCTAATTACGATCGGCAGTTGGTTTTTCCTTATACCGGGCTGTCAAATTTCACTGGATTTGTGGAGTTCATCCGTTCGTTCTGGAGATATTCCGAGTTTTGTTTTTCGAAGTCATCGCAATCTCGCTCCCAAATTTGAGCGTTGGATCGAAAAACGTCTGGACTCCGGCAGAGCTTCTCTCGGGTTGTCGGAATTGGGTGTGGCCGGAACTGAATGGCCTCTGTTTTCGGCAGTATTTTTCCTTTGGACGACCGAAGCACTCCAATCTGATTGGGATCGGGATCCTACGAATAAAGGTAAACCGCCCATGCAGTGGTCCTCTGCCGCAGTGGAAGCTGCGGCTGATTTGTTGGCCGACACGGAGCACGCGACTTGGGTCCGCCAGTATTGGGGCGATGACTACCTTCAACGGGAGAATTTGTTCTATCGCATGTTGTTGATCACCGGATTCAGATCCTATCAGGCGCTTACCGGGAGTGACCGATTCGAATCGATGCTGCGTGAGCAGGCGACGGGTTTGATGCGCGAACTGGATCAGTCGCCTCACGGCTTGTTGGATGACTATCCCGGGCAGTGTTACCCGATTGATATCGTGCCTGCTTTGGCGGGTATTGGCACCGCCGCCACAACTTTTGGGCTGGGCGCAGCAAGAACTCAGGGAAGAATTGACCACGCTTGGCCGCTGACGGCCCAAGCGATGGTTGCTAGCTGGCCTCTGCCTAATGGTTCGATGCTCATTCCACGGTTTTTAGCGGTCAAAGATGCTCCATTCGTAGGAGAGGCAGCCCTGCTTTTTTCGCTTTCTAGGCCATTTGGTCAGAACGTCTCAGTCACTGATTCGTTTCGAGTGCCGCCTAACATCTTTGTTGCTCTAGGGGTATACTTTGGCCTTGGAGGCTTTTTGGTTTTCCATGGATTTCGATTGTTGCATCCTTTGAAAGCGAACGCCGCCCCGCGTTAATCGTTCGTGAGCAGTTCCTCGGTCGAAAAGAAAGCGCCATCAACGCCTTTAATGGCCCGGTCATGAAAGCCTCCCGCGGCAATGCCAACCCCAAGCTGGTCGACGAAACCCTCCGCCGCCTGCTTGCGGAGTAATTGAGTTAAACCACGCTCGAAGAGACGGGTCTCTTCGACGAGTCGGAACCCGATCCTATAATTGTGTCACCATTATGGTGACACAATTGCTAAGTAGGGGAGTCCATTGAAGTGGGTTTTGAGGGAAGGGCTTACTTTCCCGGGGCAGGAACGGAGCGCTTGGGTCGTAGGCGGGGTTGGGCTCGGGCATCTGAGCATTCATAGCGGCTTGCCAGTTCCGTAGCCGGCGTTGGAGTTCGGCGGTTATGGCCGGATACGATGAGGCGAGATTGGTCTGTTCACCGATGTCTTCGCGCAGATTGTAGAGCTCCACCTCGTCGAATTCGTAGAACTCAATGAGCTTCCAATCGCCATCGCGAATGGCTGCTCCTGGAGTCCAGGTCGAACCATGATAGTGCGGGTAGTGCCAGACGATGGGGTCGGTTTGGGTGGTTTGTTCTCCCCGTAGGATCGGTAGCAGACTTTCGCCGTCGGCATGGAGATCCCCACGGCGGGGAAGTCCGGCGAGGTCGAGCATGGTCGGAAAAAAGTCCATGCTCACCACCGGTGTATCGGAAACCGCACCGGGTTCAGTGACTCCGGGAGCACGCACGATCATCGGTTCGCGAATGCCTCCTTCGTAGAGCCAGCCTTTGCTTGATCTCAGCGGGAGATTGCTGGTGGGAGCGAGCCGCCCGTTCAGGGTGGTGAGGCCTCCATTGTCGGAGAAGAAGATCACCACGGTGTTTTCGTCGAGCCCGAGGGAGCCGAGGGATTTTAGGATCTCGCCCACACTGTCATCGACGGCGGCAACCATGGAGGCGTAGTCAGGGCTATCTTGGCGCCCGCGCGAAGTGCCGCGGCGTTCCGCGATGGTCGGGGTTTCTCCGGCAAACATTTCCTCCGCCTTGTCCTCGTAGTGACCGACTCGCTTTTGGTAGGGCTGAATCGGGGTGTGGACGTTGTAGTAGGACAGGTAGAGCAGGAACGGTTCGTCGCCATCCTGTGATTCTAGGAAACTGACCGATTCCTGGGTCAGACGCTCGGTGAGGTATTCGTTTTCCGTTTTGGCTTTCAGATAGGGGTTGGTCCACGGGGCGTAGTAGCCGCCGGGAGGTGAGCCCCGATCATGGCCGCCGATGTTGATGTCGAAGCCCTGATCAGTGGGAAGGAATCCCTCGGAACCAAGGTGCCATTTGCCAGCGAAGAACGTCGCGTAACCCGCCTCCTTAAGCACCTCGGCGATGGTGACCTCCTCCAGGGCCATCTCGTTAGCATCGTCGATGTGCAGGAATCGCGGGTTGTAGGCGCGGTCGTGGCCCATGCCAGGCAGCCAATCGGTGATGTTCACCCGCACGGGGTGGCGACCGGTCATAATGCTCGCGCGAGTGGGCGAACAAATTGAGGCGGCCGCATATCCCGAGGTGAAGCGCATGCCCGACTCGGCCAGTTGATCGATATGAGGCGTTTCGTGAAATGTGCTGCCGTTCATTCCCAAATCGGCCCAACCGAGGTCATCCACCAGAAAGAAGACGAAATTAGGGCGATCCGCCGGTTCCGCCGCCGCGATCGTAGCGATAAATGGAACCGTTAGGAGGAATTGGGAGACTGAAGCGAGGCGTGATCGAAGAAATAACATTTGGGGCATCTAGGGAGATCTTAGAAGTTGAGGGGTCTCGAGAATCAGCACGAACTCATTTTTTCGAGCTTGAGGCATCTCTCCATCCAATACCCGACGGAGCTTTACGGGAGCGGAAGGTTGGGTTTCGTTGAACTTGATGCGTTTTATGATCCCCCGGAGTTTTATCGTGCTACTTGCCGTGTCCGTCGTGTCCCTTGGTTCGCTGGCGCAAGATGCTCCACGTCAGGGGATTTGGGCGCACAGTGAGAGCGACCTTGCTCCGCACGCGGCGGTGGAGTGGGGGCAACTCGACAATGGATTCCGCTACGCGCTCATGCCTCACGACGGGGTTCCCGGGGCGGCCACGCTGCAACTGTTGGTGCTCGTCGGTTCGATGGATGAGGCCGATGACGAGCGGGGGCTTGCTCACTTCATGGAGCATATGGCCTTCCGGGGTAATCAGTCCTTTTCGGCCGATGAGATGGAACAGTTCTTCCACGAACTGGGGATTGAGTTTGGTAGCGATATCAACGCTGTTACCTCGTTTGACCATACGGCTTACACGCTGGATTTCCGCGAAGCCTCCTTACCCTTGCTCGACCGGGGTTTGGAACTCTTTCGCAACTTCGCCGATGGCGTGCGTTTCACTGCGGAGGAAATCGAACAAGAACGGGGCGTCATTCTTAGCGAACTTCGTGGGCGGGATAATATCGGAGCGAAAGGCCAATTTGATTCGATGGAGACCCTCTTCGAAGGACTTACATTCATCGATCGGTCACCGGGAGGCTCTTACGACAGTGTGGCGGCCCTTTCGCTGGAGCAGTTTCGGACTTTTTACCAGCGCTACTATCGTTCGGACTTGATGGTGGTCGTGGGGGCGGGAGATTTTGATTTGGCGGAGATGAAAAAACTCATCGGCGATCGCTTCGGCTCAATGACTCGTCCGGCTACTCCTCCGCCGGCTCGAAATCTCGGCAGGTTGGTTGGCGAAGGTTCAATCCGGGCCGAGACCTTTCGGATCAGTAATATCGGCTCAACCCAGATTATGATGGGATCGGTGGAGACCGCTCAGTTGGAGCCCGATTCGAGGAAGGCACGGGTCGCGGAGTTTGCAGAAGCGTTCTCCCTTTCTTTGCTCAACGAGCGTCTCCAATCCGGGATGCTCAATACGCCCGGAGGTGGCGCGCGGCTCGAGAGGTTGGTGGGAAACCGGGCGGCGATGGCGCGGGTTTCTACTGGGGGCGAGGCGTGGACAATCCATCTGCAAGCCTTGGATGAAATGGTGCGGGCAACCTACGAATTTGGGTTCAAAGAGGACGAATTGGAGTCCGCCCGAAAACGCCAACTTCGGATGGCAGAGTTGATGGTGGATCTGGTGCCCCGGAGTGATCCTCACCAAGTTTCCCAGAAGTTGCTCGATTCGATCGTGGAACATCAGGTTTTCATTGGTCCGACTATGGAGATCGTGTGGCGGCGCGATTGGTTGCGGGGGGTGACGGCCCAGCAACTTACCGAGAGTTTCCGGCGGGTGTGGAATCTGAATGAAATGGTCCTGCATTTCAGTGGTGACCTCGTTGAAGAATTGAAGCCAGCGGAGATTCTTACCGAGCTCGAGAAGCATCGAAAAGTTGACCCCGAGCCCTTGCTCTTTTCCACGCAAGAGGAACACAAGTTTGAGATGAAGGAGTGGGGGGAGCCCGCGGAATCCGAATTGGTTCAGGAGTTGCCGGAAGTCGGAGCGAAGTTGTATCGGTTGAGCAATGGAGTGCGGTTAAACTTGGTGTCCACACCGTTTGAGCCCGGGGTGGTTCACGCGGTAGTTCGCGTGGGGGCCGGTCTCGTTGATATGCCCGGAAACAAGCCGGCATTGAAGGAGTTTGGGTTGCGCACCCTGTTCGCCAGCGGCACGGCTCACTATATGGCCGATGACATGGCCGAGATCATCGGATCTCAGTTTTTGGGCTTCGATTTCGGGGTGGATGATCATGACGCATTTACTTTCACGGGGATAGCTGAACCCGAGGATTTGTCTGCCTTCCTCGGGGTGGTCACGGAGTATTTGTTCAAACCGAAGTTTGGCACTTACGTGCATCGCTCCCAGAAGATGCAGGCCACGGTTTCCCGTGCCTCCTCGGCGGTAGGTATGCAAGAAGGCATGCGTGATCTGATGGATCACCTTTTCAAAGGAGATGCTCGTTTTACCAATGGTAACTTTGTCGATTACGTCGGACTGAGTTCGATCGACGTCAAACGTTGGCTGGAGAAACCTCTGTCGCAGGGGTATGTGGAGGTCACGATTGTCGGTGACATCGATGTGGATGAAACGTTGGCGTCCGTGCAGAAAACACTCGGGGCGCTTGCTCCGCGGGCGGAAGAGAAAACCACCCGCACGACTCCCAAGCCGGTAAAAATTGCGGCACCTCCAGGGTTCAAACGAATCGAATTTGTCGGCGAAAGCCATCTCGCTGTCGCCATGGGGCATTGGCCGGTAGAGGAAGAACTCACCACCCGGGATCGGGGCGCGGTCTACCTTTTGGCTAAGATTTTGGAGCTTCATATCCGGAGTGAAATCCGTAACGAAATGGGCCTCGCCTACAGCCCCATGGCCTCCTACAAAGCCTATGACGGATTCGCCGAGTTCAGCATGCTCACCGCCACGGTGGATTGCGCTTCAGCTGAGGCGACGCGTATCGCTCGCATGGTTGAAGACATCGCCACCGAACTCTCTCGCAAAGGAATTAATGAGAGCGAGTTTGTCGGTGCCCGCGGTATCCTTTCCAGTCAGATCAGGCGGGCTTGGAAGGATAACAACTATCTGCTGCAAAGTTTGATTCGCGCCCAAGAGCGCCCCGACTCCGTGGCTGAGCTCCAGGCTCTCCATGCCGGGTTGGTCGACGAGATCACACTCGAGGAAGTCGAAGCGTGGGCGAAGAAGATTCTCACCCGTCGGAATACCCGCACCGCCTCGATCGTGCCGAAGCAGTTTATCGGGATCTTCCAAACCGAGTAAAAGAGGGCCGATCGACGTATCATCACCGAGCTGCGGTGTTGCGGTGTTTGCGTGGTTAGTGTCGCTTCGAGTGGAAATGTTATCCTCCCGGCACGAAGCGTTTCTGATTCCGACTCTTCGCCTGAGTGCGGGACTGTGTCTTTTAGGGTGGACTTGGGTTCATTTGTATTGGGAAGGCCCCTACGGGGTGCTGCTTTGGAGTCCCGAAACGTTTTCCTGGTTCGAACGGCTCGGCGTGGATTGGCACGCATTTGTGGGGTCTGGCTCGAATGACGGTATTATCCAGCGAGCACTTTGGTGGTTGGGTGTGGTCTATCTACTGTGCGCCGTCTGCGCTTTTTCGGTGCGGTCTAGATCCCGGAGACAGATGGCTGTGTTGTTCGGTGGTAGCGGTCTGTTGATCGTGTTGGCCTTCGCGAAATTTCTGATCGCGCAACGTCAGATTCCGATGTTCCTCGAATATGGTGCGCAAATGCTAAGCCCCGCGGTATTGGTCCTCGTACTGAAGCTGGGCGTTCGGCATCGGGTGTCGGTTGGGGTGGCGATAGTTGGCTTCATCGCGACGTTCGCCGGCCATGGCTGCTATGCCGTTGGGTGGTTGCCAACCCCTGGAAATTTTCACGCCATGATTTCGGTGATACTGGGGGTGGAGTATGAGTCCGCGAATATGATTCTGCGCGTGGCGGGAATTTTGGATTTTGTGATCTGCATAGGAATCTTCATCCCACGGTTTCGAACTGCGGCGGCAGCATATGGGGCAATCTGGGGACTCGTCACCGCATTGGCGCGACCCGTCGCGGGGATGTCGGTGAGCCTGAACTATTGGGGGGCGGATCAGTATCTCCAGGAAGCCGTGCTCAGGGCACCTCATTTTCTGCTGCCTCTCTTCTTGTATTTGCTGTGGCAGAAACCGGCCGAGACACCTCAAGCACCGTCAGCGATTGCTGGCGACGAAGGTATTTCCGCGAGATAGGTGGAGCGGCAGGAACCTTTTGGCTGTTCAATTCGTCGTCTCGCGATAGCAAAGAGTTATGCCCTTAAGGACCCACCTCACGCTCTTGGTTGCGATTGCATTTTTTGCCTTCACCGCCTCGGCCCAAAATCAGCCAAACCCCACCCCCGCAGCGCGAAATGGTCGCGCACTCCTGACGATTCCCGAGGTAGCGCCGAAGGATATCATCTGTTTTGCCCTGTATACGGTTTCGGACCGAACGCTCAAACTAACAGCGCAACTCTATCCCATCCCGGATGGCGAAACCAAAACGGTGCGGTTAGAGGTTTCGAAAAATGGGAAATGGGTCGAGGTCGCACGCGCCGAAGCCATTCGACCGGGCTGGACCGCGCCATTTCGAGTTGAGAACTGGGACGAAACCAAGTCACACGCCTATCGCGTGCTCCATGGTGCGACCGCGTCTTATGGTGGCACGGTTCGGCGCAATCCCGTTGATAAGCAGGAGTTGGTAGTTGCCGGATTCACCGGCAACTCCATTCAGCCCCGGCACGGCGGCGATATTTCTAGGCAGGATATTATCGATAACGTCAAACGGGTGGATGCGGATGTGCTCTTTTTCTCCGGCGATCAGGTTTACGATCATTATAAACACTACGCGGGTTGGTTGAAGTTTGGTCGGGATTTTGGCGAAATTATCAAAGACCGTCCGACGATCTGTCTGCCGGATGATCACGATGCCGGGCAGCCGAATCTGTGGGGCGAGAGTGGTAAGATATCCACGCTCAGCGGAGCCTCGGACGGTGGGTATTCTCGCCCGGATGTTTATGTGCAGGAAGTCGAACGAGCTCAGACCAGCCATCTGCCGGATCCGGTTGACCCGCACAAGATTGGGCAAGGCATAGGCGTATGGTTCACCAATTTGAATTGGGGTGGGGTGGATTTTGCCATTTTGGAGGATCGTAAGTTCAAGACCGGTCCCGCCGGTCGGGTCCCGAAGCAAGGCCCGCGTCCTGACCATATCCGCAATCCGGAATACGATCCCGCCAGCGTCGACGTGGAAGGAGCCATCCTGTTGGGCGATCGTCAGCTTAAGTTTATTGATGAGTGGGCCCAGGATTGGCAAAACGCGGATATGAAGGTCGCGCTGTCAGCGACCATCTTCGCCGGCGGTGCGCATATCCATGGCGATGCCAACGGTCGGCTCCATGCCGATATGGATTCCAATGGTTGGCCTCAAGCGGGTCGTAATCGCGCCCTCGAATCATTGCGTCGTGCATTCGCTTTTCACTATGCTGGGGATCAACATCTCGCCACGATTTTTCACCACGGCATCGATGAACATCGCGATGCCATCTGGTCATTCTGCGTTCCCTCTATTGCGAATCTTTATCTGCGGTGGTGGGATCCGTTCGAAGAGGGCGCGAACCGCGAGCCGGGGTCGGCGAAATACACGGGCGATCATTTGGATGGATTGCGAATAAGGTGACCAATTTCGTCGCCGCAAATCCGGAGAAATTACCGGCGGGCAAATTACTGAACACCCGGGCGGCAGGCTACGGCGTCGTGCGCATCAATACCGAGACCCGTGACATCACGATGGAGTGTTGGCCGCGCAATGTGGACATCACGAACCCCTCGGCGGAGCAATATCCCGGTTGGCCGCTGACGATCTCTCAATTCGACAACTATAACCCGCCTTCGTGGGGGCAGTTGGGTGCGTTGACATTCGATGTGGAAGATCCGGTGGTTCAGCTGATCGATGCCGATACCGACGAAATTCTCTACACCGTGCGCGCTAGTGGAAAATCATTCACTCCCGGTGCTCCGGCCGGCCGGAATTTTGTGGTCAAAGCTGGCGAAAATTCTCCCGACCAGATCGTAGGGAAATCGATGCGGGTGGGCAGTGCACCGAAGAACGTGAACCTGAATTAGTCCGGACCCATCGTGTCCCGCGACCCCGACCCACCAAGGAGGCAACGGATTGAAAATGTGGGTCGGGCTTTACGCCCGACATCCTACGCATCCTATTTAGCTTTCCCTATTCCGCCTTCGTCGGCTCCGAGTTCGGTCTGGTAGCGCTGCATGAATGATACGACGTCTTCGGGTAAATCCTTGGAGAGGTGCAGTGCGATCCAGTTGTAGAGGCGTCTGAGTTCAGCGTTGGCTTCGGATGAGAGTCGAAGTGTGGGGTGGCCGAAATTGGATTTCTTGGCGTCGTCCTGCGTGTCTTCGGTATAGAACTTCAATTCCGGCGGAGTCGCGCCGCTGCGAATATAATAGTTTTGGATGAAGAGTTCGAACCCGTTGATCAATTGATCCGATTCATGTCGCCATACGGTGAGGGAGGAAGACGCGGTGGAAAGAAAACGAGAGGTGGCGATACCCGCTTCGCTGTCATCGCTGAGTCGGTCGGCGGCAGGCTTTAGCAATGAGCCCATTGCGATAGGTTCCAAAATTTGGATCCAACTGCGTCGACGGGCGTAGGTGTTCTCGGCCAGATCAAGTCCGACCTGGGTGTTGTCGGAGCCGACGGAAATGCGGGCCGTCCGTGCGTCGAGCGGCAGGGCCAACCCCTCGGCGTAAATTGTCATTTCGCAGGCCAACCCGCGGTGCATTTTCACCGGAACATCGATGGCGAGTCCCGCACCGACGCTCGAAAGGTCCAGCAACGTGGCGGGGTAATCCATGCCTGAAACCTGGAGTCTGGCGTTGATGGGAGCGGATTCAGCGATGGCGAATCGATGAGCGAGTCGTTGCTCTTTTCAAGCCACTGAAGACTCATCGAAATCGAAGATACGTTTGAAGAACGACGTGGGCTCACTCACAACCTCGACGACAAACGCGAAGAATCGAATTGGCGACCAGAATCCAGCCGCCGGTCGAGCAGGCAGCGGGGGCTGCTGCCTCGTTACCGAGCCGTCTTAAGACTGACCGGCTTCCTCTATACTCACCGGTTTGAAATCGGGCCGACCAAAGCGGGATATCGGTGGTTCTCCAACAGGATTGTGCCGGTAGGTGTCTTCGCCGCGACAATGGTAGGCCCTGAAGTTTGGGTTCACCGCGAGGTCGTTTTTAACGTCGGTTCCCGAGTAGCGAATCGTGAGGCCGGCACGACGGCGATTGGACGGATTGGCGGGCGACCCATGGATGGCGCGGTCGTCGTGGAGAGAACATTCTCCGGCCTTCAGATTCCATTGCACGGCTCCGTCGGAACGGAAGTCCGTGCCGTCCGCGAGTTCCAGAGTAAGAACTGAATTCGTCTCCAGGGAGCGTTGGTGATTGATGATGCCGCCGCGGTGCGATCCGGGCAGGAGTTTCATGCCGCCGTTTTCCTCGCCCACGTCGTCGAACGCCAACCATATCGTAACCGAGTGGTGAGGTGTCATGGGCCAATAATAAGCGTCTTGATGCTACCCGACCGTAGAGTCCGAGTGGGGGTCTTTGATGAAAAAATTACTCGCCCAACAATAGAAGTTGGGACCCAACACGCCCTCAACCAGATCGAGGATTCTTGGGTTCATGCAGATATCGAACAGGTAGGTCGATTTTTCATGCCATTCCCGAATGTCCTTGGTCGTCTCGCCGTTTTCCAAGAGGGACAACAACTGAGGGAGATCGGTGTTCATCGCCTGCATCTCTGCCTTGGTGTAGATGGGCGGCAGATCGAGCAGGTATCCGTTTTCTTGATAAAACTGCTGCTGTTCTTCGCTGAGTCGATGATGGGGCGGAGCACTCATGGGGTATCGCAGGGATGGGTGAGGGGGTTAACTACCCAACGCTAGTCCGCGGGAACGCGTCCCGCCAATATGAAAGCCGATGAAAGTTTCCGCTGCTGAGTAGATTCGGTTCAGTTCGAAATACTCAGCGGCTGAGGGCTACGCAGATAATTAAACAGATCGCGAAGCTCCTCGTCGGCCATCCCCTCGAGCAAGGCTTCGGGCATTAGCGATCTATCCTGCATCTCCAGTCGGGTAATTTGGGCACGTTGCAAAATGGTCTCGCTGCCGCCCACTGTGCGAATGCCGACGAGATCCTCGGCGTTGCGGGAAAGGAAACCGGAAAGTAGCCGGCCATCAGTGGTTTCAATGGAGCTCATCTCGTAGCCGGCTCGAATCTCAGCGCTGGGGTGAACGATTGAGAGCAAGAGTGAATCGAGATCATCCCGCTGATAGTATGTCAGGTCGGGGCCGACCAAACCTCCCTGATCGAACAATGTGTGACAGGTCGCACAGCGTTGTTGGTAGAGCCCGTGACCTTTGACCGGATCGCCGCCGGGCGCCGAAATGATAGATCTTACTCGGGCCACCTCGGCATCAAATCCCTCAGCCGTGTTTGTTTCCTCCCGGCCGATCCATTGGTCCAGCGCTGCGGAAATCGTGGGGTCGTCGAAACGGCGAAGTTGATCCACGGCATTGATGGAGACGTTTTCGGCGTGATCAGCGTCCCACGAATGAACCCAAATCTTGCTCCATGCCAATCTGCTCGTGAGCAGACCCTCGGCAGCATCTCGGGCACGATCGCTCCAGAGGGGAAGCTCTACGAGGACGGCCCGGGCGACATCCGGACTCTCGTGAATTTGCAATGACGCCAGAAGAGAGGGGAGAAGGTCCTCGTCGGCCGTTTCTAACAGGCTGATGATGAGTGGAAGGGCGTCATCAATTCTGGATTCACTCAGAAAATCCAGAATCTGAATCTTGGTATTTCGCTCGGTCACGGCGGACTGCAGTGCGGCCAATGCGGTGGGCAGGTGGGCTTCAGTATCCAGCCTCAGCAAGAGGGAGAGCGGCGGTTTGGCTGTCGTGACTAATTGATCGACCAAGGCGGGTGGCCGGCCGGCCATGGATCGCCCTTTGAACGCTTCCTCGAAACCGGCCACGAGAGAGGATTCCCAGTCCGGATGTTGAGCGACCCTCAATAGCTTCGCGCAGCGAATCAAATCAGCGGGTGCACCGGCGCTGGCCATTCGCCGCATGACGAATTGAGCCAAGCTCAGAAGCGGCTCGTCGGAGCGATGCTTTGCCAAGTCAACGAGGACCCCGAGCACCTCGTCCGGATCGCTGCTGTAAAAAGGTTCGGTCGACCACCAAATCATGCGTTCGAGGTCGGAGTTTATTTGCGCGATATCGTGCTGAGTCAGGGCCGTAATGAGGCGCATGGCCGGTTTCACAGGCAGTCGTCCGGCGCTGGAGGCCGCTTGGCCTAAAACTTCCGCGTTGTTTCAAGGACAATGACGGCGGCAATTTTATCGACCTGATTGGAGGTGGGGTTCCCATGATCCCCTACGAGTCTGATAACCCACATTCTCACTGCCGGGTTCGTGTGGGCGATCGCTGTGTCGAATACGGTCTGATCGAAAGCGCCTAACAGATTCAAAGCCCACAGGGCCTCGAGTGCGTATTGGCCGGAGTTGGAGCGCAGTATTTCGTTAAGCCGTGGAATGACCGTCTCGCGGTCTTGACGCCATCGCAGTTGCTGGCGGGCGGTTTCACGCCACCACCGGTTACGGTAGTTCAAAACGTCCACGAGCTCCTCGGTGCTGATCGCATTAAAATCAATGGGTCCGATGGGACGAGACCCCTTCGCTCCAAGACGAAAAATCCGGCCGTCTATCTTACTGATTTTCCCCTCGTGATTCCGGTAGTGATTTACCTGCTGGTCATACCAATCGCAGATGTAGAGTGCGCCATCGGGACCGGTCTCGAAATAGACGGGACGGAACCAACGGTCCTCCGCTTCCAACATCGCATCGATCGGGGTTCCTTGATAGTTGAGCCCGACGAAGTCCAGATGGTGCGCGCCGACTCGGCCCTGTAACGTCCCGAGGTAGATCAACGAATCGTCATAGCGCGAAGGCAGAGTTGCTCCTTCGTATTTGACCACCGCGTTAGAAATCCGTCGATGTCCGGGTGAAGGGATCCCTTGAAAATAGTCGTAGGCGTGGGGATTCGAAAGCGCGCCGTGTTTGCCGAAGTTCTTTTTATAGAATGCGCCTTGGAGGTAGAAAGACGCGACATGGTTGTCGTTGGTGCCAGCGATAAGCCTACCCTGGCCGTCAAATTCACAGCTCCAAATATTTCCCCCTCCTTCTGCGAATGCTTCGTAGCGACGTTGCTCCGGATGGTAGCGCCACATCAGCTGGCCGATTCGACTGATCGGTTCGGCATCGCTCCCGGCGACGACCACGTCTGATGTGACTGTCGAACCTTGCGCTCCGTAGAGCCAACCATCGGGTCCCCAACAGAGCGAGCTGACCACGGAATGCGTATCTTGGATGCCAAAGCCGTCGAGGTGCACGATGGGATCACTGTCCGGCACATCATCGTGGTCGGCATCAGGGTAGTAGAGGAGGTAGGGAGGATTGAGAATCCAAACGCCCCTCTTGTCGGTCACCACACTGGTTGCGAGGCTGAGTCCTTCCACAAAGGTTTTATTCGAATCGAATGAACCGTCTCCGTTGGTGTCCTCGAGGATGGTAATACGATCAAGACCTGACGTGAAATCCGGATGGCCGGGAGGCAGGGGTTTGCGGTCATAGATGATCCGCCAGAATTGATCACGGCTCACCGCCTCGAGACCGGCTGGCTCCGGATATTGCCGGTATTCCACGACCCATATACGACCGCGTTCGTCGAAATTGAGGAATACGGGTTGTTCGATGCCGGGTTCGGAGACGAGCAGTTCGACCTCCAAGTCGGAGGGCGTGCTCATTCCGGCGAGTGATGCTTCGCCCGACAACCCATCTTTGGCTGCCTCATAGTTCACCCTCGCCGGGTGGATTTTGCGGCGGGATACTTCGCTTGCAGAGGTGAGATCCCAGTCGATCGCGTTGGCGAGATGAGCTTGGAACCATGGTAATTTGAAATGCTCTGGATCGCCCAAAGCGGTGTAGAAGATTCGTCCCTTCCCATGCTCTCGCACCCAACTTATTGGCTGATAGGTCTCCGGTTGATCCTGAAGGTGTCCGCTCAAAACCACCACCGCGTCTTCATCGAGTTCGGGATTGCGATAAAGGCTTGAGGATACCGGTTGGTCCGATTTCCAAGTGATGCCCTGCATGGTGGGATGAGCCGTTGCTTCCCGGATACGTCGTATCATGGTCTGTCCGGCGTCATTTTTGTAGTGACCGTCGTAACGCATACCAAAGAGATCCTGATCGATGGTATCCCATGACTGTTGATCGCCGACGGGTTCATAGCCGAGTCGGGGACGCGCGCCGAATGCGTGTGAGGCGGTGCGAATGCCGATGACGGGTTTGCCGTCTTCGACCCAAGCTTTGATCTTCCCCATTTGTTCCGCGTTGGGAAAACGTCGGCGGGTGCTGATTAACAGCAGATCAGCTCGATCCAGCGCAGCGCTCAATCCGTCGAAGCGGTGGGCGCTAGGCGAAGATCGATCATCCGACGCTGCGAAAATGAACTCACTTTGGTAGCCGAGCGGCTCGAGGGTTTCTCGGGCAAAAACTGGCAGCGATTGCGCGGTGCCATACTCAACTTCGCCGACGAGGAAGAGAACGGTGGGATCGTCTGGATTTTGCTCCCCTTGACTGGCGAAGGACAGACTGACGGAGAAGAGTAGATGGCCTGCGAGAGAAGCAATTCGAGGGAAAAGCATGGGGTAAATGTGCGGCGACGGCACATCCAAGCTATGATGTTCCTCCTGACCCAAATCGATAGGAATTCCCAGTGAATCAGTTCAATGCCGGTCATTGGACCCAAAAAACTGCATTCGGTATTCGAACACGGCTTATAGAGTGAGGGAGGCGGATTGCGCTCAGCGAATCTCGTCCATCAAGGCACCATTCTGCACGCGATCAATCGGGTGCTTAGGGGCGCGGGCGAAGAACGCAACCAAATGGGATACATCTGTGTAGCCGTGGGTGATAAGCTTCCGTTCAATCTTTTGCATCGATTCACTCAGTTCTTGGGCGAGCTCGGGGTCGAGTTTGCGGACTGAATTCGAGTTCTTATCGACGACATGATAGGAAGGGGAGTCATTGAGCGTGATCTGGTAGAGGCTGGTGCCGTTATGAAAGAAGCAGCGACGGACTAATCCGAGTTCTTCGAAAGCAGCAAGACAGCGATAGACGGTGACCAAGTCGCAAACCGTGTCCGCGAGTTCGGCGTGGATATGCTCAATGCTGGCGGGGAGGGAGCGCTTGATGAGCGTCTCAAGAATTGCGATACGGGGTTGAGTAACTCGTAATCCGGCCGATTTAAGTCGATTGCAGGCTACTTGCAAAGCGGCGGCGGAAGGGGATTCGGAGTCAATTTCTCCGATGGGGTGACGAGTTTGTGTTGCAGAAATCATGGGCCAGATTCTTCTTCTAGTGAAAGTCACAAACGGGTGACGGAGAATGTAAACAAGAGAACGCCGTTTACTGGAATTTTACAATTACATCGAAAAATCGCCTATTAGCCCAGCTTTTCGCAACCTGGAGTCTGCAAAGTGAATTTTCATCCTTAAATTTTTAACAATTAAGCTTTTCCCTCATTCCCATGCAGGACCTCGATTTTAACGAAGTAGTGCTCTTGATTTATAAAGAAGACCACCGCTTTGACAAATCCGCATACGGATTTGTGCGGCAAGGGTTGGATTTTACGGTTAAGGAGTTGAAAAAGAGTGACGCGAAGCGCGCGGGTAAGTCATTGCACGTGACCGGCGAGGAGTTGTTGATGGGGCTGCGCGCGTTTGCGCTCGATCAATTTGGCCCGATGGCCCGGACGGTGCTCACCGATTGGGGGGTCACCGAGTGCACCCATTTTGGTGATATCGTGTTCAATTTGATCGAATACAGCGTGTTTAGCTGCAACGAGGGCGATAAGCGCGAGGATTTCGCGAATTTTTACACGTTCGAAGATGCGTTTGATGTGCCATTTCGGCCGCAGGAACAGCGTCAGCCGCGGTTCGTTTAACCCATCGACTGCAGCGCGGCCTTGGCATTTGAGTGAAGCTGGGTGTTAGTGGGCGGTTTCCACCATGCCTGCGACCACTGCTGCCGACTTCAAGCTCCTCCAAAACCTTTGGCGCGACGCGCCTATCCGTCGAGTATTGCCCAACGGACTGACCGTTGTGCTAAAGCCCGATCCCACCGCGACAGTCGCCTCGGTGCAGGTCTGGGTGAAAACCGGCAGTATGCACGAGGGGGAGCATCTCGGGGCCGGTCTTTCGCACTACTTGGAGCACTTGCTCTTCAAGGGGACAAAACGTCGGGCGGGACGCGAGATCTCAACCGAAGTGCAGGCCTATGGCGGCTATATCAACGCTTACACCACGTTTGATCGCACGGTCTATTACATTGATATCCCGGCCGAACATGCACCCGTGGCGGTGGATATTCTCGGTGATACGGTGCTCAATTCCACGTTACCGGCGGACGAGGTCGAGCGGGAGAAGGGCGTGATTTTACGCGAGATCGACATGGGTCTCGACGATCCGGAGCATCGACTTTGGCAGCATCTTTTCGAGTCCGTTTATCATGAGCATCCGATGCGGCAACCGATCATCGGTCACCGGGATGTTTTCGAGTCAGTGACTCGGGACCAGTTGGTCGCTTATTATGAGGAGCGCTATGTGCCCAACAATATCGTGGTCGTGGTCGCGGGTGGATTTGATCAGGCCGCGGTAGATGCCGCGATTGCGGAATACTTTGGCACCGCGCCACGGAGACGTTTGGCTCCGGTATACATGCCGGCCGAGCCGCCCGCCCTTACTCCTCGGTTGGAGCACCTGTTTGATGACGTGGAAATTGTGCGGGGAGCCGTGGCTTGGAATATCCCGGGTCTCAGCCATCCTGATGCGGCGGCCTTGAGTGTGCTGGGGCTGATATTGGGGCACGGCGACAGTTCGTTGTTGTGGGCCGCCATTCGGGAAAAGGCCCGATTGGTTCACAGCATCGACGTCACGAGCTGGGCTCCCGGTGATCAGGGGCTTTTCTATCTATCGTTCGTCTGCGATGAAGATCGGCGCGAGAAGACGATCAAAGCGATCCACCGGAAATTGACCAAAATCCACACCAAAGGATTCACGGCAGTCCAGGTGCGCAAAGCCGTGCGGCAGTTGGTGGTCGGCGAGATCAATGGCCGCAAAACTGTTTCCGGCCAAGCATCCCGACTCGGGGTAGCTGAGGTTGTCGCCGGTGATCTGAATTACTCTCAGGGTTATTTCCAGCGTTTGCGCCAAGTCACTCCGGCCGCGTTGCGTCGTGTCCTTCAGACCTACGTTCTGACGGGTATTCCAACGACGGTTTCGTTGAGCCCCAAACCTGACTATAAAGACACTCCGGCGGCTTCATTGGCCGCTGCAATTGGCGCCGATGAAATTCATCAGGAGACCCTGCCAAATGGAGCACGATTGATTCTCCAGCCTGATGATCGTTTACCCAATCTTCACCTGCGGTTGCTTGCTCTTGGCGGCGGTGCTTTCGAACAAGCGGAGCAACGGGGTATCACCAATCTCATGGCGACCTTGCTGGCGCGTGATACCGCCAGGCGCAGCGCAGCTCAGGTTGCGACGGCCATCGAAACCGTCGGGGGATCGTTGAGTCCGGTATCCGGCAACAATACCTTCGGGTTGGCCGTTGAGGTATTACCTTCGGATTTGGAATTGGGGTTGGATTTGTTGGGCGAAGCTGCCTTGAAACCGAAATTTACGGCCGCCTCTTTTTCGATCGAACGGGATGCTCAGGTGGCGGACCTCCAGCAGGACGCGGATGATGTCGTCACGATAGGACGGAAGGAGTTACGGCGTCGTTTCTTTGGAAACCACCCTTTGGCTTTCGAAGCGGGCGGCGAGGTTGCTCATCTGCAAAATCTAAAACCGGCGGATATCAAAAATCTGCATCGGGCGCTGATGGTGGCGCCGAATGTCGTGCTGTCCGTGGCGGGTGATTTCGATCCTAAGAGACTGACTCCGACGCTGCGGAAATTTCTCCGACGATTTCGCAAAGCAGCATTCTCTATTCCCGCTCCGAAGTTGGCTAAACCCTCCGAACCGGCTGATTTTTCTGCCGCGGTGCCGCGTCAACAAGCGGTGGTTTTCCAAGGTTACATGGGGCCGGGGGTGCGCTCGGAAGATTTTCATGTCGGGGAAGTGGCCGACGAATTGTTCAGCGGTATGTCCTCACGTCTCTTCGAGCGCGTGCGGGAAGAAAAGGGCCTGGCGTATTACGTGCGATCCTCCCGCGTCGTCGGTTTGGAAGCGGGTATGTTCTATTTCTACGCGGGGACCCAGCCTGGTAAGGAAACCGAAGTGCTGGAAGAGATCGAGTTGGAGATCAAACGCATGGCGGCAGGCAAAATTACCAAAGCCGAACTCAAACGATGCCAGACCCGTCTCTGCGCCGGTCGCCGCATGTCCCTGCAATCAAACGGAGCCAAGGCCATGCACGTGGCTCTCAATGTGCTCTACGAACAGCCGTTGGATGACGGTTCGAGTTTCGAAGCACGCATTAACAGCGTTACCAAAAAGGATCTCGCTGACTTCGCGAAACGTTATCTCAAACGCTCGGCGTGCACGCAAGTGGTCGTCCGTCCATGAGCGCTTGGGCGGATCTCTTTCCGGCCGATGATTTTGGATTCCGGCTAACGTTGCGACGGGGCGATCCCGCGGAGTTTTTTGCTCCTTCGTCCGACAGTGTTGAGATCCTAGGCGAACGCCGCGAAGCACTCGCGGTACCTCCGACGAATTACGCAGTCGTCGCGCCCGAAGGAGAATCGGCGTGGGAGGAATTCGTGCAGACCGCCGGGCAGTGGACCACTTCGGTGATCGCGATCGATCCCATTGCCACCGGTGGTCAACACGAGCCCGACGTGGTGCTGTTGTGCCGGGATGGTTCCGGAATTTTTCGGGTCGCGGGTGGGGTGATGGTTTTCCCGAGTCACTGGTCGCTGCCGGAGAAAATTGGGCTTAACCCTTCTCGAAGTGCACGGCGTCGTGCCGGGGCTCAACCCCGTCGTCGGCCCCGCCATCGACCGTTATCTGGATAAGATCAAACCCGGCTTCTCCGCGGGTCGTCCCAACTGGGGATTGGCCGCTACAGATGCTTGGAATCTGCACCCAGCTACTCATCCACCCGCGCTCGTCGCGGGGACGCCGTTAAATCAAATTGATCGGGCCTGAGAAAAATGGACACGGGAGTCTCTTAGAAAGAGAAACCCAAAGTGAAGAAAAGAAAATATACCCCTGAGTTTAAACGTGAGGCTGCGCGGCTGATGATAATGGACGGTGAGAGTGCCCCGGAGGTGTCTGAGAAGTTGGGCGTGAACACCGGGATGCTCTACAAATGGAAACGTGAGCACTTGGCCGAGTTGGATGGGTCTAGCGCCAGACCAACCGGTGCGAGTCCTACGCAGATGGCCGCGGAGATTGATCAGCTGCGTAAGCGCTTGGCGAAGGCGGAGCGGATCAACGGCATCCTAAAAAAACGGTGAGCTACTTCGCCAACGAAACCCAGGTGCGCGCCAATGTCTTCAACACCATCGAAGTCTTCTACAACCGATACCGAAAACATGCCTCGCTGGGCTACCTTAGCCCGATGCAAGCCGAGGCAAAATTTTTGCCCCCCCCCATCGGGGGCAATGCACAACTCGATTGCCTAACCTGCAATTAAACCCATAACCTACTAAACAAGACACATCCGTGTCTCACAAACTCAGGCCCGATCAAATGTGGCTGCGAGTAGAACGTCAGATCCTGACACCTTTACCGCGAACGGGTGCCATGCTCTTTGGCATCCGAATCGAACGAATTCCACTTGATCAAGTCTTGGCCGACCCCGAAGCGCCGATTCCATCGCGCCGTCGCCACCATGCCGCCGGAGGTTGCAACCTACAAAGGACTCACTGCAGTGCTCCCTACCCTAAAGTCTCACTCTTCATAGACCCGGACCATAAGCGCCAGAAAGATTGCAAGGGTAAGGCGGTTTCGCCGAAGCCGCCGGTTCCTCCTTTCCGGCTGCAGCCACGCACGAAGGCATGTTTCCAAGAGGCAGAACCGGTGCGCCCGGCGGTCACGCCCTACCTTGAGCGGCAACTGCTGGGAAGATATGATCGGGGGCTGTTTCGTCCACTCCTGTTGCACGGTTGCTAGGGAGGTGAGTGGCGTCTGAGGGACAGCCCGTCCGGTTGAGACCTATGCTCATCATCAGTTGCCGTTTGTCACGCCGCCGGTCCATTTGAGTTTGGTGCGGAGGATGCTGAAATGGTCAAAGCTGGTGCGCTGCACGAGTTTGAGTCGGTGGGGTGAGACCCTCACAGCGATTTTACCCTCCTCGCAGTTGCGCAGGTTGCGTTGTCCATCAACTGCGATCACGACACATGATCCGGGGTCTTCGGCCGCGATAGTTAAGTTCACGTCTTGATTAAAAATGATACTGCTATTGCTCAACGTGTGGGGGCAGATCGGCGTCAGCGCGATGACCTCGGCATCGGGATGAATCAGCGGGCCGCCAGCAGATAGGTTGTAAGCGGTGGATCCCGTGGGGGAGGTGAGAATCAAACCATCGCAGGTATAGGTCGTAACAAATTTTCCGTCGGCGTGGACAGAGAGTCGAGTAAGCCGGGAGTGATTCTCGTCTTTGATCACGATGTCGTTGAGGGCGATGTCGCGCTGATCTTCTCCCGATCCGCAGTTGAGCATCACGCGTTCGGCTAAGCTGAAGTCTCCACCGACGAGTGCCGACATGTGTTCGCGGGCCTCCTCGGTGGAGAAAGTCGTAAGAAACCCCAATGAGCCCCGATTCACGCCAATGATCGGCACGCCCGCTTCCGCCGCGCTGCGGGCCACGCCGAGTAGGGTGCCGTCGCCGCCGATGACGCAACAGGCATCGGTCCCTTGCAGAAATGACGCGGGAACCGGGAAATCATGAGTTTCCTTCACGTCGGCACCGGCGGCTTGTGCCCGTTGCATCAGGTCGGCTGCCAACTCAGGTGCTCCCGACTTCTGGATGTTTACAACGAATGCGATCGAACAAAGCGGAGTCATGGTTGAAGATGATTACTGAACCGATCGGAGGTGGAATCCCAGCAGAAATTCCCGATTGTAATTTGTTCTCGAGATTTGGGCATGCAGCTAATGAAATCCACCGTTCGAGCCTCTTACTAAGCCCATGCGTTATTGGGATCCGAGGAGAGGAAAGACACTGCGTATGTAGCGGGCTGCTTCATTGTTGGATTGAATGTGTGAGGTTCGCAATTTGAAGGTCGTCGTTAGGTGATCATTTTGCAGGAATGCTCGGATGCGCAATCTCACTCGAGCAGTTTGGGTCGATGTGTCGGTAGTCCTGTCGATAGGGAAAGCACTGTCGGCTGAACCTCCGCGTTGGGCTTATCCGGTGAATCCTCCTTCGGCTGGGCCTCATGGGGATGATAACGGACCGCTGCGCGTGCCTGATAGCGATGTGTCCAATATACGGAGTGAGTTGAAGTTAGTGGCGGGAAATCCGGTCGCAGATTGGCATCCCGAACGTCATCCCGACATGCCGGAGATCGTTTCGCACGGTCGCAAGGACCCGGCGGTGTTTGCCTGTGGGTATTGCCATTTGCCAAACGGTTCGGGGCGTCCGGAAAATGCGAGTTTAGCCGGGCTCACTCCGGGTTATTTTAAGGCGCAGATGGAGGCGTTTCGAAATGATGAGCGATTGGGGCCGATTACAAACCGGAATCCTCAAAATACGATGGTCGCGTTGGCGAATAAGGTGAGCGATGAAGACATCGATGCGGCGGCGTATTTTGCTTCCGTGGTCCCGGAAAAGTTCGTCTAAGTCGTCGAAACCGACAATGTGCCTCGCACCATCGTGGCAGGTTGGATGTTGGCGCGAGATCCCGAGGGAGGGACGGAGCCGATTGGTAACCGGATCATCGAGGTCGCGGAAGATTTCGAGCGCTTCGAGAAGCGTGATTCGCGGACACCTTACATTGCCTACGTCCCGAAAGGCAGTCTGCGTCGAGGAGCCCTGTTGGTCGCCTCGGGTGGAGGAAAAACAATCACCTGTGCGATTTGCCATGGCGCAGATTTACAGGGATTAGCAGATATCCCGCGATTGGCGGGACGGTCGCCGAGTTACTTGTTTCGACAACTATTCGATATGCGGGAAGGTGCCCGAACGGGGGCAGCATCGGTATTGATGAAACAAGTCGTGGAAAATCTCTCCGACGAAGACATGATCGATATCGCCGCCTACATCGCGAGTTGCTCGCTTTGATCGCCAGACCCTCCGCCAAGAGAGTGCTGCGCCCCAGGCGTGCGATGAGGGCGAATTCGTCGGAAACTCCGAACAGTAGAGTGGGAATACTGGATTCAGGTTTCCCTAGTTTATCGACCCGCGAATTCCACTTGCGAAACGGACTCTTTAGTAGGCCCCGTCGGGACTATTTTCCGCGGTGTCGGGATGGGCTGCTTGATAAGCAACGTGCTCTTGTTCGTGAGCGCAGAGCTGGCCCTCATAACGCAACCCTCCATGCGAAAAATTTATGCTCATCGCCACCTCATCACCGGCTTCCACCCAATGAGGCGTGAGCATAGCGTTCCACACGACTGATCCCGACGACATGTCATAGCACAACGTATCAGCGTCCGTCAGGGAATCAGGTTTGGATACTGTTGATCCCCGGCAATTCATCCGTAATTCACGGGGCGCCCAGAGACGTGGATCCTGCAGTCCGCAGAATCGCTTCCGGCCGTAAATCTGCCATGCCACCACGTGCGATAGATCCATATGATAGTTAGTGGCGCAGTTTTTCCCGCTGATGAAAATGATTGGATAGCAACGATCGAAGGTGAATCCAGCCGAGCGCAGTGCCGCTCGCCACGGCTCAAGCACCTCGCGTTCGAATCCGTGCAGGAACCTCCCCGGTGCGTCGAATCGAGAGAGTCTGAAATGTGCGAGAGCAAAGGGACCGTCCATCGCGTCCCCAACCGGCTTGGCGCGAAAAGCGGCGGAGAAGTCCTCCAGATTCATTCGATTGCCTCGAGATCCGGTGGTGATCCGTGTCATTTCGTCATCGCGTAGTTCGGTGATAACGCGATCCAACGACGGCACCTTGAAACCGAAGGGAGCGCATTCGCCGTTCATCCGGAAATTGTGAACTCCGGACCAGTGATGCTGAAACTTGCTCCAAGTCTCTACGCTGAAGGGTTGGATGGCCGCAGGCACAACATCTAGATGAACGATTTATCGGGTGAAGACAATCCGTGCCCGCAGGAATCGCGGTTAATGGTGGGTATCTCCATTGGCCGGTTCAATCCATCCACTTGCCCAATTATCCCGAAGTCAGGGCTGTGATCAAAGAAATTATAAAAATTTAAATTAATGGTAATGAATATATTAAGAAACACTAAATTTAGTTGGCACGCGGAATGCGTAAGCAAAAAGCGAATCTCAACTAGAACAATTCAACTTCAATAATGAACATCATGAAAACTTCCCTTATCCTCTTCGTCACCGCCACAGCGGTTCATTTTTTCACTCTGCTCGGTTTGAGCGGCATTGCCGCCCTGAGTATTATGACTGCCTTAGGCGTCGCCGCCGTGGTTGGTCTCGACTACGGGAAAAATCGTGAACTTGGATTTGACGTCAAGACGGTATCTGTGGCCACTGCCCGTCCCGTAGCGAAGACGACTGCCGAGACGCATCCTCTCGCCGCTTGAGCGTAGGATACCGCGAACACGCTCAGCCTTTACGCAGTCCCATGAGAAACTCGCGATTGCCATCGGTTCCTGTGATCGGTGAGTCCATCATTCCAATCACCTCTGCGCCACTCAGCTCCGCCCGAGCAAAGGCGACGAGGTCATCACGGATCTGTTCTTGGAGTGCAGTGTCGCGAATGATGCCACGCCCCTTATCGACTTCGGCTTTGCCGGCCTCGAATTGAGGTTTGATTAATGCCATGAGAATTCCTCCGGACTTCACCAATGACCAAACGTTGGGGAGAATCTTGCGGAGCGAGATGAACGACAGGTCCATTACGACCGCGTCATATTCCGCCCGGGGCAGGTCGCCAGCTGTGAGCGAGCGGGCGTTGATTTTTTCCAGATTAGTCACGCGCGCATCGCCGAGGAGCTGGGCGTGGAGCTGGGCGCGGCCCACGTCGATGCATACTGCTGACGAGGCTCCGGCCTGTAGTGCACAGTCGGTAAATCCGCCAGTGGATGCGCCCACGTCCAGGATTTCAGATCCGGTGAGATCGACGGAAAACTGATCGAGAAATCCCTGCAGTTTCTCGCCGCCGCGACTTACGAAGCGGGGAGGCTGTTCGACGACCAACTTAATGTCCTCGGGGTAGACTTTTCCGGGCTTCTCCAGTCTTTCGGTGCCACGCATTACCCGGCCACTCATGATCAGGGCTTTCGCCTGCGAGCGGGAAGCTGCCAGATCGCGCTCCACCAAGATTTCGTCGAGTCGCCGTTTCATGGGCCGGGGAGGCGCTCAATCTGCGCTTGCGGATGTCGGGCATAAAGCCCGACCCACAGTTGGCCCACTTGTCGGGTTGGGTTGTGTGGGTCGGGCTTTATGCCCGACATCCGCAGAGGAGTGGTTTGCGCTCGATGCAGAATCATGACTTTCCCGTGGACCGAAGGACTTGGCGGGCGGGGGACCAGCAGGTGGTGCGACCGCAGATATCGGCCCGCTCAAGAGGCACTTTACTGCGGGGGCAAGTGCCCCCGGCGCGCCAACGGTGATTGAAGAGCCACGAGTTGGGAATACCGACATTCATATCGTGTGGGAGATAGTCACCTTCACCTGCGATACGTTTCATCGCATTGCGGCAGACGGCCCGTATTTCGCGGTAAAGTTTGGCGATTTCCACGCTGGTCAATGATCCCGCCGGTTGCGCCGGATGAAGTTCGGCCCGCCAGAGAATTTCATCGGCCATCCAATTCCCGATTCCGGGGAATCGTTCCTGCATGAGAAGCACCGCCTTGAGCGGAGCTCGCGAACGTCGGATCAGGAAGGCGCTCAGTTTGGCCTTGGTGAATTGGGCGGAAAGCAAGGACGGCGCGATCTTCGACCACCATTCGGGAGCGTCGGGTCCGGCCGCAAATCGCACGCCGCCAAACATGCGTGGATCGGTAAATACAAGACTGACAGTTTCGCAATCGATGACCAAGTGATCGTGCTTTTGAGGAAGGTATCCCATCTCGGTCGCAGTGAGTTCCCCGGTCATACCGAGATGCACGCCTAGCCAGGCATCGTTGCAGAAGCGAAACGCTATCTGCTTCGCGGCGGCTGACGAATCGGTTAGTTTCTCCCCGACGATGCCGCGACGAATGTTGGCGGCGGGAGCCTCGCGAAAGGTTTTCTTGGCCGAATGGGCGCGAACCGCCGTCACCGTTTGCCCGACGGCGGCGAGGTGCCAGCGTTTGCGGTAGAAATCAACTTCGGCGAGTTCAGGCATGGATGCTCAAGCGAAGCGACGTTGGCCCGAAGCACAAGCCTCCCGAATCGAACGAAAGAACTCGGCAACCTCGTGGAGCGGTTGTTCTATGCAAAAATGAAGCCGCTTTCCCCCTCGAAGCTTACCTCCGATTCGTTGAAAAAAGTAGGGGCCGCGAGTCAGTGGCTGATGAGTAGTTTAGGATTGGCCCCACCCACCGAGGAAACGGCGGTTCCGGTTGCCCAACCCGGACAATCGCCGGGCATTGAAAATATGGTGGGAGTGGATGAGGCGCCTGATCCCGAGGTGGTCTAGGTGCAGTGGTGCGACTACAGCGCCGAAAAGATCGAGTGGCATGAGGGGGAGTTGGCTGAGTTTTGCGCTGCAAAGCGTCCTTCATGGACGAAGCAGCGATGGGTTAATGTAACGGGCTTGCACCCCTATGCGGTGAATAAGCTCCGGCAGAAATACCATTTTCACACTCTTGCCGCGGAGGACGTCATGCGCACCTCGCAAAGGCCGAAAGTAGAGCTCTTCGATAATTATCTATTTGTGGTCGTGCGGATGATGCGGATGGAAAAGGAGCAACTGCTTCAAGAGCAGGTCAGCATGTTCTTGTTCGATAAAACGATCATCACTTTCCAGGAACATCCCGGTGATGTGTGGGGACCGATTCGCGAGCGTTTGAAACGTGGCGGCGCACGTTTACGAACCTACGATGTCTCCTACTTATTCTATGCGTTGCTTGATGCGGTGGTGGATCATTTCTTTCCCATTTTGGAACACTACGGGCATAACTTGGAGGAGTTGGAAGAGCAGGTTTTGGATGACCTGGGACCTCGTGTGCAACAGGCGATCCATGGGATGAAGCGGGAGCTCTCGATCCTACGTCGGGTGATGTGATCCCTGCGCGAAGTGGCGAATGAATTACAACGGTCGGAGAATAAACTGATCGACTCCGAAGTGCGCACCTACTTCCGCGACGTTTATGATCACGCGTTGCAAATCATCGAAATCGTGGAGATGCACCGGGAGCAGGCGAGGAGCCTCAATGACCTCTACATGTTGGCGGTCGGTAACCGCATGAACGAGATCATGAAGGTGCTCACGATCATGGCTTCGTTTTTCATTCCGATCACTTTTGTGGCGGGTGTATACGGGATGAATTTTGAGCACATCCCCGAGCTCGGCTGGCACTACAGTTACTTCGTGTTCTGGGGCGTCTGCGTCTCAATCGTGATCGGCTTGGGCGTTTACTTCTGGCACCGGGGCCGGATTGGTAAGAGTTAGGGCGAAATAAAAAGGCCCACGATTTCGGGGGATTTGTTTAGCAATAAAATCGAGCGTAGAGGACAGTCGGTATCAGTTCTGCTTCATAAAATCTTCTTATGGATAGATTTCTGATCGCGATCGTATTTTTTTTGGCCTATTGGCCCTGCAGTTTCGGCTGCCGCCTTTAGTGGGTTTTTTGGTCGCGGGGTTCGTATTGAGCGCGATGGGGAAAACGGGCGGAGCCATACTCGATTTTCTAGCGGATCTCGGCGTGACGTTGATGTTATTCTCCATCGGCTTGAAGCTGCGGGTCCGTTCATTGCTCCGTCCGGAGATCTGGGCGGGCACCTCTGCTCACACAAGCTTGGTCGTCGTGCTCTTTTCCGCGGGATTCGTTGGTTTGGCGGCGTTGGGGATTCCGCGGTTCACCGACCTTTCGTTTGCCAATGCCGCGTTGATTGCTTTCGCGCTGAGTTTTTCCAGCACGGTTTTTGCGGTGAAATCACTGGAGGAAAATGGCGAAATGGGATCCCTGCATGGCCGGATCGCGATAGGTATTCTGATCATGCAGGACATTTTGGCTGTATTGTTTCGCACGGTTTCCTCCGGTAAAATTCCTTCGATCCGGGCGGTGGGAGTGCTGGGAGCGTTGTTCTTTTTACGGCCGGCCATGGCATGGATTGTTTCGCGGTCTGGTCATGGAGAACTCATCACCCTTTGCGGTCTCTTTTTGGCGTTGGTGGCTGGGGCCAAGGGCTTTGAATCGGTGGGCTTGAAGGCAGATCTGGGCGCGCTTTTTGTCGGCGTTCTGATCGGTCAGCATCCCAAGTCCAAAGAGTTGAGTAAGTCGATGAGCTCGATCATCGATATCCTGCTGATCGGATTCTTTTTAAGCATCGGTCTGAAAGGTCTGCCGGACTGGATGGGGTTGGGTATCGCGGTGGGGCTGACATTGCTGGTGCCGCTGAAGAGCTTTTTGTTATTGGGTCTGCTAACGCGGTTTCACCTCCGTGCTCGAACGTCCTGGATGTCGACGCTCACCTTGGCGACCTACAGCGAATTCGGCCTGATCGTGATGGCAGTGGGTTTGAAGAAAGAGCGGTTGGGGGCGGAGTGGTTGACGATTGTCGCCATTGCATTGTCTCTAAGCATTCTCGTGGCGGCCCCGGTCACTCGGGCGGCCGAAATTCTCTACGAAAAAATCGCGCGGCAATTACAGCGACTGGAGATGTCCGGACGACATCCCGACAATATCGTGGTGCCAGATAACGGGGAGCAAATCGCCATATTCGGCATGGGATGGGTGGGGTTGTCTTCCTATCGGTTTCTGGATCGTCGCTATCACGGTAAAGTGCTCGCCTTTGATCGCGACTCAAACGCGGTCGAGCGACATGGGGAGCAGGGGCGAAATGTGGTGCTGGCTGATGCGACCGATGCGGATTTCTGGACTCAGGTTGAAACGCGCAAGCACCCCTTCGAACTCGTGGTGCTGGCCATGCCCAAGCATAGTGTAAACTTGCATGCGGCCGAGACCTTGAAGCGATTGGGCTATGACGGTGTGGTGGTCGCGAATGCCAAGTTTGACGACGAAGTCCGCGAATTGCGCCAGCGCGGTATCGATACCGCTTTCAATCTCTACAACGAAGCGGGCACCGGTTTCGCCCATCACGTTTCACAAGTTTTCCATGAACAGCGGCCGGATTTGGAGAGCAGGTTTCGACGGCAGGAATCCGAGTAGAGCTGAACAGACGAAATTTTTACCCGTCCGGGATGGGAACGCCGCTGGGTCCTCTCCAATAACCTGGCTGCGAATTTGCTGGGCTCAGCACGAGCCAGTAATTGGCGATCCGGGTTCTGAAACAGTCTGAGGGTGACGTTTCAGGTTCATCGTCACAGCGGATGAACCCCTTCGAGTCCGGGCTCATAAATCGGAATCACGAAGTACGGACGAAGTAGCAACGGTATTATCCGAATGTTCCTACTGCGATTCGACTGTTACAGAGGTCCATCGGCCGCGGGCGAAAGCAGTGCCATCACTTTCGGGGATTTTTCCATTGGTGACGGCATTCGATTCAATCGAGAGCGATGCTCCCGATTTGATTTTAACTCCGGCGAAGCGATGCTTTTGCAGCGCGTAGTCGATCTCGGTTTCGTCATTAGTGGCGGTGCGAACCACTCGACCATCGACCAATAGCCGATAGGTGCAGTCCCCGTCGGTTTCGCGCATGGCATTTATCGTCACAGTGTAAGTGCCACTGGGTCCCTTGAAGACGACAGAAGCGCGGGCAAACTTCTCTCGGTGATCTTCAATCGCGGCATTGATAGCGAGGGCTTCACGTTGGGGGTCGAAGTAGTAGGGCACTGCCCCAGCTTCGGTATCGGTGAATTCCTTCGCCGTTAAAGTCGTGTTTTCGGAGGTAACCAAGCCGATTGCACTGAAGCCTAAAAGTGTGGCCAAAAGAGAGAGGTGGAGGCGTTTGATCATCAGAAATCGAGTGAGGTTATTTTGATCAGCGAAGTTCCCAAGCGTAGTGGTAGCTCGAGAGTTTTCGAGGTTTGTCATCGGTGACTTGAACGACATCTTCGATGCGGCAGCCGCCCAAGCCGGGGTAATACAAACCGGGTTCCACCGTGACGACAGTGCCCAGGCGGAGACGGCGTTTAACTGCACCCAGTCGGGGAGCCTCGTGTATCGCCAAGCCGAGTCCATGTCCGGTTCCGTGGAAGAAACCCACCGCGCCGCGTGGGGTGAGTTCGGTGTGGTAATCGCGCTCGGTGAAAATGCGTTGGCACTCGGCGTGCACGGCGTTGGCCATCACGCCTGCTTTGATTTTCCGCAACGCGGCCTTTTGGGCGTCAGCGACCGCCTTGACCAGTCGTCTCTGTTCGTCACTGGCTTCGCCGCGTAAAAACGTGCGGGTCATATCGCCCCAGTAGCCGGTTTTGAACATGCGTGGGAAGATATCGATGATGATGAGCTCGTTCGCCTTCAGGGCACCGGTGCCGCGGCAGTGGGGATCGCAACCTTGATCTCCTCCCGCCACGATCGTTTCGGCAGGGAACCCACCGGCGTGGACACACGCCGTCTGGATTGCAGTGCGAACACGTTCACTCGTCAGAATACGCGAATCACGCACCAGCCGTCGGTTTTTGATGGTCGCTTCCCGCAGCATTTTTTCGGCGACGGCAAACCCTCCGGCCGCGCACCGGTTCCCAGCTCGAATGGCCTTGGCTTCGTCCTCGGATTTGACTTCACGTTGCGGAAAAACGGGGCCGTCGATGACTGTTATATCGAAACCGAGTGCGGTAAGCTTCACCAGTAGGCTGGAAGGGAAATCCTCCGGCACCTCCAACGATTCAACTTTGAAATGGCGGGCGAGTGCGGCGATCTGATCCGCGGGTCCGGGGTTTTTAACTCCGAGAGATCGGGCGACGTCGTTCAAATCTTCCAAAGGAACGATTTGATCCAAGGTCGACTCCTTCAGTGCGCGTCCGAATTCCAGCGCGTTCAGCACGCCTATTTTCTTCCGTCCGATACGGGCTGCGATGAATGGGTCGTGCACTTCAAAACCACAGAAATAGCGGAGATCTAGGCTGCGGTGAGTGTCGTCGTAAAAAAGAAGAGCAGATTTTGGCACGGGGAGTGTTCCAAGGAGGTTGTGTTCCGGGTCGGGTATAATTAGCCCTGCTCATGATGAAAAAAGCAAATCCGGTTTCGCATTGGTTAGGTGGTGGTTTGATCAGTCTCATTCTTATGCTCGGGATCGGATGCGCGCAAAGTGAGTCGTCTGTTCCGGCCGAACCCAAAACGGTGCAGGACTGGTTTGAAATCAACGTGGGCGAGATCGCGGTTTCCATGCAGCTGGCCGTTACGCCCCAGGAAATGCAAAAAGGATTGATGGGCCGGCGCGATCTACAGCGGGGGCAGGGTATGTTGTTCATTTATCCGTATCCCACGGAGATGAGTTTCTGGATGCGCAATACGCCGACTGCTCTCGATATCGGATACTTCACGACCGATGGTATTTTGCGGGAAATTTATCCGCTGCACCCCTTCGATGAACGACCGGTGCGATCGACGTCGGACGACATGCAATTTGCCTTGGAGCTCGTGCAGGGAGGCTTTGCGGACTTGGGCATCAAACCGGGAACTCGTTTGGATATCGAGGCGCTAAAGGCCGCAATGGTTGATCGCGGATTTGAGCCCACCCGCTATCGCGGACTGACAGAACAATAGTCGCCGGGAATTATGTTTCCCGAATCCGCAGCGCTAGAAATTGAACCTCCAAGGTTCGGGGGTCTGGCGATGGTGGCTGAATCGCCTTGGCGTAGGAAATCGTGAGTTCGTGGTGCCCGGGGAGGACCCCAAAATCCAAATTCAGCGTATAGGAATCGTTTATCCGGATGAGCGCCAAATGGGTGAGCATCTTCCCGTCCAGTTGGACGGAAATGGATTGATCGGAGTCCGGGCTCTGCAAACACGCCTCGAACCGTAGCGGAAGAGAGCCGCCCTCGAATGTGAGCGAGGTTTGAGGCGCCAGTCCCCAGCGGCATTCGGGTTGATTGAGCTCGGGACGCGGAGGCTCGGGATCGCCCAGTCCTGATAGAATCTGGGCAATGGAATCGAACCCTTCGCGCACGCCGGAGTGCGTCTTCTCCGGCCAGGGATGCGCGTGTAGCGCCGCCACCAAAAGCGCATCCCATTCTTCGCATGCCGCAAAATAGGCGGGACCCACCCACTGCGTGATACCCTTCGGGAAGCCGGCGGTTTAGGGCTTGGTATTTTTGTGCGGGTTTGGGGCCGTGGAAATGCAGAATAGCAGCCCGCTCGATCTTTCCCCAATACGGCTTCCAGTTCAGTTCCAGCGGAAGAGGGCTCGCGCGCTCCCCGAAATGGCGTTGCAGGGCGGCTTGATCGTAGGGCGGTGAAATCGTTTCAGAAAGATTGGCCCGGATCGTTTCCCGAAGTGTGGGCATTTCGGCGGCGAGTCCCGCGACGTTGATCCACATCACCCCGCTGTTGAATTGCCGGAAGTTCGATTGATCGCCCTCGGGCGCAGCCGCGAAAAACTCTGGCGTCAATTCCGCTAGTCGCGGGGCAGGATCACTCCGAAAAACCACATCACAATCCGTGTAGAGCACGAACGCATTGTCCCAACCGTGTGCTTCGCAGACCGTCGGAATCTCCAAGCGAAGGTAAGCACCGCGCGGAATAGGGGAGAGCTCCGTGACCCATTCGTGCAAAAAAGTCCGACGTCGAACGATAGTGACACCGGCGTTTTGGAGCCAACGGGTCAGTGCATTGTCTTCACCGTCATAGAGACAAACGGGCTCATAGGGGTTATCCTCGGCCCAAGCAGGGCTTTGAGAAGAGCGGATGAAACCAGCAGTTAAAAAAGAAATCTTTAGGGAGGGGCACCGGGGAGGGAGCGTGCTCCCTCCCCGCTCTTTCTTCCGACCGACAGGTCGGCCAGGATGGAGGGGAAGACGTTGCGGGCCGAGCCGGCCGGAAAGTAACGATTTGAGGCATGACCCCGATCACTTTAGTTTCCGCCGGTTCGGTTCGCAGCCCTCCCAAACGACTACTCCGAGGACGAATATAACAACGACTCTCCCTGGGGGTGACGCGTGATGGCTGAGCCGCAAAGGCAATCATAACCCTGAAACTATGAGGTAATGAAAGCTAATGAATCAACTCCGCCTTTTGACTTGGTGGTATCTTTGGACCGTGCGGACAAAACCGTGGCCGTATTCGATCCCGCCCGTGAGGGCTTCCTTGCAGAGCGAGATGTGCCGAGCGCACCTGCCGGGCTCTCGTCCGTGACGTGGTTCTTCTCCGCTCCCATCGCTTCGGATTTAGCCCTGTATTTGAAATCATGTTACGAAATTCTCGTCGGTCTACCGGGTTGGAGCGCCCGCGGTGTTGAGGACGTTTTGTCCCGCCGGGAGTGTCATGGGGAGGTAACTTCGTTTTCCGGAGAAAACGAAACTGAACTGCTGGCTTCCCTTGCCGCAGCGGTGGGACTGGTGAGCACAAAACCGGTAAACGGAAAGCTGTCGTCGGTGGACTTTGAGGTTTGGCTGCCTCCGGTGCCTCTGCCGGAGAAATCTTACTGGATCGTTGATGAAACAAAACGAACTACCGTGCCGTCTGTCCCTCAAGTATCCCCGATCCATTCCGATAGGCGTGATTTTAGCGACGAAGACGTTTGGGTTGCACTCTTGACCGTGACTGGGCGAGAGCGTGCTGACGTGTACTCCGGTCATCGATTGAAACGCGATTTGAATTTTGATTCGTTGATGGCACTGGAATTACAAAACGAATTATCCAAGTGCCTGACGATCGAACCGGATCTTGATCCCCTTTGGGGAGAGTCGGATCCGACCGCCGCTGAATTGATCGAGTTGGTGTCCCAATCAGTTAGTCTCGGAGAGTCTTCGGCTTCTATTTCATCCTCTCCAGAAACCTCGAAGACTCGTGCGAATCAGTGGGGAACTTGGCCCGAAATTCGGGGATTACGCGATCGTCGGGAGTCTTTGCTTCAAAAGAAAATGAGCAGTCCGTATTTCCAAACTAGCCAACCCACCGCGTCAGGTCGTTCACTGTTGGAGGGAAGGGAAATGTTAAATTTCTCGTCTTACGATTATCTGGGACTTTCGCGTGATTCTCGGGTAGTGGCGGCCTCCGCGGCTGCGTTGGAAAAATGGGGGGCATCCGCCAACGCCAGTCGATTAGCGGCGGGGGAACGCCTGATCCATGCCCAATTGGAGAAAGCGTTGGCCGAATTTCTGGGCACGCCGTCCTGTCTGACTTTAGTGGTCGGTTACGGCACTAACGTCTCCGCGATTGGTCACTTGTTGGGTCCCGGTGATCTGCTAATTCACGACCAACTGGCGCATGCCTGTATATTGGAAGGCGGTCGATTGAGTGGAGCAAAAGTGTGCGCTTTTCGACACAATGATGTCGAGGATTTGGCCCGGGAATTAGCCGCTTGGCGACCTAGGGTTCGACGGATTCTTATCGCGGTTGAAGGCGTCTACAGTATGGACGGGGATATCGTTGCTCTGCCCGAAATTATTGAGCTGAAGGAACGTTTCGATGCATTGCTGCTGGTGGACGAGGCTCATTCGATCGGCGTTATCGGTAGGACTGGGCGAGGGGTAAGCGAGCACTTCGGAACTAGTCGAGGCGACGTGGATTTATGGATGGGAACTCTGTCCAAGAGTTTGGCCAGTTGCGGCGGGTATTTGGCGGGTGACACCGAACTGATCGAATACCTGCGCTGAATCAGCACGGAGTTTTGGTGCATCCCATTATTTCCCCGGCGGTGGAGGAGGGCGCGGCTCGATTGCGGTTTTTCGTGACTGCGGCGCATCAACCGGCGCATATCGACGATGTGATTAGTGCGATTCAGTTGATTCGAAAAGTGAAGGGATAGTCTCCAGTCGTCGACGCAGGTAGCAATTGTCCTGCATGGCGTTGAGTAGCCCAAAAGGATGTCTTAATCTATCCCAAACACCCCTAGGAATTTGGGCGGTCTAGTGGGCGGCCTCTGTCGCCGGGCAGGGGCGGGATGAAGCGTTGGTTCTTGGCGGGTATCTCCGCTTCGATGATGCGTGCTTCGATCCGCGAACGGAGTTTTCCGCTGACTTCCTCGTGGCTCGTGGCGTGCGCCAGATTTTTCATCTCCGCCGGATCGCTGTGATGGTCGTAGAGCTCGATTTCACCGTCGTCCCAGAGCATGTAGCGATAGCGCGAGGCGCGCAGAGAGTAGCCGAATTCGTGGCGCATCAGCGCGTCCTGCCTGAAGGGCTGGTCAGGTTGCCGCAGAACTGAACGCATGCTTCGTCCCAACACAAATTCCGGTGGCTCGGGCACGCCAGCAAGGTCGGAGAGCGTTTGATAGAAATCGATCATTTCCACGATTGATGTGGAACGTTTCCCCAAGGGGGTGACGCCGGGAGCGCGGATAATCAGGGGGACGCGGGCGGAATGTTCGAAGAGGGTGCGCTTCTGATAGTAGCCGTGTTCTCCCATGTGGTAGCCGTGATCGGAGGTGAATATGACGATGGTATTTTCGGCCAATCCGGTTTCCTCCAACGCGGCCAATACGCGCCCGACCTGGGCGTCCATAAACGTGATCGTGGCGTAGTAAGCTTGGATGGCTTCTTGGGCGACTTTGTGCGGTAGATCGACTTGGTTTTTTACCCGAGTGAGTGACTTTCGAGAGTGGGGGGGCAGGGTGTCCAGATACCCCTCGGGCACCTCGGGAACGACGATGCTGTCGCGATCATACAGGTCCCAGTATTTGGCGGGAGCCACATAGGGCGTGTGCGGTTTGTAGAGGCCCACTCCGAGGAAAAACGGTTGTTTCGATTCTGCATACCCTCGAAGCAACTTGATCGATTCGGTCGCTACCATGCCGTCGGTGTGGTCTTCGTCTTTGCCGGGACCCGCCAACCAACTCATGGTTCCGCCGTATTTGCCCTCTTGCAGGGTGATGATGTCGGGTTCGATATCTTTATCGATACCGCGTGGATTTATCCGGGTTTCCCATGATGCCAGGTCATCGTGCCCATCAGTGCCGATGTCAGCAGGATTGTCGTAGTAGTAGAGTTTCCCTACGCGGGCCGCCGTGTAACCTTGTGCCATGAAGTGTTGTGGAATGGTGACCACGTCGGGGAGGTATCCGCGAAACCGCTGTTGGTGGTAGGTTACCCCGGTTTGAATTGGGTAGAGCCCGGTCATGAAACTCGCGCGCGACTGCCCACACTGAGGGAAGTTTGCGAAGGCGTTCATAAACGTGACCCCCTCACCGGCGAGTTTATCGATCTCTGGGGTTTTCACCATCGGGTGGTCATAGGCGCCCAAATTGCAGTTCAAGTCATCGGTGATGATGAACAATACGTTTTGACGATCGGTGGTGCCGGCAAACAGCGGGCAGATCGAGAGAAGGCACAGGGTAAAGAGATTTCGCAGCATAGGGGTGCTGCGAACCAATCCAATTGGCTCCGCCGGAGCGAATGAAAACTCTCTGGAAGCGTTGCGTCACCAGATTACTTCAATGGGATATGCGGAGAAATGGGGATCTTGAGAAACGATGGGCAAATTCTCGATCATGGCGGTCGCGATGATGAGGCGGTCGAAGGGGTCGCGATGATGGAACGGGAGTCGACTTACGGTGAAAAGATGAGGTCGTGCGATGGGGAGTTGTTTGAATGCGTTCCGCTCCAGAGCCGCCACGAGTCGCGATTCGAAGGGTTCGGCCAGTTTCAGTTTTCCCAACGATTGCTTGATCGACATCTCCCAAATACTGGCATCGCTCAGAAAATTGGTGTTCGACGACAATTCAATCGCTTCGCGGGCCCTGGCGCTGAGGCGCGTATCGCCCAGTAAAAACCAGAGCAGGGCGTGGGTATCGACTAAGATTCTCACCTGAGATTACTGGTAGGCGTCAAAGTCTTCGAGAGGCTCCGAAAAATCGTCGGCGAGGTATTCAACCAAGTATTTTTCGCTCCCAAACCGGGCTTGCGGCTCGACCGGCATCGATGCCGCGCGCAGCTCAGCAACCGGTTTTCCACGACGGGTGATTTCAATCACTTCACCGCTTTCCGCCCGATCGAGAAGGGATGAAAGTTTGTTTTTGGCTTCAAAGGTGCCGATTTGCATAAAATAAACCTAGCTAAGTAAGCTAGCTAGATCAAGCGTGGAAACTTCACTGGATACCAATATTGGGGACATCGGTTAACAATTGGCTACGCCGCTAAACCGGCTGCCAAGGCGAGAGCGGGACGGGCGCGGTTCATGATGTAGAGGTGGTAGCCGGGGGCTCCTTTCGCCACCAAATCGCGAATTTGATCGAGCGCCCAATCGACGCCGATGATCTCGACGACATCCTTGCTTTGAGCCGCCACCTCGAGCCGTCGAGTCAATGGAGCCGGCAATGACGCACCGCTTAGTGTCGCGATACGTTGAATCTGTTTCAGGGCCAGCACTGGCATAATTCCGGGAACGATGGGCACGGTGATTCCGGCAGCGCGGCATTTGTCGACGAATCGGAAATAGATCTCGTTGTCGAAAAAGAGTTGGGTCGTCACGAAGTCGGCGCCACATTCGACCTTGCGTTTGAGGTTGTCCAGATCGACATCCAGCGAAACCGCCTCCTGGTGCTTTTCCGGATAGCCCGCCACTCCGAGACAGAAGTCAGCGTGTTGCTCCTTAAGCAAAGTAACGAGCTCGTTGGCGTGGCTCAGTCCATCAACGGCGGCAGTAAATTCGGTCTCCCCCTTGGACGGGTCTCCCCGCAGGGTCATGATGTTGCGAAAGCCTCCAGCGTGCAGTTGATCAGCGTGCGCCCGTAGTTCGGACCGGGAATGGCCGACACAGGTGAGATGCGGCATGACGGTGAAGCCTAGCTCATCCTTCAGGATGCTGGAAACCTTAGCGGTGGTTTCACGGGTCGTGCCGCCAGCTCCATAGGTTACTGAAACAAAATCCCAGTCGATTGCCTTGAGCGCGGTGGCAGTTTCACGTAGTGTCGCGATACCTTCGACATTCTTGGGCGGAAAGAATTCGAGTGAGCGCAGCGGGCGACCCGCCTCGAAAAGCGAAGAAATTGGTCGGTTAGGATTCACGTATACATCAACATATTTAAATATGTTGATGTATTATCAATCCCGAAATGACGTCCGGCGCGATATTATAGCCCGGGGGCGAAGGGACTGTTAACTACAGGTGTTGATCCAAAAATTCTACCACGCCGTCAAGGGAGGCCTGAACCTCGGGATCAAGGGCTTGGTTGAGATCAAAGAGATGTTCCCATTCGGGGTAGGTGATAAGTTGGTGGTCCACCCAATTTTGCGCCAATTCTTTCGCGAGCCGATGGGCCTGTGCGACCGGGACGTCGGTATCCTTTTCGCCGTGAATCAAAAAAGTGGGTGGGTAATCCGCACTGATATTTGACCGTGGTTCGAATGGCCTAAACCAAGCGGTGTCTTCCTCGGGATCACGCCCGGGCGCTTCCCAAGTCCATGAGCCCTGTTGTTTGTAATAGTTGAAAAACTTCGGGCGACCTTCGGGTGAATATTGAACGTTCCCCGCAGAGATGTGCTTTTGTCCCACCAATGCTAATGCGGCTTCCCGGGTGATCGGGTCTCCCTGGATAAAATGGGAATTCGGTGAAGTGGTTCAATCTCCCGTGAGATCACCAAAACCGTAGAGCGACACCACTGCCGCGGGTTTAGGGTGCAGTTTGTATCCGGCTAGAAGAGAGAGGTAGCCGCCGGGGGAGGACCCGACCACGGCGATCCGGTCCGGGTTGACTTGATAGCGGGAGGCGCCTTCCGTGCGGACCTACTGGTAGGCGTCCCGGATGTATTCAAGAATTTCGGGCAGCTTGGTTTCTGGCACCAGACGATGGTCAATGGAGAACACCGCGTAACCTGCCGCGGAGTATCGTTTCAGCTGTTCCTCGGGAAGCCACATACGGGTGCCAAAGATGAGTCTGCCGCCATGGATCCAGGTCACGGCTGGTCGCTTCGTGGTGGTCGGGCCGACATGAGTGTCGAGTAATATTTCGTGTCCTTCGACTGATTTGTAGGCGAGGGTGTTTTTGACAATACCGGTTTCTGCATTGGCCTGAATCCTTGGGCTCAAAAGGAGCGAGATGAAAGCCAGCGTGCCCAACGAACAGCGGGTAAGTAAGTTTGCGGTCATATTAAAATCGATTGAGAAAGGGAGATGTGATCGAAAGTGTTTCCTCAATGGCGGTAGCCTCAGGGTTCAACCTCGCGAAAAAGGGTGCGCGAATATACCTCGATAGCAGGATCTTCCAGCGGATTATTCCGGCTGGATAGGTGCTCCAAGCGGTCCGCCAGAGCGGCTGAGGAGCCCGCGTTGAGTGAAATCAAATGCGTTTCCGAACCGAGTCCTTCGATTACCCGGAAAACGTTGATCAGGGGACGAGTCTGATCGTCGGTGACCAACAGTTTAGCCGTTTTTTCAACCTGTTCCAGCAGTCGGGATTCGTCGGACGAGGAGATCCATGAATTGAACAGCCAACCCGGCGTGTGGGTGCCGTCGAATCGGATCGCTTTGAGATAACGGGTGGGCCCCGCCCAACCCGACATTTTTAGTTTTTCTCTGATCGAGCGTAGTGCCGGGTCGGTGGCGAACGCGTTCTGGGCGGACAGTAGGTCGGCCAAAGAACCGGACGGGCTGAGGACGAATCCGGTGTGAGTGCTTCCCGTGATCGTTGGACGCACATACGCGCGGAGAAAAAGCGGAGTGTCATGTCGATCGTTCATCGCTTGATTCGCCTCGGCGACGAGTTCGGCGTAAGCGGATGTCGATTGGACGCTGATGGTTTCGGTCCAGACCACCGGTAGAAATCCGGGATCGGCGAGACTTCGGGTTAGCATAACAAACGTGCAGAAAATCAGGCGCATGAGAAAGGACTCAGTCCGTTGGAGGTGCCGGCCAACGTTTCGATCATCTCGAAGTGGTTGTAGCCTTCGCCGACAATGAGGGAGGCCGGTTTTTTCGCGGCAACCAGGCCAGCGAAAAATTCTTCGGCTTGGCGTTTGAATTCCGGAGTTTCGAATGTGCCATAGGCGACTACCACGGGAGGGCCTGCACGCGAGGGATGTTACGCTGCGGGCTGAGATCCCGGATGACTCCGGGGGTGAAATTGACGTAGTGACGTCGCGCGGACAAGGCGACGGGTTCGAGTTCATACATGCCGCTGCAGATGATTCCGCCCTTCACAACATCTGCGGGTAGATCCCCGAATTCCGTCCAATCGGTCGTGAGTAGCACGGCGGACAAATGACCGCCTGATGAAAACCCTCCGAGATAGATTTGGTCGGGATCACCCTCGAAAGTTTTGGCATTTTTAAACAACCAAACGATACAACTTCGCAGTTCGGCGATCATGGGACGCAGATCGCCGTCATGATCTTGCACGGGGGAAAAATCAGGCACTACGAAGTGAACCCCGAAGTCCACGAACGTTTCCGCCGGGTAGGCGTTGTCTCGAGCGGTGCCAAAGCGCCACGTCCCGCCGTGAATAAAAACAAAGAGGGGTGTTCCTGCCTCACGGGGAGAAAATACATCCAATTCAGCCAGGGGGCCCGCAGCATGGCGAAAGCGTTGTGGTGATCTCAGATGGGCCCAGGCGATTTTGCTATTGGAGATCTGGCGGTCGAGCACCTAGCGGAGGTTGGGTGCATAGACCGCTTGATCATAGGCTGCATCCAAAGACGCTTGATCGAGATCCCGCCAAATTTTCGGAGCCCTGTTTACCGCGCCCACGATGCTCAGCATCAGGCTCAACCTGACGCCGAGTAGCCTGCTTGGCAACGCTGTGGTTTTCTTACTCATGCCCGGATGGCAGTGGAGCCGGAAGAGGGTCACCCGGAGAGAATTTGGCACACGCTGCCATAATTCCGGCGACCAACAAATAACTCAGGGCGAGACTTGGATTCTGTCCGATGGCGACATGTTCTCCATGCATCATGCCGATAAAGGTAAGTCCGGCTCCGGTGGCAGCGAAAGCAGCAGCGCGCCAGAGTTGTCGTTCGATTACGAATACAGTCATCGCGGCGAGCACGATTCCCGAGAGAGCGGATTCGTTGCCGAAGATACTCATCGCCTCCAGTAACCCCCCCTTTTCCGGCCATCGCTTCGGCCATCTCCGGAGTCACTTCCGTCACCCCGGCGGCCAGCAAGGAATTCCTGATCAAACCGTCCGCCCAATGAACGAGATGGGGCATGACTCCCAGAATCACCGCGGGAGCGTGACGAAGAGGAGTTTCCTGAAAAGCCTGGGAGCCTATCAGCATGCCAATATAAAGCAGGATGGGTAGAATCGCGACGACCGGAATCAAGGCGAGTAATACCGAAATTATACCCAGCCAACACAGCACCAATGCCATGTAGCCGTAGCAAACGCATACCCGCAGCGCCCTCCCATGGCCTTCCCCCGGGATGTCCGATATACACCGCCAGATTGTAGGGATTGCCCATCAGGCCGCCGATCATACTCACCATGCCATCCGTAATGAGCACTTGGCGGGTCGAGAACTTGTCCTCGACAGCGGAAGCGCTCTCCACGTTGTCCAACGCTTCGATGAGGTCGCAGATCCCGACCGGAATCGCGGTCACGATCAGCAACCCGATATATTCAAATCCTGAGAACGTGTGGCCGAAGGCGGGCAGGGGAATGCTGAATCCGAAGTAGGTGAAGGACGCCACCAAACCGGAAACACTCATGCCGCCATAGTTTAGATCGAACAGGTTTGCCCCCCAGGCGAGCGCCGTTCCCCCCATCAGCACGATAAACCCCGCGGGGAGCCCTCTTCGAAATTTAACGCCGCCGAACCAGCTCAACATGATGACCGCAAAACAGGTCAATCCGATGATGGGGGTCTGAAACATTTGCAGCGCCGGGCGAATGGAAATGTAGGCGATGGCGATGCCGGTAAGCGTGGCGAGCAATGCCGCCCGCGGAGTGACCCGCCGGATCCAATTGCCAAAAAAACTTCCGATGAAAAGCACCACGCTTTGGAGGAACACCCACGCCAGTCCGGCCTCCCATGCTTTAATCGGATCTCCGGTCTGCAGTTTGATCGGTAACATGATGACCAGGGTTCCGATAAACACGTGGCCCACTCCCGGTCCGTCCGGACGGCATCGCACAGATATCCGTGCGGCCGGTGCGCTTCATGAGGTCGTAGGCCATCCAGCCGTAGTAGCCTGATGACAAAAACAGCATCAAACCGACGGCCGGCAAAATGCGGCCGAACACCAGCTCGTTGGGGAACCCCAAAACGAATGTTAGCAGCCCGGTCATGGTGAGTAGATTCACCAATATATTGGTGCCAAAACCGAAGAAGGCGTTCCAATCGCCGGGGACCCAAATCTTGGGGCGTGAGTTTGCGGGGACAGTGGAGTCGCTCATGAAATATGGGAGGGATGCGTGAGTGCTGATAGCACAGCTGAAGAGGTGGTGACCCAGCCGAAGAGGCCACCCTGAGCGGTGACCATAGCGAGCGCGGCGGCATGGAATTCCGGGTGGTAGGAAGCCGTCGCATCCGAGATTACTAGGGCAGTCATAGCCGCAGTCGTTGGCTTCGCGCAGCGTGGTGTGCACGCATATTTCCGTAGTTACGCCCGTTATCACCAATTGTTGGATACCGGCGCTTTCGAGCTGCGCTTGGAGATCAGTTTTGTGGAAGGCACCTTTGCCGGGCTTGTCTATGACCGCCTCATCGGGAAATGGGGCGAGTTCAGGGATAATTTGATGACCGGCCTCGCCTCGAATCAGGATCCGACCCCATCGGGCTGCTGTCACCGATGCGACACCCTTCGGGACCACGGACGTGTTTGTTCGCCGGCAAGTCACTCAGGTCAGGCAAATGCCCCTCACGCGTGTGATAGACGCGCAGTTCGTTTGCCCGCCAAGCCTCCAACAGCTGTTGGTTCGGTGTGATCGCGCATCGCAGCTGAGTGACATCGTTGCCCAGTGATTCTCCGAACCCTCCAGATTCCAAAAAGTCCCGCTGCATATCGATGATCAGCAAGGCGCAGACTCCCGGCCGCAAAGTGAATGGACAGGGCTCAGCCGGGATATCAAGGTGAGGAGATAGAATCAAGGTGAGGAGGTGAAATTCGTCGCGATTGGCGAGCGGCAGACTTCCGCTGCTTCGAGCACGCGACCTACCTGCAACAGTCGGGCTTCCGAGAAAGGCGCGCCGATGATCTGAACTGCACAAGGCATGCCATCAGCGGAATGAACTGGAGCAGCCAGGATAGGGAGTCCGATTAGACTAATCGGTTGGGTGAATAGTCCGATATTGGGCCGGAGCGGTAGGTCCTGCCCTTCGAATGAGAGCGTGGTTTGGCCGTGCAACGGCGCGGTCAAGGGAGTGGCTGGGGCCAACAAAATGTCGTGGTGTTGAAATACTTCAGCCACCTGACTTCGCCACCATGCTCTGAAACGTTGGGCTCGATCTACCCACGTCGCTGGCAGCATGGCTCCCGCGATGAGACGATCTCGAGTATTGGGGTCAAAATCCATGGCACGGGTGCGTAGTCGCTCGAGGTGCCGGGCTCCGCTTTCGACGGCGGTGATCACATATACGGCCGTGCGGGCTCGGGCAGATCGACTGTCCGGGTCGTGCCCAAGGCCGCCGCGATTTGATCGACCGCGGCATGAACCACTGGGTCTCCTCCGCTCGCAAAATATCCACCAAGTTTTGCGATTCTTAGGTCATCAATGTCTTCGCCGATCAAAGGAGTTACCGGCGCTTGAGATGTGTTGCGGCAGGCAGCGTCGCGATCGTCGGGTCCCGCCATCGCATCAAAGGCCAAAGCTAAATCTTCCACCGAACGCGCGAATGGTCCGATTGTATCCAGACTGTCGACGAAAGCAAAGGACCCGGCACGGGGAAAGACCGCCGTAGGTAGGCCGGAGGCCCCAGACTCCGCAAAAAGATGCAGGGACCCGGATCGAACCGTTGGTGTCGGTGCCTAGGGTGATAAAACTCAAGCACGCAGCGATGGCGGCGCCGGATCCGCCGGATGATCCTCCGGCGGATCGCGTTACATCATGAGGATTATGAGTAGCGCCATCGTGCTCGTTTTCGGTAACGAAGTCGTAGGCACATTCGCCCATGTTGAGAGCACCGATACAGATTGCCCCGGCCGCCTCGAGGCGAGCCACAGCGGTGGCATCTTGGGTGGCGGGCGGGTTGTCGCGGTTGATTTTGGAACCTGCAACGGTGACTTCTCCCGCAATGTTGAAAAGGTTCTTGATGGAGAAAGGCACACCGGCCAGCGGGCCGGGATCTTTGCCGGCTGCGACCAACGCATCGATTTCTTGGGCTTTTTGTCGGGCTCGCTCAGTGGTCACCAAGGTAAAGGCGTTGAGCTGGCCTTGTGTAGCGGCGATTTGCTGGAATAGATCTTCGACTATCGAGGCAGCCAAGAGTTCACCCGCTCGCACTGAGGCGGAAAGCGCGGACGCGTTTAACATATCTGGTTTTCACGTTCATGGGACGAAGACCGGAGCGGGTTCGATTTCGGGCGGAAGATCGAAATCCAGCAGAGGTTGAGCGAGTGCGGCAATCACTCCGAGATTACGGATTACTCCGAGTTCGAAAGCCGGTTCGATGGTTAATTTTTGGCAGCAGCGGCATGTTTGAGGTAGATGGCCCAATCGGGGCCATCGGGTGGAGCAAATGGCGCGAGAGAGACGTGAGCCGAAACAATTTTCCAGGCTCCCTCGATGCGGCGCCAAATTTGAGACTGGCGACCTTGTCGTTCGATTTTGGAAATCTTGGACACATATTCATACATGACGGAAGCAGTGTCTCGGTCGAAAGTGGTGACGGTGAGCCGCAGGCCGCGACGTTCGCTGAAATTAATTACCCGATTTTTCCGGAAGGCGTTGATCTCCTCCCGGTATTCCTTAGCCAAGTCTACAGACTACCACTCGAAAGTAGTGGTGAACTCGAAGGTGGGTCCGACGCTCGGACTCACGAATACATCCCAGGAGAGGAATTGCGGGTTGTAGTATTTTTCGTCCAAAATGTTACTCGCATTGAGTCGGAAGATCCAATCGTCCTTCCGATAAAATAGAGCTCCACGAGTGACCAGATATGACGGAAGCAACACCTTCTGGGCGTAACCGGAATAGAAGGAGGAAACGTAGGTGGCACCGAGCGATGCTCCTCAGCCGCTAGGTGAAGTGTAGGTCGCATTGACGGAATAAACTTCCTGCGGAGTCGGAGCCTCGGCGGGGACATCAACTTCAACGACAGCACCGACACTTACGAAGCGACCGCCGTAGACCAAAGCAGGATCGAGCCCCAAGGCCTCCGGAGGCACTCCGAGGAAGAACGGCGTGTTGAGTAGTTCGGTTTTTTGCCACGTGGCAGCGTCGATAAAGCTGAGTGATTTGGTGGGAGCGTAGCGCATCTCCAGTTCCACGCTGGCGGACTCATAGTAGTCGAAGGTGTTGGCGATTTTGTTGAAACTGGTCTTCTCCTGCGAATACCATGCGAGGGTGGTGAAGAGTCGTTGGTCAGCCAGAGTTCCCTTCAATCCGACTTCGGTGATGTTGGACTTTTGTAGCCAGACGCCGTCTTCCAACAGACCCCGAGCAATCATGCCGCCTTGACCCAATTCTAAGTAGTTGGAATCCGCATACGTGACGTAGGCGTTGATGTCCTCGGTCAGTTGAGCGGTCAGACTCGCGTTGTAGGTGACAGCGGTGTCATCCGCGGATGCGGTGGCGAAGTTTCCACCCAGATCTGTGCCAAACGTAGTTGCATCGTAGCGATCGTAGCGGGCGCTGATAATGGCACCGAGGCGACCGGCCGTTGCATCAGCTAGGCCAAATAAACCTACGTCAGAGAAGTCTCCGATTTGGCGTCAATTGTAGGGCACATTTCCGGTGCCGGTATAGGCACCTTCGAAGCGTTCGTTGGCGGTGCCAGGGCCAGAAATATCACGATGATCCAGCACCTGAAATCCACGGCCACGAGATTCCCGCTCGTCGCCGTCAGAGAAGCGGTAGGATAAGCAGAGAATTGTGTTTATGAGTGTGCCTTCGGATGGAGAGGTTGACCATTCGAGCATGGTTTTATTTTCGAAGGCAATGGCTACGTAATCCGCAGTGAATCCGTAACTTGAGTATTTGGTATGATCTTGGGAGTCGTAAAACGTTTGGTTCTTCAGGCTCAGGTTATCGGTAAACGTCTTTCGTGATATCGAAATATAATGTCAGTGCGTCGGTAGTCGAAAAATCCAATGGGTCGACCTGCACTTGGTGATGACTGATCGGGGTGAATCCGACGGTGGCAGGATCGAGCGCGAATGCAGCCCTTTGATCGGGACTCAAGGCGAAGTAAGGGAAGGGATTTGCGAATCCAAATTGTTCCAGTTGGTAGGGGCCGATCTCAGACGGCGTGAGCACCCCATTTCCGTCGAAGTCCAAATTCAGTTGAGCCTGGCCACCAAGGTAGAGGGCACCTTCGGAATCGATCAGATCCTAGGTTACCCGGTTCTAGCCAAGACTCTGGTTGAGATCGGACCATTGGGCCATGAACCCATATTCAAACAGCACGGAGTCCGAAACCTCCGTGTCCAAGGCGACTTGAATCAGAAGGTTTTCGTTGTAGATGCCGTTGTAGTAGTGTTCGGAGTCTTCGGCTTGCAGGAAGATGTAGGCACCGGATTGCATGTCGCCGATTTCGAACGCAGTTCCGTATTCGACGCTGCCGGATAGTTTACCGTAGCTACCCACTGTCACGCTGGCTAGGCCGACGGGATTATCAATGAATTTGGCGGTCTTACTTTTCGCGGTCTTGGGGATGAAGTTGAGAATTCCACCGACCTTTCCTCCTCCGTAAACGGGAGGAGCGGACCCTTTAATGATTTCAACGTAGTCGGTCGAGGCGATGGAAGTCGGGAAGTTGCCACGATTTTCGATGCGGCGCATGCCTCGGAAGAAATTGTCAACCCGCTCTCCGCGAACATCCAGTGCGCCCGGAACACCAAAGTAGTTGCCGGTGAAGGGTCCGGTCGTAACCGCAACCAAATCATTCACTGTTCGTATTCCATACAGATCTGTCATTTCACTTTCGATCAGCGTCACTGATCGAGGGATTTCCACCAACTCCCGGCTCGTTCCGAAAACGGACTTGGATTCACGCTTGGGGAGCACCTCATAGATGTCGGCTTCAGCGGCAGCAACAAAGGCGTCCATAGTAATGACATCCTCTTCCGTCCGCTCCTGAGAATTCGTGGAAAAGGGTAAAAGGCCGGTAAGAAATACGCTTAACCCAAAGGTTTGGCGGAGACGAGTCAGTCGTCTGAAAGGTGTAGAGATGCAATTCATGTCGGTGTTCAGTTCAGGCGGAATCGTGTATTCCGACTTCGATTGAGCATCATGCATGCCAATGTATACAATAATGTGATACATGAGAAAATTAAATAGTGTAAACATGATTGCTGTGGTTGATCGGTTCCGTTGTAAACCTATGCCATGCTGGATGCATCCCCTCCCACTCCCCCTGAAAATGGCGCAGGTGGAGATCCCCCCCCCCCCCCAATTTTTAGGTGGAACGATATTAACCACTTTGCGCAATCGGGTTTTAAATTGGCATTATCCTCCCGATCATCATTTGGGCGAAGTTGCGCTATGCGACGAGTTTCCCACCAGTCGAGTGCCGGTGAGGGAGGCGCTTCGCGCGTTGACCGAACAGGGGCTGGTGCAAAAAGTGCCCAATCAGGGTTGTTTTGTGATCCAGCCCGATGTCGGTGAGATTCACGATCTTTACGACATGCGGCTGGCTTTGGAGCTCTTCGTGGTCGAATCGCTGGCTTCGGGACGATTTCTTCCGCGTGATTGGATCGGACCTCAGCGGGAAATCTGGACCCCTTGGCTGCACATCCGGGCCGACGAAACTGTTGATCGATCAACCTTGGTGGATGCTGATACCGCTTTCCACTTGGGATTGGCCGAGTGGGAATTTGCCCATTTTGGCCGCTTTGAGGGGAATCAACGAGCGGCTTAGGTTTGTTCGGCTCACCGCTGTCACCAATCCCCACCGCATTCAGGAAACAGCAGGCGAGCATTTGGCACTACTCGATGCGGTTGAGGGCGGTGCGGTCGATTCGGCCCGCAAGAGCCTGCGCCAAAACATTAATCACTCGCGCAATAAGGCGGAGATTGCGATTTCCCGTGCGTTGATGAAATCACACGAACGTCGCCGGGATCCAAACCTGTCCGCCACCGACGGTTCTCTTCGCTCAACCGCTTAGTCTGAGGAAGAGGCAGGAGCGACCGTTTCAATCAAGGCTGAACGGTTGGCCGGTAGTCCGCTGTAGAGATAGTCGGCGATCTCAAACGCGATCTCGGTCTGCGCAAAAGCGAGTGGGGCAAGCGACGTGTCGCCAGCCAACGAAACGTAAACCGCACCTGCCGGAATGGTCTCGGTCGAGTCCTCGAGCGCGTCATTCACCTCGTCTCCCTCAATTGAGGGAGAGCCTTCTTTGACGACGATTTGTTCCGGACGACGGCCCAGTGTGATACCGACGGATTGATCGTCAAAACTGGTGAACGTAATCGTGCGGGAATTGGCCTGTGCGTCCCGGACGTCCGCGTGATCCGGCGCGGCAGTTTCCGTGAAACGAAGCCCACTCAGTTGATTCAGCAATGTGGTGACGGGCTGGGAGCGGAGTTGTTGATCGGCAGTCAGACCGGCTGCGTTCCAGTCGCTGTCCGCACTCTCCCGGGTGACGGTCAGAGCAGCTTCCGCTCCAAATCCGATCTCGATTTGTTTGATGTCGGTTGCGGTGAAACCCGTTAGGGCGGAGTTCGCCCAGTTTTTGGCGGAGGTATCGAGAGCAGTGGATGCGGGAGTCAGATAAACCGGAGAGTCCTCGGCCTCTGCATACTTGAGGTATCGTCCGCCGCGTTCCGCGTTCTTACCAAAGATGAGGTTGGTCGCCGTTCCCCCAGCTTCCAATACGACGGTGGTTTCGCCCAGTTCCAATCGCGCGGCGCGCTCTGGATTGCGGGTGACTACGCGGGCAATTTTCGCCTCCGCCAGTTCCTGCACGAGGCGACGTAATTTTGATTCGTCTGCGGGTAGGTTGTAGTAGGAGTCCACCCGCCATGCTCCATCCGTTTTACTGAGTTCAACCGCGCCATCACTTCCTGAGAGGGAGAGCCGGTTCGTTTCATTGGCTAGGACATCGGCGAGTAGGGATTGGCCGACGCGAGGGTCGGATTCGCTGCGACTGACCGGGCGATTGATCCAGGCCGCAGTGGCGGACAGGACGGCGAGGATCAGAACCGAGATGCTGAGAGTCTTGAGATTCATGCGAGCAAGATTTTCGGATTAACGAGTATCGCGATTAGCGGCGGCGTGAGCGCTGGAACCAAAACCCGAATAGGCCGACAAAGGCCGGCGCCGCGAAGAGGTTCATGAGGAGAAGTTTGGTTTCAAGTGCGTCAATGTCTTCGCGTAGCGCCCGGCGAATGTCCCGGCGTTCGCGTCGCATCTCGGCCTCCTGCGTTTTATACTGGGTGATCGCTGCGGCAATTTCCGGCGAGGCGAGCAGCAGGCCATTGTCGCTGACTTGCGTCTGCAGGTTATTGAGTTCGGCCTGAACGCTGGAAAGTCGGGCTTCGAGCGCTTCGAGTTGTTCCTGATACCGTTGTTGGGCTACGGCCTCCATTTCACGGACGACGGTGAAGGGGTGGACTGAGGCACCCTTGCTACGAATCGAAATAAGGTCACGCGACCCGGCGAGGAATTCCACGACATTGGTGCCGAAGGCGAGATTATCGTTCAAGGGGTCGGCCGTTTGGAATCCCCCAAAGTTGATGCGGCGAATGGAATAGCTGTCCATGATCCAGTCCGAATCGGCCACCACGACCAATGTGCCCTCGCCCTCGTTCACGGTGGCGTCGTAGATCAGGCTTTCTTCACTCTCGGCGTCCAATGCGGGGCGACCATCGGGGAAAGCCGTCTTGAACGTGCCGGTAACCATCGCTGCCACGGTCTTTACACCGGCCGCAGTGAGTTGGCGGGCGATGTCCTGCGGCGGGGAGAATTGTAGGGTCATGCGCGGGATGTCGCCGGCTTGGTCCGAGGTTTGAATCAACGGGGTGAAGGTCAGGTCGGAACCTTCAGCGGCGGACAGGCTGCCCGGTGCCACCAGCACCATCGAGTCGAGCTGGGCGGTTGGCATGACATCGGCGTTGAAACTCTCGCTCGAAAGGGAAAGCCAATGAGGGAAGCGGGCGACGCCGGCACCGGTGTTAACTTGGGCACCGAGTAGGAGGTCGCCGGTTACAGACGCCGTGGAGTAGCCGATGCCATAGGCTGAGAGCAAGGTCGGCACGTCCGATGACACGTTGGGTTGGGGACCGCCCATCATCATAGCCTGTTGGCCACCCTCGCGCTTGAAATGTTCGGAGGATGGGTCGACCACCATCATCACTGGTTTGCCGCTGAGTAGATACTGATCGATAGCGAACTCCATCTGCGGTGACAGGCCCTGCGGGTGGACCACAACCAGCACGTCGAGATTGCCGGGAAGCTCGGTGCCGCTTGCTTCGATGGACTCGATTTCGAAAGTGCGTTCCCACTCACCGATGATAAACTGATCCGGTGGGGGCTGTTGTCCCATTTGCATCATCATCGGATTGAACGGCGGAGCCTGCAGCGGCAGACTGGAGATCAATCCCATCCGCCGTTTTTCCAAGACTTGGACGCTAAAGATGAGCTGGGAGAGATCGTATTCGAGAAACTGTTCCCGTTCGGGCGTGAAGCTTCCGATGGTCGCCTGCATATCGGCCTGTGTCGCGCTGACTCCGAAGTAAACCTGTTCGCCCGTGCCAGGGATCACACGCGGTTGCAGCCCCGCTCGTGTCGCGGCTTCTTCCTCCGGAGTATCGGGTTCGGGGGCGATGACGTTGAGCAGCAGCATGCCGCGGGCGGATCGCTCGTATTGGCGGAGCATTTCCTCTACGCGGTTACCATAGTTTTTGAAGCTGATCGGCAAGCCGGAGGCTCCAGCCGAAAAATAGAAATCGAGCGTGATCGGTTCTTCGATCTGGCTGAGTAATGAGTGGGTTCCCGGGGACAGCGTATAGATGTTTTCCGCGGTATTGTCCACCCGCAGCGGAAGCTGGCTGGCAAGGTAGTTGACGAGAATCAGCCCGACGAAGAGTAGGGCGATGGCGATGAGTTTGGCGCTGGTTTTCATGGCGTATCGGCGATGGGTTCAGCGTTCGAGGGCGACCACGTTGAGAAACAACATAAACCCGGTGAGAGAGAGGAAAAACACGACGTCCGAGGGATCGATGATGCCTTTCGTGAAAGGGTCGAAGTGCGTGATGAATGAGAAGTTCGCCAGCAGATCGGCGAGGAATTGGGGAAGGAAGGATTCCAGGACTTCGCTGAAGATGCTCCACCCCAGAAACACCAGCACGAGACAGGTAATGACACTGAGAACAAAACTTATGACCTGATTCTTAGTCAGAGCAGATGTCAGCGAACAGACCCCGAGGTAGGATCCGGCCATCAGCATGCTGCCCAGATAGCTCGTCCAAACGACTCCCCAGTCGGGATCACCCAGATACCCCACAGTTATCATCATGGGAAAGGTGAGGGCGATGGCCGTGCAAAGAAACGCCCACGCCGCGAGGTATTTGCCGAGCACCGCTTCCAACGTGGTGATGGGCAGGGTGAACAACAGCTCCACCGTGCCGGTGCGTTTCTCCTCCGACCACAGGCGCATGCCCACGGCGGGAATCAGAAAGAGAAACAACCACGGATGGAAAACGAAGAAGCTCTCCAGCGAGGCTTGTCCGGCGTCGAAAAACCGGCCGAGGAAGAAGGCCATTCCGACGGCGGCCATCAGGAAGACGACGAGGAAAACGTAGGCTACGGGTGATCGGAAGTAGCCGAGGAATTCGCGTTTAAAAATGGGAACGAGCTGAGGCATGGCTTAAGACAGGTGTTGGGTTCAGCGGACTTGGCGGATTCAGACGTCGGATTTGGTCAGAGACGCAAAAATCGTGTCGAGGCGCGCGCCGGGTTGACGGGCCTGGAACTCGGCGGGGGTTTCATCGACCACCACACGTCCCTCGGAAATCAGAATGATCCGAGTGCAAATCGCTTCGATCTCTTCAAGAATGTGAGTCGAGAGCACGACGGCCTTTTCTTGAGCGAGTTCCTTTATGAGGGACCGCACCTCGTTCTTCTGGTTGGGATCCAGCCCGTCGGTGGGTTCGTCGAGGATCAAAACTTCCGGATCGTGTAGCAGGGTTTGGGCAAATCCGACCCGTTGCTTGAACCCTTTGGACAGGGTTTCAATCGTTTGGTTTTTAACGGCCTCCAAATGAGTCAGTCGCAAGGCCCGCTCAATGGGGGCGCTGCGGGCGGCACCTCGGAAGCCCCGACTTTCGGCGATGAATTGTAGGAACTCGAGCACCGTCATCTCGCCATACGCCGGAGCGCTCTCGGGGAGGTAGCCCACCTGACGTTTCACGGCGACCGGATCTTCTTCCACGTCGATCCCGCCCACTGTGGCTTGTCCTGCGGTCGGTCGTAGGAAGCCGGTGATCATTTTCATCGTGGTGGATTTACCGGCACCGTTGGGACCGAGAAAGCCGAGAATGTCGCCGCGGTTGACAGTGAAGGACACGCCATCGACCGCGCGTTTGTTGCCGTAAGACTTGGAAAGGTTTCTGACTTCGATCATGGGAAGCGAAGGGGGTTAAAGAGGACTAGAAAGGGACAAAATCGAAATCCGGTAGGAATCAAGTTCCGATGTGATTTCTTTCAAATTTGTAATGATGAGATACGATGGTTCCCTCGATCAGGGAAAGATTCTCAGCGAAATACCCAAATCGAGAAGACGTAGTATTTGATCGGGTAGCCGACGGCTGACGTGACGGTGAGAGCGAGCACGTAGTTCATGCCAATCGGGCCGATGAGCCATGAGAAACTGTAAAACTCCAGCACGCGAAACAGCAGGGCGAAGAACACGAAGCGAGCGGCTTGGGAAGTCTTGTTGCGTTGTTTGCTCTGAGGATAAACGAAGCGGCGATTCGCGTCGAAATTTCCGCACATCACCACCATGATGGCGACGGCGTAGGATAGCCGTTTGCCCCAACCCGCAAGCTCCACGAGTGCGATGACTCCGAGGGTCAGCACCACATATCCACTCATGCCGATGGCGATAAACTTCAGCCAGCCGCTCAGGCTCCGGTTGCCGGAACTACTGGGCCGTTCACTCATCCGTGGTGTGATTGGGAATGAACCGCAAGGACGTCGCGTTGATGCAATACCGTTGGTCGGTCGGCGTATCAAAACCCTCGCCTTCGAACACGTGACCGAGGTGACCTTGGCAATTGGCGCAAACCACCTCGACCCGCGTTACGCCCATGGACTCGTCCCGAATCGTGGTTATCGCCTCGTGGGTTGCCTGATCGTAGAATGCCGGCCAACCGCAACGGGCATCGAACTTGGTCGTCGATTCAAAAAGCGTATTGCCGCATCCCGTGCAGACATAGGTGCCGTCGCTGTCTTTTTTAAAATCGTAATAGGCTGCGCCGAAGGGACGATCGGTGCCGGCTTCACGCAGCATGTGAAATTGTTCGGCGGAGAGACGTTCGCGCCACTCGGCGTCGGTCAAGGAGGAGAAATCGGTCACGGTAGAAGGTGGCTTAAAGGATTTGGCCACGTTGCGAAGGGTTTTTGCATTTCGCAACCCGTGAGCTTGCGATTCAGTGGCCTCGAGGCTGGACTTCGCGGCGGCGATTCCGGAACGTGAGAAACCTCGGACCCCATCTGTTCTGGATCGATATGACCTTACCCCTGTTGAGTGAAATTTCATCGTATTGTCGCGTAGCGTTTGTCGCGTGTGCTGCACTCATCTGGAGTGGTTGTGGTCGTGAAGAGTCGGTTGAGGTAGCTCAACTGCCCGAAAGCGTGGAGTTTAATGCTCACGTGCGTCCCATCCTCGTGCAAAACTGCACCGCTTGTCACGGTGGGGTGAAGACGGGGGAGGCGTGAGTTTCATTTACAGCGAAGATGTATTATCGCGATCGGACTCCGGTAAGATCGTGGTCACTCCGGGTTCTCCGGGTGAGTCCGAGATGTTTCGGCGTATTTCTTCCACCAATGAACTCGAACGCATGCCTCCGGTGGCTCATGGCGACGCGCTTGCGCCGCGGGAAATTGCGATCATTGAACGCTGGATTTCCGACGGAGCCCAATGGGAGGAGCATTGGGCTTACGAGCCGGAAGTCCTGCATCCCGTCGAAGTGTCCGACGAGTTGGCCGATTGGGGGCAAAATGAGATCGATGCCTATGTTCTCTCGGCGATGCATGCCAAGGGTCTGAAACCCAACGCTGAGGAGGATCACCCGCGTTTGCTGCGGCGGCTCTCGCTCGATCTGATCGGATTGCCTCCGACGTGGGACGAGGTTCAAGAATTTGCAGCGGACACCTCAGCCGAGGCCTACGCGGCTCAAGTTGATCGACTGCTAGCTCGGCCTGAATTTGGCGAACGGTGGGCGGCCCCGTGGCTGGATCTCGCCCGCTACGCTGATACCAAAGGTTTCGAACGTGACCCCGGTCGCGATGCCTGGCCGTGGCGTGATTGGGTTATCGACGCTCTGAACAAGGACATGCCGTTCGATGAATTTACCCGACAGCAATTGGCCGGTGATCAAAGCGAAAATCCGTCCCTCGCCGATCTCGTGGCCACCGGTTTCCATCGGAATACCAAGACCAATGTTGAAGGCGGGTCCGACGACGAAGAGTTTCGGATCGCGGCGGTGATGGATCGGGTGAACACCACTTGGCAGGCGTGGATGGGGACGTCGTTCAGTTGCGTGCAGTGCCACTCCCATCCCTATGATCCGATTCCCCATGAGAGTTACTACTCGTTCATGGCGATGTTCGACAACGACTGGGATCATGACATGGGTAACGAGTATCCCACAGTGGGATATGCTTTGAACCCGAGTGAACGCGAAGAGGCGTTCGCCCTGCAGCGGCAAATTACCGAATTGGGGCGAGCCTACCAAGAGCAATTCCGCCAACTCGCCGAAGAGGTGGAGTGGGCGCCGGTTGATTTTCTATCCGCCACCTCCACCCGTGGAGTGACCTTTGCCATTGAGCGCGATGTCGATGGCTCGGAAATCCTCCAGACGGGACCGAATGTGCCTAAGGACGTGCTCCACACGGTGCAGGCCACCTCCGAAAAGCAGGTGCTAACCGCACTGCGCATTGACGCCCTGATGGCACCCGATGCCTCCGTCGAGAAGCCGGGGCATCCGTTCGTGGTTTCCTATATCGAAGGCCGGCTGATTCCCGAGGAAGGGGAGCCCTCCGAGATCAAGTTTCATCGCATGATTCCCGATGAATTCGGTCACGCCGACTGGCCGGAAAATTCGCTGGATAAGGAAGATCGCAATGGCTGGAGTGCGTATCCTAAACAACACTACGATCGTTGGGCGGCCTTGGTTCCGAAAGCGCCGGTGGAGATTCCCGAGGGTGCGAAACTTGAGCTATTGATTCACAATCAACGTCATCACGACGGCGCGGCCCAGCCGGTTTTACGGCGCTTCCAGATTTCAATCAGTGACGACGACCGCTGGACCTCCACTAGCGCGAATTCAGTAGTGGTTGATGTTGCCGCCCATCGCGATTCCGCGGTTGCGGCCTTGGGTGAACTCGAAATGGCGGCGCAACCGGTCTTGCGTTCCCGCAATCCCGAATTCTCACGAGTGACGAATTTCTTCATTCGCGGCAACTGGCGCACCCGGGGTGACCGGATGGAGCCGGGGGTGCCGCCGATTTTTGAGCCGAGCAATGGCCCGGCCGTCGACTCGCGCTCGCACGTCGCGGAGTGGTTGGTCTCCGATGAGAATCCGTTGACCTCCCGATTCACCGTGAACCGCCATTGGGAGCAGCTTTTCGGTCGCGGATTGTTGGAAAACTTGGAGGACTTCGGCAGCGCGAGTCCGCCGCCCTCGCATCCCGAACTTCTCGATTATTTGGCCATCCAGTTTCGCGGTGAGTGGGGTTGGAGCGTGAAACGCCTCCTTCGCGAAATCGTCATGACGGCAACCTACCGCCAATCTGCGGTTACACCCGCCGAAGCGGCTGAAACCGACTCGCGTAATCTTTGGCTCAGTCGTGGTCCCCGAAACCGACTTTCCGCGGAGATGATTCGAGACAACGCGCTGCAGGTGGCGGGTTTGCTATCGAGTAAGATGTATGGTCCGCCCGTAATGCCGGTGCAGCCCGATGGCGTTTGGCGTTCGCCCTACAACAATGCCAAGTGGGTAACGTCGGAAGGCGAAGATCAATACCGCCGGGCCGTTTACACCTTCTGGAAACGCACCGTGCCTTACCCTAGTATTCTCACGTTCGACGCGCCGAGTCGTGATGTCTGTGTGCCGCGACGTATCGGCACCAATACGCCTTTGCAGGCCCTGGTGATGTTGAACGATCCCGTTTATTGGGAAGCTGCCGGCGTCCTCGCTGAGAATGCCCGCCTTAACAACGGCGATGCGCCGGAGGAGCAGATTGAGTATGCATTCCGTCAAGCACTCTTGCGTGAACCCGACGAACTCGAGTTGGGCGACTTGGTCGAACTACATGACCAATTGCTGGCTGACGATGCCGATGCTCCAGCTTTACAGTTGACGATGAACGCGATCCTGAACTTGGACGATTTTCTCACCAAATAACCCGGCGGAGTTTTACGATGAATCTTTGGCAACAATGGCAAACCGACCGGCTCTCCCATGTGACCCGACGTCATTTTCTACGCAATTGTGCGACGGGCCTGGGCGTCGCTTGGATGGCGACGCAAGGCGGTAACCTTTACGGCAAATCTAGTGCCCATGCGGGCAGTCCGGCCGATATCATGAAAAACCCGCTCGGGGTGCGCTCGCCGCATTTTGCGGCCAAGGCGAAACGGGTGATCTATCTGCACATGGCAGGGGCGCCGAGCCAGTTGGACCTCTTTGATTACAAACCCGAGCTCTTTCGGCATGACGGCAAAGACTGTCCGCAGGAGTTTTTGGAGGGAAAGACGTTCGCCTTTATTTCTGGTATTCCCTCGTTGCTGGCCCCGCGTCATCGATTCTCCCCAGCCGGGAAGGAGGGACAAATGGTGTCCGAGATACTGCCTCACTTCCGCGAGGTAATTGACGACGTGTGTCTCATCAAATCGATGAAGACCGACCAGTTTAATCATGCTCCCGCCCAGTTACTCCTGCACACCGGAAACGCGCAACCTGGCCACGCGTCATTCGGTTCGTGGGTGACCTATGGACTCGGCACGGAGAATCAGAATTTACCCGGTTTCATGGTTTTGGTTTCGGGCGGTCAAAATCCTTCCGCTGGCAAGGCGGCATGGAGCGGTGGATTTCTGTCCTCGGTCTACCAAGGCGTGCAATGCCGCTCCGAAGGCGACCCCATCCTGTATTTGGAAAACCCCAACGGCGTGCGGCGTAATCAACGCCGGATGATGGTGGATGCCATCGACAAGATTAACCGTCGAACGCACGAGGAAGTAGGTGATCCCGAAACCCTTACGCGGGTGTCCCAATACGAGATGGCTTACCGCATGCAGATGCACGCTTCGGAGGTTTTGGATCTTAAGCAGGAGCCGGATTATATCCACGAGATGTATGGCACGGCACCGGGGCAGGAATCCTTTGCCAATAACTGTCTATTGGCTCGCCGACTGGTTGAACAGGGCGTGCGATTTGTGCAGCTATATGATTGGGGCTGGGACCACCACGGTAACGGCAAAAATACCATCGACGTTGGTTTGAAAACGAAGTGTGGCGAGATCGACCGACCCATCGCGGCCTTGCTCAAGGATCTCAAACAACGCGGTCTTTTGGACGACACGCTGGTGGTTTGGGGAGGAGAATTTGGCCGCACTCCGATGCGCGAATTGCGCCACGGAATCGTGTCGGAAACCTACGGGCGCGACCATCACAAGGAGGCCTTTACGATGTGGCTAGCGGGTGCGGGAGTGAAAGGCGGATCCTCGATTGGGGAGACAGATCCTCTGGGCTTTTTCGTGCAGGACAATCCCGTGCACGTTCGTGATTTGCAGTCCACGATGATGCATGCGCTTGGATTCGATAGTCAGTCACTGCGTTACCCTTACCAAGGGCTGGAACAAAAACTAACCGGGGTGGGAGATCCACCACGCGTTGTTTCCGAAATCTTCGCGTGATCTGTATCCCCCGCTAAATGGCAAAACCCTCCCCAGCTGTTTTAAAACTTCTTAGCGTCGCCCTCGTTTCGATGATAGTGCTGGGCGGGCTGTCCTATCAACTCGATCGTCTGGAGGTTGTTTCGCTGTGGGGCGATTTCATTGGAGGGTTTCATCCCTTGGTGCTGCATCTGCCTATTGGCATTGTCGTTGCCGTCATTCTGCAATCCCTGTGGCGACGGTGGCGGGGCTCGGTTGCTTCCGATGATCGCGTATTGTGGTTCCTGGCCGCACTGACCGCGACGGTGTCGTTTGGCATCGGATATTTACTGGTCATGGGAGGCGGCTACCAAAGTGAATACTTGGACTGGCATTTGTGGGGCGCAGCGGTGTTTACGAGTTTATGTTGGGTCGGCTTCGCGGCGTCTTGCTGGTCTGCCCTCCCATCTGTGCGCGATGGAATCGCGGTCGGCGTGATCGTATCCGTTTCCTTTACCGGTCACTACGGCGGTCTGATGGTGCACGGTGACCCGTTTGCCGGAGCCCCTTGGTTGAACGATCCGCAACGTTTCGCGACCTTCGGTGAATTTGCGGAAGAGGTGCATGTTTACGAAGAAATCGTTACCCCGATTCTGGGGGCCAAGTGCGTCGCCTGCCACGGACCGGCCAAGCAAAATGGGCGTTTGCGCCTTGATTCATTTGAGGTGATCTCGCTGGGCGGTGAACTCGGACGGGTGGTGATTCTGGGTGATCCGGAACGTTCTATCCTTACCTCGTTTATTCGTCTGCCGCTCAACCATCATAATCACATGCCGCCACCCAATCGGCCGCAGATTGCCGAGCCCGAGTTGATAGCTTTGGAATATTAGATCAGCTCCGGAGGCGAAGAGGATCAGGTGATTTCGCTCGCAAATCCACCGGTTGAATTGGCTCCATTGTTGGAACCGGGTTATCGCTTGCTTGAGGATCCGGACGCGGTGGAGGAGAGGGAAGCCCGTGAAAATGAAGAAGCTTTCCGTCGAGCCGAAAACCGGGCGCGACTCGCCACTGAACTCGCGGTGCTTCCGGAACATCTTCGGTTGGGATTCTTCTTTGAGAATCTGGGGTCTGATCGACTGCATTTTTCGCCGGCAACCCATCGCCATTTGCTCACCGTTGAAGACCTCGAGTCGGTGTTGCCGCTGCTACAGGCATCAGTGGAAGTTGATGTCTCCGGATTGCCCGTGAGTGAGGAGCTGCTCGGGGGGCTTGCTGGTTCGTCGACATTGAGCGAACTCGACCTGAGCGAGACCTTGATGGGCAATGAGGTATTCGATATTTTTGCCTCAGCGCCGGCGATTGAGCGGCTCAATTTATTCGGCACCGAGATCGATGCCGCTGCGGAAATTCCGACGGACAGTTTTGCGAATCTACAACAATTGTTCGTCGCCAAGACCGAGGCGGATTTAGAAGCGCTGCGTGCGGCCTTACCTCACGTTGACATGGTAGGGGGCTTGGATTTGGCACTCCCTGACCCGGAAGAGGAAGAGAAGCCTGAAGCGGACTATTGATCTGCGCAAAAGGTCTTCAGCCGCTGATCGAGAAAGAATAGCAGGGTGGGGAGGGACTGGCTCCGTCCGGTCCGTGATGGAGTGGCCGGTAAATCGGGAATTGTTGATGCGGCTATGAGGCAAAGGACCGAGATTACCGACCTCAGCTACAATGGGTGGCATTCGCTTAGAATGATGAGTGAGCGAGAACGGTGAGTTCTCGATACTTGCCTGCCGCCTGGGGGCTTTCCTACCTGCCTTCGTCGAGCGAAGCGAGTTAGCGCTCCTTTTCGGTTTTGAGACGGAGTTGACCGTGGTCGGGTTACCCAAACTGGTCCACCTAAACCGTTAGCCTGGATGGGTTGATGGTGTGGTTGAGGGTGTAGAGTAAGTCAAGGGAAGGGTTCTGATTCGAGCTTTTGTTCAAACGCGATGGGGCTGATATAACCCAACGAACCGTGGGGGCGCAGGTGGTTGTATTTCCATCGCCAGTCTTCGATCACGACCCGCGCTTCGGTCAGCGTGGAGAGCATCTCTCGGTTGAGGCACTCGTGGCGCAACCGAGCATGGAAGCTCTCGATAAAGCCGTTCTGCCAAGGGCTGCCGGGGTCGATGTAGAGTGTCTTGATTGATTGAGACGCGAGCCAAGCTCGCAACTCCTTTTCGATAAACTCCGAGCCATGGTCGCTGCGGATATGCTCCGGAGCTCCGTGCTCGGCAATCAGCCTGTTCATGATCGAACGCACCTTACGCGCATTGATCTTACGATCCACGTGGATGCACCGGCTTTGCCGGGTGTATTCATCGAGGACGCTCAGCATGCGTAGCTTGCCTCCACGCATCGTCGTATCGGGCACGAAGTCCCACGTCCAAACGTGATGGGGATGGGTCGCCTTCGTCGGCAGCCCCGTGGAGATCCCACCGCGCCGTCGTTTGGGCTGCTTGACGGGCACCATCAGAGCGAGCTGCTGGCGCCGCCGCTGGATCAAACGCGATCCGACTCGCCAGCCTGCTTTCTTCAGTAGGCGAGCGATCTTCATATCGCCCATTTCAGGATGCTCTCGACTTATCCGGCGTAACGCTGCCTTCACCTTGGCCATCCAAGCATCAGGTTGCTTCGCCTCGTAGCCAAACGTGCGGCGATGCAGGCCAAAGGGCCGACAGGCCTCGCGAGCCGGGCAACGGCCCCGGTTCACCCTCGCGACGATGATCTGTCTTTTGTGGCCGGGGCTCATCGTTTTTTTTCGAGCGCCTCCTTCAGGAGTTCTTGGCCGAGCATCTCATCTGCCAGCATGCGCTTTAATCGGGCGTTCTCCTTTTGCAGCTCCTTGAGCTGCTTGGCCTGGTCGAGCTCCATCAGGCCAAACTCACGCTTCCAGCGGTGGAAGGTTTGCTCGCTCGATGGCGTGCTCCTGGCACACCGCCAGGATCGTCGCGACGGCCTGCTCGGCCTCACGCAATATGCGGATCTTCTGCTCGGTGGTGTATCTCTTTGCTTTCATAATCTGGGTCCTTTCTAGGTTCCCAGACTAACTCTCTCAATGGCTCAGTTTTCGTAACCCCGACCAGCAGTATCGGAAACGGTGGGCACTCCGAGCGTCCAGTCGCCGAGGTGCCAAATGAACGTGCCGTCGAAAATAGGTTCGGTGTCTGTTTCGCCTTCATCCACCGCGAAGGTTGAACCGACCCAACAGAGTGAAAGCAGGGAAATACGCAGGGCTAGCGGGAAACGTCTGATCTTCATTTTTGGCCGTGGGGAGTGAGTCGGAAAGTGAAGCGAATAATCCTTCATCATTTCGTCCAAATCTGGTTCATCGAGCGTTGTTGGCAGTGTTTGGCAAAAAAGACGTAAAAAATTTACGAAACATAGGATAATCCACCTAGCTGGGCTGATTTTTGAGCACCGTGTTGGTGTAAATCGACGGGCGGATTGACCAGAGAAGGCGCGGTCCCGTTAATCAGGGAATGGTAGAAGCACTACAGGTCAGTTTAGGCAACCGGAGTTATCCGATCCATTTCGGTGATGATCTTACGGACCAGCTCGCGGCGGAACTGAAGACTCTGCGCGAAGCAGGGCGAAAGATCGCCATCATCACGGACGAACGCGTTGCTCAGGCCAAAAAGGCAGTCCTCGACGCGATTTCAACTGGGGCATCTGTCCATGCTGTGCCAGCGGGCGAGACGGCTAAATCGGGACAGCATTTAGGGGCGATTTGGGATTTTCTGGCGGCACAGAAAATGGATCGAGGCGGCGTGGTCGTCGCTTTCGGCGGTGGCGTGGTGGGCGATCTAGCCGGATTTGCAGCGGCGAGCTACCTTCGCGGGGTCGATTTTATCCAAGTGCCGACCACGCTTTTGGCCATGGTGGATAGTTCAGTCGGAGGAAAGACCGGCATCAATATTTCCGCCGGAAAGAATTTAGTGGGAGCATTTCATCAGCCACAGGCGGTTTACGTTATGACGGATCTATTGCGCACGTTGCCGGCTCGTGAGTTCGCCGCCGGAATGGCTGAGGTGATCAAATACGGCATGCTGGGGGAGCCTCAGTTGTTCGATCAACTTGAACGTTCGCCCCTCACGGTGCAAAGCGAGCAAGTCGCGGCGGTGATCCGAGCCTGCTGTGACTCGAAGGCCCGTATCGTCGAAGCCGATGAATTTGAGACCGCGGCGTCGGGAGGTCGCGCTTTGCTTAATCTTGGGCACACCTTCGCCCATGCGATTGAGAAGGTCGCTGGTTACAGCGTCTATCTGCATGGTGAAGCCGTGGCGGTTGGGTTGGCCGCCGCCACGCGTTTGTCGCATCGTTTGGGTTTGTTGGAAAAAACTGCGATTCATCGCGTGGACTCGATTCTGAGTGCGCATAGTCTGCCGACGCGGCTTCGCGAGCCGATTGCGCTCAACGATCTCATGACCGCCATGTCCAGTGACAAAAAGGTTCGCGTCGGCCGTCTGCGCTTTGTCGTCATGACCGCGTTGGGAACCGCCGAGACCCGAGGCGATATCGACGTTGCTACCGTTCAGGAAATCTGGCGCGAAGCCGGTGCGGCATAAACGCGAATTAGATGTCATTCCCGCGCGGACTTCGCCAACCTTTGGGGCATGTCGGCGATCGACGAAGGAATTGTGCGCGAGTATTTCGAGCAGAGCGGTTTTTTAGTCCGCCAAGTTCGTAAGTATCAGGTCCAATCGCGGAAGAAACACTCCGATGAGGAAATCTGACCTGTTGGTTTACAATCCCTCCTAGAAGCGCGGGAGCCGTAAGCCTGACTTCTTTTTGTTCTCATCCGAACTTCCCTTTGTTCATCGTGCGATCGTGGCGATCAAACCTTGGCACACCGGCGTATTTTCAGCTGCGACAATCAAAGGGTCTCCGGAGATCCTGCGGTTCCTCGAAGAAGAAGTTCTCTGCGCCGCCAATAAGTTGTTTCCTGATGATAGCGAGGAGAGCGGCGGTGAAAAACCGAGTAAGATTCTCGTTCTTCCCGGACTGCCGACGCAGGAGCCTTATCGCTCGCAAAGCGTGGCTTTGCTCAAGGAAAGGGGCGTGGACGGGATCATCTCCATCCGCGCCATGCTGCTCGACCTGATCGACAAGGTGGAGGTCAACCGCAACTACCGGAAGAGCGATACCCTTCAAATCATCCGCATTCTGAAGAACTACGATTTGTTGCGGGACGCACAGTTGGATTTGCTGTCAGGCGGTCGAAGCGCCAAGTCTTCCTAACGATGCCAACCCAAATTCACCCTCAAGCGACCGTTGACCCTCAGGCGGAACTGGGGGCCGATGTCGAAATCGGCCCTCATGCCGTTGTCACAAAATGGGCCCGGCTGGGCGACGGCGTGGTCGTGCATCCCGGAGCGGTTATCGGTGGCGACCCTCAGTATTTGAGTTTCGATTCGGCGCTTTCCACCCACGTTGAAATTGGCGCAGGAACCGTGCTGAGGGAGTCGGTAACGATCAATCGATCTATGTATGCGGGGAAAGCGACGTTGGTAGGGGCGGGGTGCTTCTTCATGGCCTACAGCCACGCCGGGCACGATTGCGATGTCGCCGAGAATGTGGTGCTGGCGAACAATGCCATGCTTGCCGGTCATGTTACCGTGGGAGCTAAGACTTTCGTCGGGGGAGGTGCTGGAGTTCACCAGTTTTGCCGAATCGGGGAGGGCGCTATGATCGCCGGGCTGGCGCGAATCACGAAAGACGTCGCTCCGTTTTGTATGTCGGCGGAACGCGACGAGTTGACCGGCTTGAATTTGGTGGGATTGAAGCGCCGCGAGTGGCCGCGGAAAATTATTTTGGAAATCAAAGAGGTCTATCGCCACGTGTTCGGCGAAACCGGCAATCCGAAGCCACGCGCCGAGGCGTTGTTGGTTGCGGTGAAATCAGATCCCGCGCGGATCTTTCTCGAGTTTTTTGCGAAATGTCAGCAGTCGATTGCGCGCCCGCATTTGCCGTCCTCCAAATGAGCGCCTCCCCTTTGGCCATTACATGTGGTGACCCGGCGGGCGTTGGACCGGAGGTCATTTCGAGATGGTTGGAAACTGACGGGAATTCGACGCAAGACGTCGAGATTCTCGGTCCATCCGATTGGCTGAAACAATTGCCGGTGGGAGCGTCTTGTCGGCCCATTGGTGATGTCTTCTACCGCTCGACTCCCGGTGCACCGGAAGAGGAGGGAGCCCGTCTCGCTTGGGAATGCATGAAGGCTGCGGCCGCGGGATGTCAGGAAGGTCGCTATCGCGCTGTGGTCACGGGTCCGGTGAGCAAGTCGCACCTATCCGCCGTGGGATATCCGTTTCCCGGGCAAACGGAATTTTTCGCCGATGCTTGGGGCGGCAATCCGGTCATGGCTTTTCGGGGCGATCATCTGCGGGTCGTATTGGCGACATGGCATATCCCTTTGGCAGACGTGTCGCGTTCGCTCACCTCCGATGTCTTGCAAAGAGCGGTAGCCGCCGCTGAACGACTGGCGGAAGTGCAAGGACTCGAAGATCCGCGAATCGCGGTTTGCGGACTCAATCCCCACGCGGGGGAGGGAGGTATTCTAGGCCCCGAAGAGCGCGATGTCATCGACCCGGTGCTCGACAAATTAAGAGCACGAGTTCCCGGCCTCTCTCGAGCCTTGCCCGGTGACACGGTTTTTGGTCGAGCTCTCAAAGGAGACTACGATGTGGTGATCGCTCAGTATCACGATCAGGGGCTCGGTCCGCTTAAAACCGTTGATTTTGACAACGCGGTGAACGTCACGCTCGGACTGCCGTTCGTTCGAACCAGTCCCGATCATGGCACGGGTTTTGATATCGCAGGCAAAGGAATCGCCAGCTCGACAAGTTTTGCCCGGGCGGTGGAATTCGCCCGTAAGTTAAGCACGTCGACCTGATCAAACCCAATGAGCGACGAGCGAAGCCGGGTTCTGGCCATCATCGAAGCGCATCACTTGAAAGCGGCGGCGAGTGCGTATGATCGTAAAGTGTGCCTTACGGCTGTCAGTGTCGGACCCGGGATCAAATCATGAATATCCCGGATGATATCTCCGATGGGCAGTTTCTTGTTGATGCCCGCAAACGGATAGGAGCTTTGGTCGACGACTATAACGACCCCGATGGAGAATACACCTCGGGGCGAAGTGTTTTGGTGCCGATCCTGGATGATCTTTGGGCGGGAAAGTAGACTCGTGCTAGATTCACTCTTCGCGTTATCGATCAGAAATCCTCTGTAAGATTCTCAATTTTCGGCGCGAAACTCGCGTAGTAGCTGATTCAATTCGTTCGCGCGTGGCACCATGTAGATGCGCATGCGGTAGAATTAATGAACCCACAACAGGCTATAAACACAGGCTAACAATCCGAGTGAATACCCCCCGCTGGCCGTGTGTAAGTCGGATTGAGCCGACACCCAATCTGACAAGAATACTAAAACGAAAAAGGCCAAAAGGAAGAATGGGTCGTCCCGCCGGACTGCTCGGATGTCATCGTTTACCCGCCGAATTAAAAACTCGATACAGCGATAGGTATCTTGTCCCAGGGTTCGCAGTTCTCGTCGCCACTGGAGATTTTTGCGGATCATGAATAGAACTAAGACAATGACCAAACCCTCTTGGGCAAGATCCCAGACGGTGGTGCCAGGACTGCGATCCGGATCGATCAAAATATTTTGAAAATGGAGGGCTATCACGAAGAGTCCGACCAACACCGCGACTACAGATATGACCATGCCCGGAATGAACCAGCGTTGCATTTTGGCGATTCGCTTCATCGTCCTCGGATGACCCGAGGAGGGGGGGCGGCTGGTGGCTCCAAACTTCTTCCATTTCTTCCAAGCTCATGGGTTTTGTCCTTTCAGCCTTTCGGCCAGTTTTGTGCGTATTCGATTCAGTTCAACGCCAACGTTGCTTTCGGTGAGTCCCAATGTTTGGGCGATTTCTCGATAGTTGAATCCGTCGAGTTGTAACAGGATGAGGGAACGCTCGGCGTCGTTCAGACGACGAATTTCAGCGTAGACCATACGCAACCGACGATCCTGTTCGGATGTGGAGTCGTCGTTGTCGGGCCTATCATTCTTAAAGTGTTCGATCTTACGCCGATAGGCTTTTGCGCGACGTTTCCAACTGATGGCCTTGTTGAGTGCGATCCGGTAGATATATGATGAGGTCTTGCTGCGGTGATCGAATCCCGCGATGCCGTGCCACAGAGCAACCTGAATTTCCTGTATCAGGTCTTCCTGATCCGTTCGGGCGGAAGCGAACGAACGTGCTACCTTACGCAAGATCGGTTCGTGATCCTTCAGCCACTGGGCAAAGATGGTTTTGTTTTCTGCGATCGTCATGCCTTCAGCCTAATAAGGCGCGGGTGCATTCCGTTTTCTTACAAAAATCAATCACGAATCGAACTGGGCATCGATAATCCAATGCTCAGAGCGCTTGATCTGTCGCTCCAACCGAGCGATAGTCGAGAAGTCATGTCCTCCGAACTTTGCCCGCCACCAACCTTGCCACCCTTGCCTGAAGGCGCTCGGGAAGGTAATGAAAAACTGGTGCGCGTTACTCCGGCGGCCGGCACCAAAGTTTCTTCTCTGGTGGCCCGGGAACAATCCGGGGACTACCTGCGCATCGCCATCACCGGAGGTGGCTGCAACGGGTTGAGCTACAAAATGAAGTTTACGCCGAAGGGGCGAAAAGGGGACATCTTAGTTCGATCCGGTGGGGCGAGCGTTTTGGTCGACCCCAAGACCGCGCTTTACCTGAAAGGCACGGAATTGGACTACTCCGCCGCGCTCATCGCGGGGGGCTTCAAGTTTTCCAACCCCAACGCCAAAGCAAGTTGTTCCTGCGGCGAAAGCTTTAACATCTAAGTGGGTAAGAGGGCGATCAGGCCCAAAAAGGTGCGTAAACGTTTCTAATTATGGGTTGTGTTCAGGCGCGGAGGCCCTGAAAACTGAAGTGACCTATACTGAATTGAACACTATTTGATGGCTACATCCTTTTCTTTTGGCGGCGGCAAACGCCGCGGTGGCGGACGCAATTTCCGCCGTAATAGCGATCCCCACGGACACATCCGTCGTAACCAGCGTATCCGCGTTCCCAAGATCCGTGTGATCTCTCCCGAAGGTAAACAGCTCGGGGTGATGCAGACTGACGATGCCCTGAAATTGGCCCAGCAGTTCAACCTCGATTTGGTTGAAGTAGCTTCGCGCGCCTCTCCTCCGGTTTGCCGGATCATGGACTTCGGCAAATACGTGTATGAGGAACAAAAGAAGTCCTCCAACTCGAAGGTGACTGCGAGTAAAATCAAGGAGGTCGAACTTTCTCCTCGGATTGATGATCACGATTTGATCACCAAACTCCGCCACGCCGAAGAGTTCCTCAATGAGGGATCCAAAGTGAAGCTTCGGCTCAAGTTCCGTGGCCGGGAAATGGCTCACACCCAGATCGGCTTCCAAGTCATGGCGCGCGCCATCCAAGAGCTCGAAGGCATGGGCCATGCCGAGGGTGAGCCCAAGCTCAACAGACGTCAGATCAACATGATGATGACACCGCACCCGGCGAATAAGCGGAAACTCAAGTATTTCACCCCGAAACCCAAGCCTCCTGCTCAGGATGAGGCCGCCTCCGCCAAGTCGGCTCCGCCGGCGAAGGAAGAGGTTGCCGAAAAAGCGGAGGACTGATCCTCCGGTAAGTGATGGATCGGCGGTATCAAGGCCGAAGCAGTTTCAATCTCGAGATTGGTGCGCCATGGTTTCTGGTATTTCTGCTGAGTGCGGGCTGTGCTGCTGAGCCCCCGCCCGCACGCTCGGAGGGCATGCCTGCACATTATGTCCGAGTGGAGCAGCCTCTCAGTTCATGGAAATTAGTTGCCGGCCCGCTGCACGAAGATGGAGAGCAGACATTTTCCAATGCCTGGACGACACTCGTTCTCCAAGCCGACTCGCGTGAAATTTATTTGGACGGACTGCGGATTTTTCTTGGGGAAGGAATTTTGAATGGTGGAGGCGAATTGTGGATGAGCCGGGTGGACGAGGCGAAACTCTTGGGTCCTCTCGTCACACCGCAGGCGTTTGCGGTGTCGGCTCGTCCTGTGAAACGAATCATGATCGACGCCGGGCATGGCGGAAAAGATCGCGGCACCTATAGCGACCCGTTGTCGTTGCCGGAGAAGCAGGTCGCCCTGGATGTAGCGTTACGGCTGGAAAATATTTTGGCTCAACAGGGGTTCGAGGTGTTGCAAATTCGAACCGATGATACCTTTGTCGAAAAGAGCGAGCGGACCCGCATTTCAGCGGAAAGCGGCGTAGATCTGTTTGTGAGCATTCATTTTAATGCGGCGGGAAATCCTGACGCTCAGGGTTCTGAGACCTATGTCCTCACCCCCGCCCGGCAACGATCTTCCGGCGATTCGACAACATCTCCAGCCGAGTTTCCCTCGGAGCCAGGAAATACAACCGATGCCTGGAACGCGGTCCTTGGACATGAAGTGCACCAAGCGATCATTAAGCGGCTGGGCACAACCGACCGAGGACTCAAACGCGCCCGGTTTGCGGTGCTACGCTTGAGTGAAGTTCCGGCGGTTCTTATCGAGGCGGGTTTTCTATCCCATGAAGAGGAGGCCCGAGAGATTGCTTCTCCCAGTCGCCGGGGTGAGATTGCAGAGGCCATCGCAAATGGCATTATCGCTTACTCCAACCAAGTTGCGGCAGTTGCCCCCTCCCCATGATTTCGTTTTCACATCTTCTGCTTGTCGGCTTGGGCGGAGGTTTGGGATCTATGGCACGGGTGTTGGTGGGCGAGTGGATCCCGGCGAGTCGACTGCCTTGGGGAACGCTTACGGCGAACGTCGTGGGCTCTGTCCTCATTGGTATCGTCCTAGCTCGCAACGCGATGGACTTAGATTCGAATTTACCAATCCGTGCTTTTCTTGCGCTGGGTTTTTGCGGCGGATTCACGACGTTCTCGAGCTTCAGTTGGCAGACGCTTGAGCAATTGCGGCAAGGTCAGATCGGGATGGCGCTGCTCCATGTGCTGGTATCCGTCTTGGTCTGTGTAGCAGCCACTTGGCTGGGGTGGAGGTTGGCCCGCGTATGAGATCACGCCGAATATTAGCACTAATCCTTTTTGGGTGGATGTCTCTTGGAGGTCCAATACGGGCGGCCGATCCCATCAAGTTTGAGCCGGTGCCCGACGAAGCGGAATGCGTGGTAATCGTCGCGAATATAAATGATCCAGATTCCGTGGAGTTGGCCCGTTTCTACGCTGATCGGCGGGAGATTCCGCGCGAAAATATCGTTTCACTCGATCTTCCTGCGGGGGAAGAAATCAATTGGCGGACTTACATTGATCGGCTGCATCTACCGCTTCAAAAATGGCTGATCGCCGGGGGTTGGATCGAAGCGATCTCTATGGACTTATTCGATGAAGTCGGGCGACAGAAAATTTCTCCAGCCGGTCATCGTATCTCCTATTTCGTTACCTGCCGGGGCGTGCCGCTCAAAATTAGACATAGCAACGAAATCCCTGCCGATACGCCCGCGAATGCGAGCGCGAATCTGAAAACTAATCGGGCGGCGGTGGATTCTGAGTTGGCTCTGATTAACATGAATTCGCCTCGACGGGATGGATTCATCAGCAACCCGTTGTTCGGCAAAGCTGATTTGGGTTTGTTCGGCAGCGATGAGGTTATTCGTGTTTCAAGACTCAATGGCCCGACCTATCCCAGTGTGCGGCGCCTGATCGAATCTGCCTTGGAAGCGGAGAAGCAAGGACTCATCGGACGAGCCATGGTCGATATCGGCGGACCTCACAAGAAAGGCGATGTGTGGTTCGAAGAGGCCGCCAAAATTCTTACCGCGGCAGCGTTGCGTCCGCAGGTCGATCGGAAGCGGGCTGCCTTTACCTCTTCCAGCCGCGCCGATGGGGTGGCGATTTATCTCGGATGGTATCAGGGAAATGTCGCGGGCCCCTTTGCCGCTCCAGGTTTCAATTTCGCCCCGGGGGCGATCGCCTTGCATCTTCACAGTTTTTCGGCCAAGTCGCTTCGGTTGCAAAATGGCGGAGGATGGACGGGTCCGTTGGTGGCCAGAGGAGTGGCGGCGACGGTGGGCAATGTTTATGAGCCTTACCTCGAATTTACGCATCATCCCCACATGATGATCGCGGCTTTGTTGGCGGGAGCAACTTGGGGCGAGGCGGCTTACGTTTCGTTGCCGGCGTTATCTTGGCAGGGGATGGCGGTGGGAGATCCACTCTACCGACCGACTATGGTCCCACTTGATCAACAAGTCGAAAATATCGACCGCCTTCCGACTCGGATCGCAGCTTATCTCGCCACGCGAGGATTGGAAATGCCAGGCGAAGACGAATCTCCCACGCTTGAGCACATCGCCGGAGCGGTTCGGGCGTATGATCGGTTTCCGTCCCTGTCATTGGCTTGGGAGGCTGCATTGCTCAAAGCTGCATCGGGAGACGAAGCCGCAGCGGCTCGTCAGCTGGGAATCGTGAGCTATCTACGGAGAATCAGGGCCGAGGAGTATGGTCTTCTCATCCAGATTTCGCGAAAACTCGCAGCATGGAATGACAAGGAAACCGCGACGAAGGTTTGGGAAGTTTTGCTCCAACAAACCATCCCGGAAAAGCTGAGGATCTCGTGGCTGCCTTTGGCGATCAAATCGGCCAATCAAGCCAACAAGTTCAGTCAAATGACTGCCTGGCAGAAGGAGCTTCGGAACTTGAAACCGGTGCCGACCGGCGGGCCCAAGAAAAGGAAGTAGGCGTTAGGCCTTCTCAACAATTTCGTCCGCCAAGCCGTATTCGATGGCTTCCTTGGCATTCAGGTAAAAGTCGCGGTCGGTATCTTGATTGATCCGTTCCAAAGGCTGTCCCGAGGCATCGGCCAAAATCTGGTTCAACTCTTCCCGTAGTTTTTCCATCTCTTGGGCCTGAATATTGATGTCGGTGGCGGGACCGACGAAACGACCGGAAATTAGGGGTTGGTGGATGAGAACCCGTGAATGCGGGTAGAGGAGTCGCTTCCCCTTGGGGGCTCCCGAAAGCAGAATTGAGCCCATTGATGCGGCCATGCCTGTGACAACTACGGTAATCGGGGGCGTGAGCAGTTGCATGGTATCATAGACTGCCATGCCCGCAGTAATCGAACCGCCCGGGCTGTTCAGGTAGAACGTGATATCTTTTCCCGGATCAACCGCCTCTAAGTAGAGAAGTTTTTCAGTGAGGTCTTTGGCGGATTCGTCCGTCACGGCTCCCCAGAGAAAGATCTTACGCTGATCGAGCAACTTCTTTTGGATCAGAGCGGAAATGGGAGCAGGCGCCTTGGTGCTGGCGTTTTCGTCGTCGTCCTCATCGGCGTCGAGACGGGGAAGAGGTTCTGAGAGTCCGGATTGGAGATTCGAAAAATTCATGGAAAGAAAAACGGTTAGAGGCTACCGGGCGTTTGGCAAGCGGAGTCAGTTATTGGTTTCGTGGTTCGGAGTCTACTCATCTAGAGCGGTCCGCCTAGTCTTGCATGATAACTCACGGAAAATTTTCCTGATCCGGTGGGTCGAGATGCGAATGCTCAGCCGCGATCTTATAAATGAACGATTAATCGGGTGGTAGGAAAACTCCACCAGTTCATTCTGAATCTGACTCCACGACTTGAAACTGCCAATGAGCTGAATGCACTCCAGATCTCGAGCGAAGAGGGTATCCCCAAAGGGGCGGAGCAGCCACCAGACCCAACCTCACGGTCGATGAAGTCCACGTTCAAGGACTTGAAACGCGAAGCGTTCGGGTGAGATTTTGTATTTCTCAATGTAGCGCACCGCATAAGTGCGCGAACGGGAATTGTTTCGAGTCAGGCCCAGTAAACGATGTGCCGCAGTCTGTTCCGGCAAGGGAACGAGATGCGTAAGATTAAATGAGGCCGAGCACCATCTTACCTTCTTCGCTGATCATTGACTGCGTCCACGCCGGCTCCCACACAAGATTGACCTCGGCGGAGCTGACTCCGGGGAGAAGCAACACCTTGGATTTTGCGTCTTCAGCGATGGCGGGTCCCATGCCACAGCCCGGGGCGGTGAGGGTCATGGCAATCTCGACCTTGTAGCCTTGGTTGTCCTCGAGCTCGATCACGTCCATTGAGTAGACGAGTCCAAGGTCGACGATGTTCACGGGGATTTCCGGATCGAAAACTTTCTTAAGTTGGTCCCAAACCGCTTCCGGGTCCGGCGAACCGTCGGTGGTGGTCGAGGCAATGACTTTGTCGATTACGACCTCTTCGCCGATAGCATCGGCGTCGCCACTATCGAGTTTGTAGAGCCCGACATCAGTTTGCACGGTGTAGCTGCCACCGAGAACTTGATGGATAAAAACCTTCGAACCCGCTGACAAGGAGTGCTTGTCGCCGGAGGGGATTTGGGTGGCGGTCACTTCGCGCGAGAGTGTGCGATCGCGATCTTTCATGGGACTACTCATGACTTTTTGAATTTGGATTGAATCAGGTCGCTGAGCACCGCGTGCAGATGTTCATCCTCGAGGCGATCAAGCACCTCTTCGAAGAATCCAAATACGATCAACTCGTGGGCCTTCTTGGGATCGATCCCGCGGGATTGCAGATAAAATTCCTGTTCTTGAGGAACGCGGCCAGAGGTCGAGCCATGGGAACACTTCACATCGTTCGCCTGGATTTCCAAACCAGGCAAACTGTTGGCCTCGGCTTTGTCCGAGAGGAGCAAGTTACGGTTGGTTTGGTAGGCGTTCGTTTGTTGGGCGTCGGGATCCACCACAATGAGCCCGGAGAAGATCGTTTTAGCGGTATCGAGCAACGCGTTCTTGTATAGTAGATCCGATGTGGTGTGAGGCGCCTGATGGGACTGCAACGTGCGTTGATCGAACTCCTGCGACTCTTTGGCCACGGTGAGAGCAAGCATGTCGCAGTGGGTGCCGGGACCAGCGAGACGGGAGTGCGACTCGTGGCGAGCTTGGCGGCCTCCCAAATGAAGATTGAGACACTGGATGCGAGCGTCGCGTTCGGCATGGATGCTATTGGCCTGGAAGGAGAGCGTGTCATCCGACCAGTTTTGCGCACCCACGTAGGTGAGTTTTGCATTCTGTCCGGCATGCAGATCGTTCACCCCCGCAGCGAGATGGGACTTCGTATCGCCGGAAACGAAGAACTCCACCAAGGAGGCTTCGGCCGAATCCTCGATGGCCACGATGGTGTGAGGGAAAATGGACTGCCGGTCGCCCGTAAGGGTGTGCTGCACCACAAACGGCAGTTCGACCTTCACGCATTTCGGCACGTAGAGGAAGGTGCCACACGCCGCGAAAGCGACGTTCAACGAGATGAACTTATCGCCGCCGAGCTGGACGGGATGACGTTGGAAGTATTCGCGGACGAGATCTCCATGGTCACGCAGAGCCTCATCGAGAGGAGCAAAAATTACCCCTTGATCGGCAAGTTCCTGCGGAAGACCGGTGCGTCCCACGACTTGACGATTGGAGAAAATGATTTCCGAAGCATGAGGGAAGTTGGGCAGGTGAGGCACCAACGAGGAATGGTCTGCGGGAACCTGAAAATCATCGAGGGCCAGGCCCTTTAGGTTGGAGAAACGCCAGTTCTCATCCTTGCGCATCGGCATGGGGAGGGAGGTGAATTTATTCCACGCCTCTTGTTTGGCGGCGATCCACCAAACCGGCAGGTAGCTGCGTTGGGCGAGGTGAGTGGAGAAGCGTTCGGCGTCGAGGCCCAAAAAGGGCGAAGCGGAAACAGTAGTGGTCATGTTTGAAAAACTGAAAAGCCGACATTTCGAAAGAGAGGCCGAAACGCTGTTATCGAAAAACTGTCTCCAGTCTTTCAGATTTTCAGCTTCCAGCCTTTCCCGTGGGCTTTAGCCCACTGAGCCTTCCATCTCGAGGTCGATCAATCGCTTGAGCTCGACACTGTATTCCATCGGGAATTGTCGGACGAGGTCATTGACGAATCCGTTGACCGCGAGGCTCATCGCCTGGGCTTCCGAGAGACCGCGCTGTTGCATGTAGAAGATCATTTCTTCGCTCACCTTGGAGACGGAGGCTTCGTGCTGGACGGCGTGGTCATCGCCGCGAACGGTGATGGCGGGATACGTGTCGGTGCGGGAGTTTGAGTTGATCAGCAAGGCGTCACACTCCGTGTTGTTTTTGCAGCCTTTGAGGTGCTTGGGAATGTGCACGACACCACGGTAGGTGGAGCGTCCTTGGCCGACGGAGATGGACTTCGAAACGATGGTCGAAGTTGTGTCATCGGCGGCGTGAATCATCTTCGCGCCGGTGTCCTGATGTTGGCCGTCGTTGGCGAGCGCGATGGAGACGACTTCGCCGCGGGCGCCTTTGCCTTTCAGCACGACGCCCGGGTATTTCATCGTGAGCCGGCTGCCGATGTTGCAGTCGATCCACTTGATCTCGGCTCCCTCGTGGGCAAGGCCGCGCTTGGTGACGAGATTGTAGACGTTGGCCGCCCAGTTTTGGACCGTGATGTATTGAATCTTGGCGTTCTTCATCGCCACGAGTTCGACGACAGCTGAGTGCAAGGTGGCGGTGGAGAACTTCGGTGCGGTGCAGCCTTCCATGTAAGTCACTTCGGCACCTTCATCGACGATGATGAGGGTGCGCTCGAACTGACCGAAGTTTTCTGCGTTGATACGGAAGTAGGCCTGCAACGGCTGGGACACCTTCACGCCCGGAGGCACATAAATGAAGGATCCACCGGAAAATACCGCACTGTTGAGCGCGGAAAATTTGTTGTCAGAGGTGGGGATGACTTTGCTGAACCACTTCTTAAAGATTTCCGGATGTTCGCGGAGGGCTTCGGTGGATCCCGTGAAGATGACGCCTTCTTTGGCGACAATTTCCTTCACGTTGGAATAAGCTGCTTCGGAATCGAATTGGGCTTCAACGCCCGCCAGGAATTTGCGTTCCTGCTCGGGGATACCGAGACGCTCAAAAGTCTCTTTGATGTCGTCGGGGACTTCATCCCACGTGCGCTTGGGCTGCTGGCCCTGCGAGAGGTAGTAACGGATTTTATCGAAATCGATGTTGTTGAGGTCATCCGTCGCCCAGTTGGTGGGCATGGGTTTATCCTCGAAGGTTTTGAGCGCCTTGAGACGGAACTCGCGGATCCAGTCCTCTTCCTTCTTCACGTCGCTGATGTAGCGCACAGTGTGCTCGGTGAGGCCGGCACCGGCGTTGAACTCGTAGTCGACTTTGTAAGTGAAGTCGCCGGCGGATTGGTCAATGCCTTCGGCCGGGTTCTCCATAACCGGAGTTTCGGGCGTTTCTAGTTCGGAAGGAGGTTTCATTGTGGATTCGATTTAAAGTTTGAGGCCGGTTCAGGCGGAGGCGAGTTCTTCTTTGACCCAATCGTAGCCTTTGGCTTCGAGTTCTAGGGCGAGGGATTTGTCGCCGCTTTTAACGATGTGGCCGTCATACATGACGTGCACGAAGTCGGGCACGATGTAGTCGAGCAGGCGTTGATAGTGGGTGATCATCATCACACCGAGTGAGTCGCCGCGCAGACGGTTTACCCCTTCGGCGACGATTTTGATTGCGTCAATGTCGAGACCGGAATCGGTTTCGTCCATCAATGCAAAAGTAGGCTCAAGCATGGCCATCTGGAGGATTTCACAGCGCTTCTTTTCGCCGCCGGAGAAGCCGTCGTTTACGGATCGAGAAGTGAATTTCCGGTCGATCTTGAGATCGTCCATCTTGGAATAGAGGCGCTTGTAGTAAGCGGCGGCGTCGACGTTTTCGCCGTCGCCGAGGCGGGCTTGCTCGGCGGCGCGGAGGAAGTTGGCGATGGAGACGCCGGGGATCTCGGCTGGATATTGAAAGGCTAGGAAGATGCCAGTGCGGGCGCGCTCATCGGGCTCCATTTCGAGCACGGACTCACCATCGATTAAAACATCGCCTCCGGCGATCTCGTAGTCGGGGTGTCCGGCAATGGCCTTGGACAAGGTGGATTTACCGGTGCCGTTGGGGCCCATAACGGCATGGACTTCGCCGGTATTAATCGTGAAGGAAAGGCCTTTCACGATGGGCTGATCGGGAGATTCAGCAAGAGCGACAGTGAGGTCTCGGATTTCGAGGGATTTCATAGTTTGGAAAGTGATTAGTAGAAGTTTGGAAAGTGAAAATAGGCTCAGCCGTCTTGCGGAGCGCGGCCGTGAAAATTGACCTCAATATGCTTCACATTGAAGTCGGCGGGCAGCAGGTCACGAAGTTGATCGATCACGCCGGTTGGCATATCGATATCGAGAGTGCGACCGGCTTCGTCGTGAAAGTGGGCGTGAGGCGAGAGATTTGCACAGTATTGGGTGGGTGCGCGCTCGAAATTTACCGCCCGGACCAATTTGTTTTGCACGAGGACATCAAGACAGTTGTAAACGGTCGCCAACGAGATGGTCGGGGCCGTTTCGCGAACGCGGGCAAACACCTCGTCCGCAGTGGGATGGTCGCGTTTCTGCATCAAACTCTGGTAAACGGTCTCGCGTTGGGAGGTGGGCCGCACGCCGTGCTCAGTGAGCACTTTGGCTAAAGATTCGGGGTTTTGAGTGTCGGATTCGGCCATGTCAGATGGAAGTTCCTGCACTAAATTGGAATAATTCTAATTCGCAATACGGAATTAGAATTATTCTAATTTTGTTTCAGAAAATTTCGAATGGCGTGTTTTCCCGAAACAGAAAATTGACTGAAATTGAATAATTTTGACCACTATCGGCTTATTTTTGCTCCAATTTCGTCAAAAATATCAAATTTAAGCCAAGACTAGGCTTCTGGAAGTTTTTGGATTTTACCGATGAAATCCCACTTTCTGTTTTCAAAAAGATCTTTCTTTAAAGGCATCCAGCATCTATCCCGAGTGAAAGACTGGGTTTCTCCGTAAAACTTGCGGTTCCTCGGCGCACTGCTGGCTTATTTGACAAGAATTCCTCTTCGTCCAGTTTTGAGCGGATTAAGACTTACTTACTTTTCATCGGATTTCTCTTTATTGTAACTCGAAGTATGGGGGCACCGGATCTAAAGTCCGTGGCCCTGAGCCATGGTTTGGACGAAGCTGCGGGAAACGTATCCTGCTATATTTTGTCCACCCCAGTGGCATTTATTACCTCGAGAAAAAAGGCGGCGGATTATCCAGCATGCTCGATAGTAACGGGATTGATTGGCTGGGTTCCCATCCGGAGAAAGGAAGTGGATGGAAGGGGGAGTATCGTGAATTTCCCAACTCAGGGCATCGGCAGGACGGAAGCTATTTTCACGCGCTGAACGAGGGGACCGAATAATCCACTTCCGTGGTCGAGATTGAATCAGAAGATTACGTCCGCATTGTTTTCACGTCGGGAAACAAAAAGTGGAAAGGCTAATGGGACTTTTATCCGGACCGTTGTGATTTTACCATGACTGAGGTTAGTCTTGGTTACAAATATTGGGTGCTTTACGAGGGCGTTCCCGGCGGCGAAATGAGCGCGACGGATTTTTGGTATTCCTCCGCTGATAAGGAAACTCACTCGATCGATGAGAAACAGATTGGTGACCTACCTGGACCTGGGTGGATAGCTTTCGGGGATGTAGATTCCCCTCGTATGATCTACCTGCTGCATCGCGAGGATGATGAATACCCCGACGAGTATTTTGACCGCCCGTATATGACGGTTTTTGGATTCGACCGAGGTGAAAAAGGAAAGTATATCGATACACCTCAGACCTTCTCGATTGGATTCGTTGAGTCCACGGAATATAAGGAAGTCGAAGCCGCCGTCCGAAATGTGCTTCGTTGAAGCATGGTTTTCGAACCGGTCAGTCGAAGTAACTTAGGGCCTTAGTCTGAATAAGATGCTCCGAAAGTAGCCATACTGCGCTAAAGCAACGCTGATCTACTCCCAAAATATGACGCAGAGCTGTAGCCTGATGCGGTAATCCCCGATCTCGAAATGGTAACTGGGTAGGGCGCGTTTCGCCGAAACCGCCGGTTTCAATTTGCTGGCCAGCATTCGGCAGTCGAAGGAGAGAGTAGGGGCGTGGTTTACCTGCCCCTGGATTCGGATAGCCTAGAGATTTTGGGGAAAGGGTAAGAACCCTTTTGGTCGGCTGAAGGCCGGGCAGGACAATGGGTGACCCACGTCGGAATCGAAATTGTGGGTCGGGCTTTACGCCCGTCATTTTACACGCCCTCTTTTGCATGACCCAGGAAACTTACATCGACCGCATGGTCTATGGTGGCACCAGATTTTGCGACTAAAGTGATTTCGCCGCATTTGAATCGGATGGTCTTTACGCCGTCGAAGTTTTTCGGAATGGGCACGATGCCCATGATGTAGTTCACCGCGGTGGGTTTGCGCGGGTTAAGACGCAGGTGGGTAGGAAGGCTCGCCTTGCTCCGCTCATTTGGTTTGGCGGATTCTGCGAGGCCATAGTGGAAGTTGGCAGTTACGTCTTCGATGCCGATCACGCGACGGTGACGTCCGTTCCATGGCGCGTAGTGGCGTCCTCCGTTGGACATCCACAGCACGGTGGACTTGAGCACGTGCACGTCTCGCAGGCTGAACCAGAGGTAGCCTTGTTCAGGGAAACTGATCGTGCTCCAAGCCGGTTTTTGGCGATCGCGGGCCGTGACCATCACGAGATCTTCAAATCCATCGCGGGCGGGGTAGCGGGTGACATCGGTCAGCTCACCGGAGATTAGCGGGACTTCGCCCAGATCCTTGAATTTGGCGCCTTTTTTAAGGGCTGAGTAACCGCCGATCGTGGGGTCTTCGAATTGATCGGGGAAAACCTGTCCGGCGCGGTAAGGGCTGAGTCCGATGTGGCCTGATGCGCCGTCGGGACATTTGATCATCGCGTGGTGACCGGGACACATTGGACCCGTCATACCGGATAGGGTATGGCGCAGATAGACGTTGGTTTCACCGTTACGGAGTTCGATCCGTTTTGTGGCCGATCCGAGACGGACCATTTGATCCATGGTCGCTTCAAATCGACGAATGCCGGGAGCAGGCGAAGACACCAAAGGCGATTGCCATTTTGAACAGGCAACCTCGCCGTGCGGTGGATGTCGCTCGCTACGGTATAGTGTGCCGTTGCCACCAAATGGAGCGCAGAAGAAATCTCCCCGAAGTGTTTTAAGCAGATCAGGCGTGTCGGCAGGCAATGGCTCCTCGGCCCATGGGGCGATGGAGAAAGGCTGAATATCTCCGGCCAGCGTGCGGAATGTTACGGGGGCAAGGTGCCCGCCTTGCTCTGCGACATGTGCTTCAACGAGGTCACTGGTGAATCGCCACGAGGGAGCTCCCGCGACGGTGACGCGCTTCGGTTTGGTGGGTGACTGGGATGATTTAGCCACGATTTAGCGAATGAATTTATTTCTGTTCGAACATGGGGTCTTCTTCGTTCCCACCGGAAATTATGTAAGCGACGAGGTCGCGGAGTTCGTTGCCGTTGAGTCCATTGACCAAACCAGGCGGCATGAGCGATTGATCATGCTTGGTACGGGACACGATATCCTTGGGATTGAGCGGCCGTTTTTGCTCCGGAGCGAACGGGTTGTTCATCACCATGTAGTTTCCGTTTTCTTCACCCACTATTTGGCCAATCAGGACGTTGCCGTTTTCGGTCTCAAAACGTTCCGCTTCGTAGATGTCGCTGATGACCTTGGAGGGTTCGATGATGCTCTCCAGTAGATCGCGCACCGTGTAGCGATTGCCGGCGCCAGTGAGGTCTGGTCCGATACCGCCGCCATCATAGTTGAAGCGGTGGCAGACGATACAGGCAGTGGCGGTGAACATCGATTTACCGCGGTAAAATTTTCGGTTAGTCAGTGGCCTTTGGAAAAGCTCCATGGCGGCGTCTACGGTGTAGATCTGACCGGGTCCTTTGGGAGCCACCGCACCGGCGGCGAAGGTGTGCACCGGAGTCTTCGAGAGATCCGCCAAGAGCGTGCGCTGTTCGTCATCAATCACGAGGTCCAATGCGTCGTGGCGGATGTTGCTGATGAACCCCGCGAAGCTTGCTCCGCCGCGCCACTCGTGAGTGGTGGAGAACCATACGAAGAATTCGTGACGTAGTTCAGGAGTCCAGCCGACAGTCGCATTTCTGAGGACGTAAGCGTAGGCGATCTGTTGCCGATCAGGTCGACTTTCGGATGCCTTTTTCAATGCGGTCGCGTAGCGATCGTTGCGCGCAATCAATGCTGCGCCACCCAGTTCTTCGGCGGCTTGTCCGTCGGGTTCGGCGACTTTCAACAGCGGCACGATTTTTCCCACGATGGTGGGAGAGTCCAGATAGACCAACAATTCGGCCAGCATGCGATTTACATCGGCGTTGGCGTGCGGGAACAGATCATCAAGCTCGGCGAGCGCGAGGTCTCGGTCCGAAGGGGTGGGTGGCCCCATCCGGGTGAAGGCGAGTTGCCAAGCGCGGAGGATGGCGTGTTTGCGATCAAGCGGCTGACCGGCAAGATCGATTCGGCTTAGTGACTTGAGGATTTCGGATTGGTGGCGGTCGGGCCCAACTCGAGCGAGTGCGATCAGAGCTTCGACAGCAGTGCCCGGGTCTTTTTCATCGAGAGCGCGTTCGGCCCAATTTGATGGGTTTTGCCGCTCAATCGCAGTGCGAGCTGCCCAACGCACAAAACGGTCTTCGCTACCCATATGAGACCAAACTTGCTCGATAGCATCCGGCGTGGTGCCGGGAGCGTGAAATGACTCTAGGCGGTGTCGCAGTTGAGCCATCCGCGTAGGTCGAACAGGAGGCCCGGGATCGGTTTTTCCTTTTCCGGTATAAGTGACGCGGTAAAGCGCGGATTGCGTGCGGCGACCTCCGACGAGGAAATACATCGCGCCGTCTTGGGGGTTGATCGTGAGATCTGTCAGTGGCAGCGGTTTGCCGGCAATAAACTCTTCTTTTTCACCGCTGAAGGTCGCACCTTCTGCAATTGGATGAATGGCGTAAAGGGTGCCGTAGGTCCAATCGGCGGCAAACAACGCGCGTTGGTATTTTGCGGGGAACTTCGCGCCGGTGCCGAAGATGGTGCCGGTGGGGGATGCTGGGCCGATGTCGATCACGGCGGGTAGACTGTCGGCGTAGTATTCGGGCCAACGTCCGGCGCCGCTACGCCAACCGTAGTCGCCGGCATCGACGATGTGATTGATGCGGGTGGGCATATACCACGGCATGCCGATGTCCCACTCCATGTCGGAATCGAAGGTGAAGAGCTCACCGTTGGCGTCGAAAGCGATGTCGAACTGGTTGCGAAATCCCTGGGCAAACATCTCCATGGTTTCGCCGTCCGGATCCATGCGGGCGACCCAACCACCGGGGGCGAAACGACCGTGGGCGTGTCCCCGCGCATCCCACAAGCGGGGGAGCAGATGGTCTTCGCCGTAGCTTACGGGACGAGAGAGTTCCAGCCCGGGTGCCGGGTCGGTGAAGTTACCGGCGGCGATGTAGATGGACTCACCGTTTGGTCCCAGCACGAGTGAGTGGGGAGCGTGTTCGCCCCGGCCGTTGAGAGAACGAAGGTGGGTGTATTCGTCAAATCGGTCGTCACCGTCGGTGTCGCGCAAACGCCAGATGCCCTGTTTGAGGAAGTTCTCAGTTACCATTAGATAGAGACTGTCGAAGGCGTAGAGGACTCCGTGGGCTCCGGTGATTCCATCGCGATACTCGTCGCTGCGTTCGTGGTCACTGAGAGGAGAATCAGGTAGCGTGATATCGAGCTGTTCGATCTGAGGTTCTGCGTCGGAGTCGGTGGCCGGTAACGTTATCCGGTAGATTCCCCCGTATTGGTCGGTGGTGATCAAGCGACCTTTGTCATCGTAGGTGATACCTACCCATGAACCCTGCTCCTCCTTAGGCACGGTGTAGAGCAGATCAACTTGGAAACCGTCTGCGACTTGTAAGTCACTCGGAGCCGTCGCGAGTGGAAGATCTTGGGCGGATACACTGGAAAGCGCAGAGCAAAGTAAACTAAGTCCGAGGGCGACTCGGGTGAATCGTAGGGGGTGGGCGAAACGAGAAAGGTGGGAGGACATGGTCGAAAGGGCTCTTACTTCAGCGGCTTTAGGGTGATGTTGCGGAATTGCACCGTCATCGGTTGCCCGCGATGAAGTTGGAGCGCGAGGGCTCCGCTGCTCGCAGCATGTTTGGGATCGTTATCGATTCCTTCCGCAGTCAGAACCCCGTTCACATAATGGCGAACGCGGTTCGCCTTGGCGACGATACGAATCTCATTCCACTTTCCTTGGTGGATGGATGATTTGAGTTTTTCAACCGGGGTTCCATCGCCCAGCGAAGTGAGTTGCGGCTTCTTGGTAGTATGACCGGGATTGATTTGTGCGCGCAAACCGGGTCGGACGATGATTCCGCGACCCCGTTCTTCGTAGAGCATGCCGGTGTAGCGGTTGATGAAATCCATGTCGGCTTGATAGCCGCCCACGATCCAGTTTTCCGGTTCGATTACTTTGCTACGATATTGGACACCGGAATTGGAGGTTTCACCCGTTAGTTTGAATTCGGCCATAAATTCGAAATCAGAAACGTCGTCTTTCCAGATTAGAAACGTATTCACTTCAACCGGGTTTTTCGCGGTGGACTGTCCCGTCACTACACCGTCTTTCACTGACCAAAAGGTGGGGTCTCCGGACCAGCCTGTCAGGTCCTTGCCGTTAAAAATCGATTGAGAGGCGTGATGATCCGCGAAGGCGAAGGACGCAGATACCAAAATCAGGAAAGCAAGACGGACGAGAAGTTTCATGGATAGCGGATAGGTTAGACCGATCCGCCCGATCCTGACGATCGAAAAATTGCGGAATTGGAGGTAGAATTGGCGATGGGTGAAATTCTCCTTTGAGGGTCTCAACCTTGCACAGTGCAACTGACGGAAAGACGGGAATCTCCCGCCGAATGAGAATCAGACCGGGCGATTGTAGCCTGCTTCGCGGATGGCATTTGCCAGATAGGTGTAGCCACTTTCTGCGATATCCCAATCCGGAGAAAACTCCCGCCATACATTGATCGCGTTGGCGAAGGCCGGGTCGGCGCGACTGAACGCCTCGATGGTGAACCAGCCCTCGTATCCAATTTCATGACACGTGCCAAGGGCTTCGGCGAAATCGATGTGGCCCGAGCCGGGAGTGCCGCGATCGTTTTCACTCAGATGGACGTGCGATAGGAAAGGTGCGATATGCTGGAGAGCGGATGAGTGAGTTTTTTCCTCCACGTTCGCGTGGTGGGTATCATACATCGCCCGCACCTGCGGATGGTCAGTCAGTTCGAGAAGTTGCCGAAGTTGCCCCATGGTATTACACAGGTAGCATTCGAAGCGATTGAGTGCCTCTGGGGTGAGCACCACTCCAGCCTGTTGAGCGTAATCACCGGCGGCGTTAAGGACCTCGGCACTTCGCTTGTATTCATCGGGGTTGATGTCGTCGCGGGTAAAGTAAGCGAACGTGGAGTGGAAGGGGCCGCACAGCACCTTGGCCCCAACATCCACGCAACGATCAATATTCCATTTGAGGAGCTCCAGTCCTTTTGCGCGAACCGCTGCATCCGCACTGGTGGGATTCCCCTCCGGAGGCAGCACAGTCACACAATTGACCTCCATTTCCTGTTCCTTCGCGTGAGCACCGAACCGTTTGTAGGCATCGGTATCTTCTTGGCTCATCGCAATCTCCACGCCGTCGTAACCGATTTTTTTTAGTCGATCAACATGAGGGAAAAGTTCGTCCGAAACGGATGCGGACCAGACAAGCAGATTGAAGCCAAACTTGGCGTTGAGATCAGAAGAGGAGGAATTGCTCATAGGAAATGAAGAAAGATTTAAGCGGGTGCGACGTCAGTCCATTGACCGGATGCCGCTGAGGCCAGCACCGCGTCGGTTACGCGATCAGTCTTGAGTGCATCCCGGAAAGTCGGCGCGGCGGGAGTGCCGCTTTCAATGCCGGCGAGGAAGTCGGCGACTTGATGCACGAAGGTGTGCTCGAAACCGATCTGCACTCCGGGAATCCACCACCTGTCCATGTAAGGTTGATCGCTGTCAGAAAGGTGAATGGATCGCCAGCCGCGCACCACACTGTCGTCGCGATGGTCGAACCATTGCAGGCGATGCAGGTCGTGTAAGTCCCACTTGAGCGACGCGTGTTCGCCGTTGATTTCGAGCGTGTAGAGTGCCTTGTGGCCACGTGCGTAGCGAGTAGCCTCAAAAAGAGCGAGGGAGCCGTTGTCGAAGCGCCCCATGAACATGCTGGCGTCGTCGATTTTGACCTCCTTCTTTTCACCGGTCGCCGCGTCGGCGCGTTGTTTGATAAACGTTTCGGTCATGGCAGTGACGGAGGTGATGTCACCGTTGAGCCATTGCGCGGTATCGATACAGTGAGCGAGGAGATCGCCGGTAACGCCGCTGCCTGCAACGGACGCGTCGAGTCGCCACGTGCCAGCGCCACCTTGAGGGACGTCTTCGGAGATGGTCCAGTCCTGCAAGAAGTTGGCGCGGTAGTGGAAGATCTTACCGAGTTTGCCTTGATCGATGAGTTGCTTAGCGAGGGTGACGGCGGGGACGCGGCGGTAGTTATACCAGACCATGTTCGCGACTCCGGTTGCCTCGACGGCGGCGACCATGGCGTCACCTTCTCCGGCATTCATCGCGAGGGGTTTTTCGCACATCACAATTTTACCGGCCTTGGCGGCGGCGAGAGCGATCTCGGCGTGCACGTTGTTGGGCGCGGCGATATCGATCAGATCAATGTCGCCGCGCTCGATGAGCTTACGCCAGTCGGTCTCGATGGACTCGTAACCCCAAGTCTCGGCAAATGCTTTGGTGTTGGCTTCATTGCGGCCGCAGGCGGCTCTGAGCACGGGATGAATTTCACCAGGGAAGAAGTTGCGGACTTTACGAAATGCATTGGAGTGGGCGCGACCCATGAGGCCGCAACCGACCATGCCGATGTTGAGTGTTTTCATAGCGAGGAAGTAGGGAGGTTAGGGGTAACTTTGGAGAGGGGAATTATTCGGTCCAGCCGTGGTGTTTACGGACCTGAATCATAGCGGCAAGGATGTCGTTCCAAGTCTGTTGTTTCGTCATGACAGCGTTGGAGAACATGCAACCGTCCCAGCAGATGTGGCGGATCTTTTTGGTGACGCGGTTTTGGCTGTTGCGCAGCCAGTAAGCGGAATCGCGAACGATGTTGAGCTTGCCGTTGGGGTCGGTCGCTTGGCAGTGGCGGCCGGTTTTCTCGTGACTGCCCGAGCCGAAAACGGTGCCGTCGTTTTGGGCGACGTGGAAGTCGATGGTCCAAGGACGGAGTGCATCGGTGAGTTTGGTCAGAGCTTCATGGGTCGCGCCGGGCTCCCAGTTGAAGTTCTTCTTCACGATGCGGTGCTTGGGCGCATTCTCGCCGAGCGTGTAGAGCAGGGTATGGGACATGTCGGCTTGGAAACCGAGCGTCTTGGGCATGCCGACGGCCTCGAGGAGCTCGAGCATGTGCTTCCAGCTGTGCATGCCGCCCCAGCAGATCTCACCTTCGGCGGCGAGACGTTCGCCGTGATCTTTGGCGATCTTAGCCGCTTCCTTGAAAGTCTTAGCGATGAGTTTGGTATTGCCCGTGGGATCTTTGGCCCAATCAGCGACGGGAGCGGAGGAGTCGATCCGCACGACACCGTGAGGACGGACGCCGAGGTCGCGCAGACGAGAGCCAATGGCGCAGGCTTTTCGGACTTGGGTGAGGAACGCGGTGCGCTCCTCCTCGCTACCCATAGCTGATCCGCCACCGGTGACACCCCAGACGGGAGCGACGATCGACCCGGCGACGAGTCTGCGTTTCTTGAGCTTACTCGCGAGCACTTTGACGTCCTTAACCTTGCTGTCGATGGAGGTGTGTGGGTCGCTCATGAAGAGATCGACACCGTCAAATTTCACTCCGTCGACTTCAGCCTTGGCGGTCATGTCGAGCATGTCGTCAAGGCCGATGAAGGGATCGCCGCTGGCTTCGCCTTTACCGACGATTCCGGGCCACATTGCGTTGTGAAGTTTGGGGAAGTTGTTTTCAGACATGTTGGGTAATGAGTGGGTTTTAGGCGTTAAGAGAGGGAGGGTTTAGAATGAGTTGTTACGGTAGGCGCCCATGGCAGGAGCATCTGGATTGGCATCTGGACCGAAGTAGCGCAGGCAAACAAGGGGCTCGGTTGAGCTGATGTTTTCGAAGGTGACGCCCGCTTTGGCACCCGCCTCGGTGCAGAAATACTCGTCTTCGGAAAGTTCGTTGAAGCGAAGCATCTTGGGGCTGACGAGGGGCTGGTTGTTGATGCGCCCGCTTCCTTGGACACAAATGAGACCGTAGGCACCAGTGTCGGTAATGGTGGCCTTGGTGCTGGGGTCGACGGTGAGTTCCTTGGCGGTGAAATACTGCTTCTGATCGACCTTGCCGTAGACGATCCAGCGATCGACATAGCCTTGCTCGCGAGTGTCGGCGACGGGCACGGGTTCGAGGTAGTGGTTGTCCTTGAAATTCGGATCGACGTTCTTTTCCCAGTGGAGCTGATCCACGATGAAATCAATGTCTTGGTGCCGATCTTCCGGCATGTCTTTAACCAAGAGGCTCCACGGCACCTCGCGGCATTCGACCAAACTCTGATACATGCCGAAGACATCGCTCCCCCACTGGGGCTCGTAGGTGCAGAGACTGCCGGGTGCGTGGAGAATACAAGGATCAATCAGCCAGCCAGTGCCGGGTTTGAGGCGGTAGGCCTTCGAGAGATTGAGGATGCCGTTGTCTCCCTTGTTCCAATCCTTGATGCACTTGCGCACCTGATCGCGGGTCGTGCCGGGCTCGAAGCCCATGAAGGTGTAGGGGAAGTTATTGCCGACGTTGTTGTGCTGAGGAGGGAAGTAGTAGGACTCCGGCTTGCCCTCTTGGCCGACGAGTGCGGCCTGCTCGGCGTTTTGGTGCATATGGTGCGGAATTGGCCCCATATTATCGAAAAACTTCGAGTAAACAGGCCATTTGCCGTATTCGCTCCAAATGCGTTCACCGATCAGATTTCCACCGCAGGCGTCCACGGCGTCGCGAAGGGTGAAGCGGTTATTGCCAACAATGCAGTAACTGAGTCCTTCGTCAGGAACGCGACCTTCGTTGGCGGCTTCGGTAGTCGAGGCGAACCAGCGCTCGTCAATACCGCCGCGGTTGAGTCCGTAGGCATAGGTGTCGCTCGGGTGGAGTTTGATACGCAGACCCGGTTGGAGGAAGGAGCGCGGCACCCAAGCCGGAGCGAGGCGCAGGAGGCCATCGGTATCTTCGAGGGCACCTTCCACGTGTGATTTGATCGACGAATTTAACGTCGTGAGGTCTTCAACAATGCGAGGAGGCATAAAAGAGATAGGGGAATTCTGTGGGGTCTAAGTTCGTGATATTCGCGAAAGAAAGCCGGGGGTTAAAACGGGAGCGGAAACGTTGCCGCAAATGAGGCGAATCGACAAGGCCGCAGATGCTACTTTTTCGTCGTGAGATCGGCTAGAACGTCCGCGACAAATTTTGGTTCAAAAACGGCGGAACTTGAAAGGCCGCGATTCTTGTTAGCCCACGAAATCACAAGAAAGACGCGAAACTTAGAGGCAGGTGGTCCTAGAAAGATAACGAATAAAGATCCGCCTTCGCTCAAGCTATGGCGGACAGGGAACGAGAAAGATCTTGAGGCGAAGCGTCTGGTTCTTGCCTGCCCGCCATAGTCCCGTGCAGCGGGACGACGGAGGGTTATTTCGTGCGATCAGCGCGTCGTCGATCTGTCGCCTCGAGGTTTGGGGTAGTAAGGAGCCCACCATTCATTGATGGCATTGAGCATCTTGTTGGCTCGTTCAGAATGCTTCTTTGCCAAATTCATTTTCTCGTGCGGATCTTCTGCGAGATTGAAGAGCTCCAACCTCGTCTTTGTGCCGTTCTCCGAGATGTGGGCGATTAACTTCCAATCGCCCCCGATAACCCACTTTGCCTGCAAGCTTTGACTTGGCACATAGATGTTCGCGATATCATGGTCGAATTGTTCGCCGAAGATCATTTTGCGTTTTGTCACGGCGGCCGGGTCCGTGAGATTGATGCCGGGGAGGTTATCCGGAACGTCAGTTCCGAGTAGTCCGGCAATAGTGGGCCAGACGTCGATGTTGCCCGCGAGACGAGTTTCATCGCGCTTTGGCGATATTTTCCCAGGCCAAGAGACCATGATGGGCGACCGGGTTCCACCCTCGTAGGGTGTGACTCTGGAGCGAGGACCGAAGCGATTCGGCACGGGGCTTTGGATCCAACCGTTGTCGCAAACATAGATGATGATGGTATTGTCGCGTTCGCCCCGTTCGTCCAAACTGTCGAATAATTCACCAGACGTCTGATCAAACCACTCAACCGTTGCCCAGTAGCGGGCCACACCCTCGTTCGGGGCAATTTTTTGATATTTCGCGAGCAGATCTTCGGGCGGCGTATGGGGGGTGTGCGGCAGGAAAGGCGCGTGCCAGATGAACCAGGGTTTTCCGGTGGCGTCGGCCTCGGCCCAGAATTTTTCAATCGGCTCGTGCCCCTCCCGTGAAATCTTCAGTCCAACATCGCCGTGCCGGCCCGGATTCCCCAAAGTCATAGCGTGGGTAAAACCTGCGGTTTCCCGAGGATTGCCTTCCCACCATTTGCCGGTTTGTAGCGTGAGGTAGCCACGGGCGGTCAGGTCTTGGATGAGATTCGGGTGGCGTTCGAATCGAGCGATGATCGCTTCATAAATGGGCACGAGTTCGGGGTTCTTACGACCTTGGCCTCCTCGCTGAGGTGGAGTGGGCAGTGAGGGGTCGTTCCCGATCACACCGTGATCATGAGCGTAAAGTCCGGTCGCGATGGTAGAAAGCGCAGGGCGGCAGAGTGCGATGGGACTATAGCCGCGGGTGAACGTCAGCGACTCCTCGGCCAGTTGGTCAAGACGCGGGGTCTCGATGTGCTCATGCCCCATGAATCCGTAGTCTGTCCACGCTTGATCATCGGAAAGGATGAGGAGGACATTGGGTGGGGTCTTCGCCGATGTGACGGTGGCGGCGAGGGCCGAGACTAAGATAGAAAGGGCACGAAGCAATGAAGGCATGTTGAGACGGGGTAGGGGCAGCGCAGACACCGGTAAATCGAGCAAAGGGCAGGATAGGACGATGGGTGAATTATCGAGGGCGAGCCCCGTAATCTATTTCAGAATAAACCAAAGATTTTTGCTTTTGCAAATGCGTTGGGCTATAGGGGGGGGCGGCGGACGGAGTCAGGTCGGGATAAGTTTACTGCGCTCCGCTTCGTAGAACTTATCAACGACCCGTCCCCTGCGGTCGCTTTCTTGATACTTGATACCTGTTACTTGTTACTTCGCGACTCCGGCGCCGCGTAGCGAAGCCGATAAGCGCGCGGCGTCTCTTCCATGATGCGCCGAAATTCCTTGGTGAAATGACTTTGATCGGAAAATCCGAACTCCGTCGCGATTTCCGCGAGGGTCTTCGGGGTGAAGACCAAGGCGTGACAACTCGTCCGCACCCGCAGATTGCGGATATACTCATGGGGTGACATCCCGTAGGCGGACTGAAATTGTCGTTCAAAGGCGCGCAGCGAGAGGCTGCAGAGTTTGGCGAGTTCGGAGTTCGTGATGGATTCACTCAGATTCTGGCCCACGTGCCGTATCGCCGCACTCAGGGGCGACTCAAACAGAGCGGCTTGGGAAAGGTGTTTGATCGGTCGCGAGATGCCGACCGTTCCCACTACATCTCCGCCAGCCGTGTGCAGAGGGATTTTCGAAGTAAGGCACCACCGTGCGGTGTGGTTGAAACGTCCCACCAATTCCACCCGGGATCGAATGCGTTCACCGGCCAATACCCGTTCGTCGTCGATGCGATATTGGTTGGCTAGAACCAGACCGCAGATGTCAAAATCAGTTCGTCCGATGAGCTCCGCCCGGTTACCGATGTTGAAGTTGATCACGAATGCCGTGTTGACCCAATGGTAGTGACCATCGGTGTCCTTCATCCAGAGCAGCAGATCATCCACGTAGTCGAGCAGCTCGATGATTTCGGGCGGCTTGACTCCGATCTTAACTAGGTGGTCGAGAAGAAGATGATTTTCGGCGTCGGCGGACATGGACGAGTCTTTCAGTCTAAACTGTCCAAGAAACGTCTAAGCGCAAAATCATATTGCGCCGGTGCTCGGTATCACGCCGGAGGGTAGTCGCGTTTGTGCAGGGCCTGCGTAGCGGTCAGCTGTTGGGCGGAAAATGACGGCAAATCAGATGCCCCCGCGCTGTCTACGATTTCAGAACGATGGCGGGATCCGGAGAGCACCAAGCTGGTGTTGGGATTCTCCAACGTCCACCGGAGTGCGGCCTGAGCCAAAGACGAAACGTCGCCTTCTACCAATATCTCCTTGTAGGCATTGGCGACATCAACGCGTTCGATGATTTCTTCGCGAGAATAGCGGGCGTTGATGGTGCCCTCCGCGAATGTCGTTTCGTGGGTGAAGGCTCCGGAGAGAAATCCGTTGGCGAGCGACTCGCGCGCCACGATACCCACGCCAGCCGTGGCGAGATCGCGCATTAGCATCTCAGCCTCGCGGTTCATGAGGCTGTAGACCACTTGGACTACATCGATCTTTGAGGACGCAGCCCATTCGCGGGCCATGCCTTGGGTGTCGTCGAATAACGAAATGGAGTGCCCCACGAATCGCACCTTTCCGCTGGCCTTCAGATCTTCGAGTGCCTGCCAGACGCTGGCTTCGATCTGCTCCGGCCCGAACGGAGAGTGGAAGAACAATACGTCGAGGTGATCGGTGCCGAGTCGACGCAGGCTATCTTCGACCGAAGGGATGACACCCTCCGCATTGAAGTAAGTGTTCAGGTGCCCACGCGTGGGGTAGCGCCCGAATTTTGTAGCGATGGTCACCTTGTCGCGATCGCTGCCCAATCCTTGCCCCAGGACCTTTTCGGCGATGCCGTCTTTTTTCTTGGTGCCGTAAAGAGGAGCGGTATCGAAAAACGCAATGCCAGAATCGAGGGCGGCGCGGACCGCATCAGTGCCATCCTCGGCGGCGACATCGCCGTAGACGGGCGAGCCCAAGGCCCAGGTGCCGAAACCAACTTCGCTTACTTCTATGCCAGTGCGTCCGAGTGTGCGGTATTTCATGAAAATTAGGGGGGAAGGTCGGGTATCGGGCTTCACGCCCGACAGCGTATGACGATTTGAGTTTAAGTCTCTGGGGTTGCCGGGAGGTAAACCGAATGAATGCGTTCCCTCGCTCCCGCAACGAAGCCGACAATGAATTTCTGTCCGAGTTCGACACTGGCTTGGCGCGGATCGGGTCCCCATACCGCGTCTTGTTGTAGGGTCGGTTCACGATCTTGCGGTAAACGATCCAACTTCACGCAGTCCGGGTCTGTGGCCATGAGCAGGGCGATTTCGCCGAGGGCGGCGTGGTTCACGATGAACAGATCGGGAGAAACCAAATCAGTCTCCGAGGTGGCGATAAAGTGGGTGTCGGGATGCCGTTCATTAGCCGCTGTGGCTTCCGCTTTGATAAGATCGTAGTGGGGTTGGCCCACGTGACCGCAGAGAGTGAAGACGACACGAAACCCTTCGTCGGCCAGTTGATCAAAATGTTCCCGGGCGAGAAGACTCAAGGTGGACTCGGCGAAGTCCAATGAGTGGCGGGGAAAATTCAAATCCGGGGCGGTCTTGATCGTATTGGCTGCGACATAAATCGGTGGCAGCACCAGCCCGCCTTCGGCCGCGGCAAGTGCCTGGCAAAGTCCATGAGCCTTTAAGCCGTCGAGACCCGTGGTGGCGTGATGGCCGTGATACTCGAGCGCCCCCCAAGGGAGGTAGGCAATTGAACGCCTTGCGGCGATCGTTTCGATCTCGCGGGGCAGCAGGCGTTCATAACATCCCCAAGGAATATCGTTTTCTGGGGTAGTTGCGGGCATTGCCTTCAGTGCGCTAATGCACCGCGTTTCTCGCAAGTTGAAAGATTCTGAAAATAAGGCTCTTGCCGTTGCTATGGACTGGACTTCCAGCTAGCCCGTGAGTCTCTCCTCCACGTCATGGCTCAATCAGACTTTAGCCAATATGAGTAAAGTTCGAGGAGAGTTTTGCTATGGGTGGGGGTTTGGGTTAGCCCTCTTGATCGGCGAGCCAGCGTTCGGTTTCGATGGCGGCTTGGCAGCCCATACCGGCGGCGGTGATTGCCTGTCGGTAAACGTGATCCGCGCAGTCTCCTGCGACGTAGACGCCCGGCACGTTGGTTTGCACCTGTGAGTTCGGGGATGGCTTGAAGTAGCCATTTTCATCGGTTTCGAGGGGTGGAGCAAAGGGGCCGGTATTGGGCACATGGCCGATAGCGACGAAGAGGCCTTTGATCGGGAGAGTGGATTCCTCGCCTGTTTGGGTGTTTTTAACCTGCAAGCCGCTGACCGCGCCCTCCTCGATTCCATCGACAGTCACGGGCACGCTGTTCCAGACCATCTCGATCTTTTCGCGCGAGGTAGCGCGATCGGCCATGATCTTGGAGGCCCGAAGTGAATCGCGGCGATGGACCAGGTAGACCTTGCTGCAGAAACGGGTGAGGAAGAGGGCCTCCTCCGCTGCGCTATCGCCGCCGCCGATGACAGCTACGTCCATGTTGCGGTAAAACGCGCCGTCGCAGGTTGCGCAAGTGGTCACACCCTTGCCACCGAACAGTTCCTTCTCACCTGGGATGCCGGTCATGCGCGGAGAAGCTCCCGTGGCGATGATGACCGAATTAGCGAGGATGGTTTTGTCACCGCAGATGAGCTTTCGGGGGGTGCTGGTGAAATCGACTTCGGTGACGAGGGTCGATTGGAAGCGGGTGCCGAAGCGGGTGGCCTGTTTGCGCAGGTTGTCCATCATCATGAAACCATCGATTCCGTCGGGGAATCCGGGGAAATTCTCGACTTCGGACGTGGTGGTTAACTGGCCACCAGGTTGCCCGCCTTCGAGGACGAGAGGGTTGAGGTTGGCGCGGGCGGTGTAGATGGCGGCGGTGAGTCCCGCGCAGCCGGTGCCGACAATAACTACATTTTCAACAGAAGATTCGCTCATGGATAGAACCAACCCAGAGCGTTAAATGCCGTCCACGACAAGTGAGATGGTGAATCAATCGTTTAAGTTGAGCAATTTCTGAGGCTACGGGGCCAGTTGAATACTGTTTTTTAACCACAAATGGACACGAATAGGCTCACTCCTTCGCCAAGGCTACGGCGGCACAATTCGCTACCGCTACGCGCTGAAACCCAAATTGATTTGGTTTCAAATGATAGGAAGACGTGGAGCCGGTAGGCGTGACGCCGTTCGTGTTAATTCATGTCAATCTGTAGTTAAGAAAACGCCCTGAACGAACAAGTTACTCGACGGGCTTATAGACCCGGACGTAGTCGACTTCCATGGTCTGGGGGAAACCCTTCTCATCGACGCCTTCCACGCTGCCCCATTCTCCGCCGACGGCGACGTTGAGGATGAGATAAAACGGTTTGTTGTAGGGCCATTTCTCGTCGCCGAGTCCCTCATTTAAATATTCGAAATAGAGCTGATCATCCACGTAAGCGGCCAGCCCCTCTTTGGACCATTCGAGGGTGTAAGTATGGAATTCCTCGGTGACAGTCGGAATTTCAATGATGCCGGTTTTTTGCGTTCCCTTCTGCCATTGGTAGTCGCGAGAGTGCGCGGAAGCGTGGATGACTCCCGGGTCGTGATCGACGTGCTCCATGATATCGATTTCACCGATGTCCGGCCAACCGCCATCACTGAATTTCCAGTCTGAAGGCATCATCCAAATCGCGGCCCAAGTGCCGCGGGCGGATGGGAGTTTGGCACGAATTTCGAATCGTCCATATGTAAAATCCCCGAGGCCGCGTGAAATGATTCGCGCCGATGTGTAATCGTTGTCTTCCCACGCTTCCCGCTGAGCGGTGACGTTGAGAATCCCGTCTTGAATATTCGCATTCTCGATCCGGGCTTTCGTGTAGAACTGCTTCTCCTTATTCCCCAGCCATGTCCACCCACGGCGTAGGTCCATTTCGTCGGGTCCGGAGTGCCTTTGCCGTCGAATTCATCGTTCCAGATCAGTTTCCAATTCTTATATTTGGCTTCGGCTGCGGTTGATTCAGCGGGTTTTTGGCAACCGCCGAGAAGCGCAGCAAAGAAGAAAAGGGGGAGCAGGCGTGTCATAGGATTACGAATAAAGGGCGATGCCGATCGGTAGTGCAATAATATGCAACTAAATGAGGGAGAAATCGAATCCTGATCTCGTGAGGCGGAGGCCGATTCCCGCCGCCCAAGGTCGCTATCGCGGGAATATGAACCGATTGGGAAAAGCCAGGTAGAACGTGCTTCCGGCACCGACCGTAGACTCTATCCAGATACGGTCGCTATGCAGATCCATGATCTTTTTGCAGTTCGCTAGGCCGATTCCCGTGCCGGCAATTTCATTCTGAAGATGAAGTCGCCGAAAAAATTTAAAGACCTTGGTGAAGTGTTCCGGCTCCACTCCGATCCCGTTGTCACGGATTTGGAATATCCACTCATCGTCCGTTTGACTGACCCCAATTTCGATCCGGGGCGGGACATCAGTTTGGCGATATTTCAGCGCGTTGGTGATGAGGTTTTGAAACAGCGTCTGGATCTCATGTTGATGGCCCATGATATTGGGCAGTTTATCGACCATGAGTTGGGCTTCGTTTTCATCCAGAGCGGTGGACACATCAGCCAATACTCCAGCGATCACCTCGTTGACGTCCACTCGCACTGGTTTCGTGAATCGTCCCAAACGGCTGTAGTCGAGCAGTTCCTTTACCAAATGATGCATTCGCGCACTGGACTTCTCAACGAATGTCATCAGCTGAGCGTTGGTTGCGTCGAGTTGTTCAGGTTTCCTCTTCAATAACATTCCGATTGAATTACGGATGGTTTGAATGGGCTCCTGTAGATCATGAGAAGCAATGTAAGCAAATTCGGAGAGTTCGAGATTTCTCACTTTTAATTCCGCGGCCTGCGTCTGCAGTTTTTCAGTCATTTCGTGAGCCAACTTACGCGCTCGAATTTGCACGGTGGTGAGCGATGCTATCACGAGGAAAAGGAGCAGGTTTATTACACCGCCACCAACGACTACGATGAGTGGTCCCCAAGATTCTATCCCCGTCAGAAACGGCCCTTGGAATGAACGTAGATGGACCAACTTCGATGGGTGATTTCCAACTCAAACGTCCGCCCCAAGACAGGTTGCTCGGATTGGTTGAATAACGTATCGGAGGGGTTGGTGTCGTAGATGAGTCCGTCCTCGCTGATGTCGTTATTATCGTGGATCTCAAAATCGAAGTCTCCCTCCGTATTTCGTAAAATTTCATGCATGAGATCACCGGCGCGGAACGCTGCGTAGACCCATCCTATAAACGCGTCTTGCCGGGCTTCGACTGATTCGATGGAAGCAGTCGGATCGTAGAAGGGGAGATAGTAGAGGAAGCCTCGTTGCACATCGTCGTCGATCTCCTGCACCAGAGTGATGGCTCCGGAGACGACCGCTTTGGATTCATCCCGCGCTATTCGCATGGCCTCGCGACGCATGTCATTCGACCACATGTCGAATCCGAATGCCCGTTGGTTTCGCCAGTCGAAAGGTTCGAGATAGATGATGGCCGAATATTCGTCTCGTTCCGTTTCGGAAGTGATCGTGTAGTCGGGAAATCCTTCGGCTCGGATTTGAGCGATGTGATCTGCTCGTTTATCGGCGGAGACCGGGACAGCAAACCCCATCCCCTGGATTCCCGGATATAGGTCCTCTAAATTGAGACGGGTGACGTAAGTCCCCCAATCTTCGCGGGTAGTATCGGGATTTACCCGCATCAGTGCTACTCCACCCACCAGCACCCGCTCGTAGGCCTGCATCCGTTCACGAATCAAAGTTTCGACTGAAGTGATTCGCCGTTCGAATCGAGCATTGGCCAAATCCGCCGAAAAACGGGAAGCGATCCACCACGCTGACGCGGTCAATAAAACCGTCAGCAGCAATACCCCCACGCCAAGGGAGTTCGGGTCCACCAACGACTCATTTCGAGATGAGCGCCGGGATCAGCGGTTACGTCATTTTTCATGAGAGTGATCGCGTAAGATATTGGCGCACAAAGGCGTTGTAAGCAAGAGTGCTTTCGCAGCGTTAGCGTTCGATTGCCCATGAGGGATATCCCCCGGTTTCCTATTGCGTGTATCCCTCGACCACGATTTCGCTTACTTCCCCATGTCTCCTTACCCCAGACCGGTCCTTGGCCTCCCATTGCTTTGCTGTTGATCGTCGGCTTGACCGGTTTTGTGGCGCCTCAACGCGAGCGAGTGAGCTCAGCAGGGTTAAACGGTAAGGTGATGGCGGCGATCGTGGCTACAATCATTGGACGCGAGGTGGGGCGATGCCGGGACCCGATACCGTGCGCGTGGATATGTGGCCGGACCTCAGCGAGTATTCGGCAAAGGAACGATACTCGACAGAATTTCGGCACGCCGACGGATCGGTTGCCGAAGTGTTCAGCTCCTTCAATCGATCCACCGTTGTGCGCCATTTTAGATGGATGGAAGAACACGGGATTGATGGCGTGTTGGAGGTGTCCGGTGTATTCGAGAAAGAGGAAGGCCTGTCGGCTGGTGGATGGAGAGAAGTGGTATGGGTGCGGGTGTTGGTGGAGGCAGGTGAGGGGATGGAGTTGAGGCCGGGGGAGAAAAGCGGCTGGAAAAAGCGGCTAAAAAAGAGGAGGGTTTTCGGCGTGGTCCAGCGATGGTCCAGCAAACTTTTCAGTTCGTTGGACTAGTCTAACGAACGCGTTAGACTCCCCAGCAGAAGTAGTCCGGTAGTCCAGCGATCGGGTAATGGCACCCGAACTGCCTCCTTTAGCTACCGGTCTACGTCTCCTGCCCCCTTGTCTCCCAAAGACTTAGCAGTAGTTCGCGTAATCGGAGAGATGGTTCGGTGGTTCGGCGAAACATCACCGAACCACGCTGGACCACGATCTGAACGTTTGCTGGACCAAACCAACAGAATCCTTCAGTTCGGGTAGTTCGCTTATTGTTGAAAAAAAAGGTTGAAATAAGGGTGACAGCCTTGCGATATGGGTGTGGTTTGGCGAAATGAGAAGCGACAACTGACCCGACTCGCCGCCAGGAGTGCCCTCGACGTGATCACCCTGGCAGGAAAGGGGAGGAAGTGACAGATCTGGCAATGATATTGTTGCTCACAGGGGTTACGGAAAATTCTGGCGCAATGTCGGGGCGAACGTGTGCTTAATCCACCGGTCGCCCTGCATGGCGTCAAAATTGGCCCGCTAGTTTTGATGGGAATTGGCCTTGAGCTTTACCAGTCATTGGGGAAAGCGATTTTGGCGACTGAGCCCGATCAAAAGGTATGCTTGGTCAGTCTAGTGGGAGGAACGGGTTACGCACCTGATGCCGCCGCCCAAAAGCGAGCGGGATATGCGGCGGATTTTGTGCCACTGATCTGCGGAGAGGTTCCGTTCGCGAACATCCATCGCGAGATTCCGCAAACGGTGTCGCGAATGCTAAAACGAATGCGTAAACCCGCTAAGTAACAGGCAGTATAGCCCGTCGATTTCGAAGAACTTCGGAAATCCGGCCAATAAAAAGCGCCGATGAAGAATCATCGGCGCTGAGAGTAGTGTTGTAGTTTGGTTAGTCTCTTCAGGCCTTACGGCGTCGACGGCAGGTCGAGAATTCCAGAGCGGCCGCTCCGAAAATCAATGCGAAGCTGGAGGGCTCAGGCCCAGCGAGAGGCACGGAGATATCCGAACCTTCGTAGAGGATGAAATCATCGAAGTGATAATCCATGTTTATGTCTGAATTCGAGGAACCAATGAATCCGATTTTGTAAACTCCATCGATGGGATCGAAATTCGCGCCGACGGACATCGCTTTCGTTCCCACGAGATCTCCATTCACAAACAGGTCGATGGTTTGAGAGGCGAAGGAATAGGACTCGTTGAACAGGGTATAGTTTAGAAGGTTCTCATCGCCGGAAATTTCTGGATCGTCTACAGCGACGTTCAGAACAATGGAGACGTCTGCGGCGACACCGCTCGTAAATGTGTAGTAGGTCGATCCGTTGACCTTCAGTTTTCCAGAAGCCTCGAATGAAATCGTCGACATTACCCGAGCGTTCGAAGTGATGCCATCATCTGAATCAGAGAAACGCAGTTGGATATCCTTGTCGTTCGCGACGTCGATTGCGTCGGTGTATCCTTTGAGGTCGAGGCGGAACGCGGTCGTGATCCTATTAACATTGGCCGGGGCCCATGTTACTTCCGGTTTGGCATCGCCTGAGAAGTCAGCGACTCGAAGGGCGTCCCCCGAACCGAAAATGGCACTCCCGTCAACGGAAGCGGCGAAGGTGTTGGGTGGGTCGAAGACCAAGCTGGTTGTTCCCGCCAGATCGGAGGAGCTTTGAAATAGGGTGGTGACCTGAGCAGTGGCCGCGACAGCGACGCTCATGACGCAAACGACGATAATTTTGGGGAATTATATACAATAGTGCCCAAATAACTCTTGACCGCGTGGCCGAGTTGCTCACCCGGCGTCTCGAATCCGGTCGCAGTCTCCATCAAACTCAGGCATCCCGCCGTACAGCACCGCCTTGAACCACCGCCTGCGCAAGGCGATTTGGCGTCACGGACACGCTCACATCCTCTTTGCTTGGCTGATAGGAGCAGTCAAGCGCGTGGTCGTAACTCGCAGTTTTGTCTCGGGGCGGTTCTTGCGTATTATCCGTCATCTTTCTCTCCCTACTTTACTAATTTTGTCAACTTTTAACACATTTTGGTGTGATGCCGATAGCAAGTACAGGACATCCACCATTGCGTCCGGCCTCAAGCCTATAAAGCAGCTTTCCCATCCATGTCGTCGACGCCCCGAATTTTTTGAAAACGTCCTGGATCCCTTCTGTCCCGTCCTTGTTCAGCACCTTGCCCAAACTCTGAAAGAACGCATTATCCAAGAATGTTCCGCGTGTAAGTATGATCCCAAGGTCGATAGCGCCTGCACCGCAGAACGCTGAAAACGCGTACAAGTCCCGATCATAGGTTTGGTCTTTGCTGTTCCACTCCAGATCAATCGCGACCTTGCCGGACACAAAGTCGATTCTATGGCCGTCAAGAAACCCCTTTCTGATATATTCATGCAGAATTTGCCCGCTTTTCTTCGCATGTTCCAGCTGAACAAGTAGATCGGCGGAAATACGGGTTTCGGTCCAATCGGGCGACGGAAAAAGCGTGTCCACATACTGATCCGCACAACCAGCGGTGTTTCTCGGGCTCGCATCAAAGGGAATTCCGCCGAATCAGCCAAGTTGGTTGAGCTCGCCGATCTCAACAAACAAGCCCGAATCGAGGCTCGTTTGAAATCCATGGACCTCGGGTAATCCCGCTCCATTTAGAATACTACGACACCGATGTTGGATGAATTCACGATTCATCAAGCGCTTCCGTTTACGGCCGCGCTCCTGGTGATGGTCATTCTCGCCATCATCAATATTTTGACGACGCTGGCCGGGTTGGAAGTCTTTGATTTCCTGGATTCCCTCGTTCCTGATCTGGATGGTGATTTGGATCTGGGTGATGCGATTTCGGCCGAGAGTTTGAGTCCGAGCTTTTTAGAAGGTTTGTCGCTCTGGATGAATCTCGGCCGGGTGCCATTGATCGTCACCATGAACATCTTCTTGTTATGTTTCTCTGCTCTGGGGTTCTTTATGATCAACACAGCGGGAGCGATCGGCATCGTAAATTTACCATGGGCACTCACCATCCCGATCGCGCTTTTCGCTAGCATTGTGCCGGTCAAAATCGGTAACGGCCTTGCGGCTCGAATATGGCCCAAAGACGAGACTGCCGCCGTCAGCAACGAAACCTTCATTGGTCGGGTGGCTAAGATCACCATCGGGACCGCCACCCACGACCGGGCTGCTGAAGCCAAGCTGAAAGGCCCTTTGGGCCGTCCTCACTACGTCATGGTTTTTGCCGACAATGAAAACGAGAGCTTTCCGCAGGGATCCTCCGTTCTTCTCGTCGGCCGCCGTGACACAAAATTCACCGGGATTGCGGTCGAAAATGACCACCTCTCCGGCTAACCCTTATCTAAAATATTATCATGCCCAATGTAACCACTCTTGTCCTGATAGTCGCAGGCGCGTTCGCCTTCCTATCTCTTATCGGCGTTCTCGCCAAATTTTATATGCGCTCCTCCAAGGAGCTCGCCTTCGTCCGCACCGGTATGGGCGGCGAAAAAGTCATCCTAGATGGCGGTTGTATCAAGTGGCCCATCTTCCAGGAAATCGTCTCGGTCAACATGCGCACCTTGCGTCTGCAAGTGGACCGCAAAAATGAAGAAGGGCTTATCACCGCCGATCGCATGCGTGTCGATGTAACCGCCGAATTTTATGTGCGGGTCCAGCCCGAAACCCGGTCTATCGCCAAGGCGGCGCAGACCTTGGGTAACCGAACCCTTGATCCCGATCTGGTGAAAGAGCTCCTGCAAGGTAAGTTCGTTGATTCTCTGCGGTCAGTGGCCGCCGGGCTCAGTATGGAACAACTCCATGAACGCCGCGGTGAATTCGTGCAATCCGTGCAGACTTCCGTGAGCGAAGATTTGCTCAAGAATGGTCTCGAGTTGGAATCCGTTTCTCTCACCGCACTGGACCAAACGGCGCGCGAATATTTCAAGGAAGACAACGCCTTTGATGCCCAGGGTCTGGCGAAGCTCACCATGATTACGGAGGCCAAGCGCGATGAGCGGAATACCATTGAGCAGGATACCCGCGTTAAGATCGAAACCAAGAATCTCGAAGCGGCCAAAATGAGCTTCGAGATCAAGCGGGACGAAGAGTTTGCCGAACTCGATCAGCGACGCGAAGTTGAAGTTGCCAAGGCCGAACAAGAGTCGCTCATCGCCAAGCAACGCGCCCAGCGGAAGAGAGAGGCCGAAGAGATGAGAATTACCGAAGAGCGGAAGGAGAAAGAAGCCGCCATTGGAGCGCAGCAGACGGTTAAGGAGCGCGATATCGGAGCAAATCGAAGCGTCGAGGAAGCTGAAATTCATCGCCAACAGAGCGTGGAAATCACCCGTCAGTCTTCCGCCATTGCCGTGGCCAAAAAATCCGAGGAGCAGTCCAAGGCCGAGGCCGCGGCCGCGGTCGCCCGGGCACTGCGAGTTAAGGAAGAAGAAGTTGAGACCGTGCGGGAAACCTCCATCGCCGACCGTGCGAAGAAGATTCGCCTGATCAAAGCCCGCGAAGAGGCCGAGCAAGACTCCATTGAAATCGTGGTGGCAGCCGACGCTGAGAAGGTCGCCGCAACCGACCGTGCTGAAGCCGTGATCACCGAAGCCAAGGCTGCGGCGGACAAGGTCAAACTCGCCGCGGAAGCCGATCGCGAACGATTCGAAGTGGATGCGTTCGGTGAGCGTTCGATCAATGAAGCGAAGAACCTGCTCTCCGATGACATCATCCAGTTCGAGCTTCGTAAGATCATCGCGAAGGTTGCTCCGGAGATCATCGAAGCCTCGGTCAAGCCGATCGAAAAGATCGATAGCATCAAGATTGTTTCCACGAACGGATTTAATATTCCCAGTTCGGATGGCGCATCGGGCTCGACAGGTGCGACTGGAAATGGAGGAGGGAATCCCGGCTCCATGCCCAACCAATTGATGGAATCGCTCCTAGCCTACCGGATGAATTCTCCGGTGGTGGACAAACTCCTCAACGAACTGGGCTTCGACCCCTCCAAGCCCGATGGGTTGGTTTCTCCTCTCGAGACGGCGCTTCAGGAAAGCGTGCCACCGCAGGCAGAGGACGAGAAGAGCAAAGGCAAAGGAAGTAAGTCGACTGCGTGACCTTCCCCTTTCGGTTTCGCAACCGACCCATTTCCAACCCCGGATTAATTCCGGGGTTTTTTGGGTTAACTCTAGCCGGTTTGTCTACCACCCTGCGCTGCGTTTGATGCGCAAGGCTTCGTAAAGATCGGGTGGGATTTCCTGGAGGAAACGCGATGGGGTCAGCAGCATGCCGCCGGGACCGGCTCGCGAGGCGATCTTGGGGTAGCAAAGATAAAGCTCATGCTTGGCCCGGGTCACCGCGACGTAGAACAAGCGACGTTCTTCTTCGACATCTCCAGACTCAATTGCGCGGCGACCGGGGAAGAGTCCGTCGGCGCAACCGATAACGAATACGACGTCGTATTCCAGGCCCTTGGCTTGGTGAATCGTTGTGAGTCGGATGGCGGTTGTGTCGTCTTCGACTGCTCGGTCATTGGTCTCGCCGTTGAGTAGAACGATCTGGGCCAAAAGGTCCTGCATTTCGGTGAAGCGTTGAGCAAAGCCCGACATCGCTGTAAGTTCGTCCACTCGATCCATGTAGTCGGCGTAGGCTCCCTTGAGGTAGTCACCATACCAGCCATCGATGGCGGTTTCGACGGTGATTTGCGGGGTCTCGTTGCGCATGTCCTCTGCGACCTGACGGAGGGACGCGCAGAAGCTTGGCCATTCATCCCGGGCTCCTTTCGCGACCTTGGATTTAACGTCGTCGGTATCCAGAGCGTTGACGAAATCGATCTGCATCAGTCTGGCGTGATCGAGGGCCGCATCGTAAATCTTTTTTGCACCTTTTTCGCCGACCTTGGGCAGGAGGCAGGCGACGCGCAGCCAAGCGGATTCGTCGGTAGGGTTGTAGATAAACCGCAGAATCGCCACTAGGTCCCGCACGTGTTGGCGTTCGAAGAATTTAACGCCGGATGTGATGTGGTAAGGGATGCCAACGCGCGAAAATGTGAGCTGGGTTTCCAACGCTACGAAGTGTGAGCGGTAGAGCACCGCGATCTCCGAGGGTGAGACCCCTTCGTCTTCGACCAGACATCGGATGCGCTTCGCCAGAAATTCGGCCTGCTCACGGTCGTCCATGGCTTGGACGACGTAAGGTTTGGTGGAGTTGGCCCGGGCGGCGCGCAGTTCTTTGTCGAAATGTCGGCCCGCAGGTTGAGCCATGAGCACGCCGTTGGCCAGTTCGAGAATTTGCGGGGTCGAGCGGTAGTTGGTCTCGATGCGATGGATCGCGGTGTTCGGGTGACGATCTGGGAACGTCATGATGTTCGCAAAATCCGCCCCCCGCCACGAATAGATGCATTGGGCATCATCGCCCACCGCCATCACGCAATGATGGGAAGCGAGCTTGTCGATGATTTGAGACTGAACTGTGTTCGTATCCTGATACTCGTCGACGAGGAGATGTCGGAACCGATGGGCAAAGTAATCGGCGATCTTTTGGTCCTCGGTCAGCAGCTTCAGCCAAAGTTCCAAGAGATCATCGTAGTCGACCACATTCTGTGCTCGCTTGGCTTCCGCGTAGGCTTTGGCGAATGTCGGTAAGGCTACGGCGATATCGCGATACTGGGGGAAGTGTTCATCCACCGTGCGGTCCAGTGAATCCTGAGTATTGCGCGACATCGAAAGCACGCTGAAAAGGGGTTTGGGCCGCGGGTTGGTCTTATCCTTGAAGAAACTCTTGTCCTCCGCCTCGACCGTTCGTTTGAGCAGAGACTCCGATTCGTCGGCGTCAAGAATGGTGAAGTTGCTTGGCAGTTTCAGCACCTCGGCGTCTCCGAACATCCGCAGTGCTTTGTTACCGAGGCTGTGGAAGGTGCCTCCCCAAAACCTTCGTGCGTCTTCTCCGGTCAGATCATGGACGCGATGGAGCATTTCTTTCGCTGCCTTGTTGGTGAAAGTCAGCAGCATGATTTCTCCGGGCGGTATCCCCTGATGGAGCAGCCAAGCGACGCGATAGGTGAGGGTGCGCGTCTTGCCGGACCCGGCACCGGCGAGTATAAGCAAGGGGCCGGGATCGGCGGTCACCGCGGCGTATTGCTCGTCGTTCAAGGCCGCACGGAAGTCGATCGGCGGATAGCCGGAGTGGGCGGGAGCGTCGTCGTCGCGATCGAGAATGAAATCCATGAAAAGACCAACTTCGGTGTTTCGGACGGCGAGGAAAAGCGGAAAGCACCGAAAACGCACGTTTCAGCGCGTTGTTTTCTCGTGGCGTGAGCCCCGTAGATCAATGACGATATTGGAGAACGCCTTTTGGGCTCTCCATTTCCCCGTATGAAAATTGCCGCCGTCGCTCAGCCTCCCACCCAGGTCAACCTCCGCACACTCGCCCAGATTGGGGTCGAGCATCAGTGTTTTTATGGCATGGCCGGGATGCCCTTGGATCTGGAAGAACTACGCGGCGTGCAAGGGAAGGCACAAAACTTTGGCTTGAGGCTATCAGTAATCGAAGGAGGTCCACCGATAGATCGGATCGTATTGGGCAAGGAAGATCGCAATGCCCAGATCGAGGACTACAAGCGAGCGATTGATCATATGGGGAAGTTGGGTATCCGCACGCTTTGCTACAACTTCATGCCACAGATTACACGGGATGCGATGGTCATTCGGACGTCTTTCGAGACGCCGGAACGGGGTGGAGCACTGACGAGCAGTTTTCGGATGGAGGGATCGGACAACGATCGCATGACGGAAGAGGGTGCGACCACGGACGAAATGATGTGGGATAATCTCGACTACTTTCTGCGTCAAATTGTGCCGGTGGCCGAGGAAGCTGGAGTGAAGCTGGCCATGCACCCTGATGATCCGCCGCTGTCTCCCATGTGGAATCTCGCGCGTATTATGCGGAGCGTGGCCAACTACGATCGATTGTTTGAACTCCATCCCAGTGAGGTTAACGGGATGACGTTCTGCCAAGGGTGTTTCGGGGAGCTGGGGGTCGACCTCCCCGCCACGATTCATCACTTCGCGGACCGGATTCACTTCGCTCATTTTCGTGATGTGCGTGGAACTCTGCATGACTTTCGGGAAACGTTTCCAGATAACGGCCCCAACGATATGGTTCGGGTAATGAGCGCGTATAAAGATATAGGATACGAGGGATTTATTCGCGTGGATCATGTGCCCCAGCTCGCCATCGAAACTGAATCCGCGGAGGGTTACGGACTGCCGGGGCATATCTTTGCGATTGGCTATTTAAAGGGGCTGATGGAACCGATTTTTGGTCCGGCTTCCCTTCCGGTTGGTTGATGAAAGTCGCGCTCGCGTAGTTCATCTACGAAAGTAATACCTTCAACCCGGTGGAGGCGGAGGTCGGGTGCTTCTCCGATCAAGAGACTTTGTTGACGGATTCAGCGGCTATCAACGCATGGGCTCGTGATACCGACACCCAACTTCAGAGCAGTATGCGGGTCCTGCGTGATTCCGGCTGTGAAGCCGTGCCGGTATTCGCGGCGATTTGTGGAACGCCGGGAGGACGTCTCTCGAAACCGTGTCATGCCGAGCTTAAAACCGCATTTCTAAGCGGGACTGCAGAACACCACGTCTGTCGATGCGAGATCTTGCATCTTCATGGTTCGGTATGTGCGGAAGGCCTGGATGATGTGGAAGGAGAATGGATTTCAGTGGTGCGCAACGAGCTGAAATTTATCGGGCCGATTGTAATTTCGCTAGACCTGCACGCGAACGTGACCCCACGGATGCTGGAGCACGTAAATGCCGTTACCGCTTGTCGCACCGCGCCGCACATAGATTTTGTTGAAACAGGGGAACGGGCTGCTCGCCTGTTGTTGAATTTGCCTTCAGTAACCACTCGATCCATCGCGACGGTTCCGGGCCTCTTTTCGCCAACCGCGACCCATCACGAAAGGGGGCCGTTTGCCGAGTTGCTGAACAAAGCTCGGATGCTGGAAGAACTACCGGAAATTCTCGATATCAGTCTTTTCCCGGTGCAACCGTGGCTCGATGTTGAAGACTTGGAATCCCGAGTGGTGGTAACCGCCACCGATGGAGAAGTGGGCGGGCGCTTGGCCGCCGAGCTGGCGGAGGATTGGTTGAAGGGAAGAAACGACTGGCCAACAGGTTTGAAGGATTGGCAGGAGATCCACGCACGTTTGGCCACACCAACGAGTGGTCCTTGGTTATTGGTTGATACCGCCGATGCCACGACCGGCGGGAGCGATGGTTCAAGTGCCGAAGCCATCAAACGATTATGGCTGCTTCGAGCGAATCTGGTCGGAACCGTATGGTTGTGGGTGGTCAAACCGGAGGCGATCTCCGCGACCGCGCGTGTGGGAGATTCGGTGCGCGTGGACCTCGTGGGGATTCAGGTTGAAGGCGCGGTAACGTTCGCGGGGGAATGTCGTTTTCAGGTTCGAGGAGCCGCTTACACCGGGCAGGAGGTTTCATGTGGCAGGGCTGTTGTCCTCGCAGCGGAGCAGTTACGAATTGTGATTACGGAAGAAGGCTGCCTGTGCTTGGACCCAGCTTTTTACGAAACGGTCGGACTGTTGCCGGATGAAGCGTTGGCGGTGCAGGTGAAGAGTTTGCTGGGGTGGCAGCCGGGATACGATGCCGCGCCGGAGCGTGGTCTGTATTTTGATGGTCCGGGGTTCACTTCGCTCAACTTTGCACGATTGTCTTTCTCTGGAACTCGACGTGAACTTTTTCCGATCAATTCAACCACTGTTCTCCCCATCTCCCTATGGCAATCGACCTGACTAATAAAGTATGCCTGATCACCGGCGCCGATGAAGGTATCGGTTTCGGCACCTCAAGAGGGTTTTTGAAACGTAGAGCGCGCGTCGCGGTGGGATTGTTGAACGCTCAAATCTCGGCTGAGAAAGCAGCCCCCGCGTTTCCCGTGCAGATGGACGTGACCAAGACTGCAGAGGTGACATCCGCCGTAGATCAAGTGATCGCCGAGTTTGGACGGATCGATGTATTGATTAATAATGCCGGAGTTTACCCCCGATGCTCGGCGGAGGATTTGAGTTTTGAGGACTACGCCAAAGTGCGGGAGATTAATTTGGATGGAACGTGGCGCTGCTGCATGGCAGTCATCCCGCATTTCAAGAAACAAGGCAGTGGCGTCATCATCAATACCGGCAGCATTACTTTGCGGATGGGGATGCCTCAATTGGCGCATTATCAATCGACCAAAGGCGGAGTCCTCGGCCTGACCCGGGGACTGGCCCGGGACTTAGGTCCTCACGGGATCAGAGTGAATTGTCTGCACCTTGGAGCAGTAAAAACCGAGGGGGAAGACCGGCTCGACGCCGAGTCGGCCGCTGAACTTGCGGAAGTGGAAAACAAACAATGTATCCCGGGCCGTCTTACCCCAGAAACGGTCGAACCGAATTTTGCGTTTTTGGCTTCGGACGACAGTCGGGACGTCACTGGCCAAAGTTTGACCGTCGATCGCGGCTGGATGCACGACTAGCCGGAACTGCTGCTAAACCGGTTGCGAAAGCGCTTTAGTGGCAGCGGGATATCTTCACCATCTTCCTTGCAAAGTTTCGTAACTCGTAAGAGTCTGGATCCGCAAACGACCACGGGACCGCCGACTTGGCTGAACAGAACCTTACCCGGAGTGCGATTGGCGACCTCCACGTCATCGATTTCTTCGGCGTCATGAATCCGGATTTTTCCCGTTTAGATAGGTGGATGCGCCTTGAAAAGGGTAGCCAACCGCATCGACAAATCGTCGAATTCTCGCAGCCGAATCGTTCCAGGAAATTAAATAGTCCTGTTCGTCACGCCAAAGACTGTAAGTTGCCGCTGCTTCATCTTGAGGAGTTGAGATCAGTGTTTCACCCGTATTGATCTGTTCGAGAAGCTCGCACACAATGTCGCCGTAAAGGTGGCTCACCGTCTCTATCGCATCCCGGATTTTTGTCGGATATTTGATCTTTCGAGAGCGTTGAGAAATAATCTCCCCTTGATCGAACTCTTCGGCGGCAGTGATGGCCGTCACTCCGATCTCTCCGTCCCCATTTACCAGTTGAGAAATGAGCGGCGCAAACCCGCGATATTTTGGAAGAAGGGAATCATGAAGGACGATCAGTCGTCCGTTGGGAAGATCCACCAGCCATCGCCAAGAGATCGCTAGAGTCCGTGGGCTAGTTACAGATGTGGCATCTTCACGAAAATCGAAGCGCACCTTATGGAGCTCACAGAGTGTACGTATTTCAGCACTGAAGTCATTTTGAACATTTTTATCCCTGCCGATTACCACTCTATCGATTACATGTGATCGGGCCTGAGAAAAATGGACACGGGAGTCTCTTAGAAAGAGAAACCCAAAGTGAAGAAAAGAAAATATACCCCTGAGTTTAAACGTGAGGCTGCGCGGCTGATGATAATGGACGGTGAGAGTGCCCCGGAGGTGTCTGAGAAGTTGGGCGTGAACACCGGGCTACAAATGGAAATGTGAGCACTTGGCTGAGTTGGATGGGTCTAGCGCCAGACCAACCGGTGCGAGTCCTACGCAGATGGCCGCGGAGATTGATCAGCTGCGTAAGCGCCTGGCGAAGGCGGAGCGGATCAACGACATCCTAAAAAAAAACGGTGAGCTACTTCGCCAAGGAAACCTGAGCCGCTTCGAGTATATGAAACGACACGAAAACAGCCACGGGGTGGCAGTCATGAGTGAAGCACTCGGGGTCTCGCGCGCCGGATACTATCGATGGCGTGAGGCCAGACCATCGGTGCGGCGCTGGCAGGACGAGCAGATCAAGTCCCAGATTACTCAGATATGTCGTCGGTGTCCGGGGCCGTATGGTTACCGACCGGTGCACGCCCATTTGCGTGAACAAGGCGTGGCATGCGGTCGAGATCGCACGCTACGTCTGATGCGCGAACTGGGCTTGGTCGGCCACATCCATCCCCGGTTCAAGCCCATGGGCACCGACAGCAATCATCTGTTTGGCTACCACCCCAATCTCCTGCGCAAATTGGGCAAACCCGAACATCGCGATCAGGTATGGGTGGCCTACACGACCTATCTGCTTAGTGACGCAAGGTGGTATTACTTGGCGACGATCATGGATCTGTGCACACGGCGCATCGTCGGTTGGAGTGTCTCGCAGCGTAATGACGCCAAACTCATCTGCACCGCGTTAGAAAACGCCGTGCTCACTCGCGGTGATCTGCGCGGCGGCATCGTCCATCATAGTGACCGAGGCAGCACCTACGCATCGGATCGCTACCAGCGCGTGTTGGCCAAGCTGAAGATGCACCCGAGCATGAGCGCCAAAGGCAACTGCTATGACAATGCGGCGATGGAATCGTTCTTCGGTCGCTACAAGGCCGCCGCAGTGCGCGATCACATCTTCGCCAACGAAACCCAGGTGCGCGCCAATGTCTTCAACACCATCGAAGTCTTCTACAACCGATACCGCAAACATGCCTCGCTGGGCTACCTCAGCCCGATGCAAGCCGAGGCAAAATTTTTGCCCCCCCCATCGGGGGCAATGCACAATTCGATTGCCTAACCTGCAATTAAACCCATAACCTACTAAACAAGACATATCCGTGTCTCACAAACTCAGGCCCGATCAATGCGTGAGCTCTGACCTTATGAGCCGCTGCAAGACTTCTCGTCCTTTGGCCGTCATTAGAAGTAGTGTGACTTTCCCCATCTCTCGGTATGTTGGCTCGATGAGAGGTGCTTCAGCGAGGCCAAATTGCCCGTATTCTGCGGTTGTCTATTTGTCGATATCAACCTGGAGCGCGCGCGGGGGTGGATTGTCAATTGCCCCGTTAATCCGAGTTGTCCATGCTGATTGGGTGGCTAGGAAGAAACAGTCCGAAGAGGATCGGTTGAAAGCGGAGCATCCGGACAAGCCTTGGCTGTGGCGGAAAGAATGGCGAAAGGGTGAGGTGAAGGGATCTGCCCGGTTAGAGGCGATCATGCTGGGAGTAATGGCGTTGGCATTCTTAGGACTCAGTCTCCCCGCGACTTTGGCAATTCCAGATGAGGTCAAAAAAGGGAACTACGCGATATTGTTGGTCCTCCTCTTTTCGGTGGTGGGTTTGGGATTGGGCTGGGTGGCTTCGAAGCGACTGCTTCACTACCGGTGATTCGGGGCGCTGAGCCTGCAGTTGGATCCGTTTCCGGGGTCGTGGGGCGGATGGGTAGGTGGCACGATTCGTATACCCAAAGGAGCATCGCTACACGGTGAGGCGGAATTCCGCCTGAAATGCCGCCGTATGATTGTTTCCGGATCAGGAAAGAACCGGTCGCGCCGGGAGAAAATTCTTTGGGAAACGGAGCAACGGGCATCCACAGCGAAGATGGCCGGCATGGGGTTGGTGAAAGAGATTCCGGTCAGATTTCTGGTTGATCGCGACAGTGGTCAACCGAATGATGCCGAAAAAGACCGCGATTACGCGGACTGGATTTTAGCGGTGTCGGTCCCGGTTCGCGGCAGTAAAAATCCTCTTAAGATGGAGTTTGCCGTGCCAGTGTTTGATTGCGGGGAAACGCTGGAACCCGCCACCGAATTGAACTCGGCCGAGAAAGCGGCGAAATCGGAGCTGAAACGGGATGCGTTGGCCGAGGCTGGAGGGCACCGTGAAATGATCGCCGGGGGGGGAAGTATGGTCGTTCCATCAACCCACGGCAAAGCGACACACCTTTGGTTTGATCTTGTTTGCGGGATTTTTTGGTGGAGTCGCTTGGTGGGTGGATGTTTTGCCGATCCAGTTGGCTTTCGGTGGATTTGCCCTGTTACTCGCCCTGTTTATTCCCGGCATCCTTTGGCACCGCAGTGAGCTTCGCATTGGCGATCACGAAGTTACGGTCCGAAGGCGAAGTTGGCGGGGCTGGAAGTCGTGGCGAATTCCCGCGGATGAGATCGCGAAATTGGAATTGAATGAATCCATGCGAGCGGGCCGTTCACGCTATCTTCGTCTTTCCGCAATCGGGGTTGAGGGGGTGGATCCTGAAAAGCCTCATCCGGCCGAACATTTCAAAGCCCGCAAAGTGCGATACCGTTACCGGAGGGAAACCCGAAACGGAAGAGAGCCGAGTGAGGCCAGCACTGATGCTATTTTGAGAACACCTTGTTTCGAGATCGATCTAGCGGGATACCTCTTGGGCACCCCGGGCTGCCAATGATGTGAAGGATATGCTCAAGCAGTGCTTGGAGCTCACGCCACGGTAAGGTCAGAGTAGGATCAGGTTGTTCCGATGCACGACTTCGAAACGACGTCGTTGCGGGAACAGTTTTTTAAGATCTGTTGTATTCAGTCCAGAAATACGACTGATGTCTTCGGCACTGAAAGTTGCCTTGCCACGGGCCATGACAGTTCCATCGGGGTCGCAGATATTGACGATATCCCCGGCGGCGAACAGGCCCTGACTTCCCGTTATACCGACCGCCAATAAACTGCCGCCTTCATCGCGCAGCGCGGAAACGGCCTTGGCGTTGATTTCTATCTGACCTTCGGGACGCTGAAAGTTGGCCAGCCAGCGTTTTCGGGCCTCCAAGGGCGGATCGCAGGGAACGAAAAATGTGCCGGGGTTGCGATCGGAGAAGATACGCGGAATCACGTCTTCCTCCGCCCCACTGGCGATATATACTCCGCATCCCGCCTCGGTCGCGATGCGGGCCGCCGAAATTTTTGAGGTCATGCCGCCGACTGCTGTAACCGAAGTGGTGCCGCCCGCCATGGCTTCCACCTCCGCGTTGATCCGGACGACGACCGGGACAATTTCCCCCGTGCCTTCCATATCGATCAATCCGGGTGCCGTTGAGAGGATGAGTAGGTAGTCGGCATGCAGCAAACTGGCCAACATCGCCGAAAGTGTGTCGTTGTCGCCGAATTCGATTTCCGCGGCGCTGACGGTGTCATTCTCGTTAACGATCGGAATGGTCCCATAACCCAGCATAGCCTCAAAGCTCGTCTTGAGTGCCAAATGTCGACTCCGGGAGCGGACATCCTCGTGGGTAAGCAACACTTGGGCCACGTTGCGTTGATGGGGCTCGAAGCCACGCTGCCAAGTCTGGACCAGCAGGCTTTGCCCGATGGCTGCGCAAGCCTGTTTCTGGGCGAGAAGGGAGGGGCGTTCGGTGAGTCCCAGCTTCCCCATGCCGAGACCAATGGCTCCAGAGGAAACGACAATGACCTGTGAACCTGAAGCCTGAAGCTCAGCGATTTGTTCGCAAATTGCGTCGATTCGAGCCGTATCCAACTGCCCGATTCCAGATGTCAGCACGCCGGTGCCGAGCTTTATGACCACCCGTTTGGGGGGACGGTCCTGAAAGTTGACGATAGGAGTGGACACGAGTTCCGGGTCAGCGGAGAGTCAGCTGACTTCGAGCAGTTCCTTTTCTTTATGCCCCAAATGTTCTGTGATTGAGGCGATTGATTTGTCCGTGATGGTTTGGATCTCTTTCTCCAAACGCTTCGATTCGTCTTCCGGAAGCTTGGCTTTTTTCAATTCGTCCAACCCGTCGTGACGCGCCTTGCGCACCCCGACTTTACCCTCTTCGGAATAGCGATGGGCAACCTTCACGAATTCCGCGCGGCGCTCGCGGCTCATCTCAGGGAGAGGCACCCGGACGATTCCGCCATCGATATTCGGATTGAGACCAATGTTGGCCACTTGGATCCCTTTGGCGACAGCTTGGATGACACCCTTGTCCCAAGGTTGAATCGCGATCATGCGGGAGTCAGGGGTGCTGATAGCCGCGCAGTCCTTGATTCGCATCGACGAACCATAGGCGTTGATAGTGATGTTTTCGATCATGGTGGGCGTGGCTTTCCCGGTGTGGATGTTGTCGAACTCATGCAGTGTGTGATCGACGGCCTTTTGCATTTTAGCATCGGTGGCGGAAACAATAGGATGGGACATATGTGAACGGGGTTCGGGTGGTAAGTGAGGAGTTGGAGGAGGAAGGTTAGCCGTGAACGAGAGTGCCGATTTTTTTGCCCTCAACGGCGGATCGAATCGCGTGAGGATCGCTGAGGTCAAAGACGAGAATCGGCAAATTGTTGTCCAAACACAGGGAGAACGCGGATGCATCCATGACTTTCAGACGCTGGCGAAGCGCCTCGATGAACGTGATGTTTTCATAACGCACAGCGTCGTCGTGTTTATTGGGATCTTTGTCGTAGATGCCATCGACCTTGGTGGCCTTGAAGATAATTTCCGCCCCGATCTCGTTGGCTCGTAGTGCGGCGGTGGTGTCAGTGGAGAAGTAAGGATTACCCGTCCCGGCAACAAAGATTACCACCCGTTCTTTTTCGAGATGGCGAACGGCGCGGCGGAGAATGAATGGCTCCGCGACCTGATTCATGGGGATGGCAGTCTGCACCCGGGTATCCACTCCCATTTTCTCCAAACAATCCATGATGGCCAGGCCGTTAATAACGGTGGCCAGCATACCCATGTAATCTCCGGTAGTGCGGTCTACTCCGCGGGAGGCGCCTTGGAGGCCGCGGAAAATATTTCCGCCACCGATGACAACGCATACCTCGACGCCCATTTCTTGAATTTCTTTCACCTGACCGCAGATGCGACTGAGCACGGTGGGATCGATTGGGTCGGCTCCTTCATCCCGTAGAACTTCGCCACTCAATTTGAGCACGATGCGTTTGTAGCGGGGGGCGGAATCGGCCGTCACTGAATCACTCATGATCGGCGAGTGAACGCGGGCGGATTTGTCGCGTCAATGCGGGACCGCTGTAGCGGAGGATCACTCTTCCACATCTACGACTTAACAGGGCGGATGGTTTAATCGGCGGCGAGTCGTATGATCCGCTTCTACGACTTGAATCTTCTGCCACTTCTTGAGTGGCTGCCCGACCAGGGTTCGAACCTGGACTAGATGAGTCAAAGTCACCGGTGCTACCATTACACCATCGGGCAATTGGAAGTGGGGAGCGTGGGTACAATGGGTGACTCGTCAAGCGCGAGATCACATGAAATCTGCGTGGTCGACGCCGAAAGACGCCCAGAACGACCAACAGAATACCGCCCACTGTCCAGGTAGAGGGTTCGGAAACTACGGCGAAGGAAACTCCATTGATAGCTGCCAAATCGATACCGCCATTGGTGCTCTAGGTGTTTGTCGGAAAATAGGTGGCATCAGTCCAATCAATCAAATTTCCGGTGTCACCGTCCCAAGAGACATCGTAACCAAATAGCGAGTAGCCGTAAACCGTGGTGCCTGCGGTTACGTTGAAATCGTCGATGTCGAAAACGACGCCTCCGATGCCCTGTCCACTTCCGGACTGGTTGGCGTAACTGTCGGCACTGTCATTTCCGGTATCGTAGCGGAAGATTTGGTAGTTGAAATTACCGTCTGGATTGGACGTCCCCCAATTGGAACTTTGTCCCGTGACGTCACTGTAGGAAGTAACCTGATCGGTTCCCGTGTCCCATCCGGTGATCAAAGCGATCTGGAAACGATCATGGCCGGTATTGCTCCCACGTTCCAAAACACTGAATGCCAGATCAGTTGTCGCCGTAATGCCGCCGGAAAAGACGAAATCAACCCGTTCGATGCTTCCTTGGTCGTTGCCGGAACCGTTACCGAAGGTATTATCCGAGCCCCCGCGGAAGGTGTTTCCCAGTAATACACTGGAAATGGTCGCGGCGTGTTCGCCCGTGTAGGAACTGCCCGATCGCGTATACCAGATGGATGACTGGGCGGGATTTACGTTGTTGCGCCGCACGAATGATTGGTCGGCGATCCCCGTTACGGCATATTGATCAGTGGCGGTCTTAAACCAGACCAACGATTCGACCGCATTGGTGAAGGTGAAATCGGTCTCGTCTTGCGTGCTTACTCCATCGCTCGACCCGGTGAAGGTGTAGGTATTATACTCTGTGATCAAAGTTTGCCCCGATGAAATGGCTGCGGTCCACGCGAAGGCGAAGATCGTTATCAACCATAATTTGGGCATTTGAGATTTCATTTGGCAGAGTTAGGGTGTTTTACCTATACAGAGAGGAATCCGTGTTTTATCGTCTGTCAACCGACGGAAATTGCGTATCTATCGATGGTGAATCTACTCCTGTCATGTTTTCGCTGATCGAATTTTTCAAAGAATGGTTAGCCCAAATGTCCGAAATGCAACGGGATGTGTTTCGCGGGCTACTTTTCCTCGTATTGGCAGCAGTCGTGGGCGGAGCCGGTTGGTATTTTAGTCGTCCCTATTGGCATGAATGGAGGCAAGGCACTGCACTTGAACAGGTTGAGCAGTTTGCAGAGCAGGATGACTATCGTAATGCCCTCCTCGCACTCCGTCGGGCCACCGAAGCAGCCCCTTCAGACCCGAGGGTATGGCGAAAAGCCTCGGAGTTTCTCGCCCGAATTGGATCCCCGGAAGTTGTTGTTGCTCAGCGGAACCTCGTCCGCCTGAACCCTGACGACATGGCTCTAAAGGTAGCTTTAATCCCTGAAGCGCTTAGGTTTAAGGATATGGAGTCTGCCGCTTCTGGAATCGACCAACTCGAGGCGGCTTAGCGAGCGGATGCTGCCTTTCACCGCTTGGCTGCGGCCGTGGCGCTGGCGATAAGGAGAGATGCCGATGTCACGAATCACCTTCGAGCATTGCTGGAAACGACCCCTGATGACTATGCGGCCCGTTTTAATCTGGCCGCGATCAAGGCCTGGTCCCGGGACGAGGACGTTGCGGCTGCCGCCGGGGTTGAACTGGCCCGTTTATGCACCAGACCGGATACTCGGGTGAGGGCAGCATTGGAACGACTCAAGCTGGCCTCCAAGAGTCGAAATTCCGCCGTAGTGGATACGGAAGTGGCGTTTTTACTCCGAACTTTTTCGCCAGATCAAACGGGTCTACCTCTTTTGAAATCGGATGAAAACGAACCTCCCGGTTGGGATCTGTTGATTGAAAAACTGAAAATAATGGCGCGGGAGGATAACGACGATGTGGCACGGCTGGCTCGATGGATGGCGAATATCGGATTGGATTTGGAGATCCTAAATTGGCTGATGGAACTTCCGCAGAGTGTTCGGGCGTCTCCGGAATTATCGTTCACTCTCATGGACCTTGCGGCGCAGACCAATGACCTCGCACTTCTACGGGAGATTTTGTCTTCGGGAAGAGTCGGGAACATTCCATCGCAAACCGTCGACCTCGCGCTGGCGGCGCGAATTCAGACGCTCGAATTTAGCCCCGGCAGGGCTCAGCCTACCTGGGACGACGCGGTGACGACGTCTTCCACTTCCTTGGCGGGATTGCGGGTTTTGGCACGTTTGGGTGGGATTTGGGGCAACCGAGCGGAAGTCGATGCGGCTTTGGAGCGGATTGTGGAGCTCTATCCCCGCGAATTTTAGGCATGCGAGGCCCTTCGCGTAAATTATGCGACTGAGGGCGACATGGGAAAGCTTTGGAGGCTTTATCGACTTTGGGTCCCCCGTGTTCCGGACAACACCGATGTTCAGGCGACTTGGGTCATGATGGCGGCGATACTTAATCGGGTCGATCCGGTTCATGTGGAGCGTATCAACGAGCTGTGGACGGGAGCACAGGATCCCATTGATCCCGCTTTGGTTTTGGCCATGATCGGAGTAAGATGGCGGACAACTCCCCCTGATCATGCTGCGGAGTATTTTGAACGTCTGCCCGTGGGCGCGGAGCGGGAAACTCGCGTCCTCTTGTGGCGTGCCGTGGTTGCCTCGGATCAAAACGACGAAGTCACGCTGCGCTACGCCCTGAGGAATTTGGACCGCAGCGATCTCTTGGATTCGGAGAGGAAGTTACTCGAGAGCGTCCTGCGTGAGCGCGATCAACGCATTCAAGCTGAACAAGTGCGTTCCCGCATGAATTCTTCGCAATCGCGCCCCACTTTGCCCGGACAACCATGATCCCGATGGAACGGTTGAGGTGGTGGTTCCCTTTGGCTGCGATTTGGGGACCTGTTTTATGGCGGATGTCCACTTCGTGGCTAACGGACGAAGAGATGATGCACGGTTGGGTGGTGCCGATCTTGGTGATATATCTGGTGCGTCAACGTCTCCGCGACGTTCGATTTTCGACTCATACTCAGAACCCCAGTGCGGTTTTCCTGTTGGCGGCAGCGGTCTTGGGCGAATTCGCTGGCTTTATGATTTGGGAGTCGAACCAGATTTGGCCGAGGGTCATGTGGTTCACCACCGGTTGTGCCATACTGGCGACACTATCCCTAGTTGCCCGGTCAGCTGGCTGGAGAGAGGCCCGATCATGGATGGGAATCGTGGCATTGATGGCTCTGGCTTTGCCATGGCCCACTGCGATCCAACAGCCAATCACGCTCGGTCTTTTTTCATTCAATGCCCAAGTGGCGGCGGAACTCGTATCTGCATTGGGGCACCCGGCGGCGTTGACTGGCAGAGTGATTGAGGTGGCCGATGGCCTGGTCGGAATCGAAGAAGCCTGCAGTGGAATTCGGTCCCTGCAGACCGTCACCATGGCGGGTATTTTTCTAGCGGTGATTTTCAATCTAGGTTGGTCCCGCGGCATTCGACTACTGACGGCGGGATGGCTGGTGGCCATGACGGGGAATCTCGTTCGCACCTGTTACTTGATTCATGTCCTTTCCTCGCAGGGGCATGCTGAAATGAACGCCGTTCACGATGCCGCGGGTGAAGTGGTCCTAGCGGCAACCCTTATTATTTTGGCCGGGATTGCTTGGAGAATGCCCCGTCAACTGTTGGTGAAATCGAATACGGCATCAGTTCCCGTCGATTGGCTGAATAGACTCTCGGCCCGGGTCGCGATAGCGACAGGCAGTTTTCTGGTCATGGCAGAAGTCGGAGTGCAGTTCTGGTATGCCCGGTCAATTGAACTCGATCATCGAATCGACTGGGAATGGGTTGATCGGCCTGACGGCCGAGAGGTCGAGGTGCCCGATTATGCCCGCCAGGTTTTGGGGTATTCCGAAGGTGGAGGATGGAGCCATCGTGATCCGATCACGGGGGTAGACTTCCTCAGCTATCGCTTCATCTGGAGCGCGGACGAACGTTATGTGGGAGGGTGCTCCCACGGTATGTCTACCCAGTGTGGGATCATCGCTTGAACGGGAGCTTCCAGAAGTTGCGGTTCAGGCCAACGGGGTGGAAATCAAACTTCGTGCGTATCGATTTCTCACCGTGCGAGGGCGCACTCAGCACGTGTTTTTTCAAGTTTGAGACGCCCTTGCCGGGACCGAAGTGAAACCGGGAACATCGAATTCGATCCGATTTGAATCGAGGTGGGAACGCGTGCGGCAGGGGCGGCGTAATACGGAATTGTATCAACTTTTTATGGTCATCAAAGGAGCAGGAACGGACGCCGAGGCGGTAGAGATACTCGACGCAAATTTCCCGCGAATATTCCGAGGCGTGAAGGCTTCGTCCGCTGGAACGGGATGAAACGGGAACGATCTGTTAGTGAAAGCGACTTGAGCCGAGCGGTCGCGTTCGTTGGATTGGCCCCAGTGTTGTCTACTTTCGGCCGATTTTTTGTTCCCGGATTACTTGTCCTGAGTGCCTATTTGGTCGATGGGAGCGCGGCTGCTCGGGCCCAAAGTTCGACGTCGGATCGAGCTCCCATCAGAACCGTGGGCGATTCCCTCCGAGGACCGACTGCAACCTCTTCCGCTGAATCTCGACTTGGAGGTGCTCTTTTACGATCCGGATTGGAATGTGCTTCAGGTCCGGAACGATTCGGTGGTGGAGTATATACTGCCCACCGAACCTTTGCCAATTCGAGCAGGGGACAATATCTAGGTCGTGGGATTGACCTCTCCCCCATCGGATACGTTTTCGATCGGCGAAGCGGATTGGAGTGTGACGGGAGAGTTCAATATAGAGGGTGTGCCCGTCGATTTGACTGATATTGACCACTTCGAATGGCTGGATCAAACGGTCACGATCGAAGGCCTGGTGGAGTCTCAGGAAATACTGGACGAAAAACATTTGGAGGTGCGGATAGTGTCAGGCGGGCAACGCATCTTCGTCTGGTTGATGCTGCCCCCCGACGAGCCTATTCCACTATGGGAGAATCAAATTATTCGAGTAACGGGGATCTATGCGCCCAAGTTCCAAGTCGGAGGGGTGGTTTCTCAATTCGAGTTGTTTTGCTCCGGTATTGAATACATGAAGCTCGTTGCCCCGATGGGGCGTTACGCGCTTTTTGACCGGCCGGTTGTCGATTCGTCTACACTGCAAACGCCGGATCAGAACGGGGAGACTATTCGTATCACGGGAGTTTATACTCCTTTGACTTCGGAACAGGGTTTTTGGGTGCAGGATGAAGCTGGCCCGATTGAGGTGATCACCGGCCAAACCCACTTGCCTGAATCTGGGCAGAAAATTGAAGTGGTGGGGAGGGTTTTAAAGGAAGGGATTTCTCTGCGCTTGGAGAATGCGCTTTGGCGTCCTCTTCGCGAGTCTTCGACAGATGAAGCGAATCGCCCGGTCGAACCCTTTCCCCGGATGCTCCACCGCATGACGAGAACGGTCATGGAACTCTCTTTGACCGAGGCTGAGGAGGAGCATCAGGTGCAAATTTCAGGCGTAATCACTTGGTCAAAACCCGACGGAGAGCGGTTGTTCCTGCAGGACAGTTCAGGAGGTGTGGGATTGGAATGGTCGACCGAATTAGGAGAAGTGCCGGCCCCGGGACGTCACATTAGTATTTTGGGAATTGCCCGCGGTGGCGGTTATGCCCCTTTGGTGCAAGTGCGGGCTTGGGAAGACGAGAGTCGGCAAGTTTTACCGCGTGCACCAATTATTGGCTATGAACAGGCGTCACAAGGTTTAGCCGAGGCCCAGTGGGTTCGAATGACCGGGTTTGTTTATGCGGCCCAATTGGATGGAGCTGATGCTCGCCTGAATCTTTCCACTGCGACTGGCAAAATCGTGGCCATCATTTCGTCTCTGGGGGGAGTTGTCCGATTTTGTGGGCTCGGTGGTGACTCTGAGTGGGGTCTGCGTGGCTCGGACGGATGAAACTGGTCGGTTGGAAGAAACGGAATTGTGGGTGCCTAATCGCGATTCCGTTGAAATCACCGGCTCGGGCGCAACGGACCATTTTCAAAATCCCCTCACGCCGTTGTCCTCCTTGGATAGATTCGACGCAGGCCGGACTTTTTAGTGGCGACAAAGGGGGCAAAGAACCCGGATTGAGAAGGCGGGAATCTTCCGATCAACCGCACGCCGGATTCCAAGGGTTCTTCTTCTTGAACGTGTCCCACTTGTCGTAGGCGAGCGATGACGTCGTAGCGATCGTGGGGCACCAGCAGTTCAGCTCTGCCGAACCGGTCTCGAATAAGGTCATTGCAATGCGCAGCTAGCGTTTCGAGACCCTCTCCCGTTTGGGCGGATAGAAACAAAGCGTCGGGAATCAGTCTTCGCGCATGGCTGAGCTGATCAATAGTGGCGGAATCCACTTTGTTGAAAACCGCGATGCGGGGACGCTCATCGGCGCCGAGTTCCCCCAACACCTCGAGGGTTGTTTTTAAATGATCCTCCACGGCGGGGGCAGTCACATCCAAAACTTGGATGATGAAATCAGCGACCACGGCTTCTTCCAAAGTCGCTTTGAACGCTTCCACCAGTCCGTGGGGCAACCTTCGCACAAACCCGACGGTATCGGTGACCAGTAGCTTCTGGTTGCCCGGGAGAATAAGCTGTCGGGTCGTGGGATCGAGCGTAGCGAACAGTTTGTCTTCTGCGAGAACATCGGAACCGGTCAGGGCATTGAGTAGGGAGGACTTTCCAGCGTTGGTGTAGCCGACAATTGCCGCCGTGGGCACCGGCACGCGTCGCCATTTTTGGCGTTGAACCCCGCGGTGTCGGCGCACCTCAATGAGTTCTCTTTTGAGGCGGGTAATGCGCTGTCGAACAATCCGACGATCCTGTTCGAGTTGAGTCTCACCTTCACCACCCAGGTTTCCTTTGCCTCGTTGGCGAGATAGGTGAGTCCAGGCCCGCGTCAATCGGGGTAATGAATATTCCATGCGCGCCAATGCGACCTGCAACACGGCTTCACGGGTGTGTGCCCGGTCCACGAATACGTCCAGAATGACTTCCTGTCGATCGATTACCGTGATCTTGGAATCGTGCTCCCAATTGCGCTGCTGCGCGGGCGTTAGCCCTTCATCAAATACGATGACGTCACATTCCAGCAGTCGAGCCTCGCCGACAATTTCATCTGCTTTGCCTTTGCCGACAAGAGTCGCCGGGGTGGGTTTTCGGAGATTCACCAAGGTCGATCCGACTACGGAAATTCCCAGATTCTCCACGAGTTCCTTCAGCTCCGCCAACAGTTCGGAAGCCTCACCCGATACCATGTCGGGTGTCTGGATTCCAACGAGAAGTGCCCGCTCCACCCGCAGGGGGTCCACCTTTTCGGGAGTATTGTCTAGAAAATCTGCCATGCCGTTATGTCCGGAGAAAACGGTCAGCGTGTGCGCTCAAACCAGTGCCTGACAATATTTGTTGCAACCGGATCCTGTTCTAGTAGTGAGACAGTCGGGTTATACGGGACTTTTTCCGACTCTTTTTATTGTCGGCCATGTGCGCAATCAGGCGGTCGTTGAATTCTTTGGCGGGGTCGTGTCCGGTCAGCTTGAGGGCTTGGATCAAGGCGGCGACTTCGACGATTCGCGCGATATCCCGTCCAGGGCGAACGTAGAGATCCACATGGGGCACCGGAATATCCAGAATGTTGTAGAAATTCTCCTCTAACCCCGTGCGTTCCTCGGTGACGTCAGGGGTCCATTCATGGAGCGAAACCACAAGATCGATGCGTTTATCGACTCGCACATTTTTGATCCCAAACATTTCTGCCACATTGATGATGCCGATGCCCCGACATTCCATATAGCCGCGGTTAAGCTCGGGGCTGGTGGCGATCAGTTCTCTCTCATCCACTAGGCTGATCTGCGTCAGATCGTCCGCGACGAGGGAATATCCGCGTTCGATGAGAGCCAGGGCACATTCACTTTTGCCGACCCCGCTGTCGCCCCGTAGCAAAACTCCGATGCCTTTGATATCCAGAGTCGTGGCGTGCTCGGAGGTGGAGGGAGCAAACTCGTTGTCGATTGCCAGGGTAGCCAGATTGAGCAGATGCCGGGTGATCATCGGCGTGCGCAAAAGCGGCATCTTCGTATCGTGACAAACCTTGATCATGGCCCGGGTGGGCACGTAGTTGCGGGTTAAGATGAAACCGGGCACGTGGCGTTTCGCCATTTGTCGAAAAATCTCCTCCTGCCGGTCGGAAGTTAGTGAGCGTAGGTATGTCATCTCCGCGGCGCCCAAAACCTGAATACGTTTATTTGCGAAGTATTTGAAAAACCCGGTCAGCGCGAGAGCAGGGCGATTAACGGTGCCCTCCTTAATCAGTCGATTGAGACTTACCTCGGTGTTGAAGCGCTCGAGTTTGAGTTTTTCTCCGTAGGTCGAAAAAAAGTGATCTACGGTTATGCCGTTGACGGGGTTGTTCATGAGAGGGTGCACACAGTGGAATCTGTCTACGGCTATTTTTGAATCACGAATTTGGTCGAAATGTAATTAATAAATATTAGGGATTGGGGGGGAGCCTCCTGTGCTATCTAGAAGGAAGTTTTCCGCTGTTATGTTGTTACCAGAATCATCCCCGTCCCTGCGCCGTTTGACTGCGGTCGCGTTTTCTCTGTTTGGCCTTTTGCTTGCGGGCAATGCACAAAACCCTCTGCGGGTTCCGCCGACACTTACGGGTCCCGTTTATGACCTCAACATGGAGAGGTCTGAAATCGACTTTGGGTTCCGTAGTCCGACTCCTACCGCCGGATACAATGGAGATATCCTCGGCCCCACTTTGATCATGAGCCGCGGCGACGACGTGCAAATGAACATCACCAATGGCCTCGATGAGATTACCACCACTCATTGGCATGGAATGCATGTTTCGGGCGAGGACGATGGAGGTCCACACACCAAAATCAATCCCGGGGAAACGTGGTCTCCGGCTTTCACCGTGATCGATGGCGGGGCGACCATGTGGTATCACCTCCACCTCCATATGGTGACCAACAGACACGTCACGCAGGGGCTGGCGGGAATGATTCTGGGGTGTGATGAAATCGAAACATCAGCCAATCTTCCCCGCACTTATGGCGTGGATGAGTTTCCGATATTTCTGATGGATCGCTTGGTGGGATTCGAAGGCCAATTTATCGTCGGCGGATTGGGTGACACGGTTCTCACCAATGGCACCCTCGACGCCTATCTCGAAGTGCCCGCGAAATGGTGAGATTCCGCGTGGTTAACGCGTCGGCTGAGCAGGGTTATCATTTTGGTCTATCGGGCGGACGCACCTTTCAATTGATTGGAACGGATGGAGGCTTGCTCGAACGCCCCTTGACCAAGGAACGCATGTTGGTGATGCCCGGCGAACGATTGGATGTAGTCGTCGACCTAGCGGACGCGGAAGGAGGTTCGGTTGATCTCATGGCGTTCAACTCGGAGCTTACGGGCAACGATATTCCCGGTTCCCCGAACGGACCGGGGGGAGGCAACCCGCTCGACGGACTCGACTTGCGTCTGGTGGAATTGCGAGTCGGGGCACCGACAGCCGAGCCGGTGACGACCTTGCCGGTCGAACTTCAACCGATCGCCCGTCTGACGGAAGCCCAGGCTACCGCAACGCGCACGGTGACGATGACCGGTTCTCCTCCATCGCCTTTTTTATTGGATGGCCGAGCATTCGATCACGATGTCATCGATCAGACCGTTGCTCTGAACGCGGTGGAAATCTGGGAAATCGTCAACGATACTAACTACGCACACCCGTTCCACATTCATGCAGTCCAGTTCTTTATTCTGGATATCGATGGCGAGCCACCACCGCCTGAATATGCGGGTACGAAAGACACCATCATCGTTCGCCGTGGTTCGACGGTTCGCTTCATAGCCTTATTTGGTGAGCATGCCAATTCACATGTTCCCTACATGTATCATTGTCATGTTTTGACTCATGAGGATGAAGGTATGATGGGACAGTTTATCGTGCAAGGGGACACCCGGGCACCGCTTCAATTTCCGGGGCCTGCCCGCGTGGTAAATTTGTCCACCCGCACGCAGGTGGGCGGGGCGGCGGGTTCGCCAGTAGCGGGATTTGTGACTGAGGGAGAAGGTGCGAAAAAAATGACGGTTCGTGCGGTCGGGCCGACTTTGCGTTCGTTTGGTGTCGAGACAGGTTTGTCCGATCCGGATCTCGTCTTGACTCAACAGTCGATGAGGGTCGCTACCAACGATCGTTGGCCTCAGGATCATGGTGATTTATTCGCCTCGGTGGGCGCGTTTGCGCTCGATCCTCTTAGCAAAGATGCCGCTCTCATTGGTCCACTCGGTGCAGGGATTTATACGTTGCCGGTAGGTGATGGCGGTGAGACCGGGGTAGTCTTGTTGGAGGTTTATGACTCCGACGGTTTTTCAACCGGTCCCGAGCTCACCAATGCGAGCACCCTTGCTCAGGCTGGTTCAGGTGATGCGACTTTGATTTACAGGAGTGGTCGTCGGTGGAGAAGGCACGGTCAAGCTGCTGATTCGTGCCGTCGGTCCAACTCTCGCTTCCGATTATGGGGTCGTGGGCGCGCTGGAGGATTCCTCCATCAAAATCATTCAGAATGAGATGGTCATCGCCACCAACGACGACTGGGGAACTTCGGCCAATGTAGCGGAGATCGAACAGGCGGCTGATTTAGTGGGGCCTTCTCGATCGCACGGACCAGTAAGGATGCGGCGGTGTTGATCGAGTTACCGCCCGAACCCTACTCGGTGGTTTCGGAAGCACCGGAAGGTGAATCCGGGAAAGTTCTCATGGAGATTTATCGAGTCCCCTGAACCGATGCCTAGCCCGGATATGGCATGAAATAGGTATCGCTTAGATGGTTAACCATTGATAGAAAATGGGTAGCAATAAAAACAACCTAACTAAGCGATGGGCAAAAACAAGCCAAAGGGACTGCGTTTCACAAGGTCAAAACGCCGCTGGGTAGACGCGGACTTCAAGGGAGGCGAAGTAAGCAGCGATGGAGGGCTGCTGTTGCTGCGCGAAGGAGATCGGGGACCCGGCCTGACCCAACAGGCATCCAGCGTGCTTTGCGACCAGCGCCAGTCAGGCAAGGTGACCCATGATGCGGGGAGTCTGCTGCGTCCGCGCGTCGTTGCCCTGTGCGCGGGTTGGGAGGATTTGAACGATGCGCAGGTGCTACGCCACGACTCGATTCATCAGGGGGCCGCTGGCCGCGATGAACCGTTGGCAAGTGCCTCGAGCTTGTGCCGTTTTGAGAACGCCCAGTCGCCTCAGGCGGCGGTATCGATCAACCAGATCCTGGTCAATACCTTCATCGCGTCACATGAACGCGCTCGCGCGGTGATCACCTTGGATTTTGGTGCCACTGATGCGCGCACGCATGGCTGCCAAGAGGGACATTTTTTCCACCGCTACTACGACCACCACTGCTTCCTGCCGCGGGATGTGTTTTGCGGTGATCACCTGCTGGTGGCCTATTTGCGCCGCCGCAATGGCGATGGGGCCCGTCACGCGGCGGCCATCCTCAAACTCCTGGTTAAGCACATCCGACGGGTCTGGCCGCGCACCAAGATCGTCCTGCGCGCCGACAGTGGGTTTTGCCGGGACCTGATGCTCACTTGGTGCGATCACCACGAGGTGAAGTATATCGTGGGCATCGCTCGCAATAGCCGACTGCAAGCGATGGCCTCCGAGCGCATGGATGAGGCGCGCGAGTGCTTCGCGGCTACCGGCCAAAAGCAACGCTTGTTCACCGCGTTTGATTATGCGGCGCGATCGGGGCGGCGACTACGTGGGGTGATTGCCAAGGCCGAGCACGCGGCGAAGGGCTCCAACCCGCGTTTCATTGTCACCAACATCGTGGGCGACTCGCTGCAACTCTACGATCGACGCTATTGCATCCGTGGCGAGATGGAGAACCGGATCAAAGAGCAGAGGATGCTCTTTGCCGATCCGGTGAGCGCTCACCGGTGGTGGGCCAACCCATGGCGTCTGCTGCTCTCGGGCTTGGCCTACACCCTGTTGCAAGGATTACGACGATTGGCCCTCGCGGGCACGGCACTGGCACGAGCGACGTGCGCGACCCTACGAGTTAAACGGGTGAAGATCGGCGCGGTGATCATGCGCTCGGCTACCCGCGTTCGCCTCCACATGAGCAGTTATCATCCTTGCCGCGATATCTTCGTGCACGCTCACGGTGCGCTGGCTCCTCCGCAGTAACCCGGTCACGCACCGGGAGCCTACCGCGCACAGCAAACGGGGGTAAGGGGGCCGTATCGACTATACCAAACATCGGCCCCAGCAAACGCGGCTTTATCCACTCCAACGGCACCGATGAAGCGTCACCGCGGCCACCATACCGCCTTCATGCAATATCCGGGCTAGAGATTAAAATCTTTGCCCAAGTAAATCTCGCGGGCCTGCTCATCTTGAATCAAGAAATCGCCGGGACCGCTGGTGAGCACTTGACCTTGGTGAATAAGATAAGCGCGGTCCACAATTCGCAGGGTTTCCCGCACATTGTGGTCGGTGATGATGACACCGATCCCCTTAGATTTCAGATCGAGCACGATACGCTGCACTTCCGAAACCGAGATCGGGTCGATTGCGGCAAACGGTTCGTCCAAGAGTAAAAACTTGGGTTTCGTCACCAGCGCACGGGCGATCTCAAGGCGTCGGCGTTCTCCACCGGAAAGGGTGAACGCTTTTTGATTGGCGACATGTTCGAGATGCAGCTCCTCAAGGTGGTGCGCCACCACGCTTTTGCGTTCCCCTCGCGGCAGCGGAAGCGTTTCCACGATGGCCAAAAGATTTTCGGCGACGGTGAGTTTCCGGAAAGTCGAGGGTTCCTGCGGGAGGTAACCCAGGCCAAGTCGGGCTCGTTCATGCATCTTGAGCTTGGTGACGTCCCGGCCATTGATCCAAACCTCACCACTGGTGGCCGCGATCAACCCAACGATCATATAGAACGTGGTCGTTTTCCCCGCTCCATTGGGTCCTAAAAGGCCCACAATTTCGCCCGCGAAGACCTCGAGATCAACGCCATTTACGACCGAATTTTGGCCAAATGTTTTGACCAAAGCTTGGGTCGAAATGCGCGATGGAGTAAGGTGAGACACGAAAGAGAGGATTTCGATCTAGGGTGTGGTATTGGAATCGTCGAGGGTATCTTCGACTCCGGACCCCAAATCGATGATGGGAGGACCTGTGACCGTTGCATTCACTACCAAAACCTGCCGTTTACCCCGGAGTAAGGTCATTTCGTCGCCTGTAGTAACCACGTTTGATGAGTGATCGATTAATCTGGGATTGATGGAGAGCACGACCTTTTCTTCGAGAGGTAGTACTTCGGCGCGGCCGCAAATCGCTTCCCGGTCTTCTTGCACCAAGTGCACGTTGCCCGTGGCAATAAGAGATTTGAATCCTTTGAGCTCACCGATGGTAGCGTCTTGATTGCCGATCCGCGCGGCCACAATTTCCAAACGGTCACAAGCAATTTTCATGTTGGTTCCCTCAAGAGTCACGTTGCCGATACAAATTACAATCGACTCAGTTGTTGTGCTGCGCAGATCCAAATAATCCGCCTTCAACACGGTATTTTCTTCCGGGAAGGGATTAACAATTTGCGCGACCAAAGGTGCTGAGAGTGTGACGGCGATACCGAGTAGGAGCGTAAGTTTCATTCGAGGAATCCTTCCAGAGGAGTTTTAAAAATAATTTGAGCCGAACGACGGATTTGAATCCGACTTTCGCGATGATCGTAGCTCCAGTCTTCACCTGAAACCTCGAGATCGGAACGTTTGAGGTCGACCGAATCGGGGCCGCTGACCAGTTCCGCCTCGGGCTCGAGCAGGGCGACCGGTGCCGCCAATGTCGTTTCGATTTCGCGGTCCGCGCCCCCAGTATAAAGAATCAGGTTCATGCCAGTCAGTTGGATGAGCGATCGGTCAGACAAGTCCGCCGATTCACCCACGATTCGAACGCGGGGATAGCCGTCTTCGCTGAAAAATGAGACGGCATAGTTTTTCACCGGAGCGCTGGTGGTGACTCGTTCACTCTTCGTCTCCGCGTCGATTATGACGGGGAACGGTAAAATGAGGAGAACGAGGTGCCTAAAATTCATGCGTTTTCCTGAGTGATTCGATGCTGCAAAATGTGGTCACAGATTTCTCGAATCGCTCCGTGACCGGCTAACCGTTGAGTCGTGCAATCTGCGGCTGCCGCCGCCGAATCAATCGCATGGGGAACAGTGACTCCAATCCCGGCCCAACGTAGCGCACCCGCATCAATGTCATCATCTCCAACATACGCGCATTCTTCAGCGGAAAGTCTCAGTTCCGACGCGAGTTCGGATAGTGCGGTTTCTTTGTCCGCTCTTCCTTGAACGACGTGGGGGATCTTTAGTTCCTGCGCCCGCACTGTGGTGGCTCCGGAAGCCCGACCACTAATCCAAGCCACTGGGCAACCATCGCGGAGAAGACGGACCATGCCCAATCCGTCCAATACGCTAAAGGTTTTGGTTTCGACTCCGTCGGAGGAGACGTGAATCGAACCGTCGGTCAACACGCCATCAACGTCGGTGGCGAGAAGTTTGAGCCGAGACCAACGCTCGGTGGGTATGTCACTCAGATTTGGCATTTGAAAATATAGGTGATGATGCCCTTAACCAATCCAGTCTGCGATCTTACTGATCACCGAATCACGATTGGGGCGAAAGGCGTGCTCGAGTTCAGGAGCAAAGGGAACCGGGAGATCGAGTGAACCGATTCGGAGGGGCGGCGCCTCGAGATCGAAGAAATGGTCCTCAGTCAATTGCGCGACCAATTCAGCGCCAAAGCCGTGTCGCTTACGTCCTTCGTGGAGCACGATGAGTCGATGCGTGCGAGCCAGGGAGGCTTTGATGCTGTCGAGTTTTAGCGGAGCGAGCGTGCGCAGGTCGAAAATTTCGAAATCAGCTTCGTATTCATCAGCGAAATACCCGGCAACATCCTCGGCCAGCTTTACCATTTCACCGTAGGTCACCACGGTGGCGAAATCTCCGCTGGTGACACGACGTGGCTCCCAAACGTTTCGGTAGTCGAGATCATATTGCACCGGACCTTTGGATCCCCGATAGAGGCCTTTGTGCTCGAATAGAAGCACCGGATTGTCGTCTTCGTAGGCGGCGAGCAGGGCGTTGAAAGCGTCTTGCGGCGTGCTCGGGTAGAGTGCTTTAAGCCCGGGCATGGCTAGGAAAAATGAATCGAGTTCTTGGGAATGAAATGAGCCAAACGTTAGGCCTCCTCCCGTCGGGAGTCTTAGCACCAAAGGAATCTTCGCGCCTGAGCGGAAGTGGTAAGTCGCCGCATTGAGCGTGATCTGGGTCATCGCTTCCGTGGAAAAGTCGGCGAATTGAAATTCCTCAATCGGTCGATGGCCTCCGAGCGCCAATCCGATGGCGTAACCCGTGCAGGCACTTTCCGCCAATGGTGTATTAAATACGCGTTCCCGGCCAAAGTCTTTCAACAAGCCGTCGGTTACTTTGAAGGCGCCGCCGTAGGTCGCGATGTCCTGTCCCATAATCAGACTCTCCGGTCGCTCAGTCAGGATTTTACGGTGAGCAGCATTCAGAGCTTGGGCAAAATTCAGAGACTCGGGCGCAACAGGCTCAGTCTTCCAAGGAATCGGAGTATTGGGAGGGGCAAACACTTCGGCCAACATTTGCTTGCTGTCGGCCTGAGGGCGGGGCGTCTGTAGGGAAATTTGGATACAGCGCTCGATGAATTCGGAGATTTCCTGTTCGATCTTAGCGATCGACTTGGCGTGGCCACCGACGCTGAGTTGATCGCGGAAGATAGGCAATGGGTCGGCGGCCTCGAATCCCTGTTGTTCACCGGGGCGCAGGTAATCGCACGTGTCGTAGGCGGCGTGACCGCGGAGCCGAAGGGTTTTGGCCTCGACCAACATGGGGCGGCCAGTGGTCCGGACGGATTCGATCGCTTCTCCAAAAATTTTAACGGCATCGAGCACGTTGGTCGTATCGACGACGCGGCCTTCCATTCCATAGCCGGCAGCCCGTTTCCAAAGCTCCGTCTTGGGGGCAAACTGCTCGTCGATCGGCGTGGAATACGCGTAGCTATTATTTTCAATCACAAACAACACCGGCACGGAAAGTAACGAGGCGAGGTTCATGGACTCATGAATGTCTCCCGTGGACGAGCCACCGTCGCCGAAGAATGTGAATCCGACGGGTTGCTTGCCTTGGCGCCGGTGAGATTCGGTGGTTCCGATCACATTCGATAGCGTAGCCCCGAGATGGCTGATCATTGGCAGAGAACGATTCGTCAGATCGCCATGGTGAATGTTACCTTCTCGCGCTTGGGTCGGGCTTTTGGCGTTGGCAAAATATTGGTTGAGGTGGTCACACAGGTGTCCGCTCCAAATTAGATGCCCGCCCAGATCACGGTGAGTGAATGAAACAACATCCTGTTCCTTGTCGGCGAGCAAGGCTAGGGGGATAATCAAGCCCTCGTTTCCTTGGCCACCCGTTACGGTGCCTTTGATCAGACCCTGCCGAAACAACTCAAGGATGCGGTTGTCCGTACGACGGGAGTAATACATCCACGCGAACAACTGAAGTTGCGCACTTGCGGCGTCAGATTGCAGTCCTTTGCGGGAAAGGTCCCTTTGGTTAAGGATCTCAGGAGGCGTTGGGTATTCTGTGTCCAAGCGCCTAGGCTGGATATTGGATTCACGCGAGTGAAGGACAAACCCACCTGATCGGACGCAAAGATCTACTCGAGTTCGTAAACCTCGACCAAGGCGGTGCCGGTTGTGTTCTCTTCGCCTGAGACAATCGCAGTGTAAACGCCCGGCGGAAGCGTGACCAGAATGGCGGCATCTTGTGAGCTTTCATCCAAAGCGAATGCTCCCACCAAGCCGTTGGAGGCAGTGATCAATTCCGCGTCAGATTCGTGCCAGTCGTCGTTTTCGGCGATGATTTCGGCTCCTGCGGCTATTTGCAGGAGATTAGCGAGAGGCTCAGCGACACCATAGCTGCTGAGGGTCGGTCCCACTCCCCGGATCAGAACCCGCTTGGCCTGATCACCCGTGATCACAAACCCCGCAATCATGGGAGAGCTTGTGCCTTCAACGGTTCCGCGAACGGATATATTCAGCAATCCCCCGATATCGTCTATTTCATAGGCTTCGGTTAGCGCCGTGCCACCCTCGGTCCCCGCGCTTGAGAGGTGCACGGTATAGCGTCCGACAGGTAGATGGAGTAGCAGTGCGGCATCACCGGAGTTTGCTGTGAGCGGGAAAGGCTCCCGCGCTCTCGGCGGCGCGGGCGATGGTCTCGCCGTTATCTCCGTTATCCCAACCGGAATTCTGAGCAACGACCTCGTTGTCGGCGTTGAAAACGGTTAAGACAGGCTCAGCTAACGGATCGGTTACTCTGAAGCCGCCGAGGCTGGGACCGATTCCGCGGAGAAGAACATACTTTTCGTCCGTGTCAGTGACGACCAGACCGGACACCACCACGTTGTCTCCACTGCCGACGAAGGCACGGAAAAATAAATTTACCACGCGAGGTGAAGGATCGTAGGGAATTCCGATATCGCCGGGGATTGCGCGACTCCATTTTGTCCCGGGCCAGGCGCCGAGAAACTGATTATAACTGCGGGCTCGATACGGGGAACCCTCGGGGAAAATGACGGCTTCAGAGGAGTGGATGGCATCGGGTGCTATATCACCGTTGCTGAGACGGGGATCCGCACCGTCCGCAGTGTAGACCAACTCGAAACCGGAAACGGGCGTGACAGTGATTGTCCCGTCCGGGTTGGCAGTCACCACGGGGGGGAGCCACCAGCATGGAATCGATCCATCCACCGCGTTGGGACAACCAATCCTTCATGTGATCGACCTCGTCGGCGAAACTGCCATGGACGCTTTGCTTTTTAGGCCACCGTGCAACCTCGCGAGCCGCCGCTTCGGCACCGATCTGGTTGGCGAGCCCATCCATCCGTGACCAAAGAGCTCCGGTCCCAAACGGGCCTTGGCGCAATTGCTGCCAACGATCAAACCACCCCTGCATATACTCCGGGTCCTGAGCCAGAATACCCCACCATCCAATACTCCAATATTTAACCGCGAATCCCTGGTCGGTGTTCTCCAACGCGTTCCAAGTCGTCGGGTCGTTGTCGCGTGGATCCAAGGATTCGATCGCCCGATCGAAGTCCCAGACCGGTCCCGAAACGAGGCGTTCGTTTCGGTCTTTGTAGAATTTGAAACTACGCCAGAACGTGTCTGGGTTTTTCACGAAGGTGTTGATCAAGTGGTAGTCGATCCACGAAGAACGATCCAAGTATTGGAGATAGGATCGATTTTTCCAGTCGTCCTCCGCTCCTGCAAAAAGCGCATCCTCCATGCTTTGCACATAGCCTTGGATATAGTTCACTTGCTCCGGTGCGATATTCTCCAACTTGGGCGAATCGATCAGAACGACAGACGTGAAAACACCGGGGAATCCCGCGTCGGTTTCCCATGAATATTTGTCCGGATCCGGTTCATCGATTTCGAGCACGTAGGCTCCAGTTAGGTTTTCACCTTCGATGTCATCCGAATCAAGTTCGGTCAGATCAAGTCGGCCTGGTTCGAGTTCGGGTTGATCGGTGATAACATAAATGCCGGCGTAGCCCTCCATCTCCAATTCGTCGCCGTCGGCATTAAAGAATACTTCGACCAATTTTGTGTCGGATGCCCAGAGGCCCATGGCATTGCTCAGCCCGTAGACGAAAGCGTTCCGAATATTGGACCGGTCATAGTTCCAAGGTCCAATGATTGCCCATTCGTTGAAAGTTCCCATCCCCGGAATCTGTAACTCAACTTTGCTGCCCTGGGCATCGATGAAGTCCCATTTATATCCTCGTTTGGGAAAGCCCGAAGATGTTTGCCCACGCACTTGCAGTTCCAATCCCCCCCCGTTAGCGTTGGGGCTTCGCTGAACGAGGAGATTCCGGATTCGTTGGGTTCAAAGATATACATCCAGGCCGGAATGGGCGGATTGATCCTGTCCATGACTCCGACGCCGTGGTTGTCGAATACGACGATGGGAAGTTGACTCGAAAACGTATCAACCCGTTCCAGTGTGGAGTTGTCCACCCGGAGGAAATGATGGGTTGTTATCGGACCTCTTCGTGCGCCGTCATCGGAAAAAATTGCGGCTCGAATGACGACCGAATCAGTGAGCTGAATTGGCGTCGAGTAGGCGAGATCATCCAAGGTGGGATTTTCAAAGTCCGCACCGGTTTCCGAAGGATCTACCCGTTTGTAATGGATTATTTCTCCTTCTCCGGCACCGGAAAGCGAAAGCGTGGCGTTAGAAAGAAATGGTCCCGATGTGCGGGAAAATGTCACAGGGTCGAGTAACAAGAGCCCCCCAGCTCCTCCATTCGGGGCGCCGGGTGTGGCGATGACGAAGAAGCCGTTTACGGGATCTTCCGTGCCGACCAGCGGTTGAGTCACGCCGTAGGAGACATCGGTTGATTGGGCGGGATATTCAGGCGAGAATTCGGATTCCACGGTGAGTCCGTCAGGTTGGACAAGTGCCAGATATTCTCCGCCCGCACTTAGTTTAAAATCAGTGTGGAGGGCTGATCCGGGCGAAGCACGATTTTCTCCGGAAGCAAAAACGATCAGATAGTCGCCCGCTCCCAGATTTACTGCCGGAAATTGCCACCGTGTTTTGTTGTCTTCCGAATCAGTCAGAAACCACCCCGACAGGCTCAGACTCTGACTCGTGGGGTTGAAAATCTCGATCCAGTCAGAGGGCTCTCCATCGTCGTCCACGAGGGTTTCTTCGTTCGAGGCCATGAACTCTGTGATTACCGGATTTGCGTGAACCGATACGCTCAGGCCCAATAGGGAGGCCAGCAGTCCCCATCGAAAATACGATGCGAGAGATTCTTCGAGAATGAATTGAAAACGATGCGGTGACATATCGGTTTGTTGCTAAGTCAGAATACGGATTCCAACGCCATTGGATTGCGAACGTCGACTTAAAAAACCTTTTGAACGAGATTTCAAGCTTCGGTGGAAAATTGAGGTAAATCCCTTATGCACGAACGACAACGGGATGAACTAACCCCCTATTCCCCCGACAAAGATATCACGAAAAGGTTCACCCTTATCGCGTTTATCGCCTCCCGGAGGCTTCAATTGAGCAGACCTGGCTACATCAACGCGTCGATTTTCTCGATTCTACGGATGTGCCGTTCGCCCTCGAACGGCGTTTCCAACCAAACCCGCACAATGTGCAGAGCCTCTTCTGCTGAAATGGTGCGTTCCCCAAGAGACAGCACATTGGCGTCGTTGTGGGAGCGATTCCAAATCGCGATCTGTTCATTCCAGCAGAGTCCGCAGCGCACACCCTTGACGCGATTGGCGGTCATGGCCTCCCCGTTGCCCGAGCCTCCTAAAACGATCCCGCGCTCGAATTCACCCGCTGCCACCGCACGCGCGACGGGAAAGATAAAATCCGGGTAGTCGCAGGACTCATCGGAATAGGTGCCCATATCCTTCACGGTGTGGCCCTCGACGAGCAGCATTTCGATGATCTTTCCTTTGTAGGCGAAACCGGCGTGGTCGGATCCAATGGCGATGGTGAATTTCTGGGACATGACGGGGAGAGTAGGAGCAAAGGAGGCGCAGTTAACAAATCTCAAAGTGAGCTCGCACCACATTAGGGGGGGCACCGATGGTTTTAATTCGTCCTCTGGCTCGGGGCGGTGGAACGATTTAAAAAGTTGGAGCAGGGTGGCGATTCGATCCAATGTGGTTTCATGAACCTGTGTCTACCCCTCCTGCGCATCGGTGCGGGACTCATTTTTATTGTTCTCGTGAATGCACTGATGGCGGACGACTCTCGGTCGAACATCGTTTGGATTTTTTCTGATGATCATTCCTATCAGACCATCGGAACTTACGGAGGTAGGTTGGAATCGCTGAATCCCACGCCGAATATAGATCGGCTCGCCGACGAAGGTATGCGCTTCAATCGGGTCTATGTGGGCAATTCAATCTGCGCCCCGGCTCGAGCCACTTTACTCACGGGCAAACACAGCCACCTGAACGGCAAACCCACCAACGTAGGAGAGTTCAATCATGATCAACCTCAATTCCAGAAGATCCTCCAGCAGGTGGGCTACCAAACCGTGATGGTGGGAAAGATTCACCTGAACGGAAAGATGTAGGGATTCGACTATTGGGATGTTCTGCCGGGGCAGGGTAAATACGATGATCTCGAGTTCATCAGCGAAAACGGCAAGTCCAACGAAAAGGGTTACGTTTCCGACGTCATTACCGACAAGGCTCTCCACTGGCTTAAACAGGAACGAAGCGACGAACCCTTCATGCTGATGGTGCATCACAAGGCACCGCATCGTAATTGGACTCCGGCCGCTCGGCACATGGAACTGTATGCCGACATCGAGATTCCGGAACCTACCAACCTTTTTGATGATTACAGCAACCGCTCCGCAGCGGCATCGGACCAAACTCTCGAAATCGATCGCGATATGACCATGGGCCGGGATCTGAAGGTGGGTAACGGTCCTCATAATCCTGAACAGTTCGCCGCGCGGAACGCCTACTTTGATCGCCATGAGCCAACGGGCAAAGAATTGGTGCGATGGAAATATCAGCTCTACCTCAAGGATTACCTGCGCTGTATCTGGGCCGTCGATGAAAGCGTCGGTCGGATCCTAGACTACTTGGAAGAGACCGGCTTGGCGGAAAACACCATCGTGATGTATTCTTCGGATCAGGGGTTCTACATGGGGGAACACGGCTGGTTTGATAAGCGCTTCATGTATGAGGAATCTTATCGCACGCCCCTGATTGTGCGGTGGTCCGGCAAAACGGCCCGTGGCAGTGTCAACGACGATCTGATCCAGAATATCGATTTTGCGGAGACCTTCCTGGATTTGGCCAACGCCCCGATTCCTGAAGATATGCAGGGTGAAAGTCTCGTGCCGCTGTTCGAGGGAGAAACCCCGGAGGATTGGCGAGATTCACTCTATTACCACTACTACGAATACCCTGGTGCTCACTCGGTAAAGCGCCATGAAGGCGTTTCCACGGAGCGATATAAACTCATCCGATTCTATGGAGAAGACGTGGTCAACGGCGAGGAGTGGGAACTATTCGATCTTAAGCACGATCCCACAGAAATGCAGAGTCTCTACGGGAAATCAGGTTACAGCAGCATCGCTCGGGACCTGAAGCAGGAGCTCACTCGCTTACGGGACTACTACGATGTCACCGAAGACTTTGAAGTTCCCGTGCGGCCGAAGCGTCCTTCCCAGCGAGTCACTGAAGTTAGGACACTCTAGACAATTCTGACCAGTTTACCCATCGAGGTGGAGGGCGAGAGTTTATTCTCGTTGGGTTAGTAACCAGGGAGCTTGCCTCGGTTTGGTTGTAGCCGGGCGCGCTGCCCCCTGCGTGCTTGAGAGGCAAACTGCTACCGGGCGCACTGAGCCCGGCGACAGCGCTGGCCATTTGGGATCTTTACATACAGGCGGTGGGAGCGGATGGAGAGTCGCTACCCGTTGTATGGGTCTATTGGTTTGCCCGGCAGGTGTTCTATCCCGAAACCGAATTGATTTAGCGACTTCGCTAGAGAAATACTCGCGAGGATCCCTGCATTCGGAAGGCACGGTTCAAGACGCAGAAGGTCGACGTGAAGGGTAGAACGAAGAGGGATCGGCGTTAAAGCCCTCAACATGCTGCTGATAATTCTGGAGATGAGGAGCGGCTTGATTGGCCAACAGATGCAAGAGCGGTTGGGTCTCCACTAGGGGCTCAATCTCCTCGGAGCGATCGCGGATAAGTTCGGCGGCGTGGTCAGGAGATCCAAAGAGTTCGAAAAGGCAGCACAATTTCAGTAATTTTATCGGGCTCAATTCGACGGCGTTGGCCGGAATCTTTTCCCAGCCGCCGGGGTCCCGAAGATAGAGCGCATCACCTTGTAGCACCCGTCCGTATTCGGTCTCGTGAGGCGCATTGTCGTAACGGAACGCGGCTGGCAAGGCGGCTACAGTGCATCGCCGCGCCGAGAGTTCGAACAGGTCGAACCCCCAGGAACGCATGCAGCGATCAATATTGTGGAACGTGTTATCGGTGGGATCTGCGCTGCCCGAGTAGTTAACCTCCAAAACTACGCCTAGTGCAGGGTTTCCCTTTATCGTTTTTTCCGCCGAAAGCAGCACTTCGAAATCGGGTCCGTCCACGTCAATTTTGATGAAGTCGACATCGGGAAGGTTTTGTTCCGCAACCAATTCATCGAGTGTGCTGGTCGAAGCGGTTTCGACTAATTCCTGTTCATGCCAAGCGTTGAGAACTTTGAATTGGTTTTCTTGTTGAGTCTTCTCCTGTAAAATCCGCGCCGCATGGGCGGCACTGGTGCGTTCCCAGGGATTGCCGGTCCAAGGCTCTCGTGTTCCTCGCTCTTGGCGGAAAGGATGATCTTCCGGCAATCGGAGAAAGCGTGGCACGTAGTTGAAGTGAGGTCGGGTTTCTTGCTCTTGGAGTCGGCGACACTCGGATACTTGCGGATCCACCCCAATCCCCGCGAGAGCGGTTTGAAAATACTCCCACGTCCTGGGCAGTCCACCGCCGCATCCCACATCGATTAGGTATAGCGGATCGTTGGAAAAATCGCCGCGTTCAACGAGGCAGCGAGTGAGCGTGGTGAAGCGAGGTATGAAGTCCAAAATTGAAAAGTAGTTTGAAGAAACTCAGAGAGCACGGTGCTGCTCACAAGTTTCAAGTTTCAATTCGGATAATAAAGGTGAGTGCCTTTTCGGGCTGCCTGATGAACTTCCCGGGTATCCATTTCTGCTCTCGGGTCGCCCTGATCTTCCACCCAACGGTCCAATTGAGCGGAGAGCCGACTCTTCATAGCGGCATACTCGGGGGTGTGTTGGCGAGGTTCTCCAATTCGTAAGGATCAGTCGCGGTGTGGTAGAGCGCTTCGGCGGGGCGCTTCAGCAGGCGTTTGGTGAGGGCATAGGTCTGGTCATTGACTCCCGCCGTGAAAGCCCAGCTTGGCCAGTATGGCGTGTGATCGAGCCGCTCGCCATCGTAGCCTGGAATCCATTTGATCATGTAGAGTTCATCCGGTAGCAGGTTGCGCACGTAACGATACTCTCCATCCGAAACGGTGCGCATCGGGTAGGCTGGCCCTTCGGGCGTGTTGTTGTGTAATCCAAATGCGAACTTGTGATGGGTGTTTGATTGGCCCGCGAACACCGGCACGAGGCTCTTTCCATCGAAGACCTGATCAATCCCTTCGAGATTTCCTCCCGCCAGTTCGATGAGAGTAGGCGCGATGTCCACGTAGCGCGTGATGGCATCTGAGCGGATTCCGGCGGGCACGGATCCGGGCCATTTGGCGATCAATCCCGTGTGCAGACTCGTGTCCCATGTATTCCATTTGTTGCCGGGAAATTGAGAGCCTTGCTCTGAGGTGGACAATACGAGCGTGTCATCCGACCTGCCAGATTTGTGCAAAGTCGCCAGTATTTCACCGACCTGATTATCCATATAGGTGATTTCGGCAAGGTAGGCTGCGAAGTCTGTGCGAGTCTGTAGAGTGTCCGCCAGATTGGGTGGTAGTTTTATCGATTCAGTGGGATATTGGGAGGCATCGCCCATCACCCAAGGCACGTGAGGTTCGGTAAGTCCTATGACCAAGCAAAACGGATTCGCACTGCGTGTCATGAATTCGTGAATACTTTGCAGGTCATGGGCACGGGTCGGGTCGCGGACACAGCTGGGATCGAAGCCCACAACATCCTCGAATGGATACACGTACTCGGGCTTCACGTGAACTTTACCAGCTAGTCCTACGCGATAGCCCAGTGGCGATAGAAAGTGGGGAAGACTCCTGGTTCCAGCTCGACTGGACGAATGGTTCCATGCGCTACCGTTACGGAGAGGGTATTGCCCCGTGTAGAGCTCGGAACGGCAGGGCTGGCAGATGGACTCGCTGACGTAGGCGCGATTGAAGACCAGTCCTTCCTTCGCGAGTTGATCGATATGCGGAGTCCGGGCGTTTTCTCCACCATAGACCGCGAGATCGTTGAAGGTGCAATCATCGCCGATTATTATCAACACATTCGGGGCTGCATTGAGCAGGTGAGTGAGTAACAGCAACGTGGATGCGAGGCGGAGTTTCATGATCTGGGGTCGCCGGTAAAGTGGGGTAGGGAAACCGGCATTATTTGAGCAGACCCCAGAACTGGTCGACGTCCTCCAAGCTTGACCGTATTGCATCGGGCGCGTGTGGACTGAGTTCCTCTTCCGTGTGATGCCCCGTCGCAACAGCTAGGGTGCGGGCGCCGATGACTTTGCCACATTCGATGTCATGCGGCGTATCGCCGATGATCCAAACATCAACAGAATCAAAGGTGCGACCCGAATGATCCGTCGCTCGGCGTAGGGCATGCGGTCCGAGGTCGTTTCGCACCGCGCTGTCATCCGCGAAGGCTCCGAACGGAAAATAGTCCCATAACCCGAAGTGTCCGAGTTTGGCGGCGGCCCCGCGTTCGACGTTGCCGGTGAGCAGACCTTGCACGATGTCCGGTCGCGATTGTGCCTCATCCAAGATCTCCCGCACGCCGGGTAGAACCTCAGTTAAGCTATCAAGAAATCTCGGCAAGCGTGCGATGTAGGCATCTAAGAGTCGATCGACATTGGCGGGGGAGTTTTCGATGGCGTATTTTCCGAAAATCATTCCCGAGATCCAACGGTCGGTCCGGCCAGCCCAATCGATGTCTGATAGGTCGACGGGCTTGTCCGGCTGAAACTCACTCGTGACCGCCTCCTCCAAGGCGCGCATGCCGGCACCGCCGGTGGAGAGCAATGCGCCGTCGATATCCCAGAGCAGGAGTTTCATCGTTCTCGCGACAAGGCCGAATAGGACTCAGGCGCCATCCTGCCAACGCCATGCTTCCGGCCACCAGTGATACCCGTGGCCGTCGGCCACGATTTTGCCGATCCCGGGCCAGGGCAGATGGAAACCATAGCAACGCGTGTAGTCGTGGGCGGCCCGCTCCCAATACTGTTTCCGCGTTGCGATCGCTTGTTGAGGATGATGATCGAATGCGATCCCCCAACTCGGATCGGCAAACATCAGCAGATGATGATGGGCCAGGTCCATGAGGTGGAGAAGCTCTTCGCCAACTGATCGAATGCGGAAACAACAATGTCCAGCGGTGTGGCCGGGAGCCGCTTCGACCCTGACGAGTCCATCGAACAACTCGTCACCATCGCGAAGAAGAACGGTGACGGGTTCGAGGATATCAAATTTATCGCGAGCGCTCGCAATCATCCGAGGTAGCGGCTTTTTGTTTCGCTTTGATTCGGAAAAGTCCGGATCGGGTCCGCGCCAGAAATCGCGCTCGGCGGGTAGGACATGAAATGCTGCGTTGGGGAATACCGGTTTTCCGTCTCGAATAAAACCATCGATGTGATCGCCGTGAGCATGACTGAGAAATCCTGCGGTGACTTGATCCGGTTGGATGCCGATGGCGGCTAACCCCTCCTGCAGCCATCCCATGCGAGGATTATCGCGTTCGCCAAATCCGGCGTCGAAAAGGAGAACCTCTTTGCCGTGGCGCAGCACGAGCACATTGACGTAGAGCGGGATGCCGCCGTCCGGTTCACCATGTTGCTTCATGGCGGATTTCATCGCCGGGCGTTCTTCCACTGGCCACATCAGATCAAGGCCTGAACCTAACATCGCGTTGGCGTCGCTGATCGACCATGCTTCGACTTTACCGATGCGAAACGGATAAACGAAGGACCCGCGGGTAATCTCCGGGGCCGACTTTTGCGCCCCGGTCAATGTCGGTCCGGAGGTGGCCGCAACCGCAAGGGTTGCCGCAGAGGTAGTCAGGAATCCGCGACGGGAAAGGAGGAGTTTGGACATGAGTGGGGTAGAGCGTGGTTTTAGAGGGCGTGGATCGCACTTTTACTGACGGCGAGTCCAGCTTCCTTGACCGCTTCGCTCATGGTGGGGTGGGCGTGAATGGTGCGTCCAAGATCTTCCGCGCTGCCGCCGTATTCCATATGGGTAACGACTTCGCTGATAAGTTCGCCGGCGTTGTGTCCTAAAATCTGAGCGCCAAGAATTTTATCGGTTTCGGTATCCGCGATGATTTTAACGAACCCGTCTGTCACGTCGGCAGCGATGGCGCGACCGTTGGCCGCGAAGTTGAACTTGCCTACCTTAACTTTCATGCCCGCCGCCTTGGCGGCGTCTTCACCCATACCGACGGTCGCGATTTCCGGGTCAGTGTAGATGATCGCGGGCATGAGATCCCAGTTGATGTGACCGGCTTTGCCTGCGATCCACTCGGCGACGGCGACGCCGCCTTCCTCGGCTTTATGGGCGAGCATGGGGCCGGCAATGACATCACCGATGGCGTAGATCCCGTCGATGTTGGTCTTCAATTTCGCGTCGACCTTGATTCGCTTTTTTTCATCGAGCTCGACCCCGGCGGAATCGAGACCGAGGCCATCGGAGTAGGGTCGACGTCCAACGGAAATCAGAACTTTGTCTGCGGGGAAGGTGAGCTTTTCACCACCCCGTTCGGCACTGAGCACACCGTCCTTGAAGCCGGTGACTTTCGCGCCGGTCTCGATTTTCAGACCCTGTTTTTGAAGAATACGAACGAAGTTGCGGACAATGTCTTTGTCGGAAGCACCAGCGATCTGAGGAAGGAATTCAACGACCGTCACATCAGCACCCAGACGAGCCCAAACCGATCCCAGTTCCAAGCCGATTGCTCCGCCGCCGACAACGACCAGTTTTTCCGGCACACTGTCGAATCCAATGGCATGGTCACTGGAGACAACGGTCTCGCCATCATACGGCATGAAGGGGAGCTCTACCGGCGCCGATCCCGTGGCGATAACGATGTGTTTGGCCGTGATGCTCAGATCGCCGACCTGCAATTCCTTCGCTGATGTGAATTTTGCTTCACCGGTGATGACCGTGACTTTCCGGGCCTTGGCCAGCTGGGCGACGCCACCGGTTAGTTTGGTCACCACGGCGTCCTTTTTGGCCATCAGTTTGGCCACATCAATCTGTGGCGAGGCGACATTGATCCCGTGGTCGGATGCATGATCCCGCACGAAGGCGAAATGCTCGGACGAATGGAGCAGGGCTTTGCTGGGAATGCAGCCAACATTCAGGCAGGTGCCGCCCAGCGCAGACCGTTTTTCAACGAGTGCGACTTTGAGGCCCAGTTGAGCAGCACGAAAGGCGCAGACATAGCCGCCGGGACCGGCGCCGATGACGATTAGATCGAAGGAGGAATCAGACATTTTGAGATCTTTATTCGTTCTCTTTCTCTCCTGTTTTTCCGGACGAGATAAAGAGAAAGACTGGGTTCTAGATTTCCAAAAGCAGGCGGGAGGGGTCTTCGATGGCTTCTTTGACTTTCACGAGAAACGTTACGGCTTCGCGGCCGTCGACGAGCCGATGATCGTAGCTTAGAGCCAGATACATCATCGGACGAATTACGACTTCGCCATTCACGGCCATCGGACGTTCGTTAATGGCGTGCAAACCGAGGATGGCGCTTTGCGGCGCGTTGAGAATCGGGGTCGAGAGCATCGAACCGAAGATGCCTCCGTTGGTGATGGTGAAAACACCACCCTCGAGGTCATTTAAGGTGATCTTACCGTCTCGGGCGCGACCGGCTACCTCTGCGATGGCGGACTCGATACCCGCCATGGATTTGTTTTCACAGTCTCGGATGACCGGCACCATGAGCCCCTTGGGCGTGGAGACAGCCACCCCGATATCATAGTAGTGGTTGCTGACAATCTCATTGCCATCGATCTGGGCATTTACGCCGGGGACTTCTTTCAGCGCGTTGACGACGGCCTTGGTGAAGAACGACATGAACCCGAGTTTGAAGCCGTTCTTTTTGACGAAGACCTCCTGATACTTTTTTCGGAGTCCCATTACTGCCGACATATCGACTTCGTTGAAAGTCGTGAGCATCGCGGCTTCGTGCTGAGCCTCGACGAGGCGCTCGGCAATTTTGGCGCGAAGTGGTGACATACGCTTCCGCGTCTGCCGTTCGCCGGTAGCGACCGAGTTATCGGGCATAAAGCCCGACCCGCCTTTAGTCGGAGCCGCTGACGGCTCAGCCGCTTCGGCGGCTGACTGCATGTCCCCTTTGGTGACGCGACCTTCCTTGCCTGAGCCTGCAATGCCCGCGGGGTCGATGCCGGACTCTTCGGCGATACGGCGGACAGCGGGAGATTGGGTTGTAGCCGGGCTCGGTGAGCCCGGTCCGAGGGCATCCGACTTTGTCACTGTTTCTGCGGACGAGACGGAACTCGTCCCTCCCGCAGACGAGTCAATCGTAGCGACCACTTCACCGATCTTCACCTCGTCTCCTTCAGCAACTTTCAGGCTGATGACACCATCGCCCTCGGCAACGCCATCGGAGGTGATTTTGTCGGTTTCGAGTTCGAAAAGGTTTTGACCGTTTTTAACAGTGTCGCCGTCGGCGACGTGCCATTGAGCGAGCACCCCGCTGACGATGGATTCGCCCATGGGCGGGATTTTAACTTCGAGAAGAGACATGAGAATTTTTGATTGGTTAGCGCCCGAGGCGTCTAAAATTTTCGATTTTTGATTGGATCAAAGGCTGAAGGCTTCCATGAGAAGCTTGGCCAATTCGCGTTTGTGCAAGGCTAGGGCGCCGACGGCGGGGGAGGCCGCTGCGTCGCGACCGGCGTAGGCAGGTTTACTGCCAAAGATACGCTCCAAATCGGGGCTGATGTAGGACCATGCTCCCATGTTGTGGGATTCTTCCTGACACCACACTAAGCGGGCACCGCGGAATTCATCCGCCAGGCGTTGAAGTTCGTGTTCGTGCAATGGATACAGCTGTTCGACGCGAAGGACACGGGTGCCGGTAATGCCCTTCTCCTTGCGGTAGTGATCAAGGTCGTAGAACACTTTCCCCGAGCAAAGGATGAGTCGATCCGTCTTCTCCGGCGGAGTTGGATCGGGAATGATCTCTTGAAAAGCGGTATCGCCTAAAAATTCGTCCACTTTCGCAACGGCTTCGGGATGGCGCAGTAATGACTTGGGCGACATCACGATGAGGGGCTTCCGGAAATCGCGGTGCATCTGGCGGCGCAACACGTGAAAGAAATTGGCCGGCGTGGTGATGTTGCAGACCTGAATGTTGTCCTCGGCGCAGAGTTGGAGGAAGCGCTCAAGGCGAGCCGATGAATGCTCCGGTCCCTGGCCTTCGTAGCCGTGGGGGAGTAACATGACCAATCCGCTGACGTGTTGCCATTTGGATTCGGAAGAGGCGATGAACTGATCGATGACCACTTGGGCACCGTTCGCGAAATCGCCGAATTGCGCCTCCCATTGGCAAAGCATGTTCGGATAATCGAGCGAGTATCCGTAGTCGAATCCGAGCACGGCCGCCTCGGATAAGAGTGAATTATAGACGCAGAGTTTGGCCTGTCCTTGCGCAACGTGATCCAAGGGCGCGTAGCGTTCCCGGGTCTCTTCATCGTAAAGGTAAGCGTGCCGTTGGCTGAATGTGCCGCGCCGACAGTCCTGGCCGCTGAGTCGAACGTGTTTACCTTCGGTGAGGAGGGTGCCCCACGCGAGTGATTCACCAAAGGACCACTCGATGGGTCCGCCAGCTTTGAAGGCTTTGGCACGGTTGTCCAACAGACGCTTGATTTTGCGATTCACATGGAATCCGTCCGGTGTGGTGGTCAGAGCGTGCGCGACTTTATTGAGGGACTCTTCCGAGACACCGGTCGGCACGGGTTCGTGATTGTATCGCGGCTGGAAAACAGCGGTTGATCCGCGGAATTGATCCTGCTCTTCGTGGGCGGCGAGACGTGCGGCGTCGGCGTGCTTGGCCTTTTGGAATGCGGATTCCATCGCGGCCGTGTATTCGGCAATGATCTTGTCGGAATCCTCCTGCGTGATCGTGCCTTCCTCGACGAGTTTCTTGGTGTAAATGGTGGAGACCAAATCGTGCGAACGGATGGTCTTATACATAAGCGGCTGGGTGAACGCCGGCTCATCGCTCTCGTTGTGCCCATGCCGCCGGTAGCAGACCATGTCGATGACCACGTCCCGCTTGAACTTAATCCGAAACTCCAGCGCGAGTTGAGTCACGTAACAAACGGCCTCGGGATCGTCTCCGTTGACGTGAAAGACCGGGCACTCGACCAACTTTGCGACGTCCGTGCAATAGCGGGTCGAACGGGCGTCGGCTGGATTGGTGGTGAAGCCAATCTGGTTGTTGATGACAAAGTGGACCGTGCCTCCCGTGTAGTATCCGGGGAGTTGGGAGAAGTTAAGGGTTTCGGCCACCACACCCTGTCCCGCGAATGCGGCGTCGCCGTGAATCAGCAGAGGGCAGACTCGCCGACGTTCCCCGTCACCCCGAATGCGTTGACGCGCCCTTGCCTTGCCCTCGACGACCGGATTTACGATCTCGAGGTGGGAAGGATTGGCCGCCAGACGCACCTCAATCTTACCACCGGTCTTGGTGAGGAACTCAGCTTCGTAGCCGAGGTGATATTTTACGTCCCCATCTCCCGCGACGGCGTCTGGAATGTAGTTTTCGGAAAACTGATCGAATAGGACGTCGAAAGGCTTGCGGAGAATATTGGCCAGCACGCTGAGCCGGCCGCGGTGAGCCATGCCCATGACGATTTCCTCAACCTCGACTTCGGGACATTTTTCCAGGAAGGAGTCGATTGCCGCGATCATAGTCTCGCCGCCCTCGAGAGCAAATCGCTTTTGGCCGGCAAATTTGGTGTGGAGGAATTTCTCGAACAACTCTGCCTTGTGAATGCGGCGAAGGATCTGGGTTTTGCGAAATGTGTCGAATGCCGGTTGGTTGTCGCAGGACTCCATGCGCTCCTGCAGCCAATCCCGCGCCTCCATGTCATTGAGGTGCATGTATTCGACGCCAATTGTGCCGCTAAACGTTTTCTGGAGGGAGTCGATGATGTCACGAAGCTTGTGCTGTCCGCCCCCCTTGAAACGGGTGAGGGTGTAGCTGGAGTCCAGATCGTCGTCCGTAAACTCAAACGCCTCCTTGGCCAGCTTCGGATGGGGTTCCGGGCGAGGATTCAGCGGATCCAGATGCGCCTGCAAATGACCGTGGGAACGGTAGGCGTTGATCATGCGGATCGCCATGACCTGCTTGCGGCTGTCGACGACGTTTACCCCGGCTGCGGAGGCACTTGCGGTTGTCAGTGCTCCGCCATCGTGGCCGAGGGAAAACCCTTGGAAAAATGCGCGCCAAGTGGCGTCGACAGAATCGGGGCCTTCCCGCCATTGCTCGTATTGCGTCTCGAGGACGGCAGCGTTGGCTTGAGAGGCGATGGAGGGAGGCTTCATTTCAGCTTTCAAAGACGAACCCCACGCTCAAAACGGCGATCTTAAAGTCGGAATACTTGGTTCGGGTTCAGTCACAGGTTGAATTGACGTTCAACGGATAGGAACTGAGGATCGAACTCAAGTGCGTTCCCCGTTGAAGCGTGACTCTTGGTCACATAATTGAGCTCTGCTTACCTCACGCTGATCTGGCATTAATTCACCTATTCGACACATGGAGACCGATATCAAAACCAGCTTGGACAAATTACTCGATGGAATCGCACGCGGCGACGGCGCGGTTATCGCCGCCGAAATGGGCCGTTTGGACGATTTTTTGGCCCGAGGCCGCGGGCAACTGCACCCGCAGTTGGTGCATTTTCTCGAAAATCGCAGCTATGCCAAAGCCCACCTTTATTTAGGTGGTGAATCGGACATCCCGGTAGGGATTTGTGGAGGTAAACATGGGCGATAAATCGAACAAAATTTCGACGGATGGCGGTGGTGAACTTGGGCAGAATCCGTTCGCGGCATGGGAGGGGCTCGGGGATTTGCCGGCGGGGCCGACGACTGTGCCGACTTCCGAACCGGCAACGATTTCCAAACGAGGCCATCCCAACCGCAACCGCGGTCGGGTCGAAATTCGCCGCTTAACCGGTGGGCGAGGCGGCAAGACCGTTACAGCGGCCTCCGGGTTTAAGGGGATCGGCGGCGCCGAACTTACTCAACTCGCCAAACAGATGCAGAAATCCTGCGGAGCTGGCGGTACGGTGAAAGGCGGCCAGATTGAAATCCAAGGTGACAAGCGTGACGCTGTGGCGGGAATCCTTCGTGATGCGGGGTTCCAACCCGTGATGGCCGGCGGGGGAGTTTAAGGTGGATTTAGTCCCGGGTAAGTCTCCACAGGTGACATGGTCTTGGATTATTAGTCCTCGGCAGGATCTGGTATGGCTAACCGGTGGTGGGTTGGCTGCGTGGCTGATGATGGTGATGCTTTTGGGCCTCAAGCTCGACTTGGTCGCGGTTTGGTTCGTTTGGGTGATCTTCGTGGATACGCCACATTTTTTCGGCACTTATGCGCGGACACTATTGGATCGGGAAGAGCGGAAACGTTGGGGCAAACTTATCATTTTGAGCACAGGGATGTGGTTGGTGGGGCCTGCTGCGGTATTATTGGGCGGCATATTGCATCATTGGGATGTCTCTTGGTATCAGCTCCCTTGGAAACTGTTTTTGGGTGGGTTCCTTTTTTGGGCCTATTGGCATGTGATTCGGCAGCACTATGGTTTGCTGGCACTTTATCGGCGTAAGCACGGGGAAACTAGCCGACTCGACCAACAAGTTGACTGGTGAGGAATGCATATGGCGCTGTTGGCGCCCGCGTTGAGTTTTGCCCTACGCAATGGTGAAACTCGCGTTGCGTTCAGGCTCGGATCGACCGTTGGTTCGATCGAAACGTCGCTGATTTGGGGATTGGGAGGCCTCGGTATTTGGGGTGGATTTGCCATGATTGGTCGTCAACTTTGGCGATATCTTCGTGGTCAATCGGTCAACGGATCCAAACTATTGTTCGTCGCGGCAGTGGTTTCGGTGTATTGGGCCGTATGCCTTCACCCGCTTTTAGCGGCGGCGACGTTGTTAGCGTTCTCGATATTCGTGACGATCCATCATGATCTCCAATATCAGGCAATTGTTTGGTTTTATCTGCGCAATCGCTACCGCGGAGAAAAGGCTGCCCGGAAAGGGTATGGTTTGGCGGCTGAGCTGAGTCGCAATCTAGCCCTATATCTCGGCTGTGGAATTGCGATGGCGGTCGTGTTTCGTTTGATGGGCTGCGGTCTTGAGATCACCGAAGGTTGCATTCCGGTTCTGCGCACGAGTGAAACTGTGCTGTGGGGGGATCTTTCGATGCGGGAGATTTTTACCGGTATATTCCTCGGCTTCCCGCTGCAGCATTATCTGCTCGATCAGTTTATTTGGCGACCGAGTAAGAGTGCGGATTTACGACGTGATTTACATATGTCGGAACCCTCGTAGCGAGACCGGGAAATGCTGCTGAGACGGCGGGCCATAGATTAGCTACGGCGTAAAACGAGGCATACGTTGCTGCCGCCGAAACCACTGCTGTTCTTCAGTATGACGTTGGGAGGCGTTGAAAGGTTTTCGACCGGAAGATTTAGGTCGGCGCATATGGGGTCGGGATTCCGTAAATGGGCTTTGCCGGGGATGAAGCCTTCTTACAGGCAGATTGTCGCGAGGGCGGTTTCGAGAGCACCGGCCATTGAGAGGGGGTGTCCCGTGAGCCCTTTGGTGCTGATGACCGGAGGCCAGTGGGAACCCAGCGCACGAAGCAGGGCGAGGACTTCTGCCTTGTCTCCAACCCCAGTCGAGGTGGCATGCGCGTTGACGTAGTCCACTTCGGGCACCGCGACGTTGGCGTCTTGCAAGGCGCGGTGGATAGCACGTTCAAGACCGGCTCCTTGGGGGTCGGACTGGGCAACACTGTGGCTGTCGGAGGATTGGCCCCATCCTGCGATTTCTGCGAGGATCGGTGCTCCACGAGTGATAGCGACGGATGCATCTTCGAGGATGGAACGGATGTCCTTGGGTCCGCAACCCATGGCCATCATGGTGGCGAATTGGGCCATGTGATCGGTGATTTCGTTGAAGAGAATCTGGTAACAGATCACGATTCCGATCGCGAAACCGATGATGAGACCAATGCCAAAGATAGCGCCGACCGGCACAGCTTTGATCGTGTGCATGACTTCGCGTTGTCGCATTTCGTCCGGGGTGAGCAGGATGAACGAATCGGGCAAGTCGTGACTGCCACTCAAACACAGATTCGTCTTCGACTGCGTAGCCCGTTCCACCGCGTCTCCGACAGGCTTAAATAACTTCGTCACCATCGAGCACGCTGCCCACCTGCAGGCCACTGATATCCGTAGTGGAGTCCACGGCCACCGCCCGATCAATACCCACGCTCAAGGGCGTCGCAATCGTGTCGTTGCCCGTGGGCTGCACACAATGCACCCGAGCCTGCGGGGGGCCGACTGCTCGATGCCACGCGCCACGGCTATAGGGGTTATCCGCGGCCCAAGCAGGGCTCCCGAAGTTTCGATGGTTGAGATCGGTGCCCAAGGCTCCGACTACGCCGTCGAGGTGACGTTGCTCAACGGTGATGCGACGTTGGAAGGCTCTCCCCTGGGAGTAGACAGGCCTGTCGTGCTCCCGGGCGTTGGCACGGGCGATGTGGCAAAACTCGTTTTCTCCACCGAAACCTGCACTCTCAAGATTTGCCCTAAAGCGAAAGCCGATGGCGCAGATTCAGGCGGAGCCATGCGCATGGGTGATGGCGGAGGCGGAGGTAACAATCCTCCTCCTCCTTATCCCGGGGGCGGAAACAGCCATAATTAAGGCCCGCCAACGGCTTTACTGGGGCTTTGCTATTTCTCATCGACGTGAATCTCAACGTCGATCAGATTTGGGTGAGCTTCAGTGGCGCCAAATACGGATTCTTCCGGTGTGATCGGCGGTTGCCAGTTTGTTCCCGTCGGGAGCAAACTCAATTTGTGAAACAAGAGTAGAGAGGTCCGAATTTGTGGATGGAGTGCTCAGTCCCAAGGGGGCGCTGCGATAGCCGTTCTCCAGATTGAATGCGTGGAGGCTACCTCGCACGAATTGGGTCATCACCCGAGGCTCTTTAGGGTGAAAGGCATAGTCGACGCCGTTGCGTCGTCCCTCGTCGATGTCGAAAACGAGTTCAAGCGAAGGAAACCGAAGTAGCGAAGGAGGGACTACACCGCCGGAAATAATAATATGATTACCGTTTGGAGAAAGGTTTAGGTTCCCTCTTTGTGCGGGCTCTTCTCGCGTTTTTAGAACCTCCCCCGTGCGAGCGTTCCATAAGAAGAGACGCCGTCGAATATCCGAAGTGAGCGCGAGACCTTCATCGCTCATCACGACACTTAGGAATTCTGCTGCCTTGCCCCCCCAGTTGGCGGGCGTCGTATTCGGCGAGCAATTTGTCGGAATCAAGATTGAATAGGGCCACTTGATCATGTTCTGAAAAAGCCAGAAGGAGGCGGTTGTTGGGAGATAGTGTTACGGCGTTTATCTTTGTATTGGAATCAAACGGGGAAAACGCACCGATTTCTTCACCTGACGAAATTGAGAGTCTCCGCAGTTTTTTTCCTGACGAAAGCACCATCACTTCTTCGTCATCCACCAAAACGACGCTTTCAATGCCTGCACGCTGCCAATCCGGACTTAGGTCAGATGTTTTCAATAAAACCATTTCTCTATTGGCGTTCACCACCGCCAGGTGATCGGAAGTTTGGTTGAATTTGAGCTGGTTGAGCCTACTCTCTGGCGGCATAGGGACGGTGGTGGTGACCGGGGGTGCTTGGCGAACATCGCGTCGCCATCGGCGGAGTTCACCGCCTTGATCGACCGACCAAATTTTATTGTGATCTGCTGCATAGGTCATGCGATCGATTTGACTTCCGGAACCTTTGAACTCACGGAGTGCAGCACCGGTTTGAGAATCAACCACGACCAATCGGTGGTCGGACCCGCCGGTGATAAACTCCGTTCCCTTTTTATTGAATACTACCTGACCCGACAAGGATTCATGAGGAGTAATGATCGCAGTGGATTGGGGACGGTTTATATCCCTAATTTTTAGGGTCCCGGTTCGGCAGACATACCGATCTCCCTCTGGCGAAATATGAGCGTTGTCCAATGCTGTCTCGGATTTCTCGAAGGTGATCATTTCACCACTTTTCATATCAAAGATCTGGAGAAGGTATGACCGCACCCCGGTGAGATTTGAGACTGTCACCAACATTGCTTTTGATAAATCGCGGCTGGCCGATCCCGAGAAGAATGTGCTGAGCCCGTTTTCGCCGATTTTGGCGATCGGCCAAACCACGACGTCCTCCCCGCTCTCGTAGTTCCAGATGCCAAATCGATGATCTTGAGCCTCGGGACCGTCTTCAAAGTAAAGCAAGTGAGGGAGTTCGGGGTGAACCTGTAGTGGTCGATTGACTCTGGGCTTGGCCGGGACTCCGTCGGGTCTGCCGTCGGCTATCGACCACGTTTCGATCGCGTATTCCGGGTTGTTGCCCACCAGCCGTTTCCCGTCTGGGGAGAATCCGGCTATACGGTGGATGCCCTGAAGGCTCTTCACGAATCCGCCGGTTTCCTGATCATAGAGTTCAATGTGGGGTGAGTGGTGATCGACCGCGATCCATCGACCGTCAGGTGATGCTTCGAGTCGAGTGACGTTTCCCCCGGATTTACGGATAATTTCGGCCGGATCACCCTGAGCTTCGCGGTAAAGAGCGTGCCATTCGAAGCCGCGAAGGTCGGAACCACCGGACTGGGGAAGGGCGCGTTCGAGGGCTTCCCGCGCGACGCCATAGTTGCCCGTCTCTAAAGCGCGTTGGGCGGCGGCGAGACTGGCATCGTGTAGTGTTCGGCGGGTGAGGTCTGCGAGTTCGGCCTCTGCTGCCCGACGACCGGTGGATTCCACATCGGCGCGGCGTCTTTCGACCAACGCGCCCGCCCCCGCGACCATTGCGACGATAACGGCGAGGAATATCCACTTACGAGCCCGCACCATGCCGGCTTCCGCGAATCGCAAGCGTCGCACGGATTTGCCCGCTGCCAGCAGTTGTAACTCGTCGCGTAAGGCGACAGCACTGAGGTAGCGGTCGGCTCGATCGGGCGCGGCGGCTTTGATGATGACCTCGTTAAGCTCCAGATATTCGGCTCGGTCTTCGCGCTCACTGAGATTGATGGGGAGCCGGGGAAAATCGTGCCGATCGTGGCCGGTCGCAACTTCGTAAAGAACCTTTCCTAAGCTGAAAATATCCGCGGCCTGCGAGCCGGGTCCTTCGGGTGGCACAAACCCTTCGGTGCCAACGAAAGTATGAGCTTCTTTCTCGGTGCTGACCAAGCCGATGTCCGCGAGCTTGGGCTGCCCATCTACCAGAATGATATTGGAGGGTTTGATGTCCCGGTGGATCAGTCCGGCGCGGTGGAGCTCGTCGAGGCCAGCTGCAAGTTCAATGCCGTAGCTCAGCACCCGCTCCGCAGATAAATGTTCCGCCGAATCACGCAGACCTTTGAGCGTAAGCGGCTCGTAGCACGTGGGGTCGATCTGATTGCCGGTGACGACATCGTCGGCCAGTTCCATCACGTAGTAGAAGAACCCCCGGTCTTCATCCCTACCGACGTGCAGTAAGGCAAGCTGCCGCAGTTCCCCGCGGGTGAGGCGCATGAAATCGCTCAGGCCTTTGAATTCCCGCTCGTAGGGACCGACGTCGGAGAAGCGGTTTCGCCAGACAATCTTCACCGCCCGGTAAAGGCCGGTCGCTCCCCGAGCCAGCCATACGTCGCCGTAGCTACCTCGACCTATTCGGCGGAGCAGTTCATAGTCAGCAATGGGGGGGTGAGGATCTTCCGGCGGCACAACCGCCAGCAAGCCAGTCGACTGCGGCGGGGTCGACCGTCAAATGAGTCCGATTTCAGAATCAGTTATGATACTCGCGCAGTCTTTCGACTTCGTGTTTCAGCTGTTTTTTCAGACGATGAGTGATGATATAGACCGTCGGGCGATTAATGCCTAGGTCGGCAGCAATTTGAGCGACCGGTTGTCCCTGTCTCGCATTGAGTTCGAATGCTTGAAAGTGCTTGGCTGGCACCCGCCGGGCGAGTCGCTCCATAGCGGTATCCAGAACGTGCCTCTGCCATTCGAGCTCCCAGAATTCATCAAGCGGATTATCGTCAATTATTTCATCGAGAGGATCTGCCGGATTCTCACCGTCGAGATATTCTGGGCGGTCTGCCCTTACGGCGGCCCGATCGCGTTGGCGGAATTTATCGGCGATACGCCAACGCGTTTGATTCATCAGCCAACGACGGAAAGCACCGCGGTTTTCCCGGTTCTCGTATTCACCAATGCGGTTGGCCACATTTTGCAGCACATCCTGAACAACGTCGTCAGACTCCGCGTGGTTGAGCCCGGCGCGAAGCGCGAGCCCTTTGATGAACCGGCGATAGAGCCGGTGGAACTCCTCCCAGCTGGAATTATCCCCCCAGTCACGCAGACGAAAAAGCAGGCTCGGCCGCGTAAGTAGAGAGGGTTGTGAAGCGTTTGTCATAAGCATGCTCCTTGGAACGAGGAGATTTGGGGAGAACTTTCATGAATCTTCCAAAAAGTTACTTCATCAGGCAAGTTTCTGAACAGGGGGGTTAAAAAAAGATGAAAGATTATGGCGGGTGGGTGCGTTTCAGTAGTCGACCACTTTATTATGTCCTTCACCTTCAGAATCCGTATCGGCCGCTGGTTCGAAAGAACGTCCTTCGACGGACGGCTCTTCGCCGTCTCACCGAGTGTGGCGGGTCCCCGGGCTTACCACGATTGCGCCGGATCGTCGTGAGTTGTTGGCCCAACTTCCTGCATCGGGGGTTCGCGTGGAGAAAATTTCAGTAAATCCCTCGGATACCATGACGGCTCGAATGGAGTCCTGCCGGCAGCAAAATGAGAAGGAGGGCCGGCATCTCGTCTCCACGTTCTTTTGGGATGGATGCCTCAATCTGGTTTTTAAGCGCCGAATCAGCGCTTCCCTTTTTTCGTGATCGATTTGAGTCGAGTCACCTGATCGCGAAAATCCCCGAGGTCGCCAACATACGGGCCAGCGTGTTGGCGACCCCACTCTTATTCTGGAGTGGAGTAGGGCAAATAGATGCTTCTTAGGCTCGGAGCACGGCTCGCACGGGTGATCCGTCGCCACCTTTGAGCCGCAACGGAAGGGCGATGAGTTCGTAGGTGCCTGGATGCACTGCGTCGAGCAGGAGGTTTTCCAAAATCAGCAATCCCGCGTCGTTGAACAAATGATGTCGGGGAAGGGAGGAACTGGTGATCTCGTCGACGGAGGGCGCGTCCAATCCGATCAGTTTTACCCCGCGTTCTGCCAGCCAAGCGGGCACATCATCGTCCGCCAACGGCCAGACTTGAGGGAACGAATCGGGCGAGCTCCAGCAACCGGTGTGAAGCAGCAGGCGAGTGACGCCGGGCTGGAGTCGTTCGGCCAGAAATTCGATGCTGATCGCAGCCTCGCCCCGCATGTCGATGACCTGCGCCGGGCCGACGTAAGCATCGACCGGAATCTCGTCAATGGTCACGGCGCCGTCGACGAAATGGAACGGCGCGTCCACGTGGGTCCCGGTGTGCAGGCTGAGGTGCAAGTGGCCGCCGTTGGCGGCTTCACCATCGGCGATCTTGCATGGATGTTCCAGGGTGAGCACGCGGTCGCCGGGCCATACTGGAATCTGCGGATGAAGCGGACGGGTAATGTCGAAGAATACACTCATGAGGAGGCGGGGTTTGAGCAGTCGGAAAAACTAAACGGACGAACGTAAGTGGGCGCAGATGATGCCGGCCGCGACCGCGGCGTTGAGTGATTCGGCCCGACCGAAACGGGGGATCGTTACACGTTCGGTAAGACACGTTTGCACGGCTTCGGAAATACCCCGGCCCTCGCTGCCGATTACGACCACGGCGTCCCTTGCGGCCGTCGTTTCAGTCAGCGGAGTGCCGTTGAGATCACAACCGATTACTGGTACGGTTGGAGATGAAAGTGCGTCGGCCAAGGTCGCGGCGACGATTCGCATCCGAGCAAACGATCCCATGGATGCGTTGATCACTTTTTGGGAAAACAGATCCGCTGAGTCGGGGGAGATAACGACGCGGTCGAAGTCGAACCAATCGGCGATGCGCAGCAGCGTCCCGACGTTGCCCGGGTCTTGAATGCCATCGAGGGCCAAGGTCAGTCCGGAGTTGAGTTCGCCGCTTCGAATCTGCCCGCGTTTCAGCCAACCTACGGCCAATACCGACGAGGGAGTTGGGTAGTGGCTGATACGGGCCATTTCGGATTCGGTGATGGCGATTACCCCGTCTACCTCAGTCGCCTCCCACGCGGACGTGGCGTAGATGGACATGAACGGGTGTCCGGTGGTGGCGAGTTCGCGAACGACTTTTTCTCCTTCGACGATGAACTGCCCGGCGGCCTCCCGGTTCTTCTTGGAGCGCAGTCCGCGCAGGTGGGTAATCTCCGCTTTGGTCAGAGCCATGCGCCGAGCTCACGCGATGCATGAGCGCAAAGCAACTCCCGTCACGAGCTTGTCACGAATGTCACGGGCGCAATGCGGGCAGGTGAAGATTTGATGGCGCGACTCAGTGCGGGTTGACGGCCCGCAAAATCCCCGGAAACCCGAACGCGGACCTACTAACTCCAAACAAACCATGAACCGAATCTTCACTCTCTTTGTTCTCGCGGCTTTGACTGCGGCGACGACCTTGGCGCAGCCCGCGGGACTGCTCACCGGCCGTGTCATCGACGGGGCAACTCAACTCGCCCTCGGCGGTGTTCGCGTCAGCATTTCCGTAACCTCGCTGAAAACCTACACGGCTGCCAATGGCCGCTATACGCTTCCTGCGGTCGGCGATGGCACTCAAACCGTCTTTTTTGATTACGTCGGCTACGATGCGATCACCCGGTCTGTCGCCGCTTCCGGCACAACCCGCCTGGACGTTCAATTCGGCAGCGATGTCGTAGAAATGGATGCTTTCGTGATCGAAGGCGCTCTCGTAGGCACGGCCCGCGCCATCAATCAACAGCGTGCTGCCGCTTCTCTCTCCAATATTGTCGCCTCCGACGAGATTGGCTCCTTCGCCGACCAAAATGCCGCCGAAGCGCTGCAACGTATTCCCAGCATTTCCCTCTACCGCGACCAGGGCGAAGGCCGCTATATCGTCATGCGGGGAATGAACTTCAACTACACGTCAGTGAAGGTGAACGGCGGGAGCTTTGCTGGTGCCGACCTCGGTGACCGGGCCACCGCTCTCGACGTGGTCCCCACCGATGCACTTGCTTCGATCGAAGTGACTAAGGTCCCCACCCCCGATATGGATGGCGAAGGTCTTGGCGGACGTATCGACATCAAAACCAAAAGTCCCTTCGACAACGAGGGCACCGATGCGATGTTCCGTGCCCAAGGCCAATACAGCGCCCTGACCGGGGAGTGGACGCCCAAGATCAACGTTCGCTACTCGATGCGCTTCGGTGACGAGAACCAATTCGGTCTTCTCATCGCTCCTACTTGGCAGACCCGTGATTTCGGTTCACACAATTTTGAGACCGGCGGCGACTGGACCGATGAAGAATCCACCGCGGACGGCACTGACACCTACTTCATCGAGGAAATCCAGTTCCGTGACTACCTCATCGAGCGCGAACGCTACGGCGTGAACATCGCTCTCGAGGCCAAACCGACCCCGGAGCAGTATCTGTATCTTCATACCGGATACAATCGCTTTACCGATACAGAGGATCGCCACCGCACGGTCGTTACCTTCGATGATGGCGACATCGATTCTCTCGTTGGTAATCAGGCCACCATCACCTCCGAGGAAGACGACGGAGAGTTCGAAAAGATTTTCTCCCGCCAAATCCGCATGCGTGAAAAGGATCAGGAAGTCTTCTCTCTCGTTGCCGGCGGCGAACAGCAAATGGGCCTCTGGGGATTCGAAGGCCAGATCGGCTACACCAAGGGCAAGGAAGAGCACCCAGACGAGATCGTGGCTAAATACGAGCCCACGGAAATTCGCCAAGACCTTCTCCTACGATCACCGCAACGCCTACGATATCGGGGTGTTCCAGACGGCTGGCCCAAGCATCCGTGATGCGGCCAGCTACGAGTTCGATGAACTCGAGGATGCCAACGAAATTGGTGAAGAGCAGTCGTTCGACCTGAGCTTCGATGTCCGTCGTGATTTCGAAACCGCCAATCCAGCCTACATCAAGTTTGGTGGACTCTATCGAGCCAAGGAAAAGACGTCCGAGGCGGAGATCTACGAGTCCGGTGACGGACCGGGATATATCCAAAACTTCGTCGACGCTAACTCCGGCATCAATCCAGACTATCCATTCCTCTCCGTGCCGCAGGTCGACCGCGACATCATTCGTCGCGCTTTTTATGAGGACCTCGGCACGTTTGATCGCGAGCGCAATTTCGAAGACAGCGAATATGACGATTGGTCAGTCGACGAGGATGTTACCGCGCTCTACTTCATGGCGTCGGCACCTTCGACAAATTGAATGTGATCGGCGGTTTGCGCTATGAGCACACTGACTTTTCCACTGCCGGTCGCGAAGTGCTCTTCGACGACGATGGTGATCCCAATGGTGCCCGTAACATCACCGAGAGTCGTTCCTACGACAATTGGCTACTGGGTGTATATTTCCGCTACGATGCGTCGGACAGTCTCGTCTTCCGCGCTTCCTACTCCAACGCTCTCGCTCGTCCAAACTTCGGAGACATTGCCTTCCGTCGTTTGATCAATGAAGAGGACAGCGAGATCACCGTAGGCAACCCATACCTTGAGACTCTCGGAGGGACCAACTGGGATGCGTCCATGGAATACTGCCTGCCGTCGCTCGGTGTGCTTTCCGCTTCCGTTTTCTTCAAGGATATTGAGAACTTCGCCTACGAATTCGAGACCGATGAGGACCCGCGTTATGTAGGCTACGACGTCACTACCTTCGCCAATGGCAGCAAGGGTGAGATCAAAGGCCTCGAACTCGCTTACCAACAGCAACTGCGCATGTTGCCGTCACCGTTCGACGGTCTCGGTTTCATGGCCAATGCCACCTTCCTCGATTCCGACGCCACCTATCCGACGCGTCCGGGCGAGCAGGTTCCTTTCATTGGACAGTCCGACCTCACGGCCAACTTCGCCCTCACGTATGACAAGGGTCCTTTGTTCATGCGTGTTGCCATGAACCACCGTGATGCTCACCTTCGCGAAGATGAAGCCATCGGTGGCTCGCCGGTTGAAGACTACTACATCGACGATTTCAGCCAACTTGACCTCGTGGTCCGCTACGAAGTGAATGACAACTGGGAAGTCTTCGCCGAGTGGGTCAACATCACCGACGAGCCTTTCCGCGTTTTCCTCCCCAGCGACAATGGGCAGGGCAAGCGCAACGGCCAAATCGAAATTTACGACACCAGCGTTAACGTTGGTTTCCGCTGGAGGATGTAACGCATGCTTTTGGGGTGTTCGGATTGTATTCGAGTGCAGTCAGATTCAGCGTGCGTGGACCGTTGGGGGTCTGCGCACGCTTTGTTAATTTTCAAAATTCTCCCTCTTCACCAAATATCCTTCCGTTTACTTTTTTCCTCGCCGCTCCTGTTGCCCTCGCGGCGACGGCCAGCCCTCACTGTCAACGATGTGCCCGTAGAACCGCGGGTGGTTACCACGCAGGCGCGCTATGACACGGACGACCCCGCGATCTGAGTGAACCGAAACAACCCGGCCGAGAGTCTCGTCATCGAAACCGATAAGGATGCGGACGGAGCACTGATGGTTTTTGGCCTAGATGGCGCGGAGCGCAAAGACCTCTCCGTCCGCGGGCTGATGCGACCGAATAACGTCGACCTTGCCTACGACATTGCGGTCGGAGGCAAACCAATCGACGTGGCGGTGGTGGCAGAGCGTTACGCTAATCGATTGCGGATCTATTCCTTACCGGACATGAGCCCGGTCGACGGCGGTGGGATTCCGGTTTTCGAAGGCGAGCGAGCGCACGATGTCATGGGCATTGCGTTGTATCGTCGGCCCCATGACGGCGCGTTATTTGCGACCGTAAGCCGTTCCGATTTTGGGACCCCTCAGCAAGGATACTTGCACCAATACCGCTTGGTTGATGATGGCGCTGGGCAATTGCGGGGAATCTTTGTGCGGGCGTTCGGCGATTGGAGTGGGTTGAAGGAAATCGAGGCTCTCGCCGTTGATACCGAACTCGGATACCTCTATGCCTCGGACGAAACGTATGGAGTTCGCAAATACCTCGTCGACCTCGCGGCCGAAGATGCGGAAGACGAATTGGCAGTGTTCGGAACAACGGGATTCGCTCGCGACCACGAAGGCATTTCGATCTATCCGACCGGGTCAGGAACAGGCTACATACTCGTGTCAGATCAACAGGCCAATACGTTCCGTATTTTCACCCGTGAGGGCACTAAAACCGACCCGCATGACCATCAATTGGTGGGCGTCGTAAAACTCTCCACGATGGACAGTGACGGCAGCGAAATGACCGCGGCTAAGATCCCGGGATTTTCTGGCGGCCTGCTGGTGGGCATGTCCACCGATCGAACCTTCCATTACTACACCTGGGACGACGTCGCGAAAGCAGCGGGATTGGACGACTGAGTCCGAGGATCGGGAAGAATTGTTTCCTCGAGATCATCCAGACTGGGTTGAATTTTAACTTAGTCTGGTTGTAATTATTGGGACGCTCGAATGAGAGACTCTTTACGTCCGGGTATGATCGTAGACAACAGATGCCAATAAGGATCCGATGGAAAAAACGTAGAGCGGGCCATTAAACGGTAGTTTGCCGTCTGCGAACACGGCTATGTGGATTAGGTTTAGAGCGAGGATTAGGAATAGCGAATTTCATGCACAAAAAGCGAATTTAGTCAGCGGTTTCCCACGACCGAAGAATATCCACTCTGATCGAATCGGCAGCTTTCGGACGAACACACGATGCAGACGAACTACAATCAATATGTAGATGGCGACTCCGAGGAGTCCCATGATCGAACGAATATAGGGATCGTCGAGATCGAGCTTCATTCCTCTAGGCTCGGACAGGTCGATTTACCGGATCGGACTGCACCGAATTGCTTAGCTTACGCCTCATTTATCCGGGAAGCAATATTCCAGATGTGCCCGGAGGGATCTCCGATTCGCGCTACACGGTCCCCCCATTGTTGATCTTCTGGTGGCAGTAAAACTTTGGCCCCTGCCGACATGGCTCGTTCGACGGTCGCATCAACATTGTTTCCGTAGAGGTAGATCACGACGGGGGAGCTCCCATCCAAGTTGGGGGCTTGACTGGCTAGGTGAGGAGAAACGTCATGAACCATCAGTAGCGATTGATGAATTTTCAGAGTAGCGTGCACCACGGTCCCATCATCCGCTGTCCTCCGTGAAAGTTCGACCACCTTGAACGCTTCCTCACAGAATTCGATCTCTGCTGCGGCATCACCACAGACCAGCATGGGAATGATCATATTGGGCTTCATATTTATTGGCGGGTCTTAAAACGGGTTGAGAGCAAGTGAGAAAGATGGACGGGGGGCTGAGATGCTTTGAGAAACATCACGGTTCCATCGCGATGTAGTGGAGCTGAACGGCGTTCGGGCGATCGCATCGTCATAAGTTTGCTCTGCAGCAACCTATCAACGACAGGACCCCGGGTTTAGTGGCCGCGGTCTCATGGCTTGGTTGCTTATTTGCTGGAGCGTTTTTCTGCGATGACTCGGAGTTCCTTAGCCGCCATTATGTCTTTGTCTCTGCCGCAGGCTTCCTTGGCCGTGATCAAATCTTCGAGTGAAATTACCGGGTATTTTCGACCTTGGATTTCCAATACTTCCGCAGTGGACCGAAGTCGTTGAAAATCTCCCACCCCCATCACCGATGAGAGTATATCAATGATTCCATGGTCGGTTTCCAAATAGAGGTTTTGCACAGGACCTTCTGGAGGAAATTCCAGAAAGGAAAGCTTCTCCGGGGTCATCCGATGCCTAGGATTCCAGTCTGCCAAAAGTGCTCTCAAGCGTGCGATATTTTTGTCGTTGAGTAATACGCAGATATCGAGATCGCGGGTCATCAATGCTGAGCCGTGAGTGACGGCAGCAAAACCGCCAATGATCACGAAATCCAGATCGGAGTCAGCGAGTCGATGAAGGAGACGATTGAAGTCCTGTATCACGATCTATTCGTGCCTGCTGAAGTTCGAGAGCCATCTCCAAAGCAAGGCTATGCTGCCGCCACCGCTCTTCCACGGGGAGGGCCAGATTACATTCGATGAGATTGATGTCGACGCCAGCTCCTGCAGCAACTTCCGCCGCCGATCTAGAGTCCGGTTTGTTCAACATGGGAAACAGCGAAAGCACTAGGATATGGAGACGCCAACCAATTTTGAAATTGATTGGCCAACCTTTCGGTTCTCTTGCGGGAAAATCGGAGTCTACAGGGCGGGGCATGCGATTCGATCGCAATGGAGTGGAGCTGAACGACGTTCAAACGGTGGAAGAGGCTCGCGTCGTCATCCTCCTTCGTCCCGTGAAGCGCGGACTATGGCGGATAAGTGAGTTTAGTTTTAGAGCGGGTGATGTTAGCTACTGGTGATCCGGGAGGCGCAAAAAGGGGATCACGTCGTCATAAATTTGCTTCGCAGAACTTATCAACGACATGACCCCGGTCGGCTTCAGCCATCGGTTGTTTCGATCTGGGCAACTTTGTTAACCTTGCTGCCGTCGTGTTTGAATGCTGCGTTAGAGTGGTATCGAGAACGGGTTATTCTGCGTCTTCGAAGGGGGTGGTGATTGCGGCGTTTAAAGTGTAGCCGATGTTGATGTCGGACTCTCCGTCGACGAGGTAGAGACCTTTGGTTACGTCGCCGGATTGCATCGTCCCTTCGACGTAGACGGGCTCCCATTGACTACCGACTTTCCAAGGTTTGGCGAGTTGCACGTAGACAATTTGGTTGGGTGGGGGTGGTGGCGTGTGAATGCAGGCTCCCACCCAGGGCACGAGCAGATATTCCGTGACTTCGCCTTCGGTTACATCAAGCGGCAGGAGATATCCCGGCATACGAATCGTTTTACCGTCGTAGTCCTCCCGGGTGGACATTGCGCGTTGGCGACGGAGTTCGGTGACCTTGACTCGCATTTCGAGCAAGTAGTCGATGTCGATGTCTGCCGCTTCAAGTTTGGCGGTGCGCTCGGCGAGTTCCTCGGTGTCTTCCGCGGGTAAGGGTTCCTCGCTTGCCGCTTGCTTGGTGCGCATGCGGGCCACCATCCCGAGGTGGAAAAGTTGATCGCTGTCCAACGCGTTGAACGGATCTTCAAACTCGTCCACTTTCCCTTGCAAGTCAGGCCACAGCAATTCCTGAGGTTCAGCCCAAGCCAGACTGGTGATGGTGAAGAGACAGAGAAGGTAGCGCAGCATGGTGGAGATAACGTTGTCAGACTTTGGTGACCCGCAAGCCGGTAAAAGGATCCGCGGGGGGGCGGATGAACCCTCTTGGCCTTTCCTCCTTCGCTAGGGCTACGTCGGACAAGCTTGTAGGAGGGAAGGCTCGACAGAGATCAACGAGGCCAACGACCCCGCTACAGGGATGTGAGCGGAGGACCGCGTAGGTAGGGCGCGTCTCGCCGAGACCGCCGGCTTCATTCAGCTGGGTAAGTGAGGTGGACGTAAGATTGCAGGACTGGATGAAGCTGGCTCGCTCGCCGATCGAGCCCTACCTTCTGAGAGGCAGGAGTGGTCAGAACGGTGGCGGATTTAGTCCGTGGATGGGACAACAGATCTGGGGTTGGCCGAGCTTGAGCGGGTCGAAAAGGTTTTCGTGTGTTCCTGACAGAGGATCGAAGTCTGAGGGCGGCGGTCCAAAATAGGGGCGTGGGCGGGGAGGCAGGGGTTTCTTTTCCGCGTCGGACGGTTCCACGGTTTTTGTTTCTGGGGGTGTTGGATCGGGGGATGCTTTGACTTTGGCCACGTGGGTCGAGGCGCAGCCGCCCCATAGAATTCCGAGGAGGAACAATCCGGCGCCGAGCAGGTGCGTTGTCCGTTTCTCAATCATGGAGGAAGCAAAGAAAAGCTGGCGAAGAACGAAACCCTGATTCGCATTTTTCACTTATCCGCTTTTCTCTCATTCACCGTCCCTCGAACCCGATGTCTGTTGCTGCTGAATCTTTACTCAAAATTCGTGACCTACGTTTTGCATGGGCGGATGGGGAGGCTCCGATTTTGGATATCGCGGAGTTGATCGTGCCACGGGTGCAACCCCTTTTCCTGCATGGTCCGAGTGGTTGCGGGAAGACCACGCTTTTGAACCTGATCGGAGGTGTGCTCGAGCCGCAGGAGGGTTCCGTGTCCGTGCTGGGTCGAGAGATGGGCACTATGTCGGGTGCTGAACGAGACATGTTGCGTGCAGACCAAATTGGCTTTGTTTTTCAGCAGTTCAATCTGGTGCCTTATTTGTCGGTCATCGACAACGTGACCTTGCCGGCACGGTTCTCGGCCGACCGCCGAACCCGAGCCGAAGAGCAGGGTGAATCGCTGGAAGCTGCTGCGATTAAACTATTGGAAGAATTAGGCATGGACGAAGCGCTCAACAAGCCGGTGACGGCCTTGAGCGTCGGCCAGCAACAACGGGTTGCCTTGGCGCGGGCGTTGCTTGGCGGACCTGCCATGATCATTGCGGATGAACCCACTTCCGCGTTGGACGTGGACCGGCGCGATGAATTTGTGGAATTGTTGTTCAAGTCTGCGGATTCGACTGGGAGTAGTATCGTGATGGTGAGTCATGACCGCGAGTTGGGTGCCCGCTTTGACCGGGTGGTGGATCTGCGTGAAATCAATCAAGCGGGAGGCAACAACTGATGCTGTTACGGCTCGCCTGGCAGTCGCTGATGAATCGCCGTTCGACCGTGTTACTGACGGTCCTTTCGATCGCGTGCAGCGTGATGTTATTGCTGGGAGTCGAGCGGGTGCGGCAGACGACGCGGGAAAGTTTTTTGAGCACGGTGTCCGGCACGGATCTGGTGGTGGGTGCACGGAGTGGAGGTCCCCAGCTGCTGTTGCAGGCAGTCTTTAATGTAGGGGTTCCGACGCAAAATTTGAGTCGTGAAAGCTACGCGATGATCACGGATGATTCGCGGGTGGGGTGGGTCATTCCGCTGTCGATGGGTGACATGCACCGTGGGTTCCGGGTCGTCGGCACGTCGACGGCGTTTCGGGACCACTATCGATTCGCTCGCGATCAAAGAATCCAGTTGGCCCGCGGGGACTGGTTCGGCGATGAGCATGAGGCGGTTATCGGGTCGGAGGTCGCCCGGGAGTTGGGTTATGCGATCGGTGCGTCGGTGGTCGTGTCGCATGGCGGGGGAGAAATCAGTTTTGTGCACCATGACGAACATCCGTTCGCGGTGAGCGGGATATTGGCCCCGACCGGAACTCCGGTTGACCGGGTCGTGTTGGTGAGTCTGGCGGGAGTGGATGGCATGCACGCGGGATTCCAAGGTGCGGCGGAGACCGATCATGATGTCACTGATCCGCTGGCGGCGGCGATGGCCGCTGCGGAGGCCCATGATCATGCGGGGCACGACCATCATCACGATCATGACCATGACCATCACGCCAGCGAAGCGGACGAAGGCACCGGTTCGCTCTCAGCATTGTTGGTTGGCATGAAGGACCGGGCGGCGGCGTTGGCGATGCAACGCAAGATCAACACTTACGAAGACGAGGCGCTCACCTCGGTGCTGCCGGGGGTGGCCTTGCAGGAGCTTTGGTCGGTGCTCGGGGTGGTGGAGCGCGTGTTGTTGTTTCTGGGAGGGTTTGTCGTCGTGGTTGGACTGATCGGGATGCTCAGCAATTTGCTCGGCACGCTTGACCAACGCCGTCGCGAGATGGCGATCCTGCGATCAGTCGGCGCGCGACCCCGTCACCTGTTGCTGTTGCTGGTAGGCGAGTCGTTTTGGGTATCGACGTTGGGGGCGGCGGTCGGAGTGGTGCTGCTCAGCATCGCGATGCTGGTTGGCGGGCCGGTTTTGGAGGTGCACTATGGCCTGCATCTCAAACTCGCCTGGCCAACGGCAAACGAGTGGGGCCTACTCACGATGATCGCCGGAGCGGGCACATTGGTGGGACTGATCCCCGGCTGGATGGCCAGCCGGAAATCGTTGGTCGATGGCCTCACCCCTCGGCTTTAAAATGGTGGGGCACTGGACTGAAGGCTGTCGGGCGTAAAGCCCGACCCACAGAAAGCAACCGGATCGATATATGTTAGCGCCGCGCTGAAGCCGGTGTTTTGCAGTTCTGGCTGAAAGTTCTGCACTACGGCCTACCCCTCGGCTTTAGGGTCGGTTTTCTCGGTCCGGAAGAACACGGCGAAGACCACCATCACAGCGATCGCGAAGACGGCGGGCAGCCACCAGAATGATTGCCACTGGGCGAGAGTGAGACCGTCGGCACCCTGCAGGAAGTTATTAAACACTGCCCCGGCTGCTTGTGCTCCGATCAACATACCAAATCCGTAAGTCACCAGCACGAGCAGGCCTTGGGCTTGGCCGCGGATCTGATCGTCGGAACGCTGGTCGACGTAGATCTGACCCGAGCCGAAAAAGAAGTCATAGCAAATGCCGTGCAGGGCGATACCACCGATGATCATCCAAGTGACTGAGTCGGGTGCGCCCATGGCGAAAAACGCATAGCGCAGGGTCCATGCCGCCATCCCGATCATCAGCATCCACTTCACCCCGAGTCGGGCGAAGAGCAGGGGCATGAGTAACATGAAACCGACCTCAGACATTTGTCCAATAGTCTGCGTGCCGGCGATGTTCTCGAAGCCGGTGGCGCCGAGGTAAAGTTGAGTGAAGTTGTAGTAGGCCGCCAGCGGGATGCAGATGAGGAAAGAGCAGGCTAGGAAGACCAGAAATGAACGACTGGAGAGTGCTTTGAAGGCATCGACGCCGATGATTGATCCGATGGAGATTTTCTTGCCCTTGGCCGATGGCGGGGTGTGGGGCAGGGAGAAACAAAAGAGGCCCAAAACGATGGAGGCTAGGCCCGAAGTGTAGAGCGGAGCGGCGGTAGCCTCGGCCACGGTACCCATGGCCTTGCCCAGAACGAACGAGATGAACAAACCCGCCACGATCCAGCCCACCGTGCCGAAAACCCGGATCTTTGGAAACTGTTTCTCCTGATCCGTGATGTGGTGAAAGGCCAGCGAATTGGAGAGGCCGAGCGTCGGCATGTAGCAAAGGTTGTAGACCAGCAGTGCCAGAATGAATACTGTGGGATTGCCCACCAGTTGCGGGGTGAACAACAGCACGGCACCTCCTAAGAGATGCAGCACCGCCAATACCTTCTCGGTCGCGAAGAAGCGGTCGGCTACCAACCCGAGGGCAAACGGGGCTAGGATGGCGGCGATCGGATTAACGGTGTAAGGCCAGTGCGTCAGGTCGGCCATTTCGTTCGCGCTCATATAAACCGCGATGGAAGTGAACCATGCTCCCCAGACGAAAAACTGGAGAAACATCATGATACTTAGTCGAGTGGTGGGAGCAGAATTCATGGGAAATACAAGCGAACGCGAATGGCGTCGTGGAGGAGTGAAGAGGAGCAGCATGGGTATCCCCACCGGAATATCGAGCCTACGTTCGGTGCCTGTTGAATGAAGCGGGGTGGATTGCTAATCCCGGGAATCCTGCCCAAATTTGCGGCGATGCAAGACCGGTGGATGGAAAGCACTGCAGTTATTTTCGGTAGCCGTTCTGTTGGCCGGGTGCGCCTCCGTGCCAAGCGTTCCCGAGGAAGAGAGCGTTTCGGTGAAAAAAAGCCTTCGCTTGGTTTCAGTCGAAGGGTTCGACCATGAATCGCTGGTGGCCGCGATATTTGCCGAAACGAACTACGTGCGAACCACTCAGGGACTTCCGCCTCTGCGTTCCCACGCCGGGCTTTCCGCAGCGGCGAGCTTTCAATCAATGACCAACTCCATCGCGGGTCATCTTTCCCACGAGAATCCGTTTTACGGTCGAGCCACGGTTGTCGACCGAGTCCAGGTCGCCGGGGTGAGGGCTCGCGCGTTCTGGGAGAACGTGGCGTTCACCTCCGTGCGTAGGGCTACGCCCGGCGCGAACATCGTTACTCGACAGGAGACCGATGGGGCGCGGACATATCTGGATGGAAATACCGGTGCTGAACTAAGATGGCCCAGCTACGGTGAGTTGACCCGTCGTATTGTTCGGCAATGGATGGACTCCCTGCCGCATCGCGACAACATACTCCAAGCTAAGGCAACCAATGCAGTTGGTGCGCGGCGAGAGCGGGAAGAAAGCCGCATCGCGACAACATACTCCAAGCTAAGGCAACCTTGCTCGCCTGCGGCATCGTTATGCGGCGGCCGGGTGACGGGTTGGCCGCCGTATATTCCACTCAAGTTTTTATCGCCAAATAATCATGCCTGACTCCGATTCGCCCGGCTCGTCATCACTGCGCTGGGGCATTTTTGCGACCGGCCGAATTGCCGGTGTGTTTGCTCGGGATCTTCGAGGCTCTCGCTCGGGCTCGCTCGTGGGCGTCGGGAGCAGACGCTCCGAGACAGCGCTGCGATTTGCGCAGGAGCACGGGATCGCGCCCGAGCACGCACACGGTTCGCTGGCCGACTTTTGTGCTGATCCGGAAATCGATGCGGTCTACGTGGCGACGCCGCATCCCATGCATTGCGAAGCGGTGGTAGCCGCGCTCAACGCAGGCAAACACGTGCTGTGCGAGAAGCCCATTGCGATGAGCTTGGCCGAACTCGAGCAAATGATCGCCGCGGCATCGGCCAACCAACGCACACTGATGGAGGCGTGGATGTATCGCTGTCATCCGCAAACGAAGCGGGTGGGCGACCTCGTGCGAGACGGCTTGATCGGCGAGCTCCGGCACATCCAAGGGGCGTTCAGTTTTTCTGCGCCGTATGATCCCGCCGGTCGACTCTGGAACAAGGCACTGGGTGGCGGCGGAATTTTGGATGTTGGAGGATACCCCTTGTCCTACGCGCGCTTGTTGGCGGGGGCGGGGCAAGGAAAAGGTTTTATCAATCCGTCGTCCCTTCAGGCGGTGGGCAAATGGCATCCGGATTCGGGCGTCGATGTGCAGGCGAGCGCCGTGCTGCAATTCACCGGGGACATCACGGCGGAAGTCAGCTGCGGCACCCAGACGACTCAGGACAACGCGGTTCGCGTTTACGGATCCAACGCATGGATTCATGTTCCTTCACCTTACATTATCACCCGTGATGCCAGCCCGACCACGATCTGGTTGCATCGGGATGGTGCGGATGAGCCGGAAGCGATCGTTACCACGCCTGACCGTGGCACCTACGCCTATGAGGCCGACGCCTTCGCTGCGGCGGTAGCGAGCGGTGCGGGCGAAGTCCCGGAGTGTCCGTGGGACGACACCCGGGGAAACCTTGCCGGCCAGCTCCAGTGGTGTGATCTACTGGCGAAACACTAAGCAAAATTCCCCAGTTTTTGCGGATGGATTTTCCCGGCGAAGGTCGCTTGAATACGGCTTCCGCTAGAAATTGCCTATTATGAGACGTTTAAGCCCCCTAATCCCGTTAGCGTTTGTTTTATCTGTAGTCACCTTACCGGTGTGGGCGGCCGATGGGTCCGCTGCTTCGGTGGGACGGGATCATTCTCCGGCGGCTCCGGTTGTATCGGCGGTGGCGGGAATCACGGGAATTGCGATCTCCCCGCTCCTCGGAACGGGCGTCTACGGAGCGTATCAGTATTTCAAAATCCCGGCCGAAGAGCGGCACACGTTGCCTTGGTTCGCTCAAGTGAGTTTCTGGCTGCCGGCCTTAGCTCTCGTCGGTGCTGCCGCCGCTAAAGATGCGGCGGGCGCGGCTCTGCCTCCCGGTTGGAAGAAGCCCTTGGATGTTTTGGACACTTTGGAGAATAAGGTGACGGGTCTGGTCGCGGCGGGCGCGGTCGTGCCATTTTCATTTTCAATCCTGTCGAAGGTGATCCTCGGCGGTGGCGATGGCATGGCGCTTTCGCCGGAAGTGATCTCGACCAGCGGTCTCGCTACGATGCACATGGCTGCCATCGACTGGTCGTGGTTGTTGAACATTCTTACCATTCCTTTCGGTGTCGCGATTTATGCCGTCGTATGGATGGGGTCCCATGCCATCAACGGATTGATTTTGCTTAGTCCGTGGGGAGCGATTGACGCCTCGCTGAAGGCCGCTAAGACCGCGTTGTTCGGACTGGTCACGCTCTCGGCCAGTATCGATCCGATGTTCGGTGCGGTCCTTTCCGGCGTCGTCATTATCATCGCGTGGTTGATTGCGGGATGGTCCTTCCGTCTGACCGTGTTCAGTTGGATTTTTTGCTGGGATTTCTTCACTCGTCGTAACGGACGCTTTTCGGTCGGCATGCATCGCACGAGTGCCTTTGCCGGGGTGGGGTTGAAGGGAGTGCCTCAGCGCACCTATGGAAATCTAGCCCGGGACGATGCCGGTAACAATGCCTTCGTCTACAAGCCCTGGTTGGTCATGAAGGAACGGTCCGTGACATTCCCGGAAGGCGACAATCTCGCCGCCGGACGCGGGGCATTTTTCTCCAACGTCACCGATGGAGAAAACGAGATTTTGGTTCTGCCGCCACGCTACCGAACCCACGAGTCAGAGCTGGCCAGCCTCTACGGACTGAAGGGCGGCGTGGAACCGATCGGGCTGAACAAGGCGTGGAGTTGGTTACGCACCGCTCTCGGATTTGGCGGACGTTCCGCTGCCGCTACCGCGTAGAAGTATCAGATAAACCGCCGTCCGAACCCCGCCATGAAGACATACCAATTTGAATGGAAAGCGGGTGACTGGTCCGGCGATCGAGCCGCAGCGAATGACACTCAACTTGTCTTGTTGTTTGGCGCGGGAGCTCTGCTTCGAGATGCAGACCGGCGTTCGAAATTGCGGGGTGCGATCCCGGATGCCCGGATCATTGGCTGCAGCACGGCTGGCGAAATCTTAGGCTCAAACGTGAGTGACGGCGGAGCGGTGGCGTTGGTCATCACGTTTGAGTCAACCCTGGTGCGTTGCGCGAAACGAGAAGTGGCATCTGCCGATGACAGTCACGAAGTGGGCGTCGCGTTGAGCAGAGAATTGGCCGGTGACGATCTACGGCATGTCATGCTGTTGAGTAACGGACTTAAGGTGAACGGCACCTTGCTGGTGGAAGGGCTTCGGCAAGGTTTGCCCGAAGGCGGGAGTGCAACGGGCGGATTGGCCGGAGATGGATCGCGCTTTGAAGATACCACGGTTGTGTTGGACGATGAAGTCGGTTCCAGCGGTGTGATTGCGGTCGGTCTTTATGGCGACGATCTCGAAGTGAGTTGGGGCTCCTCGGGAGGTTGGGAGGCTTTTGGGCCGCGTCGACGTGTAACCCGGTCGCAGAATAATGTATTGTTCGAACTCAATGATCGGCCGGCGCTTGAACTCTACAAAACCTATCTTGGAGAACGCGCCGCCGGGCTGCCCGCCACCGGTCTCTTGTTCCCGCTCGAACTTCTGCCGCAGGATGAAGGTGAACCCAGTTTGGTTCGCACGATGGGTCAAACGATGGGAACTCCGACCAAACGCGCTGACGACAACCTCAAAATTCTCGTGGTCGATGACAATCCCATCAACCGCAAGGTGCTCGGTTCGATGCTTAAAGTTGCTGGTTATTCGGATGTGAGCTTCGAGTTCGATGGGGCGAAAGCTCTGGCCTCCGTGCAGTGCGCCATGCCGGATATTATTTTCATGGATGTGGAGATGCCGGTGATGGATGGAATGAGCGCGACCTCCGCCATTCGCGATCTTGCCAACAGCAATGCGACGCGGCCTTGGATCATCGGTTTGAGCACCAACATCTGGCCCGACATGGTGCGCCGATCCCAGGAAGTAGGGATGAACAACTATCTCTCCAAACCCGTGCGACGGGCGCAGATCGAGGCGGCAATAAACGAGCGACCCTAGCGAGGGTTTGGTTAAAGTTTGAGAACCCTTTTGGCATCTCAAAATCGGGCAGAACGATTGCTACCTGCGATGGAAACGAAGTTGAGGAACGTTGTCGGGCATTCCTCCTGCGCTAAAGCTATGGTGGACAAGAAAGCCCGTCCGACCTTCGGCTTCATTGCTTGGCTGTGGGTCGGGCTTTACGCCCGACGTCTCGCCTCGGATGGAGATGGAGGTTCTCCGGCAGACCCGAAGGTTTGCATCAACGTTCAACTTTTAACTGGTCTGGGTCCGACCAAGAATGATTCCTCCGACTGGAGTTTAGCGTTAGACGTGATCCCGTTTTATCGATCCCTGACCTCTTATCTATAGATCCATGTTTTCCCGTTTTTTTGCTCTGATATTAACGGCCACCGTTACGACGGCGGCGACTCCCGTGGTGCTTTCCACGGATATTGCCGGTGACATCGACGATACTTGGGCGCTCGCCCATCTGCTTCGCTCACCGGAATTGGATCTCAAAATGGTGCTGACCGAAACGGGCGAGGCGCGATACCGCGCGTCTGTCACAGCGAAGGTTCTCGAAGTCGCAAAACGGACCGACGTGGATATCGCACTTGGCGTTGATTTTGGCGTTATGAAAGAAACTGAACGTCATCAAGGACCGTGGGTGCACGACTATGATTTGGATGCCTATCCCGGCACGGTTCATGAGGACGGGCTGCAGGCGTTCATCGACTTTGTGCGGGCCTCCGATGAGACCGTGACGATCATCGCGATCGGTCCGGTTCCCAGTTTGGCTGCGGCGATCGAAAAGGCTCCCGACATCGCGGCGAAGTGTCGCCTGTTCGGAATGCACGGGGCGTTTGATAAGGGATACGGTGGAGGACCACCTGATGATCCTGAATACAATGTGCGGGCGGCGGTTCCCGCGTTACGAACGGTCCTCGATGCGGGCTTCCAATCCATCAAACTTACACCGCTCGACACCTGTGGTCTCGTTAATTTAAGCGGTGAGAATTACCAACGCATATGGCGGTCGGTCGGTGAAGATGCGCTCATGCGGGCGGTCATCGAAAACTACTGCATCTGGGCTCCGCGAGTGCCTTGGATGAACTGCGATTTCTTCACGTCGGCGACTTCAACGCTTTTCGACGACGTGGCGGTCTACATGGCCTATGGCGACGCTTTCATTGAGTATGAGACCATTCGTTTCCACATCACCGATGAAGGTAAAACCATTCGCGATGATGACGGGCCTCACGTGGCGGAGATCGCCATCGATTGGACCGACTTGCCGGGGTTCCGGAATTGGTTGACCGGGCGATTGCTGGGCGAGCAATGAGGCGTTTCAGTGGATCTATGGACGGCCGTCCCGCCTCATTTCAGCCTGCCGCATCGGCATGCTGTCGATGCGTGCGAACAGCCTGTCCATATCGAGCGGCTCCGATTGCCGCCATTTCTGTCCGCCGTCCAAACCGTAGAGAGACACTTGGAAACTTTCCGCGCCGGTAACAGTTTCGACTACAAGGTCGCGCTCTGCCATCTCGGCCGTGTTGGCTTCGAATCGGGCAATTTGCTCGGCGTAAGAGGGGTCATTTGAGTGGGAGACATCCACAACCAATACGCGATTCTTCCATAGGTGTTGGGTTAGATCAGGCGAAGCTCCAATACGCTCAACCGGGATCTGCACTTCGTAGGTTTTCATAAACCAAGGGGTGAAGGGTCCGTTCCAATAAACGCCATAGGAGTCGCCGGTTGTGCGCCACTCGGATTGTGAGCTGAGCCACTCAAGGAGCTCGGCGCGGGTTTCATCGTAGTTGTCTTGATTGTAGCCGCCCTTCGCCCCCCGCACCGCGACGATGCGTTCGGGAACCTTAATCACTTCGACGCCGTCTTTACTGCCGGCGACTTTCTCCGCTTGGCTGGGCGCGACCCAGAAGAACATGGCCGCATCATCGATCGTCGCCTCGACGGGCGTGGTCATTGAAATGTTATGTAGCGAAATGTAGCGAAACAGCGGGCCAAACAGCCGGCCTCCGTTGTCGAAATAGTTTCCGTCGGCGGCGGACTTGAGCAGGAGGCCGGCGGGGAGTGTTTTTATCTCTGACACGCCCGGCTCCGTGGGCGGAAATGCCTCTTCAGCACCCATCGTGGAGGGGACAATGACCACACTGGATAGCGCGATTATTATACTGAGTAAGCATGGTCGTTTCATCTGTTCTCAAAAAATTATTTTACCAAGGGGCGGACCGATGTGAATCCCCGTCGACGGGGATTATCTGGCCTGTGACGCGTTCGGAATCCGGGCCGAGTAACCAAGCCATCACGTCGGCGACATTGTCCGCGGATTGCAAACCACCGAGCGGGTATTGTCGGGCGGCCGCTTTACGAAATGCGTCAGACTTTAGCAACGGAGCAGTGAGCGGTGTTTCGGTTAACCCCGGGGCCACTGCGTTCAATCGTAGTCCTTGTCCGGCGTAGGCGGCGGCGGTGCTGCGGACCAGAGCTTCCAGTCCGCCTTTGGCCGCGGTGATCGCCTCGTGATTGGCGACCCCGATGCGGGCTACGACCGAACTGGAAAACACGGCCGAGCCTGCGGACTTCGTTTTTTGCCGTCCTGCAATCCAGGCCTGCATTACATAAAATGCGCTATCGAGATTCGCGCGTAGGACCTCGGCCCAGGCCTCGCTGCACGTGCGATGGAGCGGGGTGAGTAACGTGTTGTCCACGCAGTGCGCCAGAAGCTTCGGAGACTCACCAAATTGTTCGGTCGCTAGGTTGAAGGCGTGATCTGCGCCTTCGGGGGGTGTGTAGTCGTCCTCGATCGTTAGCTCAGCGGGAACACCCTCCAGCTTGGCGCGATCACGACTGATCGCAGCTACCCGATAGCCGCTCGAAGTGAGTCGTTTGCACAGGGCCTTGCCGATGCCGCCGCTTGCTCCCGTAACGATGGCAGTGAAATTACTGGTCATGGGTAAGATTACTTCGAACCTTCGTTGCGGCTACCAACTCTGGGAGAACGCCAGGGCAAGTAGAGGCGTTGGATCGTAGTCAGTGGTGGACAGACCGCGACCGTTGCGATCTTCCAGTTCGAGTTCGCCACTCACGATTGTCCCGAAATAGAGGTCGAGACTGCCGCCATTGTCGAACCGTTTGGTTGCGCGCACGAAGGTGGCGGCCCCGGAATTTTCACCAAAGCCATTCGGAGCAACACCGGTATTGTCGAGGGCGAACCGATCAACGCGGTAGCTGCCGCCGAACCCGATTTCCCAGCCTTCCAAACCGGTGTAAACGAGTTCAAGTCCCGCGGGACCACTGGGTCCAGGACGGAAGGGATTGGACATACGCCAAGTGTCGTTGATTTGCCAATAAACGAAAATCACCGGAAAGCCGCTGGTGTCTTCCATGCCGTGAAAGACGCCGCCGCCAAACCCCAGCGCCAAGGTGGGGCTAAATTGTTTCGTGTAGCCGGCGATGGTGCCAAATTCAAATCCGTCGCCAGTGGAGGCTCCGGACTCCGTCGAGAGCTCGACCCCCGGCATCACGAATAGCGCGGACTCGCGATCGATCGCGTGGCGATATTGCAGATTTAAACTCCATTGCTCGATGCCGGACCAAGGCTCAACCCCGTTCGCCGCTGGGTCGCTGGAAAAGTCGTAATCCAATTTGGTGAAACCAAGTGAGCCCCCGATTGCACGGCCGCGTTCCAGTCCGTGCATCACACTTAGCTGGATCCCGAGACGGTTCGTTCCCATGTCGGTGGTTCCGCCCTCCAGTTCTGCATCGGATTGCGAGACGACAACAAATTCGCTAGAAAACTCCGTGCTTCCAGCGAGGATAGGGGGTCCCATTTGAGCGTGGGTTGTTCCGATCAAAACGGCGGAAAACAGGGGGAGAAGTTTCGAAAAGGTTGTTTTCATGGTGAGAGGTCAACGGGCGGTTGATCCTAACTCCTGTCAAACCGGTAGGTGATTTCTGTCTCCGTTTTGTCTAACTTAGAGACGCATTCACCGAGAGGTTCCATCTCATTCGGATGGGCTTGTGGATTTGATCCGAAATCGAACCGGCAGCTACCCGTGGGCGTTGCCGAGAGTCTTGTTCAGGTTGTCCGCCGCATCGGCGAGGCTGTGGCGTCGGTTGGAATTCAGCATTTGGTAGAATTCGTCGACATCCTTCACCAACTGAACCTGCGTCTCGTTCAAAACTTGGCGGTAGCTGTCGCAGGCACGCCCTCCGGCGATGATCGCGATGCGTGAAGGCAGCAGTCGGCGGAGCATTTGGAGTTGTCCCGGCAAGTCGGCGTCATCCGGCGGATGCACCAGACTGAGAGCTACGACTCGAGCGTTGGCGCGGATGGCAGCGCCGGCGATTTCGGCGGCAGGCAGACTTGGTCCAAGATGAATAACATGCCACCCGCTCGAATGGGCTGCCGCCGCGGAAACGACTGCGCCGAACTCATGCAGTTGACCAGCCGGTGTCACCGTGATGATCACGGGGGCATTGCGGTTCGCAGAGTAGGATTGCACTTGGCCCAGCAAATAGGTGCGAAGGGCAGCGGATGCGAAGTGCTCGTAGGCGGCGGTCAACTCGCCCTCGCACCAGAGGCGTCCGATGTGCTGCATCAGTGGAACGATAATCTTCGTCAACATGCCCTGATAGCCATAGTCCAGCGAGGCTTGGTCGAGGGCCGTGCGGACCCCCTCGGAATCCATGGCTTCGATGGCCTTGAACGCACGGATAACTTCGGGAGGAAGTCCTTTGGCGGCGAGCGCTTGCGCTTCCGGCGACTCCTCTGGCTTCTCCGATCCCGTCGAGTTCCCGTGCGAAAGCTGTTTCAGCGTGTCATCCGGCAGAGTTGCGACGTTTCCGATACGGTGCCCCGACTGAGTGCAGGCGTGTAGCAGACTCAGACGTTCGACGTTCTCGTCAGAGTAGAGTCTTCGGTTGGTTTCTGTCCGGTCGGGTGAGAGTGCGCCATATCGCTTCTCCCACATTCGGATGAGGTGGGAAGACACGCCACTTCTCTCGGAGGCGATTTTAATTGAGTAGCGAACTTCGAACATGAGGAGGAACGTTAACAAATCTTTGACAAAATGAAAGCGAACATGGAGGAAATTCCCAAAACACTTGTAAGAACATGACATGTAGTGGGAAGCAAATCACACACAAAATAAGACAAAACTGAGTTAATCGGTTGCGGAATCAAAATATATGAGACAGAATCGATACAAATTTTTCCAGGATTCCCCTTATCAACTCATAACACCCACGAAAAAATTAATTGCTATCGCATTCGCGGCAGGGCACCTCGGAGATAAACACGTCGAAGTTAAAAACCTCTCTACCCGTGGCATGGTAGGATCAGGTGATGCCACTATAATCACCGGTGTATCCGTCGAAGGCGACGGGACGGACTACGTGCCGGTTCTGTTCCGTGGGGTGGACCCCTTTCTCACCGACTTCGGCGTTTCGAATGTCGTCACAAATCCTTCGATTGCGGTGTTTCAGGGGTCGACTTGGATCGGCGCCAACGACGGTTGGGCCTCCGCTCAAAACCACGCCATTAAGGCCAGCGGTTACGCCCCGACCAGTCCCGAGGAGGCCGGCTTCATCGCGAATCTGGTGCCCGGCACCTACACGGTTCACTTGAGTGGCGGCAATGCTGGCATCGGCCTCGCGGAGGCTTATTTCCTCGATGAAAAGACAGTTCCCCAAAACCTCATCGATGCGGGAAGTTTTACGACCTTGGTAGCTGCCGTTCAGGCTGCAGGCTTACTTGACACCCTCGTGGGTCCAGGACCTTACACCCTTTTCGCACCGACCGATGAGGCCTTCGCTAAGCTTCCCGATGGGACCGTCGCTGGATTACTCAACGATATCCCGACCCTCTCGAATATTCTGCTCTATTATGTCGTAATGGGTCGCGAAGTGATGGCGGCCGATGTGTCCACTAACCCGGTAGTCATGGCCAACGGTACCGTTGCCAGCCTTTCCATCGAGGACGGCGTTAAGATCGACAACGCCAACATCGTGGAGGTCGACTGGATGGGGACCAACGGGATCATTCATGTCATCGACGAAGTGATCCTTCCCGGTGATACCCCCGGCGGGCAGACGATGGTTGAAAACCTGGTCGCCCAAGGTAACTTCACTACGCTCGTCGCGGCTGTTACTGCAGCCGGACTCGTTGACACCCTTAATAGCGCCGGGCCGTTTACGCTCTTCGCTCCCACCGATGCTGCTTTTGCCAAACTTCCCGCCGGCACTGTCGAGGGCCTGCTCAACGACGTCCCTACGCTTTCCGACATCCTCCTCTACTACGTGATCTCCGGGTCGAAAGTGGAATCGTCCGCGGTTGCCGAGAGTGATGTGGTGATGGCCAACGGCGATAGCGCCACGCTCGCTACGGAAGGTGGCGTTATGATCGATGCCGCCAATGTGACCGGGGTCGACTGGCAGAGCTCGAACGGCGTGATCCATATCATCGATTCGGTGATTCTCCCGCCGATGTAATTTTGCGAAAGCTTTCGCATCCTAGGGCGTGTTTAACAAATACAGCGTTAGTGTTTGATCCATATTATGATGCATACCAATGCGAGCATTGCGGCGTAAGAATGAAGCAGTTTTTCGTAGCGAGTGGCAATGCGTCGGAAGTGCTTGAGCTTGGCGAAGAGGTTTTCGATGCGATGACGATCGCGAGAGAGGTGCTCGTCAAAGTCGGGTTTTTGCGACCTGTTGGGATGCACGGCTATGACGGCGGTGCCACCAATCTGATTCACACTCTCCCGGATGGCATCGCTGTCGTAGCCTTTGTCCATGATGGGTGCGCCAACGGGCTTTAAGTAGGATTTGAGCCGGGGTTTACATTGGTCAAAGTCTGAGACATTTGCGCCGGTGAGGATGAAACCCAAAGGGTATCCCAAGGCGTCACAGGCGAAGTGAGCCTGCGTTGATAGACCTGCTTTGGCGCGAGCCATTGCTTGAGCAAGCTGGCCTCCCACTGGACCCGCAGCATGCTGATGGACCCGTGAGCTGGTGCGATCAATCATCAGATACTCATGGTCGCCTTGGAGGGTGTCCAGCCGTGCGAGCACTTGAGTCCACAGTCCACTTTTGGTCCACCGTTTAAATGAGGCGTAGGCGTTCTGCCAAACCAAGTCCATGGTGAGCCCGTGCGAGCAATCCACAGCACCGCTGCAATACGGCGTCGCAGGTTGCGACACTTGCGTCCACGCCGATGAGGGCCAGTCAGACTGAGCTGATGAGCGTTAATTTTTTTAGCTCGGCCCAGTGGTGATCACCCAACACGAGTCTTACGTTCCGATTCACAGGGTGATACGATCTTAAAATAATCTCAATGTCAATAAAACGTATCCTATTAATGAATATTATTTACGCCGATTTATTTGTTAAACACACCCTAGGGTGTGTTTAACAATTGGTATGTTAGTGCTTAATCCATATGATGATACATACTAAAGCGAGCATGCTGGCAAAGGTTCGATGTAGTTTTTCATAGCGCGTAGCGATCCGGCGGTAGTGCTTGAGTTTTGCGAAGAGGTTCTCGATGCGGTGACGATCACAGTAGATGTGCTCGTCAAACTCGGGTTTTTGGGACCTGTTGGGGTGCACGGCTATGACGGCGTTGCCGCCTCGTTGTTTCACACCTGCCCTGATGGCATCGCTGTCATAGCCCTTGTCCATGATCGCCGCAGCCCCTGGCCGCAGATAAGATTCCAAGAGGGGTTTACACTGATCGCAGTCGGCTACATTGGCACCCGTGAGGATAAAGCCCAGAGGGTAGCCCAAGGCGTCACAGGCAAAGTGGGCCTTGGTGGAGAGGCCCGCTTTGGAGCGCCCCATGGCTTGGGCTTGCTGTCCACCACCGGGTCCGGCCGCGTGCTGATGGACCCGCGAACTGGTGCTATCAATCATGAGATACGCGTGATCGCCTTGGAGAGAACCGAGGTAAGCGAGCACATACTCCCAGAGACCGTTCTGAGACCAGCGCCGGAACGAGGCATAGGCGTTTTGCCAGGGACCAAACCAAGTAGGCAGATCGCGCCACGGGCACCCGGCACGCGCGATCCAGAGCACGGCTTCAACCCGACGGCGCAGGTTGGTGCATTTGCGTCCACGACGATGTGGGCCACTCAGACTGAGACGATGGCCGTTAATTTTTTTAGCTCGCCCCAGTGGTGATCACGCAGGACGAGTCTTACTCGTTGTTTCACAATGTGATGAAGTCATTCTGGAGCCACGAGATCAATGAAAAGTATCCTATTAATGGATACTTTTTGCCTCCAATTTATTTGTTGAACACACCCTAGGGTAATGGGCCAGCCTGCGGGCTGGCCTTTTTCGTGGGGGTCGCTTCACGAGGATATTGAGGCGGGTGCATCGCGAACCGGAAAACAGACACCAAGGATATCAGAGAATTTTATGCCCTATCCGTTGGTATCGATGAACTGATTAACCTCGCAGGCAATTCCCCTTACCGTGACATCTTGGGGGATCATCGAGACGTCGCGCGCGAAGCTTGTTCACGCCGCCGCTCCCTTCTTCGCTTCTCCTCCGCCAATTTTACACCTCCCGCACCGTTTCGTATGCAGGCACTCGTTCTCACCAGCCCTTCTCAATTTGAAATTCAAGACGTTCCCCAACCCGAGCCGGGTCCGGGGGAGGTGCTCATCAAAGTGATGGCCTGTGGAATTTGCGGGAGCGATGTCCATGGGATGGACGGCAGCACCGGTCGTCGCCAGCCCCCCGTGATCATGGGGCATGAAGCTTCCGGCGAGGTCGCCTCTCTTGGTGAAGGGGTGTCTGACTACACGGTTGGCGATCGCGTCACCTTCGACTCCACGGTCTATTGCGGTGAATGTCACTTCTGCCAATCGGGCAAGATCAACCTCTGCGAAGACCGCAACGTCATCGGAGTGTCGTGTGACGACTACAATCGTCCCGGTGCTTTTGCTGAATACTTAGTGGTCCCGACCCGAGTGCTCTATCGGTTCGGCCCGTCCTTGGATTTTGCCAAAGCCTGCATGGTGGAGCCGCTGTCGATTGCGTTTCACGCAGTTAGCCAAACCCCTCTTTCACTCGGAGCGTCTGTAGTCGTCGTCGGTGCGGGCATCATCGGCCAAATGGTGGTGCAGACTGTGCGCCGCGCGGGATGCGGCACCCTCATCGTGGCGGACCTCGATGGCACGCGTCTCGCAGTTGCGTCGAGACACGGGGCGGATCACGCCATCAACTCCAGCCGCGAAAACCTGGTTGAGCGCGTCAAGGAACTCACCGGCGGAATCGGAGCGGATATCGTGCTCGAGGCCGTCGGCGCCGAGCCGACGATCCGTGCCGGTGTCGCGTGTCTACGCAAGGGTGGGGCGATGACGGTGATCGGAAACATCGCGCCTAATATCAATTTCCCCATGCAGGAAGTGGTGACCCGTGAACTTCGCATCCAAGGGACCTGTGCTTCCGCCGGTGAATATCCGGCCTGTCTGGAATTTCTCGAACGAGGCTGGGTCGACGTAAGCGACGCGATCAGCGAAATCGTGCCGTTCGAACGTGGTGCCGAGATGTTTGATCGGCTGCATCACCGCGAGCCGGGGTTAAACAAGGTGATTCTGCAACCGCAGGCTCTTCTGCAACCACAGGCTCAAGAGGATCTATCATGAGTGAACTATTCGATTTGACCGGCCAAGTGGCCGTCGTGACCGGTGCCAGCTGTGGGCTCGGCCAGTATTTTGGACGTGCCCTCGCCAAAGCGGGAGCAGATCTCGTGATCACCGCCCGCAAGGCGGAAGATCTGGTCGAGTTTCAAAAAGAGATTGAAGGTCTCGGGCGGCGCGCCTTGGCGTTGCCCCTTGATGTGCATTCCAAGGAAAGCATCGATGCGATGGCAGACGCAGCCCAAGCGCACTACGGGCGGATTGATATCCTGGTGAACAATGCCGGCTGCAATGTGCGCAAGGCGGCTCTCGACGTTACTTGGGAGGATTGGAATCTGGTGCTTGACACCAACCTGCGCGGAACCTTCTTCGTCGCCCAAGCGGTGGCCCGTCACATGGTCCCACGCGGTTATGGGCGCGTCATCAACATCGGATCGGTCACCAGTGTCGCGGGTTACGCGGGGCTCGGTCCGTATTGTGCAAGTCGTGGGGGAGTGAAACAACTCACCATGAGTTTGGCCGATGATTGGGGCACGCATGGCATCACTGTGAATTGCTTGGCACCGGGCTGGTTTCAAACCGCGCAGAACAAGGTGCTCTACGATAACGAGGAATGGGTAAAATACCTCTGTGACCGGATTCCGCTCAAGCGTCCTGGGGCTCCTCAGGATCTTGATGGGGCCGTCGTCTTTCTCGCGTCACCATCGAGTGAATACGTTACGGGACAGACGCTGCTCGTAGACGGAGGTATTAGCACGGGTGCGACCAAAGCTACGGTTTAAGAAATCATCTTGGCCCCGGCCCTTCGGGACGATTGGGTCGGCGGTGTAGTGAGTGCCGCCAAATCCGCCCCTCCATCAGATTCCCTTGAAGTCGCCAACCGTTCGTTGCAATTCGAGTGGTGGATTTAGCCCGGATATTGCATGAAGGCGGTATGGTGGCCGCGGTGACGCTTCATCGGTGCCGTTGGAGTTGATAAAGCCGCGTTTGCTGGGGCCGATGTTTGGTATAGTCGATACGGCCCCCTTACCCCCGTTTGATGTGCGCGGTAGGCTCCCGGTGCGTGACTGGGTTACTGCGGAGGAGCCAGCGCACCGTGAGCGTGCACGAAGATATCGCGGCAAGGATGGTGGCTGCTCAGGTGGAAGCGAACCCGAGTGGCCGAGTGCATGATCACCGCGCCGATCTTCACCCGTTTAACTCGTAGGGTCGCGCACGTCGCTCGTGCCAGTGCCGTGCCCGCGAGGGCCAATCGTCGTAATCCTTGCAACAGGGTGTAGGCCAAGCCCGAGAGCAGCAGACGCCATGGGTTGGCCCACCACCGGTGAGCGCTCACCGGATCGGCAAAGAGCATCCTCTGCTCTTTGATCCGGTTCTCCATCTCGCCACGGATGCAATAGCGTCGATCGTAGAGTTGCAGCGAGTCGCCCACGATGTTGGTGACAATGAAACGCGGGTTGGAGCCCTTCGCCGCGTGCTCGGCCTTGGCAATCACCCCACGTAGTCGCCGCCCCGATCGCGCCGCATAATCAAACGCGGTGAACAAGCATTGCTTTTGGCCGGTAGCCGCGAAGCGCTCGCGCGCCTCATCCATACGCTCGGAGGCCATCGCTTGCAGTCGGCTATTGCGAGCGATGCCCACGATATACTTCACCTCGTGGTGATCGCACCAAGTGAGCATCAGGTCCCGGCAAAACCCACTGTCGGCGCGCAGAACGATCTTGGTGCGCGGCCAGACCCGTCGGATGTGCTTAACCAGGAGTTTGAGGATGGCCGCCGCGTGACGGGCCCCATCGCCATTGCGGCGGCGCAAATAGGCCACCAGCAGGTGATCACCGCAAAACACATCCCGCGGCAGGAAGCAGTGGTGGTCGTAGTAGCGGTGGAAAAATGTCCCTCTTGGCAGCCATGCGTGCGCGCATCAGTGGCATCAAAATCCAAGGTGATCACGGCGCGAGCGCGTTCATGCGACGCGATGAAGGTATCGACCAGGATCTGGTTGATCGATACCGCCGCCTGAGGCGACTGGGCGTTCTCAAAACGGCACAAGCTCGAGGCACTTGCCAACGGTTCATCGCGGCCGGCGGCCATCTGATGAATCGAGTCGTGGCGTAGCGCCTGCGCATCGTTCAAATCCTCCCAACCCGCGCACAGGGCAAAGACGCGCGGACGCAGCAGACTCCCCGCATCATGGGCCACCTTGCCTGACTGGCGCTGGTCGCAAAGCACGCTGGATGTCTGTTGGGTCAGGCCGAGTCCCCGATCTCCTTCGCACAGCAACAGCAGCCCTCCATCGCTGCTCACTTCGCCCCCTTTGAAGTCCGCGTCTACCCGACGGCGTTTTGACCTTGTGAAACGCAGTCCCTTTGGCTTGTTTTTGCCCATCGCTTAGTTAGGTTGTTTTTATTGCTACCCATTTTCTATCAATGGTTAACCATCTAAGCGATACCTATTTCATGCCATATCCGGGCTAGTCCTATCGTGTCGCAGTCCAGCTACCCTATTGTTTTCAATGAGCGCTCTCGGGTCGGTCGCAAGATCTTCCTCTTGCACGAAGATTCTCTTGAAATAACGAGTTATGTTTTTGGCAAAACGCAGGGGCAATCAATCCAGCTTCGAAGCTTGTCTCCCGATTACCAAGCTGTGTCTCGGCATTCCAGCTTACTTGTGTTAATCTCGGCGATTTTTACGATCCTATGTGGAATTGTCGCAGTCACTGTCTATCGAACTATACCCGAGCTACAGATTGCATATCAGGCCGCGATTTTGTTTTTGGTTCTGGCGATTCGGGGAACGCCCAAAATTAACTACTACGCGTTTTATGATATCAGAGGTAACGAGAAATTCAGGGTTGTGGTTGAAGAAGCGGCGGCGAACGAGATACGGCTCTTTTTGCAGACTTTGATCGAGCATATTGAGGGTAAGCCGACCGTGACGGAAAATGATTCCGAACCCATTCCCAAATCTGCGGACACCGCATCGTTCAAATACTCGGCCGAGGATCAGTCCCAAAAGAAGCGCTGAGATTTCGGACAAATCGGGATCGTTTTGGGTATTCTTGCGATTGGAACTCCCTACGCACTCAAGCGGTTTCCCGGTAGTGAGGGGGATGCGTTTATATTAACTCTGCCCTGCATTGTTCTGGGGGATCCTGAGCTCACTTCAGGCGTTGAATCGCTCAGGACGTTTCCGGGTTTATGGTGCGGTGGGTTTGATTCTTTGTCTCCTTCCATTGCTACTGCACAAGTTTCACACGCCATAGACGAATCAGGTCATCCTCGCGGGATAGGTCCGAAAAAAAAGAAACTCGGTCGAAGAGTCCGAGGGTAGTAACTAACGTCTCCAACGAGCAGATCTGAATTCAGGTTTGTTATTCCGGGTCAGATTTTTTTGAGGGAGTCCCATCGATAAAGCCCCGGAATTTTTGGTAGGAGAAACCAACCCACAGCAACAAGAGGCCGAGCACGATAAACGCTGCGATGCGGTGCTTGGCCTCCTCTATATCGTGGACGAACACTCTCGGAATACACAGCACCAGTAGAACGAGTCCTGCGATACGATGACTGCGAGCACGCATCCAGACTCCCATCGCAAAAAACAACATGCCGCCGATCGCCCATAGAACGCTGCCGTAGTCTTGCCACGGCGCACGACCCTCCAGCGCAATTACGGAGAAGGCCCAAGCTGCTGCAATGACGTGGGCAATCGTCCATGTGCGTTGGAGTCCCTTGGGCAATGCGAGTCCGCTGCGCAAAGCCCATAGCGGTTGAATCGCGACAGCCAAGACGAGCACCGTCACGCCTAGCAACGCGACCGTGGAACCTTCTGCCCGGATCCATGGGGTCTCGCAGCGGGCAATGAGCTCGAGCAGCCCCAGGGCGCTTGCGGCAGCGTAGGCAATGGGCACGCGACAGCGGTGGGCGATCACGCTGAAAACCGCCCCGATGGCGGTAATCGACAGCGTCGAGACGAGTGCCGACACATTGCCGACCGCCACCATTGAGAGAGGCACTCCTACCAATGCGACCAAAGCATGTCCGTGTCGGAGTCTTTCTTGATTTTCGTGACGGCTGCCGAGGATCAAGATGACGGGCACGGCTATGGCCATGATTCTGATACCCGGTCCCCCGCCAATATGGTTGATAGCGAGGGGATCGTGCACCAACAGCAGAACAACTCCCGTCGCCAGACTCATCATACCACCCAATACCATCGCAGTTCCCCGCATGCGCAGTCCGCCGGTGGTTATTGCGATCGCCATGAGTGCTGTCGCGGCCAGTGCCTTTTGAATCGAAAGAATTTGCAGGAATGCCCCGGTTAACGCCGCTGCTCCCAACACCACGAATACTGTTCCTAAAAGGGTGGTTTGGGTCGGAGTAAATGATTCACTCAGGACTTTTCGCTTGGTCATCCAGGCACCGACTGCCAATGCTCCCAGACCGATCGGAATGGAGCCCGCCCACAACCAGATGGTGTCTAATCGAGATTCGTTGAAGAACTGAATGGCGAGTTGTGCGGTTACGAAAGCGACTAATCCCGCGGGAATCGCGACACGCGTGCGACGCCACATGGCGAACCCGCCCAGTCCAAAAGCGAAAGCCGTGCTGCCCACGGTAATCCAGGATTCATTAAATCCATCGGCACACAGCATCCACAGGGGCAAGGCCGCCAATGCGCCCAGCAGCCACTCGGCGGTGGAGGAAGACGGTTGAGTCGATCTCCATTGCCGGGCCAAAAAATCGAAGGTCACCACACTCGCCACCACATAGATTAACGCCGCCAATCCGTCCGCGGATATGATGTCGAGATACAGCTCTATCGCATCCTCGGCAAAGAACCCCAACGAGACCAACCACACGCCGAGGGCAGTGAATCGAAGCGCGTTGCGCCCCGATCGATGCGCCGCCACCACCAGCACCACGGTTTCCACCAGCAAAGCAATCCATCGGGTCCGGGCGTCAAAGTGGGCCATAGCCGCGAGAGCAAAAAGCGAGGCCGCCTTGACGCCCAACGTGCTTACGAAGCGATCGCCCGGCAGCTTTTGCCCGACCCAAAATGTGAGCGCGAGGAGAAGCATGCCAGCCCCGGCGAAATAACCCGCTACCGAAACATGATCCATTCCAAAACCTGTCGCGACGAGTCCGGCCAGTAACGACAGGGAAATATTGACAGTCTGGAATCGTCGCAGGCGTTTGGGTAGTTCCCCCTCTCGGGTGATGGGAAAATATGCCAACGAGAAGTGAATGGCCATTCCCGCGAGCACTAAACCATAGAGCTGAAATGGACCTAGATCGTTCCGCTCCGCTATAATTCGGGCCATGGTCAAAACCGGCGTCAGGACTACGCTCAAATAAACCGGAATCCGCCAATCGCGTTTTTGCGCCAAAACCACCGCGATAGTGGCCAACAACAGACAGGCAACCGCCGCCATGTTATGGAAGTCTTCGAACACAGCAAAAAATGCGGAAACGTAGCCCAACAATACGCCCATGGTGACCGTCGTAGGTGAATTGCGCCGCCATCCCGCCCACCCGATGTAGGCTACTGCACCCGCCTGCAACAAGGCCGCCACTATCGGCGAAGCGACCACTTTAACTGGATCAACCGCATAGGCGGCGAAGGCGGAAAAGAAAAACAAAGCGTGACCCGCGCCGGTAATCACCGGTCCGACCCGCAGCGCCTTGCGCTCCAACCATCCTCCTGCGATCGTGACGCCAACTGCGATAGTGAGGAGCTCCAACCAACGCACCAAAGGAGTTGTATAAGCCGAAACATAGACGCCGAAAAACACGACTCCGATTACCGCAATCAACGCGCCGACGCGCGTGGCCCACCACCCGCCAATTTGAGCCTCACCGCTTTCTCCCACGCTAGGCGGCACGAGGTGCATCGCAGTGAGCAGCTCTTTCAGGCGCGACTTGCGAGGGAGGGGCGGGGGTTGCAAGGGCCGCGTAACCGGTGGAACGGGAACGGGAACAGGGTCATGGGTCTCGGTGCTCGGATTTGCCGATGCCGTCGCGGGCGCAGGAACGTGCAAAGGTTCCGATTCGGCGCGAGGGGGTGGGACGGTCGGTATTGCCGGTGTCTTAGTCGGTGGTGTTGAGACCTTCGGATCGAACCCGGGTTGGGTCTCCAGCCAAGAAATTCGCCGCCTAAGTTTTTCTACTTCAGTCTCAAGATTTTCAATACGACGGGAATTATTATCCAAGGATGACATGAAGGTGGGAGTTTGGGTTTCCGAAAGGATCAATCTGTCGCAGCGAGTTCTCGCTCCAGTGCGTGTGTGCTGCGCTCGAGGATGGGGAGGGCTGCCGACATGGCTCTCATCTGGGCGGAGGTGAGATTTACCGTTACCCGTGCGGTCGCCTGAAAGTAGGCGGTATTGGCTTGGCGCCAGAGCTTTCGTCCCTCCGGGGTGAGAGCCACCCGATAGGCCCGCCGGTCTCCGGGGGCGGGCTGACGCTTCACCCATTCGGCTTTCTCCATGCGATCAATCAAGCCGGTGATGTTGGAACGGTCGACGATCAGGATGTCGCTCAACTCCCGTTGCGAGAGCTGTTTGTCGGCATCCTGCAGCACTTGCAGGACATTAAATTGGGCCTCGGAAATCCCGAAGGGCCGGAACACCCGCCGACTCGCCCGCAGCAGCGCATTGCTCGCACTCACCGTGTTTATCACCAGTTCGGTTGCAGGATCTGTGACCATGTAATTTGATGACTAATCAATTGATGATATGTCAACAGTTTAGTTAACTATACCTAAATATGACCAATTTCAGGTGTTTTTGCGGTGAAAACACGGAAGTCCTTGCTGAGGCCGGGTCGGGTGCTTCGCTGAAAGGTCCCGTTCGTTGATTCCCCCGATTCTCGATAATGAAAGCATCAAACCCACCCGCCATTCGTCCGGTCGCCAAGCTCATGGCGGCTAATCGTTCTGAAATTGCTGTCCGTATTTTTCGGGCCGGAACCGAGCTGGGATTACGCACCGTGGGCGTGTTCGCCCAAGAGGATCGATTTTGCATTCATCGCTTTAAGGCGGATGAGGCCTACCAGGTAGGGGCGGGCAAGGGCCCCGTGGCCGCTTACCTTGATATTGATAGCGTGCTCGGTATTGCCCGGGAGCGCGGCGTCGACGCGATCCATCCGGGTTACGGGTTCCTCTCGGAAAATCCCGACTTCGCCCGCGCTTGTGAAGAGGCCGGTATCGTGTGGGTGGGACCTCGTCCCGATCTCCTCGATAACATGGGCGACAAAACCGCGGCCCGCGCCATGGCGCAGAAGGTGGGTGTGCCCGTATTGCCGGGAACGGAAGACGCCGTCAGTGATCGCGCCGAAGCCAAGAAGATCGCGAAAAAAATTGGATTCCCACTCATCATCAAAGCAGCCTTCGGTGGCGGCGGACGTGGGATGCGCATTGTGAAGACTGCGGCGGAATTGGAGCCTCTGTTGGATGAGGCCCAAGGCGAAGCCGAGCGCGCATTCGGCAACTCGGCGGTCTTCCTCGAGAAATACATTCAGAATGCCAAGCACATCGAGGTGCAGATCCTCGGTGACAAACACGGCAACGTGATCCACCTCCACGAACGTGACTGTTCCGTGCAGCGCCGGCACCAAAAGGTGATCGAGGTCGCTCCCAGTTTCGGTTTGCCGGAGAATGTCGTATCGGAGTTGTGCGAGGCGGCTGCCAATTTGGCCCGGTCCATCAAGTATGACAACGCGGGCACGGTGGAATTTCTCTACGATCTCGATCGTCACGAGTGGTTCTTTATCGAGATGAACCCGCGTATCCAAGTGGAGCATACAGTCACTGAGGTCGTGACGGGACTCGACCTCGTGCGGACCCAACTCCTGGTGGCGCAGGGACATTCCCTTCATTCGCCCGAAGTGGGCATGCCGCAGCAGGCTGATGTGCCCCGCAGTGGGTTCGCCCTGCAATCCCGCGTCACCACCGAAGACCCGGAAAACAAATTCATGCCCGACTACGGTCGCCTCATGGCTTACCGTTCGCCGGGCGGTCTGGGTATCCGCATCGACGGCGGTATGGGCTTCGCGGGCGCCGTGATTACTCCGTTCTACGACTCCATGTTGGCCAAGTTGGTAGCCTACGGGCCGACCTATGAGATCGCCATGGCCCGGATGCACCGGGCTCTCGCGGAATACCGCATCCGGGGCGTGAAAACGAACATCCCGTTCTTGGAGAATGTTGTAACTCATTCCACCTTCCGGACCGGTCAGGCCACGACGACGCTCATCGATACGACACCCGAGCTATTCCGGTTCAAACGCCGCCGTGACCGCGCCACCCGCCTGCTTAACTTTATCGGTGAAGTCGTGGTAAATGGCAATCCGCACGCCAAGGGCTTCAAACCCGAAAAATCGTTCCCCAGTCCGGTTCCTCCTCCGTATAACCACCGCAACGAACCGCCTGCCGGCACACGGCAGAAACTGTTGGAGTTGGGCGCCGAAAAATTTGCCGAGTGGACGCGAAAACAGAAACGCCTCCTGGTCACCGACACGACCTTCCGCGATGCGCATCAATCGCTCATGGCCACTCGCGTGCGCACCTTCGATATGTTGGCGAGCGCCTCGGCCTTGGCGCGCGACGTTCCCGGATTGTATTCGCTGGAGATGTGGGGCGGGGCGACGTTCGACACGGCCATGCGATTCCTCAATGAGGATCCCTGGGACCGACTACGTCAGCTTCGCGAGCGGGTGCCTAACATTTGTTTCCAGGTGCTCCTGCGGGGAGCCAACGCGGTCGGTTACACCAACTATCCAGATCACGTCGTGGCGGGATTCGTTAAACACGCCGCGGCCAGTGGCATGGATATTTTCCGGATCTTCGATTCGCTCAACTATCTGCCCAGTCTGCGGGTCGCGATGGAAGCGGCTCGCGACACCCATGCGGTTTGTGAAGGCACCGTTTGTTATACCGGAAATATCCTCGATCCGAAGCGTGACAAGTTTGATCTGAAATACTACGTCCAGCTCGCCAAGGAGCTCGAAAAGATGGGCGCTCACATGATCGCCCTCAAGGATATGGCGGGCCTTTGCCGTCCCTATGCGGCTCAGAAGATCGTGAAGACTCTAAGCAGCGAAGTTGGCCTCCCGATCCACTTCCACACGCACGATACCAGCGGTATCAATGCGGGTTCGATTCTGCGCGCCTCCGATGCCGGCGTGGATGTGGTCGATCTGGCGCTCGCCTCCATGAGTGGCAGCACCTCACAACCCAACCTCAACTCAATCGTCGCCGCCCTCCAAGGCACGCCACGTGACACCAAGCTCGACCTCGGCCAGCTCAATCGCTTTTCCGACTATTGGGAACAGGTTCGGCCGATTTACACCCCGTTCGATACCGCGCCGAAGAGCGGCTCCGCCGATGTTTATCTGCACGAGATGCCGGGTGGCCAATTCACCAACCTGAAGGAGCAGGCCAACTCCATGGGAGTGGGTCACCGTTGGAGTGAGATCGCCCGCATCTACGCGGAGGTTAACCAACTGTTTGGCGACATCGTAAAAGTCACCCCGTCATCTAAGGTGGTGGGAGACATGGCCCTGTTCCTCTTCTCCAAGGGAATCAAGGCCGCGGATGTTGTGAACATCGAGCCCGGCAGCATACCCTTCCCGGAGAGTGTTATTGATATGCTTCTGGGCGGCCTCGGTTGGCCCGACGGAGGCTGGCCGATTCCGCTTTCCAAGGCGGTGCTGGGACCGGAGAAACACAAGCTGGCACGGACGCGCTACGCTGCCGCCCAGCGCAAGGCTAAGAAGGTCGACAAGCGCTCCAAGGCTGCTCGCGAGAAAGCCATCGCCAAGGGCATGGGGGAACTCCGCCGCGAGTTGGCCGTCAAGCTCAAGACCGAGCCGACAGACGATGAGTTGTTCTCGCACCTCATGTATCCACAGGTTCACGACGCCTACAGGAAGCACCGTCAACAATACGCTGACGTGAGCGTATTACCGAGCTCGACGTTCTTTTACGGTCTGCAACCCGGCGAGGAAATCTCCGTCGAAATTGAACAGGGCAAAGTGTTGATCATTCGCCTTATTAGTGTCGGCGAGGCCGACAAGGATGGAAAGTGTGTGGTAAGTTACGAACTCAACGGCATCGCCCGTGACCTCGTGATCACAGACAAGAGTGTTTCCGCAACCACCAAAACACGGGCCAAAGCCGATCCCGCGGACACCAGCCAAGTGGGTGCTCCGATTCCGGGCCTCATCGCGTCGCTTTCCGCGACCATCGGCGGCAAGGTCAAGAAGGGTGAAAAGATCCTCCTGATGGAAGCGATGAAGATGCAGACCACCGTCTACGCCCCGTGCAATGGTGTGGTAAGCGAAGTCACCGTCGAAGTCGGCGACACTGTCGAAAGCAAAGACCTCCTCGTCCGCATCAAGCCTGCTGAATAGAGCCCAGGGTCAGCGTCGTTGATAAGTTCTACGTAGTGTAACGACCAGTCCGCCGAAGCCTTAGCGAAGGTGGATGTAAACTTCTCCCGACCAGACCCTTTTCCAACCCGTCGACCGCCAGAAGGCATCGTGACAGAAAACACCGAAGAATCAACCCGTGCCGAGCAAGTGTGCTCGGGGCAGCGTTTTACCGTCTGGGCGATCATGCGGATGTCGCGAGGGTTGAACATCAGTCTGATCCTGATCGTCCTCATGGCCATGGGTATGGTGGTGCCATTTTTGAATCTGGTGATCCTCCTTATCATCAATGCCCGCGCGACCCGTTTCCTGCGTGAACACGGCTACACCGTCGGCATGCTCGGAGCTAAGAAGCCAGAGTAGATCGGATTTCGGTATTTTAATTTAAAACCAATTAAGATGTTGATATTCAGTAGTATAATATATATCATTTGACGTATTATAATCTGCATGCATGCATACATGCATGGCTACGAAAACCATTTCCGTCGATATGGAGGCTTATGAACGATTGCGGTCAGCCCGACAGCGTGAATCGGAGTCGTTTTCCAAAGTAATCAAGCGAGCGACATGGCCCCAGGAAAAGGGCAACGCCGCAGAATTGTTGCGGTGGCGGTTGTCGTTGGGCGACGATGAAGTGGAGGGTGTCGACCTCGACTATCTCGATGAGCAACAAGCGAATGATCTGCCTGCCAAAAGCAAATGGGATCAATGATCGCTGCGGACACCACATTCCTCATCGATCTGCAGAAAGGAATTCGTTCGGAACGACATAAGGTTGCGGCGGATTGGATTCGGGCGAATCCCACGGAGTCGATATATCTCCCGGCCATGGTTTTGGGAGAATACGCTGAAGGATTCGCTGACCCTGATCACCCGTTGATTCGGGAGATTCGAGCTCGATACCCGATACTATCCGTCGACGATTCGGTCGCAGTCCAATTTGGATCCATATCACGCCTGCTGAGATCAAGTGGCAGGACGATAGGCTCCAACGATACGTGGATTGCCGCGACTACCCTTGCTTACAACGTCCCCTTACTTACTCGCAACTCGGTACACTTTACGCGGGTCCCGGGGCTGCAGGTGGTCAACTATGCTGATCCCCGGACACTGGTTCCCACCGCGTGAGCGGTTTGTCGGCGCGGACATAGAGGGGGTGTCTAGGATGGCCATCCTTGGTCGTGCCGACACACCAGAGATCGTAGTCGGCGAGTAGCTTCACAACGTGGTCAGCTCGGTTGAGGAATTCTCCGTGCACCCCCCAGGCGGCCACGATTTTCTCACACTTGGAAGCGGCTTCCAGGAGTGCGGCATCATTGCCGGGGCCGTTAGGGTACGACGCGGCTTTCATGACCGCGGGGGCAGTGGCGCGCATGCCGAACAGGTTGCCCATCCAAAAACCATCCATCTTTTCGCGTTCCGAAAACCGTGCGATGCGGGTGAGGGTCGGGTCGAGTTTCTCTTCGTCGGCAGTGCTGGGATTCAGCCCGATCCACAACATCAGGCGATTGCCACCCATGAGAGGGTTGAGCCGATGAATCAGCGAGTAGCGGTGCACCCGATCATCCGAGAAATGGCATTCGTTTTTCACAGAGCTTTTTTCTAACCACGAATGGACACGAGTCAACACGAATTTACTTCAGAGTGGTGCGCCGTAGTCGAATTTCAGGAGTTTGCGAGTATCTGCGTTGTAGAGCGCCTTAAAGGTCCAGGTGCCGCCGCCGAATGGTAAAAGCGTGAAGATAATTTCGGCATCGGGGTGCTCCTCACGGCGAGTATTTTTCAACGTTTCACCTTTGAGCCAATCGGCAGCGTGTTGGTCCTCTTTGTGATAGCCTGACGCCTCGATCAGTCTCTTGGTAAGCTTCGTAGCTGACGTAGTAGTCGGCTATGCTAAATCCTGATGACTAGGGTGGAGGATTCCCGGAATAGGACGCGTTTCCCAACTGCATGGTCGGGTTGATGAAGTATTTTTGGAGCTTTGTTTCCATGGACCAAATCTCTCGATCGGTGGGTCGCCAGTGGCCTTCGAAATTCGGGTAAGTCACGATGGCTGTATTCGGTTCCATCACCGTGTGCCCGGCGCATTGGTCCTGCAGGTTCGGACGGGTCATGTGGCCACATCCTGTCCCTACTAAGACAGTAACCAGAAGCGCAACAATCAGGACTACTATGGACGTTTTTTGCATACCTATCTAGAGCCTGTCCCAGAATCTGGGATTTGCCGGGCAAGAGGTAGATTTGATCGGGCCACAGAGCGCTCAGGGACATCTGTTGGGCATGGTGAAGGCCCGTGAGGGGTTCAAAAGGGTGCGTTTAGGTTGTTTTCTTGGTAATCGGGCAAGGCAAAGCCGCCCACCGAGGTGGGTCAGGGGTGTGAGCTCGCGTTGTGCGCTACGCCGCAGCTGGCAGGGCCGTTCGCGCTGCGGCGAGGAGGCGAGCGATGAGCCAGAGGTTGTGGCCCAGTACGCTCCAGGCCACGGCGCGTTCGCGACTGGCGAAACCTTTGTTTCGGAGCCGTCCGCCTTGGCGTTGTTTTAAGATGGCGATGCGCGCCTCGGTCGATCCCCGGCGTTTTTGCAGTTCGCCAAAGGGTTCTTCCTGCAGGCGCGCGATTGAGTTCGGCTGGACTGCGCGGACACGTCGCATCGTAGATGCCGGCCGCCGCGAGCAGCTTGGAGCCTTGCTTGCTCGCGGTGCCGCGGTCTCCGGCCACCGCGATGATCGGGGCACTCAGGTCATAATTGTTTTGGCGCTTGAGGCTGGTTTGCACCTGTTGCCATTCGGCGGGGGGTCGCTATTCATGCAGTCGCCAGTCGCCGATCAACGCGCCCAGCGTTTCGCTGATCAGCAGAGGGTGGCCAAACGCCACTGCCCGACCGGCTTTGCCGCGCACGATCACGAGGGTTTCCGGTTCGTAAACACTCATGATCTTCTCGGCGTCAGCGACGCGTCGCTCACCGATGATGCGTTCGTGCGCTTGTGGGATCACGAGAGGCAGTTGCGTGAGCATGCGCTCAATGCGAGCGATGATGGGCCCCTTCGGGCATGCGGTGACGCCGCGACTGACGACCCGTCATCGCGGGCAACACCGACCCGCGCGCAGTGCCTTGATCGCACCGCGCAAGCGACGATCCACATCGGCCGCTGCTGGGTTCTCACGCCAGCCTTCCAGCGCAAAATCCATCACCATGGCTTCAAGGCGACTGTCGCGCAGTAACCGGTCCGTCGCTTCAAGTTGCTCGCGGAAACGATGGTAATCCACATTAGGGCCCACCGTAGGAAGGGCTGGACGCAGCCAACTTTGAAAGCCAAATTCTGCCCTGACGGGTTCCTTTTTTCTTTCATGCCTCATTATAGAACCCGTTTTTAGGCCGAAACCAGACTTTTCGTCCGGTTTCGGTCGCTTTTTTCTGGTATATCCTGCTAAAATCCAACACGTTGTCGCTTTGGGACAGGCTCTAGGCGAGAAAAAAACGAGAGGCATATGAACGACGATAGATTAAAAATAATAGAATCATTAGTCCATACAATCCCTGATTTGACTGCGGGCCAATTACACTGGATTCAACGTGTCGTTTCCGTATATTCTGCCGATCATGAATTTACTCTAAATAAAAGTGACCTATTTGATGAAATCACATTGCAAAACTTCGGTGATGCAATGCGCGTTCATCATAGCTTCTCGTCAGAACCATTCAGTAAAGATAAATTTGAGTATGTTCTTGTAAATGTTTTAAACCTGAGTGGACACAAAGCAGAATTAGCCCCAAAAGGTAATCCTGGTCATGATGTTACAGTTAATGGCGTTCAGTTATCATTAAAAACACAAGCAAATAAGAATATAAAAGAACAAACGCTATGGATAAGCAAATTCATGGAGCTGGGGAAAGGAGATTGGGGAGACAACCCATCTGACCTCAAAGGTTTAAGAAATCAGTTTTTGAGGCATATGGAAAGCTATGAAAAAATTTTCACCCTCCGTGCTCTTCAAAAGGCACCACACTGGAAATATGAACTTGTAGAAATTCCAATATCCGTACTAGAGCTTGCTCTCAATGGAGAGCTTGAGATGAAACTGGACAGTAGACAATACCCGAAGCCGGGCTATTGTTATGTCCGGGATAGACAAGATACAACAATACTAAATTTGTATTTTGATGGTGGTGGGGAAAGAAAATTACAGATTAAGAACTTGAGCAAAGACTATTGTCGTGTTCATGCCGAGTGGGAATTTATCATACCTCAGGAATAAAAGAAGCTTGGACTATTTCCGCTCGTTTATCTGCTATGTCTACATATTCGTCATTTAGCTCAATGCCCACACATTTTCTATCAAGTTCTTTAGTAACAATGCCAACTGTTCCAGCACCATAAAATGGGTCAAGCACAATATCCCCTTTTCTGCTACCAGCTAAAATACAGGGTCGAACCAACGCTCTAGGAAATACTGCAAAGTGAGCCTCTGGGCATGGTTCAGTATTTATTGGCCAGACAGTTCTTTTGTTCTTTCTTCCATTACCATTTGTTGTGTTTTCTTTGATGGCATCTTGGTCAAAATAATAACGTTCAGATTTTGAAAACATAAAAATATATTCGTGTGATACGGTTAAGCGGTCCTTTACGCTTTCAGGCTGACAATTTGGTTTATTCCATATGATATCGTTACGCAAGTACCAACCATCTTTCTGGCACTCAAGGGCCAATAGCCAAGCCACACCTATCAAATCTTTTTTCTTTAATCCGGGCGGAGTCGGTGGGCGATAAGACATAGCACGTCCTTTGTTTTTATCATCGGAATCTCGCCATTTTCTACCGCCGGAGGAGTAAGTATTACCGATATTCAGCCAGAACGTACCATCAGGCTTCAATACCCTGCGAACTTCACGAAATACTCCCACTAGGTGGCTTATATATTGGTGTAAATCTGGTTCAGCTCCAATCTGATTCTCAACACCATAGTCTCTAACACCCCAATATGGCGGTGAAGTCATTACGCATTGAAAAGTATCATCTGGAAGTTGATGAATAATGTCTCGCGTATCGCCATGTAATGTAACAATTGGCTTACGGTTAGTTGGCAAGTGAATACCAATATCATCGGGTTTTTTTAGTGCTGTTGCCATAGATGCAGAGTCTACATAATTTCTAACGCAAACGCAAGTTTATTCGCTGTTCTTTTTTGGCCTTCCTCGTTTCTTTTTTCCATGCTTTGCAAAATTGGCTAGTTCGCTTTCCTTAATCATGTGATCTCTGCCGTATTTCTCAGACTCAAGGCGTTCTTCGGCAATAAGTTGACGAATCCGAGAGGGAGTTACACCCAGATAGTTTGCCGCATCTTCTGTTGTAAAATACTTTCCCATACGTTATGAATATTATTATGCTCTATCACGAAATTCAAGACAGATCGCCTAATCGGGTAGCCGGAGGTATCTAGAGCCTGTCCCAGAATCTGGGATTTGCGCGCAAGAGGTAGATTTGGTCGGGCCACAGAGCGCTCAGAGACATCTGTTGGGCATGGTGAAGGCCCGTGAGGGGTTCCAAAGGGTGCGTTTAGATTGTTTTCTTGGTAATCTTTGCAAGGCAAAGCCGCCCGTGGGTCAGGGGTGTGAGCTCGCGTTGTGCGCTACGCCGCAGCTGGCAGGGCCGTTCGCGCTGCGGCGAGGAGGCGAGCGATGAGCCAGAGGTTGTGGCCCACTACGCTCCAGGCCACGGCACGCTCGCGGCTGGCGAAACCTCTGTTTCGGAGCCGTGCGCCTTGGCGTTGTTTTAAGATGGCGATGTGCGCCTCGGTCGATCTCCGGCGTTTTTGCAGTTCGCCAAAGGGTTCTTCCTGCAGGCGCGCGGTTGAGTTCGGCGGGACTGCGCGGACCCGTCGCATCGTATCGTAGATGCCGGCCGCCGCGAGCAGCTTGGAGCCTTGCTTGCTCGCGGTGCCGCAGTCTCCGACCACCGCGATGATCGGTGCCCTCAGGTCATCCTTGTCTTGGCGCTTGAGGCTGGTTTGCACCTGTGGCCATTGGGCGGGGACACGCTGTTCGTGCAGTTGCCAGTCGCTGATCAACGCGCCCAGCGTTTCGCTGATCAGCAGAGGATGGCCAAACGCCACTGCCCGACCGGCTTTGCCGCGCACGATCACGAGGGTTTCCGGTTCGTAAACACTCATGATCTTCTCGGCGTCAGCGACGCGTCGCTCACCGATGATGCGTTCGTGCGCTTGTTGGATCACGAGAGGCAGTTGCGTGAGCATGCGCTCAATGCGAGCGATGATTTGCTCGGGCCCCTTTGGGCATGCGGTGACGCCGCGACTGACGACCCGTCATCGCGTGCAACACCGACACGCGCAGTGCCGGAATCGCACCGCGCAAGCGACGATCCACATCGGCCGCTGATGGGTTTTCACGCCAGCCTTCCAGCGCAAAATCCATCACCATGGCTTCAAGGCGACTGTCGCGCAGTAACCGGTCCGTCGCTTCAAGTTGCTCGCGGAAACGATGGTAATCCACATTAGGGCTCACCGAAGGAAGGGCTGGACGCAGCCAACTTTGAAAGCCAAATTCTGCCCTGACGGGTTCCTTTTTTTCTTTCATGCCTCATTATAGAACCCGTTTTTAGGCCGAAACCAGACTTTTCGTCCGGTTTTGGTTACTTTATTTTATCGTATCCTATTTGCATTCAATAGGTTGCTGATTTGGAGACAGGCTCTATCTACTTTCTAAAGGCCGCGTGGACCCCAAGGGGAGCATCTTTTATGTAAAGCTTACTTGACATATGACAAGTTTCCTTTACACTATCTCATCATGACTGAAACGAAAGATTGTCCTGCCGAGCCAAAGGCTTACCGGGTGGCTAAATTTAAACGGGGGATGAAAGCCAATGTTTGGCTGTTCCTCTCCACGGCCACTTACTTGATCACCTTGTTTGTCGTGCGGAAGCATCCGGAATGGGATCCGGCGCCGCGGGTTTGGTTGAAGCTGTTGCCGATTTTGCCCGGGGTTATTTTTCTGCGCGTGCTCTGGGGCACCTTCCAAAAATTGGACGAACTGGAACGGCGAATTCAGCTCAAGGCATTCGCCTTTGGGTTGGCGGGCACGATCATCGTCGGCACCGCCGTGAACGTATTGAACGCCAATGGGGTGGGGCTGGAAAATTATCCGCATGGACTGGAGTTGGGCGGAGCCTATATCTCGGTGTTCATCTTCTGGTGTGTCGGGGTGGCTCAAGCGACGGCGCGTTACCGATGAAAAACCAACTGCGAGAACTACGAGTCGGTAATTCTTGGTCGCAGGCTGATCTGGCTACGCGGCTGGGGGTGTCGCGACAAACCGTCAACGCGATCGAGACGGGGAAATACGATCCGAGTCTGCCGTTGGCCTTTAAACTTGCGGAGGTTTTTGAGCGACCGATTGAACAGCTCTTTACCCCGGAAGACTGAGGTCAGGGTTTGCGCCGGCGGGGCAGGGGCCGCTTGGTGACTCTTGTTATCGCGCGTCATGAAAATCAGAAGAGCGAAAATTGAAGACGTTGGCCGTATTGCCGAGATTCATGTGCAATCATGGCAAGTTGCATACCGGGACATTATGTTGGCGGAGTTACTGAACTCTCTGGACCTGATGAAACGGGAGGAGATGTGGCGCTCGCGTTTGGAAAAGAACAGAAAGGTTTTCGTGGTAGAGAGCGTGGAATCGGAAGTCATTGGGTTTCTGAGTATCGGTGCTCCTCGCGATGAAGACACGCCAGATTCAGCCGAACTGAAAGCGATTTATCTGGACCCGCGTTTTTATGGCACCGGGGTCGGAACCGTCTTCTGGCAAGTGATCGAAAAGAGCCTTTCCGCCGATTGTGTTTACCTATGGGTGCTGGCTACCAACGCTCGAGGAATCGCGTTTTACGAGAGGAATGGATTCCGATCCGATGGTAGAAAGAAGAGCTTCAATTTCGGGGAGCAGGCGTTTGAAGAGATTCGGTATCGCAAAGATTTACCCTAGCAATCTGCCCGATCAACCCGGAGAACTGAGTCGTCTCCGGAATAGCCTCCATCACTATTGGCTCCCTCTTTCAAAGGTCTTCCATTTTCATCGAATTCCCTGTGTTTTTCTCCAAACTCTCTTCGCTCTCGCGTCTGCTCACCCCTCTGTTCGTGCTTGGCGCGATGGCTCAGGCTCAAATTTCCCCGCCCGGTGCGGGATCGATTCTCGAAGAGCTCCAACGGCTCCGCGAAACGGGTCGGGTGCTCTATTTGGCCGCCCATCCTGACGACGAAAATACTCGGCTCATCGCCTATCTCGCCAATGGACGCCACTACGCAACGGCTTACCTGCCGCTTACGCGCGGCGATGGCGGACAAAACCTCATCGGCCCCGAATTGCGCGATGCACTAGGCGTGATTCGCACCCAGGAGTTGTTGGCCGCGCGGCGAATCGATGGGGGCCGGCAGTTTTTCTCCCGAGCCAATGATTTTGGTTACTCCAAAAGCGCTGCAGAGACGTTGAACGTTTGGGATAGGGGGTAGGTATTAGAGGATACCGTGCGGGTGATTCGACAGTTTCGACCCGATGTGATTGTGACCCGCTTTTCGCCCACTCCCGGCGGCACGCACGGCCACCACACGGCATCTGCGGTATTGGCGGTCGAGGCCTTTGCACTGGCGAATAATCCGGATTCTTTTGCGGATGAATTGGGGCACCTCGCTCCCTGGCAGCCCAAGCGGGTGGTTTGGAACGCTTGGCGTAGAGGCGGTCCTGGGTTTCCCAATGCCCTCACGCTTGATGTTGGTGGGTATAATGCTGTGCGCGGCGAATCGTTTGGAGAAATCGCCGCGCGCTCGCGCTCGGAACATCGCAGTCAGGGATTTGGCGCCGTAGGCACCCGTGGCAGTGCAACGGAGCAGTTCGTGCATCTCGAAGGAGAACCCGCGGCCTCCGATCTCATGGATGACGTTTCCGATCGTTGGTCGCGATTAGAGGGCGGCAAAGAGATCGCGGCCCAATTGAACACGATCATTGCCGGGTTTGATCCCCGTCAGCCCGGCCGATCTGTCTCCGCTTTGCTGGAGGTGCGACGTGCAATGAGCGGCCTACCCGCGGGTGACATGGTCGTGGCGGAGAAACACACCCAGTTGGACCAAATACTGGTGGCGTGCCTCGGACTCCATGTTGAAGCCACGCTTCCGCAAGCACGGGTTGCGCCGGATGAAGAACTTAACCTGACCCACACCGTGGTGATGCGAGAGCCCTTTCCTGTCGAGGTCGAGTGGTTGGGTGTCCGCTACTTGGCTGACGCTGACGGCAATGACCTGTCTGTCGGCCAGTCGCTGCGCGTGAACGAAAACGAATCAATGCAGGCATCCCGTAGCCTTCCGTTGAATACGTCCCTGAGTCATCCTTATTGGTTGGAGCTTCCCAGCACGGCGGGCATGGCGCAAGTGGCGGACGCTACGCTGATTGGCACCCCGGAAAACCAAGCGGCGTATGCCATGATTTATGAATTTGAGGTTGGTGGGCAAACGCTGGAGCTCCCGGTGTCACCCGTGCAGGTGATCCGCGACCGCGTGCGCGGGGAGTTGCGCGATACCCTGCAAGTGATTCCACCGGTAGCCGTTTCCTTCGTCGGGCAACTTGGGCACCTCGCTCTGGGCGAAACCCGGGCGGTGACGGTGCAGGCTACGGCGGCGCGCGGCGATTTGAGCGGAGACCTGAGCGTTGCTGCTCCAGATGGCTGGAAGGTAGTCCCCGCCAAACAGGCGTTCACTTTGTCGTCAGTCGGCGACAAGGCCGAAGCAACGTTTGCCGTGACGGCGCCCTGGTGCGTGGAATTGGTGAAGTTGGCGGTGAGCGCCTCGGTTGATGGGCGGCAGTTTAACCGGACGCCCCAAGTGGTTGCCTACGACCACATCCCGGTGCAAATGCTGCAGCCTCCCGCCACGTTTACGGCGATGAGTTTTGATCTCGAAATCCGCGGAGAGCAGGTGGGTTTTTTGCCGGGAGCGGGCGACACCACTCTCGAAGCACTCACCCTGATGGGCTATGATGTGAGGCCGTTGACCGATGCTGATCTTACGGCCGAAGGATTGGCGGATTTGGATGCGGTCGTGCTCGGTATTCGAGCCTTCAATACGCGACCGAACCTGATGAGTTATCGCGAAGTGCTGTGGGAATTCGTTCAATCCGGTGGCAACGTCGTAGTCCAATACAACACCACGGGTGGGTTACCGCAAGGCGACCTCGGCCCTTACCCATTTCGGCTGAGCCGCGATCGGGTGACGGACGAAACCGCGGAAGTTACGGTGCTCGACCGCGAGCATGCCGCGATGTTGGGACCGAACAAAATAACCGAGGCGGACTTTGCCGGATGGGTTCAGGAACGCGGATTATATTTCCCCAGCGAATGGGATGTCGCCTACACGCCCCTCCTCGGCATGGCGGATCCCGGTGAGGCCCAAACGAGGGGCAGTTTACTGGTCGCCCAGCACGGCGAAGGTTACTTCGTTTATACGGGTCTGTCCTTTTTCCGCGAACTCCCCGCCGGCGTGCCCGGCGCCTACCGCCTGCTCGCCAATCTTATTTCACTCTGAGCCCCCAAGGTGTTTCCCCGCCGAGATTTGCTGGTTGGGAATTCCGGCCTGAATCGAAAACGCAGCTCGACGGGGCGGGGTTGTTGGGTTCCCCGTGTAGGTAATGATTCGACATGGTGGAAAAGGTCTGCGGACGCAGGCGGCAAAGGCAGAAGGCGGTGCGGCGGCAAAGCCTGCCCAAAACCCGTTCAAACGGGTGGCAGGCTATCTCTTCCGCTACAAGGGGCTGTTCGTGCTGACTTTGGCCCTGGCCATCGGCAGCACGCTTTTCCTCGTTTCGATTCCGCAGGTCATCAAGTGGATCGTCGATGATGTCATTGGAGAAGGGCGCAAGGATCTGTTGATCTGGGGCGTTGCCGCCCTGACGGGCTGTTATTTTTTGCGGGATGTTTTCAACTCCCTGCGCATCCGGGTGAACAACAACCTCGAGCAAAAAGTGCTCATCGACCTACGCGGCGACCTGCACTCCCGGCTCCTCGACCTGCCGGTGGGGTATTACGACAAACGCCAGACGGGCGAGATCGCATCTCGCGTAATCGAGGATGTGCAAAACGTCGAACGCGCGCTCCTCGACGGCACGGAGCAGGGAACCGTCAGTCTCATGACCCTGATCGGAATCAGCACGATCCTGTTCGTGCAACAGCCTCTGTTGGCCGCCATGGTGCTCGCTCCGTTGCCGTTGGTGATTTATCTGGGTAGACTTCATTTCAAAGCCAGCCGCCGTTTGTGGCGCGATGCACGAGACGCCGCTGGCGCGCTCAATGGTCTGCTGATGGAAAACATTTCCGGCCATCGTTTGATCAGCTCGTTCGCCCTTGGTGATCGGGAGCGGGGAAGATTTGGCGATGCCGCCCGCACCGTGCAGCAAACGACTCTCCGGGCGATGTATCGCTGGTCGCTGCACGGCCCGGGGACCAATTTTTTAAGCAGCTTGGGGGCGGTGGCGGTCGTCGGAGTGGGTGGTGCCCTCTTGATGGAGAGCCAGGCTACAGGCGGGGCGTTCACGTTTGGTGATTTTGTGAGTTTCCTTGCCTACGCGGCGTTGGTTTACGAACCCGTGAGCCGCCTCAACCAGCTCAACCAAATGCTCGCTGCCGCCAAGGCGTCCAGTGATCGGGTGTTCGAGATTCTCGATCATCCGCTGGAGATTGAACCACCCGAAAACCCCCAACCCTTCCCATCCGGAGTACCAGCGGTGCGGTTTGCAAATGTCAGTTACGGTTACCCCGATCGACCTGCTATCATGGAGGGTTTTGATCTCGAGCTGCCCGCTGGAAAAGTGACGGCTCTCGTCGGCCACACGGGCGCCGGCAAGACGACGTTGGCCAACCTCATGTTGCGCTACTACGACGTGACCTCGGGTGGGGTGACCATCGGCGGGGTGGACGTGCGAGAGCTCGGGCTCATGGAACTCCGTCAACAGGTTGGCTTGGTCGCGCAGGAGCCGTTTCTCTTCAATGGCACGGTCGCCGACAACCTGCGACTTGCCCGTCCCGAAGCCACGGACGCGGAGATCGAATCCGCCCTGAAGGCGGCTGCTGCCTGGGAGTTTGTGAATAGTCTACCCGATAGCGTGGAGACGCAAATCGGCGAGAGGGGGGTGCGTCTTTCCCAAGGCGAGAAACAACGCCTCACCATTGCCCGCGTGATTCTGCGCAATCCCCCGCTGGTGATTTTGGATGAAGCGACCGCAAGCGTGGACACGATCACTGAGGCGGCCATTCAACATGCTCTTGGTATGCTGGTGGAGGAGCGCACGACCTTGGTGATCGCTCATCGGCTTTCGACCGTCCGCCGTGCCGACCAGATTGTCGTGCTCGCCCACGGTCGTATTCTCGAAAAAGGCACCCACGACGAACTGCTCAAATCCGACGGTGCCTACGCCAAACTCTGGCGCGCCCAAGCTCAGGCTGATCAGCATGCATTTGAGGCGCTTGGCGAATTGTAGGGTGATGAGCGTGTCCTATTCGCCGTAACACGACTTGGCCAATTTCGTCACCCATGGGGTGGATTCTTGTTAATGGTTTCAGGAGATCCAAGGTCGACCGCGAGGGACTCGGGCTGATCTGTTGTGGCCTAGATTGAGTGGGCCGTTTTGTGCTTATTCAATCTTTCTCCCTACGTTTCAATCGATCTTCGAAGATGAATTCATTACAAATTCTTCTCTGGCGGCAGGTGCCCAGTCCCTAGGTTATGACAACAATCGCATCGCGATGAGTTTTGACGGCAACAGTGAAGCGGATAACGGGCACCGGCGACCCGGCGGGTTGCCTTCGTGGCCGATCGGCGACCTCGACGATTGGGGCGCGGCACCGGCGTCATTCGCCATCATCGCCCAATTCGGCCTGCAAGAGCAGCTGGTCCATTGCTCCTACAACAACTTCATCGACGCTCCTCTGCGTAGTGACATCAAACAATGGCGTGTCGTTGAAACTCCAGCGCTCTTTGGCGCCCTCACAACTGATCAGTAGCTGGTTTTCCGCATCCGGCCGCAGCTCGATGAGGCGTGCAGCAATCTGGCCGACGAGATGGGCAAATCCACCGCTGAGGATCCACTCTTCTTTATCCATGCAGGGTTGTCGGAGTTTGTTTATCAGGCGGTGGCGGAGGTGATTTTTGAAGGCAACGCCGAAGCCTTGAATCACGTTCATATCATTTCCCACAGTGCGTTTAACGAAAACAATAAGAGGCGGCCTTGGCATCGCGACTGGTCGGATATTCAAGAGCTGGCGGAAGGCCGCCTACAATACACCAAGATCCAAGATCAAAACGATAAGCACACGCCCGACAACCTGTGGTCGTCCAGCAAGGACTTCTCGGTATGGTATTGGATGCGCGATCACCCTGATCCCAATATCGCTTGGCTCTATGAACGCATCGAAGTGAATGCTCACGGCGTGGCGGACATCTCCGACTGCGGCATGTTGTTCTTCCTGCTCAACGGCGACGACAACGGCAATCCGGAGAAATTTCGTAAGTTCATTGGCAAGGGGGTCCCCATGTCATGAAGCAACGCGGCGTCCCTCTTTTGGCTCGCACCTTGGCAGACATGGGCAATGAATCCCTTCACCGCCCAAAATGGCGGTCGGCGAAGTTCATATACTGGGCCCAATCGTAGGCAATGATGTCGTGATTACCCGTGCGTAGGTGGTAACCGATCGTATCTCCGACAGGCTGGTCAGGCATCGGTTGTTTATCTACACCGAGCCCCTGTTGACCGAAAAGGGCATAGACCGGCTCTGCGTGTTTTCCGGCGAGAAACTCACCGTGAGGATCAGCCCAATGGTCCTCGGTTGCGCTGGCGATATAGACGGGCCGTGGCGCCATCAGTGCGATCAACATGTGTTGGTCAACCGGCAATTCGTCTTCGCGGTCGTTATACTGTTTGTGGCTGTTGCTGAACCAGTGCGGAAAGCTGGTGTTGATGCGCGCAACCGTTTCGCCGAATCGACGTCTTGCCAAAGCCGCGCCGCCGCAACCGGAGTTGTTGGAGATCGCGAGGGCAAACCGTTTGTCGTTCGCGCCCGCCCAAAGTGACGCCTTGCCCAACCGGGAGTGACCGATGACGGCCACTCGGTTGTGATCAATCGCATCATCTTTTTCGAAGTAGTCCATTGCCCGACTCAGACCCCAGGCCCACGCGCTGATGGTGCTCCATTCCGCGGGGTCGACCGAAGTGTCGTCATTGCCTAGAAACAGGGCGTGAATACCGTTCTCAAACCCGTCGTCATAGTCGGGGTCGATGTCGCCGCAGTAAATCGTCGCGACGCCATATCCCCGCGACAGGATGTCTTTCACCGGCCAACGTCGCGTGTTGATCGCCCGGCTCGCTTCGGTCGCACGATTCTCGACAATGCCTGCGCTGGCAACAGGACGCATCCAGTTTTCGTTGAGGGGAACAGCCAGGTCATCCACTACTGCGTGATTGCCATAAAAATTCAGGCCCACGAACAAGGGGACCGGGCCGGCGGGTTTGGTGGGCAAATAAACCAGGACATCGATGGCAGCACGAGCGTCGCCGCGGAAAAGGTGAATCCTTATTTGCTTCCGAGTTCCCAGTCCCTTCAACACTCCGGAGGTTGATTCCAACTCCCCAAAACGCTTTTCCACCGAATCGACAGATGGGGTCTGACCAAAGACGTGGTCTTCGAACAAGTGCAGGATCTCTCCCCGACGTTGAGTCTGCCAAGCTCGCTCATCGGTGATGCGATTGCCAGCGATGTTGATGAGCGGGTTGGGCAAAATGTAGGTCGGCACGCTCGCCTCTTCGTAGTTGAAACCATCGGACTGAGCCGGGAGTGATGAAGTGGCCATGACGGAGGCAAGTGTGATCGCGCAAACCCGGGCGAGGTGGGGGAAAGGGGTAGGGCGCATAGGATTTATATATGAGATGGGGCCGTTAGCGACGGCGTTGGCGCCAGATCCAGAGCTTTTCGACCTTCTCTCTCGCCCATGGGGTTTTACGCAAAAACGTGAGGCTGGACTTGATACTCGGGTCGTGAGTGAAGCAGCGCACCCGAATGCGTTCACCCAGCTCTTCCCACCCCAAATCCTCGACCAGTTCGGTCACAATCGTTTTCAGCGTGATACCGTGCAACGGGTCCTTTGAGGGTGTGCGATCCATGCCTCACTAGAAGGGGCAACAGCTTGAGTTGCCAGAGGTAAACCAAAGGAATTGAAAACCAAATTCTGTCACAGAGAACACAGAGTTGACCCTGAGGGACACAGAGAACAACGGGGAAATTAAGGCGTTTGATTTCTCAGGGTCGATGAAGTCTAGCCGGTTCGAAAATCAAGAATCTGGGTTTTCCCCAGTGGTCTCTCCGACTCGAGTCGGAGATAGAATTTTGAAGGAGTTATCTCGGAGGGGCGATTGAAAGAGTGACGCGGTGTGTGGTTGGTCTAAGATCATGTTCAGCCCCCATCCCTTCCCCATCCCAGCTTTATAATATGAAAGTCATCGCGATCTTATCCGTGCTGTTTAGCGCAGTTTTCTTTTTCGCCGGTTGTCAGACCACCCCGAAACCCGAGGGTCCTGCGGTGGAGGAAGATCAAGGCCTGAAATTTGTCGTTTCATTCCCAGCGGAAACGAGAGCAGAGCTGTTGTCCGGGCGCGTCTTGTTGTTCTTCTCCGAGAGCGAGGATGGGCAGCCCCGCAAGCAGATCAACTGGTTCGATCCGTCACCGGTTTATGCTGTGGATGTGGAAGATCTTGGCCCCGGCGACAGGGTGGAGTTTTCCAGAGAGAATCTCGACGATCCGGATGACTTGGCCTTCCCCGGCCGATGGACTCGTCTCGAGCCCGGCACTTATCGCGTGCAGGCGCTGATCAACCACGATCAACCTCGCCGCGACTTTAACGACGGTCCGGGCAATCTCTTCAGCGAGCCATTGAACGTTGCGATTACCAAAGGCATGGATGCGACGTTTGAGCTGATGGCCGACCAGATAGTCGAGATCGAGGAGCTGGAGGAGACGGACTGGGTGAAGTTTGTTAAAGTGCGGAGCGAACTGCTGGGTGATTTCCATGGCCGCGAGGTGTTCATGCGGGCCGGTATATTGCTGCCTTCCGGATACGACGACGAGTCCGATCGCGAGTATCCGGCCTATTACGTGGTTCCCGGGTTTGGCGGTCGGCATATGGGTATGCTCAAACGCGATGAGCGCGACGAATAGGCTTGGGCGGCATGGACCGAAGGCACCAATCCCTACCGAGGCCTCGAAATCATATTGGATCCGGACATGCCGTTCGGTCATTCGGTCTTCGCGGACTCGGCCAACAACGGTCCGGTGGGCGAAGCACTCATTATGGAATTGATTCCAGCGATCGAAGAACGGTTCCGCATCATCGCCGAACCCTCGGCGCAGTTTGTGGGTGGTCACTCATCCGGAGGCTGGTCGTCGCTTTGGTTGCAGGTGACCTATCCCGATTACTTCGGTGGGTGCTGGAGCACGGGCCCCGGATCCGGTGGTCTTTCGGGCATTTCAAATTATGAACCTCTACGAGGACCTCAACGCGCACTGGACACCGTCCGGACAACCGCGACCAGTCGGGCGCTCGCGACATGAGATCTTCCTGCTTTAGACGTCATTCAATCACTATGAATACGTGCTGGGGTGGGGAGGTCAGCTCGACTCGTTCGATGGCGTTTTCAGCCCACTCGGTGCAGATGGTATGCCGATGCGGGTGATGGACAAGCTCACCGGCACCATTGATCACGAGATCGTCGATTATTGGGAAAAGTATGACATCCGACTGCAGGTGGAAAACAACTGGTCGACTCTGACGCCCCGCGTGCCGAACAAACTCCATGTCATCGGCGGAGGCTGGGACACGTTTTTCCTCAATCCCGCCCTCGAAATGTTGAAGGCGGAGGAGGTCTCTTCCATCGAAAAGGCGCGGAAGCGACGTCGCCCGCCGCGCCTTTTTTGACGGATGGAGTCGTCAGCGAAGAGCGGAATGTGGGGACGAGTAACAAAGAGATGGGGTGTGAGCGCTGAGATCATGGGAGTGTCGGATGAAGACGGAGTGGCGGGTGAGGATGGAATGGGGGGTTTCATCGCTCGATTAAACCGTCTGCGCGTTAACCGATTGTGTGGTGAACTGCCGGTATTGTTAAGGCCGGGTTAAGTTCAACTTTTGGAATAGGGTTTTTAGCCTAGATCGAATGAAAATGCACCCTAAGCGACTGCATTTTTCCCTGACAGTAGGAGGTGGATTTCTGTGGGGATGAAGTCTAGGACAAGCTATCAATGACCTCGCACCTCCACCCAGTGACTATGGCTAACCCGCGAAGTTGGAGTTGGGTTAAATCGACCGGTATGAACACAAAACGACTGGCTCGAATCATGTTCTGCGCATTTGGGATCGGCGCGACCGTTACGACGGGGGCGGAAGAGTCCCTGATTCATGAGGAGCTCTTCTTTAGTGCCGCATTACAGCGCGAAATACCGTTGAGTGTGGTCGCGCCGAAGGAGCCGAGTGGCGAATCTCCGGTGTTGGTATTGTTGCACGGGCGGGGACGGAATCATCGCTCGTTATTGGACGCCGAACCGAGTCGGGAGCACCTACTCAACGCCGGTGTGTGGGTGATTTTGCCACAAGGTGAAGACGGTTGGTATATCAACTCTCCAACTCGACCGGGAGACCGCTACGAAGATTACCTCAGCGAGGTTATTGCGTTTGCGAAAACCAAGTTTGGCCTGAATCAATCGGCGTCGCAGTGGGCGATCACAGGTTGGTCGATGGGCGGCTATGGAGCGGTGCGTTATGTGACCCGTCATCCCGAGAAATTCGGGTCAGTCTCAGCGATGATTGGACTCCTCGATTTCACGCGAAAAGCCAACCTGCCGGCTGGGCAGAATTACACGGTTCCGGTCGATCGTTTTGGGACGGACTTGGTCGTATGGGCGGAGTTCAACCCGATTGATGCGGTGGTTACGTTGCGCGGGAAGCCGCTGTTATTGGTCACTGCCGGCGGGGCTTTCGACCGCACCATAAACGAGAATTTCTCCGCTGCTTTAATTGCCGAAAAAATGGCCCACCGGATCATCATCCTGGAAGGAGGGCACACCTTTGACGTGGTGCAGGTGGCCTTGCCACGCGTATTGGCGTTTGTGGCGGAAAACGCGGGGTCAGCTACTCGTAGGTGAACGTGGCGGTAGCGATACAATCGTTGGCCGCCACGAGTCGCACCCAGTGGGCGCTGAAGCCGGTGGGGAACTCAAACTCCACGGGGTCGCGTCCGTTCAGTTCGAATGTCTGATAGTGGTGGTAACCTTGATGATCGAAGTTTACTTCGAGTCGAATTGAGGTAGGTTGACTGGCCATTACGGTCAGTGATTTTTCGTCGTATCCGGTCATAAGATACGGGTCGGAGGGAGCCCCGGCGATTACTGGGGTGTCCTTCCATGGTCCCCCAACGCCGGTGGGCTTGCCGAGTTTCCAGAGATCATCGATGCCGCCGAACCACAGCGCCTCGGTGCCATCATTACTCCGATAGACGTGGGGGTCGTCGCTCGCGTGGGGACTCACTCCACTCATGACCAACAGGCCGTTCCATGAGGCGAAATCGCCGATCTGTTTTTGGTGGCTGCTGATGGGGCGAAGTTTTTGGAAGACGGGAGGCAGGCTGTTCTTCTCCAGTGGGAGTTCATAGAACGTGCCGTGAATATTGGCCAATTCGCGTTCGGATTGGACTTCGCGATAGGTGCGCGGCCAGCCAAAGGAGAAGGGCTGGTTGAAGGCGGGGTCACCCTTGGGCAGCCGAAGCCGTTCGCCGTGTGATTCCACGATGACGGAGGCGTCATCGATCGAAAACTTGGGCGCCATACTCAGGTGGGTTTCGGTTTCTGGGGTAAGCCGTTGGCCGGGTTCGAAGGTAAAGTGGCCTTTGCGGAAGTCGGTGGTCCGGCCGTGCAGGTCGGTCACCGCCAGGTCTCGGTTTTCCCGGCGGGCATAGAGAGCCGATCCGGACACCACCGCTTCGCCGATGTCGGCCAAGCCTTGGAACAAGTTTTCGCCTTCGGACGAATCGCGGTAGTTACCATCGGTTTGATGGAGGTAGGCGGAACCGATGAAGTTGCGATCGGCCCGCAGTCGGATCCATTGGGCCGCAAATGTATCGGGAAACTGGTAGGGGAGATAGCCGGCCACATTGATCAATTCCAGGTGCTGCCAATTGCCGTCACCTGCTTCATCAAACTCGATTTCGATTTCAACGGTTTGCCCATCGGTCACCGCGAGATGCAGCGTGCGTTGGTCGAATCCGTTCACGAGAAATGGCAGGCTCGGTTGATGGGCGGCGACCGGTTCGTTGGCCCAAGGACCGCCGTAGCCGGAGCCCGGCCCCCACTTTTCCAGATCTGCCATGATGCCGAACCAAAGGTTGCTCTGGGGTTGGCCCGCTCGGGGATTTCCCTGAATGGAGGTTTCGTCGGTGGCGAGCACGAGCCGTCCATTCCAATCGGTAAAGTCGGGGATGTAGCGCAGGTGACTGCCAATGGGTGCGATGCCGGCAGAATTGGTCGCGGAAAAGGATTTAGGGAAATCGAAGAACATCCCGTGCATGTCCAGTATCCAACGACCGTCCGAGACCTCCCGGATGCGCGGCCATTCGGTATACCAACCGTGGATGGCATCGTTGTTGAAGGACGACTTGGGTAGCAGATAGGTGTGCCACTCACCGTTATCGAGGAGCTTGAGTCGGAGCGCCCGTTCATCCCAGCCAATAGACCAAGCCGGGTCGGAATCACGGGTGTTGCCGTAGAGACCACCCGGCCCCGTGACGTCCGTGTATTGCTTGCGTTCCAGAACCCCCCAAGTGGTGCCGTCCCATGTGGCCAGCACGCCGCGCTCGTCCGGGGACCTAGCCGCTATCCGAGCGAGGATGGCGTCGACCTCGGCGGGGTCGATGCGGTTGCGAAAGGTGCCGCCGACGTGCTCACCGTTATTGGCGATGATGAGACGGCCTTGCGCGGTGTAGGCTCCTTTGGCGTGCCAGCCCGGGACTGATTTGTGGAAGAGTTTCTTCACCTCGAGGGTGTTTACATTTACCTCGGAAATCTCGCCTTCCATATCGACGTAGTAGACAAGGTTGGCGGGATCCGTGAGGTGCCGCGCCATCGCCGTGATACGGCCGGGCATAATGTCGGGCGAGATGACGCGGACCTTGCCCGCCGCATCGATCAGGTAGTGAGCAATGAGCAGCTGGTTGGACTCGCGGTGAATGAACCGGCCAGCCGGCGTGCCGCCAACGCTTTCGGGGTGAATCGTGAGGTCGAGATCGTCCCCGATGGAGTATAGCTTGTGGTCACTGCCGTAGGGTGCATGGGCCGCGTAGTTGACCATCCAGAGCTGGCCGGCCCAATGAACAACGGCACCAATGCCGCACTCGTTGAGACTACCGCGCAGGTTGCCATTGTCGGCGTAGGTCGTGAGGTGGGGATAGACGCCACTGATGAACAGCGGCTCGGCGGGTGAAGACAGCGTGACGGCCGCGGCGATTGCGACCATCCTGAATGAGCGGAGATGAAGCATGGTGAGGGGTGGGGACCCTTTCACGCTACTGCCTCGATTGCGGGTGACAAGGAGCCAAGCCTCCGGACGGCTCAGTGGTGGGGTGTAGCCCCGGGCAGAGTGAGTGGAGGGAGAACGTCACACTCCATATCGACCACCAGAAACTGCCCCATCATGCCGCCATCCTCGTGTTCCAGGATATGGCAGTGATACATGAAAGGAATGTGCGGACTGGAGTAGGTGGTGAACTGGGTGCTGAAGCGCAGGGTCTCATTGGCTTCGACCATCACCGTGTCCTTCCACCCTAATTCTGTGGCTGCGGGCGGCTGACCGTCGTGGTCTAGGATCAGAAATTGAACATCGTGAATATGGAAGGGGTGGGGCTGACCGCCACGGTTGGTGATTTCCCAAATCTCGATGTCGTTGAGGCCGACGATTTCGTCGACCCGGGTCATATCCATCAGCTTACCGTTGATGGGTATGCGGGGGCCGGGACCGGGCGCGCGAGTTCCTTCGGTTACCGGGCCGCCTAGCACCAGTTTGCGGACCTTGTCGGCGTCCTCCTCCCGCCATCGTTTAATCACATTCAGTTTCGCCGGCAGGGTCGCGATGAAGGTGGGCTTGATCTTCGAATCGGGAACGATCTTCAAAATGTCGAAGTGTCCGTTGCCGATCCCATCAGCAATAACCGCCTCGGCGATCTCCAGCAGTCCACTTTCGGGGAAGCTTTTTAATAGGGCGGGATCGCCGCTCGAAAAATCAACCACGATCTCGACGCGTTCGCCGGGCGAAAGACGAATCCGGTTTATTGATACCGGTGCTTCGAGCAATCCTCCGTCGGTGGCGATTTGATGGAACGTGCGATTGTCTTCGAAACCGAAGTGATAGGCGCGGGCGTTGGAGCCGTTGAGCAGGCGCAACCGCACGAGCCCGGTCGGCACGGCTACGAAAGGATTAAGGGGTGCCATTTACCAAAATAGTATCCCCGTAGTAGGCGCCTTTGTTCAGTTCGTAGTGCAGCGAGTCGTCTTCATCAAAGAGCCGCTCCTGAATGACCAAGGGAATGTCATCGACTCCATAGGTATTGGGCAGGTCGAGACTCTGACTGTTCTCGTCCTCGATCAGGAACAGCCCAACCAATCCGCGGAAAACCTGTTCGGCGGTTTGGCCATGAGGATGGGGATGATACCACATCGTCGAAGCCTCATTCAAAATCGGATACCGGGCGGTCCAGGTTTCGCCGGGGGCAATATTTTGGTGAGGCGTCCCGTCCATCTCCGGCGGGACGTGCATACCGTGCCAGTGCACCGTGGTATCGATGTCCAGGGTGTTGGTTACTTTGGCCACAAAGCTATCGCCACGATTCACCCGGATCGTCGGACCCAGATAGCCTTGATTGTAACCCATTGTGGTCGTGGTGTTCCCTTCGAAAAATACAGTTTCGCCCTTCACGGGAATCAGTTCAAAAATCTTCTCCCCGTTTTTAATTTTGGGTTCCAGCAGCTCCGGAATCTGCAACGGCCAGCTGAACGACAGGCCGGCGTTGGTAACTTTGATATAGAAGAAATAGTAAAGTGCCGGCGTGCTCAGCAGAGACACCACGACCAGTCCGGCCAGCAGTCTGGCGACAAACTGCAGGATGATGGGAATACGGGTGGAAATAGAGGACATGCGGAAGCGGGCCAAAGCCCACGGAATCTTGGCTTTGGTGAAAAGAAAAGACGCGAGTCAAAAGACAGGGTTACCCGCGGTGCAGGAATTGGGACGATCAGAACTAGGGAGATGAAGCATCCAGTTGTTTCGGAATATCGACAAATGAGGAAGATGAACCCCATGGTCATGGCATGAGGTCTTCATATTCGGTTTTGATCGCGCTCCTCCTTGCTTCAATGGGATCCCTGCTGACCGCGGCCGAAGAACGCCACCCGACCTACGGCAGCGAACGGGTTTTGGCTTCGGTACCAGTGGATGGAGAGAATCCGTATTTGGCGTTTCCGGCGGTACTGGATCTTGGCGACGAGGTGTTGGTGAGCTTCAAGCGAGGCGGGTTTCATGGGGGAGGGGCGCCGGCGAGCTTGGACCTGTTGCGATTGGATAAACGCACGGATGCGGTGACGTGGGAACCCGGTTTGGCGCAGGAGACGAACAAAACCATGCAAATGGGGGAGTGGGTGCGCTACCCGGATGGCACGATCGCCAACTGGATTGATGTGCAACGTCCACCGGGCACGGAACGGGATGGCATGCAGGGGGTGATTTCCAAGGATGGTGGCAAGACCTTCGGGCCCTTAGTTCGGTTTGGGGAAGTCGACGGCATGGAGTTTGGCTATCCCTTTGGTAGCGTGGTCGAAGGCGACACGGTCTGGATGATCGTGATGTCATTTTCGCATCTGGAGGGCAGCTACTCCGTTATCGAAAAGTATCCCCACGCCGGCCCGGTTTGTATCATTCGATCCGATGACAGCGGTGAGAACTGGAGCTTCGTACGCAACCTCACCCGCGAGTTCGGCGATATTCCGATCAACGAGAGTTATTTCGTCCGGCACGGAGAGGGGTTTCTGGTCGTGACGCGCGGGTATGATCAGCAGGTGCGCCTGCATCACATCGACGACGTATTCAATGTCCAACGACAGGAAAGCCTGACCGACCAACACGACTTTATTGAACGTTACGTCGGTCGGCCGCGATTGTTCGAGCGCGACGGGAACTTCTACCTGATCGGTCGCAATTGGACCGGCAGCACGGCGGGAGCCGACGATGCGGTAAAAGACCGTCAACCGCGTTTCCCGAAGGCGATGAAGATGTGCCTGTTTCGGGTGAATCCGGATACGTTGGCGGTCGAGTCCCACGCCATTCTCGACAACGCCGAGTCAGCCAACGTGACCGACGCCTACTACCCGGCACCGTATTGGGTGGAACGAGAGGCCGAAACGTATCTGCGTGTGGTCGACTACAAAGGCATCGACCGACGTCCGCCCGAGATCGTTGAGTTTGAGTTCAAGTGGTCCGAGGTGCGCTGAGTCCCCCATCCCCCGACAAGGCGCGGTTAGTCACAGAGGACACAGAGGCGAACCGGAGAGACACAGGTGCTTATCCTCCTAACGGGATCTTGACCAAAGCCCCTACCCGCACGCGGTGAACTCGTTGTCTTCCTCTGTGTCCTCTGTGACCAAAATACCCTGGTGGAGTAATTGAGGTCAGTTCGGGCGAAAGCACCAGAAATGCGGTTCCGGGTCTTTGCACGGTTGACCCCTAGGGTGTGTTTAACAAATAAATTGGAGGCAAAAAGTATCTATTAATAGGATACTTTTCATTGACCTCGTGGCTCCAGAATGACTTCATCACATTGTGAAACAACGAGTAAGACTCGTCCTGCGTGATCACCACTGGGGCGAGCTAAAAAAATTAACGGCCATCGTCTCAGTCTGAGTGGCCCACATCGTCGTGGACGCAAATGCACCAACCTGCGCCGTCGGGTTGAAGCCGTGCTCTGGATCGCGCGTGCCGGGTGCCCGTGGCGCGATCTGCCTACTTGGTTTGGTCCCTGGCAAAACGCCTATGCCTCGTTCCGGCGCTGGTCTCAGAACGGTCTCTGGGAGTATGTGCTCGCTTACCTCGGTTCTCTCCAAGGCGATCACGCGTATCTCATGATTGATAGCACCAGTTCGCGGGTCCATCAGCACGCGGCCGGACCCGGTGGTGGACAGCAAGCCCAAGCCATGGGGCGCTCCAAAGCGGGCCTCTCCACCAAGGCCCACTTTGCCTGTGACGCCTTGGGCTACCCTCTGGGCTTTATCCTCACGGGTGCCAATGTAGCCGACTGCGATCAGTGTAAACCCCTCTTGGAATCTTATCTGCGGCCAGGGGCTGCGGCGATCATGGACAAGGGCTATGACAGCGATGCCATCAGGGCAGGTGTGAAACAACGAGGCGGCAACGCCGTCATAGCCGTGCACCCCAACAGGTCCCAAAAACCCGAGTTTGACGAGCACATCTACTGTGATCGTCACCGCATCGAGAACCTCTTCGCAAAACTCAAGCACTACCGCCGGATCGCTACGCGCTATGAAAAACTACATCGAACCTTTGCCAGCATGCTCGCTTTAGTATGTATCATCATATGGATTAAGCACTAACATACCAATTGTTAAACACACCCTAGGGTGTGTTTAACAAATAAATCGGCGTAAATAATATTCATTAATAGGATACGTTTTATTGACATTGGGGTCATAGTGGGCTTGCCCCTTTAAAACGGACACGTGGATGGGGTGATTATGTTGTGTGGTGGGATTCGAAGGCGAGAGGGCTTAGATAGCCAAGACTGGAGTGCAGTCGCTCGCGGTTGTAGAAGCTTTCGATGTAATGGAAGATGGCCGTGCGCGCCTCATCACGGGTGCCGAAGCGAGTGCGTTTGATCAGTTCGAGTTTCATACTGCTCCAAAACGATTCGATGAAGGCGTTGTCGTAGCAGTTGCCCTTGCGGCTCATGGAAGCAACGAAGCCGTGACGTTGCAGTTCAGCCCTGAAGGCATGATTGGCGAACTGGGTGCCGCGGTCTGAGTGGACCACCACGGGTTCGCTCGGTTTGCGGCGGCGACAAGCCATGCGCAAGGCGGCAAGGGCTGCCGGGGTATCCAGGTGCTCAGACATGCTCCAGCCCACGATACGTTGGGAGTGCACATCGATTGCCGCGGTGACGTAGAGCCAGCCCTGACCGGTAAGCACGTAGGTGGCGTCCATCGCCCAAGCTTGGTCGATGCGCTCTACTTGGAGTGTTTTGAGGTGGTTGGGTGCTACGGGATACCCATGGCGACTGTCGGTGCCTCTGGCACGGTATTTGGATCGTGGCCGCGCCACCAGATGCGCTCGGCGCATTAGCCGGGCCACGCGGTGACGGCTGGCGGCGGTGCCGAGTTCCCGGGCCATGCGAGGACTGCCGTAGGTCTTCTTTTTAGCCACAAAGACCTCGCGGATTTGTCGCAAAAGATCCGTATCGCGCTGCTGGCGCACACACGGGCGATCACGTCGCTGTAACCAATCGTAGTAGCCACTGCGCGAGACCTGCAGCGCTTCACATAACCATGCCACCTTCGTGCCGCTCATTCGCACGATTTGGGCATACCTCTCGGTGGCGGTTCGCAGAGGATGCCCAGTGATTTTTTTAGCACTTCGCGCTGCTCGAGCAGTTTAGCGTTCTCGGCTTTGAGCCGCCTGATCTCTGCTTGGAGATCAGCGGAAGACTGCTTTGGCGGGGAGGTCGACTTGGATTTATCGACCTCGATGGGCTCGCGCTCCGCGCGAGCCCATCGATACAGCAGTGGGGCACGGATGCCTAACTCCGCTGCTACTTTGGCCGCGCTGCGGCCACTGGTTCGCCACAGTCGCAGCGCTTCGCGCTTAAACTCGGCATCATACTGGTTCTTCATATCGGGGACCTTTCGTTTGGTCCCCATCCCCGTGTCCGTCAAACTAGGGCAACCTCATTTTAAGATCGTATCACTCTGTGAATCGGAACGTAAGACTTGTGCTGGGTGATCACCACTGGGCCGAGCTAAAAAAATGAACGCTCATCAGCTCAGTCTGACTGGCCCTCATCGACGTGGACGCAAGTGTCGCAACCTGCGACGCCGTATTGCAGCGGTGCTGTGGATTGCTCGCACGGGCTCACCATGGCGGGATCTGCCCACTTGGTTTGGGCCGTGGCAGAACGCCTACGCCTCATTTAGACGGTGGACCAAAAGTGGACTGTGGACTCAAGTGCTCGCACGGCTGGGCACCCTTCAAGGCGACCATGAGTATCTGATGATTGATAGCACCAGCTCACGGGTCCATCAGCATGCTGCGGGTCCAGTGGGAGGCCAGCTTGCTCAAGCAATGGCTCGCGCCAAAGCAGGTCTATCAACGCAGGCTCACTTCGCCTGTGACGCCTTGGGATACCCTTTGGGTTTCATCCTCACCGGCGCAAATGTCTCAGACTTTGACCAATGTAAATCAAATCCTACTTAAAGCTCGGTGGCGCAGCCATCATGGATAAAGGCTACGACAGCGATGCCATCCGGGAGAGTGTGAATCAGATTGGTGGCACCGCCGTCATAGCCGTGCATCCCAACAGGTCGCAAAAACCCGACTTTGACGAGCACCGCTCTCGCGATCGTCATCGCATCGAAAACCTCTTCGCCAAGCTCAAGCACTTCCGACGCATTGCCACTCGCTACGAAAAACTGCTTCATGCTTACGCCGCAATGCTCGCATTGGTATGCATCATAATATGGATCAAACACTAACGCTGTATTTGTTAAACACGCCCTAGGTTGATCCAAACTCCATTGAGCCAGTTTTTCGACGTCGGCGTAAGCCCATCCGCTCAGGATACGGTCGGTGAACAGCTCGTCTTGACCGCGGCGAAACTGGGGAATTGAATCCAGAGCATTCAGGGCCGCCCTCGGATTTATCTTTCCCCAGTGATGGAGCAGAGGCATGAGAAAGTTGGTGCGCACTTGGCTATCTTTTTGTTGGAATACGAGATCGATCAGCTGAGGGATCTGCGTCGATTCGATTGAGTCGACCAGCAGGTTCCACGTTTGGTCCTCCCGGAAATATCCTCGCTCCATTTGTTCCGAAAACTGGACCAGAATTTCGTCACGAGATAGACGATCAGATTCAACGAGGTCGGGCGAATTTTCGATGAATCTGGGCGTCGGAAGCAATGAGGGCTTAGGCGAGGTCGAAGGCCTCTGATAATGCGACGCTGACCATCCAGCGATGGATCCTAGAAAAACGAGTGGGGCGGCTTTGAAGAATAGCATGGGAGTGATGAAACAAAATCCGGCAGAGTGGCGTCGCCCTATACCACGAAGCAGCAACGGGTTTATTAGATCAAAAATACCGAACGCTTCGGCAATACGTCGCATTGACCGAGGCGAATGAGTTCTCATGCTTTCGGGTATGCCCCAAGAAAACCCGATGAGTCGTCGCACTTTTGTGAGTTCGACCGCCGCGGCCAGCGTTGCAACGTTACTGGCCACCCCTTCCAATGTCTTTGCCGCCCATCACTCGGATCGCATCCAGGTCGGCGTGATCGGAGCGGGAGACCGTGGCACGGTCAGCGCGGGAATCATCGATTGTGCGGAAGCGGATCCGACCATCGAGCTGGTTACCTTGGGAGACCTCTTTACTGACCACTTGGAGGCAGCGCCGGCTAATATCGAAGCGGCGATGGGGGAACGGGGTTTGCCCTTCAAAGATATCTACAAGGTCACTCCCGATCGGATGTTTTCCGGCTTCGATGCCCATAAGCGCGTGATCGAATGTGACGTTGATTTGATCATCCTGGCGACACCGCCGGTCTTTCGTCCGATTCACTTCAAAGCGGCGGTCGCGGCCAACAAACACGTGTTTGTCGAGAAACCGATCGCGATCGATGGACCGGGCGTCCGCGATTTTCTCGAGACGACAGAGGTCGCTAGAAAGAAAGGCCTGACCGTCGTGGCTGGGACGCAAATGCGTCGGGCCACCCATCTTCAAGAAGTGATTGATTACGTTGGCAGTGGCGGCATCGGCGAGGCCATTGCCGGTCATTCGGTCCGAGCGGGCGGAGCGCTCATGAACTTTCGCAGTAGTGAAGCGATTCGAGAAATTCGTGGTCGGACATGGAGTGGCAACTCCGCCGCTGGCTTTTTGCGGTATGGGCTTCGGGCGACTTCATTGTCGAGCAGCACGTGCACAATCTCGATCTGCTGAACTGGGCCATGGGCGGACCGCCGGTCAAAGCTTCAGGAAATGGCGGACGCCAGACCCGAACCGATTCGATCTACTTGAACGTGTGGGACCATATGTCGATCGAGTATGAGTATGCCAACGGAGCAAGCATCACTCACTTTGGTGCTCAAGTCGATGGAATCGCTCACCGTAACGACATGCGCATTCAGGGCGATAAAGGTGAATTGTTGATGACCTTCGGTCGCGCGGAAGTGACCGGGGCCAATGCCAAGAAATTCCCTGGGTCACGCATAGTAAAGCCACCGGTGCAGCAATACAAAGAGACGCTCGATTCAATTCGAAACAGTCAGGCCATCAACGAAGGTAAACGCATTGCGGAGACCACGATGACTGCGATTCTTGGACGCCAAGCGGCTTACTCGGGTCGTGCTGTTAGCTGGGGGTGGGCGATGAACGCCTCCAAAGAAAATCTAACACCGGATGCGTGGCAGTGGAAAGATCTGCCACTGACTCCTCCGGCGGTGCCCGGTCGCTATAAACTGACCTAGGACGAATATGCGAACTGGGCGAAGTAATGCTGAAATGTTGCTTTGTGGAGGTAGGGCGTGCTCGCCCAACTTCGCCAAGGCTTCGTCGGACAGGCCGAGCGCGCCGCAACGTCCTGCAAGATGAAACCGGCGGTCTCGGCGAGACCGCCCTACCTCGATCAGCGGAGCCAACAAATATGGCTCTCACGGCAGCCTTAGTTTCACTGAGTGCGCCGTCAGTAATACCGATTTATTGATACCATGAAAAAACTGATTCTAATCGCACTTGGTTTCGTGCTCGGTGGTCAATTGGCTGCCGGTGAACTCGGCTGGGAATCGCTCTTTAATGGTTGTGATCTTTCCGGCTGGGTTGACGTAAATACGAGGCCCGAAACGTGGTGGGTTGAAGATGGCGAATTACGCTGCAAAGGACTGCCGATTGGAGTCATGCGGTCAGCGAAACAGTATGAGAATTTTGTGCTCGAAATTGAATGGATGCATGAGACGGCGGGAGGGAACTCCGGCGTATTTATTTGGAGCGAAGCCACCCCCTTTCCGGAGAAGGTTTTGCCCCGAGGCGTCGAAGTGCAGATGCTCGAAAACGAGTTCTACAAGATCCACAACCGTGACCGCGGTTATGTAAGCGGGGAACTCTTTGGGTCGATGGGATTGGCCGTCGTTCCTGACAACCCGCGGGGGAAACGAAGCATGTCCACGGAGTATCGCTGCAACGGAAAAGGAGAGTGGAACAAGTATGTGGTGGTAGCCGTGGACGGCGTGGTGAAACTTTCCATCAACGGTAAATTCGTGAACGGAATCCGGGAGTCGGCGAGGAGGAAAGGCTACCTGTGTTTAGAGTCCGAAGGAGCCCCCGTGTGTTTCCGGAATATCCGCATCATGGAACTCCCAAGCGGTAATGCCAGCGGCGACGAAATCGCCCCACTGGTGGACTAGGAGCAGATGGAATGGTAGGGACGGACCGCTGGGCCGTCAGCAATTTGAGGGAAATTCAGTTTGTCGGTGAGGCAGGGAGTTTTGAACAGAAGATCGCAAAGATCGCGAAGCCGTCAGTCTGTGGCAATGAATCTGGAACTCAGGAAAGCAGGAAATTGGACTGACCACAGATTACGCAGATATACTCAGATTAAAGTATGATGCTTCTGATTAAAAATCTGAGATAATCAGTGAAATCTGTGGTTAAAAAACGCAGCGGGGTGGCTTTGCGACCTTGGCGTTAAAGATGCAGCGGAATTGGGCCAGATTTCTTGTTACTTGATACTTGGCACTTCGCGCCGGCAGCGCGCCCGGCGCGTCACAGCTCCTTGATCTTGATGTTACGGAACTGCACGAGGCTGGAAGAACCTTTCCAAGAGTCACTCTCCGGGTCGTAACCACCGTGATGTTGCAGGGCGATGGGCGCGAATTCGGCGGCTTCGGCGAGACGGGCTTTATTGATCACGGTTTTGCCGTTGAGCACTACAGTCAGGTCCTTGCCCTGCATGGTGATTTCGAATGTGTTCCATTCGCCGACGGGCTTATCGGCATTTTCACTCGGTGTTACGGATGCGCGGACCTCGGCGTCGGGATTGTTATGACGGTATCCATAGACTTCGCCTGAACCGATGGGCCAATTCCAGATGTTGATCTGGTGCTTGCTGGAACCGCGCACGTAAATGCCGGAATCTGTCACGGGCATATTTTTTGTTTCCAGTTTACCATTATCTCCCATGACATAGCTGCCATCGGGCAAGATCGTGGGGACATTGTATCCGCCTTTGAGATCCTTGATGCGCCAGTCGAGCTTGAGAGTGAAATCGCCGTAAGATTTCTTGGACCAGAGATTTTTGTCGCTGCGCGGACTGGAGAGTGGGCTGCAGTCGATCACTCCGTTTTTTGCGCTCCAAACGGACTTGCCTGCCTCGGAACGGAACGTCCATTTATTGAGGTTTTTGCCGTTGAAGAGAGAGACCCATTCACCTTTCTCGGCGGATACTACTGTCGTTGCCACAAAAGCGATGATCAGAACGGAAAGGGGCCGGAAAACGGAAAAGAAACGTGAGGGAATTGGAGAGGGCATGGGATTCATTCGAAGGGGGGATTGAACGTCTGATGCTAGGCAATTCGCATGATTCGTTCAAAACTATTCCCATATCCGAATTCTCAAGGACCTATACAAGAAACGATATTTCCCCGGTGAGCCGCGGAGAGAAATCGAGCCACAGATCAAACGGTATTCGCCGAAGGTTGATATTCCTCGACCACCACGGACAGGGACATGGTTGATGGCACAGATACATCGCCAGCGTAGCTGCCGGAGACGGGTGGGGCGTCTTCGGGGTGGCGCGTGACGGCGACGGCGATGTGATCTTCGCCGACCACGATGCCGCTCGTATTGTCGAAGCCTTTCCAGCCTGCGCCCGGTAAATATACCTCGGACCACGCGTGCGTGCTGCCATGGCCGTTCACGGTTTCAGGACAATGAAGGTAGCCACTGACGAACCGCGCGGGTAACCCGAAGTAGCGGCAGGCTTCGATGAAGAGGGTCGCGAAGTCGCGGCAGGATCCTGCTTTCATGCCGAGGGTTTCCGCGGGTTGTTGCACGCCGGGTTCTTCCCGTATGCGATAAGAGAATTTTTTAACAATCTCCCGGTTGATCTGATCGAGTAAAACGTAGGTTTCGATGGTTTGGCCCGGTTGCCAAAAGGTCTGCACCCAGTCGCGGACCATGGCGCTGTCACTGGGAAAGGAAAGGGTTTGGAAGGGGACAAGATCGACCCGTTCAGAAGGATCGAAATAGAACGGGAAGTTTACCGCCTTCTCGTCGACGACAAAATCGAGCGGCTCGGACTCATAGTGACTGACCACCAGGTCACTGACGATGGCAAGTTCAGTTGCCGGTTCGAGAAACGTGACAATGGCGACGGAGTTCCCATTGATGTCCCGATGCCATTTTACGGTATTCGCGGGGGTGATCGCGAGGGAGGACTGGTCGATCGAGATATCGTAGCTCGCCCGAGGCCGAATCATCAACTTGTGGGGCAGCAATGTGACCGGAGACTCGTAGGTGTAGGTTGTGCTGTGATGGATACGAATTTTTTTCATACTTGGTTGCTGATGGAAGTGGCTTAAAGCCTTCGCAAGTCGAGCGTAAGTGGTGCTCGCTCGGAATTCGCAGTTTCACTAAATGTGGCGATCCTGCCGACAAGCTCGGGCAGTGGAACCAAACGTTCGGCGACGCGGGCGGCGGCATCCGAGGCTTCGGTGGGTGCTTCGTCGTAGCCTTCGCCGACGCGTTTCCAGTTAAGGAACTCGAATGCGTGGAGGATTTCCCCGTCAGTGCTCGAGCATATTTCGATATGCAGAGGCGAGTGGGCTTTAATGTGCGGTTGTAGTCCCCAAGGATTATCGAACAACCGATAGCGAATACCTGCGACGGCGGCTCCGTCTGCCAAACGCTTCATGGGAAGTTTGTGTCCATTGACGACGACCACAGGGGCTTCATCTTTGGGGAGTCCGGTGACGCTCAGTTCCAATCGATCCGTGGTGCTGTCGACGATGCGTCCCGTTCCTTCGTGTTCGCCCATGACCGGCCAGGGCTCCAGTGCGTGGCGGAGCGTCCACTTGGTGGCGTCGGTTTCAAACTGATTGATGATCGGGAAACGAAAATCCAGCTGCCCATCGAACGTTTCTTCGGGGAACGCGAAGCCGTGCGCGTTCAGGTAGCGCACGATAGCATGGAGGTCTTCGCGGATGAATTGAGGCAGGGCGAATTGGTCGTGCAGGGTCTCCTGCCAGTTCTTGATCGGGGCCGTGAAAGGTTTCTCCGCGAAACAAGCCGTGAGCGCCCGCAACAACAGATTTTGCGCGAGTAGGGCATCCGGCTCCTCCACCATTTCGTAGGCGCGAAACTCGATCAGGCCGATTTGCGCTTTGCTGTTCGCGAAGGGGTAGAACTTGTCGACACTCAGTTCGGCCCGATGGGTGTTGCCGTTCCAATCCATCAGCAGATTGCGCAACAACGCATCGATCATGACGGGATCACCGAGGCGTTCCATCTCCTCGAGTGCCTTGAGTGTAATGCCCAGTTCATACGGCAGCTCGTAGGCGCTTTCATCGATGCGGGGTGCCTGACTGGAGGGACCGGTGAACAACCCGCTAAACGCGTAGGACATGGCCGGATGGTTCTGCAGAAACCGCAGCCAACTACTGAGTAAATCCGGCCGGGCGATGAACGGGTTTTTCTCGATGTTGGGTCCGCCCAATATGATGTGAGAGCCGCCGCCGGTGCTGACTTTACGACCGCTCATTTGGTATTTGTAGCCCCGCATGCCGATCGATTCAGTGGCCACAAAAAGTCCACGAATCACGCGTTCGTATTCCGGCCAATCTGCGGCGGGTGGCAGGTTGACTTCGAGCACCCCGGGATCAGAGGTCAGCGCGATGGACTCGGCATCTTCGTCGCCCGGCGGATTGTAGCCCTCGAGGCGCACGGGCGGCAGACCGAGTTCTTCGACCAAGTCTTCTATTGTGCGCACGAGCTCGGCGAACGCGGCGAAACTGGGCAACGGAGGCAGAAATACGATAAGTTCATCGTGTTTGCACTCCACGCTTAGACCGGAGCGCAAGGCCTCCTCGTCGAGTTGACCGAGGGGAAGTCTTAGGCCGACCGGGCTGTCGCCGGGGAAGAGTATCAGGTCCTCATCTTCGGGCAGTTCCCACTTACCGGTAATCCATTCCTCGCCGTCGTGACTCAGGGGCAGGACCCAACCGGCGGGTTCAAAGTAATCTTGCCATGTCTCACTCGCATCGTCGGGAAGTGGGGTGGAGATGAACGCGCGTTTCCGGCGACTGAACCGCGGGAGAAGTCGTTTACTTTCGTCCGACCCCATGGAGACTGCAATTTACTCGCGAGATTTTCGTAGGCGGGCAGCTCGTTGGAATCGACCTTCAAGGCCTTCGCCAATCGGGCGATAAACTTCACTGGTATGTCGGCATCGCTGGTCGCCACCGCGGTTTGGTCGAGGCGCAGTCGATCAAAATCTCGCCACAAGGGTTCGCCCGAGCGGGAGCGGTAAACACTGACCTGCCACCGAGGAAGGGGTTCGTTGGGGTATTGTTTGCCGAACGACTGAATCGCGACACCGTCCGCAAAGAGCCCGGTGGCGAGTTCGCGCGCGCCAGTTTCCTTGCGTGCAGCAGTTTGTCGGGCCCGAGCGCCGCGATGTTCCATTCCGGAGCGGAGGCGTCCTTGGGGGCAAAGGTAGGCTCACCGCCTTGGGTGAGAATGAGTTTTTGGGCCGCGAGTTTGGCGTCGGCCAAACGACCTTGAGTATCGAAGGGCGTATTCACGATGAAGAGGATTTAGGGGAGGGGGTGGCGATGGCATTGATCGCAACTTCCATGCCAGCAAAGAGCGAAGCATCCCCCAGGAAACTCCCGCGAATGGGAGTTGCTTGAACGGGGTTGCGGGTGGCGGCGACGCGGACGTGCAGCCCGGCGACAAGAATTCCGGCCGTAGGATCAAACCCTTTCCAGCCGGCACCCGGCAGATAGATTTCCGTCCAGGCATGGGTGGCATTGTCGGCCACGTCGGGCGGATCATCATCGACCATGGCGCACAGGTAGCCGCTGACATAACGAGCCGCCAGACCCATGTGACGGGCCGCTTCCATCATGAGGAGGGCGAAATCACGACACGATCCGGTGCAAAGTTTGAGCGTTTCGGCCGGCAGCTGGATACCAGGCACTTCCCGACGACCGTAACTGAACTGCTCCGCGATCGTGCTGTTGAGTGCGAGAAGGAACTCAAGGGTCTTACCGCGACCATGGGAATCGAGCAAAGGGCGCAACCACGTGCTGATCGCCGCATGATCCGCCGGATACTGGGGCTGGATGTAGGGCTGCAGGTCGGCGGCATCATCTGATTGGTAGGCGAAAGGCAGATCGTTGGTGTAGATCTCCATCACGAATTCGAACGGATTGAGATTAAATTGCTCCAGTTCGTAGCGGCTGTTGATGATGAGCTCCGGGGCTTTCTGCGTGAAATGGATGTGGGCCACGGAATTGTAGAACACATCGTGCTCCCAGCTGAGCTGGTGAACCGGCGAAACCTCGAGGGAAGATTCGAGAATATTCAAGCCGTGGCTTTCGGCGGGCCGAAGCATGAGCCGGTGTTTGGTAAACCCCACGGGCCGTGTGTAGCGGTAGCGATTAAGGTGTTCGATGGTGATGCGCAACGGGGTGACCGTAGCGACCGGTGAGACGTGGGCATAGCATATTCGTAACCCTTAACGCTTGAATTCCGGCGTGGAGAGCGCGAAAGAGCAAGGCGTGGAGCGCACGTTAACACCTGCAATAACTCAGGCCGCCCGAGATCGGCGGAATTATTGGGCATACTTGTTTGAAGGCGGATTCTTCGTGTTCGGCATGGGGTTCGTGAATATGCAAAGCCTTTTGCCGGCTTTGATCATCGAGGAAGGCGGGCCGAGTTGGGTGGCCGCCTACATGCCCACCATTATGGTGATCGGGATGTTTGGTATCCCGATGCTGAACGCGGGCTGGATCGATCGGCTGACCCAACTCAAGCCGTTCGTTAAACTCACGGGGTTCTTTCAGCGCATCGTTTATTTGGTCATTGGGGTGGTGCTCATTTGGGGCGGACTCACGGGCTCGGCGGTGTGGATGGTTCTCGCGGCGGCCCCGCTCCTGTCGGGGATCTTGGGCGGGCTGGGATTTGCGGCTTGGCAACGACTTTACATGGACTCCGTGCCGGCCACGAAGCGGGCTTCTAATTTGGCTTTCCGGTTTTTGTTCGGCGGAATCACGGGAATCGTGGCAGGTGCTCTGATCAAGTGGACCTTGGGCAACCATCCCGGAACCCTAGGGTATGGACTGCTTCATTTATGGGCCGCAGTTTTCTTCTTCGCATCGTGGGCGATGCTTTTTGTGGTCAAAGAGCAACCGTCGAAAATCGAACCTGAGTCGAAACCGGATCAGGATTCTGCCGTTCCGAAGGCAGGGGTTTGGACGGTGCTCAAACGCTACTACGCTCCCGGATCGCTACGTCGCTCACGGCGTTGTTTTATCGGCGCATTATTCTTCATGCATGCCTTCAGCTTGGTGGTTCCTTTTTACGCGGTGACTCTGTTGACCCGGTTGGATCAGCCGAAGAGTTTTTTGGGCATACTGGCGATGTGGCAGATGGGAGGGCAGTCGGTCGGGAATCTTTTGGCGGCTGCCATCGGTGACCGCTGGGGAGGGCGAGCAACCTTCGGGTTTGGATTAATGGCGGTTTGCGTGACGGTCGGAATGGCTCCGTTTCTGACCGATTCCTTACATGCTCAGATTGCCTATGCCGCCTTTGCCATGAGCATGATGGTGATGTTTATCGGCAAGGACACGTTGTTAATGGAACTCAGCCCTGAAAAAGGGCAGTCGAGCTATTTGGCGGGTATGGCGATGATCACCATGATTTCGCTTTTGTTGTTTGGTGGAATTGCACAGGTGCTTTGGACCCAACTCGGGGGCTTCGACTCCTTGGCGATAGTGGCCATTGTATTGTGTGTGGTTGCCTTCGGATTTCTATCCTTTGTCGAAGATCCTCGCGGTGCCCGGATCAATCCGCTCGTAGCCATCCGGCGCGGTATTTTACGGGTATTCCGTTAGGAACGAGGGTTGCTTTGAGTCTGGGGGAATTGAATCTGGAACTCAGGATAGCAGGAAACTGAATTTACCACAGAGGACTCAAAGATCAACAGCGGAACTTTTGATACTTGGGACTTCGCGCGGGCAGCGCGCTTGTTGCTTCCGCGTCAGCGGCATGCTACTTGGCACTTCCGCACCAGCGGTGCGGTGGTGGAGTCGGAGCAGCGGCGTGATACCTATCCGCAAATTCGGTTTGCCAGTGGGGGGATAGGCGGGGCATGGTTCTCGTTCCATGGCTGAAACCGGTGACAACTCCTCTGCTACCTTAGATCGTTTTTCCCTGCCCGATGATGGCGGCCACTTCGGCGAATACGGCGGCGTATTCGTGCCCGAGACTCTCATGACGGCCCTCAAGGGGCTGGGCGAGGTCTACGAGGAAGCGCGGAAGGATGAGAGCTACTTGGCCGAACTGCGGCGTCATCTGAAGGAATTCGCGGGGCGCCCGACGGAACTCTACTTTGCCGAACGTCTGTCCGAACACTGTGGTGGAGCCAAAATATATCTCAAGCGCGAGGATCTGCTCCACACGGGTGCCCACAAGATCAACAACGCCATCGGCCAAGTTCTATTGGCGAAGCGCATGGGCAAAAAACGGGTCATCGCCGAAACCGGCGCGGGGCAACACGGCGTCGCCACGGCTGCCGTTTGTGCCAAATTTGGCCTTGAGTGCCGAGTCTACATGGGCGCGGTGGATATGGAGCGCCAGGCTTTGAATGTATTTCGCATGCGGCTGATGGGTGCGGAGTGCATCGGCGTTGAAGCGGGGCAAAAGACCCTCAAGGAAGCCATCAACGAAGCCATGCGCGATTGGGTCACCAATGTGCGTTCGACCCACTACATCCTCGGTTCGGCATTGGGCTCCCATCCCTATCCTATGATGGTGCGCGATTTCCACCGAGTCATTGGTCAGGAGACCAAGAAGCAATTGCTGGAGCGGGAAGGACGCTTGCCCGACGAGATGATCGCCTGCGTGGGCGGAGGTTCCAATGCGATCGGTTTCTTTTTCGATTTTCTCGAAGACGAGTCGGTGCGACTGGTTGGTGTCGAAGCCGGCGGGCGGGGAATCCAACGTGGCGATCACGCGGCTCGTTTCGAGGGCGGCAAGCTGGGCGTGCTGCAAGGCTGCAAAACCTACATCCTCCAAGATACGGATGGCCAAATTGAACTCACCCACTCCGTCAGCGCCGGTTTGGATTATGCCGCGATAGGCCCTGAACACGCCTATTACCGCGATCGCGGTCGGATCGACTTTGCCCATGCCGAAGACGACGAAGTGATGGAAACCTTCCAACTCTTCTCCCGCTTGGAAGGCATCCTGCCGGCTCTCGAGTCAACCCACGCTCTGGTCCATGGCATCAAACGCGCGAAGGAAATGAGTAAGGACGAAATCCTCGTGATCAATCTGAGTGGCCGCGGGGATAAGGACGTAGCCCAAGTCCAGCAGATGCTGGACTTGGGAAGTAACAAGTAGCAGGTATCAAGTTGAAGGAAGCGGTCTGGCACAGGTGCCAGCCTTTCAGGTAACACATAACCAAGAATTGCGATGACCAATCCTCCTGACGATCTGGCCAATCGGACTTACTGGTTTGCACGTGATGTGCGCAAGGTGGTCAACCTGCTGAGCAGAACTCCGGCTGTGATTGAGGACTCCAAACAAGTGATTCGGTCGTCGGGCTCGGTGGCGGCGAATTACTTGGAAGCTCAGGAGGGCAGTAGCCGGAGAGATTTTTTCTTTAGGATCAAGGTATGCCGTAAAGAGGCAAGGGAGTCGCAATTATGGTTGGAACTTCTCGCTGAAGAGTCGAGTGAATCAAATGCCGAAGAACTTGACCGTCTGATCGACGAAGCCAACCAACTCACCCGGATATTCGCCTCCATCGCCAAGAAGCAGGACGGTGACGACTAGTCATCTCAATACTCCGCCGCACAGCGGCGCTACGGACTAGTCTTCTTGGAACTTGTTACTTGATACTTGTCACTTCGGGACAAAACTTCGTCCCGATGAGGAGCATGACTGGTTTTGGACGCGCTACGGCTGATGTCGAAGATGCGTTGATTGTGGTGCAGGTGAATTCCGTGAACCGGAAGACCCTGGATCTGACGGTGCGCCTGCCTGAGGCGTGTACACCGATGGAATCCAAAATCACGGAGAAGGTCCGTGAAACGGCATCGCGGGGTAAGATTTATCTCACCGTTGCGGCCGAAGCTCAGGGTGGAGCGAAGGGGCAAACCGCGGCTCACCTCAAGCGTCTGGCCGATCTGGCGAGTGAGAATCAAGTGCCGTTCGAACCCGATGCCCGTTTGCTTTGGGACATTTCCAACGATCGTCGTTCCTTGAGTGAGCCCGAACTCACCGAAGCGGTGGAGGTTGCAATCCTTGATGCGACCGAACGTGCCCTGCGATCATTTGTCGCGATGCGGGTCCAAGAGGGGGAGGCTTTACTGGTCGATTTTATGACCCGAGTCAGTGCCCTGAAGACTCATGTTGGGGCGGTGGCGGAACGCGCGCCCGCCGTAGTCGCGGATTATCGGGAGGCGCTGTTCAAACGCCTGCGGGATGCGGATCTCGAACTCAACGTTGAGGATGAACGGGTATTGCGGGAAGTTTCCGTTTTTGCGGATCGCTGCGATATTACGGAAGAGCTGACCCGGTTGGACAGCCATCTTCAGCAGTTTGAAGATCACATTCGCGGTGATGGAGAAATCGGCCGCAAGGGTGAGTTTATCCTCCAGGAAATTGGCCGTGAAATTCACACCATCGGCAGTAAGGCCAACGACCTGAAGATCTCGAAACGCATCATCGAATTAAAGAACGAGATGGAACGTATCCGTGAGCAGATAGCGAATGTGGAGTAGACGTAGCGCCGTGCTTCAGCCGGTTGGCCGTTTGTAGGTCGGACATCACGTTTGATCCCCACCTGATTGACCTAGGTGTGCTCGGATCGAATCGGCTGATGTGTTTTTTTCGGATTGCTCCATAGAGCCTGTAACCAAGCTGCTGATGTTGCCGTCACGTTCTCAGGTATGATTGGAAAACCATCACGACATTTCCTCTTCTCCACCGCGATGGTGCTGATGGTTGGAATTATGTCTCTTTCGGCTCAGGATGCAGGCCGATTATCCAACCTGTCGACCCGCGGGATCGGGTTGGTTGAGCTTTACGATGGGAGTGCCGAAGTGGAGCCCTGCCGGCTGGTCAATCTTTCGACTCGAGGCCGGGTGGGCACAGGCAATGCTCTGCTCGTTCCGGGTATCGCGGTCACGAACCACACGCAGGATTTGCTCATCCGTGGTGTCGGTCCTGAGCTGGCTGAATCCTATGGATTCAGCGCTGAAAACGTGCTGCCCGACCCCATTTTGGTCCTCCTGAACCAGAGCGGTGAAACCGTGGCGAGAAATGACGACTGGGGCAGTCACCCTGACGCGGAGGCCATGATGGAAATGGCAGAATCAGTGGGAGCATTTCCGTTAACAGCGGGCAGCAAGGATGCCGCGCTTTGGCTGCCTTTGAACCCTGGAATTTATACAGCGCAAGTCTCGGACGCCACCGGCGGTGAAGGGGTGGCGATCGTGGAAGTTTATGCCGTGCCCTACGCCCCTCCGATTGAACCACTGGCGGAGAGAGAATTTTATGAACTCCCGTCCGATTAGGCGGTGACTCCGGTGGAAGATCAGAACTTTGCGGTCTCCGGTTTAGGCGGGGTCGAAAATGTCTATTCCGAAACGGCCTCGAAGTTCTTTGTGTGGTTAACCGGAACCGTGGAGCAAGCTCATTACGAACCGATTGGAGAAGTGGCGAACTACTTTGGATTTGCCGTCCTGCGCACGGAAATACGCGAACGAGGGGGCGAAGGAGCGGACGAACAATTGAGAGGGCCGGTTTATCGGGAAGTCTTGGAATTGTTCGATGATCCGCAGCGCACATTGCTTTACGAGTTGCTGGACGCCCATCGCACCGCGATCACTGCGTTTCTGAGTGATCGGATCAATTTGATCGAAGAATTCTGGGGAATGAAACAGGGGCGCCTGTTGAATTTGGCCGCGGTGGATGACTTGATGTATTCGATCGGGGAATACGAGGGAGAGATCACGGTCCTGACCGCTCAATACTATGCCCGGATCATGGAATTGCTGACGGATTCTCAATTGCAATACCTCCGCGACATCCGAAACGGGGTCGTGACGATTGAGCAGATGCAAAACAGCACGCTCGCATTCGCCGCGCAAGCCGATGCCCAGTATGAAAATCTCTCCGACGAGGACCAGGAGTTGATGACGGAGGTGGCGAGCAAGATCGTGGCCTGGGCGACGGGCGATCTGGCCGTCGCGGTGTTTTTGCCGGGCGGAAAAATCGAGAATTTTTTCGGATTCGCGAGTTACCGTTATGTCGATCGAGCAGGGGTGAGTCGAGGAACAGCGGCCGGATATGTGGATCAAGTTCTCACTCCCGAGCAACAAGCAATATTGGGTGGATTGGCCATCAACGTGGTGGATTACACCAATGATTACATCGATGGGAGGGCTGAACTGATCACCACCCTGGATGCCTTGAAGGGGGATGTGGACCTTGATGTAGCGGGATCGAAATCAACTTATGCCGCGAAGGCGGGAATTGGAGAAGGGCGTCGTGCCACGGTCGAAGCGCTGACGTTTCACCTTATCGAGTCCATGATGAGTGAGACTCAGTTGGCCGCGATCCGTGCTTTCCGATAGAACTGGAGTGCATCCGCAAAAAATCGCGAATGTGAAGCGGGGCGGTAACTGCTCAATTCACTGAAGCCACGTTCACGGTGGGAGCTTTACCGATGAAGGGTTTGCTCTCGCAGAGCGACACGATCAAATCGGCGAGTAGGTAATCGTCCTCCGCAGACTCGGCGAGAATGCTCTCGATTACGTGATGCTCATGCAGGGAGGGCAGCCGTCCCATGGCGTGCATAAAAAGCTTCTCTGTCAGCGCGGCGGCGAAACGTTCGCGCTTCTCCAGTAGGGGTTTCTTCAGACACGAAAAGTTCTCAATCTCGGTGCCATCGGGCAGGCGTCCGGTCGTGTGAATCTTGCTGCGGGAAGCGGGACGATCCTTGTTTTTTTGGTCACGTATTGATCGCGCCATTCACCGATGAGATTGAAATTTTCCAAAGCGAAGCCCAACGGATCAATTTTGCGGTGACACTCGTTGCAGGTCTCCACCGTGCGATGCTTCTCCAACATCTCGCGGATGCTCAGAGCGCCGCGCACATCGGGTTCAAGGGGTTTGACGTCGGCAGGCGGAGGAGAGACATGGCTCCCCAGAATATTCTCCAGCACCCAGATGCCGCGAATCACCGGTGACGTGCGGGTGCCGTCGGAAGTCGCGGTCATGAGAGACGCTTGTCCCAGCACGCCTCCCCGGGGGCTTTTCTTGTCGAGTTTGACCGCGCGAAATTCGGGGCCATCCGCATCTTCGATTCCGTAGTGTTTGGCCAAGCGATCGTTGATGACCACGAAGTCGGAATCGAGAAACGAACTCACGCTCAAGTTTTGACTCAATACTTCGGCAAAGAACGCGCCGAGCTCCGTCTTGATCGCCTCTTCCAGAAAACGATCGTAGTTCGGAAAGAGTTTGGCGTCGGGAACCATTTTACCGACGTGGCGGGTGTTGAGCCATTGACCGGTGAAGTCCTCCACGAAGCGACCGCTGCGAGGATCGGCCAGCATGCGCCGCGCTTCTTCGCCGACGATTGTTGGATCGGTTAACTCTCCTTTGGCAGCAAGATTGAAGAGCCGGCCATCGGGAGTGGAGTTCCAGAGAAAATAGGACAGTCGGCACGCGGTCGCCCAACTTTGGTTGATAATTCCATCGTCGTAATTGAAGAGAAAACGGGGGGAACACAGCGCCGCTTCCAGCACTTGGCGAAAGGCGAACGTTTCGTTTTTCGTTTGAGTGTAACGCTGATCGAACAAAGCTTGGTAGAGTGAAAGCGTTTGTTGGTCGGGCGGGCGGCGGAAAATGCGAGTGAGCAAGGCCTCGATTTTTTGACTCCGGGTCGCTTCCTCCAGTTCGATGAGTCGCATCAAGGGCAATGGCCACTGGGTTTGGAGCGGTCCGGCGACACCGATCGCGCGCACGTAGATCGCTTCCTCGATCGGCAGCTCCTCGCCTTTGACGGTTGTGTAGATGGTGCCGTTCTGACGAATCCCGGAACCGTATTGCAGATAGAATGACTCCCCGGCATCGAGCCAAATGCGTTCGCGAAGAACCGAAGCCGTTGAAGCCAGTTGAATCTCTCCGGCGGTGCGGGCGGGTGGCGGGGCAGCTCCACTGCCTTGGGGTAGGCTGCCGTCGGGCAGGTCCGTGGAGAGTGGCAACTCGACGCCGGTGAGATCCCGCACGGTGTGATCCATAGCGGAATGGCTGAGGCGGCGAATCTCCGGGCGTTCGATCTGGTCGTGCGATTCGGCGACATGGCACCGCGCACCGCGAATGGTTTCGGTAAAGGCAAGGATCGCCTGATCGGAAGGATGGTTCTTGGCGTCCTCCGGGGGCATGTCGCCCAGCTCAACCATGTCGAGCACGTCCATCCAATGAATCGCGGTGACAGGATTAATTCAGATCGCGACTGAGTTCATCGAACCGGAAGTCGCCTTTTTGTTTTTCGGTTCCGTGGCACTCCACGCAGTTTTCCTGCACGAAGGGATTCACATCGCCGGAAAACTTTGCGGCAAATTCGGGGTTGGCCGAAACGGCCGTCGCCAGCACCAGAGCGGCCGCGAGGGCGGGGAAAATCGAAGACAAACGCGTCATGAGGATCAGGCGATTTCGTTGTTCAAATTGTCGGTGCTGCGGGCGAAGGAATCTTCGTCGATGCCGAGTCGCTGCATCATGGTGACGAACAGATTCGTTAGTGGCGTGCCTTCGGGACAGGCGATGTGTTGACCGTGACGCAGACCTCCGTTGGTGGTGCCGCGGAGTTGTTGCAGGAAGTCGGCAAACAACGCCATGTGCTCCCGCTCAATGGCAACCAGTTCCTTGGTGACCTCCGGATCTTTGCCGTGATGAGACTGGCCGTGATAGTCGTTGACGCGGATTCCCTTCACCTCGATTGGCAGACCCCTCCGGGGAGCCCGAATGACAGGGCGCACGTCGAATCGGTCTGCAGTGCGAGGGCCGCCAGATCCATCATCAACTTTAGGTTCTCGTGGTAAGTTGAGGCGGTCAGCGGCATACGTTTTACCTTGGGCTTTTCCTTCGCGACCCGGGTCTGCTGACGTTCGATCTGAGCTTCGACGTCTCGGATCGACGTCATATATTGATCAAGACGGCCTTGGTCGGCTTTCGAAACCTGTTGCGCGAGGCGGTTGGAGTCCTCGAGCACCGTGTCGAGCACACTGCGTCCAACCTGAATACGACGTTGAGTGGCTTGAGGGTCGGCGTTGTTGACGAAGAGCTTGTTGAAAACTGATTCCGGACTGCCGTCGCCGCGCATCGGAATGCCCTTTTTGTTCCAGGAGAACGCGTCATCAGGTTTGTTGGTGGCGGAGAATTGCAGAGACTCGAAACGGCAGTCGCGGCTGAGGATCGGGGCGACCTTTTGGTCGAGCGTGATCGAGTTATTGATCACGATGGATTCGCCGACGCGCTCGGGTAGGTAGGTGCCGGAGAGGAAGGCGGGGGCTCCCTTGTGACCGCCACTCACACTCGGATGATCGATATTAGAGATGACGCTGAAATCATCGCGAAGTCAGGCCAGAGGCTGGAGCAGCGGGGAGAGATTGTAATTTGTGCCAGTGGTTTGAGGCACCCAGCTCTCGGGGTGCATGCCGAGGGTTACACCGAAGCAGACCAACCGTTTGGCGGTCGGGCCGGTCGCAGCGGAGGGTGTAGCCGCGCTGAGCGGAACCGACTCCAGGAAAGGCAGGGCGATAGTGGCGCCGATTCCCTTGAGGAAGGAACGACGTTGCAGGGCAGGGTTGAGGGGTGAGCTCATATTTGGGACCGGATTGGGAGAAGTGCGCCGGTCGCTAGGTAGGGAACGAACGCGGGCGCGAAAGCAACAACGTTAGTAAGCCAGCAGGTGGAGTCTGGCGACCATTTGTTGAATTAGTTAAACGGGTCATCGAGCTCCCGTCCGACCTGAGATTTTACCCCTCAGCGGTGAGTCGGGCTTTACGCCCGACAGCATACGCACCCTTTCAGTGTTTCTCGCTACACCCTCGGAAATCCGGAGGTGCCAAAATTTACAGCTTCCTGTGGCTGCACATTACGGTTAGAATCCGGTGCCCTGAACCTTGGTTTGGATGCGGACCAGACACATGTCGGACGTGATGTAGAGCATGGAGCCGTCTTCGCCCCCGAAGGCGACATTGGCGCTGTTTTGGCCGACGACGATGGAACCTAAATGCACTCCGGTTGGGTTCACGATTTGGACGCCGCCACGGCCACTGATCCAGAGGTTGCCTTGTCGGTCGACCTTCAGTCCGTCGGGATTGCCGCCTCGACCGGGGCCGCTGGCTAGATCGCTCATGTCGAAGATGACTTTGCCTTTGCCGATGCTCAGGTCGTCCTTGATCGGGTAGGCTATGGTGATGGGATCGTCCTTGTTGGACTGAGCGACATACAGTGTCTTTTGGTCGGGCGATAACGCGATGCCGTTGGGCCACGGCAGTTCTTTGGTAAGAAGTTCAGTTTTTCCGGTGGATGCACGATGTAGGTAGACTCCGGCGAAATCGATTTCGCGGCGCGGGTCTTTGGTTCCTTCGGGCAAACCGTAGGGCGGGTCGGTGAACCAGATGTTGCCGGCGGTATCGATGGCGAGGTCGTTGGGGCTGTTGAAGCGCTTGCCGTTGTAGTGATCGGTGACGGTGCGTTTGCCGCCACCGGTTAGGAGCACAGAAACACGACGGTCGCCGTGTTCGCAGAGGACGAGTTGGCCGTCATTGTCGTAGGTCAATCCGTTGCTGCCTTTGCCGCGCGGGTGGGGGAAAACGCCGGTGTAGCCCGACGGCTCCATGTAGACCTCGATGCCCTTTTCAATACTCCAGGAGTGGATGCGATTTTCCGGAACATCGGAGAAGAGCAGTTGTTCATTGGCACGATCCCAGACCGGACCTTCCGACCAATTGAATCCTGACCCGAGCACCTCAATTTTTGCGTCGGCATCGATCAGTTTGTTTAAATCCGGATGGTGGACTTCCACCATGCCGATGGTCGGGAAATTGGAAGTGCCTTGGGCCGCGATGGCGGCGCAGGAAAAGAGGAAGCCGAGCGTTAGGGTGTGTTTAACAAATACAGCGTTAGTGCTTGATCCATATTATGATGCATACCAATGCGAGCATTGCGGCGTAAGCATGAAGCAGTTTTTCGTAGCGAGTGGCAATGCGGCGGTAGTGCTTGAGTTTTGCGAAGAGGTTCTCGATGCGGTGACGATCACAGTAGATGTGCTCGTCAAACTCGGGTTTTTGGGACCTGTTGGGGTGCACGGCTATGACGGCGTTGCCGCCTCGTTGTTTCACACCTGCCCTGATGGCATCGCTGTCATAGCCCTTGTCCATGATCGCCGCAGCCCCTGGCCGCAGATAAGATTCCAAGAGGGGTTTACACTGATCGCAGTCGGCTACATTGGCACCCGTGAGGATAAAGCCCAGAGGGTAGCCCAAGGCGTCACAGGCAAAGTGGGCCTTGGTGGAGAGGCCCGCTTTGGAGCGCCCCATGGCTTGGGCTTGCTGTCCACCACCGGGTCCGGCCGCGTGCTGATGGACCCGCGAACTGGTGCTATCAATCATGAGATACGCGTGATCGCCTTGGAGAGAACCGAGGTAAGCGAGCACATACTCCCAGAGACCGTTCTGAGACCAGCGCCGGAACGAGGCATAGGCGTTTTGCCAGGGACCAAACCAAGTAGGCAGATCGCGCCACGGGCACCCGGCACGCGCGATCCAGAGCACGGCTTCAACCCGACGGCGCAGGTTGGTGCATTTGCGTCCACGACGATGTGGGCCACTCAGACTGAGACGATGGCCGTTAATTTTTTTAGCTCGCCCCAGTGGTGATCACGCAGGACGAGTCTTACTCGTTGTTTCACAATGTGATGAAGTCATTCTGGAGCCACGAGGTCAATGAAAAGTATCCTATTAATGGATACTTTTTGCCTCCAATTTATTTGTTAAACACACCCTAGGGATGTGAATCGATTTTTCATGATAATTTTAAAGCTCATTCTGACGGTCTTTGCTGCTGGGTTAACTCTGCCAGGGCGGATTCCCAGAATGGACGATCGGCTGGTGTAACCAAGCACTTTTTCTCCCACAGCACGAGCGTGGGACCATTGCTCTGTTTCGAGATAAATCTGGAGCAGGTCGTAGTTGAACATTTCCGAAAGGGGATCGAATCGCAAGGCGTCCTGAATGTGGGTCAGGGCTTTGGCGTAGTCTCCTTTCTCCAGGTAGCGGCGACTCAACCAGCGATGCGCACCCACGGAACCGGGGTCCAGGGCCACGACTTTGGTGAGAACGTCGATCTTGGTGTCTAAATCGGATGTGAACATTGATTCCGCTAGATAGACTTCCGCGCTGTCGGGTTTTAGTTTTTTGGCCTGCTCCAGAGCGTAGATCGCTTTGTCGTAGAGTGATTGATCAGATTCTCCGCTGCGCTGATACAACCCCAAATAGTTGGGCACGATTCGCGCCCAGGCGGTTGCAAATGTGGGATCCAATTCCACCGCCTTTTCCAGCAGATTGATTTTCCCCGCTTGTTCATCGTTGGTTCGGGATACGAGGTCGCGAAATTTTAAGAAATACTGCCATGCCTCCAGGTTTTGCGTGGGGGCAGCGTCCAAGTCGGTTCGCTCTCCCGCCGAAATGACGATCCGCAGATTTTGGGCGATGAGTTGGGCAATTTCACTCTGTAACGCGAAGATGCCATCGAGATCGCGATCAAAGGTATCCGTCCACAGATTACGATCGGTCGCGACATTGATCAACTGAACGGATATCCGCACCCGGCTGCCGGCCCGCCGCACGCTGCCTTGGATGATATGGCTTACACCGAGGGTTTTCCCGATGCTCCGCAGCGATTGGGTGGACTTTCGGAAACGCAGAGTCGAACCCCGGGCGATCACATGAAAGTCACGCACCTTCGCGATGGTGGTGATTAGATCCTCGTGCACACCGTCAGCGAAGAAGGCATTGTCCGAGTCTTCGCTCAAATTGGCGAAGGGGAGGACAGCGATGGAGTTGTCCACGGGTTCGACGGCAGTCTTCGGATTGGGGGTGTGTTCCGGCGACGCCTCGGCGCGGGCAAGCAGCGCTTGAAAGCGGGGGTGGTCTCTAATGTGGTCGTAGAAATAGCCATGACGAAGAGTGGCCAACGTTACCCAGCGAAGTTTTTCATTTTGAGTGGACTCAAACTGAACTTCCAATCGGTCAAGAACAGCTTTGGCGGCATCAAGGTCTCCCCACCAATGTAGGTTCATTAAGACCTCAGCAACTCGGGCGTCTTGCGTGTCGGCAATCGCCACGGACCGACGGAGAAAATGATCCGCTTGCGCATAGTCTCCTCGGAGAATGTTCGCATAGCAAATATTCGTTAATGCCTTGGGAGCGAAATGTGAGTTAGCGGTGGAGCGTTCCCAGAGTCGTAGAGCTTCAGGTAGGCTGGCCGTTTCAAAACTTAGGGTTAATGCTAGAACATCGAGTGCCCGGGAGTCACCGGGGTTTTCCTCCAAAAGAGCTTGAGCACTGATCTCAACGTCTCTTCTGCGCTGACAGTTTTTGGCTAGACCGTCCATTCCTTTCGCCCAATAGAGGACTTGAGCGAGACGAGCTTCGTAGGAGTCTGGATCCAATTGAAGTGCTCGGGTAATATGATCACGGGCCTCGGCCACTTGCGCAGGTGAACTGTCGAATCGGAAGGCGATGTAGTGGATATCCACTGAGGCTGCCGCTGCCCAAACCTCGGCATTGGAATCGTCCAGTTCCACCGCTTGGTTGATTAACTGTTCCGCCTCTTCCAGTTCCGGGCGCCCGACATTGGGATCGCGCAATTTCTGACGCACTTTCACGAGGAGCTCGTCCACTTCCGAAACGGCGGAGATGGGCGATGCGTTCGATTCGTTAGGAGGTGAATCTGACCGGTCTGCTTGCCAGAACAGCGCGCCGATGGCGATAAGTATGGCGGCTGTTACACCGATGATAAGGCGTTTTTTTGTCGCGGGTTTTCCGGCTATCTTATCCGGTTGAAATCGATTGATCGGGACGGGGGAAGGGATGGGTGCACCGTTGAGCACAGCAGCGATTCGGGAGGCGATTGCTTCGGGCGAGGATTTTTCGAGCCTCATCCACTGCCTTTCGCGGAAGCAATCCGGCACTCGGGCTTCGGTATCCGAAGTGTCGTCGATGACGATAGGGAAGAGGAAAGGATGGTCATCCGCCATCAGATGCGTGCGATCGGCGGCGAGCTTCCACTCGAGCCGAAAATACCCTTCCGGTCGCCCCTGGGTGTTGGTCGAAATGATCGGAATGAAGAGCGTGCACGATTGGATCTGTCCGCGGATCTTGGTGTCCTAGGCATCACCGCCTACGAGCTCGTTTTTATCGAACCAAACCTCGATGCCTGCGGCCCGCATTGCTTGCGCCAGTCCTCCGGCCGTTTGCACATCCTCGGACGCATAGCTCAAAAAGACGGCGGGGTTTTCAGACATAGCAGGTATTCCACGAACAGCGGTGCCCAAGCTTCGTCGTCGGCTTGCAGGGCCTCCAGCTCGGGCGTATCCCACAGGGGTAGAGCCAAAGTTCGTGACTCAGTTTGAAGCGGCTGAAGAACTGGGGTGCGGGTTTACGCAGGAAAGCTCGGAGTTGATTGATTGCTTGCGCGGGCAGATCAGTCCAGACGCTGATTACGGTCAGGGTGGCAGCGCCATAAGCTTCATCCATAGCATCGTTTTGTTCGGCGAGATAATCGGTGTATTCCTGCGCAACGTTCCTGCTTTCGGCCAAGTCGCCATTCAAAGCTTGGGCGAAGGCGAGTCGGAACAGTTGCACACTGGCTCCGTACTTTTCTACGGATTCAGTCGCCTCGTCGATAATCTCATCCAATACTTCGGTAGCTTCGATTTCGCGTCCGGTGATCTTCAGAACCATGGCCAACGAAAATGCGTATCCGTTAGCGTCCGCCTCGGCAGAAGGAGCATTTTCGTGTAAGTCGATAAATCTATCCCAATTTCGTTCCAAGACCGCCCGTTGCATTCGGTAATTATAGAAAAATGAGTGCTCGCCTTCAGCGAGGTCGGGGTAGCGCGCGACCATGTCGTGATAGGGTTGCAGTCTATTGTCCCGTTCGGCCTCAAAACAGGCGAGTTGGCTTTCAACCAAAATGTCACCCGGATTGCGTTCCACCAAAATTTGCTGGAGGGCAGCCGCTTTGTCCCATTGACGCAATCGAGGGTAGGTGGTCGTTAGTCCAGTGATCACGGAGACGTTCCGAGGATCGAGTTCCAACGCCTTTTCGTGGTAACGCAACGATTCCGCCCACTGACCTTCGCGTCGACGAATAAATCCCATTGAAGCAATCGCGTCGACATGGTTGGGGGCTACGTCCAAGACTTTCTGATAATATTCCGCGGCTTTCGCGTAATCACGGTAAGCGTAGTAGTGATAGCTCCCGATGTGAGTCATCACGTCTAGGTTGCCCGGAGCGAGTGCCAAGGCTCGCTCGATGGCTCGACTCGCGAGTGCGCGGTGGGCCTCCGCCGGGTCGCGGTTCCAGAAATGCTCTTGGGCGTGGAGGACGTCGAGGTTAGCCCAGGCGAGCGCAAAATCGGGGTCGAGGCCGACCGCCTTTTGCATCATCGCGATACTTTGAAACTGGCGTTCCTCGGTGTTGCCTTCGCGCTCTTGGAGTTCCTGTTCTTTTAGGTAGAGTTCGTAGGCCTCAAGGTTTTCAGTTGGGCGTTCGGCAAATGATTCGACCTGTTCGTCGGTGAGAGCGACACGCAGGGCGTTCGTGATGGCGGTGGCGAGTTCGCCTTGAATGGCGAAAATGTCTTCGAGTTTGCGGTCGTAGTTTTGCGCCCAGAGATGCTCGTCGGTGGATGCATCAATGAGCTGGGCCGTCACACGCACTTGGTCGCCGGCGCGACGGACGCTGCTTTCGAGCAGGGTGCCCACGCCGAGTTCGGCCGCAATCTGTTTCACCGGTTTGGTGGTGTCCCGATATTGCATGACCGAGGTGCGTGAAACGACCTTGAGTTGCGGCACGTAGGATAGATTGGTGAGCAGATCTTCATGCACGCCGTCGGCAAAGAAGGAATTGGCCGACGGATCGTCACTCATGTTGGCAAACGGCAGCACGGCGATGTTCAGGCGATCAGAATCAGCTGTTTCACCGAGGTCGAACGCGGCTTCGTTTGCCTGCATCGCATCTGTAATACGCGATTCCGTGGTCTTTTTGTTGGATGACGCATACCACATCATCATTCCCATCAGCACGATGACTCCGGTGATGGACATACCTACGATCATCAGCACCGGGCTCTTTTTCGGCGGAGTCACTGGTGTCGATGGGGCGGCGACGGGACGTGAAGACGTGGAGGCGGATGTGGTGGCGTTCGGATCGGTGGCGAGGCGTTTTACGTCAGCGACAAATTTGGGGGTGGGTTCGCCTCTCGGTAATCGAGTGAACTGAGTTTTGGTGAAAGACTCGGGCACTGCCGCTTCGTATTCGGGGGTATCATCAATGACGACCGGAACTATGAAAGGGGTGCCGGGTGCCATCATGTGGGTGCGGTCGTCGGCGAGTTTCCACTCTAACTGGAAGTAGGCTTCGCGGCGATTCTGGGTGGTAGTGGAAACAACTGGAATGAAGAGATCGCAGTTCTTGATTTGGCGCCGAATCTTAGCATCCCACTGATCGCCCCCCACGCAATTCGGTAGCATCGAACCACACCTCGAGCCCGAACGCGCGGAGCGCATCTGCGATCTTGCGGGCAGGCTCGGCATCTTCGTGAGCGTAACTCAGAAATATGGCGGGGAAATCGGACATGAAAGTTGGGAAAGGGTCAGGCTGGAGACTGTGGCATCCAAGTCCAGTTTAGGTATTGGTGATTATTTTGCGTTCAAGAGCGGCTGAAACGGCGCGGGCCAAGAATTTAAGTGCATTGCGCATGCCAATATTCCTTGATCGCCCCCTGGCTGAATCGCCGGCACTTTCACAATTTCACGTCGTAGGGTTTACGGGGCATCGCCGGGTGACGGATCTGGACAGCGCGCGGGCTCAGATTGCCAGCGCGCTTGATCGATTGTTGGAGAACCAACGGGTGGAGTGGTTGGCCGTTTCCTCAGCCGCTGAAAAGGGAGATCTGATGTTTGCGGAGGAGTCCTCGAAACGCGGTTTGCAGTGGGAGGTCTTGTTGTCGCTGCCGGCGATGGATTTTAAGCAGGATTTTTCGCCCGAAAGGTGGGTCGGAGTAGAGAAAATGATCGAGAGTGCGGATACGGTGCGGGTCGTGGCGCAAGAGGGGAATCGCGACGAGGCTTACCTCGATTGCGGAATCGAGACGGTCAACGCGTGCGATGTCCTGATCGCCTTGTGGGATGGTGAACCAGCGCGTGGTCCCGGAGGCACGGCGGATATAGTGACCTTCGCGCGGGAATTGAAGCGTCCGTTGATAGTCATCGATCCGGCCTCGGGAAACTTGCGCCGGGAAAATTTCGAATATTATCATGAGCACGATGAGGAACTCGCCTTCCTAAACGGACTGCCGGAAGAAGCGACGAAAGATACGGGAGCTCCAGCCGATGGGCTTGCGCTGGTAAATCGATTTATGGCCAAGACCGATGCGGCCGCGTCCGCGGGTGCGCCTAAGTTTCGCCTGCTGACCGGTGGATATGGTGGTGTTGCATCTTTTTGCGACCGTGGTGGCCACGTTTGGTTTGGCATCCCATCGGATTGCCGTGGACGAAGCTCCTGTTGGTGTTGGGCGCGTTGGGATCTGCCTTAGCGATTCGGCATCTGCGGGCGCAGGATGCCTGGGGGGGGCGTTGTCGATTAGCCGCAGAGTTATCGCGGGCGGTTTTGGCGACATGGGGAATGGTGCGAAAGACGGTTCTTTTTGAGGAAGTCGATCTGCTGGAGACGCGTCAGTTGTTGCGGTCGTTGCACATTATCCATGCGCGAGAAACCCGGGACAATCGACCCAATCTGGATACGTTTCGGCAGCACTATCGCGTGAATCGTTTGGATGATCAGTTGGCCTATTACCGGAAACGACTTTCCAAGGCGGAACCGCAGTTGCGTCGTCTGCGGTTTGGGGTTCAGCACGGCGACGTTGCTGGCGATTGCTACGACGGCGTTTTACGCGCTCTACGCCACGTTTCATTTTGTCGAGATCCCCGACATGTTGAAAGCGACGCTGTTCTACTTCCTGCCGATCGTGTTACCGGTGGTCGCCGCGACGTTCATGTCCTTTATTTCGATTAACGACCTGCATCGACGCGTGGCTCGTTATCGCGAGATGTGCCACCTACTCGAAAGCGTGCAAAAACAGATCATGGTGACGCATTCGTGGCGGAGTTTGGAACAGCTCGTGAAGCGCACCGAACGGACGTTACTGCAAGAAGTGCTCGAGTGGCTCATCAACGTATCAAGTATCAAGTTCCAAGTAACAAGAGGAACCAGCGGCTTCATCCTTCAGTCTAATAGGGTTTTTGAAAAATTCCTTCCAACCGGTCGGCTCCGCCGACCCGCTGCTTCTTGATACTTGTTACTTCGCCGCCTTGGCGGCGTCTGGGTTTTTCATCGAATAGATGAAGTAGATCACTACGCCGATCACGATGCCGCTGTCGGCTACGTTGAATGTCGGATAGATGTAGTTGCCGAAGTGAAAATCCAGGAAGTCGACCACGTGGCCGTAGGCGAGGCGGTCGATGAGGTTTCCTACGATACCACCGCATAATAAGCCGAAGCTGAGTTGCATCCACTTCACCTTGAGGGTGAGGGCATGCCGCCAATGGTAGATCGCTCCCAGAGTGATGAGGGCGAGTAGCGCCAATAGGGTGCTTTGACCGGTGAAGAGGCTCCAGGCCGCGCCGGTATTGCCGACGTGAACGAGGTGGAAAACCCCATCGATTACAGGAATCCAGCGGCCCGGACCGTAGGATGGAAAGGGCAAGCGATCGACGATCCACAACTTGGTCAGCTGATCCAGGACCAGCACTACCAACGCTATCGTCCAGAGACGTCGGTAGGCCAACGTGCGTTCCCAGCGACCGGTTTCCGTAGGCGTCGGTTCGGTCGTGGGAGACGGAGAGTCCATGAGTTGAAACGAGGCCGCGGCCCCGGCGAATTAATCGTCGGGGTTCGACTCCGCCATGGCGGCCGCGGCGTCACCCATTTCACCACCCAAGCCAGCCTGCGTGCGGACACGGTGACGGTTGCGCTCGAGATCCTTTTGCGTTGCAGCGGAGTAGCGAGTGAACGGCACGGCAGCGAGGCGGTCTTTATCGATCGGCTCACGCGTGACCTCATCAAGACCGTAGGTGCCGTTTTTGATACGGGTAATGGCTGCCTCGATTTCGGATAGGGCTTCCTGTTCGTTGGCTACGAGCGAGAGCGCGAAGTCGCGATCGAAAGTATCTGTGCCGGCATCGGCCATGTGCTGACCATAGGAGGAAAGATCGCCGGCGTCATCCTTCGAGGAGCGCTTGAGCGTGTCTTTCGAGTGTTGGTCGATTTGTCCGGTGAGGTGGGTCCGGAGCTTGAGGAGGAGCTTGTAGTATTTGCGAAACTTGGCGGGCACCTTGGAAGGATCATCGTAAGAGGCCTTCTTGCCGGCGTTGGGATTAAATCCGAGAATGTCTGCTAGGGATGCAGCGGCGATATTGGATGGCTTCGCGGCCGCGAGAGTAGCCTCGATTTCCGCAGTCTTATCGGCTTTTTTAGCCGCGGCCTCGAGGGCCTTCTTTTTGGCCGAAGTTCTCTTTTTGGCGGTGGTGGTTTTGGCGATCTCCTTCACTTCATCGAGACTGAAGGCGATCGATTTGGAGGACTTGAGCGTTTTGCTCTTCCCTTTGCCGAGCACGCGACTTTTCAATAGCGTCCGCGCGTCGATCTTTTTAGCGACTGTCTTGGCCGGGGCCTCCTTCTTCGCTTCAACTGCTTTCACGGGAGCGTTTTGGGTCGCCGCCTTTTTGGCGGAGGCCTTGGTCGTGGCGGCTTTTTTGGCCGTGGTTTTCTTGGTGGTGGCTTTCTTCACAGATTTGATGGGTGCGGATTTCTTCGCTGCAGGTTTCTTGCCTACGGCCTTTTTGGAGGCGGGAGATTTCTTGGCGGCCGCCTTTTTAGGTGCGGCTTTGGCTTTTTTTACGGGTGTTTTTTTGGTCGATGCCTTGTTAGCAGGAGATTTTTTAACCGATACTTTCTTCGTAGGAGCAGTCTTTTTGGCAGCAGCTTTCTTGGTGGTTGATTTTTTAGTGAGAGCCTTGGATTTGGCGGATCGAGAGGGTGATTTCTTAGCCATGATGGGGTAGGGGGTGGAGAGTGGACGGTTAGCCGAGAGCTTCAGCGCAACGGGGACAGATTTCACCTTCCGTGGAGGCCTGAAGGGCGGGGACCCAACGCCAACAGCGGGGACAGCGGACAAAACCGAGTTCTTCGCAGTGCTTAACTTCGATGGAGGAATCGCCTTCAACAGCCTCGATGGCGACGTGAGAGACGATAAAGAGTTCGGGGAGGAAATCCGCGTGCTTTTGCAGAGTGGCCAAAGCGTCATCGCCGGCGGCGAATCGGAGGGTAACGGCAGCGTCCAGTGATTTGCCGATTCGGCCGGCTTGACGAGCGGGTTCGATGGCTTCGGTCACTTGGCCGCGGACCTTGAGGAGAATCGCCACTTCTGCATCAATGGTCGCATCGCGCCAGTCGGCCGGAATCGTCGGCCAGTCTTGGAGCTGAATGGGTTGATCACTGAAATCCTGATTCTCCTTGGCGTAGGCCCAGGCTTCGTCGCAGGTGAAACTCAAGATCGGAGCCAGAAGACGCACCAGAGTATCAAAGATGTGATGGATCGCGGTTTGCGACGAGCGACGCAAAGGGTGGTCGGCGGCGAGGGTGTAGAGCCGATCCTTGAGAATGTCGTGATAGACCGACGAAAGCGTTACCGAGCAGAAGTTGTTGCAGAGCTGGAATACCCGGTGGAGTTCGTAGGTGTCGTAAGCGGCGGTGCAGGCCTCTGCCAGAACGGCGGTTTGGTGCAAGGCCCACCGATCGAGAGTGTCCATCTGGCCCACCGCTACGCCGTGCTTCGCCGGATCGAAATCGAACTGGGTCGAGAGCTGGTAGCGGAAAGTATTACGAAACAGGCGATAGGCTTCGCCGGCATTGCCGAGAATCTTGTCGGACAGGGTGATGTCCTGCGTGAAATCCTGGGATGCGATCCAGAGCCGAATGACATCAGCGCCGTAGTCGTTGATGTAACGGTCGGAGGTGGGCGGCTTTTCGTATTCGCCGCTCTTGGAAATCTTTTTGCCGTCTTCACCCACGATAAATCCATGGGTGAGCACGGCTTTGTAGGGCGCGGCGTCTCGGCTGATGATACTCGTCCACAGGGAGGACTGGAACCAACCGCGGTGTTGATCGCTACCCTCGAGGTAAAGGTCGGCTGGCCAGAGGGTGTCGCCCTGGCTGTTTCGTAGGACAGCGTTATGGCTGGACCCTGAATCGATCCAGACATCCAAGGTGTCGCGCCCGGCGGTGAGTTGGTCCGCAGTTGGCCATTCCGAAGGTAGCGTTACGCCGTCAAGAATCTCGGTAACTGATGCGTCATACCAGTAATTGGTGCCTCGAGTTGCGATCTTGGCCGCGACATCGCGAATGACACCGGCGTCGATGAACGGATTCTTTTCGGCGTCGAAAAATGCGATAATCGGCACGCCCCAAGAGCGTTGACGGCTGATGCACCAGTCGGGGCGAGCTTCGACGGCACCGCGAATCCGGGCCTCGCCCCATTCGGGAATCCACTGGGCCTGATCGATGGCCTCGAGGGCCTTGGCGCGGTGGCCGGCTTTGTCGAGCGCGACAAACCATTGGTCGACGGCTCTAAAAATAATCGGCGTCTTGGAGCGCCAGCAATGTGGGTAGCTGTGGAGGTATTTCTTTTTGGCCAGCAACGCGCCTTTTTCGGCCAATAATTTGAGCACACCGATATTGGCGGTGGATGGCTTCTTTTTGGCGAGGTCCTCGACGGTTTCGAGGGTGGAGAGTCCCACCAAAGAGGCCGGAACGTTACCATCGTCGAGGTAGCTGCCGTCGTCACCCACGGGGCAATAGATATCCAAATTGTTGCTGAGCCCAGTAATGTAGTCATCTGCGCCGTGACCGGGAGCGGTGTGCACGCAGCCGGTGCCACTGTCGGTCGTAACATAGTCGGCGAGGACGATGGGCGAAGCCCGATCAACGAACGGGTGACGGGTTGCCAGATTTTCGAGCTGCGCTCCAGCAACGGTTTTTGCAACCGGGGCAGAGGCTTCGTGTTTGATGTCCGTGAGCATGGTGCCGAGCAGAGGCTCGGCGACGACGATGTAGTCTTCGCCCAAATCAACGACGGCGTAGTCGACGCGTGGATGGAGGGCGATGGCCATATTAGCCGGGATCGTCCATGGGGTGGTGGTCCAAATGACGAAGGAAACCGGTTTGTCGGTCGGTAGATCGAACTTCTCCGCCTGATCGGTCGGCACGACGAATTTCACCCAGATCACCAGCGACGTATGGCCACGATATTCGATCTCAGCCTCGGCGAGTGCGGTCTCGAACGGAATGGACCAGTAGACGGGTTTCTTGCTGCGAAAAACGATGCCCTGCTCAACGAACGAGGCGAACGTGCGGATGATGTCGGCTTCGTAGGCGGGATCCTTGGTCTTGTATTGGGCGGGCCATTTGGCCTGGACGCCGAGGCGCTTAAATTGGGCGGTCTGGGTTTTGATCCAGCCTTCCGAGAAGGCATCGCATCGGGCTCGTCGTTCGGAGGTGGAAACATCTTCGCCCGATTCTTGAATTTCGCGGGTGACCTTTTGTTCAATGGGCAAGCCATGGCAATCCCAGCCGGGAACGTAAGGTGCGCGAAATCCCCGCATGGTCTTGTAGCGGCAAAACGTATCCTTGAGCGTTTTGTTCAACGCAGTGCCGATGTGCACGTCGCCGTTGGTGAACGGCGGTCCATCGTGCAGAACCCACGTTGGGGCATCGCGGCGAAGCGACTGCATTTGACAGTAGAGGTCGAGTTTATCCCAATGGGCGAGACGAGCAGGCTCCCGCTTCACGAGATTTGCCCGCATCGGGAAATCTGTCTTGGGAAGTAAAAGCGTGTTTTTCAGGTCTTGCGCCATCCGGAAATAAAGGGTGCGGAGGCTACGCCCGGTCCCTAATGAGTCAAGGGCTGCGCCACCTAATTACAAACTTCGTGCGCAAACCCACCGATCTCCGGGCTAAATACCCGAGGGATTTGCCCTGAAATTGACCGCAGCTCGGTCGAAATTTAGTCGAGGAGGTAGACCTCAACCAATGCCACCCCGGAGGTTTCTCCCACGCCGGAAACTATCGCGGTGTAGCCTCCGGGAGCGAGATCGACGATTAGGGCTGCGTCCCGCGAATTTTCGGCCAAGGGGAAAGCTCCCGCTTCAGAGGCTTCCCGCACAATGGCCGTGGCCGATGGCGAAACACTCCAATCGTCATTGGTGGCCAATACAGCATTTCCTCCCAAGGGGAAAATTTGTAGCTGGGGGTCGTCGAGCGGTGAAGTGACCTCAAAGTCAACCAAAGCAGGGCCAATGGCCCGAATCAGACACCGGCGCGGTTGATCGCCGGTGATCACAAATCCTCCAATCAGCACATCGTCGCCGGTGCCAACCGGCGCGCGAGTGGACAGGTTGGCCAGTTCTCCTTCGCCCGATGAGGTATCAGCGTAGAGTTCGGTCAGAACGATGCGGTTTTCCGAATCCGTCGAAGAGATCACTGCCGTAGTCGATCGTGACTCCATCGGGGGAGCCTCCAACGTCGCCAAGAGGGCGGAGTCCAGGCCGCCCTCCTCAAGGGCAAATGCTCCTACACGGGTCATGTCCGCGGCGGTGACACCGTCGATGTCTTGCCAATTGTCGTTGGTTGCGGAACCGATCGGGGGGGCGGGAATAAGGTTGAGGCTGGGGTCCGTCATCGGGTCGGTGATGCCGAAATTCGTCAACGTCGGCCCGACAGCGCGAACCATCGCGGGGAAGTTGCCATTTCGAACGACAAAACCCGGAATCATGTTGTTTTGGCCCGTCCCGCTGAGGCCACGAGTGGAAAGATTCGAAAGCAAGGATGCCCCACCGATTACGGCCTGCTCTGCGCTGGGGATTGTTTGGCCGTTGCGCTCCAAAACGGGGCGAAGGCGCAGTGCGACACTCTCGTCGATGGATGCGACCAATACGGATTCCCCGACACCAATATTCGTTCCACTCGCGAGGATTGCCTCTTCCCACGTTTGTCCATCGGTGGATTTTTGCCAACTCAAGGTGCCTTGGTCGTCCCGGGTGTCGGGAGTCGGTTGGTGGACCCGGATTGTAGAGGGAGAGCGCGGGGCGATGGCAATGGCGCTGCCTTGATCAGCGGATAGCGGATCAAGTCCATAGGCATACTCCCAAAGATTTGGGAATGCGTCATCATCCGGATTTGCGTCTGGTTCACGATCCGTTTCAGCGGCGGCTCCGGGATTGAGATGGGCGACCTGCCAGTTGTTGTAGGAGGAGTCCGGTATCGGATGAAAACGTGTCGCAACCGGATCCGCTTCACCGCTGCGGGTGTCTACCCAAACCGCGATGGTCGGATCAGTTGGGTCGGGTGCGGCAGCCAAACCGTAGTAATCCCCCAGCATGTAGCCTCGGCTGGTGAGTTGAGCCAACCGCACATCAGTGGTGCGATCGGATATCCGGAAATTGGCCGACCACGTTTGACCGTCATCGGTGCTGGTTGCCGCATACATATCAACGTGGCTGCCCTCGGGCGGGGCGTTGCGGGTGTCCATCCACGTGACCGTTACGATTTGCCCGTCACGGGAACACGATACCGTTGGATTGAAAGCGGATCGGCCCGAAGCGAACTCGTTGGGTGTCGTGACTGCCGTCCATGTCGCGCCGTTGTTGTCGGATCGAGAAACGGCAATGCGCGGAATACCCCCCAGACTGAATGTCCAGGTAACATACAATGCGCCGGTGTCGCGCGCGACGGTTGCGGAGACCAGAGTTGTGCCGTCCCGGGTGTCGGGATCGTCCCAAGGGCTGGGCACATCAGCTATGATCACGGGACTTGCGGGCCAAGTCAGGCCGCCGTCGGGTGATGTCTTGGACTCCACCCGGAACGCGAGCTGTTGGGTGGTGAAGGTGACGTAGGCGACAAAAAGAGAGCCGTCCGGCAAGAAGACCGGCTGGGTACCTTGATTGCTGCTGCCCGTCGGTGTAATGAAACTGGGAACGGTCCAAGTGTCCCCCTGATCGTCACTGATGGTGCAGCGTAGATTGTTGCCGGTGGCTGCGCCGGTCGCATTGCTGGTAAAAGAGGTAAACGTCACGGCCAGCCGACCCGCGTTGGTCGTTCCTGCGATGTCATTCACCGTCATCCAATTTTTGTCGGGGAAAACCTGAGTGCTGGGTGCAGCGAAAACGATGATCGGGGCGGTCCACGTGGTGCCATCGTCCACCGATCGCACCACCGTAATGTCAGCGAGACTCAAAGACTCGTTACGGGCGTTGAGCGTATTCAAAAACATACGCCCCTCCAGGTCGATGGCGGCCACGGGATCAGTGGCGCGAAAGAATGCACCTCCGCTCACTTGGGTAAGATTTGGAATGAGGTGACGATCCCAAGTGTATCCACCATCCATCGACAAGGCGTAACCACAGGACGAGGCGAATCCGTCGGAGCGGCGGCCCTCCTGAAAGGTCGTCAATATTGTCGCAGGGTTATTGAAACGGCGGAAAACATGAGGTTCGGCTTGCTGACGATTCGCCGAGGGCAGTTCAGATGGGTCCTCGCCGAGACGGGTGTTAGGGGCAACCCATGGCGAAAGGAGATCCGGTGGAGTGCCCTTGTCGGTGGCGGCGGGCGGAAGGGCCTCGCGAGACACCGAGGGGAGCTCTTGAGACCAAGCTCCTTGGTCGGCGAAATATTGGTAGGCTCCGGACGAGAGCATGCGCGGGTCGGCGTTTTGCAGCGCCAACGGAAGTGACGAATTCGCGACGGTCTGGGGCGCGGCGCCGAGAAAGTGGAGTCCGACTGCAAGCAGGCCGGTTGATAAAGTGATGGTGCGAATCATAACGCTATTCGTTTCGAAAGATTTAACTCGGGATTGTTCCCAGCGAAAAGGCAGAGAAGACGTTATTTAGTCGGCTCAATCCACGCGGCTAAGTGGCGCGAGACGGAGGGCGTATCCAGACTCAAGGTTCCGCCGGAATGGCCGAAGGTTTGCGAACTGATCACTCGGCCGTCGGCGGGATCCCACCAGCTGATTTCCCAATTGCCGGCGGGGTAGTCTTTCAACTGCAGGGTGGCGCGGGAGGACAGCAGGTATTCATCTGCCGCGGTGGAAAGCAACTGGTCCCGATGGCGGACCCAGATTATCGATCGGTTGGCGGTATGCCGTGCGATTGCGATGAGAGCGGGGACATTGATGCCGAGGTTGAGCTCGGCGAGATCAACCCACTCGGGGCCGTTGGGGTTTTCGATCACCAATTCATGTTGGCCATAGCCGATTCTAAAATCGTAGGTGACATCCGACGGGGAGGCCGCCCCCACAGTCAAGGCGGGCCAGCTTTCCTGCACGACTGTTTTGCCATCGAGGTCGACCCGTAGCGAGGACCCGCTGTTGCTCACGTTGGCCACCTTCAGCGTCGTCCGAGCTGCCGCCGGGGAACTGAACCGGAAAGTGACTCGATTGGGGTAAGGATGAGCGGGCGTGGCTGACGCATCGGTTAAGATTCGGCGAAACTCCATCAATTCCGCGCCTTCGTATCCTGCGACAGGAAGATCAATGACAGGGTTGGAGCCGCGTGCCCAGGTGTGACCCGGCGACAGGCACCAAGATGTGAGATCTCCGCCGATAACCGTCGGGTGACTGGTGCGGTTGAAGACGTTTTGGAGTAGTCCGGAGGCGCGGGCGAACTCGGCCAGCGAAAACAATTCCGGCATGCGACCGTTTTGCCGCAGCACATCGATATACCAGAGCTGTGCGGGCTGCGTCGCTTCACCAAATAATCCGGCCCAAGCTATGGGGATATGCGCTGCGCCGTCGGCTCGTTGCGCGTCGGTGAGCTCCACCATGTTGTTATCACCAATCTCGCCATAGAAGATGGGGCGATCCAGAGACGAGGGAGGATGATGGAGGGTTTGAGGCCCCAGAACCATGTTCGAGGCGTAGAGGTGAGGTTGATAATAATCCATAGCGTTCCAGAGGCCATGGTTCAGATCGTCATCGCTGGTGGTGATAAGATGGCCCTGCACGTCGAAGCGACGAATATGGCGGGCCATATCGGTGTGCCATTGAGCGACCGATGCGTTGTTGGCGGAGTCCCCTTTGCGGGAGTCAGTCCACATCACCTCGTTGAAGAGTTCCCACGCCATGATGGCCGATGAATAGCCCCAACGGGCAACGATGTAGCGATACTTGTCTCGGGTGAGTTGGAGGGCTTGTTCGTCGGTAAAGAAATCCTGAGGGGAATCGAGGAAGCCACCGTTGGCGCTGTTCCACGGGTTTGCGTCCCAATCGGAATTCACCGCGCTACTGTATTGGTCATGATGTTGCAGGACCATTTGCACCCGGATGTTCGCCGCATCGGCACTGGCGATGATTTGATCCCAACTTCGGGCCACCTCCAAATCGAGGTGCCCCAGGGGAGGGTTGTCGCTGTGGTGAGGTTCTCTCCAATCGAGATTAAGCTGCCCCCAGTGACACATCCAGATACGCGTCCAATTGAGTCCGGCGGTGCCGAACGAGCGCAGATTTGATTGGTAGAAGTCGACGACCTCATCTGTGTCGGCCCAGGGAAGATTGCCTCCGAGCGGCACGTAAACTTGACCGCTACCATCGCTGAAACTCGTGCCGGTGCGTGGATCGACTCTCAGGGCAGGACCCAGATCATCTGTATCACGGGGCTTGATCCGGTCCTTTCCCTGCAACGAGACGGACAAAGTGGAGAGTTCGTTGCGGACGACTTCCTGCGCACCCAAAAAGCGATAGTTCCCCTTCTCTGCGCTGCGCGTGCGCACCGTCCAACGGAAGTCTCCGGCGTAGAACGCGGGGAGTTGCAGGCGTTGCGCCGAAGGTGTTTCGATTTCAGCCCAAACTTCGCGTGAGAATGGATTTTCCTCCTTGGAGTGCTCCACTCGGAATGAAAACTCCACGGGTTCGGCCGCGAAAAGAATGGATTCGGCGACCATTAACAGGGCCGCCAAGAAGCGACGAGGGAAGGCGATGCGAGTGATCATGATGCGCGCGGGGGAGGGAAGAGCATGCGATATTTGAGGCTGGTTAAGCCGAGAGCAACTCTAGGATCAGTGAACGACCACCACGATGATGATTGCGACTCCGCCCCGGCATGCTCCTATGCCTCCTCTTTCTGACATGTCTATTCTAGGGTGTGTTTAACAATTGGTATGTTAGTGCTTAATCCATACGATGATACATACTAAAGCGAGCATGCTGGCAAAGGTTCGATGTAGTTTTTCATAGCGCGTAGCGATCCGGCGGTAGTGCTTGAGTTTTGCGAAGAGGTTCTCGATGCGGTGACGATCACAGTAGATGTGCTCGTCAAACTCGGGTTTTTGGGACCTGTTGGGGTGCACGGCTATGACGGCGTTGCCGCCTCGTTGTTTCACACCTGCCCTGATGGCATCGCTGTCATAGCCCTTGTCCATGATCGCCGCAGCCCCTGGCCGCAGATAAGATTCCAAGAGGGGTTTACACTGATCGCAGTCGGCTACATTGGCACCCGTGAGGATAAAGCCCAGAGGGTAGCCCAAGGCGTCACAGGCAAAGTGGGCCTTGGTGGAGAGGCCCGCTTTGGAGCGCCCCATGGCTTGGGCTTGCTGTCCACCACCGGGTCCGGCCGCGTGCTGATGGACCCGCGAACTGGTGCTATCAATCATGAGATACGCGTGATCGCCTTGGAGAGAACCGAGGTAAGCGAGCACATACTCCCAGAGACCGTTCTGAGACCAGCGCCGGAACGAGGCATAGGCGTTTTGCCAGGGACCAAACCAAGTAGGCAGATCGCGCCACGGGCACCCGGCACGCGCGATCTAGAGCACGGCTTCAACCCGACGGCGCAGGTTGGTGCATTTGCGTCCACGACGATGTGGGCCACTCAGACTGAGACGATGGCCGTTAATTTTTTTAGCTCGCCCCAGTGGTGATCACGCAGGACGAGTCTTACTCGTTGTTTCACAATGTGATGAAGTCATTCTGGAGCCACGAGGTCAATGAAAAGTATCCTATTAATAGATACTTTTTGCCTCCAATTTATTTGTTAAACACACCCTAGGGAGTGTCTGGGAAATAAAAAGGGAAATAATATCCATATAATGGATATATTTATCTTGCATATCACCCGTTTGTGTATTCTTATCTCGTTGTGATTCAGCAACCAAAGTTCGTTCTCGCCGATCACGACTGGGACGAACTTAAAAAATTAACGCCCATCGGAAGTCTCTGACTGGGTCCCAAAGGCGTGGGCGCACGTGTCAAAATATACGCAAACGCATCGAAGCGATCCTGTGGATCTTACGCCCGGGTGCGCCTTGGCGCGATTTACCCGTTTACTTCGGGAGTTGGCAGAGCGTTTATGATCGTTTCCGAGCGTGGACCAAAAACGGACTATGGACTGCCATTCTCAGAGGACTCAGTAAGGCTGGCCGCGACGACGTAGGGTTACCCACAGATTGTGGACTTGTGGATCGCGGGGAACCAAAAAGGAACCCAATCCATGCTGCGAACCAAACCCAACTATTCCGAGCCGTTCAAGAGCGAGGTGCTGGCCTATCAGGCGAGCACCTCAACGTCGACTAAACAGAGCGCCGAGCACTTCGGGGTCTCGGCCAACCGTATCCGCGACTGGCGCAAGCGGGCGAAGGCGCCGCCTGCGCCAGTGGGACTCCCGAAGCGGAGTTAAAGCGCCTGCGGCGCGAGAACCACGAGCTACAGAGGCGGTGTGAGATCCTAAAAAAAAACGGTAACACTCTTCAGCAACCCATCCGCCAACGATTCGCCGCGATACAACCCATGAAAAACGAGTTCCCGCTTCGATTACTTGGTGAAGTGCGCCCTGTTTCTCGCCGTGGATACCACGCTTGGGCAAGCGGTCAACGTAGCCGCCGTGAGACGCGAGCTCAGGACTTACGCCAGAAGATCATCCCCGCTTTTGCCGACTCGCGCCAGTCGGATGGCTATCCCCGGATGACTCGGGAGCTACGCGCTCAGGGCGAGCGTGTGAGTAAGGCGCGGGTGGCTCGATTAATGAAAAGCGAAGGTCTACAGGGACGTCAGCTACGCTCCGACCGACCTCCCACTACGCACCGCAATCACGCTGGCCCGATCGCACCCAATCGGCTCGCTCAGCGCGAGGCTATCCCCGCCTGTGACCAGGTTTGGCAAACCGACATCACCTACCTGGACCCCCGTGAGCACTGGCGGTATCTGGCCGTCGTCATCGACTCCTACAGCAAGCGTGGGCTCGGTTGGGCATGCTCACGACTCACGGGAAACCGGACGGGTCATCGCTGCGCTTCGCATGGCCAGTGGGCACCGCGGTGGTCGCTGGCCTGCGGGCCTGCTCCTTCACTCTGATCGTGGGGGGGGGGGGGGGGGGGGGGGGGGGGGGGGGGGGCAATATTCCAGCGCACGCTTTCGTGAAGAACTCTGCGCCAACGGTATCACCGCGTCGATGAGCCGCCGCGGCAATTGCTCCGACAACGCCTTAGCCGAGTCCTTCTTTTCTACCCTCAAAATTGAACTCGTCTACCGCCACGAACGACGCAATCACAGCTCTGCTCGCCAACTCGTGTTCGAGTGGATTGAAGCCTCCTATAACCGCGACCGACGACACTCTTCAATCGGCTATATTTCGCCCGTTGACTTCGAAAACCAAAACAACAGATTAAACCCGACTCTGCGTCACAAGTCTACGATTCGAGGGTAATCCCAGTGCACTGCCGCTCGAAATTGAAGTCGGTGGAAGACTTGTGGCGCAGTGATGTGATCGAAGAGCCATTGATCTGTCTGCCGGATACGGAGATGATTACGCGAACATTTCGGAAAGGGTTGCATCGCCGAAAAATCGATTGGCCGCACGCGATCGAAGCGAGCTCCGTGGGTCTGGTGACCCGCTACGTGGCCAATGGCTATGGCGTGGGGGTGAGTGTCGCGGCCTCTGAAGCGATCAAGCACAAGGACGTGCGCGTGCTTCCGCTCGACGACTTTGATTTCGATCAAGGTGTCTCTCCTGAGTAACGGCAAACCGACGCCCCTCATGCAACAGGTCCTCGAAGCGTGCCGGGAATTGGTGGCGAAGGAATGGCCGCAATCCCGAGCGAAGTAGTGAGGGATCAGGCGGAATCGAGTCATTATTTAGGCTCAGCAAAAATGAGCGAAATTCTGATCGTCAAACATGGTGCTGTTTTCGGCGTGTCTTCTTTGGCCACTGACTTCGTTTCGGTTTTGGAAGCGCGTCGTATCGAGTTCCCTCAAGGGTTCGTCCGGCGGCCTTTTTGTTACGTCCGCCCCATTGCTTAAAGAAAAACGGAACTCGTGCCTCCGTGCAAAGATCCCGTAATTCTATCACCCATTCGGAATTCATTGGACGAGGTTTGAATCCGCTTTAGCCACCTGCAATGACCCAATCGATACCATCAAGGTTGATTGAGCTAAGTTTGCCAATTAACGGTTCGCAGGAGAGAAATCGAACTGCGGCCGGAACTTTGCGGAGGTCCGAGACCCGTCCCAACACGTCTTCGTTTTCGACGCTGACCCCCATCCAAACGTTTTTTGGCCACTCCAGCTTTCCCGCAATTTTTGCTAGTCTTGAAGATCTCTTGGTGAGCACTTGAAACGTCAGGTGAGGACAGTCAGCCATAACTTCGAAGATTTTTTTGATGAAACTAAGAGGAACCTCGGAGTGAAATAGATCACTCATGGAATTCACGAAAACAAGTGCCGGATTTTTCCATCCATAAGGAATTTTTAGCGCGTCTTCGTGAATCCGAAGAGCGAAACCATCTTTGTATTTCGCGATACCCATTGCTTTAAGTCGTCGACTCATCACCTCTGCATAACAAAACTTACAGCCTGCCGAAACCTTGTCCGCAACCGGTGGTTGGGTTCCAAGTAAGTTCAGTCCATTCAATTGAGCTAAACGCCATTTCTAAGTGTTCGATTTAATGATGTAATTGGCAATTCGAAGTGCTGGTTTTGCTCCTCTTTTATTTCCGCAAGCGAAGTAGAGAAGGAACATGGGGGAACCGGTTGAGTTACTGAGAACCAGTGGTTGATTGTTTACCGCTGCAAATTCGGAATTCAGTCTTTCCGTCACAAAATCGGATAGTGTATCGAATGGCTTGGAAGTTTTAGAAATGAGTTCTTCACCCCAAAGATCAGGTCCCTCACGGGCATAGAATACGTCTTTCCATGATTTAGAACCGAATGTTCGGTTGAGTTTTTCTGCCCAAGATTCCGGAATCTCGCCGGATAAAGGGAGCATTCTATTCCCCGCCATGGCGGGGAATAGTAACCACATATCAATTACTTTTGTTTCTGCGATCCTGCGAATTGTCGCCCACTCGACTTGCAATGCGAAAGGGTCTAGAAACACGACGGCTCGGTCCCATTGCCGGGGTTTAGAGCAGAGTTCGGTTAGCTTTTCATTCGCGTCACCTTGCATATAGCGGATATCCCTTTGAAGAGACTTCCGTTCTCTAATTTGTGTTCGCAAATTCCCCAGTTTTTTCGGGTCCCGCTCAATGAAGATAAAAGTATCGAAAGCAGGTTTAGTTTGAAGAGCAATCAGAGGAGATCCATGCCGAAATTCAGCCGACTCATCATCATCGGACTGTTTTCCCGCGCCAGCAAAGGCATCGATATAGGCTGTTTTGAACGAGGTTTTCGATAACACTTTTGTGTAGGCCGGAAGATACTTGCGGAGTGTGGCGAGTTTTTTATCCGACCAAGATCCACCGAATTGCTGTTGTGAGGTCATCGCTTGATGTTGAGTGGTGTTCCACCGAGAAAAGTGAACATATCTGGATGTGCGAATGCTTGGAGTGAGTGAAGACACCGGGGTGCCTTTCATTCGCTGAGGGCCAGATCAGCAAAAATTATGGATACATCGCTAACATATTGTAAGGCAGTGAATCAATGCAAATAGGAGTCTGATAGGTTAATTCAAGATGTTGGTTCCCTTGTCGGCCTCTGCAGCTTTCCTCGCCGCTTGCTTTTTGGTCAACTTTTTGGCCGCCCACATGCCGGGCTCTGGAGTAGATTTAGGATCGGTGGGGTGTAGCCGTTGGAAGCGATCAGCGAGTTTGTGGTCCTTCACCTCGTAATGGTATTTGATGCCCATGACTTCAGGCCGACTGCAAAGAGCCGGAGTCGCAACTCGAAATACTTACGATGCCGGACAGTCGATTTCAGCCCACCGTTGCTTTTTCGGAGATCTTGTTTAATGAGGCCTTTGGCACTTTTCTCAAAAGACTTACCTTATGACTAAAAAACGCGTTCTCATCACGGGTGGGGCTGGCAAAGCCGGTCACTAGATCCTTCAACACTTCATCGAACAGGGCTACTTGGTCACCAATGTTGATACCCGTCCTCCCGCCGCAGAGCTTGATTGCCATCACTTGACCGCTGATCTTACCGATCTTGGCCAAACCATCGATGCACTCGGGCCGCACGCCACCGGGAACCGTGCTCCATACGATGGCGTGGTTCATATGGCGGCCATCCCCCGTCCGCAGATGCACGCCAACCAAGAGGTGTGGCGGGTCAATACCACAACCACCTACAACGTGCTTGAGGCATGCGGCCTACTTGGCATTCCCAAGGCCGTAATCGCTTCATCCGAATCATCCTACGGGATTTGTTTCGCGGACGAATTTTTTGAACCCAATTACCTTCCGGTGGACGAGGCTCATCCTCAACTTCCCGCCGATACCTATGGTCTGACCAAGGTCGCTAACGAAGCGACTGCGGCAATGTTTCATCGTCGCGACGGCACCCAAATTCTTTCCTATCGGATCGGCAACGTGGTCTGCCCGGCGGACTACGAAGGCATCAAGGCGCGCTCCGCTGAACACCCGGAAGATCGTTTGCGCATTTTGTGGTCCTACATCGATTCCCGTGATTTGGCCAAAGCATGTCGCCTCGGCATCGAAGGCGAAAATCTGGGCTGCGAGCCCCTTATTATAGCAGCGGATGACTCTTCCTCCGTGCTTTCATCGCAAGCGCTGATCACTCGATTTCTGCCCAATGTAAGCGATTTTCGCGCCGATTTTTCGGAACGCCGATCACTCATTTCCAACCAACGAGCCAAAGACGTGCTGGGCTGGAAACAGGAACACTTTTTCGAGGAAACTCCCTGATTCTTTTGGCCTAGCTCAGGATGTCTTTCAGGCTGTCCAGATCCATGACCTTGCTGAGGCTTTCTTCCTGCACGACGGACGCGGCGAGGGCGGCTTTCTCGTGTTGGAGGGAGCGGATTTTTTCCTCGACTGAGCTGGCCGTGATGAAGCGGTAGGCGATGACGGGTTTGGTTTGACCGATGCGATGGATCCGGTCGATGGCCTGAGCCTCTGCGGCCGGATTCCACCAGGGATCATAGAGAATCGCGTAACTCGCAGCAGTCAGGTTGAGCCCGAAGCCCGCTGCCTTTAGCGAAAGCAGGAAAACGGTTTTGCTGGGATCTTTTTGGAAGGCGTTCACCAGTTCGGCTCGGTTTTCGGTCGAGCCGGTCAGAATGAGGTGGCCGATTTCGCGTTCGGTCAAGCGATCCTGAATAATGTTCAGCATCTTCACGAACTGGCTGAATACGAGGACTTGGTGGCCCTCCTCGGCGAGCTCTTCGACGCGTTCCAACAAGGCGTCCAGCTTGGCGCTCGGAATATCGGCGTGAGCGGGATCGACCAGCGCGGGGTGGCAGCAAATTTGGCGGAGGCGCAACAGGCTGGCCAATACGTGGAAACGCACTTTCCCCAGCTCCTTGGCGGTGGAGACACCGAGGAGTTCCGCGCGAGCGCGCTTGAGTTCGGCGTCGTAGAGTTCCCGTTGTTCACCTTCCAGATCGACGATCACGTCGTCCTCACTGCGCTTGGGCAGATCAGGTGCGGCCTGAGCCTTGGTGCGGCGCAAGAGGAAGTGCTTCACGCGGCGATGCAGACGTTGTAGGCTTTCGTTGCTCGCGTCGCCGTATTGCCGGCGAAAGTTGCCTTGATCTCCCAGCAACCCAGGCTGTGCGAAAGCAAAAAGACTCCAAAGGTCCGTGAGTCGATTTTCGATCGGTGTGCCGGTGAGCACCATTCGGTGACGGGCGGGCAGGGCGAGGGCGGCGAGGGCGACCCAGCTCTTGGGGTTCTTGATGAATTGACCTTCATCGAGCACCACGACGTCCCAGCTTACGCTACGGAAGCGTTCCGCGTGGCGCCGCAGCTGGGTGTAGTTGGCCACCAGTATATCGGGGTGCTTACGTTTGTCATCGAGCCGGCCGGTATCGGAGGAAAACGCGGTCGTGGTGAGGCTGGGGGTGAACCGGGCGGTCTCACTGACCCAGCCGTGCGTGACACTCTTGGGGCAAACGACCAACGCGCGGAAAGGCTCCGCTTTGGTTTTAGGCTTCGTTTCCTTAGCGGCCTTTTCTCCACGTAAGTGAAGCATCCAGGCCAGAGTCTGCACGGTTTTACCGAGACCCATGTCGTCGGCGAGGATTCCGCCAAATCCCTGTTGGGAAAGGTGGGTGAGAAAATGGTATCCGTCAACCTGATACGGACGCAGATTGACGTTCAAATTGTCCGGAAGTTGCGGGGGTGTGATCGCGGCGATCTGGGCGGCGCGACTGCGCAGACGTTCAACCATCATTTCATCGCGAGCAGCGAGGCGGTTGGCTTCGAGGGCGAGCTGCAATGTGTGAAAGCGGTGCTTCGCCGGGCTGCCACTCTCGATCACGTCGTCCACTCCGAGACCGAGTCGATCCAGTGCTTCCGTCGTTTCCTCATCAACGGCGGCCTCCGCCTCGATTTGGCGCCAGCCGTGTTTAGGCAGGTGCACCCATTTACCACGAGCTTTAAGCAGCAGTTTGATTTCTTCGGAGGAGAGATTGGTGTCCTCAACCTGCAGGCCGACGGTCAGGTCGAACCAGTCCTTTTCGGAATCCGGAGCTTCGTCGAGTTGCAGTTCGACGCGCGCGCTGAGCGGTGCGTCCAACAAGCTCGCAATCTCCGGGGAGAGTTCGGTGTGGATGTGGGGTGAGAGACTCGCGTGCCACTGGAGAAATCCTTCGGCAAATTCGTCGTCGACGGGACGTATCCAGGCATCGGCCCAGCCGTCCCACATGAGACGAAAATCGCTGAAACTTCCGCTCGCTTCGCGGGCACGGGTGAATTCGAACTCGAAGGCGGGTTTGCCGACTTCCCGGGGAGGGGGTTCACCGTTTTTGGTCCACTGCCAGCCGATGGCGTTTCCGGTCCATTGTTTCTCGCAAGCCGGATTGGTTGAGACGGCGGTCAGTTGGGCGTGCATCTCCCGGTCCTCTCCTTCGAATCCCGCGGTCAGCCAACATTTGAGCCGAGGCTGGAGTTCGATGATCTTAAGCTCCGCAGCGATACCGTCGGGCAAGCGCAAGCCGACGGCCCGAAGCCGTGGTAGAAGTCGCGCGTCGCTCAAAGCGGCAACGGGCAGGGTGGGTGCGGGAGAGGGCGGCGGCCCGCGCCAGAGTTGGTCTTCGAAAAGATAAAGTGGCAGGGGTTTCGCGGCTACCAGCACGGCCTCCTCGGCAGCGCGGCCATCGAGGGTCACCATCTGCAGTTCGAGTCGATCACTTGTATCTTCCGCGATGGTGGCCTCGGGCACGAGCGGCTCGGACTCGATGGTCAGCGGCCGGCCGTCCGGCATGGTGAGCGCGGGACGGGCGGAGTTCGTGCGCAGCAGCGCGGCCACGGCATCGGAGGGAAGAGGGCGACGGGAGGTCAACCCCGTCGGCAGCAGCCGGGCTTCCGCGGCGATGGCGGCGGCGAGACTGGCTTCCGCGGGGGATAACGCTTCCAAATCCGCGGGGCGAATTTTGGTGAGATCATTCAGCCAACGCTGGGCGGGTGCGCGCCATGATTTTTGGTTCTTGCGACGCACTTCGACCTGCCAATTGCCGGCGTGGTCGAGTCGGACGCGCAAGCCCTGCAAATCGGCGAACAGGGGATGGGGTTGGTCCGCCGCCGCCGCCTCCGTCGCGGGCAATACGTTTAACCAACGGGTGAGCTCCTTCTCCAGAGCGTGTTCGTCGGAAGAAGTCACCGCCTGGGTGAAATTGCTCTCCATGCGGTGGGGAATCGTGCGGGGATCGCGGCGACCGTCTGGGGCACCGGTTTCCACAGCGGTGATCCAGGCGTAGCCGGACGCGTAGGCGTGTTTGCAGCCCTTCTTGTCCGGGCAGGAGCATTGGAATGTCCATTTGCCTCGGGTGAAAAACCAGGTGAGGTCATAGCTCGCGTTGCCGAACACCTCAGCTTTGACCAGATGGTCGGCCTCTGACCAGACGGAAGCGACGGCGCCTCCCTTGAGGTATTCCTGGCCGCGTTCTTGGGCGCGTTTGCCGAAGGCATCCAGTCGTTCGATGAGAGCTTGGATGGCTTCAGGTGTGCGCACTTCACGCACGGCAGTGGGACGATAGCGGGGAGCCATTAGGCAGCGCCCTCGGACCCCGATTTCAATCGGGCGGCTTGGTGGACGACTTCAGCGAAGGCGGTCGAAAAAAATATTCGTCGGTTATGCAATCCTTCCGCCTGTCAGACATTGCCCGCCACCGCAAGACAATGCGGGAAAACCGCGTTTATTATTGATCGAGACTCATCCCGTTCGGTGATTCCTCCGTGGTCTCCATGAGGCTCTGGGCGATGCGCCTAAGTTCTTCATTGGTGCGACCTTTGATCAAAACGACGTCGTCAGTTTTCGCTCTCTCTAACACCGTTTCGACGCCCTCCTGAATCGATTTAACATTTTTGAAATACTCCAGACGTGAATCTGCCGAGATTTGGCGGCGAAACTCGGGGGAGAATTCGTCGCGCCATTTTCCTTTCACCAATATAACTTCGTCCACTGCCGTGCTGATAAATTTTGCGAGATCGCGGTAGACCTCAGTGAAAACGCCCTGCGGGGCGTCTATCCCTCCTACAACCAAAATGATGCGCCCGGAAGGTCTCGAACAAGATTCACGGCCAAATGAATGGTCGCCAAGGTCGCCTTAAAATTGTCTCTTATAACCCAGAAACCGTGAGGGGAAAGAAGTCGATTAAGTCGCCCAATGGTGGTCGTCATGCCTTGGAGGTTCTTGGCCGCGGTGGATAAGGGTTGGTCAAATTCGGCCGCTACCGCTAAGGCGGCGAGCAATGCGTAGCTCGACTCCTGGCCGATAAGCTGGGACTCCAGCACTCCTGAACCGATTGCGGTGGAATAGCGAAGCATGCTAAGCGCAGGCCAATTAAGCTCCCAGTTTTTGCCCCTGTATTGGTTGGTCGAGTCATACCCATACCATACGATCCGCGCCGAGGTTTGCTCGGCCATCCAACGCACGTTGAGATCGTCGCCGTTGAGGAAGGCGATCCCGTCGGCAGAGAGTGCCCGCACGGCGTTGGCTTTCTCTTCGCGAATACCCTCCCGGGTTCCAAACGAATAAACGTGCTCGTCGCCGATACAGGTCACTACGACCGCGTCGGGTTTGAGCGGCGACACAAATTCGACCATGTCTTCGGGGTGCTTGATACCGACTTCGAGGACCACGAAGGATTGCGATCTGGGCAGGCGCATAAAATTCCACGCGATCAATCCTTGGTAGTTGTAGTTCTTACTGGTGACCTCTGAAGAAACACCCAAGGCGGTTTGGATTGCCCGCGTGGTGGTGGTCTTCCCGAAGCTGCCTACGACTAAGATCACTTTCTGGTGTCGGGCAAACGTGCGTCGATAGAGCCAGGCCGCAATCCAATACAGCTTGGCGAACTGGGTAAACGTGCGCATGAGAAGAAACTCCCGGCCCGTGGCACTGAAGGGAGGCCTTCAATACGCAAACGACTTTCGAAATGAAACCGGATGTTGGCGGGGTGGTCATTGGCTCGAGAAATGCGGCAACGGGATGGCGGGGTTTATTCAGAATAGAGCTCAGCGAGCATCAGATGAATTCCGTAGATCCGCGATGGCCAAGGCGACTTCGGTGGCCATGGGTTCTTCGAGTAAGTGTAGATGTTCCCCCTCAATCCGGTGCACTCGAATCTCGCCGCGGGTCCACCCCGCCAAGCCGTTGGAAGATCAATAAACGTTTTGGTGGACCACACGATATCGATGTCGCCGGAAAAGTTCTGTGGGTGCCAATCACCGGCGATAATCTGATAGTGGTCGGTTTCCCCTCTGGGAGGAAGCTCGGGTTGGTATTCTGGCAGAGAATGGCCCGCCAAAGCTCTCATGAGACGAAGGCGGAGTGTGCGAAAAATACGTCCCATCAAGGGCAACACTTGCCGGGGCCCGTTAGACAATAATTGGCGCATCCGCTCTTTCCCACGGTGATAGCTCCAGTAACGGTGGACCCATACGTTCCGCCACGGAGTAATTCGAAAAGGCCTTGTATCGATAATATAGAAACGACTGACTCCGCGCCCCCGTCGTTCCAAAGTCTCGCCAATGGCGCACGCGAGAATACCCCCCGACGGAATATCCCGCTAGTTGGTAATCAGCTCGGAAGGAATCTCGCGTCGTATCACCCGTCCTTCCTCTCGCCGGCTAGAAGTGAGTTGTAGGTGTGGGACCAATCCCGGAGCAGACGTTCCAAACTCCAGCCGTCTTGATCATGATGAAGGTCTTGCCCGAGCCCTGGGTGTGCCAGACGAGGCCGCGCCCGACGGTAGCGTCCACTGCGCCGGTCTGGTGTTGGCGCAGGATGTATTTGTGCAGCTCCTAGTCCTTCTCGGCAAAGACGATGTAGTCCTTCAGGAAGGCGAGCACCTGCGGGATGGCGCAGAAGCTCTTCACCTTGGCCTCCAGATTGCCGATAGAACCCCCACTATGTGGGTCGGACTTCCAGTTGAAAATGTTCCGCCGCACCGTGTTCCAGCTCACCCCGTATGAAAAACCGATGGCGTCGGTGGCTGTGAAAAGCTGCTGGCTCACGAACAGCTCGGGTGTCTCGCGATGGTAACGGCGGATCTGGTCCACCCCGAGGGCAATGGCCTCGTCCTTGTTAGCGTTCTTGCACTCGATCACCAGCACGGGGATGCCGTTGATGAGAAAGACGACATCCTCCCGCGTGCCGTAGTGACCATTGTGAAAGGCCCACTCCTCAGCTTCCTCGCGGGACACAATCGTCCAACCAATGGCCTCGGCGTATTCGAGGATCCGGGCGGGAATATTCGCAAAAATTTCATCGACTTGAACCTGATACTTGGAAGTCGGATGAGTTCAGCCAAATAGCGCGAGAGCAGACGCGTCGTGAGGATGTGGCAGCTCGGGCTGCGAATAGAGTCCTGATCTGTGATACCAACGCATTTGCAACTGCACTTTGGCACCGGCGTTATCTTGGGACGGACAATCCCGAATTGGACGCATTGGGGAGTCAGGCTAGGTGCGATCTGTATTTATTGACCGGAGACGAAATTCCCTTTGCGCAGGATGGGTTACGCGACGGTGAAGAGATTAGGCACGAAATGCAGAGGTGGTTTGTGAAAACGCTCGCCGCTCAATCGGCGCCATGGATGCTGGTTCAGGGGTCGAGAAGCGAACGATTAGAAACAGCGTTTGCGATGATTCGCCAATGTATGGACGAAGATTGCTAGGGTCGGATCTGTTTACTTCCTCCTTCCGCGGAAAGGGAACTCCCGGAGTGAGGAAGAGGCTCAGTAAATCTGTTCGTCGAGGAGTTCGAACAGCTCTGCTTCGGTGACGCGTTTTTGCTCCATGCTGTCGCGTTCGCGGAGCGTGAAGGTGTCGCCTTCTCCTTCGATGGTTTCAAAGTCGATGGTCACGCAATACGGTGTGCCGATCTCGTCTTGGCGGCGGTAGCGGCGGCCGATGGCTCCCGCTTCGTCGTAGAACGCGGCGAAGCGGCGTTGCAGCTTTTTATACAGGGCTTTCGCGCGGTCCGTGAGCTCTTCCTTCTTTTTGATCAGAGGCAGCACGGCTACTTTGATCGGCGCGATGCGCGGTGAAAAGCGCAGCACGGTGCGCGTCTCGGTCTTACCTTTGTCGTCGGTGATTTCTTCTTCCGCATGAGCGGCACACAAGACAGCCAGGAAGATACGGTCCACACCCACGGCGGGTTCGATCACGTGTGGGATGAACTTCTTTTTTGAAGCCTCATCAAAGATTTCCTGCGACTTGCCTGAGGCCTCAGCGTGTTGGGTGAGGTCGTAGTTGCCCCGTGCGGCGATGCCCCAGAGTTCCTGCACCCCAAACGGGTATTTAAACATGATGTCCGTGGTGCCACGGGAGTAGAAGGCTAGTTTCGCCTTTTCGTGATCGTAGAGCGACAACATGTCCTCGGGCAGGCCGATGGACTTGAGCCATTCCCAACACCATTGGATCCAGTCTTTGTGGGCGGTCTCCCAATCGGCGTCTTCGTGGATGAAATATTCCATTTCCATCTGTTCGAATTCACGGGAGCGGAAGATGAAGTTGCGCGGGGTGATTTCGTTGCGGAAGGACTTGCCGATTTGGGCAATACCGAACGGCAGTTTCACCCGACCGGTATCGACGACGGGTTTGAAATCCACGAACATGCCTTGGGCCGTTTCCGGACGCAGGTAGGAGGTCGAGGAACCATCGCGCAAAGCGCCCACGTTGGTTTCGAACATCATGTTGAAATCACGGGGTGGCGTGAGACTGCCAGGCTCACCGGTGGCGGGCGAGGGGATGAGCGGGATTTGCTCGGGACTGGCCTCGGTGAATTCCTTCATCTTGATCGCGGCGAGTTCACCTTGGCTGGCCTGCTTGCGCTTCATCTTCTCGGCGGCGGTCTGCAGCTCACCGGCGGTGTCCTCGGACTCGAGGGCGGAGACGTAACCTTTGGTCTCACCGTCAACGACGACGGCGGCAAAGAAGAGTTGATCGGCGCGGTAGCGTTGCTTGGAAGTTTTGCAGTCGACCAAGGGATCAGTGAAACCACCTACGTGGCCGGATACCTGCCACACCTTCGGGTGCATGATGATGGATGTCTCGATACCAACGATGTCGTCGCGGCGGCGAACCATGTCGTCCCACCAGCAGTCGCGGATGTTCTTCTTGAGCTCGATACCGAGGGGACCGAAGTCGAAAAAGCCGTTATAGCCGCCGTAGATTTCGGACGACTGAAAGACGAATCCACGGCGCTTCGCGAGGGAAACGATGGACTCCATTTTGTTGGCGGATGACTCGGCTGATGAGGACATAAGGGAGAGGTGTAGCCAACTTTGGCTACACCTCTCAAGTAGCAAGTGACAGGTATCAAGTAACAAGATGAACGGACCTGGAGGCAGGTGCCGCCGGCAGGGGACTGTTTTGAACCACGGAATACATGAAATGGTGAAGCAGAGTAGCCGTCAGCCATCTGTGTGAATCTGTGTTCATCTGTGGTTAACCCGTTTCAGTGCGTCAGTTCTCAGTGGTTGGCTTTCTGAATGAAATTTCACGCGATTTTGTCTGAATTTTCGGATAATTGCGTTGCTGATTTTGAGCTGGGTTTCAGAACGGAGAGCCTGCCCTCACCCCGTGTCGCCGTGTTGTGGTGATCGCCTCCCCCCTGGCTTCATGCATCTCGAATACATCACCCTCGGCGCTTACTTCATCCTGCTGACCGTCATCGGCGTGGTTTTTGCCCGCTTTAATAACAACCTCAGTGACTTCGTTCGAGGCGGTGCCCGAGGCACGTGGTGGATGGTCGGGACCAGTATGCTCATGGCGGGCATCAGTGCGTTTACCTTCATTGGCAACGCGTCGGCGATCTACGAAGCGGGTCCCTCGGCAATCATCATCTATGGTGCCAATATTTTGGGCTTCATCCTGGGGGCCACGTTCCTCGGGCGCTGGTGGCGGCAAAGTCGGGCGCACACGTCGGGCGACTTGGTTAGGGCGCGTTTCGGTCTCGGGGCCGAACAGACGTTCGTCGTGACCGGTGTCATTCTCAACCCGTTGCAGGCCGCCATCCAGTTGTGGGCGTTGGCAGTCTTCGTCAGCGCGGTCTTTGGCATTCCGGTGATTTAGATGATCATCATCATCGGCTTGATCACGTTGGCCTACTCGACGACCGGCGGCATGTGGGTGGTGATGGCGACCGATGTCATCCAGGGCGTGATCATGTATGGCATGACGATGTTAATGGGTGTGCTCTGCATCATGGAAGTCGGTGGCGTGAGCGCGTTCATCGAAAACTATCAACAGATGGTGGCCGAGGGCAGTTTCACCTTTGTAAAGGAAGAGGGGCAATTCGCGAACGACCGTTACACCGGGCTCTGGATGCTGATGGCATTCATCATGCAGATCATTTCCCAAATCCACCTCGGCGCGGCCAACAAATATCTCGCTTCCAAGGACGGTAAAACCGCCTCGAAGGCCAGTTGGTTTTGTATGGTGCTGATGGCGATGGGCGTGGCGGTGTGGTTCATCCCGCCGTTGGTCGCGCGCTTCCTCTACGCCGACGAAGTTATGGCCATGGCGGTGGGCGATCCGTCCACGACTTCTTACGCGGTGATCGCCAGACACGTTTTGCCCAACGGGCTGCTTGGCGTGATGATCGCCGCGATGTTCTCCGCTACGATGAGTAGTATGGACTGGGGATTGAACACGACGACTGGCATTCTCGTGAACAACTTCATTCTTCCGGTGCGTCGCTGGATGGGCAAAGCAAAGCTCTCCGACCTTTTCCAACTTTACCTGTGCCGCACGATCACGGTGATCCTCGGTTTGTTGATCATCTCGATGTCGATCGGTCTCTCCAATCAGACCCGATTCGCAATGTTCGACGCCTATATGGTTTTATCTTCGGTGTTGGCCGTGCCGCTGACGCTGCCACTGGTGGTGGGTATCTTCATTCGCAAGATGCCGGGCTGGTATTATTTCGCGATGCTCGGCGGCGGCATGGCGCTCTCGATTTACACGATGATTGACGAGAAAATGAACGGCAACGTCTGGGCACTGCAGGAACGTAGCTTCGTTGTCGTGCTCGGTGCTTTGATAGCACTTCTAATCGCGTGGCCGTGGCGCCAAAAACGTAGCGACGAAGACCTCAAGCGCGAAAATGAACTCTGGAAGCGCACCGCGACGCCGGTCGACTTTGAGAAGGAAGTCGGTGGCTCACTCGATGGCACCCAAGCCCGTATCACGGGTAACCTCATCCTCGTGACGGCCGGTCTGCTCGCCGCGTTCTTGCTGGTGCCCAACACGCTGGGCGACCGTTTTGTTATCTTGTGCCTAGTCGGCTTCGTGGCCGCTTGCGGAAGTTGGCTGCGATTTGTCGAGGGCCGTAAAGACTAGGGAATGGATCGGGTTGGAAGGTAGGGCGCTTTCGCCGAAAGCGCCGAGTCCGTTTGCTGCGACCAAGCAGGATGAAACCGGCTGGCTCGGCGATCCAACCCCACCTTCAGCTTGCTTGGCGGATTCCCGTTGCAGCAACACGAGCGGTATTCGATAACCGCCCTTCGTTCGACGCACCATGAAGGATTCATTTTCACCACAAGAGTTCGCCCGCCTGTTGGAGTTGGTCCATTTGGGGATGCGCACGGTGATGTCCCGGCAGGGCGGACAGTCTCCCCATTTCGAGCGCTTCGCCGGGGTTGAACAAAAGATTCTCAAACTTGCCGAGCGTTATGGCTGCGGTGATCTGGTGGACGTCGGCGGCAACGGCAGCCTCGTGCCCGCGGCGAAGGTCGATGCCGATAAAGAGCTACGCAAAGTGGTGGGCGAATCCGATAACGACACCTTCTGGCACGAACTCGTGGCGCGGTTGGCGGATCGCGATCTGGGAGTGGAACAAACGACCAAATCACTGAACGAAGATCCGGGTCCTCCCATCAATGCCGAGGCCCGAATGAAAGAAATCGAAGAAGCCTACTGGGCGGAATTCGAGAAACACGATTTGTCGCGAGTCGTGGTGCTGCGCGCGGGCAAAGGCTGATTCGACCATGCGGTTTGCTGTTGACGTATCCTGAAATAAACTACGAATTCTTTTTAAGAAATGCACAGTGCATCCATGGCTGCGAACCCGTTTTTTCTACCCATCTGGTTTGAGCTGGCGGCGGTGGGTTACTTTCGATGTCGGGCGCAATCGTGGCGATGAAGCGCGGTTATGATGTGATCGGGGTTGCTGCGCTTTCGTTGATCACGGGTTTGGGAGGCGGCCTCATTCGAGACGGTATTTTTATTCAACAAGGTCCTCCGGCGATGACGACGGACGCTCTTTACATCCAAGTAGCTTTGTTGGGCGCCATGATCGGCGCCCTCTTAGGTGATCGCGTGCATTACTTCCGCCGAATCATCGCCGGGGTGGATGCATTGGCCTTGGGCGCCTATACCGTGTTTGGCGTCCAGAAATCTCTCAGCGCAGGATTATCAGTGCCAGCGGCGATTTTGGTGGGCGTGATCAACGCGGCCGGCGGGGGACTTTTACGTGATGTGATCACCAATGAGGAACCGTTGGTTTTTCGCCCCGGCCAGTTCTACGTCTTGGTGGCGGTTGTAGCGGCGACGTTGTTCGTGGTGTTGACCGTGGAGATGGGGCTGGCTCCGATGACTTCGGCTTGGATCGTGATCGGGATACCGATCGTATTCCGAGGGCTGACGATTCTTTTTAATTGGAAGACCGCCCCGATGGCCCCGCCACCGGCTGCTCCGCCCTCGAAATAGGAGAGGGCAGCCGGTCAAAGCGTAGAGCGAATTTCCGATGCCATTTTCGCTTTTATCGCTTGTGGTGCGTAGTCGGATCCACCACGATGCTGCCGCTGGCCAGCAACCCTCAACCAATTGATTATGAGTGAAATCCTTCTTACCAACATGGAAACCTTCCCGGGCCATCGAATTGCCCAACACTTCGGTCTGGTCTCGGGCAGCACTGTCCGAGCCAAGCATATGGGCCGCGACATTGCGGCCAGTTTCAAGAACCTCGTCGGCGGCGAACTGAAAGGCTACACGGAGCTCCTCTCCGAGTCGCGTAACGAAGCGATCAGCCGCATGAAAGAGCAGGCGGCGGCGGTCGGCGCCAACGCGATCATGAACGTTCGTTTCTCCACGTCATCAGTCGCCCAAGGAGCTTCCGAGCTCTATGTTTATGGGACTGCTGTGGTGGTGGAATAACCGAAAGATCCAGCTATGGATACGACTACATCCAATCAGACCGTGGGGCTGATCTTCATGCTGCTGTTTTACCTGCTGCCGATCGTATTGCTGATCTTTTTCGGCTGCATCGGCATGGTAACCGAACGGCGGCATTATCAATCCATTCGTGAGCGTGAACAGACTCACCGGAATCTGCCCATCGTGCCGATTCCGTCCTGGGATCCCGATCAAGCCGTGGCCGAGTCGCGGTTGGTGGCGGCATCGGTCGTGATTTCGCTCGATCATTTTAAACGCTTTTTCGCCCGTTTGCGGAATATATTCGGGGGCCGCGTGCGAGCCTATGAATCGTTGTTGGACCGGGCTCGGCGTGAGGCGCTGCTACGCTTGAAAGAGCAATGCCCCGATGCCGACTTGATCGCCAACATGCGCATGGAAACCTCCGCGATTGCCAACACCCGCGGCAAACAAGGCGCCGGTGGGGTCGAGGTTCTAGCGTTCGGCACGATGATCAAATACGCCAAAGTGGCCCCTCCTCCCTTGAGCGAATCCTGACCGCGTGAAGATAGAACAACGCGATTTGGGTAATTCCGCCGAGGCGAGTTCCGGTGGAGGCTCTCGCGGTGTTTTGCGCGAGACCTCGGTGTTGGTCGTCGGCGTCATTGCACTTATGACGGTCGTGTATTTCTCGGTGGGATTTTTCGTTGAGTTGATTCTCCCCACGATCTCCATGCAGCGCGAAAAAGACTGGTTCGCGGGCTGGTCGGCGGAGGAAGATTTTATCCTTTCCGCTGAGCCTGATAAGCTACGGGTCGCATTTGCTCGTGAGGTGCTGGACCGATTACTTGAACAGGATGAGGCGCCGCCGATCACGTTTCAACTGCTCGTGATTGACGATGCAGACCCCAATGCTTTTGCTGTGCCCGGAGGCCGCATATTGGTCACAACGGGGCTGCTCGAAATTTTGGGCGACGACGAGATCGCGCTCGCCTTTGTGTTGGGGCATGAGCTCGGCCACTTCGAGGGGCGCGATCATTTGCGAGGCATTGGTCGCTCGATCGGTCGCGGACTGGTGATGTCGCTGATCTTCGGTGGTGGTGGAGATGTGATTGCCGTGCGCACCGACCAGCTACTCGAGGCCGGACATTCTCGGGGACAAGAGAGTGCGGCCGATCAATTCGGCCTGCAGTTGGTGATGTCGGCCTACGGTTCGACTGAAGGCAGTGAACGTCTGTTTCAATGGCTCGCCGACCAACAACAGGATCCGGACTGGTTGAGCATGATCGAATCTCACCCGCGAGCCGATGACCGACTGGAGAACCTGCGTCGCTGGGCGGCGGAAATCGACGCGGAATAAAATCCTACGAAGGTTGGATTAATGAACGGGAGTGCCGGGCATAAAGCCCTATCCTGCATCCAACAAACGTGGGTCGCTCTTTACGCCCAATAGCCCTGTTTTTGCGCAACCCTAAATTCATAAAGTAGCCTATTGGGTTACTTTATAGTGGAATGCCGAAAAGGAGTGAGGCGTGTGGTGTGCGGGAATGGCGGCGATATGTGATGCAAAAAATCGGCCGCCTCCCGAAGGTGACGACCGATTCGTTTTCTTCCCTTACTAGCTCACCCGCGGATGATGCGGCGGGTGGCTAGGTCTGACCTCTGTGGTCGATGACGTCGCCTCGAATTCTGGTTCGAGCGCCCGCGCGACCCAACGGTCGAGATAGCGCCAAAGATTTCGGATCATTTTCATTTTTAAAACTAGGATTGAGGCTGGTTGTTCATGAAGGGAGCTCATGCTCGACCCGTGAAACGGCGCGGACCCGTTCCCGCCGACGACGGGCGAGGGGATCGAGGCGTCTCAGTTCATCGAGCATCGCACCGCGCACCCGCACAAAGCAGAAGGCGCGGGCTTCGTTGGTGGGACCGTCGAAGCGGAGCGGGGCGTGGACAAGGGCTTCCCGACCGGCCAAGGTCATCACGATCGACATGAGCAGGGAGTCGGGGCGCGATGCCGGCCAACGCGCGGTCAATCAAATCGAGCAATTCGACCGGGTCTGGCGCGGGGCTGGGAGGGCAGAGGGTGTTGGGTGCTATCATGGCGAAACACCCGCCGGAGGGTTAGGTTTTACTCGGTCCTAGGGGGACCTCGTCCGGAGGTGGGTTTCGCGGGCAAAAAAATCCCACTTCCGGTTGGGAAGTGGGCGGTGTATTCGAAATTAAAATCGTTTACTTAGTATACACCACTTCCCGGGTTAGAACGGCCGTGCTTGTTTGCATCGTTACGATCGAGCATTACTCGCCAGTCGCTTCGAATAAGACCAACACGGCCCACCACAGATTTGACCATGGACATAGGGCACGGAGCGGCCGCAAACGCGGTTGCTGAATATACCTTTAAGGTAGTGGTCATCGGGATGGGTAGGGGAGGGTGAAAAATCGAATGAGTTCGAAGGGGATACGGTCGGAAGATCAGGGGGATCAAGGGCCTGACGTAATTTTTTTGCTTTCGGAGCACATTTTTTTCGACCGGGTGGCAACCCTGGAATTACCCCGCCTTGCGGCGGTTCTTTGCGGAGGGTTTGCGAGACTTGGAGGTGCCGGTCTTTTTGCGCGCGGCAGGTTTGGGTTTTACCGGTTCGAATGGCGGGCACGTCGCCCCGTCGAACCAGGTGCCTTCAACCTGAGTGCGGGTGGGAATCGCCGGGATGCCGAACTTGTGGTGGTGGAGCTGGCCTGCGAGAATCTCGATCGCCAATTCACCCACGTGGTGATGGTTTTGCCTTACTCCCGCCACGGCTCCATCTTCTTCGTGTTCCTCCAAAAAGAGATCAATGAAGGCGACGCCTTCGGGAATTTTGAGCCCCATTTCGTCGAGGCAGGGTTGGATAAAGGACCGCTTGCTTATGATGACTTCGGGCCAGTGAGTTTCATACCAAGCTTTGAACTGAGCGGAATCAGCCACGACATCGCTTCGGGTCTCAGTCATCCATTCGTCCGCGCGTTCGATCTCAGGAAAGAGGTGGATGGGGACTCGTTCTTCGGGCGGATGGAATGCGTGTGAGATCAGCAACCCGGCCTCTCAATGATGGTCTACCGCGTGGTCCCATCCGCGATGCATGACAGCGCCGATCCGTTTGTAGCCGTGGTCCTCCGTGCGTTGCATGGCGAGGCGCATGATGCTACAGTGGTCGTTGTTGACCTGATGCAATTCGGGATCGTGGGGGAAGTATTCGATTTTGACCGCGCTGAACGCCGACCAGTCGAAGTGAAGGGAGACATCGGAGTTTCGGCGATGAGATGCGATGATGACGCCAGTGATGCCACGAGCTTGAAGGATCTTGCTCATGCGGGTGTGAGAGAGTCCGGGTTCGCCCATCCAGAAATGGTCGAGCTTGAAGCCCAACTCTTCCGCCTTGGCTTTTGCTCCGGCGTAGAACTCCGGGTGGGCGGTCGTTTCCTGCCAGCACAGCTTGGTATCCCAATTGGTCACGTAGGCGAGGGTCGGCGGGTTGTGCCGCTCCATAACCTTGCCACGATAGGCGACCAACGCTTGCAGCACGGGGTCGGGCTGGTAGCCCATTTCCTTGGCCAGTTTCTGGATGCGATTGCGGGTTTTTTCCGGCAAGCGCGGATGGTTGCGCAATGCCAGTGAAACCGTGGTCACATGGACTTCGGCTCGCTTGGCAATGTCGGCGAGGGTGACGCGGCGGTTTCCAGGCATGGGACGGAACTATGGCAGGGGATTGACGAGGAGGGGGAGGGCCAGCCACGTTGCAAGTCTCTAGAAAGTCAATTTAAGTCAATTGTTAGTATAGTCGGTGCGTTGAGAGAATATCTCTCGCGCCGGTTCAGCACCCACTGCTTTCGAGGACCTCCTTAACCCACCCTCACCCTATATCATGAAGTCACGCCATTTTGCGGGTATCCCCGCGATTCCCTACGAAGGTCCAGGCACGGATAATCCGCTGGCCTTCCGCCATTATAACTCAGCCGAAGTGATCGATGGCAAAACGATGAAGGGGCACATGCGCTTCGGTATCGCGTATTGGCATTCCTTCCGCGGCACCGGCGCCGATCCGTTTGGCCCCGGCACGATCACCCGCCCCTGGGAAAAAGGTAAAAGCGAGCTCGCCGTGGCCAAGACCCGGATGGACGCGGCCTTTGAGTTTTTCCATAAGATCGACGCCCCTTTCTGGTGCTGGCACGACCGCGACATCGCTCCGGAGGGCAAGTCTCTCAAGCAGTCGCACAAGAATCTCGATTTGATCGTCAAGCACGCCAAGGCCCACCAAAAGGAGACCGGTATTAAGCTGCTCTGGGGCACGGCCAACCTCTTCTCGAATCCCCGCTACATGTGCGGTGGTGCCACCAACCCCGACGCCCATGTCTTCGCCTATGCTGCTGCACAGGTGAAGAAGGCTATGGAAGCCACCGTCGAACTCGGCGGAGAGAACTACGTTTTCTGGGGCGGTCGTGAAGGCTACGAAACCCTCCTCAATACCGACATGAAGCGTGAGCAGGATCACCTCGCCCGCTTCCTTCACATGGCGGTCGATTACGCCAAGGAGATCGGCTTCACCGGTCAGTTCCTCATCGAGCCCAAGCCGAAAGAGCCGACCAAGCACCAATACGATTTCGACGTCGCTTCAGGTGTCGCTTTCCTGCGCACCTACAAACTCGACAAGCACTTCAAGTTCAACATCGAGACCAACCACGCGACGCTCGCCGGCCACACCTTCAATCATGAAATCGAAGTCGCCGCCGCGCACAAGATGCTTGGATCCATCGATGCGAACTCCGGCGACATGCTGTTGGGCTGGGACACCGACCAATTTAACACCGACGTGAAAGAGCTCACCCTGGCCATGATTTCGATCCTGCGCGCCGGTGGTCTCGGTAGCGGCGGTTTCAACTTCGACGCCAAGCTTCGTCGTCCATCGACGGATCCGAAAGATCTGTTCTACGCCCACATCGGCGGTATGGACGCTTACGCGCTCGCCTTCAAACTCGCCCGCAAGGTCCTCGCCGACGGCAAGTTCGCCGACCATGTGAAGAACCGCTACAGCAGCTTCGACTCCGGTTTCGGTAAACAGGTCGAGAAAAAGAAAGTTGGCTTCAAAGACCTCGAGGCAGTCGCTTTCAAACTCGGTGAGCCTAAGCTTAAATCCGGCCATCAAGAGTATCTCGAAAACCTGCTCAATACCTACCTGCACGGTTGAGCTCTTGTGAGACTTCCGGGGGCGTCCACAACGGACGCCCCTTTTTCATATCCATTTGGATAGTCGGGTGAGATGCCCAGCTTACCTTCCGAACCCCCATCATGTCGGGCATAAAGCCCGACCCACTTTTTTACCCCATGAGTGACCCCACCAACGTAAAACTCTCCTTCCGCGAAAAAGCGGGTTACAGCCTCGGCGACGCCGGCGCGAATTTTGTCTTCCAGATGATGATCATCTTCCAGACAGGATTCTATACCGACATTATGGGCATTGATGCCATTACGGTGGGCTGGATGCTGTTGTTGGTGCGCTTCAGCGACGCGATCACCGATCCGATCATGGGCGCTATCGCAGACCGGACCGATACCCGATGGGGTAAGTTTCGCCCGTGATTAGTCTGGTCGGTCATCCCGTTTGCGTTGTTGTTCTGGGCAGTCTACACGGTTCCATCCGGACTGAGCGATAGCGCCAAACTCTGGTATGCAGTCGGCACCTACACCGTGCTCATGATGGCCTACACCATGAACAACGCGCCGTATTCCGCGCTCAACGGCGTCATGACCAGCAACGGCAGCGAACGCACGAGTCTGTCGCAATATCGCTTCTTCGCAGCGATGGTGGCGGCGTTTATTGTGCAGGGCCTCACTTTGCCTTTGGTTAAAAAATTCGGCGAAGGCGACGATGCTAAAGGCTGGTCGATGACGATTGGAATATTTGCCGTAATCATGGTCGGTCTGTTCATCGTCACATTCTTCAGCGCCAAGGAACGCGTGAAACCGCCGGCAGGGCAAAAGCCGGATCTCAAACAGGATTTCCGCGACGTTCTAAAAAACCCGCCGTGGATCGCGATGTTTGTCATGACGACCTTCGTCTTCATTACCCTGGCCCTGCGTGGCGGATCGACGTATTACTATTTCACCTACTTCGTGAACGCAGAGGCGCTCACGGCGTTTGTCGACCAAATGGGGTTCTTTGCCAACCCCGAGGCGGTGGCGAATCCGGGTATGGGTTTCTGTATTCTGGATACCTTTGGACTGATCGTGAAACCGGGCGATAGCCCAACCGCGGTTGGGTTCAGTAGGTTTAACATGGCCGGTGGGTTGGTGAACATCATCGGTGTGCTGATGGCTAAACCCTTGGCTGATCGGTTTGGAAAAAAAAGCCGTGTTCTCTATTGGTCTCGGCGGTGCGGCGATCGTGCAATCGCTCTTCTACTGGGTGGGTGCCGAGTCAGTCGGAACGATGTTCTTGCTGACCATCTGCACGAGCCTGCTCTACGGCCCGACCATTCCGCTGCTTTGGGCGATGATCGCGGACTGTGCCGACTTCGGGGAATGGAAGTTGAAACGTCGTTCGACCGGCTTTGTTTTTGCGGGCATTGTATTCGCCTTGAAAGGTGGCCTCGGCATCGGCGGCGCCTTTACCGGTTGGTTGCTCACCATGTATGGTTACACCCCTGAAACCGCGACTGAGCCCGGCGTGTTGTTGGGTTATCGCCAAATGATTGGATTTATATCCGGCGGCTTCTTTGGCCTCGGCGCGATCACGATGATCTTCTATCCGATCACGAAACAGATAGCGATTCAGATGAGTGACGAGCTCTCCGCTCGACGGGCTGCGGCGGGTGGTTAGTCTACGGCTGTGACTCGCGTAATCTCTGTTCTTCTCCTTCTACTGTTCTCTGCCTCGATGGGGGTGGCGGAGGATGGTTATCGGCTGTGGTTGCGCTACGACCGGATCGAAAAACGATCGGAGCGCGATGACTATCGGCGCCCGATGCAGTCTCTGGTGATCAGCACGCCTACCGGGACTGAGTCTGAGATCATCAAGTCCGCTCGTTCGGAGATCGCCCGGGGACTCGACACGATGTTAGAGCGCGAATTGACCACGGTTCACGTGGTGAAGGGATCGCCGGATTCGACGCTTGAGGCAGAGGGGTATGCCTTGGACAACGCCACGGTGGATGGCGAAACCGCGGTGCGGATCCGGGCCAATTCCGATGCGGGCGCACTTTTCGGTGTATTCGATTTGCTACGACTGGTGCAGATGGGCGAAACTGTTGACGAACTTGACGTGGTGACGTCGCCGAAGATCAATCGCCGCCTGCTTAACCACTGGGGCGATCTGAACGGCTTTGTCGAACGCGGTTATGCGGGCTTTTCACTGTGGCGCTGGCATGAGTTGCCGGAGATTAAATCTCCCCGCTATACCGACTATGCTCGGGCACTCGCTTCGGTGGGTTTGAACGGCACAGTTGTCACCAGCGTGAATGCCAACGCGCTCATTCTCACGCCCGAGTATCTGCGTAAGGTCGCGGCATTGGCTGACACGTTTCGCCCGTGGGGAATCCGCACCTATCTGACCGCCCGCTACAGCGCGCCGATTGAAATCGGCGGGTTGGAGACGGCCGATCCCCTGGACCCAACGGTGCAGGCGTGGTGGGACGCCAAGATTGATGAGATTTACGCACACATTCCGGACTTCGGTGGATTTGTGGTGAAAGCCAACTCGGAGGGGCAACCCGGTCCGCATGACTACGATCGAAACCATGCCGTCGGTGCGAACTTGCTCGCTGCGCCGCTGGCCAAGAACGGTCGTGATGGGATCGTGATGTGGCGGGCGTTTGTTTACGATTTTGAGAACGACACTGATCGGGTGAAGCAGGCCTACAACCAGTTCGTGCCACTCGACGGAGAGTTCGACGATAATGTGTTCGTGCAGATCAAAAACGGCCCGTTGGACTTCATGCCGCGCGAGGCATTCAGCCCGTTGTTTGGCGCGACTCCCGAGACGAAACAGATGGTCGAGTTGCAGATCACTCAGGAGTATCTCGGAGCCTCGATGGAGTTGGCTTACCTCGGCACTATGTGGGAAGAAGTGCTGCGGCAGGATACCCTTGTTAAGGGCGAGGGCAGCACAATCGGAACCATTACCGATGGCTCCCTGCATGGCCATGAACTGTCCGCCATCGCGGGAGTCGCGAACACCGGTTCGGACCGCAACTGGACCGGGCATCATTTGGCGCAGGCCAACTGGTATGCCTTCGGGCGATTGGCTTGGGATCATACTTTGGGCGCGCAGGAGATAGCCGAGGAATGGGTGAGTCAGACCTTTGCAATTCCGACCCAAACCGGCTGAGATTTTACAATGGACCTGGTCGGGGTTACGAAAACTGAGCCATTGAGAGAGTTAGTCTGGGAACCCAGAAAGGACCCAGACCATGAAAGGCAAAAGATACACGACCGAGCAGAAGATACGCATATTGCGTGGGGCCGAGCAGGCCGCCGCGACGATCCTGGCGGTGTGCCAGGAGCACGCCATCGAGCGAGCAAACCTTCCACCGCTGGAAGCGCGAGTTTGGCCTGATGGAGCTCGACCAAGCCAAGCAGCTCAAAGAGCGGCAAAAGCAGAACGCCCGGTTAAAGCGCATGCTGGCCGATGAGATGCGCGGCCAAGAGCGCCTGAAGGAGGCGCTCGAAAAAAAACCATGAGCCCCGGTCACAAAAGACAGATCATCGTCGCGAGGGTGAACCGAGGCCGTTGCCCGGCTCGCGAGGCCTGTCGGCCCTTTTGCCTGCATCGCCGCACGTTTGGCTACGAGGCGAAGCAACCTGATGCTTGGATGGCCAGGTGAAGGCAGCGCTACGCCGGATGAGTCGAGAGCACCCTGAGTTGGGCTCCATGAAGATCGCTCGCCTGCTGAAGAAAGCAGGCTGGCGAGTCGGATCACGACTGATCCCACGGTGGCGCCAGCAGCTCGCTCTGATGGTGCCCGTCAAGAAGCCCAAACGACGGCGCGGGGGGATCTCCACGGGGCTTGCGACGAAGGCGACCCATCCCCATCACGTATGGACGTGGGACTTCGTGCCCGACACGACGATGCGCGGGGGCAAACTACGCATGCTGACGCTCCTCGATGACTCCACGCGGCAAAGCCGGTGCATCCACGTGGATCGTAAGATCACTGCGCGTAAAGTGCGTTCGATCATGAGCTGGCGGATTGCCGAGCACGGGGCTTGCGGAGCATATCCGCAGCGACAATGGCGCGGAGTTTATCGAGAAGGAGTTGCGAGCTTGGCTCGCCTCTGAATCGATCAAGACGCGCTACCTCGAGCCGGGTAGTCCTGGGCAGAATGGTTACATCGAAAGCTTCCCTGCTCGGTTGCGCCACGAGTGTCTCAACCCCGAGATGCTCTCCACGCTGACCGAAGCTCGGGTCGTGATCGAAGCCTGGCGGTGCAAATACAATCACCTGCGCCCCCCACGGTTCGTTGGGCTATGTCAGTCCCATCGGGTTTGAACAAAACCTCGACAAAGAAACCTCCACTCTTGACTTACTCTACACCCTCAACCACACCATCAATCCATCCAGACTAACTGTTTAGGTGGACCAGTTTGGGTAACCCGATCAGGAGTCACTTCATCGAGTTTGAGATCTCCAAACCCGTCTCTCACAAACAGGCTCAAGATGCTCTTGTAGTCGGCGATGGACCGTTTCTCCAAGTCGGATCTGTCCGCCAGAAACTCAGGAATGAAATCAACAACTTTGGGAGCTTTCGGGGGAGGGGCGTAGCGGGTGACAAACCAGTCCACGGCATCTTCGAGTCGCCCCGCCGTCGCAGGGTCGGTAACGTCCAACCAGTCGTTGTCATCCGGAATGCGGAATGCCTTCTCGGCGACCTTCACCTGAGTGGGACTCAGACTGGTTGTAACCACGTGTAGCCCCTGATTGCGCAATTGTTGCTCAACCTGCTTCTCTTTCACCAAGCTCTCGGCTTCAGCTTTGGTCTTAACCAGCTTCCGTTGTCTGTCACCGGCCTCATACCAAAAAACACGATATCCCGCCCTGACCCGACGTTTGCCCTTCAGGCGATAAAACGGGTTGAAGCCTGGTTGATAGGAATAGGGGCGACGACGCACCGACTTGGACTGGGCGGGTCCGCTCATTTCGAAGTTAGTATGGCCACTTTTATAGCCACAGCAACGCCAAATGGTGTGAGTGATATACCCCTACAAATTACGTAAGTCCCTGGTGCCCGGGGTGGGACTCGAACCCACACGCCTTTAAAGGGCGGCGGATTTTGAATCCGCTGCGTCTACCAATTCCGCCACCCGGACATATCGAGAGGAGAAGGAACGCGGACGCTAGGCGTATGGCGGAGCCTGTAAAACCAAAATTCGCGCATTTCTTAGCGTTTCTCAGTTCGATCCCAGTTGATTAGGTTCAATTTACTTACTGAATAGGCGCATGTCCTCTCCGGATTCACCCGCCAAACGCAATAAAGCCCTTGTGGCGAATTTGAAGGCGTCGCGGATTTTTGAGGACTATCAAGATGCTTTTCGGGAGACAACTGGCATGCCCTTGAACCTCCGGGCGGTGGATGGGTTTGATCTGGCTCATCATGGCGATCCGAAGGAAAATCCTTTCTGCGCCTTGATGGCTAAATCTAATCATTCGTGTGCCGCATGCCTTCAGGTTCAGGCCAAGATGGAGCAGCAAGCCGCCATGGAGCCGAAAAGCCTCAAGTGCTTCGCCGGGCTCTGCGATTCGGCGGTGCCGGTGCGGGTAGGGGAGAACTTAGTGGCTTTTCTGCAGACCGGTCAGGTGCTCGAACACAAGCCCACCAAGAAGCAGTTTAACAAGGTTGCTCAGAACGTGCTGAAATTTGGCACAGAAGTAGATCTCAAGAAAATGGAGGAGGCCTGGTTCCAGTCCCGAGTCGTTTCGCGCAAACAGTACGAGTCGATTCTGAGGCTGCTCTCGATTTTTTCCCAACATCTCGCGGCTTTGAGTAATCAACTTATGGTGCAGGAGGAGGCCGCCGAAGCTCCTGCAATTGCTCGGGCCCGTGATTTCATCGATCAAAACCACGCTCAAGAGATGTCCCTCAATGAGGTCGCCGAGGCGGTTAATATGAGTGCGTTTTATTTCTGTAAAATGTTCAAGAAGGCGACCGGGATGACCTTTACCGATTACTTGGCCCGAGTGCGGGTGGAGAAGGTGAAAAACTTGCTGCTAAACCCCCACAAGCGAATCAGCGAAGCGGCCTTCGAAGCGGGTTTTCAGTCATTATCTCAATTCAACCGAGTTTTTCGGAAGATTGCGGGTGAAGCGCCAACCGCCTACCGGCAGCGATTGCATCAGGCCGCGTGAGTTTGCGCCGCAATATGCTGGGCGGGGATTTTGGTTTCAGCATGAGTCCGGTCCTTGCACACGGCGCAGAAGGTTTGAATTTCCCGATCGGCTACGATGCGCAGGGCATTTTTTAGATTCTCCAAACCTGACCGCCTCTCGCCTTCACTGAGTCGGACGATTTCGGTGCATTCGACGAACATCACCTCGACGATGGCCTGCTCCGCGGTAGCGAAGTAGGCGAGTAACGGGTTTTTTCTACACGGACAATGGGATCGGGGCATCACCGTCGATCCGGTCTTCGCTGAAAGATATTGATGCCTTTGGAAATGGGATTGTCGGAGTTCGGCCAACCATTCGTCCAACGTCCAATCCATGAGGTAAATCAGTGAATCCGGGTGAGCCATACCCGAGCTCGCTGGTTCGGAGCGCAGCAGAGCTTCCCACCTTCCTCGTAGATCGGGGCGGTGCGTCTCAAGTGTGCGCCAAAAACTCTCATCCATTGCCCCCATCATACCATAAGCAGGCTGAATCCGCTCCGCGGTAATTGCTCATGGCTAGGCAGAAATTGGCGAGGGTCGCCGCAAATTATGCGCAACCAGTCTACCATCGATCGGGCGGCCCCTAGGGGAGAGGGCAATATATGGTCGTGAAAATTCGCAACATCTGAGCAGTCCCGGACAAGGCCCGCGCAGCACGATCACGTTGGTTACGTTAGATTGATGTCATCACCGCTCTACCGAACCCACCGCACGCGGCCCTTTCATCATGTCTGTAATTCCCCTGACCCTCGTTATCAGTCTCTGCCTAGCTTTTACCTTCGTGCTCTTTTTTTTACGGGAGCAAAGCCGACGCAGGTTTAGCTCCGCCGAGAGTGAAGCGCTGCTTCCTTTGGCGGACGAAATCGCCCACCTGGTTCCGGCCAAGGCCAAAAAATCGGGACATTCGCACGGAGGAAAATGTGGCTGCCAAACCGGTGAGCGGGATCCCTGTTCCGGATGCCTGCGGCGTAACTCGAGCGCCAAATCTCAATCTCAGTCCTAACCCCGGTCTTTCCTCCGGCATTTCCTAATTTCAGATCTCTCCATGTCCGCTCGAAACGTTACGATCGAATACAACGACAAGGTCGTCCGTCAGTTCATGTTTGCCTCCATTATTTGGGGTGCAATTGGCATGCTGGTGGGTGTTCTTATCGCCGCTCAGCTGAACTTCCACTTCCTTAATGGGAACTTCGTCGCGATGAATTCATGGCTGAATGAACACCTCGGATTTCAGCTTCCACTCCCCGATTTAACCGGAGTATCCTTCCTCACCTTTGGTCGGTTACGGCCATTGCATACCAATGCGGTCATTTTCGCCTTGGTGGGGAACATGATGTTCGCCGGCGTCTACTATTCGACGCAGCGATTGGTGAAGGCCCGGTTGGCGAGCAACTTTCTTTCTTCGCTCCATTTTTGGGGCTGGCAGGGCATCATTCTCAGCGCGGCGATTACGCTGCCGTTGGGGCTGTCTCGCGGTAAGGAATATGCCGAACTTATTTGGCCGATCAACATCGCGGTTGCCCTCATTTGGGTGGTGTTCGCGGTGAACTTTTTCTGGACACTAGCCCGCCGCCATCAGCGCAGCCTTTACGTCGCGATCTGGTTCTACATCGCGACGATCATCACCATCGCGATGCTCTACATCGTGAATCACCTGTCGATTCCCACGGGCATGTTGCACAGCTACGGGTTATTCGCCGGCGTGCAGGATGGATTGGTCCAGTGGTGGTATGGGCACAACGCCGTAGCGTTCTTCCTGACCACGCCGATTTTGGGCATCATGTATTACTTCCTGCCCAAGGCAGCGAATCGTCCGGTCTACAGCTATAAGCTTTCTGTTATTCACTTTTGGTCGCTGGTGTTCGTTTACATCTGGGCCGGTCCTCACCATCTCCTAAACACCGCGCTGCCCAACTGGCTGCAAATGCTCGGCATGACGTTTTCCCTCATGCTGTGGGCGCCGTCCTGGGGTGGCATGCTCAACGGTCTCTTCACTTTGCGAGGTGCCTGGTCGAAGCTGCGCACCGATCCGGTGATCAAGTTTTTCGCCGCCGGTATCACCTTCTACGGTATGGCTACGTTCGAAGGACCGCTGCTATCCATCAAATCGGTCAACGCCCTCGGACACTATACTGACTGGATTATCGGTCACGTTCACGCCGGAGCCTTGGGCTGGAATGGCTTCATGGCCGCGGGTATGTTTTACTTCCTCGTTCCGCGCCTTTGGAACAAGCCGCTGCACAGTCAGTCTCTCGCCAATCTTCACTTCTGGTTGGGGCTCTTCGGCATCCTCATCTACGTCGCTGCGATGTGGACCTCGGGTATCACCCAGGGCCTTATGCTCAACTCAACCACGGAAGGTGGCACGGTCCTGACGTATCCGAACTTCTTGGACACTCTGAATGTCATCCGTCCTTTGATGTTACTGCGGGTGATCGGTGGCGGTCTCTATTTCGTCGGCTGGTTGCTGATGATCTACAACATCCTCAAGTCCCTGCGGGGAGCCCAGGCCGTCAATGGTGCGGTTGAGGTCGTGGTGGAAGACGATGTGCCGGAAGAAGGGCGTGCTTTGGGTGCCGTGGTGACCTTGTGGAATCCGCCGGTGGTGTTCACGGTCATTGGCACAATCTTCACCTGCGTTTGGTTGTTCGGCGGGCCGTTGCTGCAGATCGTAGGTGCGATCGGCACAGCCTTGTCCGTGATCGTTGCCTGGGTTCACTTCGAATCGAAAGGCAAACGCTGGGCCGACTGGTATGAGCGACTTCTGGTGAGTGCGGCTCCGTTTACGGTGCTGACGCTGATCGCGGTTCTGATCGGCGGAATGGTGCAGATTATTCCCGGTATCGTCAGTCACCAGGCGGCTAACGTGGAGGATCGTCTCCAGATCCCTCATACGCCTTTGGAGCTTGCCGGTCGTGATATCTATGTCGCGGAGGGCTGCTACAACTGCCACTCCCAGATGATCCGCACGCTGGTCCCCGATGTGCTCCGTTATGGCGACTACTCGCGGTTGGGTGAGTCCATCTACAACCGACCCTTCCAATGGGGCTCTCGCCGCACCGGTCCGGATCTTGCCCGAGTAGGGGGAAAATACAATCACACGTGGCACTACAACCACATGTTGGATCCTCGCATGAATCCCGGTTCCAATATGCCGGCTTATCCGTGGTTGTTTGAAAACGAAACCGACGTTGCTTCGCTATCCTCCAAGATTCGGGTGCAGACCATGCTAGGTGTGCCTTACGATGCCATGTCGCCGGCTGAGATCAAAGCCAAGGTCGACACCCAAGCCGGTGCCATCGCTGCGGAACTCAAAGCGGATGGCATCTATGTCGCCCCGGAAAAACAAATCGTGGCGCTGATCGCTTACCTCCAACAACTCGGCAACTACGAGGACAAGAGCGGCCAGACCGCCTCGGTCTCGGAATGAGTATGCTGCCGATAACGAATAATTAACGAATTCAGATCATGTTTAAACGTATCTTAATCGAAGACTGGACCGTGATCTTCACGATCATCGCGTTCGTTACCGTCGCTTCCATCTACCTGACGATGCTCTACCGCACCCTTCGCTTGCGGCGGCCTCAGGTTGACCACTTGTCGCAGCTGCCGTTCGGCGATGATACGGCCCCCGTTTCGTCCTCAAAAAATTCCGACCATGAGTGATTCCGAAAAACTCGTTCCGCCTCCCGAAGAGAGCACGCGCAAGCATGTCTATGATGGCATTCAGGAATACAATAAACGCCTGCCCAATTGGTGGTTGTTTACCCTCTATATCACTATCGCCTTCTCGATCGGCTACTGGTTCTACTACGCGCAGACGGGCCTCCCGATTAGTGATGGAGATCGAGTGGAAGCCGAGATCGCTCAAATTGAGTTAGCTAAGCTAACCACAGATATCGTCATTGCCGATGACAGTCTTTGGGAAATGAGCCGCAATGCTGAGTTCGTCTCCGCGGGACAACAGACCTACACTTCGCTGTGCGTCGCCTGTCATCTTCCCAGTTTGAAAGGTAAGTCCGAAAGCCCGGCTGCCATCGGCCCCGACCTTACGGACGACGAGTGGATTCACGGCGATAATCCCGTCGCGATCTACAAGACCGTCGACGAGGGGATTTTGGCCAAGGGTATGCCGCCTTGGGGACCGACCCTTGGCACGAAGAAGACCGCTGAAGTTGTGGCCTTCGTGTTGAGCTATCACGACGCTCCCTAAGCGGAGAGTTCGTTCCAATTGAAGGCGTCGACCTCATGCCGCATCCTAGGAAACCCAACATAGATTCAGTCACCACGATTCAGGAAGACGGTTCGCGCTTCTTTCTGCATCCCGCCGATGTGAGGGGATTCTTCACCCGCCATCGCAAATGGACCGGATTACTATTGATCGCGATCTATTTGGCCCTGCCATGGATTTCGATCGATGGGCACCCGGCGGTCTTTCTGGATGTTGGCGGACGCCGGTTCCACCTCTTCGGACTTGTGCTGGCATTTCAGGATACTTGGTTGCTGTTCTTTGCGATCTCCGGACTGGGGTTTACGCTGTTTTTCGTGACGTCGTTGCTCGGTCGTATTTGGTGTGGCTGGGCCTGCCCGCAGACGGTCTTTCTGGAGCACGTTTATCGACCGATCGAACGGCTTATCGAAGGTGATGCGATTCAACGTCGGAAGCTGGATGCTTCTCCCTGGAATAAGGAAAAGATTATTAAACGAAGCACCAAGCAGGTCGCGTTCATTTTCGTTTCGGCAGTCATCTCCCATCTCTTCCTCGCCTACTACGTCTCGTTGGAAGAACTCTGGGCGATGATGCACCACGCGCCGAGAGAGCATTGGGGAGCATTCGTTTTCGTGTTCCTTTTCACGGCGGTAAACTACTTCAATTTTTCCTGGTTCCGGGAGCAGTTGTGTATCGTAATTTGTCCTTACGGTCGGTTGCAGTCCGCGTTGACTGACGACAATACGATGGTGATCGGTTACGATGAGGATCGAGGCGAACCACGGGGGCGGGTATCCGATCCGTCGGCGGGATCCTGCATCGATTGCAACCGCTGTGTTCAAGTGTGTCCGACGGGTATAGATATTCGTCAGGGCCTGCAGTTGGAGTGCATCGGTTGCGCCGCTTGTATCGACGCTTGTGATGAAATCATGACGAAGGTCAAACGGCCGACAGGTTTGATTCGTTATGACTCCTACAATGGTCTCGCCGGTTCCAAGACGCGATGGGTGCGACCCCGCACCCTGATGTATCTGGTGCTACTCTTGGTGGGAATGACGGTGGCGACCTTTTCCATTTTGTCGGTGCGGCCGGCGAACATGGGAGTCACTCGTATGGTGGGTTCTCCTTACGTCGTTAGCCAGGACTCGGTGCGAAATCAATTCCTCGTGCGGGTTGTAAACAAACACGACGAAACCGAGCGCTTTCATCTGGAGATTCTCGGTGCCTCGGTGCCGATGCAAATCAGCGGTCTGGCTTCATTGATCGAGCTCAGTGCTCTGGAGGAGAAAATCATCCCGGTGGTCATCGTGGTATCGCGGGAAGTGTATGACGGGAAATTTAAGTTCCAGATCGAACTGCATGCTGAAGCGGATGAATATGTGCTGACCAAAGAGGTAGATTTTGTTGGTCCCGACCCAAAATTACTCCGAGAGGATGAGTCATGAGTGAAGTCCCTGCAACCGAGTCGACCCGTGAATCCGCCCGCTCCTTGTGGGTATCGGTGGGGCTATTGTTTGGCCTGATGGCCGTGGCGTGGTATTTTCTTTTTTCCCTCGCGGCGGATAACCCCGTGGAATCCGTGCCCCTTGAGCACCGGCAGGATCCTTGATGGAACTCGCTGCTGTCAATACACCCACCGCTGCACTACTGGCTGGATTGGTGACCAGTTTGCACTGCGCCGGAATGTGCGGCCCCTTGGCCTGTATGCTGGCGCCTACAGGCCCCAAGGATGCCAAGGTGGACGCGACGACGGTTAATACGATCTACCACGTGTCGCGACTTTTTGGATATACTTTGCTTGGTGCCTTGGCCGGCAGAGTGGGGCGGGTACCTCGCGCGCTTTTGAGCGATAGTTTCATGCAGTGGCTCCCGTGGCTGTTGGTGGTCTTTTTCATTGCGGTTGCGGTCGGGTGGGATTCGCGGCTGCCCCGTCCGGGATGGTTGTCCCGGTGGACGTTCCGCGTGCAATCCTACTTTCGTGGTCGATCGCGACTCCACATGGCGGTAGGCATGGGCGCGCTTACGCCGCTCCTTCCCTGCGGCCCGCTCTACTTCCTGATCGCGCTTTCCGCGATGACGGGATCGGCAGTGCGTGGTGCGGAGTTTATGTTGGCGTTCGGCATCGGCACGGTGCCGCTTTTGTGGCTGGCCCAAACGCAATTGGGATGGGTCCGACGTAAACTGAGTCCGACTGCATTGGCTCGTTTTCAAGTGGCTCTCGCCATTGTTGCTGCCGCGGTCATCAGCTGGCGCCTGCGTTCAACGCTCGGTTTCGACGGACCCTCGGTGGAGAATTTTATATGTCACTGACCGACTCCACGACGGCACCGTCCGGGAAACGGTCCTCCCGCGTATGCAAACACTGCGGCACGCCTTCGGCGAAGGACAAGTTTTGTTGTGCGGGCTGTGCCTACGTTTACCGCCTAATTCATCAGGAGGGGCTAGATGCTTTCTATGATATCAAAGCCGGCACCACCGCGCCGGTGGATGTAGCTCTTTCGAGTGATCATGATTTCGGCTGGTTGAGGACTCTCCAGCAAGAGGCTGAACAAACCGCTCGCGAATCCGGTGGCACGCCTCGTCTGCGTTTGTCGGTCCAGGGGCTGTCGTGCGCGGGCTGTGTGTGGTTGATCGAACGCCTCTTCAGCAAGGAGCCCTGTGCCGGTCGTTTGGAAATCAATGCCCAGACCGGACAACTCAGACTGAGTTGGCGACGCGATGGTGAAGCAGAGTTCTCCGTAATTCGATTTGCCGAAACCCTGCAGTGCTTCAATTACTTGCTGGGACCTCCCGGAACGGAGAAGGCGGGAAGATCGGAAAGCCGGGACCTCGTCAAACGCATCGGCCTGTGCACTGCCTTCACGATGAACGTGATGCTATTCACCTTGCCAGCCTACTTTGGCATGGAGGCGACGTTTGCCTACGCGGACCTGTTTAATACGCTGGCTCTAGCATTCGGAACCCTGAGTTTGCTGGCGGGTGGGGGATATTTTTTGGCCCGCGCGGTGCGCGCACTGCGCGAAGGCGCTCTACATATCGACCTGCCCATTGCGGTAGGAATTGTGGGGGCTTACGCCGGGTCCTTTTACGGCTGGTTGTCGGGACAGGAAGCCTACGCGTATTTCGATTTTGTGGCGGCATTTATCCTGTTGATGTTGATTGGTCGGTGGGCCCAGGTAGCGGCGGTGGAGCGCAATCAGCGCCGCCTGCTGCAGGAGCAGCCGACGCCTCCGAAAGTAAAAGTTCACAGTCCCGACGGTTCGGAGCGCGAAGTGGCCCCGGAAGCCCTCAAGCCCGGAGATGTTTATGAAGTCGCGCGAGGGCAAACCGCGCCCGTCGCGGGACGTCTTCTTAGTCAGGAAGCGGCTTTCAGTTTAGCATGGATTAATGGCGAATCGGAGCCGCGGGTATTCCGTTTGGATCAAGCGGTGGCAGCAGGAGCGCAGAATGTCGGTCTGGCCGAAATTCGTCTCTCAGCGACGGAAGGGTGGGACGATTCGTTGCTCGCGAAATTGCTCGAGCCGATGGAGCGGAAAGCCGAATCCGAGCGCGTCATTGAACGGGTGATTCAGGGCTATCTCATCGGAATCTTCGCGATTGCCGCTCTGGCTGGGGCAGGGTGGTGGTGGACGACTCAGGATCTTCTTCAGGCGGGTGCGATTGTTACGGCCGTTTTGGTGGTATCATGTCCCTGTGCCCTCGGTTTGGCATTTCCTCTGGCGGACGAAATGGCGACGGTGGCCCTGCGCAAGCGCGGGTTATTTGTGCGGGCAGGGGATTTGTGGGGACGCTTGGCTCATGTTCGAAAGTTGGTCTTTGATAAAACCGGCACGCTCACGCTGGAAAATCCGGTGTTGGTGAACCCGGAGGCGGTTCGTAACCTCTCGGCTGAAGTGCGCGTTGCTCTCCATACATTGGTGCGGGATAACCCTCATCCGGTGGGACGGGCACTTTTGGAATCGCTCCTCGCTAGCGGATCCTTGCTGGCGGAAACGTCCGATAAAGAACTTTCTGAGCAAGTCGGTCTGGGTTTGGTTTGGCGGGAGTGGAGTCTCGGGCGGGCCGGATGGAAGGATAGCGGGGACGCCGACGGTTCGACTGTTCTGGCAAGGTCCGGTGAGTTTGTAGCTCGGTTTCGATTCGAAGACTGTGCGCGGAGCGATGCGCAGGAAGAGATCAAGGCGCTGGGCGAGCGGGGATTGGAGTCCTTCATCCTGAGTGGCGATGAGACGTCCAAAGTAGCCGCCATGGCGGTTCATTTGAGGTTACCGCCCGATAACGCCTACGGAAATCAGACACCCGAGGCGAAGGCGGCCTGGTTGCTGGAACACGGTGCTGACGATGCTTTAATGCTGGGGGACGGGGCCAATGATAGTTTGGCGTTCGATGCGGCCCGGTGTCGGGGAACGCCGGTTATTCATCGGGGCGTTTTGGCCTCCAAGGCCGACTTCTACTATCTAGGTCAAGGTCTCGCCGGTTTACGGGCCTTGTTTGAAGTTAACGAAGTGCGTCGCCGCACGCAGCGGTTCCTGCTTATTTTTATGATCGCTTACAACGTCACTGCGGTGGCATTGGCGGTCGCCGGCCTCATGAATCCGCTCTTCGCCGCGGTGTTGATGCCCCTAAGCTCACTTGCGACGCTCGTGATCGTGGGAGTAGGAATGCGCCGGGCTTGGAATCGGCCGGAGCTCTGAGCATTTAATCCAACAGGGTGAGAATCTCGTCGATGGTGTGTTTATTCTCGAGCGGGTGGCGTAGTCGGGCGCGAAGTTGGATTTTGTAGGCATTGCGCCGTCCCTCTTTCTTCACCTTGAGGATGCCATCGGCCACGAGCTCGGCCAAGATGCGCTGCACTGCGCGTTGGGTGATGCCCACTTCATCGGCCAGATCACGAATGCGCGTGGCGGGCTCACGATTTAGCACGACCAGAATGTGCGTGTGGTTGGTTAGGAAAGTCCAGGTGGGGCGGGGAGTGTCTGAGGCCATCGGAATATGAGTTTGTTGGACTATACCTAATTTTACGCAAAATAAAACATGAAATAAAATACATGTATTTATTTACATTAAAATAAAATTCTCTCACCGGTGGTGCTACTCAGTTGTGGAACTTCTCACCCAAAATCTAATCTCACCCGTCGTTTTGGCGTTTGTGCTCGGCATGATTGCCCGCGCAGTGCGCAGCGACTTGGAGATTCCGCCGGCACTTTACCAAGGGTTGTCGATTTATTTGTTGTTCGCGATCGGTCTGAAAGGAGGCGTCGCGCTCGCCGAAACGCCGGGGGAGACTTTATTGGGGCCGATCATGATCACGGTGGTGTTGGGGTTGTTGACCCCGGTATCCGCTTTTTTCCTCATGCGCAGTTTCGGCAAATTGGGGCGGATTGATGCGGCGGCCACCGCCGCGCATTATGGCTCGGTCTCGGCGGTCACCTTTCTTGCCGCGTTTGAAGCGACCAAGCATGCGGGCATGCCCGGTAATGGTTATATACCCGCTTTGGTAGCGGTGTTGGAGGTGCCGGGTATCATTGTGGGGCTGATGCTGGCCCGGCAGAGTCGGCCGGGCGGCATGAAAGCGGCCTTTCATGAGGTGGTGGCGGGCAAGAGTATTTTCCTCCTGTTGGGCGGAATGGCGATCGGAGCGCTTTGTGGTCCGGTCAAGATTGAGTCGATCGCACCCTTATTTGTGGATCCTTTCAAAGGTGTCTTGTGCCTATTCCTACTGGAGCTGGGTATGCTGGCGGCAGGGCGGTTGCGTGACTTGAAGAAGGCGGGCTGGCGGTTGATTGCCCTCGGGTGTTTTCTGCCGCTCATCCACGGAATTTTGGGCACGTTTGCGGGGCATATGGTGGGCATGGCACCGGGCGGTGCGGCGGTCTTTGGTGCCATGGTCGGCAGTGCCTCCTACATTGCAGCTCCCGCCGCGGTGCGCATCGCGTTGCCTCAGGCGAGTCCGGGGATATACCTCACCCTCTCTCTCGGGGTTACGTTCCCCTTCAATCTTGCGATCGGCGTCCCACTTTTCATGTGGTTTGCCAACTCTTTAACCAACGCCTAAGCCATGAAAGTTCCGATGACCAAATTGACCGTGGTGAGCGAAAGTCTCCTGCGAGACCAGCTGCTCGACTTAATGCGGGAGGCGGGGGCAACCGGTTTCACTGTCACGACAGCTGACGGCGAAGGTTCGCGAACCAATAGATTGACCGAGTGGGAAGGACCGAATGTGCGAATTGAGAGTATTCTTGGCGCGGAACTGGCTGACCAGATTCTCGGTGAAATTGCTGAACGATATTTCGAAGACTATGGGGTCATTGCTTGGCTTACAGAAATTACGGTATGGCGGGCCAAGAAGTTCGGCGGTTGACCTGTTCTCTCGTGCACCGTCAAAGAGACAACTGTCAGCTTCGAGGGACTGAGAGCGCCTCCGGGAAAATCTAAATCTTACCATGTCTTCCACCACTGAATCCACGCCCACCCATCCCCTTCGCGAAGAAGGATTTCGCACCCTGCGCGAAGAACTCGACTTCCTGATGGGCACATTTGCCGATGCCCTCCGTCGCATGGGCGAAGACGAACTGGCGGACCATCTTCCGTGGATAGGCTCCAAGACGGGCGAAGCAGGAGTGCCGACTGCCGCGATGGGGCAGGCGTATTCCATTTCTTTCCAGCTCCTCAATATCGTCGAAGAGCGGGCCGCCGCCCGGGTGCGCCGACTTCGGGAAAAACTCAAGGGTCCGGTCGCGGAAAAGGGCCTGTGGGCCGACCAGATCGCATCACTGCGCCGGCAAGGATTTGATCAGGCGAATCTGCTCGACGTTTTGCAGGACGTTTCGGTCGAACCCGTGCTGACCGCTCACCCCACGGAGGCGAAACGCGCCACGGTGAGGGAGCTGCATCGTGAGATTTACAGCCTGATCAATCGTCACGAAAATGCGGTTTACACCCCGCGGGAGCAAAATCGACTGCGACGTCAGATTGAATCCCGACTCGAGAATCTTTGGCGAACCGGAGAAATCCAAGTCACTCGTCCGACCATTGAAGCGGAGTTGGACAACGCTCTCCACTACCTGCGCGAGATTTTTCCGGACGCGGTGGCCCGACACTTTGTGCATTTGGCGGAGGCGTGGAAAGCCGAGGGATGGGATCCGGCGCAGTTGGATGCTCTACCCGCGATGATGCGTTTCGGCACCTGGATCGGTGGCGATCGGGACGGCCACCCCTTTGTGACCGCGGATGTGACGGAGAAAGCACTGGCGCAGCTGAGAAGGAATGCGCTGCGGGTGCAGCGTCGCGGTCTGGAACGACTGGCCGCCGAATTGCCTCTCAGTTCCCTTTTCCAAGATTCCCCGGCGAGTCTGATCCAGTTTACCCAGTCGTTAACGGAATCACTGCAGGATGGATCGTCGGATCGGGTGGAGAGGATAGTCGCGCGCAACCACGAGGAACCCTGGCGGGCCGCGGTCTTTTTGATGCGGGAGAAGATTCTGTGCACTCTGGCAGAAGCACCGGGCTCCGCTTCTTACGGGTCGGCGACCGAGTTGGATGGGGATCTCGAAATATTGGCCACCTCATTGATCGAAATCGGGGCCTCCGCATTGGTGCGGGATTATATGCAGCCATTGCAGCGGCAGATCCGCACGTTTGGGTTTCATCTGGCGACGCTCGATATTCGCCAAAATTCAGCCTTCCACGAAAAGGCCGTGGACCAGTTGTTACGGGCGGCGGGATTGCTCGAATCGGGATCATTTGCTGACTGGCCGTCGGAAAAGAAGCGGGAACTTCTCGACCGCGAATTACAGTCTCCTCGCCCCTTTTTGGCGACCGGTATGGCGGTCGGTGACGAGGCTTCCGCGGTGCTGGCGTGTTACCGCGTAGTTGCTCAACACCGCTCGCGGCACGGTGATCATGGAGTGGGTGCGTTGATCGTTTCCATGACTCGCAGCACGGAGGATTTACTGGTGGTTTATCTGCTCGCCCGCGAGGCCGGACTTATTGAGTGGCGGGATGGCGGCATGGTCTGTCCGTTGCCCGTCACACCTTTGTTTGAGACCATGGACGACTTGGAAAAAGGTCCCGAGATCGTGGAGGATTTTCTGGCTCATCCGGTGACGCGTCGAAGCCTGCAGTTGGACCACCCCGACTCGGCCCCTGATTTCCAGATGATGGTCGGTTACTCCGATTCCAACAAGGATTGCGGCATCATGGCGAGTCAGTGGGCCCTGCATCGGGCGCAAAATGCCCTGGAAGCCAAGGTGCGTTTGCAGGGAGCCCGTCCGGTTTTCTTCCACGGTCGTGGCGGCACGGTGGGACGGGGCGCCGGACCCACGCATTGGTTTATGGAAGCGCTGGCTCCCGGGTCGCTGGGAGGGCGTATGCGGATGACCGAGCAGGGAGAGACGATCGCGCAAAAATACGCCCACCTTTCCTCGGCGGTCTACAATGTGGAGCTACTCGTGGCCTCAGCCGCCGCTTCCTCCGCACGTCATCGCAACCATGAAGCGGAGTCGACGGAGCTGTGGCCCGTGATGGACCGACTCGCGGAGTGGAGCAGGGATCATTATCGCAAGTTGTTGAAATTGCCGGACTTCATGACGTTTTATCGGCAGGCCACGCCGATCGATGCGCTGGAAAATTCCCGCATCGGTTCCCGACCGGCTCGTCGCACGGGACAGGTCTCACTGGACGATTTGCGCGCGATTCCTTGGGTGTTTTCGTGGACTCAGAATAGATTTTATCTGCCCGGTTGGTTTGGTGCCGGTTCCGGATTGGAACAGCTCAAGAATGAGGACCCCGCGGGGTTTGCCTTGCTGAAGTCCCATCTGCACTCTTCCCCGTTTCTGCGCTACGTGCTTACCAACATCGAAAGTTCGTTGATGAGTGCGAATGAGAATATCATGCAAGGATATGCGAATCTGGTGGAGGACGAGGTTGTGCGTGATCGCTTCATGCAGGTCATCCTCGCAGAGTTTCATCGTACTGGTGACATCCTGACTGAGCTGTTCGAAGGACCGTTTCAAAATCGTCGTCCTCGTCTTGCTTTCACCATGGAGATCCGGGAACGCGCATTGGCGCAACTTCATCAAAACCAGATTTCACTTTTGCGTGACTGGCGGAAACTCTCCGGTGACGCCGCGGAGCAGCGTTTACCAGAGTTGTTGATATCGATCAACGCCCTGGCCTCAGGTCTGCGCACCACCGGGTAGCACAATCGCGATCAGCTGGGATTGGTAAGAGTGCCTGAGCGGAGCGAGCAGATGGGGGAAATCTAGTCGGTTCTTTTGGGCGGAACGATAACGACGGGGCAGGAGGCGTCTTTTAGCACGCTGTGAGTCGTGCTTCCCACCAAGAGGTCGTAGATTGCCGTGTGACCATGAGAACCCATTATGATGTAGTCCGCGCCGATTTCCCGGGCTTTGGAAACAATGGCGGTGATGGCGGAGCCCGTGGCACTCGCAGCGTAGGTTTTGATCCCTCGATCCGTCAGAGTATTAAGGGTATAGTCCAATTGACGCCTGGAGGCTTTCTCCGTCATTTCGGTGAACTCTTTGACGTTTTCCATGGCGAGTCCGTAGTCGCTCGTTACCACGGGGGACTGAATGGAGTGAAAGAGCACGACCTCTGCATCCAAGTCATCGGCGAGGGAGGTTACGGCTTCCAGCACCCCGGCGGTGGCGGTCGAGAAGTCGATAGGGGCAAGGATCTTCTTCATAGTACCAAAGCATAGCTGATCAGGCCGGATGGGGCTGCGCAGGGATTGTTTTTAACTGTGCAAACTCTGGTGCTTTGGACGGGAAATATTTACATCCTCAAGCGGGTTGCCGGAATGGTTGAAATTCGTTCTGGAACTTTATCCGGAAGCTATGATTTATGGAATCTTAGCCTGGTGAAGTGGACCTTGTTCACGATCCAATCGTAGGGTCGATGGATCAGGTTGAGCAGGGTGATTTTAGATCTGCTCCAACCAGATTTTCCATGAATCAATTTCGCCAATCTTGCGTGTTGGTATTCGGTTTCGTATTTCACGAAAGCTCCAACTTCCTCATTGAAATATCCTGCTGACCATGACGTGTGACCGGTTTTTCCCGCACCGCATACATGGTGTAGGGAAAATAACGGACCTGATTTATGAGCCCGGTTTTAACGAAATGTCGTTTGAGGATTTTTTCGGGATTCAATGTCTTTCTCCAGCTATTTCAGCTACTAACCCTTCCGGATTTTGCGTGAAAATATCGCAAACCGAGAGGAGTTTATCAATCTGTGCAATGGGACAAATTATATGCCGATCCTCCATTCCCTCATAGTGCTCTCCATCTGGAACCCAGATGCTTTTACGGTCCAGCATCTCGAAGGGAACCTGGGGGATTTCGTGCACAAAGTCCGAACGAGTCAGAATGATGTGATCGTAGGTTTCATAGACGTCCGATTCACGCAGGCACTTTCGTAGGAATTCACGAAAATAGAAAACAATTCCTCCCGAGCCGGTATGTGGGGTTTCCGTCTTTATTCCTCCCAGCCACTGGATGGGCACGCGGTCGAGAATCCGCCACTGCGGATGGTAGTCGGAACGAAGTTTCTCGATGCCTTCACCCCAATCTTCGTATTCCCCACTTTTCCAGATGTATTTTGCGGCTTGGTAAAAAGGGTTGTTCGTGTCTTCCCGTTCATTGTCCGCCACGCAAATAGCCAAGTCCGCTTGTGTGACATCCAAGAGGTGCTTTTTGAAGCGCGCAAATGTAAGCCTAAACCCTCTGGTTTCGCAGAGAATAATGATCAGGGTCCGATTTTTCTTCATTGTTTTCTAGTCTTTAGAAAGTGGTTTTTCGCGGCGTTTGATATGAGTTTATCGTCGAATTGACGCCGGTAGCATTGCCAAAAAATCTAAGCTTTTTCCGGCAGTATCGAGACGTAATCCGGACCGGATTCGATGAACTCCAGAGTCTGGCGATAACCGAGAATCTCATTTTCAAGATTGGTGATCAAATCCTGCACATTGCGGTCCTGATACACGGTGGCGACATCGTAGAGAACTGAATTCGGGAAGTGTTGTTGTAGAATACCCCCCCCCCCCCCCAGATGTCATCCATTCTGCCGATGAAAGGAAGAACGGCATAGAAGGGAATGACGCTGCGATGCAGGATCGTATTTTGAGAATTAAACGGAGCTATTTGTTCTGAGCCGTAGGCACCTGCGATCTCTTTGTAGTCCACCAGGGGACGATGAGTTAGGCGGGCCATCGCATCGATGTCGGGGTCACCATCCCAGAGGTTGGCCTGGACGAGGCACTTCTTCGTCCGTTTGCCGAGGCTTTCGATTTGGTGGCGGGTCTGGAGATGTTCGATGGGATATCCCCGGTGCCAAAGGTGATTTGTCTGGGTGGGTGCGAGCGGGTCGAAGTAGGCGCTGGCGGTGCTCCGATGGCAATCATAGGTGACGTCCTGGCCGACTTTGACATCCTGACCCCAATTGTCGTAGGGGATGTTGTCGTCGTCGACCGTGGCCACGTGCTCTGCTCCGGCCGCATAGGCGTAAACGAATCCGATATTTCGCCGCTGAATCTTTCGCCATCCGATCGATTCCGACAATTCTGGGAACAGCTCATCCTGCTCGCTCGGTTCGAGATAAACGAGATTGGGGTAGTCGGCCCCTAATTTCCGGTAGGAATCGTGAGGCGTTTTGGTGTCTCCGATGACCAGAAAAATCCAGCTGTCTTGAGCCTTGATGAGCTCGCAAAACTTATGCGTGGCCCGAGTAGGCTCGTTGATGGTGGTAGTGACGATGAAATTCAAGAATTCGGGAGTCGTTGTAGGGATGAGAGCCAAAATGGGTCCGAGTGGGAGCGAACCCGTTGCGGGAGAGTAAGCAGGATCGGTTTTTGCTAATCTTAAGCCTTATCAACGCTCGAGAATCCCCGTCAAGTGAGCGCCTGTCTCGTCGAGCAAATCATTGCCGCTGCGGGTCGATGAATGGGGCAATCGTGGGATTGTTGCCATCGGTTTGGGCGTGGTGGCGAATTGCGGCTGATGATCTCGCTCAAAAAACCGCTTGCTTCGGAGCGGGGTATCCGGCTTGTTGGCCGACTCTTCTTTGTTCGGGCCGTAGCGTAGCCTGGTAGCGCGCTTGCATGGGGTGCAAGAGGTCGGGAGTTCGAATCTCCCCGGCCCGACCATTGAGAGAGGAGCTTTCTCCTTGCTGAAAATCGGCTGCCTTAGGAGAGGATCAATCCCGGGAATTGATCAGATCGGCCAGATAGGCCACTAAATCCGCCGCTTCGCCGGGTATTATCACTCCGTTAAATGCGGGCATGGTTGAAGTCAGTTCCCCTCGATCCCGGATTTCGCTTTGCGCGATTTTAACAGGACCTCGATCAGCAGTTTCGATTTCGACTATCGTGTCGGATTCGGCGATCAGGACACCCGCAACCGTGGCATCCTCCGTGAGGGTAACGGTGATCAAGCCGTAGCCCAGAGTAACCGTGCGGGACGGGTGAAGAATGGCTTCAAGAATCTGCTCACGGTCCAATCTTGCCCCGATATTATCGAAGCTCGGTCCGGCCACTCCACCGTGATCGCCCAATCGATGACAGTTCAAACAACTGAGATGATGCGCGTCGCGCAGGAGCGATTCTCCCCGATCGGGTTCACCGTGGGTAAGGGCTTCGTGGTAGGCTTCGTCGTCGGGCGCGGTTTCGACCGCTGCCTCATCATTCCATCGCCCGTCGTCACTTTCTCCGGCAGGAATCGCCTCGATGCGGGTAATGGTGGCGTCACGGTTTCCCCCATTGTATTTGGTTCCCCATTCGATCAGGTAGAGTGCGCCGTCCGGTCCAAGTTCCAAATCCATGGGGCGGCGAATGGGCACTCCGGATAGAATGCGACGGAATTCCATGGGTTGCTCGTTGTTGTCGAGCCGGGCGGCGATAATGCGTCCCCGCATCCAATCGTAGAAAAAGAAATGCCGATCGAACTCGGCGGGAAGTTTGAGCGCGGAATCCAGTTCGGAATCGAAATGGTAAACCGGCCCCGCCATCGCACACCGACCGCCGACGCCGAGCAACAGGGTGTCGGGCGAGTGGGAGTAGGTGTAGGAAAGGAGTGCTGGCTGGGGAGTGGGCAGCGCGTTTAATCCGAAATTATGAGGGGAGGTGTTACGTAGCTCTACCGGATCTCACTGACCTCGATCTAATCCTTCGTCGTAGTCATATTTATGATACGGAAGATTAGTGGAGATGAAAAATGGCCAGCCAAAGTTTCCCGCCTCGCTTGCTTGGTTGATCTCGTCGTAACCGGGCGGGCCGCGGTGGGGATCGTGAGCGCGAGCATCGGGGCCTACGTCTCCCCAATATACCGTGTCCGTTTGGGAGTCGATGGTGAGGCGGAACGGATTGCGGCAACCTATCACAAAGATCTCGGGGCGAGCCAAAGGATTGTCCGGGGCGAACAGGTTATCCGCGGGAATGGTATAGGAACCGTCCGGTTGCGGGGTGATGCGCAGAATCTTGCCGCGAAGATCGAGCGTATTGCCGGCAGTGGATTGGGCGTCCCAGGCGGCCCGGTTGGGTCGTTCGTCCGTGGGGCTGTATCCTGCCGAGTCGAATGGGTTAATGTTATCGCCGGTCGAGATCAGCAAGTTGCCGACGGAATCGAATGCCATCGATCCACCGGTGTGGCAGGGTGGGGTTTTACGCTGGACGGGAATGCGCATCAGAATCTTCTCCGAAGTCAGATCGAGTTTATCCCCGTGCAAAGTGAATCGTGAAACGCGATTTTCACTTACATCAGGCGCGGAGTAGCAGAGATACATCCGGCCGTTGGTGGAAAAATTGGGATCGAGCGTAAGTCCGATCAATCCATCATCCAATTGGCTGAATACCTCCAGTTGTCCGACGGTCAGCGACGATTGTGATTCCGGAAGGCTTCGTTTGATCGCGCCCAATCGTTCGATATAGAAAACGCGGCCATCATCGGCGACCGCGAGTTCGAAGGGGTCCTGTGGCGAATCATCCAATACCGTCATTCGCAGTCGCGTTGAAAATAGCGGGCGACGTCCGCTGGATCAGTGGTGGTCTCGATCTGAAAACGCCCGATTTGATGATCGGGAAACGACGCGGTCCCTTGGTGGAGTTTGAAATGCAGTTTGCTGCCCGGAGGTATATTAATCGCATCCGTTGGGGCAAAATAGGCGGTGTGGTTTTGACCGAGGGCACCGGCGATTGCCCAGCCTGTCTCAAAATCATCATCCGCGAGGGTCGCGTGTAAAGTCCACCCGTCCTGTTCGTGGTCGGTGTAGGCGTGTTCAATCGGGATGGCGGTCGTTTGGCCATCCGGTGGCGTAAAGGCGAGCGAGAGATGTGCCAGAATGAAATTGCCGTGTGGCGCCCATCCCGGGCCGTTTTGGAGTAACCGAGGATCCGTGAGAGCCTGCAGTCGAAATCCCTGAAAAGTGTCCCTTGGCCAATCAAAATCCACGGTTTGGGTTGAAGGCTCCGGCCGCTCGTAGGAAGCCAGCAGTGCCCCATCGGATTCGACCGAGATCTTTGCTCCACCGGTGGACGATGCGATGGGATCGGATGGCGTGGTCCATTCGGCTCGAATCGGAATTACTCCCATCAGGACACATCCTCCCGCCAGCAGCAGTCGTTGACCGAGCCGGAGGCAGAATGGAATCAAAGGAGATTGGCGCATGGGCACTCCCCAGCGTTCCACGGCGTCGAGCCACGGCGAGACGAAATTGCAGTTCACATTCTCTGCGGAGTTCGCTTCACCATTAAACCCTTCCCGATTGCGAACGCACAAAGGGGAGCTCAATTCATGTCGAATCAGAATCCCCGTATTTATCACCGTTGGTTTTGGCCGATCCTTCTCATGGTGGTAATCTTCAATGCCTCCGGACAAGGATCGGTGGCGGCACCGGGTATCGTCGGTATTGATAAGATAGGGCATTTGGGGGTATTCGGGCTCTTGGGAATACTCCTAGCCCGCACCCAGCGGACGGATCGTTGGTGGCTTGGGTTGGTGTTGGCTTCGCTCTATGGCATCTGTGATGAGTGGCGACAGAGTTTCACACCCGGACGTTCCGTTGAGTTTGGCGATTGGATAGCGGACACGTTAGGCGCGGCTTTGGCAGTTACGCTCTATGCGCGTTGGACGTTTTTCCGCGAAACGTTGGAAAGAAAAATTGGACCCAGTTGTGAGGCCTCGGTTGCCAAATCCGAGCAGTAACTTTCTGATCCAGCCCCCATGTCATCGCAGTCCCCGGAAAACCGTATTGGCGAACTACGTGAAATCATCGCGCGGCACGATGAACTCTATTATCGGGAGGCTACTCCAGAAATTGCGGATCGTGATTACGATACCCTGAAGAAAGAACTGGCGGATCTGGAGGAGGAAAACCCGTTGTTGGCGATGATGGATTCGCCGACGCAACAAGTGGGAGACGATCGCAGCGAAGGATTCCAGTCTTATGTCCACCGCGAGCGCATGATGAGTCTGGACAACACTTATTCGGATGACGAGATGCGGGAGTTTTTGGCCCGAATGGAGCGGGAGTTGGAAAGGAAGGATCTCACCTACGTCATTGAGCCCAAGATTGACGGATTGGCGGTGAGTGTGACCTACGAGAACGGTAAGATGGTCCGGGCGGTGACGCGGGGAAATGGAATTGAGGGCGACGACATCACCGCGAATGCGCACACGATCAGAACGCTGCCTCTCCAGCTAAAGAGCGATGGCGGCGTGCCCATTCCGGAGTTCATCGAAATTCGAGGTGAGATTTATCTGACCAACGAGGAGTTTCAGCGGATCAACGCGGAGCGGGAGGAATCGGGCGCTGCGCTTTATGCCAACCCCCGTAATTTAGCCGCCGGCACGATCAAGCAACTCGACTCGGCGGTCGTTGCTCAGCGTAAGCTAGAGATCGTATTGTATGGTCGGGGATACACCGCTCCCGTGAATATGCTGCCCGAAACCCAGCAGCAGTTTTTTGATGGGGTAAAGGCGTGGGGACTGCCGACCGTCGAAAATCAATGGTCAGCCAAGTCCGGCGATGAAGTGCTCTCTGCGATCGGGGAACTGGACACGCTGCGCCACGATCTCGATTACCCAACGGATGGCGCGGTGGTGAAACTCGATTCGATTGCGCTGCAGCGCACCTTGGGTGCGACCAGCAAAGCTCCGCGTTGGGCGATGGCCTACAAGTTCGAGGCCGAGCGCGCGGAAACTCTGCTGCGCGAAATAACCATTCAAGTCGGCCGCACCGGTGTCCTCACGCCGGTGGCAGAGCTTGAGCCCGTGCAGTTGGCCGGCACCACAGTTTCACGGGCGACGCTGCACAATGGCGATGAACTCGCCCGCAAAGATATCCGGGTCGGAGACACCGTTTTGGTTGAAAAAGCGGGTGAAATCATTCCTGCCGTTGTGCAGGTGAATCTGGATAAACGGCATCCCGAATGTGTTGTCTACGTGTTCCCCTCCGCGTGCCCGGTCTGCGCCACGGAAGCGATTCAATTGGAGGGCGAAGTGGCGGTGCGCTGCCCCAATGTGGAATGCCCGGTCCAAGTGTGCCGTCGGGTTATTCATTTCGCGTCGCGCACTTGTCTCGATATCGAAGGGTTGGGGGAAGCGATGGTAAACCAGTTGGTTGAAAATGGCTGGGTCTCGCGGCTTCCGGATCTCTATTCGCTTGATCGCGATAATCTGCTCTCGCTGGGTAAGAACGTGGGCAAGTCGACCGACAATCTTCTGGCAGCGATTGAGGTAAGTAAGACGTCTGAGCTGTGGCGCTATATTCACGGTTTAGGTATCCCTCACGTCGGAGCCGCTTCCGCGAAAGACCTCGCGCGTGTTTTTGGGGGACTGCGGGAACTCGCTGATGCAAAGATGGAGGATTATGTCCGCGATAAAGAGTCTGTGATCAGTGGTATCGGTGCCACCATGGCGGCGGCGATCACCGGTTTTTTTGCCGAGGAGCATAATCGACAGATGATCGACGACCTCATAGCCATTGGCGTTACTCCCGAAGCTCCCAACGCGGATGGCGGCGGTATACGTTTCGCCGGCCAAACCTTCGTGCTCACCGGAACTCTACCGACGCTCACTCGCAATGAAGCCGCTGAGATGATCGAGGCGGTGGGCGGAAAGGTGAGTGGCAGCGTGAGTAAGAAAACGACCTACGTCGTCGCTGGGGAGTCCGCTGGCTCCAAGCTAGCCAAAGCCGAAAAGCTCGGCGTTCAAGTGATCGACGAAGCCGGACTGCAAGCGTTGCTGGCTGAGTAACACAGCGCACACATCACGTTCACGCCCTACCTCGGAACGGTGGTCGGGTAGGGTGTGTTTCGCCGCCACCGCCGGTTTCAATTTGCTGGCCAGCGACCCCAAACCACTCTTCAGCGGGGGAGGGATAAATCCCCCCCCTACGGTTGGGAATTCGGATAGCAGCGTCATTACATCGCTTTGCTCAAGGCGCGGAAAAACTCGTTGTAGACCACACGTTTTCCTTCGGGTGAATTTCCGTCTTCGCCGCGGCGGACGATGACTATGTCCCATTCCGGGATGACGAAGCACATGTTGTTGTGCAGACCACTCATATAGTAGGTGCCGGGCGGAGTGTCGGGCATGTCGCCCATGTCACCGCGGAGCCACCAATTCAGGCCGTAGCGACCGTTACCGAGAACGTTTTGGCGATCGGTTTCGCCGATGGGAAGGTCGGGTGCGACCTGCACACTCGTGGCCAGCTCCACCCAACCTTCGGGCAGGATGCGCTCGCCGTTCCAGACGCCGTCGTTGAAGAAGAGCAGACCGAGGCGGGAGAGTTGTGGCATCAATGGTAATGCCCGGTGCAGCCGTTGCGTAGCGGTGTGCCGTCCCCGAGTTCCTGATCATACCACCACTCCCATTCGCCCATGCCGATTTGGAAAAAGACTTTGTGGTCGAGATAGCTGTGCAGGTCCTCTCCGGCGATTTTGGTCAATACCCGTCCATACATCATCATAGCTTCATCCCAGTAGGCATGCCTCGCCCGGAGCGAAATACGGTGCGATAGGATCAAAGGGTGTCCAGCCCCAGTCTTCGCTGTCCTCGTTCCAGCGACTGTCTCCCGCGGCGCTGTAACCGGAAGTCATGGTGGCGAAGTGTCGCAGCGTTACCTCGGGGTAGTGTTCCGCAAGCAACGGCTCCCGGTCGGACGCCCGTGAATCGAGAGTGCATTTGCCTTCGGCGATCAATAGTCCCAGCACGGTGCTGGTCAGCGATTTGGTGCAGGAGTAGATGTTGTGCTTCTTATCGATGGAATCGCCGGAATAGATCACCTGCCCCCGATGGGTGATAAAGGTTTCCGACAACCCGTCTTCACCGGAATAAGCTTTCAACACGGCGAGAGCGGCGGCGAATTTGTCGGCGTCAATTTCTTGGTCTTCGGGAGAAGATATCACCCACTTCTCACTGGGAAAGCTTACGCCGGACTCAGCAGCTGCGATGTGCTGGTCAATCCGGGTGGCAGTGTCTCCATGATTCCCGATGTCTTGCAGCCCGATAAGAAATCGGAGGGGACGGTCGAGCATGGGCTCGGTTCCCGGACCGTGTCCAAACCCCGCCACGGTCATCCCGTCAGACGAGTGGATACCTTCGGTGGTGTTGCCCAATTGGGAGTAGAGATCGGGTTCCTCATCCGGTTCAATCTGAGCAATCCATAGGATCTGGTTATTGTCTTGATGCCCGAAGTAGAGCCACCGAAGCGAATCAAAGCGGGTTCCCCCTTTATAGAAATCAGGGTGCGTTTCAACGGACCCGCCCTGATCCGAACCCCAGAAACTTTTGTCGGGCTCATAGGTTCCGCCAATAGGACCTTCGTAGAGAAACCAATATTTCCGCGTCCCGTCGATGCGGTCGATATTGAGCTGTACATGGGAGTCGAAAAACTCCCAGGACCATCGCCACTTTAAATTCTTGGTGCGGGTGACGATGCGGTTCTCAGATTCGATCCAACTTTCGCAGCACTCAAACCCGGGATGTCCCGCTCCGCTGTCTTCGCCGCTGTGAACAAGATTGGGCAATCCCCGGTAGGCGAAGGCCGCGCCAGCGGGGTAGTCGGCGGATGATGGGTCGCTGTAGGCAACCCAATCGTTGCCGTTGCGATCCAGAATACTGGAGAAACCACCCGCCACGGGATCGAGCTTATAGGTCGCCGCCTCGGTAGTAATAATGAAGTGCTCCCGGCCGAGATGCGCGCCGGTGGATATCTCGACCGCGATAGTCGGCGAACTTACGCCGAGGAGCGCGAAGATCAGCAAGATTCGTCGAGGGATAAACATCATGGGGTGTTGTTCATTCTCCATGATTCCGTCCGAAACAAAATCAAATCACGCGGGGCACCCTGCTGAGCGTTCACTCGTGAAATTGATACTGATTTGGCGATCCTGCCGGTCCGGCCCAACCTTCTATTGTCTGGCTGATTCCGCTCGTCAGGCCGATAAGTCGTTTTTGACGAAGGGCAGATTCCGCAGGCGTTTGCCGGTGGCGGCGAAGATCGCGTTGGCCACGGCGGCCGAAGCGGGCGGCAGGGCAGGTTCGCCGAGTCCGGTAGGAGGATAACCGGTATCGAGGAATTTTGTCTCCACGATCGGCATATCGCCGAACCAAGCGCAGCCAATGCCGTCAACGATGCCACCTTCACACTGATTTTCTGAGCTGCTGAGGTTGATTACTTGGCCGCAATCCACGGCACAGTAAACCTTGTGCACTTTCAGGTCTCCGCCCTCCACCGAAACTTCCGCCACTTGCGCGACGTAGGAGTGATGGGAGAAATGAACCGAAATTCCCTGTGAGTGTCCGGCGGGTGGTTTGCCCCAGTTAGACATTTCCGCGGCGGCTTTTAATACCCCCCGCATACGGGAAGGATCGTAGTCGACCTTGCCCTGCGGATTGGACTCCGCCTCATCCAACAGCTCCAACCGGAATGCCAAGGGCTCCTTGTCCAACGCTTCACCCACCTCTTCGAGAAAGGACTGGTCGAGGTAGGAGCAGACATTGTGGTTAGGCGAGCGCCACGCGCCCGTTGAGACAGGCGAGGGAATATGATGCACATCCACTTGAAAATGGGAGATGGCTCCGTTGGGGAAGTTGTTGTGCACCACGGCGCCGCGGGAAGTGATACTGGAAGATTCCAGATGCCACGCGGTGATTTGGCCATTTTTCACTCCGGCGCGATAGCGGTAGTATCCGGCGGGTCGGAAGTTGCCGAAAATCATATCTTCTTCGCGCTTCCAAATGACGTTTACGGGGACACCAGCCAGTTTGGACGCATTAACGGCATCCTCAGCAAAATCAGTTTTCAGCCGGCGACCGAATCCGCCGCCGATACGGGTCATCTCAGTCGTGATTTTCTCTTCCGGCAAGCCGGTGATGCGAGCAGTTACCCGACGAGCGTTGGCCGGTGTTTGCATCGGGCCATTGATCAAAACCGAGTCGGCTCGCACGTCGGCATACATGTTGATCGGCTCCATCGGAGCATGGGGCAGGAATGGCACTTCGTAGGTGGACTCGATCACGCGGTCCGCATCGGCCAGTGCACGTTCCACATTGCCCACTTTACGACGGGTTTGATCCGGCTTGGTCCCGATAGCGTCGGCAAACGCCTTCGACAGGCGATTTGAGCTTTCCCGGATCGGACCGTTTTTCCACGAGATCTTCAGAGCATCTTTACCTTTGAAGGCGGCGAAGGTGTTGGCGGCCAGAACGGCGACCTTATCCGGCCATGAAACGACTTTGACGACCCCGGGAATTTGGAGGGCGGCCTTGTCGTCGACCCTGACCAGTTTCTGGCCGTGCTCCGGTGGGTTGGTGATCGCACCGTAGAGCATGCCGGGTCTTTTCGTGTCGATGCCGTAGGGTTGCTCGCCGTTTACAATCTTGGGCACATCGATTCCCGGCACGGAGGTGCCGAGCAGGGTGAAGTCAGAGGAGTCCTTCAGCTTAACCGATTTTGGCAGCGAAAGTTTAGATGCCGCATCGGCGAGTTCGCCATAAGAGAGGGTCTTGCCTGAAGCCCGGTGCGTCACGATACTGTTGGCCGTGCTGCAGGAGGAGGCTTTTACGTCCCATTGTTTGGCGGCAGCGGCTACCAGCAATGCCCGGGCAGATGCCCCGGCTTCGCGCAACGTGGTGTAGGTCGAGCGAATGGCGCCGCTGCCCCCGGCGACCTGGCGTTCGTAGGCGTCGGTGTCGAGGGGCGCTTGCTCGATCTTCACGTCCTTCCAATCCACATCGAGTTCCTCGCCGATGATCATCGGAAAAGCGGTTTTAATACCTTGGCCGATTTCCGGATTTTGGTTGAGGAGCGTGACCTGGCCGGAAGGCGCGATACTTAGGAAAGCGTTGGGCTGAAAGGTCGCTGCAGCATGGCTGCCATGATGGGCGGCGCTCATCCAGCGGAAGCCGAGCATTAAACCACCACAGGCGGCAGTGGTGAGTTTCAGGAAGGAGCGGCGATTTAAGGCGGGGGACGTTGAGCTCATTTCGCGCCTCCTTTCTCTGCGGCCGAATGGATGGCCGCCCGAATGCGTTTGTAGGTCCCGCAGCGACAGATGTTGCCGGCCATGCTCGTGTCGATTTCTTCATCCGACGGATTGGCGTTGGATTCGAGGAGAGCGGCGGCGGACATGATTTGGCCGGCCTGGCAGTAGCCGCATTGAGGGACGTCCATTTCCTTCCACGCTTCCTGCACCGGGTGGTCCCCATCCGCGGAAAGGCCTTCGATGGTGGTGGTCGATTGGCTGGCTGCTCCCGATACGGGAAAAGAGCAGGATCGGATGGGTGAGCCGTTGAGATGGATGGTGCACGTGCCGCATTGCCCGATGCCGCAGCTGTATTTCGTGCCGGTGAGTTCGAGGAGGTCGCGCAGGACCCAAAGGAGGGGCATGGCGGGATCGGCTTGACAGCGCTTCGGCCCTGCGAATTTTTTGGGTCAGAGGCGCCACTCCAATGCGACGCGATCGGCGATCCTGTCCTGCCATTTGCCTTGGGCGAACCAGGATGAAAAGGAGGTTGGATGACCTACTCGGAAGGTAGGGCGGTTTCAGTCAAATTGCAGCAGGTCTGATCTATCCTGCGGATCAGCCCATGCCTTTTTCCCGCAAAGCAGCACCGAGTTCTTGCATGAATGCTTCGGCATCTTCGGGGGAAGGACGGTAGTCTTCTTGGCTCACTTCGGTGAATCCGGGGCGGCCTTGATGGTCGACCATCCATTTGCCGGTTACTCCATCGCTAAAGGTAACCGAACCACTGGCGATTGCGCCCGGGATCAACACAGCATGATCGACCTCGAGGGTCACTCCGCCGACTGCGGGCACCGCTCCTTCTTCCTCATCGTCGTCGCCGGCGGGTTGGTTTGCGGCAGGCGGTGGGGGAGGAGGAGTTTTGGTTACGTCGCTCGCATCGGCTTTGGGGGCTTGGTCGATGAGGGTTAGATCCAGATCGTCGACCAGAAACCTCACGTCCATGTAGGTCATGGAAATTTTGAATTCCGCGTCGATGCGTTTCTGCACATCGGAAAGCGTGGCTCCGTCTCGGACCCAGTTGGCGACTTCGGCGGTTTGCTCAGGCAACAATGACATGAGGAATGGCATTACGCCATCCGCGGTCGACTTCAAGCCCGCAAAGTAAAATCAGCGAGAGAGTTTGTGGCGGAGGAAGTCGATGCTGCTGCGCAGCGTTTGGTCCTGCTCCATCATATTGTCCACGGCCTTACAAGCGTGAATCACGGTGCCATGGTCGCGGCCACCGAAGGCGTCACCGATCTCCTGGAGGGAATGCTTGGTAAGCGTGCGGGACAGATACATCGCGATTTGACGGGGGATGGCGATATTGTTGGGGCGCCGCTTGCTCGTCATATCGCTCAGGCGAATCTGGAAGTGATCGGCGACCTTTTTCTGGATCGTCTCCATCGTGAGCATGTTTTGCGCCTGCTCCATGAGGATGTCCTTGAGAAGCATTTCACTCGTGGGGACGTCCAGAGTGCGACCAGTTAGGGAGGCGTAGCTCGAGACCTTGATCAAAGCACCTTCGAGGCGACGGATGTTCTTCGCCACGTTTTGGGCAATGAACGTGATTACGTCGGCCGGGACGTCGAGCTTCAGGGTTTGGGCCTTCGTGCGGAGAATGGCCACCCGGGTTTCGAAGTCGGGAGATTGGATGTCGGCGGGTAAGCCCCACTCGAAACGGGACACGAGTCGTGATTCGAGTTTGGCGATCTCTGAGGCCCGGCGATCGCTGGAAAGCACGATTTGGCGGCCGGACTCGAACAGTTCGTTAAACGTATGGAAGAACTCTTCCTGGATCCGCTCCTTGCCTCCAAGAAACTGCACGTCGTCCAATAGGAGCACATCGATGTTGCGGTAGCGTTGGCGGAATTTTACCAGAGCATTTTCCTGCAGGCCCTGAATGAACTCGTTGGTGAATTTCTCGGTGGAGAGGTAGGCGACGCGGGCATCCGGCTTCTGTTGCAGGATGGCGTGTCCGATGGCGTGCATCAGGTGGGTTTTACCCAGCCCGGTGTCGCCGTACAGAAAGAGGGGGTTGTAGGCCTGCGCGGGGGATTGGGCGACCGCGAGGGCCGCGGCCTGAGCCATCTGGTTGTTATTACCCACCACGTAATTCTGGAAGGTATTGCGTGGGTTGAGGGTGCCGGTCGATTTCGATAGCCGTTCCGAGGTGCGGCGCGTTGTGGATTGACGTTTGGCCGGGGTGGGAGCCCGGGAGCTCGTGGTCAGGGCATCGGTGGAAGTGGATTCGATCATCTCTCCCGATTTTTTCAGATGCACCGACATCCTCCGACCGCTGGCTTTCCCTAGCCGCTGCACGATCAGATCTAAATAATTGTCATGAATCCAAATGGCCGCGAAATCATTCGGAACGCCCAATACCAACTCTTCCTCGCTTGATTCGAGACATTGTAGGGGGTCGAACCAAAGCTGGAAAACATCTTCGGGGAACAGGGTTTTGAAATCCTGTTTTACTGTATCCCAGAGAGGAGAGGACGAAAGGGTGTTGGGCATTAAGAGAGATCAGTTACGCAGTTTTATTCACAGGTGACATTGGAACGGCGGAATCTCTCGTCTGCATCAGTTGACTTTATCCGGATTAGACGGGCAAAGAAAGGGGGTGTTTCGGCCAGAAATTGGGAAACTTAACTTCAGTTAAATCTATAAATATCTGACAAATAGCGCTATATGAATCATTAAAAATCCACGCCGGGTGTGGGACTGATAGGACTTGGGAAAGAGCGTTCCGTTGCGGTCGGAGAGGGTTGAACGGAGGGTCGAGAGTAAACGGGCAGTTAATTTGGTCTTTCAACGCTAACTTTCCAACAAGTTATTCACATTATTTGGCGTAAAACTTTTTTGCGTTTTTAGGTTGAAAAGTTCCGGAAGATTTACCTCCACGGTGCTGCCGTAAATTGCGTAAGGACTGCGTAACTACAAATCGTGAATTTCCCCTATGAGGAGCTGGTTACTGCCAATTTTTTGCGTAGTGGTTGGAGTGTTACGAAAATGTGACGCGACTGATTCATCCGGCGGTTTTCGGGTCGGGGTCCGTCCATTTTCCGTGTTCCCGGATCAAATCAATTAGTCGTTCATCAGCCTCTTTTTGCGGGATGTTGTAGCGCACGCAGGTTTTGCCGACGTAGAGATTGATCTTGGCGGGGACCCCGCCCACGTAACCGAAGTCCGCGTCAGCCATCTCACCGGGACCGTTTACGATGCATCCCATGATCGCGATCTTCACCCCCTTAAGGTGTCCGGTCTTGCTGCGAATCCGATGAGTTGTGGATTGCAGGTCGAAGAGCGTGCGTCCGCACGAAGGGCACGCGACAAATTCGGTCTTGGTGATCCGGGCTCCCGCACCTTGGAGCACGTTGTAGGCGAGTTTAACCGCCCGGGGGGTGTCCCGTTCGGTCTCCAGACTCACCATATCTCCCAATCCATCGCAAAGCAGCGCCCCGGTCAGAATGGAAGCGTCGAGTAGCTTGGCGAGGAAACTGGGATCGTTGGTGAGGGCAGCTTCCTGTGTGTTACGAATCCACAATGGCAGACGCGAGTGGTGACTGACCAATGTGGAGGCGATCCGGCGGTAGACGCCCACAGCGTGATCTGCCTCATCGCTCTTCAACTGAGCCGTAACCAATAGACGATCGTGGCCGATCTCATTCAGGACCGGAGCCAGTTTTTCGAATCCCGCGGGGGTGCTGGAGATGGCGAGTAGATTCGGGGCAGCGGTGCGCAGGCCATTTATCCACAGCCGCAAAGCGGATTCGTCTGTTTCCTTAAAATCGCGCAGAATTACGGTAGGTCGGGACACGCCAACAATTGCCGTCTTCGTCGTGTCGAGATCGAGCGCGGGGCCGAGTTCCAGCATGCTGAACCGGGTGGGCAGTTTTGCCTCCGCCTTTTTCCACGTGCTCAGATCCTCTGCACTCTTAATCGGAACGAGCAGTCCTTCCGGTGGATTGTCCTTCAGGGCGGGGGTATCGAGTTTCAGAGCGATTTCCTTGATCGCGTCAACCGACGGAGCCCGAACGATGACCCGCGGAGGTTGCTCTGCGCCGACCAGACAATCTTCCCCGAGTTCGATCGAGCTCACCTGCCGGCGCGAGAAATGGAAAGGATCCAATGCATCGGGAGGTTCCACGGGAAACGCCGATGCTTTGACCAACGGTTCCCGCCAGAGGGTCTCGGCTTTCTGGGCCAACGCTTTGGCGACCGGAATTTCGTAAACCGGATCTTCCGTCAGAGAGACGCGAATGGTATCGCCCAATCCATCCAACAACAGACTACCGATACCAATCGCGCTCTTGATTCGCCCGTCCTCGCCATCGCCTGCTTCGGTCACGCCGAGATGCAGGGGATAGTGCATATCCTCCGCCGCCATCCGTTGCACCAACAGGCGGTAGGCTTCGATCATCACCTTCGGGTTGGAGGCTTTCATCGACAAAATCATGTCGTGGTAACTGTGCCCCTCCGCGATGCGCAGGAACTCCAAGGCACTTTCCACCATGCCCAGCGGCGTGTCGCCGTAGCGGTTCATGATCCGATCGGAGAGGGAACCGTGGTTCGTGCCAATGCGCAGGGCGCGCCCGAGTTCCTTGGCCCGTATCACGAGCGGAGAGAACGTCTCATGCAGCCGCTCCAATTCCTCGGCGTAGGCTTGGTCGGAGTATTCATGGACGGCGAATTTCTTCTTGTCCGCGTAGTTGCCCGGATTTACCCGGACTTTTTCGACGTGTTCCACTGCCTCCATAGCGGCGGAAGGCAGAAAATGAATGTCCGCCACCAGCGGCACATCGCCAAACCCCGCGGCGGTAAATTCCCGCCGAATGTCCTTCAATGCCCGGGCCGCCGTCTTATTGGGCGCGGTGACCCGCACGATCTCACAGCCTGCTTCGGCCAATGCGATGGATTGCGCCACTGTCGCCGCCACGTCCTGCGTGAGCGTGGTGGTCATCGACTGCAGTCGCAGGGGATTGTCGCCACCGACGCCGACGCTCCCGACTTGGACGGCGGTGGTTTGGCGACGAATGGTGCGGAAACGAGAGGCGCAGTAACTCACGGATAGAAGTAACAGTTAAGATGCCCGCTGGATCAAGAGAGCTCGGCGGGTTGTGTGTGGAGCCAGCTTGATGACCCGGAGGGATTATTCCTCCGCTTCCGTCTCTTCGGTCGTCGCCGGGGTGTTGTCCCGCATGATGCGTTTCACATCAAAGAAACTCACGTAGATGATCATCGAGAGCAGCATCATCATGAAAACGCTCTGGGTCGTCATGATGAAATTCGTCGGCAAAGTGCGCCCGCGGAGTTTTCCTATGGTGGCGAACAACATGTGACCGCCATCGAGCACCGGAATCGGCAGCAGGTTGAATATCGCGAGATTGATATTCACCAGAATCGTAAACCACAGCACGAGACGGATATCGGCCTGCGCCGCCATGTGGAAAACGCGAATAATCCCGACGGGTCCACTGAGTTTCGAGATGCCAATGTCAGACTGCGGATTGATCAAGCTGCTCAGCGTGCGGAAGGTCATACCGACGTGGTCGCCGAACTGTTTGAACGGAGTCGGATAAACCAGTTTGGAATCAGTGGTCAGTCCCAGGCCCAGATCGGCGGAGTTTTCCACGTCGGGACGGGCGGGCAGAGTGAGCGTCAACTCTTCCTCGCCGCGTTGAATCACCACGTTTATTTCGCGGTTCTTATGAGCGGCCAAATGGTCGGCGTAGGTCTGAATGTTGAGAATGCGGGTCTCGTCCATGGCGAGGAGGCGATCGCCCGCGACCAATCCCAAGGCTGCTCCCGCGGACTCCGCGTCCACGGTTTGGACGATCAATTGGCGGGCGGCGAAAATGCCGACTTTTCGGATCTCTTCGTCGCCCGCCAATTGCGGGTAAATCGTGATTTCCTTCAGTTCGCCGTCTCTTTCGATGGTGAATACATTATACCGACGACCGTCTTCGGTGCGTCCGGCGCTGGTCACCAGAGTTTGCAGCAGGTCCTGCCAGTCATTCACGTCGCTCCCGTCGATTTGGCGGATGATATCGCCAATCATCAGCCCGGCTTCACTGGCGGGGCTGGGAACACTTAAACCTTCCGAGGTTTCCAATTCGTCGGCCACGTAGCCGATGCGAGTGGTCGCCTGGTCACTGGTCGTGGGTTGGCCCACCAACCAAATTACCGTCGCCAGCAGAAAGGCGAAAATCAGATTGAATGTGGCTCCTGCGACGAAAACCAACATGCGGGTCGAATACGAAACGGGGGGCAAATTTGCCGTGCGATCGTCCTCTTCACCCTCAATGGCGGGCATATCTGCGAGCTGCGGGAGAGCCACATATCCTCCCAGAGGCAGCCAGGAAACACGATACTCCACCCCGTCCTTGCCGTTCCAGCCGAACATCTTGGGGCCAAATCCAATCGAAAAGCGGGACACGTGAACCCCGCGCCGACGGGCGGCGAGGAAGTGACCCAGTTCATGGACAAAAATCGAGCCACCGAAAAACAGCACGACCAAGAAGATCGTCCAGATGTTGGAAAAAAGGGCCGTAAGGAGATCGGTGAACATAATGGAAATTTATCGGGAGAGGGAGGGGAGCAAAGAGGTTGCCACCCGTCGTGCTTTGGTATCGTGCGCCACCACGGCCTCAAGATCAGGAGGATCCTGATGATCCATCTGAGCGAGAGTTTGTTCCACGATGGGTGGAATACTCAAAAAGGGAATCCGTTCCTCCAGAAAAGCCGCGACCGCGATTTCGTTGGCCGCGTTGAACGCCGCCGGAGCGGATCCGCCGGTGCGCATACTGGCGGTGGCCAATCCCAACAGGGGGAAGCGCGCCAGATCCAGCGGCTCAAAATCAAGCGAGAACGCCGTGTTCAGATCAAGAGGCGATTCCACCGGTGGCAACCGGACCGGATCGAGCAACGCGTACTGGATGGGAAAGGTCATCGAGGGCGGGCACAGGTGCGTCAACATGGCGCCATCGGTAAACTCGACGATACAGTGGGCCAGACTCCCCCGGTGCAGCATGGCCTGACACTGGTCGGGATGCAGATCGAACAACCACCTCGCCTCGATCAACTCGAGCCCTTTGTTGGCCATCGTGGCGGAATCCACCGTGATTTTAGGTCCCATCGACCAATTGGGATGTTGCAGGGCATCGGTTGGCGTCACGTTGGCGAGATCAGCCAACGGACGATCCCGGAATGCTCCTCCCGATGCAGTCAGAACGACGCGGGCAACATCCTTGCCGGGGTGATTGCCGATGCACTGGGCGACCGCATTGTGTTCGCTGTCGACCGGACGCAGGGTGATCCCGCGACGGGCGGCGGCGGCCATGACAAATTTGCCAGCCATCACCAATATTTCTTTCGAAGCCAACGCCAAATCCTTGCCGGCTTCTATTGCGGCGAGGGAAGGGGCCAAGCCTGTCACCCCCACAACGGCACAAAGCACGACATCCGCGTGATCCAAGGTGGCCAATGCGGTCAAACCGTCGAGTCCTTCGCGAACTGTTATATCCGGGCCGAATTGACCGGAGTTACGGGCGGCGGCGGCGGCGGCGGTATCGAACAGTGCCAGATTCCGGACTTCCGGATGCCGCTCCGCGATTCGCGTCAGGAGTTCGTAATTTTTGTCGGCGGCGATCCCGACCAATTGGAGGTGGTCGGGATGAGCCTCGATCACGCGCAGGGCGTTTTCGCCGATAGATCCAGTCGTGCCCAAAAGCACGACCCGTTTGGGGCCTCCGCTGGGTTTTTCCATCATAGCAGGGTGAACGCCATGAATCCGATCGGAGAGGTCAGGATCAGGCTGTCGGAGAGATCAAAGAATCCGCCGATTCCTGGAATGGTGGCACCGGCGTCCTTGGTATCGGCGTGGCGTTTGATGATCGATTCCACTAAATCAGAGACGATGGCGAGTGCTGCGATAGGTAGAGCGATGATCGCGGCGAGGATAGGGGAGAAGTTAATGGATACCTGTCCGGCGAACAGGTGGGCAAGTCCGGCGCCAATGGCGGCCGAGGTCGCCATGCCTCCGATGGCACCTTCCCATGTTTTCTTGGGGCTGATTTGCGGCGCCATCTTATACCGACCGATCGCCAGCCCGATCAGTAAAGCACCCACGTCGCAGAACTTGGCTACCGCGATCATCCAAACCGCCAGCAACAGCCCGGTCTGAGGCACGGGGTCGGCGATCAAGACCGTGCGCACCAAGAACGACATCATGAACGGGATGTAGACCACGCCAAAAAGGGTCCAAGCCAGAGTGTCGAGGCGTTTGGCCGGAGCCCGCTCACCGAGAATTCGCACCGCAAACACGATGGCGGTGAGGGCCAGCAGCGTGCCGTGACCGACTCCTAGGGGCTCGAGATGGAGCGGAGCAAGGCAAAGCACCGCTCCGGCGCCCATGCCCACCCGGTCAAAAGGCTCGATACCGAGCCGACGGATGAGTTTAAAAAACTCCCACAGAGTCAAAACGGCGATCAAGCTGATCAGCCAGACGGCTAGCCAGACGGCTCTCGTAGTGTCCAAAAACACCACGCAGCCGGCGACGGCGGCCCAGAGCAATACGGTGCTGAGAATTCGGGAAACCACGATTAAAGCGGTCGAAGACTCGACGGGGTGAGCCGGAGGGTCAACTGCGGGTTACGGCCGGTTCAGGGGTGGTGGTGGCGATCTGGTCACCGGTTCGACCGAAGCGACGTTCCCGATTATTGAATTCGGTCACGGCTTGGATGAAGGCGTCACGATCGAAATCGGGCCAGAATAAGGGGAGGAAAACAAATTCGGCGTAAGCGGCCTGCATCAGGAGGAAGTTACTCACTCGGGTTTCGCCGGAGGTGCGAATGACGAGGTCGGGGTCGGGCAGGTCCGCGGTATACAGATGGCGCGAAAACGATTCCCAATTCTCGTCGGTCGGATCGGTTTCGCCCGCTGCCACACTGGCAGCATAGGCTCGGGCTGCATCTAGCACCTCGGTGCGGGAACCATAGTTTAAGGCCAAGGTGAGGGTGTGTTCGGTAAACTCTGCTGTCGCGACGATGGTTTGCTCCAACTCGCGTTGCACTTTGGGGGGCAGTTTTTCAGTCCGGCCAATGGTGCGGAGTCGCACTTTGTTTTTGATCAGGGTGGCAGTCTCGCGTTTCAGGAAAAACTCCAGCAACCCCATGAGAGCGCCGACTTCCTCTTCCGGACGTCGCCAGTTTTCGACCGAAAAGGCGTAGAGGGTGAGGTATTCAATCCCCAGATCACGGGCGGTCTCCATCGTGCGACGCACCGTTTCCACGCCGCGCCGGTGCCCTTCGATACGCGGGAGCCCACGTTGTTTTGCCCAACGGCCGTTGCCGTCCATGATGATGGCGACGTGGCGGGGGACGTGTTCAAAAGTCGGTTCTGCCATGCGGGAAAGTGGGGTAGTTAGGAAGCGCCGCGGAGCTTTGACAAGGCCGCAACGCGGCCCGATTTCGTTCCCTTCATGGCAAGGGTTTTGACCCTTTCGGCGAATGGTGTAGTTTTGCCTCATGAATGATACCTCGCTGACGGACGCTCAAATTACGGATGCCCTCACTCATCTGCCGGGTTGGACCCGGGCCGATGATTGCCTTTGCAAATCCTATACGTTTGACGATTTCAAGGCCGCCTTGGCATTCATGGTGCGAATAGGTTTTGAGGCCGAATCGCGAGATCACCACCCGGAGTGGTCGAATATTTATAACCGTGTTGACGTGCGTCTGAGCACCCACAGCGCCAGCGGAAAAATCACCGCCAAGGACGTTGATCTCGCGAAGGCCATGGAGCGAGTAACCGCAAGCTGATCGACGAGGGTGTGTCTGGGAAAATCAATAGAGGCGCGTAGGACCTCGGGCATAAAACCCGACCCACAATTTCGATTTGGTGCCTCTTCGGTGGGTCGCCCTCTTTTGTCCGCCATAGCTTTAGCGCAGGAGGAATGACCGACTTCGTTTCCGACGCAGGTAGCAATCTGTTCTGCCCGGCTATGAACTGTCCCAAAGGCTCCTTAAGCTGTCCCAATCACTCCCTATCGGATATCGGTCAGGCTGGACTTTTTCGAAGTGAACCAGAAGGGCTGTGAAACTTGGGCGATCACCTTTTCCCCATTGATTGTTGGAGGTGTGAACTCCCATTGCATGAGGGCATTGTAGGTAGCGTCTAGGATGCTTTCGTCCACGTGTTGGAATTCTGTTTCGTTGATCCAGGGAATGCGGACGCGTCCCTCCTGATCGAAGAAGAAGTTATACACGATGCGCAGGCCCTCCTCCGGAATCGATTGCGAGTTAGGGATCGAAGGATGCACCACCTGCAAGGGCTTCGGTTCTCGGTCTAGCTCCGGTAGTAACGGCACCTGATACTTTTCGTTGCGAGCTGTCCGGGCGAGTGTTCTGACGCGAGAATCTTTGATCGTGGTGACGGAATCGAGGCCGACCACAAACACACCGTAGTTGCGAAAGTTGACCGTTACCCGATGCATGGCGTTGATCCGCTCACCTTCGATAGAGACGGGTTTGAAATCCCATTTGGGGAGCACTTCCTCGACCGCTTCGCCAAATAACGGATGGGATGTTTTGACCAAAATGAAGTCCCGTAGAGTGCCTTGGTTGTCCACCACGACGAAAAATTCAGCCACGCCTTCAGTGACTTCCTGCAGCGATAATTCGAGGGGGAATTCCGGCTCCATCGTGACCTTGATAGCTGCATTTCCCGAACCTTTGGCCCATAACGTTGTAGTCCAAAGGCATGTGAAAAGCGCGAAGAGAGTGAATCGGATTGAGCGGGTGAGTGTCATGGAATCCTCTTTTTGATTGGAAAAGAATCCTATCAATTTGACCGATTTTTGCAACCCGTGAGCACCGATTGCAAAAGTTCGTCAGACGGATCGCCAAGCACTCTGAGCCGCTTGAAAGACAGCGTCGGGGTCCGGCCAGGTTTCGACCCGACCGAATAGCAATTGCAGCAACCCGGTTTTCACTTCTGCGGGCCATTCGAACGTCTGCCGTTTGGTTTGGCGTTGGAGCCAACGCGAAGCTTTCTGCCGGATGGGATCTTGGTCGGGTCGTCGATTGGAGACTCGGAGTAATGCCCGCCACCAGCACCGGCCGTGCTTGCGCCAGAACCAGACCAAAAACGCGATTCCCGTGAACACTCCCACGATGGCCAGTAAACGCGTCGTGTCACAGAGCCGTTTTACCCAAGCCCGCAGCTTATCGATCCGATCATCGGTCCACGAGACGAGGGCTTTGGTTTTGGTTTGGAAGAACTTCTTGGTTGACGAAACTAACGCCACTTGCGTTTCGATATCAAAGTTTACAATACACCGGTACCAAAAGACCCGCAGGCTATCCAGTCGCGCCGTCCAGCTTCCATCCTACTGGGCTTGCGCCGCTGCCAGCGCATCCAACGCATCGTTACCGAGCGCGTTGTTTCCGGGGGTCGGATCAAATCGAATCCAGGAATTTGAGGCGGTATCGAATACCTCCGCCCACGCGTGGGTATTGGAGTTTCGCACCATAAAACTGTTGCTGAACCTGTTCCAGTTTCCACCTCGAAATCCAGTGACGATACGGGCGGGGAATCCAGTGGCCCGGGCTATCAGGACGAAGGAACCGGCGAAGAACTCACAGTGCCCCGCTTCTTCCGATTGCATCCACCGCACCAAGGTATCGCCTGAGCCGCTCGGCACCGAACTGGTGAGAGAGTAGGGGTGAATGTCCGCCATCCAGCGCATCACGCCTCCTCCGAATTCGCGCGCGTGCGCGGCACGCTGTTTCGACTCGGAGGCGTTGTTCGGGAGCGAACTTCTCCGAATTCGCGCGCGTGCGCGGCACACTGTAGCCGTTGAGTTGTCGGCGATATTGCTGGGAGAGTTTGAACCCTTCGCCGGTGTATTCGTCCAGCACCACCATACGCCAATACGGCGACACGGGAATCACGGACGGATCGGTGACATCCACCGCAAACGCCAGACTGTTGTCCTCGATGATCGAGGTGACATCGCCGAAACGGATGTTCTCCGAAAATCCAGATTTGGTCGTCCGCGAAATCAAGCGATCGATGAACAAACTGCTTTGCACATCGAAGCGGGGAATGGCCAAAAACAATAAATCCACAGCACCACCATTCCCGCGAATGCCATGATCGCGAGCGCCGACAAACGCCAATCCGTGGCCGCTTTGACGCGTCGAAAATGTTGCCCCCACGACAAGCGGACCCACCCCGGCACAACTCCCGGTTCGGGCGCCGACGGAGAGCGTCCGTCGCCATGCTCCAGCGTGACCGCGAGCAGCATTACCAAAGCGCAGCTAGTAAATGCGAGCAGCTGAATCGCGAAGGAAATGGAAACCGTAATCACCCCCGCGACGATGATCAGGAAGAGCCCCCAGCAAGACCAACTGCAGGTCATCGCGCTGCTGCCGGTAGGTGCATAATCGATACAGGATGAGCAGCAGATCCAGCCGGATCAGCGCGGGTAAGGGTTCCCCGCTGGTGGTGATATCCCACACGAAAACCAGCACGATGAATGGGAAGGCGAGGCGATGCGCAAAACCCGGGGCTCGGGCCGGCCATTTCGGCCAGATCAGCGCGGCGATCGCCGCCAAGCCTACCGCAGGCATCAACAGCCACGCATCAATGTCCATGAAGAACACCGTGATGACCGAGAGCAGCGCGAGCAGCGCTCCCATGCCCCATCGGAGGCGACCGAGGTCGTCCGGATTAAGCTGCGGCCGCTTTCTCTACATTGACGTAGGCGGCCACGCCGCGATGACCTTCGGGCGCGCCGATTCATTGTCGATTGTGATGGTGCCGAGTTGTCCGTTGGTGAAGAGATCTTCCGCGAGCGTGGCGGCAAAACTGCACAACAGTTCGAATTGAGTCTCCTCGGTCCAGAGGTCGGCCGACGAATCCAAATGCAGTGAGTAGCCTTCTTGTTGTTCGGTTGAAAATTGCCGGATCATCAGGCGCCGCAATCGTACCGAGGCCTTCCAATGAATCAACCGATGCGAATCACCCTGTTGGTAGGGCCGTAGGGCAAGCAGGTCTCCCGTTTGGTCGATCCGGGCGACGGCATGTCCGCTTTGGCGACGGCTGGGAGCCAGCGTGGTGAAGCGTTGGTATTCGACCGGTGCTGGCCAGACCAGGATCTCGGCGCACACTTCACAGGCCAGCACCTTGCGCAGAAACCCGAACGGAAAGAGTGAGCCCACAGCGCTTAGTTCGATCACTTCGAGGCCACGTTGGGTGGGTTGCCATGTCCAGTCCAAGCGCGCTTCACCTTCGCGAGGATCCAACCGCTCGCGCAGCACAAAACGTTGCGGCTTCGGTTCGCTGCGGGAGTGCACATCAAACCAGAGTCCGTAGGTCGGCAGGATCTTTTTGGCGTTGCGCAGTTCGATGCCCACCGCGGCGGTTTGGCCGACACGAAACGGTCCCGCAGGGACGATGCGCCAGGCTGCTTTGTTGAAGTTGAGCGAGGACAACACACCGCTCAAAATCAGACAGGCCAGGAGCAGGAATAGCATCCTTAATATTCAGCAGACCATTGGCGAGCGCGTCATCTGCAGTAATGTAACCGGCATTGACCACATCGAGGGCAGAAATGAAGTCTCCATTACGGCGTCTTCCAGCGTGATCAAGTCACCACCGAGGGCATCTTCAACCGTGATAAGCTCGCTGTTGATGGCATCCCCGGCGGAAATCAACTCACCATTGATAGCGTCTGCGGCAGAGATGAAGCCGAGATCTAGAGCACTGGTTGCTGCAATAAATTCGCCGTTAATCGCGTCAGCTGCGGAGATGAAACCATCGGAAATGGCGTCTTTCACATTCATGATTCCGTCCGAGATGGCGTCGCTGATGGAGATGTAGCCTGCGCTCACAGCGTCGTCGGCATTTTCGGTGGTGAGCTCCATCGATTCGATGCCAGTCAGCGTGATCTCTTCTCCCTCGGACGAGGTCAGGGTGTAGCTCGTCTCCGCATCGAGTTCCACGGAGAAGCCATTCATCATGTCAGCGAGCGGGGTCGCTGCGCTATTCGAGGAATCGGAAATCGTCCAATTGGCGCAGTCTTCGAGGGAAAGATCAGGTAGACGAACGGTGTCCAGACCGGAGTTTCCGTCGATGGAACCGTTGCCATCCCCGGCCCGCACTGAGGGTGCCGTTGCTGAAGGTCCAGTCAGCCGGGGTGCTGATGCTGGTGGGCGTGCCGAGCGAACCGCCGCTGGAGATGTCCACCGTCATGTTGTTGCTGAGGGTGGGCAATCCGCTGATGGTGCCGCCGACGAGGGTGCCAGCGTTGAACGTGATGACACGGGAGTCGAGGTCGCCCGTGGTGGTGAGGGTGGCGTTGCGGTTATTGAGGATGGTGGAGCCGGCCTTGATGTTGCCGGAAGGAGCCCAAGAGGCGTCGCCGTTGAGAGTGACTCCCTGTCCGACGTTGAGGTCGTTGAGGTTGCTGAGGGTGCCGCTATTCATGGTGAGGAAGGCGACGGGCTCAGACGAAACGGAGGCGAAGGTGAAATTGGTGGCGTCGAAGGACGTGTTGAGGGTTAGCGTGCCGGTATTGAGGGTGACATCACTCGCGTGATCAAGGGCCAAGGTGCCGTCGGATATGGTGGTGCCACCAGAGTAGGTGTTGGTGCCGGAGAGGGTCAGCGTGCCGGAGCCGGACTTGGTGAGTGAACCGGAGCCGGAGACTTCGTCGGAGAATGTGCCGTTGGTGTCTTAGTCGAAGGAGAGGGCGGCGTTGTTGGTGATGTCGCCTTGGAGAGAAGTGGTGTTACCCGTGAGTATGCCGGCAGAAACGGTGGTGCCACCGGAGTAGGTGTTGGTGCCAGCGCCTCTTTTGCGCAGGGTAATGTCACCGGATAGGTCCCCCGAGAAGGTGCCATCGAAGTCCTGATCGAATTCTAGCAAACCAGCATCCCAAGTGTTGTTGGTGAAGTCACCTTGGAGGGAATTGCTATCTCCATAAAGAAAATGGTTAAAACTGGTGCCGCCGGTATATGAGTTGTTGCCGGACAAAATAATCCCGTTGGCCCCATTTAAGAGAGTCAGGGGGGTCACTGCCGGAGATATCACCGGCCAAGGTGGTCGTGTGATACGAACCGTTGATGTTTCCGGCGTAGAACTCTCCGCCGTTTGCACCGAGCACGATGTTGTTGGAGAAGGTTTGAGAGGAAGGGGAGTCATCAACCTTGAGGGTTCCACCATTGAGGACCAGCGAGCCGTCGCCGAGGTAAGAAGCTCGGGATACTTCGATGGTGCCGGCATTGCTGGTGGTGTCGCCCGTGTAGCTGTTGTTGTTGGAGAGGGAGAGCGTGCCGGTGCCGGTCTTGGTGAGATCGCCGGTGCCGTCGTCGAGCGTCGTAGTGTCGTAGTGTCGGCAAAGGACCCGCCGGAAGTAAGGTCAACGGTCATGTTGGCCTCGATGTCGGGAGTGTTGGAGAGAGCTCCGGAGGCTTCATGAGTGCCCGAAGTGAAGGTGAGGTTGTTGCCGGAGTAGTCGTAGTCGACGGTGCGAAGGGTGCCTCCGTCGAGGGTAGTGGCGGTGCCGAAGGAACCGGTGGTCGTGTTGACGCTGCTGACGACCCTGGTGAGGTCGATCGTCTGGCCGGAAGTTATGTTGGCGAGGGTGTTGTAGGCGTTGAGCGTGCCGCCGTCGTTGATCGTCATGACGAGATTGTTATTGGTAGCTGAGAAATTGGCGACCGTGGCGAGTCCTCCGTTGGAGACAGTGGTGCTCAATTCACCTCCGCTTGCCACGTTGATGGTTTCGCGGGTTTGAAATACGGAGTCAGTGCCATCGATGTTCAGGGTGTTGCCCGTCGAATTGGAGCCGATGTTGAAGTCACCGATTTGGAAGAAACCCCCGTCGAGCACATCAAAGGTGTTATCGCTGTCGCCGGAGCCAGTCGAAACGACACCGGTGACGGTCACCGTGTTGTTGTCAGAGCCGATCGTGAAATCTTTACCGTTGGCCATGTCAAATTCACTGCCGTTGCGAACGATGAATTCGTTGTAGTCGTTGGATGAGCCCAGATTGACCGACCCGGCGTTGGAGAAGCTGTTGTAGGCGCCGGAGTTGCCGACTATGTATTGGGCGTTGTCTCCCTCACTGCCGCCAGCATTGAGATTGAGGGTGCCGGTGGTGGATCCTATACCTCCCATCGGTGGCGATGACGGTTTGGGCAGATATAGTCGGGGAGACCAAACCGCTGATCGCGAACATGGCGACGATAGAGGCGAGTCGCAGCAAAACAGTTGAAGCACGAGAAATGACATCCATGGCGCACGTTATGGGCCACGCCCGACGGTCGCGGCGAATTACAATCGACTAGCGACGTTTCAAGGCGGGTGAACGACGTCCACGAACCCATTGTCGACTGAAAACCGGGGACGAGCGTTCTCGGTGATCGGTTGTCGGTCTTGAGATGTCGTTTACCCGCCTTGAAACGTCGTTGGTCGAAATTTGAGTTTCGGAGACACGATAATAACAACAACGGGGGGCGGCGCGGGTTCGTTCAGGATCCGTCGACCGTTGTCCAATTCGTGTCCATACCTCTCAATCAACTCGCTCCCAAACTCTCGCCGCTACCGCAGGTTGACTCGGAACCGGTAGGGTGGGCATCATGGTGGAAGATGACTCGCCGTTTGATGATACCGGGATCTTCCAAGACGCGTTGGCAGCATGTGATTTTCTGGCTGATTTTTGTCGTGCTCATGTTGGTGTCGGTATCCCGGTCGCCGGGCACACCGCTCACAGCGGGTGGCATTGCCTTGCGGGTGGGCACCTTGTTGGTCCTCACGGGCGGGGTCCTATGTGAATTTGGGCGTCCTCATGCCACGTTTGCTCCAGACTAAACGTTATCTGCGGTATACGTTGGCGCTTATGGGGGTGATCTTAATGGCGGGTTTTGGGATTGGTCTGGTATATCATCAGGTATTGGATGTGGGCCGACTGGCGGTTGCGGAGGAAACGGATTCGGCGCACGAAGGAATCACGAGTCGACTGCCCGGGCAGGGGGCAAAGGGGCAAGCGGCGGTAGGCGTGACTCAGAATCCGAACTATGTGCGGCTCGCCAGTATTTTCACCGTGCACTCGGCGATCTGGATCGGGGCGACCTCTTTGCTCTATTTTGGTGCGGGATGGATCCGGAACCGTGACCTGGAGAAACGGAAAATGCAGGCGGAATTGATGGCGCTGCGTGCGCAGTTGAATCCGCATTTTTTATTCAACTCCCTCAATAATATCTACTCCCTCTCCTTGGATAAATCGGATCTGGGTCCGGAGTATGTGCTCAAGCTGGCGGAGCTGATGCGCTACATTCTGCACGACAGTCAGGCGCAGGAGATATCGATGGGGAAGGAGCTGGCGTTTGTGCGGAATTATTTCGAGCTGGAGAAAATTCGAGCGGTCGGGCGCATGCAGACCGACTTGCGCGTGGCTGACGGCGTGGAGGAGCTCACGGTCGCACCATTGTTGTTTTTGCCGTTCATCGAAAATGCCTTCAAGCACGAGGTAACACTGAAGACAACTCAAGCGCGGGTCGGGTTATCCGCGGAGCTGCAACCGGACGGAGTTTTGGAAATCGAAGTGAGCAACAACAAGGACGCGGTCGGGGGCGAAGAATTGGCGACCGGATTTGTGGACAATCCGGGAGGCGTGGGTTTGGAGAATGTGCGCCGTCGCTTGGAACTCCCCTACCCGGATCGACATCGGTTGGAGATCAACGATCGGGCCACGCGGTTCGAAGTTAAACTGAGGATCGAGCCATGAGAACGATTCAGTGCATGGTGGTGGACGACGAACCCCTCGCCCAACGGGTGATTGAAAATTATGCTGGCAACTTGTCGTTTTTTGAGGTGGGCTGGAAGTGCGACAGTGCTCTGGAAGCTTTGGAAGCGCTGCATGGTGGGGCGGAGCCGGATGTGGTTTTCCTGAACATCGAAATGCCCCGGCTCTCGGGGCTCAGCATGGTGCGTTCACTAAAAAATCCGCCGCTGATTGTTTTTACGACCGCCTACGATGATCACGCAGTGGAGAGCTTTGAGCTGGATGCGGTCGATTATTTGAAGAAGCCGTTTTCGTTTGAGCGGTTTACCCGGACGTTGGATAGGCTTCAGCAGCGACTTGAGGCACGAGAGACGGAGATGAAACCAGCTGCAGAAGAGGCGACTCCCATTGCCGAGGATGAATTGGTCGCGAAGCCAGCTGGCCCCGGGCAAAGTTGTCCGCCTTTTTTTGTGAAATCAGATGGAGGGCTGCTGCGCGTGCGGCATGAGGAGATCGTCATGCTGGAGAGCATTGGAGACTACGTGAAGTTTCACCTCACGGATCGCGTGTTGGTGAATAAGCGTTCCTTGCGGGATTGGGAAGAGACGTTGTCTGATGAGGACATCGTGCGGGTGCACCGTTCGTTTTTGGTAAGGTGGCCCGATATCGAGTCTATCGAGGGCAACGAAATCCGCTTGCGAGACCGAAAGTTGCCCATCGGGCGAGCCTATCGCACGCGAGGAGCGGTTGGGGGTGAGTGTTAAGGCGACTGATGAAGTCAGCGGAGGCTGAGTGGCGTCCGCCGTCGTCATGCTTCACAGGACTTCCTGCCTTCGCTAAGGCCCAGGCGGACGTCATGGTGGGCAAGTTGGCCAGACGAGCGGTATTTTTTGTCACAGAGATCACGGAGGAGACCCGGAGGTCACTGAGCTTTCTGCCTGGTCGATTTGTCATGCCTCCAGCTGAGATAATCTGAGTCGATTCGTTTAGTCGGTGGTTAAATAATATCCGCGCAGTGGCTCTGTTTTCCTCTGCTTGCTCCTGTCAAAACAGCAGTGCGTTAGCCCTTGTTTCCTTCGTTGCCTTTTGTGAAAATGGCAGACTGACGGAGACTTGGATTGCCTGGCAGATTAGGCGAAGATTTCCAGCATGCGGGTGAAGAGGCGGTTTACTTTGGCCTGGTTGCTCTTCACGAGTTCGTGGAATTTCTCGAAATCGATTTCGGTGCCTTCGAGGCCGTTGGCAAAATTATCGACGAGGGCCAAGGAGTTGTAGTTGAGTCCGGCCTCGGTGCAGAGGTCGGCTTCAAACGCGGCGGTCATACCGATCACGTCACCCCAGTCTTTTACCACCCGGATTTCGGCTTTGGTTTCGAAGCGTGGCCCGCGCATCTGGACATAGGTTTTGCCGGGTTTGATATCGAACTCGGGGGTGAGCTGTTCGAGGAGCGTGGGGATCAGGTTGTTGGCGATGCCGGGAGGTCCACCTTTGAGTTCTTGATCGTAAAAGGTTTTGGGCCCCTCTTGCAGGCAGAGGTAGTCGGCGCACGAAACGAAGGTGCCGGGAGGGAGCTCGGGGTCGAGGGAGCCGACGGAGTTGAGAGAAACCACATCGGTAAAGCCGAGATCGGCGAGGACCTGGATATTGGCCAGATAATTGATCGAGTGCGGGGGGAGCGGGAATTTGTAGCCATGGCGGTTGATGAGCACCTTGTCGCCTTGGCTCTTGTAGGCGACAGTGCCGTGGGCCGTCTCGATGGTTTTCTCCTCCCATGCGGCAAAAAGGTCGGATTTCACTATGCTCGTGCCACTGATGAACGCTACTTTCATAATTGCTGATCAACGCGCCGGATGAAAACCATGACAACGCCAAAACCCCATCTCGTTTCCCTGCTCGTATGTCTGCTCTTGGCGGGCTGTGCAACTTCCGGTCCGATGCATCTCTATGTCGCGGGGCAAGGAGCGATCCAAGACCGTGCGCTGGAGTCAGGGCAGGGCGATTCGCTCTCCGAGTTTATTGAGGATGGAGATGTCGTGGTTGGGCTCGGCTATGAGTTTAACACCGACTACATTTGGCTGCGGCTGGCGCCCGGAGATCGGCTGATCACGATCAAACGGGGTATTCGCGAATTGTGGTATGATTACGAACTCCCCGGGGAGTTCCAGCTCGCCGATGGCCAAATGGGTGACCTCGCCGTGCGTTCATTCAATCGCCTCGTTTACGTGGCACTCGCCGAAATGGGGCGGGTGGGCCGCGTCGAGCGCTACGGTAAGGTGCGAGCCTCGTTTCAACCGGGCGGAATCGTCCGCGCGATTGGTGGTCTGGCTTGGGATCAGAAGCAAGACCAGTTGGTGGTGCTCTATGCGGACGAGGGCGGGGAAGCGGTTTTCTTTGAGGATGAAACCGAACCGATCCGCCGCGTGACGTTTGATACGGCGCTGCGGCCGACCACATTGGCCTACGACAGCAATCGTGAACGGTTTTACGTGCCGTTGGCGGAGACCGCGGAATTGGGGGAGTTTGATCGCGACGGGCGGTTGCTCAAACGGCTTCCGTTGGACGATCCGAAGTCGGCCATCGATGCCGGTCAGCGGTCGGCGGTCCGGATGTTCTGACCGCGTTTATCGTCGGATGGAAATGTTCCAGTCCGGTCCGCTGGAGATACCGTGTTGCGCCGCGAAATCGCCTTGGTTGATTGCCAGCGCCACATTGAGCAGATCGTTGATGTATACAACGGGCTTGCCGAGTTCGACTTGACCAAACGTATTCACAAAGGGAACACGTTGATCAAAGATCATTTTGTCATCTTGGGTGATCCGCACCTGCAGAGTGGAGAGCACTTCGGGCTTCAATTCCATCAGCAAGTCGCGACTGATATTTGTCCAGATGTTGCCGTAATGCACGTCGAGTATGGGGATATTGCCTCGAATCAAGCCACCGTCCCGTTCGGCTTTGGCGTAGGGGATACGGCGCACCTTGGGGGCCAACGTCGGACCCACGGATTTGAACGTAATCACTCCGGCAGCGAGGCGGGCACCGGTATAGGCGTAGACGTCGCGGCCGTGAAACGTGTAGGATTTTTCCGAATTTTTTAGACGGTTAACCGCTTCGTCAATTTGACGCACCTCAGCGATCCCGAGCTCATCGGCGACCAAGGTCAGGGAGCCGTTGTCGGGGGTGACAAAGAAGTGCCCCGTTTTTGTTTTTAAAACCACGGACCTGCGATCGGTGCCTACACCCGGGTCGACCACAGAGACGAACACCGTGCCGGCCGGCCAATAAGAGGCGACTTGGTTAAGCCGGTAGGCGGCGGCCCAGATGTCGAAGGTCGGAATCTCGTGGGTGAGATCGAACATGTGAAGGTCCGGCGAGACAGAATAGGCGACGCCGCGCATCGAGGCGACCGCGCCGTCTTTTTCCCCAAAGTCGGATTGTAACACCAAGGCGGATGACTGAGAAAGACCGGTCAAGGTCGTGAGCAACAAGCAGGCGAAAAGGGGGAGGACTGACTTCATGGAGAAAAACGGTGAGCGGATAACCGTGAGGCGCAACCGGAAGAAATGAAGGTTCTTAAAAAATCCGACTGTCAAAAAAGCCTCAAGTCGCTTCACTCTGTCTCATGCCCGCATTTGATCTGCCCCTCGAAGAATTGAAGTTGTATCAAGGGTCATCGCCCCGGCCCGCCGATTTTGATGACTATTGGAACGCGGTGCAGCGGGAATTGGATGCCCACGATCACGAGGTGCGCCGTGTGCCGAACTCAACGCTGAAGGTCGGTCAGGTCGAGTGCTTCGATCTGTGGTTCGTCGGGTTGGGCGGAGCAAAGGTGTATGCCAAATATGTGCGGCCCAAGCGGATCGAATCCGGACAAAGCGGACCGGCCGTGCTCAAGTTTCACGGCTATTCCGCGGCGAGTCCGGATTGGGCGGAATTGATCGGTTATGCGAGTTCGGGCATGGCGATTGCAGCCCTGGATTGCCGTGGACAAGGCGGTCGATCGGAAGATGTGGGCGGGGTGGAAGGCACGACCCTGCGTGGTCATATAATTCGGGGACTGGAGGACCCGGATCCTACCAAGTTGATGTATCGATCGATCTTTTCGGATACGGCATTGCTGGCCCGGATTGTGATGGAATTTGATGAAGTCGATGCCGAACGAGTCGGCGCCACCGGGGGATCACAGGGAGGAGCACTGGCCCTGGCTTGCGGCGCTCTGGAGCCTCGCGTGAAGCGGGTGGCCTCGGTGTTTCCGTTTTTGTGTGACTACCGGCGGATATGGGAAATGGATTTGGCTAAGCAGGCGTTCGAGGAATTGAGTTATTTTCTGCGATGGTTCGATCCCCGGCATGAACGGGTGGAAGAGATATTTACCAAACTGGGCTATATTGATATCCAGAATCTTACTCCACGGATCGCCGGCGAAGTGCTCATGTTTACCGGACTCATGGATCAAGTATGCCCTCCCAGCTCTCAGTTTGCGGCTTACAACAAAATCCGCAGTAAGAAGGAAATGATTCTGTATCCAGACTACGGGCACGAAGTGTTGCCCGATGAAATGGACCGAGTATTTAACTTTCTCGCCGGACTATGATTCTTCAATAATTTCCGGTGTGGGCTCGGGAATAAGCTCGGGGTGTTTTTCGGCCCAAACTTTGAAGATTTCATGCGCAACCGGCGCTGAGAACGAACCGCCTCCCGTTTCTTCACCGGGGATGTCACCTTCGACGATAATAGCGACGGCTACTTGAGGGTTTTCGATCGGAGCGAATGCGATAAACCACGCGAAATTGATCGTGCCCTTGGGGGTGCGTTTTTGAGCTGTTCCGGTTTTACCCGCTACCCGCAGACCCGGGATACGCATACTCTGAGTAGTCGTGAATGAGGTGCGGGAGGTGCCGGAGATGGTGCACTCCTCCATACCCTCAATCAGCGCCGCGTAATTTGCGGGTGAAAGACCAATGGGTGCGGTTCGTTGCACCGAGCGGTTTGGCTTGTGATCCAAGTAAGGAGTGGTGCGGGTCTGGCCGCGCGCAACTGAGGCGGTGAATGTCGCCATCTGCATTGGCGTCACGAGCATGAAGCCTTGGCCGATGGAAAGATTGGCGGTATCGCCCGGCACCCAACCACTGCCGCGCCTTTCACGTTTCCACGCGGGATCAGGCACAAGGCTGCCGCCGGTTTCGTTGGGCAAATTTAAGCCGGTTCGTTCTCCGAACCCGAATTCGCGGGCGGTGCGAGCGATCGCATCGGCGCCAATTTCCTGTCCGTGATCGTAGTAAAAAACGTTGCAGCTTTTAGCGATGGCCGTGCGTAGGGCGATCTCGCCGTGGGCATGCCCGTCGTGGCAGGGGAACAGGCGGTTTCCAACGCGAAAGTGTCCCCCGCAATTGGTCATGGAATCCGGGCCGATCAGTTGCTCCTTCATCCCGGCGATGGTGATGAGGATCTTGAAAGCGGAGCCGGGCGGGTAGAGCCCGGAGTTGGGCCGGTTTATCCAAGCTCCCCGCTCCGCAATATCGATGGCCACCCGCTGGGAAAGGCGAGGGGAGAAATCGTTGAGATTGTAGTCGGGCAGACTGGCCATCACGAGCACTTCACCGGTGTTGACGTCGAGGGCGACGGCGGACGCGGCCATCTCGTATTCGCGTAGACGGGATTCGGCCGCGAGTTGCAGATCGATATCCAAACTGGAGATCACATTCTGGCCTTGGACGGGCAGACGGCGGTGCAGCGATTCCACCCGATAGCCACCCGGATCGACCCGATAGACGGTGCCGCCGGCCTTGCCTTGAAGGCGTTTCTCAAACTGAGATTCCAAACCGTCTCGCCCGGTCGTGCCGGCCATCTTAAAGGTCATGAGATCCTGTCCGGGAAATTCGTCATTGATCTCGATGTCGTTGTTGCTGGAAACAAATCCCAACGTGTGGGCAGCGGCAGCGCCATAGGGATAGAAACGACTGCTGGTGGTATATAATTGGAGAGGGGAGTTGACCGGCAACTGTTCCAGCAAGCGGGCGTATTCCTCGCGCTGCAGATCATCGATTAGGGTGAACGGCAACATGCGTTGCGCATTAAAATGCCGACTCAGCGAGTGCGCGTTTAACTCCGTATCGCGGTCCAGAGCCCGATCCACGCGATCAAGGTATTTTTCGACTATAGAAAAACGGGCAATGTCCGTCATCTGCGACGAACTCGGAGCATCCTTGTCGTCCTCTTCCCGATAGGCCTTACGGATGGCGATATACTCTCGATAGATTTCGGTGCGGAGTTCCTCGAGGTAGAGCACGACGGCAAAACGCGGACGGTTGCCGACCAGGATCTTGCCGTTGCGGTCGTAGATATTGCCGCGGGGACCCGGAACAAGAATACGGTTCTGGCTCTGTTTGGTCGCTTTCGTTTCGGCCAGGTCCGAGCGCCAGATTTGTTGAAACACCAGTCCGATGGCTAGGGCGATGCCGCCCAACGCGATGGGCAGATAAAAGAACTGCAACCGGCGATCGGAGCCGCGGTGACTTTGAACCATGCCGTTCGAACCAGCGTTGGGGGTGTCAGGCATTTACCGGTCAGATAGTCGAGTTGAGTCGAGCCCGGCGAGGGTTGAGGAGTAGATTACCCCCGCGTGATTGCAGGGCGAAATACCACGGAAGAATCATAACGAGGATGACCTGTGAGATGAGAAGATCGGTCAGAAGCCGTAGCCCGGAGAACGACCCTCCACCGCTTTTGCCCATGGCGATAAATGTCATGGCGATAAACATGAACAGATTGGCGATCAGAGCCACAATGAGTTCGATGGTGGGCTCGTGCGTGGCAAGGCGCAGGCGAATGCGTCCGATGATGATTTGTGCCGCTCCGAAGAGCAGCGCATGCGTGCCGAATTTCATCGGAGACCAAGTGTCCATCATGAGACCGATGATGAAGCAGCTGGTGAAGGCGGTGCGGGGATTTAGTTTTAGCGCCGGGTAGGCCACCAATAAGCCGCCCAGCCACAGGGATATATTGAGGGGCGAAAGCACATGATTCATCTGCCGCATGATCGTAAGCAGAATCCACCCGGTAACGATCATGACGAATATACGTTGTTGGCTCGGCGTAGGTTTCACAGCGGGTCCAAGGGAATGAGGACGGTGACCTCGGTAAGTTCGTTGAGGCGGGGATCAAGCTGGATGCGCCCCGTCTTGAATAAGCCATCGGGGCTGGGCTCGAGAACAGTGACCGTGCCGATGCGAAGACCGCGCGGAAAAACACCGCCGAGACCAGAGGTAACCAGCGCTTTCGGTTCGGCGGGAGTGGCGTAGAGATCAAGCGGCACAAATTCCGCCGTGCCTAGAGGGCGGGATAGCGGAGGGTTTTGTCCCCCCTGATAACTAACGGGGCGATCATCCCCTTCGAATGAAGCGGCGAGTCGCACGGCTGAGCTGGTGATCAAATCAATGGCGGCGGTGCGATCGTGAACCTCGGATACCCGGCCCACAACGCCTCCCGCGAAAATAACCGGAGCTCCCTCAACAATGCCGTGATTGGCACCTTTGCGAATGATGAGCCGTTGCCACCAAGCATTGAGGTCCCGCGTAACCACCCGGGCCGGTTCGGAACGGTAGGCGTCGAAGGTGGGCAGTCGCAGGAGGGTTTCCAGTTTTTCAACCTCCCGGCGCAATGTTGCATTTTCTTCCGCCGCATCGGCGTAGTGGGCCGCGATTCCACCCAGATCCCGGTAGGCCTCGTAGATATCATTTTTTGAACGCGTGCGCCAGGACCAGTAATCCTGTAGCTCGCGTAGGTAAGATGCCGATACTTCCACTGGCGCCTGAAGCTCGAAAAAACCGATCCGGCTTATACGTTTCACCGCGGTCGGCACGAGAAACCAGATGGCGACCATCAACCCCAAGGTGACGAACGGGCGGGAAGTATCTAAGCGATCGGGTGGCACGGAAGGAGGGAGCCCCTAAACGTGGAGTGTTCTTGGCCCCGCTGACAAGCCTCCCCCGAGGCTTTCGGTCAAATCAGATGCGTTGAAGCAACCAATTGAGGTCGCTGAGCACCGCACCCGTGCCATTGGCGACCGATGAAAGCGGATCGTCGGCGATCGTTACGGGCAGTCCAGTCTTTTCACTGAGCAGACGATCAATGCCGCGAATGAGGGCACCGCCACCCGCCAGCACGAAGCCGCGGTCGACCAAATCGGCCGAAAGTTCAGGAGGGCAACGCTCCAGAGCGGCCCGCACGGCGTCCACGATGGCGACCATGGTGTCGCTGAGCGCCTCGCGAATTTCCTGCGAAGTAATGTGGATGGTCTTCGGCAGACCAGCGACGGAATCGCGGCCTTTGACCTCCATGGTGAGTTTTTCGTCGAGCGGGTAGGCCGAGCCGACGCGCAGCTTAATTTCTTCCGCGGTGCGCTCGCCGATTAACAAATTGTAGGAGCGCTTCATATAATTGACGATAGCTCCGTCAATTTCGTCACCCGCAACGCGGATGGATTTTGAAAATACCACGCCAGCGAGGGAGATGATGGCGATCTCGGTGGTGCCACCGCCGATATCGACGATCATGTTGGCGGCCGGTTCATCGATAGGGAGGCCAACGCCGATCGCAGCGGCCATGGGCTCCTGAATCATGTGCACATCGCGGGCACCGGCATGCACGGCGCTGTCCTGCACCGCGCGCTTCTCTACTTCCGTGATTCCGGAAGGGATGGCGATGACCACACGGGGACTTACGCCGAAACTGTTGCTATTAACTTTTTTGATGAAGTAACGCAGCATCGCCTCCGTCACATCGAAATCGGCGATCACGCCGTCCTTCATTGGTCGGATGGCTGTGATGTTGCCGGGTGTCCGCCCGAGCATCCGCTTGGCATCCGCTCCAACGGCGCGAACTTTACGGGAAGTTGAATCGAGGGCGACAACGGACGGTTCCCGCAATACGATACCGCGGTCCTTCAAGTAGACCAAGGTGTTGGCGGTGCCGAGGTCGATGCCGATGTCGTTGGAGAAGTGGGATAGAAGCTTCAGGGCCATTTCATTCGCGTTTCCGCCGCCGGAAAACAATCGGTCGGATTTAAGAGTGTCAAAGAGGAAAACCCCGCTTGGCGAGCGTCTTGGGCGGTATTTTGGGCGTTTTAAAGCAAAACGCGCCGCGAATAGGTGGCGCGTTGAAAAAATTTCCTCATGAGAGGCGGTTTAATCCGATCAGTTGTTTCCAGGAGGAGCGACGGGTTCGGAACTCTTTTTTTCCGGCGGGGTGGTGGGATCGACGGCATTGATTTCCTTTTCAGCCTCGTCAGTGGCCTTTTGGAATTCGCTCTTCGCTTTACCGAGGCCGCGGGCGAGCTCGGGGAGTTTTTTGGCGCCGAAGAGGAGCACAATAACCAGAAAGAGGAGGAGAATTTCAGGACCGCCGAGGGTGTAGGCGAGCAGATGCGAGAGGTTCATGATGGGAAAAGGTTAACGATACCGCGTGATCGGGAGCAAGGAAACAAAGCAGTCAAGTTTACTTCGGCCGGCCCAAGTTTTGGGCGGTGCCGGGTTTGATGGCCAGCTTAAGCAAATTCTGGGCGTTGTCCAATTGCTCGGCATCGAAGAATCCATGGAGCTGGCGGATACGAGTTGGATGACGCATCTTCCGGAGCGCTTTGGCTTCGATCTGTCGGATACGTTCGCGGGTAACTTTGAACTGCTTACCGACCTCTTCGAGCGTGCGGCTGTAGCCATCGACCAATCCGAAACGTAAGGAAAGCACGCGGCGTTCCCGTTCGGTGAGGGAGTCCAGCACGTCGACGATTTTGTCCCGCAGGAGCGAGTAGGCCGTCATGTCGTAAGGATTCTCGGCTGATTTATCCTCGATGAAGTCGCCGAAGCTGGTGTCGTCTCCGTCGCCGACGGGGGACTGCAGGGAGATGGGCTGTTGCGCCATCTTCATGATCTGCTGCACGCGCTCGACAGGAAGGTTCATTTCGTCGGCAACTTCTTCGGGCGTCGGTTCGTGACCGAATTCCTGGAGGAGTTGCTTCTGCACCTGCATAACCTTGTTCAGGGTCTCGATCATATGCACCGGAATGCGGATCGTGCGGGCTTGGTCGGCGATGGAGCGGGTGATCGCCTGACGAATCCACCAAGTGGCGTAAGTCGAGAACTTGTAGCCTCGGCGGTATTCGAATTTTTCCACCGCCTTCATGAGGCCCATGTTGCCTTCTTGAATCAGATCGAGGAAGGAGAGGCCACGGTTGGTATATTTCTTCGCGATCGAAATCACGAGACGAAGATTGGCTTCCACCATCTCGGTCTTGGCTTGGTGAGCCTCGCGGACGTGGATCTGAGTCTGGCGAACGATGCGCAGGAAGTCATCGGGAGTAACGCGGAGTTCGCGTTCCATTTCCTTCAACCGGGCTTTGTAGGCCTTGGTGTCGATGGCCATATCTCGCTTGGTCTTGGGCTTTTTGGCCCGGGCCAGTTGATTCTGGATACGTTCGATCTCGTTAATGACCGGAGCGCGATTCGACAGCCATTCCTCGTAGACCTTCAGCTTGAAGAAGAACTTGGGGAAGCACTTGCGCAGATTGGTCTCCCGCTTGCGGTGCTTGGTGAGGACTTTCTTTTTCTCCGCTTCGCCACGAACTTTGGCGAGTTCGACCCAAGATTGGGCGACGAGATCCTCTGAACGGATGGTGGTCTCGACCAATTTTGGCAGGGTTTTGAAGTAGGCGTCACGGCTCTCGATCTTTTTATCGATAACGATGCGATCAAAGCGCTCCTCGCGGGTGAGGAGTTTGTTGCCGAGTTGACCGATGTGGCCACCGACGATCGAGGCTTCGAACAGCGCGGACTGGGCTTTCAGCTCAGCAGTCTCGATCCGCTTGGAAATTTCGACCTCCTGTTCGCGGGTGAGCAGGGGGACTTGGCCCATCTGCTTAAGATACATGCGAACGGGATCGTCCAGAATATCATTCTGGGAAGACTTGGTCTGCTCCTCCTCGGCCTCTTCCATGCGGGCCTTGTATTCCTCGACCTGATCGGGCTCGAGAATCTCGATCTCCAAATTCTGGAGAATCGAGATGATATTATCGAATTCGTCTTGGTTTTCGACGGACTCGGGAAGGGCTTCGTTGATGTCGTCCCACGTCAAGTATCCCTGCTCTTTGGAGAGACGGATAAGTTGACGAATACGCTCGTTGACGCCACTCGACATGGCTTCGATCGCAGCGGAACCTTTGCCCTTGGCTTTCTTAAGGGCTTGTTCGACAGCGTCGGATTGAGCGGAACTGGTGGAGGCGGACTTGGCTTTGCGCGGCATGGAAAGAAACAAAAACTAGACAACTCGCGCTAACCTAAGCGGTTGGCGCAGTTGCCTTTGTAATTCGGAACGCTCTTTCAGTAGGGAAATTGCGTCAGATTGACTGTCCAAGGTGGATTGGGACAAAGCAAGTTCTATTTGGCGGAGGCGAGGTTGCAATGCCCGAAGGCGAAGTTTTTGCAATCCTTCCTCGGCTACTTTGTGAGGATCGTCCATCTTCAGGGTGTCGAAAAGGAGCGAAGCGGCCAAGGTTTTTTCCTCGGGAGTCTCGAGGATTTCACTGTCGTTGAGTTCGGCGGTTCCTGGCCAGGCGTCTTGTTCGAATTCCGCTAGAACCCGGTTAAGGAGCGCTCCGGCTGGGTGCTGGTTGTCGATCCAGTCGTGAGGAAGGATGAGACTGAGGGGTTTCCCTAGGTTCTCATAATGGAGGCAAATTAGGAGGAGGTGTTCCTCGGGGGAGGTGACTTGGGGGCCGGTTGCGACAGGGGGGGCGGGCTCATCGGGAGGCGGCGGAGGAGCGAATCGACGGCCGGCCTGTCGTCGATGCCGTTCAAAATCGGTAGCCAAGGCGGAGAAGGAAAGTCCGAGATGGGAGGCTGCTTCCTTGAGAAACTCGGAGCGGGCAACTTCGGATTCCGCCGAGACCACGATTTCGAAGAGGGGCCGCATAGCCGCAGTTTTACGCTCTGCATTGGCTGATCGACCTTCCGGCAACAGCGCTTGGCAGGCGAAAGCCATGGCGGAAAGGGCGGTCTCCTTGATCCGGGTATAGCCGTCCGCGCCGTGCTCCATCATCAAAAGATCGGGATCGAGTTTGGCGTTTCCATCTCCCACGATAAATTTCACTTCCAAGCCCGCCTTCAGCGCCATGGGCAGGAAACGCAACGCGGCCTTTTGTCCGGCACCGTCTCCGTCAAAGAAACAATCCACTTCGTGGTGATAGCGTCGCAGCAGAGCGAGTTGCCCTTCGGTGATGGAGGTTCCTTGGGGCGCGATAGCCGTTTTTAGCCCGACACTCCAGGCGCGGAGTGCGTCGAGTTGGCCTTCCACCAGAATGAAGGGATGTCCTCCGCCCGCGGCGGTCCGTGCTCGATCGAGATTAAATAGCAGGTGGCTTTTGGTGAAAATGGGCGTCTCCGGCGAATTGACGTATTTGGCGTCCTTCGCCGGATCGTTGTCGGGAGTGAGTTCGGTTTGGCGAGCGGTAAAAGCGACCACCCGGCCCTGGTGGTCCCGGATGGGAATCATTAATCGTCCCCGGAATCTAGGCCTCAGGGAACGCAGATTGATTTGCGCATCTTCGTAGATGAAGAAGAGGCCGCATTGGCGCAGGGCGGATTCGGAAAATTTTTGTTTCAGGAGTTCTGCTCCCAGTCCGCTGCCATTCGCATCGGCTGCGCCAACTTTGAATTCCTCAGCGAGTTCGGAGGTGAATTGTCGCGAAGTCAGCCAGTAGTCACGCATCCATCGCCCCGTCTCATCGTCGGCGCGCAAAGCATCGTGGTAGTGTTGCGCGGCGATTTCGTGTAGTTCGAAGAGCTCTTGGCGCAGTGACCGTTCTTCCCGGGTGGGTCCTGATCCCGCCTCATATTCGACGGGGACGTTGAAGCGTTGCCCGAGGGCCTCGACGGTTTCGATGAAGTTGAGTCCCTCCGTTTCACGGACGAAGGTGATCAAATCTCCGGATTTGCCACAGCCGAAACATTTGTAGACACCCATATCCGGATTCACGTGGAAGGAGGGTGACTTCTCTTGGTGAAACGGGCAGAGGCCCTTGAAACGCGAACCAGCCTTTTTCAACGTCACACTCCGTGAGATCACATCGACGATGTTCACCCGGGTGCGCAGATCGCGGACACAGGAGGGTTTGACAAGAGGCATAGTGAGCGAAGGGCAAAAAGAGCCGACGAGGGAAGTTGGACATTTACCCTGGCGTGTGCTCTGTCAAGTTTCGCTCCGGTTGAAGGAAACAAACCCCGCACTTATCGCGTCTCACCCCTCATCATGATCCGTCTTTCCCAGCTCTTGTCTTTGATTATCACCCTCGGAATGGGAAGCTATGCGTGGGGGCAGGAAGTGGAAGACACTCCGCTGGCTCCTGAATTGCCGGGAACCGTTTGGAAGGGATCTCTCGAACGGTTCGATGATGCAAACTACTCTCGGGAAGTGGATAACCTCATGGAGCAGTTTGAAGAGGCTATCAGCCAAAGACTAATCCCCGGCGAAAAAGGCAAAGTGGGACTCAAAATCTACGCCGATAGCGGTCCCGGATTGGCTACTCCGATCCCGTTGGTGAAGGCGGTAATTAGTGCGCTGGTAGATCGAGGGTATGAGAAAGAGGATATATTTCTGGTGGGGTTGAATCCCTTGCGTCTGCGTTTCACGGGCTTTTTGCCCTCACTGATCACGGGAGAAGGTCCCTTTGAGGGTTATAAGATCTTCATCCTCGAATCGGGCGAATACTATGACCCGGGATGGTTCTACGACAGCCCGTTGCCCTCCCGGTTTGATCCGGTCTTTTTGGCGGACCGCGGAGATGAGCAAGTGCAGCAGCTCGAGGCCAACCGCCGCAGCTTTCTCGCGACGCCGTTGTTCTTGGAGGCGGATTTCTGGATCAATCTTCCGGTATACACCGACCATCCGACTCTCGGTGTAAATGGTGCGCTCGTGAATGCTACGTTATGGAACGCCTCTAATACGGCGCGGTTCCTCAACAGCCCTTCCAATGCTCCGGCGGCGGTCGCGGAGATGAGCGCGATTCCGGAACTGCGCCAGACTTGGTTGTTCACCATCGCGAGTTTGCAACAGTACCAGTTCATTGGTGGTCCGGCTTACAACTCCCTTTACACGGTCTCGGACGACGAGATCTGGTTGAGTGCCGATCCGGTGGCGCTGGATACACTCATGTTGGCGCGAATCAATCGCCATCGGGAGCGTTGGGGCTTTCCGATCGTCTCGGAGGAGATCCGAACTTTGGAGTTTGCCGAAGTTTTGAAGGTCGGTAGCACGTCAAATTTGAATGAAAGAATTGTCCCCGTGGACGGTTAGAGTGTTTCCGGGCCAATTTCACCTTGTCAGCCTCCGGTGGCTGATTCCTGTATGGAGGTCATGACATCTTCGGCTTATCTTCCGCTTCTCATTCAAGTGATTCTCGCCGCTGGCGTGGGTCTCACGATTTTGGCGGTCAATCGCTTTGCCGGGCAGCGGGCGAAGAACGTGAGCCCGATCAAGAACACCGCTTACGAGTGTGGTGTGAAAGGCGAAGGCATCGTACACACCCGCTTCTCCGTGAAGTTTTATGTGACTGCGATGTTGTTTCTCCTCTTCGATATCGAGGTGGTCTTCCTGATTCCCTGGACGTTCGTTTACCGGGACTTTCTGGCCAACAATATCGCGATCCTTTCCCCCATGATGTTTTTCCTGTTCGTGCTCGTGCTGGGACTTTTTTACGAAGTCAAAAAAGGCGCGTTGGAGTGGGAGAAATAAGTCAGCCCCGGTAGTCACTGATCAAACTGACGTATGCGGCTCGAAAAACTCATCGCCCGAAGCCGCATCGTAGAGCTGCGCGGCGGTGACATGAAGACCGTGCTCGGCGAGATGCTGGACGCATGCGCGCTGCGTTTTCCGGATCTAAAGAAAGACCCGTTGCTCCGCGGTCTTTTGGCGCGTGAGACCACGATGACCACCTACTTGGGTCTGGGAGTTTCTCTTCCCCATGTGCGGGCGAAATTGGGACGTCGTTATCTCCTCGCAATCGGACGCAGTCGGGCCGGCGTAGTTCATGACGGTTCCGAAAGTGATAAGTCCCACCTCATCATTATGCTCCTCGCGGATGAGAAATCGCGGGACTGCCTGCAGGTGCTGGCCTCCATCGCCCGACTGGTGAAAGAGCCGGAACTGGTCCGCGGCCTCATCGAAGTCGACGATGTCGATCGACTCTACGATCGTCTGATCGCCGGCCTCAGTGGCATGCAGGTCCGCCGGATTCCGACGAAGCAGAATAAGATGAATCGCCTCATGGTGCGGGAGGCGGAGCGAGTCGCCAAAGGGGCCGAGTGCGATGCCATCGTTGTGATGGGGGATACCTTCTCCGGTGGCATTGATGTCACTCGTTGGACTCCCAAGATAAAGTCGATCCTCGTGACCAACAATGCCCCGGATGGTTCGGATGTGTTTACCACGTTTGCGGAGGTTATTCAGGTCCGTTCGTTTTCGCCCCAACGATTAGCCCAGATGCGTAGCGCCATTCTGGTGGCTCTAACCCGCGGGATTATCTCTTTCACTGATCGTCTGTGCTGCATTGGCGGGGTATTGGGCAGCAATCAATTTGACACCGTAGGGGTGGTGGATGTGGAGCGGGAGTTTCAAACCCTGCTTACCGGTCAATCCGATCTGTTGCCCGCCGATGTTAAACCGGAGGTGTTTGAACGGGTTATTGCCGTCGCCACTGAACTAGGTGTGGAAGGGCGTGAGGGGAAGCCGGTAGGGTGTCTTTTTGTAGTCGGCGGAACCCCCCAAGTGGAAAAATTTGTAAAACCTCTCGTTATGAATCCATTTTATGGATACAAGGGCGAGGATCGTAATATCCTCAACCCATTCATGGATGAGACCGTGAAGGAGTTTTCCACCATCGACGGCGCTTTCGTTATTCAGGGCAATGGCGTGGTGAACTCGGCCGGCAGTTTGATCCAGGCCACGGATGCCGACCATTTGCTTCCCAGTGGCTTGGGTAGTCGGCACGCGGCGGCGGCGGCGATCAGTTTAGAGGCCCCCTGTATTGCAGTGGTAGTATCCGCCAGCACCGGTCAGGTGACACTTTTCCGCCGGGGCGTGATGTTGCCTTTGACCGAAAAAAAGGTCATCGCCTCAACGACTTGATTCTGAGGTTTCGGTGATAGGTTTCGCGTTTTCTTCCCCGTTGGAGCAGAAGTAATTCAGGCCGTGATCACGTGCCGGAGTGAAAATTTGCGCTTGCGGAAGAGTGGGTGGCCCCGTTGTGCTCTTCCTTCACCCACTTTAAAGACATGCAAGACCAAGTAATCATCGAGTGCACTGAAGCCCGCAAAGAGGGCAAGTATGCGTCCAAATACCTCACGACCCGGAACAAAAAGACGGTGACCGAGCGAATCGAAAAGAAGAAGTATAACCCTTCTCTTCGCCGGCACACGGTTCACCGCGAGATCAAGTAAGTTCGCGCTCCAGCCAAATTTACCAAACCGAAGCTCTTCCGCTTCGATTTTTTTATTTGCGGTGGTTTACTTCCCGGAAGCTTGTTTGGCTTCACTGTAGCCGGCGCGGTGAGTCTGGATTGGTGGAGTGGTAAACTGCTCCGAGGCATATGCATCGGGCTCACCGAGCCCGGCTGCTACAGCTAGGGGGCTGTCATTGGGGAAATGCCCTCGGTGGCCTGCCCGGCGGATCTTTACTTTGCAGCGGAGGCGCAGTTGGACGAATCGGCCCGACGGGTGCCTCGCCAATCTTCCCGATGCTTGCGGATCCAGTCCAATAGAGCGCGTTCGAATCCGATATCGTGTCCGATACGTTCTGATTCGAGCCACTTGTGCCGGAGAATTTCCTCACATTCCACCAAGAATTCTTGGTAGAGAGAGGACTTCTTTACAAACTCCTTGGAAGACTTGGAGGTCTTCTGGGCACACTCGTTGATTGAAACCATGTTCGGTCGATTAGTAGTCTTATCCTTCTTTTCTCCGCTGCTCCTGTCAATGTCAGGGGTCTTATTGCCGTGGGTTGACTTCGATTTTTGTCTCATGGTGCCCGGAGCGAACGTTTCAGTTTATTTGGGTTTCTTCGCCAGCGTCTGACGCACATTTTGCGCGATGGCATCGAAAACCTCCGCCGATTCGCTGCTGGACTCACTCACCACGATGGGAGTGCCTTCGTCTCCGCCTTCACGGATCGCCGGCACCAGAGGGACCTGACCGAGTAGGGAAGTGCCCAAAACTTCGGCGGTGAGTTGCCCTCCGCCCTGTCCAAAGAGTTCGTGTTTCAGCCCGGCGGGGTCGGTGAAGTAACTCATATTTTCCGCCACTCCCATGATTGGGACGTTAACTTTTTGGAACATCAGGCCTCCCTTGCGCGCAATATTGGTCGCGGCGGGTTGGGGGGTGGTCACCAAAACGGCGCCATCCAAGGGGATGGTTTGCACCAGCGAAAGTTGGGCGTCGCCGGTTCCGGGCGGTAAATCAATGAGCAGGATGTCGAGTTCGCCCCACTTCACGTTTTGGACGAATTGCTGCACCGTTTTCATGATCATCGGTCCGCGCCAGACTACCGGAGTGTTGTCGTCGATCAGGAAACCCATGCTCATCACCTTCACACCGTGGGATTCCATCGGCATGAGGAGGTCACCCTCAAATTCGGGGCGACCGGAGAGTCCCATCATCAGCGGCACGCTGGGACCATAAATGTCGCAGTCCATCAGACCGACGCGGGGTCGTCCCTTTTCGGATAATTGTCGTGCCAACGAGCAGGCTAGGTTAACTGCGAAGGTGCTTTTCCCAACGCCGCCTTTGCCGGAAGCCACGGCCACGGCGTATTTGATTTTAGCGTGGGCGAGGTCAGTTGAGTTCCCGGCTATGTTGCCGCCGGGAGGAGCGGCCGGGGCCTTGGGCGCCGAGACGGCGATGTCGATAATGGTATCCTTGACCTGAGGAAGGGCGTTGAGGCAGTCCGCAACTTCGCGCTTCAATTGGAGCGGTGTCTTGGGGTCGTTGGTGGTGATTGCCAGTGAGACCTTGACAGTGCCGTCCACAAATGCAGCCGAACGGATAAGTCCGAAAGAAACGATATCGCGGCTGAATCCAGGATACTTAACCTGCTTGAGTTGGTCTTTGATGGCTTCGGGAGTCACGGGAAAATGATAATTTGGAACGAAAGTGGCTCGAAAAGGGTTTAACGTTGTCGAGAGCCATGTTCCTGTAAATAGGAATGGCGGGTTTCCGCCTGACTCACTTTTGCCATGCCACGTTTTATTGCCCAGATCTTCACGTTATTAGTTTTCTCTTCGTTGGCCGTGTCCGCCCAGAACGATACTGTCCTCGGTCCCATTGTCATCCAAAGGGGCGCAAAAACTCTGCCGGTCCGGGTTACCGCTTCACCGGAAGAATTGGACAAGCTGGCCAACTTCGCCTTCGAGGCCCACGGCCGTTATAGCCGCGTCACGCAGGACCCTCTACTCGATATTCGCTTCACTGCGGTGGCGGGCAATCGTGTGCAGGTTGATGTCACCCGAAACTCAACCCGAGTGGTCAGTCGCACCGTCACTGGAACATCCTTGCGTAATACCCTCTTGCGGGCGGCCGATGTGGTGGTCGAGCAAACCAGCGATAAGAAAGGCTTCTTCGCATCGCGCCTAGCTTTCATCGGAAAAACAGGGCGTGGGAGTGAGCTGTATACCGGTGATTTATTTTTTGACGAAGTCTCTCAGCTCACTCAGGACCGGGCCTTGGCGCTTTCGCCCGAGTGGGCACCGAATGGTTCCAAATTGCTCTACACCAGTTTTCACCGCTCGAACGCTGCCGATATTTTTCAGGTCGATATGCGGACCATGCAGCGCACGAGTTTCGCGAGTTTTAAGGGCACCAACCAAGCCGCTCGTTTCAGCTCCGACGGCTCGAAGATCGCCATGGTGCTCAGCGGACACGGTAATCCCGAACTTTATACGGCCAACCCCAATGGCTGGGGCGTAAAACGCGTAACTCAAACCAACAGCGTTGAATCTTCCCCTGTTTTCTCGCCGGATGGCCGCCAGTTGTTGTTCACCTCGGATATCCAGGGTGGACCCCAGCTCTATACCATGTCCGTGAATGGTGGGCGCATGAGTCGCGTGCCGGCCAATATTAGCGGGTATTGCGCGGAGCCAGATTGGAGTGTCGGAGATCCCAACAAAATCGCGTTTACCGCCCGATTCCGTCAGGGATTCCAGATTGCAGTCTTCGATCGATCAAAGGGTTCTCCTGCGGTCCAGGTTTCCAAGGCTCCTCAGGATGCCGTTGAGCCCTCCTGGTTGGCCGATGGTCGCCACTTAGTCTACACGGCGCGTTCTCCGAATCAGCGGAGTATTTGGCTCCTGGACACTGAGACCGGCAAATCGACCCGCCTCAGTCCGCGTTCGATGACCTCCGTTTCGCAGGCTGCTCCGGTGTTGCCGTAAAGATCCCGCGCACGTGGCTCACGGGTTGCGCAATCAAAATGCCGGTTCATTCGTTGGGCAGGGTGCGTCCTACCTTTTCCCGTGTTCGGTGGGTCGTTTCTTAAATTCTGTCGTCAGACGGAATTATGGGGAATATTATCGGTCAATCTCGTTCCTACAGGTTGCGTGGCTTTTCAGCACGATCAAACCCCCGACAACGAGACAACTGATGCTGAAGCTCCTCAACATCGGGTTTCGCTATGCCATGGCTTTGATCCACCACCAACAGGATGCGGAAGACATTACTTCCGAAGCGTGGCTGAATCTGAATCGCCGCTACGGTAAGATCTTGTCGCGTTCCGTGCTTTTCACGAGCATTAAGAACCTTGTGATCGATCGCTACCGGCGAGGTAAGATCATCGCGTTTGAGTCGGCCGAAGAGGTAGAATCCCCGGCGTCCGTCGCCAAGGCTGAGCCTGGAGCCTCAGCCGATGTCGATACCCTTCTAGGCCAACTCCACGCTAACGAGCGGGAGGCCATGTTCCTGCACTACATTGAGGGGCACACGGCCGAGGAGATTGGCCACATCACTGCGCAGCCCCGCAATACGGTGCTTAGTTTGATGAGACGTGGCTTGCAGAAGCTGCGCGATTCCGTTTCCCCCGCAACAGCATCCGGTCCACCTTCCAAACCTTCACCCGCCTAGTCTGACCAAAACCTTGGACGATTCCGAAAAACAGTTCCGCGATTTCTATCAGGACAAATCCATGGCGCCTGGCCGCATGGCTGATGTCTTGGCGGAAGGACGTCGGCTGGCGGAAACGCATCGCCGACAGAAATTGTTTTAGCGAACCGCTGGCATTGCCGCTGGTTTGGCCGTGGTGGGATGCGTGGGTTGGATGGCTTTGGGTAAGCACAGCGCGGGGTCGAAGCCCCAGTGGTCGCTGCGGCCCCCCACGGGTGTGACTTTGCCCACGGTGCAAGAAGGCGCCGTAGCGTTTTTCTCGGATCCTGCATACGAACTGGATCAAATTTCCCTAGATCAACCCGAACTTCTTGCCTGCCTGAAGTCTCAGGGAGCGCCTAATGATATGGCCATCCCGGCCGGAATCGGGCCATTGAATAATCTCGGTTGCGAGGTGTTGGATATCGATGGGCATCAAGTCTACATCATGTGTTTCTATCTCGATGGTGTGCCCCGCGATGCAGCAGGCGTCGCCATGCCCGGTAAAAAGCCAATGGTGGCAGCGACTCCTCCCGCGAAACCCGTCTCGGATGAAGGGGATGAAACCGCTCCGCCGATGATGAAGAAACCGGCAGCGTTGATTCACTTGGTTTCCATTCCTCGCGATCAATTTCAAGGCGCACCCGCTATCAGTGATCCCGTTGCGGTGAGCCAAGATGGAATGTGGAGCTTCGCTACTTGGGCAGTGGGCGATGTCGTATACGTCGCGGCCTCGCCGGCCGAAGCCGAACGCTTCGCCACCCTGGCCGCAGAATTACAAAGCTAGAGCCTAGGCACCGACGGAGTCCCTTTCGATATCCGTCGCAGACCCGCCGTCCCACGCGGACGTCCGCCCACTTACTGCCGGCCCCCGACCATCACCTCCTTAAATCCCATTCTAGGAGTAATCTTCAAAATTTTTAACCAATATGTTTAAAGTACAACATAAGAAATTGATATAGAATTATATGTGTGTTTATACGCTGTTTTTTAGATAGATTCGATGTTTTGATTGTTATGGGGGAGTAGAAAGTGGATTTATGTGCGGACATAAGAAGACCGCAGCGGGTGCTGCGGTTTTTGGAGGAGGCTGTGCAATTCCGGTTGGCGTCGTAGCCCCGACGCCGACCGGAATGCCTGCCTAAGCTAATCTAGCCCCTAGTTGTTCGGGACTTCGTAGACTTCCACGAGAACGACGCCGTCGGTGCCGGTATCATTGACGACATGCGCGGTGTAAACACCAGCGGGGAGCATCATCAAGATGGCGGCATCGGCACTGCCATCATTGAGCGCAAAGGCACCTGCGGCAGCTATCGCGTCGCCGACTTCCGAGGCGACCCAATTGTCATTCATGCCTAGCTCATCGCCATCCTCGTTGAAGATTCTAAGAGCTGGATTGGACAGGAAATCGGTGACTGCGAAGTTGGCCAGACTGGGGCCGACAGCACGCACTAGCACTTGCTTGTCAGCACCGGAGCTGACCACAAAACCGACGATCTGAGTCGCATCACCTGTGCCGGAAACTCCACGGTTGGAGACGTTCAAAAGGCGGGAAGGCGCATTGCTAACGAGCGAAACCGTGATCTCCGCAACCGGATACATGGGTTCGGTGAAATCAGCTTCGGTGAAGGTCGAAGGTCCGCCGAAGCGGGTGAGCATTTGATCAAGGATACCACCTTCTCCGGCGGCTTTGAAGCCGGGGTGCAAAGCCACGACACCACTTTCCGTGGTGCCGGTATTTGGTGCGGCCTGATCAAGGAATGCGGTGTTGGCGCTTTCTTCGTCGTTTTCTTCAGTTCCGGCGTCCCAGATGGCGGAACCATAGACCCGGAAGCTAGGGGGAATGAAGGTGCCCGCTTCGTCGAAGATCGGGTAGGCATCGGCCTCGTCGTTGGCCCAGAACGCATCGTTACTGGGGATCACCATGGAGAAGTAGCTCAGGAAACGATGGTCCAGATTGGACGGATCCAGTTCGAAAATTTGGGTATAGGTGCGGCCCGGAGCGATTGGTCCGGAGATCACGGCATCGACTCCGTTGGGCTGGGCGTCGGCGAATGCGGCAGCCAGGAGGGAGCCGTCGCCGTCCTCCGAGGCGGACTCGATGGCGTCGGAGGCGGCACTACCAGAGTCAAACGGATCGTAGGTGCCATCATGGACCGCGATCCAAGGATTCACGGCCCAGATGCCATTGTCCGGTGCGGCGTTGCGCAAGGTTATGGCGACTTGCACGGCGGATGCACTGAGTGCAACGGCTGCCGTGGTGGTGGCTAGAATAAGACCGCGCTTCAGACGACTGAGCCCGGCGAAAGAAAAGGCGGGAGCATATCTATTCATCAGCTTGCGCAACGAGTGATGGTCGCTTTTGATTGCGGAGACTGGGTGTTTTCTTCAAATTTAATTGAATAAGCGCATTGGGATTTGCGCTCGAAGGTGCATCTTCCAACGTAACGAATCTGCTTTTCTTGCTTTTCCCCTAATTTCCTACCTCGGGGGTGTAACCGCATCTTGGGCGACGACGTCTTCTGGTTGTTCTTCCCCTTTTCCCAGCATTCTAATGTCTCACCTTCATTCGTCTATTCTTAGCCGAGGATGTGTCCTTGTCAGCCTATTGGCCGGAATCTTTCTGGCTGGCTGCATGTCGACCCCACCCAGTCAAATCGAGGAGATTCAAGTTGAAGTTCCTGTCGCGTGGGACACCGCCGCATCCGGAGAGGAATTCGATCCTCAAGCTTGGATGCATGATTTCGGTGACCCCCAATTGGTGCTCATCATGAAGGAGGCTTTGGAGCATAACTTCGGTCTCATGGCCGCGGCGGCACGTCGAGATGTCTCGGTTGCAGGCACCTTTTCGGCGCGGGCTGGGATGTGGCCGTCCATCACGGCCAGTGCCACCAAAAACCAATCCCGCCGCAGCTCCGCCACCGGAATTCAGCAGACACCGGTTAATCGTTCTTACTCCAACAACGGACGCTTTAATTGGGAGATCGATCTGTGGGGGGCGATGCGTAATGGTTACAAAGGTGATTTGGCTGATGCCGAAGCTGCTCTCGCCGACTTCGAGGCCGCTCGTCTTTCCATTGCGGGTCGAACGGCCCAAGCTTGGTATAACGCGATTGAGGCGGAACAACAATTGGCGCTCGCGAAACGCACATTGGAGGCCTTCGAGGAAAGTCAACGCAATGTTGAGGAAGGATTCGAACAAGGCATCGGCAGCGCACTCGCGGTGCGCTTGATCCGCGCCAATCTCGCGTCAGCGGCGAGCACTCTGGAACAACGTATTCGCGGGCGCGAATCAGCCGTGCGCAATCTCGAGGTGCTCTTGGGACGTTATCCTGCAGGTGATCTGGCGGTCAGGACAGAGTGGCCGGAAATCGGCACGAGCGTCCCCGCCGGACTTCCCACCGATTTATTGCTACGACGGCCCGACGTTATGAGTGCAGAGCGTTCCTTGGCCGCCACTCAGCAGCGCAAGTTTGAGAGCAAAAAAGCGATGTTGCCCAATCTCGGCATCACTTTGACACGGGGCACCAATACCAAGGATTTCACGGATTTGTTCGATTTGGATGCCCGCCGGGTTTGGACCCGAGTCTGGACGGTTTCGATGCCTCTTTTCCAAGGAGGTCGGATTCGTGCCAACGCCACCCGATCGGATGCGCTGCATCGTCAGGCGGTGGCAAACTACACCGGAGCAGTCCTTACGGCGTTTCGCGAGGTTGAGGATGCCTTAACCGAACAGGAGTCATACGCCCGTGATTTCGAATTCCAAAAAGTGGCCAACGACGAATCCTTGGCCGCGGAGACTCTGGCCTGGGAGCAATACGGTAGCGGACTGGTGGATATCACCACGGTGCTCGACTCCGTGCGGCGGTCGATCAACGCGCAACGCTCCCTCATCACTACCACCAACCGGCGCATCCAAAGCCGGATAGACCTCTACCTCGCCTTGGGCGGTGGCTTCTCTTTCGACTCTTCAGCTGACAACTAATTCCCCCATGAAACGAGCTCTGCAAATCCTGCTCCCTATCTTCATTCTCGCCCTGGCTTCGGGAGGCGCGGCCTACATGATTTTTAATCAGAAGGAGGCTCCTCGTCGTCAATTCCAAGCGCCGCCCCGTGAAGTCGTAGTTCGCCCGTTGAAACTGGATAGCTACCAAGTTGAATTACTTTCCCAGGGTTCGGTGCGAGCCCGCACCACCAGCACGCTGATTCCGGAAGTTCGTGGTCGGATCGTCTCCATCGGAGACAACTTTCAAGAAGGCTCCTTTTTCGAAAAGGATGAGGTGCTGATGGAGATTGATCCGAGCGATTACCAAACCGAGTTGATTGTGGCGGAAGCTGCATTGGCGCAGGCGGAGTTACGTCTGGCGGAGGAGCAGGCGCGTTCGGCTCAAGCCAAACGCGATTGGGAACGCCTTAATCCGGGGGTGTCGGCCAATTCCCTGACCCTGCGCGAGCCTCAGCTCAAACAAACCGCAGCGTCGTCGGCGTCCTCGCAGGCACGGGTTAATACCGCCAAACTCAATTTGGAGCGCACCAAGATTCGGGCTCCTTTCGCTGGTCGTATCCTCACCAAGAACGTGGATGTGGGGCAGTATGTTTCCCCGGGAAATCAAATGGCCCGAATTTTTGCGGTGGATTTCGCCGAAGTCCGTCTGCCGCTTACAGCGACCCAGTTCTCTTTCCTGAACATGCAGGAAACCTATCGGGGCGAAACCCCCACGTTGTCGGAAGGACCCGGGGTCCAACTATCACTTGAAGTAGGTGGCGAAACGTTTTTCTGGCGTGGTCGAGTGGATCGATCTGAAGGTGCCGTCGATACCCGCAGTCGCCAACTGTTTGTTGTCGCCCAAATCCGCAATCCTTACGGACGCGGCGCCAATGATCGACCTCCGCTGAAGATCGGTTCTTTCGTGGAGGCTTCCATCACAGGCAAGGTGTTGAAAAACGTATTTTTGGTCCCGCGCGCTTTGCTCCGGGAAAACTCCTATGTGTTGATGGTCGATCGTTCGGACGGGCGGGATGTTCTGCGCCGGCGCGATGTCTCGATCGTGTGGGAAACAGACGAAGTCGCCGTCGTGAGTGGTGGCCTGAAGGAAGGCGAATTTTTGTGTCTCACCCAAGTGCCCTTGGCCTTGGAGGAATATCCCGTCACCGCAGTTATGGAAAGCGACCTGCCCGAGCCCGAGGAGGGGCAGGAAATACCGGTTCGTCGCGGACCTCCTCCGACCGCTGCCGGTGGCGGCGGTGGTGCAGGTCCTGGTGGAGCTGGCGGCGCCGCTGCCGGAATACTCGCGTCGCTACCCGCGGATAAGCCATTGCCTCCCGAACTCAAGGCGAAGTTGGACGAGGCGATGGCTGCGGCCGCAAGTGGCGATCGTTCCAAGATGCGTCCGGTTATGGGTGAAATTCGTGAATGGGCCGCTGCCAATGGCATCGAACTTCCGGCTGGTGGTGGTCGGGGTGGCCGCTAATAATTTAAGAAAACGAAGAATCAAACCGGGCTCCCCATGCACAAGATTATCGAATGGTTCACCCGCAACGGCGTTGCGGCTAACATCCTAATGGCGGCGATTCTGGGATCAGGCGCCTACTCCCTATGGACGAAAATGATCCTGCAGGAGTTTCCTGATTACCCATCACGGGTCATCAACGTGCAGGTCACCTATCGCGGTTCCACTCCGACTGAAATCGAGGAGTCCGTAGTGGTTCGATTGGAAGAAGAACTCTTCGATTTGGAAGGCCTGAAAGAGATGCAGAGTCGGGCGACGGCGAATGCCGGCACGGTATCGCTGGAAATTGAAGACGGTTTTGATTTGGGCGAGGCACTGGACGAAGTAACCAATCGCGTTTCGACCATCCGCACGTTCCCGGTAGAGGCGGAACGCCCTCAGATCAGTATCGCTGATCGTCGGGAACGCGTGATCACGGTCGTAGTTGCGGCCGATTTGAGTGAACGCGATCTCAAGGTTTTAGGCGAAGGTTTGCGCGAAGAAATTTCCGGTTTGCCCGAGGTGACGATTGCGTCGCTCAAGGCGGTGCGCCCCTACGAGATTTCGATCGAGGTTCTCGAGGCCGATCTTCGTAAATACGGACTGTCTTTTGATCAGGTGGTGCGCGCTATTCGTAACCACTCCATCGACCTTTCGGCGGGTAGTATTCGCACGGATGGGGGTAACGTTCTTCTGCGCACCTCCCAGCAGGCTTACACGCAGGAAGAGTTTGCTGAGATTACCATCATCACCACTGCGGAAGGGAACCGCATCACGCTCGCCGACATCGGCCAGGTCACGGATGGATTCGATGAGATTCCGGTCAACCCCCAGTTCAATGGTGAGCGGGCGGTGGCGATCGATGTTTTCCGAACGGGCGACCAGAACATTATCGAAATCGGCACTGCGGTTAAGGACTTCATCGAAGGCAAGAAGCTGAGCATGCCGGACGGTGTGCAGTTGGATTATTGGCAGGATGATTCGTCTCGTATCGAAGCGCGTTTGGATACCTTGAAAGACAGCGCGATATTTGGATTCGTGCTGGTGTTGATTATATTGTCGCTCTTCCTGCGTCCCTCCTTGGCTTTCTGGGTGTCACTTGGCGTGCCGATCGCCTTCTGCGGCGCGTTTTTCCTGCTGCCGATATGGGGAGTCTCCTTGAACCTCATCACGATGTTCGCGTTCATTCTGGTGCTGGGAATCGTGGTTGATGACGCGATTGTGACAGGAGAAAATGTCTATCAGCATATGCAGGCAGGGGAGGATTCCACTACGGCCTCGATCAAAGGAACGCAGGAGGTGGCCATCCCGGTCATATTCGGCGTGCTGACCACCATAGTGGCTTTTTACCCGTTCAGTGCGATGACGGGAATACGCGGGAACTTCTTTAAACAGATCCCGATTGTTATCATTCCGGTGCTGTTGTTCTCCTTGGTGGAATCCAAATTGATTTTGCCGGCCCATCTTCGCCACACCCGAAGTCTCGGGAAAGCGGCTTCAAAGAACTTCCTTTCCCGTTTTCAGCGTTTCTTTGCGGAAGGATTGGAGAAGTTTATTCTCAATATTTACCGTCCAATTTTGGATAAATGTCTGAACTACCGTTACGCGGCCGTCTCGGTATTCATCGGCCTGTTCATTGTGTTCATCGGGGCGTTGTTCACCGGGTTTCTGCGATTTACGCCGTTCCCCAACATTCCGCGCGACCAAGTCACGGTAACACTGCAGATGCCGGTGGGAACCGATATCGAAGTAACCGATGAAATCATCCGGCATATCGAAACCCAGTCGTTGGCCCTGAAGGAAATCTACACCGAACGGTATGGTCACGAGGTAATTTCCAATATCTTTGCGACGTCCGGCGGGCAACCTTTCGGAGGTGGCTTCCGGCGAGGCGGTCCTGCGGCGGGTGTGGCTGAAATCGGCGAAGTCGTGATCGAGCTGGTGACCGAAGCGGATGGCAGTTTGGCGGTCAGCAGCCGCGATCTCTCTTTCGAGTTGCGCCAGATGGTGGGTCCGATTCCCGAAGCTGAACAACTCAACTTCTCCTTCGCCCGCGGAGGAGGAGGAGCCCTGACGATTCAATTGGTGGGCCCGCGCGTCGATGATCTGGTTGCGGTGTCCAAAGTCGTGCAGAAGAAGTTGGCTGAGTTCCCAGGGCTCTACGATATTCAGGACTCTTTTGAAACCGCCAATCAGGAGTTGGAACTCGAGCTTGAGCCCCAGGCTTCACACCTCGGAATCACCGCGCAGAATCTGGCGTCGCAGGTGAGGCAGGCGTTCTTCGGGACGGAGGCGCAGCGCATTCAACGCGGCCGTGACGATGTGCGGGTGATGGTGCGCTACCCACTCGAAGCCCGACGTTCCTTGGCGGCCCTCAGCCGCATGATGATTCGCACCCAGTCCGGCCAAGAGGTTCCCTTTGAAGAAGTGGCCCGTGTGGTTCCCGGAAAGGCGCTGCCGTCCATTCGCCGGGTTGACCGTAATCGCATCGTTCGCGTTTCAGCGGAGGGCGACACCGATACCGTGGACATCGACGGCATCGAAGCGGAGATGATTGAGCGTCACATCCCGATGATTGTGCAGGATTATCCGGGCGTGAAATATAGCCTCCAAGGCCGAGCAGCTGAGTCGCGGGATAATAACGAGGAATTTATCTACGGCTGTATCTTCGTTTTGATCTGCGTTTACGTGCTGCTGGCGATTCCCTTCAAGAGTTACTTCCAACCGTTTATCGTCATGGCTGCGATTCCATTTGGGGTGGTTGGAGCGATTCTGGGTCACCGGGTCATGTCCCTAATCTACGGTTGGATTGGTGCGGCGAATGATCCGGCGGCGACGGTAACGATGCTGTCATTGCTGGGCATCTTGGCGCTCTCGGGAGTCGTGGTGAATGACTCCCTCGTGATGGTTGATTTCATCAACCGGAAGGTGAAGGAAGGCATGCCTCTGCCAGAGGCCGTGCGTTTGGCGGGAGTAAAACGCTTCCGTCCGATTTTGCTAACCTCATTGACTACATTTTTCGGACTCTTGCCGCTCATGTTCGAGAACAGTGTGCAAGCTCTCTTCCTTATCCCGATGGCGATCTCGCTGGGCTGGGGTATCGTGTTCGCCACTGCCATTACGCTGATTTTAATTCCGGTTGTGACCTTGATATTCGAGGATATCCGCAAGGGCTACGCATGGTTGTATAATAAAGATGAATACGCCGACGGTGAAGGACATGGTGACGCCGTGCCCAGCGCTACGGCGATGGAGGGCGAAGCTCCTTCGGCCAGGTCGGAAGGCTCGGCTTAGGGAGGGTTCGCAGGAGCAAGATTGACGTTCGTTGTCGGGCGTAAAGCCCGATCCGCATGTTGGTGCGTCCTGTTGAGTGGGCAGGTTTTTTGCTCGACAGTATACTTCCCAATTCTAGCTGATACCGCCCCACAAAAAAGCCGTCCCGATTGGGGACGGCTTTTGTTTTGAAATAGGCAGTCTGTATTAGGTGGATGCAGCAGCGAAGTTCGCGGCGGCGGCATCCCAATCAACCACGTTCCAGAATGCGCCGATGTAGGCGGGACGAACGTTTTGGTAGTTGAGATAGTAGGCGTGTTCCCAGACATCGAGACCGATGACAGGGGTGCCAGCGATACCAGCGACGGCCTCACCCATCAGGGGGCTGTCTTGGTTGGCGGTCGAACCGATGGCGAGTTTGCCCTCAGCGTTGACGTAGAGCCATGCCCAACCCGAACCGAAACGGCCTACGCCGGCGGCGGTGAATTGTTCCTTCATGGCGTCAAGGGAGCCAAAGGAGGCATCAATAGCGGCTGCGAGCTCGGCGGTTGGCGCGCCGCCCTTGCCAGGGCCAAGAATGGACCAGAAGAATGCGTGATTGGCGTGTCCGCCACCATTGTTGCGCACGGCGCCGCGAATGGCGTCAGGAACCGAAGCGAGATCGGAAATCAGTGCGGTGATGTCTTTGGCCGCGAGGTCATCGTGGCCCTCGAGAGCGCCGTTGAGTTTGGCGATATAGGTCGCGTGATGCTTGCCGTGATGGATTTCCATCGTGCGGGTATCGAAGTGCGGCTCGAGCGCGTCGGCGGCGTAAGTAAGGGCGGGTAGTTCGTATGCCATAGGATTATGAAGGTTGGATTTGCGTGAAAAGGGTGCAGAATATGCGGAATTCTCGGCGAGACGTCAATGAGCCTACCCGATTATTTCTTCAGGCATTGTTGGATTCGGCTCGTTTGAGTTGGAAATATGCTCGGATGAGATCACGACACTCGTCTTCCAGGACACCCCCGGCGGTGATCTCGCAGCGGTGATTTACCCGAGGAAGCTCGCTCAGATTGGTCGCTCCGCCCAGACAGCCCATCTTGGGATCCGGCACGGCGTAAACGACCCGTTTTACCCGGGACATGATGCTGGCGCCGGAACACATGGGGCAGGGCTCCTTGGTTACGTAGAGCGTGCAGTTCTCCAAACGCCAATTGCCGACCGCGGAGGCGGCTTGGGTAATGGCCAACATCTCGGCGTGGGCGGTGGGATCGCCGCCGTGTTCCACGGTATTGTGCGCGAACGCGATCACTTCCCCGTCACGCTCAATCATACATCCGATGGGCACCTCGTCGGCTCTCCAGGCATCAATTGCCTGGTTGAATGCGAGGCTCATATAGAACACATCGTCCCGGGCCAATTGGGACGGAAAGCGCTTTTCAAAGGGACAAGGAGGCGGGTTGGGTGAAGAAGAACACATGGCTGTCGTTGCAATAGCCTTGACTTAGGAGGGTGGTTCTTGGCTTACAAGTGGCTTTTACGCACCAAAATCTGCATGACCTTTCACCTGACTATTGGCCTTTTGGCCCCCACGTATGCCTGACGGAGACTCGATCGAAGTGGAGGGCAAGATTGTTGCCGTCCTTCCTGGCACGATGTTCAGAGTGGAGTTGGCCAATGGCCATCAGGTGCTCGCACATATTTCCGGCAAGCTCCGGAAGCATTTCATCAAGATCGCCGCTGGCGACACGGTGAAGATGGAGATGAGCCCCTACGACTTGGAGAAAGCGCGCATCACCTACCGTATGCGCACGCCTCCTCCGGGTGGATTCCGCAGTCGTGGTGGTGGACGCCGTCGTTGAGACTGCGTCTTTCTCGCGAACAGCAAAACTGGCGCGGAATCCGCGTAGGACGGCGCTTGCCCAGTCATAGCGGCCGAATCACGTTGGTTGCATGGCAAGGCCACGGGCTAAACGGATCGAGCTGCCTCCGGCGATGGGGGAAACGGTGCGCGATTTCGCGACATCCTTGGAACTCGAGCGTGGTCGTTCGGCTAAGACGGTGGAGGCCTATGAAAGTGATTTGATTCAGGCGTCGGCTTTTTTGGCAAAACGGGGCCGCACGGATTGGCGATCCGTCAACGCGAGCGATGCCACTGCCTGGGCCCAGGAATTATCGGATCGTCAGCTCGCTAGCTCGAGCAGCGCGCGAAAACTTTCGGCGCTCCGCATGTTGGCCCGTTATTTGGTCCACGATGGCGTGCGTCCCGACGATTTTACCGAGTTGGTGACCGGACCCAAATTGCGGCGCAAACTTCCCGAGACGCTGACGACGGACGAGGTGGGTAAGATTCTCGCCGCGCCTACGGGGTCGGATGCCTTTGGTCTCCGCGATCGAGCCATACTTGAACTTTTTTATTCGAGTGGTCTGCGGGTTTCCGAGCTTTGCGACCTGACCTTGCAGCAGGTTGATTTGGATCAGGGTTTTGTTCGCGTGTTTGGCAAAGGCTCCAAAGAGCGCGTCGTGCCGGTGGGAGAGCAGGCCCATCGCGCGATCGAGACTTATCTCGCGTCGGGCCGGCCTCATTTTGTGAAGACCAAGACTGGCAGTCAGCTTTTTCTGAGCAATCGAGGGAAGGCTATTTCGCGGAAGACCGTTTGGCTCATGGTCAAAACCCATACCCAACGCGTGGGGATCACCAAGCCGGTCAAACCTCACCTGTTGCGCCATTCCTTCGCGACTCACTTATTGAGCGGTGGAGCGGACCTCCGCGCGATTCAGGAAATGTTGGGTCATGCGGATATTGGGACGACTCAGATTTACACCGCGGTCGAGCAGACCCGCTTGGTCGACCATCATGCGAAATTTCATCCGCGTAAGTTGAAGTCGGCTGAGACGAAGCCTGAGTAGGCGACAGCGAGTTTCAGATGCTGATTCACCGCAGATCGGAAAAGAACCTTCCCCAGCGAGGCAGGTAGGTGTCATTGATATCGAGCGACACGAGGACGCCCTTGGCTTGTCCTAGAATGGCGTCTCTTTCCGCCAGACCGTAAGCGCGGGAATCATGACTATTGTCCCGCGAGTCTCCCATGAGGAAATAACAATCAGCGGGCACCAAAATTGACGCGAGGTTTCGTCGGGATTGGGCAGCGACGGCGAGACCCATCACCGGGTGCGGTGTTTCTTCCAAGTTCTCCTCGGCAAAATAAGCGTGCGGGCGATAGAGCTCGGCCACCTCAGTGGCGTAGTCCGTTTGTGCCTTCGAATATGAAATCGTGTTCCCATTCAGGATCAGTTGATTTCCCTTCATCGCCACCGTATCACCGGGGATGCCGACCACGCGCTTCACCAAACGTGTGCCATCTTCTGGTGAAAGCACTACCACGATATCTCCGCGAGCGGGTTTACTCCACTGTTTCATGTGAAGAGTCGTCAGGGGCACGCGCAGGCTATACGCGAGCTTATCGATCCAAACGACGTCACTCTCGAGAATGGTGGGGTTCATCTACCCCGTCGGCACGGGACTGTAGTCGATGATCGCCGACTGCACGGGCACCCAAACCAACAAGAAGAACAAAATATAGCCCCGCCAGTCGCGCCATTGTTTAGCCAGAAACTCTCTCATGATTCCTAGTGACCGGAAGATCGGGTGGGAGTTCGATAATTTCGCGAGACGAGATAACGTATCCCGTTGCGATTTAGCCCAGCGGATACAGGTGGGTTTTGGTGATCGAATCAATCTTGCTCATCATCTCATCACTGATCTTCAGATCGTGGGCTGGCAGGATTTCTTCCAATTGCTCGAGTGATGTAGCACCGAAGATAGTCGCGGTGGTGAAGTTGTTTTGCTGTGACCAAGCGACACAGAAAGCGGCGAGCGGCACGCCAACCTCGTCGGAGAGCACTTTGAGTTCGGCTACTGTGCTCAGGCTCTTGTGGTTGACGAAGCGATCAACCATTGCCTTCTGGCGCGGTCCCGCCGCCAGATAGTTGCTAAACCGCGCCCCTTCCGGAAATGCGCCGTCGAGATATTTACCGCTGCAGACTCCCCCTCCGAGCGGCGAGTAGGGCAGCAGACTGATCTGTTCGCGGCGGCAAATCTCGGCGAGGTCGTCTTCGAAACGCCGATTCACGATGGAGTAGTTGTTCTGAATGGACTCGTAACGAACGAAGCCATTCGCCGCCGAGACCGATTCGGCCTTCATCGCGCCCCACGCGTTTTCGTTGCTTGATCCCACGATGCGCACGAGCCCCTCGTCTTTCAGATCGGTCAAGGCTGCCATCGTCTCCTCATACGGAGCGCCGTGCTCGGCCCAGTGGGTTTGGTAGAGGTCGATGTAGTCGGTTTGGAGACGACGCAGGCTACCCTCGATTGCGCGGTTGATATGGTGGCGGTCCAGCACGCTTTTACCGTGCCGCACGGGAGGGGTGAACCATCCTTGGGAAGGACCGACGATCTTGGTCGCGATCGTGATGGCGTCGCGCGGTTTGGTTTTGAGCCATTTGCCGACGATTTCCTCGGTGCGGTGCACCCACTTGGGGGCGGGGGGCACGGGGTAAAGCTCGGCGGTGTCAAAAAAATCGATCCCCGCGTCGTAGGCCCGATCCATGATGGCGAAGGCTTCCGCTTCGGTGTTCTGCGAACCGAAGGTCATTGTGCCGCAGCAGAGGTTGCTTACAAAGAGTCCAGATTTTCCAAGACGACGCTGTTCCATAGACCTCCAACACAACCAACCCGTCGCAAATGACAAGGCGTCGTCTGGTTCGAACCCGATTTGATTAGAAGAATCTCTTCATTTTAAGAGCACCAAGAGGTTTTTTCTGGCTTCGATCCGAGGATTGGAACTGTATGAGGTGAGCCGGTCGAGCTGGCCCCTGACGCACGAAATTAAACTTCACAGACCATTTTTATGATCCGTTCCCAAACTGTCGGGTGGCTACGCTTTAGCTGGATTCTTGCCGTTCTGGTCCTGTCCGTTGTTTCAGGCCTTTCCGCTACCACGGTCAAGGTGCCAACCTTCACGGAATTGGCGCAAAAAGCCGACCGGGTTATTCACGGAACGGTTTTATTGACGCGATCTTTTTGGGATGAACATGAAGGCCGGAGATTTATCCGCACCGAGGTTACAATCGAGGTTTTCGATAGGTCTGAAAACAAGTCCAAGGCGGAATCCGTTACGCTGCGTTTTTTGGGCGGGCGCGTGGAGGACATGGTGATGAACGTTGCGGGCATGCCATCATTCGCGGTCGGTGAAGAGATGGTGCTTTTTGAGCGCGGCAACGATCGCACGATTTGCCCATTGGTGGGGTGGCGACATGGCCATTACCGGATTTCTCGTCGAAGTGATGGTTCTCATCCGATGGTGCGCAGAGCTGATTTTTCGCTGCTGAAAACCCCGTCTGGGGTGTCGGAACCCTTCGGCAAAAAGAAAGCTCAAATGGAAGCCTTGGGCGGAGCGACGGGGGAATGTCCTTGGGTCGGTTTTTAGCTCAAGTGACGGCGGTTCGATCAAAGGGAGGGCAAGTTGAAGCTGCGATTACACGCCGTTAAGATTCACGGCGAGTGGAGCCCTGTGTGCGCTCGTCCCCGTTGTGTCGGGCTTTGTTTCTCAACGCGCCGTTTGGCCGAGTGGTGAAGTCTCCGTGCAACTCCGGCTGGGGTCTCCGACGGCTCCGCTGACCGACGGCTCTACCTCCTACGATGATATGGCCAATTGGGTCGTGAATCGTTGGTCCCCGTTTCTTAGCCGCACCACGGTCAATGCCGTGGTAGCCGAACCCGGTCCCGGCGCGGAAGATAACGGCACGAACGAGATCATTTTTTCCAAAACAATCTTCGGCGAAGAATTCGGTGATGTCCTCGCGGTCTCGTTCGGGTTTCAGGGCGTCGGAGAATACCGGATGGAGAATGATATTGTGGTGAATATGGCCTACACGTGGGATTCCTACCGGGGTAATTTAGTTGAGGACGCTCTGAGGATCTGCGAAGGGTGTTACTCCACGAATTCGGCCACTTCCTTGGTTTGGATCACCCCGATGACGAATTACAGTCGGTGAATGCGATCAGGAATTCCTTCATTATCGATGCGGACGGGCTGCTGGATGACGACGTGTTGGGCATTTTGTATCTTTACGGTGAAAATGGCAACGAAGGCGGAGTGGGAGATTCCGACGACCACGGAGGGCTCTTTGCGACGGCGACGGAGGTTGCGCTCAATTCCACGACTGTGGGAGCTCTGCAGGATTGGGATCGGGACATCTTCAAAATCGAAGTGACGGGATCGGGCGCTCTCGATGTGCGCACCACAGGCGACATGGATAAGTTGGGCTTCAAATTCGTGTCCCCCAATATCCTGATCGATTTCAACGACGATGCAGGGGAAGGGTTAAATACGAGGATGGTCACCCCGTTTTTCAGGGCGTTCACCGTCTATGTATCAGTTGAAGCCAGAGATGGAGATCCGGAAGGTTCGTATGCATTTGAAGCTTCTTTCAATTCCGATCCTTTCATCGGCGATACCGTGGAAGATACGCTCGCTGACGCGACACTCATCCCTGCGACGGGGACCCTCAGTGAAGCCATTCACTTTGGTGCGGATGTTGATCTCTATCGCATCGAGCTCACAGAGTTCGGCACCCTGACAATCTCGTCGTCGGGGGACACGGACTTGATTGGAGGATTTTACGATGGGGATGATAAATTGCTCACATTTGACAACGATTCCGGTCCGGGAACAAATTTTCTGTTTCAATCCAACGTATTGGCGCCCGGGACCTATTACGTCGATGTCTCGAGCTTTCTTATCAATGCGTTGAGGGGATTACGAACTCACCACTTTGTTCGAAGCCTCAGAGGGAGAAATCTTGGACCGACCGCGGTTGAGCAATATGTCGGTGAGGACAGGAGCGGAGGAAGACTTTGGTCCGTTGATTATGGGGTTTGGCACCTCCGGTTCGACGAAGAACCTGTTGTTGAGGGCGATGGGCGTCGGCTTGGCTGATTTTGGCGGGCCGGACCATTTACCCGATCCGATGATGTCGATCCACAATGCGGATAACGACGTTGTTGATGAAAGTGACGACTGGGCATTCGAGGAAGATGCTCTGCAAATCTCCTTGATCGGAGTTGAATTAGGGGCGTTTGATTTGAAAAGCGGATTGGACGCGGCCCTCATTGCCCGGCAAGATGCCAGTACCTGCACGGCCTTGGTCACGGATGTGGAGGATGGCTCCGGACAGGTGCTGATCGAGGCTTATGATGCTGATGCTCCCGGGCTGCCTGGACGTCTGATTAATTTATCTACCCGCGCTGAGATTGGCCTGAACGGCACATTTCTGACGGCGGGGTTCGTGGTGCAAGGGGAGGGTATGACGCAGCTCCTCATTCGTGGAATCGGACCGGAATTATCCACTTACGGAGTCACGGGAGTTCTGGATGATCCCACCCTGCAGGTGTTTAATGCCGAGGAAGTGGTGATTGCGGAGAACGATGACTGGGGAACGGCCGATTCGAGTGTTTCCATGGTGTCCGCCGCCGCGGGGGCATTTCCGCTTTCGGTCGGTTCGCGGGATGCGGTGCTTTTGATCGAACTTCCCGCCGGTGTTTACACCGTGCAGCTCAAGGGTAAGGCGGATGCCACCGGGCAGGGACTTATCGAACTTTACGAAACACCGTAGAACTCGGCGAAATTTTCCTTTGAAACTCGGCGCGCAAACGCTTATTGTCGCCGCGTGTCTTTAAATACCGTTGGCCAACGTTGTGTAAGTGAGCCGGAACCCGAGTTGGGTTTGGGCGTAGTGATCGGCTTGGCTGATGGGCGCATCGCCGTGTCTTTCCCCGCAGCGGGTGAACAGCGCATTTATGCCCAGGGCACGGCGGTGCTCAATCGGGTGCAATTCCGTGAGGGACAGAAGGTCGCGACGCGGGCGGGATCCGTGTTTGTCGTCGAGACCGTCGAGGATGAGGGCGGCCTTTTGGTATACGTCGGTGAAGGACACCGAGTGAAAGAGGATAAGGTTTCGGATGTGGCGGGTTCGATGGGACCACTTGATCGACTTCTGGCCGGTCAAACCGACGATGACGGTGTTTTCGATCTGCGCTATCGGACGCGCCGGGTGCAGGCCGCAGTGCGGTCGTCTCCCGTGAGAGGCTATCTGGGTGGTCGGCTCGAGTTGATTCCGCATCAGTTTTATATCCTTCACGAAGTCACTCAGCGCCGGGTGCCGCGGGTTCTACTCGCGGACGAAGTGGGATTGGGTAAGACCATTGAGGCCTGTTTGATTTTACAGCGTTTGCTCACGGTCGGGAAAGTCCGACGTGCGTTGATTCTGGTTCCCGAGTCCCTGACTCACCAGTGGTTCGTCGAACTGCTTCGTCGATTTAACCTGTGGTTCAGTATTTTCGACGAGCAGCGATGCATCGATGTGGCGGGTGACGACCCGGAAGATAACCCTTTTCTTAGCGATCAACTGGCGCTCTGCAGCGTGAACTTTCCCGCCCGGAGTGAGCAAAGATTCGAACAAATCGTCGCGGCGGGATGGGACATGGTGGTCGTCGATGAAGCTCATCACCTGGGTTGGTCACCCCAAGCGGATGATGTGAGTCCAGAGTATCGATTGGTGGAGAAATTGGCTGAGCGCAGCCGTGGTCTCCTCCTGCTCACGGCCACGCCGACCCAGTTGGGACTCGATGGACATTTTGCCCGACTTCGTTTGTTGGATCCCAATCGATATCGGGATTTGGATACATTCCTTACAGAGACCGCGCAGTTTGGTGAAGTGGCGACGGTCGCCAACAAAGTCGTGGATAAAGCGAAACTATCTGCCGAGGACCATCGGATGTTGCACCAGATCTTTACCCGGGATGAGAAGGGACTGGCCGAACATCTCGCGGCTTTGGAGGCCGGCAAACCCGGAGCCCATGAGGCGCTGCTCCGGAGTCTGTTGGATCAGCATGGGACCGGACGGGTGGTGTTCCGCAATACCCGTGCGGCCATGTCCGGCTTTCCAAAGCGACAATTCTGTCCGGTTCCGCTCGAGTCGGATAGCCCGAACCTGTTGACTCGGGTTGCCCGGGAACTCGAGTCGGAGGAATTGGGCCGCGACAGTGAGATTCGTTATAATTTTAGGGAAGATCCCCGCATATTGTGGTTGGCGGATTTTCTCAAGGAAGACCCAAAACGGAAAATCCTCCTGATCTGTCGGACGCAACGCAAGGTAGTCGCGATCGAAGCGGCGCTGCGGGAGAAGATGACCGCGAAGCTGGCGGTCTTTCACGAAGGGTTGCCTCTGGTGCAGCGTGATCGCAACGCAGCCTATTTTGCCGAGGAGGAGGGGGCGCAATTGTTGCTTTGCTCGGAGATCGGTAGTGAAGGTCGGAACTTTCAATTCGCTCATCATCTGGTGTTGTTCGATGTCCCGCTAAACCCTGGACTCGTTGAGCAACGAATCGGGCGGCTCGATCGAATCGGGCAGACTGAGACAATCCGTATTCACGTGCCATTCATCAAAGGCGGTGCCGAAGCGGCGGTGGTCGACTGGTATGAACGGGGACTCGATGCGTTCTCCGAACCGATGCATGGAGGAAACGAATATGAGCAGGAATTTCGTGAACGCATGCTGGCACTCGCGATCGAATTTGGCACCAGCAAAAAGGATCCTCAGACCCAATTGGATAGACTGGTTGACGAGTCTGCGGCGTTTCGGATCAAACTGCAGGAGCACCTGCATCGCGGGCGTGACCGTCTGCTCGAACTCAACTCGTTCGAACCCGTAGCCGCCGGACGACTGATCAAACAAGTGCGGGAAGCCGATGCGGATCTTACCGTGCGTCGTCTGCTGGCGGAGTTGTTCGACCACTTCGGGGTTCGCGTGAAGGACTATGAAGACGGGGAGATGTTCATCGATGCGGACCACGCTTATGTGGAGGGGTTTCCGTCGGTTCCGCGTGATGGTATGTTGGCAACGTTCGATCGCGGTCACGCCATCGTGCGGGAGGACATCCGTCTCTTGTCGGCCGATCATCCCGTGATCGGGGATACCATCGACCTGTTGGTAAACTCTCCGACGGGGACGACGTCGTTCGGTCTGGTTGAAGCCGAGGTGCCCAATCTAATGCTCGAGGCGATCTTCGTATTGGAAACGGTGGCTGATACCCGATGGCACGTGGACCAATTTTTGGCTCCGCAACCGGTGCGAGTCGTGGTCGATTTGCGGGGGCAGAATCTCACAGAAGAGTGGGATGTGGCCACCACGGTCGATTTGGTGAATGAAACTCCGATTACACCATTTTTGGAACGCTCTGAGTTTAACGCCGAATTGATGAAGAACTTGATTGAGACGGCGGCCAACGAAGCGGAGCGCACCGCGCTACCCATCAAGGAAGAGGCCGAAGCGCAGGCTCAGAGCCGATTGGGTGCTGATATCCAGCGCCTGGCGGACTTGCAAAAACTCAACGATCATGTTCGCCCGGAGGAGATCAAGTTGGCGTGCAATCAACTCAAGAAATCCTGCTCTGCGATTCGGGATGCGAGGCTGCGTCTCGACGCAATCCGTCTGATCGCGGCGGGGTTTGACGGGTAAGATGGCGAAGGGCTCCAACCCACGCTTCATCGTCACCGACATCGTGGGAGACCCGCGGCAACTCCACGACCGGCGCCACTGCGCCCGCGGCGGGCCAACCCATGGCACCTGCTGCTCTCGGGCTTGCTGATGCAGGGACTACGACGGTTGGCCCTCGCGGGCACCTCATTGGGCACAGGAGACGTGCGCGACCTTGCGCCTGAAGTTGGTGAAGACCGGCGCGGTGATCGTGCGCCCGGGCTCCTTGTCGCGGGATCTTCCCGCACGCCTGCGGCGCCTTGGCCCCGCCACGCTCAGGAAGTTGAGCGCGAGTCGGTCCGCCGGGTCCCCGGGGTAAAGGGGGGCCTGTCGATGCGGTCGCAAAATATCGCGTCATTCGTCACCAATGAGTCGCCGCAACTCCTCCCATGGACCCCGGCACCCCGCCGCAACGTCTTCATGCAATATGCGGGTTAGTGCGCTGTCGGGTGCGAGCCAAGACCTATCATGGCCAAAAAGGGCCGCCCAAGCTGGACTTGTTCCTCCTCACGCCGTAGCAAAACCCGCCCCGCGCAACCGAAAGCCCTCCACCCGGGCACCAATCCCTTTCTGACAGGGGATGGAACCGAACACGGTGCCAACTGCCACGCGGATGCCGCGGCCACGAAGCCAGCCAAGTGCGGCGCGGCGGCAGCGATGATCCCGGGGGCTCTCCCTCTGCCATCAACACTACTGCACTGAGACCGTGAGAACGAGCTCACCTGTGAATGTCCCTCCTTCCCTTCCCAGCGTGGCCAGGCCGTTTACCCTATGACCGGCATTGTAGTTTTCTCCTGCGTTCGTGCTGAAGGTTCTGGTGCCAATTTCCCCATCCAAGCCGAACTCGAACGGCACTGACGTATCGCTGGTTGTCTTAACCAGCCGGTCCGGTCCGGTCACGGTCATCGTGGCCCCGGTGTTGGATCGCAGCTCGAAGCCCGCTTCCCCCGCGTAGACCGCCCCTGTTTGGGTGGAAGGGCCAGTGAGCACAAGGTCGCCTTCAATGAGGATCGTGGCGAGGGGCGGGAAGGCGTCCCCGGACGTGATGGGTATGATCCTCGTCGCCAAAAGCAATCCTGAAGCTCGCGCAACCACCTCGATGGTGCCTGTACCGCTGTATAAACCGCTCCTCACTTCATATGTGGAAAAAATATAATCAAACCCCACCGTATACTCTTCATCGAAGCCGCTGGAGGAAAGAGGCGGCGTGATGACAAGTCTGTTCGCAAGGATACGGTTGTTATGCATTGGCAAGCCATCCAGGTATATCCCCTGCACGCTCAGGGTATCCCCGCTGGGGTGGTGAACCAGCGGGGTGGAGGTGATGATGATCATGATGTTGCTTTGGGGCGCGGTCACGCGGACGGTCACCCGGCGGGTGCTCCAGTCAAACAGCCGGTCTCGGTTGGCCAGGAAATTTAGCGTATACGACCCGCCTGCGCTTGCCATGGGATCCTGGGCAAGCGTGGTCGCCTGAGGCTCTGTTGTGATCTCGACCGCGGGTTGGGCCGATGCCGGGGCCGACACCAAGAATACGGCGCAGACTGCCAAGGTGGCTGAAGCGGCCAGCTTTATCGATGCGGGACCGGCTGCTTTACAGGCTGCGCTCATCATTCGTCCGGTTCGCGCCCTTCGCCGGCCCCGCCACGACCTTCCGCAATGGGTTGAATGATGGTGGGTCTGATGAGGACCAATACCTCGATTTCCTTGAGCTCCAGTTTTTGCTGGGAAAAAAGCCGGTTGATGCCGAGAATTTTTGACAATCCCGGAACGTCCGCATTTGCCTGATTGTTTTTCTTCTGCAGCAGGCCTCCCAAAACAACCATATCGCCATTCGAAACCTCCACCGTGTTCGACACGGAATGGGAAATCAGGGTGGGCTCGCCGACACCCGTGACGGTCAAATCGCTGACGGACGCATTGACAATCTCAAGACGAATGGTGTCATTGCTCCTGATGTGGGGAATGAGCTTGAGATTGACGCCGTACTCCAATGAATTCCTGTTTGAGGAGTAGCCGCCAACGCTGTTCCCGCCGTTGAAGGGCAGCCAAGCGGTTTCTGTGGAGGCGAAGTTCGCTTCCTTCCCGGAAAGGGTCATGATGCTGGGCATGGCATTGATATCGGCGTCCCCCCTGCTCTTCAAGATGCCAATGAAATTCTGCAGGTGACCGACATTTCGGGCCCGGCTGTATCCAAAAGCACCATGATACGGGTAGTTGTAGTGATGATCGTCCCTTCCGAGCAGTTCTTTTGTCACGACAATATCGGCCCCGAAGTCAACGCCCCGCTCAATAACGTTTGTCAGCTGCCCCCAGTGGATACCGAGGTTGTCGAAAACCTCTCGGTTAATTTCCACGATGCTGACTTCAAGCAAGACCTGATCAACCGCCCGGTCCAGCAGCAGCAGCGTTCGCTTGAGCCGCTCGAGGGTCTGCGGCGGGGCGGTGACGGCGATCGTGTTGCTCCCTTCATTCGGCCGGACGAACTTCTGATCGTTAGAATTCAACATCGCCACAATGTCTGCGACCTGGGAGTATCTTGGGCTGAACCGACAGGTGTCGGACAACAGCGCCAGCGAAGGGCTGCCGGGCTGCTGGCTGCCGACCAAAATATAGTTCTGGAACTTCTTGAACGCAAAGCCGCCGGGCGCAAGCAGGATGTCCAGTGCATTTTCAAGGTTCGTTCCGGACACCACCGCCGTGACAAACCCCTGGACTTCCTCCCCAACGACAATCGGCACCTCAGTGGCCATACTTATCTCCAGCAGGGCCTCACGAATATCCATTTCAATGAAGCTAGTATCAAGGGGAGCCAGGCCACTCGTATCGATGGTTTTCCCCTCTTCGATACATACAAATGGCTCCCGGTCCTCGCGCTTGCCGGCCAGTGGCGCGCTTAGCCTGCCGGGTTCGAGCTGCCGGTTGGCGAACTCCTCGGGAACAAGCGGAGCCTGCGAGGCATCGTCCGGCGGCGGCGTGACGCAGCCGGCCTTCATTAGGAGCATGGCCAGCAACCATGGCGGGATTGTACGTGATCCGGTCATATATTAATCATGGGGTTACGGGCAGTGCCCTGAGGGTGTGCTTGGCTTCTTCACCGCGAGACGATATGGCGGTAATGGTGAATTCACTTCCGGTATATTCCCGGTCCTTCACATGCTCTTGCCTCAGCATGATGCGCCTCCTCGCAAAGGGCCTGAGCTGGATTCCGTCGGGAACGAACTTGAACGAGCTGACGCCGTCCTCAAGGCGCCTTCCTCCGTCTGGAAACCTAATCCGGATTGATGCCGGTCCCGGATTGACCAGCAGGACGGGTGTAAGCGACGTGCCCGATGGATTGGGCTCCACGATCACGCTGTCGTGCTCAAGCACGGGCATCTGCGTGAACGCAGGCGTCGGGATGCTCGACACATGGGTGCGATGGGCGCGATGGGCTGACTGCAGGCGTTGGTTGACTTTGTTTCTAGCCAGCATGGTGTATTCGCCGGAAGCCAGCCCGTGCTCAATCGGCCCGTACACCTTGACGGTGGCCCCGGGGTGCACCCTTGACGCCTGATCGCCTCGCTGCCAGGCGCTTTCGGTCCTCAGGGAGGTTCTGGCAGCCAGTCGCTGGCTGCCGTCCCTGACCTGAATATCCGATTGAAGCGTGATTATGAAAGCACTCTGGTTGGTGAAGGTGGACTCGATCATGGTCTGGTGGTCGGCTTCGACAATGTTCAGCGCACCGAAGCTGGAGGCGGGCCTGCGCGGAGCGGTCCCCACCTCAATGGTGAAGATAACGGCATACCGGACCTTGACCGCGATACTGGCAATCCTTGATGCTTCCGGATCTTCCTCCACCATGACCGCCGCCAGATACGTGCCTTCGCCACTGTTGCGCGGTATTGAAACCATGCCTTCGACATGGGTTGTCTCATTGCGCAAAATTCGGTAACTTGTCCTCTCAAATTCAATCCAATCCTGCGCTTGATAGCGCTCCGGCCCAAGATTCTCTTCCCTCTGCCCGCCGAAGCTCACATGACCTGTGGGCATCTGCCTCAGGGTATTGGCAGCCAACCGTATGCGCCCGCTTCCCAAACCGAAGACTTCAATTTCAAACGGCAGCGTCTGTCCCGGCTCACCGGCCAGCCTGATGAGCAGGGGCGACACGGAAAACTCCGCCGCCAAGGCATGGCTGGCAAGACACTCCGCCCACGCAGCCGTCAGCAGCAGCAATTTGAAAATTTGGCGTACAGCCATCCGACTAAGGTCTGGTCTCGGGGCGAAAGAGGCAACACGGGCTCATTGGTGTCTGCAGTTGTGTATGCGCCTTTTTTCCCCGCAGCTACTGCGCCGCCACCGTGAGGACGACGCTGCCGGCGTAATCCCCCGCTCCCTGCGTTGAAATGTCCCCCAATGTAGCCGTGACCCGCAGCGTGTAGTTGGTGGTGCCGATGGTTTGGTTAATAGGATCAGTGCCTCCATTCAAATCGGCCAGCAGCGGCACTTCGGCGTTGGTGCTTGCATTGACCAGCATCCCCGAGGGGGCCTCAATGCTGATTGTTACCGCAGCGTTGGATTCCAGCGCGAAGGTCACGCTCTCCTGGTAAACCGCTCCGGCTGCGCCGGGTAAACCGCTCGTTATGTCGGCACTGTCAAGCCGAATATCGGTCGCCAGGCCGGTTATCGAGGCGAAGCGGTCAACCTGAAGCACGACATTGACCGGTGCGGTGAACGTCGCCCCGGACTGGGCAAAAACAAAAAGAGGCTGGGCGCATAATACGCCCACAAAACACAACTGTTTGACAAATTTTTTCATAGGTATGTGACGTGTGGTATGTGACGTGTGACGTGTGACGTATGACGTGTGACGTATGACGTATGACGTATGACGTATGACGTATGACGTATGACGTATGACGTATGACAATTCTTATTTGTTATGTCAGTCAATAGTTTTTTTATATTATTACATACCGTGACGACAGTGCCTGCGTACGTAAAGTCCCTTCTTGTATCCTGCGCCGGGTTTTCCCCCCGGCGTGGCCAAAACCTGCAGCACATGGCTGGGTGGCCGGGGTTGCGGGAACCGAGCCATTGGGAGGGTTGGTCTGGGAACCGAGAAGGGTCGGCCATGGGGGGACCGGGGACTGGCGCTGGAAGCATGACCACATCCGTCCCATCGGGTTTGAGCAGGAGCTCGCCACCGAGGAACCGAGCCCGGGGATGGACTCCACCAACACATCGGCCCGGCCTTTTGATTTAGGTCTCCAAAGCTCGCAGTGCTTTTTGAGCGTCGGCTGCCACGGTGCGTCTTCGCCTTCTCAGCTCCTCAAACAGAATGCGGGCCGTCTTGATTCGGCCCAAGGCCAGCTCACAGGAAAGCAGTTTCGAGCCATACCGGTGTTCGTCGGGAGTCTCAGCCCAAAGCTTTTCCAGACGCTTTTGTCGGTCGAAGATTCACCTTGGGTGAATTTTCCCGGTGATGCTCACCTGGTGTGATCGCCGCAACGTGAAGCATATCGTGGGTATCGCGCGCAATGGCCGGCTGCGGGCGATGGCCCCGGAACCGGTGAACGGGGTCCGCGGGCGCTTCGGGGATACCGGCGAAAACAACGCCTGTTCACCGCGTTTGATTACGCGGCCGGATCGTGGCGGCGACCGCGTCGGGTGATCGTGCGCCCAGGCTCCCACCATCCTTGTCGCGGGATCTTCCCGCACGCCTGCGGCGCCTTGGCCCCGCCACGCTCAAGAAGTTGAGCGCGAGTCGGTCTGCCGGGGCCCCGGGGAAAGGAGGTCCTGTCGATGCAGTCGCCAAATACCGCGTCATTCGTCACCAATGAGTCGCTGCAACTCCCCTCCTGGACCCCGGCACCCTGCCGCAACGTCTTCATGCAATATGCGGGCTAGAAATCGAGCCGAACACTGACTCCGATCTGACGCGGGGCTGCTGGCGACTCGTAGCGGGTGGTTTCGAAGTTGGGTCCGGCGTTGCCGAAGTAGAAGATTCGATCCTCGTAGCCTTCATCCAAGAGATTACGAGCCCAGAGGGTCGCACTCCAATCATCCCATTTGCAGCCTATGCTCGCATTTAGGGTGCTGAAAGCGCTTCGTTTTTCAGTGTGGGTGTTGGATTCGAAATAGTCGCTGCGACCGCTCAGTTCCGCGTTTGCCCACAGCCCGTTGTCGGATTCGTATCGTGCGCCGAGGGAGTATGTGTAGGCGGGCACATTGGCCAGTTCGCGGCCTCCCGCGGGATCGCTGGCGGTGTTGTTGAGGGTGAATGGATCCAGATGGGAATCCATCCAACCGAGGCTACCATAGGCGGAGAAGATTTCCGAAAGCTGAGCGCGAAAACTCGATTCCAATCCTGTGACGTAGGCACTCTGCCCGTTGTCGACAAAGTAGGTGAACGAAGCGCCGTAGCCCGCTGAATCACGCACTTGAGGATCATCCCGATCAATGCGGAACGCAACGATTTCGGCGGAAATACGGCCGTCCTCGCTGCGCCCACGCCAGCCCAGTTCATAGTTCCACATGATCTCAGTGTCGTAGCGATCAGGACCTTCATCCGGCACTGCGAGGAAGTTGTAGATATTCACCCCGCCGGCCTTGTAGCCACGGGTGGCGGTCGCGAACAGCAGATGGTTCTCTCCGACGTCCTGTTCGAGCGTAAGCTTGCCGCCGACCAATGTGTCCGAGAAATCAAAGCCTCCCCGAAATTCGATCTCCGTTTCGAGGTCGTAGTCTTCAATCCGCAGCCCGGCGATCAAGCGGGTGGTGTCCGTGATGGAATACCCGTATTGGCCGAAGAGTGCCAGAGTGGTCGCATCGAATTCGTTCGAGGCACCTCCGAATCCTTCCGTCAGGAACGTATCTTCGACCAAGAAGTCGCAGTAGGCCCCCACCGTCCACCTCGGGTCTTGCGCATTGTTGGAGGATGCTGAATCGAGTCGGGTCTCATGATTGAAGACATTCCGTTCCCGTTGGGTTTCCAGAAATAAATCGTAGCCCCGAGGATCAGCCGCATCGGTCCAGTCGGAGTCGAAGCTGTAGATGGAGTCGCTGGAAGTTGCGGAGGTTTTGGTGGTCAGGGCGAAGGATTCCGATTCGTGGGCACCGCGAATGTTGGCGGCGATTGCTTCCTGAGTGTCACGACCCGGGCGATCGCTGAAAGTGGTAAACCCCGTGTTATCCAGGGAGAACTCATCGTATCCATTGTTTTGATCGGCGTAGAAAATCGTGCCGTCCCATTGCCAAAGGTCGTTGGGAAGCCACCGCAGTTTTAGGCGCAGGTTGAGCTCATCGATCTCATTGGTGTCGTCGCGGTTCAGGAACGCATTGTCGCGCCATCCGTTGGCGGTAGTTTTTTGGGCGGCAAATCGATATTGCCAAGTACCGTTGATGGGGCCGCCGTGGGCGATTTCACCAGCAATCAGATTGCCCTCCGCAACCGTCACTTCGGCATAGCCGGAGTGGTAGGGGGTCGGATTATTTGAGACCACTTTAATCACTCCGGCGGCAGCGTTGGCCCCGAAGGCTCCTGCCTGCGGACCGCGCAAAACTTCGACCTGAGTCGTATCGAACACAGAAGCGGCTCCACCGAGGCCGGTGAAATCGAGATCATCGATGAGGAAACGCACCGACGAATCGGGCGACTCACCCTCGAATTGGGAATTTTCGCCGATACCGCGGATTTGAAAAAAACGTGCACGTGAGGTGCCGCCGGTCCACGTCAAATTTGGCGTCGCCGACACGAGATCGCCGAAATGTTGCGTGCCGTTCGCCGCCAAATCTTCCGCGTCGAACAAGGTGGCGCTGGCACTAACCTGAGCGAGCTCTGTCGACCAAAGATCGGCAGTGACCTGGAGGGGAGCGAGTTCCGTGGGTGGAGCCTCCGGAGACTGGGCGTGCGACACGGGAACGAGCGATGCAGTGATCGAAGTGCCAATCAGAATGGCGGGGGGAAGTGATTGCATTTGGATTTCAATTTGGATAATTTGAGATCCGGCCTTGGGCGCTGAATTGGACTGGACTGAGCTCCTTTTCCTACGCCGGTGTCAACCGGATCAGGTTCCAAGGGACCGCTGCTGTGTCGAAACAATGCAGTATCTCATGCCAATACCAGGCCACCCCTAAGGACGCACGCAGCAGGTCAAATCCCACGGGGGGTGTCAACCCGCGAAGTTAAATCGACTCACCCGTCCATGGCTCGCTCCAGCATGTAGAGCCAGACGAGGGGCGGGGTTTTGCTGGTTTCGACGAGTTTTTGGGCGATGAAGCGCATGGGATGGGCTCGGTCTTCGTTCACCCAAGGCGCGTGCCCATGTCTTGCACGGGGATGCCGCGGTAAACCTGTCGACGCACGCGGTGGAATGTTTCGATAAAATGTGAACCCATCGTTTCGTGATCCCGGCCGTCCACGCGCAGGACAAAGTCCCGCCCCACTCGTCGAAGATCAGTCAACGCGACGTAGGGATTCGTGACGTCGGTATGTTTCTGTTGATCGAGCGGATTCAGGATATTATTTTGAATCAGATAGTCTCGGATCGCCGTCGCTGCGTTTTGCCGGGTTTGAATGAAGGGATCACGCGATAGGTATCCCCGCGTGAGATCATTCCCGAGCGTTATGTCTTCGGAGATCAAAGGGTAAGCGTCCGTTCTGCCGCGTTGCGGATGTGATTGACGATCCGGCGGTGGGTTTCCAGTTGCGTGGAGTCAGGTTTGCCTTTTCGACCTCGTGGTTGGTCATACCCGGTAGTCGGCGCAGCATGTCATCGAGGCAGGCGAGGGGCTCGACCTTGTGGCGGCGGCAACACTCCGGGATGGTATAAATGATTGCGGTGCGCCAGCCTGCATCGGGATGACCGATGAACAACCGGTTCTTCGCCCCGGGTTTGGTCGGTCGGATCGCTTGTTCGGTGAGGTTGTTGTCGATGCGGACCCGGGCGTGCTCCCCGCCGGCACCCGGCTTCGACCATTGATTACGGGTATGGGTGATGGCTTCGCTCATGGCCGTCTTCGGCAAGTGTCGCAGGGCATCTTCGGCCGGGGAGGCTTCGGTCGAGCAACGTTTGACCCCTTTCACCCCCCCTTGGGACTGAAACCTTGGATTTCGATGTGGGGAAACCCGATGGTGGCAACGGCGCGCCCCGAACGAACCCGACGGGACGGGGTGCCCGGCAACGCCGGATATACACCTTGATCGGGCTTGGGCTCGGCCGGGTCATTCGACTCATCAACCCGCACAACCGAAGCTGGCTTCGGACCCGGCGTGGTAATGACGGATACACGTGTCGCATCGGCCGCGACATGAGCGGCTGCCGGGATGTGACCGGAAGTTGATACCATGACTCCTTAGCCCCCGGATTTCAGCTTTCCCGCCACAATTTGCTTCAAGAGTTCCTTGCTACGCCGTTGTGCGGCCAGCGTGGCCTGCGGCCCGAGCCGGTTTTCAAGATTGTCACGCATCTGGACCACGAATTTGTCTCCCGAGATAGCTGCTATATTGACCCATGCCAAGGCCTCGCCATAATCCCGGGTGACGCCGCGGCCTTGATAGTACATCCCCGCCAGTCCGAATTGAGCGTCGGCCTGCCCCTGTTCGGCCTTTTTTCTCTGGTCTCCAAGTTCCTCGGATTCCGCGGCGTCAACGACGCCGATCAGCAGCAAGACGAGCAAACCCAGGAGAAATTGTTTGATTCGGCTCTTATGCGCGGAATAATAAACGAGGTCAACACTTTTGGAAACCCCCGGGCGTGCGGGAAGATCCCGCGACAAGGATGGTGGGAGCCCGGGGGGAGGCGAACGCGGGTGGCCGGGCGCACGATCACCGCGCCGTTCCGCAAAGAGCATCATCCGCTCTTTGATCCGCTTTTCCATCCCGCCGCGGGGCGGACCCCGTCGGCGTTACTGCGTCGCGGACAGGCCACCGGCAGATGGTCACCACAAAACACATACAGTGGCGGGAAGCAGTGGTGATCGTGGTAGCCGTGGGAAAAATGTCCCTCCCGGCGACCGTGCGCGGGCTCATCGGTGGCATCAAAATCCAGGGTGATCACCGCCGGAGGCCGGTCATGCGACGCGATGAAGGTATCCACCCATATCCGGTTGATCGGGACCGCCGTTTGGCGCGACTGGGCATTTTCAAACCGGCACGGCGTCGATGCACCCGCCAAGGGCTCATCCCGGCCAGCGGCCACCTGATGAATCGAGTCGTGGCGTAGCGCCTGCGCATCATTCAAATCCTCCCAAGCCCACGCACAGCGCGAAGACGCGCTGACGCAGCAGACTCCCCGCATCATGGGCCACCTTGCCCGACTGGCGCTGGTCGCAAAGCACGCTCGATACCTGTTGGGTCAAGCCCACTCGCCGGTCCACTTCGCGCAGCAACAGCAGCCCTCCATCGCTGCTTACTTCGCCTCCCTTGAAGTCCGCGTCTACCCGGCGGCGTTTTGACCTTGTGAAACGCAGTCCCTTTGGCTTGTTTTTGCCCATCGCCTGGTTTGGTTTTTTGTATTGTTACACATTGTTTACCAATGATTAACCAACTAAGCGATACCTATTTCATGCAAAATGCGGGCTAGCCAGGCACAGGTCGCCGAGAAGCTCGGGATCAGACAACCGAGTTACGCCGCTTGGGAACGGCGCACCGTCGCGCTCTCACACGAGCGAATCGAGCAACTTGCCGACATTCTCGGTGTGAAGGCGGGGGATTTCTTCCGCGTCAAAGAGACGAGCGCCAAACGTGGCGGGCCTGTCGGCCGCTCCAAGCGCGCCTTCGAGGTCGTTTCTAAGCTGCCGCGCTCCCCGCAACAGAAGATCCCTCGACGTCGTCGAGGCACTCGTCGCCAAGGCTTCGTAACCAGCGCCGGGGGGCTAGGCCCGGCGCAAGGTGAGGCAACGCCGAACCGGCGGTCCGGACATGAAGCGTAGCGCAATGGCCGGGCCGTAGGGCAAGGAGGCACGACGCGCAGGCCGAAGGCCGCAGGGATCGGGAGGCGCGGGCGAGTATTTCAGGAGCGCCGCACCGTCCGTGAAGGTGGCCGTGAACGCGGGCTGATCGTCGCCCCTACAAAAGGGGCGAGCACGCGGCTTTCCGCGAGCGCCGGGCCATGCGGACCCGGCTGCAAGGAGCGGGCGCTCGACCTCGCGGCACCCAGCCGGGCGCAGCGGGGTCCCCGCCGGGCTGATCTCGACGGTGACAGGGCGGGTCCTAGGAGCCCTGCCTTCCGTGGCGCGTAGGCGCGACACTGGGCCGACGCCGGTGGGGCTTCTGCCACGTGGACTGAGCAACGGTGAGGCAGCGAGCAGACGACGTGACAGACTGGAGGATCCCGCAACGCGTGTGCCGCAGGGGACTGGTCACGCGTTGGTCTTTCTGTAAATTTTGAAGTGCGGCAGATCGCCAACACTAAGCCTCCCGTAGTCAACATCGACAACGACATTACCGCATCGGCAGCCGATGTGATCACTAGGCACTGAGGGAATCGACTCACCACACAGTAAACACTCATAATAAATATCGTCACCCGCCGGGTAACCGGCGTCATGATCAAAGTTGAGGTAGATTTTAGCCATCGTTATTTATCCTCCAGGTGACGCAGGTGGAGATGGCGTCACTACTCGCAGATATCCACCGTTTATCAGACTCTGCACGTTTCCGTTGATAATTTTATATTGTGTTCCAAGACCGGGTTGACCGAACCATGGTGCTGCTTGGCCTGCTCTAACAGGTATCGGTCTAAGAACTTCATATGTTGTCAAGGGTCGCTCCGCTACACCGGGGGGTAGCGATCTTTGCGGAGCTGGTGTTCCCGCTGGTGAAAGATACGAACCTCCCGGGCTTCCATATCGATCTACTCTAGTTCCAGGAACCAAAGTAGCTCGACCACCCTGACCGGCAACAAACCCACCGCTGGGAGGATATACTATCGGTGCATTTTGTGAACCTGGCGCTCGAAGCTCCGTTTGCACAGGACCACGAGGAGCACTAAGCCCATTGGCTCAACGGAAGTTTTGAAGGTGACGAACTGCTCTATCGTATTGGCGTGCATTCGGCGAAGAGCCACCTTTCCCATATCTAAGGACTCGTTGCATCAGGGCGATTTCCGCATTTCTCACCGTCGTGCCCATATCCGTTCCACCGCCGAGAGTGCCTCTGACAGGACGGCGACCTCGTTGGGCTAGACTCGGACCACTTGGCACGACCGGCCCGTCGCTCAGAACGAGTGTATTATCGTCGAGCAGGATCGCGCCTGTGTTAACTGGGGCTACAGCGCAGCCCAGTGCCGTCGTAGCGACAACGGACTAGTTTTCCTAGTGCGGTTCAGCGACTTGCGGAGTCGGAACCGGGTGCGATCTGGGGGGCTTCGGGCCATAAAACCCCCATAATGCGGTTTTTCAGTCCGCAGCAGCGTTTTTTAAGGCGAGAGTTCCTCCTTCGCCAAGGCTTCGGCGGACAGGTCGGGAAGGTGTCGGCGGGTTGGCCGGGCAACCAATACAAAGAGCGGGGGCCGTTTCGAGCGGCGGGGCTTGTGGGCTTCGTCTCCTCCGGTTGGGGTTCGTCAGTCGCTCGCGGTTCCCGGGCGCAGGGCGCGCTCGGGCGAGCATCGTTTACGATGGCCAGCGCGGCGCGTTCAGCAACTAAAAAAGAGCCCTGCTCCGGTTACTCCCCGGCTTCTTCGTCGGCCAGCTCGGATTCGAGTTCGAGCCGCGCCGGATGGGTCGCGGTGTGGACCTGCTTCAACTGCCGGATCGAGACCTGCGTGTAAATCTGCGTGGTCTCGAGCTTGGCATGACCAAGCAACTGCTGGATGAACCAGATGTCCGCACCGCCCTCGAGCATCAGGGTTGCGCAGGTGTGCCTTGTGGACTGGAGCGACCTGCAGGAGCGGAGGGAACGCGCAGACGGCGTGACAGCACCTTGCTGGCGCAGCGTGTGCCGCAGGGGTTTATGCGCCTCTGGCGTGCGGGGATTGCTCGTCCCTCTCCCCTAATCTTTATATTTTGCGTTTGACCCCTTCTTCAGGCCCCGCCTGCTCCAATACGGTAGGGCACAAAACGAAGGGGGATCTCAAAATGAAGGGGGCTAATTTCGAGGTCGATGCGGATCGCGGCGTTGACGCCATCAACTACGACGGCGCGGAAATCGCGCCGCCTGACCACATTGTCGTCGAAAAAGTCACGGCATGAATTTCGCCAAGCTCGCTGATAGAATTCATGGGGTGGCCACCGAAAGCGGCCACCCCATGAGCGTGCACCTGCGAGTATGAAAATGCCTTAGGCCGTGAGTTGGCCGAGCTTTGTCTCTGCCTGCTCACTGATCCTGATTTCGAGGCTCCCGCCAATCCAGAAGCGTGCGTTTACGCATGGCTCTGGCGCATCGAAGCACACTGGCCAGAAATCGAAGAAATGCTGGAAAGGGAATATCCTCAATCCAACTAGCAAAAGAGCTGGGATAACTCAAAAATCGGCGTGATTTATATCCCACAAGCTGCGGCGATCCTGTGAGCAGCACAACACGATCGAGGGGACCGTGCAGGCCGAGGAAGCCTATATCGGCGGCAAGGAAACCAACAGGCACGCATCAAAAAAGATTAATAGAGGCACAGTCAGGAAACCCCCGATTGTCGGCGTTCGCAACGAACACGGCCACGCATGGTGGTCGTGACCAAAGACAATACCTCGCAAGTGGCGGATTGGATGGCCCCGTATTGGCGTTTGGTTGATAGCAAGATCAAGGAGCGGGGAACGTTTCGAAAAAACTATCAGCCTCAGATGATCGACTGGAATGAAGCTGGCGGTAGCTCGCGTATGGACCTCGTGCTGGTGTCGGCTTGGGAGCTGCGAGCAGACCCCATCTTCATGATCACGGATGGCACACCGTCCGTGCACCAAGGCAGGAAACCGGGAGGAGGTTCACAGGGAGCGCTGTCGCGATCGGGACCTTCCCGCCCCAGCCATCACTTCTAAGTTACTATGATCTGGAGGAGGTCGTGAAATATGTGCGCACGCAAGCCCGGATGCTTTACGAAAGCGCCGAGGCCGATTTACCGACATTGAATGTAGTCGGCTATTCTCCCAACGCTCGCGGAACCGCCGTGATTGAAGTTCTCGCTGATACGTTCCCGGACACCACCCACTGGACCATGTCCACTTTCGATGCAACGCCGACGGAATGAGATTAATTTTCGTTGGCGAAAAACAGTAACCTGCGCCACGTTTCTGAATCTATGCCCACCGTAAAAAAACTCCTCCATACCCGCATGCGGGTGAACGATATCGATGCGACCTTGAAGTTTTACAAAGAAGCTCTCGGCCTCACTGAGTCGCGTCGCCACACCTCTCCGCGCGGTGCGCAGCTTGTCTTCCTGCAGACCCCAAACAGCGACGAGGAAATCGAAATTTGCCAAATGCCTGACGGTGCTCCGTCCGTGCACGTGCAGGAGGATCTCATGCACCTTGCGTTTGAAGTGGAAGACCTCAAAGCCTTCGCCGCCGAAGCCGCCGCCAACGGATACGAACTCAGTGATGGTCCCACGGAAACCGGTAGCGGATCGATGATCGCCTTCTTCGACGCCCCCGAAGGCTACGAAGTCGAGCTGATCCAACGGGCCAAGGGCTAACCCTTCCCCGTCTTCGGTTATCTTTAGCTCCGTCCTATTTTGGGGCGGAGCATTCTAGGGCTCGTTCTTCCCGTGCCTTCGTTCCCAAGCAAAGAGATATTGCCGGGCGAGACCGGCATGGTCACCGAAATGGACGCGTCCGAAATGGGCGACTTGGGACGGAGACCAGCCGTTGAGTCCGTAGCGACGGCTCATGGACTTGATCATCCAGGTATCGACCGGGAAGGCCTGTTGGTGTCCGAGTCCAAACAAGGCCACACAGTCGGCAATCTTCTCTCCGACCCCCGGCAGCGTGCACAGGGCTTGTCTGGCCTCCGGGTAGGGCAATGTGGCCGTGTGGTCCAACCATCCGGGATGGGACTGAAGAAAATCCGCGGTGTCCTTGATGTAGCGCGCTCGAAACCCCAACTGGCATGTCCGAAGCTCGTCCTCCGTCAGCATCGCCAGCTGTTTCCACGTGGGCAGGGGGTTCTCCAGGGTGTCACCATAATGGTGACACCCTGCCCCGGGGTTGCCGTATCTGGCGGCGAGGAGGGCCAATGGCGAACTAGCTGAATATCGCCCCCGCGACCTTCTAGATGCTCAATCCTTTATTTGGAGTTGTTACACTGAAATGCAAAATACCAACGAACCCCACAAACTCTGGGCGCAGTTCCTCGAACAGTGGCCGCTAGAGCGACTGCACGATATGGCACTGGAGGAATATACAAACCTGAAGGGTGAGACTGAAGACTATTTTTGTTACTGGCTGGAGCGTAAAACGCACAAATTGGGTAGCATACAAGGAGGCCCATCTGGGAAATTCGGGATCTACCGCGCTGCATCGAAACCCAAGCCTGGAGTCGGCCAGAAGTTTGCCGATGGCTATGTATGGTGGGAAAGTCTAGGAGCAGACCCTGAAATCGCTTTCCGAACCATCAAACACAACGTGGTAGCGCTCGTCGAATCCGTGAGGGCAGGAGAACTGAGCGAGGCCGATTTACCGACATTGAATGTAGTCGGCTATTCTCCCAACGCTCGCGGAACCGCCGTGATTGAAGTTCTCGCTGATACATTCCCGGACACCACCCACTGGGCCATGTCCACTTTCGATGCAACGCCGACGGAATGAGATTAATTTTCGTTGGCGAAAAACAGTAACCTGCGCCACGTTTCTGAATCTATGCCCACCGTAAAAAAACTCCTCCATACCCGTATGCGGGTGAACGATATCGATGCGACCTTGAAGTTTTACAAGGAACGCAAATACTGGGCCGGAGGCAACGATTGGAAAGGAACTCGAATGGAGAAAGAGTTTATTGAAAAAAACGAATGGCGGATAGAGTGTGTTTAACAAATAAATCGGCGTAAATAATATTCATTAAAAGGATACGTTTTATTGACATTGGGGTCATTTTAAGATCGTATCACTTTGTGAATCGGAACGTAAGACTCGTGCTGGGTGCTCACCACTGGGCCGAGCTAAAAAAATGAACGCTCATCAGCTCAGTCTGACTGGCCCTCATTGACGTGGACGCAAGTGTCGCAACCTGCGACGCCGTATTGCAGCGGTACTGTGGATTGCTCGCACGGGCTCACCATGGCGGGATCTGCCCACTTGGTTTGGCCGTGGCAGAACGCCTACGCCTCATTTAGACGGTGGACCAAAAGTGGACTGTGGACTCAAGTGCTCGCACGGCTGGGCACCCTTCAAGGCGACCATGAGTATCTGATGATTGATCGCACCAGCTCACGGGTCCATCAGCATGCTGGGGGTCCAGTGGGAGGCCAGCTTGCTCAAGCAATGGCTCGCGCCAAAGCAGGTCTATCAACGCAGGCTCACTTCGCCTGTGACGCCTTGGGATACCCTTTGGGTTTCATCCTCACCGGCGCAAATGTCTCAGACTTTGACCAATGTAAACCCCTGCTCAAATCCTACTTAAAGCCCGGTGGCGCAGCCATCATGGATAAAGGCTACGACAGCGATGCCATCCGGGAGAGTGTGAATCAGATTGGTGGCACCGCCGTCATAGCCGTGCATCCCAAGAGGTCGCAAAAACCCGACTTTGACGAGCACCTCTCTCGCGATCGTCATCGGATCGAAAACCTCTTCGCCAAGCTCAAGCACTTCCGACGCATTGCCACTTGCTACGAAAAACTGCTTCATTCCTACGCCGCAATGCTCGCATTGGTATGCATCATAATATGGATCAAACACTAACGCTGTATTTGTTAAACACGCCCTAGTTTTCCGTTCCCAAGACGATGATCTTTCCGTCGGCCCTAACGGAAGCCCTCTCGCGAAACGCGAGATTGGAATTATAAAGTAACCCCATAGGTTACTTTATACCGAGGGTGCTTAAGATCGTTTTTTTGGGGAGAGGGGGTAGCTGCGGAGGATAGAGTCCGTCCTGGTGCAGACCGCAAAGAGCCTGATTTTTTAAAGATACGTTTTCACCTCATAAAGTAACCTATGGGGTTACTTTATGAGATGAAATCTGAGCAGAGAGGAGGGGGACTCATCGCCGGCGGCGGCGGGTGGTGGTGAGGCCCAGAGCGAAGAGAGCGAGGAGTGACGCGCCGGTGGCGGGTTCGGTCAGATCTTCGGTGGAGACGAGATCGCTTTTGTTTAGGATCATCACATCGGCAAAGGCGATTTGTTTGCGGACTTCGGGAGCGTCATCGAAGTGCTGCACGACGTGTTTCGCATCGACGACGGTGATGATCGCGTCGATGCGGTAGTTGGCCTTAATCTCGTCGTCGGTGAAGAAAGTTTGGGCGACGGGTCCGGGATCGGCGAGGCCGGTGGTTTCGATGATCACACCGTCGCGCCGGTTCTTGCGTTTCATGAGGCGGCCGAGGACGCGGATGAGGTCGCCGCGCACGCTGCAGCAAATGCAACCGTTATTCATTTCGAATAACTCTTCGTCGCTCTGAATGACGAGTTGATTGTCGACACTGACCTCGCCGAATTCGTTTTCGATCACGGCGAGTTTTTTTGCCGTGTTGCCCTGTGAGAATACGGTTGAGCAGGGTGGTCTTTCCGGCGCCGCGAAATCCCGTGAGAACGGTGACGGGAATGGGAGAATCGTTATCCATTGGTTCCAACGTCCCCAAGAGGGTCCCTTGGTTCAAGGGAGTGGATTACGTAAATGCCCCCCCCCCGATGGGGAGTAATTTCGCTCATGGTCCGGAATTTGACAGAGGAGAGACCGAGCACAAAATGGTCATTCGACCCTATGCGATTGTGCGACCCATATATTCTACTTCGACGGCAATTCCTCGTTGGTGAATCAGACTCAGTTTTTTCATGAACTTGGTGAGGGAACAGCACACGATGGTCTCGACGGATGACGCCTGAGTGTCATTGGTGAGGTTGCGTCACGATTTGCGCACCCCGCTCAACCAGATCGTGGGTTATAGCGAATTGTTGATCGAAACCGTCGATGAGCATGGCATATCGAACGTTATCGCCTGGCTCGAGGAAGTGAATGCGGTCGGCACCGAGATGCTTTCAAAACTCAACGAGGAGTTTGCGTCGCGCAAGATGCAGACCGGCCAAGTCGATCTCGCCCGGTTGAAGTCTCAACTCTTGCCGCCGCTGCGTTCGATCGACGAAGCCTGCGCCAAGTCGGGTTTGCTCGCGGGAGAGCAGGGGAGTGTCGCGGTCGTCGAGGATTTGGGGAAAATCGGTTCAGCGGTTCATAATCTACGGTCTGCTTTGGATGTCACGGCTTGGGAGGATGTCGATGGGCAGAAGTCCGATTCGGTTTTTCCTTTTTCGGAATCCCTGCCACCGGTTGCCAATCAGTCGAAAGACAAGGAGGTCGATAAGCTACTGGTCGTCGATGACGATCGCCTGAACCGCGAAATGATCTGACGTCGACTCCACCACATGGGGTTTGAGATCGTATTGGCCGGTGATGGGTTGGAAGCGCTCGATGCGCTGGCACGGGAAGATTTTGATTTGGTCCTGCTGGACGTGTTGATGCCGGAACTCGATGGTTTCGGAACGCTGGAGCATATCCGCAAGCATCCGAAATGGAGCAAGATTCCCGTCGTGATGTTGAGTGCACTGGATGATGCGGACACGACTGCCCGATGCATCACTGCGGGTGCCGAGGACTACGTGCCGAAGCCTTTCAATTCGGTGGTGCTCTGAGCCCGGATCAATGCCTCTCTGGAAAAGAAGCGCCTGCGGGATAAAGAGGCGAGATACCTCGAACAAATTCAGGAAGAGCGTGAAAAATCCGACCAACTCCTGCTTTCGATTTTGCCTTCGGCCATTGCGGATCGTTTGAAGTCGGGCGAACGCAACATCGTTGATGAGGTTCCGGCTGCGACAGTGATGTTTATCGACATCGTCGGCTTCACCTTTATCGCCGCCCGCACCGCGCCTGACACGACGGTTCATTTGCTCAACAGACTTTTCAGCAGCTTCGATGCGGTGACCGATGCGCACGGCATGGAGAAGATCAAGACCATCGGAGATGCCTACATGGCTGTTGCGGGGGTGCCCAACGCGACCCCCGATCATGCCCATCGAGGAGCCCGAATGGCGCTGGCGATCAAACATGCGGTCAATGCTTTCAACCGGCGACACGGAGTCGAATGGTTCGTGCGAATCGGCCTCCACAGCGGCCCCGTCATGGCGGGTATTATTGGCTCGCGGAAGTTCGTCTACGATCTCTGGGGAGACACCGTAAATCTGGCCAGCCGGCTGGAATCCCAAGGAGTGGCGGATCGTATCCAAATCTCGGGCGAAACGGTCGTGCTACTTAAGGATGAATTTTCGGTTTCGCCGGTTGGGGTGGTAAACATCCGCAACCGCGGTGATATGCCCGTTTTCCAGTTGGATCGAGAAATCGTGGCGGCGTCGGCATAGGCCGTTACCTTTCAATTATGTAAGGTTCCCGCAAGGAACTGGTAAGGCAGTCGTGGTAAGTTGCGGGAAATCAATTCCCAATTTATCTAAAGTCATGAACGCCTTCACCACTTATTCCGCCCGCAAGTCTCGTCGACTGCGCGGGGTCGCCATTCTCCTTGCTGCCGGTGCCCTCGGTTGGACCGCTGCCGCCATCGCCAACGATCACACCGAAGACAAGGTTGTGGTCGCCGTCGATGATCGTCCCTTGGACCGGTCGAATGGAAATAGTTTTGCTCCTATGGTCCAAGAGGCTGCTCCAGCGGTAGTGCAGGTCAACGTGACCGCTGAAGCCGAACGCATCACCGAGGCGGACTTGCCCCCGTTTCTCCAAGATCCGCGCTGGCGCCGATTCTTTGGGATCCCCGACGATCTTGAAGAACAACCCCAGCGCCCACCTGAACAGGGATCGGGCTCCGGCGTGATCGTCAGTTCCGATGGCTACATTCTGACCAACAATCACGTGGTGCAAAACGCAGCGGAGATTGAGGTGACGCTATCCGACCGTCGGGAAGTTTCCGCCGTGATCGTCGGAACCGACCCGGACTCTGATCTGGCTGTTATCAAAATCGATCTCGAGGACCTGCCTGCCTTGACGTTTGCCGATAGTGATGACGTGGAAGTGGGCGACACCGTCCTCGCCATTGGTAATCCGTTCGGTTTGGGCCAGACGGTCACCAGCGGAATCGTCAGCGCGCTCGGTCGTGCTACGATGGGACTGGGTTACGAAGACTTTATTCAGACCGACGCGGCGATTAACCCGGGCAATTCCGGTGGCGCTCTCGTCGATGCCGAAGGTCGTTTGGTCGGAATCAACACGGCCATCCTTAGCCGCAGCGGCGGCTTCATGGGAATCGGTTTTGCCATCCCTTCCAATCTCGCTCGCAACATCATGCAGCAACTCGCCACCCATGGTGAGGTCGTGCGTGGTTTCCTCGGATTTTATGGCGACGACCTCACCCGCGAAATGGCGATGATGTTTGAGGTGGATGAAGGTCAACGCGGCACCTTGGTGAGGGAAATCACCGAAGACACTCCCGCGGACCGTGCGGGTCTCATCGCCGGAGACATCATCACCCACCTGGATGGTCGCGAAATGAATTCGTTCCGCGAGCTGCGCTTCGCAATTGCCGATGTGCGTCCCGGCAACGAAGTCACACTCACCGTCATCCGCGATGGAGAGACGGAAGAAATCGAAGCTATCGTAGGAAGTCGCGAAGATATTGGTAACCCAGAGGCCAGCTCCGGCAACGAAGGTCTGTTAGAGGGAGTCGGTGTCAGCAATATCGACCGCGAATCCCGCCGTCAATTTGGTATCCCTGCGCGGGTCATGGGCGCGTTGGTCACCGGCGTCGAAGCCGATTCCGCCGCCGCTGAGGCCGGCCTGCGTCAAGGCGATGTGATCGTCGAGATCAACCGCGAGCGGGTTCGTGATGCCGACGACGCCATGCGCCTCACAGAGGAATCCACTCCCTCGATGCTGACTCTCCTGCGCATCTACAATTTCCGCTTCGGTTTTCGATTCATCGTAGTCGACGAGTCCGATCGCTAAAATTCTCGAGAGATGATCGGGCAGCGTAGTCCGCCCGATCAATCTTCTCCTCTTTCTGTTAGGTTTAGTTCGTTAGTATTGGTGTTAGGTCAAAAATCCGCCCCGGAGAGATGTCATGATCAAAGCGATCAAGATTGATTTCCGGGGCGATTTTATTTCGGCCTGACTCTGTCCCCTTTCCCCCTCATGTTGGAAACCGTGCGAATATTAATCGTCGAAGATGATGCAAAAATTGCCTCCTTTGTGGTCAAAGGCCTGAAGCAGGAGGGCTACGCTGTTGACCATGCCGCCGATGGTGACACCGGGCTTACTCTTGCGACCACCACGTCGTATGACGCGGCCGTCGTGGATGTGATGCTTCCGGGCCTCAATGGCCTGTCGCTGGTGAAGCGACTGCGCCTTTCCCTACCCGAGCTCCCCGTGCTTTTCCTCAGCGCGCGTTCGACGGTCGAAGACCGGGTCAAAGGCCTGCAGGCGGGCGGTGACGACTACCTTACCAAACCGTTCGCATTCGCCGAATTATCCGCTCGCGTGCAGGCTTTGATGCGCCGATCGACGAGGGCACCAGAGGCCACGCGACTGGAAGTGGGCGACGTTGAACTCGACCTGGTTACCCGAATAATCAAGGTCGGCGAGGAGAACGTGGAATTACAACCGCGCGAGTTCGCGTTGTTGGCTTATCTGATGCGCCACCCCAATCGTCCTGTAACCAAGACGATGATACTGGAGCATGTGTGGGATTACAGTTTTGATCCTCAGACCAATGTTGTCGATGTGCTCGTCTCGCGGCTGCGCAGCAAGGTTGATCCCGAAAAGACCCGCATCGAAACGGTCCGTGGCGTCGGTTATATTTTGCATGGCCGGCATTGATCAACTGAGGCGATCGCTGGCGTGGCGGTTCAGTCTGTGGTTTGCCGGATGGTTTACCGTCGGCTTCGTGGCGATCTTTGCACTGCTTTACTGGCTGCTCGGCGAACAAATTGAGGCACGCGACTACGAAGATTTGCAGCAACGCCTGCAGCAGTATTCCACCGTTTTGACCCAAAGCGGTGTGCGCGGACTGCAGCGTCGAATCACCGAAGACAGCCAGCAACCGAATGTGCGTTCGTTCTTCCTGCGGTTGGTCGGTCCGGAAGGTAGTCAGGTTTGGGGCAAGATCCCCCCGGACTGGCTGGAGTCGGATGAAGCGGTGGTGCGGGTGCTGGACGGGTGGGGCCGTTGGCGGGAGCAAACCGTGTTACGGGTGCGGATCACGCGGGATGCCGAGCGTGATCTGGCGATCGTTTCGCAGGCGCTGCCAGGCGACTATCTATTGCAAATTGGTCGAGCCACGGACAGTCGGGTGACTCTGTTGCAACCCTTGCGCAACACCTTCGCTTGGGTAGCGGGCGCGGTTGTTCTTATGGGGGTGGGCGCAGGTTATATGACGGCGCGTCGGTCGACCCGACCCCTGCGCGGAGTGGTCGAGACGGCGCGTTCGATCATCTCCACCGGAAAGCTGGACGCCCGGGTGCCTCTGCCCGAAACCGATGACGAAGTCGCCGAGCTCGTGCGGCATTTCAATAGCGTCCTCGATAAAAACGCGGGATTGCTGAGAGCGATGCGGGAGACGTTGGACAATGTCGCCCATGACCTCCGGACGCCTTTGGCGGGATTGCGGCTGTCAGCCGAGTCGGCTTTGCAGCGACCCGACATGGATTCGGCAACGGGCGAAACCTTGGGAGATGTTATCGAGCGGAGTGATCAGGTTTTGGCGCTGTTGCGGACGCTCATGGAGATCTCGGAGGCGGAAGCCGGGATGATGAAACTCGAGAAAGTTACCTGCGATTTTGGTGAAATAACTCGCCATGCCGCCGAGCTCTATGAGGAAGTGGCCGAAGCAGCTGGAGTCAGCCTGGAGATCGCGCCCTCGGATCCCGTGCCCATTTTTGGTGACCCCACGCGTTTACGGCAAGCGGCGGCCAACTTGGTCGATAACGCTGTCAAATATACCTCTGAAGGAGGCTCGGTTCGAGTGCAGGCATTTTTGAAAGAAGATCGGGCTGTGATGTGTGTCACCGACAGCGGCCCCGGGGTGCCGGACGAAGAGCAGGCTCGCATTTGGGAGCGTCTTTATCGCTGTGATCAAAGCCGGACCCAGAGCGGTTTGGGACTGGGATTGAGCATGGTGCGGGCGATCATGCGGGCTCACGACGGTGATGCCTCGGTCAGCAATGCGCCCGACGGTGGCGCAGTGTTTGAATTGAATCTCCCGGCTTAAGCGCCGGTAATTGCGATTGCGGGGAAGAAACGCGCTGTCTGCGTTCTCCCGTAGTTGTCCATGCTCGATTCCATTCAAGTCATTATCCCGGCTCTTGATGAGGAGGAAACCATTGGTGGGGTGGTGGCGTCGATGCGCGAGCAGGGGCTGCATCGCATCCGGGTAATGGATAACGGGAGTGTGGATCGCACGGCTGAAGTCGCTCGTGAGGCCGGTGCGGAGGTGATCAGCGAGCCGATTCGTGGGTATGGGCAAGCCTGCTGGACCGGCTATCAGAAACTCGACACTGAGGTGGAGTGGGTTCTTTTTTGCGACGCGGATGGCAGCGACGATTTGGCGGACGTCACGCGCCTAGTATCAGCCGCCAAAGACGGCGCAAATTTTGTATTGGGAAACCGGCGTTCCTCGGCCAAAGCGCGGGGTGCGATGACTCCGGTGCAGCAGTTCGGTAATGGCTTGGCGACTACGCTGATCAATTGGGGTTGGCGTCAAAGCTACGGTGACCTTGGGCCGCTGCGCCTCATCCGGCGCTCGCTGCTCGAACGCATTGACATGCGGGATCGGGGTTTTGGCTGGACGATCGAGATGCAGGTTCGCGCCGCGGAGGAGGGGGCTCGGATCGTGGAGTTGCCGGTGGGCTACCGGCGACGGGGAGGCGGACGTTCCAAGATTTCGGGAACCATCCGCGGCAGCATTGCCGCTGGAACTATTATTCTAACAACCCTAGGCCAAGTGTGGCTCAACCGTTGGAACTTTAACCAATATGGTTATAAAGCCGGAGGGCTGCTGCTGCTGGTCGGAGCGTGGATGATGAGTGGGCAGGGAGACTTTGCGGTCGCTGGCACGGTGCCCCAGTTTTTAGGCGCGGCCGGGATCATGAGCTTGGGCTGGATGCTGGCGGCGACTCCGCGGAAGATATCGTGGTGGTGGTTTTGGGCCGTCGCACTGGTCGCGCGAGTGGCGTTGCTCCCCATGACGCCGGGGGATGATGTGTGGCGCTATCTCTGGGAGGGACGCATCCAAATCGAAGGTTATTCCCCGTATTTGTTCGCGCCCATCGCGCCTGAGTTGGCCACCCTTCGTGACGCCACCTGGGTAGGAATAAACCACGCCGAAACCACGGCAATTTATCCACCAATCGCGCAGTTGTTACTACGGTTCTCGGCGGCGCTGTTTGGAACCGTGTTAGGGTTGAAGTTGATCTTCATCGCGGCCGACTTGGGGGTCACGGCGTTGCTGGCCAAACGATTCGGATTGGGACGAACGGTGCTTTACGCGTGGAATCCATTGGTCATCTACGTCGGTGCCGGAGGCACTCACTATGAGCCCGTGTTGCTCCTCGCCATGGTAGCCGGATGGCTCGCTTGGGAGAAGACGATTGAAGAGGAAAGTAACCTAATGGGTTACTTTCATGGAGGAGTTTCGGCCTGGTGGATGGGAGTGGCCGCAGGGGTAAAATGGATTACGGCGCCGTTGTTGGCGTGGGTTGTCTGGGCAAAACTCAAGCGGCGTGATCTTAAGGGAGCGGTGATTTTGGCGGTCTTGGGGGCATTGCCGGTGTTGTTGGCATTGGCGTGGTTCAAGATCGATTTTGGCGAAATTGGGCCTCTCGCGCCCAAGACGTTTGTGAAGGAAGCGCGAACCTCCGAGTTGTTTCCGTGGTTGCTCGAAATGGTCTGGCCGGCGTCGGCATACAAAAACGGTTGGCTCGTGGCTTTCTTCGCACCGGTCGCGGCGGTTATATTTTTTCGGGCCCGCACGTTGTTGCAGTTTACGGAAACCTTTCTGGTGGCGCTCTTGATCTTCGCTCCATCGGTGCACGCATGGTATTTTGTCTGGGTGCTGCCCTTTGCGGTCGCTTCCCGGAATCTGGGACTACGTTGGTTGGGTGTAAGTGGTTTTGGCTATTTTTGGTTGTGGGAAACGCAGGCTCGCACCGGAGACTGGGTTCAGTCGCCACTTGAGAAACTTTTGCTTTGGGGTCCTTTACTAATCGGCTTTTGGTGGAGCCGCTCCCGGGAGGTCCGAACATGAATCCAACCATCCTGATTTTCCTCAAAGCACCCGTAGCGGGGCAGGTAAAAACTCGTTTGGCCCGGGACGTAGGTGACGAAGCGGCCTTGGAAATTTACCGTCGATTGGTTGAGCGACAGCTTTCTGCCTTTCCACCCGATTGGCCGGTGGAGGTTCATTTTTCGCCGGCGAACGCAGCGGATGTGATGAAGGCGTGGTTGGGGGAATCGTCCTCCCGGTCTTTCTGGCCGCAAGTCGTTGACGGGCTTGGCGAACGCCTGAGCTACGCGACTCGGGAGGCGTTTTCCCGCGGGGCGAGATCGGTGATGTTGATTGGTGGAGATTGCCCTCAATTGGGCGTCGCGGAATTCGAACAAGCTGACCGGGTTTTGAAGGAAAAGGATGTGGTGCTCGGTCCCTCTGAGGACGGCGGCTATTATCTTCTAGGGTTTTCAGTCCCTCATCTGGCGTTGTTTAAGGATGTGGCCTGGAGCACAAGTTCAGTCGCAGCTCGCACTCGTGAAATCATAGCTGAGCGGGGGTTGAGTCATTCCGAACTCGCGGTGCTCAGAGACGTCGACAAGATACACGATTGGGAATCGATTCGTGACCTGCGCTAAGCCCTTAGTATTCTCAGTTTTCAGAAAATTCCGATCCGCTGCCCGTGACTACTAACAAAGCCGTAACCTCCCCATTTGCGGCCAAAATTCCTTGGTGGCGCCAGCTGAGGTTTCGGGCGGCGATGGCGATGGTGGGATTGTCAGTTCTGGTGGCAGGTGCGCTGTTTGTGACCAACTTTCTGATGAGCCGGGTGGAGGTCTGGAGCATTTTCAGCAACGGGTGCAAACGATCGCCGGAACCGGTGCGGTGGCGATCAATGGTGATGATCTAGAGTTGATAGAATTTCAGCTCGATTACCTCACCGATGAGTTTCAGCTGGCTCGTTCGGTCTTGGAGCGAATTTGTCAGCACAACGATTTATCGCGGGAAGAAATATATGTTTTGCGACCGCTCGCGGAGGATGACCCGTTTCAAACCGAGTTTGTGGTGATGACCGCGGAGGCACCCTATATCGTCAATCGTTATACGATTCGTGATCAAAATCGACAGGCCTTCCTTCGCGCGATTCAGGAAGGAGAGATTACTTCGACTGATATCTACGAATCCGACGTGGGGGGAGTGGATCAGCGGCTATGCTCCGATCTACAATAGTTTAGATGAAATCGTCGCCGTGCTCGAAGTAGATGCCCAGGTCGATCGGTATGATCGGACTCTGCGAGACAAAATCCTCATCGAGGCTCTGGTGGCTGGATTTGCAATCGTGATCGGGCTCTTTGCGGTATTGATGCTGACCGGTCGACTCACTTCTGGAATCGAAAAACTGTCGTTGGCCATCAAGCGATTCGAACGGGGGGAAACCGATGTCGCGCTAAATTTCAAAACCAAGGATGAAATTGCCGCGATGGCGGAGTCCTTCAATGCGATGGCGTTTTCCGTCGGTGAGAAACTGAAGCTACTGCCCTTTGTCTCCAAGTTCACCGCGCAGGCGGTGGAGAAAAGCCGTTACGTGGAGGATTGGATGGACGGGCAGGTGCGGGAAGCGGTTGTTTTGATGACAGACGTGCGGGGGTTTACCAAATCAGCGGCAAACATGCCGGCGGATGAGCTGCTCCGTAAATTGAATGAATTGCTGTCGCTGCAAACGGAGGTGGTGGTCGCGCATGGCGGTGCTGTCGACAAGTTCATGGGGGATGCGGTATTGGCGATATTTTCCGGGCATCCTGACAATCTCGAGCGGGCGGTGAAGTGTGGCCGCGAGTTGTATTCCCGCGTGCAGCTGCAGACAACCGACTGGCCTGAAACATGGAAACTGGGCGGCGCAATTGGTGGGGGAAAAGTCGTCTTCGGAGCGGTGGGGTCGGAGGCACGGCGCGACTATACCGCAATTGGAAACCTCGTGAATCGAACTGCTCATCTCTGTGGTGCTGCCGCTGCCTAGGAGTTGTTGTTGCCACCAGACGACTGGGAGCAGTTACCGGATGATCTTAAACAAGTTTTCCCGCTGGAGGTGCCCGTAAAAACCAAGCATCAAAAGGAAGCCGTCCACGTCCGTTCGCACCGTCGTGGTGGCTTGACCAAGACACCGTGGTAGCCGGACGATCTCACGGCTGGATCCATGGCGGAGGAGTTGCCGCGTTGGTGGCATATGGCCTTCTGGCGCTCCACGCAGGCGACCCCGAGGCGCGGCCCTGGTTGTTGTTGGCGACCTTCGTGGGTTGGACTTCATTGGCCGTGGTGGCTCGATTTGGTCAGCCGGGAGGCTTCTCAAAAACGGCTATCATTGGCTGGGCGATTGCTTTTCGATTGGTCGGGTTGGCGACGGAACCGAGTTGGGAAGACGATTTTTATCAGTATCTGTGGGATGGATACCAGACGGTTTCGGCCGGAGATCCCTATGGTCGCGCACCGATGGACTCGTTCGGACGGGAAGGAGACATTCCTGATTCGGTGGTCGATGCATTGGACCTTTTAAACCACCCGGAAGTGCCGACCGTTTACGGTCCGGTGGCTCAGGTTTGTTTCGCGGTGGCCGCATGGCTGGGAGCAGGAAAACTGATCGTGTGGAAATTTGTTCTGGTGTTGCTGGAGTTGGGGGGGGGCTGGTGGCTGTTGAGTCGCCATGTTTCCTGGCGTATCGGGCTTGTGCTGTGGTGGTGTCCTTTGGCCGTCACTGAAGTCGCGTTCGCTGGTCATGTGGACGGGGTGGGCGTGGCCGCATGGGCGCTGGCGATGGCAACGTGGCAACGTGGCCGATCAGCCGGAGTCATGGGAGGAGTATCGCTCGCCATCGGCACCAAGATTTTCGGAGCGGTGATGTTTCCTTTCGTGGCGTGCCGCTATGGGATCAAGGCAGCGTTGATCGTATTGGGTGCGTTGGCCTCCCTGTATGTCCCCTTTTTTTTGCAGGGAAGTTGGGTGGGATTGGATGCGTTGGGAATTATGTCGTCAGAGTTTGAATACAATTCGACTGGTTACGCTCTTTTGAAAGGCATACTGCCGGAATCGAGTGCCCAGGGTGCGGCGATGTTTCTCGTGTTGGTTATCGCCGGGGGACTTTGGTGGAAGTGGTGGCGGGCGGGTGATACGGGGACACCACCACCCGTGGCGGCGGTGTTGGGGGTATTGTTTTTGTGGTCACCAGTATTTAACCCTTGGTATGCCTTGTGGCTCTTGCCGGGGTGGGCGGTTCGGCCTTCCGCTTGGGGGATAGGGGTGCTTCTCGCCATGCCCATAGCCTTTACGCCCATGGTTGGAGTAGTGTCGGGGGAGCGACGGCGGGTTATGCTCACCCTTGGTGGACCCGACCGGTTGAAGTCCTCGTTGTTATCCTAGTGATCTCGGCGGCCTATTTTTGGCGCCGCCGAAAAGGCGCTGAAATCCCGCCGACTACAAGTTGATACTCATCGCGGTCACGATGACGTTCTTCTTCGGGGTGTTTTCTCCGTCGAGTGTGCGGGCGTAGCCGAGGGAAATAAATGAACTCGGTTTGAGGTTCCATGTCACGCTGAGTTCAGCGGAGCGATTTTTCTTCTGCACATCGGTGAATCGTTCCAAAGTAAAACCAGGACTGAGGATATCAATGCGATCGACAGAATGTTTCTCACGAAGTCCCGCCGAGTAGGTGAGTTTGCCCCACGTTTTGTAGACACCGAGTCCGACTTCCCACTCATCGGGAACCGTGGAGCTGAGCCAACGGTAAGCGATATCCCCGTAGATACCGGAACTGGAAGCGATGAAGACTTTGCCGAATTTCGCTCCGACTTCGACTCCATTGGCTCCGTCGGAAACGGAATTGAGAAACCCGGTATTATAAGTCCCCCGCACGATCCCGCCCAAGCGGAGAGTGATGGTGGGGGCGGCTTCGTTAATCGACTGAAACTCGTCCAGGATGCGATAGGAAATTCCGAAACGGGTATCTGTCATCCCGTGACGAGTGTTCTGATCGTCCTGAGTCAACACGAGGACACCCCGACCGGGCCTCCTTGGTAGTTAACCATCGAAACCCCCAAGGAGATATCCGATCCTTCTCAGCTGGGTTGGGACACCTTGAAAAAGCCTGTGCAAGGCTGAAATACCCTGAACTACAGAGGGATAAACGTCCCCAGGACCCCATTTTTATCGGGTCCACTGGTTTGGGACACTCGGTCGGCAAAAACGGGGAAATCACAAAGGTTTGGGACACATTTTTGCGATTATTAGTCGATTGGTGTGGCGTGGCCGTGGGCCTCGAGGGCTGCTCCAAGCGAGTCGAGCGTGCCGCCGTCGTCGATATCGATGAACACTTCCGCGATCCAGCGTCCAGCCGCGTTGCCAGAGCCGGAGGACGAGGCGCTCCAGATGGATCCGGCATTGCTCGATGCGCTTTTGCCGGTGATCACCGGACCAGCTCCCCGGCCCGGAGGTGGCGCTATTCGAGGTCGTTGGCGCTGTCCCTGCCAACAAATGGGATCAGGCCCCAGAACAGGCCCCTTGCAATCTCGTCGTCTATGCTGCCATGTCCCTCCCTGGTGCGGGAACTGACAATGGTGTAATTGACATATTCCGACAATTTGTGGTCATCAATAAAATGCCGCCGGGCTGGCAAGAACCGCACGTTATCCATGGCCCGGAGGTGGTCCACGGCCTCACCAACAGTGTCAAAGGCAAGTTTGCCGTCGTCGTCGGTGAGTTAGCGGGCATAGACCAGCTTGGTGCTGGACCATGAGGGGGGCCGCTCCTCATGGACGGACTTGCGAATGTTGTATTCCATTGGTCTTCCATGGGGCGTGGTTGTGGCTGGTGCCGGGGGCGGGCACCTTGGCGGCCGGCTTCTGCGCGCTCATTCTTGGGCCTCCTTCCCGGTGGCCAGGACACTGATCCACAATTGCTCGCGGTCGGCGAGCCACTCGGGCAGGTCGAGCCAATACCGGACATAACCTACGCTCATGTCCTCGCGCACGGCGCGGAGCATGCTCTTGGGGAGCCAATGCGCCCTGAATTGGCCGTTGCGGCCGCTCTCGGCCTCGATGAGGATGGCCTTCTCGGTCGTCCCAATCGGTCGCGTCGGACTCGTCCAGAGCCATATTTTCCGCGACACCGTATTCCGCGTCTACGCCGACGGTTGTCTGGGTGAGATGTCCCGGGAGAGTTGCCGCCGTATTGTTGAACCAAAAATCGGTTGCCCATTGCAATGACGCCACAGGGTAGAGATTACCCGTTCCCGGAGCGAGTAGGTAGGCGTCGGTGGCAAAGAGCGATGGTGTCGTCGCTAGAATACTCGCCAAGAACAGAGACGAGCATTTCATTCGTCCACCTCCGCAACCCGAAATCGCAGACGCAGATAGTAGATGAGGGCATTTTCCTCTGCATTGTTCAATTGCCCGGATAGCTGATCGATGTCCAATTTGGCCTGCGCCCGTTCCGGGATAAGTGCCATCACTCCGCTCAGTATTTTGAGGTTCTCGGCAACCTCCTCGTTCGAGAGTTTTGCCCCAGCGAGTTTTGCCCGGCCCGCATAGATCAGCTTGCCGAGGTTGTAGGCTTGCGGATCAATTTCCTTGGTGATATCGGCCTTCAGGCGAGGCGAGGCTGGCGGGTAGGTCCCCGATCCCGACAGCATACTGGCCGATCCCAAGAGGATCGAAACCGAGAGGCTATAGCAGAGGATTTCAGGAGGGGGGTTTCAACGTGCCAGACAGGGAGAGACTTTTCCGCACAAGATCAAATGGGGAAAACTACTCAACCTGAGAGAGTGGAGGCTTCCATCTAATTCCCGCGAACCGTGCGAAGCTGCACACTATCAACCAGTCGATCATGCGAAAGAATATCTGTCGCGACGATCAGTTTTGTTCCCGTCTTCACGAATCCCTCCCTCAGAAGCAGACGCATGGCATTTTCGATCGAATCATTGGGATCCGAGGTCAATGGCATGACGAAGGGAAACACACCTCGGAGCAAACGCAGTTGGCGAAGGGTGTTTACCGAGTTGGTCATGGCAAAGATCGGAGCTTCGGCGGGGCGCAGAGCTGCCAGAGTCTGGGCCATAAACCCACGGCGGGTAAATGTTAGCAGAGCCGATCCTTCGATCTGATTGGCGAGGACAATGGCGGATTTGAGAACGTCGATCTTTTCGCCCTTCAACAGCAGCGGCTCCTCGAACGCCACGTCGCCCTCTTCCTCGATGCGACGCGCGATGCGATCGAGCGTTTGCACGCACTCGATAGGGTATTTTCCGATCGTGGTCTCCCCGGAAAGCATGACGCAGTCCGCTTCCTCGTAGACCGCGTTCGCGACATCAGTGATCTCGGCCCGGGTCGGCCCGGGTGATTCGATCATCGACTCAAGCATGTGCGTGGCGATGATGACGGCGCGTCCGCGGTCAAAGCAGGCCTTGAGCGCTCGACGCTGGATCACCGGTAGGTCTTCTAGGGGACATTCAATGCCCAGATCACCTCGGGCTACCATGAGGGCGTCGCACTCATGGATAATCTCTTCGAGGTTCGCGATGGCGGACTGATCCTCGATTTTGGCGATGATGCGAGCCCGTGAATCGTTTTCCATTAGGAAGTTGCGCAGCGTTACAATGTCTTTTCCCTCTCGCACGAAGGAAAGGGCCACGAAGTCGATGCCCTCCTCGATCCCGACCAAGGTATCCCTTCGATCCTTCTCGGTAAAAGCGGGCAAGTTTACCTTCACGCCGGGGAGATTGATATGCCGGCGGGAGGTCAGTTGCCCATCCGTCAGCACCTTGCACCGGATCCGGCGGTTATCGATCTTGTCTAGCACCTCGAAACGCATCAGACCACTGTCCACCAGCACGATGTCGCCGATGGAGATATCGTTCATGAGGTTCTCATAGTTCACGCCGACTGAGCGCACCTCTTCCGGACTTACTCCGGGTTCGCCTCCCGGGCGGACGGTAAAATCGAACTCTTCGCCCGCCTTCAGTTCCAACGGGGCTTCGACATCACCCGTGCGAATCTCGGGGCCTTTGATATCCATCATGATGGCGATCTCGCGACCCACCCGTTGGGAAACGTCACGGATACGGCGGATCACCATGCGAGTCCACTCGTGGTCGGCGTGAGCCATATTGAGGCGAGCCACGTCGACGTCGGCTCCGCCCATGATGAGCTTCTCGAGCATTTCCTCGCTTTGCGTGGCGGGGCCAAGGGTGAAAACGATCTTGGTTTGCCGCATGGGCTGTGGTGCTTCGGTCATGATTTGGCTGCGACCATGGCGACCGTGACACTTCGCCGCAATCGGTAAGGTCCTGTCCTCACGTGACAGTTCGGTCACTCTTTAGACGAGATCGATGAAGGGGGTCTCTCCCCCGGGTGCTACGATGGAGATTTTGCAAACCGTCAACCGGCTCCGCAGGGAGCTGATCGAGGTCTCCACCGCGTCTATGCTGTTGCAGTCGCGGGAGACGTGAGTGAGGCAAATATGACGCCAGCGCGGACTGGAAATTTCTTCGAGAATCTCCCGGACGCCGTCGTTGGAGAGGTGGCCATGGCGGCCCAGAATCCGCTGTTTGGTCGACCAGGGGCGACGAATGTCTGATTCGAGCAGTCGGGCACAATGATTCGATTCGATGCCAAGGAGATCGGCCTCCTCGATACGTCGACGCACGTGTTGGGGAATGTGCCCAAGGTCTGTGAGCCAAGTGAGGGTGCGGCGGGGTGCGAACAGATCGTCTTCTTGACCGGACGTGAATGCGAACCCCACCGGGTCTTGGGCATCGTGGGGCACGGAGAAGGCATCAACCTCAAGGTCGCGAAAACGAAACCGGGATCCTGTTTCAAAGACTTGCCATGTGGCAGGGTGTTTGAGCTTGGCCTGCACCGCCCGGGAGGTCGCGGCGTTGGCGAACACAATCACGCGGGGGTGTTTCTTCAGGGCGTCGATTCCAGCGGTATGGTCACCGTGTTCGTGGGTGAGGAAGATGGCGTCGACATCGTCGAGACTCGTTCCGGAGTCGTGTAGCATTTGCCGCAGTTTGCGTCCGGAAACCCCCGCATCGATGAGCACGCGCGTGGTCTCTGTCTCGAGCAGAGCTGCATTGCCCGAGCTGCCGCTACCTAAAATTCTGAAACGCATCGCCATCGGCTAGGAGGAGAATTGGTCCCGGTGGTCGAGTGCAAGGGGTCTTTTAGCCAAAATAGCTCCCACGGGGTAACAGAGTGCGCAATTTGGTTAACCCTCGTCGGCAAATGCGGGTGGGGCGTTGACGGCGGGGGACTTCGGGGCACGTTGTCGTCCTCCTATGTCAGCCGCTTCCTCCAACTCTCCTACAGGTCCGGTCTATGTTACACGTCAGGCGCACTTTAATGCGGCTCACCGTCTGCATAACCCGTCTAAAAGCGCGAAGTGGAACCGCGAGACATTCGGCCCTTGCAACAATCCCAAGTGGCATGGCCACAACTACGTGATCGAAGTCACGGTCGCCGGCGAAACTGAACCCGAAACGGGTTATGTGGTCGACTTGGGAGACCTGAAATCAGTGATGGAGAATCGCGTCCTCAAGCATGTGGATCATCGCAATCTTAATGAGGAGGTGCGGTGGTTGCGTGGCGTCATTCCTTCCGCGGAAAATCTGGCCATTGCCTTTTGGCGGCGGCTTGAATCCCATTTGCCAGCCGGGCGGCTGCACCGGGTTCGGCTCTTCGAAACTCCGCGAAACTTCGTCGACTACTATGGACCAGCCGGGAATGTCGGCGGTTCCGACCACTCTTAGCCCTTAACCAAGATCAGTTAATCCCGCTTTCCCGGGGCTACGGTTATCGTTCCAACCGCCTGATCGAAGAAAAACCCAAAAACGAAATGAATACGATCAGCTCAAAATCCATGTATCTGCACCGCTCCGATGGTGAAGACCCGTCAATCGAGCGAAGCTATGACGTCGATTTCAAAATGACCCCGGCCTACCGGGAATCCCTGCCGGACATGATGGATGCCGAAGACGCCATCCAAGGCGCGCCGGTTCCGATTCAACAAGTCGGCGTATCCAACTTTCATCTGCCGCTTCAATTCAAGACCGCCGCGGGCAAGCTCATTACGTTGCAGGCCGCGATCACCGGCAGTGTGTCGTTGGAGGCGAACCTCAAAGGCATCAACATGAGCCGGATCGTGCGTTCGTTTTATGAACACGAAGACGATGTTTTCACGCCTGCGCTGCTTGAGGATATTCTGGCAAAATATCGGGAGAAGGTTGAATCGCTCAATGCGCGCATTAAGATCAGTTTCTCCTATCCGATGCTGCAAGAATCGCTCCGCAGCGGGCTGACGGGTTGGCAGTATTACGACGTCTCGTTCGAGGGGGTCACCGATGAGCAAGGCCGCTTCCGGTCCTTCATAGAGATCGATTTTGTTTACTCCTCGGCGTGTCCGTGCAGTGCCGAGCTTTCCGAACATGTTCGCGATGTGCGGGGCGCCTACGCCGTTCCTCATAACCAACGCTCCAAAGCGCGAGTGAAGGTGGAGGTCTCTTCCGACGCGGTGCTGACGATTGAAGATCTGCAGGAGCACTGTCTCAACGCACTGAAGACTGAAACGCAGGTCATGGTGAAGCGTGAGGACGAGCAGGCGTTCGCCGAACTCAACGGCGCACATATCAAGTTCGTCGAAGACGCCGCGCGTCTGGTTTACGCGGAGCTGGTCGAGGACTCTCGCATCAAGGATTTCCAAGTTGCCTGTTCGCATCTCGAGTCGCTGCACTCACACGACGCCGTGAGTGTGATCTGCAAAGGTGTGCCGGGCGGTTTCAAAGCCGACTTCATGGATTTCCGTAGCCTCGTATGCTAGAGATTCACTACCCGGTTTTTAGATCAACATAAGGAAACGAAGGATTCGCATGAGGACAGATGCCCATTTTTTAAGGGCTTATTGCGGTCCGAACGGCCCTTGGGTGGTTGATTTCAGCGGAGTGGTTTTGTTCTCTTTGTTTCCTTTTGTAAAAATCAAATTCTGAATGGCTTATCATCATGGCTAAACCTGTTGTTGTTATCACTGGTGCTTCCCAAGGGATTGGGGCGAGCATTGCCAAAGTTTTTGCACAAGAGATTAAGGGCGTGCGGCTGGCTTTGGTGGCCCGCAACGAACGTAATCTACGCAAGACGGTGGTGAGTTGCGCCAACGCGGGCGCCACCGTGGAACAGTTTGTTTGCGACGTGAGCAACGAGGCGGCGGTTAAAGGGATGAGTGCGGCGGTGCTCAAGCGATTTAAGCGCGTCAATGTATTGATCAACAACGCAGGCAAGTTTGAGCCGACTGATTTTCTTAAGATGTCGGTGACCGATCTCGATCGGCTCTGGAACGCCAATTTACGTAGTCTATTCTTGGTTTCTCAGACGTTTGCCAAAGGGATGGTAAAGCAGGGTAGTGGCCACATTTTTAACATGAGCTCCATTGCCGGACAACAGGCCTACGCGCAAGGAGCAGGTTACTGCGCCGCCAAGTTTGGTGTCACCGGACTGTCCAAAGTCATGCGCACCGAGCTGATGACCAAAGGCGTCCGCGTCACCACGGTCTATCCCGGGGCGACGGTGTCGCCGTCATGGGATGGCAGTGGCATGGATACTACAAAAATGATGCCAACCAAAGATGTGGCTCGGGCGTTCTACGATATCTACCGCCTTTCGAAAAACACGGTCGTCGAAGATATTGTGCTACGTCCGCAAGGTGGGGATTTTTAGGAGAGCTAGTTGGTCGGGGTTACGAAAACTGAGCCATTGAGAGAGTTAGTCTGGGAACCCAGAAAGGACCCAGACCATGAAAGGCAAAAGATACACGACCGAGCAGAAGATACGCATATTGCGTGGGGCCGAGCAGGCCGCCGCGACGATCCTGGCGGTGTGCCAGGAGCACGCCATCGAGCGAGCAAACCTTCCACCGCTGGAAGCGCGAGTTTGGCCTGATGGAGCTCGACCAAGCCAAGCAGCTCAAAGAGCGGCAAAAGCAGAACGCCCGGTTAAAGCGCATGCTGGCCGATGAGATGCGCGGCCAAGAGCGCCTGAAGGAGGCGCTCGAAAAAAAACCATGAGCCCCGGTCACAAAAGACAGATCATCGTCGCGAGGGTGAACCGAGGCCGTTGCCCGGCTCGCGAGGCCTGTCGGCCCTTTTGCCTGCATCGCCGCACGTTTGGCTACGAGGCGAAGCAACCTGATGCTTGGATGGCCAGGTGAAGGCAGCGCTACGCCGGATGAGTCGAGAGCACCCTGAGTTGGGCTCCATGAAGATCGCTCGCCTGCTGAAGAAAGCAGGCTGGCGAGTCGGATCACGACTGATCCCACGGTGGCGCCAGCAGCTCGCTCTGATGGTGCCCGTCAAGAAGCCCAAACGACGGCGCGGGGGGATCTCCACGGGGCTTGCGACGAAGGCGACCCATCCTAATCACGTATGGACGTGGGACTTCGTGCCCGACACGACGATGCGCGGGGGCAAACTACGCATGCTGACGCTCCTCGATGACTCCACGCGGCAAAGCCGGTGCATCCACGTGGATCGTAAGATCACTGCGCGTAAAGTGCGTTCGATCATGAGCTGGCGGATTGCCGAGCACGGGGCTTGCGGAGCATATCCGCAGCGACAATGGCGCGGAGTTTATCGAGAAGGAGTTGCGAGCTTGGCTCGCCTCTGAATCGATCAAGACGCGCTACCTCGAGCCGGGTAGTCCTGGGCAGAATGGTTACATCGAAAGCTTCCCTGCTCGGTTGCGCCACGAGTGTCTCAACCCCGAGATGCTCTCCACGCTGACCGAAGCTCGGGTCGTGATCGAAGCCTGGCGGTGCAAATACAATCACCTGCGCCCCCACGGTTCGTTGGGTTATATCAGCCCCATCGAGTTTGAACAAAAGCTCGAATCAGAACCCTCCACTCAAGGGAAGGGCTCCAGTCGGCCTGCGGCCTCCTTGCGCCCATCCCTTGACTTACCCTACACCCTCAACCACACCATCAACCCATCCAGACTAACGGTTTAGGTGGACCAGTTTGGGTAGCCCGACCAATCAATTTTTGTTTAATCCATCTCCTCCGAATTGGGGTTCTTCTGGTCGACGTTGATAATTCCCCTAAAGACGCCATCCGATTCAGGCGCTCAGAAACTAGTCGGCTCCTCCTCAAAGTTGGATTAATCGCATCCTGATCCGTTACAGAAAGGCAGATTGTCAAGAATCAAGCAATGTCCCCTTTAAGTGCCCCCAGAAACTAGTCGGCTCCTCCTCAAAGTTGGATTAATCGCATCCTGATCCGTTGCAGAAAGGCAGATTGTCAAGAATCAAGCAATGTCCCCTTTAAGTGCCCTATCTCCTCCGAATTGGGGTTCTTCTGGTCGACGTTGATAATTCCCCTAAAGACGCCATCCGATTCAGGCGCTCAGAAACTAGTCGGCTCCTCCTCAAAGTTGGATTAATCGCATCCTGATCCGTTACAGAAAGGCAGATTGTCAAGAATCAAGCAATGTCCCCTTTAAGTGCCCCTCAGAAACTAGTCGGCTCCTCCTCAAAGTTGGATTAATCGCATCCTGATCCGTTACAGAAAGGCAGATTGTCAAGAATCAAGCAATGTCCCCTTTAAGTGCCCCAAAACCGATTGTCTGGTGGAGGATGATCCCAGCCACTGGTCAAATCGATCCCTGCCGTCGAGTTTCGACCCATCCGAGGATCCCCGGAAATGGTGTTCCGCCATTCGGACCAAGCTGAAGCGGGCCGATTTCGACTCCTATCAGATCGAGCGTTTGGTCCTCCGTGGGGGATGCGTGGCGATCGAACTTTCTGCCGATCAGGTTAACATCGAGGAGTAAGGGTGGAATCGTCAGGCTGGCCGGCTCATTGTCACTGACGTCAGCCGACGGTCAGAAAAAGTGCCAACCGGTTCGGATCCGCTATCGGTCGAACCATGCAAGTCACAAAATTTGATTCCGCCGCCGAGAACGTTGATTCCATCAGTGTTAACTGCCCTTCCTGCCAACACGCTTTTCCTTTGAGCGAGGCCGTCCTTTCCGGATTGCGTGAAGGGATTTCGAAGGAGCTGGAGACGAGTCTGCTCTCTAGAGAGCATGATCTTCAGAGTCGCCTGACTGAGTTGAATGACGGCAAAATCCAACTGAGCCGCCAAAAAGCGGAACTGGCCGTCCAAGTCGAAGAGCAGGTTGAGGCACGTCTGAGCAAGCAGATGGGCGACATCAAAGCCAAAGCTGAGGAAAAGGCACTCAAGGTAGCGACCGAAGCCCAAGGAGTGCGGATGAAGGAACTCGAGGCGGAGCGAGACGAGAAATCGAATGCCCTTAAAAAGCTGCGAGACGAACAACTGGGTCTCATGGCGGAGAAACGTAAACTGCTCCAAGCTAGGGAAGATTTTGAGTTGGAATCGTCTCGTCGGTTGGAATCAGCCCGCGAAGAGATTGGGGAGGAAATTCAAGGCAAGGAGGATGAATCCAATCGCTTGAAGATCGCGGAAAAGGAAAAAGTTATTTCCGAGTTAAACATCAAGCTCCAAGAGGCGCAGCGCAAGGCGGAGCAAGGGTCGATGCAGACCCAAGGCGAAGTCCTAGAATTGGACTTTGAGCAGCAGCTCCGGCAAGCGTTCCCTATCGATGTGGTGGACCCAATCGCAACGGGTGCCCGAGGCGCTGATGTGAAGCTTGGGGTCGTGAGTCCCCAAGGCCGCGATTGCGGGGCGATCTTGTTCGAAACGAAACGGACCAAGGCGTGGCAGAATACCTGGGTAACCAAATTGGCGGCCGATATGCGTAACGCTCGCGTAGAGTTTGGCGTCATCGTGACTGAAACGCTTCCGAGTGACATTTCGCACTTCGGTCAGAAAGACGGTATTTGGGTTACGGACTATGCCTCCGCGATTCCGTTGGCTCGTGCCCCTTCGAGTCACCCTGCACGAGGTAATGATCGCCAAGGGCCACCGTGAAGGAGCCAAGGAGAAGATGGAGCTGCTTTACGACTACTTGACCGGCTCAGAATTTCGTCAGCGCGTGCATCTCGTCCTTGAGACCTTCCGGGAAATGAAGGCCGAATTGGATAAGGAACGGGCCTACCTGACGACTCGCCTGAATAAGCGAGAGAAACATATCAATCTGGCGGTCGAGAACATGTCGGGCATGGTCGGAGATGTGCAGGCGCTTTCCGGTGGAACCGTTGGAGGGACCTTACTCGAAGAAAACCCAGACGAGCCGCAGTTGGCCGAAACAGCCAGCCAAGCCTGAACTAAACACCCAATTTACCGATGCTGACACCAAAAAACGACTGCTGGGAATCCAGCCTATTTGTGCAAAGGCACGCTAGCCGGAGACGGGCCAAATTTGTCCGTAACATGGAGGAATCTCTATTCCCCTCGAGTGCAGAACTGATCGATTCCAGATTTCTCTATCTAGGAGGAGATCAAGGCAGTCTACTCATGAACCCTTGCCGGTTTTCCGGCGACTACTACGAGCGAGTCGACTCCGCAGGACGTCCGATCCGTGGCCGGATCGATCTCCTGGCAGAGACTGGGCTTCAGGCGATTTTGCTTTCTCCAGCTGCATTGGCCGCACGATTGCTCGAATCTGGGTATTTTGCCCATATTCAGCGGGTCTCGGATGGCCGGGAGTTCGAGGTCGCATTGCTGACCCCATTCCCGACCAAAGAGGGTCTCTTGAAGTTTGCTGGCGGTATCTGGTTAAAAAATGACCAGATGGAGTCAATTAACGTCGAACCCAAACGGCGAAGCATCAATCTCTCGAAGGATCGGTATCTTCTGAAAACGGAGCCTACCCCAGTTCAGCTCCAGCACCACTTTTCAACGTTTCTCAAATCTCAATTATGATCACCGGAAAAATTCGTAGTAAGATCGACCAGATCTGGGACACCTTCTGGACCGGGGGCATCGCGAGCCCGATCGCCGTGATCGAGCAAATGACCTATCTCCTCTTCATCAAGGGGCTCGACGAAGCGCAGTCCAAAAAGGAGAAACAGGCCAAACTGCTCGGCGACGACATCGAATCTTCGATATTTCCGGGGGGGGCTTTTGCTAACCCCGTGACCAAAGACAAGGTGGCCTACCAGGACCTCCGGTGGTCCCGATTTAAAAACCTTGAGCCTCGGGCCATGCATCATCGCATCACGAACGAGGTATTTCCGTTTATCAAATCCCTCGGAAAGCAGGACTCGGCCTTCGCAGTGCACATGAAGGACGCCTATTTCATGATCCCCGCGGAGAAGGCCGGCCTACTCGCCCGGGTGGTAGACATGCTTGACGAGATTCCCATGGAAGACCGCGACACCAAGGGGGACCTCTACGAGTATATGCTCGGCAAGCTCAGCCAGGCGGGCGACAGCGGCCAATTCCGCACTCCCCGTCACATCATTCGGATGATGGTGGAAATCATGCAGCCCAAGCCGACCGACATCATATGTGATCCCGCCTGTGGCACCGCTGGTTTCCTCGTTTCGGTGGTCGAGCATTTTAATCAGCCCGAGAAGCTGAAGCTCTTCAATGACGAGACCTTTCGTCAGCACTTTCACAACAACATGTTTCATGGCCTCGACTTTGATTCGACCATGTTGCGGATCGGTTCGATGAACATGCTGCTGCACGGGGTGGAGAATCCGGGCATTGTGAACCGGGACTCGCTATCGCAAGATCACTCCGGCGAAGAAGAGAAATATTCTCTTATTTTAGCCAATCCACCATTCGCGGGTAGCCTCGATTACGAAGCGTGCGCCAAGGATCTGCTCCAGATTGTGAAAACGAAGAAAACGGAGCTGCTGTTCCTGGCCCTGTTTATGCGCCTTCTCAAGCCCGGTGGACGGGCGGCTGTAATCGTTCCCGATGGCGTGCTTTTCGGTTCCAGTCGAGCCCACAAAGGTCTACGGCAGATGCTGGTGGAGGAGCAAAAACTCGATGCCGTGATCAAGTTGCCCTCGGGGGTATTTCGGCCCTATGCAGGTGTTGCTACGGCCATCCTTGTTTTCACCAAAACGAATTCCGGAGGAACAGACAAAGTCTGGTTCTACGACATCCAGGCGGATGGTATTTCCCTCGACGACAAACGCACGCCATTGCTGCCAGAGGAAAAACTGGGGCCGTTGCCGGAAGCGGCATTAAGCGAGGAGGAGCATACCAAAAACAACCTTCCCGATGTGCTCGCTCGCTGGGGCAATCTGATCGGCGAGAAGGATCGCAAACGCACGGACCAGAGTTTCTGCGTGCCGAAAACAGAAATCGCCGAAAACGACTACGACCTGTCGCTCAACCGCTACAAGGAAACGGTGTATGAGGAGATCAAATACGACTCTCCACAGGAAATCTTGGCTCGGATCGCAAAGATGGATGCAGAAATCGCTGAAGGACGGAAGAAATTAGAAGAGTTGCTCGGATGAAATGGCCCTCCCAATTGCTTGGCGACTTTGCCGTGATACGGGGAGGATCCGTCGATCCCGCAAAAGCACCCACGGAAGAATTCGAATTATACAGTATTCCTGCATTCGATACAGGAAAACCAGAGATAGCGAAAGGCTCTGAGATAGGATCATCGAAGAAGATCGTCCAGACCAACGATGTTCTGATCTCTCGTATCGTCCCGCACATTCGACGATCATGGGTTGTTGGTGTAGAAAACCAAAGGCGGCTTATCGCATCGGGTGAGTGGATCGTCTTCAGGAGCGCGGAATTCTGGCCCGAATACTTAAGGCACTATTTATTATCGGACCCTTTCCACCTCCGATTCATGCAAACAGTCTCCGGGGTCGGAGGATCGCTGCTGCGCGCCAGACCCGCAGAAGTTTATAAGATCAGGGTTCCTATACCACCCATTGAGGAACAGAAGCGAATTGCGGGGATTCTGGATGCGGCGGATGAGCTGAGGAAGAAGCGTCGCGAATCCATCGCCCAAATCGACACCCTGCTTCAATCCACCTTCCTAGACATGTTCGGGGACCCCGTCACCAACCCGAAGGGCTGGGATAGAATCGACTATAATGAGGCGGTGAATGATATGACTTCCAAAGCGTCCAAGATTCTCAAAACCGATTACTTGCCGGAAGGATCTTGGCCTATAATAGACCAGTCCCAGAATTCCATCGCAGGATACTCGAACGAAGAAAGACCCTACGAACATCCTCTTCCTGTAGTGATATTTGGAGATCACACCAGAAACCTAAAATACATGGATAAGCCATTTTTGCTGGGCGCTGACGGAGCGAAGATTCTTTCGCCAAAACAAGACTACTTGGGGACTACTGTGCTTTTTTTGCTGAAGCTGTTCAGGATTCCCGATTTGGGCTATTCTAGGCATATGAAGGAGGTCAAAAGACTGCGTTTTCCCAAAATACCAATGGAACTCCAATACAGATTTCACGAATTGTGGATGCAAGTAGAGAACATGAAGGAAATGCAACGTCTTCAGTCGAGTGAGCTCGACACCCTTTTCGCTTCTCTCCAATCCCGCGCCTTCAAAGGCGAACTTTCTTAAGGATCGAGTTACATGCCCGACGAAGATTCGAATCCCGACGTTCCGTTCCAAGACGGCGACTGGTTAATCGATTCTCAGAATCCAGGGGATCCTGGTCAGTTCACCGGCAGAGTGCAGAGAATGACCCGAGGGAGGGTTCTGCTTCAATTACGATTCCCCAGTGGACGCCTGGCATTTCGGCCTATGGACGTGTTATCGTCGCAGCCAGGAACAGACGAAAACAATCCCTGGGAGCATCCAGAAAAATTCGGCGATTTGGGAGATCTACAGCGTCTTGTCACATTCGAAAAGCTCCGGGGCACCCTCAATGAGGTCATCTATTCGATGGAGGCAGCGCAGATCGATTTCTATCCCTATCAGTTCAAACCCGTTCTCAAATTCATCAATTCACCCACCGAACGCCTGATCATAGCTGATGAGGTTGGACTGGGTAAGACCATTGAGGCGGCACTGATCTGGATGGAATTACAGGCCAGGCGCCAAGCCCGACGGCTGTTGGTGGTGTGTCCGCCAATCTTGCAGGCCAAGTGGCGGGAGGAATTGCGATCCAAGTTTCAGTTGGATGCCCGCCTCGTCGATTTTCGTGACCTTCAGCAGGAGATGGCAGAGCTGAAAACCAACGGTCCGGCTCATCCGTTCGTCGCGATCACTTCCTACGAGCGACTACGTTCGCCCAAGCCGGAACTGGCGCAATTGGACGAGGAGCCAGAATCCGACGACGAAGGCAGCCCCAAGACGCGCTTTCTCCGGCAACTCAACCACTGGAAAAAGAACCTCTCCTACGACGCGTTCGATTTGGTGATCTTCGATGAAGCCCACTATATGCGCAATCCAGCCACGACCACTTACAGACTCGGTGAGTGCCTGGCTGCGAGTGCCGGAGCCGTGCTCTGTGTGTCGGCCACGCCCATCAACAATCGCAATGCCGACCTGCACACGTTACTTCGCTTGATCGACGAGGATTTCTTCGAATCTCAGGGTATGTTTGAGGATCTCCTGGAAGCCAATCTTCCGGCGGTGAAGACGATTCGGGCGCTGAGCCGCTCAACGATCGATCAGGAACTACTTCGAGAAGGGGTGCAGGGCATGGGTGAGAGTCCCTACGTCAGGGAGTCACCATTATTTGAGCAGTTGCTTGAGCTGCTTGACGAGTTGGATGAATCCGACAAATCCCAAGTGACCCGAGCTCAGGATTTGGCAGAAAAGCTGAACCTCATGGGTGGTTATATCAATCGCACACGGCGGGTGCAGGTGGCGGAGAATCGACCGGTGCGCGTTCCGGTGACCTTAACCGTCACCTACACGGATGAGGAGATGAAACTCTACCGGGCGATTCTCGATATTGTGCAGCGACGGTGCCGGCAGGATAACCGTCCTTTTCACGTTTTTAAGGTCATGGGCATACAGCTAAGAGCAGCCAGCTGCTTACCCGTGTTCGCCGCAGAAATGAAGAGCGGTCGCTATGGCGAATTGAGTGACCTCTATGCCGAAAGCCTGGGAGGTTTCTCATGGGACACCGACGAATTTGATGTTCAGGAGGAAATTGATGATTTCGAGCAGGAGCAGGAAATGCGTAAACTGCTGGACCACGACTTCGAAGCCTTTGATACGAAATACCAGAAACTGGTCGAGTCGTTGCAGAAGGGAGACCTAAAGGAGGAAAAGGCGGCCATCTTTGCCTACTACCGAGCTACCCTGGCATATCTGCGCCGACGTCTGATTGCCGACGGAATCAATGTCACGGTGATCCACGGCGGGGTGGATCAGGAACAACGCTGGGAGGAACTCGAACGATTCAAGGATCCCAATGGTCCGCGGGTGCTGCTTTCTTCTGAAGTGGGCAGTGAGGGCATCGATCTTCAGTTTTGCCGGGTCGTGGTAAACTACGATTTGCCCTGGAACCCCATGCGGGTGGAACAGCGGATAGGCCGGATCGACCGAGTGGGTCAAACCGCAGACAAACTGAATGTCGTTAACTTCAAGGTCAGTGGCACAATTGAGGAGCGGTTATTCGACCGGCTGCATTCCAAGATGCTTCTCTTCGCCAATGCGCTAGGGGATCTCGAATCCACCATCGGTGAGGAGGTCAAGAACCTGACAATCGAGCTGCTCAGCAACTCTCTTACGGAGGAGCAGCAGAACCAGCGGATGGAGCACACGGAACAAGTGCTCGAAAAGCGGATTCTCCAAATCGAAGAACTGGAGAAGGACGGCGATGCCCTGATGGCTCTTTCAGACTACGTGCAGAAAAAAGTCACAGAAGGCCGAGATCTGGGCCGCTATATCCAAGCCGAGGAGCTGGAAGACTATCTGGTCGATTTCTTTGAGAACCACTTCAAAGGCTCCGAGGTAAATCAAAATACGCCGTCGGATCGGTGCCTGACCCTGAGATTAAGTCCTGAGGCGCAAACCTCTCTCAGTGATTTCATCAAGAACGACCACTCCTTGATTGCTCGACCGCTTCGTCAGCGTGAGTTCTCCATCACCTTTCATCGTGATATGTTGGAACGCCTACCCGTGGGTAAGCGTAAACGAATTCACTTCATGAATCACATTTCACCGCTCATTCGGTGGTGCACTGAAATAACCAAGCAGCGAGAGGCTGATTTCTATCCGATCTCCGCGCTGGAGCTGAAAAAAACAAATCTACCAGTGGGAGAATACGCCTATCTGGTTCAGCGTTGGAGAATGGATGGCCTAGTGCCGCGAGAAAACCTGGCCTACGGAATCGTCTCACTCGAAGACGGCAAATTGCTCCCGGCCGAACAGGCGGAAGGGATATTCAATTCACTACTCCGCAACGGAAGTAGTTGGGACTACGCCGCCGTGGAACCCGAAACGTGGTCTACCGCTAAAGGAAATTTGGAGGATAAATTAAGTGCCCGACTCAACAAATCCTATGACGGATTTGAGGCGGAGAACGAAAACGCCGAGCAGGTGAAGAAACAGCGGGTTGCCAATTTCTTCGATCGACGGATCGCCACTGATAAAAAGGCGTTGGCGACACTCGTAATGAAAGGGCGCAGCGACCGAGTGATTAAAGCTACGGAGGCAAGACTCGCCAACGCCCAAAACAACAAAAAGAGGCGACTCAGTGAGTTGCAGGGAGGGGCTAAAACGGACCTGACCTACAACGATGTGGCCGCAGGAATATTCCGTGTAGTCGAAGGGGAAGAGAATGCCTAAGGGGAAAGTTTTTTTAGCCGACTCCGGGAGCGGCTTTTCGGGGAAAAAGAAGCTGAGCCACAATCGAACGGAAACAGTGGCAAGACCCCAACCCCGGATCCTGTCGATATTCCGTCCAACAAGACCGAAAAACCTAAAAGTGATTCATCGGACGAAACGTCCAAGCCCACAGAACCGCTAAAGCGTAAGCGTGAGTCGGTAACCTCAAATCGAAAAAATGCTCCCGCCAAACAGGATGAGAGACATAAGCCCAAAGCTAGGAAACAGAAAGCCACTCGGGCAACTAGACCGAAAAATAGTCCTGCCTATTTTTGTCAGATCGGACTGGATTTCGGAACATCTTATTCCAAATGCATCTACCGCGATGTGTTGCTCGATAAATCCTGGGTTTACATTCTGGATAGCAATCGAGGGCAGGAGCTTCCTTTTTTGATCCCGAGTATGGTCCGATTCAGCGAAGGTAAGTTTTCATTGGCGGACGCCAATCTGGGACACTATTCCAGTGAAAGTCTTCCCCACATCAAAATGGCCTTGCGGGCGGTTTGCCAGAATGACTCCAGCGATTTTGATTTGAGCCCGTTTTTTGCAGCAGCGGGATCTGAGTCGATTGAAGAAGTTAAAAGATTCGTTGAGATCGGAGTGATCTATTTTCTCGCTGGCTGTTTGGGCGGGGCGAAAGAGGCAATCAAGGCAAGACTGCCCGAATTTGGTAGCAACCCTGAGGACTTCATTGCCGTAAATTGTGCCGTGCCGGTTGCGGATGCCGAAGAAGACGATGTCTGCAAAGTATTCGATGAGGCGCTTCGGAAGGCATGGATGTTAAGCGATCTGCTGGCAAATCACCCGGAAGTAGATCTCAGCACGCTTGAGTCATTCGTCGGAGACGTGGAAGGTGCGGCCGATCATGAGGAGTGCCGGGAGGCATGCCATGTTTACCCGGAAACCAGTGCGAACGTTCAAGGTTTCATTCGGTCTCAAAGTTCCAGCACCGGGTTGTATCTGTTTTCCGACGTTGGAGCAGGAACCGTTGACCAAAGCGTGTTTCTGTTCAGCAGACACAAAAATCAGGAACGGCTGGCTTATCTCTTTTCTGATGTTTCCCCGTTGGGCTCCAGTCAGATCGAAATTCTTGCCGCAAAGTCCCTCAACAAAACTGACTGGAAGACTCTGGAGCGATTGCGCCAGGAAAAGGAATCCAACTCCGGAATTCGCCCACTGCGATCCGCTCGAAACACGATTGCAGATCGCCTAAAAAAGGCCACCACCCGAATTCTGGCCGGATCAAAGGAAAAACTGATTCGCCGAGGACAAATGGAGAACACTCGATTGCTGTTCGGGGGCGGGGGTGAATGCGAAGATCCCTATCGGCTTGCGGTCCGACAGCCGTTTACCGGTCCCTTGTTTCATGACCCGATAAGTCCCGACGAATTGGGTTTGCCACGTCCAAGAGACCTAGAGCTCAATCAAGTGCAGTCCCGCTGGTTTCCGCGACTGACGGTGGCCTACGGTCTGTCCTTCCAAAGAGCCGACCTAGCAGATTTCAAGTTCCCGCGAGAAATGTCCAAGACTCAAAAGAGCGAACTTTGGAGACCGATCAAATTGAACAAACTACGGGTCGTAAGAGGTGGCTTTGTAGAATCGGAATGACCAACTTTGCTTCAGTGCGATGAGTAGGATTTCCAATTTCACTTTTCTAGAGAACGAATTTGACCTGGTTTTTAAAGCAGCAAGGAGCGCGGAAGATCACGCCATGGCGGATCCACGAGCATGTTGTTTCTACGCCCGACGTTCAGTCGAGATGATCGTGGACTGGCTCTATACTCACGAGAGTGGTCTGAAAGATCCTTACTCTTCGAAGTTGGCGGCATTACTAGAGGAGCCGACATTTCGGGCTGCAGTGGCTCCGGAGGTTTGGGCGAAACTGGATCTGATCAAACGTCTGGGTAATCAGGCGGTTCACAGTAAAAAGCCGATCCGACAGTATGATGCGCTCCACGCAGTGCAGGAGCTTTTCCACGCCGGTTTTTGGTTGGTTAGCACCTACACCCAGTTTTCCCCGGAGAACTTTAAAGATCTTGGGTTTGACCAGTCTTTGATACCGTCAGTCTCGGGCGATGCTGAGCCGCTCTCCTTGGCGAAGATCAAGGCGTTGGAGTCTAAACTAGCGGAGCAGGATAAAAAGCTAAAGGACAGTGCTGAAGCGGCCGAGAACTATGATGCCGAAATTGCCAAGCTGAAGAAGCAAGTGACCGAGGCCAAGAAGCGGAACCGCGGGGGGCCGGTCGAGCACGACTACAGTGAAGCCAAAACTCGGGAATACCTTATCGATCGAATGCTGCGTGAGGTTGGGTGGAATCCAGAATTTGAAGAAGGCGCGATCAAAGTCCGCGAGTATGAGGTCCAGGGAATGCCCAACAATTCCGGCGTGGGTTATGTAGATTATGTTCTCTGGAATTCAGATGGCATGCCACTGGCCGTTCTCGAGGCGAAAAGAACGACCAAGGATGCCCGGATCGGCCGTAATCAAGGAAAGCTCTACGCTGATTGTCTGGAGCGCCAATTCGGACAGCGGCCGGTAATACTCTACAGCAATGGCTACAAGCACTGGGTCTGGGACGATGAGCGATACCCGCCTCGGTCAATCGGTGGTTTTTACACGCGAGATGAATTAGAGTTGATGATTCAACGCCGAACTACGGCGACTGCTCTTTCTAAAGGCACCATTAGCAAAGAGATCGCGGGTCGATACTACCAAGAGCAGGCAATTCGTCATATCACTGAATCCATGACTCAGGGCCAGAGGAAGGCCCTTGTGGTTATGGCTACTGGAGCGGGGAAGACCCGCACAGTCATTGCGCTCTGTGATCTCCTACAGCGATGCAGCTGGATCAAGCGCGTTCTCTTTTTGGCCGATCGCAATGCATTGGTCACGCAGGCACATAATGCATTCAAAACTCATCTGCCGCAGAGTGCTTCGGTGAATCTCGTGAGAGATAGGGAGCGAACAACCTCGCGAGTCTTTCTCTCCACCTACCCGACCATGATGGGATTGATTGATGACGTTGACGGCGGTGTTCGACGATTCGGGCCGGGATACTTTGATCTCATTGTAATCGATGAGGCGCATCGTTCGGTCTATCGACGCTATCAGGCTATTTTCAATTACTTCGACTCATTCCTCATTGGTCTAACCGCGACACCTAGGCAGGAAGTGGATCGTGACACCTATAGATTGTTTGAGCTAGCCAGAGGAGTCCCGACCTACGCCTACGAGCTAGAGCAGGCCGTTGAAGATGAATACTTGCTGCCCCCCAAACTCGTTTCGGTGCCGATTCGGTTTCCGCGGGAAGGAATCAAATACGATGACCTCACCGAAGAAGAAAAAGAAGAATGGGATTTCAAGGAGTGGGACGAAGACGGAGGGGTTCCCGATAAGGTGGCAGCTTCCGCCGTCAACGAATGGTTGTTTAATGAAAACACTGTAGACCAAGTTTTGGAACATGTGATGCAGAATGCTCTGCGAGTGGATGAGGGAGAAAAAATCGGGAAGACGATCATCTTCGCTAAGAACCATAAGCACGCCGTTTTCGTTCAAAAAAGATTCGATGCGAATTACCCCCACTTAAAAGGAAAATTTGCCCGGGTTATCGATAATGAAGAACCCTACGCGCAGGAGCTAATCGACAAATTCTCTTCCACAAAGGAATCAAAGGATACGCCGCAAATAGCGATCTCTGTCGATATGCTCGACACCGGTATCGATGTGCCGGATGTGGTGAATCTGGTGTTTTTTAAGATTGTCCGATCAAAAACAAAGTTTTGGCAGATGATTGGTCGAGGCACACGTCTTTGTCCCGGATTATTTGGACCTGAGAGTGACAAAGAATTTTTTACTGTCTTCGACTTTTGCGGGAATTTTGAGTTCTTCCAGACGAACCCTGAGGGTATTGACGGAGCTGCCCAAGAGGCAATTGGCACGAGGTTGTTCCGGCAGCGACTCGAACTCGTGAGAGGGATTCGGGAGGATGACGAAACCTCCAAGGAGCAACTACAGGCAGCCGAGGTTGTAGAAAGTCGGGATCTACAGTTTTCTGAGAATTTGGTGAAGAACCTGCGCGGCGAAGTCAGCTCAATGAACGTTGAGAATTTCATCGTCCGGCCGGCGCGTGAGTATGTGGAGAAGTTTCGATCCGCAGAATCATGGGAGAATCTGTCCATAGATGATTACGCGGTCCTAGACAGGCGGGTCGCCGGTCTGCCGAACGAGTTGGAACCTGAAGACGTGTCCGCCAAGGTTTTCGACCTTTTGATTTTGCGGACTCAGCTCGCTGTTCTACGTAACGATCCTGCACTGGGGGCGTTGGCAGGCAGGATACGTGAGATTCTTGGAAAGCTGGCGGAGTTGGAACATATTCCGGCTATTGGGAAACATATTGTTCTGATCCAAGAAGCGTTGACTGATGAGTATTGGGAAACGGTGGATCTGTTACTGTTGGATAAACTGCGGGAGAAACTAAGAAGTCTCATAATCCTAGTTCCCGAGGGGAATCGCAAGGTAGTGGTCACAGACTTCCAAGACACGATGGGAGAAGCTCAGGAAGTGGAACTTCCGCATTTGGCAGCCGCAGTCGACCGCGGGCAGTATAAGAAAAAGTTTCGAGATTTTATTTCTTCCCACGAGGATCATATCGTTCTGGCCAAGATTCGACTCAACGAGCCCTTAACCAAGCAGGACATAAACGAGCTTGAGAAGATGCTGTTCGAGTCCGGATCGCTAGGGGATCGTGCTCAATTTGAGCAGAGCTTTGGGAAACAAGAAAAACTCGGAGTGTTTGTCAGAAAACTCGTTGGATTGGATCGAGGTGCCGCGAAAAAGGTCTTCGACCAGTATTTGGATACAACGGCCTTTAATGCGAACCAGATCCAGTTTATCAGCCGGATCATTGAGTTCCTTACCGAGAATGGGGTAATGGATCCCAAGATGCTCTTCGAGCACCCCTTCACAAACTTTGGGACCGACGGGCCGATTTCTCTCTTTCCTGATAGTGACGCACAAAAAATTGTCAGTATTATCCGTTCATTTTCCACCAACGCCTCAGCTATTGGAGAGTGAGTTTTTATGCTGTGAATAAGTATGAATTCTTCGATATTTCAGGGGATGCTCGGTTGATTGAACCCGACCTTGCCAAACTGATTCGGGATACCTGTGTCGAGTCTGGTAAATCCCTGCTTCGAGCACCGAAGGAGTCGGAACGTAAGCGTCCGTTCTAGCGCGTGTGGGACATGGCTTGACGATCAAGCCTTGGGACTCGGGGTCCAATGACGGGGGCTCAATTTGGCCTTGGCAACCTTCATGATTGGTCATGCCCGGCAGGAGGCGCAGCATGTCGTTGAGGTAGGCGAGCGGTTCGACTTTGTGGCGTCGGCAGCATTCCAGGATGGTGTCGATCATGGCCGCACGTTTCCGCGCACTGGGGTGGCCGATGAACAGCCCGTTCTTCATGCCCAGTTTGGTGGGTCGGATGGCTTGCTCGGCGAGGTTGTGGTCGATGCGGGTTTGGCCGTGTTGGACGTAGGCGGTTAGCTTCGAGCCCTGCAATCGGGCGTAGCCAATCGCATCGGCCATGCCGGTTTTGGGCAGATAGCGGGAAGCATCTTCGAGCAGTGACTGCTCAATCTGATTGAACACTGGCACGCTTTTTTCACGGCGCGGCGTTCTTCAAATAGTTGGCTTCTGACCAGTGGTCGAATTATGAAATCCATCCGGTTATTTTGGTGTCTCGCCCCCTTTCTCATCCTGCCGATGGGAACTTGGGCGACTGCACAGGAGAATGCCGAAGAAAAGCCGGAATCTGACTTGGACCGGGCGATTGGCGGGGTTGGAGAAATTGAACTCCTCCAGCAGGGGATCTCCACCAACCAATCATTGCAGCCCGGGGGCACCAAGGATTTTGTTCCCACGGTAGCCCGGGAAAAAAATTCATTCTCGGATCAATTGCTCACTGCGAATCTGGAGGACTCAACTCCCCTGGAACGTGCGGAATGGGAGAAGGAGAATTGGTTGCTTTCACGAATGCAAAAATTGGAGGCGGTCGAGACTGCCCAAACTGAAAACCCGTTGAGCAACAGTTCCGACGCCTCTACGAAATCCTCACAGTCCGAACTTTGGTTGGGGCAAAGAACGCCAAGCCGCGGTGACCTGGGACGTTTCCCTGCCGGTAGAGGGCTTTTCCGAATCGCTGGAAATCGGTCGAACACGGGGCAATACCAGCGGTGCGTCTCCCGTGGTTGAGCGGAACAACCCTTACGTCGATTTGGTTGCCCAATGGAACCTTCCCGAGGCTGAGACGGCTCTGCCCACTGAAATCTCCCGAGCGAACGATCTCTTACTCCCACCCGTTTCGAGTGGCCCGCTTATGAATCTGCCATCGGCCGCATCTGCGCGTGATGAGAAACCGGCCACCCGCTGGCTTCCGCCCCAGAAAGAAGAGAAGAAATACTTCCCGCGGTTGAATCGCTTTTGGGGCTTGGTTTCACCTCCGCACAGCCCTACGTCTGGTCGTTTACGTTATGGCTATTGCATTACTTTTTGCCGGGCAGGGTGCCCAAAAAGTTGGGATGGGGAGGTCGCTTCACGATGGAAGCTCCTCCGCACGAGAGTATTACCAACAAGCAGAGCAGATCCTGGGCTGGGATCTGGCGGAAGTTTCGTTTTCCGGTCCGGACGAACGTTTAACCGAAACCAAAGTCTGCCAACCCGCATTGTTTGTCCACGGCATGGCTTTGCATGGCGCCCTTACTGAGCAGGGAAAACTCGACGACGTCACCGCTGCATTGGGGCTGAGTCTCGGGGAATTGACCGCTTGTTGCGCGGCAGGGGTGTATGATTTTGCGACGGGACTCAAAATCGTCGCGGAACGGGGACGGCTAATGCAGGAGGCATGCGAAGCAACCACTGGAGGCATGGCAGCCATAATTGGCGAATCGCGTGAAGCGGTGAATGAGCTTTGCATCCAACATGATATTCAAGCGGCCAATTTTAATGCGCCGGGACAGATTATTGTTTCCGGTGAGAAGACCAAGGTAGCTCAGGCCGTGGAAGCTGGGAAAGAGCAGGGCATGAAACGGGTTATTCCGCTGAATGTGGCCGGAGCCTATCACAGTCGTTTAATGGAACCGGCCCGGGCGCGATTCGCGGACTTTTTGGCCGATATTCCCTTCGAAACGCCGAAGTTGACCGTGTATAGCAACACCACCGGACAACAAATCTCCGATCCGCAAGCCATCAAGGAAGCCCTGATTGCTCAGGTCGTATCCTCCGTATTATGGGAAGACTGCACCCGGGCGGCTGTCGATGGCGGCACCACGAAGCTCTGGGAACTGGGTCCCGATGACATCTTGTCCGGATTGGCTCGACGCACCGAACGAAGTTGGCCTGTTAAGAGTTTCTCCGAAATGAGCGACCTCGAAGGTTGATCAGCCTTGGCGATTTATAAATTCCGCTCTGTTCGCATGGACGTCTCTCTCACTCGCAATTTTTGCATAATCGCTCACGTCGATCACGGAAAGACCACGCTTTCCGATCGCCTGCTGGAGCATACCCGGACAGTTGAGCAGCGTGTCCTGACAGCTCAGCATTTGGATGCCATGGATCTCGAACGCGAGCGTGGCATCACCATCAAGAGCCATCCGGTCACGATGACTTACCATGCCAAGGATGGTAAGCCGTATAAGCTCAATTTGATGGATACACCCGGCCACGTCGATTTCTCCTATGAGGTCTCACGAAGTTTGGCCGCGTGTGAAGGCGCGTTGCTCTTGATTGATGCCGCCCAAGGCGTCGAGGCACAGACCGTGGCAAATGCGCATTTGGCGTTTTCCCAAGATTTGAAGGTCATTCCGGTGATCAACAAAATCGATCTGCCCAGTGCTGACCTGGAAATGTGCACCAAACAGTTGGAAGATATTCTCATGATTCCCGGGGGGGAAGCCATTCTTGCCAGCGGAAAATCGGGCATCGGCATCGAGGATATTTTGGAAGCTGTCGTTCAGAAAATTCCTGCTCCGCGTTGGCACGACTATCCGGCGGCTCGGGCGCTGGTTTTCGATTCTCTCTACGATTCCTATCGCGGCGTGATCGCTTATGGACGGGTTTTTTCAGGGAAACTGAAGGCGGGGGATCATATGCAATTTATGGGTACGGGGGTCAAGACTGAGATCAAGGAAGTCGGAATTTTTACGCCCAAAATGGCCAAGCAAGCCGAGCTTACCGCCGGTGATGTCGGTTATGTGGTTTCGACCATTAAAGATACGTCCGATATCAATACGGGTGATACGCTCACCCTGACCAAAGCTCCCGCGAAGGAAATGCTTCCTGGTTACAAGGAAGTGCGACCGATGGTCTTTTGCGGATTGTATCCACTCGAATCAAACGACTACGAAAAACTGAAAGCCGCATTGGGTCGGCTGCGACTGAATGACGCAGCATTTGTCTATCAGTCGGAAAGCTCCCTCGCGCTGGGATTCGGCTTCCGTTGTGGCTTCCTCGGGTTGCTCCATATGGAGATTATTCAGGAACGAATCCGGCGGGAACATGACGTTGAGATCATCTCAACTTACCCGAGCGTGATCTATCATGTCTACAAACACGGCAACGAAATGATCGAAGTGGACAATCCGGTTATGTTGCCCGAACCGGGGTCGATTACCGAGATCAAGGAGCCAACGATTACGGCGGCAATTCACATTCCGAATACGTCCATGGGTGACATCATGTCCCTTGTGATTGAGAAGCGCGGTAGCATCGATAATACGGATACGCTTGATGCCACCCGTGTCATGCTCACCTGCACCTTGCCGCTCAACGAGATCCTCGTCGATTTCAACGATCGCTTGAAAAGCATTACCCGTGGTTACGGGTCTATGGACTACGAGCTCGGTGAATATAAAGCCGGCGATCTGGTAAAAATGGACATCATGATCAACGGGGAACCCGTCGATGCGTTCTCCAGTATTGTTCATCGCGTAAAAGCCGCGGGCAAGGGCAGGGAGCTCTGCGAAAAGTTGGCTGCCATCATTCCTCCCCAAATGTTCAAAGTGGCCATCCAAGCCGCGGTCGGTGGGAACATCATCGCCCGGGACAATGTCCGTGTCATGCGTAAGGATGTGACTGCCAAATGTTACGGCGGAGATATTTCCCGCAAACGCAAGTTGTTGGACAAACAGAAGGAAGGCAAGAAGAAGATGAAACAGATAGGGCGGGTTTCGATTCCGCCGGATGCTTTCATTCAAGTTTTGAAGAACTAACGTTACCGTCCGTCTCAATAATCAAAACCCCTCAATAAAATCGCCGTGTTTGGTCCCTTTGCTTCCGCCCAACGTAAAATGCGCCAGCATGCCGGTAATTGGTTGGAGCTGGCCGACAAGGTAGAGCATTTCCGCCGAGATATTTTGGGTTCGGATGAGCTCAGCGAACTGAAACGGGAGAAAGAGAGCCTCAAATCGATGGTAGCCAAAAAGGCCTCCGCGGAGGATCTCAAATTGGGAATTGAGAATCTTGAAGGAGTGCTTCGTCGCACCGGCGGAACATTTTATCCTAGGAATTCGTTTATCGAATACGTCGAGTTCTTCCTAGTCGCTGCGATTGTAATTTTGGGAATTCGGGCATTTTTCTTCCAACCGTTCAAGATTCCTACGAATTCCATGTGGCCTAGCTACAATGGCATGACGGGGCAGGTTTTTCACAGTCCGGAAGACGAGCCCGGTACAGTCGGAAAGGCGTTTCGATTTGTCACCCAATTGGCGAAACCGCACCGAATTGATGCGCCGATCTCAGGCGAAGTGCGTATCCCCCGCGATTTTCTGAGGCTCGCTAAAACCATTTCCGGGCGTAAATGGTTTATCATTCCGGCCAAGCTGCGGGTATACGAGATTTATGTCGATGAGAGGCCGGTTTCGATAACGGTCCCCGGAGATTTCGATCTTCAGAAGGTTTTGTTGGATGCGTATTTCGACGGCGCGGATGAGTTTCCTTTGAGTGATGATTTCCCAGCAGGAAAAGTAGTTTATTTACCCACTGGAAAACACGTGAAACGTGGGGATCGGATTCTGTCTTTCGATATTTTGACGGGAGATCAGTTGTTCGTTGATCGGATTAGTTACCATTTCAGCAAACCCGATATTGGCGATGGATTCGTTTTTCGGACGGATAATATCCCGAATTTGCACGCCATGATGAATGGGCCGACCGAGCAATATTATATCAAACGTTTGGTTGGTGGTCCCGGCGATGAACTCGAAATCAAATCACCGGTGCTGTATCGAAATGGCGAACCAATCGAGGGTGCTGATGCTTTTTCATCTAATGCGGAACTCGAGGGACGTTTCCCAGGCTACCGAAATCTAGGTCTCATGGAGGCAGGACAAATATTAAAAGTCCCGAACGATGAATACCTGGCAATCGGCGATAACTCTGCCAGCAGTCTCGATGGACGTTATTGGGGCACGATTCCGGCCAAGGATGTCGTTGGGAAACCAATGTTCATCTATTATCCGTTCAACGGCCATTTAGGTCCAGCACCCTGACGTTTCGATCCACCTAGAATACGCACAATATATATTATGTCTAATTCATAAAATGCTGACAACTTGAATCTCATCGCAATACCATCACCCACTTTAAATTGAACGCGGCAAAAGATGGCCTTAATTGATCCAATCAAATTCCGCCGTATCATTTCCGATCGATTGAAAGCTATCGAAGTGGAAATCTCTGATCAGGCTTCGAATACTGAAGCAATCTCACCAGACGTTTCAATCGGTCGACTGTCTCGACTGGAGTCTATGCAGCATCAACAAATCGCTCTTGCCGGTAAACGTCGCTGCGAGGAAGAACGCAGTCGACTTCACGAAGCTGAACGTCGCCTCCTCTCCGGCACGTTTGGTCGCTGTTTGATGTGTGGCGATGACATCGCAGAAGCCCGCTTGGAAATTCAACCTGATGCTGTCTCCTGTGTTTCATGCACCGGTAAATAATCTAAATTATGGCTTCGAACGCCCCTCTACCTCTCTTCAACTGGCTCCAGGAACGCACCGCGGGTGTTTTGTTGCATCCCACGTCTTTACCGGGAGATCAAGGCATTGGCGTTCTCGATCACACGGTGGATCAGTTTTTAGACTTTTTGCAACAATCCGGACTGACCGAATGGCAATTATGCCCGTTAGGACCAACCGGATTTGGCGATTCCCCCTATCAATGTTTCTCCGCGTTCGCGGGAAATCCCTACCTGATTAATCTCCATGCCTTGGTTGATGTCCAATTACTAAAACCAGCCGACCTTATCGCCCTGCAATCGCTCCCCCGCAAATCGATAGATTTTGGGCACCTCTATGAACTTAAATGGTCTCTTCTTTTCCAGGTGTTCGATGCATGGATCGAATCGGATCAGAATTACCAGCCCTACGGCGATTTTAATGAATTCAAGACTGATTCTACCGATTGGCTGGAGGATTACAGTCATTTTATGGCGCTCAAGCAGCATTTTGGTGGCGGTGCGTGGTGGACTTGGCCCGCAAATGCGCGTTTCGCAGCGGTGGCTAAAAAGAGTAAGCATTGTAAGAATGCCAAAGTGCAGCGTATCGCGGATGCTCATGCCTTCTTCCAATATTTGTTCTTCGGTCAATGGAATCGGGTCCACTCCGAGGCTAGCCGTCGGGGGATTTGTATCATCGGAGATGCGCCTATTTTCGTCGCTGCTGACAGCGCCGATGTTTGGGCCAATCCGGAACTCTTTCAAATCGATCAAAAAACCGGACGTCCACTACAGGTCGCGGGCGTGCCTCCGGATTACTTCTCGGAGGATGGTCAACTTTGGGGAAATCCCCTCTACGCGTGGGAGGTTCACAAAAAAGATAACTATACGTGGTGGATCGAAAGACTGCGGGCCAATCTGGCGCTATGCGATACCGTGCGCATCGACCACTTCCGTGGGTTTGATACGTATTGGTCGATCCCGGCCGAGGCGGAAACCGCCAAAAATGGCACATGGAAAAAAGGACCGGGTATTGAGTTCTTTCAGGCCATCAAAAATGCCCTGCCCGATTGTCGCCTTATTGCTGAGGACTTGGGAAACCTCGCCCCGAGTGCAATCGAGTTACGTAACGCGACCGGACTTCCCGGCATGGCAATCCTGCAATTCGCTTTTGGTGGTGATGCGTCCAATCTCTATCTCCCACACAACCTGATCGCCAATTCCGTGGTGTATCCGGGAACACATGACAACGACACCAGCCTCGGCTGGTATCGGAGTTCCGACCAAGCCGTCCGTGATCATGTGAACCGTTATCTGCGGGTTTCAGGAAAGGAGATTGGTTGGGACCTGCTCCGTTCCGCCTACTCATCCGTGAGTGCACTGGCGATTGTGCCGATGCAGGATCTTTTGAGCCTTGGCAGTATCGCAAGGTTGAATACTCCGGGTAAGGCGGCCGGAAATTGGCAGTGGAGATTCAGTGCCGCGGAACTGGATGATTTGACCAAGAACAGTTCGAGTTACCTTCGCGATTTGGCCGAACTTTCGGGACGAGCTCCACTAAGGCGTGTCTGAGAAAGTGAAAAAAGACGCCCAACAACATCAGTCACCTTCGTTTGCAACTCGGGTCACGATCTTTGAACTGCCCAAAAGAGTTCTTAAACACGCTCTAATGAAGAAAGAGAATTAGTCGGCTAGCAGATGCTGTTTGATACGCGGTAAAACGTCGTTCTCCGCGTCCTCCAAAACGTAGTGTCCGGCATCGTCCAGATAAAGCGTTTCTACTTGAGGAAACCTTTCGAGCCACTCGTGGTAGAAATAGTCGTTGAAGCAGAAATCCTCGCCTCCCCAAGCGATTAGAATTTTCCGATCCTTAAACTGATTTACTCCCTGCCCGACTTGATGCAGCGTTTGCCACGTGGGATGGCTCTCATGCATAGGAATATCCTCCACGAACCTACTAACGGCGACACGATTCGCCCAAGAGTCATACGGCAACAGATAGCCTTGGGATTGTTCCTTCGTCAGCGGACGACGTTTCATCGCCATCCAAACCGCAGGTCCCGCGAACCCATTCAGCCCCCTCACCAACAACGGCCCGACAACCGGCCAACGACAGACTGCAATGCGGGCCGGAAAGTGCGTCGACAGAAAAGCTGCGGTATTCATAATAACGATACGATCGATCAGGTCGGGCCGTTTGGCAGCGAACCCGAATCCGATGGCCCCTCCCCAGTCATGGACGACGAGGTCAATTTTCTGCAGAGCAAGACTGTCGACAAGTTCGACGAGGTCATCGATGCGTTGCGCCAACGTGTAAGGGTAATCGGCCGGCTTTTCCGAGAGTCCCATACCAATGTGGTCCGGGGCGATACAGCGACGCGTCGGGGAAAGGGTTTTGATCAAGTTCCGATAGTAGAACGACCACGTGGGATTCCCGTGCACCATGAGCACCCCGTGACTACCTTCCCCTTCGTCGACGTAGCTCAAACGAGCACCTGCCCGAGTTTGGAAGTCGTGGGGGGTGAACGGATACTCCTCGGTCAAGGCCGACGGAATCGATGGACGGTTCGAATTCATCGTTACCACTCGACGGCGAGCATGAGGCAATTCAGCCCACTGCCTATTCCAAGTAAGCCAATGCGATCTCCGGATTTCACGACGGCCTGTTCATCCGCGATCGCAAGAGTAGACGGCAACGCCACCGAACCGGTATTGCCCAGGGTTTCGAAAGTGGAGAAATCTTTTTCCAGATCCAGCCCGAGTGATTCGTAGAGTTTTCGCCGATGGGTGCTACCAACCTGATGGCAGACGAAACGCTTAAAATCCGCTTTGTCCCAACCGCATTCGGAGGTGAACTTTTCCCACGTGCGTTGGGCCAGAGAAACGCCGGCGATCAGCAGTGCCTCGGAATCGGTCTGCATGGCAAGTGAGTCGGCACCGTGAGTATCTCCCTGACAAAGTTCGCTATGTTCCGTCGCTACCATGGCAATTCCTCCATGCAGGCGATGTCCGTGCGGTGCCAGCGAATCATGGCAGACCATGGCCGCAACGGCTCCGGAACCAATGGTGAGATTGGCAAAGAAGGGTTTGATCTCCTGACGTGACAGCGGCTGCTCCAACAGAGTCTGCAAAGTATGTTCGACCAACGGCCCTCCGTTCTCTCCCGAACAGACCAACGCGCATTTAATCTGACCGGATTCGATCATGCCCGCCGCAATGGTGAGCGCATTGAGAAAGCCGAGGCACGCGTTGGACACGTCGAAAATTTGAGCGGATGCAGGCAGTCCGATTTTGTTGTGCGCAAAGGAAGCAGTCGCGGGTTCCAGCATGTCACGACTCACCGCCGCGTGCATGAACATCTCCACGTCGGTAGCGCTGAGTTGCGATTTCTGCAGGACCGCCTTGCCGGCAGCAGCGCTGGCATCCGACGGAAGCGTGCCTTTCGGCCAAACGCGCCGCTCCTTGATTCCCGTCATCAATTCCAGGCGACCGGCGGGCAGCTTGAGGCGTTCATAAAGCGGACTGAGACGCTCCTCGATTTGAGCGGACGTGAGCGTTTCATCGGGTAAGGCGCCCGCGATCGACTCAATGACTGTATGCTGAAACTTCATGAGTTGGCGCCACGGTTTTCCGGCCGCATGGCGAGACGGACGATCTCTGCGTCGAAGAAATTACTACCCAATCCCGCATCCACCACCAACGTCGCTCCATTGTGACCGCTGCTGCGTTCGCTGAGTAAATAGACCACGGTGTTGGCGACTTCCTGAGTCGCGAGATTCTGCTTCCGAAAAGTCAGTTTCTCCGCGTAGAGATAACTCTCCAAATAACCCGGGATTCCCGCGGAAGCGCTGGTCTTAAGTGGTCCTGAACCCACCACGTTGAAACGCACTCCCGGCTCGGGGTTGAACGACTTGGCGAGAAAACGTGATGCCGAATCGAGGGCCGCTTTGATGGGTCCCATGTAGCCGTAATTGTCCGGCGTGACGGTCAGCGAAGAAATGCCAATCGTTACGACGGAAGCGCCGGGCACAAAGTGGGGTTTGAACGCATTGGCCATCTCCACCAACGAGAACGCGGAGATCGACGTGGCTTGGAGAAAATCTTCCCGGTTGGTTTCCTCGAATGACTTGAATCCTTCACTGTAGTTGGCAAAGGCAATGGAATGGACCAGTCCGTGAATCTTTGAGTGTCCGGCGGCAGCGACCTCCTCCGCTAATCGGGTCGCGGCACCTTTCTCTTCGACGTCGCAGATGAACACGGGTTTATCCGCCAACAGTTTTTGCAGCGAATCACGCCGAGCTTCGGAACGCACACTGTAAACCACGGTGGCCCCCTGCTCTTCCAACGTTTTGGCGGTCAGCCACGCGACGCTTTTGCGGTTGGCGACTCCCGCCACCACGAATGTTTTTCCGCTGAGATTAAGGAAATCAGTCATGACTCTATTTGGACTCAGGAACTTTCCATGCCACCGCAAAGGAAACCGATAATACGCGAGTCCCGTCAGCTTTCTTGATCTGGCCGGTCATCATGGTGAAACCGCCCATGGTCTCTTTTTTGGTCACGGTGATCAGGATCTCATCGCCGGGAAAAACCGGATTGCGAAAACGCCCATCCGAGATTTTTGCGAGTAAGGGCACTCCATCGCTGGCCACCGCTCCTGCGGTTTGAGCTTGGAGGGACATGTAGGCCGCGCCGGCTTGGAAAACCGATTCGCAAAGCAATACTCCGGGAGTGATGGGCGATCCCGGGTAGTGACCGGAATAAAAGTCCTCTTCCGCCCGCCACTCGCGGCGAGCAGTGAGCGAGTCCTCGTTTCGTTCCACGATTTCGTCGATAAACAAAAACGGCGGACGGTGGGGAATCAGATCGGTGATGGATTGGTCCATGTGAGAATCAGGAGTTTACCGGAGCGGCCGGTTGCGGGCGCTGGGCGTAGAGCACTTTGTCGATCTTGTTGGCCGTAATCACTCCATAGTTAATCGTGCCCAACCAACCCGACATAATGATGCCCACCGACCCGGCGTGATAGAGGCCTTCGACTTGGGAGGAGAGGTCCATCGAAACTTTAAGGCCTTCAAATTTTGTCCCGAATGATGTCCCGGCCATGTGGGTGGTATAACGCTCAACCGTCCGCGGCGTGGCAGCTTCTTTCCAATCAATCTTCTCCGTAACGCCGGGAATGAAATTCTCGAGCGAGCTGATGGCTTCATCGATCAGGCGTTGTTTGTGTTCCGCATACTCCTCGTCGGACAACGCATTCCATTCCGGGTAACGACCATTGAGTGATGCGACCACGGTGTAGCGATCTGATCCGGGACGCGTATCGGGATAATACACCGAAAAGGTGCGACTGGTCGTGTGAAGGTCGACGAGTTCATCGCTGCTATACTCCGGCGCGGAGGAAGTGAAAACCAGGTCGCCAATATGAGGAATTGATTCCCCCTTTTTGATCCCGAGATAAACTTGGCAGGAACTGGTGTTGATTCGGACGGCTTCCGCCGCGGCCACGTAATCCGGGGAGAAGTTTTCTTTGCCGGCCAAACGGAAGATCGTATTTTTGATGTTGGCGTTGGAGAGCACCGCTTTGGCACGAATGGTGCGGCCAGGTTTTCCGGCCACCACACCGGCGACCACTTTTTTGCCATCCTGCTCTTCCACGACTACTTTTTGCACCATGACGTGTTTGCGGCAGGTAACGCCGTTGGCCTTGAGCTCTGCGATCATCTTTTTGATCAGGAGATCGGAGCCGCCTTGGAAGGTCCACACTCCCGCTCCCATGAAGTTCGAGAAAACGATTCCGTAGGTGATGGCTGGGTCCTCCGGCGTGGATCCGTTGGCGTAGGTTATCGGCTCCATCAACAGGCGATGCACGTCCGGACGATCTGGGAAAAAGCGCTCGAACATCTCGCCCGTGGTTTCCTGATTGTCGTCGTAGAAATTCATCGAGCGCAGATGGTCGTAGAACGACTCCACCGTCGCCGGATCCACCTTGAACTGCTCGACCAGCACGCGCGTGTAATCGTCACGGGTGAAATCCGTCCACACATCCATCTGAGGATTCACGAAGCGCACGTCCTTGAGCTGCACGATCGAATCGGCGATCTCCTTGGACCAATATTTGCGGCAGGACTTTTTCATCCCGGTCGGAAAACCGTGGAGAGAAATATCGAAAATATGCCCCCCCTTGCGCGTGAACCACGTGGCCAGTCCGCCAAATTGATAGTGGTGCTCCAACAAAAGGACTTTGTGACCCGCCTTCGCCAAATAATTGGCTCCGGTGAGACCACCCAAGCCACTTCCAATGACGATCACATCATACTCATCGTCGACATCTTTTAACCAGTCGTAAGCCATGAAACAGTCCAGTGAAAACGACGATCATCAGTGCGCAACCTCGATTTTACAATAGGATCGCCTATATCACCATCGAAATTAGATCCCGAATATAAAATTACATATATCTTTTATATTAAACTATTATTGTAAGACTTTAACCAATATGGTTAAAGTCTTTCTCACGTCTCGTCTCGAAGGGATTGAAGTGAGGTGATCTATCCGCGGAGGATATGGTAGTTGGCCATGGAGATGCCACTGAGCATGGCACCGATGATTCCGAGGAAGCCCTGATCGGTGCCGCAGAGGTAAACATTGTCCAAACCGGTGCGGCCTTGGCGGTTTTTTTTCGGAGAACCGTAGATCGCTCCACCGAGGTGTCCGGTGAATTTCTCCACGGTTCGAGGAGTGAACATATCGGTGGCGATGGTGGCCTGTGCGAGGGAAGCATTATCGACAGCGGGGATAAATCGGCGGGCACTTGCCTGAATCTGACCATACCAGTCGGCCTTGGCGGCCTGGTAGTCCGGTTCAGGAAGGGATTTCCAAGCGTGATAGTTTGCCAGACACGTGCAGCGAAACACGCCCTCGGAAAGCTCCCGCCCATCTGCGTAGGAAAAATTATTGGGAAAACAAATCACACCGCTGCGGGGATCGACCTGATTAAGTGCAGCCGAGTAATCGAAGCGGTAGGAGTCGTTAAAGAATGCAATCGTATCATCACCCCACCCCAGTTCCCGCGGCTGTTGATTGAGAATCGTGATCGTTTCGACAAACGATAACGCCCCGATGGGAGTGGGGCGTTCGATTGTTTCAGCGTTTTGCCAAAGGCGTTCGGTTTCAGGACCGCCAATGGATGAGAGCACGTGATCGGCGGTCACGACTGTGCCGTCGTCGAGCTCGACCGCGGTGGCGCGATCCCCGTTGGCGATGACTTTTCGGACGCCACACTTCATCCGCCGCTCACCGCCCGAGGCCCTGTATTTGTTGGTCAATTCGCGGAGTATGACCCTCACCCCATCAAAAGGCCGGGCAAATCCTTCGAGAAAGAGGGCTTTGAACATGATGACGAACTGGCCGAATTCCATGTCCTGTTCTTGTGCGCTCCCGTAATACATCACAGGGCAAAAAATCATGTCTTCCAGCAACGGATCAGAGACGAAACTTCGGACGACCCCGCGAGCCGAGAGTGCTTTGGCATCGAGACTGACATCATCGTAAGCGCGCACCTTTTCGACTAACCGTTTAAATCCATCAATTTGAGCAGGAAACACACGATCCACTTCACTTTCGAAGACCTCAAAATCATTGGTGAACGACAGCGAAGATTCGCCATTGGGGCCAAACGCCACGCGCGAGCGCTTTTGTTCGGACAATTGGAATGCATCGCGCGAAATCCGAAGTTGGCGCAGAAGTTTTGTCAGCGGTGTTCCCTTCACTCCTGGCCGAACGTAGTTCGTCAAGGCATGCAGCCCGACATCGAATTTTCGCCCCTGTTGGCTATAGAAACTGTTGAGGCCTCCCACGGCGTTGTGGCGCTCAAAAATACATACTTTTTTGCCGAAGTGTGCCAACCGGATGCCCGCAGCCAGACCGGACATACCGGCTCCGATGATTACGACGTCGTAGTGTGAATTGGTGTTCAAGCGTTCGGGGAGGAGTTCAGAAACAATCGATCAATACAGGTAATCTCAAATTGCGAAGCCAAACTCCATTTTCGAGCCATCTGCCCTCGTAACACGGAATTAGAATGGCGGTAAAAATCGCGATCGCGCCTATTTTCCTTGTTCTTTTCATCAGTATTCTGGACGCTCCGGACTCGCCAACCAGTCACGCGCTCGATTTCGTTGAGCCTGTCCCTCCCCTAACCCTCTAGCTACTCCTCATGAAAGAATCGTCTTCCTCAAAACCGACGTCCCGTCGGAGCTTTCTCAAGAAATCCGCCGTTGCGGCGACCTTCCCTTTGATCGTCCCCCCATCCGTGCTGGGATTGGGAGCGAGCACTGCCCCTTCCAACCGAATCGTAGTCGGCGGGATCGGTCTTGGTAAACGCGGACGTAAAGTTCTCAGCCGATTCCTAAGCCAAACGGACTGTCAGTTTGTGGGCATTGCCGATCCTCAACTGTTGCGACGGACGCATGTAAGAAATACGGTAGATCGCGCTTATCAAAACAGGGACTGCGCGTCCTATGGTGACATGGGAGACATTCTCTCACGCGACGATATCGACGCGGTGTTGATCGCGACAGGCGATCGCTGGCACACCACCGCCTCCATCTACGCCGCTCGGGCCGGGAAAGACATCTACTGCGAAAAACCCTGTGCCATGAACATCCAGGAATGTCGGGAATTGGATGAGGAAATCTTGAAGCACCAACGTGTCTTCCAAGCCGGCACCCAACGACGCAGCGTGCCCAACTTCATGTTGGCAGCCGATCTTGCCCGCAGTGGGCAGCTCGGCCAACTCACCGCAGTGCATGCGGGAATTCTCGAATTACAGCATTATCTCGAACCCCTGCCCGGCGAGCCGGAGCCGGACCCCGAGGAAATCAACTGGGACACGTGGCTGGGGCCCGCCTCCTGGCGCTCCTACAACAAAAAATATTGTGAAGGAGGCTGGCGAAACCATGCCGGTCTTTACGCCGGTAATCGATTACCGGAATGGGGGGCTCATACGGTGGATCTTTGTCAGTGGGCGGCGGATGCCGATGGGACTACTCCAATCGAGTATGAAGCGGAAGGAACGAGCATCCATTGCACCTACGCGAGTGGGTTGAAATTGGTCATGCGCCTATCGGGATTTAAAAACGAAGGAGATTGGATCAAGGAGCTCGGCACCTGCCCCGTGCGTTTCGAAGGCGAGGAAGGCTGGGTTGAAGCCGGCGACTACGAGCGGATCGAATGCAGTGATTCCCACCTCATCGCCGGAAAAATCACCGCTCCCCTGCCCGGAACAGATCCGGCCAACCACGTTCGCAATTTCCTCGACTGTGTGAAATCCCGGCAAAAGCCTGTCTGTGATTCGACGGTAGCTCGATATGGCCATATGGCCAGCTTCGCCGCGGCCGCCAGCTGGAAACTGGGTCGGAAGATCACCTTTGATCCGGTCACGGAAACATTCCCGGGTGATGAAGAGGCGAACCGGATGATTAACTACCAGCGTCGAGCGCCTTATACGATCTAGCATCAGGTTATGTTTACCAAGGGGACGGACAGTTTCCTGCGCGCTAGCCATAGTGCCGTGCTTTAGCCCCGGCACTGTCGTATTGAACGCTGGCTAAAGCACGGCGCTACGGGGTGGGCGTTCCGACTATTCCACAAAAAACCGAGCCCGGAGGCTCGGTTTGGAAAAGGAGTTTAGCCGGGAATTATTTCCCGAGGGCCTCGAACTTCGGCGTCAGATACTCCGCGCAACTATCGAGGGAAGCCAGTTCCGGATATTCGGCTTCGGGGACTTCGATGTTATGGCGCTTACGCAATTCCATAACGATATCGAGGAAATCCATGGAATCGAGTTCGAGCTGGTCGCGCAGGCGCACTTCCGGCTTCACATTGGTAAGGTCTTCGTCGGGAGCGACATCAGCAATAATGTCGAGCACAACCTGTTTGGTGTCTTCTTTGGTCATTGGGCGAAAAGGGACCAGTTAGGGGACAAATCGCTTCACGATCAATGTGGAATTTATTCCCAGCATGCCAAAAGAGTTATTTAAGATCGCATCCACCTTCTCAGCCTTGGTGGGCTTGTTGATCACGAGTCCGGGCAACGCGCATTGCGGATCGAGATTATCGACGTTGATGGTCGGATGCACCGTGAGGTCTTCAAATGAGGGGATGTTACCCGCAAGTTCGAGGGCGCCGGCGGCCCCCATGGCGTGACCAATAAAACTCTTGGTATTGTTGATATGGGTATCAGGGCAACCCTCCCCAAATACGTCGCGCAGCGCTCCACACTCCTGAATGTCGCCCTGGGGCGTCGCCGTCGCGTGGGTGTTTACGATATGGATGTCCGATGCCTTCAAGCCGTCCGATGCCAATGCTTGGCGAACGCACTCCGCCTGGCGGGTAGGATTGGGTAATACGTAGTCACTGGCGTCGCTGTTTACCCGGTAGCCGCCGATTTCACCGTAAATTCGGGCACCGCGCTTCTGGGCGTCTTCCAGACGTTCCAACGTGTAAAGCGCCCCGCCCTCGGCAATGACTATACCGTTCCGATCCTTGTCGAAGGGACGAGAAGCCTTGGCGGGATCTTCGTGAGTGGCCAATGCGCCCTGTGATTTGAATCCGGCGTAAATACCGAAGGTGCGAATACTCTCACTCACTCCTCCGCAAATCGCTAAATCAACTTCTCCCAGTCGCAGCATCTGGGTCGCGTGAATCAAACCAAGATTTCCAGCGGCGCAGGCGGCACCGATGCAGTAGGCTGGGCCGGTTATGCCAAGGTTCAAGGATACTTCACCCGCCGGGTTATTCGCCACCGTTCGCGGATTGTGGTAGTGGGACCAATACTTCGTGTCGTAGTCGAATTTCGAAATCGCGTAGATCTCGTTCTCGGTTTCGACGTTACCGTGTTCGGTCGTGCCGACATAGATACCGACTCGGTCTTTGGACATGCCTTCGAATTCCACTCCGCTATCCGCGACCGCCTCGCGGGCGCAGTAGATCGAAATAGATCCCGCACGGGTGCCCACCCGGACCTCTTTGCGTTTCTGGTATTTGAGGGGATCAAAGTCACAAGCTCCCGCGAGTGATTGCCCCATATATCGCACTTCAAAGGGCTGCACGCCGGACACACCGTCGAGTAGATTTTGGCGATATTCCGCCAAGGAATTACCGTTGGGAGCGGTAAGACCGATACCGGTGATGACTATTCGCGGAGGTTGAAACGACATGGTGAAACAAAAACCGCTAGCCATCATTGGGCCGTTGGCAATACAACGCTCACGATGAACATTCTCGTAATTGGAGGTGCAGGTTATATAGGGAGTCACTGCGTGCAGCAGTTAAAGGCTGCCGGCCACCGTGCCGTGGTGCTCGATAATATGGTTTTTGGCCATCGCGATGCCGTGGCGTCCGATGTCTCTTTTTACGAGGGAGATCTTGGAGATCCCGAGGTGGTGAGACCTATTCTGGTGAATGAAAAAATCGAGCTGGTGATGCACTTTGCCGCGTTTGCCTACGTGGGCGAATCCGTGACAGATCCGCTAAAATATTACTTCAACAACGTTGTCGCCACCCTTCGCCTCTTGGAAACCATGATATCCGAGGGAGTTACAAAATTTGTATTTTCCTCAACCTGCGCGACCTTCGGAATTCCACAGACGATGCCGATCACAGAGGATCTCCCGCAGGCACCAATCAATCCCTACGGTCAAACGAAGCTCGATATCGAAAACGCGCTCAAATCGCTATCTTACGCCCACGGTCTCAGTTTTGCCGCATTCCGCTATTTCAATGCCGCCGGGGCCGCGGAGGATGGCTCGATCGGCGAGGCTCATGATCCGGAAAGTCACCTCATTCCCCTAGCTATTAACGCCGCCCTGGGCCGCCGTCCGCCACTAAAAGTTTTTGGCGGTGATTACCCTACTCCCGATGGAACTTGCCTACGCGACTATGTTCACGTGGACGATCTGAGTCGGGCCCATATTGCGGTTTTTGATAAACTCGACCAGCCGGGTGTCGGACATTTTTACAATCTTGGCACTGGAACGCCGACCTCGGTTCTCGAGATTCTCAATGCAGTCGAAAAAGTATCCGGCAAGAAAGTCCCCTATGAGATGGCCGAACGCCGGGATGGTGACCCTCCCGCGCTCTACGCCGACTCCTCCAAAGCAAAAACCGAATTGGGCTGGGAAGTTCAGTTCGATTCGATCGATCGCATTGTGGCCTCTGCCTGGGGATGGCACGACAGCCATCCTGATGGATTCGGCGACAAACCCACGGCCGATTGAACTGACAAGGTTTTGCGGGCCTAGAGTTTTAGGCCGTAGGTCTCGATCCGCTTACGAAGCGTCGTCCGCGTGATACCCAGACGCTCGGCGGCTCGGGCTTGATTGCCTTCGGCAGCGGCCAAGGCACGTCGCACCATCTCTTGCTCAAGGCGATTGAGAATAGGAGTTTCCTCCTGGCTTAGTTGATCGTGAAGAAAATCAAGGGCGCTTTCGAGGTTCAGGCTTTCCGATGGGCTTCCCGTGGAATTGGCAACCGGAGTCGCCTCTGTCGCCGAAGAATTTGTATTCGACGTTGTAGGTTCCGCCGCGGGAGTCACCTTAGATCCCGTCGTTTCCAAAATTTCCGAAGGAAGATCTTTCGGCAGAATCGCATCTCCCTGCGCGATCACCGCACTGCGGTAAACCACGTTCTCCAACTCCCTCACGTTACCCGGCCATTTGTGACGACTGAGAATTTCCAGGGTTTCAGGCGACACCTTGGAAACACGGGTCTTTCGTTTCTTGACCAAATTCTGCAGACAAAAATCTACAATTTGGGGGATGTCGTCCTCGCGATCCCGCAAGGGCGGCATTTTGATGCGAACGACATTGAGTCGGTAGTAAAGATCTTCGCGGAACTCGTTCGCTGCGACCATTTCCTCCAAATTCTTGTTGGTCGCCGCAATAATGCGCACGTCGACTTTGTTGGTTTGCGTGCTACCTACCCTTTGAATTTCACCCTGTTGAAGCACCCGTAAAATTTTGGTCTGCGTGGCGAGCGCCATGTCTCCGATTTCATCAAGAAAGATCGTGCCACCATCGCAGAGTTCGAACTTTCCGATTCTCTGACCCGTTGCTCCGGTGAAGGAGCCCTTCTCGTGACCAAACAGTTCGCTTTCGATCAGATTGTCGGGAATAGCGGCACAATTTACCGCAATGAATTCTTTTCCCGATCGGTGGCTGTGTTGGCAAATGGACCGCGCGACCAATTCTTTGCCGGTGCCACTCTCTCCAGTAATCATCACAGTAACATCACTGGCAGTAACTTGGCCGATGACCTTGAAAACATCCTGCATGGCGGCCGACGAACCAACGATCCCCTCTTTGTAATCCTCGCTGTTGATGGTCGGTTTATAGTCTCCAACTGCTTTCATCTCCGCGTTGGCTTGCAATGCGTTGGCCGCAAGCGACAGCACCTTCGCCGGATCAAATGGCTTCATGATGTAGTCGAAAGCCCCGAATTTCATCGCTTCGATGGCGGTTTGCGCGGTGCCGAAGGCGGTCATCAAAACGACCAATTGTTTAGGGTTGGCCCCGCGAATGTGTTGCAGGGCCTCGATGCCACTCATGCCTCCCATGCGAATATCGAGAAACACGAGATCCGGGAACGGCCCCTTCTTCACCATGGCGACTCCATCTTCTCCACTCGCCGCCTCTTTGATGTCAAAGTCCTCGGTCGAGAGCACGCGACTCAGGGAATAGCGGATTTCATCATCGTCATCGATGATCAGGATGGTGGCGGACTTGTTGGCGGTCGCAGACACGAAAGGGTTGATTGAGTAGAATGATTCACTCGCTGGCAAATGGTAGATGGATTCTTGGTCGCAAAATACCAATCCTTGAAAAAACTCCTTGCGTTCGCCCTTTCAACCGGAAATCTCGCCTCTCTTCCGGGCCCTTAGCTCAGCTGGAAGAGCGCCTCAATGGCATTGAGGAGGTCAGCGGTTCGATCCCGCTAGGGTCCACCAGCCTTATATTTGCGAAGGCTGCCCGCTCTAGCTCGCAGAGCGACGTAGGGCCACACGGATGACAGGTGGGCGCACGGGCCTCCCTCTTCACTCCAGTCGAATCACAGTGCGGAAACTTTCCGCCCTTTTGGTCGGAGGTGAGCCCAGAGGCTTGATGGTGCGGAAAGCCGATAATACCGCCTGATCAAATTGACGGCTGCCTGAGGACTGAGTGATCGACACGTTCGAGATAGCCCCGGTCGCACTGACATTGAACCGTACTCCGGCTTCGCGGATGTCGTTGATGCCCGCTTTTTCGAGGGCGATTCGAATGCGTTGAATAATTTGAGCCACATATCTCTGCGAGAGGCTGAGTTCATGGACACTCATCGCGGTGCCCCCTGCTCCGGGGGTAACCACGGTGGTGGATTTGATCACCTCACCGACATCGATCTGCTGGTGTTGCACGACAGGGCGCTGTTTCGGAGCAGCCCGCGGAGTGGGATCGCCATGTTGTTTGGCGAAATCGTCAAATGAAACCTGTTCAGGAGCGGGCTCGATTATCGTGGTGGGGGTAGGCTCGGGGACTCTCTCAATGGGCGGCCGCTGAGGTTCCGGCCGCGTTTGTTGCAACGGCTCGGGTCGAGGCGGTGGCGGTTTGGGCGGATCGTATTCCGGCAAAGGTGAGGGAAGGGTCACATTCACGTTGGGAGTATCTTCAGCGCCTGCGCTTGGTGCTCGCTCCGCCATATAGTTGTCACCCGGGCCAGCGACCAATTCGAAAATCGCCGGCGGCTCTTGATCGATCCGTTGAGACCACCAGGCAAGAAACAACAATCCACTCAACGCCAAGAGATGCAGAAAGGCCGACAAGGTGGCCGAACGGGGCATAGCTGAATTGGCGATGGCGCTCATTTGATTCTACCTACGGTCGAGCATCAGATTTATTGGGTGGAAACCGCCGTATCAAAGGTAATTCGTGAAAGGCGCTGCTGCTTGAGAGCATCCATGACAGTGATGAATTGTTGGGCGGTGGATTCCCGATCCATGCGAATACGAAAAACAGGGGGCTCCGACATGGTGGCGAATTCCGTCAAACGTTCGGACAACGTATCGAGAGCTACGGTATCGCCGGATAAATCTACCGTGCCGTTTTCCCGGATCGTGATGGTTTCGAATTGGGTGTAGGGATCGGGCTGGTCCTGTTGACTCGCCGACTCGGTGGGCAGATCGACCGGAATGGTCTGCTCCTGATTGATCAACGGCGTCGCGATCATGAAAATGATCAACAACGTGAACCCGAGATCGATTAGGTTGGTCACGTTGAGCTCCGAAATAGGAGCAGCTTTACGTTCGCGCCGGAAGTTGCGTGCCATCTAGATATCCCCACCCGAGGTCGACTCGAGTTCGATTCGATCGGCCAGTGAACTGGCGTAGTTTTCAATTTCGGTGATCAGTCGCTTCGTGCTCGCGAAGAGAAAATTGTAGCCAAACATCGATGGGATCGCGACCACCAAGCCTGCGACCGTGGTAAGCAAGGCAGCGGATACTCCCGGCGCCAAAGTCTGAATACTCGCGGTCTGTTGCACCGAAACCGCGCTGAACGCGTCCATCACACCCCAGACCGTGCCGAGCAGCCCCATGAAGGGCGCGCCGGAAACAATCGTCGCAAGAAACACCATATTCGATTCGTAGCGGAGCACCTGACGGCTCAGGGCGCGCTGGAGGGCGTTTTCAGCGTGTTCCAACCGGAAGCGCGACGTGTCGACGCCTTTTTCACGACCGATGGAAACGGCACGCCAGTAGCCATCTAGAGCATCCGCGAAAAGATTACCATAGGGAATCGTCCGACGTTCGCGGTAAGCCTCGGGCAGGTCCAACAAAGTGCGTTCACCCCGCAAACGCTGCTCGAAATTCTGATTCAATGAGCGCAGGCGTTTCAGTTCGAGGTGCTTGTCGATCATGATCGACCAAGCGATAAAACTGAAGATGACAAGACCGACGGTTATTCCCTGTCCGACGAACGTCGAGGAGAGGAAAGAATCGATGAGGGTGGTAAGAGCGAATACGGGGGTGATCACGATGACAAAACGAAACTAAATCAGGGAGTCTCCGAGCGGATCCTTCAATGGAAAATAGCCCGTTTACGTTGATCCGCTTTCAGATTGCAGCATTGGCGGGGACCGCGTTCGGTCAGCGCGGGTTCCCTGCCCGCTTTTTGTCATGCTTTTTTCCGAACAAGCTTTGTCTGAGTTGTGCGCAGCAGCTCCCAAACTAAAAGACCTGAGTGCCGTGATGGGCTTGGACGGTTTCGTCGATACGATCGTCAGGCCTGTCGCACTGCGTCACGGTCAAGGCGACGATTTTGAGGCGATCACCACGATCACCGAATTCGGCAATCGCGTCCTACAGGCCGCCGGCAAGAGCGCAAACATCGAGTTTTACCCGTTGATGGCCAAACTGGGTGGCAATGGCCCGATCATGGCCAATACCCTCATGTCGCACGGCGTGGCGATGACTCATGTCGGCACCCTGGGTGACGCCAATATCCACCCTGGGTTCAAGGAATTCGCAGAACGCGCCAACGTGGTCTCTGTCACGGACTCGGCCACCACCACGGCGGTGGAGTTCGACGATGGGAAATTGATGCTCGGGCAAATGCGTTCCCTCGATGGGATGACATTTGACGCTCTGGAACAAAAACTGGGTGCGGCCGGATTAAGGGATCTACTGGAGGACGGAGCAAATCTCGTGTCATTGGTGAACTGGACGATGATTCCCAATATGACCGACATTCTGCGGAGGTTGATTGCGGATGCGCTCCCGAAACTTTCTGCTCGCCGCCGTCATTTCTTCTTCGATCTTGCAGATCCGCAAAAGCGGTCCCGTGAGGACCTACTGGAAGTGCTGCAGGTGATTTCGACGTTCGGCGAATTTGGCGACGTCACCTTGGGCTGAACCTCAAAGAAGCCCAACAGGTGCATCTGGCATTGGATTTCCACGTAATCGGAGAATCGAAACAAGATTTACAGCAACTTGCCGCTGACATTCGCGCAAAACTAGACTACGCCGCGGTGGTGGTGCACCCCAAGGAGTCCGCGGCTTGCGCGACCCCAGAAGGGAATTACTGGATTCCTGGGCCTTATGTCTCGAAACCCGTTATCACCACCGGCGCTGGAGACCATTTTAACGCCGGTTTCTCGCTGGGCCAACTCCTCGGTCTGAGCCCGACCACTTGCTTAGCTTTGGGTTGCACCACCAGTGGGCACTACGTGCGAACCGCCAAAAGCCCTACTTGGGCGGATTTGGAAAGTTTCCTCGCCAACTGGCCCGAATAATCTCAATTTCGAAATATGCCACTCACCGAAGATCCTCAGGGAATTCTCATCTCTTTCGAAGGCGCCGAAGGCAGCGGCAAGTCGACGCAGATCGCCCGCCTTGCCAAGAAACTCGCCAAGACAAAACACAAGGTGCTGAGCGTCTGTGAACCGGGCGGCACCGAGATCGGCGAGCAGGTGCGCAATATCATCGTGCACAACTCCGACGGCGACGAGATGTGTGCCGAGACCGAGCTCCTGCTTTTTGCCGCGGCTCGTGCGCAGCTTGTGCGGGAAACCATAGCCCCGGCCATGATGGACGGCTTTGTGGTCCTGAGTGACCGTTTCATGGACTCCTCCACCGTTTATCAGGGCATCGGCCGAAACCTTGCCTCGGATCCCGTGAGCATGGTCAACCGTTTTGCCATCGGTAATGTGATGCCATCCCTCACCATCGTCTACGACGTGCCTCCGACGATTTCGAAACGCCGTATCCGCCAACGCGCTTCGGACGTGCCGGATCGGATGGAGCGCGAGAATATCGATTTTTATAAGAAGATTCGCCAAGGCTACCTTATGCTCGCTCAGAGCATGCCGGAGCGCATCGTTGTTATCGACGGCACCCAGACGGAAACAGAGATAGAACGCCAAACGTGGAAAGTGGTAAAAAAAGCCATCGCCTGAGAAGACCCTGAAACGCCGCTTCATGCCCTCCCCCACGCCGACGTGGCCGGATTCCCTGCAAGGCACCCCCGCGGTCGCCGTGATCGAACGTGCGATCAAACGTCGCCGTCTTTCGCACTCACTGCTGATTACCGGCGACGAGTATGAAACGCTCGTGGCGTTGGCGAATGCAATTGCGGACCAATTGCTATATCTCGCGGAGAATACCGCCGCAACGCGGTTTCATCCGGACGAACATCCGGATGCATTCTCGCTCCGTCCCGCAGGGAAAATGCGCCAGATCAAAGCGGGAGAAACGGCCGACGATCCCGGCACCATGCGGGAATTTATCCGTAAAATCGCCGTTTCTGCATCGATCGGTCATCACAAGGTAGGGCTTGTCCACGAGGCTGATCGGATGAACGCCACCGCCACCGCCATCTTCCTCAAGACCCTCGAAGAACCACCGGCAAATACCACGCTTCTGGTTCTCACTACCCGTCCCTACGCACTGCTTTCGACCATCCGGAGCCGTTGTCTTAATTTTCGGTTTCCTTCTGCCGAGGTCGGCTTCCTTCCCGATGGATGGCGGGCATGGATCAGTGACTATCACGATTGGTTAACCAAACTCTCCGCCGGCGTAACCGACCGCAGCGCGGCGGCGGATGCGGTCTTCGGTGCCTATGGACTTACCACCCGGTTCGGCGTGATTTTGGACGCCGCGACCAGTGAGGCATGGAAGGCGCAAAAAGGAAATTTGCCGGCTGACATTCCTGATGATGAGCGCGTCGCTATCGAAACCGGACTCGCTAACGGCCTTCGGCTCAAACTCTTCGCCGGGATCGAACACGCGACTCGTGACTTCGCGTTGGAACGTATCAGCACGGGCGACGAGTCGTTCCGGAGAGCATTTACGCAGGCCGTGGATAAACTCGAGCGTTCGGTTTCGCTGCTTCGGGTTAATCTCAACGCCCAAGCCGCGCTGGAGAGCTTCATGCTCGCATCGCTCCGGATCTGGGCGGCGCGTAAGTGACACACCCATTTGCGTTCAACTCATCCGCCGTGCGCAACGATCGCACGCGACCGTTAGGAAACTAATGTCCGCCTCCGTTCGTCCCACGCTTTTCAAGCTCGCCCTGCCGCTGTTCATCGAGAACGCGATGCATGTGCTCACGCGCACGATCGATGTATTGATGGGGCAGCACCATTTCCGACGACGCGGTCGCGGCGCTGGGGATCTCGCACCAATTCGTCGTTCTCGCGATCATGGTGTTCAGTTTCGTGGGAATCGGAAGTAGTGTTGTGGTTACCCACAGTCTCGGTGGAGGAGACAAAAAAGGCGCGGCGGAAACCGTCCACACCGCGTTGGCAGTCAGTCTGTGGCTGGGGATTTTACTGAGCTTTCTGATCTCTTTGAATATTCCTTTTCTGCTGGGCCTCATGCAGAGATCCCGGCGGAGTTATTCCTATATGCGCAGCCCTACCTGTTGATCTTGGGCGCAACCCTTTGGCTGGAAGCACACAACGTCGCGGTCGGCTCCGGTCTTCGAGCCACAGGTGATGTGGCTTATCCCTTTAAGTTGGGGGTTATCACGATGTGGGGAATCTGGGTGCCGGTATCGTGGCTCTTCGGCATCACTCTCGGCTGGGGACTTCCCGGAATCTGGTTGGCGATGATCGTGGATGAAATTGTGCGCGGTGGTCTTTTCATGTGTCGGTGGATCAATCGCGAATGGTTGCCCCATGCGCAAAAGAGTCGTGATAGCGTAACCGAGAGTATCGCCGATCTGGCGGAAACTTTAGGGCTGCTTTTCCCGCCAATCCGTCGTGCAGCGCTGAAACGCCTCCCGGCTTTGCATGTGCGGGTTATGTCCCGATTCCGGCAGGGTTTCGATGTCGACTACCGGGAAATGAGTGCGAATGGACGCATGATCCTCTGCCGTCACATAGCGTGATTTGCCACCGAGGACGAACAAGGTCGGCCCAGAAAAGTGGTCATTGGCAGCCAGCGGATTGTCCTCCAACTCCGGCAACGCGGCGGTGATACCGGAAAGATTGATCGCCCATTTCCAGCCCCCCTCGTCTGAACGTTCCAGATTAGTTGTGAGGAACTTCCTCATTCCCCAGTCCGGCACCCGGGTCTCCATTTTGAGCTCCGCTTCGGTGCGGGATTTGAGCTCGCTAAGGTTGATCTCATGCATGGCAGCAAACTCCGCCCGACTTCCGGCCGAACGATAGGATTTGGGCGCGATATCCACCACAATCAGGCGATTCACCCGCTCCGGATATCGGCAGGCCAGCACCATAGCGACTTTGCCGCCCATGCTATGACCCATGAAATCAGCCCGCACCATTCCTCTTTCGTCCATCCAAGCCAGCACGTCCGCGACCAGATCATCGTAGTTCATGCTGCCGTCATGGGGAGAACGCCCATGGTTTCGAAGGTCCAAAGCATGACCATGCCACCGGCTGCCCAACGCGGCTCCGGCGCTAAGCCAGTTCCGAGAAGATCTTAGCATACCGTGCAGCACAATAAGGGGAAAATTACCCTCTCCACCGAGATCTCGTGAATACAACGTCATGCCAGTCGCAGTAGTGCGAAGCGCATGGCGCGTAGCGAGACGAAATGAGGGCCGAAGTCCCGAGAAGGTAAGGATAATTCTTGGCGCACCGGCTTCTGATCATCTGGATCGGCTGTTCACGTTCCGTCCTCCCCGCTTGCCACCAAAATCCATGTCCGCTCCCAAGAAGCTCACCCCGATGATGCAGCAATACTTCGAGGTGAAGCGTGGGCTGCCCAAAGGCACCATCCTGCTCTTCCGACTCGGGGATTTTTACGAGATGTTTTACGAGGACGCCGAGGATGCCTCGAAAATCTGTGGTCTGACGCTAACCAAGCGACAGGACTACCCCATGGCGGGTATTCCGCACCACGCGGCCGAGACCTATGTTCCCACGCTCCTGGCTGCAGGAAGAAAAGTGGCATTCTGTGATCAAGCCGAACCCGCTAAAGCAGGTAAACTGGTGCGTCGGGAAATTACCCGAATCCTCTCACCCGGCACGACCTTGGCGGCCAACCAACTCGATGAATCACGCAATCACTACCTGTGTGCTTTATTTCGCGACAAACACGGCCTGCACGCCGCTTGGCTGGATCTTTCCACCGGCGAGTTCCAACTCGCGAGTGAACCCGCGGTGGACAATCTGCTGCCGGTCCTCACGGCGCTGGAGCCAGCGGAACTCCTCCTGATCGAAGGCGATGCTTCTTCGTGGCGGGACGCGGGCAACGATGATGCGGATGCCCAGGCCCTCCGTGATTTCTGTGCCGATCGGCTGGTCACGGAGTTACCCGGCTACCATTTCGAAACGTCATCCGGCGCCAGAACTGTGATCGATACGCTCGGTGTTCTGAATCTCGAAGGGTTCGGTATCTCCGAAAAGCACCACGGTCTCGGGCCGGCCGGGGCTCTCGTATATTACGCCACCGAGAACCTCTGCGCCAAACCCGAGAACCTTCGGGCTCTGCGGGAATACCGTAGCGCGCAAACGTTGCTGATCGATCCGGCCACCTTGCGGAACCTGGAGATTTTTCATTCCAGTCGCGGCACCCGGGCAGGTTCACTTCTCTCCGCCATCAATCGCGCCTCGACTGCGGCGGGAGCACGTATACTTGAGCGGTGGTTGAGTGCTCCGGAATTGGATCTTGCCGAAATTCAACGTCGCTCGCGCACCGTCGGAGAGCTGTTGGGCGAACCTATGTTGCTCGGTGAATTGCGCGAGACTTTAAAACAGGTTCGCGATATTCCCCGGATTCTCGGACGACTCCAAAACCGCCTGCGTAATCCACGCGAACTCGGCGGCATTCGTGATACATTGGCTCAACTCCCCGAAGTGCATCGCTTGCTCAAAGACTTCGGCGCCACCCTCTCCGACGATTACCCTCCCCGTCTCGAGGAACTCCCCGATCTTCGCAAATTGCTGGATAAAGCACTGGCGGATGAAATGCCCGCAGACATCTCGGACGGAGGGGCGCTTCGCGCAGAATTTGATCCGGAACTGGACCGTATTCGATCACTCACTCGCGACAATAAGACTTGGCTCTCAGAACTCGAATCAAGCGAGCAGGCCCGGACCGGCATCAAGAGTCTGAAGGTGAAATACACCAATAATTTTGGGTATTACATCGATGTGACAACGGCGAATCTGCACCTCGTTCCCGAAGAATATGTCCGGCGTCAAACGACAGTGAACAGCGAGCGCTACGTCACGGATGAGCTAAAGCAAAAGGAGAGGGAAATCCTCCACGCCGAAGAAGATGCCCTAGCACGGGAAAAAGAGATCTTTGCCGAATTAATCACGTCTGTGCTCGATCAATCCGAAGGTTTGTTCAGCACCGCGACTGCATTGGCGGAACTCGATGTACTGGCCGGTTGGGCGGTATTGGCGCGGGAGTGGGATTACCATCAACCGGAGCTGGACGAGAGTGACACGCTCGATATCATTGAGGGGCGTCACCCCGTCGTGGAACAGATGCTCAAAGCGCCCGACACCGCGGTCATTCGGGGAAATCAAGCCTTCGTGCCGAACGATACCTTGCTTGCAGCAAGTGATCAACAAATCGCTCTGCTCACGGGGCCGAACATGGCCGGTAAATCGACCTACATTCGACAGGTGGCGTTGATCACCCTGATGGCCGAGATCGGCTGCTGGGTGCCCGCGAAATCGTGCCGCATCGGTTTGGTGGATCGTATCTTCTCCCGGGTCGGCGCTAGCGATGACCTCGCCCGCGGAAACTCGACCTTCATGGTCGAAATGAACGAGACGGCCAACATCCTGAACAACGCCACTGAAAGGTCGTTGATCATATTGGATGAGATTGGCCGAGGCACTTCCACCTACGACGGACTGAGCATCGCATGGGCCGTGGTGGAGCATCTGCACGGACAAGAAGACGCCGGACCCCGGACCCTATTCGCGACACATTACCAAGAGCTAACACAGTTGGATAAACACCTGCCGCGTCTAAAAAACTTCAGCGTGGCGGTGAAGGAATGGAACGACGAGATCATCTTCGTTCACCGTATCCAATCCGGAGCTGCAGACCGAAGTTACGGCATTCAAGTCGCGCGATTGGCCGGACTATCCTCGACCGTCATCGACCGCGCTAAATCAATTCTAAGCAAACTGGAATCCGATGATACTTCCGTAGAGCTGTCGGCACCGCAGGCCAAGCCTCGCAAAAAAATCCGCGTTAAACCGGTCGATGATTCCCAAATGAATCTGCTTTAAACTTCTACCTTTCCGGCCTTGGCCCTCAAAGTATTCGATCCGCATTTTTTTGATGAGCCTTCCGCATGGGGAGACTGGCTACGGAACAACCACGACGCGAAGAACGAGGTATGGGTAGGGTTTTGCAAGGACAGTGGACTGCCCTCGATGTCATGGAGTGAAGCGGTCTATGCAGCCCTTTGCTGGAGATGGATCGACGGATTATGCAAGAAAATCAGCGTCACAAGTTACGTCCATCGGTTCACGCCTCGGCGGCGGCGATCGATCTGGAGCAACGTGAATTTGGCGAAGGTCGAAATCCTGATCGCCAAGGCTCGAATGCATCCACCCGGACTTGCTGCCTACGAGCGCCGGGAAGCTCGGCACCTTCCTCATTTTGCGCCCGATAATTCGCGAACGGTGGCCAAGAAAAAGTAGCCGATCATCTTTGTGAAGTTCCTCCGCGAGCTTCGAATCCTTTCCGATTACGTCACCACAGGAGTGGAGCGACGTAATCGCCAGAGTTCCTTGGCTTGCCGAATCGTCTCGGCAAGTTGGGTTGGATTTAGCGCCTGTTTCGGATCATCGCCGATGCCTTTGGTGGGTTCGACGTGTGACTCGATGCAGAGGCCGTCCGCACCGTAGGCGACAGCTGCCAAGGAACAGGCGGGGACGTAAGCGGCTTTGCCCACTGAATGGGAAGGATCGACTACTACCGGCGCCCAACTCTTCTCCTTCAGCAAGGGAGTGATGCTCTCGTCGGGGTGGTTGCGATAGCCGTCCAATCCGGGTTTGGTCCCCCGCGGGCAGAGCAGCACGTTCGGATTGCCGAAGCTCACAATGTATTCCGCGGCAGCGATGAATTCATCCATCGGCCCCATGTGAATACTGCGCTTGAGCAAAACCACGGTTTCGGTCTCGGCAATAGCTCGCCCAACGGCCCGAAGCAGCGAATAGTTGAGCGCATTGCGCGCGCCGATTTGGAGCATGTGAACCCCGGCATCGAGCGCCATCTTGAGCTGGTCTTCATCCATGACCTCCGTGTCGACTGGCAAGCCCGTGCGGCGGGAAGCCTCCATCAAGATATCAAGTGACTTTACGTCCCCTTGAAACGAATACGGGTTAGTGCGCGGCTTCCAAACCCCTCCCCTCACGACATGCCCGCCGGCGGCCTTCACGGCCTCGGCACTTTCGTAAAAATAGTTGGGGATTTTAGGGTCGATGGTGCATTGACCGGCGATTACGAACAACTCTTCACCGAGGGCCACACCGCCAATGTTCACTCGATGTGATGCGAGGTCGGAACGTCGATCCATCAGCTTGAACTGAGATTGGATGCGATCGACCCGATCCACGTAATCGAGGCCTTCGATGCGGTTGATCATGAGTTCATCCCGTTCATCGCCGAGGATGGCGTAGATCGTGCGAACCGCGCCGATGATCGGCTGGAGACTACAATCGAACTCGCTCACGATGGCGGTGAGTTCGGCAACTTGAGGATCAGTGAGACGATTGGACTTGGGGAGGATCATGGCTTGAAAAATAAAAAAGCCGCCCGGAGGCGGCTTATGGCGGATGTTTTGGATTTATTTAAAACGTCTGCGCGTGCCGTTTACTCGACTCGGATAAAACCGAACCAGAAACCAAAATAAAAATAAGCGACGGGAGACACGACGTCGACAAGGAAAGTTTCTAATCAGTTTGTCAACGCCTCGCTAAACGCATCCGGCAGGTCCGCTTGGGCGCCGAATTTATGGGTCTCCCCTTTCCACTCGTAGGCAAACGTGGTTCGAAACGAATGGAGAAAGAGCCGCTTGCGCCCCGTCTGTTTCGCGTAGGCTCGATTGAGTTTGAATTCCCCATAAGTAGCATCGCCAACGATGGGCAACTGGTGCTTGGAGCATTGCACGCGGAGCTGGTGACTTCGGCCCGTCTTGGGATCCAACTGGATAAGACTGATGATGGGATTCGCATGTGAGTTGGTTTGAACCAATTGTATGTGGGCCTCGCTGGGGATGTGGCCATCCCCTGAATTAGAGCGGATATGTCCACCTTTTCGATTTACCGATAGGCGATCCTGCCAAACTTCCTGACGTTTGAGAGGGCGGCCAAATACCAACGCCGCGTAGATTTTTTGCACCTTTCGGGTTTTAAAGTGCTGGCGGATGCAAACCGCCAGTTGCTCCGATCGAGCCATTAAAATAACTCCCGATGTGGCCGAATCCAACCGATTTAACAACCACACCTGTTCAGTCTCACCGTCCATATTTTCATAAGTAAACCTCTCTTCATCCAGCGAATAAGGCGCCTTGATCAGCGACCGTTGCTCCTGTCCGATTTGATTGGGGTGAGACAAAACACCGGTCGGTTTGGAGAGTGCAATCAGCCCCTGCGGGTCCTCTGCGATCAACTGCACCCCCTTCCCCAAAGGTGCACTGTCAGCGAAGTTCGAAAGTGAGTTCTCCATAGCTATTGGTAGTGAAATGTTAAACGAATGGGCGTGCTCGCGCCGAGGATGACTCTCATCTCGTCATCCCATTCGCCAAAACCGTCTGCGGTCCGCGCTGGCGTAGCGATGGCTTCCACGGCGACTCCATCCCAAAGCGGACCCGCGTTTCCGTTTACTTTGTCGATCGTGACCGAACCGTCGTCGTGCAGCGTAAACGACACTTGCACCCGGCTTCCATCAAGGGGAAATCCCAGCCGCCGTTCAATTTTCGCTCGAATATCATGCACCCAACCCAAGCGAATCACTTCAAGCGTCTGGGCGAAATAGTCGCCAAAGGTGGTGCGCAGTGCCTCATGGGCGATTACGCCGATGTTGTCCGTTCCGGAGACGCGGTTGGAAAACACCGCTGGCTTCACTTGGGAACGGGCCAAATTCGGGCGGGCCGCGGGTTGCGTCGGATCGGGTCGATAGTAGATACCCTTGCCGGTTGGTGAGGCTTGTTCCGGATCAGTCATATCTTCGATGGGTTCATCGATATCCGCCTGTGGGTTTTCGGGAAGCTCGACCACATTCGTGCCCAGTCCCGTTTCGCTTTCGCCTCGAATATCCTCCGTGCCACTCAGGGGGTCTTGCGCAAGCGCAGGCAGCTCCTGCTGTTCAGTGACTTCCGATTCGACGGTCTCGGGCGCAGGAGGAACTAACGCCACCGGCGGACTGGGCGCGGCATCGTCGCCAGAGACAATTGAAGTGGATTCGCTATCGTCTTCGCCTTCCGTTGAAGGCATTGCCCCGAGTTCTTCGGCGGCTTCCTTCTGCGCCATTTGTTGATTTCGATCGGAGAAATTCTCCGTCTCGTCTGGCGGATTGTCTGGCGCATCAGGATTCGCATCGACGTAGGTATCGGGCGGTGGTGGTGGCAACGGCATCATCTCGATGTCGAATAACTGATCCGCTGGTTCGGTCGTAACCGCCCCGGAAGTCGGGCCCTGCAGATAGTGATCTTCAAATTGCGGGGCCAACCATACCAACAAAAGATGAACCAAAATCGTCCCGGCAATTCCCGCCCGCAACGACTTGGATCGACGTTCAGGCAACGACCATGCGCCGGAAAACCGAGTGGGTTTTCTTATTCGGCGACGACGGCGCGATGTTTTGCGAGGCATACGTGAAAGCAGTTCAGTCGAGGAGACCCGCTGCGGTCAAAATTTGTTTGGTTTCATCCAACGGTAATCCGACGATATTGCTGAAAGATCCCTCGTGACGACTCACGATCATTTCACCGTGTTCCTGAATCGCGTAACCTCCCGCTTTATCGAGCGTATGCACTTTGGCGAGGTAGCTCTCGATGGTCGCGTCATCGAAAGAACGGAAAAACACCCGACTTTCGACTCCACGATTGATGGAAATCTTCTGATTGAAATGTCTGAGTGCCAGGCCGGTATAAACCGAGTGCGAGTTTCCTTGCAGACGTCGCAGCATACTCACCGCCTCAGCTCGATTGGCCGGCTTATTTAGAACCTTCTGTCCCACGAACACGGTGGTATCAGCCCTCAGCACAAACGCGTCCGGGTGGCGCTCGGCAATCCAATCGGCCTTCAGCGCGGCATTGTGCGCTACCATCTCCCGAGGGTCGCAGTCACGACCCTCCCACTCAACGACGTCGGCGGCATGAACCTCAAACGACACCCCCAGAGATGCGAGGAGCTCGCGACGGCGAGGTGAGGCAGAAGCAAGAATCAATTTGGAGCCGACATTCATCGGTCCGAAACGAACGAGGATTTTCGTCGGGCACAAGGTTACGCTTGCGAGTTGTCAGCACCCTCACCTTCACCCATTTTGGACAATTCTCTCATGCGCATCGGTTTGGCACAAATTAACCCTACGGTCGGCGATCTGTCCGGCAACCGCGACCTTGTGCTCGCCGCATATGATAAGTTGGTGATGAAGGGAGCGGAATTCGTGGTGTTTCCAGAGTTGGTGCTTTGTGGATACCCGCCTCGTGATCTGCTGCTTAAAAGTCGTTTTGGAGACGATCTTGAAACAGCCCTGCTGGAGGTTGCGGCGGCCTGCGGAACGGTTCCCGCTTTAGTGGGAACCCCGGAACGTAACCCGGCAAAACAAGGCCAACCCTTCTTCAATGCGGCGGCATGGTGCCAGCACAGGGCGATTCAGGGCTTCGCGCGCAAGTGCCTGCTGCCCACCTATGATGTATTTGACGAAGTCCGATACTTTGAACCGGCCGCTGAACCAGTGGTGTTCAATATCGACGGCAAGCGGATCGGCGTCACGATTTGCGAGGATATTTGGGCAACGTCGGAGTCATTTCCCCGTCCTCCCTACTCCTTGGACCCCGTGGCTAAATTGGCCGAGGAGGGTGTCGATTTCATGGTAAATCTCTCCGCGAGTCCGTGGCATTTCGGAAAAACCCAAGCTCGCCGACAACTGGTTGCCGACAAAGCGAAGGAACTCGCGGCACCGGTCATCTACGTTAATGCGGTCGGCGCGAATGACGAGTTGGTATTCGACGGGCGATCAATGGTCGTGACCGCTTCAGGAAAAGTCGTGGCTGAATTGACAGCATTTTCGGAGGATTGCCAGATTGCTGAAATACCCGCAGCTGAGATTGATTCTGACGCTGTTGAAGAAGCGAAGCCAGAATTGGCCGAAGTGAATGATGCGCTGGTATTGGGAGTGCGCGATTACGCGCGAAAATCAGGCTTTAATCAGACTCTCGTGGCGTTGAGCGGTGGAATCGATTCCGCGGTGGTGGCGGTGCTTGCCGTGCGGGCTTTGGGGTCGGATAACGTGACGGGCATTTCACTCCCATCAGCGGTGTCTTCACAACATTCCCGCGACGATGCCCGTGAGTTGGCGCAAAACCTCGGGTTCAAATTTCAGGAAATGAATATCGCCGATACGGTTGCCGCCGGCGAAGCGGCTTTGGCTCCGCATTTTGCCGGGAAAGCCCCTGATGTGACCGAGGAAAACATCCAAGCCCGAACGCGCGGCATGTTGATGATGGCTTGGTCGAACAAGTTCGGAGCCCTGCTGCTGACGACCGGAAACAAGAGCGAACTCGCCGTAGGCTACTGCACGCTTTACGGCGACATGTGTGGCGGTCTGGCTGTGATATCCGATCTGCCCAAAATGCAGGTTTATGCCCTCGCGCGGTGGATGAATCGGAATGGTGAGGTCATTCCGTGGAATACGATCAATAAAGTGCCTTCCGCTGAATTGCGGCCCGGACAGGAAGATCAGGATAGTCTTCCCCCCTACGAAATTCTGGATGCGATTCTTTACGGTTATATAGAAGAAAACCTCTCTAGTCGGGAGTTGGCGGACCGCGGGTTCGATCCCGGCTTGGTCGATGACATCATTCGCAAAGTGGATTTAAACGAATACAAACGGAAACAGGCCGCCCCCGGGCTCAAAATAACTCCCCTCGCCTTTGGCGTCGGACGACGAATTCCGATTGTGCAGAAATACATCAACTGATTTCAACGCTTCGGGGTATACTTCCAAAACTCCGAACCGACCTTACATGCCTAATTCTGAAGATCTATTTGAACGGGCCAAAAAACTGATTCCCGGTGGAGTTAATTCCCCGGTGCGAGCCTTTCGCTCGGTGGGTGGAGCGCCCTTTTTTGTGAAATCCTCGCACGGAGCCACGCTCACCACTGCGGACGGACGGGAACTCATCGACTTCGTCTGCACGTGGGGACCGGCGATCCATGGCCACAACAATCCTGTGATCCGTGAGGCCATCGCCGAAGCATTGCATGCGGGGACTTCATTCGGCACCCCCAATCTCTACGAAGTCGAAATGGCGGAGCTGATCGCAACCCTCGTCCCTTCGATTAAGAAGATGCGGATGTGCAATAGCGGCACCGAGGCCACCATGTCCGCCATTCGATTAGCCCGCGGTTTCACCGGAAGGGATAAGATTATCAAATTTGCGGGATGTTACCATGGTCACTCTGACTCGTTGTTGATTAAGACAGGATCTGGTGCGTTAACGCACGGCCATCCGGATAGCGGCGGAGTGCCAGCGGCATTTGCCCGGGAAACCATCGTGCTCCCTTTCAACGATCGCGAAGCGGTCTCCCAAGCATTCGCCGCAAACCCCGACGGGATCGCCGGGATAATCCTCGAGCCCTATCCGGCCAACGTCGGTTTAATCCGACCCGATGAGGGGTATCTTTCCTTCCTACGGGAGATCACGACGCAAAACGACGCGGTATTGATTTTCGACGAAGTAATGACCGGTTTTCGACTGGCGCAAGGGGGCGTTCAGGAAATCGAAGGCATCACCCCCGACCTAACCACGCTGGGGAAAATCATCGGTGGGGGACTTCCCGTCGGCGCATTTGGCGGACGCGCGGAGATCATGGATTATCTGGCCCCGGAAGGTCCCGTCTACCAAGCCGGCACCTTAAGTGGAAATCCGTTGGCCATGGCGGCCGGGATAGCCGCATTGAAACTTTTACAGGAGCCGGGAGTCTACGAGCGTCTGCAAGGATTGGGCCTGCAAGTGAGTTCCGCCGTCAAGTCGGCGTTGGCAGCCAAAGGTATCGACGGTCAAGTCCCGCAAACCGGTTCAATGTGGTGCACCTATTTCACTTCTACTCCCGTTCGTGATTTGGCCTCAGCCCAAACCACGGACGCCGAGCTCTTTGCCCGCTACTTCCGCGGCTGTTTGGATGCGGGGGTCTACTTGCCGCCGAGCGCTTATGAGGCATGTTTCATCAGCACCACCCATGAAGGTTCCTCCATCGACCAAGCCTGTGAGATTATTATCCGAGTAATCCAAAAACTGTGATCCGCCATTCCCGAAGTTTTCTGACCTATTGCCACCGACTGACTCTCGCGCTTTTGGCCGTTTGTGCGGCAGGCCATCTCCGGGCTCAGCCTCAAGACGCACCGGTCTTCGCCCTGGAAGATTTGTCGTCCGGGATGGTCGGCGAGGTGTGGACAGTTTTCCGGGGTGAGACACCGGAACCTTTCGAAGTCGAAGTCACCGGAATCATTCAAAATGCACTGGGTCCGGGGAAGTCCATGATCCTGTGCGAACTGACTGATCCTCGCGTGCAACACATGGGCGCCGTCGCTGGCATGAGTGGCAGTCCCCTCTATATTGCGGGTCAATTTGCCGGAGCCCTGTCCTATCAAGTCCAGCGATTCGAAACGGTGCGTTTTGCGGGATTCACCCCCGCGGAAGATTTACTGGAGGTCCGGCGTATAGCGTTGGATTCGTCTGGCCTGGCCGAGCATGCCACATTGCCTACCCATACATCGACGGGAGCCGGTATGGGGTCGTCGGCCAACGGCCTGATCCCACTCACGCCGGTTTTTAGTTTCGGCGGACTCTCGCCCCGCGTGGCGGATTTGATGGCGGCTCCGCTGGCGGAATTAGGTATTGCCACCACGACACTGGGCGGCACGTCTTCGGGCAATTCATCCTCATCGCCTCTGATCCCAGGGGGTGCGGTAGGCGCAGCTTTGGCGGTGGGCGATATTACGCTCGCCGGAACAGGCACGGTCTCACAGGTGGAGGGCAACCGGGTCTTGGCATTTGGCCATCCCCTACTGGGTCTCGGAGAAGTAGAGATGCCCATGATGTCCGCGGAGATCGTGACGATCCTGCCGTCGAACATGAGTTCAATGAAAATTTCCAACACCGGCTCGGTAATTGGCACAGTGCGTCAGGATCGCTTATCAGCAATTTACGGCGAAATGGGGGACGGCCCCCAAATGGTGCCAGTGACCGTGCACACTCCGCACAGGACCCTGGAGTTCTCGACCGTTCGCCATCCGAGGATCACCCCCATGATTACAGCGCTCGGGCTATCGCAGGCGATCTTAGGGTCCAACGACTCAGGTTTGGCCGAAGGATTTGCGGTGACAACCTGGGTCCTTTTCGAAGGCGGCGAAGAATTGGAAATGTCTCAACTCTACGCGGGCTCCAAAAGTTTCCGCGATGGCATGAACGGTCTTACGGCGAATTTGGCCACGTGGCTGCAAAATCCGGTTGAAGAAGCGTTCCCGACTCGGGTGATTTTCTCCGTTGATCCCCTCGAGACCAATCCCACGACCAGTCTCGATAATGTTCGATTGAGCCATCGGAGTATCCGGCCGAATGAACCACTGAAGATCAGTCTTTCTCTCCGCGACTTTCAATCGCAGGCTTTCAATAAAGACGTGGCGGTTTCGATACCGCAGGAGTGGTTGGGCGAGAAGTTAGAGGTCATCGTGGCCAACGGTCCGACCTTGGACATGCTCACCGGAAGACAACGCACTTATGCCGTTAGTCAGATCCGGGATTTCACCTCTTATTTGAATGTATTGCGCGAGCAGCGCCGCCCGGACGGTCTTTTTGTGGCAGTCGTGCGGCAGACAGAACTCTTCTTGAACGAAACCGACGTCACCGTCGAATTCCCCGATTCCCTATCGCGAATCGCCCAGACAGCGGATGAAGCTCGATTCGCCTCGCGCAAAGCCCGGGAAATTCTCTGGAAAACCCATATCCTACCCGACCGTCTGGTTCCCGGATTGGTTCGACGCTCGCTCGTCGTCACTCCATAAGCACAGCCTCCCTATTCATGCCGCGCATACTCGCCACTTCACTCCTCATCGCCTTAGGGGCATCTGCACTCACTGCCGCCCCGGTTTCGTTTTCCAAAGACAAGACGATTAGTTTCTTTCGTGAAGTGTCTTCTCGGGACCTTTCGGGGTTGGCGGTCCGTTCTGACGGACGGATCATTCACGGTCCCACCTTCGAAACGTTGCCGGGAAATTCGGTGGAAGATCTTTGGTGGGACATAGAACCCTGGCAAGATTTCACTTGGCTGGTCGGCTCTGGCCCCAACGGCAAAGTCTTGAAAGTTGAGATCGACGAATCACAGGACTCCTACTCTGCGGAAGTTTGGGCGGAGACAAAATCCAGCCAAATATTTACGGTAAAAAGTGTCAGTGGCGATCGAGTGATCGGTGGGGGTGCCCCCAAAGCAGCCGTCTATCTTTGGGCTGAAAATGGTGAGCTGCTCCAATCGATCAATTTGCCGGGCGATTCGGTTTTGGATATTCTGCCCAACGAGACGGGCGACACCGTTTGGGTCGCTACCGGAAATCCAGGTGAAGTTTATCAAATTGATCTCGAGTCATTCGCCGCGTCATCCATCGGTGAATCGTTAGAGGAACGAGGAATACAACTGAAAGGAAGTATTCGGGATCGAAATGTGCGCCGCTTGGCTTGGGGAGAGAATGGCGTATTATTAGCGGGATCATCTCCCAGCGGGAATATCTATGAGTTCCCTCTCTCCGGCGGAACTCCCACCATCCTGGTGGATCAGGAATCCGGTGAAGTAACAGATATCCACGTTTCAAATACAGGCGATGTCTATGCAACCGTCGTCGTTTCCGGCGGCACGACAACTCGCCGGGTGACGCGGGCGACGAACCTAGGCGCGGAGGACCCAACCGCGGAGAAAACTGACAACAAGCCAGAGACCGTTCCCGCCCCCAGCATCATGGAGGCACCGCCGCCGGTCGAAAAATTCGACGGTCGCAGTTCCCTCTACCGAATTCCCGGCGGGATCGGTCTACCGGAAGCCGTTTCCAGTCGAAATAATTTGGCGATGTATCAGATCGCGTCCTATCAGGATCAGCTTCTCCTGGCTGGTGGCGATGACGGCGAGTTAGTGGGTTACGATCCCGCCGAACGCAGGGCCATTTCCTACCCCGGAAGTAACTCCGCTCAGTTGACCGAATTGGTGCAGATCCCGACCTCGAATCAATTTTTAGTCATGACAAACAACCCGGCCGGACTCAGTCGGCTGGACTTCTCCAACCAAGGAAAACGACTGGTAAAGACGCAAAGAATAAACCTCCAGACACCGAGTGAAATCGGTCTGTTGCGGTTTAATCGACTGCGCGATGTGAACGCCGCAGAAATCACGATACGGATGCGGGCAAACCGGGGGCGCGATGCTCGGGAAGGATGGACACCTTGGGTGGAAGCATCACACGAGAATGGGGGATGGCGTGCGCCCGGGATTCTCTTGGGACAGTATGTCGAACTTGAAATCGAATTGCCCGCCAGCCTCTCCGAGAAAGCACAACTCGATCAGGCAAAACTTTATTATCTACCCCAAAACCGTCGACCCGTCCTGCAGTCATTTCGGCTCATTTCGCCCAATTTTGGATTAGATGTCCGTGGGCCGGCCTCTCCCGCCACCACCAATTTGAATCTCGGCCAGGTAATTGGCTCTTCCCCCTCTCCCAACAAACCCGAAGGTGAACGACGGCGCCAGGTGCTCCTCTCCAGTCCGGTGGTACCGCAACCCGGGAGCCAGGTGGCGATGTGGACGGTGACAGATCCGGATAGTGATAATTTGGTCGCCACATTTTCGATACGCGCCGAATCGGATGTTACGTGGACTGATCTAGCCGTGCAGTCGGATGCGGACTGGGTTCAATTTGACCGGCGAACCTTTCCGGAGGGAACCTATTTCACCCGCCTTTTGGTGGAGGAATCCGCCCCCCGACGTTCCGAGGATCGTCGGCAAGTGGCATTTCAAACGGACGATTTGGTGATCGATCATTCTCCTCCAGTCGTATCTGCGGTGCAGGCGCAGGGACGATCAGGAATGATCGAAATCAGTTTCGAAGGCGTCGACAAATTGTCTCTGATCTCCTCTGCTGCCTTGGTTTTTAACAACGGCTACGAACTCGAATTGGGCATGCCCGTTGACGGAATTTTAGATAGCCCGTCCGAACGCTTCGTCGTTGAAATCGAAAAGGATCGTTTGCTCAACGCCACCAGCGTGGAGATTTACGTCGGCGACAAAGGCGGCAACTTCGGATCACGCCGATATCCCCTTAACTGAGTAAGACATTCAGCCCCGAGGATGGGCTTGTTGATGCACTTGTTTTAAGCGGGCTACACTCACGTGTGTGTAGACCTGCGTAGTCGATAGACTCGCGTGGCCGAGCAACTCCTGAACCAACCGCAGGTCGGCCCCCGCATTCAACAAATGGGTCGCGTAGCTGTGTCGTAGTTTGTGAGGCGTAATGTCGCTCGGCAATTCTGCCAGCGCCAGATATCGTTTGAGGATGTGTTGCACCTCACGAGGCCCCAGCGGACCTCCACTCGGGCGCGCTAAGACGAAAGCGGATGGGCTCAGGTCGTTCGCGTGGTTTTCGCGCCAATGCTTGAGAACCGCCATACTCACTTCGCCAAAAGGACAGAGCCGCTCTTTTTGGCCTTTGCCCACGATCCGAGCTGATCCGCTTTTCAATTCAATCGCGCCATACTTCAGATCGCACAATTCACTGACCCGGAGTCCCGCGCCGTAAAGTAATTCCATGATCAGTCGGTCGCGCCAAGCGACCTCTGCACTCACGGTTTCATTTTCCAGTAACCGTTGAGGCCCCATCAGGAGCTTGGTCATTTGGGTTTCAGTGAGGAATTTTGGAAGTCGCTTCTCCATACGAGGCAGCGGAATACCTGTGAGGGGATTACGAAGCATTCGCTTCCGCGTGACCCAGTAGCGGAAAAACGAACGCAGGCCGGACACATGCAGATGGAGGGTGCGTCTATCAACTCTCCGCTGCGAATCGATCACGAAGTCGCGCATCTCCCGCTTGGTCAGTTCGTCAAAAGGTTTTTCCGCGAGTTCAGCCTGATTTATCCAATCCCAGAAATGACGAAATGCGTTCCGGTAATTTCGCACGGTATGGGCTGAATAACGGCGCTCCTTGGTTAGCCAAGCTAGATAAGGGTCCAGCCAGGCCTGTTGCACCTCCGATGGAAGTGAATCTTCGGGCAATGAATCAGCCACAGGATTCTACGTCAGACATGACGTGTTTGGTCTGCAGGCGAAGAGCTCCTTCGACATCAATACCTCTCTCCCGAGCCGCGGCCGCCAATACCCACAGCTGCTGCCCCAAGTCCTCGGCCGTGAGGTGCTCCGCTTTAGATTCAATTTCCTCTTTTAAGGCCGACTCCGGAATTGCCAGATTTTCCTTCCGAATCTGTTTCCACGCGGCTTCGGCGAACATTGTGGCGGGTAAACTAGGAGGTTGAGTTTTGAAGAGACCACTCTCGACTGGGCCGTTTTTCTTCTCCTGTGCCTTAATTTCCTCCCACTTGGTGATCACCTGTCCGGCGGTTTCCAATCTGAATTCATCACCAAAAACGTGAGGGTGTCGGCGGATGAGTTTTTCGTTAACGTCGCGGGCCACGTCTTCCAGATCAAACTCGCCCCGCTCTTCTGCGATTTGAGCGTGGAAGTAGACTTGAATGAGCACGTCGCCGAGCTCCTCGCGCATGTGCGGCATGTCGGCACGATCGATGGTGTCGACCAATTCACTGACCTCGTCGATCAGGCAACGCACCAAGGACTCATGGGTTTGTTCCTGATCCCAGGGGCATCCGTCGGGTGCACGGAGCCGAGCAATGGTTTTACGCAATTCGTGAAGCGAACTCATCTATGGGCAGACCCAAACGTGGATTGGCTAAAATTACACGAAAAAGCGGCACAAAGTGATTGGGGCCGTCAGTTGGTGATTGGCTCGCACCGGCTGAAACACGGGTTATTCAATTCCGTTCTGGTTTTCCCGTGGTGGGTGTGTTTCGTCTGTGCACTGATGACCGACAAGTTGACTGAGATCATGGCGTGGAAATGTCGCGAAATTGCCCCGCTCCTGCGGGAAGTTTCTTTGGACGAATTAGGGACTCTGAACGAGAGACTGCCTTTCCCCCCCTCATTCGCCAATGCATTGCGCCGGACGGATGGAAACTTGGCCGTAATCGCCGAAATAAAACGCCGTTCTCCGTCAGCGGGTGACATTGCGCCAGGTGCGGATGCACCCATTCAGGCCTCACGCTATCAGACCGCGGGTGCAGACTGTCTTTCGGTGCTCACGGACAATAAATTCTTCGGCGGCTCGCTCGATGATCTTCGCGAGGTTGTTGCCTATTTCGATCGGTGTCCTCCGGTGGTCCCGTGTTTGAGGAAAGACTTCATGGTGCACCCGCTCCAAGTAGCGCAAGCGCGAGAAACCGGAGCCAGTGCAATCTTGATCATTGTTCGGGCCTTGGAAGATGCCGAGATTCGCGCTCTTCATTCAGCGGCAGATGCCGCCGGCCTTGATGCTCTGTTTGAAATTCACTCCGAGCCGGAGCTGGAGCGAGCTTTGGCGCATGACGCCAAAATAATAGGCGTAAACAACCGCGATCTCGCGATTTTCAAAACCGACATTGGTCTCAGCGAAAAACTGATTCCGCAGTTTCCCGACCATGTGGTAGCCTTGAGTGAAAGCGGGATTCATACCGCAGCCGATGCCGCTCGCGCCAAAGCCTGTGGTGCCCATGCTGTGTTAGTAGGCGAGTCACTCATGAAAGCGCCTGATCCCTCTTCTCTGCTGGCTTCCTTCCGGTAAACAAAAAAAAAAACGGACCCGAAGGTCCGTTTTGAAATTGAATCGAAGTAAGACGCTTACGCGGATTTTTCTTCGAAAAGATGCACGTCGCGCTGAGGATACGGGATCGAACAACCGGCCGCTTCCAACTCTGTTTTGAGACGCTCGGTGATATCCATTTTGGTCATCAGGAAGTCGGGAAAGTTCACCCAGAACCAAACTACGATATCGACGCTGCTTTCTCCGAAATTCATCACACCGACGATTGACGCGGTGTCCTTCAGGATACGCTCGTCGGAATTGAGCACGTTGTTGATCGTCTCTTTGGCTTTCTTGAGATCGTCGTCGTAACCGACACCCATGGTGAGATCGATCCGACGAGTTTCCTTGACGGAGTAGTTAACAATGGTGCCGCCAGTGATTTGGCCATTGGGGCAAATCACCACCTGGTTTTGAGGGGTCCGCATGTTGGTGTTGAAGATGCTGATTTCTTCGACGATGCCCTTGGTTCCGCCAGCTTCAACGAAGTCGCCTACTTTGTAAGGGCGAAAAAAATGATCATCACACCCGATGCAAAGTTGGCGAGTGAACCCTGCAGGGCCAAGCTGACGGCAAGACCGGCGGCACCAAGTATAGCGACGAATGATGTCGTATTAATTCCTAGTCTGCCCAGTGCGGCCATAATGACCACGAGCACCATGAGGATGTTGGCAATTTTACAAAGAAATCCCGAAAGAGTGGGATCCATACCGCCCCGGGCAAAAGCCTTCCAGATCATGCCGGTTAGCATTCCGGCAATCATTCGTCCGATAACGAAGATCGCGAGAGCCATCACCAAACTGATGGCCCAATCAATACCCGTGGTAAGGAACCAGGTCTTTACCGCATTTGTAGATTCAATGGTTTCGTCCATGCATCTATATCGAAGCGCGCTGGGCCTGCGGCCAACTCCTCGTGCATACGTAAGATTGACGATTGAAATTCCTATTTCACGGTAGATCTACGGATGTCCCTTACGCCCTCTCAAACGACTCAAGTGCTGCAGGAACTTGGACATCGGCCTCGTAAGCAGTTAGGCCAAAATTTTCTGACCGATGCAAATATCGTGCAGAAGTCATTACGTATGGCGGAAATCGGCAGAGGAGACGAAGTGGTCGAGATTGGTCCTGGATTGGGCACCTTGACGCGCGCCTTAATCGAGGCGGGCGCGCGGGTTACGGCCGTCGAGTATGATCCGCGATTGGCGAAGCATATTCGCACTACATTGGTGCCTGAGTTCCCCGACCGTCTCAGTCTGCTCGAAGCTGACGCTTTGGATCAGCCCCGGGCCGATTTGGATAAGACTACTCAACAAGCGGGATTCAAAGTGGTCGCTAATTTGTCCTACGCCATCTCGACCCCGTGGATCGAGGCGATGATTCAAAGCCCCCTCGCCTCCATGATGGTTTTGATGCTGCAACAGGAAGCGGCGCAAAGGTTCGCGGCATCTCCGGGCACCAAACAATTCGGCGCGATTTCAATTTTCCTACAATCCGCCTACGAGGTGCGTCCGGGCCATAAGGTTCCGGCAGCCTGCTTTCATCCCCGACCGGATGTGGAGTCTTGTCTGTTTCACATCGTCCGGCGTCCCAACCCATTCGTATTTGAAACGAAGACTCGTGAGTTAATCCGCGCTTGTTTCCAGCAACGTCGGAAACAAATCGGAGCCCTTTTGCGTCGTCTGCTTCCCGATGCCGGTGAAGCGTGGATATCCGGGCTCGCCCGTCACGGTTTGGACCAACGCGCGCGCCCTGAACAAATTCCAGTCGAAGCGTGGCAGCGTATTTCCTTAACGGAAATTTAGGATTAGGAGAAATTGACCGACAATTGTGTGTCCGATTTTCGGAATAAGCTCCACACGCCTCCGAGGAAATAGAGCACGCCAGCCATCTCCATCGCTTCTTCGACTGCGGTCCAAAGGATTATAGGACAAGGTGTTCAACTCATCATTCTCCAAATAGGGATCGGTCAGCACCTCCCCTCTTGACTTACTCTACACCCTCAAACACTACATCAATCCATCCAGACTAACGGTTTAGGTGGACCAGTTTGGGTAACCCGACCAATCAATTTTTGTTTAATCCATCTCCTCCGAATTGGGGTTCTTCTGGTCGACGTTGATAATTCCCCTAAAGACGCCATCCGATTCAGGCGCTCAGAAACTAGTCGGCTCCTCCTCAAAGTTGGAGTAATCGCATCCTGATCCGTTGCAGAAAGGCAGATTGTCAAGAATCAAGCAATGTCCCCTTTAAGTGCCCCGGCAGTTATCCTGTGCCTATGGTTCAAGATGACCCTAATGCTCCGAGTATTTGGGTTCAAGCGGTGGATCAGAATGGTAAGGGGCTACCTGGTGGCGCTGGCGTAAAATGGGTGAAACGTAACATTACTAACGTGGTGCAAACTATTCTATTGCTAGCGGGGTTACGGGTGCAATAAATGATAATGATTTGAAACATGTTGGACTAATTTATCAACTAGGGGTGGTCCTCACCGATAACTCTGGACAAGATGGCGATACCACATGGTTCGGTGACGAACCGAAGCCAATCTTTACGGCAGATTCAGGCAAAATCCACTTGGGCTTTGACCCGCCAAACTATGATGGAGAGGACAGCGAAAATGAACCCTACTATACATCATTGGTTCATGGGAGGGCTACTGCTCCGTCTACCACACTTGTAAGCCAATCAATAAATCATATTAATTTGGTTAGCCATTCTACCAATCAAGCAAGCGATTTAAAACTGTGGTATAAAGACGGAAACAATCAACATGTTGGTTCCAGTCCATTCGTTAGCTTGAATAAGATGGATAATTTCTCGCTGTTGAGTGAGGATATTATTATCAGTAGTTTAGCTCCAAATCATGCAACAAACGAAACTATTACCATCGATGTTGTCAGCAAATCGACAGGAGCAATTTTGCAGTCAATGAAAGTGTTCCTATTTGTTGAGCAGAATATCAAACTAAGGTTTTATGCAATTGAAGATTCGAATTCATTGACTACACAATATAGTTCATCTCATCCAGCGCCTCAAATTCCTGCGCTACTTTCGCTACTAAATGATACATATAGGCAAGTGGGAGTGAGCTTCACATCGACATTAGATACAGTATCGGAACAAAGCTTTAACTATGACACTAAAGCCCTGTTGCCGAATAATCTAGGATTTGATAATAATAGTCCCGATCGCGATGATCCTGATGGGGAATTCAGTGAAGCAGAAGCGATAGCAATGGCCACGCAAGTTGCTGGACTCAACACTTGGGATACTTATTTCCCTCATCCATCGTCTGGGTTGAGAATAATATTTGCCCGAAAAAGTGGACGTTTATATGATTCCAATGATCCGGTATTCAAAGTTAGAGGTTGGGCAGTGCCTCTGATTTGCACCGAAACGACAGGAAACTTTGTTGGCCTTGCCGTCGCCCATGAAATTGGGCACCATCTTTTTGTTCACGTAGCGGAACTAAATCTTGAATCAGGCGGACATGATACTATCTACCCGTCAGTCGTGACGAGAGATAATTCATATAATGTCGCGCCGGGCGCCGCTCCAACCTTGCCGCCCCATAAGTCATCTCCTGAATATGTTGTTATGGCAGAAGGGGAACCTCAAACAATAAATGGAAACAAAAAACTTCCTTGGCTATATGGGCGCTGGATGGCTCATGAACAATGGACAACGGGAAATACTGAAGCCGATGCAACAAATAATTAGAGAATACAGAATTATTATACTTATAATATCTTGCGCATTCGTTTCGTTGGATATCCAAGGTGCCGAGAATCGTGACCTGTTCTTATATATTGATAAGACGAATTTAAGGGAACTCAGGCCGCATGAAATGACGGCGAGTGAGCGGCAGAAATATTATCAAGCATTTACAGAATTTAAATCAGAAATATTAAATAAGAGGCTCCGCTTAGGAGATCCTGAAGCCCTTCTGGCTGCGGCAGAAATGTGGAGAGAAACGGATAGAACACATTCGGAAGTATGGATTCAGAATAAACTAGCGAAAAGTCTTTCTCCTCAATTAGTTGCCGCTATTGCAGATCAATATGTTGATCGAGATCCGATTGTCGAACTTCGAAGAGCCAAAAATGCCGAAGAGTTGCCAGATCAAGGCTTTATGATGCCGACGACTTCTTTAGTGGCTCGCATTCTTAGAACTACTCCAGAAATACCTATTAAGGTTAAGAATTCCCTCAATAACCTTGAGGGAGTCGAACCAGAGATTTTGATTAGAAATATGCAGAATTGGATACGGGATAATAAGATATTCTTGGCTAACTTCGAATACGAAAAACTTTCAACAATATCTTCCGAGATTCATGGAACGAAAACTGAGCAGAGTGCGGTTTTGACAAAAATGCCTAGTGACGGATTTGTAAAAAAGGAACAAATCACTAGTAATGATAAAGAAACAATTCATATCAAATATTGAATATTGGCTTTTTTGATGCTTGGATTGGGATTGGTTGCTTGGCGCCTAATGAAGAACAAAAAATAAATGTAAATTTATATGCATTGCGGAACTTAAATATGTATCATATCACTCCAATCAGTTGATGGCGAACAAGCGGATTGATTATACTGGTATTCCCGTCGAGTTGAGTATGCAAATTAAACACTAATTCATCATGAAAATCTTTGAGAATTTTAAACTGCTTGGACTAATTTTATTTTTTGTAGTCGTCTGCCTTCCGACGGGCATTCTCAAGATGCTCGGTTGTCGTCCTCGCATCTTGGGCACTTAAAGAGGACATTGCTTGATTCTTGACAAACGACACGCGACTTACGATCTGCATTGCGAGTAGTCTCCTCCTTCCAGCGGCTTGTGCGGGAGAGCTTCGTATCAGTGGCACTAGGTCAACATCACGCGTAGAGGAGCAATGTCCTCAATCTGTAACTTATTTCCCCGGTTCATATTCCCCTTATCTGATCCCATTTCTTCACAGTTTTCCTTTGTTTACTAGCCTCTTAAGCTCTTCTTCTTTGGCTTCGGGTTTGAGGGTATTTTTAGGATTCTTGCTGTTCCGTTCAGGGTGTGATCGGGCCTGAGAAAAATGGACACGGGAGTCTCTTAGAAAGAGAAACCCATAGTGAAGAGACAAAGATACACCGCCGAGTTCAAACGTGAGGCGGCGAGATTAATGATCATGGACGGTTTGAGTGCGCCGGAGGTGTCCAAGCGGCTGGATGTTAACACCGGCCTGCTTTACCGCTGGAAGCGTGACCACCTGGCGGAGCTGGATGCAGCGAGCCCCTCCCACGCGAAGTCCAATCCGACCCAAATGGCCGCTGAGCTTGATCAACTGCGCAAGCAGCTGGCCAAGGAGAGGCGGATCAATGAGGTCTTAAAAAAACGGTGAGTTACTTCGCCAAGGACGAATGAGCCGCTACCAGTTCATGCAAAACCACGACCGACGGTTTGATCTGGCGGAGATGAGCGAAGCGCTCGGGGTCTCGCGCAGCGGATATTACCGTTGGGCCGAAGCGAAGCCCTCAGCGCGTCGAGAACAGGACGAGTTGATCAAACCGATCATTGAACAAGTTGTGCGCATGGCTCACGGCCCCTACGGTTACCGGCCGGTCCACCAGCATCTGCGCGAGCAGGGAGTGGACTGTGGCCGGGATCGCACCCTGCGATTAATGCGCGAGCTCGATTTGGTCGGGCGCGCCCATACTCGCTTCAAGCCGATCGGCACCGACAGCGAACATCTCTTCGGTTATCATCCCAACCTACTCAAGCAGTTGGGCAAACCGGAGCATCGCGATCAGATCTGGGTGGCCGATACGACGTATCTACTCAGCGATGCGGGGTGGTGTTACCTGGCAACCGTGATGGACCTGTGCACCCGACGAATCGTCGGCTGGAGCGTGTCGCAACGCAACGACTCGGACTTGGTCTGCATCGCGCTGGAAAACGCCGCGTTGACCCGTGGCAACGTGCGCGACGGCATCGTTCATCACAGCGACCGGGGCAGCACTTACGCTTCGGATCGCTACCAGCGCGTGTTGGCCAAGCTGAAGATGCACCCGAGCATGAGCGCCAAAGGCAACTGCTATGACAATGCGGCGATGGAATCGTTCTTCGGTCGCTACAAAGCCGCCGCGGTGCGCGATCACATCTTCGCCAACGAAACCCAGGTGCGCGCCAATGTCTTCAACTCCATCGAAGTCTTCTACAACCGATACCGAAAACATGCCTCGCTGGGCTACCTTAGCCCGATGCAAGCCGAGGCAAAATTTTTGCCCCCCATCGGGGGCAATGCACAACTCGATTGCCTAACCTGCAATTAAACCCATAACCTACTAAACAAGACACATCCGTGTCTCACAAACTCAGGCCCGATCAGTCTTTGAAGATCGAGTATTTAACATTCCTCGAGTTCGTAGATGCGAAGGTTGTCGCGGAGGCCGATGGTTGAGGTCTGACGGGCAGGGGGCAGGTACTTCTGGCGCGCGTTTTCGCTGGGGCGCTTTCGGTGTTTTCTGAATCTTAAACCAAACGGGGCTCAACCAACTGTTGATTAAATGGCATTTGTTTGTTAGAATCTTCGGCGAGATGAGTTTAAGAGGAACTAGATTTCGGGTTTTGGCTTTTGTGACTGCGGGTTTCGTTTTGGAATGGTGTGCCCTCAATGCTCAGGTCGTTGAGTTCCCCGAGTTGGGTGACGATTCAACAAATCTTTCGGTGAGACTGAGTGTCGCGCCGGGTCAAACACCCGTCATTATGGGACTGTCGATCCAGAAACGGTCCTTAGTATTGGTTCGTTTCGTCGGACCCTCCCTAACTCAATTTGAGATTAGTGATCCGCTCAAATCTCCTTCAATGATCTATTTTTCCGGAAATGTAGATCAAGAAACTTTAGGGTGTGTTTAACAAATAAATCGGCGTAAATAATATTCATTAAAAGGATACGTTTTATTGACATTGGGGTCATTTTAAGATCGTATCACTTTGTGAATCGGAACGTAAGACTCGTGCTGGGTGCTCACCACTGGGCCGAGCTAAAAAAATGAACGCTCATCAGCTCAGTCTGACTGGCCCTCATCGACGTGGACGCAAGTGTCGCAACCTGCGACGCCGTATTGCAGCGGTGCTGTGGATTGCTCGCACGGGCTCACCATGGCGGGATCTGGCCACTTGGTTTGGGCCGTGGCAGAACGCCTCCGCCTCATTTAGACGGTGGAGCAAAAGTGGACTGTGGACTCAAGTGCTCGCACGGCTGGGCACCCTCCAAGGCGACCATGAGTATCTGATGATTGATCGCACCAGCTCACGGGTCCATCAGCATGCTGTGGGTCCAGTGGGAGGCCAGCTTGCTCAAGCAATGGCTCGCGCCAAAGCAGGTCTATCAACGCAGGCTCACTTCGCCTGTGACGCCTTGGGATACCCTTTGGGTTTCATCCTCACCGGCGCAAATGTCTCAGAGTTTGACCAATGTAAACCCCGGCTCAAATCCTACTTAAAGCCCGGTGGCGCAGCCATCATGGATAAAGGCTACGACAGCGATGCCATCCGGGAGAGTGTGAATCAGATTGGTGGCACCGCCGTCATAGCCGTGCATCCCAAGAGGTCGCAAAAACCCGACTTTGACGAGCACCTCTCTCGCGATCGTCATCGGATCGAAAACCTCTTCGCCAAGCTCAAGCACTTCCGACGCATTGCCACTTGCTACGAAAAACTGCTTCATTCCTACGCCGCAATGCTCGCATTGGTATGCATCATAATATGGATCAAACACTAACGCTGTATTTGTTAAACACACCCTAGGTAATAAACCCTAATTATACGTAGGAATACCCATCAATTTGTTGGATGAAATTTCACAATCAGTCGTTATTTAATGCAAAACCCATGCGTTTGAGAACAATTTCCGCAGTTTGGTCCGGATTCGCCCTCTCCGGTTCCGTCAATGGGAAGCTTCGCAGGCCGATTTGATCGTGAAAGAACCATAACGTGTCGTCCGAAACGTGGACACCTAACGCGGTGTGACAGCCTCCTCCTAGTTTCGTTTGAAAAGCCCGCTCGACTGTCACATCCGCAAATGCATCCGCGTCGAGATGTGGCGCGATTTGATCAGCCATGTCCGCGCGGCATTGCAAGGCAATGGCCGCCTGCCCGACTGCGGGAACCATGGTCTCAAATCCCAAAACCCGAAATTCGGTTCCCGGCCAGGAACCGATTCCCAAGCGGGACAGTCCCGCCGCCGCCAGCACCGTTGCGTCCGCCACGCCATCCTGACCTATCTTTCGGAGACGGGTATCTACATTGCCTCGGATCTCCGTAAACTTCGCATCCGGGAACATCATCGCCAACTGCCGCCGCCGCCGAGGACTCCCGGTTGCGATAGTGCGCGGTTTGTCTACTCCCGTCCGCAGAACCAATACATCGCGAGGATCTACCCGCGGCAAATAGCCCCCAACCGTCAGTCGCTCGGGCTGCTCACCGGGTAAATCCTTGGCACTGTGGACAGCAATGTCCGCGCGGCCGTCGAGCAGTGCTTCTTCCAACTCTTTCGTAAACAAGCTTTTCCCTCCTTTTTCCTCCAACGACCATTGCGTTTTTTTGTCGCCGGTGGTGACCATGGTTAGCAATTCTATCTCCGCTCCGGTCGTCTGATGGAGGTGAGCAGCTACCTGCTGAGTTTGAGCGAGGGCGAGCGGGCTTTTCCGCGTGGCGATGGTCAGTTTGGACATGAGGGACGAGAGGAAGGGACAACCAAAACAAAAGGTCACGGAAGACGGCAAGCGAACTTGCCCTGCCCTTCGTGGCCAAATGGTCGGCGGGAGTTAACCCGCAACTATTTTGAAATTGATCAGTAGGAAGCGGAGACGCCCTTGATGTTCTTCTTGGCCATCCAAGGCATCATGGAACGCAGACGGCTGCCGGTCTTTTCGATCTGGTGCTTTTCACCGGCCTTGAGCAGTTTGTTGTAGTTTTTCAAGCCACCCTTGTGCTCGGCCACCCACTGCTTGGTGAATTTGCCGGTTTGGATCTCCTTCAGGATCTTCTTCATCTCAACCTTAGTCTTGGCGTTGATCACGCGAGGACCACGGGTAATGTCACCATATTTTGCCGTTTCCGAGATGGAGAAACGCATGCCGGCGATGCCGGACTCATACATGAGGTCACAGATGAGCTTCAGCTCATGGAGACATTCGAAGTAAGCCATTTCCGGCTGGTATCCTGCTTCAACAAGGGTTTCGAAGCCGGCTTGCACGAGCGCACTGGCACCACCGCAAAGCACGGCTTGCTCGCCGAAAAGATCGGTCTCGGTTTCTTCCTTGAAGGTGGTTTGCAACACACCGGCGCGAGTGGATCCGATGCCCTTGGCCCAAGCCATGGCGGTCTTCTTGGCCTTGCGGGACTTGTTTTGCTGCACCGCGATGAGCGCCGGCATACCTTTGCCCTCTTGATAGAGACGGCGCACCATGTGGCCGGGACCCTTGGGGGCGACCATGATGCAGTCCACTTCCTCGGGGAGTTTGATCAGGTCAAAGTGAACGGCGAGGCCGTGCGAGAAGAGCAAAATCTTACCCTTGGTGAGATGAGGAGCGATGTCCTGTTCGTAGACCTCGGCCTGCACCATATCGGGGAGAGCAACCATGATCACATCGGCGCGCTTTACGGCTTGGGCGGTCAAATAGACCTTGAAGCCTTGCTTCCGCGCGACGGCGGCCGACTTCGAGCCTTTGTAAAGGCCGATAATTACGTTTACCCCGGAATCCTTCAGATTCAGCGCGTGAGCGTGACCTTGGGAGCCGTAGCCGATGACGGCGATGGTTTTATCTTTGAGAACGGCGAGATCGGCATCCTTGTCGGTATATACTTTGGCAGGCATATTTTGTTAATTGGTGGAGGGTTGAGTTTCAGGAAGTGGGGTTGAAAATCAGCGCGTCAACGCGAGTTGACCAGTGCGGGCGAGCTCAACAATACCAAACGGCTCGATGAGTCCAAGGAAGGCGGAGACCTTGTTTTTGTTGCCGGTCATTTCGACGATGACCTCTTCAGCGGCAACATTCACGATCTTCGCCCGGAAAACATCACAGATCTGGATGATCTCGGAACGCGTGGCCGTATCGGCTTTGATCTTGGCCAAAACCAATTCGCGAAGCACGGCTTGACCGGACTCGAAGTCAGTGACTTTGACCACGTTCACCAGCTTACGCAGCTGCTTGATGGCCAGGTCAAGTGCCTGATCGTCACCCTTCAGGACCACAGTGATGCGGGATAATCCGGCATCGTGGGTTGGAGCGACATTGAGTGAGTCGATGTTGAAGCCGCGGCCGGAGAACATTCCAGAAACGCGTGCAAGCACGCCAAATTTGTTCTCAACGAGGACCGAAATCGTGTGACGCATGAAGATGTGTGGATTAAAGTAGGAAAAAGAGGAGCTATGAGCTGAATTTTGGTCGCCCTGCCCATCCTCGCCGAAGCGATTTTAGGTCTGGTAGACGCCGAGGGACTCGAACCCCCGACCCTCTCGATGTAAACGAGATGCTCTAACCAACTGAGCTAGGCGTCCTGACCAAAAGGACCACATAAGGGTTTCGTGGTGGTCCCTGACAAGGGTTTTATTGATGCAGCGAAAATCGGATCAAATCGCCGGTGTCACTGCCGTAGGCTTTAACCAGCCTTCTTTCATCATCAATTCGGCATTCTGCACCGCGTTCAATGCAGCGCCTCTCCAGAGGTTATCGCCACTCACCCAAAATGAAAGTCCGTTGTCCAAAGCGCTGTCGCGGCGGATACGCCCCACCCCACACTTCACCTTTTCCGCAAAATCTACCGGTGTGGGATAGCGGATTTCGGCGGGATCATCGACGAGTTCAGCGCCCGCAAAATTCGCGACCGCCTCCCGGGCAACCGAAACATCCACCGGACGCTCAAACTCGGCATTAACCGCGATCGAGTGCGCCCGGATAACCGGCACCCGCACGCACGTCGCGGATACTTTCAGATCGGGCAACCCCATGATTTTGCGGGATTCTTCCGCCATCTTCGTTTCTTCACCTGTGTAACCATCGTCACCAAAGGTATCAACCTGTGGCAGGCAATTGTAGGCGATTTGTTGAGGATAAACTTGATGGCGGAGTTCCTCACCATGGACCGACGCGAGCACTTGACCCTCCAATTCCTGCAAAGCTTCGGCTCCCGTCCCCGAAACGGATTGGTAGGTGGCTACGAAAATCCGTTTCAGTCCAAATGCCTGATGCAAGGGCCACAAGCCCATGAGCATGACCGCCGTCGAGCAGTTTGGATTGGCCACGATCCCTCCATGATTGCGGAGGCCCTCGGGGTTAATTTCAGGAATAACCAACGGCACATCGGACCGCATGCGCAGGGCGGAACTCTTATCGATCACCACGCATCCTGCCGCCATGGCATCTGGCGCGAACGCTCGGGTGACGCCACCGCTGGCAGCGAAAAACGCCAGGTCGACGTCGCCAAAAACACCGGCACGGGCCTCTTCCACGATGAGCTCGGTTTCTCCGACGGTCACTTTCTTGCCAACCGATCGGGCCGAGGCTAACAGTCGTAACTGGGCCAACGGGAAATTTCGCTCGTGCAGTAATCGCACCAGCTCTTGACCGACCGCGCCCGTGGCGCCGACGATACCTACAACGTAATTCGTATTATTCAAGATGCAGTCTCCTTGGGAATCGGCCATGCAAAGTGGCGAAGCGCTCGGCATCAAGCCTGCAGAACGGCTGATGCACGTTAGCTTGGCTTTACAGACCATGCGGTTCTTTAGCGGACCGGATTTAGTGAAAGAGTATACTGTCTCAACCAGCGCCAAACCACCCTCCAACTTCAAAGACTCGCTGGGCACGCCCCAGGGTCTTCACATCGTCGCCGAACGAATTGGTGCCGGGCAACCCCCGGGCATGGTGTTCAAAGGGCGTGTCGCCACCGGCCACCACTATTGCGAATTATCCGAACAGGAGAACGAACGAAATCTCATTACGACGCGTATTCTTTGGCTTCGTGGTTTGGAGCCAGGCTACAATCTCGGTGGTAACCGTGATTCCTATGAACGCTACATTTACGTTCACGGTACTAACCACGAGGACACGATCGGTCGGCCGGCGAGTGGAGGGTGCGTCCAACTGCGCAATGCCGAGATGCTGGAGCTGTTTGATCAGGTGCGCGTGGGCGACTGGGTCAATATCGTCGACTAGGGCGTGTTTGGGCAGGTTTAAAAGCCTTTTGCGGTCGTTCGAAGCCGGGCAGGACAACTGCTATCTGCGTCGGCAACGAAGTTGAAGCCCGACCCACCAGAGAGGCAACGAATCGAAATCGTGGGTCGGGCTCCAAGCCCGTCATTCCATGCGCCCTTTTTAGCTTTCTCGATGCGACTAGGGTTCCTTTGCGCCAGCCGTTTCATACCATGCCGGCTGACCGGAGCTTTCGCGGGCTTGCCAAACGTGGATACGGTCATCGGCAGTGGCAAGACTCACGTAGGCCCCCGCCGGTCCATGCACAATCTTGATGGCATCGCCCTCCCGAAACGCTCCGCCCTCGGCGTCTTGATTGACCACCACAACCTCACCACTCTCCAAACCAATGGTGATTTCCTGGCCGGGTTTCCGAGTGAGTGCTTCTTGGGTGGCGAGCCCCACAACAGTGCCCCCGACCGCTCCCACGGTTCCAATGAGTAAATCTTCAGCGGAGCGAATTTTGGGTGCCGCGGTCATGCCGCCTGCTCCCGCGCCAGCGAGTCCGCCCACAATTCCGCGTTTGCCTTCAATCGTAGTGGGACGCGTCGAGAGCACGCGGCCAAAACGCACATTGGCGGCCTGTTGGCCTTGCTGCATGACGCGAGGTGGCCCCTCCCGGTCCAGTTTTGTCGCGGTCCCCGTGGATTGAGCCGCGAGCGTCTGAGGCCGCGATTTACTTGAGGTCGATTCGCAACCGACCAATGCCAAGCCGAGAATGCCGAGCAATCCCGCTAGTCCCAAGTTTCCGGGAGTCAGCTTCTTCATGATCGTTGCTCCGGTAATTTAGTTGGAAGCCAAACGAACCGTGGCCAGTCCCCAACCCCCGTGGTTCACTTGGACGCGGTCGCCCTGTCGAAAGGGTCCGTCAGGAATCTCTTGAATGATCACCACGACATTTCCGTTGTCCAATTCGATGGTGAGTTCCTGAGCTTTCTCACGCGTGACCGCTTCTTCCGCCGCTGAACCCAAGATCGCTCCGGCAACACCCGCCGCTGCCTGAGCAACGATCTCACCGGTGCCGGCCGTGGAGTAGCTTCCCGGATGAGCCGCCGCACCGCCCAGTGCAGCACCGCCGGAGATACCCAAAATCGTGCGCTCGCCATCCACGACGACGTAACGCACCGCCACGATCTGACCGAGGTCCAAAGTCTGCATGTTGCCGACTTGGGCGCGGGAGACCATGGGGCCTGAGGAAGGAAAGGTGCAACCCGCCCAAACGAGGCAGATTGCGGCGAGGAAACTCGGTAAAAGCGTTTTCATGGCAAAGGACGGGCCAGCCCTTTGAAGATTCCCCAGCCAAGTAGCCGGAGGCATTCACCGGCTCAAGCCAAAAAACACCCTAGACGAGCAATTTCTGGGAATCTCTATTTTCGGGCCACACGTTTCGACGTGTAGTTATTGGCACTCCCACCCGAACGCTCATACCAAGCCGGCTCACCCGATGCCATACGATCAATTCCTACGGACATCGCTACGCGAGTATTCCCCGCCCCGACGGCCACATCCACGCGATCACCTTCTTGAAAATATCCATCCTCGGCCGATTGGATCACTTCGATCATATCGCCGTTGTCCATCCGCAGCATGATGCGTTGTCCATCCTCGCGGGTGGCGACTTCTTCCACAGCTTGGCCGACGACCGCGCCGGCCGCTGCTCCCACTGCTCCGGCGATAATGCCTGCCGTATCGTAACGCCCTCCTGCGGCCCCCGCGCCGCCCACGGCGGCTCCACCCATCGTGCCAAGATTGGTCTTTTTGCCCTCAATTTTTACCGATTGAACGCTAACCACCGTGCCTTGAGTTAAGGTTGCGGCGACCCCGACCTGCGCCTGCGGGATAAGCGGTTCACTGGACGGCATCGTGCAACCGGTTCCAAGGATAACCAAAGCGGCGGCACTGAAAAAGCGGAAGAGCGATGAGATTTTCATAAGAGGCAGCGTTTGAATCTGCGACCCGTCATTGAATCCGTTTGTTCCTCGCGATTAGTCGGTCTCACGCCACCAAAGTAATCGTAGGGAATTTAAACAAACCACCACCGTGCTGCCTTCATGCGCGGCGACGCCCAAGCCCAACGGAATGGGACCGACTATGGAGGCGATGGCCATCGAAACCACGACCCCGAGGGAGATTGCCAGATTCTGCCAAATTACGCGTTTTGCCCGACGACTCAAATTTAAGGCCGCCAACACGTTTTCAATCCGGTCTTCCATCAAGACCACTTCAGCTTGCTCAAGCGCAGCATCACTGCCTCGAGCCCCCATTGCGATACTGACATCCGCGGCGGCGAGGCTCGGCGCATCATTCACCCCATCGCCCACCATCGCGATAGCGCCGCGTTCCGTGCGGATTGCGGTGATCGCGGAAACTTTATCCTCGGGACTCAGTCCGGCACGAACGTCGTCGACGCCCAATTCCATCGCGACCTCCTCCGCAGTTTGACGACGATCGCCGGTGAGCATGACGGTATTTAAACCGAGCTCTGTCAGCCGACTGAGCACGCTGGCGGATTTTTCTCGAATCTCATCACGGAGCAAAATTCGACCGACCAATTCATCGCTGACGACCCAAACCTCGGTCAGTTCGGGGGCGGCCACGGGCAGCCGGTCCGCCCATTTCGAGAGCGGTCCATCCAACAATAATTCCCGCCGCCCGAGAAGTATTCGCGACTCCCCTACACGCCCCTTGATTCCTTGTCCGGTCAGCGAGGCGAACTCGTCGACCGCCACCTCGGAAACGCCCTTAGCGCGGGCATCCTTAACGATGGCACGAGCGATCGGATGCAGCGAATTGGCCTCCAGTGCGAGAGCCAGTTCCATGACCTCCTGCTCCCGCCCGGCGGGCAAACTCTCGTAGCCGATCACCGTAAGTTCTCCGGTAGTAAGCGTGCCGGTTTTGTCGAGAGCAATGGTCGTGATGCCGGCGAGTTTTTCGATCGCGCCGCCGCCTCGAAACAATACCCCGTTTCGAGCCCCCCACGCGATGGCAGCGAGGATCGCCGAGGGGATGGATAGCACCAACGCGCATGGGCTCATCACCACCAACAGGGTCATCGCGCGATAAAATGCTGAGGCTTCCTCAGTCGAGTTTCGAAACGGCGGAAGCCCAAAACCCAACCACCAAACCGTGAACATCGACGTGCACACACCCAATACAATCAGCGTGTAGCGCCCGCTGAACTTGTCGGTGAAACGCTCACTGGGAGCGCAGAGTTTTTGCGCTGTCTGGATGAGCCGCACGATTTTCTGCAGCGTGCCCTCAGTCGGAAGTCGCAGCACCCGAAAGGTCACGACTCCCCACAAATTGAGCGTGCCGCTAAAGACCTCATCGCCCTGCCCTTTTTCCACGGGCACGGATTCCCCCGTCAGCGCGGATTCATCGCTCGCACTCTGACCGACCTGAACAGCTCCATCCGCCGGATAGGCATTCCCAGGTTTGACTACCACTAGATCGTCGACCCGAAGCAACTCAATCGGGACCTCTTCCTCAACGCCATCATCCGACAAACGCACTGCCCGTTTGGGTGCCGACTGTAACAGGGCATCAACGGCGCGATGGGTGCGATCCAACGCGAATGCTTCCATCGCGCCGGAGGCACTGAACAAGAACAACAGGAAGATGGCCTCATACCATGCCCCGATCGTCACCGCGCCCACTGCGACTGCGAGCATGAGGAAGTGGATATCCAATTTGCGCTGGCGAATATTGGCCCATGAGTCGATCGCGGCATCCCAGCCGCCCGAGATTAATGCACCGGTCGCCAAAGCTAAGGTGACCCATGACGTGGCGTCCTCATTTCGTCCGAGCAACCAACTCGTTCCCCCCAGTAGTCCGCACGCTCCCGCCAACGCGGCCAGAAAACGCCAGTCATGATCTTCATAATCATGTGTATCGGCGGACCCGTAATCATGATCAGGCCAGGCGAATTCCCTCCACCGCCAAAACGAAGGAGCGGTTCGACAGGAAGGGCCGCTGATCTCCACCGCCGTGCCCGAGTTTGCCAGCGTGTATCCGCCCTTAAGTGACACTTCGGCGGATTGGGAAACGGGAATTTCCTCCTCTATTCCATTGAGGATCTGAGCGAGTCTTTCACGCAGCGCCTTTTCGTCTACGTCACCCAACGTGGCTACCGTGACCCGCTTTTCCGCGGGATCGACCCGAACCGCTTCCAAGCCCGGCTCGGAACGCAAAAAAGCCACCAGCGTTTTTGCCCAATCGTCGAGTTTAGCTGAGGTGGTCATTAGACGCCGATTGTCCTCCTTTTTCCGTTCAGGGTAAATCCGAATTGCACCCAATCGGCTCAGCCCGAACCTTCGGTGACTTAATCTGACTTTCAGCACTCCATGATCGGCCTTTCCACCTCCGAAGACGCTCTTCCAGAGCCGACTCCGCGCTCCACCGCTCCCAAGTTGACGCCGTGTTTGTTCGCGGAGGACGGGTTATTGGCGACCAATCTGGGGCTGGAACATCGTCCCCAGCAGGAGGCGATGGCACGCGCGGTGGCTGCCGCGCAATCATCCGATGAAGGGCTTCTCTTTGAAGCGGGCACCGGTGTCGGCAAGTCCTTAGCTTACCTCTTGCCGGGGATCATTCAGGCGGTAGACGAGAGTCGCCAATGCATCGTCTCGACGCATACGATCGCGCTTCAGGAACAACTCGACCGCAAGGATCTACCGCTTTGCCGCAAGGTGTTTGGCAGCCATGACGACTTGACGGGTTACGCTGATTTTCGGTCCACGGTTTTGGTCGGGAAAGCGAACTACCTCTGCACGACCCGATTGGCCAGTGCGTTGCGAGACAAACAAGAGCTCATCCCGACCAGTGAACACGCTGAACTACAGCGGATCGCGAAATGGGCCGACACGAGCGAAAATGGACTGCGTCATGAGCTCACTCCCGCTCCTGCTCGCGATGTATGGGATTTGGTCAATGCCGACTCGTCATCCTGTTCGCGTAAATACTGCTCCCACGAACACTGTTTCCATCAAAAAGCGAAGGCGCGTATCGCCGATGCCCACGTGGTGATCGTAAATCACTCGCTGCTGTTCGCCTACATCGCCGCCGGAGCGGGCGAAAATGGCAGCTCTCGGGGCGTGCTGTGGCCCGATGACTTTCTAGTGCTGGATGAGGCCCACACCGTGCCGGCGGTGGCCACCGAGCATAGCGGCCTGCATCTCAGTTCCTTCGGCACGGACCGGATGCTTAAGTATCTTTTTAATCCGCGCACCAAACGCGGCTTATTGGTCAAACACGGCGGCGTGGCGGATCGTCAACTGGTCGACGACGCCCTCGAGGCTTCGAAGCAATTTTTCTCCTTCCTCGCCGAACGTCTGTTGCAAAAACAGTTCGTCGTTCGCGTGCGGGAGAGTGGCTTCGTCGAGCCTTGGTTGGACGAGCCTCTCGACGCCCTGCACCGCGCAGTGCGAAAACGAGCGGATCAACTGGATGACGGCCGAGAACGCGATGAACTCCTGGAACAGGCCCGACGAGTTGCGCTTTTTCGTTCGCGAATCACGCAGTTTCTCGCGATCAGCGTACCCGAAAAGGAAGTCTATTGGTTGGAGCGCTCGGGCCGCCGGCAAACGATCGTCACGCTGCGCACCGCCCCCATCGATGTGGCTCCCTTTATCCGCACCGAACTCCTGCAACGCGGCACTTCGGTGGTCTGCACCAGCGCGACGCTCGCGCTGGCTAATCGGATGGAGGCTTTCCAAGCGCGTCTGGGCGCTGAGGAGCTGACTGCTGCGATCGAACATTCCCCATTCGATTTTAATCGAAATCTTCGCGCCTTCGTCGCGACCGACATTCCCGCGCCGACCCGGGATCAAGCCCGGCTCGATCTGAATGCCTTGGTCGACTACATCCGCTACTGCACGTTGGCGACGGATGGCGGAACGTTGGTCCTCTTCACGAGTTATGCCGACCTGCGCCATGCGGCGGGCGAACTCGAACCGGATTATCTCGCCGCCGGACGTCCGCTGCTTCGCCAAGGCGGTGATCTATCTCGCACGGCGATGGCAGATAAAATGCGGGAATGCGGGAACGCCGTGCTTTTGGGGACCGATAGTTTCTGGACCGGTATCGATGTGCCGGGCGATGCCTTGTCCCAAGTCATCATCACCAGACTTCCGTTCGAAGTTCCGACCCACCCGATTCCGGAAGCGCGCACGGAGTGGATTAGAAATAAAGGCGGAAATCCCTTCAACGAGCTCACGTTACCGGACGCATTGGTAAAGTTTCGGCAGGGTGTTGGTCGCCTGATTCGCACCATTTCCGATCAAGGTGTCATCACGATTCTCGACAGTAGAATTGTGCAAAAGCCCTACGGACGCTGGTTTCTGGCCAGCCTGCCCCGTCCCGATGTCGTCCGGATCAATCGTCAAACACGCGAAATGAAGTTCGAACCGTTTATCTGACTTGATAAGAAGATCTTGCGTGGATGAGGGTTTTGCGGAGACTGACGGAGTGTCCACTTCTGCTCCAATCCGGTTTTGCTCCCATGCCATCACCGACATCGGCCGGGTCAGACGACAGAACTTCCTAAATGATCCCGCCATGGGGATCTTCGGCGTGGCTGACGGGGTTGGCGGACTCCCTCTTGGAGCGCAGAGCGCCCAATGTGTTATTGATGCCCTCCGCTCACAAATATCGGCGCAACCGCTCGAAATCGCGGAAGATTGGGTGAATCACATTCATCAAGCCAATGAGCGCGTATTTTTACTGGGGCAGATGATGAGCCCTGCCACCGGAATCGCCAGCACATGCACATGCGGCGTGATTCGGGGAGCGGAGCTCTTTAGGGGATTCGCGCTGTTACCTGATTCGGGACGGATACGCGCGGTGCCTCACCGAAGATCACTCGGCCGAGAACGAAGCACGACGGAACCCCGAACTTCCCGAACCCGAGGAAAAATGGCGATTGGCTCTTGTCCGCGTTATGGGCCAACCCGACGCCGATCAACCCAATGTCAGCACCCATAGTTTGAAGGTGGGAGATTATTTATTTTTTGCCACCGATGGCATCACCCGAGTGATTGAGGATGATGAGTTTCCCGGCATCCTTACAGGAGAACAGCCACCATCCGGGCGGTTAGCACAATTGATCGATATCACCAACGACCGTGGCGGCCCCGACAATGCGACTGCGGTGTTGGTGGAGACTCTCGCTCCCACATCAATCTCATGAGCGATCCGCGGGTAGACCGTTTTCGTAGTTTGGTGGAGAAACATCCAACCAATGAGATGTTCCGTTTCAGCCTCGCCCAGGCTCTGGATGCGGCTGGTAAAACTGATTCAGCTGTCGAGCACTACCAAATCTGTATTGAGGCGAAGATCGACTGGATGCTGCCGCGCATACTCTTAGGTAAGCTGAAATTGAAGGAGGGAGACAATTCCGCCGCCAAAACCCTGTTTGAGGACGCTCTGAAATTAGCGATTGATCAGGATCATGAAGACCCTGCGGTGGAACTCACAAACCTGTTGGAGGACCTGGGCCGATCCAACTAACCCGCATTTTGCATGAAAAAAGTATCGCCTGGTTGGTTAACCATTGATAAAAAATGGGTAATAAAAAAATAACCAAACTAAGCGATGGGCAAAAACAAGACACGGGGACTGCGTTTCACAAGGTCAAAAGGCCGACGGGTCGGAGGCTGACTTCAAGGGAGGCGAAGTGAGCGGCGATGGCGGGCTGCTGCTGCGCGAAGTGGACCGGCAACTGGGCCTGACCCGACGGGTGTCGAGCGTGCTTTCTGACGAGCGGCAGTCGGGCAAGGTGGCCCACGATGCGGCGGGCCTGCTGCGTCAGCGCGTCTTCGCGCTGTGCGCGGGCTGGGAGGATTTGAATGATGCGCAGGCGCTACGCCACGACCCGATCCATCAGGTGGCTGCAGGCCGCGATGGGTCCCTGGCGGGTGCATCGACGCCGTGCCGGTTTGAAAATGCCCGGTCGCGCCGGACGGCGGTCCCGATCAACCGGATATGGGTGGATACCTTCATCGCGTCGCATGACCGGCCTCCGGCGGTGATCACCCTGGATTTTGATGCCACCGATGCGCCCGCGCACGGTCGCCGGGAGGGACATTTTTCCCACGGCTACCACGATCACCACTGCTTCCTGCCGTTATATGTGTTTTGTGGTGACCACCTGCCGGTGGCCTGTCCGCGACGCGGTAACGCCGACGGGACCCGCCACGCGGCGGGTATCCTCTTTTGGTTCAACGCATCCGGCAAGAGTGGCCGCGCACGAAGATCGTGATGTGCGCCGAAAGTGGGTTTTGCCGGGGATCTGGTGCCCGCCTGGTGTGATCGCCGCAACGTGAAGTATATCGTGGGTATCGTGCGCAATGGCCGGTTGCGGGCGATGGCTCCGGAACCGGTGAACGGGGCTCGCGGGCGCTTCGGGGATACCGGCGAAAAACAACGCCTGTTCACCGCGTTTGATTACGCGGCCGGATCGTGGCGACGACCGCGTCGGGTGATCGCCAAAGCCGGGCACCCGGCGAAGGGCTCCAACCCACGCTTCATCGTCACCAACATCGTCGGAAACCCGCAGCAACTCCACGATCGGCGCCACTGCGTCCGCGGCGGGATGGAAAACCGGATCAAAGAGCGGATGATGCTCTTTGCGGATCGGGTGGGCCAATCAATGGCACCTGCTGCTCCCGGGCTTGGACTGCATGCTGATGCAGGGGGGGCCTGCGCCGACTGGCACTCGCGGGCACGTCACCGGTGCGGGCGACGTGCGCCACCTTGCGCCTGAAGTTGGTGAGGATCGGCGTGGTGATCGTGCGCCCGGCGACGAGTGTTCGGGTGCACCCGGGCCTCTCACCATCCTTGTCGCGGGATCTTCTCGCACGCCTGCGGTGCCTTATCCCCGCCACGTTCAAGAAATTGAGCGCGAGTCGGTCCGCCGGGTCCCCGGAGGAAAGGGGACCCTGTCGATGCAGTCGCCAAATATCGCGTCATTCGTCACCAATGAGTCGCCACAACTCCTCTCATGGGCCCCGGGCACCCTACCGCAACGTCTTCATGCAATATGCGGGTTAGGATGTTCCTGAATCCCGCGCACGGTGAGCCCCCGTGAATACAGGCTGACAATGGCATCGTCGATGCCGTCGAAGTGGCGCTGGTCCGAAGATTCACTCGAATTCGATTTCGTATTTGATGCCATCCACACCGGACTCCAACACCACGTAGATCAACAAAATCAGCGAGATTGGGAAGCACTGATCACAATTCTAAATTCTAGGCTCGAGGAATTTGAATCTCAGATTCGTGTCGTGGAAAATAGCAGAGATCCCGACCGAACTCGGAACTTGGAAATACTTGGCCATTATCCTCCTAGCATCAAAAGCCGCATCGAATCAATCCGTCTTCGGGGTGGAACGGGCACGTTTCCCGACACGCGGATAGTCGCAACCAAACGAGGCCAGCACTACGCGGTTCAATAAGGGAATCCTAGCGCCTCAGCCATTCGCGGGTAGATCATGCCGCCGCCCATCACCAGCCAAACTACCACGCACATGAATCCTTCGCGAAGCAGGTAGGCGTAAAACGTCCAGGTGCCCGACTTGCGTTCCAATATCTCGGGCTTGGTCAGGCTCACGACGGTGGAGATATTGGCGGTATTGAGAAACACGAACCGTTTAGTGATACGACCGGTTCCGATCGCGAGGAGCAACCGCGTCCACCACATAAGCGGTAACACGTATCAACCCGGTCAGTTTCCCCGCCTCTACCATGTCCAAAACCGGTGCGATAAGCCCGAACAATCCCATCGCTGGCAAAGCCGTAACTCTCAAAAACCGTCCCAATCGAACCCAAACCTACATGAGAAATCATAACATAAGAGAGGACGACTCATCGCACAATCCCTCGTTGCCTTTCCCCGACTTTAACCAATATGGTTAAAGTCTGCTTGAGCGGTTTTTAGAGTCGCGGGTGTTTTGAGGACACAAAAAAGCCCCGGCTCGCGGGATGCGGGACGGGGCTGAGGGTTTTTGGATTCGAATAGAACGGGTAGCTTAGAAGCCGCCCATACCGCCCATGCCTCCGCCGTGGTCGTGACCACCGCCAGCAGACCCTTCAACCTTCTCAGGAATCTCGGTGATCATACACTCGGTGGTGAGGAGCAATCCGGAGATCGACGCAGCGTTTTGCAACGCGGTGCGGGTCACCTTGGTTGGGTCAACAACACCCGCCTTGATGAGGTCTTCGTATTTGTCGGTCACGACGTTGTAGCCGGTGCCCGCCTTGCCCTTGAGCACGGTTTGAACCACCACACCGCCATCAACACCGGCGTTGCGGCAGAGTTGCTTGAGCGGAGCTTCAATCGCACGGCGCACGATCGTCGCACCGATTGCTTCGTCACCTTCGAGGTCAACCTTGTTGACCGCATCAGCAGCGCGCAGGAGAGCGACACCGCCACCGGGGATGATACCTTCTTCAACCGCAGCGCGGGTGGCGTGGAGAGCATCCTCAACGCGGGCCTTCTTTTCCTTCATCTCGGCTTCCGTAGCGGCGCCGACGTTGATGACGGCAATACCACCGGCGAGCTTCGCGAGGCGCTCTTGCAGCTTCTCACGATCATAGTCCGACGTGGTCTCACCGATTTGACGGCGGATTTGTTTCACGCGGCCTTGGATGTCGGAACCCTTGCCAGCACCTTCGACGATGATGGTGTTTTCCTTGTCCACCACGATGCGCTTGGCACCACCGAGATCGGAAAGTTCAATATTCTCGAGTTTCACACCGAGGTCTTCGGTGATGCACTTACCACCGGTGAGAACCGCGATGTCTTCGAGCATAGCCTTGCGGCGATCACCGAAGCCAGGAGCCTTGACCGCGCAGACGTTGAGCGTGCCACGAATCTTGTTCACCACGAGAGCAGCGAGAGCTTCACCTTCGATGTCCTCAGCGATGAGGAGAAGGGGTTTGCTGGTCTTGGAAACGGTTTGGAGGAGAGGAAGCAGGTCCTGCAGGGAGGAGATCTTCTTCTCGTGGATGAGCACGTAGGCGTCTTCGAGGACAGCTTCGAGGTTATCCTGATTGGTCGTGAAGTAAGGCGAAAGGTAGCCCTTGTCGAACTGCATACCTTCAACGACGTCGAGGGAAGTCTGGATGGACTTAGCCTCTTCAACGGTGATGGTGCCGTCCTTACCAACTTTGTCCATCGCGTCGGCGATGATGTCACCGATCTCGATATCCCAGTTGGCGGAAACGGTGGCAACCTGACGAATTTCTTCGCGGTCGTTCACCTTCTTGGAAACACGGTGCAGCTTTGCAACGGCGGCCTCAACGGCCTTGTCGATACCACGCTTGAGGAAGATCGGGTTGGATCCGGCGGCGACGTTCTTGAGGCCTTCGCGGTAGATCGCTTCGGCGAGAACGGTAGCCGTGGTGGTGCCGTCACCGGCGTTGTCGGAAGTCTTGGAAGCGACTTCCTTCACCATCTGGGCGCCCATATTCTCGTAAGGATCAGGAAGTTCGACTTCCTTGGCGACGGTGACGCCGTCCTTGGTGACGGTCGGCGAACCGAATTTCTTGTCGATGACAACGTTGCGGCCCTTGGGACCGAGGGTCACCTTAACGGCGCGAGAGAGGAGTTCGACACCCTTGAGGATCTTGGAACGGGCGGACTCATCGAAGAGGAGTTGTTTAGCTGACATAATTAATGAATCAGTGGGTTACGTTGTTGGAGTGTGAGACTGGGCTTAGGCGATGACACCGAGGATGTCGTCTTCGCGAACCAGCTTATATTTTTGACCGTCGAGTTTCACCTCGGAGCCACCGTAGGGGCTGAGGAGAACCAGGTCGCCGACAGCGACTTCGAAAGGAGCCGCGTTACCCGCGTCGTCCTTCTTGCCAGTGCCGAGAGCAATGACCTTAGCCTCTTGGGGCTTTTCCTTGGCGGAATCCGGGATGATGATACCACCACGGACTTGTTCTTTTTCCTCGAGATGCTGCACGAGCACGCGATCACCGATGGGTTTGATACTTACTTTAGCCATATTGATTTATTTCAGGGTTTGAGAGGTTAACTATCTAGTTTGGAGGGTTAAAGACACACCCACAGAGTATAAATCCGCGGGCGTGTCAAAAAGGTTAGCTCTTCTTCTTGTCGTCTTCGTCAACGACTTCGAAGTCGGCGTCCACTACATCACCGTCGACCTTCTTTTCGGTCTTCGGCTCATCTGCACCAGTGTCTCCACCAGTTCCGGCGGCTGCGGGATCGACTCCCGCAGCTTGTTGCGCGGCTTCAGCGGCCTTGGCGTAGAGTTCCTGTCCGACGGAAGAGAGGTTTTCCATGGCGGCCTTCATCTTATCGAGGTCACCGGATTCGAGGTCCTTCCTGGCGTCGGCGATGGCTGGCTCAATCTTGGCCTTGATGTCATCCGGCAATTTGTCGCCGTTGTCCTTCAATGCCTTCTCCATCTGGTAGATGGTCGAATCGAGCTGATTCTTGGTCTCCACCGCTTCCTTCTGTTTCTTGTCTTCTTCGGCGTGGAGCTCGGCGTCCTTGGTCATCTTGTCGACTTCCTCAGAGGAGAGTCCGGACGAACCTTGGATGGTAATTTTCTGCTCCTTGCCCGTGCCTTGGTCTTTGGCCGTGGCGTGGAGGATACCATTCGCATCGATGTCGAATACGACCTCAATCTGAGGCGCACCACGAGGGGCGGGAGCGATACCGTCGAGACGGAAAGTGCCGAGATTCTTGTTGTCCTTGGACATCTTGCGCTCACCCTGCAGCACGACGATTTCGACGGAGGGCTGGTTATCCGCGTAAGTCGAAAAGACTTGGGACTTCTTGGATGGGATCGTGGTGTTGCGATCAATCATCGGCGTGGAAACGCCGCCGGCGGTCTCGATACCGAGCGTGAGTGGAGTCACGTCGAGGAGGAGTACGTCACGCACGTCGCCTTGCAGCACACCACCTTGGATGGCGGCACCAATGGCAACGACTTCGTCCGGATTCACTCCTTGATGAGGCACCTTACCGCCAAGTTCCTTGGCCAGCTCAACGACCTTGGGCATGCGGGTCATACCACCGACGAGCACGAGTTCATCAATGCCTTTGGCATCAAGATCAGCATCGGTCATACAAGACTTGAACGGAGCTACCGTGCGCGCGAACAGCGCGTCACAGACCTGCTCCATCTTGGAGCGGGAAAGGGAAATATTGAGATGCTTCGGACCACTGGCATCGGCCGTGATGAACGGCAGATTGATGTCAACGGATTGAGCGGAGGAGAGAGCGATCTTGGCCTTCTCCGCCTCTTCCTTGAGACGTTGCAGAGCCATGGGATCGCTGCGCAGATCGATGCCCTGTTCGGATTGGAACGACTCGACGAGCCAGTTGATAAGCGTTTCGTCCCAGTTGTCACCACCGAGGTGGGTGTCGCCGTTGGTCGCCTTCACTTCGAAGACGCCGTCGCCAATCTCAAGAATGGAAACGTCGAACGTGCCACCACCGAGGTCATAAACCGCGATCTTCTCTTCAGACTTCTTATCGAGTCCGTAGGCGAGGGAAGCAGCGGTCGGCTCATTGATGATGCGCTTGACCTCAAGGCCTGCGATCTTGCCAGCGTCCTTGGTAGCTTGGCGCTGGGCATCGTTAAAGTAAGCGGGAACCGTGATGACGGCTTCCGTGACGGTCCCACCGAGATAGGCTTCGGCATCGGCCTTCAGCTTCTGCAGCACGAATGCCGCGATCTGCTGAGGCGCGAATTGCTCCGTCTTGTCGCCAACCTGGGCTTCAATGTAGGCGTCGCTGCCTTTGCCATCGACTACCTTGTAAGGGAGGTTCTTGGCCTCCTCCTGGACCTCGGAAAACTTGCGACCGATCAAACGCTTCGCCGAGAAGATCGTGTTGCGCGGGTTCGTGACCGCTTGGCGTTTGGCGGCTTGGCCGACCAGACGTTCGCCCGATTTCGTGAACGCGACGATGGAAGGCGTGGTGCGTGCACCTTCCGCGTTGGGAATCACCATGGATTCGCCTCCCTCCATGGTAGCCATGCAGGAATTGGTGGTGCCTAAATCAATACCGATAATGCGGCTCATGCCGTCCGGTTCAGCAACCCGTGTGCCATTCGATATATTCCATCTCATCAATTTAATATTCATTGATTTATGAGATTCATTGCATCTTCGATTTCGATTCATTCGCAATAATTCGCGTCACCGTGTCACACCCGCTGTCACACTTTTTCCAATCGAGACACGCATGTTTCACAGTCGAAACGCGGATCTTGCGAAGTCCGCCCCAGCCTCAACAGTGCCGACGTGGAAACAGAAATAGTCGTTCCCGATCAAATCGCCGTGATGACGCTGCCGGAAGTCGCCTTCTTTCCCCAGGCGTTGATGCCATTGCATATTTTCGAACCGCGATACCGCCAAATGCTCAGCAACGTATTGGCTACGCACCGCATTTTCGCGGTCGCGGGTCTGCATCCTCAGTCCGATCCTGCGGAGGAACGGGGTCAACGTATCGCCACCGCGGGGATCGTGCGGGTTTGTAACCAGAACGACGACGGAACTTCCAATCTCCTGCTGCAGGGGCTCACGCGGGTGGAGTGCGAGGGCATCGTGCGCGAGGAGCCCTATCGCGTTGTGCGCGTGAAGGCCCTGTCCAGCGAAACTCCGGGAGACGATACGCACCGGCGACGCCTCCAAAAACGGGTCCAACGTTTGCTCGCACTACGACGCCAGTTGGGAGCCCCTACCCCCAACGGATTCACCCAATTTCTAAAAACCGTCGATGATCCCGACGCCTTCATCGACCTTGCCGCTTTCACCTTGTGCCCCAGTTCGGCCCTCAAACAACGGCTGCTCGAAACCCTCAACGTCGATGAGCGCCTGAAAATCTATGGCGATTCCCTACGACAGGAAGTAGAACGGCTCTGCCTGGAGAAAAAACTCCAAGGCGGATTGGCCGACGAAGAACTCGGCCGAAACTAAGCAACCGCCCATTTGCAATTTATCGAATCGGAGGGCTGACCTGCCAGCCGAAGTTTAAGTCGTATGCGGCGCCCCCCGCTCCGCGGGACGAAGGATGGAGCCGCTTATCGGAGTCGAACCGATGACCTACTCATTACGAATGAGTCGCTCTACCAACTGAGCTAAAACGGCGTCTCAGGATTGACGGAAGAAAGCCGTCACGCCTTTTAGGGCAAGCCTCGTTTTATTTTGTCTGATCTCGCCACCGACCTTTTTGACTACGATCTCCCGGAGAATCTGATTGCCCAGACTCCGGCGGTGCGGCGCGATGCATCCCGACTTTTAGTCGTAAACCGATGGTCTCAGACGCTGCATCATACCTATTTCCGTGAGCTGCCGGATCATCTGGAGCCCGAGGACACCCTGATTCGCAACAATGCCGCCGTTTTGCCAGCTCGTTTGACCGCCCGACGACCCACCGGAGGAGCCGTTGAGTGTTTCCTGCTGCGACCCGAGGTCGCCACGAACGAACAGGAATCTTGGTGGTGCCTGCTGCGCCCCGGCAAACGCCTCAACATCGGGACTTCTTTCGGTAGCGAAGGCGAATTCACCGCCGAGGTGCGGGATAAAAAACAAGACGGCACCGCTTTGGTGAGCTTCAAAACCACCGATGCCTCCGAAACCATGGTGTCAGTCGCCAACCGACTCGGGATCGTCCCATTGCCGCCCTACATCCGGCGGGACGACCATCAAGATCGGCGGGACTCTGATCTGAAACGTTACCAAACCGTTTACGCCGATTGCGCCAAACAAGTGGCCGTGGCGGCCCCGACCGCCGGTCTCCACTTTACCCCGGAAGTCCTCGACCGTTTGGCGGGGCAAGGTGTTACCTCGGCGGAAGTCACTCTGCATGTCGGTCTCGGGACGTTTCGCCCCGTAAAGAGTGATCTTATCACGGACCACGACATCCATCGCGAGTGGTATGAAATGTCGAAATCCACCCAAGAGATCTTATTCGCCCCGCCCGGGCACCGGGTGGCCGTGGGAACAACGTCCGTTCGCGCCATCGAGCACTTTCGTTCGCAACACGCAAAACCGACCGCAAAGGATCTGGCGACGGAAGCGGATATTTTTATCACCCCGCCTTACCAATTTGCGGGCGTGGATGCGTTGATCACGAATTTCCATCAACCTCGCTCCACCCTCCTATGTTTGGTATCAGCATTGCTGACTCCAGGATCCACCGAAGGTATAAACTGGATAAGAGAAATCTACGCCGAAGCCATTGCTCGGGAATATCGATTTTTTAGTTATGGCGATGCCATGCTCATTGTTTGAATTTTACTTATGACTCCCGACGAACTTCAGGACCTCATCGAAGAAGCCACCTTCGATTACACGATGGGGGATCACGAGGATGCCCTCGCCAAAATTTCGCGAGCCACCGATGCAGCCCCGGATTCGTTCGCCGCGTGGCACGCTCGAGCGGAAATCCACCTCAATCTCAAACAACTCGATCAGGCACTGGCCGCGGCCGAAAAAGCTCATGCCATAGACCCTGACGATGTCTTCATCAATACCTCCCTTTCCCGTATCTGGGTGGGAAAAGAGAACAAAGAAGAGGCTGAGAAGTTCGGAGCCGCCGCCAAAATGTTGGGATGGAAAGATCAATTAAAGACTCCTCCCGGCACGTCGAACGGGATTAATTAAGGAAATCCCTCCTTCGATTATCCTCCCGCGCCGCTCATTGACACGGCCAAACCCGCCCCCGTAGCCTGCCCCCCGAATGGAAACGCCCGTCTACACGTTGGAGTTCGAAAAACCACTTCGCGATCTCACCGCGCAGCTCGATGGTCTGCGCCAGCAGTCGATGGAGAACAATTTGGATCTGGGCAGCGAAATCGCTGCGATCACCACCAAAATCGAAGCCACCCAAAGGAATATCTATTCCAACCTGACGCCATGGCAGCGCGTGCAAATCGCCCGGCATCCCAAGCGGCCCTACGCTCTCGATTACGTTAACACGATTTGCACCGGCTTTCAGGAATTGCACGGAGACCGTCAATTCCGCGACGACCAAGCCCTCATTGGGGGCACGGCTTTCTTCAATGAAGAACCCGTGATGATCATCGCCCAGCAAAAGGGACGGGATACAAAGGAGAAGATTGCCCGTAATTTCGGAATGCCCCAACCCGAGGGTTATCGCAAGGCTCTGCGCCTGATGAAGCTGGCCGAAAAATTCGGTATCCCGGTTTTCTGTTTCATCGACACGCCGGGTGCATATCCCGGAATCGGTTCGGAGGAACGCCACGTATCCGAGGCGATCGCGGTTAATCTTCGCGAAATGGCTATGTTGAAGGTCCCATCGATTTCAGTCGTCGTCGGTGAAGGCGGCTCAGGTGGCGCCCTCGGAATCGGGGTCACAAATCGTGTGCTGATTTTTGAGAACAGCTACTATTCCGTGATCAGCCCGGAAGGCTGTGCCGCCATCCTGTGGAAAGACGCCGCGGCCGCTCCACAAGCCGCGACGGCTCTCAAACTCGATGCCGGAAACCTCGAGAAATTTGGTATCGTCGACGAGGTCATCAAAGAACCCTTCGGCGGTGCTCATCACGATGCTCAAAAGGCAGCCGAAACCCTTGGTTATGAGCTGCAGAAGCACCTCAACGACCTGAAGGATTTGAGTTCCGAGCAACTGCGGGATGTGCGCTACGAACGCTTTCGCCGGATGGGAGAATTTACCGAATCCGCAGCCGCCTCAGCCTGAGGCAGTAATCCACTCTCGGAATGGTACCCACCAAACAGGTTGTCGCGCCCTCGCCGGAAACCAAAGGGCAAGCGATCGTCAAATGGGCAACCTTTGTCCTGTTCGCGATCAGCGTGGCCGTGAACCTCGTTCAGGTTACGAGTAATCTCGATACTGGGCATTTCGCCGGACACGAATTCCGTCAGTCGCAGACCGCTCTGAGTGTCCATTTTATTCAGCGAGAGCAAAACTTCGATCTCGCCTATCCCACTCCGGTATTTGGTCCACCTTGGTCAATCCCCATGGAGTTTCCACTCTATCAATGGGCCACCGCTTCCCTCGCTGGCCTCACGGATTCCAGCATCCCGCGAACGGGAAGAGTCATTTCCATCTTCGCATTCTATCTGGGTCTTCCCGCCGCCTTCATTTTGCTACGTCGCTTTGGAGCGACCCTCGAAACGACGTTACGGGCGCTTTCTTTGATTCTGCTGGCACCGATCTACATCCAATTTACGCGAGCAGTTCTCATTGAGTCCACGGCGTTGTGTTTGAGTCTTTGGTTCTTGGTCTGTTTCGAGTGGATGCGCCTCCATGGGTCTTGGTGGGCGATAGGCGCGACCGTGATTCTCGGGGCTCTCGCCGCAGTGGTTAAAGTTACCACATTCACCGTATGGGGAGGTATCGCCGTTGGTTTGGGCGTCTGCGAAATCGTTCGACGAATGAAAAAAGGCGACCGAAGCCCGGTGCTGCGCTTCAGTGCCAAAGCGGCGCTTGCCGGACTCGTCCCTCTTTTCTCCGGAATCGCGTGGATCAATTATTCGGATCGCGTGAAAGCGGACTCACCCGGCGGTTTTTTCTCACTTCTGAAAACCTCAGCTCCTTCAATATCGGCGGCATCGCTAACCGAATTGATCTCAATCTTCGGAATCAGATCCTGCACTATTCCGCTGAAGGGTATTTACTTTGGATCGGCTGGATTTTTCTTTTTTCGGCGTGGTTTTGGCCCACCACCGACGGGCGATCACGTCCCGCGACCTAGATGATTTTAGCGGCTTTCGCTTCGTGGTTGAGCTTCCCTCGACTGTATCAGATCCATGACTACTACGCGTATGCCATGGCTCCGCTCCTGATCGCGGCCCTTTCACTGGCATTACAGCATTTGAGTGCGCTACGACAGTGGCAGTGGCTGCCCGTGGTGGCCTCGAGTATCGTCGCGGGGTTTCAGTGGAATCACTTTTTCACAAATTTTCAGGAGTCGATGCAGATTCGAAGCAACGGGCGCTCGGTGCTGAACGGGTTTTTAAAAGAGGTTACTCACCCTGAAGATGTCATCATAGTGATAGGAGCGGACTGGTCAGCCATCGTGCCTTACCACACCCAACGGCGGACATTGATGCTCAAAAGAAAGATTCATGAGGAGCCTGACACCCTCAAACGCATTCTGAATTCGCTCCAGAATCACTCGGTCGCGAGATTAATTGGTGATGAGGCATCGACACGGCATGCACGACACGATTGAGGCCACTCTGGCTCATTTTGATCTGGATCCCGCTCCAACTATCCAAAGCGGCGATGACTCATTTCACGCCCGTCCTGATCTCCGCGGCGAAATGGTTCTCCATCTCAAAACTTATGATCATTATCCCGGAGTCACGGCGAAGAGCGGGTCCCAGATTGAGGCTCTAATGGATCCCATAATCGCCGATCTAAAAATTCACGAGGCAACCCCCAACCACCGCCGAAGTATCTTCCATAGTATTACTCCCCGTCCTCATCAGTATCGCGTGGAGTTCGGGTTTTTTCTGGCGTCGCAGGATGATCAGGTAGTTCTTGGCGCGCACGCAGATACCGATCTGTGGATAAAATGGAATGGGGATGAAGCTTCGTTTGATGTCCAATTTGGCCTGTTTCCGTGGGAACATCAAGATGACCAAAACCATTCCGATGGCGTCGGCTTCATCGCATGGGGCATCAGAGCTGACGGAAACGAACACTTGATTTGGGAACGATGGATAGATCCTTGGAACAATCCTCACGAATGGGGCATACAGGCCGATTCGTTTACGACAGAAACCGGAAAGTTCACGCAAATCAGATTCGCCACTCGATCAGGTCCCACCAAAGCCTACGACTCAGCCTATTGGGGACAAATTTCGATCCGTTAGATCAGCTATCCGGTTCAGGGCGTGGCCGGTCAACAGAAGCTACTTAACCTCCAAGCGTTCACAACGTGTGGCGCGTTTTGCGACGGGATCGTAGTCGACCAATACCCCGCATAGCCGCACGTCGTCTTCGGCGACTCCGAAACGACGTGGCATGCCATCGCGAAATCGGCCTACTACGGGTTCAATTTGGCGCCCCAGCACACCATGGTAGGGGCCGGTCATGCCAGCATCGGTCAAATACGCCGTGCCGTTGGATCGAATTTCGGAGTCGGCCGTCGGCACATGGGTGTGCGTCCCGATTACCGCGGCGGCGCGACCATCAAGATGCCACCCCAAGGCAATTTTCTCGGACGTAGCTTCCGCGTGGATCTCCACGAAAGCCGCATCGGCAGTGTCGGCACCGGTTGTCTTGGCCAACATTTTGTCCGAAGCCAAAAACGGACACTCTCCCCGCATATTGAGGAACGTCCGCCCCAAGACCGTAAATATCGCCAATCGGAATTTACCCTTGGTCAAAATCACGTGATCCTTACCCGGACATGCTTCCGGAAGATTGGCCGGTCGACACACCGTGGGAAAGTCGTCAATTTCATATTCCCATCCGCGCTGGTCCCATACGTGATCACCCAGTGTGATCGCGTCCACTCCCTGCTGGAGTAGTGTCCGGGCAATTGCTCCCGTAATACCCGTGCCCGCCGCTGCGTTTTCACCGTTGGCGATAACGAAATCGAGCCGGTGTTTCTCGCGAAGACGCGGGAGCCAGGCCGCAATTTTATCCCGGCCCGGCCTACCGACGATATCCCCTATGAATAGAATCTTGATCACGCCAAGAGCCTGAATCCCCAGCCACACAAACCAACTTCAAAAATCGCGGAGTTTTACGACCTTTCAAGTTGCTCAACCTCTTTAATTTATGTAACTTACAAGAATGAAAACTCCGTCACCTCGCGTCGTGTTTTTGGCTCTGTCAGTGCAATTGGTCGGATCGCACCTTTTCGCTCAGTCAACCGTGACCCAACAAGCGTCAAGTAACCCCTTCAATGTCCAGCAACCGATTAACATTCCCAGCGTCTGGACTGACCGTATGACCATACGAGTTCCTCCGGCCCAAGCACGATCCGAACAATCACCGGTGTCTCAGGTTATCCAAGGTATCTCATAACCTACTTCCCCACGGAGGGAGGCACCGTGAAACCGGTAGCAATCAATAAGTTCGAGACTTTCCCCAAGTATGCCACTCCCGAAGCTGCGGCAGCATTTGTGGGAGAACCCTTTTACCCTCATCTCGCAACCCTTCTGGTCCATAAAGAAGTCTCGAAAGGACTCACAAAGCGGTTGGACAACTATCGCGAAATGCGTGATCAGGCCGCTGCCAATATCAGCCGCCAAATCAATACAACGGCCGAACTCTCCACTGCCGACGCGCAGGCTTCTTGGACCGAATTCAATTCCCAAGAAAGCGCTAACTAGAAAAAACTGGAAAGAGAACGCGAAGCTCTGTGGTCGCGGATGCAGAATGACGGCGTTTGGATCCCTGGCGTCGAGATGACGGATATTTTGCGGCTGACCAATTTCATCCGCGGGAGTGATGCCACGGTCGATCTCGTTCATCTGCGAATCCTCCAGTATTTCGGGCCAGGTCTTTCTCTTGAGCAGCGTGACATCATTGGTCAATTGGCGATCGAATTGAGAGAATCCTCCACAGATCAATTGATGGCTTCATCACTTCTTCTTGCTGCCAATGGAGAGCGACTTCCGCTGCCGGCGAACTATCCTGAATCAATAAAAAACCTCGTCGTCGAATATCGTAAGACCCGCCGGGCGATCCAGAATGAGATCCTTGATGACTTGCTGCCCTTCGTTCAGCGATCGGGGGTAGAAGCGAAAATTACTCATAGCGCACGACGCCTACAGAAGACTCAAACGCCCAAATTCGAGTTATTGGAAAAGCAGTTCAATCAGCTGGTTCTCGCGATACAACAGGATCAAGAAACCACCCAAAAGCCCAATTTCGAGATGGCCGAAGCCACCTCCACGGTAGATCTGAAGTCGTTGATCGCACTTTCCGCGTCCCAACGTCGACTGCTCGCTGCCACCGCTTTCAGCTACTGAATTGAGGCAGTAAATCCCGATTCTGCGGAATCGAAGCAGCGAAAATCTGCCAATTTGGACCTGCGGAAAACGGTGATCCACGCTTGCTTGCAAGCGGACAACGAGATAAGTTTTTATCGCGCTCCTTCTGTCTACAACATGACCTGATATGAAAGCCTCTACCACACCCAGTGACTCCCCAGCTCCCGAAATCGGACCGGAAATGAACGGCGCCGATGTCGTCGTGGAAAGCCTCATTCGTGAAGGCGTGGATGTCATTTTCGCCTATCCCGGAGGCGCGTCCCAAGAGTTGCACCAAGCTCTGGCCCGCACCGACAAGATCCGCACTATCCTTCCTCGCCACGAGCAAGGCGGTTCCTTTGCCGCGGAAGGTTACGCCCGCGTGAAGGGCGACGTCGGTGTTTGCATGGCAACCAGCGGTCCGGGGGCAACGAATTTGGTGTCGGCCATCGCCGATGCCTACATGGACTCCATCCCTCTCGTTTCCATCACGGGTCAGGTCTATTCTAAGTTCATCGGTAAGACGGCTTTCCAGGAAACCGACTTCTACGGCATGACGCTGCCGATCGTGAAGCACTCCTATCTTGTTATGGACGCGGCTGAGCTGCCTCGGATCATCAAGGAGGCATTTCATCTGGCTCGATCAGGACGTCCCGGTCCCGTTGTCATTGATGTTCCCAAAGACGTGCAGCAAGCCCGCCTTCAGCCTGTATTCCCGCCCACAATCGAATTCACCAACCCCACGATTGATTCGATTCCGGAAGCCAGCGACGAGGAACTCACGAAGGTTTTGGAACTCGTGGCCAAAGCTGAACGGCCAATCATCTACGCGGGCGGTGGAATCATTTCCGCTGACGGATGCGAGGCACTCCGCGCCTTCGCACGATCCACAAATATTCCCGTCGCCACGACGTTGATGGGCATCGGTGCCTACCCGGAAACCGACGATCTTTCGCTTCACTGGTTTGGAATGCACGGTGCCGCTTACGGCAACTGGGCCGTTGATCAGGCTGATCTTGTGCTTTGTCTGGGCGCCCGCTTTGACGACCGCATCACCGGTAACGTGGACAAGTTCGCAGCCAAGGCGACAATCGTCCACGTCGACATCGATGCTTCGGAGCACAACAAGAACAAGCAGGTCAAATACCCGATCGTCTCGGATATCAAATATGCTCTGGGTCGACTCAATGAGTTAATCGCCTCCAACCATTTTTCACCACTCGCCACCGATGCTTGGCATCAACAGGTGCAGCAGTGGAAGAAAGACCACCCATTCAGCTTCGAGGAAGGACCGCACATCACTTCGCAGGAAGCGGTGAAGGTGCTCTACGAGCAGACCAAAGGTGATGCGATCATCACCACCGGTGTTGGCCAGCACCAAATGTGGGCCGCCCAATTCTACCGCTATGACGAGCCCCGCCGCTACATTAGCTCGCTGGGACTAGGCGCGATGGGCTTCGGTTATCCCGCCGCGCTTGGTGCCAAGGTTGCTGCCCCCGACAAAGAGGTAATCGACATCGACGGTGATGGTTCATTCGCAATGAACATTCAGGAGCTGGCGACCGCGAAGATCGAAAAGATCAACGCCAAGGCACTTATCCTGAACAACCAACACCTCGGTATGGTCGTTCAATGGGAAGACCGTTTCTACAATAGTATTCGCGGCAACACCGTTTTGGGTGATCAGGATGACATCGGTAGCCCCGAAAATCCTGATGCTCTGTATCCTGACTTCGTAAAAATTGCGGATGGTTACGGCGTTAAGGGACGCCGCGTGATCAAGCGCGAAGATCTGCGTGAAGCGATCCAGGAAATGCTCGATCACGATGGTCCCTACGTTCTCGATGTCATCGTTCCATACACGGAACACGTGATGCCGATGATCCCAGCCGGCAAGACAGTCGGTGAGATGATCCTGAAGTAAACCATTCCAATCTTTACGATTTCCCCAGACCCGGACTAACGAAGTTCGGGTCTTTCGTTTTACAACGTCCGTTCATTTCTTCCCAATCCATCTTTGCTTCGTGTTTCTTCCCGGAACTTCCAGATGACCAATCGCTTCAACCTGTTACTGCTTCTCGCGGCTTTTCTCGGGCACTTTTGGCTGACGACAGTGGGCTGGGAAAACAAGAACTTGCCGGGCATGGAATTCCGCCAGACGCAGACGGGGCTCTCCACTTATTTTATTCAGCAGGAGGACAATTACTCCTTGGCCTACCCCACTCCCGTGCTCGGAAAACCTCGCGAATCCGCCCGCGGCAAGCACTCAAAAGGAGCACTCAAAAGGGGACATTGCTTGACTCTTGACAAGATTACGATGCGAACATAGATATCCACCATGCCCCGCACCGCTCGTCTTGAATACCCCCGCGCTTGTTACCACGTAATCAATCGAGGAAACTATCGATCCGACATTTTTTCGACTGATGGTGCCCGGACAGCATTTGAACGCACGATGTTTCAAGCCTGCGAACGGTCCGGGTGGCGGCGGCATGCCTTCGTCATCATGCGTAATCATTTCCACATGGCGATGGAGACTCCGGAGCCAAATTTAAGTGAAGGCATGAGGTGGTTGCAGGGCACTTGGGTCTGCCGGTTCAACCGCTTGCGCAAAATTAAGGGAAGACCATTCCAAGGGAGATTTAAGTCTCTGCTCGTTCAACCCGGCCATGCCTTGGCGGAGGTAAGTCACTCCATCCACCTCAATCCGGTTCGTGCCAAGATTATCACTCCTCCAGAATTGCCCTCATTTCGATGGAGCTCGTTTGATCACGGAGCGTCTCGGAATGGGGCCGCCCGCGACTGTCAGTCAATATGTTCGCCGCTTCAGACTTGCTCAACAGGACCAAACGCGGCGCGTGAAACGCATTTTGTCAAGAATCAAGCAATGTCCCCTTTAAGCGCCCCGCCCGAGGCGCACAAGCCCCGTGCCCAGAGCGGGCCGGGAACGCGGGCTGATCTGCCGCCCCTCTCAAAAGGGGCGAGCACGCGGTCCACCGCGAGCGCCGGGCCATGCGGACCCGGCTGCAGGCCGTAGCGCAGCGCAGGCCGGAACCGCTGGGGCTACTGCCTGGTGGACTGGAGCGACCGACAGAAGCGGAGGGAACGCGCAGACGACGTGACAGACCGGAGGAGTCCCGCCTAGCGGGACGAACGGAAGGCTGGCGCGGCGTGTGCCGCAGGGGCGGGGTTGTTCACGCTGGAGTTTGTTACAACAGTGAGGAGTGCCTCCGCCTCCCCTCCTAAACGTAATCTATGCTAATATTCGTAAACATTTCGATATCTTCCACCGCGTCTTCGATAATGCCGCGCATGCTTGGATAAGTTGCAAATAGTTCCCGAAACAGCGGTGTGATTACATCAATGCTTAAAAACTTGTTGATTCTCGCATTGTGACCAATCGCAGTGACTGCCGCTTGAGACACCGATCGGTTACTATTTTTCGCTAAAACCACAAACCTGTCTTCGAGCCATTTGGGGTCATTGATATGGAAAGCAGCATCAATGATCCCATGGCACAACGAGACCGGCTCGTTCGATTGAATGAGTTCTTCAAACTCATCCTTAGTAATGTTCTCGGGCTCTTTATGTTTCATCACCTAGTCTGTCGGCGGAATCAATGATGCAGGCACCCCACCTGTCGGATTGGGTATTACAGGCCGCCCTTTAGGCGTAAACACTCCGTTTCGAATCAAGGCGTTTCGCATTGCCGGTGATATGTTCCCCCAGTTTCGCAAGTGCCCGTGGAATACATTCCCTGTAGTATGATGAAACACCACAATTTCTCCAGATACAGGATCCACACCAATCCTTCGAGGGGAGTTTGGACTAATTTGATGGGATTGATTCAACGCCGATTGAGGATTGGTAGCAGAGGGGCTCTTCTTGCCACTCTGCTGGCGACCATGATAACCAACACCCTCGTGTCTGAGCACTGGGCGAAGCTCCGTGTGCACAGGGCCACGAGGAGCACTAAGCCCATTGGCTCGACGGAAGTTCTTAAGGTGCCGAACTGCTCTATCGTATTGGCGCGCATTCGGAGACGATCCGCCTTTTCCATACTTTAACACTCGCTGCATAAGAGCGATTTCAGCATTCCGAACCGTCGTTCCCATATCAGTTCCACCACCGGAAGAGCCTCTCACACGCCGTGTTCCTCGGTTCACCAGACTAGGACCACCGGGCACTACCGTGCCATCGCTCAGAACAAGTGTGTTATCATCGAGTAGGATAGCCCCTGCGTTATCTGAGTCATCGACAGGTTGGTTTCCGAGACGGTTACCGTTGGGTAGGTCAGCGGATGCCATAACATCTTCGGTATTGGCACGCAATTGAGATCGGAGGGCTTTGGTTTGCGCTCTGGCCACGTTGGCTTGGCGCGAGGCCTCGATCTGCGCATTATGCCTGCGCCGCTGCGCCGCTTCTCCGGAGTCCGCTGGACCGGGGATGGATCCTGGGTCCATAAACGGTTCGTAATAGTATCCTAGGCCCGGAAACGGGTCGTAATAGAAAGCCGACCAAATTTCAAAGGACCCGGGTAACAAATAGATTTCAAAGGGCGAGTAGATTTCAAAGCGCCGTGAGTCGCCGCTCAATCCGCGAATATCGGTTTGGTTCACCGGGTCGTTTTCGGTGAAGGCGTAGAGGTTTACCCCGCCCGCTTCTTCGATTGGATCTCGGTTGATGAAGCGGCCTTGTTTAGGGGAATAGTTACGGTAGCCATAATTAACTAGTCCGGTATGTTCGTCACGCAGCTTGGTAGCGTAACCGAAAGGGTTTTCCTGAGCGTAGGCACCGGTCGCGCGCAGGACCTCCCCGTAGGGGGAATACTCGCAGGCGGCCGCCTCGCCCATGTCTTGCGAATCGTAGAGGGCGACCAGGTTGCTGTTGGCGTCCCAGGCGGGCACCCAGCCGGGCGCAGCGGGGTCCCCGCCGGTCTGATCTCGGCGGGCACGACTGGCAGGCTCGTAGCGTAGCGAAGAGGATGCCGGACGTGACAGGGCGGGCTTGCTCGCCTCTGGCGGGTCCTACAGGAGCCCTGCCTTCCGTGGCGCGTAGGCGACACAGGCCGTCGCCGGCGAGGCTTCTGCCTTTGTGGACTGGATCGACTCTACGGAGTGCAGGGAACGCGCAGACGGCGTGACAGACCGAAGGGCTGGCGCGACGGGTCATTGAGGATCGTTACTCCTATCCCTGCCTAATTCTTGCAAGAACGCCTTGTCTTCAATCAGTGCTTTGTGCTCGGCGGCCGTTGCTATGAAAAACCAAGCTTCGGGATTAATCGAGGTCGGTAAATCCCAGAGGCACACGGCGCCGTTCTGCGCCTCGTTGCCAAACCGTATTGGTATGCGTTGCCCGCTTTCCTTCCAGTAAGCAACCACGCGACGGAAACCATAAAACCGGCTAACACTTTTAAGATGCACGACCCCCGACGAATCAACGTCCACAGAGGGAAACAAAAATCTCAATTCATGACCGCTATCTCGTTCATCAATTCGCACAGTGCCTCCAAAATCATCTGGAATAATCAACCGGATTTCAAAACGCCCCCATGCGATAAGGAGACAAACAGAGCAACAAAAACGACGATTGTGATCACAATGCTTTTCATATTTATACACCTACACCTGAAGTTGAGATTTGCCGAATGAAACTATCACTGGAAACGGTCTTCTCTCAATCTGGTGGCCAAGTGGTCGGCACCTACGACGAAGACTGGGGTCCCGATGGCATGGTGACTCGACTCCAGCGTCGATCCGACGGAAAAATAAATGTTGTTACCACGTTTAATGGTCCCGGCCAATACAGATACCAACGTCTGAATTCGGACGGAACGATAGACTCAACTTCGACACCAACACTGAAGTTCCGCTCATGCTCGATCTTCCCGCTGGAGAGACCTTTCCAACCAGCTGGTTTTTCGGCGTTGAAAATGGTCTCATAACCACCTCAATGCGGCTATTGTCGGACGAAAGCCGCGATCCCTCGTTTCCGGTTCAAACCACGAGCGAATATCCCGCATGGGCCGGCCTGCTCCAACGTGATGGAGGCATCATTCTAGGCCGCCTTCCCCGTTCAGGAGTTCACGGCCCTCTTAAAAGATTCACCGCTAGCGAAGATTTGGATTCCACATTTGTAGAAAATACCGCGATCACCGATCTTATCACCGGGCTGGCCACCGCCTACGATATGAAAGCACTTGGGTATTCACCTATCCGAGCTTGTTCCGATTGGCCTTGGATGGCACCAGAATCGCAGCTAGTGAACCCGAGCAAGCGAATTTCGACTGTACAAACCGCGCAAATTTTAACGCCCAAAGTATAGCCTTCCCCGATGGAGACATGCTGGTGACCAACTTCTTGGCTGCGAGCATTGGTGACACATTCGCCCCGACTCCCATCGTCCGGCTCAACTCGGACCTAACATTCGACACCGACAATTTCACCACCGTCGGCATCAACCATTGCCGGGAGGTAATGGGACCCGCCGCTATGATCGGTTGCGATGTGCATCATCGCCTATCCGTCGCTGAGGCAGCGACCTTCCTGCAGCGCATCCCCTCGGGCACCCTCGACTACATTGAAGAGCTCATCCGCGACGAATCACCCGAGACCTATGAAGCCCTGCGCAAGATGACGGATGTTCCCTTCGCCATTGGAGAGGAATTCTCCAGCAAGTGGGCCTTCAAACCCTACATCGAACGCAAGATTCTCCAATATGCCCGTATCGACGTCTGCAACGTCGGTGGACTGACCGAGTCTCTCAAAGTCGCCGCCATGGCTGAGGCCAACTACATCGATCTACTGTTGCACAATCCGCTCGGCCCTATCTGCACCGCGGCCTCCGTCCATCTCGGTGCAGCATCTTCCAACTTCTCTCATCTCGAGTCCCGCAGTTCCCCGACCGAAGACCTGCCCACCAGCGACGGCGAAGTCTTCACCGCCCGCCTACCGATGGAAGGCAACGCCTACCCGTTGCCCACCGGTCCGGGACTCGGAGTCGAAGTCAACGAAGACGCCCTCAGAGGCATGACCTTCAAATCCTGGGAACCTCCCCGCCTCTGGAAACCTGACGGGAGCTACACGAATTGGTGAGCCACAGCTCACCAATTCGAAGTATCAAATTCCAAGTATCAAGTAACAAGAAACTGCCCAACGGGGTCGACGTCGTAGACGCATTGCGTAGCAATTTAGCCACGACCCGATCCCCTTCCCCCAAACCTCGCGAACAAGAAAACCTCAGCACGAGCACCTCTCTATTCGTTCTCTTTCTCAAATCGTCTGCCCCTAAGTTTTCGTGTCTTTAGTGTGTTTGTCTGACATTCTCTTCGTTCATAGACGTGGTTTAAAAACAGCAGGCTGATGACCTCGAAAAATCCGTGTTAATCTGTGGTTAAAACCATGGGTGCCTCCCAGCCACTCTCCATACCCCATCCATGTCTGACTCCGCCCCTCGCACTCGCAAACGCTTCATCGTCCTCGCCCTGCTCTTCGGCTGCGTCTGGATCAACTACATGAACCGGACCAACATCTCGATCGCAGGCACCACCATGCGAGAGGATCTCGGGATCGATGCGATCAAGATGGGGCTCATTTTCTCCGCCTTCAGTTGGACCTACGGCTGGTTGCAGATTCCCGGTGGCGCGATGGTCGATGTCTTCCGAACCCGCCGGTTCTATTCGGTCATCATGTTTTTCTGGTCGGCGATGACCGTGCTCCAAGGATTCGCCAATTCCTTGTTCTCCCTCATCGGCCTGCGGTTAGGGCTCGGGCTCTTTCAGGCCCCCTCCTATCCCGCGCACAATAAGATGGTCACCCGTTGGTTCCCCACTAACGAACGTGCCACCGCCATCGCGGTCTATACCTCCGCTCAATTTCTGGTCCTCGCGTTCATGCCCATCATCTTTGTGCATCTCATGAACGCGGTCAGCTGGCGGGGGCTTTTCATCATCACCGGCGTGGTCAGTATTCTCGGTTCGTTTGTGATGTATGCGCTTTACCGTGACCCCAAGGATCACAAAACGGTCAGCCAATCCGAGCTCGATTACATCGAGGCCGGCGGGGGGTTGGTAAAAGACGGCGAGGACGGAACGCCGGATACACCGAAAGAAAAATTTAATTGGGCGGATCTCGCGGAAGCCTTCAAACACCGAAAACTCTGGGGAGTCTACATCGGTCAATTCTGTTTGGGTTCCCTCTTCGTCTTTTTCCTCACGTGGTTTCCCTCCTATCTGAAAGACACCCGCGGACTTACGCTCGAGTCGATGGGTTGGTGGGTGATGATTCCTCCCCTCGGAGCATTCGTCGGTGTTTTGTTGTCCGGCACAGTCTCGGACATGTTGGTCAAACGTGGAGTCTCCCCGGGCACCTCGCGAAAGATCCCGGTGCTTTGCGGCATGGTATTGGGTTCATCAATAATCGGAGCCACTTACACCGATAGCACCGGCGTGGTCGTGCTGTTCATGACCATTGCTCTCTTCGGCAACGGACTTGCCTCTATTGCTTGGGTATTCATCTCCTCCATCGCCCCGATTCGGTGTATGGGATTGGTTGGCGGAGTGTTCAACTTTATCGGTAACTTGGCCGGCATCAGCCTACCTATCATCATCGGTTTCCTTGCCAAGGATGGTAACTTTGAATCCGGTCTCATCTACATCGGCATCGTTTCCATCGTCGGCTTCTGCAGCTACCTCTTCCTCGTTGGTAAAGTCGAACGCATCGAACTACCGAAACGCTAGGGTGTGTTCAACAAATAAATTGGAGGCAAAAAGTATCCATTAATAGGATACTTTTCATTGACCTCGTGGCTCCAGAATGACTTCATCACATTGTGAAACAACGAGTAAGACTCGTCCTGCGTGATCACCACTGGGGCGAGCTAAAAAAATTAACGGCCATCGTCTCAGTCTGAGTGGCCCACATCGTCGTGGACGCAAATGCACCAACCTGCGCCGTCGGGTTGAAGCCGTGCTCTGGATCGCGCGTGCCGGGTGCCCGTGGCGCGATCTGCCTACTTGGTTTGGTCCCTGGCAAAACGCCTATGCCTCGTTCCGGCGCTGGTCTCAGAACGGTCTCTGGGAGTATGTGCTCGCTTACCTCGGTTCTCTCCAAGGCGATCACGCGTATCTCATGATTGATAGCACCAGTTCGCGGGTCCATCAGCACGCGGCCGGACCCGGTGGTGGACAGCAAGCCCAAGCCATGGGGCGCTCCAAAGCGGGCCTCTCCACCAAGGCCCACTTTGCCTGTGACGCCTTGGGCTACCCTCTGGGCTTTATCCTCACGGGTGCCAATGTAGCCGACTGCGATCAGTGTAAACCCCTCTTGGAATCTTATCTGCGGCCAGGGGCTGCGGCGATCATGGACAAGGGCTATGACAGCGATGCCATCAGGGCAGGTGTGAAACAACGAGGCGGCAACGCCGTCATAGCCGTGCACCCCAACAGGTCCCAAAAACCCGAGTTTGACGAGCACATCTACTGTGATCGTCACCGCATCGAGAACCTCTTCGCAAAACTCAAGCACTACCGCCGGATCGCTACGCGCTATGAAAAACTACATCGAACCTTTGCCAGCATGCTCGCTTTAGTATGTATCATCATATGGATTAAGCACTAACATACCAATTGTTAAACACACCCTAGAACGTATTTGGCCCAATTATCGTTTGCCCGGAATGCCCCTTGTGTTGGATTCCCTCACCTTGGGGCCGGACCAAGAGAAAAAACTGCAATCCGCTTTTTCCGCCCCACCCATCTATCGAATGGCAATCGGACCGATTGCATGGAAAGGCACTTGGCCCGCTGGGTTGAGGACCGCGACGACGCGCTACAATAGTAATTCCTACGAGGTCGGTTTATTTTCCCTTTACCACTTCAACGACGATTGGCCTCACCAAGGAATCCCTCCGCTCCATGATCGTCTCGCGGGTCGACTCAGTTTTCGCGGCAATATCAATCCCGGTGAAATAGATGTGGAACACCCATTGTGGATATTTGATCTTCCCGACGGACGAGCCTTCTGGGGCACCTGTGAAGCTCAGGGGGCTTTCAGTTTCCCCAAGCCTAGTTTTCGTATGCATGGCGAAATCGCGATCACCCGCTTCCCCGATACCGCAGCAGACAACGAGGTGTCGGCCACATTCAGTGTCATGGACGCTACCATACCTGACGGTCATGAGGGTTCTGTTATTTGGTAAAAAACTCTTACATTGGCGGCCGGCGAGCTTTCCAGCCTCGAAACTTATGAAGCGGATACCCGAGGGAGGCCCTCCCGCTTCCGCGTCTCAATCCCCAAAGAATCGAAACGACTGGTGAAGGCAGGATTCTTTGCCCCGAGCATCAGTCATTCAGACCCGACCCCGACGCCCGCTCCGATTTTGCGAACGGCTCGACGCGAAACTTATCCGAACTCTCAAAGAGTTGCAAAAGCAGTTCTGCCCTCCCCTTGGGCCAAGTCGGCACAAGTTGAAATGCGAGGGGGCAGAATCTCGGAATCGAATATAATCGAACTTTATACGGGTGATGAAATTTGGTTCAAACCCGCTAGCCCTGTCCAAGAATTTGTCGGCAAGGCTACGCTGATTGCATCCGACCTCGATACCGGCCATCCCATAGTGCGGGTCGTTTGGTATCGTGGCGGTCGGCTGGAAGTAATGCATCAGGACAGCTTCAAATCGCCCGATGGCGTCATGTCCTTTCGCGCATGGCCACCTGAAGACGACGGTTGGTTCGGAATATTGGTCGATGGAAACCCTGCCGGAGACCCCTTGCGGATTGAGATCGATCGAATTCAGCCCCGGTGAACCCGATCCAATTAAACCGCCCGCTCGGCAATGAAGGCGCGGATAGCGTCCGCATTCGCCGCAACCGGATGTTTGATGATTGGTAGGTCCTTAAGTCTCTCCAACGAAGGATGCGTCGGCGTTCTTCCTATCGCGCTCTCAATGGTTTCCGGGAACTTGGCCGGATGAGCGGTCGCTAGAACAATACTGAACCGATCCGGGTTATGCTCCGAAAAAGCACAGGCGGTATGCGGATCTACGACGTAGTTATATTTTTGATACACCAATTTAATGATGCCCGGAATCTCGGCGTCGGAACACCGCGAGGCGGAGAACGTATCCCGATCGAAATCAGTGAAGGCGTATTTCCCCGTCGCTTTGAAAGTGGTCATCACCTCACGCACCAGGGCGGGATCCCGTCCCAAATTAAAATACAGGAAACGCTCAAAATTTGATGCCACCTGAATGTCCATCGACGGGGCCAGGCTCGGAGACACGGTGTCGACCCGATATTCACCCGTGGTGAACAGCCGGTAGAGAATGTCGTTCTGGTTGGTGGCCACTTTGAAGCCACGGATGGGAACGCCCATTTTTTGGAGCATCCAGCCCGCCAGCACGTTGCCAAAGTTTCCGGTTGGGACGACGAATTCCACGTTATTCTGCTGACTCGCCGGCACCCGCAACCAGGCCCACAGATAATAAACACATTGGGCCAGCACGCGCGCCAGATTGATGGAGTTTACCGCTGAAAGTCGGTGAGTCGTGCGATAGTTCTGATCGGCAAAGATCTCTTTCAGGGCCGTCTGCGCGTCGTCGAACGAACCTTCAATCGCGATGGCATAAACGTTATCAGCCTCAGTGCAGGTCATTTGACGTTCCTGTAACGGCGCTACCCTACCATCTGGATATAGAATGAAGATGGCGGTTCCAGGTTTACCCAGTAGACCGTGAATCGCGGCGGCTCCCGTATCGCCGGAAGTAGCACCCAACACGTTGATTTGCTGTCCTCGGGACGCACACTGATACTCGTAGAGATTACCCAGCAACTGCAGGGCAAAATCCTTAAACGCGAGAGTCGGCCCGTGAAAGAGCTCCATGACTTGCAGTCGATCCGTCAATGGAACCAACGGGACGATTTCCGCGTGATCAAAAGTGGTGTATGACTTTGCCACGATCGCCGCGAAGGCCGCCTCATCGACATCAGTCGCAAAATATCGAAAAAATGCCGCGCAGAGGGACGGGTAATCCAGTGCCGCCCATTTCTCGAAAACAGTTGCGGAAAATTGCGGCAAGACCTCGGGTAGATACAATCCGCCATCGAGCGCAAGGCCCGTCGCCACGGCATCACTGAATCCCAGTGCAGGAGTTTCTCCCCGTGTGGATATGAATTTCACGGCGCGTGACTCGTTGCGTTCGGTGGTTTATCCCGCGTCCAGTCCAAAAACCGTGTGAGTGACGCGAGCAGCTTCGTCGACGCGATCTTGATCGACCACGACGGAAATCTTGATTTCGGAAGTCGTGATAAGGTCGATATTGATCGAAGCCTTGGCCAAGGCCGAGAAAAGATCAGCGGCCACTCCGAAATGGGTTTTCATGCCGACACCAACCACGGAAAGTTTGGCAATATTTTCGTGCACGGCGACGTGTCCTCCGCCCAGTTCGTCCAGAACCGGTTCCAGAGCTTTCTGCGCTTTCCCGGTGTCGCCCTGAGGCACGGTGAACGTGAGATTCGCGATACCGTTACGACCGACATTCTGCACGATCATATCGACCACGATGTGGGCGTCGGCCATGGCAGTGAATACCTTCGCAGCCGATCCGGGCTTATCCATGATGTTGCTGACGATTACCTTGGCTTGATCCTTGTCGATCGCGACTCCGCGGACGACGACTTTTTCCATATGGGGCACTTCTTCTTTCACGATGGTTCCTCGGTTGAAGTTAAATGATGAACGAACCTCGAAAACGATGTTGTTCTTGTGGGCAAATTCGACTGAACGGGACTGCATGACCTTCGAGCCCGAAGACGCGAGTTCCAGCATCTCATCATAGGAGATTTCGTTGATCTTCTGGGCGGCGGTAACAACGCGAGGATTGGCGGTATAAACACCATCCACGTCCGTATAAATTTCGCAGCAATCAGCATCCAGCGCACCCGCGATCGCAATTGCCGACAAATCGGATCCTCCGCGTCCGAACGTGGTGATATGTCCGTGTTCATTGACGCCTTGAAACCCGGCTACAATCACGGCTTTACCCGCGTTCAACTGCTCCTCGACCGCGTCGGCGTTTATCGTCCGAATACGCGCTTTGGTGTGAATCTTGTCAGTCTGAATACCGGCCTGTGCACCGGTAAAGGATACCGCCTCTACCCCCAGTTCATGGAGTGCCAACGCGGTCAAAGCGATCATCTCCTGCTCGCCGACCGACATGAGCATGTCCATCTCGCGTTCGCTGGGTTTGGGGGAAATTTCTTTGGCCCGCGCGATTAATTCATTGGTGACCCCCGCTCGGGCCGATACCACCGCGACGACTTGGTTGCCTTGATCAATCGTATGCTTGATGCGGTCAGCGACCTTCTTGATGCGGACAACATCTCCCACGGAGGTGCCGCCAAATTTCTGCACGATTCGAGGCATGGCGCGTTTCAATCAGTCCTCAAACGAGGCGATGCGCAGTAATTGAGGAGTTCCCAGAACTCCGGCCAAACGGCGCAGTTGGGCGACCGCCGAGCGGATCGCCTTTTCATTGGTCAAATGGGTGGTGAGCATGAGCGTTGCCGCCTGAGCGCGTGAACTCTGAGTCTGCTGCACGCTGGCAATACTGACGCCGAATCGAGCGGTGGCGGACGAAATCTTGGACAGCACCCCCGGCTCGTCTTTCACGTCCAATCGTAGGTAATAACAACTGAAGCTGTGCTCGGGGGGGCGTCGCGGGCAGCGGTGCTCGACGGGTTCCGGTAAAGCAGCGTTGCCCCGCAACAGCAGGGCAATACCATCGACGATATCACTTATCACCGCGCTGGAGGTGGCGTCCTGACCGGCCCCCCGACCGATATAGACTGTCTCCCCTACCACGTCACCGGTCACGGAAACGCCGTTGTAGACTTCATTCACGTTGGCGAGAACCTTGGTGCGCGGCAGCATGGTCGGCGCGACGCTCACCGACAGTTCGTCGGTTTTCAGGTCACGTTCGATTACCGCCAGCAATTTGATCGCGAGGTCGTTTTTGCGGGCGTACTGAATATCAACCTGCGTGATCTGGGTAATACCCTCCACCCCCATGGCCTTGGTGGGAACCCAGGTGCCGTGCGCGAGGTAGGCGATAATGGAGGCCTTGTGCGCCGTATCCCAACCGTCGACATCAAGAGATTCGTCCGCCTCGGCATACCCCAGCGCCTTGGCTTCAACCAGAATTTCGGTGTAATCGAGACCTTCCCGTTCCATCCGGGTAAGAATGTAGTTACACGTGCCGTTCAGGATGCCGTAGATACGATCGAACCGATTCGCCACGAGCCCCTCGCGCAACGCTTTGATAATTGGAATCCCCCCAGCCACGGCTGCTTCGAAAAAGTAGTGCCCGCCGTGCTTGCGCGCTTCGGCAAAGATTTCCGGGCCGTGCTCACAGACCAACGCCTTGTTAGCGGACACGACCGTTTTACCCAATCGCAAGGCCGCGATGGTCAGGTCCTTGGCCAAGGTCGTGCCGCCGATCAACTCACAGACGATCTGAATCGCTGGGTTTGTGGCCACCTCCATCGGATCCGTGGTGAGTTTCGTTTTTCCGACCCGCACGCCGCGCTTCTTCCCGAGATCCCGAACCGAGGCCTGTTTGAGATGCAGACGGGCGCCCAGTCGGGCCTCCAGTTTTTCACGCGAGCGGCTTACGTGTTTCCACACGCCCTGACCCACAGTGCCAAGGCCACAGCTGCCAATATTGACGACAGGGAGAGTGCTCATGCCAAAATTACGGTGTATCCGGAAACCGTTTACTTACGGTCCCAGCGGTGCTCCATGCCAGCCAGCAAACGCTTGCTGTTGGCGTGGTGCCGGATGATCACCAGCAAGCCCAACAGCGAGGCCATGGTAGTCACCACGATGCTAAATGACATAAACCAAGGCAGCACCGACATCACCACCGCCGAGACGATGGAAGCCAAGGAGACATAACGGGAGGCGAAAAACGTGCCAACCCAAAACACCGCACTGATCAGGCAGGGTAACGGCATCAGGATAAAGAGTCCACCGGCCGCGGTTGCGACTCCCTTGCCGCCACGAAACCCAATAAAACAGGAAAAGGAATGCCCCAACACGGCACCGACCACGCCAACAACACCACCAATGTCATACCCCAAGGATCCTGGTGCCCCCCCCGCGTGGATAATCAAAGTCAAAGGAATCATCGTTGCGACGACGCCTTTCACCACATCCAAAGCAAAAACGAGATTACCCGGACCGGAGCCCAAGACGCGTTTTACGTTGGTCGCACCCGGATTTTTACTGCCGACCTCGAGAATATTAACCCCCTTCGCCATGGCTACCCAGTAGCCAAAAGGCAGCGAGCCCAACAAGTAGGCAACGACGGCGGATATAATCAGAGGGGGTGTCATGGGAGGAAGCTAACTACAATTGAACGAACTTCGCCAGTTTGATCTTCGAATGGTCCTTGATCTCGTTTCGGGCTTCGGCGCTAGGCTCGCTGTCGACCCGCACCACCATGTAGGCGGTTTCCCCCGGCACAAGGCGGCTGAGTGACATATCGGCAATATTCACGCTGTTTTTACCCAACAAAGTGCCGATCTCTCCAACCATCCCTGGAAGATCCAAATTCTCTAGAACCAACAACTTGCCTTCAGCCGCAACCTCAACCTCGCGACCGTTGATGCTCACAATCCGGGGTTGTTGGGATTTGCCAATCAAGGTGCCGCGCGCTTTGTGCTCGTTGCCATCACAATTGATGGCCTTCACCGAAATCAGCTCGGTGTAATCCACGTCGGAATTCGATTTGGTCACCTCAACCTCTACTCCCAGACGCTTGAGGAGGTAAGGCGCATTCACTTCGTTGACGTCTTCACCGCTGATCTTACGCAACCAGCCGCGTTGGATCGCACGGGTTACCGCATTGGCGTCGAGGTCGATAATTTTGCCCCAATAGGTGATTTGAAGCAACTCGATCTGAGCAGGGGCGATCTGCTGCACCAGCGTGCCGAGCTTCGCACCGAGATCGAGGTAGGGTCCCAACACTTTCAGTGCGGCACTGTCGATCGACGGCATATTCACCGCGTTGCGAATGATACCGTTGCTCAAGACATCGGTAATTTGTTCAGCTATCTCCACGCCTACTGCCGCTTGGGCTTCTACGGTGGATGCACCGAGATGAGGGGTCAGATTGAGGTTGGGCAACGAACGCAGTTCGCTGTCTGCCGCAAGCGGCTCGTCTTCGTAAACATCAAGACCCGCCGCGGCGACTTGACCGGATTTCAACGCTTCCACCAAGGCGGCTTCTTTGATGATACCACCACGCGCGCAATTGAAGATCCGGACGCCAGATTTGCATTTCGCGAGGGCCGCCTCGTCGATCATGTATTTCGTATCGTCGGTCAATGGCATGTGCACCGTGATGAAATCGGAGTTGGCCAACAACTCATCGAGTTCAACGCCCTCCACTTGCATCGCTTTCGCCCGGCTCGGAGCCAGATAAAGATCATAGGCGAGCACGCGCATTCCAAAAGCCTGCGCCCGTTTCGCCACTTCGCCGCCAATACGCCCCATGCCGACCACGCCGAGTGTTTTACGAAATAGTTCCACCCCGTCGAGAGCCTTACGATCCCACCGTCCCTCTTTCATGGATCCCACTGCTTGGGGAACCGGACGAGCGCCGGACAGAATATGGGTGAAGGTCAACTCGGCGGTCGCGATCGTATTGCCGGACGGCGTATTCATCACCACGACACCGCCTTCGGTGGCAGCCTCGACATCGACGTTGTCCATGCCCACGCCGGCCCGGCCGACAACTTTGAGCAAGGGTGCTGCTTCAAGCACCTCCCGGGCGACCTTCGTTTCAGAGCGCACCGCTATCGCGTGCACATCCTTCACGAGGTCGAGCACTTGCTCGGGTGACGACCCGTAGGCCTCCACAACTTCGAAGCCTTTCTGCTCACGCAGATAGGCTACTCCTTTGGCTGAGATCTTGTCGGCTAAGAGGATTTTCATGGAGACAGTCACCGCGGATCGAAGAGTTTGCTTCTGCCTCCGGCAAGGAAAAGCTGAGTTTATAGGTAAACGAGATAAGTTCATCGCCGTTCATCACCTACTTGATTGCCACATCTCACGGGTTCCGAGACGCTCATTTTTATGCCAGAAATCAATCTAGGAAACGATCGCTTGGGCCGGCAAATCGCCTTCATGGTCGAAGTCGACAAACTTAAGGAAATCTTTCGTCAGACGAAGCTTATCAACAGTCGTCGACAGGAAAACGACGCCGAACACTCCTGGCACCTTTGCCTTACAGTCATCCTACTGGCGGAACACGCCAACTCCTCTGATTTGGACGTGCTGAGGGTGCTGGAAATGGTGATCCTCCATGACCTGGTCGAAATCGACGCGGGAGACACCTTTGCCTACGATGAGGCCGGAATGGCCGATCAACACGAACGTGAAGCCATCGCAGCAGACCGGATATTCGGAATGCTACCCGTCGACCAGGCGGCTGATTTTCGCGCATTGTGGGACGAGTTCGAAGAGCAGGAGACTCCGGAAGCTCATTTCGCCATGGCCTGTGACCGCTTTCAACCCATGTTGCTCAACCTAATGACCGAGGGCGCTTCTTGGAAAGAGCACGGCATCTCCCATAATCGCGTGGTCGCTCGAAACTCCCGCATCAGCGCAGGATCTGAAGCCATGTGGACCAGGATGTCCGCCATGCTGGATGACGCGGTGGCCCTAGGAATCGTCCCCACTCGGTGAGAAACGTGAAGTAGTAGGTATCTGCTATGCGGTTTCAAGACCTGGCCAATGGTGTCGGGTCACCGACTAATTCCGCAGAAATCGGGGTGCTGCCTGAGCTCCTTCGCACTCGTTAACGTTCCCCAAGGCTCACCCAGGTCAGCTTTGACCATAATGTAGTTTCTCTCCTCTGTTTTCGTATACGGTATTCGATATTTACCCCTTTATGAACCAGATTTCATCCGACGAATTGGGCACCAAGGCTTACACTAGGGTTCGCAGTATGACTCTCTCCGGACGTCTGCCCGCCAGCAAAAAGATCGTGCAGGATCGCCTCGCCGAACAATTAGGCATCAGCCGAACTCCCCTCCGTTCTGCACTCCAGCGTTTGGAAGGAGAGAGCCTTTTCCGCGTCGGGGCATGGTCGTGCGCGAATTCAGTCAGGAACAGGTGATCGACTTCTACGACTGCCGTATCGCGCTCGAGAGCACTGCCGTGCGCCTTTTCAACGGGGAGAAATTGCCGAGTCGGCTTACCGTAAAGCCGACAGCAAGTTTCACGACCTTATCGCCCAACACTGTGGCAACGACATGTTGCGCCAGCTCTTCGCGAGCGGGCACCTGCTCGTTTGCATTGACCTCATCGGTCTCGTTCGTCCTCCCGCCGAAACCCTGCCCGAGCATCTGGCCATCATCAAAGCCATCGCCAGTGGTGATCCCGACCAGGCTGAGACGCTTGTTCGTTCTCATCTGTCGAAATCTCAAACCCTCGTCCATCAGCGCCTGCATGAATCCCGCCCCTAGCTTTCCCACTCGTTACAAGATGGTCGGCGGCACGTTTTTGCTGTCGATGATCGTATTTTTTGATCGAATACTGATTTCAGTCGCCAAAGATCCGATCGCCAGCGACCTCAGTTTGACCGATAAACAATTCGGTTGGGTGCTCTCGATTTTCGCCCTCGGCTACGCCCTCTTCCAAACCCCCGCGGGTTATCTCGCCGATCGTCTCGGAGCCCGCAAGGTGCTCGCTGCGGTCGTGACGTTGTGGTCGCTCTTCACCGCTCTCACCGGGGTCATCACCAACTTAGTTTCCCTTTTGGTCGTGCGCTTCCTCTTCGGCGTGGGTGAAGCGGGCGCGTTCCCTGGCATAGCCCGGGCCATCTTCCGCTGGGTTCCACGCAGCGAGCGCGGCTTGGTCAATGGCATCAACTTTTCGGGCGGTCGTCTCGGTGCTGCCATCGCCTTGCCCGTGGGCGCCTGGTTGATCGACCTCACCGGCTAGCGGTCCACCTTCGTTATCCTTGGTGCGCTCGGAGTAGTTTGGGCGATTTGGTGGCTCTGGTGGTTTCGCGACAATCCCGCCGACCATCGCTCCATTAGTGAAGCGGAGATAGCACACATCAAAACCCACACCCATCAGGAAAATTCGGATTCGGAAGCCGACATCGCTTGGGGCAAACTCTTTCGATCCCGCTCCATGTGGCTACTGATGGCCCAATACTTCTGCAGTAACTTTACGTTCTTTTTCTGTCTCCCCTAGCTGTTTCCGTATCTCAAAACCAAATACAGACTCGAATCACTTGAAGCCGGTTTCTACTCCTCCGCTCCCCTGCTTTTCGGTGCCCTTGGCAACTGGATTTCGGGCTGGTTGGTGGACTACATCTACCGCCGCGATCAACACACCCTCTCCCGGCGCCTTCCTGCCATCATCGGGTTTTCCCTCGCCGCCATCGGCGTAGTGGCGAGCATCTTCATGGAAGATGTAACCGGTGCGGTGCTTTGCCTCTCGATCACCGTGTTCGGTGCCGACATGACGCCAAGTCCGTCTTGGTCTACCTGCGTCGACGTCGGCCGTCATCACTCGGGCTCGGTCAGCGGCACCATGGACATGGCGGGAAATCTGGGTTCTTTTTTCACGTCCCTCGCCTTCCCCTACATGCTGGCGTTCACGGGCTCAGCGGTCCCTTTCTTCGTCCTCACCGCAGTGCTCAACGGATGCGCTATATTTCTTTGGCTGATGGTTAAGCCGGAAAAGGCGATGGGCATCGACTCCCCCGCTCACGACTCATGATTCGCAAAACTGAACTCGCCGCTGTCTCCGCCGAAGCCCTGCAAATGATTGAGGCCGCCGGACTCACCCTCACTTCGGAAGATCGCGCAAAAATAACCGCCGCCGATTTCGGTCTCAGCCGATTGCGCGAGGAAGGTATCGAAATCCTCACCATGTTCGAAACCGATCGCATCGCGGGAAAAATTCTCGTGCTCCTGCCCAATCAAACCGAGCCCGAACACTGGCATCCCCCAGTCGGCGAAGACCCCGGCAAGGAGGAGATTATACGCGCCATCAGTGGAGATTTGTATTTCTATATTCTAGGCGAGGACAACATGCAACGCGGCTTCATTCTGGAGGGCAAATCAGATTGCTACACGATGAGACATGAGGTCGACCTTAAGCCGGGCGACCAACTCGTGCTCCCGTCCGGCACGAAGCACTGGTTCTAGGCCGGCCCTCGTGGCGCGGTCATGTATTCGTTCTCCACCAAGGTCCACGATACGCTCGAACAATTCACCGATCCCGGCATCGTGCGCGACACGGTCATCGTCGACTGACACCCCACTTTTGAAGTCCATGAAACAAAGTATCATCACCGCCTTCCTCGGTCGCACCCAAGACCGATTCTCCGAATACCAACGGCCAACTGATCTCGCGCAGCGGCTCAACATGGTGGCTTCCATCGATGGCGTCACCAGTGTCGAAATTGTTTATCCCTACGAGACAGGCGATCCAACGGATACGAAACAGATGTTCGCCGATCGCAGTCTGGAGTTCGCGGCGGTCAACGCCAACATTAAGAAGGAAACCCAATGGGTGCCCGGCGCCCTCTCCCGCCCCGTGGATGCAACCCGACAGGAAGCCGTCGCACTCATCAAACGAGCCAAAGACTACGCCAAGACAGTAGGCGCTCCGCTCGTTACCTGCTGTCCTCTTTCCGATGGTTTCGACAACCTGTTTCAGGTCGATTACCCAAAAGCGTGGCGCAACATGATCGACTCGGTCGCTGAGGCGGCCGACTACCTGCCCGAGATTCCGCTCTATATCGAATACAAGATCAATGAGACCCGAGTTAACTGCCAAATCGATAGCTGCGCGAAGACCCTGGTATTGCTCAAGGACGTGCAAAACGCGGCGACCGGAGTGACCATTGATTTCGGTCACTCGCTTCTGTCCAAAGAGAATCCCGCCCAAGTGCTCAGCCTTTGCGAAGAGACCGGCGTGAACTACTATCTCCACACCAATGATAACGATTGGAACTTCGACTGGGACCTGATCAGCGGTTCGCGAAACTTTCTCCATACCGCCGAGTTTCTTTTCTACGCACAGGAGTTTGGTTACGACAAATACTTCACCGCCGACGCTTCTCGACGTGCTTTTCGACATGGTGGGATTCTTCACCCAACACGCGAAAATGAATCAGGCGATCTACGACTTAGTTGGCAGTTTGGATCGGACAAAATACCGTCGTCTGATGGCCGAGGAAAACTACCTCGAACTCATGGAGTTGGTCCGCACCGAGCTCTATAGGCTTTGACCTGTAATGCCACTCCCTAACCTCACCCTCAGTCACGCTGAGGCTCACATCTTAATGGATGCTGCCTTGCGCACTGCCGCCGAGCACGAAGTCCCCGGTGCGATCGCCATTGTTGACGCTGGCGGACACCTCCTTCTCGTGGAGCGGCTCAATGGCACTATGGTTGCCGCCGCGAATATCGCGATTGGCAAGGCCGCTACCGCGGTAACCTTTCAGCGGCCCACCGCTGCGATCGAAGACGTGGTCCTAGCCGGGCGTTCCCCCATGCTCACCCTTGATAGTGTGACGCCCCAGCCCTACGTCCCCCTGAAAGGCGGTCACCCCATCATGCACGGGGAAATCATCATCGGAGGCATCGCCGTGGCCGGAACGATGGATGCGGAGATGGATGAGGTCATCGCCCAAGCGGCATTGGCTTACATTTCGCTTTAAGCTCAATCCGTCTTTCCGGGCTATTCGTGCAATTACGCAAAATCCATCAAGCGGATCCTCCCCTGATGTGGTAAAACTGTTGGCGTTCAATGAAGACCGCCACCCAACAAGACTACCAAACGAGACTGCTTAAGGTTTTGGCCTACATCCGGTCGAACCTCGACGAACAACTGCCTCTCGAAACCTTGGCGGAGGTCGCGTGTTTATCACCTTACCACTTTCACCGTATTTCACGGGGGTGCTGGGAGAGTCGGTTTCGGCGCTCGTGCGCCGTCTCCGGCTCGAACGGGCGACCTGGCAATTGAACACCCGTGACGAACCTGTGGTGCAAGTCGCCCTTGATGCGGGCTACGAATCCCACGAAGCCTTCACTAGGGAGTGTCTGGGAATAAAGAGTTATGCTTGAAGCCAAATCAAGATGCATGCGAGTGAGAGCATGGCAGCGAATGAGTGGTGAAGTTTTTCGTATCGCGTGGCGATGCGGCGGAACTGCTTGAGTCGTCCGAAGAGGTTTTCGATGCGATGACGTTGACGATAGAGATGCTCGTTGACGATAGAGATGCTCGTCAAAGGCGGGTTTTTCAGATCGATTCTGTTTTACGGCTATGACGGCGGTGCCGCCCAGTTCAATCACATACTCCCGGATGGCATCGCTGTCGTAGCCCTTATCCATCATGGCGTGAGCGTTGGGCCGCAGGTGGCGACGTAGCAGCGGCTTGGCCTGATCGAAGTCTGATACATTGGCCCCCGTGAGGATGAAGCCCAACGCATACCCCAGTGCATCACAGGCCATATGCACTTGGGTCCACAGACCGGCTTTCGAGCGCCCCATGGCCTGAGTCATTTGACCACCGACCGGATTCGATCCATGCGCGTGCACGCGCATCGCAGAACTATCGATCATGAGGTATTCGTCGTCGCGGCCAGCCTTACTGAGTCCTCTGAGAATGCCAGTCCATAGTCCGTTTTTGGTCCACGCGCGGAAACGGTCATAAACGCTCTGCCAACTCCCGAAGTAAACGGGTAAATCGCGCCAAGGCGCACCCGGGCGTAAGATCCACAGGATCGCTTCGATGCGTTTGCGCATATTTTGACACGTGCGCCCACGCCTTTGGGGCCCAGTCAGAGACTTCCGATGGGCGTTAATTTTTTAAGTTCGTCCCAGTCGTGATCGGCGAGAACGAACCTTGGTTGCTGAATCACAACGAGATAAGAATACACAAACGGGTGATATGCAAGATAAATATATCCATTATATGGATATTATTTCCTTTTTTATTTCCCAGACACTCCCTAGCTCAACCAAGCGTTTCTTATCTTCTTCGGACGCAGGTTTCATATTAAACTGGGGATTTGGAACGATCGAAGAAATTTGGTGGTCAAGATATGAGACCGATTCCGCCAGCGATGGCGATGTCCGTCTCATCGGCTCGAGCTTCCAAGAAGCGCAGGATGAGCTCAGGCAACGATGGAGGATCGCTAGGAATCTCAATGCCTGCCAATGCAATTGGAGGAATTGGTGTTTGATGAATTTCCAGATCAAGTCTTAGTCGGGCCTTCATTTTTTTGGCCAACGAGTCCCCGCTCTCAAGATCCATGAACGCGCTATCAATTTCTCTTCTACGCAGTCCGAATAAAACCGCCGAAAGCGTCCATTTTTTCAAGTGGCGCCCAAAAAAACCGGCAGGCCGCTCGCCTGCAATTATGCGATCGAGGACCTCAATCGCACGGGCCATAACTGATTCCACTAGTTCCGAAGGGATTTGAACAGGATCTCCGTAATATCCCAAGCACTTCTGGAACGGCCAAAACAGAACCCAGGGGGCCCTGTTCAGTTCATCCCAATCGTCGAGCACGCGGTGTAGAAAACGCTTTAGGTGATCTGCTTTTCTACACGTTCTTCCAAAGGCGAAAAAGGCTTGTTCGATTGGGTTCGCACTGGGTGGATACTGAGCCTCCATGACCCGTTCGAATACAGCATTTTGGTTATCCTCGTCGGCATAGAAAAACAAACAACTCACCAGCCGAGTCCACTTCCAGTCCGCGCCCGGCGCATTCACCGGTTCCACGAGCTTGGAGTAAGCGAATCGGTTAAGCTCATCCACGAGAGCACGAACGTTTTGAGAAAGGCCCGAGGCGACCTGCCGTCCGCCAAACGCGATGCCATTTGCGGCATTCGCCTGGCGGCCCGGAACTAATGATTCAGTAAGTGGTTTGAGGTGGTGGTCAGTTATATTCGCACCGTTTCGAATGTTCTCCCCAATATCCTCAAGCGATAGCCTGCTGGCCGGGTCTCCTTCCGACCGAATAATAAACGGATAGCTGTAGTGGGGCCTTTCATCAACCAGTCCTGTCAGATCGCTGACATTCCGCTCCTCGGCTTGGTCCCACTTCAGCGCCACTTGAGCAATCCGCCCGAACAAGTCCGGTTCATCTCGTGGTGCTAGCGCGATCCTAACTCCTCCGCCCGTCGGACGAATCTGACTGCGAATCAGTATGCGTGCGGCAGAATCAATTTTTCGGGGCAATTCAGTCTTGATAAATCGATACTTCCTCGATTCTCCAATTCTGACATTGAGCGAGAAGTTTAGGGTGCCCGGATTGAGCCGGAACCGATCAATCGGATCATCCTTCACCGTCATGGTGCCATCGACAACGCGTTTGCGAATAAGAGGCTCCCATTGGAATCGTCGCGGCATACCCAGTTCACTGGTCCGACACCAAATGTCGTAACCAGGTAATACCTCAAAATACGTGGGGAGATCTTTGCGATGGCGTCGGGCAAACTCCACGCCCCCGGCGACTGCAGAATCCGGATCACCCAAAACGGCGTGGGGGAAGTTCCGTTGAACGACTTCTTCACCCTGCCAATAGACCGGCCAGCCGTGCCATACACTGGCAACGTTTCCGGATGATTGTTTGCTCTCAATGAAGGGGCGGATCGAAGAGACGGAATGTTCGAAATCGACCGGCCTGGACCAGTCATCATGGGATACCTTCAAAGGTTTAAAGCTCAGCCCATCCCTGATCCACGCCTGGGGTGGATCGAAGTTTAGATCAGCGCTAAGATGCTTGGCTATCCCAACAGCCGAATTGTCTTCCAAATCATCGGATGATACCGGACCAGTTCGGTAATTTCGGCTTAACCAGTCATTGAAGCTTTCGGTCAACGTCCGTCCATTAATGCGCTTTTTGAGAAAATCTCTGACCGGGCAACTAACTCCACAATGCTTTCCAACGCCCAGTTCTCTGATTCCGCCAAAGGCATGGGCAAAATCGGCAACCAATAGAACATCCGAATCTCCCACCTTATCGATGGCACTCAACGCCAATGCCACCGGTCGCCAGAGCAGATAGATATTATCCCTTTGCGGAACACCAAACTGATTGCTCAGTTCGCCAATGAGCACGTTCTGAGCCGCTTCCGAAAGACTCTCAGGGATCAGATATACCAGCCGGTCCAAGCGCAATGGCGAAACGATAACTGACTTGGCGCTTCCAATCAAAGTCCGCGCGGGTTCCAGAAGCTCAGGCACATGGTCGGTCGACAGCACTTGTTCCCAAAGTTGATCCAAAGAAACGATTTCATCTGAAAACGCCGAAAGGTGCTGATCTCCCTTAGTCCAAACCCAACCATCAGAACTTTGATGTCTATGTCCAACTGTCTGGTGCGACCTATGAGATTCGGGCTTTCCCCCAGGAGTTTCAAAACCCCAACGGATGACCGAGGGCGTGGAATCTATCACCAGTGTATTCATTAATCCAATAGTGACTGGCACACGGACGTTACGAGTGATTGTAGAGGTGAAACCCAATCGTAATTGATTACCGATATCCCGGCAGAAAATGCTTTGGAGGAATTTGCGGGAGTGGATTCGTCCGGTCGTGAAAAGTCCGCCCAAATCAAAAGTGGCTGGACTACTCGGAGGTGATGAAAACCCTCCTGGGACTTGATCGATTCCCGCAGCCGAGGCTGCACTCGTTTCAGGTCATCCCAAGCGCGGCCCAATGCTCCTGGAGAGCAATCACCGACAAATCCGTAGATTGGCAGGACGCGGATTTCATCGGCATCAGCGGTAACAAAATATGCATCAGCATTCAAAGAGCCAAAAGGGTGCAACGATTCAGGCCCTTCCACAATGTCATGATGAGATAGGATATATGCCGACCAGAAACGGGCATCACCGTCTATCGGAATCACCCGAGGGCCGGGGAACGAATAATCATCCAGCCACAGTCCATGACGCTGACTGGCCCATGTGCGCAGGTCCTTTCGATACGGCAGGTAAGCTGATATGTCTTCAGGGAAGGCTTGTTCGAACAACTCTGCAGCAAAAACAAGCGCCCGATTCAGAAAGAGCCGCCTAGCCCAAGCCCAGCATTCCTCTTGCTCAGTTTGCCGCTGAATGAGCCTCTTATATCCCAACCATATGGCTCGGTAGTTGGTGTTTTGCTCCAGTGTAAAATTGGGAGCGACGCAGGGAGATCTGAGTCTGGTGACACCCATAAAATCCTCGCCAAGCCGCGTGCTCCTGCAAAGTCGTTCAAATCCCTCTGCAACGGGCCGATAATCCCCTGTGATCTTGGTGCTGGGTGAATTCTCAGACCGAATCCACTCCGCCTCCACGAGCCGGCAAAAATGCTCCACTACCCTGTTCTCCAGAGTATCCGTGGTTTCGAATCGTTTCACCGCCGGGATCCGCTGACGAGGGCCTGCCTTTTGCGCCATGGTGCGTCCAGGCAACTGTGCTATTTGGATCAGGCTCGCCTTATCGAATTCCCTCGCCCGCGAAACCCGTTCCTTGTCTCGCTTTCGGCGAAGAATCCTTTTGGCTCCCCGGGCAATTTCACGCAGGGGGAACCCTTGCTGTTCTGCCAATTGCACAATCAAAGGCTTCCTGGCCAATTCTCCTACCTGCCAATCTGTTTTGAGCAGCTGCTCGAACATGAGTCGCCAAGGCATCCCCAAGCCGAAATTAGCGCCATCATGTTTAGCAACTATTTCCTCCACTCGCTGGATATATCGAAGCGATTCCAGAATGAAATCGTTCAACTCCGAGGCGGCGCTCTTGAGCTCGCTGTAGGCCCCGGCCGAAGCACACACTCGCTCCCGCAAAGCTCCCTCAGTCAGAGACCGTCGAGTTCCGTCATCAAGATCGGGAAGCTCATAAATTTTGAAAGCACCACCTCCCAAGAAGGCTTTGCGCGAAGTTGGATCGGACACTGGACCCGATGTGATCTCGTCCACCGAACAAGCCCCGGATCCCACTGGAAGCTCGGCTGATGAACTCTCCGCGAGATCATCGCAGGAGACCCGCCACGGGTATCTGAAATAGCGTGCGTTCACCTCAAGTTTAAGCTCTACGAATCGCTATTCCAGTCGATCCCCCGCCAGTGAAAATAGCCTCGGCTTTCGTCCCTGGCAGTCCTGAATGCAGTTTGGACAGCGGAATCGTTCAACTCACCCAAGAGTGAATTGATTTGCTCCAGATGATCCCGATTTTCGCGCAAATCTATGCCGCGAAGTTTAGGGAGGAACCTCATTGCGATCTGGTCAGCCAGCGCTGGCATCTCCGACAACTCATCAGCCAATCCATCAGGATGATTTGCGATGTAAGCGCAGGTAGCGGCGTAAGACCGGTGGCCAAATGCCCGACCCATGCTATCGAATGCACCGTTGAAGCGCTTTAGATAGCCGTCCACCACCTCAGCCGCCGCGGACTGGGCTCGCAGCCCCGGTTCGATGATCTCCCGCCAACTGCTGAAGCTGACCTTGTCTTCGCTGATGGGAAATTTACCGCTGCCAACCCTCGCTTTTAGGGTTTCTGGACGGCCAAAATGAATCGCATTGGATCGATCAATCACTTTGTCGGTGAGGCTTTGGGTCGATTCATCCTCGTTCATCGTGCCAACAAACAGCACGTTGGGCCCAGCGAACAACCGAATGGGGTCAGTCCTTTCTCCTTCTTCAGTTTTCTCGCCTGCAAAGATCTCCATACTTACCTTCTGATAAGCTTCCGGATCTCTCTCCCAATCGACATCACGTCGGGTCTCCAACCGGCTGAGAAATTCGCTGAAGTAGTATTCAACCCGGGCTAGATTCATCTCATCCAACAACACCATCAGAATTTGGTCATCCATGGGCAATTGCTCGGCCTTATCCCTCACATTGAACTGGGTAAGAGCCCGGCCAAGCGGCGTCGCCTCATAGCGATTCTCCATATAATTCAAGAATCCGAAGAGATCCTGGGGACTATCCCACCGTGGCTCGACCGGCACGATCAGTGAGTACATTCCCATGTAATCCGCATAAAGCCGAGGCAGAGCGCTTTTCCCTGTTCCGCTAATGCCCGCCATGACTGTCAGGCAGCTGACGTCCTGAACTTTGAGCGCCGTGTGGAAGGCTTTGACCAGACGGACGGGGAAGTGAAAATCATGCTCCTGTAAAGCATCGCAGAATCCATCAAGCCTGCGATCTAGATCCATGTCGGAAGTGTTTGGGGCTGTATTAAACTCTGGCTCAAACAGTGTGGCAAAGGTGCTACGGGTTAACGCGGTGCTCTTGCCATCTGCTCCTCCTCCTTCAACCATGACCTGGAGGCTTTCGAGCATCTTGCGGGATCGCTCCATGTCCTCCAACTCCTTGCGTCCCGACTCAATCTGCTCGCTGACTTCCACCTTCTCTTGGCGGAGTTCTTCCATTTCCTGCTCCATTGCCTCTTTGGCCCCGGTGGATTCCTCCAGAGCTTTCTGAAGCTCAACGAGCTTTGATTCTGCCGCCTGTGCCTCAGCAAGCTTCTCGGCCAAAGATTCGATCTGCTTTTCTGTTTCAGCAATCTGCTCGTCGAGTTCCTTCTGCCGATTCACCGACTCAGCGGTGATCTCGTCCAACCGATCCAGCTCCTTAATGCGATCCTCCCACTTTTGCCGTTCTTCTTTCTTTTCATCCAGACGCTGTCGCAGCGCAGCGAGCTCCTCGTTAGCTGCAGAAACACGCTCCGCGATCTTCCCTGCCCGAGGTTCCAAACTGGCTATATCTTCTTTCAGTCGCTCCTCCTTGGATCCAAGAGACTTGCAACTTTCCTTTAACTGTTCATAGCAGGCCCACAACCGGCTGGAGTTCTGCAGGAGGCTATATCGCTGCTTGAGGTGAACTTTGAGCGCCTCGATACGAGCAGACAAGTTGGCGGCAAATGCAGCCTTGTCTTGGCGCAGAACCGCGAAGGTCGCCAAAGTCACAACCAAGGCGGCGGCAATAAATAAGAATTCTGGTATCATGGCGTTTCTACTCCTCGCTGGTTGGCTCGCGGTTGGATGCTTCGGACTCGGTCTGACTCAGCTGTCCCTCTCTAAAGGCAATGTCCTCGATCAACTCTTCCCTTCGTCTGATCAAGGATTGGATTTCTGTGTTTGCAGACTGAACTTGGGATCGCACTTGCTGGAGATTCTGACCCTCCATGCTGGTTTCACTCAAGAGCCTCTGCAGTTCCGCCCCTTTTTCTTCCTTCGCCGCAGAAATCTCATCCTGCTCGCGGCGAAGCGCCGCTAAATCGGCCTGCCGCTCCTTGATCGATTGGGACAGGGAAGACTCTTGGGCAGAGCGCTCGCCAAGAGTAAGTTGTAGGGCCGCGATTCGACTCTGGATACCCTCGAGCTCGGCGCTTTGTGATTCACGGCGCGCAGTCACACCGGCCAATTCTGTCCCCGCTGTATCAATCTGCGTTCGAAGTGACTTGATTCGGGCTTGCTCCTGAGCCACCCGCTGATTCAGCCCGTCGATCGTTGCGGTCTTGGAATCGATCTCTGTGTTGAGGGACGATAAGGAGGACCGCAGGGAATCGCGTTCCGATTCCAATCCAGTAACTTCAGCCTGAAGCGTTTTGACCTCGCCCTGTTCTAGAGTGCGCCGCAACTGCAGCTGGTTGAGTGCGGTTCGATCGGTCGCCAACTCACTCCTGATGGATTCCAACTCACTCTCAGCGGTGGCCAGGAAGGAATCCAATTCTGCTACCGTAGGCTCAACGCGTCTTTTCCGCTCCTCTAAGCTGGACACTTCAGTAGTGAGAGGAACCAATCGATCCGTGATCGACTGGAGGGACTCCAGCTCTTTGGCCAAGGCGTCACGTTCGGGTCGCAGTCGATTGACCTCAGCAACCAAGGGTTGCCGTTCAGCTATTTGAGTTAAGTAAGACTCGAGCGTTTCCTGAAGATTATCGAGCTCCCGCCGCTTTACCGTAAGCTGAGCATCGAGGCTTTGGATTTCACTTTGGGCTGCTGAAAATCGCTCGCTCGCCGCAGCATACTCCGCGTTTATCTCAGCAAGCTCAGCTGTGATATCGTTCAGCTCTTCGTTTTTCTGGCTAGCAAGATTGACGACCCTGGTTGCCTCATCGACCTCCAGTGATAATCTAGATTCCTGCTCCGATAGGCTCCCCACGGACTCATTCAGTGCTCTAGACTCTTCGCGCAACGCACCCAGAGATTCAGTTAGTTGATCTCGTTCAGATCGGAGTGTCTCAACATTCCCCTCCAATGCACTGAGTCGAGCTTCTCGAGTGCGGAGATCCGCGGCTTCCGCGTAAGCAAAGTAGAGCACGACCAGGGCGAAGGCCGCAAAGGAGGATACAGTTATCCGGACAATCCAAGCCTTCGAATTTTCGCCCACCGACGCCAATTCAGGTTGGTCACCAAGTATGTTCGGCTGCTCCAAATCATCCGGCTCAAGGCCCTTCTGCTGTCCGTTATCGAGGCTGTCTTCTTCGAGGTCTGCGTCTTTTTTTAGTTTTTCTCGGTCAACCATTGTTTTATCTCCTTCACACAGGAATCCATGTCATCTCTGAGCTGATATACCCAAAATCTTCGAACGGCCCAACCTTGGGCCTTAACGTAAATGTTGCGGTCAATGTCCCGCTGGCATCTCATGCCGGACTCGTTCTTGTGGAACTGCTCCCCGTCCACCTCGATATTCAATCTTCGCTCCCCTTCAATTAGGGCAAAGTCTAATGAGTAGGGTCCAACGGGATATTGTGGGATGACCGAAACCCCCTCCTCGTGAAGTCTCTTTTCGAGAATTGGCTCCCAATGTCCGCGCTGTGGCTCGTTGGCTCGGTGCTGTTCCTGCCGTTGCTCAGGCATCTGCTCCGAAAAGACGACAAACTCTTTAAGATAATCTATATCACAGTCACGCAGTCCTTCCTTATCGCCGACCACGACGAAACACGAACGCGCCCTACTCAATGCTACATTGAATACGTTCTTCTGGTTCTTTAGGAACCAGCGATGCCTGTTGGGCATTTCAGGGTGAAATGCCGGCGCATAAAATATTACATCACGCTCATCACCCTGAAACCGATGAGCCGTTTCTGCCCGAAATTGAGCCGCGTCCAAAATACGCTGGTGCACTTTTGATCGCTCAATGGCCTCTTGGAGCGCATTAGCCATTCGTCGGAAAGGGGTAACCACACCAACGGTTCCTTCGAATCCCTCGTCCAACAGTAGGTTCTCGATTTGCCGGGTAATCTCTTCGACTTCTTCGGCTATCCAAAACCCCGTAGGATCATTCACTGGCTCGCCCTTAACATCTCTCCAAGTGATCCCCGCCTGGAGCCGACGAGGACTATTCAAGTTACTGGTATCAGTAACAGCCAGAAGGTTGCCCTCATACCAGTGACTACTATTGGCAAACTCGATGATATCTGGGTGACACCGATAGTGTTGAGCCAGAAAGGTTTTGCCCGATACTCGAGCAGTGGCAGCGGCGAGGTCGTAAATTGAGTTATTGGAGTAACGAAATGCTCCGGGATTAGGAATGTCCGCCTGCGCCAAAAGACTCTTTTCCACAACTTGGTTCAGATTGGTAACCGAATTGAGCTGCATGGGATCGCCGATAACCACCGCCTGCTTGGCGCGGAACAATAGAGGCACGCAGCTCGGGATGTCGCACTGACTGGCCTCATCAATGATCACCAAGTCGAACAGACCGGGGGTCAAAGGCAGTCGACCACATGCTGACAAGTTACTCACCGCCCAACTGGGAAACACCGGCAGCACCTCTTTCATCGGGTGTATGCGCTGTAATGCCGGGGTTTGGCGGCGCACCAGCAAGTCATAAAACTGTTGGCCGGCCTGTGCGAAACCGGTGGCAGCCGTAACCTCTATCATCCTTTTGCGAAGAAGCTGGTCCAGCTTGTCTCGAACACTGTCACAAATTTGCAGCTTAGGCAGACGCAGTCTTTCCAGCAGTTTGTCCAAACCTCCCAACTCTTTGAGCGCAGAGGCCGAGGTTACGGCTAAAGCGGCTGCTTCAAAGAGTTCTAAAAACTGCAACGCCGACAGGCTCCAAGCAGCATGATCAGAGAGAGACAGCTCCGCCAACCGATCGATGGGAACATCCAGCTGTTTTGCTATATTGGTTAATTCACCATGGTGGTCGTCAACCCACTTCATAATTCGCTTCTTTTTCAGCCATTGGCCGAACAGAGGCAAACTACCGAAACGATCCGCCGACTGAACCTCTGCTACGGTCCTTTCTATCCGATCAAGATCCGCAGAGGAAAATCCACGGGGCGAACACTCCTCAATGCCCAGTGGCTTTAAGGAGCGAAGGAAAGAATCTTCTGCCTGTCGCGCTTCAATGTGCAGGGCCTCATAGATATTGATCAGTTCGAAGGCCTCCTCCAGTTTCCTTATCTGAGAATCGAAGGCCTCCGATTCTAAATCCTGTTCGTTTTGCTCAACCGCGACAGGAGCGTTGAGGACTCGCTGAAACAATTGCCGGGTGGAAGCATCAAAATCCGAGCCCAACCGCATCATGCCTCGACCATCATTAATGATCGTGCTGACCCGCTCTTGAACGACCGTGATCGCACCGTTGTTGCGAGTGGCAAAAAGAACAGATTTTCCTGCGAGAATGGCGTTCGCGATGATTGCGACGACTACTTCACTCTTCCCAGTTCCAGGTGGACCAGTAACCACTGAAAGAGGATGCGAGAGCGCACGCTCAACCGCTGCTTCTTGGTGAGCATTGAGTGGTCGAGATACCGGAACTACTATGTGGGGTTCACCGATTGGTGATCTGTCTTCCGACAGGAATTCGCTCAAACTCGATGTCGGAATATCGTCGAAAGTAGCTCCCGCCATTATTGAAAGTTCTGACGCCAGCCCTTTGACAAACGAACTTGGAGTTATCGAAAGATAAAGCCCTCTGTTATACACTCCTTCATGCCGGGCTCCCAGGGACTTGAGCTCCGGGGCCTTTGGGGTTCTGCCCTGATAAAGCACTTCGTTGATCTGCAGGCCTAAGAAGTCAGCCTGAATCATCTCCAAACAATCACCAACGCTCTTCGCCGATTCAAAAAGCTCCTCTATTTTTTTACGAGACCGCCTCGGCATCGCCCACAACACCTCCTGATTGAAGCGAAACTCGTGCTCATCCATTGTGAATGAGAGCCGGTGGGCTTGGGCTTCGCTGTTTTGTCGATGAAGTTTCCAGAAAAGGATAGGCACGAATTTCATCTCCTTCTCCTCCTCCTGCCACTGGGCTAGTAGCGGGTAGCCGTAATAGTGAGCGGTCGATTGATCGCTACTGTTGATGAAAATGTCGCGATTCTCTGAAGACACAGGTATGGAGTAGATTCCTTTCCGTTCCGAAACCCACTCCCGCTCGGTCGGCAAAGCCGACACCCCCAAATGAGAGCCGTAGCAACGGATTCGCCGCCCGTCCTCGCGAATGCAGTTCTCGTAGTAACGCATCAACGATTTGAAGTCGGGAGGGCCGAATTCTTCTCCTGTCCCCGTGGAAGACGATCCATCATCTTGATCTGGTGGATGGACTAAGGAAACCGCCCCACCAACATCAAAACGAAAGAGATCATTCCTAATTAGAATCATCCTCTCCAATTGAATCCGTCCGGGGCGTGGAGTAGGAAGGGCACTCCAAAGGTCATTCAGCTTGAGCGGGGACTTCGACTCGATCAGCACCTGCTCAATTGATGCCACCAACCCCGTCTGCCCCTCGGAAATCGAGGGCAAAACTGTCGTTCTGCTATGGCTTTCAAATTGATGCATTGGGTGTGAAGCTGTCCGACACTTGATCGGGCCTGAGTTTGTGAGACACGGATGTGTCTTGTTTAGTAGGTTATGGGTTTAATTGCAGGTTAGGCAATCGGGGACTTCATTGCCCCCCCATGGGAAGCAATAATTTACCTCGGCTTGCATCGGGCTGAGGTAGCCCAGCGAGGCGTGTTTGCGGTATCGGTTGTAGAAGACTTCGATGGAGTTGAAGACGTTGGCGCGCACCTGAGCTTCGTTGGCGAAAACGTGATCGCGCCCCGCGGCGGTTTTATAGCGTCCGAAGAACGATTCCATCGCCGTGCCGCATGTGCGGGATAGCAGTTGCCCTTGGCGCTCATGCTCGGGTGCATTTTAAAGCGGGCGAGCACGCGTTGATAACGATCTGAGGCATAGGTGCTGCCACGATCGCGGTGAGGCACGATGCCGGCGCGCACGTCGTCGCGGGTCAGCGCGGCGTTTTCCAGCGCGGTGCAAACCCGTTCGGCATCGTTAGTAGTTGAGATGCTCCAGCCAACGATGCGACGGGTGCAAAGATCCATCACGGTCGCCAGGGAGCACCCACCCGCATCGCTGAGCAGGTAAGTGGTGTCGGCCACCCATACCTGATCGCGATGCTCCGGTTTGCCCACCTGCTTGCGCACGTTGGGGTGATAACCGAAGAGATGTTCGCTGTCGGGGCCGATCGGCTTGAAGCGAGGATGCGCGCGGCCGACCAGATCGAGCTCACGCATCAAAGGCAGGGTGCGATCCCGGCCACAGTCCACGCCCTGTTCGCGCAGATGCTGGGGGACCGGCCCGGTAGCCGTAGGGGCCGTGCGCCAGTCGCACGACTTGCGCTATGACCGGTTTGATCAACGCGTCGTGGGCGCGACGCGCCGCAGGCTTCGCCTCGGCTTTGGCGATAATATCCGCGGCGCCTCACCTTTGAACTCGGCGTTGTAGCGTTGTCGCTTCACTTTGGGTTTCTCTTTCTAAGAGTCTCCCGGGTCCATTTTTCTCAGGCCCGATCAGTTTTTACGTTCTTACCGTGCTCGTCCCCATTGATCGGTCCGATCACGTGGTTGCGGACACCCATCTGGGTGAGGCACCGGTGTAGGCTGTAGCCAAACGGTCCAGCTTCGGAGCAACTATGCAGCTGCTCGCAACGGCCTGTGAGCCCTTGCACCCACCCGATAAACGGCTCCGGGGTGAACCGCTTCGCTCGCGCCGGAACACTGCCAGCGATCTTCATCACCACGACGTATTTTTCAATGTGCACGTCGATGCCTAGCTTGATTACTGCGCCTAACAGGTTTGGCTCGGCGACGGATGATGGGGGGAATTTATGTTTCGTATTCATATCGTTGTCAGTTCTCGCTTCCTCAACGCTCCTGACCACTCCCCCATGTCATCTTCCCCGCACCTAAACGTCAATACCCCTCCCTAATCCCTAAGCCCCAAAAGCGGGAAAACTTCGAATTCAAAAAACCGCGGGTTGACGGTTCGCTCTCATGAAATCGTCCCACCCAACCGGTTTCGTGTCTTTCGTGTGTTTAGTGGTAAACAATCCGGCAGCGGATCAGCTCACAACTCCAACGCGCGTGCGACCTTCAACGTATTCTGATCACTCACCTTGGCGTCGGCCGCGAAGTCACCCCACCGCTGCAACGCATCCCGCACCAGCGCGATCGCCGCCTTTAGCTTCAGTTTCGTCGCCACGCCGACATCTCGGCCCAGATCTAAAAGATCCGCCTCGGTGATGCCTTCACGTTTGCCACGAACTGACATCTGCTGAGTCGCCGTCCACTTCCCCGGCGCTGGATTGAAGGCGTAAGTCACATCATAAGCCGGAGCCAGTTCCCACTGATGATCGTCCGCCCGCATCAGGAAACCAAAGTTCTTGGTGTGATCATCCCGGTTGCAACCAAGCACATTAAAAACCATCCGCCGAAACGCCTCCAACTTCGATCCAATCGGCAGATCGAGTTGGTCGATGACCGCAAAAAAATCCTCGTAACTATGACTATGCGCACCCGGCGCGGCATAGGTCATGTGGGCCAGCCCAAACAACGACGCGAGATGGCGCTTGCCACCACCATCCGGACGATCGAAACGCCGCGTCATGAAGTGCGCTCGTCCACCCTCTTCAAACAACCGGCAGTCCGCCATCGTTATGCCCGCAGCCCGCGCCATCAAAAAATATGCATACTCGATGCGACCATACCCCTGCGGGTCACGCACGCCCTCGAACGATGTCGTGACCCCGTCAAACTTCATCAACCAATGCTCATACCCCGGCGGTGCCTCGGCCTGCCCGGATCGCACCTCGTTGGTCTCAGGGTTAAGCGCCACCACCGCCTTGGCCCGGGCACCACCCGCCGACGTGCCGACCCTCAGGATTTCGTTCAGATCCTCGTCGTCGCCCAATGCGACCGACAAATCCTCTCGGCGCACGAGCACCTTGCCCGCGAGCTCAACCAACCGATTCACTTCGAGTTGCTCGGCCTGCGAGGAACGTTCCCGCAACATCGGCCGAAACTCCAACGCCCCCATTCCGCGATTACCTACATAACAGAGCCGCTCAATCGGCGAAAAATCCTCCGGCTTTCGCCCTTGCTGGCGCAGCCACTCATCAATCAAGGCATTGCCGTAAGTGTCCGGAAGACTGTCAGCCAGTAACCCCGGCAACCCGCCAAACGACTCATGCAAATTCGGAAATTGATACGGACCCGCCCGCAACGGCATCTGCAGCGGCGCCAGCTCGATTCCCGTGCGCACGAACTCCGGCGTATACTCAAAAACCGCTACCCGACGCGGCGCATCCCAGAATGCCACCCCAGCCTTCTGCCCTTCAAAAAATACGTCAGCAAACACGTTGGCCATCACCGCACCCGTTGACGTTGTTTACCGGCCAACTTCTGCAAATCGATCGGACTCACCACCGGCTCCGGCAAGAGGTTGGCCAACGCTTCCCCATAGCCAAGCCCACCCAAGATCCGCGCCAAAGATTCAGTGTTTACCGAGCGCCCATTCTCCAACGCCGACACCACATCCGAACTCACTGCGGCCTTGGCCGCCAGCTCCGCCTGCTTCAACCCCGCCGCAATACGCTGCTGCCGAACACGCATTCCTAATTCTCCTATCTGATTCATTTAATTATGATTTTAATCAGTTTTATAATCTATTTCAACCTATTATTCAGATAATTTACGGGATTATAAATCATATAATCACGACCTGACCCCATTAATCAGAGAGACCGACCCAGCAATCCCGCACGCAACCACGGGGTCATGTCGCTAAAAAGTGATATGCAGCGTAGTAGAATATACTTTTTGCGACGTGCCCCCTTTTCGGCACCCGACCGTCCACGCCCTACCCGTTTCGGGGTCTATTCCTTCCCAATTAATCAAGGAAACACGACCTGACCCCGTTTCTTTGAATTTCTAACCGGCATTGCCTAGTTGTCCGGATTCCGAATCCTTGGCGCGGACATGACACGGGTTACCCATTTGGAAGTTGATTCGGAGAATCAAATCCCCTCCAGCCAACCGTTGGTCGGGAGCAGTCGCTGTCACAAAATAAAAGGCCTTAGGTGGTGTCTGCCCACACTGCTTGCACTGTCGATTTCCGGGGCAACGGCTTGCGCCGATACGACCTTGCCGGAGTCGTGGACAGACGCGTTACGGACTACCTTTGAGGAGTTGGTGCAGGAGGGCTCGGTAATCGGAGCGCAGGTAGTTGCGGGCCAAGCTGAGCAGATCCAATTGGATAATCATATGGGGTGGCGTTCGCACCAGAAACTGGAGTTGGTCGATGCCGATACGATGTTTGGGATTGGTTCCGATTCCAAACCCATGGCATCCGCGGTGGTCATGAAACTAGTGGAGGAGGATCGGCTAAAATTGGATGACCCGATATCGCGATGGTTGCCGGCGTTTGATTCTGCTCCAGTTGACGGACGGTGGTTCCGCAGACCGCTCCCCCACCCTACGCGAGACGATGATGCACCGCGCAGGGTTTTACAGTCAGAAGAAGAGACTCACGCGCCAACAGTCGCGCTTGATTCGCGACTTCTCCCAAACATTGACCGAGTCCGTGGAGGGAATTGCAAGTTTGCTGGGGCCGATGTTTGGTATAGTCGATACGGCCCCCTTACCCCCGTTTGCTGTGCGCGGTAGGCTCCCGGTGCGTGACCGGGTTACTGCGGAGGAGCCAGCGCACCGTGAGCGTGCACGAAGATATCGCGGCAAGGATGATAACTGCTCATGTGGAGGCGAACGCGGGTAGCCGAGCGCATGATCACCGCGCCGATCTTCACCCGTTTAACTCGTAGGGTCGCGCACGTCGCTCGTGCCAGTGCCGTGCCCGCGAGGGCCAATCGTCGTAATCCTTGCAACAGGGTGTAGGCCAAGCCCGAGAGCAGCAGACGCCATGGGTTGGCCCACCACCGGTGAGCGCTCACCGGATCGGCAAAGAGCATCCTCTGCTCTTTGATCCGGTTCTCCATCTCGCCACGGATGCAATAGCGTCGATCGTAGAGTTGCAGCGAGTCGCCCACGATGTTGGTGACAATGAAACGCGGGTTGGAGCCCTTCGCCGCGTGCTCGGCCTTGGCAATCACCCCACGTAGTCGCCGCCCCGATCGCGCCGCATAATCAAACGCGGTGAACAAGCGTTGCTTTTGGCCGGTAGCCGCGAAGCGCTCGCGCGCCTCATCCATGCGCTCGGAGGCCATCGCTTGCAGTCGGCTATTGCGAGCGATGCCCACGATATACTTCACCTCGTGGTGATCGCACTAAGTGAGCATCAGGTCCCGGCAAAACCTCCCAACCCGCGCACAGGGCAAAGACGCGCGGACGCAGCAGACTCCCCGCATCATGGGCCACCTTGCCTGACTGGCGCTGGTCGCAAAGCACGCTGGATGCCTGTTGGGTCAGGCCGAGTCCCCGATCTCCTTCGCGCAGCAACAGCAGCCCTCCATCGCTGCTTACTTCGCCTCCCTTGAAGTCCGCGTCTACCCGGCGGCGTTTTGACCTTGTGAAACGCAGTCCCTTTGGCTTGTTTTTGCCCATCGCTTAGTTTGGTTGTTTTTGTTGCTACCCATTTTCTATCAATGGTTAACCATCTAAGCGATACCTATTTCATGCCATATCCGGGCTAGACGCGCGGACATAGGTCGAGTGCGCTGCGCTCAAAGTAACAAATCTCAAGTAGCAAGTCGCTGAGAGAGAGAATTTACAGATCTTCAAATCCGTGGGGACCGCTGAAGGAGTCGAGTCGGGACAAGTTTACGTCAGCAACCCCGTGAATTTCGGTGACTAAAGCTTTGTGGGAGGTTCGGCGGGTTTTTTGACCTTCTTTGGCGGGGCGCCCCCTTCGGGGTAGAATTTTACGACGGTGTCCAAGGAGGGATCAACGTCTGGTCCTTTGAAGGAGCCCGCGCGCACGACTAGGTTCTTCGTCAGAGCTGCCATTTTCACCGGCCCATCATAGCGCGGTGACGCGATGGTCGGTTCGGTGCCATCCAAGGTGTAGTGGATCGCACCGTCTTGCCAAAATTTACTCGGGGTGAGTCTTAGTTCGAACGCGCCGACTATTTCGCCAGCAGCGGGATGAACGTCAGGGCCTACCGGGGTCCAGGGATTCGCCACGATCTGCGGGCTGACTTTGCCGCGTTTCATAATGTTAAAGGTATCGGTCGTTTCGCCCGCGCTGTTGATCATGCGTGAGGTCAGCGTGTCGCCTTCAATATCGATTATCATCGAGCCATGTTCCATCTGAACGCGTCGCATGATCGGCATCGCCCCCCTTACGGGTAAGGTTTTGACCACCGTGGCCGATGACAAGTTGAGCGACGCCTTCGTGGGCATGCAGTCCGGCGCTTTTGTGGTAAGGACCGTCGCCGTGAATATGACCGTCGCCATCGTCGAGCACCACTCCATCGGCCACTGTCGGGGTGGCGTAGGCACCGTCGATCAACATTGATCGTTCGTAAATATGAGAATGTCCTGTGAGCACCATATCCACGCCGTGTTCTTCGAGAATCGGCATGATTTGCTCGCGCATCTCGACGAGCTCAATTTCGCGGTCACTGTCATGGGATCCTTTCGTGTAGGGAGGGTGATGGAAAAACCCGATCAACCAGTCCGCGTTGGTCGCATGCAAATCCTCTTCCAACCATTGGGCCATGGCCGCGTCGGCCGAACGATCAACGTCATATGAATTCAGACAAATGAAATGCGCCCTCCCGTAATCGAAGGAGTAGTAAGCTTCGGTGCCGGAGGCCACCCCTCCCGCTTCACCAAATGCGGGTGAAACGTAGGCGTCGTAATACGGTCCGGTCTGGCGCAACCCGTCCGACGTGTGGCCTTCGTGGTTACCCATCGACGGCCAGCACACGGCATGCCGCAACGTGGGTTGATACATGTCGAAGAATCCTATTTGGAATTCAGCTTCCTATCCGTGAGTGTAAGCCATGTCGCCAACGTGCAGATACATGTTCAGCGGCTTTTTCTCCGCCGCCATAACCTTCAACGCACCGTGGTAAACACCGCGCTGCACGTCGTTGCCTTTGCCGGAGTCGCCGACGGCCCAAATTCGAATCGGTGCATCCGTGCCTATGACCGGATGCGTCAGGAAAAAATAGTTCTGATCGCCTCCCGCGAGTTTTTCGTCGCCACCGTAAACCGCGTAGTAATACCGCGTGTCGGGCTCGAGACCGGTGACGCGCATCTCGTATTGGCGCGTGCCGTCGGGGGCGCTGTGCAGTCGCGCATAACGCAGGCGTGGATCGGCGACCTCCACCCCTCCACTCACCTTTAGAGCTAAGCCCTTGGTTTCACTCTGATCCAGATTCTGCCACGATTTTCCATAGCGCACTACGGGATGGGTGGCCACATCGCTGCGCCACACCACAACAACCCGACTCTTCCGTCACCAATTGGACATAGGGTCCTCGCGTGAGCGCCGCATGACTCGAGACCAGGATTCCGAGGTATAAAATGAAAAAAGCACTGATCGCTCTTATTGAATATTGTGGTGTCGTGAGGCGAGGTAAGGGGCGCGTAAACACGTCTCACGTTGTCTGTCTCACGCACTCCGGTCAAGGGACCAACCGGAGCAACCGTTACGTGTCAGGAGGCCCGAGAGACCACATCGCTAGCATTCCAAACCCGGGGAACCCCTTACCCTCTCTCCGTTCTTACTCCTCATGCGCGAATCCAACCTCCCCTTTCGAGCACGCTTCAGCGCCATGGTGTTCACCACCGTTTCCTGCCTCGGTGCTCCGGCCCCCCGACCGAGCCAACCCCGACAGAAAGCGCGGCTGAAAAATTCCTAACCGCCGTCGGTGCAGCTCAGCCGGAATCGGCCCCCACCGCTCTCGCCTGGATTGATGCCAACTGGAGTGACGGGTTTCTACCCTACTTCATCGAAATCTACCGATTCACCCAAGACACCCCTGAGCGACGCAAGCTACTCAAACTACTCCACAAAAAGGTTGGCCAAAAACCGACCAAAAACTCTGATCGATTTAATCAATATGTCTGGGAGCAGGATCTGCAAAACAACCCGGATTACGCGTATTTTAAACGACTCATCCATGGAGGCATAGATCCCCGTTTCGAAGCCTACTTCGCGCCGAATCACCACTTCGATATTCGTCTCGATGAAGTCACTTGGGGCGGTGTCAAACAGGACGGAATCCCATCGCTACGACAGCCCAAGATGATCGCAGCTGCGGAAGCCGACTATCTCGAGGGCACCGACGTGATTTTTGGAATCGAAATCGAAGGCGAAGCACGGGCCTACCCCAAACGAATCTTGGCCTGGCATGAAATGTTCGTCGACCCGATCGCCGGCGTGCCACTGGCAGGAGTCTACTGCACCCTGTGCGGCACCGTCATCCTCTACGAAACATCCATTGACGGCATCGATCACGATCTCGGCACCAGCGGGTTCCTTTATCGCTCGAACAAGCTCATGTATGACCGTGCGACTCAACCGCTCTGGAGCACAATGGCAGGCAAACCCGTCATCGGCCCCCTGACCGGTAAAAACATTGAGCTCCCGACCCGCAGTATCGTCACAACCTCGTGGAGCTAATGGCGGCGACGTCACCCGAATACGCAAGTATTGTCACTGGAAATCGGATACGATCGAGACTACAATGAAGGCGTCGCCTATCGCGACTATTTCAACGCCGAACATCGCATGTTCCAAACCCCGTTTACCGACGATCGCCTAAAAGATAAGGACGAGATTCTCGCGTTACGTTTCATTCCGGGCGGAGAACTCCTCGTGGCAATTTCCGCAAGTTTTCTGAAGCGAAACCGTATTTACGAAAACGAATTTGGTGGGCAAAAATTTGTCGTCCTCACCGATGCCAGTCGCGCCAATCGGGTCTACGAACGACCGGCGGACCTAGGATTTGTCGCGTGGGACAAAAGGCATACCGCTACCGATCACCAAGGCATAAAGTGGACTCTGACGGAATCCGCCCTAACCGCCCCGGATGGTCGAACCCTCAAACGGCTACCCGCCCACCGGGCATTTTGGTTTGGCTGGCACGGGGCGTTCCCCGATACCGTATTGATCAAATAGTCAATATCGGGACCTCGACAAAAAATCCGCACTTAAGCATCAGTCAGATACGGCCGAATTTCCGCTAGGGTTTCGGCGAGAATGGTGCGGATGTCACGACGTTCTTCGACGGGAATATAGATGAAGTCTCCGTCTTGGGTCGCCGGATCCAACGCCGTCGCGATTCGTTCATAGATCATCGCCTTCAACGACTCCGGCATGGTCGTAAACATCTCGGAATAGATCAACGGACTGCAGCGATACTTGTAGAGGCGACCTTTAAGTGAGAGATCCCGCAGAGCATGGCCCGCAGCCGTGCGGCGGTCGGTCCTTTCGTAACGCTCGATGAATGCGGGAGCACCGGCCAGACCACGCGGCATGGCCGCTTCGTCTTTGGAAAGCAGCACGCCTACCAGTTCAGTAACTACGCTGTTGAATACGGACTTCACACTATCAAAAGAGGGTTCAGTGGTGATGGCCTCTCCGAACGTGGCCTGCATCTCAGCCTGATAATGCAACATCCGTCGGGACTCGATCGAGGCCTTGGTGATCGCATTCTGGACGGCGGTCTGATGCTCAATAACCATCAGCGCCACGATATCACTGCCCGGTGTGGGATACCCGATCGACTTTGAAGAACGAGGACAAGTCCGTGGCATTGGCTCCCTCCTGAATCGGGAACTGAACCGTATCACCCTCCTCGGCCGCAAAAATGTTTCCCCGATGCAGGGAGCGACCGTGTCGACCAGTCACATACCAGCCGCCCCACCGCTCAGCAAATGATGTGCGATAATCCACCAAGGTGGACCCCAGACGGAAGATCGGTTCACCCGTATTGTCTGGAAAAACAGACCGCACCATGCCCCCCGGAATACCGCGCACAAAGTGACCGCCGTGGCACCGCAGGCAATCGGAGTCGCGCTTGAAGGCCGTGGCCGATGACGCACGCAGTACCCGCGGGCGCACGACATAAAATATCGGACCCAACTGCGGATCTACGGACGTGATTTCAATCAGTCCTCCAGGCACCCAGCCGACATACATGTCATCTGAGAAATAGATGGCCCGCGGGTTGTCCGGACTGATGCGATGACGTTGCAGACTGGTGCGAGAGAAAACCAACACTTGGCTTTCCTCCGGAACCTCGAGTTCCGCCAAGAGCGATTTGAGAATCTGCTCCTCGCTGCCAATGAATTGAAATTCACCAGCTGCGATCTTCGTCTGGAGATCCGTAATCGCATCGTTGGGCGCGGTCTCGGAGTAATTGATCGGAGCGGCCTCGTAATTTTCCTCCGCAATAAGCGAAGAGAAGCCAGCCCCGAGAATGCCCGCCAACAAAACGAAGCGGACCGGGGTCAAAGCAACCGGGGAGAAAGACGCACAGAATCGAAACACCCTCGAAGCAAACGTTCCCGCTGAGTGCTCAGCAAGAGCCAAGCCTGCGCAATTCTTGTTCTATCGTGTCGGCGGCGTGCTGGGTGAACCCGGTACGCCCGACCCGCCAATCCTACTTCTGGAATCCGCCAAAGCAGGGCGCGTTTCGCCGAAACCGCCGCGGTGGGATGGCAGTCGGTTCGTCTCTGGCCACAACGTCCGCTTGTCTCCTCCTTCCAATAATGCTCGGGTCATGGCGACTCTTGGCGATCCACTCAATCGTATCTCCGTTACCCCTTCATCCAGTCATGTCTTTTCGGTTTTTTAACGCCCTCCTCCTAGGCTTACTCGCCTTCACCGCCACTGCCCAGGCCGCCTCCATTCCGGCGGAAAAATCGCGGCCCAACATCGTGGTGATTCTCGTCGACGATCTCGGCTATGGCGACCTCTCGAGCTATGGTGCGACCGATCTGCAGTCGCCCGCCATCGACCAGCTGGCTGAACGCGGCATGCGGTTCACCCAGTTCTATGCCAATTCCTGCGTTTGCTCACCGACCCGAGCCGCCCTGCTTTCCGGTCGCCACCCTGGTATGGCGGGAGTCCCCGGAGTGGTGCGCACTCGCGAGACCAACAGTTGGGGAGATTTACACGACGTGACTACGCTGCTCCCCGAGCTCCTGCGTCGGCGCGGATACCACACCGCCATGGTGGGCAAGTGGCACCTCGGACTGTCCCGACCCGATCGGCCCATTGATCGCGGGTTTGATTATTTCAAGGGCTTCCTCGGAGACATGATGGACGACTACTATCATCACCGCCGGGCGGGGATAAACTACCTCCGCGAAAACGAGCATGTGATCGAACCCGAGGGCCATGCCACCGACCTGTTTTCGGAGTGGGCCTGTGACTACATCGCGGGTCGCACGGAATCCAAAGCACCGTTCTTCCTCTATCTCGCCTACAACGCTCCCCACACCCCGATTCAACCCCCACCGGAATGGGTCGATCGGGTCAAAGCCCGTGAATCCGGCATGACCGATACCCGTGCTAAATTGGTCGCGCTGATTGAGCACATGGACGCCGGCATTGGAAAGGTCATCGAGGCGTTGACCGAGCACGGTTAAACGCATGGGCGAACTCGCCGAACGCATGGGCGGCCATGGCGGCATGGATTTCCTGATGCGCTACCGCATGGTCGACTGCCTGCGCAAGGGCAAGCCGCTCGATCAAAACGTCTACGAGGGCGCTTTCTGGAGTGCAGTCAGCGAACTCAGCGAAACCTCCGTTGCCAACGGTGGTTCCCCGCAGGTGTTCCCCGATTTCACCCGCGGCAATTGGAAGACCACTCAGCCGCTCGGTATCGTAGGCTGAGGATAGACGCCTATCACGGTAGCGCTTCTTTGCTGATCAAAGCGACGGGTTTAGATGTCGGCGCAGAAACGCCTCCATCTGGCCGTGATACTCGACACTGTTCTCGACGTTATAGGTGCCGTGCCCCTCTCCGCGGATGATCGCAGTTTCGTGGGTAACGTTGTGCTTTTTTAGATCGGCAATTAAACGCTTGGATTCACCAACCGATACCACCGAGTCCTCGGTTCCATGGGCAACAAAAACGGGCATGCTAATGTCAGCGACGCGACGGCCCGGTGAGATGCGCTCGAATTTTTCCGGACTTTTATCGGGCAAGCCCAAATGCCTAAGCAGAACCTGAAAATCAGTTTGAGAATGACGCTGGCGTTTTTCCATCTTCATCAACTCCGCCCAGTCAAAAACACCGGCGAAGGTGACAGCACATTGATAAAGTTCAGGTTCATGAACCGCGCCCATCAGTGCGAGGTACCCACCAAATAATCCTCCGGCAATAGCCACTCGATTGGCATCAACTCGACCCGTCGCAATCAAAGTTTTGGCGGCGCGGGTCACGTCGTCATGCATCTTCACGAAATCCCACCGATCTTCGTAAGGGAATATCCAATCATACCCGGTGGATCCTCGATAATTGGGCTGTAGCCCTGCGTATCTCCTACTCGCCAAGAATTGAGCTTCGGCATCGAAACTCCAATGGTCCCGCACCCAAGGTCCTCCGTGAGGCAGAACGACCAGAGGCGGCGGATCCTCTTTCGAAGCCCCCAACGGAAGCGTGAAGTAAGCGTCGAGTTCAACACCCTCCTCCGTCTTGAACTTCATGATTCGTCGGGGCTGCAGGCGTTGCGGGTCCAGCCAGGGACGGGATTCCGCGACGAGATCCAGCGAGCCCGAAACAAGATCGATGAAATAGTAAGCTGAAGGGTGTCGGTCTGAGTAGACGTGCAATAGAAATTTCGTTCCCGCTACATCCCCTTCCATGATCCGAACCGCTTTGCCCCGGAAACCCGTATCGAGTGATTTCTGCAACTTCGCGTATTCTGGATTAAACCATACATTGCGTGGACCAGCCTGGTCGTAAATCAAACCAACCAAATCCCGGGAAGTAGGGTCCCGAAACATCGATCCTCGAAAGTCATATTGCCCAGCCCGAAAAATCATGATTCCCAATTCTCCCCTCTCGGCGTCAGCAAAATAGAGCGCGCCCGGCTCACCCTCGGATCGGTCGTCCCGGATAATTAATTCTCCGGGTTTATTACCTGCGCCTTGAACATCCCACCGGTCGGGATCAAGCGGAGACATCCCCCACTCCTTGCCCTCCAGAAAGTGAGCTTTTGATACGCCCTCTTCAACACTCAGGGCAAAGGCAAGTTCTTCGTCCTTATCGACGATGTAGTGATACACTCGACCCCGTTCAGGTCGGGGAAGTGATCGCCTCACATATTTCATGTTGAGTTCCATAACTTTCTGCCAGCTGTGGAGGTATCGATCCGGTAGACTGATCAGGCTCCTCCGAGATGTAAATCGAGGTTCCGGGATCGACGATAAACGGCGCACCATCGGCCGAAACAGTGATACTCAGTTTATCCGCGTGCTGATGATTGGTGCCGAACAGCCCGGCATCCATGGAGAGATACTGCGCATTCTCGTCCCAGCCATCGCGCATCGCGTAGTATCCACTCAGATAATAGGGATTCGATTTGTAGGGGTATGACAAGTAGCCGTCAGCACGGTCGCGAACCGTCGGATCGTCGGCCATTCGGGTCCAGTCCGTCCGGCCAAAAAGCTCGCCGCCTTTACGGAGCACCCGCTCGGAAATATCGTAGATTCCGTTGTCACCGTAGAGGGGCAATCCTCGGGCCGGCTTCATCATCCCCACGTGAGCATCGAAGATCGCCTCCATCTTGGGCTTAATCCGGTCTTTGGCCGGAGAAGGAGGCAACGCTTCATACATCTTGCGACACATCATCAACGTGCCCTCCGAGTAACCGGGGGTCAGCTCGACCAGGAACTCGCCGGGGTAGAAGGCCAGATCCAGAAACCCTTCGAGTAACGCAGTGGAGTCGCTTTGCCAAAATGCCGCGGACTTGGCCTCAGGGTATTGCAACGACGCGTAGAGGATTGTGCTGGAATTGCCCAGAGTGCCGTTGTGCAGGCCGAGTATTTTGCGAGGCACCACCCAGTCCACTTCGTCCCACATGTATTGCACGATCCGCAGATAGTCTTCGTGGGACAACGATGGCGACGCCCGCAAATGAACTAACGTATCGATCCATCGCCGGACCCCGCACTTGGAGGATCACCCAGTTCCACGGGTTATAGATCGACGGCACCTGCACGTGGTAGTCCGCCGCTTTTGACAACGGCAATTTCTCCGGCAAGTGATAGACGCCTGACCGTTCCGTGATCACATGATTGATGGCCAGATCAGCACGGGAGATATCCTCCGCCGTGGCGACCGTGCCGAGCGGAACTTCCCACATCGGAACCAACGGCTCCCGCGAACGAAAATAACGAGCCGCTTTGGCGATGATCTCTTCGCGCGAGGCACCCTCCCCCAGTTGAGCGATCTGCATCGCAACCGGACTGGCGGGGTCCAGTTGGTCAATAAAACGAGGCAGCCAATCTTGATCCGCAGCCCGTCTGTTTATGGTAAAGCCCCAGAGTCCGACCCATACCAGCAGCATTCGTATACGCATGACCTCATGCTGTGGCTAACCCCTCGAACTCACAAGACACCATCCGCGCTAATCACGTGGCGAATGATCGAACGCTAGGGAGTCTTCACCAGCACGTGGGTGGCATTGGGAGCAGGTGGCTGTTCTCCCACCAGACGATACGAGGTGGAGCGACCGTTTTTCGACACCACAAATTTCGTCAACTCGGGGGGGACTGGATTGTAGGCATCCTGAGTAATTAACCAGCCGGTTGCGGTCCGGTCGATCCGACCTTCAAAGGATCCTGCAAACTCAATCGACAGGGTTTCGTTTCCAACCGTGGCACTCACCTCGTTCCGGTTCAGGAAAATGATGCGACTAATCTGCTCACCCTCCTGCCGCACCCACCAACCCGAATCATCGGCTATCTTGGTATCGTGATCCGGCCAATCCGCCAACTCCCAGGTCAGCGTATCCCATTGCCCGGTGTTCGCGGAAATGGCCAAGACGATCCGACGGGACGATTCCTCGATGATCTTCACCTCCGCCTGACGAGGAACCTTGTCAATCGATGGCGTCAGCACGGTAACGGTCTTGAAAGGAAGTTTCACCTTACCCGACTTCAGCAGAGCGGGTGCAGGATAATTTCGCACCGGGGGTAACGGGGTGTTGTTGCCAAAGGTGCCAACCCACCCGCGACCACCCGGCAGCCAATCGACAAAGCCCGGATACTGGCGCAAGAACGTCGTGCCCGGAAAGTGGTCGTCTCCGATTAGAACTTCCGGTTTCAGCGCATCGCCGAATACCTGCACCATATCGAGACTCGCGCCATTTGGGGCCGTTGCGGTGGCACGACCGGCCTCGGCCAAATTGACTTCGTTACCCACCCAAAACTGCAGATTACTTTCAACGTCATGCTCCCCATCTCCGTAGAGCACATCGAGCACGATCCAGTAATCGCCTTTCACAAAAAATACACTCCGGCGCCACATCGCATCGAGCAGGTTGTTGCGGAATTCGTAGGTGCCCTCGAGGAAGTCGTAAACCCTGTTGGTCACCCAACGATTCTCCAAAACATCAAAGGCGTAGTGGCGGTCCCATCCGGTGTTGGGGTCGATCCTATTCACCGTGATAACATTGTGCAAAAACCCCAGCCGCAGGTCGTGACGGGGTCCCGGTTCGGCCGACGTGTAGAGCGACGTGCCCGGATCGACGATGAACGGTGCCCCGTCGGCCGACACCGTGATACTTAGTTTGTCCCCGTGCTGATGGTTCGTGCCAAACGGCCCGGCATCCATCGAGAGATACTGGGCATCCGCATCCCACCTATCCCGCATCGCATAGTATCCGCTTAGATAATACGGATTGGATTCAAAGGGAAACGAGAGTCGACCATCAGCGACGCGGCGACCACCGATGCCGGGACATATCGGGTCACAGTGACCAACACTGAGGGTGAGATCACCAGTGGCCCGGCCCGGGTAACGGTGTCCGCCACGGATGAGACACCGGTCATTACCGCGCAACCGCGCAACCGGACGGCGGTGGTTGATGGTTCCGTCACGTTTACCGTGGCAGCAACCGGTGTGCCCGCTCCGACCTACCAATGGATGCACAACGGCGTAGCCATCGATGGCGCGGCATCCGCGTCCTACTCTATTGCGGGCGTCACCACGGGCAACGCCGGTGCGTACTCCGTCACCGTGACCAATACCGCGGGTAGTGTTACTTCCCGTAACGCAATCCTCGCTGTAATCGTTTCCAGCTTCGAAGGCACCTATTTCGGAACCTTTGGATCTGATGGCAGCCAGTTTGCGGTCACCGTCAGAGCTGATAACACCGGCGCTTTCGTTGGATTTGATCAGACCACCAGCCTCTATGTGGTGGGCGACGTGACAATCGACGATACCGGCGCCTTCACCCTCACGGCAACCTCCCAGACTCCGGAAATCACCATCTCGGGCACCATCAGTGAATCCGGTAGCGTCACCGGCACCGTCGAAGGCGTCGATGGCCTCTCGATGACCGGTGAAAAACAAGAAGGCACCGAGACCGAGGATATTGCCGGTTACTACGAAGCGAGCTCCAACGAGACGTACGAAGTGATCTACACGGTTATCGCTCCGAACGGTAGGGTCCTCGTCTTAACCGAGACTGCTTCCGGAGCTGACGCCGGTGTTGGCACGGTTACCTCCGGGGGACAAGTAAGTGTGACAACCGTTGCGCAAAAGACCGTCACTGCTACCGTGGTCGCAGATACTGCTACCATCCAAACGGAAGTTACTGACAGCTCCGGTACCATGACCTCCTTCGAGGGTGGTAACGATGAAGTCATCGCTTCCCAGCGTTTGGTGAACATCTCCTCTCGCGCCTCTGCCGGTGCAGGTGAAGCTCAAACCATCGCCGGTCTCGTCATCACGGGTGAAGATTCCAAGCCGGTGCTCATCCGCGCCGTCGGCCCGGGTCTCACTGACTTCAATGTTACGGGAGTTCTCGCTGCTCCGCAGCTCGACCTTTACAGTGGTCAAACCGTCATTGCGACCAACACGGGATGGTCCGGTTCAGCCGACTCCGCTGATATCATCGAAGCGGGCGCCGTCGCCGGTGCCTTCCCCCTCGATTCAGCTAATGCCGATTCAGCCATTCTGGAAACGCTGCCTCCTGGTTCCTACACAGCTCAGGTAAGCGGGGCCGATGGAGGAACAGGTGTGGTTCTGGTGGAGGTTTATGACCTCTCCTCGCCGACCCTCGGACAGAAGCTGTTCAACATCTCCACCCGCGCCGATGTCGGTTCAGGAAACGAGACGGTTGTGGCTGGCTTCGTGGTCTCAGGCACGGTGCCAAAGCGCATCCTCCTCCTTCGTGGTGTTGGTCCGACTCTGAGCGACCACGATGTGGCCGGAGCAATCGCTGATCCGATCATCACCTTGTTCCGCGGTGAGACGGTCATTCGCTCCAATGACAATTGGACCGAGAACGCAGCTCGCGTAACTGCAGCTTCCGCTGCCGCAGGCGCGTTTGCCCTGAACGAGGGAAGTAATGATGCCGCTATGGTCATCAGCCTCAAGCCGGGCGTCTACACCGTCCATATGAATGGAGTGGGCGGTGCCGCCGGTGTTGGCCTCATCGAAGTCTACGAAATTCCGTAGGCCTCGATCCGGGTAATCCTCAAATTATCGAGCCCCCGAAGGATCATTCCTTCGGGGGCTTTTTTGCATTTCCCGTCAAACGCGCGAATTGTCTGCTTGAAAGGAAACTTGAGGGTTTGGACTTCGATTTGAAAGGGAGTTCGGCGGATGGTTCCACCGCCCCCCGAAGTCCTCCCAGCCCGGCTCTCAGAGGGCCATACTTCCCGGTTCCCGTTAGTCTTCTGGCACTTTGAATCTAGTAAGCGTCCGGGTTCCTGGCACGTGGTAGTCGGAGGGTCGCCACGATGATACTCTGGCGGGATGGCTAAAATCGAAGAGCATTGCTCCCGCTGACCTTATCGCTCGCTTAGGCTACGCACGATGAGGTTTTGGAGCTCGCTGGTGCCAACATTGGCAAGAGACCCATCCAACGAAAAATCTGTTATCAAGGGCAAATAACCCAGCGCATCGGCTTGGGAGCGTAGGAGCCCGAGGCCTTGCAAGGCTGCGCTCAGTTCGCCTCGAACTGCCAAGTTCAGGTTGAGGGCCAAGGGTTGTAGCCAAAGAGCAACTTCCGGACGGTAGGAAATCCGCCCCTGCCCCGCCAATCGCAAGGTCGGAGAAATCAAAGACAAGTCATCCAACACGACGTCGCCATTGGGGAGTCGTTGGACGTTTAGGTTCAGTTGATCAAATGCCACCAACGCGAGTTGCTCAGCCGCATTGGTCGCGAGTTGGACGCGCTGAGCTTGTTTAGCGATTTCCTGATTTCCTGACAAGGCACCGAAAAGCGCGCCGAGAGCAGCCACGGCCTGTCCTGTCTGCACGTAAATCTCAACATCCACACCCAAAGCTCGTAATACCCCCCCATTGCTGGAAAGCCGGGCCTGCATCACCCCATTTTCAACCAATAATGCTCTGGGATCAGCGGACTGCGCCCGCCAATTGGCCGTCATATTCACTTTGCCTTCCAGGACGGGCACGGATCCCGGTTCGAACCAGCGCAACCACGGATCGACCGCAACCTGACTCAATACCAAAACCGCTTCCGCGGCGTAAGGGGTGGCATCCTGGGCCGTGAAGGTCACCGCACCGTTGGCTTCCAAAGTCCCCTCATCTCCCACCGATAAACTAAAGTCCTCGATCGCCACGTGATTATCTTGGATCAGGAAATCCCCCTGCAAACGTGTAAGGGCGGGAGCATCCGCCACCACAATTTCCGCGAGAGCAGTTTTAATCCGCCCCGACACACCTTCCCAAATTGGATGAGATGCATTCGCCTGCACGGCATGTAAACCCGCCGGTGACTTCCCCTGAAGATCGCTGATCTGAACTACCGTATCGTCATCAATACCGAGCCCCTCCGAAAGGGCTTCGATATCCTGCCAAAAAATCTGTGAACCCGAAAGACTGCCATCCACCGCCCACTCGTCCTGCTCCGCTTGTCCTCTCAAATTGAAGGTCAACTCGGAGGACCGTTCGGCCGCGGTGATCTGAACAGGCAAATGCAATTCGACACTTCCATCTGGTCGTAAATCCACTCGAGCATCTAAACCCACGTCGGGCAGATCGGTGTTTTCGGTTCCCTGTAGGTCACTAACGTTTATCGCTGCCGCCAGGGATAAACGCTCCTCCAAACCGATACCAAATTCTGCATTAAGTCGTCCTTGGCTCAGGCCTCGCAGCGCCTCAGCCCCCGGCCAAGCGCCAATCGCCGCTAGGTCGGCATCAATACGCCCGACAATTTTAATAATATCACCATCACGTTTTAGCCGACCTCCCCGCGCTTGGAGATTTATCGCCGAAGTCTGCCCCGATAGCACTTCAACCCGGCCCAATTCCACTTGCCACCCCTCTGCCGTCAACTCCGCGCCGAATTCCGCCTCCAGATCCATCGCATCAACAAAAGCTTCGCCGTCACGCGCGATGGCAGCATCTTCGATACTCAACGGAGAACTGGTAACCATTCGGAGGCCTTGCGATGTCGCCAGTCCCACAATTCTGGTCTCAATCGGACGGGCGTCAATGACCCACGGATCGATCAGCGGTTGAATCCAAGACAGCGGCAGTCCCAACAGTTGGCATTCAAACACCGGTGCTTCCGGGTCAGCCACTCTGAGTTCGATTCCGGAGGCATCCACTTCGACGCCTTGCAGCAATCGGGCGGAAAGGACGGGAGCCGCCCCCGAAACGCTCAAATCCAATTGGGTTAGCCGGGTGTCTCCCTGCGCTTGGCGCACCGCAAAGGAAACCTGCCCCGCCAAATCGCCGACCCCCACCAGCGACTTTTCCAACTGAGCGACATCAACGATCCAAAAATTGAGATCACTTTCAAGATTGACCTCATCCAAAAGACCAGTGGCTCGCACCGTTCCTTCTCCCGCGAGCGCAAACTCCGGCAGCTCCCGGCCAAGCATCAGGTCACGGATGGAGGCATCACTCAATTCCATCGCCCACTCACCCGCCAAAACCGAATCCGACGCGTCTGCGACGAGATCAATTCGAAACAATTCCCGTTCGTGTTGGCTCAAAGCTCCCCGGATCAGTGGGAGTCCACTGCGCTGATCAATCGCAAATGACAGCCCGTAAGAATCTTCAATATGACCCGCATGCCGGCCCGCCTGCAAAGTCGTTTCACCCGCGGCGGCCAACAACCGTCCCTGCGGGGAAAGTTCAGTGGTGATCGTGGATCGTATATCCAAGGACTGAATACGTTGAGAGGAGGAAGGCGCAGACAGGGCAACGACCGATAATTTTAGTTCGGTCTGCTGGCCCGGCGTCGGACCCACCCCACTGATTTCAATTTCGGCCTGCCCATCCGCTCCCGGGCCGGCTTGACGCCACGCAGCCGTTCCCTTCAGGGATAATTCCCCTACGGAGGCCGGCAGAGATTGCGCCAAAAGCGAGGAAACCACCGCCAACAAGTCATCCGGAGGCGCTTCACCAGATTCCAGCGTCGCAATCACCGGAAACCAACCCGCCGCAGCAGGCGCGTAAGGAACCTCGGTTTGAGTGGTTGCCAGAGAGCCATCCCAGCGCAACTCCCAACCGGATGCATCCACGCGATCAAAATGAGGAGCCGCGCCCAAAAAATCCCAAATGGCCACCTCCGCCCGGAGTAAAGGGATCGTGACATGGAGGGGACCCTGTTGAACGACCAGATTGGAGACTTCGATTGATCCGGGACGAACCTTCAGTTGCCCGAGTGAACCCACCAGATCGGATTGATCCGCCAGAACGCGTCGGGCAATCGCCGTCTGAACCGGCGATATCGCCAGAAGACCAAGCACCAAAATTCCCAGCAACAGCACCCCACCTAAGATCCGAATCAGCACGCGGGAATTCTTCTTCATAGGGGAATAAAAAGAGGGTTCTTGGGGAGGCGAAAAAATTCGGATTACTAACGAGCAATCAATACATCACTCAGTCCCACTGCGCGACGCATGGAAGCGGCCGAAACTTTGTAACTATAGTTCGCTTCAACACGGTTATTTCGTGCGGAGGTGAGCGCAACTTGGGCAGCCAAAACGTCGAGTTGGGTCGCCGTGCCCGCCCCATAACGGACATTGGCCAGACGCAACGCCTCCTCTGCTTGAGCAACCACCTTCGTCGCGGCGGCCGTGAGTTCGGTCGTGCCATCCAAGTCGGCCAATGCCCGGCGGACTTCAACTTCGATGGCCAACGATGTATCCATTAAAGCGAGACGGGCCTGCTCCCTCTGCGAAAGCGCTTGTTCGATGCGCCCGCGAGTGGAGGCACCGTCCCAAATCGACCAAGAGGCGGCCGCTCCAAGGGTCCAACCGGTGCGGGAACCTTGGAAACTTGAAGAATCGAAATCCTTGTGCAGCGTGTAACCGCCACTCACCGAGACGGTGGGACGGCGATTGGCCTTGGCGATCACGAGACCTGCATCACGAGCTTTTTCGATGGTGGCGAGTTGTTTAAGCTCGGGACGGTTGACTCGTGCCGAACTCAAGGCCGAGCTCAACTCGTATTCAACGGGCTCAAAACTGAGATCCCCCATGATCTCGGGCACACGGTGAACGTTAGAGGTGTTCGTTTCTTCGTAACCCAACGCATAGCGGAGTTCATCGATCGAAACGCGGAAGTTATTGCGTGCCCGAATCAAGGCCGGTTGGGCATTGGCGAGCTCCACCTCCGCGCGCAGCACTTCGAAATTCGAAACGGTGCCCGCTTCGAAACGATTGCGGGTCGTCTGCAACTGCCCTTCCAGCAGCTCAATATTTTGCGCCTGCACCTCGATCTGTTCCCGCGCTAAAAGCACGTTATAGAAACTCGTGCGTGCGCGCAGCAACTGGTCGTTGATCACCGTTTCAAGCTCCAGCAGAGCCGACTCCTTCACGAGATCCTGCACATCAAGAGCAGCGCGCCCCCCACCTCCAGAGTAAACCAATTGAGTCACTTGAAGTGAAAGCTGCCAATCTTGGTCGGGCCTAAAGGCATTCGCCAAATCCTCGTCCTCCAAACTGTAGAAACCGCTCAAAGCCAAATTCGGCAGCGCGGCTCCCTTCACCTCCACGATGAGGCCATCCTGTTCCCGGAGGCGTTCCCGCGCTTGGCGAATGGCAAAGTTGTGATCCACGGCATAGGTCAGCGCCGTTTGGAGGTCCAAGGTTTCGGGCATCTGAGCCGACAGCATCGAACCAGCACCCAAACATACCACGGCGACTCCGGAGCGAATTTGAACGTAAAGACTCGAGAGAGAATATGGAGAAAACTTCATCTCAAAATTTCTGAATTAAGCGGACGCTCCAGCCGGGGTTTCCACCGCAGGGACGGCGAATTTAAAACGGTCCTTGGAAATGAGCATGTACAAGGAAGGAACGACAAATAAGGTAAAAAACGTGCCAACCGCCATACCCACGACAAGCACCCAACCGATGCTGTTACGCGCTGCGGCTCCCGGACCCTCGACAAAAATCAGCATCATGTGACCAAACACCGTTGCAGCCGAGGTCATGAGCACCGGACGGAGACGGGTAGCAGAAGCTTGGCGAATCGCATCCACCTTGGCTACTCCCTCCTCCTGCAGTCTGTTGGCGAATTCCACGATGAGAATTCCGTTTTTGGCAATCAATCCGACCAACGTAATCAACCCGATCTGAGAATAGATATTGCGCGAGGTTGCATCCAAAAAGATCGGGATCATCGCGCCGACCAGAGCGAGCGGAACTGAACCTCCCAAAATAATCAAAGGATCGCGAAAGCTGTTAAACTGCGCCGAGAGAACGAGGAAGATAAGCAATACGGCGAGCAAACCGGCCTTCCACAGCGCATCCCCTTCCAACCGGAGTTGGCGGGATTGGCCTCCATAATCGATGGAATATCCCGGAGGCAGAATCTCTTCGGATTTCTGTTCCAAGGCGAGAAGCGCCTTATCGAGGCTTGGCCCCACCCCGATGATCTTCACGGAGTTCAGTTGCTGAAAACGATTCAGGCCGCGTGGCTCGACCGAGTGGTTCAACGTCGCGATGGTCGATAACGCAACCAGCTGGCCGTTCGGCCCCCGGACATGGTAGTCGAGCAGCTGTTCAGGATTCAAACGTTGGTCGCGTTCGACTTGGGGAATCACCCGATAACTGCGTCCATCATTTACGAATCGATTCACATAACCGCCACCGAGGAGCGAGTCCAAGTCGCGGGAAATATCGGTCAAATTCAGCCCCATGGCCGCGACTTTGTCTTTGTCGATATCGATGGTGACCTGCGGCAAGTCGAACTTCAAATCTGTATCCGCAAAAAAGAACGTCGGCGGCCCACCCGTGTTTTGGTAAGGACCCGTATTGGCAAACAATACCAACTCGTTGGCAAATTCCTCCATCTCACTGTGATCGGCGGTTGACCGTAAAACGAACTCAATCGGAAACGTGCCACCGGAGGGCAAGGGGTCGGGTGCGTTGAGAATGACCTGCACCCCGGCGATCTTGGCCGCGGCGGGTTGAAGGTCTTCAAGTAATTCAAGCACACGGCGATCCCGCTGTGACCACGGTTTCATGAGCATACCGCTAAAACCGGAGTTGCCAAAGGTCATTTGAAATGAGGTGTCATACTCCGGAGCCGTCTCATACATTTCATTGATCTGATCAGTGAACATCGTCATCTGCTCCACCGTTGAGGTAGGTGGCCCCTGCACGATCGTGAAGAGAATGCCTTGGTCCTCTTTCGGCGCCAATTCCTTGTTCGCAAACATGAAGAAGGGCACAAGTAACAACGTCAGAAAAATACCCGCGGTGAGCACGATGGGCACGTTCCGGAATCGACGACCGAGCAATAAATTGAAACTGAGGGTTGTCAGGGCGAAAACGAAGGCCGACGCCAACAGTCCCATGCCCATTTGCATGATCAGTCCCCCGCTCAGAGCACGTGGTCCGAGGAACACCACAATCAACGCAACCACGATGAGAAGCGCAGGAATCACCGCCGCCACGAACCAGAGCAGCAAGCGCCACGGTGTGCGCTTTTCTTCTCGGATTTCCAACATGGCGGCAATTAGACGATCATAGGCATTGCGGACTTTATCGAACGTGCGATTCACCACTCCGGTGAATCCAGTCTCTTCACCGTCTCCACCTTTAAGCAGGTAAGCGCTCATCATCGGCGAAAGCGTCAAGGCCACGAAACCGGAAACCATAACCGCACCCGCCAGAGTAAAGGCGAACTCCCGGAACAGCGCTCCCGTCAGGCCACCTTGAAATCCAATCGGAACATAGACCGATGCGAGGGTGATCGTCATCGAGATCACCGGCCCCACCAATTCGCGAGCTCCTTTGATTGCCGCGTCGATTGGCGTCATACCTTCGCGGATATGGCGGGCAACATTTTCCACCATGACGATGGCATCATCCACTACGATTCCCACCGCCAAAACAATGGCCAACAGTGTAAGTAGATTGACGGTGAACCCCATCAGCAACATCAGGAAAAGTGCGCCGATCAGGGAAAGAGGCATGGCCACAATAGGCACGAGCACGGATCGCAAGGATCCGAGGAACAGGAAGATGACGATCATCACCACCAACAGAGTCTCCAGGAGCGTCGTGATGATCTCCCGCAGGGCGTCCTGGATATACTCGGTGGAGTCGTATCCGATATCTGACTCCAACCCTACCGGCAGATCGGCCATGATGTTCCGATACACCTCCAGCACCCGCTGAATCACTTCCACCGTGCTCTCGGTCGGCCGCACCCAGATACCCATGAAGGTGGCGGTCTGGCCACCGAAGCGGACTTCCGTGTCGTAATTCTCCGCCCCCAACTCCACGTCGGCCACATCAGATAACCGGACGAGCGCACCATTATTTTCGGCGACGACGAGTTCTTGGAATTCCTCCACGCTCTGCAGATCGGTATTCGCAACCAAACTGACCCGCATCATCGTGCCCTTGGTCGCACCAACGGCGGACAGCGCGTTGTTATTAACGAGGGCCTGACGCACCTGCGCAGCGCTCAGGTTCCGGGCGGCCAATTCATCGGGTTTCAGCCACACCCTCATCGCGTAAACTCGACCACCCAGCACATCCGCTTTTTGCACCCCGGGCACCGAAGCCAGACGAGGTTGCACCATGCGATTGAGATAATCGGTGATCTGGTTTTGGGACAAGGTGTCCGAGTAGAAACTCATGTAGACCGACGCGAATTGGTTATCGCTCGATTCGACCGAAATCGTCGGCGATTCCGACTCGGGTGGCAGTTCGTTGCGCACCTGATCGATCTTCGCACTCATCTGAGCGAGCGCGGCATTGGTATCGTAATTAAGTTTCAGATACACCCGAATGATGCTCATGCCCGCGAAACTTTCGGATTCGATATAGTCGATACCGTCGGCACTGGATACCGCCCGTTCCAATTGCGTGGTGATGTAGCCGCGAACCGTTTCGGCACTGGCGCCGAAATAAACCGTGGTAATATTTACCACCGCGCTGTCACTGCGCGGATATTGACGGGTGTTAAGCTGGGAATAAGCGACCACTCCAAAAACGAGGATGATGATATTTACGACGAGCGCGATCACCGGCTTGCGCACGAAGAGATCGGTAAAGCTGCGTTGTAGCATGATGGAAATTAAACGAAGTTAGACGATTCGACCGGATTAGGTATTGGGCGGAGTGGCAACTTCGTCTTGGGGCGGTGTGATTTCGTTGTTAATCTGCACCGGCAATCCGTTGCGCAGCTTGAATACGCCGGATGTGGCGACCTCTTCGTTCCCTTCCAGCCCCTGGAGCACGGAAACCAAATCACCACGCTTGGCTCCCAATACCACGGGACGTTGGCTGGCCGCGAGGTAGGTGCTGCCATCGGACCCGGTCGTTTCCTCGATGACGTAAATTGAATTTCCGTAGGAGGTATACGAGATCGCGGTGGAAGGCACCACCACCACATCGTTCACCTCTGGGAGCGTGACTTCGACCCGGGCAAACATCCCCGGGCGAAGTTTCTCGCCGGGATTCGGGATTATCGCCTGAACCCACACATTGCGGGTGGCACGATCCACCTCGGGATTGATCGCCCCGATGTGGGCGGCAAAAACCTGATCGGGAAATGCATCGACTCCCACGGCAACGGTCTGATCGACACCCAGAAGAGGCAGATTGCGCTGAGGCACATAAAAATCGACGAACACCGGGTCCAACTTCTGCAGGGGAATCAACGGAGTGCCGCGGCTGACATATTGACCAAGATTGATCTGGCGAATACCTACCCGGCCATCGAAGGGGGCTCGGATGTTTTTCTTGGCAATGTTCGCCTCAATGGCCGCGACGTCCGCCAAGGTCTGGGCATACTGGGCCGCCGAGGCGTCAAATTCGGACTCACTGATCGTGCGTTGCTCACTGAGTTTACGGGCTCGATCCACTTGCAGTTTTGCCAAGTCCGCCCGTGCTTTGGCAGCGTCGAGTTGAGCTGTCTCAACGGTGGTGTCCAGTCTCACGATCAAGTCGCCGGTGGAAACCGTCGCGCCGTTCTCCACGGCAATTTCGGTAATCGTCCCTTCCAACTCGGCACTTATCGTGACGCCTTGGACCGGGGCTAAAGAACCAATCGCTTTGATCGTCGGATGCCATTGGGCGTTTTCAGCCGTAGTTGTCGTTACCGCAGTCAAAGGCATCTGGGGTTGGTTGCCCACCATCTCTTGGATTTGGCTGGCTTTGACGACACCCAGAAGGGCGACAACGGTGATAAATCCCGCGAAGGCGATGATGAAACGTTTGATCATGACGGTCTATATGTGTGTTTGAAATTATACGGGCGAACCTTGGGCCGCATCCACCTCTCTGGCGTGTTCAATACCCGCGCGAACCCGCGTAAGAACCGTGGTGAGTTGCATTTTCTCGTCACGGGAAAGAGATTCCATGATGGCGGTAACCTGACGAAAATAGCCGGGCAAAATTTCCGCCGTGAACCGCTCTCCTTCGATGGTCAGATGAACCAGCATGGCTCGACGATCATGGGGGTCGGGTTGCCGACGAACCATTCCATCCTTTTCGAGGGTGGCGATCAGTCCCGTCACGGTTGCCCGGGTTACCCTGCCATCTCCGCAAGATCAGCCGGGCTTTTCGGTGGATTCTCCTCCGCATGGCCGTCCATGGAACCCGCCGCAGAAAGGAGCATAAGAACGGTGAACCGACCGTTGGAAATATTGTGCTGCCGCAGGAAATCCGCCTTCACTTCATAGAGCTCATCCGCCGTGCGCAACATCTGCATAAACAAACTGGCCGCTTCCGGATTCAGATCCGGAAACCGTTTCGAGCACTCAAGCACGCACTCGAAGCGGGGAAGATCTTTGAGCATCAATAATGGCATAGGAAATAGAGAGGATGATAATAGTTAGCCACCTAACTATATCGCGCAAGCGGTTTCCGGAAATCATGTGAGATTTCGTTAACCGCGACCTCGGCTGCCCCAAAAAAGAAAGAGGGGAGTCCGGTCTGCGGACTCCCCTCACCCGATCAGAATCAACTAAACCGGGGTGTGGCTGATTGAAGAGTTCAGCCAAGGGATTGGGCGGCTTCGACCACGGCGTCGGCCGTGATGCCGAGTTCCGCCACGGCGATACCACCGGGGGCGCTCAGTCCAAAGCGATCGATACCGATCACTTTGCCGTCGAGCCCGACAAATTGAGACCAAAGACCGGTAACACCCGCTTCGATCGCGACCCGTTTGCGGCATGCATTCGGGAGAACCTCTTCGCGGTAGGCGTCGGTCTGGCGGAGGAAACGTTCGAAACATGGCACCGAAACGACGCGAACCGAAGGACCGAGTTTCTGCGCCGCATTGATCGCGTGCTGCAATTCAGAGCCGGCAGCCAACAGAATGTGGGTCAATGGCTCGGTTTCGGCGACGGCGATATAAGCTCCTTTGGCGACACCTTCGCGACGAGTCGCCACGGAGATAGAGTTCTGGATCGGCATCGCCTGACGCGTGAGCGCGAGCAAAGTGGGTCCGTCGGTGCGGGAAAATGCGGAAGCGTAGGCTCCAGCCGCTTCTTCCGGATCGCCGGGGCGAATGACATCAAGATTTGGAATCACCCGCAGACCGGACACCGTCTCAACCGGCTGGTGAGTCGGTCCGTCCTCTCCCACCCCCACGGAATCGTGCGTGTAGATGTAGACGACGGGAAGTCCTGCCAGAGCCGCAAGGCGCATCGAGGGGCGAGAATAGTCGGCAAAAACGAGGAAGGTCGCGCAGGAGGTGCGGAAAATCCCGTCATAAGCGACACCATTATTGATCGCAGCCATGCCATGTTCACGGATGCCGTAACGCAGATTGCGTGCGTCTTGGTTCTCTGGGTCGAAATCCTTGCTCGCGTTGATGTAGTTGAGCGTGGAGCCGTGGAGGTCTGCGCTGCCCGAGATGAGCAAGGGCAACTTCTCGGCGAGAGGTTGGAGAATTTCACTACCCGCTTTACGGGAAGCGACTTTGGTGTCGGCGGCAAATTCCGGAATCGCCGCGGACAAATCGGCGGCGGTAGGCGCAACGTCGCGGCTGGCGAGCAACTCGGCCAATTCAGGATTGGCTTCGGCCCACGCCTTGTGGGTTTTCTTCCACTTGTTGTATTGGCGAGCCATGCGCTTCTTGTGCGCGGTGAAGTATTCGCTCACGTCATCGCTAACGTAGAAAAGTTGGTCGGCCGGCAAACCGAGACCCGCGCGGGCCGTGTCGGCAAACTTGGCCCCACCCTCGCCGTGTCCCTTGTTGGTTCCGGCGACTTCCGGAATACCACGACCAATTTCGGTCTTCGCGATAATAAGCTGCGGCTTGCCCGTTTTAGCGCGTTTGGCCTTGTTGACCGCCTTGGAAATGGCCGCGATGTCATGACCGTCGGTTAGCGTGATCACGTCCCAACCGATCGCCTTGAAGCGGGCGGCGGTATTTTCGCTCTGCGTCTTGTCGGCCATGGCGTCTAGGGTGACGTCGTTGGCATCGTAGATCAGAATCAGATTATCGAGCTTCTGGTGGCCGGCGAAAGCGATGGATTCCAGCGCAACCCCTTCCTGCATGCAGCCGTCACCAGCGAGGCAAACCACGTGGTTGTCGAAAAGGATGTGCTCCTCCGTATTGAAGCGAGCCGCGGCCATCTTGCCGGACATTGCCATGCCAACAGCGTTGCCGATGCCCTGACCGAGCGGACCACTGGTGGTCTCGACGCCCGGGGTTTCCCGGAATTCTGGATGACCCGGGGTCTTCGAGTGCAGTTGACGGAACGACTGCACGTCCTCATTTGAGACGTCGTAGCCGCTGATGTGGAGCCAGCTATAAAGGAACATCGAACCGTGTCCGGCGGAGAGCACGAAACGGTCACGGTTGATCCAACGGGGATCGGCGGGATTGTGCACCAGGGCATTCCCATAAAGGACCGCGCCGATTTCGGCGGCTCCGAGCGGAAGACCGAGGTGACCGGACGAACACTTGTGAATAGCGTCGATGGCAAGGCCGCGGGCCTGATTTGCTGCTTGGGCGAGAATCTCTTGGTTTAACTTCATGGAGTCAGTCGGAAGGATAGTATTGGACCCAGCGATGAGCCGAGCCTGATAGACTACCGGTCACGGCTCCTTCCTGCAACGCAGAATTCCCGTCTAACGTGTGAAAAAAAGAGGCGAGCCACGGGCACTCGCTTCAAAATGTAAAAATGGCGACATTCTGTCGCGATTTGCGCTGAAATTAGGCCTTTTTGCCGTCGTAGCGCTTCGCCTTGATGGCCATAGCCGCCTTACCCTTACGACCGCGCAGGTAATAAAGACGGGCCCGCATGGGAACAGACTCACGATCGATCTCGATCTTATCGATATTCGGCGAATGCAGTGGGAATACACGTTCCACACCCTCGCCATAGGAGATACGACGCACCGTGAAGGCCTCGTGAACTCCACCGCCCTTCCGAGCAATCACGATTCCGGCGAATACCTGGACACGTTCTTTATCGCCTTCACGCACCTTGGTGTGAACGCGGACGCCGTCGCCCACTTTGAAAGAAGGAATGTCCTCCTTTAATTGGGAAGCGGAGATCTCATTGATGATCGGATTCATGGCGATATTTTTGAAATAAATCTGGTCGGGCTTGGCGGGTCTTTTCAACACTCTGCGTCTGTCGCCACCTCTCGATTTCGCCGTGATTTCCCTGCATTAAAACGTCGGGAACAGACATACCTCGAAACTCGGCGGGACGCGTGTATTGAGGAAAGTCGAGCAACTTGCCGGTGAAGGATTCGCGCGTCAATGACTTTTCATCGCCCAATACGCCGGGGATGAATCGAGCGAGGGCATCGATTATTACCGCTGCCGGAAGTGTGCCATTAGTAAGGACATAGTCACCGATGCTCACCTCTTGATCGATCACGGAATCACGAATTCTCTGATCGATTCCTTCATAATGACCGCTCAAAAGCACGAGATGAGACTCCGCGGCGAACTTGCGAGCCAATGATTCGCTAAAAGGCGTGCCATCCGGAGTAAGGTAAATTCGGCGGCATCCCGGGGTCTGCACCGCTTCAATCGCAGCGATGGCAGGCTCGGGCTTCATCACCATCCCCGCCCCGCCTCCAAAGGGTCGGTCGTCGGTGGTGCGATGTTTATCGGTGCACCAGTCCCGAACGTCGCGGACCTCCACGTCGAGCAAGCCTTTGGTGATGCCTCTACCCAAGATACTCTCCGACAGGAAGCCTTCGAGCATCCGGGGAAACAGGGTTAAAACATCAATGTGAAGGGGCATGAGAGAGGTTTTAAACAAAAACACCCCGGACGAAGCCGGGGCGAATCGAAAAAACAGAGAAGTCTGAATCAGGCTTCTGCTTCGGCGGGAGCGGTAGTCACGATCGGAGCGGCCTTGCGGGCTTGCTTGATCAAGGACTTGGCGGTGTCCGTCGGCTTGGCGCCTTGGCCTACCCAGTAGTCCGCGCGTTCAACATTGAGAGTGAGTTGCTCTCCTTTAGCGCGAGGGTTGTAGGTGCCGAGGATCTCAGCGGGACGGCCATCACGACGGGAGCGTGCTTCAGCGACGACCACGTGATAAACGGGAGCGTGCGTTGTGCCGATACGGGAAAGGCGAATCTTAAGAGCCATGGAAGTGTTTCAAAAACGGGTTGTTTACTTGCGAAAAGTTGAGAAATGCACCTTTCGACAAATGGCTTGTCAAGCCCCGACTCCGCCCGCTGTGTTCGACTCTTCATGAAAGCCGGAATTGTTGGCCTACCAAATGTGGGCAAATCCACCCTCTTTAATGCAGTCACCCGCTCCCGCAAAGCGGAGGCGGCCAACTACCCTTTTTGCACGATCAATCCCAATGTCGGCGTCGTAACTGTGCCCGACGAGCGATTGGCCGTTTTACAGGAAATCGCGAAAACCAACGTGGTGATTCCCGCTGCCATCGAGTTCGTCGATATCGCGGGCTTGGTCGAAGGTGCCAGTAAGGGCGAAGGACTGGGCAATCAATTTCTCGCTAATATCCGCGAGGTCGACGCCATCATCCACGTGGTGCGCTGCTTCGTCGACGACGATGTGATCCACAACATGGGGTCAGTCGATCCGGTCCGGGATATCGAGGTCATTACAACCGAATTGATTCTAGCTGACTTCGAGATGGTCGAAAAACGCATCGAAAAAACCATCAAGAAGGCCCGTGGAAACGACAAGGAAGCTCAAGCCGAGCTTGATGTGCTTCAAAAACTCCTGCCCCACCTCAATGAGGGCAAACCTGCCAACCTCCTCGAATTGGACGACAAGGAAACCAAAATTCTCAAACTGCTCCAGTTCCTCAGCGCCAAGCCTGTGCTTTTCGCGTGCAACGTCGCCGAGGATGATCTGGCGGATGCCGATGCAAATCCATTCGTGGAAAAAGTCGCCGAATTCGTTCGCACCCACCACGATGCCGCTTACGTGCCGATCAGTGCAAAAATCGAATACGAGTTGATCGAGCTCAGCCCGGAAGAGGCGAACGAGTTCCTGCAGGATCTGGGCGTATTAGATTCCGGCGTATCTCAGCTAATCAAGGGCACCTACGCTTTGCTCGGACTCCAAACCTACTTTACAGCAGGTGAAAAAGAGGTGCGAGCCTGGACCATTGCCAAGGGATGGAAAGCGCCTCAGGCCGCCGGCGTGATCCACACCGACTTCGAGCACGGCTTCATCAAGGCCGAGGTGGTCTCCTACGACGATCTTTCGTCATTAGGGAGTGTCGCGGCGGCGAGGGACACCGGCAAATATCGGCTCGAAGGCAAGGAATACGTTTTTGCCGACGGCGACGTAGCCCTCTTCCGGTTTAACAACTGAGGATACTTCGCCTCCGGTTCTCGAAAAAGTTCAGCCACTCAGGTTGATCTCAATCGAGTTCGGGGAAAGTGCTCGCGACCACCGGTGGCAAATCGGACTCCAGCAGTTCTATTTGCAGGATCAAACTACGCGGAAGGTGAAAGGGATCCTTCACGGGCAGAGCGACTGTTCCGGTGAAAGGTGACAGATCACGGTTAAGCTTCTGCCGCCACTCCCCGTTTTCCCAGTCGACATAGTGTTTCCACGCCAGCTCCCAAAGCTGTTCGTATCGTTTAACCCAATACACATCGCCCGTCTCATGCCAGCCCAGTGAAGAGGCCACCAACGCCTCGGTTTGCGGCCACCAAAGCTTCGTATCGGCAAACGGCCAATTCTCCGGCGACGCCGGTTTCCCATCTTCGACCGCCAACAGCAGCCCGCCGCCCGTCGCGTCCTCCCAACCGAGATCAAAATGCAGTCGCATTCGTCTCCAAGTTTCGGTTACATCAACAGATTCCCGGGGAAACGTCCGGTCCACTACCCGTCGAAACCACAAACCTTCGATAACATGGCCGGGCAGAGTGACATCACCCGCTCCCGGCGGTCGCGGCCCACCTTGTCGGTCCACCGTCTCCCAGATGCGGTCGGCACTCTCGTCCCAAAAATCACGATCGATCTCATCCAATGCCGCATGACTGAGACGCACATATTTTTGATCTCCCGTCACTCTGGCGAGGGCCGCGAGTTTCAGCGACCAAATCATAGGGATGCCATGGGGCTTGGCCCCCAAGGGAATCGAATAGGGAAAATGCGGAATGCCATCCCCCAACCGACTAATCTTTTCCATCGCCCGATCCGCTGTTTCACGAGCCCGGGTCAGCCAACGGACATCCCGTGTGGCACGCGCCAATTCGCTCATGCCATAAACGGCAAACGCATCGACGTAGATACTTTCGTATCCTCGCTTCACCTCACCACTTCGCGAGAGCAGTAATGCCCATCCAGACTCCCGCGGAAGCCATCCGTGCTTAAGACAAAACTGGGCAATCGATTCCGCTTGATCCCGCCATTTCGGATTCGGGTCCAGAGTATTGAAAATTCGCGAATACACCCAAACCGCCCGCCACTGACTCCAAAGCCACTTATCGCCCGCCACCCGCTCGCCTGAATAAGTGACACAGGTAAACAGCCCGCCATAAATGTCGTCCACTTGCCGGTCCCAAAAGGGCATGATATGTTCGAAAAGATGTTCGCGCAGCCATGCCGCCATCGCTTTTCCCTCATGCCGTTTCAGGGACTGGATCGCCTCACGCCCACGCTGTTCATGATCGGACCGTTTGAGTGGTTCCACGAACTCAAAAACGAGTCCAATCTTCGCCGTTGGCAATCTTTAATGATCAGACAAATTTTAATGAAATTTCATTTATCCTAATTTTCCGCTTTTCTCTAGCTACTTCCTGTAATTTGGCATTTTTATGAATGAAATTTCATCATCATTTTAGCCTCGCCGCCAACAACCATCGCGGGAATACCGTTTGTCATCATGTCCGATACGCTCCCCGCAATTCGCGTTTATTCTGACCGTCCCAAGACTGCAGCTGCTGCGGCTGAACACGCCGCAGCGATCATCCGCGAAGCGATTCAAGAACGAGGCGACGCCCGGATTATCGCGGCCACCGGAGCATCCCAGTTGGAGTTCGTCGACGCGATCACCAAGGCGCCCGGTTTGGATTGGAGTAAAGTGGAGATGTTTCACCTCGACGAGTATGTGGCTCTCCCGATCGACCATCCGGCCAGTTTCCGCCGTTACCTGCTCGACCGGTTGATCACACCGACGGGAATTCAGCGCTATCACCTACTCGATGGCGAAGGCGATCCACGCGAAACCTGCCGCGTGGTCGGTGAGGCCTTGCAGGGCGGTCCGATTGATGTGGCATTCGCAGGCATCGGGGAAAACGGGCATATCGCCTTCAACGACCCGCCCGCCGATTTCGAAACCGAGGCGCCCTATTTCGTGGTGGAACTGGACGAAGTCTGTCGCCGGCAGCAGTTGGGTGAAGGTTGGTTCCCCACCTTCGACGATGTGCCCACCCACGCCATTACCCTCTCAGCCCAACAACTGCTCAAAGCGAAAGCGGTGATCACTTTGGTTCCCGATGTGCGCAAGGCGGCGGCCGCAAAGGCTTGTCTGGAGTGTCCGATATCTCCGGATGCGCCCGCTTCGATTTTACGCCGACATCAGGGCAACCACTTTTATTTCGACGAAGGTGCCGCTTCGCTGCTCTCGCCCGAGTATCGGGACGCTCACGTGATCACGCCATGAGCTTGCGATTGCCGGGATTGTTCGACCTGCAAGTAAACGGCTTCGCCGGGGTTGACTACAATCAAGGCGAGATCGCAGCAGAGGAACTAAACGCATCGTTCGATGCGATGCGTCAAACCGGAGTCGTGGGCTGCCTGCCCACGATCATCACTTCCAGCACCGAGCATTTTGGTGAATGCGCGCGTTCGTTGGTCGGATGCGGTGACAATATCATAGTCGGCTTGCATATGGAGGGGCCTTACATTTCGCCCTTGGATGGACCTCGTGGTGCCCACGATCTCTCCCATGTCGGGAAGGCCTCAATAGATGATTTCAAAGCACGGCAAGATGCAGCCGAAGGCAGAATATTACTAGTCACTTTGGCACCGGAAGTTTCCGGCACTCTTCAGCTCACCGAGTATCTGGTCGAACAAGGCATCACCGTGGGAATCGGACACTCAGCCGCGGATAGTCAGCAAATCGCCGATGCCGTAAGCGCGGGTGCGACCCACTCCACCCATCTCGGGAACGGCTGCTACAGTCGCATGGATCGCCATCACAACAGCCTCTGGCCTCAACTGGCGTGCGACGCGTTGGTTCCCGGCTTGATAGTCGACGGCCATCACCTGACCCGCGCGTTCGTTCAATCCGTGATCAAAGCCAAATCCCCGGCAGGAACCGTTTTGGTGACCGACGCGGTTGCAGCTGCGGCCGCTCCACCCGGTCGATATGCATTGGCCGATGGCGAGGTCGAGCGAGCTCCCGATGGCAAAGTAACCGCTGTCGGGGCGAATCATCTGGCAGGTTCGTCTTTAACTTTGGATGACGCCGTTGCGCGCACTTGCCGATGGACCGGACTGGACTTGGAAACGGTGTGGGCCATGGCCTCCACACAAGCTGCGGCCTTGGTGGGTTTAGACATTTCCGGAACCGTGGAGATCGATTGGGACGCCAACGCGGGCAGGTTGAAAATTTCAAATACTTAATCCCCCTCCCCACCATGTTCAGATCCCTTGCTTCGGTTATCTTTCTCACCATCTGTTCCACTCTCATTGCGGCTAGAGAAACCGTTATCCACGAATTCGGAGCGGCTGTTCGTGGTTTGAGCACAGTGAGACTTCACCCCTGAATGGGACCGGATGGCGAATCGTCGCTGCTTATATCAGCCGGGCAAAAGAATCAGGGAATATTCGTTGCAGAGGTGGATTTGGAGACAGGTGAGTCCACCCAATATTCGGCCAATTGGGACAAGGCCGCCTATGTCACCACGAGCTATCGCAGTCTCAGCAGCGGGGTGCTCTACATGGGGTCTGGCTACGCCGGACACCTTCGTCGTTTTGATCTTGCCAGACCCGAACACGGGCTGGAAGACATGGGGGTGGTCGGGTTACCCAAACTGGTCCACCTAAACAGTTAGTCTGGATGGGTTGATGGTGTGGTTGAGGGTGTAGAGTAAGTCAAGGGATGGGCGGAAGGAGGCCGGAGGCCGACTGGAGCCCCAGAAATACCATTTCTACAAAGGCGTGGATGGCCTTCTCTATTTGGATAGTTATGCGGGAGCATTTCGAATTACCGGCATGAACGCCGTCGCCATCGACGCCGACGAACTACCTCCGGTTATGGCCGGGGTGGAGTCCACCAAGAGCAACAAGTATCAAGCCATGGCTCCTTTGCCAGACCGGCGCTTAGTAAGCTTCGCGGATGCTGACCGCTACGAATATCGGGAAGTTTTACTCAAGGACCCAACCGGTCAACGTCCCGAAGAAATCATCAACTTGGATTGGCAAGGCGCGGGATCTGAAATCTGGACCCTTCACCTAGGCCCTGACAAAAAGATCTACGGATCGAGCATGCTGCCTGAACGGTTTTTCCGGTCAGATCTGGACGGGAGGAATATCGTAGATTTTGGCCAGTGCAGTATCGCCAACGGTGAGGGGTATTCGATAGCCAACTACGATGGAAAAATCGCTATCCTTTCCTACCCCGGCACTCGTCTATCGCTCTACGACCCCAAACTCCCCTACCAATTCGGCACGGGGCCGGGATCCAACCCTCTGGATGTAGGCAGACTTAACGACATCAGCACACGCCCCCATGTCACGCTGACCGCTCCCGACGGAAAACTCTGGGTAGGTTCGGCCCTCGACTACGGACTTTATAGTGGCACGCTATCTTGGTTTAATCCAAAGACCGCATTGCGGGAGACTTACCACAACATTCTCGAAGACTGCACTCCCTCCGATTTAGAGTGTATTCCGGTGATGGACCGACTTCTGATCGGGTTTATCACGGAATCCGGCACGGGAGCCCCCGTTCGGGTCAAGCAAGGAGCCTTCGCCATCCGGGATCCCGTTGGGGAGAAGGCAGACTATCTGGGTGATTTCGGCTACGATGAGTTGGCCGGAGTCTGTTCGCTCCTACCCGCGATGGGCTGTTTTATGCAATCAGTGGGCGCAATCCACGCTTGTTGGTTCACTATGACGCCGAAGCGGCACCGACCCAGTTACTACTCATCGATCCGCAGAACCAAACCGTGGTCGATTCGGCGCCAATTCCCGATTCGTTTGGAGCACTGCCTTTCGAGTCGGGCAACATTCTCCGAAGGGATTCCGATGGTCAGATTTACGGTGCGACCAGCGAGACGGTTTTTCGGATCGAACCGGGCACCGTTAACATCACACCTCTGCACAAAATCACCGAAGGCGAAGCGACCGTAATCGGCCCCGCTCACGGGGGCCGACTCTACTTCGCTTCACTGTGGCGACTGCGGATGCTGGAACTCTGAGTTCAGAAAACTCTGAGGACAAACCCGGCAGGAACCGCAGTGCCTTTCGGCACGACGAGGACACCATCTCGGATCACAACACCGTGATCGTAGTTGCCGTCTTCTTTGCCGGTAACATCCAAAACGACGTCGTCACCAATGCGGGTGTTTTTGTCGATGATCGCATCTTTGATTCGGCAATTTTTGCCCAATCCCAAATGAGGAATTCCGTCGGCCACATTAGCGGCGAGCTCTTCACTCGTTTCGTAGTTGTCCGAACCCATCATCACGACGTCCTCCAATTCACAACCTTGGCGAATGAACGACCGAAGTGAAATGACGGAGTGAGTGATCTTGGAGGTCTCCACGATGCAACCATCCCCGATCACGGCGCGGTCGATATCGCAGCGATTGATTTTGGAGGGAGGGAGCGAACGGTTGTGCGTGTAGATCGGGGCATTCTCATCGAAGAAGTCGAACGGAGGGACCACGTCAGTGATCGCGAGATTCGCTTCGTAAAACGCCCGCACGGTTCCTATATCTTCCCAGTAACCTTCGTAAACATACGCGTTGAGCTGCTTCTGGCCCAGCAATCCGGGAATAACTTCTTTACCGAAATCGGTCATCTTGTTGTCGAGAGACTCGCAGAGAGCAGACCGATTGAAAACATAGATGCCCATCGAGGCGAGACAGCGCTTTTCCGCCAAGTTCTCGTTGCCCAACTTACGCTCGAGTGCCTCGCCCATCGCGAGCGACTCGATGACGGCGGGATCCTTGGGTTTCTCGGCGAACTTGGTGATATTAAGATCGTCGTCGACCTCCATAAGCCCGAGTCCCGCAACCTTACTGGTGGGCATGGCCATCGCGGCCAGAGTCACTTCGGCTCCACTGGCTTTATGCTGCTCAATGATCGCGGTGAAATCCATGCGGTAAAGTTGGTCACCGGAGAGGATCAACACGTATTCGTGATCCTCCGAACGCAGGTGCAGGTGCTGGAGGTTGCGACGCACCGCGTCAGCCGTGCCCTGATACCAATCGTTGGTCTTCTCGGTTTGCTCGGCGGAGAGGATATCCACGAAACCGCCGCCAAACGGATCAAAACGGTAGGTGTTTTGAATGTGACGGTGCAGCGAGGCCGTATGAAACTGACTCAGAATGAAAATACGGTTAATCTCAGAGTTCAGACAGTTACTGATCGGTATATCCACCAGTCGGTATTTGCCAGCCAGAGGAACCGCGGGTTTGCATCGTTCGGCGGTGAGGGGATACAAACGCGTGCCGCGTCCACCGCCCATAACAACTGCCACTACTTCATTTTTTGTGCTCATAGGGTATTTGATTACAGAGATTGCAAAGGCCCTGCTTGACAATTGAGAGTCGCCGAAGCTTCGCCAGCTTAATAACAAAAAAAATTATGTGTGGAATTGTAGGTTACGTCGGAAACGCCAAAGCAGCTCTCATCATCCTAGATAGTCTAAAACGTTTGGAATACAGAGGTTACGATTCAGCAGGTGTCGCCATCATTGAGGATGGTCAATTCCGCGTCGCCAAACAAATCGGTCGGGTCGCCGGACTGCAACAGACCGTAGCGAAGTCTCCGCTGGAGGGAACCAGAGGAATCGGGCACACCCGATGGGCCACCCATGGCGGGGTCACCCGGGAAAACGCCCATCCGCATGTTTCCAGTGATGGCAAAATCGCCCTGATCCACAACGGAGTCATCGAAAATTATGACGCGATCAAGAAGTTCCTCTTAACCAAGGATTACACGTTCAAGTCAGAGACCGATACCGAAGTTCTCTGCAACTTGATAGCCTACCACTTCGCGAAAGAACCCGAACCGACGGACGGAGGGTCTCGAATATTGGATACCGTGCGTAAGACACTTTTACACGTTAAGGGGACTTATGGGATCTGTGTCTTGGCCTTGGACTGTCCCAATGAACTTGTCGCGGCCCGCCAAGGGTCTCCCCTCATATTAGGAGTGGGAACGGATGAGATGGTGATCGCGTCAGATGTCGCGGCCTTGGTGAGCCGGACTCAAAGCGTAGTCTACCTTAAAGACGGCGAACTGGTCGGAATCAAAGGAAACACTTTCCAGATCTCCACCATGGATGAGGCAGGCGTGTCCCCTGTCATCGATCAAGTCACCTGGACCGTAGAAGACGCCGATATGGGTGATTATGAGCACTACATGCTCAAGGAAATTTTTGAGCAACCCGAGGCACTCGAGAACGCCATGCGAGGCCGTTTCTCCGCTGACAATTCGACGACAAATTTCGGCGGTCTGAATATAACACCGAACGAATTGCGGGGCATGGGACGGTTTATGTTCTGCGCCTGTGGCACTGCCCTGCATGCCGGTATGGTAACCGAACATCTGATCGAACGATTCGCCCGCGTTATGGTCGAATGTGATCACGCATCGGAATTTCGTTACCGCAACGCTCCGCTATTCACCAACACGCTGTTCTTCGTGGTGAGTCAATCGGGCGAGACGATCGACACGCTGGCGGCAATGCGGGAAGCACAGCGCAAAGGCTTCAAGGTTCTCGCTATCAATAACGTGGTCGGATCCACCATCGCGCGTGAGGCCGACGGAGGCATTTATCAGCACGTGGGACCCGAAATCGGGGTGGCTTCCACCAAAGCGTTCACTTCCCAGCTCTTAATTGGTGCCATGCTGGCACTCTACGTTGGACGCATGCGCGATCTGAGTGTGCGGGAAGGAAGCGAATACGTAACCGCACTCAAATCGGCCCCCGACTTGGTCCGCGAAACCCTCAAGCAAGCCGAACATGTCAAGGGAATCGCCAAGCGCTACGCAAAATACAACGACATGCTGTTCCTCGGCCGTTTGGAGCTCTTTCCCATCGCCTTGGAGGGAGCACTCAAACTGAAGGAGATTTCCTACATCCACGCGGAGGCCTATCCCGCGGCCGAAATGAAGCACGGACCGATCGCATTGATCAGTTCGGAATGCCCCTCCGTCTTCCTCGTTCCCGAAAACGAGCTCTTCGACAAAGTGATTTCATCGATGCAGGAGATCAAAGCCCGGGGCGGGCCTATCATCGCGATCACCACCGAGGGCGCGGAATTGCCCGAGGGCCTGGCGGACGAAACCATCGTGATTCCCAAGTGCCACGACGCGGTGCTCCCGATCGTAGCTACAATTCCGCTTCAGCTCTTCAGCTATTATGTCGCGGTGGAACGCGGATGCGACGTGGACAAACCTCGCAACCTTGCCAAGTCGGTGACGGTGGAATGAGCGGATTCGCGTTTTAACAACTTGCGAACCCCCTCGGCCCTGCCGTAACGGGATAGAGGCCTAGCCCGATTCCAACACGACCTCGGTTCCATTCCCCCATGCACATTCGCCCTTCGAAAGATGAATTTATTGCCCTCAGTGCGCAGGGAAACCTGATTCCTGTTCACGCCGATCTGATTGCTGATCTGGAAACACCTGTATCAGCTTACGCCAAACTAAAACAGGCCGGCCCTTCCTTTCTTTTAGAATCCGTCGAAGGAGGCGAAAACTTGTCACGTTTCAGTTTCATCGGCGTCCGACCCCGCAAAATTTTTGCCTGTGGCGCCGAGACCACAACCATCACCAATCCCGGTGGAAATACCGAATCCGTCCCCACCCCGGCGGACCCCTTAGAACTGATTGAGACCGAGATGAAGGGAGTGACCCCGGTGCCTTCGCCCGATCTGCCCCGCTTCACTGGTGGCGCGGTCGGATTTCTGGGCTACGAATATGTGACCCGGGTGGAACCGACGGTCCCGACCGCACCCATTGATGAGCATGGGCTCCCTCTTATCTACTTCATGCTGGTTGATTCTGCCGCAATTTTTGATCGAGCGAAACAGACCTTAAAGTTGTGCGTCAATGCGCACGTAGGCGAAGAGCCGGAAGTTGCCTACGACCAAGCGGTCGCCGAGATCGAAGAAATGAAAGCCCTGCTGTCTCACCCGAGCCAACTTACTCCCGCAGAGCTTACCCAATCCTCCCACGTCGCGGTCACTGCGGGGAACTTTACTCAGCCGGAATTCGAACAGGTCGTGGAAGACTGCAAAGAGTATGTGTGCGCGGGAGATATCATCCAAGTCGTGCCCTCTCAGCGTTTCTCCCGGCCTTTCGAACGCAATCCACTCGACCTTTACCGAGCACTCCGGACGGTGAATCCCTCACCTTACATGTTCATCTTGGATACGGTGGACTACGCGATCGTGGGCGCCTCGCCGGAGGTCCACGTGCGACTGACGGAAGAACGCGTCGAAATTCGCCCCATCGCTGGAACAAGACCGCGAGGAAAAACCCCGCAGGAGGACCTGGCTCTTGAACAGGATCTGCTGGCGGATGAAAAAGAGTGCGCGGAACACCTCATGCTCGTCGATCTGGCGCGAAATGACATCGGCCGCGTTTGCGAATACGGCAGTATTCATGTGCCTGAGAAAAACGTCATCGAACGCTACTCCCACGTCATGCACATTGTCTCGCAGGTGGAGGGCAAAATATCTGCAGATAAGAACGCCTACGATCTGATGCGCGCCACTTTCCCCGCCGGAACGGTTTCCGGTGCTCCCAAGGTCAGAGCGATGCAGATCATCGCCGAAAAGGAACCCGTCCAGCGTGGTTTCTATGCCGGAGCTCTTGGCTACTTTGGTTACGACGGTAACGTGGATTCCTGTATCATGCTCCGCACATCTTTGCTCAAGGATCGCCAAATTCACATCCAGGCCGGGGCAGGAATTGTGGCGGATAGCGTTCCCTCTTCCGAATTTCAAGAGACCATAAACAAAGCGTCCGCCCTCTTCAAAGCCGTATCGGTGGCCAGCCATTTGTAAGCGAATATCATAAACAGCTGATAATTATTTAGTTATTTGATGATTTGGATTCCGGCTAATCCCCGAGTATAGGGTTATAAGAGCTGAACGTAAAGTTTTCCCTTACTGTTCGTTCAATTAATTCAGACAAATATTAGACGTTTTTTGTCGCCAAGCCCTTTTTGTTCATATTCTTTGGAATAGTTGACCAATTGGACTAATTGAAACAAACCACTCCCACCTCCCGGAGACAGTCAATAAATCTGGAAATAAGACCTTTTCTTCAGGCTCTAACCCTCGAATTACACAAATTATGGCTACTTTGACTCAAACTCGCACATCCGACCGTCTCAATTTTGTCGAAGTTTTATCGCCTAATTCCGAGCCAATCTCCACCCCGCCCTCATTTTTGGAGAAACCCGAATCTCCTCCCGCGGAGAAACCCGCTCCTTCAGATCGTAGCAATCTCCAACTCTACCTTCAGGAGATCGGCAAGACCCCGCTCTTAAAACCGGAGGAGGAGGTTACCCTCGCCAACCGGATTCAGAAAGGGGACAAGGGAGCCCGTGATCACATGATCTCGGCCAATCTCCGTCTCGTGGTGAAGATCGCAATGGACTACAAGGACTTCGGCCTACCGCTACTTGACCTGATTAGCGAAGGAAACATCGGGCTAATCAAGGCGGTTGAACGCTTCGACCCGACCAAGGGAGGCAAACTCTCCACTTACGCGGCTTGGTGGATCAAACAATCCATTAAACGCGCTCTCGCCAACCAGTCGAAGACCATCCGGCTTCCCGTTCACCTCGTGGACAAGATTGCCAAGATGCGACGTACGGCGATGGCCTTGACTGAGGAGCTCGGTCGCGAGCCCACGGACGAAGAGATCGCCATTGAACTCCAAATCCCCACCAACAAGGTCGCCCACTTGAAGAGCGTGAGCGTGCGCCCCGCTTCCCTGGACGCGCCAGTCGGAGATGACGGGAATTCCACCACATTCGGTGAAATGGTCGGCGACGAGAAAACCGTCGATCCGCTGGAAGCCCTCCGCGACACCTCTGAAAAATCTGACCTTCACTCCATGATCGCGCAGCTCAATCCCCGCGAAGCCGAAATCCTCCGACACCGTTTCGGCCTCGACGGTTACGATGAGCTGACTCTCGAAGAAGTTGGACAAAAGTTCAACGTTACCCGTGAGCGGATCCGCCAGCTGCAAAACATCGCACTTTCCAAAATGCGTCGAGCCCTCTCCAGTCACGAGGCTCAACGGTCCTGCGAAGAGATTGAAATTGAAAAACGACAATCAGCGCGTGCGGAGGTGATCCGCGAGTTCATCGAAAATCACCAAGAATAATTCTGGTATAACCAGTATTGGGGTTAGTATGGAGAACGGTCGATCCTAGGAGGATCGACCGTTTTTTTGGGGGGTTATTCCCGCGACCTCCCTTGGCTTGCTCGGAACATGCCAACCCCTCCTCTCGTATCGGACCACCCATCGCAAGATGGGCAGGACGGCGATTTGGGTATTTCTGGGGGTCTTTCAACTCACTCAGTCGATTTGGTTGTCCGGGTTTTCGAATCTACCGGGAGACTTGGGCGATGGTCGGTTCAACAACCTCGTGTTGGAACACGGGTATCAGTCTCTGCAAGGAACCCAGGACTGGTTGAGTCCGGGACAGTTTTATCCGACCTAGCAGACCTTGGGTTGGAGCGACTCCCATCTCGGCACGCTTCCGCTCTGCGTTCTTTTCAGATTCTTGGGGCTGTCACCCGAGGGTGCTATGCAGGTCTGGTTCCTGGGAATCGTTACCCTGAATCTTATTTTCGGCATAAAACTGCTACGTGTCTGGGGTATCTCTGAGAATTTGTGCGGACCAATAGCCTTCGTCGCCTTAACGGGAGTTCCGCGGGTGAGGATGTCCGGCACTAATGCTCAACTCTTACCCATTTTTCCCGCCCTTTGAGGATTCATCCATTGGGAACCTTTCGTGTGATCACGGAATTGGCGTCATCTCACGATCGCGATAGCAGCTATGCTAGCCCAGTTCGCCGCCGGCCCATATCTCGTGTTTTTTGCCGTTCTGGTATTTTCACCCATCGCGGTTTTTCGCTGGTTGTATTCAAGAAACAACGCCGCGAAATCGACTTCACAACCGTCGAGAACGGCGGTCGAGGCTGCGGCCGTTAGAGGAATTCTCGGACTATTGAATGTTTGGATCTACGCAGACACCGTTCCCCAAGGTCCGACGCGTCAGATGCAGGAGATCATCAATCTAGCCCCAACTTGGGCGGCTTGGTTTTCCACCTCGCCCGTCCACACGTGGTGGCCCACGGGATGGCCCGGTGGAAGTGAGGAGCACAACGAGCATGTGCTATGGAGCGGTTTCATGCCTATGCTTTTGAGCACCTTGGTTCTGCTCGTTTTCTGGCGAAACCGAAATCAACTTCTCGCCCGATCAGGCCTCGTCTTCATTGCCACTGCATGGACGTTGGTTCTGGTCATAGTTCGCTGGCCCAGCGACTTTTCACTTTGGATCATGCTGAGCGACCAGGTGGAACCGCTACGAGCGTTCCGGGCGATTGGTCGGATTCACATTCTCACGCACGCTTTTCTCTGTTTTTCCATCGGCGCGGCAGCAACTCTACTCCTCCCTCGGGTTCAGCAGATATGGCGGTATAGTGGAGTCGCAATGATCGGCTGTTTGATAGTGGAGGCCATTGGTTCTCAAACAGCCGAATTATTCCATCCAACATGCACAGGAACGGCGAAACGCCGTGCTGGAAGGCTGGGAGGCGGCGGGCGGAGGATGTGCTCGCCTTTGCCCCTGGCTTCTACCAACCAACCGGCTACGCATATTCATCTCGATGCTTGGGCCGCCGCACTGGCGTCCCAACGACGCACGCTAAACGGATACTCGGGGAACGCCCCTCTCGACTATCTGCACTTTCTGTGGACTCCCGGCTCCGAACAAACCCGAGCTCTGATAAACGAACAAGGGCTAAGAGCGGAGAACATCTCCGTCGTATCGCGGTTTCCTTCCGCAGCCGCAGCCAAGCTTGGAATCGAATGCCAAAACGCTCCCGATCTGCCTTTTCTGACGGGGTTTGATCTCCAACCGGTCTCAGCCCAGCTATTCAGTCCTGTTGAAATTCACCGATTCGATGGTCGAACGTTCTATCAATTCACGCCTCCCTGCTCCTTAGCGTTTTCGATTCCAGCAGGAACTCGGGCGATTCAGTATGCGCCCCGGGGCATTCGACGGTGCCAATGATTCCGACGGATATCATCTACGCGATCTCGTGACCTCAGAAAACGGAGACATCACCACCGAATTCTCCGAGATGATCAACCCGCGCGACAATCCAAGACAGCGCGGTTGGCTCGAACGGACGATTGCTATCCCTCCTCAAGATTCTGCTTCCACTCTGCGATTGGAGTTTGGAGCTGGCTCCGCCAATTCCAACGCGTGGGACTGGCCGTTGCTCGGCGAACCCCACATTGAACGATAAAAAAGGCGCCCCGCCGAAACGGGACGCCTTGGAAAGGAAAGAGGAAGGGAAGTCTTACTTCTCTTCTTCGTTGCCCCCGACAGCACCGTCGAGGATGTCCCCGAGGTTCATCATGTCGGCGCTGGTGTCGCGGCTGAGTGCTTCGAAGGAAGCGGATTCGGCGGCCAACTCCACTTCGGAGTAGTTCGCGGCCTTGATCGACAGTCCGAGGCGGCGCTCGTCGCGGTCGATCTTGATAACCCGGGCAGACACTTCGTCGCCAGTATTGATCACGTCCTTCACCTTGTCGATGCGCTCTTCGCTGATCTGCGAGATGTGGACCAGACCGTCGATACCATCCTTGAGCTCCACGAAGGCGCCAAAGGAAGTGAGCTTCGAAACGGTGCCGGTGACCACGTCGCCAACCTTGAAGTGAGCGTCGATGTCGCTCCAAGGATCCTCAGCCAGTTGCTTCATGCCGAGGCTGATGCGCTGGTGTTGGGAATCGACGTCGAGCACGATGGCGTGAACTTCGTCGTCCTTCTTGAGGACTTCGGATGGGTGGTTGACCTTGCGGGTCCAGCTCATGTCGGAGACGTGAACCATGCCGTCGATACCCTCTTCGAGTTCGATGAAGGCACCGTAAGTGGTCATGTTGCGCACCTTGCCATGGACGCGGGCGCCGACAGGGTAGTTGTGGCGGACCATATCCCAAGGATTTGGCTCGAGCTGACGCAGGCCGAGGGAGATTTTCTGCTCGTCCTTTTGGATACCCAAAACAACGGCTTCGAGTTCCTGACCGACGCGGAGAAGCTCGGATGGCTTGGAGATACGCTTCGTCCAAGACATCTCGGTAATGTGCACGAGGCCTTCGATGCCGGGCTCGATCTCGATGAACGCACCGTAAGGGACGAGGTTGACCACCTTACCGTGGATCTTGGAACCGACCGGTAACTTCTTGTCGATCTCGTCCCAAGGGTTGGTGGTGGTCTGCTTGAGACCGAGGGAAACGCGCTCTTTTTCGCGGTTAACCTCGATGATCATGACCTCGATCTCTTCACCCTGACGGAGCATTTCGCTCGGATGAGAGATGCGACCCCAGCTCATATCGGTGATGTGGAGGAGACCATCCATGCCGTCGAGATCGATGAATGCACCGAAGTCGGTGATGTTCTTGACGATACCCTTGCGGACTTGGCCTGGCTCAATCGAGTCGAGCAACTCGCGACGCTTGGTCGCGCGCTGCTCCTCTATGAGCTCGCGGCGGGATAGAACGATGTTCTTCCGCTCGAGATTGATTTTGAGGACCTTGAAATCGTAGGTCTGCCCCACGTATTGGTCCAAATTCTTGGGCGGCTGCACATCGATGTGAGAAGCCGGTAGGAAAGCGTCGACGCCGATCGAAACGAGCAGGCCACCCTTAACCTTGGAACGCACGCGGCCGGAAGCGACGGTGCCTTCAGGGAACTTGGTGAGAATATTCTCCCAGTTCTTTTTCTGCTGCGCCTTGTCATAGGAAACGACGGGATTACCGCCCTTGTCTTCGACTTTTTCGACGAGCACTTCGATCGGTGAACCTACTTGGAGGTCGCCGAGATCAATGAACTCATGAGCGGGGACAACACCCTCTGATTTGCCGCCGATATCAACGATAACTTCGTTTTGGCGAATTTCAGTAATGATACCTTCGACGATATCACCTTCGACGTTGAGGGAGAAGTTGGACTCCGCGAGGAGTTCTTCCATGCTGGAACTTGGCATTTGAATAGACGGATTGTCGGCTCCTGCCCCAAGAAGACGAAAACCCGCGTCGTCCGGCGAAAAACCGGACTTGGGTTGATGGTTTTAACTGACGAAAAGAAGACGGGTGGGAGCATCGCGGCGAATCACCAGTCGACCAAAAGAACGACCGCGAACGGTCAACACGCCAAATCCGCCTTCCCAGTGCAAGGGGTAAATCAGCAAATCCTCCCCTCGCTCCCAAGATATTTTGTGACCTTTCCTCTCGACTTTAACCAACATGGTTAAAGTTTTTGGATGTTATTGCCACCCATCGGCGGTCGAAACTTGTAAGGGTGGGCTCCCAGAGTCGGATGATCGAAATCACCGCGAGGGTCGCCCGGTTGAACCATTGACCTGTTTTTTGGGGGATTTGCGCTGTCCGGTTGAGTCGCGAAATGGTGCAACCCTCGCCTGCCCCATGCAAATTTCCTCATCTCCCAGCTTCACTGCCATTCATAAATTTCTTTCGATCGTTTTGGTGCTCTGGGCACCAATGCTGTTATCGGCCAAACGTCCTAATATTCTCTTCATCGCAGCGGATGATTTGCGGCCCGAGTTGGGTTGCTACGGGTCTGATATCGCGATTTCGCCAAACCTAGACGCCTTGGCCGAAGGCGGGATTCTGTTCAATCGTGCCTATTGTCAGCAGGCGATCTGCAGTCCTTCCCGAGCGAGCCTCATGACAGGCGCCCGGCCCGATACGATCGGCGTGATCGAAAACTACACTTACTTTCGCGACGCTAATCCGGATATTCTTGCGCTGCCGCAATTTCTGCGATCCCACGGTTACGAGACGGTTCACACCGGGAAAATCTACCACAACGTGAAGTATGGCGATCCCGAGAACTCCAGGAGTCGGGAGCCCGCCTGGGACAAAATGCCCGAGGGTATGCCTCCGCCGGTTCCACCCGTTATTGGCTATGCTCTGCCCGAAAACCGGCAAATCGTAACCGACAAGCAGGCTCGATTCGGTGAAAATGCCCACAGCGCCCTGATCAAAGGCCCGGCCTACGAGGCCGCCGAAGTGCCGGATCAGACTTACGAGGATGGCTATCACACCGATCTCGCGATCGTGACCATGCAGGAGATGTTGGCGGAAAACCCCGACAAATCTTTCTTCCTCGGACTGGGTTTCAAAAAACCCCACCTGAATTTCATCGCTCCGAAAAAATACTGGGATCTTTACGATCGGAAGGACATTCCTGCGGGGACCTACCCGGAGGCCCCACAAGATGGCGCGGCCATGGGATTACACGCTTCCTTCGAACTGCAGACCCGCGATGGCATCCCCAAATATGGTCCAATCGGCGACGGACTTTCCCGCACCCTACTCCACGGTTATCTGGCCTGCACGAGCTACATTGACGCTCAAGTCGGTAAGATCATTGCAGCGCTCGAGGAAGCCGGAGTTCGCGACGATATTATCATTATTTTTTGGGGTGACCATGGTTGGCACCTCGGCGACATGGGGATTTGGGGCAAAGCTACCAACTACGAAATCGCAGCGCGCGTGCCACTCTTGATCTGGACGCCGGATATGCCCGCGGGAAGTCGCGGCCATACCACGGATGCACTGGTCGAAGTCGTCGATATGTATCCGACATTATGTGACCTTGCCGGCATAACCCCTCCCGAACACCTCGAAGGTCACAGTTTTAAACCTCTGATCGTCGATCCGCATCAACCTTGGAAAACCGCCGCCTTCACACAATACACCAACCCCGCCTTGCGCGAGTGGGCGGCCAATCCACTCACCCAAGACATGCGACAACTCTTCTTCGGGCCGCTCATTGAAGACGTTGAAGCGCGTATCATCGAACAGCAGGGTGATGCATGGGATCGGGACCTGTTTGAGAACCACTTGATGAGTTACTCCATGCGGACGGATCGGTATCGTCTGGTCCTGTGGAAGGACTACCACGACACCGCCGGCGATCCCGTTTTCGTCGAGCTCTACGACCATCAAAACGACCCCGGCGAAACAGTTAACATTGCCGTTAAGCAAAAGGACGTTGTGCAGGAACTGATCGCCCAATTCGATCGCGGTTGGCAAGACACCCTCCCCAACTGACCTTGCCGTCCTCACCCAATTCTGCCCCATGAATTTAACTTCTTCTCCCGCTTCCTGCCTCCGACGCCTCATCGGTTTGCTTCTGACCTTGGCTTTCGCCGCATCCTTAGGCTCGGCTGCCAAGCGACCCAACATCCTCTACATTATGGCCGACGACCATACGTGGCAGGCCATCGGTAGCTACGGGAGCCACCTCAAGGAATACGCCCCCACGGCCAATATTGACCGACTGGCCAACGAGGGTGTTTTGTTCAAGAATGTCTACTGCACCAATTCGATCTGCACCCCCAGTCGCGCCTCCATCCTGAGCGGCCAATACAGTCACAAGAATGGGTTAATGACCCTGATCGACACGTGGGACCGCGACCATCAGCCCAACATGGCGGTGGAACTCCAACAAGCGGGGTATCAAACTGCGGTCATCGGCAAATGGCACCTGAAGTCCGAACCTATCGGGTTTGACTACTACAATGTGCTTCCCGGACAAGGTCTGTATCACGACCCGTTGCTGAAGGAAAAAGGTAAACCTTGGCAGGACGGTAATGATGGCGGCATCGCTCATCCCGGTCACTCGACCGATGTCATCGCCGACGAGACTCTGCATTGGCTCCAGCAACAACGCGACGACGACAAGCCTTTCTTCCTCATGTGTCAGTTCAAGGCTCCGCACGGTTTATGGGAATCCGCTCCACGCTTTGCGGAAATGTATAAGGACGTCGAAATTCCCGAGCCTCACAGCCTGTTTGAAGACAAGAGCGACCGCTCCGACGGATCCCGTGACTACGGCAGCACCATTTCGCCTACGAACCAGGTGCGCAACCGCGTCGCCCGGATGCAGGGTGAATTTTGGCCGGGAGGTCCTCTCGACATCGAGGGTCTCACGCCGAAGGAGCAGACCAAGGCCGCCTACCAGCGCTACCTTAAGGACTATCTGCGCAGCGTCGCCGGCGTCGACGAGAACGTCGGCCGGGTGTTGGCCTACCTCAAGGAGGCCGGCCTCGAGGAAGACACCCTCGTCATCTACACTGGTGACCAAGGTATGATGCTCGGCGAACACGACCACGTCGACAAACGCTGGGCCTTTGGGGAGTCGATGCGCATGCCTTTCATCGTGCGTTTCCCAGGCAAGGTTGAGGCCAACAGCATCAACAAGGATATCATCAATAATGTGGACTTCGCCCCCACCCTGCTGGACATCGCCGGGGTCGATATCCCTGCCGCCATGCAGGGTCGCTCCTTCCGCCGTATTCTTGAAGGCGATACGCCGGAGGACTGGCGCCAGTCCACTTACTACCGCTACTGGATGCACCGGGCTCATCACGATATCCCCGGTCATTACGCCATCCGCACCCAGCGTTACAAAATGATCTTCTACTACGGCCTCGCTCTCCATCCCCGCATGGACGAGATTTGGGCCCATGGACCCGGCGAGCTGATCAACGAAAAGAATCTGCACCAAGTTAACAGTTGGGGCGCCACCAAACCCGTATCCACGCCCGCCCGGCTGGAGTTATTCGACCTGGAAAAGGACCCCTACGAGCAAAACAACGTCTACGGTGATCCCGCGTATACGGAAGTCGCGGCCGACCTTAAACACCAGCTCCTCGCGCTCAAGGACGAGGTCGACGATCGCGACGAGGTCTACCCTGAGTTACTGGCCCGCCGAAACGCGGCGTGGCGTTGCGATTCTCAATAGCCACCCGGACCGTTCGCAGCAGCAGTCGGACAAAGTAGCGAGGTGCTTTAGCCGGCGGTCCCTGGAGGCGGCAGGAAAATGCCGGCTAAAGCACGGCACTCCCCAAGAAACACCACTTCGACCCGCTGGCCGAATCCGACGCGCCGAATCTTAATCGACTTCGCCACCGTGGTAGGCGGGAAAATATTTCGCGCGATACCTTGCGTTTCAAGGCTTCGAGATCCCGGGCGGCAACCAGCTGTCTTCCCCCAAAGCGGACTCCAGTGACGTAAAGATACTGTCGTAACGCCCGTGTTGAGACAACGCCTTCTTAGTCGCACCGACGCGAAAATCACCCTCTACCGCTTCATGCACCAGAAGCTCCACAGCCGTTTCATTCTCACCGACACCCCGTAGTTTCGCGGTTACAAAATATTGCCGGGCGGCGCCGCGCACTTTCGACTCCAGCAGTCGGCTCTGGGCTTCGAGTTCACCCGCGGCGGCGGCCCGCCGTGTGATGGTATAACCAAAGGTTTCCAGCACCCCGACCAGCGATTCGAACACCACTGCCTTGTCGCGCGCATAGTAACTACTCTGCGGTTTCACGCGCGACTCCACTGAATCCGGGGTGGTGCCACAGCCCGCAAACACGAGAGCGAGCAGTAAAAGGGAAAGACGTGAAGCGTGGGTCATCTAGGTTGTTGTTGGGACAGACAGTGCAACGTGCCAAGCCCCCAAATGAGTTCACCAGAATCAATCGGCACCACTTCGCGATCGGAAAAACACTCACCGATGATCGCGCACGCTTGTTTATCCCGCCGGGGTTGCCGAAATGTCGGCACCAATACGGCACCGTTGATAACCAAAAAATTGGCGTAACTCGCAGGCACCCGCTCGCCCTTGATCATGACAGGCGCGGGCATCGGCAGCTCCACGACTTCGACGGAACGACCCGTGATCGTGGTGGCATCTTGCAGTCGCTCCAAATTCGCGGCGAGAAGACGGTGGTTCGCATCGCGTCGGTTGGATTCCACGCAGGTAAGAATTCCGTCAGGGCGGAAGAACCGAGTGATATCGTCAATATGACCATCCGTGTCGTCGCCCACGATTCCCTCCCCCAACCACAAGATACGCCTCACGCCCAGATAGTCTTTGAGCGCCCGCTCGATCTCAGACCGCGACAGCGACGGATTGCGGTTCGGATGCAACAGACACTGCTCCGTCGTGAGCAACAGTCCCTTGCCGTTCACATCAATCGAACCGCCTTCCAGCACCATGGATTTTTCAAATCGCCGCAGCTTCAACGCCCGCCCAATCGCCGGCGGAATTTCGTTATCCAAATCATAGGGCGGGTATTTATCGCCCCATGCGTTATGCATCCAATCGGTCAACGCCACCTCACCGGTGCGTCGATGTTTCACAAAAATTGGCCCGTGGTCCCGGCACCAGGCATCGTTCGTCGGATGGTCGTAAAACTCCACGCGGTCCATACTGGCATCAGCTTTTTCGCAGAGTCGCTTGGCTTTGGGTTGGAGATCGGACGCACAGTTTATTCTCACCAACTCACGCCGACCGATGGCTGCGACGTAGGTAGCGAACGTTGCGGGGATATTGCGCCACAGTCCCGGCCAGGAGGCCTTTTTGTGCGGCCAGGACAACCACACCGCTTCCTGTAGTTCCCATTCCGCAGGCATACGAAAGCCTTGTCGGGCGGGATAAGGCGACGATGTTCCGGATGCCATCGGCTTCAAGTGCCGTCAATGTAGCGCTTGGTCAGATCACCATAAGCGTCGATGCGACGGTCGCGGAGGAAAGGCCAGTGCGTGCGGGTGACATCCACCTTGTCCAATTCGATCTGCACGAGCATGATTTGCTCCTGGTCGATCGGTGCCTTGGCCAAAATCTGACCACTGGTTCCGGCCACAAAACTCTGTCCCCAAAATTCAATGCCTTCACCGCCAATCGGGGTCTCATGTCCGATGCGATTTACCGACGCCACATAGCAGCCATTGGCGACGGCGTGGCTGCGTTGAATTACTTCCCAGGCCCCATGCTGGTTTTCGCCGTATTCCTCCTTCTCGGCCGGATGCCATCCGATCGCCGTGGGATAAAACAGTATTTCGGCTCCCTGCAATGACGTCAGCCGCGCTGCTTCCGGATACCATTGATCCCAGCAAACCAGCACCCCGATACGTCCAAATTTGGTATCAAAGGCGCGGAAGCCTGTGTCTCCGGAAGTGAAATAGAACTTCTCGTAGTAGAGCGGGTCATCCGGGATATGCATCTTCCGATAGATCCCCGCCAATGACCCATCGGCATCGATGACCACCGCCGTGTTGTGGTAGAGTCCTGAAGCCCGCTTCTCGAACAAGGAGGCGATGATCACCACACCACGTTGCCGGGCGAGCGCCTGAAAAGCCTCGGTGCTGGGACCGGGAATACTCTCCGCCAATCCGAAGTTATCGTGATCTTCGCTTTGGCAAAAATACTGCGAACGAAACAACTCCTGCGTGCAGATGATGTTCGCGCCGCGGTCCGCCGCTTGACCCGCCAATTCCAAGGTCTTGGCGAGGTTGGCCGCCTGATCGGCGGAACAAGCGTGCTGCAGAAGTCCGAGAATAACGTTGCGCATGGCGGGGAAAACTGGCGATCAAACGACCGCTTAGCGACTCAGTAGACGACTTTATTAAGCGGATACTCGACGATACCCTCCGCTCCCAGATCCTTCAGTTGCGGAATGATTTCACGCGCCACTTTTTCATCAATGATGATTTCCAACGCCACCCAACCCGGCGTGTTCAGTCGCGAGATCGTCGGGTTACGTAAAGCGGGCAGCTTCTCGACCACCCCGGCGAGCGAGGCCTCCTCGAGATTCATCTTGAGTCCCACCTTGCTCTCGGCTTCCAAGGCCCCCTGCAGCAGCATCGCAATGGTTTCGATCTTCCGGCGCTTCTGGGGGGTCGCCCAGCTTTCCTTGTTGGCGATGAGTTTGGTATTGGTCTCCAACAAGGTATCGATGATGCGAAGTTTGTTCGCGTGGATCGAATTTCCAGTTTCGGTGATGTCGACGATGGCGTCGACTAAATCGGGCACCTTCACTTCGGTGGCCCCCCACGAGAATTCAACCTTGGCGTCGACGCCTTTCTTCGCGAAATAACGCTGCGTCGAAGCGAGCAATTCCGTGGCGACACGCTTGCCGGCAAGATCTTCGGCTTTTTGCACCGGCGAATCTTCCGGGACGCAGAGAACCCATTTCGATTTGAGGGTCGAAGCGCGGCTGTAAATCAAATCACACACCTCCACGACATCGGACTCGTTTTCGCGCACCCAGTCCCAACCGGTCAGGCCGCAATCGAAAAACCCGCTCTCCACATAACGGCTCACCTCTTGGGCACGCACGAAGCGACCATCCAACTCGGCGTCGTCAATCGACGGGCGATACGAGCGGGAACGCGTGGAAATTTTCCAACCCGCTTTAGCAAAGAGGGCTTTGGTAGAGTCTTCGAGGCTACCTTTGGGCAGTCCCAGCATGAGCAATGGTGTGGGTGCGGACACGCTCCGAACGCACACGTCCATGCGGGTCCATTCAAGCCCAATCTGTGCATGCAATACCCGCCAAACACTCCGATACCCTGAGGGATATTGCCTACGCTTTCCTTTGACAGAAGGCATTTCCCCAATTGTAAAAAAACGCAGGCCTACTTTGCGACCCACGCAAAAAACGCTGACTGCAGTCCCATGTCCCGCCCCGAACCCAAGCCACTTATCCTCGTTGTAGAAGACGAAGAGGAATTGGCGAAACTGATTTCCGTTCATCTGGAAGAGGCCGGCATGCAGGCCCAAATTTGTGGCCGGGCTTCTCACGCCGCTCGATTCCTCAAACGCAACTTTGCCAACCTGATGTTGTTGGACATTACCCTGCCCGACCAATCCGGCTTCACCCTGTTGGAAGAGCTGCGGCAATCCGATGTCAGTATTCCGACGATATTCCTGACCGATAACGATCTGGAAACCGCCAAGGTGAATGCTCTGGAAATTGGGGGAGACGACTACGTCACCAAACCTTTCGGCTATGCTGAACTGATCGCCCGGATCCGGGCAGTATTGCGCCGTAGCGAATCGCGCGACGATCTTAAGATCACCAAGAACGCCCGCGTCATCGATGAACCTTTCGAAATCTGTGGCGGCACCGTGCATCCGGGACGTCTGGAAATTCAATTTGCAGAGAATGTTGAAAAAATCGGACGCAAAGAGCTGGGAATTCTCAGTTACCTCCACGACCACGAGGGTATCGTAATCACCCGTAAAGCGCTGATCCATTCCGTGTGGGGTATTCATGCCGACGTTAAAAGTCGTTCGCTCGATCAATACATCGTGAAGGTTCGCGACCTGTTCAAACGGAACGGTCAATCGCTGGATTCATTCCGCACCGTTCATGGCGTGGGATATATTTTTGATCCGAGTGGGCAGTCCACTCCTGATCCCGAGAGCTGAGAAGCACGTTTCCTTCGGCCGCCTTTGAGTCGAATTCACCCGGGCTGGAAACTTTGTTGGGCGCAAGTTTTGGGAGTGGCATTTTAAAGTTAAAAACCTCTGAGACCGTCACTTTTTCGGATCATATCGCGCCTCTGATTCAGGAAAATTGCGCCGAGTGCCATAATCCTACTGGCATCGGACCTTTCAGTCTTCTGACTTATGCCGATGTCAAATCCCGGGCGCACCAGATCGCCGAAGTCACTCAATCGAGATTTATGCCGCCGTGGAAACCGGTCGAAAATTATGGTCCTCCCATCTCCGGTGCACGTCGGCTCACAGACGATGAAATCGAGCTATTCAACATCGGGCGCAATACCGCCTCAAAACCCGGAATCGGTGCTCAGGAAGTTTCCTATGAATCACCCGCCAGTGGCTGGATTCTGGGTGAGCCCGACCTGATTCTGGAACTCGACGAAAGCTATGTCCTGCCGGCGGAGGGATTGGACATCTACCGCAATTTCGTGATACCCCTAGCATTGACGGGAAGGAAATTCGTGCGGGCTGGTCGAATTTCAACCGAATGTCCGGCTTGCGATTCATCGCGCCCAAATCGCCATTGATTCCACCGACTGGTCGCGTCGACGGGACGCGGAAGACGAGGGGGCGGGATTCACGGGCATGGAGTTTGGCAACAACGAGAATCCGGGAGGAAATTTCGTCGGATGGACGCCGGGACAAGTCCCCTTTGAAAGCGTGCCGGGGGTCGCCTTCGTTTTGGAGCCCGACACCGATCTGATCGCTCGACTGCACCTTGCTCCCACCGGAAAACCCGAGTCCATTCGACCTCGAATCGGTTTGTATTTCACCGAAACCCTGCCGACGATAATCACGGATATCGTTCACGTTTCTTCCTAGGAAATTGATATCCCGGCTGGTGAGGCGGAATACTTGGTCGAAGAGTCTCTGGTCCTGCCCGTTCCCGTGGACGTATTGGGAATCTTCCCTCACGCACACTACGTTGCCAAGGATCTGGAAATTTTCGCAAAGCTGCCCAACGGCGAAAAACAAGAACTTCTACACACCTCCGATTGGGATTTTTTCTGGCAACAGACCTACCGCTTTGAGCAGCCCGTGCGACTCCCCGCGGGAGCTGAGGTCGTCCTACGACAATACAGCGGACAATATTCGGAATCCCTTCAGTCCACCGCAGCGGATAAAGCTTGGCTGGAATTCGACCGATGAAATGGCCGAAGTTGAACTAAGCGTCCTGCTCGCAAATCAAGACGATCAGCGGGCATTGAAACGGGCGCAAAATGAGTTCACCCGCCTGCAAATGGGAGACGCCACCCATCTCTTCACCATCGGGATGGAGCACATGGGCCTCGAGCAGCTGGATAAAGCCCATGAGTATTTTCTGAGAGCACTGGACGTCGATCCAGCCATGCAACAAGCGTACAATAATTTGGGAGTAGTCGAGGAGCGGCGCGGCAATTTCGACTTGGCCCGGGAACGATATGAAACCGCCCGCGCCGTTGATCCTTCCGATACCCGGACCATCCAAAATCTCCACGGTTTACTGGCGGCTCATTTTGACCACCGGTCGGCTCTCTCCCTGCTGCGCGAACACGTTCGCGCTTATCCCACCGATGAACCCATCCGACTTCAAATCGCGGACTCGCTACTCGGAGGAGGCCAAATTTCGGAAGGCTTCAAAGTGCTGCAGTCCGGACTCGAACTCGACTCCGGCTCCGCCCCACTCAACTTCCAAATCGGGGTGGTTCACAGTGAAACCGGCGATCTCGCCGCAGATCAACATCATCTCAATATTGCCGCTCAAATCAGAATACTTCAGCTGATCAACGAGCAATCCGGGCGGACGCGTTTTACGCTTTGGCACTGTTAGCGCTGCACAGCAATCGGCGGACTTCACCAACTACTTGGAGAAGGCCCTGATCCAAAAGCCCGATCATCGCAACGCCCTCCGCCTCTCCGCCGCGATCGCGTTTCATCAACGGGACTTGAACGCAGCCGTTTCTCACTTAAATTCGTTGCTCAATCTACCTCCGGAACGACAAGTTTCTCTCGAGCAGTGGGTGGACGATCTACCGTTTCCCGTTGGCGCTCTGGTAGTCGCCGATCAGATGAAGATCCGAAATGATATCCCCGCGGCCTTAGAATTTTTGGAATTCGCCGCAGAACAGGCGCGCCGGGTCAAGAATCCGGAGTGGGTCCAAGCTATCGAAGCAAAGCAGCGTCAGTTTCTAAAATAACTCGCCCTGCTTCGCGCCATAGCGCTTTTCCGCCTCGGTTGTTGCACCCTTCATTTCGAGCTCGCGTAGCTTTGCCACCAGAGCAGGTCCATCACACGGAGGCCTCACTGAAGGCACGACCGGCAGGTCAGGATTGAACGTGGTAAGTTGTAGGTTCACCCGCAACCGCTCCGCATCGGCGGCCACTTTCTCCCGGAACCGGTCGGGTTTCAATTCTCCCGCCGCCGCCAATACACCCTCCAAATTGCCGTAGGCATTCAGCCACTTTGACGCCGTTTTGGGACCAACCCCCTGAACGCCCGGAATATTATCCGCCGTATCCCCAACCAAAGCCAAATAGTCGGCAATCTTGTCCGGCGTGACGCCGAATTTCGCCTCCACACCGGCGGCATCCATATTGCGCCATCTCAAACGCGGGTTCGCGGTGGGAGGCGGCATGAGCATGGTAATCCCCTCGCCAACCGTTTGAGCAAAATCCTTGTCCGTGCTCACGATCTTAACCGTGTGGCCTTCTTTCGCCATCGCCACCGCTTGCGCGGCCAGTAGGTCATCGCTCTCAACACCCTCAATCTCGATTCCGCCCAATCCCATGAGATTGGTAAGCTCTTTGATAACCGGAATCTGCTGACTCAACGCATCCGGCATCTCCTCTCGGTTGGCCTTGTAGTGGGGGAGCAGTTCGAGCCGATCCTGCGCTCCCCCGAGGTCAAAAAACACCAACACGCCGTCCGCGTTCTCTTGATCTTCCAACTTCCAAATAGTCTTCACCCAGCCGTGCAACGCATTGGTCGGGAAACCGTCCGCGCGAGTCAGTTCGGGAATCGCAAAGAAACACCGATAAGCGAGGTTATATCCATCAATCAGTAACCAGGTCGACATGCTCGACGAGTCAGCCCAGTGAACTCAGCCACCTCAAACCCAAAAACCCGCTGCCCATCCCCGCCATGTCGATATGGCTAGGGTCGCCTACTCCAGTCCGGAGTCAATTCTCTATAATTTGCGTTTGATCGCTTCGTTCGACCCCTTCGGATGGTTCTTCAGATTGCCCTCGGCTCTGCGGTCAGCGGTGCCCCGCCTGCAACAGCACAAGCTCCCTAGCGAGCAGAAGATAGAGCCACCCGGAAGCCCACGCCAGCAATTTCTGTATCTCAGACCCTTTTTGTGGCGTATAGCCGCCCGCACACCAAGGGCGGAACCTCCGTAACTGCCACCACGGAATACACGATCCGAGCCTAAGTTTGGACCCGCGGGATCTGTCACCGGACCTGAGAAGTAGTCACCATACCAATCCAAACACCACTCCCACACGTTGCCATGCATGTCATACAGCATTAGCTTGTTTCTGCCCTACGGGACGAGTAGTCATACTGCTGTTGGATGCATTCCAACTCATTGCATCCAGACTGCCAGCAAACGCCCCCGTCGTGTCCGCACGACACGCATATTCCCACCGCGCCTCCGTCGGCAACGTATAATGGCAGCCGGCCCGCCGCGCGCTCTCGTTTCGTCAACTTCTGGCAACACTGCATCGCATCCTCCCAAGAGACCATCTCAACCGGCGCAGTCTGTCCCATATTTTTGAAGAGCGAAGAATTGTTCTTCATCAACGCCTGCCATTGCCCCTGTGTCACCTCAGTCGCCCCTAACCAAAACGGCTGCGTTAAAGTCACCTCATATTGCAGCTCATCGTCACCACGCCCCTCCTCGTTGCCCAGCGAACCCATCATGAACGCGCCGGGTTCGATGTAGCGCATCTCGATTCCCAAATCTTGGATTTCAAAATGGGCAATCTCAAGGGAGGCACTTAAATTCAGCTGTCTGCCGGGAAGGGCCGGGCCTTCCACGGCACCTTCTATGTAGCCTTCCAACCGCAAAGCGTAGGTCTTGGTTCCGGGCACCTGATCCTCCAATCGATAAGGGGTGCGCCCCACCTCTTGACCGGCTACCAGCACCGCTGCGCACGCTGGTTCACTGGCCACCACAATAGTTGCCTCTCTAAAATCCGCCCTCACCGTTTCCGATATATTCGCGCTAATATCGATGGATTGAGTTTGGTCAGGCCACCCGTCGCGACTCAAGGTGAGATCGTATTTGCCGGTGGGCAGCTCCAGCTCGCCCTCGCCCACCACCCCTTGGTGCATTGAGTCATCCTTTTGGGCGGCCAGCACGTAACACGTGGACACGGGTTCTACTTCCCAAATGACGGAGCCGGTGGAGCGGGCCAACGGGTAGCTCCAACTACTCAACCCGCGTTCGGTGACTTCGATCCGGGTATCATAAACATCGTAATCCTCCCGGGCCAACTCGACCGCGTATTCGCCCAAAGCCAACCCGCCCGGATTGCTCCAAGGAGTGCGTCCCACTTCCCGACCATCGACCCGCACCATCGCTCCCGCTGGCTCACTGGTGATCTGCACTGGAATGCGCACTGCGGTCAGCCGAGCCGTTTCCGCTGCTGCCGCTTCAGTAGCCGCTTGTTGCTCGTCCTCAATTCGCTGGATCTCCGCGAGCCGGGCCGCTTCCGCTGCTTCCTCTTGGTCGGGTTACCCAAACTGGTCCACCTAAACCGTTAGTCTGGATGGATTGATGGTGTGGTTGAGGGTGTAGAGTAAGTCAAGAGGGGAGGTTTCTTTGTCGAGGTTTTGTTCAAACCCGATGGGACTGACATAGCCCAACGAACCGTGGGGGGCGCAGGTGATGGTATTTGCACCGCCAGGCTTCGATCACGACCCGAGCTTCGGTCAGCGTGGAGAGCATCTGGGAGTTGAGACACTCGTGGCGCAACCGAGCAGGGAAGCTTTCGATGTAACCATTCTGCCAAGGACTACCCGGCTCGATGTAGCGCGTCTTGATCGATTCAGAGGCGAGCCAAGCTCGCAACTCCTTCTCGATAAACTCCGCGCCAGTGTCGCTGCGGATATGCTCCAGAGCCCCGTGCTCGGCAACCAGCCGGCTCATGATCGAACGCACTTTACGCGCAGTGATCTTACGATCCACGTGGATGCACCGGCTTTGCCGCGTGGAGTCATCGAGGAGCGTGAGCATGCGTAGTTTGCCCCCGCGCATCGTCGGGTCGGGCACGAAGTCCCACGTCCATACGTGATGGGGATGGGTCGCCTTCGTCGCAAGCCCCGTGGAGATCCCACCGCGCCGTCGTTTGGGCTGCTTCACGGGCACCATCAGAGCGAGCTGCTGGCGCCGCCGTGGGATCAGTCGTGATCCGACTCGCCAGCCTGCTTTCTTCAGCAGGCGAGCGATCTTCATGGAGCCCAACTCAGGGTGCTCTCGACTCATCCGGCGTAGCGCTGCCTTCACCTTGGCCATCCAAGCATCAGGTTGCTTCGCCTCGTAGCCAAACGTGTTGCGATGCAGGCAAAAGGGCCGACAGGCCTCGTGAGCCGGGCAACGGCCTCGGTTCACCCTCGCGACCATGATCTGTCTTTTGTGACCGGGGCTCATGGTTTTTTTTTCGCGCGCCTCCTTCAGGCGCTCTTGGCCGCGCATCTCATCGGCCAGCATGCGCTTTAACCGGGCGTTCTGCTTTTGCAGCTCCTTGAGCTGCTTGGCTTGGTCGAGCTCCAGCAGGCCAAACTCGCGCTTCCAGCGGTGGAAGGTTTGCTCGCTCGATGGCGTGCTCCTGGCACACCGCCAGGAGCGTCGCGGCGGCCTGCTCGGCCTCACGCAATATGCGTATCTTCTGCTCGGTCGTGTATCTTTTTCCCCTCATGGTCTGGGTCCTTTCTGGGTTCCCAGACCAACTCTCTCAATGGCTCAGTTTTCGTAACCCCGACCAGATGGCCAAGGTATCCAGAATTCCACTTCGCGTGACGCTGCGTGACTCCGGCCAATCAAACCAATCCGATCCGCGACTCGCGGGAGTATTATTTCGAGCGGGAGCAACGGGGTTTACCTTGGTGGCCGGGTTCTCGCGCCACACTTGAGTGAGGGAAACGGGTCCGGTCCGCCACAGTGCGTTCAAGAGATGATCCGAGAACAAAAATGCCGCATGGTCCGACACCGATACACCGTGGGACTTTGCCGCCGCTCGTTGCCGTTCCATAAATTGGGCGAGAACAAAAAAGGCATCCGCTCGCTGAGCCGGAGGGTCCTCCTTACGGATAGGATCAACGCGACTCGCCCCAAGCTGTGAACGCAGATCATCGACGATCGATTCGAAGGAATTAACTGTCTGGATCAATGCCTCGGCAGTCTCCGCATTCGGAGCCGGTTCACTCGCGTTCACTCCCTTCCATTGCATCTGTTTCACCCGCAGGCTACGCTCGGCTTTGGCCGCGATACCCACCTGTTGCCAGCTCCACCATCCCGCAGTGCTCGACAGGGCCAAGAAGGCAACAATCGCGATAACCGTAGAACGGGGAATTTTGGCCAAGTCAATATTCCCAACGATGCCGTGGGGTTGATGACCAAGGTGAAATCAAAACGCAGCAAGCCCGGTTCACTGGCGTCAAAACGTTCGCCTTCGACTTCCATGATTCGAGGCGACTCGACAAATCGGCCGAGTAACGCGGTAACCCGCTCGTAAGCCGCGGGACTCCCGCGGGACAGAGGGTTCTCACGATCCAATAATCGCCCCGTCAGTCGGAGGCGAATCGTCGGTCGGGCCGATTCTTCAACTGCCCCATCCCCGGGGTCATTTTGAGGAGAGGCGATCTGGGATATTTCCGCGACAGGCAGGACTTCCAGGCGCTCCAACCAAAGGTCCCCCCACTCCCGACAAACTTCCCTGTAAATCCGACAATAACGCTGCCCAAGCGCCGCGTGCCGCCACTCGATCCGCCAGTATTTTTGCCTCCCGCGACAGTCGTTCCAGCTCCTCCAGACTATTCCGATTTTCATCTGCGAGCTGCTGCACAGGAACCAATTTTCGACTGAGGTCTTTTGTTGCTGTTCTCGCGTTTTGGACAACCGCAGATAATGCACGCCCGGCAGGGTCAAGGCAGCGATGAAAAGCACTGCGGCCATTATCCAGCGCGGACGGCGGCGACGCGCCTCCCGGGCTTCTCCCAATTCGGGCGGGGCGAGATTGATCGACTGATTTCCAACTGCAGGCGGGCCGCAAATCCATCACTGGCTTCCTTGACTGCCTGTCCCGCCGGAGTCTCCTCCGGCAATTCCACGACTCCCGAGAGCACCCCGCGTTTCAACTGTTCAGCATCCTCAATGGATTGATCGAGTTTCGTCGCGATCGCTCGCGTTACGGACTGCCCCGCCAGAGACAATGTTCGCAACTATCGCGATGCTCCGGTTCTAAATAACAGGTGCGATGAACGGGTGCCGACTGACACCAATAACTCCGCATCATCCGACAATGCCGGTGTATCAAGCTGGGCAATACTCGAAGGAACCACCTGTCCCACCGTCAAGCCGGCTGAAGTTACCTCCCCCACCAATTCCCGCACCCCTTAGATCTTGGCCGCGACTAAAAGCACTTTCCACTCTCCATCGACCTCTTGCCGGATCTGCGATGACCAAACAACCTCATCAAGTGGAAACGGAATGTTTTGCCGGGCTTCGAATGCGATAAGTTTATCCCGCTGAGCTGCCGCCGCAGTCGGCACTCGAATCGTTTTTATCAACGCCTGATGCCCCGGGATGATCAGCGTGACGGTATCTTTGCGAGCCAGGGTCGGAGCGACCTCCAAAATGGCTCGCGTGGTTTCCGTCGAAACGGCATCCCCTGCGGTGCCTTCGGACTCCGCCACCTCCCGAAATGCGAAAGACTCGATCCGGTGATTCGAAGAGTGACGGGTGAATCTCGCCGCCGTGACGTGGGATGACCCCACCTCCAAAACAGAGGTCACAGCATCGCGGTTAGATTTTCCCAAGAGAGACATACCAAATTAGCGGCGAACGGGAACGTTGGCTTCGGTTCTGATCGCGGGTGGATCTCCCCCAGAAAGGAGACCGGCGGGAACCAGATGTAAGGGCAGCAGAACCCCATCGTTTTTAACGGTTTCCTGCGCCAATTTACGCCGAAAATTTTCGACCGCCGCGGAACTGCTGAATCCGGCACCAACCTGTTTGCGATTGGGCGGCAAAGGAGTGCCGGCCACGCTGATATCCACCGCCCAATATTGGGCGTCTCGCGACAACTGATCGCGCGAGACGATCGCGGGAGGAAGGTAAAATCGAAATACGGATGATCCGGTGCCCAAGGCGGCAGTGGAGGTGGACGCTCGATAAAATACCAGATCGGCGGCTTGACCATGCCGGGGGAGCGCCAGATTGAAGTCGACTCTCACCTGCTCCGCAAATTTCCCTTCACTCCCCGCGCGGGCTTTCATTCTAAGATTTACGGTGGCTTCCCACCAAACTTCTCCAAGCGTATCACGAACCTGCTGGAATCCGACGTCCTGCACCTCGATTTCCGCCATTTGCGACGCATCCCGCTGTGCATGGGCATACAGAGCTCCGAAGACCGAGAACAGGAGCAAAATGGCGACATGTCGAAAACCCATGATTGGAACAAAAAGACATTGTGCAGCGGAGGCACTCCGTCACGTTCAATCTCTTCGTTTCGCGGCTTGTTTTCATGACCACCACTCCCGCCCTTGCCCACAAAATCGCCGTGCTCGTTTTCATCGAGAACGATAACGGCCAGCAATTGCTGCTCTTGCGGGCCAAATCTCCCAATCGTGGGTGCTGGACCCCCATCGGAGGAAAACTGGAGACCGCGATCGGAGAGTCTCCCTTCGAGTGTGCGGCCCGGGAGACAAAGGAGGAAACCGGCCACACCATCACACCGCTGGATCTGCACCTGTTTGGCATGATTGCGGAGAAGGCCTACGAGGGGGAATCCCATTGGCTGCTTTTTCTATTCCGATGCACTCGCCCCATCGCGAATTGGCCTCCCGCCATGGAGGAAGGCCAATTCGGATTCTTTTCGAGGGAGCAAATCGACGAACTTGAGCTGCCCGCCACTGATCGGACCGCCCTCTGGCCCATCTACGACCAGCATCGGGAAGGTTTTGTCGCTTTGCGGGCGGATTGCGATCCCCACCACCCACTCCAGATCACCTACGAGCAAACCATGCGGGAGCAAAAAACTCCGTGACGGGTCGATTTTCGCAATTTCCTGACCATTTTTAATCTAATATGTGTCACTTTCACCCCGAAAACTCTCCCTTCACCGAGCACCGGGACAATTCACTTGCCTAAAATCTAGCCGCCGAAACACTCGGCGATTCACAACTCAACTCACCCAAATCTGTGAGCAAAGACACACCTTCCGCCGCCACCGCCGATATCAACTCCTCGCTTTCCGCTGAGGAGAAAATCGAACTCTACCGCCAGATGATGCGCATCCGGCGATTCGAAGAACGCAGCCTCCGCGCCTACCAATCCAAGAAGATTGGAGGGTTCCTGCACCTTTACATCGGTCAGGAAGCCGTCGCCGTCGGTTGCTGCTCCCTCATGGGCAAACACGACCATGTTATCACCGCTTATCGCGACCATGGACACGCGATCTCCGTCGGCATGGATACGAAGCCCCTCATGGCCGAGCTCTATGGTAAATCTACCGGTTGCTCCAAGGGCAAAGGCGGCTCGATGCACTATTTCGATCCCTCCAACAATTATTGGGGCGGACACGGCATCGTAGGTGGCCAGATCCCTCTCGGTGCCGGACTCGCATACGGTGTGAAATATCAAGGCAACAAGGGTGCCTCCATGGCGTTCATGGGTGACGGAGCTGTCAATCAAGGCGCTGTGCACGAGGCCATGAACCTCGCGGCCCTATGGGATCTGCCCTGTATTTTCGTTATCGAGAACAACCGTTACTCAATGGGCACCTCCCAACTGCGCTCTTCCGCCGGTGCGGGACTCGCCGAACGCGCCGCCGGCTACGGCATGAACTGGGCAAAGTGCTTCGGACATGACATTTATGAAGTGCGGAAAACGATGAACGAAGTGCTCACCCTCGCCCGCGAGGAGCACAAGCCTTCCGTCGTCGAAGTGAATACCTACCGCTACCGTGGCCATTCCGTCGCCGATCCGGATAAAACCTATCGCACCCGCGAAGAGATCGAGGAATACCGCAAAAACAAAGATCCCTTGATCATCTTCCAAAAGGAATTGAACGACGAAGGCGTGCTCTCCGAAGGCCTCCAAAAGGAGATCGATCAAGCAGCTCGCAAGGAAGCTGACATCGCCACGGATTTCGCCGAAGCCAGCCCCTACCCGACGCCCGATGACATCCAGGACGATGTTTACTGGGAAGCCGACAATCCTGACCAGCGCACTTCCAAAGGTCGCCTCTTCTTCAGTTGAGTCGCTCCCAAGTCGTCTAAACGCCACACCTATTTTCATTCCCAATGTCTGAACTCACTTACCGCGAAGCCGTTCGTGCCGCCCTTGCCGAGGAAATCGAACGCGATAAAAATGTCGTCCTGATGGGCGAAGAAGTCGCGCAATTTAGCGGAGCCTACAAGGTCTCCGAAGGCCTGCTCGATAAATTCGGTCCCGACCGCATCGTTGACACCCCCATCTCCGAAGCCGGCTTCATCGGCACCGGTATCGGTGCATCCATGCTAGGCGTTCGCCCTGTTATGGAGCTGATGTTCTGGTCCTTTTACTCCGTCGCCTTCGATCAGATCCTCAACAACGCAGCCAATGTCCGCTACATGTCCGGCGGTCTTATCAATTGCCCGATCGTGATCCGCGGCCCAGCCAACGGTGGCACCAACGTGAGCGCTACTCACTCCCACACTCCGGAAAACGTGCTCGCAAATCACCCCGGCGTTAAAGTTGTCGTGCCCGCCACCGCGGCCGACGCCAAGGGACTGCTCAAGAGCTCCATTCGCGACAACGATCCCGTGATGTTCCTGGAGAATACCATTCTCTACGGCATCAAGGGAGAAGTCCCCGACGGCGAGGATTACCTCGTTCCTCTCGGATCAGCCGATGTGAAGCGTGGGGGCACCGACCTCACGATCGTCACTTACGGTCGTTGCGTGCTACATTCCCTCGAAGCCGCAGAAACGATCGCCAAAGAAGACGGCGCCTCGATCGAGGTCGTCGACCTGCGCTCCATCCGTCCGTTGGACATCGACACCGTGCTCGCTTCCGTAGCCAAGACCCACCGCGTGCTCATCGTAGAGGAGCAAAAGCCCTTCGCCTCCGTGGGATCGCAACTCGCGTTTATGATTCAGGAAGAAGCGTTCGACGAACTCGATGCACCCATCACGCGCGTCACCACGATTGACGCTCCTGCTATTTACAGCCCTCCCGTCGAGACCGAGCAATTGCCCAACGTAGGCCGCGTCATCACCGCCGCCCGCGCCGCGCTCAAAGCCTGATTATTTCGAATCAAAATCAACCACGGATGAACACGATAAACACGGATCATTCGCTGGTATTTATCTGTGTTAATCCGTGTCTATCTGTGGTTAAAATTCAGTTCATTTAGTTCCCATGGCCGATATCATTGAAATGCCGAAACTCAGCGACACCATGACGGTGGGCACGCTGGTCAAATGGTTGAAAAAAGAGGGCGATGCTGTCGTCTCCGGCGATATGCTCGCCGAGGTTGAAACCGACAAAGCCACCATGGAGCTCGAATGCTTCTTCGATGGCACACTGGTTAAAATCTTCGCCGAAGAAGGCACCGAAGTCGAACTGGGCGCGCCGCTTTGCACCGTCGGTGAACCCGGCGAAGAAGTCGAAGCACCCGCCCCTCCCGAAAAACCTGCCGAGCCTGCCACCGAAGCCCCCCATGCGGTTGCAGCTCCCCCTCCTCCCTCCGCACCTGAACCTCCGCCTTTGCCCGTTGCCGCCGCGGCAGCGCCTTCAGAGCCCGGAAAGCGAATCAAAATTTCTCCTCTCGCCAAGAAGCTCGCCGCCGAAAAAGGCATCGATCCTTCGCGCATCAAAGGCACCGGCACCGGCGGACGAATCGTCCGCGCCGATGTTTTGGATGCGGGGAAAAATGGTGTCAGCGGTGGCAGTGCCATGACCGGGTCCGGCTATCTCACCAAAGGCCCGATTCAAGAAGACAAGGTGGTCAAGGTTTCCAACATGCGGGCGACCATCGCCCGCCGCTTGGTTGAATCCAAAACCCAACTCCCCCACTTCTATGTCGATGTGGTGGTTGATGCCGGACCGTTACTCGCCTTGCGCAAGCAGCTCAATGAGGGACTGGCGGATGAAGGGATCAAACTCTCGGTCAATGATTTCATCATGAAGGCCAGCGCGGAAGCCCTGCGCAAAGTCCCCGCTGTCAATTGCTCCTGGGAAGGCAACCAAGTCCGGCACCACAGTCGGGCTCACGTTTCGTTTGCTGTCGCGATCGACGACGGGTTGATCACCCCCGTGATCTTCGACGCCCACGCGAAATCGGTTTTCGATATCGGCCCCGAAGCCAAGACCCTCGCGAAAGCGGCGAAGACGATGAAGCTGCAACCCAACCAATTCACGGGCGGCACCTTCTGTGTCAGCAACATGGGCATGATGGGCGTAAAGAGCTTCAAGGCTATCATCAACCCACCCAATGCGGCCATCCTCGCCGTCGGCGGCACCGAAGAGACTCCCGTGGTCAAGAATGGTAAGATCGAGATTGGCCAACGTATGACACTCACCCTTTCCTGTGACCACCGCGTGGTGGACGGGGCCGTCGGCGCTCAGTTCCTGAATGCGCTACGTGATCTGCTGGAGCGACCAGCCTTGCTGCTGGTCTAAGCAAAACCTTCATCTTTTTTGGGCACAAACGTGAAAGGGTTTCAAGGTAGGGCGTGCTCGCCGAGCGCGCCGGTTGCGTCTCTTAGTAATGCGAGAGGAACAAATTGAGGCCAGCACGACCACTCCACTGATCTGCTCGCCCGGCGGTCGAATCCTACCCTTTTCTACTGAGCATCACTCGCCATTCAGCTCTTTCAGTTTCTGTTTAAAGAAACGTCCTTGGCGACTGGGAGTAAATTTATCGTCGGAGATTAAGGTTGGGGTCCACTGGTAGTCGAACACCCAAGGGGTCCACGAGATGCCGCGCTTCTCCATAAATGCGATAATCGCTTCACCATACTCTTCGTCCGCGATGCAGGGGACATGAGCTCCCCGATCATTGGCGTCCATGAAGCCAAACTCAGTTACCACCATCGGATATTTATCCGCCACGAAACCCCAAATCTCCTGCCAATCCTTTTCCCAGTTCGCACTCTTTTGCGGATAAGGATGAGTCACGTAAGCCACACCCGGCATTTGGATGGGCTCCTTTTCCACGTTGCGTAAATCATAGCCCCAATTAAAACTCGCCACCAAAGGAATGGCTGTATCATCATTTTGGTAGATCATGTAGATGATGTCTTCGATCAGCGCTTTATATTCGCGCCACTCCATGCGACCAAACTGACCTCCGCGATGGGTCGGTTCATTGACCAACTCATAAAACGCCACCGTGGCGTTACCGCGATAGCGTTGGGCAATGGTATTCCAAAATCGGAAGGTCTCATCGCGACTCGTGATGTATACATCCCGGTGATAAATACCCGTCAGCAGGACTCCAAAAGGGGACATTGCTTGATTCTTGACAAGATTAAGGACTCCAAAAGGGGACATTGCTTGATTCTTGACAAGATTACGATGCGAACATAGATATCCACCATGCCCCGCACCGCTCGTCTTGAATACCCCCGCGCTTGTTACCACGTAATCAATCGAGGAAACTATCGATCCGACATTTTTTCGACTGATGGTGCCCGGACAGCATTTGAACGCACGATGTTTCAAGCCTGCGAACAGTCCGGGTGGCGGCGGCATGCCTTCGTCATCATGCGTAATCATTTCCACATGGCGATGGAGACTCCGGAGCCAAATTTAAGTGAAGGCATGAAGTGGTTGCAGGGCACTTGGGTCTGCCGGTTCAACCGCTTGCGCAAAATTAAGGGAAGACCATTCCAAGGGAGATTTAAGTCTCTGCTCGTTCAACCCGGCCATGCCTTGGCGGAGGTAAGTCACTACATCCACCCCAATCCGGTTCGTGCCAAGATTATCACTCCTCCAGAATTGCCCTCATTTCGATGGAGCTCGTTGGATCACGGAGCGTCTCGGAATGGGGCAGCCCGGCGACTGTCAGTCAATATGTTCGCCGCTTCAGACTTGCTCAACAGGACCAAACGCGGCGCGTGAAACGCATTTTGTCAAGAATCAAGCAATGTCCCCTTTAAGCGCCCCCAAAATTAAGGGAAGACCATTCCAAGGGAGATTTAAGTCTCTGCTCGTTCAACCCGGCCATGCCTTGGCGGAGGTAAGTCACTACATCCACCTCAATCCGGTTCGTGCCAAGATTATCACTCCTCCAGAATTGCCCTCATTTCGATGGAGCTCGTTGGATCACGGAGCGTCTCGAAATGGGGCAGCCCGGCGACTGTCAGTCAATATGTTCGCCGCTTCAGACTTGCTCAACAGGACCAAACGCGGCGCGTGAAACGCATTTTGTCAAGAATCAAGCAATGTCCCCTTTAAGCGCCCCCAAAATTAAGGGAAGACCATTCCAAGGGAGATTTAAGTCTCTGCTCGTTCAACCCGGCCATGCCTTGGCGGAGGTAAGTCACTACATCCACCCCAATCCGGTTCGTGCCAAGATTATCACTCCTCCAGAATTGCCCTCATTTCGATGGAGCTCGTTGGATCACGGAGCGTCTCGGAATGGGGCAGCCCGGCGACTGTCAGTCAATATGTTCGCCGCTTCAGACTTGCTCAACAGGACCAAACGCGGCGCGTGAAACGCATTTTGTCAAGAATCAAGCAATGTCCCCTTTAAGCGCCCCACGGACGAGATGGTGCTCATCATCGCCAGGCAAGCATGCTTGTTGGCCCTCAACCATCAGGGGCCTCCTCTCCCGCGCCTGCGCTCGATTTTGATCTATCCATCCGCCTATCGAGCGACCCAAACATCGGTGAATCGTGCCGGCGTGGCAATGCAGCGTGAGACGGTCCGCCTCGGAGAATCTTCCAGCAACGGCACCGTGGTGTTGGCCTGGGATGCCGTGCTGCAGGGCGCCAAAAACTGTTTCGATGGACACAATGTTTCGATTCACGAATTCGCCCACCGACTCGATCAGGCACGCGGCCCAGCTGACGGCATTCCTTTCCTCAAGAACCCCAATCGCTACGCGCGCTGGGCAGAAATGATTGAGACCGGCCACGCCAGACTCGAACGCATGGCCGAGAAAGGGCGACGCACCGTGCTAGACAAATACGGTGCAACCAATACCGTCGAATATTTCGCCGTCGCCACCGAAGCATTCTTCGAAAAACCCCGCCAACTCTCCAGAAAACAACCCGAACTCTACGAAGAACTCAAACTGTTCTACGAAGTCGATCCCGCCCAGTGGTTCGCCAAGGGTTAAAGTGTATTTTAGGAAGTAGCTAGATGGATCGGAAGCGCCTAACCGGAGGCAATATCACGCACAAACCACGTCCTAATATGCCCTGTAGGGGCGCTGCTCGACGACGCCCGCAGCAGAGTGGCAGCACCCCAGAGGCAACAGCGGGCGTGGACAAGCCACGCTCCTACCCAACCCACCGCGGAGTGGCAGCCGCTCCAGAGCCAGCATCCCCACACGACGGCGCTATAGCCGTTTTGATTCAATCAGTGTTTCACTAAGTCAGACGCTCGGCAATGAGCGGAGGCGAGGCAACCGGAGTATCCCTAATTCTGATACCGTCCCGTAGTTGAGTCGTCGCGACCAGGAGCGACTCGTCGTCGTTCGCGTGAATCGTAGCAAGCGTTTGGCCCTCGGCAACTGACTCGCCTACTTTCACCAAATCGGTGATTCCCACGGCTGGATCCACTTCCTCTTCGGCCGAAGCTCGACCCGCCCCTAAACGCAACGCTGCCAAAGCAACTTCCATGGCATTCACGTCTTGAATCACTCCCGCGCGATTCGCGAGAAGCGGGATCTTCTGCGTCGCTTGCGGCAACACCGCGCTTGGATCGTCGATCACCCGGGCATCGCCATTCTGAGCCGAAATAATTTCACCAAACTTGGCCAATGCGGTGCCATCACCGATTGTTGCTTCCAAACGTTGACGGGCAGCCGTGAGGTCCGACTCAACTTCGCCGAGCAACAACATCTCCGCGCCGAGCGCATAGGTTACCTCCATTAAATCTGCCGGACCTTCGCCTTTCAGACAGGCAATGGATTCTTCGACTTCGACTGCGTTGCCCACAGCGCGGCCCAAGGGTTGGTCCATCGCAGTAAGCAAGGCATGCACACCTTTGCCCATCGCTTTTCCGATACCCACCATGGCGGTCGCCAACTCCCGAGCGGACTCAATGTCCTTCATGAAGGCACCCCGCCCAAATTTCACATCAAGCACCAACCCGTCGATACCTTCGGCGAGTTTTTTGCACATGATCGAACCGCAAATCAGCGGCATGCATTCGACCGTCGCCGTAACATCGCGCAGCGCGTAGAGTTTTTTATCCGAAGGAGCGAGATCAGCAGTCTGGCCGATCAAAGCGCAGTCCACCCGCTCGACCTGCGCCCGGTATTCTCCGAGGGAAAGATTCACATTAAATCCCGGAATGGATTCCAGTTTATCCAGCGTGCCGCCGCTGTGCCCCAAGCCCCGCCCGCTGATCATCGGCACCGGCACGCCCGCCGCGGCGACCATGGCCGCCAAAGGCAACGAAACTTTGTCACCCACCCCACCAGTGGAGTGCTTGTCGACTTTGCGACCGGGCACATTGGACAGGTCCGCCACGGTGCCCGAATTCATCATCGCATCGGTGTAGGCAGCGACCTCTGAGGTCGTCATTCCGTTGAGAAAAATCGCCATCAACATCGCTGACAACTGGTAGTCCGCCCAACTCCCATCCGTCGCCCCGCGCACGAACGCTTCGATCTCGGTTTGAGCCAATTCCTTACCATCCCGTTTACGCGCAATCACATGTTGAGGAAACATGATCCCAGACTGAAGTGATGCGCGGCGAAACCGAAGCCCAATCGAAACTATCCTGCATTTCATTGCCTAATTCACTTGCCATGACTTCTCAAACTTCTTGCCGAAATCCGGTGGCTCTTTGTTGGCAATAACCCCTAATCTTAGGTGTTATTTAACCTATATATATATGAACTATTTACACAAAATAATGCCTCCTCAAAATTTACTTAAATTTTCCCTTGCGAGACGGCGATCAAAACATAGACTGAACGGCTTTCGCATTGGCATGTCTTCAGACCTCAACCAGCCCAACCCCGAACATATTATCCTTCTCGCGCAGGAGCTTTCTATCCCAGTCGCGCAAATCGCAGCGACCGCTCAATTGCTCATGGAAGTCGCCACGGTGCCGTTCATCGCCCGCTATCGCAAGGAGGTCACCGGATCTCTGGACGAGGTAGCCGTGACCGCGATCGCCTCGAAGCCATGCGCGCGGTGGATGACCGCCGCCGTTCTATTCTCAAGGGTCTCGACGAACGGGGCCTGCTGACGAACGACATCAAAAAGGCTCTTGGCGGTGCCACGGCGCTCACTCAGCTCGAGGATATCTACCTGCTTTTCCGGCCCAAGAAACGCACCCGTGCCACCATCGCTAAAGAGTTGGGGCTGCCAACAGCTCTGGGACCAATCCCCAGACTTCGACCCTGTCATTGCCGTAGCCGCTTTCGTAGGAAACTCGGTCACCCACGAGACTAAAACTAACTCCCTCGAATCCACGGAAGACGTTCTGGCGGGAGCGCAAGATATTCTCGCAGAGCGCATCAGCGACGATGCCAACGCTCGCACCAAGGTGCGCCATCTCTACCGCACTCAATCCACGGTTTCCTCCAAAGTGATGTTCGGCAAAGAAGAGGAAGGGGCGAAGTTTAAGGACTACTTCGATTGGTCCGAATCGATGGCTGAAGCGCCTTCTCATCGCATCCTGGCGATGCGGCGCGGCGAGAAGGAAGGGTTTCTAATGATGCGCGTGCAACTCAACGACGAGGAACTTGCGTTTGCCGAAATCCAACGCCTCTACGTAACCAACGACAGCCCCGCCGCCCAGCAGGTGAAACTCGCCGGGAAGGATGCCGCTAAGCGTCTGATCTTCCCGTCCATGGAGACGGAGATGCGGCTCGATTCCAAAAAGCGCGCCGATGCCGATGGTATCAAAGTCTTCGCCGAAAATCTTCGCGAGCTGCTGCTCGCCTCTCCTCTCGGTCAAAAAGCGGTCATGGCCACCGATCCGGGTTTTCACACCGGCTGCAAAGTCGTGTTGCTCGATAAGCAGGGTAAACTCCTGCACAACGATGTCATCTTCCGGACCGGCGTGGCGTGGAGGCAGAGGAAAAAACTCCGCGGGTCCGTCGACTTCTTCAAAGTCGAGGCGATCGCCATCGGTAACGGCACGGCCGGTCGCGAAACCGAAGCCTTCGTGCGCGGACTGAAATTCCCCGCAGCCATTTCCGTGGTGTTGGTCAACGAATCTGGGGCGTCAATCTACTCCGCGTCCGACGTGGCCCGTGAAGAATTCCCCGATCAGGATCTCACTGTGCGCGGGGCGGTCTCCATTGGTCGTCGCCTCATGGATCCGTTGGCTGAATTGGTGAAACTCGACCCCAAATCGATCGGGGTTGGTCAATACCAACACGACGTGGATCAACTCGAGCTGCGCAAATCACTGGATGATACCGTAGTCAGCTCCGTGAACGGCGTGGGCTTCGAACTCAATACCGCGTCCAAGCAGCTACTCGCCTACGTTTCCGGACTCAATTCCAGCACGGCCGCGGCGATCATCGAACAACGCAATTCCACGGGGGCCTTCAAATCCCGCGCGGAACTCCACGACGTGCCGCGTCTCGGCCCCAAGGCATTCGAACAAGCAGCCGGGTTCCTGCGCATCCGCGATGCGGACCACCCGCTCGACGCCTCGGCGGTGCATCCAGAACGGTATGCTTTGGTCGAAAATATGGCCAACGATCTGGGCGTGACCGTTCGGGATCTGGTCAACGACTCCAAATTCCGGAGTCGGATTAAATTGGATGACTACGTTTCAGACGATGTTGGACTCCCTACCCTCCAGGATATCGTCAATGAACTCGCGAAGCCGGGTCGCGATCCGCGCGAGAAATTTGAAGCATTCGCCTTCGCACCCGGCATCAACCAACCCCTCCGATCTGAAACCCGGCATGAAGATTCCCGAGGTTGTGCCGAACGTAACGCATTCGGCGCCTTCGTGGATGTCGGCGTTCACCAAGACGGACTCGTCCACGTGAGTCAGATCGCGGACACCTTCGTCAAGGATCCTTCCGAACACGTGAAGCCCGGCCAAAAGGTCGTGGTGACGGTCACCGAGCTCGATCTTCCCCGCAACCGCATCGCTCTGTCCATGCGGGCCAAGCCCGAGTTGGGCGGCAGACCCGAACGGGGTGGTTCAGGGGCTCGCAACAACAACAACGCACCCCGTCGCACAAACGGTGGCAATTCCCGACCGCCTCGACGCGAAAACAATCAGTCTTTAGGTGGCGATTGGTTCAGTGCCGCCCTCAAAAAAAGAAATAGCCTAACCATCGGCGCGCAGCGTTGGCCAAAATTCGCGCAATTCCTGACGTTGCCGCTGGAGATTCCGACAACTAAGGTCACATTGACACTACACTTCCATCTAACCCCTTTTCATGACCCCCGAAATTACACCAGAAGTTCTCAACCAGAAACTGATCCTCAGCGGAATCCACCTCGACCTCACGGACGGCATCAAAGCGCACGTCCGTGAAAAAGTGAGCAAACTCCTCCGTCACGAGCCACACATTGTTCGCATCCGCATGACCATTGAGTATCATCAAACCAAGTCGAATCACGGTCAGTTTACCGCCAAAGGACAGATCGAGATTCAAGGACCGGACGTCGTTTCCGGTGAATCCAGCGACGACGCCTACGGTGCCATCGACAAGCTCGTTTCCGAACTCGACCGCGGCCTGCGCAAACGCTCCACCAACCGCATGTCCAAACGCGACAAGCCCCGCCCCATCGACCTCGACGGCGAGTTGCCCAAGGTCGACTGATTCAACCCGAAGCCCCGCCGCCTCCCGCGCGGGGTTTTTTGTGCCCTCCGCTCAACGGGGTCAGGTCGTGATTCCGCTACAAAAGTAGCATTATCACGCCATGAGGTTGCCCTAATTTGACGGACACGGGGATGGGGACCAAACGAAAGGTCCCCGATATGAAGAACCAGTATGATGCCGAGTTTAAGCGCGAAGCGCTGCGACTGTGGCGAACCAGTGGCCGCAGCGCGGCCAAAGTAGCAGCGGAGTTAGGCATCCGTGCCCCACTGCTGTATCGATGGGCTCGCGCGGAGCGCGAGCCCATCGAGGTCGATAAATCCAAGTCGACCTCCCCGCCAAAGCAGTCTTCCGCTGATCTCCAAGCAGAGATCAGGCGGCTCAAAGCCGAGAACGCTAAACTGCTCGAGCAGCGCGAAGTGCTAAAAAAATCACTGGGCATCCTCTGCGAACCGCCACCGAGAGGTATGCCCAAATCGCGCGAATGAGCGGCACGAAGGTGGCATGGTTATGTGAAGCGCTGCAGGTCTCGTGCAGTGGCTACTACGATTGGTTACAGCGACGTGATCGCCCGTGTGTGCGCCAGCAGCGCGATACGGATCTTTTGCGACAAATCCGCGAGGTCTTTGTGGCTAAAAAGAAGACCTACGGCAGTCCTCGCATGGCCCGGGAACTCGGCACCGCCGCTGGCCGTCACCGCGTGGCCCGGCTAATGCGCCGAGCGCATCTGGTGGCGCGGCCACGATCCAAATACCGTGCCAGAGGCACCGACAGTCGCCATGGGTATCCCGTAGCACCCAACCACCTCAAAACACTCCAAGTAGAGCGCATCGACCAAGCTTGGGCGATGGACGCCACCTACGTGCTTACCGGTCAGGGCTGGCTCTACGTCACCGCGGCAATCGATGTGCACTCCCAACGTATCGTGGGCTGGAGCATGTCTGAGCACCTGGATACCCCGGCAGCCCTTGCCGCCTTGCGCATGGCTTGTCGCCGCCGCAAACCGAGCGAACCCGTGGTGGTCCACTCAGACCGCGGCACCCAGTTCGCCAATCATGCCTTCAGGGCTGAACTGCAACGTCACGGCTTCGTTGCTTCCATGAGCCGCAAGGGCAACTGCTACGACAACGCCTTCATCGAATCGTTTTGGAGCAGTATGAAACTCGAACTGATCAAACGCACTCGCTTCGGCACCCGTGATGAGGCGCGCACGGCCATCTTCCATTACATCGAAAGCTTCTACAACCGCGAGCGACTGCACTCCAGTCTTGGCTATCTAAGCCCTCTCGCCTTCGAATCCCACCACACAACATAATCACCCCATCCACGTGTCCGTTTTAAAGGGGCAAGCCCAACCTCACCCCATTGGCGTGAAGCTTTTCGCTTTCGCTCAGGTGGCGAGCGTGCTCACGATGGTCGGCGATGATTACGACCATCGGGTTCGACGCGGATGATACGCTTTGGCACAACGAAACCGTCTTTGTGGTAACTTACACCGCCGACGATTTTTCCGGTAAAGAGACGTGCAAGGCCGCCCTGCAAGAACAGCTCGGTCTCGAAGTCGATCCGAGCATTCCCCTTTTCGGCGTGGTGTCACGATTCGCCACCCAGAAAGGTCTCGATCTTCTGGCGGAGTGCCTGCCCAAAGTCCTCGAAGGCATGAAGGTGCAGTTCGCCGTGCTGGGCAGTGGCGATGGCGAATTGGAGACACTATACCGCAATCCCGCCGCCCGCTTCAAAGGCCGCCTCGGCCTCCACGTCGGATTCAATGGTCAGCTCGCCAAACTACTCATCCAGGCGGGCAGTGATTTCTTCGTTATGCCCAGTCGCGCGGAGCCCTGCGGGCTTACTCAGCTCTACGCCATGCTCTACGGCACGCCGCCCATCGTGCGGGCAACGGACGGGCTGATCGACACGGTCGACCAATACGTCGAAGCCACCGGAAAAGGCACCGGATTCAAATTCGAAGACACCACCGCGCTCGCCAACACCATTGGCTGGGCCTGTTCGACCTACTACGACAAGCCCGAAGAATATCGCCAGCTGCGCCTCAACGGCATGGCCAAAGATTTCAGCTGGAGGGGCATCCGCCAAGGCCTACGTCGACGTCTACCGCTGGGCCATCGCCGCCCGCCGCGGCGACGTCGCCGAAAGCGCCTGATTTATCGCATTACTCAACCGTATCGTTTTATCGATACGGCTGTTTCAATTCGATCGGATTCTTTGCCTTCTGCGTGGTCCGCAGTCGGAGGTTGAGCATTTCGACTCCAAAAGCGAAAGCCATGGAGAAGTAAATGTATCCCTTCGGTATGTGGTGCCCGAAGGCTTCCCCGATCAGCATGACACCGATCAATATCAGAAAACTGAGGGCCAACATCTTGAGCGTCGGATGACGGTTGACGAAGTCGCTGATGGATTTGGCTGACCACAGCATGATCCCCATCGCGATCACAACCGCCGCGACCATCACGCCGAGCAAATCCGCCATACCAACAGCGGTGATTACCGAGTCCAACGAGAACACCACATCCAGCACCAGGATCTGTGCAACCACCGCGTTGAAGGTTACCGTGCCGAGTTTCGACGTCGCGTGCCCATCGGTGCCCTCCAGTTTTTCATGGATTTCAAACACGCTTTTACCGACTAGAAAAAGGCCTCCCACCAGCAGAATCAGATCCTTTCCTGACATTGCATGATTCAACAACGGCAGCGTGAAGAGCGGCGCCGTCAGGCTCATGAGCCATGAAATTCCCATGAGCATGATAACCCGCATCACCAGCGCCAACATCAAACCCACTTTGCGAGCTTTGTCCTGCTGCTCCGGCGGGAGCTTCCCCGCGAGGATTGAGATAAAGATAATATTATCGATACCCAGAACCACCTCAAGGGCGGTCAAAGTCAGCAGCGATATCCAGATCTGAGGGTCAGCGATCCATTCCATGTTCCGCCACCTAGGTGGAACGAGCCCCCGGCGTCAACCGATCCACGCCAGCCCCAACCGCAGCCAAAGCGGAATCGCCACCAAACCAACCACCGTAGTCCCGATCACTACCTGCACCGCGGTCAGCGGCTGTCCCCCGTAGTGACGCGCAATCAAAATGGGCATAACTCCCGCCGGCATAGCCGCCTCGACCAATATAACCCGTTTAAGATCCTGGCTGATCGGCAGAATTTTCGCCAATCCCAGAAAGAGAGCCGGAAACAAGAGCAGCCGCAAAGCGCACGCCGCCGGCGTAACTCGGGCTGAAAACAACTGCGCCGGTTTTCTCAGTGATTCCGAAAGCGTCGAACCGATCGCGATTAACGCCACCGGAATCGCACAAGCCGCCGCCATGCCGATGGTTTTCTCCACAGCCACGGGCATAACCTCATCCAATCCCACAAAATTGCTGGCAGCAGCCACCGCCAACGCGATCACCGGCCCATTCACGAGTCGCTTCCAACCATCGCGCAGCGAGAGTCCAGACAGCACCAGCACTCCAATCGTCCAGATCGCGACTTCGCAACCAACGTTGTGCACCAAAAGCACGCCTACGCTTTCGCGGCCGAACAACGACTCCATCAAAGGAATCGGAATGTATCCGTAGTTAAAAATACCCACCGCAAAAGCGAACGTGCGAAGCCCCTTTCCTTTCGAGAACCCGAGACTGCGTCCAATAGCCCACGCCAACAGGATCCCTCCGCCCATGGTGACAAACCCCACCACCGGCGGCCAAAAGACATTCCGCGCATCGGCGAAGGCAGAATTCCCCAGAATACTCTGAAAAATTAGCGCGGGGTAGAGCACGTTAAGCACCAACTTGAGCATACTCCCGTCGGACTCGGCAGTGAGCCAACCGGCAAATCGCGCCAAAGAACCAATCGCGATCAACCCAAAAACGGGCGTGATGAGCGCGAGCAATTCAAAATACGTAGGCACGCCCCAAACGCCAACAACCCAACCCACCCACCGCGAGACCGAATTACTCCTCCACATGCCCCCAACTCGCCCCGACTTTAACCATATTGGTTAAAGTCCGTCGATAGACCCGGAACAGGAAATGAAGGAAGTTTAACCAATATGGTTAAAGTCGGGTTCGGTTCGAGCTGGTGAGCTTCGGGAAGGAGGGGGGGCCGGGAATGATCAACATTGGGTGGGTGCTCAGCGGCGGAGCAATCCCGACGTCGGTGGGCGTCGCTGGGTAGTAGCCTCTGGACAGCAGGGGCGCGGGAAGAGGGCGCGGACGGCTCGGGGTCATTTCCGGTGGAGCGGGAGTCGCAGACGACAATTGAGTTGCGCGAGGGTAACCAAGGTGGCGTGCCTCAAGGTAGCGGTCGTGGTCAGGACACGGCGGCGGTGCCGGCTAGGTGGGCGGTGGTCCAGGCGGACTGAAAGTTGAAGCCGCCCGTAATACCGTCGATATCGAGCACCTCTCCCGCGAAATACAGACCTGCGCAGCGTCGGCTCTCCATTGTTTTGAAATTTACTTCACGGAGCCGCACGCCACCACAGGTAACGAATTCCTCCTTATTCATACTTTTGCCGGTCACGGAAAATTCACTCGCACCGACGGCCCGCACCAAGGCGTTGAGTGCCTTCTTGGGCAAATCCACCCAAGTCACATCCGGACCGACTTCGCTGGTCTCCACCAATCGCTCCCAAAGTCGCCCGGGTAAACCGAGCGGGTTCGCGTTCCGGACCCGCTTTTTGGCGAGGCTCTGACGGCCAGCGGCGAGAGCGGCGCGAAGCCGATCTTCGTTGGCATCTCCCGTCCATGCCACTCGCACCGTAAATTGGTAATCGAGTCCGGCCAACTCCCGCGCCCCCCACGCGGACAGCCGGAGAATACCCGGACCGCTCAGGCCCCAATGCGTGATCAGCACCGGCCCCGATTCGCGAAGTTTGGTCCCCGGCACGCTGACCTCCGCGTTCGGAACCGATAATCCCTCGATCCCTTGCAAGCGGGTGTCGTCGATCTGGAAGGTAAAAAGTGAAGGCACTGGCGGCTCGATCCTGTGGCCCAACGACGTAGCAATATCGTGCCCGCCCGATCCGCGGTTTCCACCCGTCGTCACAACTACCCGATCGAACCGCTCGACACTACCATCGCCCAGCGTGAGGCGAAATTCTCCGGACTCCGTTTTCTCCACCTCACGCACCGGCGTCCGTAGTCGAACCTCCACAGTGGCTTCCGCCGCGGCATGCTGCAGGCACTCAATGATAGTGCCCGAATCATCGGTGGTGGGAAACATGCGTCCGTCGGACTCTGTCTTCAGCTCGACACTACGGGCGGCAAACCAGGCAATGGTTTCCCGCGGGCCGAATCGGTTCAACGGGCCGATCAATTCCCGCGAACCGCGTGGGTAGCGTTTCACCAGTTCTCGCGGCTCGAAACAGGCGTGAGTCGTATTGCAGCGGCCTCCTCCCGAAACCCGGACCTTGGCCAGCACGTGTCCCGTCGCTTCAAACAAAACGACGCGGGCCGCGCGATCTCCTTCCGCCGCGGTGATCGCGGAGCAATAACCCGCGGCTCCTCCGCCGATAATCGCGATGCGCTTCGTCTCCATAAAAACCCATCCATGACGGCAGGCCCGAGTCTATACAACCCAAGTTCGGCTCGAACGGCACAATCGCCTTCAATCCCACCAAACGATTCTCTAAAAATCGGACCATGACCTTTGCCGCGCTCCAATCTCTGGCCGACGACGAGGTCGTCGCCACGCGCGACGATCTCCCCGACGAACTCCGTGTGCTCGCTGAGCGCATACCCGTTTCGTACCATGATCACCCCACGCCGGAAATCCTCGGCGAAGAATTTGAACCCGAAATTCTCGGCCTGTTTGTGGGTCCGCCTCACGGTGAAGACACGGGCGATGGCAACGATATCCCGACCCACATCCTGCTGTTTTTGGGCAATCTCTGGGAATTCACCGAGGCGAAAGAAAATGTCTTCCTCGACGAGGTCCGCATCACCTATTTACACGAGTTGGGCCACTATTTTGGCTGGGATGAGGAAGACTTGGCGTTGCGTGGACTTGATTGAACCCCTGTATTTGTTGGAACATCACCTGCAATTCGGCATTCCCATACGATGTTCCCCGTGCATAGTGCGAACATACACCCTTTCGATATGAAGCGTTTTATCATCCTCGCCCTCGGTCTTTTGGCCACGACTCTCGCGGTGCAAGCCGAGCGAACCTTGCCTCGCAAGAACTACGTAACGCGCGTTGAATCCTGCGAAGCCATCATCCGCGAGTTCCAATACAACCCGGAAACCCGCATCCCCGCCGAAATCATGCGGCGCGCCGAGACCATCATCATTACCAACCAGTTCAAGGCCGGATTCATCTTCGGCGTGAAGGACGGTTATGGCGTGGTCTTGTCCCGACGCGACGACGGCACGTGGAGTCTCCCCGGATTCGTCAACGCCGGTGAAATGAGCTTCGGTTTTCAACTCGGCGCCAACGCCATTGAGTCCGTCATCATCATCACGGACAAGTCGGTCCAACCTCTGCTTTACAACAACAAGTTCAACATCGGCGTGGACGCCAAGGCCATCGCGGGACCGCGCGTCGCCGAACGCGAAAAAATCACCGCCCTGCTCAAGGAGGCTCCAATCCTCGTCTACACCAAAAAGAAAGGGCTCTTCGCTGGTGCGACGGTCAAGGGTGGCTGGCTTTCCGCCAACAATCGCGGCAACCGCTCCTACTACAAGACGCGCTATTCCCTGCCGGAGATCCTGATGAGCGACCGCGTGCAACCCCAGCCCGAGGTATCCTACATCCGCGAGTTCGTGACTGAGCAAACCAGATAAATTCGCCTCTCCAATTTTTAGTAATCAGCCCGGGCCAAACGTCCGGGCTTCTTTGTGCCGCGAATGTTCTTCCTAATCGGGAGACTTTCCTTCGGGTAGAGATGTAGGGCGGGCTCGCCGAGCGCGCCGCCTCAGGGTAGAGGATATCAAACCATTTGAAACCGGCACCCTCGGCGAGGCCGCCCTACCCTTGGTTACTGCTTCTGGGCGGGCTAATTTAACCAGGTGAGCGCGGGCCGGCTGAGGGACTCACGCAGCGTCTCTTCGTCTCCCCATTCGCAACGGCCCGTTTCTTCGTCCCCGTCCAACATCGCGACAAAATCCCAGTCTTCGCCCTTCGCCCAGGCCTCGACAATGTTGATTGCGGGCAGGGTTTTGCGTCCCATGATTTCCACCAGCGGAAGCTTCACCATATCGCTGTAAGCGCGGTAGACCAATTCTGTGCAGACCAACCGGTCACTGCTGAAAAAATCGAAATCGCAAGGCTTACCCGCATGACTGAACGCCCGGGCGATGGCAGAGCGACGTTGCGCATCGGTCACGCGCGGTCGCAAAACGACCACGGCATCGGCCTCCCCAACCGAATGCTCCAGCGAAGTGAAGACAACGCCTTCGCTGACCGCCTCAATCACTCGCAACGCGTGACCTGCCTCGTCTGTCGGACTGCCCACCGATTCCCACGCGGCAACCCCGGGATTGTTGCCCAAGCCCAACTCAATCAGATCCTCGGGAGATCCCACATAAAGTGCGGAGTGCGGCCAATAGCCGGGGAGAAAAGCATTGGAGAGATACCAATTTCGCCGCTCGATGAGCACGTCTCCCGGGCGCAACATGGGGCGTAACTTCTCCACCAATTCCGGAGTAATCAACGACTGGCTGTCCCGCGGCACCCGAATCTTCGCGTCGCCCACCAAAGTGAAAATCGTGGCACTGGCGTGGTAATATCCTCCACCGAGAATACGCCTCAACTCGGACCATGCGGTCGTCACTTTGTATTGCAAAATCTGCTCACCGAGATCCGCTGTGCGAACGCCCGCCTGACAAATGATCGCATGAAATTTTCGGAAAGGTTGTCCACCTTCCGGCCCCATTCCAGCCTCGCTCCATCGCGGGAGTGTTTTCCGGTAGTGTTCCCACTCCCGCACCAACCACTGGCGGTGTGCGGTGTTGGCCAAATTCGTGCGAACACGGTCGTAGACACCCGGCTCCAAACCCCATCGCGGTTCGCCTTCGTTGAGCTTCCGCTGCGCATCCTCACTATTTTCAAACGCGAGAACAAAGCGGACAGAATAATCGTAGAGAGCCGCCGCCGCCGCGTAGTGAACGAGTTGAGCGCGGAGCCGGAGATCACCCGTCTCCACTTGACTGTGTGGCTCGTAATACCACGTGGTGCGAACCAAGGCCGATCGCAGCGAGAGATACGTAACGAGCATGCGGCGCATTTGATCGTCGTCCATGGGATTATAGAAACTGCGTTCTCCTTCGACTAGGCTGGTTTCAAACATCCGGAATTGTGATTCCAAATCCTCGAGCCCCTCGAAGACCGCCGTCAATTCACGCTCATCCTCCGCCAGTCGTCCGGCCAACAACGCGGGTTCAACGCGATGGAGAGCCGGTTCGGCCGTGCGCCAAATTTCGACCGGTCGATCGCGCATCAGCCAAACGCCCATCGTGAGACCGGCCAGTCCCAACAGCACTCCCGCCGTCACCCAGGTCCACCACGGCGCTCGCAAAAGTCTACGGCGGCGAAACGCGGTATTAGCTTCCGGGTATTCCTTGGCCAGCCCTGCCAGTTCGGCAGCTATTTTGGCTCGCTCGCGGCACAGTTGCTCCACCCGTTTTCGCTGCGGCAGCAGCTTCACTTCGGCCCACCAGATCGGCAGGACTACGCGTAATCTCCGCCCCAACCAAATCGCCGCCAAACCCGTTATCGGAATCGAAGCCAACCACGTCCAAGCCAACCACGGCTGGAATATTCGGATCATGACCGACCAAATCAAAACCGCCCAGCTCCCGTGGAGGACCACGCCCACGAGCATCCGATTTAGCGCCACCGTCATTTTGCCCGGTTGGTCCAGCCGCGCCGCCCACCATCGTGCGACCAGATGGGGCAGAAGGTGATGAATGAGACCAGGCACCGCGAAGATCAAAACGATCGCGAGTTTCACCACATCGGTGCACAGACCGAAAACCCGCAGCACCATAGGTTGCCGAAAAAATCGTGCTTCCGCCGGCAATCCCGACGCTTTCCGCAATCGCGCCCATTCTTCGATCCGTGCCACGCTTTGTTGGGAACGTTCCAGATCCTCACGGTGGAAATAGTTGATGGCATCGGCCACGCGGCGACGCAGTTGCAATAACCCCACCGCATTAAGACCACGCGCCGCTGGGAGCAGTCCTTCGACCTCTCCCACCAAGGGCTCCCAAGAGGTGTCTTCGAGGTGGATGGCGGCTTCCTTCAATCTCCGGTCAATCTCCGGAGTGAGTGCGCGCATAGCGGCCCGGTTGTCGCCATGTTCCTTCAACCAAGTGTCGGCATCGATCGGCTCGCCGAGGTTGACCCACACGGCGGAACGGAAACGATCCTTGCTCTCGTAGTTGAGCCCCACCGGAAAAATCTTGAGCCCCGTCACGCCAGCAGCGACCGCCTGCATGGCCAAGCGCGAGGCACCGGATCGCACCATCGCGACCTGCATGTCATCGTGGCTTTTTCCTTCCGGAAAAATCCCCACCACCGATCCTCCGTGATCTCCCAAGGCCGTCGCCGCGGTCGCCAACGAAGCGAGGTTTTTCTTAATCTCTTCACGGCTGCGGCTGTCGCTGCCACGGTGCGCGGGAATCATGCCGAAGGCCCGCATCACCCGACCCAGTCCCCATATTTTGAACAATGGTGCCTTCGCGAGGAGCCGAACCGGTCGCTGGGTCGCGATGCCCAGCAGCACGGGATCGAGCAGGGAGTTGGGGTGATTGGCCACCAACAGCACCGGTCCTTCGCTCGGGACCTCGCCCGCACCGCTTACTTCGATGCGGGGATAGTAGAACCGCACCAACGCGTGCACGAGGCTACGCGTGGCTGAGGCCCAAATCGGAGGTTTATTTCCGCGATCCACGCGAACGAATTTTGAGCGCCTTCACCAATGCGGCGATGACTTTATCCACCACTTTGGCCTGCATTTTTACCCGGGAAAGACCGCGACCGTTTACCTTGCCGGTCTTAACTTCCCACCCACCGCGGGCACCTTTTTGGGCAATCGCCCAATACGCATGGGGATGTTTTGCGCCGTGTTCGGGATCAGGCTCCGCGTAGCCGGTCGTCGCAACGCCGATGGTTGCGCCCATCTTCGAGACTACGCCTTGCGCCATCTGCTCAGCGACTTCGGCACTCACGGCATTAGTGGTTTCCGCCAACTCACGATCCACCCCCAACTCCGCGACCTTGGCGTCGATGGTATAGGTTGTAATACCGCCTTGGAAAAACCGGGAAGCTCCCGAGACGAGCCCGATACGGGCCTGCAGTTGCCCCGCCGTGAGGCTCTCGGCGACAGCCAAAGTGCGGCCTGTGCCCGCTCCGGTAGTCAGTCGTGCCTTCAGGCGTAAAAGATCCCCCCACGAAAACTCGCCCATGGGATTCAACGGATGTTTGTAGTCGGATTTCTTTTCCGAAATATCCTCACCGCTCTTCTCCCCCGCTCGACGCGCGAGTTCCCGGCGGACGCGCCAGCGTTGGGTCTTGTCGATGATGTAACCGCAGCAGGTCGGCGCCCCACAAAGGCAAGGGTGTTCCTCCCAGTTTTCCCAATCGAAGCCGTAATCGTAGCTGAGTTCTTCCCCTTCCGCGATGTCCCGGATGGAACTGATCCATATGCCGCCGTCCGCGTACTCCGTCTCACAGCTGGGGTCACAGGAATGGTTGATCAACCGCGCCGTATTCCACGAAACATCACCATTGATGTCGTAACGTTTGTTGAGGATAAATAGGTAAACGCAACCGTCATCACCGCCGTCCTGACGCGCGCGACGAACCTCATCACGGCGGTCCGATTCGGCTTTGGTTATTTTCTCCCCGACATACTCGATAACGCGCGTGCCCTTGGGGATGTCCTGGGACGCATAGAGCCCATATCCGTGAACAGCCGAATCGGCCTGACGGACCCAAGGTGAAGTTGTAGGTTCGAGGGTAGACTGGCTCATTTTAATACAACTTCAAGTGATTCATACACTATCTAATCTCTCTACCAGGGAACTGTGTATATTCTTAATAAAAATAACCTCTTCACGACTTAGCCCCTTATCTTTTGTGCCCTCATGCGCCCACAAATTTCGAAGAGAGTTAAACCTTGATAGCCATTTTATAGACGATGCTTTTGAATTCATTCCTTCCCCAATATCCAATGAATAATCATTAGAAAATGTTGTAAAATCAGGATCGTTTTCCGCATTTCTGGACCAATATTTTTCAATAATTGATTTATACTCCATAATCGTAAACATTTCTGTCCAATCTACAGACTTATTCCTCAGTCCTTCTTTATAGTGCTTTTCTCGCTCTTCTTCAGCCCGATCCAAACACTTTCGCTTGATACTATTAATCTCCAACTCCCAATTCCTTCCAAACAATCGTTTTAACTTCTGAAGCAAATTTCTTTTAATCGCTCGCTCTATTTCGACACCGCAAGATCGGCCCCCATCTTGCAAATCTGAATCTTGTCGCTCTTTCCACTTGATGAGTTCCTTCGGCTCAAAGTCCTGAAATCTCTTATGCAGTAGCATCTGAAAGGTTCTGAACCAATACATCTCCCCGCTCGTGCCATAACTTCCAGACATAGAATCGAACTCATCGTCCGACATTTCATCTAGAGCTTCAACAAGTGCTACAATAAACTTTTCAATGCTATCGAGTCTTTCAGGAACTGTCGAATGTTGAGACAGTAGTCCTTTATCCACACATAACCATCGATTTAAACTCCCTACTAACCCCAAGAGTGCATAAACCCCTCGATTTGTGTGAATGGCGGCGAAAGATCTAGACTCCTTAGATTTACAAACTTCTTCGACCAACCCGAAGCAACCATTCAAGAATCGAACCGATAACTGTCGAACTCGATTCATCTCTTTGTTGTGATTCTGTTCACCGATATTATACAAACATGATTGACTAGACTCCACATCAATCTGGTTCCCTTTCGCTTTTGGGAGGAGTCCGGAGATTAGCAATCCCTTCGAAAAGGACACGAAGCTCAATGAAGCGGAATCTTCACCAATTGCTATTTTTTTATAAAGAGGACCATTCACTCTTTCCGCTAGGTCAATAACAATGGATGACCGCAAAGCTTTCATCCTTGAATCCACCCTATCTGAATCCCAATACAGATCCTTTTCTAGGGTTCCTTGCAAGCTAGCACTTACCGCTTTTTGATTTTGGTTGATACTCATGAATATATCGAGCTGTTCGATAGATTCCAGATTCTTAAACGCAACGACGGGAATAGTGTTCGATGAAAGGTAGTCAGTTTCAGCATAACCGTATATTCGATGTTGTCCATCGATTATATAGGCGACAGCAAATGCATTTGGTATTCGTAACATTCCATGCCTAGATCTTGTTGTTCCAGTTCTAGGATTTGCTTCGAACCTCACTCGGTTCTTCGGATCAGCGAAATTTAAGATTACTGAATTTGGGAAAAATCCTCCATTGGAAAGAAAATTGTTAATTCCCTTCAGCCGGGATGGAACAAGCAACCTCTGATAGGTGGGCATTTCGGCTTCGTGCGCTCTGGTCCTGTGGAGGATAAAACTCATTCTCAAAAGCGTCGAGAGTTCCATCGAAAACATATAGTATTTTTTGCTACCCATTTCCCCCTTAAGGGCAAGAATTTCTAAAGCATCTGCTCCAATTGTTTCTCCCTTGAATACAGATCTTCAAAATTGATATCTGGCAGCACTTTTGTAGTTTTTTATCAAACTCTGAAAATAATCATACGTATTATCGTTATAATAAAATCTTTTTGCCTTCCTTAGTCGCGAAATATCTGCACCGTCGGGATCAATCCGTAAATTTCGAGTAGCGAATACATATTTGATCTTCTTGCCCGTACCAAACATCGAATAGATTGAGCTTCGAAACCTCTAAATTCTCTTTTCTAAACCATCAAACTCATCTTTGAGAGATTTAGTTTTTTTAGAGTTTTCACTCGATTTACATTCTATAAGTATAATTTTTTCACTATCTACTGCGACAACATCCACTTGTTTTGTATCGGTTTGAAGTTTTCCATATGGTAATTTAAACTAATCATCGTAATTTAAATTTCGGTATCTAAAATCATATAATTGGCACCATACTTGATCCTCAAACAGCTTGTAAGAGGCTTTCGCCTTTATGAGCCGTGTTTTGGTCTTCAATTCAGCGTCTATCTCCCATCCCTCGCCTAGTTTATCTTCGACTAAACCATGCGGCACTGAAATCACTTCATTAGGATTCTTCCTGATTTTGTATAATTTCTTCAGTTGTTTAATATCATTCACCAATTTTGAAGTTATTTGATTAATTTGAATTTGTTTTAATTGGGGTATGAGGCAAATTGGTGAATAGATATTCGTTGTAACTACCGCGACCCGTAGTGTTTCCACTGACAAGGCTAGCTCTTGTCACTTCGATCGGAGTCGATAGTCTCTTTTGATCTTCGTGCGAAAAAAGTTTTTCGTTATACTTAATAAAACTATTATTATTGTGCGTAATCGTGTAAGGAGGATCTAAGAATACAAGATCTCCTCTCCTCACGTTCCTGAGAGTCTGCGAAAAATCTCTGTAAACCAAAGAAACCCCCTTAAGTTTTTTAGATGCATATCTCAATTCGTCTTCTTGAAGAAATTTCTTTTGCTGATGCTCATAAAGAACATTATATTCTCCTCTCAAATTGACTCTATAAATTTCATTAAATGATGTTTGATTTAAATAAATAAACTTCGCGGCCGAAGTAATCTTACATTGCATGCTCCGACCTCGGAGATCATAATAAAATTCTGAAGTATTTCTAAACGTTCTCAAAACATCGATAACACTCGAATGAGAATCTCGAATTTGTAGATAAGAATTAATTAAATCCAAATTTGTGTCAGATAGAAACGTTCTTTTCGATTTGGCTAAATTGAAAAAGACCGAACCTCCCCCAAGGAAGGGCTCATGGTATCCACTAAATTGAAGCCCTTCTATAAGTCTCTGGAAATGCGGGATTAACCAAGTTTTACCCCCCGCCCACCTCAAGAATGGCTTTCCATTGGTCTCGTTCATCGATTACTTCGTGAGTAAGTGTTTTAAGATTCGTCGAGTCAACCCTAGACTATTTCAAGGCCGACGGGGCAATGGTCGCTGCCCATCATCTCGGGGCTGATCCATGCGCCTTCGAGGCGAGGGAGGAGCGATTTCGAGGCGAGAAAATAGTCGATGCGCCAACCGATGTTTTTGCCCCGGGCACCGGCGCGATAGGTCCACCACGAATAGTGGTCAGGACCTTTTTCAAATTCGCGAAACGTGTCGACGAGTCCGCTCTCCAAAAACCGATCGAACCCGGCGCGTTCTTCCACCGTGAAGCCGGGATTGCCGACATTGGCTTTCGGACGAGCGAGATCGATTTCCTGATGGGCCACGTTAAGATCGCCGCACACGACCACCGGTTTGCGCTTCTCAAGTTTCTTCAGATAGGCGCAAAAATCCCGGTCCCAGCGCTTACGATAATCGAGGCGACGCAACTCGTTTTGCGCATTGGGCACGTAGACATTGACGAGGTAGAAATCCTCAAATTCCGCGGTCTGCGTGCGTCCTTCCTGATCGTGTTCTTCGATCTCGATTCCCTCCACCAGACTGAGTGGGGCCACCCGACTGATGATTCCGGTTCCACTGTAGCCCTTTTTGACCGCCGCACTAAACGTAGCGGTGTAGCCCTCGGGCCACTCGACGTGGGCGACGTCGGCCGGCTGAGATTTGGTCTCTTGCAAACACAGAACATCGGGGTTCATTTCGCCCAATTGATTCAAAAAGTCTTTCTTAAGCACAGCCCGCAGGCCGTTGACGTTCCAGGAAACAAGTTTCATGCCCGCAAAGGCTCCCGACGCTAGGAAGAGATTTCAACCCCGATCCCCGCAGAAATTCAAATTCGGACGTCGCCATATCGCAAATCATCGACACTATGCCTTTCTTTTAGAATTACTTCTGCATGAGATAATCGGTTTGTGCTTCGGTGTTGGAAAGTGATGCCACCGTAATGACGAAAACAGAGATCGTCGAATTCTCCCGCAACATCATCCAAGGGGCTGAGACCCTGAATCAGCGATTTGAGAACTTCCTTCTTTATTCCCGACTGCAGTCGAACCTCCTCGTCATCAATCCCCCCGCGGAAAGCGGGCCTGGGCGAGTTGATCCGGAACACGGCTCAAAAAGTCGCCCAACGGCACCATCGGCTGAATACTCTGCGGCTCGATGTGGAAAGCGTGACCGCTTCGATTAGTCGCGAACTGCTCAACAAGGCTGTATCCGAGATCGTAGACAACGCCTGTCGTTATTCCCTCGCAGGGGAGCCCATTGATGTCGGCCTTTCCGCCAGCGAAACCGATTTTTCGGTCACCATCGCGGACTACGGCATGGGCATCGGACAGGATCAATTACAGCGCCTCGATGAAGAATCCGTCGCGCGAGGTTGCGGACTGTTTTTGTCGCAAAAACTCACCCAAGCCTTAGGGTGTGTTTAACAATTGGTATGTTAGTGCTTAATCCATATGATGATACATACTAAAGCGAGCATGCTGGCAAAGGTTCGATGTAGTTTTTCATAGCGCGTAGCGATCCGGCGGTAGTGCTTGAGTTTTGCGAAGAGGTTCTCGATGCGGTGACGATCACAGTAGATGTGCTCGTCAAACTCGGGTTTTTGGGACCTGTTGGGGTGCACGGCTATGACGGCGTTGCCGCCTCGTTGTTTCACACCTGCCCTGATGGCATCGCTGTCATAGCCCTTGTCCATGATCGCCGCAGCCCCTGGCCGCAGATAAGATTCCAAGAGGGGTTTACACTGATCGCAGTCGGCTACATTGGCACCCGTGAGGATAAAGCCCAGAGGGTAGCCCAAGGCGTCACAGGCAAAGTGGGCCTTGGTGGAGAGGCCCGCTTTGGAGCGCCCCATGGCTTGGGCTTGCTGTCCACCACCGGGTCCGGCCGCGTGCTGATGGACCCGCGAACTGGTGCTATCAATCATGAGATACGCGTGATCGCCTTGGAGAGAACCGAGGTAAGCGAGCACATACTCCCAGAGACCGTTCTGAGACCAGCGCCGGAACGAGGCATAGGCGTTTTGCCAGGGACCAAACCAAGTAGGCAGATCGCGCCACGGGCACCCGGCACGCGCGATCCAGAGCACGGCTTCAACCCGACGGCGCAGGTTGGTGCATTTGCGTCCACGACGATGTGGGCCACTCAGACTGAGACGATGGCCGTTAATTTTTTTAGCTCGCCCCAGTGGTGATCACGCAGGACGAGTCTTACTCGTTGTTTCACAATGTGATGAAGTCATTCTGGAGCCACGAGGTCAATGAAAAGTATCCTATTAATGGATACTTTTTGCCTCCAATTTATTTGTTAAACACACCCTAGGCGGAAAATGGGAATTGGACAACAAGCCCAAACAAGGCGCGAAGTTCACGCTGACTTTTCCTAAGACGGCCTGACCGGGGTAAGTTCGATCGGTCAAAAAACGAAGGCGGGAGTAATTGGCGATGGCATTACCCCCGGGGTTGCCAACCGGCGCGCACTCTTCCCATGGTCGATCTTCGCTCCCTTCGATGTCCTCGTTCACGCACCTCCCACTCGGTCAACCGATCCCGAACCGCCCTCACGCGGTTTCGTGCAGCATACCGTCGATGCGCGACATTATCGGGTATGAAGAAAAAAATCCCGCGACCTTGAGTCAGATCGAATCCGGCTATCCCCGTTTCGTTTCTCATCGATTTAACCAACAACTGTCGCAAGTCGTCGCGGAAGAACTAAGTATCGCCGACCGCGTCCTTTGGCTGACGTGCTCGGCCGCGATGGCCGGATTGTTGGTGAAGGAAATCGGCAAACCCGCACAGGCCCACCGTCAGGGACAACTACACGGCGTAAGCATTCCCTCCGACCCTCAGCTAAATCGGATTGCCAAGGTTTTCCTCCAAAACGTGGGCGGATTCCTAAGTTCCCGCCAGGCGGAGGACGAACTCGCCACGCGGGGCGCCCCCACCATCGCGCCCGAAGAATTAGTCTCAGACGAAACGACCGCCCTTCGCGAGATTCGCAAAGTGCTGATCGACGCGCACGCCGGATCCAACGCCGATGACATTCTCTTAGCACCTTCGGGCATGAACGCATTTCACGCGGCGTGGAGAACCACCGCGGATCTTCAGGCCGAACGGGGTCGAACGGTTTGGATTCAACTCGGCTGGCTGTATCTGGATACGATCGCGCAGTTGCGTCGCTTCACGGCCACACCCGCCGACTATATCAACCTGACCGATGTCACGGACCTCGCCGCCATTCACTGGGCCATTGCCCAAGCTGGCGACAGACTGGCCGGAGTCGTGACGGAAGTGCCGACCAATCCCTTGGTGCAGACCGCAGACATCGAAGTGGTGGCTGCGGCGGCGCATGCTGCGGGTGGGCGCATGGTTCTCGATCCGACTTTGGTTTCTCCCTTCAACATTCGCGTGCTCGAATATGCCGATGTCGTGGTCAACAGCCTGACCAAATACGCGGCCAACGAAGGCGACGTTATCGCGGGATCGATCGTCATCAATCCCGCCGGCAAGGACGCGGATTATCTGCGCACCGAAATCGCGCGCCGACTGGATCCCGTTTACCCTCGCGACTTACGCCGGCTCGCCGCCCAGATTCCGAACTACAAATCAACCGTGCGGCACACGAATGAAGCCGCGCGGGAGGTGGTGGTCTATCTGGAACAACATCCCAATGTCGGGAAGGTCTACTGGAGCCTGCAATCCGACACTGCTGCTAATTTCGCCAAAATCGCCCGAGAGCCCGGCAACGTCGGCAGTATGATCAGCTTTACGGTCAAGGGTCCAATGGCCGAGGCCTACGATCGCATACCCTTGCCGAAAGGTCCGAGTTTTGGCATGTCCAACACCCTGATCTGCCCGTTCATTTACCTCGCTCACTACGACTTGATCTGCAGTCCCACCGGTCGTGCTGAATTGGCCGCTGCCGGGATCGACCCAGAATTATTGCGCCTTTCCGTCGGCACGGAATCTCCCGATGAGATAATCGCCGCATTGGCTCAAGGGCTGGACTGACGGTGCCGGACATCCACTGCATCATGGAGGTGAAGGCGGTGCCCAACGCCGCCCGCAGTGAAGTTGTTGGGTGGATGGGTGACGCGTTGAAGATCAAGCTCAAGGCCCCGCCGGTGGACGGAAGGACCAACCAAGAAATGTGTCGTTATCTAGCGGATACATTGGGACTTCCCAAGGGTTCCGTAACGTTACGAACCGGAGCATCCTCCCGCCAGAAACGCGTTCAAATCGACGGTATCTCCGCGGAGGCCGTGCGGGGAGGCTTTCCGCGGTGACGCATCACTCTTTGGCCGTCGCTTCAAGTTCGGAAATACACTGGCGAATATCCCCCATCCGATAAGCAGACAAGAGGGGCTGAAGAATACGGGCAAACCGCTTCCCATCCAGTTCGGTCTCCACGATCACGGCTAACTGTTCTTTAAGCCGTTTGGCATTGCCGGTATTAGCCGCTTCGCGAAGTTCGGCCAAGGATTGCGGCGAAAGGCAAATGGCACCCACTTGTCCGGCCGGGTCAGCGGCATCCGAGCGCTCAACGATTTCTCCCGTCCATTCGATCCGTAACAGGCGACCGATACGGGCAAAGAGATCTTCCTCGCGAACAGGCTTCGACAAGAAATCGTCGAAGCTGGCCGCCAACGCCTCCGCAACTTCATTTTTCAGCACGCTGGCGGAAAACCCCATGACTGGCATCGGTTTGGAGAATTTTGCTTTGAGCTGCGGAAGTAGCTCGATGGAATTTCCATCGCCCAAACGCACATTGAGCACGATCAGATTCCACGTTTCTGTTTCGGTCCGACGTTCCAACGCGGCCCACGAATCGGCCTCCCCCACCTCGATTCCAATCGGCTCAAGGTAGTTCCCTAACCATTTCGGGCAGCGGTTCCGTCTCCTCAAACCGAAAGGCAATTGATCGGCCGCCAGCCTTGGCTTCGGCCAACGCGGCCAGCTCCTTGACCAAGGAACGCAACCCAAACGGTGAGTCCCGACGCTCGACCCGGCCCGCCTCGATTTTGGAAAGATCCAGAACCTCGTTGATCATGCCAAAAAGATGTTCGCCACTGTGATGAATGACGCTCGCCTTGCGCTTCTCATCGTCGGCCAGCGATTGGCTGCGATTGAGCACTTGCGCATAACCAATGATGGCGTTCAACGGCGTCCGAAGTTCGTGACTCATGTTGGCGAGGAAGCGACTTTTCGCTTGGTTCGCTTGTTCGGCCGATTCCTTCGTCGTGGCCAACTGGCCGGTGCGTTCGGTCACGAGCGCCTCCAGCCGTTCTTGCTCGCGACGCAAGGCTCGGGTGCGGTTACGGATAACCCACCACACCACCAACAGAGCCAGCAGCACGTAACCCGCGATCGCCCCGCCCGATTGATACTAGGGCGGACGAACGCTAAACGGGTATCGCGCCACTTCGCTCACGTTGCCTTCGCGGTCCTGCGCTTGCACCTCCAGCCCGAACGGGCCGCCTTTCAAGTTTGTGAAACGAATTGTCACTTCTTCGGTCCAGTCTCGCTAGGGTGTGTTTAACAAATAAATCGGCGTAAATAATATTCATTAATAGGATACGTTTTATTGACATTGGGGTCATTTTAAGATCACATCACTCTGTGAATCGGAACGTAAGACTCGTGCTGGGTGATCACCACTGGGCCGAGCTAAAAAAATGAACGCTCATCAGCTCAGTCTGACTGGCCCTCATCGCCGTGGACGCAAGTGTCGCAAGCTGCGACGCCGTATTGCAGCGGTGCTGTGGATTGCTCGCACGGGCTCACCATGGCGGGATCTGCCCACTTGGTTTGGGCCGTGGCAGAACGCCTACGCCTCATTTAGACGGTGGACCAAAAGTGGACTGTGGACTCAAGTGCTCGCACGGCTGGGCACCCTTCAAGGCGACCATGAGTATCTGATGATTGATCGCACCAGCTCACGGGTCCATCAGCATGCTGCGGGTCCAGTGGGAGGCCAGCTTGCTCAAGCAATGGCTCGCGCCAAAGCAGGTCTATCAACGCAGGCTCACTTCGCCTGTGACGCCTTGGGATACCCTTTGGGTTTCATCCTCACCGGCGCAAATGTCTCAGACTTTGACCAATGTAAACCCCTGCTCAAATCTTACTTAAAGCCCGGTGGCGCAGCCATCATGGATAAAGGCTACGACAGCGATGCCATCCGGGAGAGTGTGAATCAGATTGGTGGCACCGCCGTCATAGCCGTGCATCCCAAGAGGTCGCAAAAACCCGACTTTGACGAGCACCTCTCTCGCGATCGTCATCGCATCGAAAACCTCTTGGCCAAGCTCAAGCACTTCCGACGCATCATTGCCACTCGCTACGAAAAACTGCTTCATTCTTACGCCGCAATGCTCGCATTGGTATGCATCATCATATGGATCAATCACTAACGCTCCATTTCTTAAACACGCCCTAGACCGAACAAAAAATTGGAAAAGCAAACCAATCGATCAATCCAAGGCTTCGGGGTTATTGCCGAAGACGTTCCACTCGAGCAAACGCAGCAGGATCTCCAGTTGATCGCTCAACGCCTGATACAGGAGTTTCCTGATACCAACAAAGACCGGGGGGGTGCTGGTGCAGACGTTCCACACCGCCTTTAACGGCGGGGAAATTCGGGTCGTTTTTCTAATGATGCTGGGCACCGTATTTTTCGTCCTCCTCATCGCCTGCGCCAACATCGCCAACATGCTACTCGGGCGCGCCCTCACCCGCACTGGGTAAATCTCCATCCGCTCCGCACTGGGCGCGACGCGTAAGCAAATCATCCGGCAGCTTCTCACCGATAGCGTGCTGCTTTCCTGCATCGGAGAGTTGGTGGGTCTGGCGCTTTCTCTGGTCGGCGTGCACCTGTTTGATCTCGCTACTCAGAACCCTATTGGGTGACGTTCGAAATGGATTGGCGGGCGTTCGGATACTTCGCCATCAGTCTCTGTCGCCAGCGGAATAATCTTCGGGCTCATGCCCGCATTTCGAGCTTCCCGCGTCGATCTCAACAGTGCCCTCAAAGACGGCACCGCCGCGGCAGGGAATGCCCGCGGAAGCTGGCTGACCGGCACCTTGGTTGTGCTGCAATTTGCACTCACCGTCGTGCTGCTGGCCGGGGCCGGAATGATGGTGCGTAGCTTCTTCGCGGTCCAATCTATCAATGCCCATATCCCCGCTGAAAAAATCTTCACGAGGCGACTACTTTCCGCCTGAAGCAAAACACCCCGGAGCAACGCAGACAGCTCTACCATGAACTTCGCGAGACCTATTTGGCCACCCCCGGCGTTGAAGCAGTCACTTTCGTTTCGAATTTTCCCGGGACCGGTTCGAGTGAACGACCGATTGAAATTTCAGGTCGACCCATCGAAGACCGCAAGGCGCTGCCGCGCACTTCCATGATCATTCCGACCTTGGGCTTCTTTGAACTGATCGAACATCCGTTGCTGCAAGGACGTTTCTTCGATCACACCGATGGAGAACCAGGTCGCGAAGCCGCCGCCGTCACACGGGAATTCGCCCACCGTTTTTGGCCCGACCAATCGCCCGTCGGCGAACAGTTCCGTCTGCGAAACGGCGAGAAGCCCGGTGAGTGGATTACTATTATCGGGGTCTGCGCCGACCTGGTGCACAATCCCAATGAAACCGACGCACCTCCGCTCTTCTTTCTCCCACACCGTCAGCAGTCGTGGAGCTGGATGGGATTGATGGTGCGCACAAGTGGCGACCCTGCGGCTTTCGCTTCGATCGCTCGGCAAATCCTCCAAGACAAGGATCAAGACCTTCCCATGTTTGAAATTTCAACCCTCACCGGAGCCGTTGAACGAAACCTTTGGTTCCTCAAGGTATTTGGGAGCCTGTTTTTCGCGTTCGCCCTTAGCGCCCTGTTGATGGCTTCAGTCGGCATCTACGGTGTCGTCGTGCAAACCACCGCTCAACGCACCCGGGAGATCGGTATTCGTATGGCACTGGGCGCTACCACCGGCCGCGTGATCCGACTCGTCCTCGGAAACGGAATGCGCCAACTCGGGGTCGGACTCGGGGTCGGACTCGCCGGAGCCTTGGCATCCACCGGGTTGTTGGAGCAGGTAGGCTTCCTCGTCGGAACATCCGCGGATGACCCTAAAGTGTTCATCGCGGTGGCAGCAATGCTGGTGGTAATCGGCTTGGTCGCCCGCTGGCTACCCGCCCGCGTAGATCCCGTGAAAGCCTTGCATTCTGAGTAAGTGGGGCCTCCCGTTGTCCCGCGTCTGGCAGAAGGAGGTGTAGTTCGATCATTTCGATCACGACCTCACCATCTAAGCACAGCGCGTTGGGGTTGCGCCGGACATCAAAAACAACATGGTGACTTACATGGCACCGGCGAACGTATATCTAGCAGAAGAGGCCTTATCGCTCCCCCCCCCCCAAAAAAAAAAGATCGCGAGGCGCTGGCGCGCCTTTTGATGGACAGCGTTTCTTCCGACGGACCTTCGGATGATGAAATCAAACAAGAGCTGAAAAATCGCTTGGCTCAATTGAAGGATGGCCGCGACCTCGGTCATTCCTTCTCCGACGTCTTAGGAGAGGACAAATGAGAGTCGTCTTCAGCTCGTTGTTCAGGGAAGATTTCACGACTGCCAGCGAGCATTATCGGGAAATTTCGGAAAGACTCCAAGCTGACTTCGATCAACGGGTCAAAGCCACTGTTCACACGATCACCTCTTGGGGAGGCGGCGATCATGTCGGACCACATGGATTTCCTTGCCGACGCTGCCGACCTTTTCCTCATCTGATCTACTAAGAGGGAGATGGAGAGGTGCTCTATGTAATCGGACTTGTTCACGAAAAACGTCATCCAAACTATTTTTCAGATAAGTTGAACGAGTTGTGACCGCGATCGTTGGGCGATGCCCAACGATCTACTCGCGTAGATCTTCGATACGAGATCCTAAACCTCCACCAGGTCTTTTTCGACGTGGAGATTCTCGATGATGAAACTTTGGCGGGTGGGCGTGTTTTTGCCCATGTAGAAACCGAGCAGTTTATCGGTATCCGGCAGGTTCTTCAAAGTTACCGGCTCGAGGCGCATGCCCATACCGATGAAGTCCTTGAATTCCTTCGGGCTCACTTCACCGAGCCCTTTGAATCGCGTGATCTCCGCGTTCTTCCCCAGCTTTTTGAGCGCCGCTTGTTTCTCCGCTTCGGAGTAACAATAAATCGTCTGCTTTTTCGTCCGCACGCGGAAGAGCGGCGTTTCCAAAACAGTGAGATGACCGTTGGTGATCAACTCCGGGAAAAACTTCACCACGAACGAAATCAGCAACAGACGAATATGCATACCGTCCACGTCGGCGTCGGTGGCAATAACCACGTTGTTGTAGCGCAGGCCATCCAAGCCGTCCTCGATGTTGAGCGCACTTTGGAGGAGGTGAAATTCCTCGTTTTCGTAGATAACCTTCTTGGTCAATCCGAACGTATTGAGCGGCTTACCCTTCAAGGCGAATACTGCCTGGGTTTGCACGTCGCGACAGGCCGTGAGGGATCCCGCCGCCGAGTCACCCTCCACGATGAACAGGGTGCTTTCTTCGGCCCGCTTGTTTTTGGTGCCGAGGTGCACGCGGCAGTCGCGCAATTTCTTGTTGTGGAGATTAGCCTTCTTCGCGCGCTCTTTGGCGAGGTTACGAATGCCAGAAAGCTCTTTGCGTTCCCGCTCACTGGCTTCGATTTTCTTGCGCAACGTCTCCGCCGCCTCCGCATTTCGATGCAGCCAATTGTCCAGGTGCTGCTGCATGAAACTGGTAATAAACTGCCGGATCGAAGGGCCATCGGGACCCATATCGGTCGAACCGAGTTTGGTCTTGGTCTGTGACTCGAAGATCGGTTCCTGCACGCGAATCGAGACCGCCGCGACGATCGATTGGCGGATGTCGGCCGCATCGTATTGCTTGCCGAAAAAGTTACGCACCGTGCTCACCAACCCTTCGCGGAAGGCCGCTTGGTGCGTGCCGCCCATCGTGGTGTGTTGGCCATTTACGAACGAGTAATATTCCTCGCCGTAGTGCCCCCCGTGAGTAAGAGCGACCTCGATATCCTCCGCCTCGAGATGAACGATCGGATAGAGCGTTTCGCCCGTGAGTTTCTTCTTCAACAGATCAGAAAGTCCTCCCTCTGATTTGAAGTTCTTGCTGTTGAAATTAAGCGTCAGCCCGCGATTCAAGTAGGCGTAATTCCACATCATCTCCTCGATGAACTCCCTGCGAAATGCAAAGCCCTTGGTGAAGAGCTGCTCATCGGGGGTGAACTCGATGTAGGTGCCGTTACGTTCCTCCGATTTGGTCACTCGATTTTCCTTCGCAAGTTTACCACGCTCAAACTCGACCAACTTACATTTACCCTCACGCACTGCTTGGGCGCGATAGGAGATCGAGAGGGCATTGACAGCCTTTTGCCCCACCCCGTTCAGACCGACCGATTTTTGAAACGTTTCGCTATCATACTTTGCACCGGTATTAATGATGGAAACGCAGTCGATCAACTTACCCAACGGAATGCCACGGCCGTAGTCGCGCACACACACCGTGCGTTCGGCCAGATGCACTTCGATGCGTTTGCCGAATCCCATTGTATACTCGTCGATACAGTTATCGATCGTCTCTTTGAGGAGCACATAAATGCCATCCTCGGCATGGGCACCGTTACCGAGTCGTCCGATATACATTCCGGGGCGCAAACGAATGTGCTCCAGCGCAGAAAGGGTTTTAATCGAGTCTTCGGTGTAGTTGTGTTTGGCAGCCATTTATGTTGCTAATCGAAAGCGTATCCAAGCTCCCCAACCCGCGCCGGATCTGACAAGCGCAAAGCCACATCTGCGACATAATTTACCTCAAATCTTATCGATCTCCTTTCCATGCCTAAGATCTCCCGACTCCCTTTCTTCGTCTACCCTGTCACCGATATGGCGTGATCCAAGGCATTCTATGTGGACGTGCTAGGACTTTGCGAGATCGCTAACTGGGACGAACAGTGGGTGGAGTTCGGCGTCCCGGCAGACGACCCGGGACCAGCATTGGCTCTGTCGAGTGTCATGAGTGGTGCGGAACCCGGCAGCCAAGGCGGCGCGGTCGCACTCGAATCACCTGACTTCGAAGGTATGGTCGCCAAGCTCAAAAGGACCACGGGGTCGCGTTCGCGTTGGAGCCTATGGAAACACTTCGCCCGCTTCCACGATCCGGATGGAAATCCGATCGTACTCCACCGAATTCACGCATCTTGAGTTTCGCCTTCGCCCTCCGCTTTCGCTTCAGCCAAGCGGGTCGCGTAATTCGTGGAGTCGCCCGATTCGATTCGGCGATACTGCACCGTCACGACGGCTGAGCCTGGAGCGGAATCAAACGAAACCGGCCGGCGACTACCATCCACAGCGTAGCACAGCTGTAGAAACCGACCTTTCACGCGGGCCAATGCCTCGATCCGGGTTCCTCGGTGAGGGCCGGTCGTGCCCTTCATATCAAGGGTGCGTTCGTCCGCATCGGGCCCCCAAACAGCATCACCGGAATCCTTCCCACTAGGTGAGTCGACGGCATAACTCTCCCCTTCGATTGTCAAAACCGTTGCCGGTAAAGGAATCGTATCGGTGCCTAATTTGCCGCTCACGGCCTGCCACTTTCCATCAAACATTATCACGGACCGTCGCGGAAACTAGGTAGAACTTCAAGTCACCGTAAGCAAATCCACGGGCACCCATAGACTTGAAACCCGTTTTCGCCGTATCAGTCTGGGCGGCATGGCTTCAATTAAATCCAAATTATTCATCGGCGTCGGAGTTCTGGTTGCCGTTGCCGTCATCGCCGTAGTCGTGGTCAGCCAGATGCTGGACAAGGCCGTTACCAAGGGAGTCAACACCTTCGCACCGCAGATCACCGGTACAACCGTAACCTTGGAAAGCGCCAGTCTTTCGCCGCTTTCCGACTCAGGTTCGCTCTCCGGCCTCGTCATCGGCAATCCCGAAGGATGGAGTGAAAACAACCTCGCCAGCCTCGGCAAAGTTCACCTCGACGTCGATCCGATGAGCCTGCTGGGAGACACCATCGTCATCGAAGATCTCGTCATTGACGCACCCGAATTTCGTTATGAAACCAAACTCGTCGCCAGCAACGTGAAGGATCTGCTCAAGAACATTGAAAAGATAGCCGGCGCCGCGGGCGAAGAAGAAGAGGCTGCTGAGCCAGTGGTAGAAAAACGGATCGCCGTGAAACGATTCATCCTGCGCGGCGGAAAAGTCACCATCGGCGCCGCCGGTTCGGCCGTAACTGTGCCCCTCCCCGACCTGGAACTCAATGATCTGGGCACGCCCGAGAAGGGTCTCACCCCGGTCCAACTCGCCGTCGCGGTCTCCAAGGAGATCGTCGGTGACATCATCGGTGCCGCCGTCAAGGGCCTGCAAACCATGGGAGGCACCACGGGGGCTTCGGCCGCGGAAAGCGTCAAAAACGTCGGAGGCGCAATCAAGGGACTGTTCGGCGGCAACAAGGATAAGGACGAAGACGGGGACAACTGATCGTATGGCGGCCCCGATTACCTGCACCTACTTCATCGAAGTTCTGTCATCCTGGTGTCACTGGACTGGACCAGCATGGCAGGAACTGCGGGAACGCTACGCCAATCACGTCGACTTTCGCTGGGCGGTCGCCTTGATGCGACCCGAGTATTTTCCGGTATCGGCCAGCCAATGCGATTGGTTCTACCAGCGCAGTGGCACCCATGTCACGTCTCCCTACATGCTAAATTCCGGTTGGTTTGAAGCCGACCGAAAGGGCCACTATGAAGCGCTCAATTGGGTCGCGAAAGCAGGTCGCGATTTTCTCGGCGATAATGACGAACGTATCCGCGTGGCTCTCAGCGAAGCGGCCATGCGTGATGGTCGCAAAATTGGCGACTTGACCACCTCCGTCGAAATCGCCGCCGCCGCAACGGGACTTGACGTCGCAGCCCTTAAAACCGCCGCTCAATCTGACGCCGTGAAACAGCGGGTCAATGCTTCAACTCAACGGTTTTTCGATCACCAGCTGAGTCAACGTCCTTCGTTCCTCCTCGAAAGTGACATTGGTGACAAAGCAGTGTTTTCCGGCACCTGGATGGTGGACCCACTCATCGCAGCATTGGATGCCATGCTCGAAGATCACGCCCGCTATACTGCCCACGCCGCACACTTCGGCGACGCGCCAGCGACTTAGAATCACCTCGCATCAGTCCGCCTCCGGGCATAAATCCCGACCCACGTGTAAAATGCGGCGGAGTGGGTGGGTCGGGCTTTATGCCCGGCGGTTTCGTATAAAACCGAACACCTTCCCTCATCCCAGTGAGGCACGTGCGGGGAAAAGAGAAAGACGTGGCGCGACGTATCCATCTCCCCACAACACACAGCCTGCAGGGCCAAGCGCGTCAATCCGCAATCCACAGCTGAATCAGCGGCTTGAGGGAAACCGGCCTACTCTGGGAAACCCCTAGACCAAAGCTTCGCGTAACTCCGCGACCCCGGACTCGGGGCCCATCACCACCAAAAGATCTCCGGCAAGCAGATGCTCATCTGGATCGGGTCCGGTGATGCGCTCTTCACCCCGTTGCAGACCGACAATCGTCACGCCAAAGTCCGAACGAATTCTCGAATCCACCAACGTCGCACCACACAACCGCGAAGACGTAGCGACTAGGAGGCGGGTGAATTTGTGAGGCATCGCCTTTGTAGAATCATCGTGCTCGGCGGGCTGGGTAAGCGTTGTCTCCGCGGCAGCCAGTTGTTGCGGCTCTGCGACCAACAAAACATGATCGTGCGGTGACAAAGGCAGGTCCGGGGTCACGTCGTAATGGGTGACACCACCACGCTGCACCGCGACGACCGTCGCTCCGGTGGCCCGACGTAGATTTAGTTGCTTTAGCGTTCGACCCACCACTTTTCCATGCTCCGGAACCTCCACTTCCGACAATTCAACGGGCCAAGGGTTGTTCCTCGTCATCATCTTGATGGCATCCTGCACCGCTTCCTTCGCTCCGCTACGCGCCGCGACTTCCATGGAGGAGATGAGCGCGAACTCCAATTGGCTCTGGAGCTTCACCGCCTGACGCCAACCCAGCACCGACAAAATGACCGCCGTGAGGGCAAAGACACCCAATGATGTTCCCGAAGGGAAATACGGGGCACAGGCGATAAGGAACAAACTGCCAAATCCGAATAAGATCAGAGCGAACGCGCCCAACCTCAAAACGGTCGGTGCCGGGCCTTTGGCCAGAACCTGTAGGGCGGGCCTGGACAATGCGACCTCCGACAAAGCCAACGTAACCACATTAAGACTACGAAGGATATCCACGAGGAAGGGAATCGAGGCCAACGCCGCCCCACCCCATAGTAATCGTTGCCAAATCGCGGCATCGAGCAATGAAGCCACGAACGAAATTATGATCAACAAACCCGTCAGCATGAGGAAGCTGATCCCCACCCGCACGAACGGGCCACGCACCACCCGGAGAAAACTACTGGAGCGGAAGGTCGCCTTCACCGCCTCGATCCAACCGAGATAAATATTCAGTAAGCTGCGAACTTGATCCGGGGTCAGTTTATCCGCCAACCGCCGCATCGATCCATCGCGGCCAAATGCGCTGGGCGTGAGCATGATACTCAAAACCGCCACCCCCGTCGTAACCGCCTTCAGCGCAGGATTAGTGACTCCCAAACTCAAAGCCAAGGCTGCGATCACAAATCCAAACTCTCCGATTTGCACCTTCGCCAATGAAGCCCGCACCGCCACGTTCGGCGGGACCGCCGCCAACACAAATCCTATCCAGCAGGCGAGGAATTTTCCGACCATCATCAGCACGGTCACCAGCACGATCGTGCCGGCGTATTCCCAAATCGCCGCCGGATCGATCAGAGTGCCAATGGTCACAAAAAACAGGGCCGAAAAGAAATCCCGGATCGGCGTCGTGAGGCGTTCGATCTCATGCGAAAGTTTGGTTCGTGAGAAAATCGCGCCGGCCAAAAAACTGCCCAGCGCGAGGGAAAAATGCGCCGCCTCCGCCAGCAGACTGACAGCAAAAATAAACCCCACCATGAACAACGTCACCGTCTCCGCGCTGCGCATTTTCTCCAACATCGCCACCGCCCGGGGAGCCAGAAGTTTGCCAATCAGGAATACCACGACCACGAAGATCCCGACGAGAAATGTGGTTTGCCCCACGACGGCAAAGTCCAAGTCACCCGACACCGCCACACCCGCCAATACCACGAGAAGGATGATGGCCAAAATATCTTCGAGGATCAGCACGCCCGCCGTGAGCTGGGCATACGGCTTCTGCATATCTCCGCGCTCTCCGATGAGATTGAAACAAACCATGGACGAGCTGATCGCCAAAATGCCGCCAAGGAAAAGGCCTTCGACGGGACTCCACCCCAACCACTGCCCCACCGACGTGCCGATGAGTCCCATCAACATGGTCTGGAACGTGAGTCCCAACACGGCGGCCGATGCGACGGGTTTGAGTTTACCCAGGTCAAATTCGAGACCGATGTAGAACATCAGAAACAACACCCCGAGTTCGCTCAGCGATTGCAGATTCGCGGAGTCATGTAACGGCGTCCACGGCAGCAGATACGGTCCCAATAGAAGCCCGGCGAGTAGATAGCCAATGATGGCCGGTTGTTTAAGCGCCCGCAGGGCGATCGAAACGAAAGCCGCCGTCGCCATCAGCCAGCCAATATCGTTCAGTAAATGGTGTTCCTCCATCGGTGGATCCAGTCTCGACAGATCAACGAGCTGCACAACAAGAGATAACAAAAATTCCGGATTTAAGTTCAAGCCACGTTCTTTTGAACTGATCTTCTAATCGAGGCCGATCAGCTTGCTTCGTGAGCTGCGCACTTCTTCACCAATGAATGCCCTCTGAGCCCTACCGAACTACAGCATTTTATGTTTTATCGGGTGCAATGGTGATTCTCGCAGCCGCACTTGTTTATTTTGGCCACAGTCTAAAGAAGGTGAGTGATGGACTACCGCCTACGGTAGCGGGGATTCAAGAGGTTGCAGCCGAGTTCCCAGCCGTTCTGAAACGGATGGATGAAATCTGCCAAAGATGGTGGAAGAGGTTTCGAATACCCGAATCCAGGTGGCGAGTCTTCAAGCAGATCTGCCCAAGATCCTCGCCGAGGCGGCCGCCTACCGCGAATCGATTCCCTCAATTCTAACGGAGATCGAAAATATGCGCGGAGCCATTCCTCCGATTCTCGAACAAATGGAAAGCATCCCATCACAGATTCCCGCTATCTTGGCGGAAGTGGAGGCAATACAAATTTCGATTCCTGACTATATCGAAGATGCCAGCGCGTTGGCAGGAGAAATCAAAACCGCCGGGAAAGAGGCCGGAAAATGTGCCGCGGAAGAGGCAACGCAAGGCTTCTTCACGGGAATTCTCAAAACCCCAGTCAATATCGTCTCCGGAGTTAGCAGCAATGTTTTCGGGGGAGTGCGGGTCACCGATGAAGTGCGGGAGGCGTTTAAAGACGGACTCGCGCGGTTACTCGCCAACCCCGAAAACGGGAAAACGGTGGAATGGAACGCGCGGCCGGTAGCAATCTCAGCGGCCTGCTTGAAATCACACGCATAAGGGGCGATGAGGGCGACCGCATGGTGCGAATCAAGGCCCGCTCGTTCCGCAATAGTAAGGGGCTGGACGTGCTACAATTCGAAGCCAACGAAAACTCCGACAAAACGTGGGACACACAACGCCTATAGCCGGGAACCGCCATTTGGAGAGAATATGAATCGATTCAGGGGTCATTCCTTCTTCGCCACTGCTGCGCTCTTGAGTGCCGGTTGCGTCTCATTGCCCGATAACCTCAATTGATCAAGCTCCTACGTCGTTTCGGCTGGCAACGATTCGTCCATTGCAAAGTCACTGATCAAATCACCGGGAAGTAATCTCGCGGAAGACTCTGGTTTCTACCTCCTTCCCGACGGACCTGACGCCTTCGTGGCCCGAGTGATTATGGCTCGTCGAGCCGAGCGTTCGATCGTTCTCAATACATTCATCTACCACAGCGATGAGATCTGCCAATCGCTGATGCTGGAACTGCTCAAGGCCGCTGATCGGGGCGTTCGAGTCCGACTCCTCTTCGACGATATTTGGCTTTCAGAAAGTGATGCAAATTTAGCCGCTATCAATGCCTGCCCGAATCTGGAGATTCGGTTATTTAATCCCCTCAATCGTGGGGCACCAAAAATAGCTCAGTTCATAACGCGGTGGAATAGAATCATGCGGAGGATGCACAACAAGTCTCTAATCGTTGACAACCAGATCGCGGTTTTGGGAGGCCGCAATATATCCAGTGAATATTTTGGGGCTCCGACAGATGCTGAATTTGGGGATCTTGACGTGCTACTCGCTGGCGAGGTTGTTCCATCCGTTTCGACCGCATTCGACGCCTATTGGAATAGCGATCTCGCCTACCCACTCTCTACACTCAGTCGGGCAGTAAACACGTCGGCTAAAAATGAAGCGATTCGAGGGCAACTTCAACAGACGACTCACTACGCCCAAGTGATCGGGCCTGAAAAAGTGGGACACGGATGTGTCTTGTTTAGTAGGTTATGGGTTTAATTGCAGGTTAGGCAATCGAGTTGTGCATTGCCCCCGATGGGGGGCAAAAATTTTGCCTCGGTTTGCATCGGGCTGAGGTAGCCCAGCGAGGCATGTTTGCGGTATCGGTTGTAGAAGACTTCGATGGTGTTGAAGACATTGGCGCGCACCTGGGTTTCGTTGGCGAAGATGTGATCGCGCACCGCGAGTGAGCACGGCGTTTTCTAACGCGGTGCAGATGAGTTTGGCGTCATTACGCTGCGAGACACTCCAACCGACGATGCGCCGTGTGCACAGATCCATGATCGTCGCCAAGTAATACCACCTTGCGTCACTAAGCAGATAGGTCGTGTCGGCCACCCATACCTGATCGCGATGTTCGGGTTTGCCCAATTTGCGCAGGAGATTGGGGTGGTAGCCAAACAGATGATTGCTGTCGGTGCCCTCAAAAGTGCCCCCAAAAGGGGACATTGCTTGAATCTTGACAAGATTACGATGCGAACATAGATATCCACCATGCCCCGCACCGCTCGTCTTGAATACCCCCGCGCTTGTTACCACGTAATCAATCGAGGAAACTATCGATCCGACATTTTTTCGACTGATGGTGCCCGGACAGCATTTGAACGCACGATGTTTCAAGCCTGCGAACGGTCCGGGTGGCGGCGGCATGCCTTCGTCATCATGCGTAATCATTTCCACATGGCGATGGAGACTCCGGAGCCAAATTTAAGTGAAGGCATGAAGTGGTTGCAGGGCACTTGGGTCTGCCGGTTCAACCGCTTGCGCAAAATTAAGGGAAGACCATTCCAAGGGAGATTTAAGTCTCTGCTCGTTCAACCCGGCCATGCCTTGGCGGAGGTAAGTCACTCCATCCACCTCAATCCGGTTCGTGCCAAGATTATCACTCCTCCAGAATTGCCCTCATTTCGATGGAGCTCGTTGGATCACGGAGCGTCTCGGAATGGGGCAGCCCGCGACTGTCAGTCAATATGTTCGCCGCTTCAGACTTGCTCAACAGGACCAAACGCGGCGCGTGAAACGCATTTTGTCAAGAATCAAGCAATGTCCCCTTTAAGTGCCCCTTTTGCCTACCTTCGACTATATTGAACTCATAGCTAAACCAAAAGTCCATACGATTCCGTAGGCACTAATCAAAACTCCAAAGAGAATAGATAAAAAACAGACAATGAATAATGGAGTCTTGGTTCGATTCCTGAGCATTTTCCAGCCAATCGGAATGCTAACGAAACTGGCACATAAAGCCAAAATATACAGTGGAATTAGCTCATCCTTCGACGTAAAAGACGGGTATTTGAAGGTAAATAGCCATACTATTGAAGACACAAAATTCGGAAGAACTAAAACACACACCGAAAGTCGACGGGCCTTTCGCGTCCAATCCAAATTTGGTGTTCGTTTTGAACTGAAGTTTGACGAATTCATTGGCTATTACCCTCCGGGTGTCTCCGAGGTTTCAGTGGCTAAAACGGGCGATGATACTGCCCCAGTTCTTTTTCTCCAATATTCCGCAATATTTTCAAGATATCGATCCCACACCTCCATTTGAGCGCTAGCTCCTCCGAGTGCACGCCCCAATTCAACTCCCAGAACACGACTGCGCTCCTTTGCGTGAGTTGTAATTCTAAGAACATTCGGATCGTTCGGGGAAACGAACACTTCCCAAGTTCGCCAACCGATAAGAGGGTGGCCATCAAATCGACCCGTAACAGCGCTTGTGTCGCTATCCAAAGTAATTGCCCGAACGAGGTAATTTCCCGGATCGTAGTAGACTTTAACTCGGAACCTCCAATCACTGAGCACTGCGCTTACCAGACCCTGCAAACCTTTAATCGTAAAAGTCGCAACACGAGTTGTTGTATCGAAACTGACGGTCGTGTTGTTCGGTTCGAAGTTCTCGAACTCTTGTAATCCCGCATATACTTCATCTATGATTGCGGCTACATCAGCTCCATCAGGAAATGTAAGAGTTATGGTATGCATTGCAACGTGAATCGGACCATAACCACCTTCTAAGACTTCGTCTGGATGCGGAGATGCAGTCAGGCCGACAACAACCAGTGCGTTATCTGGGTCAACAACGCAGCCCAGTGCCGTCGTAGCGCCGGAGGACTGGTTTTCCTAGTGCAGTTCAGCGACTTGCGGAGTCGCAACCGGGCGCATTTTCGGGGTCTTCGGACAAAAAACGCATAGTGCGGTTTTTCAGTCCGCAGCGGCGTTTTCAGGACGAGAGTTAGAGCGGTGTCGGGGTCGGGTCGGCCGGACAACCAATACAAAGAGCAGGGGCCGTTTCGAGCGGCGGGTTTGTGGGCTTCGTTTCCTCCGGTTGGGGTTCGTCAGTCGCTCGCGTTTTCCCAGGCGCGTCGTGCGCTCGGGCGAGCGTCGCCAGCGATGGCCAGCAGGGCGCGTTGAGCAACTAAAAAAGAAGCCCTTAGCCGGATGGAGCGATTTGTAAAGAGTCACGCAATGTCCCCTTCCGCTGGCCCCGATCTTAGCGCCCAGGCCGTCGCCGGTGGGGCTTGTGCCCAGTGGACTGAGCACCGCCTCAGGTGTGAGGGAACGAGCAGACGACGTGACAGACTGGAGGATCCCGCAAAGCGGGTGACGGAGGGCTGGCGCGCCGTGTGCCGCAGGGGCGTGGACTGCGTTGGCGTGGCTGTGTTGCCGTTGGCCTTAGGCCGTATTCAGCTTTATTAACTTCACACTTTTCGCCGAGACACTGATTTCCGATTTCCACAAAAGAACCGAGTAAACCATCTCCCCATTTTCCGACATAACTAACTCACTATAAAGACAGACATCTCCCTGAACTTCGCCGATTATTTTCTCATCAAATATCTCATAAAAGACAAGTTTACAAAATCCGATATCACTTCCTATGGTGTTAGTAAGATCGATACTGATTACCAAAGATCTGTCCTCATCCCTATCAATCCATACCAATTCCGCGTCATGGATATATAAATCCAAAAGGGATTTCCAATCTCTATCAATTTCAGGTCGTAATTCGAGAACATGCTCCTGATATCTGCGCAACACCTCTTCCCACTGACCTGTATCCGGGGGGGTGTTCTGAGCCTTGTCATGCAGTTCACGCGTGAAAAATTTCATATTACTTACTTTCGTTTAAGTTTCCCTGGCTCGAATATGTTGAACAGGCAATCTATTTCCATTCTCATCCAGTGGGTGATAATGTCCGGGGATGGTAACTCCATTTGGCAACACTGCTGGCATATCATATGCGGTTTCATCTATGTAAGAGACAGCGACGGCGATACTCTTGGCCAGACCACGAGTCCTTGCACTGATGTCCTGGTTCATTTTCCCAAGTATTACCGCCTCCGTAAACGTGACATCAGGGCCTGCACGACTCATACTACGGTTCGGCACCACCAACACGGGATGACCTACAGTTCTCTTTCTTTTCTGCTCTGCTCGAGCTCTATCTCGAGCCCTAGTCAACAACTCATATCCTTCGGTCGCCCCGACGTATAGAACAATTCCCGAAGCAGCTATATCCCCTATCGGAAGCGGGCCGTCGGCAACTGCAATACCGAAAGCAACGGTAAGTAGCCCGGCAGAAGCATTAGATTGGAAACCATCAGCTACCGTGGCAACGTTACCGGTATCATCTGGGAATCGGTAGCCATCGCGGTAAGGTCCTGTTCTATCTGGGGCAACAACGCAGCCCAGTGCCGTCGTAGCGCCGGAGGACTGGTTTTCCTAGTGCAGTTCAGCGACTTGCGGAGTCGCAACCGGGCGCATTTTCGGGGTCTTCGGACAAAAAACGCATAGTGCGGTTTTTCAGTCCGCAGCGGCGTTTTCAGGACGAGAGTTAGAGCGGTGTCGGGGTCGGGTCGGCCGGACAACCAATGCAAAGAGCGGGGGCCGTTTCGAGCGGCGGTTTGTGGGCTTCGTCTCCTCCGGTTGGGGTTCGTCAGTCGCTCGCGTTTTCCCAGGCGCGTCGTGCGCTCGGGCGAGCATCGTTTACGATGGCCAGCGCGACGCGTTGAGCAACTAAAAAAGAGTCCTGTTCCGGTTACTCCCCGGCGTCCTCGGCTTCTTCCTCGGCGAGCTCTTCGGCCCGTTCCAACCGCGCCGGATGGGTCGCGGTGTGGACCTGCTTCAACTGCCGGATCGAGACCTGCGTGTAGATCTGCGTGGTCTCGAGTTTGGCGTGACCAAGCAACTGTTGGATGAAGCGGATGTCCGCTCCGCCTTCGAGCATCAGGGTCGCGCAGGTGTGGCGGAACAGATGGCAAGACCCGGTCTTGCCGATCTGAGCCGCGTCGATCGTGTCACGCACCAACTGGGTCAGGCGGTTCGGCTCAAACTCGAGTCCGACGTTGGTCAAAAACACGCGGCCCGCATCGGGCGAGAGCGCGAGCTTGGGCCGCGCTTCGTCGAGATACCGGTGGATCCACGCAAACGCCCGTTCGCCCAGGGGAACCATGCGATCCTTTTTTCCTTTGCCCTGGCGCACCATGACCGTGCCGCGTTCGGCATCGAGATCGTAGAGTTTGAGCCCGAGTAATTCCATGCGCCGCATGCCCGTCGAGTAGAGCGTTTCCAACATGGCGCGGTCGCGCAGTCCCAGGATTCCGGATACGTCGGGAACCGCCAGCACGCGCTCGGCCTCCCCTGCCGTGAGCACATGGCGCGGCAAGCGTGCTTCGGCCCGGGGCAGTTCCAGGTCGGCCGCCGGATTGGCGAGCAAAAGGTTTTGCCGGCACAGCCATTTGAACAGGGCGCGCACGGGCACGAGGCACCCGTTCTGCGAGCGGAAGGACAGCGGTTGGCCGTTCTTCTTGCGGTAGTGGAAGAGGTAACGCTGATAACGTTCCAACGTGGGTTTGGTGACCTCGGCCGGACGCGCCAGACCGCGTTCCTCGGCCCACGAGATAAATTCACGTAAGTGGTGTTCACGGCCCGCGATCGTGCGCACCGAGTAGTTGCGCACCCGCAGCGACTCCAGATAAGCATCGGCCAACGCGGCAAACCCTTCGCTGTCCCCTTCCGCGCCCAACGGTCGCGGCTCCTGTCGTTGGCCTTTCTTCGGCATGACTACGATTACGACGCGGCGACCAAAACCACTTCGTCCTGATGTGCGTTTTCGGACGCGCTCGCCGCGCCGGGCGATTCCTCAGAGGGAGAAGCGTCGTTTTCCGGAGGCCGGATCGGCCCCGGATGGGGGCCGGATATGGGCCGGACGGGGGCCGGATGCTCCCCGTTTTGCCCCGGATTCTTTTCGTCGTAGTTATGCGCGGAACGTAATTTCCCCACATCGATCAGCCCGGACATGAACCGGTCGCCGTCCTTGCCGGCACCGTCGTAGACCAACTCGTAAACCAATCCTTGCCCGTGATCGGCGCGGTGCGTGAGCACGTATTCCAGTTCGACCAGGCGCGACAGATGGACGTGCAATTGCGAGTTTCCCCAACCGGTAAATTCCCGCACCTCGCGCCGCGTAAACGATACGTCGGCGCACTCGACTTTGCGCTTTGCGCAGATCCCGCCGATCATCTTTTCCAGGAGCAGCAACAGGCGCCGCGTCTGCGGGGGCATTTCATCGAGACAGCGACCGAGCACGTCATGCGCAAGGCGGTTTGCTGCGGCGATGTCGGCAACCGTCGCCTCGATGTAGGCCAAGGTTTTTTCGGTCGATCCGTCGGCCGTAACGACCGTTTTGATCGGTCGTTGGTATTGGTGCAGCAACGCGACGCACTTGATCAGCGCCAAGTATTTTCCGTGATCGCGCCGCGTGCGCGTGCGGTCGTCCAAAAACGTCAACTGCTCGGCGAACGGATTCACCACGGCGAGCGGTCGCAACAGCCGCTGAGCGGCGCGGTGCGTCGCCAAGACCTGGCTGCGCCCCTCGCGCCGCAACAACCCGGCGAGGGTTTCGCGTTCGCGCTGCAAGCGATGGATGGCTGCGGTTTGTTCGCGGCCTTCGTCGACGGTTAAAACGAGGCAGCGATTTAACAGCTCTTCGTCGATGTCCACGGCGGTGGTCGTCAGGAAGATCATGACCGGGCCTTCGACACGGTAATCCTGCGTCGTCATCCGGCCCGTGTGGGGATCCTTTCCCGTCGAGGCGATGGTCAACTCCCCTTCCGACTGCAGCAGCTTCAAAGCGTAGCTGGCGCGTTCCGCGCCTTCCTCCTCGACGATGGCCAAAATCTTGTGACGCAGATCCGCGTCGCTGAGGTAATACAGCGCTTGGCCCGTCAGCGCGGAGTATTTGACGCGCTCCTCTGGCGGCACAAACGCAAGCACCGCTTCCATGAGTGCCGTTTTTCCGGCTGCGCTGGTGGACTGCACGATGATCGCCAGCGGGTTGTCGAGTTTGCGCGAGACGGCCGCCAGGTAACCCACGAGTTTGTTGGTCTCTTCGCCGACCACACCGCACGCGGCAAAGTCCTCAACAATGCGATCCAACAAGCGCGGATCACGCAGCAAACCGAGCGCGGCCTCGCGCTCTTTTTCGCTCATCGATGGCGCGTCGTTTTTCGGGGCAACATCGGCCTTCAAACGCGCTTCCTGCAGTTCCTCCAACTTGCCCAGCACTTTGCCCAGATCGCGTTTCAACAGCTCCGGTTTAAGCGTCGTTTCCATCGCGGCCGCCGCGACAAAGCCGTCGCGCTGACGCGCAATGCACAGGTCGAGCGTGTCCAGATGCCATCTGCCTTCGCTCGGTCGAGCTTCGGCAAGATCAAGCCCTTGCACACTCACGCGCAGCGATACTTTGAGGGATTCAAAGCCGGTGTTTTTCGCCAGACCACGCACGCGGTATTCGCGATCACCGACCGCGAGGATCACTTCCTCGGATTCGTCTTTGATGAGCTCGACGGGCGGCAAGGTGCCGCTGCCATTATTGCGCGCCGTCGTTGCCGGCACGTCGGTTTTTTCTTTAGCCGCCGATTCCGGCGGAGTGGTCGGCTCAGCCGCAACAGCAGCTTTAGCAGCTAAAGAAGAAGGAGCGCGCACGGGCATGTTCGACTCGTCAGTCGACAGCTCCGCCTTTGCCGAGGCTTCGGCGGACAAGTCGGTCTTTGAGGACGTGGCGGCATCGACGCCGCGCAAAATGGGTGCAGGCCCTGCCTGCTCGCCAATGGGCACCGCACTGCGTAGCAGGATGCCGAGGGATTTTTCGGGCGGTGTCACGGCCAAGGCGTAGCGGTTCGCGTCCTGACCGTGAGGGAACAACACGCGGCGGCATTCGATGCCGTGCGCGGTGAGTTGCGCGGCCACTTCGGCCGCGCCCTTGTCGCCGGGATCGTCGCGGTCGAAGGCGATAAAAACGCGCTGCGTTTTCGCCGCGATGAGCGCGGTGAGTAATTCTTCGGGCAATGTTTTCGCGCTGTAACTGGTCGTCACGTTTGGGAAGCCCGCGCACCAAAATGTGAGGGCATCAATGATACCTTCGGTGAGGATGATCTCGGGTGATTTGAGCGCCGCGGGATTCCAGATCCCGCGTTGCGGCCCCGGCAAAAACAGGTGCCGGTCATGTTTGCCGCCGTCGTCGATCGCGCGGCCGTAGACGGTGCCGATGTCGCCGTTCTCGGCGACGACAGGAAACACGATGCGGCCGCGCAAGTGTTCGTGGCCGGTCTTGCGCAGCACGCCGAGCCGCTGCAACCGTTCGCGGATGGCCGCGCCCTCGGCACGGTTCTTCTGCGGCAGTCGCAGGCCGAGGGTGCGGTCGACGAAGCCGAGCCCAAACGTCGCCATCGCTTCGTTGGTGATCCCGCGCTTTTTGAGATAGTCGAGCACCGAAGCATTTGCCGGCAAACGCTCGTGGTAGTAATCGAGGATCTGCTTGAGCGCGGCTTGGTCGTCGGCGTCGGGTTTCACCGGCGCGGAGAGTTTCGGCACCGTCGCCTTTTTCACCGGAGCTCCGACCGGGGCGCCGCTGAAAGCCGCGCCGTCTTTGAGTAATTCGAAGGCGTGGCGGAACGACACGCCGTCGAACTTTTGGACGAACTGGATCACGTTGCCCGTTGCTTGGCAGCTCATGCACCGCCACAGGCCTTTGCCGGGCGTGACCCGCAAACTCGGGTCGTGATCATCATGGAACGGGCACAGCCCGACCAAG